>CAXXJY010000005.1:0-1662662 GCA_963675825.2 Alteraurantiacibacter sp. | reverse complement strand
CCAGGTGCACTCGGGTGGTGCGACGCTGAGGTTCATGTTCGGTGGCGAGGAAACCCCGCCGCCGCCGCCTCCGCCCCCGCCGCCGCCCCCGCCGCCGCCTCCGCCTCCGCCTCCGCCTCCGCCGCCGCCGCCGCCGGCTCCGGTATGCGAGCAGGGCCCGTACATCGTGTTCTTCGACTGGGATCAGTCGGACATCACGCCCGAGGCAGCGACCGTGCTCAACAGCGCGATCACCGCTTATGGTGACTGCGGCAGCGCTGAGGTCATGCTGGCTGGCCACGCGGACCGTTCGGGTTCGGCGACCTACAACGTGGGCCTGTCCGAACGTCGCAACGAAGCGGTGCAGGACTACCTCACCGCGCGCGGCGTCCCGGCGGATCGCATCAGCAGCGAAGCCTTCGGCGAAAGCATGCCCCGCGTGCCAACCGCCGACGGCGTCCGCGAGCTGCAGAACCGCCGCGTGGAAATCACCTACGGTCCGGGCTCGGGCAACTAAGCCCTACCTCACCGCAGGCAACAAAGGGGCCGGGAGAGCATTCTCCCGGCCCATTTTGCGTGGGCTCCGCCCGATGCAGCCGGGCTTTTCTTGCTGCCATCATGCGGCAACCGTCAGCCAGGAACGGATCGCGTGACCTGCTCAGCAGGGACCAGGCACGGAACCGAGAGCCTGGCCCAGCGCCTCTTCGCGAAACTGCCGCGGGGTCCTGCCGGTCCAGCGCCTGAAACGGCGATGGAACCCGGATTCATCGGCAAAACCGAGCTTCTCGGCGACCTCCTCGATCTTCAGGTCTGTCTCAACGAGTAGCTCGGTCGCGCGGCTGAGCGGGGTGAGGTCTTTGAATTGCTGGAAGCTGAGCCCGGACAACATGTATCTGCACTTGGGATCGGCCTGGGTGGGGTTTGAGCGATGAGAAGCCGCGAGAAGTCAATGGCAAGACTAACACCGATGATCTTGATGAAGCGCTAGGTGAAGGTGGAATTTCCGGTCCTTTCGTCATCGTAGGACATCCGTTTGACACAGACGAAAGTATGCTCCTTGCAGATCGCCGACCAGCCGATGCAATTGGTATCGTATTGATTGATCCTTCGTTCTCAGGACAGATGGCCGCATTCGAAGCGTACGTGCCCGAAATGTGCTCGATGATGGCGACGCAATGGTCCGGGGCAGTGCAGTCTTTCCAGCGATGTGCGGATCCATGTGAGAGGGTGCATTCCAATTTGGCCGCGAGAATCCATCCAATTGCTTTGGCGCGACTCATAATCCCACATATCCATCGCCTTTGACCGCGGCGCTTGGAGGTCACGTCAGCTCGCAGACTTTTGCTTCTATGGCCTCGTTATTTGTCAGTTTGCCTGCCAACGACAGCAGAACACTCAACCCAATGCGAGATTTTGGGGATGTACCTTTTGACGTGACCCCATGATTTTCCTCCAAGTTGGATTAGAGTCCGGCCCTGACAGAAGGACGGACGATGAAGCGTACGAGGTTTACCGAAGAGCAGATTATCGGGGTGCTGAAGGAAGCGGAGGCGGGCGCGAAGACCGCCGATCTGGCCCGTATATACGGGGTGTCGGAAGCGACGATCTACAACTGGAAGTCGAAGTATGGCGGGCTGGAGGTGTCCGACGCTCGCCGTCTGAAGGAGCTGGAGAGCGAGAACGCGAAGCTCAAGCGGCTGCTGGCTGATGCGATGCTGGACAAGGCTGCGCTGAAGGATCTCCTGGCAAAAAAGTTTTGACGCCCGCCGCGAAGCGGGAAGCTGTCGCTCATCTCCAAGCATGCCACGGGATGAGCGAACGGCGGGCGTGCCGTGTCATTGATGCCGATCGCAAGAGCGTGCGTTACCGTTCCACCCGGGACGATGATGCCTGTCTGCGTGAGAAGCTGCGCGAGCTGGCCAACCAGCGACGGCGGTTCGGCTATCGCCGTCTGCACATCCTGCTGCGCCGGGAGGGGATCATGATCAACCGGAAGAAGACCCAGAGGCTCTACCGCGAGGAAGGGCTGGCGGTCAGGCGACGACGAAGCCGTAGGCGTGCTGTTGGCACGCGGGCGCCAGCTCCGGTGCTGGCGCTGCCGAACCAGCGCTGGAGCCTCGACTTCGTGCACGATCAGATGGTCTCAGGCAGGCGATTCCGTGTGCTCAACGTGGTCGATGATGTGACCAGGGAGTGTCTGGCAGCAGTGCCGGATACCTCGATCTCAGGCCGCCGTGTCGTGCGAGAGCTGACGGAGCTGATCAGCAGCGAGGCAAGCCCAGCATGATCGTCAGCGACAACGGAACCGAGCTAACCAGCAATGCGGTGCTGGCATGGTGTGGAGAGATGGGCGTGGAGTGGCATTACATCGCGCCAGGCAAGCCAATGCAGAACGGCTTCTGCGAGAGCTTCAATGGTCGCATGCGGGATGAGCTGCTGAACGAGACGCTATTCCTCAGTCTTGCTCATGCCCGTGTCGAGATCGCGGCCTGGGTCGAGGATTACAACCGCGAGAGGCCGCACTCGGCCCTTGGCTACGCAACCCCGGCGGCGTTCGCCGCCAAACTGGATAAGCAATGGCCTGCTTCGTTACGCCCTGCGGGCTCCGCTACGCAGACCATTGCTTCAACCGCACTCATGCGCAACAACGCGGTCCGGCTCTAATCCCAGCTGGGGGAAAGCTGGGGGTCACGTCATGGGCGCTCAACAATCTACCGGATGATAAATGAAGGTAGGTTGGAGACACGGCGGATTGGCCGAAGAACCTTGATTCAAATCGAGAGCGTACAGGCACTTCTCCAAGAAGATCCCTGCGAGGGAGGCGGGTAGTGATGACATGTGGCTAGGTGCCCAACGATCATTTTCCGTTTATGCTGGCAATCTTGTTGACAAGCGCTCAGGTGAATCGCTATCGGCGCCCTCCTACCATGCAGCACGGACAAGGATGATCCCGCTGCTCCGGTGCCCAGATGGCGGAATTGGTAGACGCACCGTCTTCAGGTGGCGGCGCTCGCAAGGGCGTGGAGGTTCGAGTCCTCTTCTGGGCACCATTTACTCATACATTGATGTTCGCTGCGGGTTGCAAAATCGGCAGAAATCCGCCATAAATCAAGTGGATTTGGCCGCTGGCGCCCGCTCATATTCGCCGACAATCGCGACATAATGGGGGCCACGTTGGGGGCCATTCTGAAACTGGCTTTCAGGAGTGGCCCCCGTCATGGCGCTTACAGACACATCAATCCGGAATGCCAAGCCTGGCCCCAAGCCGAGGAAGCTCTTTGACGAGCGCGGGCTGTTTTTGCTTGTCCAGCCATCGGGCGGGAAATTGTGGCGGCTGAAATACCGCTATCTCGGCAAGGAAAAGAAGCTCTCGCTGGGCACATATCCCGACGTGACGCTGAAGGTGGCGCGCGAGCGACGGGACGAGGCGCGGACAATTCTGGCCAACGGCACTGATCCTGTAACCCTCAAAGCCGAGTTAAAAAATGAGGCGAAGGAAGCGGCAGCGAACACGTTCGCTCTAATTTCGGAAGAATACGTTGCCAAGATCGAGCGCGAGGGCAGGGCAGCTGTCACGATCAAGAAGACCCGATGGCTGCTATCGTTGCTGAATCGCAATCTCGGTAAGAGACCAATTTCTGAAATCACGCCAGCCGAGCTTCTTGAGGCGCTTCAAGAGGTGGAGAAGCAGGGGCACTTGGAAACGGCGCGGCGGATGCGTTCGCTCTCCGGCCGCATTTTTCGCTACGCCGTCGCCACTTCACGCGCGACCGCTGACCCATCGGCTCTGCTGCGTGGGGCTTTGACTGCTCCAACGGTTACGCACCACAGCGCGATTCTTGAACCAGAAGCCGTTGGCGAACTGCTGCGCGCAATCCATGGCTATTCCGGACAGCCGCTTACTCATCTGGCGCTTCAATTGACTCCTCATGTTTTTGTTCGTCCCGGCGAGCTTCGTCGCGCAGAGTGGAAGGAGTTCGATCTTGACAAGGCAATCTGGACGATCCCAGCCGAGAAGATGAAGATGCGCAACCCGCATGTGGTGCCGCTGTCGAATCAATCGTTGGCGTTGCTGGAGTCGGCCAAGGCAATAAGCGCAGGCCAGCGCTATGTCTTTTCGTCTCTCTATCCGGGCAATCGTCCAATGTCGGAGAATACAATCAACGCGGCGCTTCGTAGACTAGGGTACAGCGGTAAGGAAATGACCGCCCATGGTTTCCGCGCGATGGCGAGCACGCTGCTTAATGAGAGCGGCCAATGGTCTCCAGATGCCATAGAACGGGCCTTAGCGCATAAAGACACGAATGCCGTGCGAGCTGCCTACAATCGAGGGAGCCACTGGGAAGAGCGGGTAGCTATGGCCCAGTGGTGGTCAGACTACTTAGATCAATTGAGGGAGGGCGCGGAGGTCGTGCCGTTACGGCCCAAAAATTGCACCCTTGCTAGCTGAACGGTTCGTTTGGCAGCAATGCAATGGCTTTTGGGTTCGTCCAGCAGGCCAAAATGCCCCCATTAGCAAGGGGGGCAGGCGCCCACCAGCCCGGCAGATTGTCCAATCCTCTGAGTGAGTTACGGAAATTTGCGTACATCAATAGTGTATCAATGGCATAGACGCAGCGCAAAATGCAGCTCCGCGGATGCCACACTTGGCTAAAGCGGCTAAGCGGCTAAGGCTGCTGGTGCCAGCATTGCTTGAGTTCCCGGGACTTTCCCCATGCCGTGCAAATCCCAAAAAGCGAAACTGGATTCCTCAGAATGAGGAAATTCAAGACGACCGGTATTCGGCAATCCCGGGGCGATTCAAGGGAACAATAACCAAGTTCCATTGCTGCCCTGCGAGCATTAGAATTGGGATTCGTCGACAAGGCAGTGGGTCAGGTCGTAGTAGCTTGATGACCTTCTCATCCATGTTGCTGCTGCTTCATGGCTTGAGCCATGTTAGCTGCCCTCGCTGCAATTCGGCACTGACTTTGTCGGGGATACGCCTGTAAATTTCCTGCTTCATTGCCTTTTCATTTCGTTGCCAAGTTGCGCATGCAGCCGGACTAGGCCCGCGCCAATGAACGGGGGAGGGCGTCACAGACTGAAGTCAGCTGAGGGGGAACGCTGGGCCTACAAAAGCCGAAGGCGCGGAAGGACGGAAACGCTGGCTACGCCCGAAGCAAAAGCGAGGGGCTTGGTCTTGACGGCCAAGGGGGTCGCGACCCCAAAACCAACTGACGTGATGTTAGCCCAACGGGCTGGCCAAAACGCGCCAGGGACAGACGTTGCAGGACGAAGTCTGTCGAGGCCGGCTCCGTTCCTGTCTGTCCGCCCCCGAAGGGGGTGAGGCTTGTTTATGTCGTTTGACGAACAGCATCCTGCGCCATAGCGTGAACAAGAATTTTCTGGACGTTGACTGTAGGAAGCCACTGAAAGACGAACTGATCCGAAAAGGGTATTTCCCAGAGAACTTGCCACCATCCTTCGGGACGGAGGCGATAGCGGACTATTTTGTCAATAATCCCCATCAAGGTTATTTAAGCCACAGGAATAGACCGCTTCGGCCCGCACCCTACAATGCCTCAAAGCGGGGCCTTACACGGCGTGTTTTTTCTGCCGTCCATCCCGAGACGGCGCACGATATGGCAGAATTCGTCTCAAGCAAATGGGGCGATATCACCGCATTTTTTGATGGGAATCCGATCAGCTTTTCTGTGCCACATCCAGATGATGACTCTGATCGCGCATTGGTCTTTCATTCGCACATGCGACTTGAGGAAGAGAAGCTAAGTCGACTCTCAGCCTACCGCTTCATTGCAGCAACAGACGTCGCGCGTTTCTACCATTCAATTTATACCCATTCGATACCCTGGGCTTTTCACGGGAAGGCTGCATCAAAAGCCGATAGGCGCATCCAGTCCGCTGCTATCTATTTTAATCGCGCCGACTTTGTAGTGCGGAATGGGCAGGACGGACAGACAGTTGGTGTCCCCGTTGGCCCCGATATGTCCCGCGTTTTTGCAGAAGTGATTGGCACTGCTATAGACCGGATGTTCCAAGCCCGCCTGGATGATATCGACTGCGTTGCTCTGCGCCATGTCGATGATGTTTGGATCGGCGCGAACACACATGCCGATGCTGAGCGCGCCTTGTCGCGCTATCGCGAAGCAATTCGCGAGTTTGAACTCGACATCAACGAGAACAAGACACGCATCTATTCCGAAGACTTTGCCTTCTCGGACTTCTGGCCGTCTGAGCTGTCACAGCAGATCGAGTTTGCGATCCAAACTGAAGGCCGGAAAGGCCGGGAAAGATTGCGCTCAGCGTTTGAGCACGCATTCGCTCTGACCGCTCGCGATCATGATGACGGCATCCTCAAATTCATGCTGCGCAATATTGACCTTTATGGCTTGAGCCTGACGCACTGGGTGGATGTCGAGCCCTTTCTCAAGCGGGCGGCAGTGCATTTTGGACATACGGTAGACTATGTGGCGCGCATCTTGGTCTGGCGCCATCTACGAAACAATGACCTGGACATTGAGACATGGAGGCCGATCCTTCATTCGATCCTCGACAAGCATGCGCGCCTTGGCAATGACAGCGAAGTCTGCTGGACCATCTATGCTCTACACATGCTCGATGCCCCGATCAGCCTGGAGGACGCAACGCGGGTTGTTCAGAATTGCGGGGCATTATCGATGGTCGCTCTATTGAATTGCGTGGCGCTTGGGCTTGTTGAGGACGAGATTTTCGAGACGGCGAGAGCGCGGCTTGACGGGGAAACGGCCTCGGGTCGGTTTTGGCCCGTCTTTCTTGAATGGACCTCCCGCGAATGGCCCGGCCATGCAGCGTTGAACCTAGGCAACGATATCATCGAACGCTTGGCCGCTGAGAATGTCACCATTTACGATGCCGCGCGCGTGCCGCTGGTGTTTAGGGATGTTGATCAAGATCACTTCAAACAAGTTGGACGGGCAATTGAACGGCGCTCGAGCATGTACCAGGATGAAGACGACGAAGACTTCGATCATCCCGATGTTGATGTGAACGACCTCCTTTAGACGCAAGAAGGACGAACCCGCTTGTCAGACGCAAAGAACCCTCGGAAAGCGCAGGAGATGAAGCAGCTCGGGCTATGGTCGATCGATGACCTGACACACCTACCCGATGATGAGTTGCTTCAGCTCCGCGCCGGGCTTGAAGTTGAGATGCGGTCGCGCGGGCTCGCCCTGACGGTCGGTGCGGTCGGTGAAAAGCTGGCTATCGACCTGTTCAATGTAACGCCCGGCTGCCCGAACCTTCTGGCTGCGCCCACGGGCACGGCGAATATCGACGCGATCTCACGCAAGGGGGAGCGCTACTCGATCAAGACCGTATGCAAAGGCAAGAAGACGGGAACCGTCTACCCAGATACGGATGCGCCCGATAAGCAGCTCTTCGAGTTCATCCTTGTTGTGAAACTCAATGATGATTGGACACTGGACCGGGTCTATGAATTCGATTGGAACGGCTTCGTTGAGAACCGCGCCTGGGACAAGCGCATGAACGCATGGTATCTGCCAGCGTCAGCCCGCGTGCTGGCCAAGGCCAAGGAATACGCGCCGATGGAGAGCTGACGGCTCTTAACCGTCAAACATCAGGCAATATTTCTGCGCTAGACTGATCCCATGCGTGTCTGGAAACTTGAAGCCTGCAAGGACGGTCATTGGCATCCGAGGCTCTAGGCCTTTGCCTTGGCCGAAACCGAAGCCGAAGCCCTTGATCTCGCGAAAACGACCAGCGGCCTGCCTTTCCATCGTGTGCATGAGAAGCATCCTGCGATGCGGTGGCCGGGTCGGCCTGCCGAGCGGGTCGATTGGGGCCACTAGGCCTATCTGTGCGTGGTAGCGCTCTGATCTTCCAGACCTCGGATTTCTTCCCGTTGGCGATCCCCAACAAGAAACGCTGCGCACTGATCTAGCACCGCATCCAGCGGCTGCTTGGTTCGCCCACGTAGGGCACACTCCCAAACGCTCAGAACTCGCCAGCCGAGTTCAGCCAGGGCATCGGCATCCCGCTTGTCTCGGACCTTGTTCGCCTCAATCTTGGCTAGCCAGAAATCCCGCCGGGTCGCGGGGACCTTGAACAGATGACAATCATGGCCGTGCCAAAAACACCCATGGGTGAAGATGACGGCGTGATGCTTTGGAAGAACGAGATCAGGCGTTCCCGGCAAGAGCTTCACATTGAGACGATATCGGAAGCCGCGCGCGTGTAGCCCGCCTCCGACAAGGCGCTCTAGCTTTGTGCCGCGCCCGCGAATGGCTTTCATATTCTTCCGGCGCTGATCAGGCGTTAAAACGTCCATCGTGGCCTGTCTTGCCTTATGGAGAGGCGGCTTTGCCCGCTGCATCTGCGATGATGGCGCGTAGGGCTGCACAGATATCAGATAAGCTCATGCCCGGTTTAAGGGTCGCCGCGCCAAAGCGAAAGGTCGAACGATAATCGGGATGGAAGAGCCGTCCAGGCATGGCCGTTTTTTGGAAGGAGGCCGCGCTCGGCTGCGGAATATGGGGTGTCAGAAGATAGGCGGCTTGAACAATCCCGCGAAAGTCACCGCCGCCCCCATCTTCGACCAGAGCATCGCGATAGGTGTGGATGGAACTGATTGCATCATTGAGCGCGGTGTCGATCCGATACTTGGCGTCGAGCACGATAAGCTGCGTCTGAGCCCCTTCGCCGCCGGTTGTGCTTGCGAGAACGATATCGGGCGTCATGGTGCGGCTGAACGAACCACGCCCGTCATCGGCTTTCCAGAATTCCTCGTAGCGTTTCTGGAACATGATTTCCCATGAGGCAGAAACTTTCACTGTTACGGCGCTGGCCGCGATGGTCAGCCCGCCCGCCGCATCCCGAGTGAACAATGACCGAAAATCCACGGCTGCGAGGCCAAACTCTTGCACTGCTGCATGGATCAAACGCAGGAAGCACCATAGCTCGTAGAGTTCAAAGGTACGCGCAAGCGGAAGATCAAGGAAGTCGCCAAAGATCGCGGCAAGGCCAAGATTAAAGTCCTGATACAGCTTGTAGAACTGCCGATAATTCGGGTCGTTGCGAAAGAGCGAGGATAGATGCAGTTGCGGCGGGACCGGGGGCAGATCGGCAAACGGCTCTGCTTGTCTCAGAGCATGTAAACGGCGCGCAAGACGACGGCATCGATTGGCCCACAGGCTGGCAACGGATCGCGTTTCGAGGTCATCTTTCGCGGAAACTCTGTCGAGTTGTTCGGCGGATGCGCTCAGCCATGCCGCCCATGCCGATAGAACCGCTGCCATCTGGCGATGCTCAGGCAGATCGAAGGAACTGAACCTTTGACGGATTCGAAATTCGGTTGGAAGAAAGCCGCGAAGCGCGCTTGGCAGGCGTGTCACCTTTGGGGGAACGCGGGCGGCACGTCCGCGCGCGAAGGATCGGATCACCTCGTCGCCTGTCGCTCGCCGCACTTGGTGATACGGTACGACTCGCTCTTCCGATCCGAGATGGCGGCGCGGCCTGCGCTCGATCTCCCGCACGACGCGCTCCAATGCGTCCATGCGTGAGCGCAGATATTCCAGCCGTGCGATAGCAGGCGGCTTCCCCTTTGTGCCTTGCGCGATGCCCTTGTGAAAATTGGTCAGTGAGAACAGCGCGAAGCTGTCTCGCATGATATCGACCAGCATCGTGTCGAAGTCGCTCCGGGTCAGCTTGTTCCGGTCGGGGTCGGTTACAAGCTCGAAGCGGATCGGGCGTTGCCTCGGTGGGCGTAGCTCGGCCGAGATTTCCCCCGCATGAAAGCCCGTCTGCCAGCGCCAACGCGCAGTGCCCGCGCCGCGCGAGCGCAGCGCTTCGAGCGGCACATCATCGATCAGAAGATCCGTTTCGGGCGCGCCTTCGGCGTCCTGAAGTTCAAAAATGTAGCTGCGGGTTTCTTGAATCGTGCCCGGCGGGATGCTGTCGGGTGACGGCCAAACCTGCCAAGCGTCCCCAGTGTCTTCGGATCGAATGTGCAGCGAGGGCACGGGCGCACCTAACGGCTGGCCTGGAACGCGCCATACTCATCAAGATCAGCCCGGAGCTGATCTAGAAGAGCTTTTGAGCGCGGCATGGCGCCAAGCTGGGTAGCGAGGCCGTCGAGCAACGACCGCTGGCCTTCCGAGCCGCGCAGCTTCACAAGGAGCTTCTGCACCATGAGCTGATCAAGCACGTCATCGGCCCCCTGGCCGAGACTCCCGACGGCGAAATTGTGATAGGTCACGACTTCGCGGATGAGACGATACCCAAAGCCAAGACGGTGTTGCTGCATCACGTCTTGCATCGCCACGAGATGCGGGCGGCAATGCTTACAGGCTGGCGCAAGGTCAGGCTCTTCGGCCTCAATTTTGGTGATGTAGCCATCCACATCAACGTCATTCATCTCGATTAAGATGGCGCGGTCCAGAACCTTGTCGCTGACGGGATTGGTGGTCTCGTCAATATTGATCGTGCCCGTGATGTAGAGATTGGGTGGCAGGGGCAACGAAGCGGGGATGCTGCTGCCCGTCGTGCCTTCGAGCGGTACGCCATTGGAATGAAGCGGAAGCGCTTCGCCTGTCTCGATAGCGGACAAGACGTCGGAGAAGTAGTACTCGACGCGGGCCAGGTTCATTTCATCAAGGATGACGAAGACGGGCGAATCCCTGAACGCGGTCGCCACGAGCACGGCTTCAAGGAATGGCGGCACGACATAGCGGTCTGTCAGAACGTCATAATAGCCTGTGAGCCCCGTTGGATCGGTCCATTCCGGTCTGACAGGGCAGACAAACAAAAAGGGATCATCGGCGTCCCGAGCCTCTTTGCCGTGGATCGCGCGGGCGTAGAGCAAGGCAAGCTGCGTCTTGCCCGTGCCTGAGAGGCCTGAGAGGATCACAAAGTGCTTGTGGGTGAGGAAGTTGAGCCCTGCATGAAAGCGAGTCAGCTCGCCATTAGGATAGAAACCACCAAGATCGCTCACGGCTTTTTCGATATCGGCCAGCGCCAGCGTTGTCGGCATGCGCGCCATCTCAGGACTGACCGCATTGGTTTCCGGCCAGACGGTGCGCACTTCATGGATGCGCTCGCGCCCGATCAGGCTGCCCAGATAGCCAACAAATTCGCGGGCCAGAAGGGAACGGCGCGCGGCGGCTGCGGGCGGATAGATGCCAAAGACGATTTTCTCGATCTTGACCGGACGGCTGATCGTGCTGAGGTCTTCGGGCATTTCATCGAAGAAGCTCTTATTGCGCAGATAGAGCTTCCCGTCTTGCGCAAGATAGCCTTTGACGTTGTTGTTGGTCGCGGCGTAGTCGAGACCATCGGGCGAGACGGGTGCGGCGGCTGTGCCGCTAGCCGCGTCACCGCTTTCAGCGCTGGCATCGCCGCCGCTGGCACCGACAGTCGAAGCTGAGTCTGCCTCTGCGGGCTGTGCCTCCTCGGCCTGTGCACTGTCCTCGCCGTCTTCGTCTTCGCTTCCCTTGCGCTTCCACGGCTTCGACGTGCCAACGGCCTTCATCTCGGCGAGCCGCGCGCGTAGTTCTGGCATGTCCGACTTGATGAAAATCGAGAAGTAAATCTCGTCCTCGGGCGGGAAGCGCAAGAGGCAATGGACGACAAGCTGATCGACGTCGGCAGCGAGATTTTCGAGATTTAGATTAAAGCAGAAAAGCCCGCGCCCGATAATTTTGGCGCTGTTGGATACGCCAAACGCATCCCGGAAGCTTGTCTTGGCTGTTGCGCCGGGGTCTTTCTTAAGCGCTTGCCTGTAGAGGTCCTGCCGCTGCGCAATGTCCATAATCACTCTCTTCGGATTCTTTCAGGGTTGCGGCCATTTGCGTTGCGATAGCTTTTGCCATGAGCGGCGGCACGGCATTGCCGATTTGCCTAAAGGCGGGATTCATTGTGCCTGAGAAAGTGAAGCCGTCAGGAAATGATTGCAAGCGGGCTGCTTCGCGAACAGAAATCGTCCGCGCCTGATCATGGTCGTAATGAATGTGGCTGTAGCTGTCTTTTCCAAGATGGGCCATCAAAGTCCGTGCGGGCGCGTCTGCCCACATCTTGCGCCACTTATTGGGGAACTTGCCTGGATCATAAGGCGGGACGATAGATTTCTTGAGCGCGTCATAGGCCGCTGATCCTTTGCGCACCGGCTTGCCCTCAGCGGCTCGGGCAGCGAGTGCTTCTTCGAACATGGCATTGGCATGCTGGAAGGCTTCTGGATATTGGTCGCCCGGATTGAGCCGCGCGAAGAGCGGGTAATCGCGTGGCAAGTAGCGGATCACATGGTCGGTGAGGCCATTGCCTGCTTCAAAGCCCGGCCAGGATCGCATGAGCCGCGCATAGGCGGAAAGCTTCACTGCCTCGCCATAGGGCATAACCTGATCGAAGCGCCGCGCGCCGCGCTTGAGACGCCCCTCGGCTAATTCCTTACGGGCGTCGATGGGCGGCAAGTCACCAAGCGCTTGTTCGGCTGTTACGGCTGGCGTCAGATCAGGCGTGGCTTCGGGCGGCGGAAGATAATCGAAGGCATCTTCAAGCAGTCCGTCTTTCTTGAGAAACTTCAGGGCAACGGCGCGCGAGCCTTCATATCCTGGTGGTAGTTGCACCCAATGCGTCGGCGCGGGAAAGACGATCCGATCCGCCACTTCACGGCGATAGGCCATTAGGAACATGCGCTCGCGCATCTGCGGAACGCCATAGAACGCGGCATTCAGGAGCGTATAGCCCGCGACATAACCCTTCGCTTCGAGCACTTCGCAGACTTCTTCTGCGAGGTTCTGACCGCCGTGATTGAGCACGTCGGGCACGTTCTCCATGAGTACGGCGATGGGTTTGAAGGCTTCGACGTAGTGCAGATATTCCTGATAGAGCCGCGCGCGCGGATCATGCCGAAAGGCTTCGGGGTGCTCGTCCACCTCGCGAAGCTTCGGACGTCCGACCCGCGCAAAAGCCTGACAGGGTGGCCCGCCGATGATGATATCGACGGCTTGATCGACTTGCCCAAGGTCCAGCATTGCGGCCAGCGCGTCGGGACCTGTTTTCGTGATGTCAATTGCCTGGGCGTGGGCCGGTTGGCCGGGATGGAAGTTGAGCCCGTGCGAGCGTGCTGCGTCTGGATCGAACTCCACAGCGCCCACGATTTCGAAGCCAGAGGCGTGAAAGCCGAGCGAGAGGCCGCCGCAGCCAGCAAACAGATCAAGGACACGGGGGGCCTTGCCGGAGCGGATTCGTTCGCGCTTTCCCACGAATACGTCCGACGACACTTGCTTTATCCCCCGTGACAATTGCTTCTTGGTGGCTGGCGTTGGCGGATGGCCAGAAGGACCTACTGGCACCCCACCTAGCCGTTTGGGTATGGCCGATCGGTGCGCAAGTCAAAACGATA
Organism: Alteraurantiacibacter sp.; assembly: GCA_963675825.2. GTDB lineage: Bacteria > Pseudomonadota > Alphaproteobacteria > Sphingomonadales > Sphingomonadaceae > Alteraurantiacibacter. The sequence goes on along the minus strand of CAXXJY010000005.1, from coordinate 1,649,287 downwards.
TTCGCATATTGTCGGTGGGGCGTGCGGGAACTCGGTCATGTCTGATGCGGGCATGCAGGCGCAATCCAGAGTCTGACCCCACGCAGCTCGCCGGTTCTCTTGGCGCAACGCGGCCGCGCAGGGTCAAACCCACTTTCTCTTCTCCTCAGTCCAAGGCGACCTCCCAAACCTCACTATATCGCTTCCCTTCGATCTTCGCGCCGCCCTGGACCGGTTTCACTAGGCGGTGCCGTTCGAGCAACGCCATAGTGCGTCTCGACACCTCCGCCTTGCGCACGGAGCGCGGCCCGTACTGATAAATCTGCGCGAGGTGGACGAGACCGCCGAGGTGATTCTCCTGCAGCCACGCCAGCAGCGTCTCTGCCCTCCGGACCTCCACAGACACGATACTTTCCTCCGCGAGCCGGATCGCTTCCGCCGCATAGTACCGGCCGATCTCGACAGCGCGCACGAGCGAGTCTTCGGTGACGAACTCCGAGCGTGGCTCACCGAAGACTTGCAGCACTCCGGCAATACGGAGGACGTGCTCAGGTAGCTTGTTCGCGAAGCCCTGGATCGGCTTGTATTCACCGTCGGGTGCCAGCTTTCGCTCGCACTCATCGGCAAACTTGACCCATCGTTCCTGCGCTTCCTTGCTGAGTTGAAGAGGTCTGGGGCTCAATTCCGGGCTGCCCGGCGTATTGCGCGGTTGAGGCAGGCTGAGCAGGTCGAGCATCTGCTTCTGATATTTCTTCAACGCGGGCTCGGTGGCGCGTTGGGGCAGTTTTTGGAACCGTCGTCCAACATTGCTTGGAGGAGCGCAGACTAGCAATCGGGAGGTGAGGCCCTGCTGCTGGAGTGTCGGGTCAGCAAGCAACTGATCCGCAACGCCCGGCTGGATCATGAGATGGACCGTGAGGCGGCGACCTCGCAGTAGGGTGATACCATCCCCACCACGCACCCTTTTCACAGGCTTGCCGTCCCAAAGGTCGGACAGACCTGCTCCAGCTCGAAGACGAGATTCGTCCGACATGCTGTAGCCTCCAACAAAGCTACCAGCCTCGTCGCTAAACAGGCCGAGCGATGGTTCGCCGACTGCCATTAGTTTGTGAAGACCCTCGATTGTCGGGTCCGGCACGGTCAATAGAGGCACAAGGGGTGTCGTCGGCGGCGGACCAAGCGCCGCTAGTTGCTTCGCGATTTCATCCTTGGGCAGCTTGGCTGCCTTTTTGAGAATACTACCTCTGGCCTTCTCGTGCGCAGCCTTCTCGTTTTCATAACGGACCTTGTCGGCCTCATGCTGCCCGTACAGCTCCGCCTCGCGCAGCCGGACCGGCTCAAGCGCGATTTTGTCCGCGGCGCTCTTCCTCTCGCCCGATGCCGCGACAGTCACGAAAGATAGCGACGTAGGCCGCTCGTCTAACGTCGCCGGATGGACCACGTTGACGTGGGCTTGGACTGCCAAGCTGGCAGCGGCGAGGAGCGATTGCGCCGCGATCGGCTCCGGGCATTGCACCTTATCGACAATGGCGTTCACCGCTCCTGCAAGGGTCTTGCCGAGCGCTTTCACCGGAAAATTCTCGGGCTCGCGAGACGGTACACGCAAAGGAAGCGGAGCAGGAGCTTCATACTCTTCCGCCTCTTCGAGGCGCTGCTTATCAATCCCCTTGGTCATGGCGCACCCCGCAAAGTTCTTCATTGTAGTCCTTGAAGCCGGGAGTAGGCCGCATGACGCGAACGCGTCGTCCCAGAACCGCCATCGCCTCAGCAGCCCGGTAGGCAGCCTCTTCACCGGGCGGATCGTTATCAGCGGCGATCACCAGCGAGCGGACCTGCTCGGGGACCACCATCGAACGGAGAAAACTGGCACCGCAGGCGACCCATACAGGCAGTTCAAGCTCCTGGTGCAGTGTGAGCCCATCCTCCAGGCCCTCGCAGATGATTAGTTCGTCCGCGACCGCGCCTAGGTGGATGGCGTTGCCCCGAACTTGGCCGAGCGTGCGGCGTGGGTCTGGCACATCCAGCTTTTTGCCGTTTGGCTGCAGGTAGGTCCGGTGAATACCCACCAGGGAGCCGTCGGAGGACTCGATAGGGGCAATCAGCACTGGGCGGGGGCCAACGCCTGGATAATGCAGCGATGACGCTCTGAGACGGTCCCAGGCGGCCACAGGGCGCAGGCCCCGGCTTACAAGGTAGCGTTCGGCGGGCTGCTTAGTCAGGTTTACCGCCGTCTCGTAGAGCTTTTTAGCGCACGCTTGGCCGGCCGCGTTGGACTTTAGCCGCGTAGCCGCTTTAGCCGGGGTGGGTGCAAACGCGGCACCTTGTGCGGCCAGCACCAGTTCGCATTGGCGCAGCTCAGCTGCTGCCGCTCCATAGTCGCCCTGATTGAACAGGTAGGCGTAAAGCGAGATGGCATCCGCACCGCCCTGGCCGATAGCATAGTCTCTCCACGAGCCCGTCTCCACGTCAATCTGAAAAGAGCCGAGGTTGCGATCCGCCCTATTGGGGTTGAGAGCGACAAATTTGCCATCGCGAAACTCCCCATCAGGCAGCCATTCGAGTAGCAGTTCTGGCAAGGCGGATAGCAAAGCTGCCCTTAATTTGTCTCTGCCTAGGCTCTTCTTCTTGCTGCTCATTGTGCGTCCTCCAGCAAGCGTTGGATGGACGCGGTCTTGATCAACCGCCGACGACCTATTGTGGCCGTCTCAAGGCGGCCTTCGTTGATGAGTTTGTAGATTGATGTGCGGCCCAAGCCCAAAACCTTGACCGCGTCTGCGATTGAAATCGCTAACGTATTCATGTGCGTTCTCCACAACTCCGGCGGACCATTCCGCCCGGTGGAGAGCACCAAGTAATCAGGTAAAAATGCGCGTCAAAATGAGCATGCGCACATTCTCATGCTATTTTTTGTTCTTGGGCCGTCTCCCACGGTCCAACATGCCTTCGACCGTCCGCCTTGCATGAGCGTTTCCTACATTTTCAAAGCCGCTGGTTCGCCGGATCCGTTTCGCGGCTTCATTTCTCGTCAGCCCTGTATCAATCAGCTTGATCATTTGTCGGCGAATCTTTTCGTCCGAGGGAATCGGACGACTTAGTGCTCGTTTTCCTTCCGCCAGGGTTTCAGGATAACCTGCGCTCCCAACTCTTATTTTTTTGTTTGCGAGCCATGTTCGCGCTCGGTCGTCCAAGACGTAAATCGGAGCATCAACAAGCTCTGCAGGAACTTTGCCATCCAGTTCGTAGTCGAGAATTGTGCCACTCAAATGCAAGGACGCATATCGTTGCTCCCAGAATGATCGAGGCACGCGGAAGAATGCCCCAGTTAGGGCAACATAAGCCGTCGCAATCAGCTCCCCTGAGCGTAGATCGTCTAAGAGCCTGCTTTCGCACTCATGTTCGGCGCGCCGAACATACATAGGCTTCAGCTGCGACACCCATCTCTTTTTCGCGTTCGGTTGAGTAACCATCATACGTCGAGGGGGTGGCTTGATCGAGCGGCCCGCAAATCGCTGCCAGCGCAGAGCTTCAAATAGCTCTTCGAGGCGAACAGTCTGGAAGGGTGCAGATGGCGCTTCGGGTGTGAAGTGATGCATCGGACTATTCAATGGCGGCGTTTGTTCGAACCTAGAAAAGCTATGGTACCTATGCGGCGTTCGCGTTGCCAAGCGCAAGGTCACCCCCCCCAGGGAGTGTATTTCATGGAGCTAAGGTCCGAGCTCTAATTATTCGTCTACGTACGCCAGCAACGGCGATGTTTGGGGGCCATTTTGGGGGCCAGATTGTCGATGACTCTCACATGAAATACTTAATGCTAGTAACTTAGCGCGCCGATGTGGTGCCTCTTCTGGCACCATACACTCTCTAAGTGTTTGATTGGGAATAAAATCCCAGTTATCAGCTACTTCACAGCGCTCTGGTCGTACACAAAGTCGTACACAGAGGTGTCCTATGGAAGTGGTCTTGATGCACCTGCAGCGTGACAAGAAGAGCGGCCTTCTCAGCTACCGCCGACGGTTCCCTACAGAGCTCATTGAACTCATTCCTGGCAAGACTGCGACGGGAATGGGGCGCAAGGAACTCAAGGTCTCGCTAAAGGCCAAAGACTGTCCGTCGTCAGAACATTTGGCACACCTTGCGGCGTAGAGTTACGGAGCGTGGGCCTCGTCTCGGGTTGATGTTTAGGCGGCGAGCTTGCGGTGTTGCAAGCGCCGATATGCGAGTGTCTGTCGCTTGATCCTTTCTCTTCGTTTGATGATCGCGGGTGCTCTGCCGAAGTAGGCATCGGCAGGCGTCACATTGTCGAGGCTCTCGTGGTAGCGCTGGTGGTTGTAATGCTCGACGAAGGCCTCGATCTGGTTCTCAAGATCGCCGGGCAGGAAGTAGTTCTCCAGCAGGACGCGGTTCTTCAGGGTCTGGTGCCAGCGTTCGATCTTGCCCTGGGTCTGCGGATGGAAGGGCGCACCGCGCACGTGGTCCATCTGCTTGCCTTCAAGATAGTCAGCCAGTTCCCCAGCGATGTAACTCGGGCCGTTATCCGACAGCAGGCGCGGCCGGTGCAACACATTGGCATGATCGCAGCCTGAGGCGGCGAGTGCCATGTCCAGCGTGTCGGTGACGTCCTCAGCCTTCATCGTTGAGCACAGCCGCCAGGCGATAATGTAGCGCGAGTAATCGTCGAGCACTGTCGAGAGGTAGACCCAGCCCCATCCGATGATCTTGAAGTAGGTAAAATCGGTCTGCCACATCTCGTTGGGTCGGGTGGTCTGCGTGTGGAACGCCTCTGCCGCCTTGATCACCGTGTAGGCCGGGCTGGTGTTCAGATCGTGCGCCTTCAGCAGCCGGTAAACCGTGGCTTCGGACACGAAGTAGCGCTTCTCGTCGGTGAAGCGCACCGCCAGCTCGCGGGGGGATAGATCGGTCTGCTCCAGCGCCATCTCGACGATCTGGTCCTGCACTTCAGGCGCGATGCGGTTCCATACCCGGCTTGGCGTCGATGACCGGTCTGCCAGTTCTTCTGGCCCGCCTTCAAGGTAGCGGTCATACCAGCGGTAGAAGGTGCACCTTGCCACGCCCAGTTGGTCCAGCGTGCGCTTGGTGGGCAAGTGCGATTGCTCGACGATCCGGATGATCTCGAGCTTCTCGGATGCGGGATATCTCATGCGTCGTCGTCCCCAAGCCCGGTCATGCTTTTTTTGAGTAAGCGGTTCTCCAAAGTGAGGTCGGCCACGCATTCCTTCAGATCGCGGGCCTCGCGGCGTAGATCTTTGACCTCGTCGGTGGTCGCAGCACGCGCCGTGTCACCGGCGAGGCGACGCTTGCCAGCTTCCATGAACTCTTTGGACCAGGTGTAATACAGGCTCTGCGCGATGCCTTCCTTGCGGCACAGCTCGGCAATGGAGTCATCACCGCGCAGGCCTTCCAATACGATCCTGATCTTGTCTTCAGCAGAGAAGTGTCGGCGGGTCTTCCGCCGGATGTCCTTGACCACCTGCTCGGCGGGCTTTTTGGAGCTTGAGGATTTGGGCTTCATCTTCGTTCCTTCGTCACTACGACGAAGCCCAAATCCTCCTTAAATCACAACCTCAAATCTGTGCCATTGGTGCTGACGGGGGACACGGGCATCCTCTAGAGCAACCAGAGGGCAGCGGCCTCGCCTCTTGATCCTGGAAGAACCAGCCTTTCACAAACCCAGAAAGTCGATGGATACAGCTGCGTGGTCGCTGGCATGAGGTCGATGCTGGCCAACTGACGCAAAGCGCATCCTCGCGGAGCGGGTCGCGGCCAATGCCATTCCCTTATGTACTAGATTTGGGACAGCATCAGGAAAAGCTGCAGCGAGTGCAGGCGATGCCAGGAGCGCATCCGGGTGCGAATATCTGCCGCTTGCCGGATCAAGAAATGTCCAGCGATCGCTTTCCGGAATTCTATCGACCAGATCGGATGCAAAGCCATTTTCAAGCAGTGGCGCAATCGCCGTCTTGCGACCCGTCTGCTCTTGCGCCGGCTCGTTAAGATCTCCCACGATCAACCACAACGGTTCGGCTCTGCCCACCATTTCTCGTTCGACCAGCAATCGAACAGCCTCTGCCTCTCGTCGACGTATTAAGTAAGCACGTTCACGGTCGGGATAGGGTGCCTTGAAATGGCAAACAAAGAGCGTGAGCGGGCCAATGGCTGCATGAAGGCAATCACGACGAAAGATGCGTTCCTCAGCTCCATGTCCAGGCAGCGGTTCAAGACCGAGGTCTCCGCAAGTCAGCTTGGCATGGCTACGGACATCCGACATGGGCATGCGGCTCATCAATGCCACATCGAAGCCCCTTCCATCATTCCCCGGAATGCAGACGCGATGCGGCCAGGAATCTACACTGGCGTCCAGCAGGAATTCGTCGTGGAACCTGTCCAGCGTCCGTTGGTCGAAAACCTCCTGCAGGGCAATGACGTCTGCATCGATGTGCTTGATTACCGCGGCGGTCAATTCCCGATCCATCAGGTCCAGCACCGGAGTTTCAAGCTTTCCCGATGCAGGATGGTCGTCGTCCCTCGCTCCGTCGAAATGGGCTTTGCCGCCCTGCTGACGAAGGCGCAATCGCTGCACATTGAAGGTTGCTACTCGCAAGTCTCGCTTCCTTGGCAGTCGGGCTAATCCGCACCCATTTCAAGCGATCCTACCAGCTGGCGAGAGAAGAGAGAGAGCGGCCATGCGACTTGGTGCCGAATGACCGCCCATCCAGTGCTGCGGATGATTGTGCCTTATCCTACGTGGATCTTCTTCTTGGCGTCCTTCGCTGCCTTTGGTAAAGTTAGCATTAGAATGCCATCTTCGTACTTCGCTGAAGCGTCATCGATGGAGACTTCCGCGGGCAAGGAGATGCTCCGCTGTACGGTGCCATAATAGCGCTCGGAATGGATGACCTTTTCGTTTTCCTCATCCGCATCGTATTGCGCAATCTCGGCACTGATCGTCAGCACATTGTTGACGACGGAAATATCGATGGCATCCTTGCTGACACCAGGTATTTCTGCGTGAACTATTAGGTTATCGCCATTTTCCTTCACGTCGATCTTGATCTTGCCAGGGTGTGGCAGGGGATCGCCATGAAGCGGCGCGATTGAATACCCCAATGGGAAATCGAGGAAGAGCTCGTCAAAGAGACTGCGGCGAGCGGGTGTTCTGGCCATTTGCCTTCTCCAATTTTCAAGCGTTGCAATTTGAAGCTTCTGGCAAGTCGGGAAATCGGAGTCATTGCGATAGCGCAAAATTGCAGGATTTGGGCAGAGAGTAATGTGCTGCTGTGGGGAGTGTCTCTTGGCAACCACGGCAACTGATGGGCGATCATCACGCTCGCACAGGCGAACAAGACTGCACGGATCCTCTGGGTCGTGCCCACGAGAATCAGGTTGCCGCTCGCTACTTGAGCGTTGGTAATTTGTGGGGCCTTATCGCACAGGGTCAAAGCGGACATCAGGCGGACCAATATCGGGAACGGGTCAATAACGCTCTGTCCGTCAATGATTAGCCATGGTTCCCCAAGACGAGGCCGAGCTGCTGGGCAACACCGGGAATCAGGCGATGAATCTGGGCGGATATGAAGAAAACGCCTAGCGGGTCTCCGAAAACACCGGCGCTTATCGGGCCAATCGCGCAAATTTGCGCGATGCTGCTGCCGCTCGACGTCACGATCCTGTTTTCGCGATCTGTAACAATACCGAGGCCCGTGGGGTGGGGGGCAATCATTCCACGATCGAGCAAACTGGCGAGAAGTTGATTGTGCTGCAACGCCCTTGCATTGTCGAAGCCGGTGCAGTTGACGACCACATCGTATAGTTCCCGCACGCGCTGCCCGCCTGCCTTTCGCAATATCGCGGACAGGCGATTGTTCCGCTCAACCTCCAGGCCCTCGAGTACGGCTTTCCAGTAAGCGACCTGATCCACGCCTTCTCTCGCACGTACCAATGCTTCGGTCATTGGGGGAGTGCGGAAGCGATGAGCATCGTAGAACGGACGCAAATGTCGTAGGACACGGCGTTTCTCTGGCAATGGCAGCCTGGGCCAGATCCGCGACAAAGGCAGCGAGATGGCATCGAAACCCGCCTGCCACCCAAGCCCCGCTGCCCTGGTTTCAGCAGCCTGTCGCCTGAGTCCGCGCAGCAGTTCCAGAGCATTGACCCTTTCGCCGGTCACGTATTCAGGCAGTTCCCCCTGCAACAGGTCCAGCGGAATGACGGGAGGCTCCGGTGGGTCTGAGGGTGGCGCGAGGACACGGGGGGCTTGCGGCTGCGGGCGCAGGCCATGGCGAGAAATTGCCGTGATCTGCCCGCGGTGGCCGCGCGCACACAAGCTGGCCATGGCATCGAGAGCTGTAAGCCCGGCGCCGACGACCAGCACCTTCGCATTGCGCGCGACATTCTCGAGGCCCTCTCTCAGCGGCTTCAGGATCAATCCCGGATGTCCCGCTGCGCTGCCGTCGGCCCAATCCGGTTTACGCAATGGCGGGTTGCCAACCGCCAGGATGGCCATGTCAGCCACAATCTCTCTGCCGCTGTCGAGCGCTACTTTCACCACCTGTTTGGCAAGGCGGATATCGCTGGCCGTGCTGCGGACGTGGTTGATTGTCGAACCGTTCGGCCACGAAGCATGGGACCGGACCGTCTCCACGAGGTAGCGCCGAAAGTCGCGTCGGCGGATAAACATTTCCGCGTTTGGAACGAGCGCTTCTGGATCGCTTTCCGCCAAACCCTGTTCGTGACACCAGCGGGTGAAGTGGGCCGGATCGGCGACGTCAATCGAGTGTGCACTCGAAATTGCGTTGAGGCGGAAGGCCGGTTCATCCGTGCTGTAGGCAAGGCCGGGTCCGATCTCGGGAGCTGGTTCGACGATGGTGACGGAGATCGGATCGGAAATCTTGCGGACAAGCTGCACCGCTGCCGAAGCGCCGCTGAAACCGCCTCCGATGATGATGATTTGACGCCGCGCCATGAAGGCCAATTACTGGCCCGGTATACTGGTATATACAAGCGGTCCCTGTCTTTCGGCGCGATCGAGACTGTCAATAACCAGTTTGCCAGCATCCATTTTTGGTCACGCTTGCTCTTGCCAAATCTGCACAGGTTATGAAATTGCCCGAGCAGCCGTTACGCATGCATGTTCGGCGGGCTCAGAAGACAGCCAGAGGAACAATATGAATGACTGAAACCACCAGGTCCATGCAGGACGATCCTGCTTTCGAAGACTGGAGCGGCGAAATGGGAGAGCGCTGGCTCGCGCATCTCGCCCAGTTCGAAGGGATGATTGCTCCGGCGGGCGAGGCCTCTCTGGCGAAAGCTTCGGCAAGGCCTGGTGAACGCGTGCTCGATGTCGGTTGCGGCGGAGGTGCAAGTACACTGAGTCTGGCGAATTCCGTAGGACCGCACGGTCATGTCACAGGCCTCGATATTTCCCCGCAGCTGATCGAACACGCGCGCCAGCGTGGCAGAAATGCTGGCCTCGAAAATCTGTCATGGTTGGTCGCCGATGCGGAAACGGAGGAGCTCGAGCGAGGCGCCTACGATCTGGTATTTTCCCGCTTCGGCGTCATGTTTTTTCGCGATTCCGATGCTGCATTCGCCAATATCCGCAAGGCCAATGATGGCGGGCGCCTGTGCTGCGCGGTGTGGGGACCGCCACCGGAAAACCCGTGGGTCCTGAAAATGGGCGAGATCGTTTCTTCGGTTGTGGAGCAGCCCGAGCCTGATCCCACGGCTCCCGGTCCTTTCCGCTTTGCTGATCCAGACCTTTTTCGCTGCATCCTCGAGGGCGCGGGATACACTGAAGTTCAAATCGAGCCATGGCACGGCCCGCAGCTTGTCGGCGGCGTGGGGGCCACCCCTGAAACGGCAGCCAGGTTCGCCCTTGAGGCCTTCAATCTTGAGGAAACGGTCGCTCCTGCCGGTGAAGAGGCAAGGCAAAAGGTGTTGCATGACCTGAAGGCCTTGTTCGCCGACCACTTCACAAGCGAAGGCGTTTCCATGCCTGCGATGACCTGGCTCGTCACGGCGCGGGCCTGAGCGGCGCACAAGGCCTGGCAGACAAGTAGATGGTCGACCGTTCCGAGCGATCAGGTCGGGGCAGGAAGTTCATTGGCTGCGATGCCATGCTTTCGCCGCTGGCCTTCCCGATTGTGGCGAGCGCCAGGCAATGCGGCCAGCATCATCAGGCCCTATCTCGCATGCTGAGCAAGGGCTTGACGGCTAGGCATCACAAATCTGGTCGTTGACCACGGCCACCCTGTCCGCATCGATTGCGAACCCAACCGGGTCTCCTTCCGACAATGTGATGCGGCCCTGCATATCGGCAAGGATCTCTTCACCGTTCGGGTAACTGGCCCGCATCCGGCTATGACTTCCAAGAAAACGGATTTCCGCAACACGCAGTTGCGAGGATGCGTCCGGGTAGAGTGCAACTGCAGCGGGCCGCACCAGGGCAAAACCTTTTCTACTGTCCTTGACCTCTGCGGCCGGGAAGGCCCCAAAGGCAGTCGCGATCGATCCGTCCTGACAACGACCGGGCAATTCGTTGACCGGACCGAGAAGGCGCGCGACTACGCGGCTGCCGGGTTGCCAGTAGAGTTGGGTTGGCGACCCGGACTGGGCGATGCTGCCAGCGTCCATCACGACAAGCTCGTCTGCAATTTCCATCGCTTCCTCGGGATCGTGGGTCACCAGCAGCACGGCCGCATCAGTCGCACGCAACATGGCCTGCGCCTCGCGCCGCAATTCGCGCCGCAATTGCAGGTCGAGGCTCGAGAATGCCTCGTCCAGCAGGACTACTGACGGCGAGCGAGCCAGCGCCCGGGCGAGAGCGATACGCTGCTGCTCGCCGCCTGACAGTTCATGCGGATAGGCCTTGCCGCGATGGGCCAGACCAATCCGTTGCAACCAGTCTTGAGCTATTTCCTTCCTGTCCGATCCTTTCAGGCCAAAGGCGACATTCTGCAACGCTGTCAGATGGGGAAACAGTGCGAAGTCCTGGACGACCAGCCCAATGTCGCGATCTTCAGGAGGTACCGTCACGCCAGGTCGCGAAAGCTCACCCGCCGGTGAAGCGATAATACCGCCGGTAAGCGGTTCGAGCCCGGCAATCGCCCGCAAGAGAGTGCTCTTGCCCGCGCCCGAAGGACCCAGCACGACAGTCACCTGCCCTCGGCGCAGAGTGATGTCGACGCCGTGAAGGATTTCCTCGTTGCCAAAGCTGCAGCGAACACCCCTCGCCTCGATCACCGGCTCGTGCATGATCTGGGACCCGGCCATGTTCAGCGCACCCGCAGGAGGTTGAGCATGGCCGTGGCCGGAATGCAGATCGTAAGCAGGACCAGGGCGGGCAGGGCTGCCTGAGCAAGGCGTTCGTCGGACGCGTAATTATGTGCTGTCACCGCCAGCGTCTCCAGATCAAACGGTCGCAGGATCATGGTCGCGGGCAGTTCCTTCATTACCTCCACTCCCACCAGCAGTGCCGCCGTGGCAAGACCGCGCGCCGCAAGAGGCAGGTGGACGCGGCGCATCACTCCGGCGGGGCTGGAGCCAAGCATGCGGGCGGCCTCGTCCAGTTCGCGGCGGATCTTGAGCAAGGCATTCTCGCATGGCAGGATCGCCACTGCCGCAAAACGGGACTGGTAGGCAAACAGCAGCGCGAGAATGCTGCCTCCGGTAATCAAGGGGGCGGAGCTGCCGCCGAACGTTCCGAGTGCATCCTGCACCAGGACCAGCAGCGCCAGAATGGCGATCGCCGCCACAGCACCGGGAACGGCATAGCCCGCCTGCAGCAGGCGAACCGCCATGCGGCCGAAGCGCGGGCCTGCGCGCAGGGCATAGGCACTTACCGTGCCTATCAGCAGGGCAAGGCCGGCCGATGCGAGCGCGAGGAAAAGCGTGCCTTGGAGCGCGGGCATCACCGGGCGGGCAGGCTGGGTCTCGATTGCCATCAGCGCAAGGTTGCCGGCAGGAATGATCAGTCCGAGTGTAAGCGGCATGAGACACGCCGTCTGGGCCACCAGTGCCCGCCAGCCGTTGATCGGCGTGCGTGCGTGCGCGCGGCGGCTGCCCGGGTTTTCCGCGAACTGGCGGCGCCCGCGCGCCATCCTCTCTATTCCAAGAGCCAACAGCGTGGCGAATAGAAGCATCACCGCCAGTTGAGCCGCAGCCTGGGGATCGCCGAAGGAGGACCAGGCGCGAACGATACCGACGGTAAGCGTCCCCACACCGAGAAAATCGGTGACGCCGTAATCGGCCAGCGCCTCCATAGCGACAAGCGCGCTTCCTGCAGCCACGGCTGGCCACACCAGTGGCAAGGCCACACGGCGAAGCGCGGCAAGCGGTCCTGCGCCCAGGCAGCGCGCCATGTCCCAACTGGCGCGGCCATGGGCCTCGAACGCATTACGCGCGAGGAGGTAGACGTAGGGATACAGGGTAAGGCCGAAGATCGCCGAAGCGCCCCACAGGCCGGAAATGGTTGGCACCGGCCCGTCAGGCCCGGTGTAGAAATGCCCTCCCGGCGCTGTCAGGTCATACCAACTGTAGGCGGCAACATAACCGGGTACGGCAAGTGGAAGCAGCAGCAGCCAGGACAGGATGCTCCGACCGGCAAATTCGTACTGCGTGACAAGCCATGCCCCGCCCGTCCCGACCAATGCAGCAAGCCCCCCCGACAAGATGGCCAGACCTGCCGAACTGGTGGCAAACCCGGCGAGACGCGTTGCAGCAATATGCTCAAGGTAATCGGCATCGCCGGTGAAGGCGAGAACCAGCAGCGCTATGATCGGCGCGGCAAACACCAGTGCGATCAGCGTGCCAACTATGGCCGGATCGCTGCGTCGGCCCATGGTCCGCGCCAAACGCATCCAGGCAGAAGTGCCAGCTGGTGGTGCGTCCGTCCCGACCCCTTGCGGCTGAGCCATGGGGGTCATGTCAATCGCGTCCCTATGGCCAACCGGCGCGGTCGAACAGGCGCTGCGCCAACTCCTGGTTCGCTCCGATCTGCTCGGCCGGCAGCGGGTCGCGGATAAAGTCCGGGAAGCTCGCCAGAGCCGCATTGTCGTAAGTCACGCTTGCGACGGCGGGGAATTCGTTCGTCAATTCGGGGAACAGGCGCTGCCCTTCGTCGGAAAGTGCGAATTCGATGAACTGGCGCGCCAGGTCGGGATTGCGCGCATTCGCACCTACCCCAGCACCCGAGGTGTTCATGTGCGTGCCTGCGCCCGCCGAGGGGAAGGCGATTGCCAGGCCTTCCACAGCCGCGGGCTCCTCGCGCAGCAGACGGGCGAAATAGTAGTGGTTGACCAGGGCTACATCGCATTCGCCTGCGGCGACGGCACGGATCTGGTCGGTATCGCCACCCTGCGGCGGGCGGGCGAGATTGCTGGCCACGCCGCTGGCCCAGGTACTCGCCCTTTCCTCGCCCCAATGCGCGATCAGCGATGCGAGCAGCGAGATGTTGTAGATCGAGCCCGACGAGCGCGCACAGATATGTCCCTCGAAAGCCTGATCAGCCAGGTTGGCGTAGTCGTCGAGCTCGGCCGCATCCACGCGGTCCTCGGCATAGACCATCACACGCGCGCGCTGCGTCAACCCAAACCAGTGGCCTTCGGGATGGCGCAAGCTTGCAGGCAGGCGCTCGACCAGAAGTGCTGAATCGGTCGGCTGAAAGAGGCCTTCCTGATCGGCATGCCAAAGCCGGCCGACATCGACGGTGACGATGACGTCAGGCGGGTTGCTGGTCGCGTCCGCCTTGACCCGCTCGATCAGCAGGTCGCCGTCGGCCTCGACCACTTCCACGGTTGCACCAGTTGCCTGTTCGAAGGCTTCGTACAGTGCGTAATCGGAATCGTAATGGCGCGAAGTATAGATTGTCAGGGTTCCATCCGAAGGGTCCTGCTCCGCAGGCGAGCAGGCGGCAAGAACCAGGCCAAAAGAGAGCACCGCACGGCGCAGCCACGGGGTAGCGGAGAGTCGTTCAGCGAAGCCCTTTCCGGATGGAACGCAGGTCGCTTGGCCTGCCTGGAGTTGTCGATCTGCCATCGGTCTTTCTGCCTGTTCTGCAATTGGTCGCGCAACCGCTGTGACTACTAGTATTGCCAATCAATAGCAATAAGATGCTTAATGCGAAGCCGATTATCCCGGAATGCGCGCCTGAGGTGCTCAGCTAAACAGATTGATCAACGTCTATAGTGGGGAGGTGATCCGACATTCGAGAGTGGCAGGCATACCAAGAGGCTCGCGATAGCAGCCTGCAATTGCCTAGGACCTCTCCCACTACCATTGCGGGGGGATAACAAGACACAAGGTGCGAGAAGGAAGCGGGCACCGGCCGAGGTCCACACGCACCTGACCATCGCTGTGGAGGGTGCTGTCAGTCTAACGCTAACTCGTCTCCGCTTGGCAGAAGTGCCCCTGCCCACGCCAGGATTTAGGCCACAAGATTTTGCCACTCAACCAAAGCGGCTGAGCGGGCGGCTTTGTAAGTCTGTCTATCGACGAGGTGGCGATCCTGGTTGAAGTGGTTGTGAACGTTGGCGTGAACTGAAGCGAACTTTTGTAGACTCTTCATTTGTCGAAATCTGAGCATCACGCGCTCTCTTCGTCGAAACGGTAGATGGCTGTTCTCGGCCCGATTGTTCAGCCATCTCCCCATCTCACGGCGATCTTCGACGCCAATATCCTTCATCGCCGCGGGATAGGATTTCAGCCCATCCGTGACGATAGTAGCGGGGCTACCGTGCCTCTTCAGCGTCTTCTTGAAGAACCGCAAAGCCGCAGATTTATCCCGTTTCTTTGCGACGTAGCTTTCTAGGACCTCGCCCTCGTGATCGACAGCGCGCCACAAGTAGTGCGTCTCGCCGTTGATCTTCACGAAAACCTCATCGAGGTGCCAGCGCCAGTGTTGGAAACTTCTCATTCTCGAAACACGCTGGCGCCTGATGTCAGCAGCAAACATCGGCCCGAACCGATTCCACCAGAACCGCACAGTCTCATGACAGACATCGATCCCGCGTTCGAACAGCAGGTCTTCCACGTTTCGTAACGAAAGCGGGAAGCGGACGTACATCATCACGACCAGGCGGATGACTTCAGGCGAAGAGTTGAAACGGTGAAATGGGCTTGGTGGTTTGGCTCGTGATTTCCGGCTCATCGCACGCGGGTAGCAGCCCTCGCCCGCCGCTGCCACGTTAGTCTGACAACGCCGTGGTAAGTACGATCGAACCGCGCGCATCGGCATAGAGGTAACGCGCATTGTTGGCCGAGGTGCTCGCACCGGCATAGCTTACCAGCGGATCGTCCACCCCCGCCGCAGGGCCGTGCACATGGCGCGCGAGCATGGTGCCGCTGGCATCGTACTCCGCCACCTGATCTGCTCGCGGCCTTGATACGTCGCGTTGTCGTCAGCTTAGATGAACAATCGAACCCGGCAAGGTTCATGCAGTCCGCCAACGCTAGGGGAGCTGTAGCAGATAGTCACGTTAGTGAGGCGACCCCACTTTCCCTACAGCCAACTCAAGCACTTCGAGAGGCTCGTTTGCTCGAGCAACACCTCCTTCACCTGGCCGGATACGAACTACACTCCAGTGTCTGAGCTCCTTCCCGTCAATCTCGCCGGAACCGCTCTCGACGAACAGGAAGCGCATCCTATCGCTGGGCTCGAAGGCGAACTCGCCGCCGTGTTCGATCCGGATGGCTGCAATGTCCAGATTGCGATGCGGAAAGGTGCCAATCCGCTTGACCTCGATTTTCGCCTGGCATGTCGGTTGCCAATCAAGGGCATCGGGCCGCATTACAATCGGCGTCTTGTACACAGGCTCGACATAGGCTGGCGATGACTTCTTCACGTAATCCCAGATGGCTTCGTAAGCGTCACGATTGATGCGTTTGCCATTTTCGCTGCGGGTATAGATTCCGCGTTCGAACCTGCCGACGCTTTCCATCTCCAGACGGGCTTGCTTCAGCGCATCGGGACCGATGAAACCCTGCCCGCTCGCGCCACCGAATTGCAGCAGCAACACGATCCTGTCGTCCCCGCCTTCCTGCGGGCCATAATGTGCACCTTCAGGGAAGTAGCCGATCTCGCCTGCCTCGATGAAGAGTCCTCTTGCGATGGGGATCTTGCCTCGAAGGCAGATGCGGATCTGGTCCCAGGGATGGCGATGGCGCGGCGAGAAGTAGGTATTGGGTTCGCTCGACATGACCAACATGTAATTGTCCGGGCTTCCTTCCTCACCTTCGAACAGCCGCTTATGCGCCATGCCGGCCGTCGCACCGCGCTGTGCAACCAGGCTCTCACCCCATCGCATCTCGGCACAATGTATAATTTCGGTCATGTCAGGCCTTTGCGGCCGCTTCGCGTGCGGCGATGCGTCCGAATGTCAGCGCGCGCAGTACTGAAGTGCCGGCGGGGTATTCTTTGTAATATAGTCCAGTCACTTCACCGGCCGCGAAAAGACCCGGAATCGTCGAACCGTCCTTCTTCAACACTCTGGCGCGCTTGTCGGACCGGATGCCGCCGAAGGTAAAGGTGATCGCAGTGGTCATCGGATAGCCAATGAAGGGGCCGTTTGCGATCGGCGTGGCCCAATTGGATTTGGGCGGCACGATACCCTTGGTACACTTGCCATCGCGGACCGTACGGTCGGTTTCGCCGGGCTGGATGGCCTCGTTATACTCATCAACCGTAGCGGCGAGGGCAGCCGGATCAAGCCCGAGAGCGGTTGCCAACTCTTCGACCGTGTCAGCTTCGACTGGCGGTTTGTCGGTCAACATGATGTCAGCGACGCTCGGCCATTCGAGAATGGCCTTTTCGCCGATGAACCAGGCTTGCTGATCCTGGTTAGCCCAGATCTCGTAGCCGAGCTTCTCGAACGTGGAGTCGAAACTGTCCTGCCCTTCATCGAAGAAGCGCTGGCATTGACGATTAACGACGATGCCGAAGGGATAGCCGTAGATCACTGCGTCGGGCTTATCGGTCCGTGTATCGACCGGCTCGCCATGAAACATGTCGAATTGTCCGGCCACATCGCCGCCCAGCGGGGCAGTCAGGCGAATGCCGTCGCCCTGGTTGTTGACGAGCGTAGGCGCGATCACGGGCATTTCTGTACCGCGCGGACCGAGATGTTCGACCAGCATATCCGCTGCACCTTCGAACCCGCCACAGGCTATAACCACAGCTTTCGCACTCAACAGTCGTTCACCCTGCGGTGAGCGGACATGCACGCCGGTTACCGTGCCGCTCTCATCGGTTTCCAGCGCCGTTGCCTCGGTTTCGTATTGAATTGCCGCATTGGGCAGGCTGTCGATCTTGGCTGCGAGCGTATCGACAATCGCCACGCCGCCGGGGACGGGCATTGCAAGTCCGCCGCCCGTATTGCGATTGGCAAAGGGTTGCTCGAAGTAGACCCACGGCACGCCATGACGGTCAAGGAAATCGAAAGTCGCCGGGACTTCGCTGGCATAGGTCCGGCAATAGTCGAGATCTGCCTTGCCTTCGCCGAGTTCCTCCATCATGCCGAAAAAGGCCGGGTCGAGCTGGCGATCTTTGGTGATGCGAAACCAAGAGCTGGTCCAGCGGGTTGCCCCGCCGCGCCCCTCTCGCGGAGCACGTTCCAGAACCGCGATACGGGCATCCTCGCCAGCTTCTTCGGCATAGGCGACCGCGGCCGAAAGCCCGCCCGCTCCGCAGCCGATTACGACCAGGTCATATTCCATCTTTCTCCTCCCCGCCGGTCTTGAAGGTGATATCGTTGCCGGTGTCGATCCACACGCTCTTCGTTTCGCAATAGGCCTCAAGCGCATCGGCGCCCATCTCGCGCCCGATCCCGCTTTGCCCGTAGCCGCCAAAGGGGAGGGTATGGCCGACGACACGGTAATTGTTCACCCACACCGAGCCCGCGCGTAGACTGTGTAGAAGGCGGTGGGCGCGGCTGATGTCATTGGTCCAGATGCCCGCAGCAAGGCCATAGCGCGTGTCATTTGCCAGCTGCACTGCCCGCTCCTCGCCCTCGAAGCGGAACAGCGAGGCGACCGGACCGAAGACTTCCTCGCGTGCCAGACGGCTGTCTGGCGGGACACCGCGATAAACGGTCGGCGGGACGAAATAGCCGCTGCGCTCCATCCGCTTTCCGCCCGTCATGCAGTCGAGCCCCTCGTGTTCGGCTATCTCGAAGTAGGAGAGTACTTTCTTGAGCTGCTCCTTTGATGCGAGCGGCCCAAGCTGCGTTGTCGGATCAAGCGGATCGCCAGGAAGCATCTCGGCGCCGCGTGCCGCCAGCATCTCGGCAAACTGATCGAACACGGTGGCTTCGACCAGGACGCGTGACCCTGCCATGCAGCTTTGCCCGGTGGCGGCGAAGATACCTGCCATCACGCCGTTGACCGCGCGTTCCAGATCGGCATCGGCAAAGATGACTTGTGGCGATTTGCCGCCCATTTCGAGTGTAACGCGGGCGCTGCGCGAAGCAGCCCTTGAGGCGATGGCTTGGCCGGTGGCGGTGGAGCCGGTGAAGGCGATCTTGTCGATTTCGGGATGCTCGACCAGCGCTTCGCCCGTTTTCCGTCCGCCGGTAACAACATTGACGACGCCATCGGGAATACCTGCTTCCTGGCAAAGTGCGGCCAGCATCAGCGTCGATGTGGGGGTAACCTCGGAGGGTTTGATCACCACCGTGTTACCTGCCGCAAGCGCAGGAAACAATTTCCAGCCCAGCAGGCCAAGCGGTGTGTTCCAGGGGGTGATGGCGGCAACGACGCCGATCGGTTCCTTCAACGTGAAGGTGGTGAAGCCGGGGCGCGAGGGTGGGACGCTGGCCCCGTTATGGGCCTCGGCAAGTCCGGCGAAGAAGCGGCAATCGCCTGCCAGCGCCTGCGTGCCTGGCGCCATTTCGGAAATCAGCTTGCCATTCTCGAAAATTTGCTGGGTTGTGAGCTGGTCGGCGTCGCGCTCGATGAGGTCGGCAAGGCGCAGCATGATCCGGGTGCGTTCGCCGGCCAGCAGGCCAGACCAGCGCCCGTCTGAGAAGGCCAGTCGCGCAGCACTAGCAGCAGCTTCGACATCCTTTTCCCCCGCTTCGGCTACTGTGCCCCAGTCCTGCTCTAGAAAGGGATCATGTGCCGAACGAGTCCCGCCATCGCGGGATACTTGCCAGGTGCCATCGATCAGTAAACGGAAGCCCTCACCCGCCTGCGCATCTGCCGAGAGCCCAAGTTGCGGTCTTGCACGCATGCCAATCAATCCTGCTCCCTGTTCGCAGGCAGCGTATGGGCAATGATGCGACGTTACAACTCGGGATGTGCGCTCATCAGTTGTTGGGTGATAGCGGACCTACGCAATCGATCTGCCGCCCATTGGACCCGTCCAGTTCAAGGTGAGGTCTGAAAAGTCGTCGCCTGAGACTGGCGCATAGAGTTGGGCTGTTCAGCCTCATAGGCGAGACGTGCTAGACCTCACTTGAGTTGCGAGGTCGAGCAAAGCTCCGGAAAATCGCAGAGAGAATTCGGCGGATATCCGTCAAAATATAATTATATCATATATTTAGAGAGTGTGGTGCCGCTTACTGGACTCGAACCAGTGACCCCATCATTACGAATGATGTGCTCTACCAACTGAGCTAAAGCGGCGTTCCGCCATCGCCCCTTAGTGCCACCCTTGCCTGTCGGCAACGGGGAAATGAGGGGGATGTGGAGGCCCGAGCCGGAATCGAACCGGCGTGCAAGGATTTGCAGTCCTCTGCGTAACCACTCCGCCATCGGGCCGGAGCGCGGCCAAGTAGCGGCTCGTTTCCGTATGTGCAACGGTTTCTTCGCCGATACCGGCGAGAGTCGGTCTGGACGCAGTCAACAAGCTTGCGGTAGGCACTGCCTCGCACTTGGGAGACAAAGGGAAAGCCGTGGCAGACGACCAGTCAAAAATGCAAAGGCCGAAGATGCAGCGGATCGAGGGGCACAAGGAAGAACGTTTCCTTGGCTCCGACGTGTTCTCCAGCGACAGCCGCAACCTGCCGCCGCCCAACGGCGCCGGGACAGTGCGAGAGGATGCGCGCGATATCGCCATCTATCACAAGTGTGACGTTGCCGTGATCGGCGGCGGCCCTGCGGGCTGCGCGGCGGCTTGGGCTGCGGCCAGGGCGGGGGCGGACGTATGCCTCCTGGAACGCTACAATTGCCTGGGCGGGCTATCCACCGGCGGCCTTGTCATGTGGATCGACCGCATGACCGACTGGCAGGGCAACCACGTGATCCAGGGCTTCGCGCGCGAGTTCATCGATCGCATGCCGCCAGAAGGTGTTGCAGGCCCTCCGCGTGCGGACTGGGGCAGCCAGGACCCGGTGAAGGCCGGCTACTGGGGTCAGCGCACCACCGCCTTCCATGGCATCGTGCAATGGGCGCCCACACTCGATCCTGAACGGATGAAATTGAACAACCAGGAAATGTTATTGGAAGCGGGCGTGCGCATCGTCTTCCACGCCTGGGCGGCGCGACCGCTGGTGGAAGAGGGCGTTGCCAAGGGGGCCATCTTCGAGAGCAAGATGGGCCGTCACGCTCTGATAGCCAAGGTAGTGATCGACACCACCGGCGATGGCGACATGTTCGCCCGCGCGGGCGCGGAATTCGAGGATGATATCGAGGAAGGCGATGTCCACCACTCCATGAACACCGGCTGGGTGCTGGGCGGGGTGGACATGGATCGCTGGATCGACTGGAAAGTCCACCATCCGGACGAGCTGCGACAGTTCATGGAGCGCGGCCGCGAGGAGCTGGGCTATTTCCAGACGCCCTATGTCAGCTGGCGGCCCGATATCGCGTTGTTCCTAGGCCCGCGGCAGAGCGGGCTCTCGGCCCTGGATGTCGACGACCAGACCGAAGTGGAAATCCGCAGCCACCGGCTGATGGAGGGGCATTGCCAGTTCTTCCGCCGACACGCACCGGGTTTCGAGAATGTCTACAGCCTGCAAAGCGCCAGCCAGCTGGGCGTGCGCCACACGCGCCGCCTTGCGGGTTTGAGCCGGGTGGAACGCCGCCAATGGGGCGAGGCGGACCCGGTGGGCGACGAGATCGGCGTGTCGCCATCGCTAAGCCCGAAATTCCCGGTGGTGTCGGTCGGCTACGGCTCGCTGGTGCCGCGTGCGCTGGACGGCCTCCTTGTTGGCGGGCGGCACATCAGCTGCGATGCCAACAGCCACGGCTTCATGCGCGAGATTCCGCAATGCTGGCTGACGGGCCACGCGGCGGGCGTGGGCGCTGCGTTGGCGGCGGACCAGGGTGTGCAGCCGCGAGAGGTGGATGTCGACGCGATCCGCAAGGTGCTGCGCCAGCAGGGCGCGCACCTGCATGACGATGCAGCCGTGGCAGCGGTGCGGCAGGCTGCAACCGTTCCGGCGCAATAGGGGGGCTGCCCGGCCATGCATCGCGACACGACCAGGCATGTCAGCAGGGGACGGTAACCTTCCGGTAAAGAGCTTTGTCCTATTGTCTCTCCACCAGGAGATAAGGGCAGCAATACCGATGGCGACAGGGCTGATGGACCGGAACGATGCGAACATCATGCGGGTCAAAGTGCGCGCCAAGACCGGCGGCTCGATCGACCTGCAGGTGCTCGATATCTCTGCCGGGGGATGCATGGTCGACTTCCATGGCTCCGCCGCGCGCCCTGGCGAACGCGTGCTGGTGACGCTGCCGGGCCTTTCCGCCCTGCCAGCCGAACTGGTGTGGGCCGAAGACGGCCGCGCCGGGATCGCCTTCGAAGCCCCGCTGCACGAGACCGTTCTGGCGCGGCTGGAAGGCCTGATGGGGCGCTAGGGCACGCTACTTCTTCTCCGGCAGCAACACCCCGCCGGTGCGCATCGGGCGTACGCTTTCGCGGAAATTCGACAAGTAGCCTGTCGCACCGGTGCGCAGCCCCGGTCCGGCCCGCCGTGCCAGTTCCTCTGCGGACACGTCGAGGTCGATGCTGCGGTTCTGCACCGAGATGCGCACCGTATCGCCATCGCGCACCAGGCCGATGGGTGCACCGTCCTCTGCCGCTTCGGGCGAGACCTCGGCGACCGTCAGGCCTTTCAGGCACAGGCCCGAGAGCTGCCCGTCGGTGACAAAGGCGGTGGTCTTGGCGAGGCCTGCCGCGTCCAGTGCGAACAGGATCAGCGAGGCGCCGCCGCCCATCGCCGGCCCACCTTTGAGGCCCTGATTGCGGCTGATCACTACGTCGCCATCCTCGATCTCGCCCGCCTCGATCGCGGCCATGCAGCTGGCCGTATCCTCGAACACCCGGGCGGTGCCGGTGAATTCCTCTGGGCGGCTGCCGTCACGGATGCCCAGGCGCACCACGGCGGTATCGGCAAAACTGCCGGAAAGGATGGCGATGGTGGGACCTTCGCTGAACGGCGCGTCAAGCGACTGGATGATCTCCGGTCCCTCGACTTCGTAGTCCGCCAGATTTTCCGCCAGCGTCTTGCCGGTGCAGGTGAGCGCTTCGGGGTGGATGCGGCTCTCGAGGCGTTTGAGCACGGCCCGCGCGCCACCTGCGTCCTCGAACTGCTCGATTCGCACCGCGCCTGTAGGGCGAACCGGGGAGAGCAGGGGGACATCGCTGAACTCCTCCATCAGCGCGAAAACGTCGACCCCGTTTTCCACTTCGATGGCGGTGGCCTGCAAGTGTTTGATGGCGTTGATCGAGCCGCCGACCGCCAGCAGCGTGGCGACGGCGTTGCGGAAGGCCGCTGGCGTCAGGATCTGGCGCGGGCGCAGGTCTTCCCACACCATCTCCACGATGCGCCGGCCCGCCGCGCGGGCATTCGCCTGCATCTTTGGGCTGTTGGCGCGCACCGGGGCATGGCCCGGCAGGCACATGCCCAGCGCTTCCACCACGGAATGCATGGTGTTGGCCGTGGCCATGCCGGCACACACGCCAGGTCCCATGATCGCGTTCTCCGCCATGTCCGGAATGGGGAACTTGGGTTCCTTGCCGAAGATCGCGCCGACCTGGCCGGACCACACGTCTTCCACGTCCACCGGCTCCCCGTCGATTTCGCCCGCCTGCTGATAGCCGCCGATCACCAGGATCGTGGGGATGTTCAACCGCGCTGCCGCCATGAGGTGGCCGGGAGGGGTCTTGTCGCAGCTGGTCAGGCAGATCATGCCGTCGAGCAGCGCGCCCTCCACCTGCACCTCGATATCGTTGGCGATGATGTCGCGCCCGGCCAGGATATAGCTGCCCGCCTTGGCGGCGCCGGTGATGAAGTCCGATGGGGCAGCGGTGCGCACTTCGAACGGCACGCCGCCAGCCTTGCGGATCTCTTCCTTCACCATCTGCGCGATGCCATCGAGGTGGGCGTAGCAGATCGCCAGTTCGCTGGAGGAGTTCACCACCGCGATCTTGGGCTTTTCCATGTCTTCCTTCGACAGGCCCAGCGCGCGCCAGTTGGCTCGGCGACCGGGGTTGTTGGCGGCAAGCGAACGCAATTCGACCATCGGTGAGGAGCTCCTATTCGGCCGGTTGGGTGGTGGCGGCGGGGGCGGACTGGTTCTGCGGCAGGCGCCGGGCGAAATGGGCGAGCAACAGGATGCACACGACGATGCCGGCAAGGCAGAAGGCGGTGAAGACATAGCCTTCACGCGCGCCTTGTGCTCCTTGCAGGAAACCCGCGGCAGACCCGATCATCGGAGCCGCCACCGCGCCGAATTTCGCCATGAAGCTGGCCCAGCCGCCGCCAAAACTGCGCACCGCGCTGGGGTAGTAGATGCTGGTGATGGAGATCACCGCGGCATGGCCGGCGCCCACGAAGATCGCGCCGATCAGCAGCACGGCGGCAAGCTCCGCACCGCCGGCGACATAGCCGAAGCCTACCAGCAGGACGATAGGAATGCCGATCAGCGGGGCCATGGCGATCCACCCTGGGCCGCGCTTCTCAGTCAGCGCCAGCAGCAGCACCCCGCCAATTGCGCCGACCATGCCACTGGCCGCCGACAGCCATGCCGCGTTCTCGCGGGTGATGCCGAGGTTTTCCATGAAGATCACGCCATAGGCGTTCTTCAGGTAGATGGCGATGCTGGAGAAGAAATAGGCCCCCCAGATCAGCGGGGTGACGATCAGCAGCGTACCCACGAACAACTCGCGGAAATTCTTCACCGGATTATCCGAGCGCCCGGTCTCGCGTTCGTCGGGCAGGACGAAACCGTCGTAGGCGGACAGGTCGGCCTGACGGTCGAAACGGGAGAGGGCATCGGCAATACGCTCGGGCGACTTGCCCTTGGATACCATCCAGCGTGAGCTTTCGGGTAGAGTGAACACCAGCAGCAGGGCGAACACGCCGGTCATCGCGCCGCAGACCCAGAAGATGCCCTGCCAGCCCAGCACGGGGGCGGTCCAGTTGGCGATTGGCGCGGCGGACGAGGCGCCGAAGCTGAAGCCCAGCATGATGATGGTGACCGAGGTGGAGCGCATCGACCTGGGCATGGACTCGATGCTCAGCGCCCAGACCGGCCCCAGCAGCCCGCCGATGGCGAGGCCCGATATGAAGCGCAGGCCGATCAGCATTTCCGGGCTGGTGGCGAAACCCACCAGTGTGGTGAGCACGGCGCTGCCGATGGTGCAGGCGATGATCACCGGGCGACGACCGAACACGTCACCCAGATAGGCGCCGAACAGCGATCCGATCATCTGGCCGAGGAATGCCGCCGAGGTGACGTAGCCGGTGGTAATGTCGTCGATACCCCATTCGTCGCGGATATAGGGCAGCGCATAGGGCAGGGCGGTGAAGTCCTGCCCGTCGAAGAAGGTGACGAAGCTGCACAGCAACAGCAGGTAGAGGTGATAGCGATTGAAGCCGCGCCCCTGCAGGAATGCGGACACGTCCAGCGTGCGTCCAGCCGTGGTGGCCATCGACAGTAAACCTCTCGCCCGTTGATTTTGTCCGGAGGAGACTAAACGCCTTCGGTCTGCGGCGCCAGCCCTTGCATAGACGGATCAGGCATTCTCGTGCGCCCAGCCCAGCTGGCGCAGATACTTGTCCAGGGCATCGGCTTGCAGCGGCGGCGCGGTCAGGATGATGGCGCGCGGGTCAGCAAGGCGATAGCCGCCTTCGGGCGCGGTTTCGACCAGCATGTCGCAATCCACGCCAGCCAGCTTGCTGCGCAGGCGAGAGACATGCACTTCCACGCTGTTGGTCTCGGGTTCGTGGTTCAGCCGCCAGACATCCTTGACCAGCTGCTTGCGGGTGACGCGCTGCCCGGGTGTATCGGCCAACCGCCATAGCAGGCCGAACTCGCGCGGGTGCAGGCCCAGCCAGCGTTGCCTCTTGCGCGCATCACGGTGGAACAGGTCCAGCGTCAGCGGCCCGATATCGCGCCAGCGCGGCAACATGCCGAACATCTCGGTCACGCGCCGGGTGCGGGCTTCCAGCTCGTGCAGGCCGGTGTCGGCGGACAGCGCCTCGGCGCAGCCCATGGACAGCAGCCGGGCGCGTTCCGCCGGGTCTTCCACCCCCAGCATGATCAGACGCCATGCGGGCTGGTCTGCCTCGGCCAGAGCCAGCCGGTCAGCGGCATCGAGGCTGCGCGTGTCGCAGATCAGCACATGGCGGCATTCGGCGCGGCAGCCGTCACGGCCATTGCAAAGGGTCCAGCCGGTGCGGCGCAGGTCCCAATGCGCAGGTGGCGTCTCCTCGCCTGCTATCCAGCCGAAAAAGGCCATCGATGCTCCGACTCACCCTATCGCGGAGCAAGGCAGCAGCATTTGCGACCGCTTTCAATTGCGTATTCGGCCTCAACCTCAAGGGCTTGCCAAATTGAAACAGGACGGGCGTCAACTCCCTCCGGTGTTGACTCCCATCTCCTGAAAATAACGTTTCACGTTGCGCGCGGCCTGCCGCAGGCGCTGTTCGTTCTCCACCATGGCGATGCGGACATAGCCTTCGCCATCCTCGCCATAGCCCACGCCCGGCGCTACCGCGACTTCGGCCTTGGTCAGCAACTGTTTGGAAAATTCGAGGCTGCCCATTTCCTTCAGCGCAGGCGGCAGCGGCGCCCAGGCGAACATGCTGGCCGGCGGTGGCGGAATGTCCCACCCGGCGCGGGCGAAGGCCTCCACCATCACGTCGCGGCGCTTGTGATACATCTGCCGGTTCTTCTCGACATAGTCCTGCGGCCCGTTCAGCGCGGCGCAGGCAGCGGCCTGGATCGGCGTGAAGGCGCCATAGTCGATATAGCTCTTCACTCGCGTCATGGCCGAGATCAGCGTCTGGTTGCCCACGGCAAAGCCCATGCGCCAGCCAGCCATGCCATAGGTCTTGGACAGGCTGGTGAATTCCACCGCCACGTCCTTCGCGCCCGGCACCTGCAGAATCGAGGGTGTCGGCTTGCCGTCGTAATAGAGTTCGGAATAGGCGAGGTCCGACAGCACCCACACCTGGTGGAATTTCGCCCAGTCGACCAGCTTGGCGTAGAAATCCAGGTCCACCACCTCGGCGGTGGGGTTGCTGGGGAAGTTCACCACCAGCACGGTGGGGCGGGGCACGGTGAAGTTCATCGCCGCTTCCAGCGCTTCCCAGTATTTCTCGTCGGGCGTGGTCGGCACGGAACGGATCGAGGCCCCGGCGATGATGAAGCCGAAGGTGTGGATAGGGTAGCTGGGATTGGGCGCCATGATAGTGTCGCCCGGCGCGGTGATCGCCGTCGCGAGGCTGGCCAGGCCTTCCTTGGAGCCCAGCGTCACCACCACTTCGTTCTCGGGATCGAGCTCCACCCCGAAGCGGCGCTGGTAGTAGTTGGCCTGGGCCTTGCGCAGGCCGGGGATGCCCTTGGACTGCGAATAGCCGTGGGCATCGGGCTTCTGCGCCACTTCACACAGCTTGTCGATCACGTGCTGCGGCGGTGGCTGGTCGGGGTTACCCATGCCAAGGTCGATGATGTCGCGGCCTTCCGCACGCGCGGCCGCTCGCATCGCGTTGACTTCGGCGATGACATAAGGCGGCAGGCGCTTGATGCGGTAGAATTGCGTGTCCATCATTTCCTTCTCTTGGCTGCGCCCGGACATTCGGGCGTGTGCGTCGTCGGGTATTTTCAGGGCCTATCTGGCTGAAAGCCATGCCAAGCGCAACGCGCATCGCGTCTTCCATCGCGTCTGGCAACGCAATGGCTCCCAATTATCTCATTTGCGCCTATAACAGGTGCTGCCATGGCTGATGACACCAGAAGCGGCGACGAGGCTGCCGATATCTTCACCGAAATGCTGCGCATGCAGGGTGAGGCCGCGCGCCAGATGATGCAGACGTTCGCGCCGCAGGCGGTCGCTTCGTTGCCGGACGAGAACGCCGCGGATGCCATGGGCAAGGCGCTGATGGAGTTTCAGGAGACCTGGCTGCAAGCCTGCCTGCCCAAGGAGCAGCGCACAGCGCCCCTGCTGGCTGATCCGGCCAGCTGGATGGAAGCATTGCGGCAACTGGCGGCGGTCAACCCGCTGCTGGATGCCGAGGCGCAGCAGCAGCTGTGGTCCGACGGGATCAAGCTGTGGCAGGAGGTGCTGTCGCAATATCCCGGCAAGGGTGAAGGCGCGGAACCGCAACTGCCCTATCGCGATCGCCGCTTTGCCGATCCGGCCTGGCGCGAGCAGCCTGTTTTTGCGTTGATCCACCAGACCTACCTGTTGTTTGCCCAGCGGCTGGCCGAACGGATCGATACGGCGGAAGGCCTGTCGGACAAGGAGCGCGAGGACCTGCGCTTCGCCACGCAAGGGGTGCTTGACGCGATGAGTCCGGCCAACTTCCCGCTGATGAACCCGGTGGTGCTGGAGCGCACGGTGGAAACGCAAGGGGAGAACCTGCTGCTTGGGCTGGATCGGCTGACGCACGACCTCGAGCGCGGCCAGCTGACGCATACCGACACCAGCAAGTTCACGTTGGGCGAGAACATTGCCACCACACCGGGCAAGGTGATCTACGAAACCGAGCTGTTCCAGATCATCCACTACACCCCCACCACCGAAGAGGTGATGGAGATACCGCTGCTGATCTTCCCGCCGTGGATCAACCGCTTCTACATCCTCGACCTGAGCGAGAAGAAGAGCTTCGTGCGCTGGGCGCTCGACCAGGGCATTTCGGTGCTGCTGGTCAGCTGGCGCTCGGCAGACGAAAGCCTGGCCGACATCGACTGGGACGATTACATCCGCGCCCAGATCGAGGCGATCGATGTCGTGCGCGAGCGGCTGAAGGTGCCCAGTGTCCACACCGTCGGCTATTGCGTGGCAGGCACCACCCTGGCGGCAACGCTGGCAGTGCTGGCGCGGCGCGGCGAGGCGGCAAAGGTAACAAGCGCGACCTTCTTCACCGCGCAGGTGGATTTCGAGCACGCCGGCGACCTCAAGCTGTTCATCGATGAGGGCAAGCTGGAATTCATCCGCCAGGCCAGTAAGGGCGGCTATCTGGATGGGCGTTATCTGGCGGCCACCTTCAACATGCTGCGCGGCAGCGACCTCATCTGGAACTACGTCGTCAACCACTACCTGCTGGGTGAGGACTATCCGGCCTTCGACCTGCTGTACTGGAACAGCGATGTCACCAACCTGCCGGCCAAGTGGCACGGGCGCTATCTGCGCGATCTCTATCGCGATAACCTGCTAGTGGTGCCCGATGCCCTGGCAGCGGACGGCACCTCCATCGACCTGCGGCTGGTCTCGATCCCCACCTATATCCAGGCGGGACGAGAGGATCACATCTCCCCCCCTGATAGCGTGTTCAAGGCGCTCGAGCATTTCTCCGGAGCCAACCGCTTCGTCCTGGCTGGCAGCGGGCATATTGCGGGCGTGGTGAACCCGCCGGCAGCGAACAAGTACCAGTACTGGACGAACGAGGGCGAGTTCAGCTCGCTGAAAGAGTTCGTCGAGGGCGCGACCGAGCATCCGGGCAGCTGGTGGCCTGACTGGCTGCAATGGCTCGAATCGCTGAGCGACAAGCGCGTGAAAGCGCGCGGGCGCCGCAAGCCGGGCAGCAAGTCGAACCCAGCGATCGAGGACGCGCCCGGGCGTTACGTCAAGATGCGCTGAGACCTGAGGAGGCAACTGGAATCTTGCGCTATGCAGTTTATTGTGCATTGCAACATTTTCCTTGACTTCGCTTGTGCAACATCGTATTTGTGCACTGCAACACGAAGGCGTGCTCCTTTCACGGCTTCATACTGCAATGAAACGCAAGCGAGGAAACATGGCCGAGTCCACGTCCACGACTGGTGACAGTGCCGAGAAAGCTTACGCGGCTGCTGCCGAAGGTGCAGCGCCTTCAAAGAAGCCTGCCCCGGTAAAGAAAGCGCCGGTGACGAAGGCTGCACCCGCGAAGAAGACAGCTCCCGTTGCTGCCAAGAAGCCTGCCCCGAAGAAGGCAGCACCGGCGAAGAAGGCAGCACCGGCGAAGAAGCCTGTCGCCAAGAAGACACCCGCCCCGCAGCGCACGAAAGCACCCAGCGCCAAGGCGGCAAAGACCGAATCCACAGTTACCCAGCTCAAGGAAAAGATCATGGCTACCAAGACCTTTGATTACACCGCCCAGATCACCGAATCGATGAACGAAGCGGTCAACGAAATGCAGGCCCGCACCCAGGCCGCCTATGACAAGAGCACCGAGGCGATGAGCGAAATGACCGAATTCGCTAAGGGCAATGTCGAAGCCGTCGTCGAGACCGGCAAGGTGCTGGCCGAAAGCATGCAGGGCATGGGCCAGACCTTCGCCGACGAAGCGAAGCTGGTATACGAAACTGCCACTGCCGACATCAAGGACATGGCCAGCATCAAGAGCCCGACCGAGCTGTTCCAGCTGCAGGGCAAGATCATGCGTCGTAACTTCGATGCGATGATCGCGGCCTCGTCGAAGACGACCGACGCTACCATGAAGATGGCCAATGACGTGATGGCTCCGCTGTCGAGCCGCATGAACCTGGCCGCCGAAAAGCTGTCGAAGGTCGCCTGATCGCGACACTACTTTTTCCGGTCGCCCCACCTCTCCTCTCCCAAGGGCGACCAGTTGACGGGCCGGGCAGCCATGCTGTCCGGCCCGAATGCTGTCCGTGCTGCGCGCGGCGCCAATCGGGGTGAGCGAACCGATATTCTGCAAGCTCGGTCTTGCAGCAAGGCCGTTTGATACGATATTCGCGCTCGAAATGACCGACACCGATCTCTTGCCGACCGCCCAGGGCTGGTCAATTGTTGCTGCCGACGAGGACGGCGACGATGCCGGTGCGGGCGCCGGAGACGATGGGGGCGAGGGCCAGGCCGGCGTTGCCACGAAGACTCGCGCCAAGCCGAAGAAGCCCAGCCAGTACAAGGTGCTGATGCTGAACGACGACTACACGCCGATGGAATTCGTAGTGATGGTGCTGAAGCGTTTCTTCCGCATGGACTTGGAACAGGCGACGCGGGTCATGCTGCATGTGCACCAGCGCGGCGTCGGCGTGTGCGGCATTTTTCCTTACGAGGTTGCCGAGACCAAGGTGAACCAGGTGATGGATTTCGCCCGCGAAAACCAGCATCCGCTGCAATGCACGCTGGAAAAGGCCTGACCAAGCACGCACGCAGCGGCATTCAACACATGACCGCTGGCTAATTTGTCGCTAAGGCGCGCAGGAACCCATCTTCCATTGCAGCGTCAAGACGGCACGTGTCCCGCTTCATCACCGCAACAGACCGATACATCTTCCGGCTCGTCGTCGTGCCGATGATCGGCGTGTTCGTGCTGGCCGCCAGCCTGTTGCTGCTGGAAAAGATGCTGCGGCTGTTCGATTTCGTCAGCGTGGAGGGCGGACCGATCAGCGTCGTCTTCGAGATGCTGCTGAACCTGGTGCCCGAATATGCCGGCCTCGCCATCCCGCTGGGGCTGATGCTGGGTATACTGTTCGCTTTTCGCAAACTGGCGATCTCCAGCGAGCTGGACGTGATGCGCGCGGTCGGCTGGTCCTACACCCGGCTGCTGCGGGTGCCTTTCCTCATCACCTTCGCACTGGTGGCGCTCAACTTCATGATCGTCGGCTTTATCCAGCCACAGGCGCGCTTCGCCTACGAGGAGATGGAGTTCGAGCTGCGATCGGGCGCGCTGGGCGCTTCGATCAAGGTGGGCGAGTTCAACACGCTGGAAGACCGCATGGCGCTGCGGATCGAGGCGAGCGAGGACGAGGGCCGCCGCCTGATGGGCATCTTCGCGCGTATCGCCGATGACGAGGGACAGGTGCTGTCGATCTCCGCGCGGGAGGGACGTTTCCTCGCCAATCGCGAGGATCGCAACACCATCATCCTGCGGCTGGAGGATGGCGTGATCGTGCACGGCGTGGCCGAAGGTACGCCGCGCGTGCTCAGCTTCAGCCAACACGACCTGCCGATCGACCTGCCTGCGGTTGAAGAATTCCGCGCTCGCGGCGAGGACGAGCGCGAATATATCCTGCCCGAATTGCTGGAAATCGGCTGGAGCCCGGAAAGCACCGCCGAACAGCGCATCGGCAGCCAGGCCAATTTCAACTATCGTATGGTAGAAGTGGTGATGATGGTGATGCTGCCATTTCTGGCGGTGGCGCTGGGCGTGCCGCCCAAGCGCAGCACCTCGGCGCTGGGGGTGTTCCTCTCCATCGTCATCGTGGTGGCCTATCACAAGATCAACCAGTACGGCGCCGAAGTGGCCGAGATCGGCCGGATCGACCCGTTCCTGGCACTGTGGGGGCCCTTCACGGTGCTATTCGCGATGATCAGCTGGATGTATTACCATGTGGCCTTTGTACCCGGCGGACAGGCCATCGGCTTCCTCGAAAACCTCTACGCCAAGCTGGCGCGTCGCCTGAAGAAGCTGCTGGGCCGCGAGAAGCTGCGCGGCCTGGTGCCTGAGGAAGACGTGCATCACCAGCAGGAAGAGGAACTGCGGCACCAGCAGGAAGAGGCGGCTGGCCATGTTGCTTGATTTCTTCCCCTCGCGGACGCTGACGATCTACCTTGCGAAGATGTTCGCCGTGCGCATCGTCGCCGTACTGACCATGCTGGTGCTGGTGCTGATGATGCTCGACCTGCTGGGCAAGACCGGCGACATCCTGGCGGTGCCGGGCAATGGCGATGCCGAGATCTGGCTCTATGCCAGCTTGCGCGTGCCGCAGCTGATCGCGCGGTTCCTGCCCTATTCGGTGCTGCTGGCCACGATCATCACGCTCGCCGGGCTGAACCAGAATTCCGAAGTCGTCTCGATGAAGGCCGCAGGCCTCTCTGCGCACCAGATCCTGGCCCCGCTGCTGATGATCGGGCTGGTGGTGGCGGCGCTCTCCTTCGCCTTCAATGAACGCGTGGTCACTCGCGCCACGGCAACGCTGAAGGCGTGGGAAGATGTCGACTATGCCGCCGTGCCCGAAGACCGGCAGGCACGCTCGAACGTCTATTTCAACGATGGCAACGACGTGTTGATGGCGGGTACCATGTCGGGCTGGGGCGCGGATACGGTGCTGGACGACGTCACCTATTACGAGCGCGACGATGCCGGGCTTATCACGCGCCAGCTGACGGCTGGCCGTGCAACCTTTGCCGCGCCGGGCTGGAGGCTGGAGAACGCGTCCAGCTTCAATGTCGCTGCGGCCAGCACCGAAGACCTCGA
Organism: Alteraurantiacibacter sp.; assembly: GCA_963675825.2. Lineage (GTDB taxonomy): Bacteria > Pseudomonadota > Alphaproteobacteria > Sphingomonadales > Sphingomonadaceae > Alteraurantiacibacter. Next base: position 1,616,696 of record CAXXJY010000005.1, on the reverse strand, counting down.
CAGCGTCGTGGTGGCGCCGGGCGTGGAAATCTCGCAGGTCGAACTGCGCCGCATCGATCCCGATGCACAGCCGCTGGCAGAGCTGTCGGAAAGCATCGACGCGCTGCAGGCTGCCGGGCGCCGCACCGGTGAGCTCGAGGCCAAGTGGTGGCACAAGATTTCCGGCCCGCTGTCGGCCGTGCTGATGCCGCTGCTGGGCGCGGTGGCGGGCTTTGGCCTGGCGCGTTCCGGCCACCTGTTCGCCCGCGCGGTTTTGGGCATGGCGCTGGGCTTTGCCTACTTCGTGATCGACAACGCCGCGCTCGCCATGGGCAGCTTCGGCGGATACCCGCCGCTGCTGGCAGCCTGGGCGCCGTTTTTCCTGTTCCTGCTGGTGGGCGAGACGGTGCTGGTGCGGACGGAGGAGTAATCTCTACCCGCCGCGCTGCCCCATCGTGCTCTTCGCGATGCGGCCGACCAGCGGGATCATGCCCGGATGGTTTGCCTCGGCAAAGGTCGAGCCTTCGCCCAGCTGCGCGCTGATGCGCTTATGCGCCTCGTGCAGCGAGTGATAGGGCAGCGAGGGCATCAGGTGGTGCAGCGCGTGATAGCGCAGGCCCACCGGGGCCCAGATGCCGGCAATGAAGCTCGGCACGTTGACGCTGTCGAGATACTGCGCGGTCACGGTCATCGCCTCACCATCGTTCTCCCACAGGTGCGCCACCAGTGTGCGCAACTGGTTGAACACGGCGACGGCGGCGGTGATGGCCATGGCCACCAGCAGCGGCTTCCAGTCCAGCCACAACGGCGTGCTCATCAAGAATAGCGCCCACAGGCCCGCGCCCGTTTGCTGGAACAGGAACCAGCCGCGCTCCTTCTCTTCGGCCGGGCGGCGGCGGAAATCCGGATTGATGGCGAGGGTGGAGCCGCGTTCCCACGCGAACTTGCGCACCGCCGGGATAACCACGCCCAGCGGGGCGAGCACGCCCCAGCGCACCAGCAGCGCGATCGGGGCCAGCGCGGCGACAAGCACGAACAGCGGCAGGCTCCACGGCTTCATCAGCGCCAGCGGCATGTATTCGGGATCGTCGGGCGTGCCGTAGCGCTGGCGCGAATGGTGGATGCGGTGGGGGCTGTCGTACATCAGGCTGGGGGTGAGCATGGGGATGCCCACCAACAGGTTCCATGCCGTGCGGAAGCCCGGCAGCGCGTCGCGGTGCAGATGGCTGATCTCGTGGATGAACAGCAGCGCGCGGTAGAGTGCGAAGACAGAGACCACGCCCAGAACCACTGCCAGCCACGCGTTTTCCACCAGGATCGCGCCTGCCAGCGTGGCATAGCCCACCAGGGCAGAGCCGATCATGTCGGGCCAGTAGATCTCCGGGCGCGCGGTATTGATGTCGCGCGTCAGCTCTGCCGCGGCGCGCAGCATCGCCTTGTCGTCGGGAATCTGCGCGTGAACGCGCCTGCGCTGCGCGGTGTCGGCAGCGCCGGATTGCTCAGGGATGTTGCTCGTCGCGTCCATACAGCGGCTCTATAATGCAAATTGTCCTAAAGTGCGATGCAGCGTGCGCAATGTGCCAGCGCGCTTGACATGGCCTTGATGCATATCAAGAGCGAACCCGAAATGAACGAAAGGCCTGTTGTGTGAGCGAGCAGATAGATATTGCCCCGGTTTCCGGCAAGGGGGACCTCAATGCGTTCATCGATATCGCTTTCGAGCTGAACAAGAGCGACCCCAACTGGGTGCCGCCATTGAAGATGGAAGTGAAGGAACTGCTCACGCCTGGCAAGAACCCGTTCTTTGAACATGCCAGGGTGCAGTTGTTCCTCGCCCGGCGCGGCGGCAAGGTGGTGGGGCGCATTTCCGCCCATTACGACGAACTTGCCCTCGGCCAGCCGCCCGAACAGGGCATGGGCCCTGGCACCGGCAACTGGGGAATGATGGAAGCGGCGGACGAAGCGGTGATGGCCGCGCTGATCGCCTGTGCGGAAGACTGGCTGCGCGAACAGGGCATGACCCGCGTGCTTGCCCCGCTCAGCCTGTCGGTGTGGGACGAGCCCGGTCTGCTGGTGAAGGGGCACGACCATCCGCCGATGATCATGATGGGCCACCACAATGCCGCCTACGAAGGCTGGGTGGAAGCGCAGGGCTATGCCGTGGCCAAGCGGCTGTTCACCTATGACCTGAAGGTGGAAGGTGGTTTTCCTCCGCTGATCAACCGCATCGTCGCCTCGGGCGAGAAATCCAGCCGCATCCAGGTGCGCGAGGTCGATATCGCCAACTTCGAGAACGATGCGGCGATCTGCATGGATATCCTCAACGCCGCATGGTCCAGCAACTGGGGCTATGTGCCGTTCACGCAAAGCGAAAAGGTCTACGCCTCGCAGAAGCTGAAGCCGCTGACCAAGAAGGGCGCCAACATGATCGCCTATGTCGATGGCGAGCCTGCCGCGTTCATGCTGGCCTGGCCGGACATCAACCTCAAGCTGATGAAATACGGCGGCAAGCTGCTGCCCTTCAACTGGCTGAAGCTGCTGTGGTGGCTGCGCAATCCGGATTCGATCAACTGGCGCGTGCCGCTGATGGGAGTGATCCCGAAATACCAGAATTCGCGCATGGCCAGCCAGCTGGCCTTCATGATGATCGAATATATCCGCCGCTATTCGGTGGGCCGGTTCGATGCCGAACGCGCCGAGGTCGGCTGGATCCTGGAAGACAATCAGGGGATGGTGGCGATCGCCGATGCCATCGGGGCCAAGGTCAATCGCGAGTACCGCCTCTACGACAAGACACTTTGATGCTGCGCATGATTGCAGGCGGGGAACCGCAAGGCTTCACGCAACGTTGATTCGCCGGATGCGCTTCCTGCATCCCATCGGAGGCCAATGACCAAGAGTGCTGCAACCCGTTCCCCGGCCGGCAAGTCGGCCAAGCGAGGCGCGCTTGGCCGCGTGCTGCTGGTGGAGGACGATGCCATCCTGGCCATGGCGCTGGAAGATGCGCTGCTGCGGGGCGGTGCCACCGAAGTGGTGATCTGCCAGACCATGCGCGCCACCATGGCCCAGCTGGAAAAGGGCAAGCGCTGGGATACCATGGTGATCGACGTGCACCTGGCCGACCGCGACGACGGCTGGGCCCTGGCCGAGCTGGTGGACCTGCTCGGCCCCAGGCGCCCGCGAATTGCCTTTTCCACCGGATCGCCGGGCGATATTCCGCCCGACATCGCCCGCATGGGGCCGGTGTTCGAAAAGCCCTACGATCCCGAGCAGTTGGTATCGGTGCTGGTTTCGGGCAGCAGAAAGGGCCTGTTCGCGCGGCTGCTGCGCTGAGGAAATCCATCAAAATGGATAAAAAAACAGGCCTCCGATCGCGTGATCGGAGGCCTATTGGGATCGTATCACCAGCCGCTTGGACGGGAGGGGGGTCTCGGCGGTGATATCCTCTTAATGAACGTCCGCGGATGGGGTTCCCGACAGGTGAAAAAATTCCGCGGGAATTTCCGCAAGGTGTTTGCAAAGGCCGCCCGCAATCGCCATTCCGGGGTGGCTGTCCGGCACGCCATGCCTTGCGGAACCCATTCGCGAGGCGGGCGTTCAGACTGATTGGAATACCGGGAAGGGTCTGTATGAGTATTGGTGCCGAAGTCGCCGCACATCTTCCATATCTGCGCCGTTATGGCCGCGCACTGACCGGCTCGCAGAAGACCGGCGATGCCTTTGTCCAGGCCACGCTGGAGGCGGCGCTAGCTGACGAGACCCTGGCTGACAGCCTGCGTGGCGGTCGGGTGCCGCTGTACAAGGCGTTCAACAAGGTGTGGTCCAGCGCGCACATGGAAATCGATGGCGCGCAAGGGGGCAGCAGCGGGCACGAGGCTGCCGCGCAAGACCAGCTGAAGCGCATCACCCCGGTCAACCGCCAGGCCCTGCTGCTGACCACGGTGGAGGATTTCAGCCCCGCCGAAACGGCCGAAATCATGGAAATTGACGAGGCCGACGTCGATGCGCTGGTGCGCGAGGCGGTGGCAGAGATCGAGCGCGAGAGCGCCACCAGCGTGCTGATAATCGAGGACGAACCGCTGATCTCGATGCAACTGGAAGACCTGGTAAAATCGCTGGGCCACGAAATTTGCGGCACGGCGGCCACCCGCACGCAGGCGCAGGAAGTCGTTGCGGAAAAGACGCCAGGGCTGGTGCTGGCCGATATCCAGCTGGCCGATGGCTCCTCCGGACTTGATGCGGTGGACGATATCCTCGCCATCCAGTCGGTGCCGGTGATCTTCATCACCGCTTATCCCGAGCGCCTGCTGACAGGCGACCGGCCGGAGCCAACCTACCTTATCACCAAGCCGTTCCAGGAAGACACGGTGCGCGCGGCGATCAGCCAGGCGCTGTTCTTCCGCTCGAGCCGTCCGCTGGATTAAGCGGCGGATCCGGCGGGCTGCTTCCACAGCACCCACCAGGCAATCACGGCAGCGGCAAGGCCGCCCAGCAGGTTTGCTGTCAGTTCGGCAAGGTAGATAGCCTGCGTGCCCAGCGCGCCGCGCGCCAGCCAGGCAAACGGTACCATCACCAGCAACACGCGGGTGAGCGACAGGGCGAGCGCGTTGCTGGCCCTGTCGATGGCGTTGAGCGAGCCATTGACCACGATCAGCACGCCATAGCCGGCATAGCCCCAGACCGAGATCGCGAGGTAGGCTGAGGTCGCCTGCAAGGTCTGCGGTTCGTCGCTGAACAGTTCGGCAAACCAGCCGCGCAAGGCGAACAGCAGCAGGGCGGCGGCGAGGCCATAGCCCACGCAGAACAGCCCGGCCTGCACCAGCGCACGGCGCGCCCGGTCATATTGCTGCGCACCCCAGTTCTGCCCGACGATTGCGCCGATGGAGCCGGACAGCGCCAGCAGCGGCACCACGGCAAAGCTCTGCAAGCGTCCGCCTGCGCCGAAACCGGCGACTGCGGCCGATCCCTCTGCCGCCAGCAGCGAGGTGAGGATGGCAAGCCCGGCCGGATTGATCGAATTGGTGAAGGCGGCGGGTCCGGCAACGCGAGTGATGGCCTGCAATTGCTGGCCAATGCGGCAATTGCGGATTGCTGACGGGCGAAAGGGCAGGTCGTTCCTCTCCAGCAGCCAGAAGGCCGCAGCGATGCCGACGATCCAGCCACCGATCGTGGCATAGGCTGCGCCTGCCACGCCAAAGCCCGGCAAGCCGAAAGCGCCGGTGATCAGCAGCGGGTCGAGTATCCAGTTGACGATGGAATAGATCACCAGCACCGCCGTGTTGCTCTTGGCCGCGCCCTGGCCGCGCAGCACGCCGTTGGCCCCCATCATCGTCATCATCAGGATAAAGCCGAAGGCGTAGGGCTTCATGTACTGGTCGATCAGCGGCAGCACTTCGGCATCGGCCTGCATCAGCTGGAACAGGGGCTGGCGCAGCGCAAACAACAGCAGGCCCAGCACCACGCCCGCGGCCAGGCCCAGCATCAGGCCCAGGTTCGCGCGGCTCAGTGCGCGTTCGTCATCGCCTTCACCCAGCGCGCGGCTGACCACCGAATTGATGCCCACCATCACGCCCACGCCAAGGCTTTGCAGCGCAGTGATGACGGGAAAGATGAAGCTGATCGCGGCCAGTTCGTTTGCGCCCAGCTGGCCAATGAAATAGGCGTCGATCACCCCGACCGACATGATCGCGGCCACGCCGACGATGGCCGGTGTCGTCTGGCGAACAAGGTGTCCGCCGATGGGGCCGCTTACCAGCTTGGCCCGTGGTTTTTCGGATGATGCCGACATGCGCCCCCAGTCGTTGTGTGGCCGCCCTGCGGCAACAGGGGCTTAAGGCCCTGGTTCACACCGATCAAGTCAGGGCGCGATCAACACCTTGCATTGCTCGGTACGGTGCTTGAGGCTTTCGAACACGTCGGGCGTATCGGCCAGGCTGATGGTGTCGGTCACCAGCAGGCGCGGAGCAATGGCGCCTGCATCCAGCGCGGCGAGCGCGGCTTCGTATTCTGGCACGGTGAAGAAGGCACTGGTGACGAGCTTCACCTGCTTGGACAGCATGGCGAAAGTGTGGATCGTATCGGGCCTGGTGCAAAGGCCCAGCAGCACCACGGTGCCATTGGGGCGCACCTGCTGCACGGCCTGGTCGATCAGGCCGGGGATGCCGACACATTCAAAGACCACGTCGGCCTCGCCGCCAAGACCCTGCTTCGCGCTTTCGACAGGGTTTTCCGGGTCGACCACGAAGACATCGGCACCCATGTCGAGGGCGCGGGACTGCTGGTAGGTGGCGATATCCTGCACCGCCACCTTGCCCGCTCCATAGCGCTTGGCCCAGAAGGCCACGGCAAGGCCAATGGGGCCTGCGCCCAGCACCAGCACTTTGTCGCCCGTTTTCATGCCAGAAAGGTTGAGGCCGTGCAGCGCCACGGCCAGCGGTTCGATAATCGCGCCGTCGGCCAGGGTCAGGTCGCTGGGCAACGGCACGCACTGGTTGGGCCGGGTGACGGCATATTGCGCATAGCCGCCACCCTGCAGGCCGAACTGCTCGCACCATTGCACTTCGCCCTTGCGGCAGTGTTCGCAATGGCCGCAGCTCTTGAGCGGGATGACCGAGACAATGTCGCCCACCATGTGGCCGGTCGTTCCCTTGCCCAGTGCCACCACTTCGCCAGCGAATTCGTGGCCCAGGATATCGCCGTGCTTGCAGCCATAGGCGGCGTCCTCGGTCATGTGCAGGTCGCTGCCGCAGATGCCGCAGCGGCCCACTTCCACCACCAGTTCGCCTTCGCCCGGCGTGGGGTCGGGCACGTCCTCGAAAGCGAGGGGAGTGTGCAGGGCCTGGAAGGTTACGGCTTTCATTGTCTGTTACTCCGTCCAGATCGGCTGTTCGCCCATCGCCACTTCGGTGGAATTGACGAGGATGAAATCGTCAAGCACGTCGATCGTGGTGGGGAATGCGGCGCGCACCATGGCCTGCAGATCGTCGGAATCGGTGGCATTGGCGACAAGGCCGGGCCATGCATCGAGATAGCGATAGGTAAATTCGATGCCGCTGGCATCGTCAGGCAGGCCGGGCCTGGCATGGCCGGCGACGACGATCTCGGGCTGCAGTTGTTCGAGCATGTCCATGCTTTCGCGCCAGGCAGCCACGGCTGCCATGTCATGCTCGCCCAGCCACAGGTGGACTTCGTTGAACACCAGGTCTCCCGGCAGCAGTGCACGGATTTCCGGCACCCACAGCGCGGTGGAATGGCGGTGGTCGCCCTGCATCGGGCCGAGCACGCGCAATTCGTGCCCTTCCAGCATGATCACATCGCTGGCCAGCGCATGGGGCGCGCTGGGATAGGCGGGGCCGTTGTCCGCCAGCATCGGGCTCCAGCGCACCACCTTGAAGGGCAGCGAGCGCCAGATATCGGCCACCACAGTCGGATGCGCGACGATTTCGGCATCGGGAAAGGCCTCGGCCAGCACCTCCATGGCGAAGAAGTGGTCCGGGTGGTCGTGCGTGACGAAGATGTGCGTCAGGTTGCGTCCGCTATCGAGCACCATGGCCGCCACGCGGTGGGCATCGGCGAGGGTGAAGGGCGGGTCGACCAGCACCGCGTCGCGCTCGCCCATGATGAGGGCGGAGTTCACGTGTAGCGAGCCTGCGCTGGTGCGCAGCACCTCGACTGTCAGTGGCGGTTCCTCGTGATGGTCGGCCAGCGCCGGGCTTGCGAGGAAGGCGAGGGCGAGAGCGAGAACCCGACGGATCATCGTGCCTACTCCGCCGAAATGCGCAGCACCGGCTTCACCACGCTGCCATCTTCGCTGGCGTGGATCGCCTCGTTGATCTGGTCGAAGTCGAAATAGCCGATCAGCTTCTCGAACGGGAACTGGCCCTTCACGTGATAATCCAGCAATTCGCACAGGAATGGGCCAACGTCGCTGTCGCCGCCAAGGATGCCCATCACCGTGCGTCCGCCGCCCATGAAGGCGGTTTCGTTGAAGGTGAGGTTGTCCTCCGGCGGGGAGGCGCCGACGATGCCGCAGATGCCCTTGGGGGCGAGCAGGCTCCAGGCGTCCTGGATCACGGTGTTGATGCCGGTGGTGTCGAACGCATAGCCAAGGCCCTGCGGCACCAGCTCGCGGATCTTGTCGATGGCGCCTTCCTTGGCGTTGAAGGTGTGGGTCGCGCCCAGTTCCTTCGCCAGCGCCAGGCGGGCGTCGTTAACGTCCACCGCGATGATCGGGTCCGCGCCGACGATCTTCGCGGCCATGATTGCGGCCATGCCCACGGTGCCTGCACCGAACACGGCGATTGGCATTCCGCTGCGCACTTTCATGGAGCGCAGCACCGCGCCCGCCCCGGTCATCAGGCCGCAGCCGATGGGGGCAATGCGTTCAAGCGGAATGTCCGCCGCGCTGTCGGGCACTTTCACCGTGTTCGCCTGATGCGCGATGGCGTGGGTGGCGAAACTGGACTGGCCGAAGAAGTTTGCGTTCAACGGTTCGCCGTCCTTGAACATAACGGGCGAGCCATCGGCCCGCTTGCCGGACCAATTGTGGGGGAAGAAATTGTAGCAATAGGTGGGGGCATGCACTTCGCAGCTGGGGCACTCGCCGCAGCTATTGAAGCTCATCACCACGCGGTCGCCTGGTTTCGCCACGGTGACCGCGCTGCCTACTTCCTCGACAATCCCTGCGCCTTCATGGCCCAGCACCACCGGGTGCGGCACCGGCAGTTGCTCGTCACGCACCGCCATGTCGGTGTGGCACACGCCGCAGGCGACCACGCGCACGCGCAGTTCGTCAGGACGCAGCTCGTCCAGCTCGACGTCTTCGATCTTGAAAGGTTCGGCGTTGCCGCGACAGATGGCGGCGCGTGCGGGAGTGGTCATGTACTTTGTCCTAGTCGTCGAGAGGCTTGATCGGGCCGAGCTGCATGCCGCCATCGATCATCACATGGGCGCCGGTCATGTAGCTGCCGGCATCGGAGGCGAGCAGCAGGGCAAGCGGCTTGATCTGGTAGGTCTCGGCCATGCGGCCGACGGGCACCAGCTTGTCCCATGCCTCTTTGGCCTTGGGGTTCTTCTTTACCCAGCCATCGCCGATATTGGTGACGAAGGGACCGGGCGCGATGGCGTTCACGCGGATGCCATAGGCGGCCAGTTCATAGGCCGAATGACGCATGAAGTGCTTCACTCCCGCCTTCGCCGCCATATAGGGCACGCCGACGATCGCCTCGTTCACTTCGGCCGCGTTCGAGCTGGTGATGACGATGGAACCTCCACGGCGTCCGCCGTTGGCCTCGTTCGCCTTCATCACCCGCGCCGCCTCGCGCACGGTGTGGAACACGCCGGTCAGGTTGATGGCGATCGACTTGTCCCATTTCTCCTTGGGATAGACATCGATCTGGCCCTTCGGGTTGCGCTTGTCCTCGGGGCTCCAGAATCCGTCGCCGACATCAAGCCCGGCGTTGGCAAAGGCAATGTCGCAGCTGCCGTAGGCCGCCACGTGATCGTCGAAGGCCCGTCCCACCTGTTGCAGGTCGGATACGTCGCACGCGTCCCAGCGCGCGTCATAGCCCTGCTCGTTGAAGCGGACGGCTTCGCGCTCGGCGCCTTCGGCATCGATATCGGTGATCGTCACCTTGGCGCCTGCTTCGGCCATGGCCTCGGCATAGGCCAGGCCGATTCCGGAAGCTGCGCCGGTTACCAGCGCGGTGCGACCGGTCAGGTCGAACTGGTCGAGTGTCTTGGGTTCGGGCATGCCGTTTCCTCTCCCCGGATGTCAGTCCCCGCCGCAGCGGGGACCAGACGTATTACAGATACAGCTGCCGGTTGATCGGGATGCCGTTCTCTTTGCAGTAGGTCTCGTAGTGGTTCATGAACCACCACACGTCGAGCGTTTCGACGAACTCGCCGTTCTCGTCGTAGAACTCGTTGGCGCCCTGCATCCAGAAGAAGGCCTTCATGCCATCGGGCTCGTCGGTGACGAGGGTGTGGGCATGGCCGGGGAATTCGGTGATGAAATCGCCCGGACGGCAGACCCAGTCATATTCGAGATAGCGGAAGGAGCCTTCCAGCCCGATTGCCCACACCATGCCGCGGTGCTTGTGCGTGCCGATGACGCCGCGTTCCTTGATCCACAGCACGTTGGCGTAGATGTTGTTGCGCACGTCGAAGGCGAGGTGACGGATGGCGGCGTTGTCGCCGAAGGGAACCCACGGGCTCTCTTCTTCCGACGGGCCGACATAGGTGCCGGAAATGCAGTACTGGTCCAGCATCGTCTTGTGCGCTTCGGGCACGTTGACGATCTTGAACGCGCCAGCCTCTGCGGCGGTCTTCGCCCCCAACCGGGGCTTTTCCTGGGTAGCCATGCGTGCCTCTCCTTACAGGTACAGCTTCTGGTTGATGGGGATGCCGTTTTCCTTGCAGTAGGATTCGTAGTGGGTGATCATCCACCACACGTCGACCGTGTCGGCATAGACGCCGTTGGAATCGTAGAATTCGATCGGGCCCTGCATCCAGCCGAACAGCTTGCAGCCTTCGGGGTGCTCGGTCACCAGCGTGTGGGCCTCGCCCGGCGTTTCCAGGATCAGGCCGCCCGGCGTGCCCAGCCAGTCGTATTCCAGGTAACGCACCGAACCCTCGATGGTGACCATGGTCACGTTGCCGCGGTGCAGGTGCGTGCCGATGGTGCCTGGGCCCTTCATCCACAGGATGTTGGAATAGGTGTTGGTGCGCACATCGAACATCAGGTGCTTGATCGCCGCGCCGTCGCCAAAGGGCACCCACGGGCTGTCGTCATCGCTTTGCATGTCGATGTAGCGACCGCCGGGGCTCAGGCGCTCCACCGTTTCGCGGTAGGCCCAGGGAACCTCGACGATTTCCTTGGTGTCGGAGGCGGGGGCAGTCATCTTGTTGGTGGCCATTGGAATAGTCTCCTTTAGCGGATCAAAGTGTCGACATAGCCGGCGCCAATGCCGACTGCATCGTAATGGTCTCGCGCCATCTTCATGTAGTCGAAGACGTCGAAATGCCCGACGGTGTTGCCTTCTTCGTCCAGCCACATCAGCGGACCGGACACGACGAAGAATACCTTCATCGGATCGGGATGGTCATAGGCGACCAGCGTATGGCTTTCACCTGGCGTCTCGAAGATGAAATCGCCCGCCGTGGCGGTCCATTCGTGCTCGAGATAGGCCCATTTGCCGCTGATGGTGTAGGCCCAGATCGGCTTGGGGTGGTAATGCCGGTTCACGATGCAGGCCTTCTTGGCCATCAGCACGTCGGCCCACATGTTCAGTGTGGGGCTGATCCACACCGGCTTGGAATAGACATTCTCGACGATGGGCACCCAGTAACGCTCGTCCCCTTCAGCGATCTTGGCCATGTAGGCTTCCGGCTTGGCGCCGGGGCGCAGCGAATGCGGAACGGGCGGGGTGCCGGCCCAGGGTTCGGTGGTTGGTGCCTCTGGCATGTTTCTCTCCTTGTCGGTTCGCGTTCACCCGCGAATCTCGATTGAACGGTCGTTTTATCCTAACAGGCGTTATAATGCGACAGGCTATTGGCCGGTCACGCGCGCGGGTTCATACCGTCTCGGCGCTACCTTCCAGCGCGAAGCCTTCGTAGCCGTTGGCCGCCACTTCGTCGCATTTCTGGCGATAGGCGCCCACGCCCCCGACATAGGGCATGAACACCTGCCGCCCGTCCTTCGTCTGGCCCTGGTACCAGGAGTTTGCCTTGGGGAAGAGCGTCTGATGCGCGATCTCGTTGGCATGCTCCATCCATGCGGCCTCTGCCTCGGGAGTGGCTTCGATCACCTGTGTGCCGCCTTCGCGCATGTCGACCATGCAGCGGGCAATCCATTCGACGTGCTGTTCGATGGACACCACCACGTTCGACAGCACAGACGGGCTGCCGGGGCCGGTAATGGTGAACATGTTGGGGAAGCCTTCGACCGCAAGGCCGAGATAGGCGCGCGGGCCGTTGTCCCATTCCTCCGCGATCGAACGCCCGCCGCGCCCGCGAATGTCGATAGCCCTGATCGCGCCGACGCAGGCATCGAAGCCGGTGGCGATGGTGATGGCGTCTGCCGGATAGCTGCCAGCCGAGGTTACCACGGCATCGGCGGTGACGGTCTCGACCGGTTCCTCGCGCACGTCCACCAGCGTTACGTTGTCGCGGTTCATCGCTTCGTAGAAGCCGATTTCCGAACACATCCGGCGCGAGCCGAGCGGATAGCCTTGCGGGGTAAGCTTGCGCGCGGTTTCCGGGTCCTTCACCGCCTCGGCGATCTTGCGGCGCGCGAAATCGGCGGCGTATTCATTGGACTCAGGGTCAAACAGCAGGTCTTCGAAAGCGGTCAGCAGGCCAGTGGTGCCCGCGTTCCATTTCTGCTCCAGCCGTTCCTCGCGCGCTGATGCATCGAATTCCTTGGCGCCGCCTGGACCAAGTTCGGCGGCAAAGCCGAAAGGCGAATGGCGCGCGGCCTCGCGAATGGCGGGATAGCTCGCCTTTGCCTCGGCCACTTCGCCCTTGTCCAGCGGGCGATTATTGGCGGGCACGGCAAAGTTCGGCGTGCGTGAGAAGACCGTCAACTGGCCGGCATATTCGGCCATGGTCGCCACCGCCTGAATACCCGAGGAGCCAACGCCGAAATGGGCGATGTTCTTGCCTGCCAGATCGACGCTGTCGTCCCATTGCGCGGTGTATAGCACGTCGCCTTCGAAGTTCCCGAGGCCGGGAATGTCGGGTGCCTTGGGCTGCGACAGCGCACCGGTGGCAAGCACCAGGAACTGTGCGTCGTAGCTGTCGCCGCCATCGGTTTCGACCAGCCAGCGGCCCCGGCTGTCATCCCAGCGGGCGGAGGTGACGAGGGTATTGAGCGAAATGTCGCGCATCAGGTCGAAGCGCTCGGCCACGTGTTCGAGATAGGCGAGGATCTCGGGCTGCGCGGCATAGCGCTCGGTCCAGTTCCAGTCCTGCTCCAGCTGCGGATCGAAGCTGTAGGAATATTCGATGGAAGGGATATCGCAGCGCGCGCCGGGATAGCGGTTCCAGAACCACGTGCCGCCGACGCCCGAGGCTTTCTCCACCACCTGTGCGGTGAAGCCTTCCTGCCGCAGCTTGTGCAGCATGTAGAGGCCGGAAAAGCCCGCGCCGACGATCAGCGTGTCGATGGTCCTGGTGCTCATGCTGCGTGCCTTGCAAGGAATGCGCCTGCCTCATCCAGCGCCGCTTTCGCCTGCGGCAGCATGAAGTTGAAGGCGTGGAAGACATGCGGCAGGCCGGGGTGGACTTCCAGCCGCACCATGGTGCCAGCTGCGCCCGCCTTGGCCGCAATCGCCAGCGCATCGTCGAGCAGGATCTCTATGCTGCCCACCTGCACCAGCAGCGGCGGGAGGCCGGATAGGTCTGCCCTGGCAGGCGAGGCGAGCGGCTGCGCGCGGTCACCTTCGCCGAGGTAATGCGCGGCACAGGCTTCGAGGCCTGCCTTGGTGAGCGAGGGATCGTCTGCTGCCTTGGCTTCTATCGAGGCTGCGGTGCAGGTCAGATCCGCCCAGGGCGAGATCAGCAGCGCGGCGGCGGGCAGATCGTCGCCCTCGTCGCGCAGCTTGACCAGCGCGGCCAGCACCAGCCCTCCGCCAGCGGAATCGCCAGCGAAGACGATTTTTTCGGGTGCCATTCCGCCAGCCACCAGCGCGCGGTAGGCCGCCACGGCATCGTCGACGGCGGCAGGGAAGGGATGTTCGGGCGCAAGGCGATAGTCGACCACCGCTGCGTCCATCCCCGCCGTGCGCGCCACTTCCCCGGCAAGCCCGCGATAGCCTTGCGCAGAGCCGATCACAAAGCCGCCGCCGTGGAAGTACAGCACCATACCGCCTGTGCTGCCTGGCGTCTTCACGCTGACAGCAGGCACGCCGCCCAGCTCGGTCTCCTCGATCACCAGGTCCTCTGCCACGGGGAAGCTGGCGAACAGCGCTTCGTAGGCTTCGCGCAGCGGACCGGGCTCGTCCGCCAGATCAAGGTCGTTGGCGCGCAGGCCCGCGATCAGTTCGGCGAGGATGGGGTCGGGCATGGTGTTTTCCTCCAAGGTTGCCGATCAGGCGGGCTCGTAGGTCAGGCCCTTCTTGCGCAGCGCTGCTGGCGCGGTTTCCTCCAGCCTCATGGCGATGAAGCCGCTGATCACGGCCAGCACCATCAGCAAGTAGAGGAAGGTTTCGGGGCCGAAGGCATCGTTCAGCACACCGGCGATCGGTGGGCCGAACACGCCGCCCAGCACTTCGCAGGCGCCCATGGCCAGGCCCAGCACGGTGGCATGGTGGATCGGCTTGAAGCTTTCCGACGGGATCGTCGCCATGAAGATCGGGAACACCCCGTTCACCATCCAGCCGATGAAGAAGATCGGGATCAGCACGGTGGCATAGCCCGACAGGCCCAGCATCCCCGCGCCTTCGAAGGCGGCAGGATCGAGCAACAGCACGCCCAGCGGGCCGATCAGCGAAAGGAAGGGCAGGAAGACCATCACCGGCTTGCGCCCGATGCGATCCGAAATGCCCGCCACCACGAAGCTGTAGATGGCAGCGGCAATGCCCAGCGAGCCGACCAGCCAGCTCATCGAAAAGGCATCCATCCCGCGGGTCTGCACCAGGAAGTTGGGCATGAAGGCCCAGGTGATGACGAAGTGCGCCACCAGCAGCACGCCGACCACGACGCAGATCCACATGTTGCGAACCTTGAAGGCCTCGGCGAAGCCAAGCGTGGCTTCGGTCTCGTGCGCGGCGGGCTTGGCGGCAGGTTCCGGCTCGCGCAGCAGGAACCAGATCATCGCGGCGCTTACCAGGCCGGGCAGGGCGGCGAGGTAGAAGGCCTCGCGCCAGCTGAAGACCGTGGCGAAGGCCACCAGCACCACCGGCGCGGCAAAGCTGCCGAGCAGGTTCGACCCCAGGTTCTGCGCCACGCCCTGCGCCAGGCCGCGCCGTTCCGGGTTCACCTCGCTGGCCACCATGGCATGGCTGATCGGCATCACGCCGCCTTCGGCAGCGCCCATCAGCAGGCGGGCGGCGAACAGGAACAGGAAGCTGGTGGCAAGGCCCGACATGAAACTGCACAGCGAAAAGGCGATGGTGGCGATTACCAGCAGGATCTTGCGCTTGCCGAGGGAGTCCGACAGGCGGCCCACGAAGAAGGCGGCGATCGCCCAGCTGAACGACAGGCCACCCGCCAGCAGGCCGATCTGGGTCTGCGAGAGTTGCAGGTCCGGCTGCACGAACGGCATCAGCGCGTTCAATGCCTGCCGGTCGAAGAAGACGATGCCGAAATTCAGGCTCAGCAGCAGCACCAGCAGCGTCTGGTAGGCCGGCGAATTGGTGACCCAGTTGCCCTGCGCTTGTTGGGGCGGTTGGGCGTCGGTTGCGGGTGTGCTCATGGTTCTATGTCGTCCTATCCGAAGGGGCGCACGGGGTCAGAGCCGTCCCAATCGCGGCTCGCTGCCCAGAAGCGGGTGAAGGTCTCGTCCATTGCCGGGGTCACCGGCAGCAATTCGATAAAGCCTTGTGCGGGGCCGGTGCCATCGTCGAGGTAGATCACCTCGCCGCCCGTCGGCACGGCGGCGCGATAGGCCTCGACATAGCCGCGCCGCTGGTAATCCACGCTGCTGGCGTCGACATCGGCGCAGGCGATGCCAAGGTGGTGGAAGCCGAACCCGCGCAGCTCGCGCGTTTCCTTGTAGACGCTGGGATGCTCGTCCAGCGGCTGGATCAGTTCGATCAGCATGTGTCCGGCAAAGCCCATGGCCAGCGTCACGTCGGCAAGGCTTTCCTCCCCGCGATAGATCTGCCCCGGCGCCAGCAGGTGCGGCAGCACGTAGAACGGGCCGGCCTTGCAGTTGGTGGCCCAGTGATGGATGGCAGCGGTCAGGTCCGGCACGATGAACGCCGTTTGCGCAACGCCTTCCATGGGCTGGCCATAGCCCAGCTGATCTGCCATCGGGGTCTCCCACCAGCGCGGTCTTTTTGTGCCGCGCCTTTGCGGGCAGTGCTTGCCAACGTTTGTGACAAAGTCAATGTCGCGCTATTGATCCGGGCAAAATGATTACGGAGAGAACCCATGGCCACGCAAGTTAATGACAACCTCGATTGCAGCCCGGAAGAATGGCAGGCGCGGCTGGACCTGGCGGCGGCTTATCGCATCTTCGCCCACCTGGGCTGGTGCGAGTCGATCTACAACCACATCACCCTGCGCGTGCCGGGCACGGAAAACCATTTCCTAATCAATCCCTATGGCCTGCTGTGGGAGGAAGTGACCGCCTCCAACCTCGTCAAGATCGACGAGAACGGGCAGAAGGTGGGCGACAATCCCTACCCCGTGAATCTGGCCGGGTTCACCCAGCACAGCATGTTCCACAAGAACCTGCCGCATGCGCACGCCATCGTGCACACGCACACGCCCGATACCATGGCGGTCTGCTCGACCGAGGGCGGGCTTGAAGCGAGCAATTTCTATTCCTGCTTCTTCGAAGGGGCGATCGGCTATCACGATTTCGAAGGCATCACCGTGCGCGGCGAGGAAGGCGAGCGGCTGGTGCGCAATGCCGGTAACAACCAGATCCTGATGCTGCGCAACCACGGGCCGGTGGTTATGGGGCGGACCATCCACGAGATGTTCCTGCTCTACTACATGCTCCAGCGCGCGTGCGAGGTGCAGGTGAAGACTGCCAGTCTCGGCGCGCCGATCATTGTGCCGCCCGAAGTGATCGAGACGCACCAGCGCGATCGCGACAAACAGTTGACGGACGACTTCGGCAAGCTGGACTTCGAGGCCTGGACGCGCAAGATCGACACCATCGATCCAAGCTGGCGCAACTGACCCGGCGCAATTGACAGGCCCCTGACCCATGACGGCAATGACGGTGAACGAGCGGCCAGTCGATTTCGATATGGACCCCGACACGCCGTTGCTGCACGCGCTGCGCGACGCCGCTAACCTGACGGGCACCAAGTATGGCTGCGGCGCGGGCGATTGCGGGGCCTGCATGGTGCTGGTCGATGGCGAGGCGCTGCGCAGCTGCCTTGTCACCATTGGCGAGGCTGAGGGGCGTTTCATCACCACGGTCGAGGGCCTCAGTCGCGATCGGTCGCACCCGGTGCAGCAGGCGCTGGTGGCCGAACAAGCGATCCAGTGCGGGTTCTGCACGCCAGGCATCGCCATCGCCGTAGCGGGCCTGCTGCGCAGCAACCCAGACCCGACCGAAGCGCAGATCAGGGAAGCCATTCCCAACCTGTGCCGCTGCGGCGTCTATCCCCGGCTTGTCCGCGCAGTGCAGCGCGCCGGCCGGGTAATGCTTCGGCGCGAAACGATAAGCGCCGCGCCTGCACCGGGGATTGACCCTGCAGACGCGGCGCGCGCCGTTCCGGGCATGCGTGTGGAGGATGCGGGCCCGGACGACTTGGGTTCGGATTAACCCGTCAGAAGTGGAGCCTTGCACCAAGGCTGGCGTTCAGCGGGGCACCCGGCTGGATGTTGTTGTCGCCGTGGGCGCTGGGGTAGTAATCCTCGTCGAACAGGTTCTCGACGTTGATCTGCAACGACAGCGTGTCGCTGGCTTCGTAGAAGATGGCCGCATCGACGCGGGTGTAGGAAGGCAGCACGACGTCGTTGCTCATGCTGGCGAACTGTTCGGACAGGTGCGTCAGGCCCGCGCCGAAGCCCAGCCGGTCCGTCACGTCATAGCGTGCCCAGACGGTTACCTGGTGCTCGGGCACCTGCTGCAGCACGGTGCCCGCCACGGCCGAACTGGTGGTGGAGGTGATCTCGCTGTCGAGGTAGGCATAGCCGAGGCTCACCGAAAGGCCGTCCACGGGCTCGCCCACCAAGCCCAGTTCGAAGCCTTCGACTTCGCTCTCGCCTGCCAGGATCACCAGGCCCGGATTGACCGGATCGGGTGCGGTGGTGTTGGAACGGGTGAGGCGGAAGATAGCCGCCGTCAGCAGCAGTTCGGGGTGCGGGGCGTATTTCAGGCCGAGCTCGATGTTCTCGAACGTTTCCGGTTCGAGCGAAGCCGACTGCTGGCTGAGCACGGTAAACTGGTCGCCCGACTGCGGCAGGAAGCTCTCGGCATAACTGGCGTAGATCGAAAGGTTGTCCTGTGGCTTTAGCACGGCGCCGAAGCGTGGGCTCCAGCGCTCGTCCACCCGCGCTCCGCTGAAGCCGGAGATCAGGTCGGTGCTCTTGAGGTCGAAACGATCAAAACGCACGCCTGCCACCAGCTGCAGGATGCCGATATCGAGCTGTTCCTGCGCGTAGAACGACAGCGTGGAGAGTTCCGCCATGCTGGCGCGTTGTGGCTCGAGAGTGAAGGCAGGCACGGTGATGGTCTCTTCCAGCGCCACGGTGACGCTGGTGTCCGTGCCATTGTTGAACAGCGTGCGATTGCGGACGGCATCGGTATCCTGCGCGCCGAATTCGGCGCCCAGCAGCAGCGTGTGGCGCAGCGATCCGGTGTCGAACTGGCCGACGAGGTTGACCTGGCCGATCAGGTTCTGGCGGTCCGTTCCACTGTCATAGCCGGAAAGGGTGACCGTGGTCGCCGTGGTGCCGCCACCGGGGACGATGTTGGAATAGAACTTGTCGTAATCTGCAAACAGCAGGCTGGCGTTCAGGCTCCAGGCATCACTGAAATCGTGTTCCAGCCGGGTGCGGGCGATATGCACCTCGACATCGCTGAGGTTGTAGTCGGCATCACCGAAGAAGGTCTCGTCGAACCCGCGCAGCGGGCCACCGTTCAGCGAGGGCAGGCCGCGATCGACGGTACGTTCGTCATCGTCGTAGGTGTACCAGGCGTAGAGCCGCGTATCGGGCCCCAGTTGCGCGGTGAGCGTGGGGGAGAAGCCGATGAAGCGGCCTTCGTAGAAGTCACGGTGGTTGTCGAATTCCTCGTAGGTGCCGTTGAGGCGGAAGGCGATGCCTTCGCCCGCCGGCAGGTTGGCATCGGCATTCAGCGCGAAGGCGCCGAAGCTATCGACCTGTGCGCCCAGCGCGTAATCGGCCATGCCGAAGCTGGCGACCTTGGAAACGCGGTTGATCGCCCCGCCACCCGCGCCGCGGCCGAAGATCAGCGCGTTGGCGCCTTTCAGCACTTCCACGCGTTCCACGTTGTAGAGCGGGCGATAGTACTGCGCATCGTCACGCAGGCCGTCGAGGTAGAAGTCCGCCGTGGTTTCCTGCCCGCGAATGAACACCTCGTCGCGGTGGCCTTCGCCGGTTTCCAGGCTGACGCCGGGGACGAAGCGCAGCGCATCGTTCAGGCTGGTCACGCCCTGGTCTTCCAATTGGTCTGCGGTGATTACGGTGACGGCCTGCGGCACGTCGATAATGGGCGTGGGCGTCTTGGTGCCGGTGCTGCCATCGTCGCCCACATAGGTGTCGCGCTGCCCGGTCACCACGATGTTGCCGGGCAGGTAATCGCGCTGCGCATCGGCGGCGGTATCGGCGAGGGCTGGGGCTGGAGCGATGGCGGCGGCGCTTGCCAGCAGGGCAAGGCGGGCGGTGGCAGTACGAATGATAACTTCCCCTACGAGTCTTATTGCAAGTGATTTGCAACAGCGCCTCTATTGAGAATGATTATCAATGACAACACCAAATGTGCCATTGGCGCAAAAAAGTTCACGCGCTAGGGCGGGGCGGACGTTTCAAACGAGGAGAATTCGCGTGAAGGCCACCATCTGGCACAACCCCAATTGCAGCAAGTCTCGCAATACGCTTGCCATCCTGCAGGATCGCGATGGCGTGGAGGTAGAGGTGGTGCAGTACCTGAAGAACCCGCCCGCCCGCGAAAAGCTGGCGCAGCTCTATGCCGATGCCGGGATGTCACCTGCCGAGGGCCTGCGCCTGTCGGGCACCGATGCCAAGGAGCGCGGGTTGCCTGACGCCGATGCCGACACCGTGCTGGATGCCATGGCCGCCGATCCCAGGCTGATCGAGCGCCCGCTGGTGGAAACCGAGAAGGGCGTGCGGCTGTGCCGCCCGGTAGAGAAAGTCGAGGAAATCCTCTGACTAGTCGAAGGTCTGGGCGACGCTGTCCACGCCCCGGCCCGACAGCTGCCGGTGCAGCGAGGCCAGCACGCCCAGCATGATGGTGGTGAAGGCCAGGGTCACCAGCCCGCCGCCGATGGCCACGGCGAACAGGCCGATCTCGTCCCCCAGCACCATGAACAGGCTGAACACCAGGCTGGCGATCATCGACAGCACGCTGGCGGCCAGGATCAGCAGGATATAGAAGGCCAGCAGGCGGAACGAATTGCCCTTGGTCAGTTTCCATGACCGGCCCAGCGCGGCAATCGGGTTCATCACCTTCTCGATCGCGATTACGGGCGAGAGCAGCGAGAACTTGATCCACAGGTAGACCGCCACCACCAGCCCCACCATGCCCAGCAGCACGGCCACGCCCGGATTGATCGCCGCGCCGATGCCGATCAGCAGCACCGGCACCGCCACCAGCGCCATGCCCAGCAGGATCTGCGCCAGCAGATAGGGCACCAGTGCCTTCGCGCCGAAGCCCAGCGCCTGGCCCACGGTGGGGCGAGAGGCATCGGTGAGCAGCGCCAGCAAGCCCAGCACGCCCACCGCCTGCACCAGCCCGACAATCAGATAGATCCACCAGGACTGAGCGAAATAGTCGCCCATCATCGCCAGCATGTCGTCCGGATCGGGATTGGCGCCCATGGCTTCCATCTGCATCACCATCGCTTCCTGCGAGGGCAGCAGCAGGGTGGCCACGACATTGGGCAGGAAGAAGAACACGCCCGCCACCACCAGCACCACGTCGCGATTTGCCGCGATTAGCGCGGTTGCCTCGTTCCAGGCGCGCCCAAGGTCCAGTTTTTCCGCCATTTGATCCTCACGACTGCGATTGAACACTTGATAAGCGCACTGGCTATCGCCACGCAATTGCCAAGTCATGACCGCCACCAGCTTTCCTCTCGATCCGACCATCGAATGGCGTCGCTCTGCCGGGCAGGTGCCCTATCGCCAGGCGCTGGCCGAGCAGGAGGCGCGCAATGCCGCGCTGGCAGCGGGGGAGGACGTGCGCGAACTGGTGTGGATGCTGGAACACCCGCCAGTCTACACCGCCGGCACCAGCGCCGATGTCGCCGAGCTGGTCGATCCGCGTTTCGACGTGGTCGAGACCGGGCGCGGCGGGCGCTATACCTACCACGGCCCCGGCCAGCGGGTGACCTACGTGCTGCTGGACCTGAAACAGCGATCGAAGGACGTGCGCCAGTTCGTCCATGCGCTGGAACACTGGGTGATCGCCACGCTGGCCGATTTCGGGGTGCAGGCCTTTGCCGTGCCCGAACGCATCGGCATCTGGACGCACGAGCAGGACGGCTCCGAAGCCAAGATCGGCGCCATCGGCGTGCGCGTGCGGCGCTGGGTGACGATGCATGGCTTTGCCGTGAACCTGTCACCCGACCTCAGCCATTTCGGTGGCATCGTTCCCTGCGGCATCGCCGAATACGGCGTCACCAGCATGGAGCGGCTCGGAAAGACTGTTGCGCCAGAGGAATGGGATGAGGCATTGCTGGCGCGCGCCGGAGATTTCCTCAGCGCCATTTCACAGCCGGAGACCGCGTGACCATGTCGATTCGCCTGCACCTTGCTTTCGCCGCGCCGCTGCTGCTGGCGCTTTCGGCCTGCGGCGACGAGGCTGACGTCGATGTCGAGAACGACGGTCGCGAGGCCTCGGGCGAAGTATTGGAAGGCTCGATCAGCGATGCCATGCTGCCGCTGGACGAGGTGCGCTCGCAAGCCCCGCTGGCAGAGCCGGAGGAAACCGCCGCAGCCGCATCCGCGCCTGCTGCCGGTCCTGCCGCCTCGCCGGCAGAGGACAGCGCTCCTGCTGCCGAGCCCGCTGCGCCCGAAGCCCCAGCTGCCGCCGAATAGGCACCCCATGGGCCAGGCCGCCTGATGGACAGCGCACCCGAGCCATTGCGGGCAAGGCTGCTGGGGCTTGCTGCGCTGCTGGCAGGCAATGTCGCGCTCGCCTGCGGGCCATGGCTGGTGCGGCTTGCCGATACCGGCCCTGTCAGCGCCGGCTTCTGGCGCGTGGCGCTGGCGCTGCCGTTCCTGTTCCTGATCGCCCGTGTGCGTGGCGAGCACGTGAGCGGCATCCCGCGCAAGGCCGTGCTGCTGGTGCTGGCAGGCGGCGTGTTCTTCGGCCTTGATATTGCCAGCTGGCATGTCGGCATCGGTGATACGCGCCTCGCCAACGCCGTACTGTTTGGTAACGCGGGCAGCGTGATCCTGATGATCTGGGGCTTCGTGATGCTGCGCCGCCTGCCGCGCGGGCGCGAATGGCCGGCCATCCTTGCCGCGTTGGGCGGGGCGGGCATCCTGCTGGGGCGATCGCTGGAGCTTTCTGCCACCAATTTCGTGGGCGACCTGTTCTGCCTGCTCGCGGGCCTGCTCTATGCCGGATACCTGCTGCTGTTGCAGGATGCGCGGCGCAGCTTCGGCAGCTGGAGCCTGCTCGCCGTCTCCAGCAGCGCCAGCGTGGCAGTGCTGTTCACCGTCGCCATGGCGCTGGGCGAGCAGTTCTGGCCTACCGACTGGACCCCGGTGCTGGTGCTGGCCTTCTCCAGCCAATTGGTGGGGCAGGGGCTGCTGGTCTATTCGCTCAAGCAATTCCCCCCGCTGGTGATCGGCATTGCCCTGCTCACCCAGCCTGCCGTGGCTGCGCTGATCGGCTGGATGGTTTTCGGCGAATGGCTGGTGCCGCTGGACGTGCTGGGCATCGTGCTGGTGGCCAGCGCGCTGGTGCTGGCCCGGGTGACGGGGCCCAAGGCTACCCCGCGTCCGCGCGTCAATCCGGTATGAGGCCTGCCTGCCTGTAGCTCGGCAGCAGCTGATCGAACTGTCCTTCCACCTCGCGCTTGTCAGGCCCGTCGAGCGCGATCAACGCCTGTTCGCGCAAGCGCCTTGCCTCCTCCAGCAGCACCTCTCGCCGCGCGTCGGATTGCAGCGTCGTCGCCACGTTGCACAAGGTCTCCAGCATCACCTTGGAGGCGATAGGATTGGTTGCCACCGCGCTGCGAATGGCGCCGAAGCCGCGCTGTACATAGTGGCGGAAATCGTCGGGCAGCGGATGGACGGGGCAGGTCTCGCTATCATCGCCGCAAATGTCCTTCACCAACCGCCGTCGTCCCAGCTCGGCCGTCGCCGCGCCGAGCCAGTGCAACGAGGTGACTGCGGTGAAGGGATCGTTGATGCCTGGCGAAAGCGCGCGCAGGCCGATTTCCACCAGCTCGTCGATCAGGAATTGCGGATCCTGCTCCGGCGTACGCGAGAAGCCTTGCGTGAAGCATTCGCGGATCGCCTTGCGCTGCTCGTCGGTGCATTCGCCGCCGCTGATTTCGAGCATGGGCAAGTCTTCGTGCAGGAAATCGCCCGTGCGCACCGCAAGGGAAAACTCACATTCGCATCGTCGGGCCAGCTTCTCCAGTTCCGCAAAGTCGATCAGCTGCACATAGCCGGCCTTCCTGGCCAGCAGCGGCTCGCCGCGGGTGCGCCGGTCCGGGCCGTCATCGTTACCCTCTACGGGATAGGTCTTCTCCACCGCCCGCATCAGCCTTCGACCGATATCCGCGATAACCTTGTTGATGCGGATGGAGGAAGGCACGTGGTTGAGGAAGAAGACCAGCACCGCGACCGAGACGATCATCAGGATGAAGGCGACAAGCAGCGATAGCTGCGGTACGAAACCGGGGAAGGCTGCGCCTGCCAGCGCGGCATCGGCGGGCGGTTCGTCCGCGCCGCGCACGGTGCGCAGCACGGTCAGCGCGAAGACGAAAGTGCCGATGAAGGTAGCCAGCGAAAGCTGGTTGCCCTTGTCTTCCATGAAGTTGATCAGCAGGCGCGGGCCGTAGTTGCCGCTGGCATAGCTGACCGCGACGATGGTGATGGAGAACACGGTGGAGGCGACCGCGATCATGCTGCCTGCGATCACCTGCAACATGGTGGAGGCCCCTTCCGGCCGCGCGGGATCGAGCCAGACGTATTCCCAGGCGAAATCGTTGAGCCATTCGGCATTGCCGCTGCGATCCACCCAGAGACAGACGAAGCCGAGCACCAGCGCTGTCAGTGCGAACAGCGCCGGATAGAACCAGTAATTGGCGTTCAGCCGCCGCCACGCCCAGAGGATTTCGGCCTTCATGGGCGATACAACGCGCAAGGCGCTTGGGAGTTGCCGCTATTGCGCATCCATCGGATACCATGTGGCGCCCATGGAAGGGGCATCTTCGGGAAAGGTGGCGACCTGTTCGACTTCCAGCAGATGGAGCGAGGGCTTTTCAGCGCCTGCCTTGCGTTTCGGAAGCAGGTCTTCGAACTCCCAGCGCACGGACCGCAGCGCAGTCTGCTCCGCCTCGGCGCGGGTGGGCGCCTCGATCCAGCGCGTGGTGAAAAAGCCGTATGGCGTTTCCGGCCGCTCGAACAGGAAACCGGGATAGTCCCGCCCTTCGATGATCAGCCGGAACAGGGCCATCAGTCCCCGCTCGGGTTGCCCAGGTCACCCTTGCCGACAGTGCCGCCGGCCATTTCCAGCATCTTGTCGAGACTGGCCTTGGCCTTCAACCGCAGGCTTTCCTCGATCTCGATGCGTGGTTCCAGGTCGCGCAGGCACAGGTACAGCTTTTCCATCGTGTTGAGCGCCATGTAGGGGCAGATGTTGCAGTTGCAGTTGCCGTCTGCGCCCGGCGCGCCGAGGAAGGTCTTTTCCGGCAGCGCCTTTTCCATCTGGTGGATGATGTGCGGCTCCGTCGCCACGATCAGCGTGTCGCCGGGGAAGGTCTTGGCATAGTTGAGGATGGAGCTGGTCGAGCCGACATGGTCGGCATGGTCGAGGATCGTCGGCGGGCATTCCGGGTGCGCGGCGATCGGCGCGTCCGGGTGCTGGGCCTTCAGTTTCAGCAGTTCCTTCTCGCTGAATGCCTCGTGCACGATGCACACGCCCGGCCACAGCAGCATGTCGCGGCCGAACTTGCGGTTCAGGTAACCGCCAAGGTGGCGATCGGGGCCGAAGATGATCGGCTGGTCTTCCGGGATCTGCTCGAGAATGGTCTCGGCAGAAGAGCTCGTGACGATCACGTCCGACAGGGCTTTCACCTCGGTCGAGCAGTTGATGTAGGTCAGCGCGATATGGTCGGGATGCTTGGCGCGGAAGGCGGCGAATTTTTCCGGCGGGCAGGAATCCTCGAGGCTGCAGCCGGCTTCCATGTCGGGCAGCACCACGATCTTTTCCGGGCTCAGGATCTTGGCGGTATCGGCCATGAACTTCACGCCGCAGAAGGCGATCACGTCGGCATCGGTTTCCGCTGCCTTGCGCGACAGTTCCAGCGAATCCCCCACGAAATCGGCCAGGTCCTGTAATTCCGGCTTCTGGTAGTAATGCGCTAGGATCACCGCGTTGCGCTCTTTACGCAGGCGGTTGATCTCTTCCAGCAGGTCGATGCCGGGGGGGATGCTTGTCTCGAGGCTCATGACCAGTCCTTGCGTTTGAATTTGGCGCTATTTGTCAGTTTACCACCCACTTGTCACCTGCACGAAGGGCCTCTCCGCGCTTCTCCAGGTCCAGCAGGTGCGCCAGCACGCTTTGCGCCGCAGCCGGCCAAAGCTTTTCGTGCACGCCCTTGTACATCACCGGCACCAGCGCCTCTATCGAACGCGCCTCTTCGCGCAGCAGTCGCAGGATCTGCCGCTCGCGCTGGCGGCGATGGCCGATCATGCCGCGCACAAGTTGCCGGGGCCTCTCCACGGCGGGGCCGTGGGCCGGGTAATAGACCCGGTCCTCTTCGCGCGCGTAGAGGAGGGCGAGGCTGTCCATGTAGTCCGCCATGTCGCCATCAGGCGGCACCACCACGCTGGTGGACCAGCCCATCACGTGGTCGCCGGTGAACAGCGCGCCCGTTTGCTCCAGCGCGAAGCACAGGTGGTTGGACGTGTGGCCAGGCGTGGCGACAGCGGTCAGTTCCCAGCCGGGGCCGGTCACCGCCTCGCCGTGCTCCAATATCCGGTCGGGTTCATAATTCTGGTCGAACGGGGCATCCACGCGCGGCGCATCGCTGTGGATGTGCAGCGGCGCGCAGCCGACGATCGGCGCGCCGGTCGCTTCCGCCAGCGGCGCGGCGGCAGGCGAATGGTCGCGGTGGGTGTGGGTGCACATGATCGCCAGCACCGGTCTTTCGCCGATGGCGCAGGCGAGAGCATCGAGGTGCGCAGGCTCGTTGGGGCCGGGATCGATGACCGCAATGCCATCCTGAGTGCCGACCAAATAGGTCTGCGTGCCAGTGTAGGTATACGGCGAGGCATTGGGTGCGAGCACGCGTTCGACCAGCGCTTCAAGCTGTTCGACTTCGCCTGTCGGCCAGGGTTGCGGGGGCAGGGCCATGCTGCGCATATGGCGAGGCTAGAGAGGAATGCCAATGATAGACCAGTCGATCCTTGTCCTTGACGAAGGCACCACCAGCACGCGGGCCATGCTGTTTGCGCAGGACGGGCACATGCGCGGATTGGAGCAGGCGGAGCTGACGCAGTACTATCCGCGCTCTGGCTGGGTGGAACATGATGCGGGCGAGATCTGGGAGGCAACGCTGGTCTGCGCGCGCGCCATGGTGGAGCAGGCGGGCGGGGCGGAGCGGATCGCCGCCATAGGCATCACCAACCAGCGCGAGACGGTGGTGGCCTGGGACAAGGCGACGGGCGAGCCGCTGACGCGCGCGATCGTGTGGCAGGATCGGCGCACGGCGGATTTCTGTACGCAGATGAAGGAAGCCGGGCACGAGGCCGAAGTGCGCTCGCGCACCGGGCTGCTGCTCGATCCCTATTTTTCCGGAACCAAGATGCGCTGGCTGCTCGACCATGACGATGCGGTGAAAGCGGCAGCGAAGGCAGGCACGCTGGCTTTCGGCACGGTCGAAAGCTGGCTGGTGTGGAAGCTGACCGGTGGCAAGGCGCACATCAGCGATGCCAGCAATGCCAGCCGCACGATGCTGCTGGGCCTCGATGCCTCGCAGTGGGACCAGGAATTGTGCGAACTGTTCGGCGTGCCGGTCGAGGCCCTGCCGCACGTCGTCGATTGCGCGGGGCACCTGGCGAAGACCACGCCGGACCTGCTGGGCGGTTCCATTCCCATCTGCGGCATGGCGGGCGACCAGCAGGCGGCCACCGTGGGGCAGGGCTGCCTTGCGCCAGGGGAGACCAAGGCGACCTATGGCACCGGCGCCTTCGTGCTTGCAAACACCGGCAGCACTATACCTCACACGCACCATCACCTGCTGGCTACCGTGCTGCACCAGATCGCTGGCGAGCGGCACTATGCCATAGAAGGCGCGGTGTTTGTGGCGGGCAGCCTGATCCAGTACCTGCGCGATTCACTGGGGCTGATCGACTCTGTGGAAGAGACCGAGGCGCTGGCGCGCTCGATTCCCGACAATGGCGGCGTGGTGGTGGTGCCCGCGCTATCGGGCTTGGGTGCGCCTTACTGGCGACCCGATGCGCGCGGGATCATCTCCGGCCTCGGCTTCGATACCGGCCGTGCGCACGTGGCGCGCGCCGCGCTGGAGGCGATGGCGCACCAGACCTTTGATCTGGCGCAGGCCTATGCCGAGGATGGTGCCAGTTGGACGGGCCTGCGTATCGATGGCGGCATGGCGGTGAACGACTGGATGGCACAGGACATTGCCAATCTGCTTGGCCTGCCCGTCTTCCGCCCTGATTTCGTCGAGACCACGGCGCTGGGTGCCGCCATGCTGGCAGCGGTGGGTTGCGGGATGAAGAAGGACTTGGCCGAAGCAGCCGCGACCATGATCGGCAAGGCGCAGACCTTCGAGCCGCAAATGCAGGAGGACGTGCGTCAGCAACGTCTTGAGCGCTGGAACGACGCGATTGCGAAAGTCTAGCGCGCGAAGGCGTAACCCAGCCGCTCGCGCAAGCGGTGGACGGCGGCGGGCTGCAGTTCGAACCCCTTGCGCCACGCCCGGTCGAGCCGCTCGATCCGCGCGTAGAATTGCACCGAGCGGTCCACAAGGTCTGCCACGTAAGGCGGCAGCAGGGCCATCTGCTCGCGGTCGGGCACCGGCTGGGCGGGCGGTAGTCGACCATGGTGACGCAGCTGGAATTCGCTGATCTCGCCGGCGAAATGGGCGCGCTGGTTCAGCAGCCAGGCGATCGCATGCATCATTCGCGTGGTGGTGCGCAGCGCCTCGCAGCTCATCGCCACGCGCGCTGCGCTGGCTTCGTCGTGCACGCCGCCAAAGCTGGCTTCCATGTCAAAGCAGGCGCGCGCCTCGTCTGCCAGCAACAGGGCATCCTCGTACAGCATTTCGATGATCGAAGGAGATATGGTGGCGGTTTTTGACATGGGCTCTCGCCTTTAACGGGTTGCCTTCCGGCGTGCCACTCGCAGCGTGGTTAATTCCGACAGCGAATCCAGCCTGTCCCGATGGGATACGGAATTCTTGCGGCAAATGGCGCTTGTCGGCCAGTGCTGTCAGGCGATGATATCGGGCGTCAGGTAGTCTTCGATATGGCTGATCTGGTCGCGCAGGCGCAGCTTGC
Source organism: Alteraurantiacibacter sp. (assembly GCA_963675825.2). GTDB lineage: Bacteria > Pseudomonadota > Alphaproteobacteria > Sphingomonadales > Sphingomonadaceae > Alteraurantiacibacter. The sequence goes on along the minus strand of CAXXJY010000005.1, from coordinate 1,588,118 downwards.
GCTTCTTCAGTCGGGCGACCTGCAACTGATCCGGCCCGCCGGATTGCACCAGGGCATCAATGGCGATGTCGAGATCGCGATGCTCCACCTTCAGCGTGGCAAGGCGCTTGCGCATTTCGTCTTCGGTCATGCTCGCCTTTCAAGGCCCCTGGCTCCCCGCTGCCGGAATACAGGGGGGTAACCTGCGAAGCAACGCCTGCCAGAGGCATTTCGTCTCCATCGGGTTTGGAGAATTACGACTATTATGGTTTTATGACAATTGCGCGGTGACTGCTGTCTCGCGAGTCGAAAGGCAGTTGCCGTGGGTCACCACGCGGGCCGGGCTTTTTCCGGCCCATACTGTCAAGGAGACTGCCTCATGGAAACTTCGCACGTCCAAGCCCTCCAGCAAAAGCATGAAGGGCTCGACCGTCGCTTGCGCGAAGAGATGAATCGTCCCTCGCCCGACAGTGCGAAAATCCAGGCACTCAAGAAGCAGAAGCTCGCCATCAAGGAAGAGATCGCGCTTCATTGATGCCCTGAATCAACGCAAAAATTCCCGGCCTCTCGCGAGGTCGGGAATTTGCATTTTGGACAATCTCCTATAGGCGAGTGGGCGATGACCGCCGCCGCTTCCGCACGACAGATTCTGACCCGCCTTCACGAAGTGATGGCTTCGCGTACGCACGCGCAGGCGAAGCTGAACCAGGTGGTGGAGACAATCGGCGAATCGCTCGATAGCGAAGTCTGCTCGATTTACCTGCTGCGCGAAGGCATGCTGGAACTGTTCGCCACCCGCGGTCTGAACCAGGCAGCGGTCCACGTTACCCGGCTGGGCGTGGGCGAGGGCCTGACCGGCACCATCGCCCAGAATATCGAGACGCTTAACCTGGCCGAAGCGGCCACTCACCCCGAATTCCAGTACATGCCCGAAACCGGCGAGGAGAAATTCCATTCCTTCGCCGGCGTCCCGATCGTGCGGCGCGAACGCGCCATCGGCGTGCTGACCGTGCAGCATACCGACCCGCGCAAGTACGAAGAAGTGGAGATCGAGGCGCTGCAGACCGTCGCCATGGTGCTGGCAGAGCTGATCCACAACGCCGGGCTGGTCGATTCCGAAGAGCTCAATCGGCTGCCCGAAGCCCATGCGGGGCAGCAGGTTCTTACCGGCCTCAAGCTGGTGAAGGGGCTCGCCATCGGCCAGGTGGTTTTCCACCAGCCGCGGGTCACCATCGAGCAGACCGTGGCCGAGGACACCGAGGCCGAACGTCAGCGCGTCTACCTCGCCTTCGATCGCATGCGCGAGCAGATCGACAACATGGCCAGCCAGGCGGAATTCGGCGTCGGCGGAGAGCAGGAGCAGGTGCTCGAGACCTACAAGATGTTCGCCTACGACGAGGGCTGGAGCCGCCGCATCAACGAGGCGATCGATTCCGGCCTGACCGCCGAAGCGGCGATCGAGCGCGTGCAGCAGCGCACCCGCATGCGCATGCGCGAGATCCAGGATCCGCTGCTGCAGGACCGGATGCACGACCTAGAGGACCTGGCCAACCGGCTGATCCGCATCGTTTCCGGCCAGCTGGGCACGGCCGCGCAAAAGGGCCTCACGCAGGATTCGATCCTGGTGGCCAAGAACCTGGGTCCGGCTGAACTGCTGGAATACGACAAGCGGCGCCTGAAAGGCGTAGTGCTGGAACAGGGCTCGCTCACCGCGCACGTGGTGATCGTGGCGCGCGCCATGGGCATCCCGGTGATCGGCCGTGTCGCCAATGTGCGCGGGCTGGTGCGTGAAGGCGACGAGGTGCTGTTGGACGGCGATGCCGGTACGGTCACGCTGCGCCCCTCGGCTGGCGTGCTATCCGCCTTCGAGGCGCGCTTTGCCCGCAGCAGGGAAAAGCGCGCATCCTATGCCAAGCTGCGCGATGTCGAGCCGTTCACCCGCGATGGCGAGCGCATCGAGGTGATGATGAACGCTGGCCTGCGCGACGACGTGGGCATGCTGTCGATGACCGGCGCCGATGGCATCGGCCTCTACCGCACCGAATTCCAGTTCCTGGTCTCGGCGCAATTGCCTCAGCGCGAGCGGCAGGCGCGCCTCTACCGCGAAGTGCTGGACGCGGCCAAGGGCAAGAAGGTGGTGTTCCGCACCGTCGATATCGGCGGTGACAAGTCGCTGCCCTATATTTCCAGCGAAGCGGCCAAGGAGGACGAGAACCCGGCCATGGGCTGGCGCGCCCTGCGCCTGGCGCTGGAGCGCGAAGGGCTGATGAAGGCCCAGGCGCGCGCGCTGCTGGAAGGCGCTGCCGGGCGCGAGTTGAACGTTATGTTCCCGATGGTGTCCGAGCCGTGGGAATTCGACGCGGCCAAAAAAGTATTCGATCGCCAGCTGGCTTACCTGAAGGGGCGCAAGCACCAGTTGCCCACTGCCATCAACTATGGCGTGATGCTGGAAGTACCCTCGCTGGCCGAAGTGCTGGACCTGCTGTTGCCAAAGCTCTCTTTTATCTCGATTGGCACCAACGACCTGACGCAGTTCCTGTTCGCCGCTGACCGGGCAAACCCGATGCTGGCCGAACGCTACGACTGGGTCAGCCCCTCCATTCTGCGTTTCCTGCGCCGCGTGGTGCAGAGCTGCGTCGGCTATCCGGTGGACTTGGGCGTGTGTGGCGAAATGGGCGGGCGCAGGCTGGAAGCACTGGCGCTGCTGGGCATCGGTATCCGCCGCCTGTCGATCACGCCTGCGGCTGTCGGCCCGATCAAGGAACTGGTGCGCAAGGTCGATACACGCGACATTGGCGAGGCGATGCGCGGCTGGCTGGCCAATCCGCCGCAAGACCTGCGGGCCGAACTGCAGGCCTGGGCCCAGGCGCGTGAAATCGAGGTTGAATAGCGCTTTTGCGCTGCACAATTGCTTGACTTGGCTGGCTTCGGGCGATTGGTGTAGGATCAAAGGGTTCGCAAACAACCCCGCACCCACCTGCTGGAGCGGTGATGACCGATTCTGAAGACGAAATCTTGCTGGATGCAGCGCCTGCCGGCGTAGGCCCCATGCTGCGCGCCGCGCGCGAGGCCAAGGGGCTGACGCTCGAGCAGGTCGCATCCGAGACGCGCATTGCGCGACGGCACCTCGAACATATCGAGTCGGGCGAGCTGGAGGCCTTGCCGGGCCGCACCTATGCCATCGGCTTTGCTCGCACCTATGCCAGGACCGTGGGGCTGGATCAGGAAGAGGTCGCCTCGCTGGCGCGCGAGGAAATGGACACAGCAGCCATCAACGCACGTTACGAACAGCAGGCGCGGGGCACTTTCGAGCCGGGCGATCCCTCCCGCGCACCGGGTGGACGGTTGCTGTATTTTTCGCTGTTTGCCATCCTGATCCTGCTGGTGGGCATCTTCTTCGCCGCCCGCGCGCTGTTCGCGCCCGCTGCCGAAATGCCCTCGTTGGTGGAGGAACAGGCACGCGAGGAAGCGCAGGCCGCAGTCGAGCAGGAAGCGGCGCAGGAACAGATGGCAGCAGTCGCCGATCCCGCAGGCCCGGTAGTCTTCACCGCCGAGGGGGAAGCTTGGGTGCGCTTCTATGATGGCGAAGGCACCGTTCTGCAGGAAGGCACCATGGCCGAAGGCGAGAGCTTCACCGTGCCTGCCGATGCGGTGAACCCGCAGATCATCACCGGGCGTCCGGACCGGCTGGCGATCACCGTTGGCGGGCAGCCGGTGCGCAAGCTGGCGAGTGGGGTGGAAACGATCCAGGACGTGCCGATTTCCGCTGCTGCGCTGCTCGCGCGAACCGGCGGCGGTGCGCCTACTATCGGCTTTGCCCTGGGCACGGCGGCTGCGCCGGCGGTGGAACCTGCGACAACGCCAGAGCCGGTGAGAACGCCTGTGACCACGCCGGGCCCGACCAGCCAGCCAAGCCCCGCGCCGCCAGTACGACCAACGCCTACGCCCACCGCAACCGCTGTTCCGGCTCCTGCGCAAGAGGCGCCGGAACCTGCCGCAACCGCACCGCCGCAGGCCCAACCCGCCGCGCCGGCGGAGAGTGATGCCGCGCCCGAGGCGGACTGAGGCAGGCAGACACTGTCACCCGATTGGTTTTTCACGGGGAATAGGGGGCTTTCGCGGCTTCCGCGCGGGCGTTAATCGTCTATCTTCCCCACCGCTGGCATGGTTACAACCCATGCGCTGATAAATGCGCCGAACTGGATTTGAGGAGATCACCGGCAATGCTTGCAAGGTCGAAGCCGCCATTCGCCACCACCCGCGCCGCGATCTGCGCCGCGCTGGTGGCCCTCGCCGTCCCCGCGCCCGCCGTGGCGCAGGCGGACCAGCGGCTGCAGCGGATAGAAAGCCAGATCAACGCGCTGCAGCGGGCGGTCTTCCCCGGTGGGGACGATCGCTTCTTCGAGCCGGAGATCAGGCCCGACGCGGGCACCACCCAGCCTGCCACGCCGCAGGTGACGACTTCCGCGCTTACCGACGTGCTGGCGCTGCTCGACGCGATCGAGGGCCAGCTCGCACGCCTCACCGCCGCCACCGAGGTGAACGAGAATGCGCTGGCTGCCGTCGAGATGCGCCTGGCCGAGCTGGAGACGCGCGGGATTGCGGGCGCCACCAGTGCCGCTGCCTCGGGCAGTGTTTCGGGCTCTGGCGCCAGCGGCGTGATCGCGGTGCCGGACGATGATGCCATGGTGGCTGTCGATGACAGTGACGACAATGCGCAGGTTGCCGCCGGTCCCGCGCCCGAACGCGTCGAAGCGGTGCAGGCCATCGCCAAGCCTGCCACCGGCGATGCGGGTGACGATGAATACGTCTACGGCTTCCGCCTGTGGGATGCGGGTTTCTACCCCGAAGCGCAGCAGCAGCTGGCGCTGTTCGTGGAGCGGTATCCCGATCACTGGCGCACCACCTATGGCCGCAACCTGTTGGGCCGCGCCTTTCTCGATGCCGGCCAGCCACGTGCGGCGGCGACGCATTTCTTCGAGAACTATCAGGATGATGCCGAGGGCGCCCGCGCGCCCGACAGCCTGCTGTACCTCGCCGAAAGCATGATCGCGCTGGGCGACACCCGCCGCGCCTGCATCGCGCTGGCCGAATTCGGCGACACCTATCCGGCACTGGCCGTGGGCCGGTTGCAGAACCAGTACGATAGCCTCGGTGGCCGCGTCGACTGCAATTGATCCGGAACTGGTCGGGCGTTTCAAGGCGGCGCTCGACCGGCTCAATCCTTCGGGCGCGAAAATCGGGCTCGCCGTTAGCGGCGGGCCGGATTCGATGGCCATGCTGCTGCTGGCGCACGAGGCGATCCCCGGCGGGTTCGAAGTCGCCACCGTCGATCACGGCCTGCGCCCCGAAGCGAGGGACGAATGCGCGCTGGTGGTGGCTGCCTGCGAGGAACGCGGGGTTCCGTGCGAGGTGCTCACTGTCCAAGTGGGCGAGGGCAACGTGCAGGCCAAGGCCCGCGAGGCGCGGTATCGGGCGCTGGGCGAGTGGGCGCTCGACCGAGAGATTTCCCGGATCGCAACCGCACATCACGCCGACGATCAGGCCGAGACCTTGCTGATGCGCCTTAACCGGGGCAGCGGCGTTGCAGGCCTCGCGGGCGTGCGCCAATCGCAATGGCACGAAGCTTCGCACGCGCTGATCATCCGTCCGTTGCTGGGGTTTCTCCGCGACGAACTCGTCCAGGTGATTGCGGCGTCGGGCCAGTCCGTTGTGCAGGACCCCAGCAATGCCGATCACCGCTTCGATCGTGCGCGCATGCGCATGGCGTTGGCGGACTGCGACTGGATCGATCCGCGTGCGCTGGCGCAATCGGCCAGCAATCTGGGGGAGGCCTATGAAGCCTTGCAGGCCTATGCCGACCTGCTCTGGCCACGGATGGTCAGCGAGACGCAAGACGGCCTTGTGCTGACACCTGGCCCATCACGCGAGATGAACCGGCGACTGCTGGCGGAGTGCCTGGAACGCATCGGTGGCAGGCCTCGCGGCGGTGATGTTGCGCGCTTGCTGCTGAGATTGGAAAGCGGTGAAGGCGGCAATGTCGCTGGCGTTCTGGCCACGGTGCGGGGCGGTGGATGGTTCTTGCGCCCCGAACCACCCAGGAAAACAGGTTAGCCGGACGGGTTAGCTCTCCGTCGAAAGGCTCCCGCCGACACCCGTCATCACCCCATCGGTGATAATCACCACGTCCCCCACCTCGGCAATGTCATACAGGCGCGAAACGAATTCGTCGGGCACGCCGATGCAGCCGTGGCTGGCATAGCCGCGCTCGACCGTGGAGCCGCCGTGGATGGCGACGCCGTCCCAGGTCAGGCGCAGGGTCCAGGGCATGGGGGCGTTGTTGTACTTTTCCGAAACGTTGTGGCGTTCCTTGGTCAGGATGGGGAAGGTGCCGACCGGCGTCGGGTGCTCGGGTGTGCCTAGCAGGGCCGCCGCCGCGCCGATTTCATAGCCGTTGCGGAAGACCGAGATCACGCGCGCCTGCAGGTCCACCGTCACCACCAGCGGGCCATCGGGCACGCCTTCATCGTCCCAGTGCCATTCGCCGTAGCGGATCGGTCCTTCGATGGGCAGCACGCGCTTGATGACGAAGGGATCGTCGGGATCGTAGGGCGGAGTTTCCTGCACCACTTCATTGGCGACGAAAGTGATGGCATCGTCAGCCGCGCCGCTTACGGCTTCGGCGCTGTCAGCCAGCACGTCCTCTGCCGACAGCCAGCTTTCCATGTGCGCCTGCGCCTCGGTGCCGCGCCCGAACAGCACGGCACTGCCAATCAGCGCCACAATGGCCAGCGAGAAGCCAGCGATCCATTTCATGCCACCAGTCATAAGCTGAACATGCGCCATTTCGCGCGCGAAAGCCAGCGGGCAGACACGCGCGTCCCTGTTTGAAACGGCGGAACTCAGCGGTTTAGGCGCGGTTAACCATGCGCGCCGAACACGTTGGCGATGGCCGTGGTGATCCGCAGGGAGAGGCCATAGGCGCGCTCTATCGGGTCGATATAGTCGCGGTGGATCGCTTCGTAGCCCTCGTCACCACTGTCAGGCCAGTCGGTCGGCTCGGCCAGGTCGAACTGGGCGATGCCGGGGAAATGGGTGGGGAATGTGCGCCGCAATTGCGCCAGCGCCTCGTCCACACGCAGGGTGAAGACCATTTCCAGCACGTCGTCGCGGCTCACGTCGTTGGCGCGGCTGAACAGCGGCACGCTGACGGCGCGGATGAACATCGCCTGGAACAAGGCGAGGCGCAGCGCCTGGAGCACGCCGATCATGCGTCGCTTGTCCTCGCGGTTCTCGGTCGGCATGTCGTCCGGCACGAATTCCAGCAGGCGGTGCAGCTTCATCGCGTCTACGCGCAGGCGGCTGGCCAGGCGGCGGAACACGCCGACGCGGTCATCTTTCACCAGGTATTCGCTCAAGGCCTCGCAGGCGGAAGTCAGGTGGCCTTCGGTGCCGCGATAGGGGCGGCTGGCCCAGTAGGCGGAATTGAACAGTTCGCCATAGGCGGCCACGGTCTTCACGCTGGCCAGCGCATTGGCGGCGCGCACCAGCCGCACCAGCTCCAGCCCGCGCGGGCTGTTCGCCAGCAGTGCGCCGATTTCCTCGTAGATACCGTCCGCTGCTTCGCCGATCCCGGCAATCACGTTCACCGGGTAGCCCAGTTGCTGGAGCACGGCATTGTGCGGGATGGCGCGGATTTGCCGCAGGCTCATCTCGCGGTCAGCCGAAAGATCGCTCTGGCGGCGGCTGACGCGGCTGCCGGTGGCATTGAGCAGGCCAAGGCCGAAGGCGGTGATCGCGCGGCTGTAGGTGCGGCTTTCCAGGTGCTCGCGCTGGTGCTCTTTCACCGCGCGGTAGAAGTCGAGCGAGAGGTCGGTGCGCTGGTAGAACACGTCCTTGGGCACATCGACATTGGTTTCCGCCGGACGCAGCACAGCGATGCGCGTCAGCATGGCGCGGGCAAGTTCCGGGGTGGCAAACCACAGGTAGCCATCGCCGCCCTGGAAGCTGACTTCGGGTTCCAGCGTGATGCCGGCGCGGGCGAAGCGGCGCTTGGCCCAGGGCGACAGCGCCCAATCCAGCCGGTCCGCCATCTTCGATGGGTGCGCCCCGCGGCCCATGCTCTCGCCATGGGTGTTGAAGATCAGCGCGGCGACATCGTTCAGCCCGTTGGCGTCCATCGCGGCGGCAAAGCGGCCCTGCAGGCGCTCGATGGCGAGGCTGGCAGGAATCTGGCCGACGAAGCGCCCGGCATCGGAAAAGCCGGTCTGGATCGCTGCGCGCCCGCGTTTGCGGGCATAGTTCTGGTAGACCGGTTCCGCCAGCAGTTCGTCGAGGAAGCGACCGCCGTGTTCCAGGGCGCTTTCGGTCTCGAACAGCGGCGAGACATCGACCTTGTCCTCGATCCCGAACAGTCTGGCGAAATAGAGCGCGGCGAGCACGGTGGCGGGCTCCTCGCACTCGGCAATCAGCATGCGGATCGGCGCATCTTCGTCGATATGGGCAAGGATCTGCGCCATGGCGAGGAACTGGCGGATGGCGGTGCTGGCCTCGATGGCGAGGGCGCCGAAATTGCTGCGGCGCGGTTCGATGGCTTCGATCGCGCGGTTGAGGTGCACCACCGCGCCCTTGCTGCCGAGGTCGAGGTTGCCTTCGGGGTCGATCCGGCGGCGGATGGCGTTGTGCAGTTGCTTCGCGTTTACGCGGAAATGGATCCAGCCCATGCCCAGCCCATCGGCGCGCATGGCGGCGGCGAGCGTCTTCAGCGCGATGGCCCGGGTGCCGTCGTCCAATGCCTTCGCTTCCGCTTCCAGCGTATCGATATGGTGTTTCAGGCTCAGCAGCTTGCGCGGATCGCTGGCCGTCAGGCGGTTGGCCGCGACGGACAGGGCGGCTGGATCGGACAGGTCTGCGGCGAAATCCTGCGCGCGTTCGGCGGCATAGTCGGCGGCGGGGCGCAGTTCGGCCAGCAGCGGGTGATCGGAGTCGATCTCTTCCAGCGCGGCGACATAGCGGGCAAGCCGCTCGGCCTTTTCCGACAGGCGAAAGCCGATGGAGTTGGACCAGGTGATGTCGGTCCGCCCGTCCATGTCGTAGCCCACCCAGCTGGCGAAACGGAAGGGCAGTGGGGTCAGCTCGTGCCACTGGTCGGGCCAGTGCTGCTGTGCGTGGGCAAGCAATTGCGACACGATGGCGTCGCGCGCGCCCTGCGCATGGGCGATGGCGCGCATGGCGCGCTGGTGTTCGTAGGCGAGGGTGACCTGTGGCCGCTCGCCGCCCACGCAAGCCCCGGTAATCTCGGGGCCACCGCTGGCAGCAGCAGCTACGGCGTCGGACTGATCAGGCGTCAGCAGGAAGGTGGGGTGCGCGGTGAAGACGGCGTGCAGCTGCGGGCGTTCCCACTGGGCGCGGAAGGAATTGAAATCAGTGGTTTCCAGCGTGTCGCCCAGCGCGGCGTCATTGTCCGCATCGCCAATGGGGGAGACCATGTTTTCCAGCCGGTGCGCACGCTCGCCCAGCGCGGCAACTTCGCATTCGGCAATCAGCGTCTCGAAATCGTCGAGTGTGATCTCGCCGCTCTCCAGCTGGCGCGAGAGGTCGTGTGCCAGCTGGAACACCGGGTTGAACAGCGGGGTTTCGACCGTGCGCTGGTGCAGGTCCTGCAGCCGCTGCGAAAGCTCCTCGATACCGCTTGGCCGGTCGCTCATTGGCCCATCGCCGCAGCTTCGCTGGCCAGCTTCTGGATCTCTTCGCGACTGGCACCCCTCGGCGCGACCCAACTGCCGCCGACGCACAGCACCTGCTCCAGCGCCAGCCAGTCGGGCGCGGTTTCCGCAGTGATGCCGCCGGTAGGGCAGAACTTGCACTTGCCGAAGACTGCGGTGAGCGCCTTCAGCGCAGGGATGCCGCCATTGGCCATGGCGGGGAAGAACTTGAAATGCCGCAGGCCCATGTCGAGGCCCATCATCAGCTCGCTGGCCGTGGCTATGCCCGGCAGGTAGGGCACGCCGGACTTGATCGCGGCCTGCCCCAGCGGCTCGGTCAGGCCGGGCGAAACGATGAATTCCGCACCTGCCGCCAGTGCAGCGTCGAGATCCTTCTTGTTGGTCACCGTGCCCGCGCCTACCACCGCGCCGGGCACCAGGTTCATGCGCTTGATCACCTCGATCGCGGCCTCGGTGCGCAGGGTAACCTCCAGCACCGTCAGCCCGCCGGCCACCAGCGCTTCCGCCAGAGGCCGGGCGTCGGCAGGGTCGTCCACCACCAGCACCGGGATCACCGGGGCTGTGAGCATGATCTCCTCGATATTGTCAGGCGCGCTCATGGGTCGTCAGTCTCCGAACATGTCGTAATAGGCGGCCGCCGCGCCGAACAGGCCCGGTTGCGGGTGAGTGATTAGCTTGACCGGCAGCCTGGCCATCAGCCCGGCAAAGCGCCCCTTGGCGCAGAACCTCTCGGCAAAGCCGGAGTTGGGCAAGTGGTCGCGCAGGCGATAGCCAAGCCCGCCTGCTACCACGACACCGCTGGCCCCTTGTGCCAGCGCGCAATCGCCCGCTACCGCGCCCAGCGAAAGGCAGAAGCGGTCGACCGCTGCGGCGGCGAGACTGTCCGAGCCGTCCATGCCTGCCGTCCAGATCGCCACGTCATCAAGCTCGGGGATCGAGCGGCCTTCCAGGCTGGCAAGCGTTGCGTAGATATCGACAATCGCAGGACCGGACACCACACGCTCCACCGAAACGCGGGTATGGCGCTTGCGCAGGCGCGCAAGGATGGCATCCTCGATCCTGTCCAGCGGCGGGAAATCGACATGGCCACCCTCGGTCGCCTGCACATGGGTGAAGCCCTTGCCGTCGCGGTAAAGATGGGCGACGCCAAGCCCGGTGCCAGGGCCGAGCACGCTGATCGTGCCGCTGGCGGGCAGGTCCACCTCTGGGCCTGCAAGGTGCAGGAACTGCTCGGGCGGGGCCTTGGCCACGGCATGGGCCACCGCCTCGAAGTCGTTGACCAGTCTGTACGTCTCGACTCCCAGCTTTTCCTTCACCTTGGCCGGGCGGATGATCCACGGGTTGTTGGTGAAGCGAATCACGTCCTCGTTCACCGGTCCGGCAATCGCAATGGCGACGTGCGGGGGAAGCGCGCCGCCCTTGCGCGCGCGGTATTCCTCCCACGCGGTCTGGAAGCTGGCGTGATCTTCGGTGTGCAGGGTGACCGGATCGTCGAGCGTGATGCTGCCCTCGGGCCCCTTGGTGGCGATGGCGAAGCGGGCGTGGGTGCCGCCGATATCCACGGTGACCAGCTCTATCGTCTTGTCCGTCATAGGCCTGCCACGGCGAGCATGGCGCTGCCGCCTTTCTCTGCTTCGTCGGCCGAATGGCGCATCATGGCGAACAGTTCGCGACCAGTGCCCGTGTCGGGCACGGGATCGGGCGCGGGGGTGCGGCTGGCAAGGTCTGCCGTGGTCGAAAGCGTGCCGGTTTCGGCGCAGACCTTCACCACGTCGCCATCGCGCAAGAGCGACAGCGGACCGCCACCAAGCGCCTCGGGCGAGCAGTGGATGGCGGCGGGCACCTTGCCGCTGGCGCCGCTCATGCGGCCATCGGTGACCAGAGCCACCCGATATCCGCGATCCTGCAACACGCCCAGCGGCGGGGTGAGGCTGTGCAGTTCGGGCATGCCGTTGGCGCGCGGCCCCTGGAAGCGGACGACGACAACCACGTCACGGTCCAGCTCGCCCGCCTTGAACGCCTCGGCCACGGAGGGCTGGTCCTCGAACACGCGGCACGGGGCCTCGATCGTCCAGCGCGACTTGTCGACGGAGGAGCTCTTGAAGCAGGCGCGGCCAAGGTTGCCCTGCACCAGCTTCATGCCGCCATCGCTCTGAAACGGGTCACTGGCGGGGCGCAGCATCTCGTCATCGCCCGAAGGGCCGACATCGCGCCATTTCAGCGCGTCGTCGTCCAGCCAGGGTTCCTGCGCATATTGCGCCATGCCGCGCTGATCGCCCACGCCGATCACGTCGACGTGGGCCAGACCAGCATCCAGCAATTCGCGAATGACGAAGCCCATGCCGCCGGCATCGTGGAAGTGGTTCACGTCGCCCGCGCCATTGGGGTAAACGCGCGCCAGCAGCGGCACCGCGCTGGAAAGCTCGGACAGGTCGGTCCAGTCGATCTGTACACCTGCCGCGCGGGCGAAGGCGGGGATGTGGATGGCGTGGTTGGTGGAGCCGCCCGTGGCCAGCAGGCCCACGGCGGCGTTGACGATGGCTTTTTCGTCAACACAGTGGCCCAGCGGGCGATAGTCGTTGCCGGACCGGCCCATGGCCGCCACGCGATGCACGGCTGCGCGGTCCAGCGCCTGGCGGATCTTCGTGCCTGGCTGGAAAAAGGCCGCGCCGGGCACGTGGAGACCCATCATCTCCATCATCATCTGGTTGGAATTGGCGGTGCCATAGAAGGTGCAGGTGCCGGGCGAGTGATAGCTGCCCAGTTCGCTTTCCAGCAGCTGTGCCCGCGTCGCCTTGCCCTCGGCATAGAGCTGGCGCACGCGCTGTTTTTCCTTGTTGGAAACGCCGCTCGGCATCGGTCCGCTAGGCACGAAGACCGCGGGCAGGTGGCCGAACCGCAGCGCGCCGATCAGCAGGCCGGGCACGATCTTGTCGCAGATGCCCAGCAGCAGCATGCCGTCGTACATGGCGTGGGACAGGGCGACGCCGGTGCTCAGTGCGATCACGTCGCGGCTGAACAGGCTCAGCTCCATGCCCGTCTCGCCCTGCGTCACCCCGTCGCACATGGCCGGCGTGCCGCCTGCCACCTGCGCCGTGGCGCCCACTTCGCGGGCGTAGATCTTCAGCCGTTCGGGATAGCGCCCGTACGGCTGGTGGGCGGAGAGCATGTCGTTGTAGGCCGTGACCACGCCGATGTTGGGCCCGGCATTGGTCTTCAGCGCCTGCTGGTCTTCCAGCGCCCCGGCAAAGGCATGGGCGAGGTTGGAGCAGGAGACCTGGCTCCGTTCGGGCTGGTTCTCTGCCTCGCGCGCGATCAGGTCCATATAGGCGCGGCGCGTGTCCTTCGACTTGTCGATGATGCGCTGGGTCACGCGTTCGACGACGGGGTGCAGGTTACTCATGCCAGCTCACTCCGTCGCGTTCGGCCAGGGCGATGGAGGCGCTGGGCCCCCACGAACCGGCGGCATAGGTCCGCGGCTCCTTGCCTTCCGCTTCCCAGCCAGCGCGGATCGCATCGATCCATTTCCACTGCGCTTCCACCTCGTCGCGGCGCACGAACAGTGTCTGGTCGCCGTTGATCAGGTCCAGCAGCAGGCGTTCGTAGGCGATACGCTTGTGCTTGCCGGTGAAGGCATCGGGCATGGCGATGTCCAGCGGCACCTCGCGCAGGGTCATGCCCTCGTGTTCGATGCCGGGCACCTTGGCCATCAGCGACAGGGTGATGTTTTCTTCCGGCTGGATACCGATCACCAGTTTGTTGGGCTTGAGCCGCGCATCGGGAAAGATCGAGTGCGGCACGGAGCGGAAGTGGATGATGATCTCGGTCACCCGTTCGGGCAGGCGCTTGCCGGTGCGCATGTAGAAAGGCACGCCGTGCCAGCGCCAGTTGTCGATGTGTGCCTTCAGCGCCACGAAGGTCTCGGTATTGCTGGCGCGGCCCAGTTCCTCGTCATAGCCGGGTACGATCTGGCCGCTGGAGGCCCCGCCGCGATACTGGCCGGTAACGCTTTCCTCGTCCTTCAGCGGACGCAATGCGCGAAGTACCTTCACCTTCTCGTCGCGCACGGAGCCTGCATCGAAGCTGCCGGGCGGTTCCATCGCCACCAGCGCGAGGAGTTGCAGCATGTGGTTCTGCACCATGTCGCGCAGCGCGCCGGCCCCGTCATAGAAGTCGACACGGCTTTCCAGCCCCACGGTTTCGGCCACGGTGATTTGCACGTGGTCGATATGCTGGGCGTTCCACAGCGGTTCGAACAGGATGTTGCCGAACCTCAGCGCGATTAGGTTCTGCACCGTCTCCTTGCCCAGGTAATGGTCGATGCGGAAGATGCGGCCTTCGGGAAAGGCGGCGGCGACGGCATCGTTGATCGCGCAGGAGCTTTCCAGATCGGTGCCCAGCGGTTTTTCCAGGCAGATGCGCGAACGGCTATCAGCCAGGCCGGCCTTGGCCAACCCTTCGATCGTCGGTTTGAACAGGCTGGGAGCGGTGGATAGGAAGATTGCCACCTCGCGATCATTGCCCACCTTGGCCGCGAGTTCGGCGTAGCCTTCGGTCGTGGTCACATCGAGCTGGCTGTATCGCAGCCGGTTGAGGAAATCGGCCATACCGCCGCGGCGGTCGCTGGGCAGGAACTTCTCGATCGCCTCGCGTGCGAAATTGCGGAATTCGGAATCCGTCATTTCGGAACGGGCCGTGCCGATGATCTCCAGGTCTTCCGGCAGCAGTTCGTCGGCATCGAGCGCACACAGCGAGGGCAATAGCATCCGGCGCGAGAGGTCCCCCGTCGCACCGAACAGGATCAGCGTTTGTGCCTTCGTGCTCACGCGGCCTCCCGGTTCTTCATCGCAAATGTCGGGTGCAAGTCTAAACCCCCTTCATGCTGCGGCGCAACATAAACATCCGCAGCGTTTCTCTCCCTTGATATGCCATTCCCTAGGCTAAATTGTGAACGTTCTCAAGCGACCATTTCCGGCTCATGCGCTTTCCTTCACCGAAACTTCGCAGCCATCGAATCGCGACAGGCCGAAGGTGGTAAGGAAGGATACGTCCGCCGCATCTCGGCCAATGCCGATCTTGGCGGTATGGGCTGCATCGGCCATGCGCGTGGCATCGACAATGTACCAGGCACCGCCGCCGGGCGTAGCGGGATCGGCCAGGAACACCTCTGCCACGGCGTGGAAATCGGGCGGGTTTACGCCCGGCGCATAGCAGCTGACATAGCGTGCCGGGATGGCGGCAGCGCGGGCGAGGGCGACCATCACGTGGGCATAGTCACGGCAGATGCCCCGGCGCGACACGAATGTGTCCATGGCCGTGGTGTTGGCATCGGATGCGCCGGGCGTGTAATGAAAATGGTCGGCTATCCAGTCGCGCATGGCGAGCACCTTGGCCCCGCCATCAAGATTGCCGAATTCGTCCATGACGAAACCATGCATACGATCCGCCTGGCAATATCGCGAATCGAATACGTATTCGACGGCTTCACCCGGCAATGCATGCGGCTTGATCGAGGCGAGCCCGGCGATATCGGGCACCATCCGCTCGACTTCTACCCGCGCGGCGTAGGTGACGCAGTAGCTGCCCTCTGCCCGCACCCAAATGCGCTCGCCCACGCCATTGTGGGCAGGCACGCGGGCGGTGTGCATGGCTCGCGAAAGCTTGGTCTCGCTGGAAAGGATCGCCTGTTCGGGGATGGCCGCGACTTCGAACTGCAGCAGCAGGTCGGTCGGCTCGTCCAGGTGGAAGGCGAAGCGGGCGGAAATGTCTATGGGCATGTGTGAAGCGAACGCACGGGACGTGCCGCCGGTTTCGCTATTCTCCGATTAAATGTGCCACGATCTCTCGCGAGTGCGGCGAACGGCGGTGTTCGGCAAGGTAGAGGCCCTGCCAGGTACCCAGCAGCATCTGTCCGGCGGCCACCGGCACATTGAGCGAGGCTCCCGTCAGCATGGTGCGGACATGCGCGGGCATGTCGTCCGGCCCCTCGTCGTCGTGCTCGTAATGCGGGCCTTCGGGCGCCACCTGCGAAAGCCAGCGCAGCAGGTCGCGCTGCACGGCAGGGGCAGCATTCTCGTTGATCAGCAGGCTGGCAGAGGTGTGACGACACAGCAGGGTAACAAGGCCGGTATCGATCCCGGTGCTTGCCAGCCAGTCGGCCACCTCGTCGGTGAATTCGTACAGCGCCTGTCCGCGCGTGTGGATGGTGAATCGGGTCTGCGCCTGCTGCATGGCGCTGCCATAGCCGCCAAGGCGCTGGACCGCATCCGCTTTTAGCGGCACAATCGCAGTCGAAGAGGAGCGATAATGCGATTACCGACACTTGCGGCACTGGCGTTGGCTGCAGCCATCCCGGCGTCCGCGCATCATTCCTTCGCGGTCTACTTCGATCCCGATGCCCCGGTTACGCTGGAAGGCACGGTAACCGCGTTCCGCTTCACCAACCCGCATGGCACACTGGTGTTCGATGTGGCCGGGGAGGAATGGCGCGCGGAGACCAATGCCCCGGTCGTGCTGCGGCGGCGCGGGTGGACGCGGGCCAGCCTGCGGCCCGGCCAGCATGTTACCGTCTCCGGCTGGCGCGCGCGCGACGGACGCAACTACATGCGCTTGCGCGAAGTGCGCGACGAAGATGGACGGCTGATCGGCAATGCCCCGTTTGGCCAGAACGATGACTAAACGCGCCGTTCTTGCCCTGGCCCTGCTGGCGGCGCCTGCTGCGGCGCAGGATGGCCCGCCCGACCTTTCCGGCTTCTGGGGCCCGGTGTTCGATATCGGCGAGGCTGCGCCGGACATGCTGGCGAAACTGCCGGATGGCACCGTGCTGGTAGAGGATACCGGCGTGGTGGAATTCCCGCGCGGCGAATACGGTGGGTTGGAGCCGACCCCGCAGGCGCTCGCCCGCGCCGAGGCATGGAACCCCGAGGACGAGATGACGCTCGACCGCGTGTGCCTGCCGCCCAGCATCGTCTACGCCCTGCAGGGACCCTTCCCGTTTGAGATCGTGCAGACGCCCGAACTGATCGTCATCCGCTACGAGTATTTCGACCAGACCCGGCTGGTGTTCCTGGATGAGCGCGAGGCAGGAGAGGACTATCCACTGTCCAAGATGGGCTTTTCCACCGGCCACTGGGAAGGCGACGAGCTGGTGATCGAGACCAGCCATATTGCGCCCAGCACCATCACCAACAACGGCCTCGACCACAGCCAGAACATCCGCATGGTCGAACGCTATCGCATTGATCCCGAGGACGGCCGACTGGTGGCGACACAGTGGTTCTCCGATCCCGAGATGATTGCCAACAACGGTGTCCGCTGGATCGAATGGGAAAAGCGCGAGGGACAACACGTCTACCCCTACGAATGCGATCCCAGCTTCGCGCTGGAATATGCCGCTGAATAGGCTTGCGCCCGGCCAAGTCCCCGCTAGTCTCGCCTGAAACGAGAAGGGACTTTTCATGCAAAGCATCAAGCAGGCGGCTCTGGCCGCCACGGCTCTGGGCGCGCTGCTGGCATCACCGGCGCAGGCGCAGGAGATGCCGATCGCCTTTACCGGCGCCACCGTGCACACGATGAACGGCACCAGCGGCACTGGCACCATCGAGAACGCCACCATGGTGATCCACAACGGCGCGATCGTCGCCGTGGGTGCCACGGTGGACATTCCCGATGGCGCAGAGGTGCGCGACGCCAGCGGCATGGTGATCATGCCCGGCATCGTTGATACCCATTCCCACATCGGGCAGGTTTCCGGCGCGGACTCCAGCGGCGCGATCCAGCCAGATGTGCGCGCGCTCGATTCGATCAACGTGCGCGACAGCTCGATTGCCCGCGCCCGCTCCGGCGGGGTCACCACCGCCAACATCATGCCCGGTTCCGGCTGGCTGATGAGCGGGCAGACCTTCTACATGCATCTGACCGACGGCAATTCCATCGAAGACTATGCCTGGCGCGATGCCGATGGCGACATGATGGGCGGGATGAAGATGGCCAACGGCACAAATCCCTTGCGTGAAAGCCCGCTGTTCCCCGGCACCCGCGCGCGCAGCGCGGCCATGGTCCGCCAGCATTTCGTCGCCGCGCAGGAATACTGCGAGGGTGAAAGAAGCCCGCGCGATATCGGCATGGATGCCATGTGCGAGGTGCTGGATGGCAGCCGCCTTGTCCACTTCCATACCCACCGCAGCGACGACATCATGACCGCGCTGCGTCTGCGCCGCGAATTTGGCTTCGACCTGCTGATCCAGCACGGTATCGAGAGCTACCAGGTGGCGCGCGAGATCGCGGCGGAAGGCATTCCCGTCTCGGCCATCCTGGTCGACAGCCCCGGCGGCAAGCTGGAAGCGGCCAATGCCAATATCGAAACCGCTGCCGCGCTGGAGCAGGCAGGAGTGTTCCTCTCGCTGCATTCGGACGACAACATCCTCGACAGCCGGCTGATGTTTCGCCACGCCGGCCTCGCCGTGCGCGGGGGCATGAGCCGTGACGGGGCGCTGCGCGCGCTCACCATCAATGGCGCGGTGCAGCTGGGGCTGGATGACCGGGTGGGCAGCCTGGAGCCGGGCAAGCTGGCCGATTTCATCGTGCTGACCGGCGATCCGCTGTCGGTCTATACCAATGTCGCGGAAGTCTGGGTGATGGGCGACCTGCTCTACGACAGCTCCGACCCTGAAGACCTGCTGATGGCCACCGGCGGCTATGGCGCGGGCAATCCGCAGATGAACACCCACGTCCTCGAACGCGAGGCGCTGATGCTGGGAGACGTGCAATGAAGGCTCTTGGCAAACTGATCGCGGCAGGTTTCACCGCCGCGCTGCTGTCCACTTCTGCCCTGGCGCAGGATATTGCCGTGCGCGGCCAACAGGTGTGGACCATGGGCCCCGCCGGCGTGATCGCAGACGGCGTGGTGGTGATCGAGGACGGGCGCATCACCGCGGTCGGCCCTGCCGCCACCATCACCATTCCCACCGGCATGAGAGTGCTGGAAGCGCCCATCGTTACCCCCGGCCTGATCGATGCCCATTCCACTGTGGGCCTGACCGGCTATCTCAACCAGCCGGACGACCAGGACCAGCTGGACGATTCCGCGCCGGTGCAGCCGCAGCTGCGCGCTGTGGATGCCTACAACCCGCACGATCGGCTGGTCCAATGGGTGCGCGAACTGGGTACCACCACGCTGCACACCGGCCACGGCCCCGGCGCGCTGGTTTCCGGGCAGACCATGGTGGTGAAGACCACCGGCAACACTGCCGATGCCGCGCTGGTGGAAGATGGCACCATGGTGGTCGCCAACCTCGGCAGCTGGGCGCTGGACCGCGAAAGTGCGCCCGGCACGCGGGCCAAGCAGATGTCCATGCTGCGCCAGGCGCTGGTGGCCGCGCAGAATGCCATGGACAGCGAAGAAGAGGGCAGCCGTGACCTGGCGCAGGAAACCTTCGTTTCGGTGCTGCGCGGCGAGCGTCCGCTGCTCGTCACCGCGCACCGGGCGCAGGATATCCAGTCCGCGCTGCGGCTGGCTGACGAATTCGATGTCGAGGTGGTGATCGACGGCGCGGCCGATGCACACATGATGCTGGACGAACTGCGCGAGGCAGGCGTCTCCGTCATCCTCCACCCCACCATGGCCCGCAACGAGGGCGAACTGGAAAACGCCGCCTTCACCACCGCCGCCGTGCTGGCCGAAGCGGGAATCCCCTTCGCGCTGCAATCTGGGTACGAGGCCTATGTGCCCAAGACCCGCGTGGTGCTGTGGGAAGCCGGCTTTGCCGTGGGCCACGGCCTGTCGCCCGAGGACGCGCTGGCCAGCGTCACCATCGATGCCGCGCGCATCATCGGCATGGACGAGCGCATCGGCAGCCTCGAGGTCGGCAAGGACGGCGATGTGGCCATGTTCAATGGCGACCCGTTCGAATACACCAGCCACGTGACCGGCGTGGTGATCGAAGGTGTGCAGGTGAGCGACGTGGCGCGCTAATCGGGCGTTTCCTACAGCAAGAGCCGCTGCGATGATCGTGGCGGCTCTTTGCTATCGTCGGCATCACCACCAGCTGTCACGGCGCGCTGGCGGAAGGTTACACTTTCGTGCCTGCTGTTGGCATGAGTACGCCCTCTTTACAGCAGCTTGGGCGATTGGGCGGCTTTTTCAAAAGGCACCCCTGCGCGTTCCACGTAAGGCAACTCAGCCTTCGGCAACGACCCCGTACAGGTCGTGCGCGTCGGCGTCCTCGACTTCGACGTCCACGAAGTCGCCGGCCTTCAGTGTCTCGGGCACATTGCGCAGGAACACCTGGCCGTCGATCTCCGGCGCATCGGCCTGGCTGCGTCCCGTCGCGCCGATGTCGCCGTCTTCGTCGGGCTCGCCCACCTCGTCGATGATGACGGGCAGGGTTCTGCCCACCTTGGCGGCCAGCTTGGCGGCGCTGATGCGCTCGGTGACTTCCATCACGCGGGCGAAGCGTTCCTCCTTCACCTCTTCGGGCACGGGACCCGGCAGCATGTTGGCGGCGGCGCCTTCGACCGGTTCGAACCGGAAAGCGCCAACGCGATCGAGCTGGGCTTCCTCCAGCCAGTCGAGCAGGTACTGGAAGTCCTCCTCGGTCTCGCCGGGAAAGCCAACCACGAAGCTGGAGCGCACGGCGATGTCAGGGCAGATGTCGCGCCAGGCCTTCAGCCGTTCGAGCACCTTGGCCTCGTTCGCCGGGCGCTTCATGGCCTTCAGCACCCTGGGGCTGGCGTGCTGGAAGGGAATGTCGAGATAGGGCGTCAGCAGACCTTCGGCCATCAGCGGGATGACCTGGTCGACATGCGGATAGGGGTAGACATAGTGCAGCCGCACCCACGGCACCTGGCCTTCCGTCGTGCGCATCTGGCCCAGTTCGCGGGCGAGGTCGGTCATGTGGGCGCGCACTTCGTGGCCATGCCACATGCGCGCCTCGTGCCGGGTATCCACGCCATAGGCAGAGGTGTCCTGGCTGATCACCAGCAGTTCCTTGGTGCCCGCCGCCAGCAGCTTCTCTGCTTCGCGCAGCACGGCATCGATGCGGCGGCTGGCCAGCTTCCCGCGTAATTGCGGGATGATGCAAAAGGCACAGGAGTGGTTACAGCCCTCGCTGATCTTGAGGTAGCTGTAGTGGCGCGGGGTCAGCTTCACATCCGGTTGCGGCACCAGGTCGATGTAGGGGCCCTGGCTGGGCGGCGCGGCCTCGTGCACGGCTTCGACCACGTCCTCGTACTGGTGCGCGCCGGTGATCGCGAGCACTTGCGGGAAGCGCGCGCGGATCAGTTCGGCCTCGTCGCCCATGCAGCCGGTCACGATCACGCGGCCGTTTTCGGCGATGGCTTCGCCGATCGCCTCGAGGCTTTCCTCCTTGGCGCTGTCGAGGAAGCCGCAGGTGTTCACCAGCACCACGTCGGCACCTTCGTAGTCGGGACTCATGGCATAGCCATCGGCGCGCAGCCGCGTGAGGATGCGCTCGGAATCGACCAGCGCCTTGGGGCAGCCGAGGCTGACCATGCCCACGCGCTTCTGTTCGGGAATCTGGGTTGCCATGATGCGCGGCCCACTACACGCGATTGTCGCTTTGGGCTAGAGCGCAAGGGGGAGTAGTAAAGGGAGTGGGAAAATGGGTGAGGTGAACCTGTTGGCCGTGGTGCTGGGCACGCTGGCCTTCTTCGTGATCGGGGCGATCTGGTACGGGCCGCTGTTCGGCAAGGCCTGGCGCGAGCTTGTGGGCATTACCGATGAAGACATGAGGGCAGGGCCAAAGCCGGGGCAGAACCCCACCTGGCTCATCATGCTGCTGGCCTTCCTGCTGGAAATGGTGGTGGTGCTGATGCTGGGCCACAACATCGCCCGCACCAATCCCGCGCCGCACGTGATCATGATGATGGCGGTGGGCTTTGGTGCCGTGATCATGACGCCCGCGCTGGGCATCAACTACCTGTTCCAGATGCGCCCGGGAAAGCTGTTCGCCATCGATGCCGCGCACTTCATCGTCGGCATGGCAGCCGTGGGCGGGGTGTTCATTCTGCTAGGATGAGGCGGGCTGCCGTCAGGCGAGCAGTTCGTCGGCATCGTTGCCGTCGGGTATGTCTTCCTCGGTGGGACGGATCTCGACCACGATATCGCCCGCCTGCAGGCACTCGGCCTCGTGCTGCCAGAAGCCGCAGGCCACGCCGTTGCGATAGATGCGCATGCCGCGCCCGCCGGTGGACAGCTCGCTCAACGGCTTGCCGATCTCCTCGGGCAGGACCTCGCGTTCCACCAGCTGGACGCGGCCGGTGACTGAGGCAAGGTCGCCCAGGTAGTCGGCAATGTGCGCCCCGCGCGCGCTGCCGGCCAGCAGCAGCCCGGTAAACCGCACCGGGTTGATAACGTTGTCGGCACCCGCCTGCCGCGCCAGCAGCTCGTTGTCGGCGGCGCGCACCACCACGCTGATCGGCACCTTGGGCGCCAGGTGGCGCACGGTGAGGACGATCAGGATCGAACTGTCGTCGCGCCCGGCGGACACCAGCACGGTCTGCGCTTCGGCGATGCGCACGGCCTGCAGGTTCTCGTCGCGCGAGGCATCCGCCTCGATAACGTTGCAGCCCAGCGCTTCGGCCTGTTCGAGGCGGTCCTCGCTCGTGTCCATCACCACGATCTGGGCAGGATCGGTGCCGCGCTCGATCAGTTCGCTGACCGCTTCGGAGCCGGAGATGCCGAAGCCCAGCACGACGACGTGGTTGGAAAGCTGGTCCTGGATGCGGGCCATGCGGAACTTCTCCCAGCTGCGCTTGATAAGGAAGTTGTAGGCGGTGCCGACGAAGATGAACAGCACGGCGAAACGGACAGGGGTCACGATCACCGCTTCCACCAGCCGCGCGCGGTCGCTGATCGGTGCGATGTCGCCAAAGCCGGTGGTGGTGATCGATATCATGGTGAAATAGATCACGTCGAGGAAGCTGACATGGCCGTCGAGATTGTCGACCAGCCCGTCACGGTCCAGCCAGTGGATCATCACCACCACGAAGATCAGGAACACCGCAAGGCCAAGGCGGATGAACAGGTCACCCCAGACGGGGATGTTCACAGCCCGGCGCAAGGGGGCAAAGCGCCGCTTGCCTACACGCTGCCTGTTCAGCTTGGTGTGCGTGCGCGCCATGGGTCAGGCCATCCCTGTCATGCGACGAACCTTTCGGCGAGGTCGGAGATTGCCGAATGGTTGGTGAGATCAAGCTGCAATGGGGTGACGGCGATATAGCCGTCTTCCACCGCTTCCAGGTCGGTGCCGTGGTCCAGCGTGTGTTCGGCATCCTGCAGGCCGAACCAGTAATACTTGCGCCCGCGCGGATCGGTGCCTTCGACCAGCGAGCCGCGCGAATAATCGTGGAAGCCTTGCCGCACCACGCGAATGCCCCTGACATCGTCGGCGGCCAGCGGCGGGAAATTGACGTTGACCAGCGTGCGCCTGGCCATCTGTATGTCGATCAGCGGGGCGAGCACTCTGGCGCCCCATGCCCGTGCCGCATCGAAGCCGGGGCCGCGCTCGCGAAAGGCCTGGCTCAGCCCGATCGCGGGAATGCCTGCCAGCGCGGCTTCCATGGCGGCAGAGATGGTGCCCGAATAGGTGATGTCGTCGCCCAAGTTCTCGCCCGCGTTGACGCCGGAGAGCACGAGATCAGGCTTCCTGTCGGCAAACAGCTTACGCAGCCCCAGGCCGACCGAATCGGTCGGCGTGCCGGTCACGCTGAAGCGCCGTTCGCCATGTTCGCGCAGCCGCACCGGCTGGTGCAGGGTCAGCGAATGGCCCGCGCCCGATTGCTCCTCTGCCGGCGCGCAGACCCATAGGTCGTCGGAAAGCTGTGCGGCAATCTCCTCCAGCACGGTCAAGCCGGGGGCATGGATGCCGTCGTCATTGGTAAGGAGGATGCGCATCGATCAGGCAGGCACCAGCTTGTCGATCCCGCCCATGTAGGGTTTCAGCACATCGGGCACGGCTACCGAGCCATCTTCCTGCTGATAATTCTCCAGCACTGCCACCAGCGTGCGGCCCACGGCCAAGCCAGAGCCGTTCAGCGTGTGGACGAAATCGGTTTTCTTGCCGCCATCTTCCGGTCGGTAGCGGGCATTCATGCGCCGTGCCTGGAAATCGCCGCACCAGCTGACAGAGCTGATCTCGCGATAGGCATCCTGCCCCGGCAGCCACACCTCGAGGTCGAAGGTCTTGCGCGCACCGAAACCCATGTCGCCAGTGCACAGCAGCACCTTCTGGTAAGGCAGCTCCAGCGCGCGCAGCACGCTCTCGGCGCTCTCGACCATGTGCTCGTGCTCGGCATGGGCATCTTGCGGACGGCAGATGGAAACCAGTTCCACCTTGTCGAACTGGTGCTGGCGGATGAAGCCGCGCGTGTCCTTGCCCGCTGCGCCCGCTTCGCTGCGGAAGCAGGGGGTGAGGGCGGTGAGGCGGATGGGGGTGGAAAGATCGTCGATGATCTGTTCGCGCACCGAATTGGTGAGTGAAACCTCTGCCGTGGGGATCAGCCAGCGCCCGTCGGTGGTGTGGAACAGGTCCTCTGCGAACTTGGGCAGCTGGCCGGTGCCGAACATGGCCTCGTCACGCACCAGCAGCGGCGGGGCGCATTCGGTGTAGCCGTTGGCGGTGATCTGGTGATCGAGCATGAACTGCGCGATGGCGCGGTTCAGGCGGGCCATCTGTCCGCGCAGGAAAGTGAAGCGCGCGCCGGACATGTTCGCCGCAGTATCGAACTCCATGCCCAGCGGCGGGCCGAGGTCGGCATGTTCGCGCGGGGTGAAATGGAATGTGTGCGGCGATGTCCAGCGGCTGACGTGGACATTGTCGTTTTCGTCCGCGCCTTCGGGCACACCGTCTGCGGGCAGGTTGGGGATGGCGGCCAGCGCATCGTTAAGCGCCTTGGCCACGCTGCGCTCCTTGTCCTCCAGCTGCGGCATCGATTGCTTGATCTGAGCCACTTCTGCCTTCAGCGCCTGGGCCTTCTCGCTGTCGCCCTGGCCCATGGCCTGGCCGATCGCTTTCGAGGCTTCGTTGCGGCGGCTCTGCATCTCTTGCAGCCGCGTGGTGAGGTCGCGCCGCTCCTCGTCCAGCTTCAGCAGGTCGGCGGCAATCGGTTCCACGCCGCGCTTGGCCAGCGCCGCGTTGAAGCCTTCCGGATACTCTCGGATCAGTCTCAGGTCATGCATGGGCGCGGGCTATGCCTCGCCAGCTTGCCGCTTGTCCAGCATTGAGCGCCCAATCGCCTGGTGGTTTGCATCGCTGGGCCGGATTTGGCAGCCTTGGGAAGCGAAACAGTCACATCCAGCAGACCGCCCGGGGGCCTGATTTGCTAGACAAGACCATCAAGCAAGCACCGCGGCGGACCCGGTTCGTGAACGCCGTCCAGTTGCTGGCGCGCATGGTCATGCGCTGTGGACTGGTGCAACGCCCAACCTTCGACATGCCAACGATCATGCGGCGCGCACGAGCACGTGCCGGGAGCGACGATTTCGGTGACCCGTGGTTCGAAAAGCCGCTTGGCGTGCTGCTGCAGGCGCTGGAGAGCGAGGCCGGGCTGCACGAGGCCGGCGCCTGGGTGGCGATGAAGCAATGCGAGAAGGTGCTTGTGGACCGTTTGTGGGCGCAGCGATGGTTCGCCCGCCATCCGGAGATTCTCGCCCGCCCCTTGCGCGCGCCGGTCTTCGTGGTCGGCCCGATGCGGTCGGGCACCACGCGGCTGCACCGGCTGCTGGCGGCGGACCGGCGCTTTGCCCATGTCCGCGGTTTCGAGACGATCTGCCCGGTGCCCTATCCTGGCTTCAGCCACGGCGGGCATGACTATCGCGTCACCGTGGCGACCCGCGCCCGCAAGGTGGCCGAGCTGGCCAATCCGCGCACGCTGTCGATCCACCCCACCGGGCCGATGCAGCCGGAGGAGGAACTTGGCCTGCTGGTCAACAGCTTCTGGGGCATGAAGCACGAGGCGCAGTGGCGCGTGCCGAGCTACGGCCGCTGGTGCGAGGGGCAGGATGCAACACCTGCCTATCGCCAGATGGCCCGGCTGCTGCGGCTGGTGGGCTGGTCGCAGCAGTCCAGTTCGTTGAAGCCGTGGGTGCTCAAGACGCCGCAGCACATGCTCGATCTTGATGCCTTGCTGAAGGTGTTTCCCGATGCGCGTTTCATCTTCACCCACCGCGATCCATTGCGTGTGGTGGCCAGTTCGGCCTCGCTGGCGTGGAACCAGACTTGCATCTATTCCGACCATGCCGACCCGCACCAGGTTGGCCGCGAATGGCTGCGCAAAACGCGGGTGCAGGTGGAGCGGATGCGGGAAGGCCGCAAGGCCATCGCGCCCGAACGCATGATCGACGTGCATTTCGAGCATGTGGATGCCGACTGGCGTGGGTCGATGGAGCGGATCTATGCCTTCCTTGGCCTTGATATCGAACCCGCATGGTCTGCGATGGAGGCCTGTTACCAGGCATCAGACGCGCGCAAACATCGCCTGCATCGCTACAGCCTGGCCGAATTCGGCCTGACCGAAGCGCAGGTGCTGGAACAGCTGGGCGACTATGCGCGCAGTTACGATGTCGCGCGCGAGACGCGTGTAGCGGCGCGCTAGGCGGTCAGTCGGCCAGCCACAGTTCGTGGCTGTCGATGCGCAGCTGAGTGATCGCGCGCTGCGCTTCGGCACGGGCGGTCACTTCCATGCTGAAGGCCTCGTGCGTCATGCGTTCTGCCAGCAGCAGGTCGGCAAGGTCGATCTCGCCCAGTTCGTGGCCGCGACGCATGCGGGTAAGTACCGCCATCTGCGCGCGCAGGCCCTCGCGGGCGCGCTGCCAGGATTCGATGCGGAACTGTGCCTGCGCCAGGTCAGCGGCGGAGGTTTCCTGCACGGCAAAACGCGCCATTTGCGCCTCTGCCGTGGCAGCGTCGGCTTCGGCTGCGGCCTGGTCTGCCAGCGCGCCGCGGCGGGCGCCGCCAAAGGGCATGGAGAAGACCAGTCCCGCCCCGGTTTCCGCGCCGCCACGCTCGGAGAACACGCGCACGCCGATCGAGGGGTCTGCCACCCGGTCCAGCCGGGCGCGCTGGGCAGCGGCATCCACCGCGCGCGACTGCGCTTCGGCAGCGGCGATCTCGTGGCTGTTGCTCACCACCAGACCGGAAAGACGCTCCAGTTCTCCGGTGGCGATCTCGGGCACAGGGATTTCGGGGGCTTCGGTGGGCAGGGCCAGCGCCGGGAAATGCGTTGCCAACCGCGTGCGGGCAAGGTTGGCCTCGCCTGCCGACTGGGCGGCGCGCACGCGGGCAGCGCCCAATGCGGCTTCGGCCTGGTCGGCATCCAGCGGTGCGGCATCGCCCAGTTCCACGCGCCGCTGCACCGCGCCCAGCGCGGTTTCGAGATTGGCGACGGCGCGCTCGTCCACCTGCGCGGCGGCAGAGGCGGAAAGCCAGTCCCACCAGTACTGCGCCAGCACCAGGGCGGCCTGGTGGCGGGTATCTTCCGCGATGTTTTCCGCCGCATCGACAAGGTGGGTGCCGATCTCGCGGTCAAGCCGTGCCTTGCCCGGCAGGCGGATGCCGCGCATCAGGTCGGCGTTGAACTCGTCGAAATCGCCTTCGAAATCGATGCTGCGGCGGGTGTAGCTGCCGGTGACGGTGAAATCGTGCGGGCTGGCCGCGCGCGCCCGGGCCGAAGATCGCGCGGCGCTGACGCGTTGCTGTGCAGCCTCGACAGCGGGATAGGCGTCCAGTGCGATGGAGACTTGCTCCTCGTCCGGCAAGCCGGGCTCGGCGGCGAGCGGAGCAGCCAGCGCCAGCAGTGGCAGGATCACGGCAAGACGCTTCATGCTGCTTCTCCTTCGTCCGTGTGCTCTTCCTCGTGCTCGCCCTCGCTCTCGCCGAAACGTTCGTAGAGGATCGGCAGCAGCACCAGCGTCAGCAGCGTGGCGGACACCAGCCCGCCGATCACCACGATGGCCAGCGGCTTCTGGATTTCCGAACCCGGCCCGCTGGCGAACAGCAGCGGCACCAGGCCGAAGGCGGCGATGCTGGCCGTCATCAGCACCGGGCGCAGGCGGCGCTCCGCTCCCTGGCGCACGGCCTGGTGCAGGGGCACGCCCTCGCTGCGCAACTGGCGGAAGTAGGACACCATCACCAGCCCGTTGAGCACGGCGATACCCATCAGCGCGATGAAGCCGACCGAGGCGGGCACCGAGAGGTATTCGCCCGACACCGCCAGCGCGATCATCCCGCCGACCATGGCGAAGGGGATGTTGAGCAGGATCAGCAGCGAGGCACGCAGCGATCCCAGCGTGAAATAGAGGATGGCGAAGATCAGCAGGACTGAGATCGGCAGCACGATGCCCAGCCGTGCGCTGGCGCGCTGCTGGTTTTCGAACTGGCCGCCCCATTCGAGGCGATAGCCTGCGGGAAGCTCGACGTTCTGCGCGATATCGGCGCGGGCCTCTTCCACGTAGCCAACGAGGTCGCGGCCCGTCACGAAGGCCTGCACCAGGGCAAAGCGCGAGCCGTTCTCGTGCTCCAGCTTCACCGGGCCTTCCACCAGGCTGACGTCGGCCACGTCGCTGGCGCGCACCAGCTGGCCGCTAGGCGACTGGTAGAGCTGGTCGGCAAAGGCCTGCGGCGTATCCGCACTGCGCCCTTCGCCGCGCACCACGATGGGAATGCGGCGATTGCCGTCTGCGACAACGCCTGCGGGCATTCCTTCCACCTGCGCGCGCATCATGTCCTGCAGTTCGGTCACCGGCATGCCGAGGCGTCCGGCGGCCACGCGGTCGATATCCATCTGCAGGTAATCGACAGTGTCGTTGGCGACGGTCATGGCTTCGCTGGTGCCCTCGATGGTTTCCAGCCGCGCCTGGATCTCGCCCGACAGGCGGGAGAGTTCGTCGAGGTCCGGGCCGAACAGCTTGATCGCCAGGTCCCCGCGCGCGCCGGTGAGCATTTCCGAGGTGCGCATGTCGATCGGCTGGGTGAAGCTGGGCTCGATACCGGGGAAGCGCTGCATCACGGTGCGGATCTGGTCGACCAGCCAATCCTTGTCGGGCACGCGCCATTCGTCGCGCGGGGCCAGCTGCAGGAAGGCATCGCTTTCGTTGAGGCCCATGGGATCGAGGCCGATTTCGTCCGAGCCGACGCGGGCGATGATCGCCTCCACTTCGGGCACCTCGGCCATGATCGCGCGCTCAACGGCCAGATCGCCTTCGACCGAGTGGTCCAGCGAGACCGAGGGCAGCTTGGCCAGCTGCATCACCACCGAACCTTCGTCCATCACCGGCAGGAAGGTCTTGCCCGTCACCGCGTAGGCTACGCCGGTTGACAGCAGCGACGCGGCGGCAATGGCGTAGACCAGTTTCTTGCGGGCAAATGCACCGGTCAGCAGGGCGTGATAGCGCGGCGAAATCTTGCGCATCAGCCAGGGCTCGTGATGCCCTTCCTTCACCTTGAGCAGGTAAAAGGCCACCACCGGGATCAGCGTGAGCGAAAGCACCAGCGCCGAGGCCAGCGCCAGCACGATGGTGAGCGCTACCGGAGAGAACAGCTTGCCCTCGAGCCCTTCCAGCGTCAGTAGCGGCAGGAAGACGATGGCGATGATCGCCAGGCCCGATGCCACGGGCTTGGCCACTTCGGCACTGGCGATCAGGATATTGCGTGCCTTGCCGCCGTGCTGGTGCTTGGGATCGGACAGGCGTTCGACCACGTTTTCCACCACCACCACGGCACCGTCCACCAATATGCCCACGGCTATGGCCAGGCCGCCAAGGCTCATCAGGTTTGCCGTCAGGCCGATGGAGCGCATGAAGATGAAGGTGAGCAGCGCGGCCATTGGCAGCGCCAGCGCCACGATCACCGAGGCGCGGAAATCGCCGAGGAACAGCAGGAGCAGCAACACCACCAGCACGGTGGCTTCCAGCAGTGCGCTTTCCACCGTGCCAACAGCGCGTTCGATCAGGTCGGAACGGTCGTAGAATACGTTGACGGCCATGCCCTCGGGCAGGCTGGGGGCGATTTCGGCCAGGCGTTCCTCCACGCCGGAAACCACCTGTGAGGCATCTGCGCCGCGCAGACCGATGACAAGGCCCTGCACGGCTTCGCCGGTGCCGTCCTTGGTCACCGCGCCATAGCGCGTAAGGCTGCCGGTGCGCACCTCCGCCACGTCGCCCAGCCGCACCACACTGCCATTGCCCGAACGCAGCACTGTGTTGGCCAGATCGTCGAGCGTGCGGATCGCCCCGGTGGACCGCACGATCAGCGCTTCCTCACCTGTGGTCAGGCGGCCCGCACCATCGTTGCGATTTCCGCTGTCGATGGCGGCGGCGATATCGGCGGTGGAAAGGCCCACGGCAGTCAGTGCGTTGTTGTCGGGTGCGACTTCGAAGGTTTCGACATAGCCGCCCAGCGCATTGACATCGGCCACGCCCGGCACGGTGCGCAGGGCGGGGCGGATGATCCAGTCGAGCACGCGGCGCTTCTCCGCCAGGTCCTGCGGGCCTTCCAGCGTGAACATGTACATGTCGGAAAGCGGTGTGGAGATCGGCGCCATTCCGCCTTCCACTGTTGCAGGCAGGTCTGCCATTACCGCGTTCAGCCGTTCGGACACCTGCTGGCGT
This sequence comes from Alteraurantiacibacter sp., assembly GCA_963675825.2. Taxonomy (GTDB): domain Bacteria; phylum Pseudomonadota; class Alphaproteobacteria; order Sphingomonadales; family Sphingomonadaceae; genus Alteraurantiacibacter. The sequence continues at coordinate 1,557,788 of CAXXJY010000005.1, read as the reverse complement.
GCCCAGTAGATGTCGGTGCCGTCCTCGAAATCGATGGTGATATCGGCAATCGCGTACTTGGCGACAGAGCGCAGCACGCTCTGGTCCGGGATGCCCAGCATTTCCATTTCGATCGGCGTGATGACGCGGCTCTCGACTTCTTCCGGGGTCATGCCCGGCGCACGCAGGATGATCTTCACCTGGGTGGAGCTGATATCGGGAAAGGCGTCGATCGGCAGGCGATTGAACGACCAGGCGCCGATGCCTGCAAGGACCAGCGCCAGAGCGATGACGGCGAGGCGCAGCGACAGCGCCTTTTCGATAAGGGAGCGCAGCATGATCCGCCTACTCCGCCGAAGCGGCCTTGAGTTCGGCGATGGAGCTGGTGGCCACCACTTCTCCGGCAGCCAGCCCTTGCGCGATCACCGCCCGGCCACCGGCATTGGCGACCACCTCAACCGCGCGCGGCACGAATGCATCGCCCTCGCGCACGAAGACTTGGTCTTCCCCGCCGATCCGTGTGACGGCAGCGGACGGCACGGCAACGCCTTCGCCGGAGTCGGCTCCGCTGATGACCACCATCACGTTCTGCCCGGCGACAAGGCCGGGTGCGGCGGAAATGCTGGCTGTGGCCATGACTGATCGTGTTTCCATCTCGATCGACGGCGCGACCGTTAGGATCTGGCCGGTGATCGGCGGCGCGCTGTCGTCGCTGCCGGAAAGCTCGACGTCCACCGCCATGCCCGGGCGCACCTGCTGCGCGAGGCGTTCGGGCAATTGCAGCTCGACCCGTAGCGGGCCGGATGCCTCGACGATGAACGGGGCCGCGCCTTCGCCCACCATTTCGCCGGTATCGATGCCAACATGCGCCACGCGCCCGGAGATCGGCGCACGCAGGGTCATGGTGCCATCAGGCCCGGTGCCGGACATGGCCGCCATGCGCTGCGCTTCTGCCAGCGTGGCGCGCGCCTGCTGAAGGCGGGCCGATGCCTCGTCGGCGCGGGCCTGTGCCACCACGCCTTCCTCGGCCAACTGGCCGATCCGGGCAGCCTGGCTTTCGGCCACAGCCAGCTCGGCTCTGGCGCGGGCGATATCGCCGCTGATCGATACCGGTTGCGTTGCCCGCACCAGTGCCAGCGGCGCGCCCTGGCGGACCGGCTGGCCTTCGATCACGTAGATGCGGATGGCAGCGCCCGGGAACGGAGACGTCACCGCGTGACGTGCTTCGGGGGGAAGGGTAATCCGTCCCGGGACGCTACCAAGGGGTACGCCGCTGGCCGTTTCGGCCTCGGCGGTTTCGATGGCAAGGCCTGGGGTTTCCTGCCCCTCCGGCGCTTCGGGTTCGCTCGAATCGGGGGTTTCCGAGCAGGCGGGAAGGCCAAGCGCAAGGAGCGCGGGCAGGAACAGGGCGGTGGCTTTGCGTGTCATGCCGGCGCAAATGCGCCTTCAAGCTGACAACAACTTGTCAGTTTGCCAGCTTCTTGTCAGTTTCACGCCCTAGCTGCGGGGCAAGACCGCTGCTGTTTCGAAAGGCTGACCATGCGCATCCTGCTGGTGGAAGACGATCCTGCCCTTGGCCAAAGGCTGGGCGACCGGCTGCGCGCGGCAGACTATGCGGTGGATCTTGCCACCAGCCGCGCGGAGGGTGAGGACTGGCCCGATCTTGACATGATGGCCGCGATCATTCTCGACCTTGGCCTGCCCGATGGGGACGGGCTGGACCTGCTGCGCCACTGGCGGGGACGGGGTGTCGACTGCCCGATCCTGATCCTGACCGCCCGCGGCAGCTGGCAGGACAAGGTGGAAGGGTTGAATTCGGGCGCGGACGATTTCGTGGTCAAGCCGGTGCGGTTCGAGGAACTGCAGGCGCGCTTGCAGGCCCTGTTCCGCCGCCAGCTGGGCAAGCGCGAGAATGCGCTGAAGGCGGGCAGCCTCATGCTCGACCCTGTTGGTCGAAAGGTGGAAGACGATGGCGAACCCGTGGCGCTGAGCCGCCGCGAATTCGGCTTGCTGCACCTGTTCATGCGCCGTGCAGGGCAAGTGCTGTCGCAAGCCGAAATCCTCGAGGACCTGTATGACCTTGATACCGAACGCGAACTCAACACCATCGAGGTGCTGGTGGGCCGCCTGCGGCGCAAGATCGGCAAGGACCGGATTACCACACTGCGCGGCATGGGCTATCGGTTCGAGGCATGAGCAAGACCCAGACGCCTTCCTCCGGCAGCTTGCGGCTGCGCTTTATCCTGGCGGTCACCGTGTGGGTCGTGCTGGGCATCGGCGGCATCTGGTTCACTGCCACGCAGGTCTTCGCCACCCATATCGAGGACATGTACCATGAAGAGCTGGAAGTGCATGTGCGCGAGTTGGCGCGGCTGGCGCGGCTCGATCCGGACGGCGCGCCGCGGCTTGATCGCCCGTTGTCGGACCCGCGCTATGAAGAGCCGCTGTCGGGTTTCTATTGGCAAGTGAGCGTGGTGGGGCGGCCGACGCTGAAATCGGGCAGCATGGTGCACGGCGGGTTGGATGAAAGCGTGGCGCATTCGCCCGATGTCGCCCACGTGGTGGAAGATGGCCCGACTGGTCCGGCGATTACCTATGGCCTGCTGCAGGTCGCCCCGGATGGGGAAGAGGTGCACGTGGTGATCGCCACCGACCAGCGCGAACTGGACGACGATATTGCCGACTTCACCCGCGACCTCACGTTGTGGATGGCAAGCCTTGCGGCGCTGCTGCTGGCCACCGGCTTTGCGATCATCTCGTTCGGCCTGCGCCCGCTCAACCGGTTGGGTGAGGCGATTTCGCGGCTGCGCGCGGCCAAGGCAGAGCGATTGGAGGGGCGTTACCCTTCCGAAATCGCGCCGCTGGTGGGCGACCTCAACGAATACATCGCGCAGAACAGCGCCATCGTGGCGCGCAGCCGCGTGCAGGCGGGCAACCTTGCCCATTCGCTGCGCACCCCGCTGGCGGTGATCACCGACGAGGCCGAACGGTTGTGCGAGCGCGAGAGCTGTGCGGCCAGCGGGCAGGTACTGCTCGACCAGGCAGAGGCGATGCGCCAGCAGATCGAATACCAGCTGGCGCGCACCAGTTCCGTTGCCGGCGCGCTGGTGCCGGGCAGCCGGGCGGTGCTGCCCGAACTGCTGGTGCCGATCCTTAATGCCATGCGTCGCCTGCACCCGGACAAGGACTTCGAACTGGCCGAGATGGATGAACCGCTGGCGGTTGCCGTCGATCCTGTGAACCTGGCGGAACTGCTGTCGATCCTGCTCGACAATGCCGGCAAATGGGCGCGCGAAAAGGTCGATGTATCCGTGGTCGAGAGTGCTGACGGTGTGGTGACGATCAGCGTGGCTGACGATGGCCCCGGCATGACCGATGAGCAGATCGCGCTGGCCACCAGGGTGGGCACCCGCTTCGATCACTCGGTTCCCGGTTCCGGGCTTGGCCTGGCCATTGCGCAGGACATCACCGAAGTGATCGGCGCGACGATGCAGTTGTCAGCGAGCCCCAGCGGGCTGACGGCGACGATACGGCTGGGTGCCTGAGGCTTGCCGCCATCCTTCTTGCTGGGGAAAGGACGCGCCGGTACTGCGCCGGGAAAGCGTCGGGCAATCCGCTTCGCCCGAGGAATGACGATCGGCGAGGCTTGCCGTGACGGGGCCGCCAGGTGAAAATTTCGCCCATCTCCAGCGGAAGATGGTGGGCGCGGCAAGGATTGAACTTGCGACCCCACCCGTGTGAAGGGTGTGCTCTACCACTGAGCTACGCGCCCGCCGATTCACGGCAGGGGCGGGCCTTTGCCACTTTCGCGAGGCCAAGACAAGGCCCTGTTTGCAGGTGGCGTGTGCAGCGCCTTAGTCGCGGCCCAGGCGTCCCAGCAGCGCGATCCACGAACCGGGCGTGACCTGGGTGGAAGTGCCACGCGGTGCGCCGGGCAGGGCCGTGCATTCGAGGCAGCGCGCCTGCACGCCTTCCACCGCCATCAGCCGGTCGAGCGCGCTTGCCACTTGCCCCAGCCGCGCAGCTTCGCGGCGCGCGAAGACAGAGGCGACATCGCGCCCGCCCTCTTCCTGCGCATCGTTGTTGCCCATCAGCAGGCGAGCGAGCAGCGTATCGTAGGTGGGGGCATCGGAGCCGAGATAGCGCACTTCGTATTCGCCCTCGGCCAGTTCCGCCCGCTCGGCAGCCCAGGCAATCGCTGCGTCGAGATCGCCGAACTGGTCGACCAGCCCCAGCTGCCGCGCGGCGCCGCCATCCCATACCCGGCCCTGGCCCAATTCGTCGGCGCGGTCTGTCGTGATGCCGCGGGCTTCGGCGACGAGGGCCAGGAAGCGGGTGTAGAAATTGCTGGTGGTGGCCTGTAGCACGGCGTTTGCTTCCGGCGTGAAGCCGGCGAGGATATCGGGCTGGCCGGAAAGCCCAGTGGTGCGCACGCCATCGGTCATAACGCCGTATTCGGACAGCAGGTTCTCGAAGCTCGGCACCACCAGGAAAACCCCGATGGAGCCGGTCAGCGTCTCGGGCTCGGCAAAGATGCGTTCGGCCGGAGTCGCGATCCAGTAGCCGCCGCTGGCCGCGTAGTTGGCCATGGAAACCGCGACCGGCGTGCCCGCATCGCGGTGGCGCATGATGGCGCGGCGGATGGTCTCCGAGCCGGTCACGGTGCCGCCGGGCGAATTCACTCGCACCACCAGCGCATCGAGGTTGTCGTCCAGCGCATCGTCGAGCAGGCGGGCGATGCGCGCCGCACCGGCCGAGCCCGGACCGGCGTCACCATCGCTGATCTCGCCATCCACGGTGACCACGGCAATGCGGCCCTTGCTGCCGAAGTCGAGGTTGCGGCCGATGTCGGCCAGCCACGGGTCGTAACCGGTGGAGGCGAAGGAGCCGGGCTCGTCGGACCAGTCGTCCTCGTCTACTTCCTCGGCGATGCGTTCGCCCCATTCCACGCGCGTGCCCACCCGGTCTGCCAGGCCAGCGGCGACTGCGGCCTGGGCAATGTCGTTGTTCGAGGCGGCAAGCCAGCCGGCTACATCCTGTGTTACCAGATCGATATCGGCCTGCGGGCGAGCGGCGTTCACGTTGGCGCGCCATTCCTGCCACAGCGTGGCGAGCAGCTGCGACAGGTTCTCGCGCGCCTCGGGCGACATGCCGCTTTCGGTGTAAGGCTCCACCGCGCTCTTGTAGGTGCCCACGCGGTAGACATTGGTGGTAATGTTGAAGCGGTCCAGCGCCTGGGCGAAATAGGGGCTTTCGCCGCCCGGACCGGTGATCGCAATGCCGCCCATGGGATCGACCCAGATCTCTTCGGCATGGGCGGCCAGCAGCATGGCATCGTCGCCATAGGCATAGGCATAGGCATAGATCGGCTTACCTGCCGCGCTGAAGCGGTCAAGCGCGCCTGCCACCTCGCTCATGTGCACGGCGCCCCCGCCAAGAAAGCCGGTGAGGTCGAGCGCCAGTGCGTCGATCCGCTCGTCACCGGCAGCTTCGTCAATCGCGCGGACAAGGTCGCGTGCGGCATATTCGCGCACGGGCACGGTCTGCGAGATGATGGCCTGCAGCGGATTGATCGGGGCGACCTCTTCCACGACAGAGCCGTTGATATCCAGCAGCAGTGCGCCATCGCGCACGAAGCCGGGATTGGGCCGTGAATTGAGCACGGCGAACAGGGCGATGAAGAACAGCAGCAGGAAAATCAGCGCCAGCGCATCCTTGATGCCGACCAGCAGTTTCCAGACCTTGGCTGCAAATGCCATGAAATCGCGTTCCCTTGTGAATGGTTGCGTCCATATCTAGGGAGCCTTGCGGGCAAGAGCCAGAGATAAGCGCTTGAGCCGCTGACCACCCTCGACTAAGGGCCATGCTTTAATGACATCGCCGCAAAACGCCTCCACCGGCAGCCGCTTCCCAATGGGCGCGCGTGCCTTTCCGCATCGCGACCTGATCGGCATTTCGTCGCTCGAAAGGCACGAGATCCTCTACCTGCTGGCCGAGGCCGAGCAGTATGTCGCCTTCAACCGCCAGGCGGCCAAGCATTCCGAGCAACTGGCGGGGCTGACGATCATCAACGCCTTCTTCGAGAATTCCACCCGCACGCTGTTGTCCTTCGAGATCGCCGGCAAGCGGCTGGGGGCGGACGTGGTTAACATGTATGCTGCGCAGTCCAGCGTGAAGAAGGGCGAGACGCTGATCGACACCGCCGTCACGCTAAACGCCATGCACGCCGATGCCATCGTCATCCGCCACGGCAGCAGCGGCGCGGTGGGTCTGATCGCAAGCAAGGTGGATTGTCCGGTGCTGAATGCGGGCGACGGGCAGCACGAACATCCCACGCAGGCACTGCTCGATGCGCTGGCGCTGCGGCACAAGCTGCGCGAGCGCGGGCACGAGGCGGAGGACTTCACTGGCCTGACGGTGACGATCTGCGGCGATATCCTGCACAGCCGCGTTGCCCGCTCCAACATCCTGTGCCTGCAGGCTTTGGGTGCCTCCGTGCGCCTGTGTGCCCCGCCGGCGCTGATGCCCGCCGGGATCGAGCGCATGGGTGCGCAGCCGTTCCACGATTTCGATGCCGCACTGGCCGGCAGCGACGCGGTGATGATGCTGCGCCTGCAGAACGAGCGGATGGACGGGCAGTACATCCCAAGCCCGCGCGAATATCGCCACCTCTATGGCCTCACGCCCGAACGGCTGGCGCTGGCCGACCCCGATGCCATCGTGATGCATCCCGGCCCGATGAACCGTGGGGTGGAGATCGACAGCGCCGTAGCCGACATGGCCAGCCGTTCGATCATCACCAGTCAGGTGGAGATGGGTGTCGCCATCCGCATGGCCTGCCTCGACGTGCTTACGCGCAAGGCGCGCTGCGTACCGGGTTGGGGAGAGGGGGAATGGGTATGAAGCAGGTGCGCCCCCTGTCGATCGTCCACGGCACGCTGGTCACGCCAGAAGGCCTTGTCGACGGCACGCTGCGCTGTGATGCCGGGCTGATCGTGCCCGGCGAGATGCAGGATGGCGACGAGGTGGTCGATGCGGGCGGCAAGCTCGTGGTTCCTGGCCTGGTGGACCTTGGCGTCTTCGCCATCGATAAGCCGGCCTTCCACTTCGGCGGCATCACCCGCGCCGCGCTGATGCCTGACCTTTCGCCGCCACTCGATCATCCGGCGCGCGTGCGGTTCCTGGCCCAGAGCGGCAAGCCGGACCTGTGGGTCCATCCGCTGGCAGGCGCGACGCAAGGTCTCGAAGGCCAGCAACTGGCCGAGATTGCGCTGATGCGCGAGGCAGGTGCCAGGGCGATTGCAACCGGGCGCAAGTGGATCGGTGATAGCGGCGTGATGCTGCGGCTGCTGCAATATGCCGCCATGCTCGACATGGTCGTGGTCACGCATGCCGAGGACGCCGGGATCGCCGGAAAGGCGGCCGCAACAGCAGGCGAAATCGCCACGCGGCTGGGCCTGCCCAGCGCGCCCAAGCAAGCCGAAACGCTGGCGCTGGCGCGCGATATTGCCCTTGCTGAGATGAGCGGCGCACGCATCCACGTGCGGCAGGTGACGACCCGTGAAGGGCTGGATCTGGTGCGGCAGGCCAAGGCGCGCGGCGTGGCGATCACGGCGGGTGTCACGCCCGCCCACTTCATGCTGTCCGACCTTGCCATGGGCGATTATCGCACCTTCACCCGGCTTTCCCCACCGCTGCGCGAGGAGGATGACCGGCTGGCCGTAGTCGAGGCGATTGGCGATGGCACGATCGACGTGATTGCCAGCGGCCACGATCCGCGTGGACCGGAAGACAAGAACCTGCCCTTCGCCGATGCCGCACCTGGCATGGCCGGGGCCGAGACCCTGCTGGCCATGACGCTGACGCTGGTGCGTGACGGCGTGATCGCCATGCCGCGCGCCTTCGACCTGCTGGCGCGCAACCCGGCCCGCCTGCTGGACGTTGAGGCGGGTTCGCTGGATACGGGCATGGAAGCAGACGTGGCCTTGCTTGACCCGGAAGCGCCGTGGATCGTGGACTCGCGCGAGATGGCAGCGGCGGCAGGCAATACGCCGTTCGATCGGCAGCCCGCGCAGGGCCGGGTAACGATGCTGTGGAAAGGCGGAGTGGCAATTGACCTATGATTTTGCGGGCAAGCGCGCTCTAGTAACCGGCGCCGCATCTGGCATCGGTGCTGCCACGGCAAGGGCCATGGCAGCAAAGGGGGCAGCGCACCTGCTGCTGGTCGATCTGGATGCAGAGCGGCTGACAGCACTGGACCTGCCCTGCGAGACAACCCGCCACGTGGGCGATGTCGCTGACGAGGCGCTGTGGGATGCGATTGAACATGAGGGCGGGGCGCTGGATGCAGCCTTCCTCAATGCCGGGATCGCCGGGACTGCAGCACCCTTTGCCCAGCTCTCTTTCGCAGACTGGCGCAAGGTGATGGCGGTTAACCTAGACGGACTGTTCCTGTCGCTGCGCTGTGCCATGCGGCTGGCTTCCGACGGGGCGGCGATTGCGCTGACGGCTTCTGTGGCAGGCGTGAAGGCAGAGCCGGGCATCGGCCCCTATGGCGCGTCAAAAGCAGGAGTCGTCCACATGGCGAAGATCGCTGCCAAGGAAGGCGCACCGCGCAGGATCCGCGTCAACGCCATTGCGCCGGGCGGCGTCGATACTGCGATCTGGGACGGTATGCCCTTCTTCGAAGACCTGGTGGCAAGACACCAGGGAGACCGCGCGGGGGCCCTGGATGCGATGGCGCAGGACATGACGCCGATGGGTCGTTTCGAAAGCGCGGAGGAAGTCGCCGCGCAGGTGCTGTTCCTGCTCTCTGACGCTTCGGGCACGATCACCGGCACCACGCTGGTGACCGACGGCGGCTATTCGCTCTGACACATGAAAAGCCCCTCCCAGCCGTCAGGCGGGGAGGGGCTTTCAGAGCTTCCGAGAAGAAACAGGTCAGCGGCGGGCCAGCATCACGCCGCCACGGTCGATTGCGCCGGGCAGCGGGCTGCTGGCAGCCCAGCTGATGCAGCCCTCGCCCGCGGTTGAGCTGTTCACATTTGCGCACATCGAGCGGCTGGAGGCCATGTTGAAGCCGCCGGCCGACACGCGCCAGTAGCGCTTGCCGCGCACCACCGCTTCGGTGATGACCATTTCGTGGTTCGCCAGTTCTGGATGGCGGCTGACATAGATGCCCCAGGCGCGGCGTGCGCCCTGTTCGCTGGAGAAGCTGCCCAACTGCACCAGGTGCGTGGGATCGGCAACCGGGCCGGTGCTGGCCATCGTGCTGCTGGCCGTGGTGCGGGCTGCAGGCGCGCTGGCTGCTTCTGCCGAACGCTGCGCTGCCGGACGGGCAGCAGGGCGCGGCGAAACGGCGCTGGCCTGTTCCACCGGGACGCGGCGTACCGGATTCTCCCGCGCCAGCGGCGAGCTCACGAAGCGCATGGTGTCGGTCGTGACCGGCGCCAGTGCAGCCGCTTCGGGTGTATCGTTGACGAAAGCCTCGGCGAAATTCGTCTGGTTGGCCGAGCCGTATGTGTCGAGGCCCACTTCCGGCTCACTGCTGGATGCGGCAGGCAGTTCGGCGTCGGTATCGGCGATGGCCGAAGCGTCAAGCGCGGCCAGTTCGGTGCCGGTCGAGACGACCTGGCCGCTGGCTTCGGCAGCCAGCTGTTCCGCGCCGGGATTGTCGACGAGCGCCAGGTGCATCGGCTGGCCAGTGTCACGCACACCAGCGGGCACGCCCAGCAGGCCTGCGACCCGTTGCTGGTAAGCCTCTGCATGGGTCAACTGCGCCCACTGCTGCATGCGTGCGCCAACCTGGTCGGCAGGCACGTCCTGTGCCACCATCAGGCGGGCATTGCGCCAACGACCGGCAACGGCATAGGCATAGGCCAGGTTCTGGCGCACCTTGACGGTGTTCTGACCCTGGCGAATGGCATTGCTAAGGATATGGATGCCGCGCTCCGGTTCCCCTGCCAGCGCATAAGCCAGGCCAATGTCGGCAGCGGCAATTTCACCTTCCCAGTCGCGCAGCAGCGCTCCGGCTTCGGTGAAGCGGCCTTCGCCGATCAGCGCCAGCGAGAGGCTGAGCGCGGCGCGCGGGCTGTTGTCGCCCAGCGTCATCGCATCCTGGAAACTGGTGGCGGCCGAAGCAAAACGGCCTTGCTCGAGATAGGCATTGCCTAGCGTCATGCGATGGCCGGCGTTGCGCGGGTCGGCGGCAACGGCAATCTCGGCAAACTGGATCGCTTCGCTGGTGCGACCGCGCTCCATCGCATGCTGTGCATCGGCGGCGGCGACTTCTGCGCGCGGCGTGGCGGTACCGGTGCAGCCCGCCAGCAGGACAGCGGCCATGGCGGTCGATACGCCAAGGCCGATCATCGGATTGCGATTTTCCTTGCCGGTCATTTGATAATACCCCTTCAGGACTTGCTTTTCTTGCCCGCGACATGCGCGGCGATCGAATCGAGTTCGGGAATGTCGGACAGGAAGCGATCGAGGGCCTCGGTCACCAGTTCCTGTGCGCTGCAATCCTGCATCGTCGTGGCGAGGCGCAGCTTGAGATGGCGTTCGACATCGAGGCGCAGCGTAAACGCCGCGCGGCGGCCCTGTTCCACGGCCTTGCGGCGCGGCCTGGCGGGCTTCTTTACCGTGACATCGGCCTTGTCGTTGGCGACACGCAGCGGCACCACGTGATCGTCATGTCCCATGTCGTTCCAGCCGAGTGCCGACTGGCTTTCGGCAAGATCGTCGAAATCGTCGCCCAGTTCGGCGACGCGGTCGTTCTGCGTCAGCTGGACGCGCATGGCAGGTTTTGCCGTGCCCTTGCGAGCCAGCAGCATCGGACCGAGTGAAGCGAAGGCGTTGCTTTCCGTCATGGCGCGTCCCATTATTGTGCGACGCGGCGGCCGAAGCCTCCGCCCTGCGCGCGGCCTGCGCCGTTCATCTGCCCACCCTTGCCGGGAGCAGCGAAGACAGTGCGGCGGAAATTCTTTTCCAGGCGATCGGCAATATAATGCCACAGCGCAGTGACTTCCTGCGCGCTGCGCCCTTCCGGATCGACTTCCATCACCGTGCGGCCATCGATCATCGAGGCCGCGAAATCGGTGCGGTGGTGAATGGTGATCGGGGCGACGGTGCCGTGCTGCGACAGGGCGACAGCGGCTTCCGAGGTGATCTTGGCCTTGGGCGTGGCCGCGTTGACCACGAAGATCAGCGGCTTGCCGGCGCGCTCGCACAGGTCGACCGTGGCGCCCACGGCACGCAAATCGTGCGGGCTGGGACGAGTCGGTACGACCATCAGTTCCGCCACCGAGATCACCGACTGGATCGCCATGGTAATGGCTGGCGGCGTATCGATCACAGCCAGCTTGAAACCCTGCTGGCGCAGAATCGCAAGGTCATTGGCCAATCGCGCAACGGTGGTCTGGGCGAAAGCGGGGTATTCCGCTTCACGCTCGTTCCACCAGTCGGCGAGTGACCCCTGCGGATCGATATCGATGAGCACGACCGGGCCAGCGCCTGCGCGCTGTGCCTGGACAGCGAGGTGTCCGGATAGAGTGGTCTTACCAGAGCCACCCTTCTGCGATGCCAATGCTAGAACGCGCAACGCGATTCCCCCTAGAACAAGCGACCCGACCAAGTCTCAATTACGGGCCTTCGCCTAAGGGCTTCGCAGACTACCCTTTATTTTGAGTTAATTTGCGCTGCCTTGCGTTCGCCTTTTTGTCGCGCGGGCGCCGCGAACCGGTTCGAATGCGGCCGCGACAACGTGGCTGCCGCGGTACGAATAATGGCACCGGATAAACGCTTTGCTAACGTCTTGTTTACTATGGCATCGTGCATTCGGCCTAATGGGACGCGAGAAAGACTATGCCTGACCGCACATATTCCATCCTGAGCAAAGCGCTGGCTGCGGCCGGTATGCTGGCGCTGACGGCTCCGCTGGGCGCAACCGTGCGCGATGGCGTGGATGCCTGGTCGCGCGGTGATTACGCCGCCGCCGTGGCCGAATGGGAAGGGCCTGCCGCGGCGGGCGATCCCGATGCCATGTTCAACCTGGGACAGGCCTATCGGCTTGGTCGCGGGGTGCCTGCCGACATGGATCGGGCCGAGCAGTTGTATCGTGCGGCGGCAGAGGCTGGCCACGTGCAGGCAGCCGACACCTATGGCCTGATGTTGTTCCAGGATGGTCGACGGGAAGAGGCGCTGCCCTATGTCCAGGCAGCGGCCATTCGTGGCGATCCGCGCGCGCAGTACCTTATCGGCATTGCCCATTTCAACGGCGACCTGCTGGAGCGGGACTGGCCGCGCGCCTATGCCTTGCTGACCCTGGCCAACGGCGCAGGCCTGCCACAGGCTCCGCCTGCCATCGCGCAGATGGATACGCATATTCCGCTGGAGCAGCGGCAGGAAGGTGTCGTCCTGTCGCGCCAGCTGGAGGCGGAAGCCGAACAGGCACGATCGGTGCAGTTGGCGGCAGCGGACTTTGCGGCTGTTGCCACGTCGGTGCAGGCCGCGCCCGCACCGCCTGCCGCGCCGCAGGAGCCTGCTGCCACCCCGCGCGTGCCGCGCCCCATCCCCTCGGTCGCAGTCTCGCCATCGATCGCTGCCGCGCGCGATGCAGTAGCGCAGGCGCGTGCCGCGACCGGCACCGAGGATCCGGCAGAGGCCGGGACCAGCTACGCGCGTCCCGTCGTGCCGGCTCCGGTCGAGGTTGCCGCCGCGCCGGCTCCGCGTCCCGCCGCTCCTGCTGGCCTTGAGGCCACGCCGCCTGCCAGCGGCCCCTGGCGCGTGCAACTGGGTGCTTTCGGCGTTGCCAACAATGCCGAGCGCCTGTGGGACAGGCTGTCCAGCCGACCCGAGTTGGCTGGGCGCGAGCGCTTGTTCCTGCCGCGCGGCCGGGTGACGGTTGTGCAGGCAGGCGGTTATGCCACCCGCGCCGAAGCGCAGGCGGCCTGTTCAAGCCTGCAACGTGCCGGCCACGACTGCCTCGTCACCCGCAACTGAAGGCAAGCGGCGACGGGGACTAACGTCCTCTCCTGGTTCCCAAACCTTCGTCCACAGGCCATATTGCCGCGCGGGACGGATGGCAGGGGATCAACATGACCGAAGAACAGACCACGCCCGATGGCGCAATCGAGGCCGTCGTTCCTGCGGGAGCGGCACAACGACTTGGTAGCCTCGATTTCATCCGTGGTTTTGCGGTGCTGGGTATCCTTGCTGCCAATATCGTCGCCTTCGGCCAGCCGTGGAGCGCTTATTCCTGGCCCGATGGCTTCCTGACCGGCCACGATACGGCGGCGGACTGGCTGTGGGTGGCGCAATTCGTGCTGATCGACGGCAAGATGCGCGGGCTGTTCACCTTGCTGTTCGGTGCCGGCATGGCGCTGTTCATGGAAAAGGCATGGGAACGCGGGGCTTCGCGCACCTTGCTGGCGCGGCGGCTGATATTCCTGCTGCTGTTTGGCCTCGTGCACTTCTTCCTGATCTGGCGCGGCGATATCCTGGTGCTCTATTCGCTCGCCGGGTTTGCCACGATGGCCTTCCTGCGTTGGGAACCCCGGCAACTGCTGACGCTAGGCCTGATCGGCTATGGCATGGGGGCGCTGTTCTACGCCTTGGCGATCGGCTCTGCCTATTTCATCGCCGACACCGTCATGGGCCAATCCGCCGCGATGGAGCAGGCGCGCGTAGCGATCGATGAAGGCAAACAGACTGCGATTGCGGACGACCAGATCGAGATTCCGATCATGACCGAAGGCAATTATGCCGACTTCGTGCTGCACAACCTGGCCGAACATGCTGGCGATCCGGTCAACGCCGTGTTCCTGATGATCTTCGAAACCGCGCCGCTGATGCTGATCGGCATGGCCTTCTATCGCTTTGGCTGGTTCAGTCCGGGCGGGGCGACGGGCAAGCGCAAGGCCTGGGGTTGGGCGATGTTGCTGGTCGGCGGGGGGATCAGCCTGGCGATGGCCTTGTGGGTCAAATCGGAGGGCTTCACCTACTGGGGCACGCTGTCGGCGATGATGGCCTTTTCCATGCTGCCACGCCTGCCGATGGTGCTGGGCCTCGCGCTGCTGCTGGCGCTGTATGGCAATCATGCGAGCGGTTGGCTGGCAGAGCGGCTTTCCGCGGCAGGGCGCGCCGCCTTCACCAACTATATCGGCACCTCGGTGTTGATGATGCTGGTGTTCCATCCGTGGGCCGGTGGGCTGTGGGGCGAACTGACCCGGCCCGAGCTGTATCTGGTGGTGGCGCTGGGCTGGGCAGTGATGCTGGCCTGGTCGCGACCGTGGCTGGCGCGATACCGCTACGGCCCGCTCGAATGGCTGTGGCGTTGCCTCACTTACGGACGGCTGTTTCCGCTGCGACGATAACATGTGAAACGATTTTGAGAATTATTCGCAAGTGGCTTGCTAATGCAATCCATTCGCAGTAACCTGCAGGGGTAATCGAGAGGGATTCGCCCAGGCATGTACACCTGCATCTGCAACGCCATTCGCGAAAGCGACCTGCGCCAGGCTGCGCGGCAGCACTGCGGCGATGCAGAGTCCATCTATGCCAAGCTGGGCAAGCGGCCCAATTGCGGCCACTGCCTTGAAGAGGCGGAAGAACTCATCGCAGAAGAGCGTGAGGGCTTGGCCGCTCCGCTCGCTGCCGCCTGATTCAATCCTGATTTGCAGTCGCAATAAAGTGGTTTTCTGCCAGTTTTCGGCGCCGGTCGTTCCGCTTGCCCTTGCCAAGCATGCGCTTTCCTGACCATCCTGCGGGCAACAGCATACAGCCAGGAGACACGCCATGAAGGGCGACGCCAAGGTCATCGAATTTCTCAACAAGGCGCTCACCAACGAGCTGACGGCTATCAACCAGTACTGGCTGCACTACCGCGTGCTGGACGACTGGGGCGTGCACAAGCTGGCCGAGTATGAACGGCACGAGAGCATCGATGAGATGAAGCACGCCGACCAGTTGGCCGAACGCGTGCTGTTTCTGAACGGGCTTCCGAACTTCCAGGCCATCCACAAGCTGAAGGTGGGCGAGACGGTGGAGGAGATCCTCAAGGCCGACCTCGCCATGGAGGAAGAGGCGATCCCGCTGCTGCGCGATGCCATCGAATACTGCGAAAGCGTGCGCGACTATGTCAGCCGCGACCTGTTCGCCTCAATTCTGGAAAGCGAGGAAGAGCACGTCGATTTCCTGGAGACCCAGTTCGACATGATCGAACGCATGGGGCTGGAGAACTACGTCCAGCTCAACAGCAAGGGTGCTGGCGAGGGCGAGTGATTAGCTGACCCGCCAATATGGCGCGCTGCTGCGTCCCTGCTTTTCCAGCGTTGCCACCAGCCGGTCGCCGTCGTGGATGCGGGCCACGCCGCGCTGCATGTTGATATCGGCCACCACGAGGGCGGTGACCATGTCAGGGACCTCCAGGGTATGGCTGCCCGTGGCCGTTTCAGGCGTGTAATCAAGCCGCAAACGCTGCATCTCTCTTGCTCCTGCTGGTGCAATCCCAACAGTCGCAAGATTAGGCGCCGATCATGACTGGCAGATGGCGGGCCCAGCGGATCGCCGCATTTGCACGGCGGCTTGCCGCAAAGGCGCGCTGGATCAGTTCCGCCGCTAATCCCGCCCCTGGCCACCGCTGAACTTGCCGCCGCCGCCCTTGTTGGCGTCATAGGGGTTCTTCGGCGATTTCAGCGTCAGCCGCACGGGCACCGCACCGAAGCCCAGCTTGTTGCGGATATCGTTGAGCAGGTAGCGTTCGTAGCTGGTGGGCAGGTCGTCCAGCCGGGTGCCGAAGATCACGAAGCGTGGCGGGCGCGTGCCGACCTGGGTGATGTAGCGTAGCTTGATCCGCCTGCCGCCGGGGGCAGGGGGCGGATTCTTGGCCAATGCATCGTCGAACCAGCGGTTGAGCGCGGCTGTGGGTACGCGGCGACCCCATGCCTCTCGCAGTTCGAACGCGGCGGCCAACATGGTATCAAGACCCTTGCCGGTCATGGCAGAGACTGCGAACAGCGGCACGCCCTTCAGCTGCGACAGGCCTTCTTCCAGTGCGGCACGGATGCCATTGAACAGCGCGCTCGGGTCTTCGGCAATGTCCCACTTGTTGATCGCGATCATCAGCGCACGACCTTCTTCCAGCACCTTGCTGGCGATCTTCAGGTCCTGCACTTCCAGCCCGCGTGTGGCATCCAGCAGCAGCACCACGACTTCGGCGTAGTCGACGGCGCGCAGGCCATCGGCGACCGACAGCTTCTCCAGCTTGTCGACCACCTTGGCGCGCTTGCGCATTCCGGCGGTGTCGATCAGCTTGATGACGCGCGTCTCGCCGGTCTTGGGATCGGTCCATTCCCAGTCGACCGCGATCGAATCGCGAGTGATGCCCGCTTCCGGCCCGGTCAGCATGCGATCCTCGCCCAGCAGGCGGTTCACCAGCGTCGACTTGCCGGCATTTGGCCGTCCGACGATGGCGAGGCTCAGCGGCGCGGTGGGGTCTAGCTCTTCCAGTTCCTCGCCCGCTTCGGCGGCAGCGCGGGCCTTGTCCGCCGCGATGGCGGCCTCGGCCTCTTCCTCCAGCTGCATCTGCTCGGCCTTGTCGCCGATCAGCGGAATCAGTGCGGAGTAGAGGTCGGCCACGCCTTCGCCATGTTCGGCGCTGACGGGAATGGGTTCGCCAAGGCCGAGCGACCAGGCTTCGAGGATACCGGCTTCGCCTGCATTGCCTTCGGACTTGTTGGCGATCAGCACCACGGGCACTTCCTGCTGCCGCAGCCAACGTCCGATCTCCTCGTCAAGCGGGGTGAGCCCTGCGCGCGCGTCAATCACGAACAGCGCGGCATCGGCGCCTTTCAGCGAAACCTGCGTCTGCGCCAGCATACGACCGGGCAACGACTGCTCGTCCTCGTCTTCCCAGCCGGCAGTGTCGACAGCTTCGAATTCAAGGCCAGCGAGGCCCGCGAGCCCCATGCGCCGGTCGCGCGTCACGCCGGGCTGGTCATCGACCAGCGCCAGCCGCTTGCCGACCAGCCTGTTGAACAGGGTCGACTTGCCGACATTGGGGCGGCCGATGATGACCACCTGGGGAAGCTTGCGGGTTTTCATCCGGCGCAGGTGGAGTGGGTTGCGCAGAATAGCAAGGGCCAAGGCCCTTCCATGCGCTTACCAGGTTCCCGTATTCTCCATGCTCGCCCAGGGTTCCTGCGGCTCGAGATGGCCGTCCTGCAGCAGCTCCACGCTGATCCCGTCGGGCGTGCGGACGAAGGCCATGTGCCCGTCGCGCGGGGGGCGGTTGATGGTGACGCCGGCGTCCATCAGCTTCTGGCAGGTCTCGTAGATGTTCTCCACCCGGTAGGCGAGGTGGCCGAAATTGCGACCCCCGGAATAGGCTTCGGGCGCTCTGCCGTCTTCCGCCGGCCAGTTGTAGGTCAGTTCGACCTCGGCCACGTCTTCCTGCCCAGGCGCGGCCATGAAGATCAGGGTGAAGCGGCCCTGCGGCACGTCCTTGCGGCGCACCTCTTCCAGACCCAGCAGCTTGAAGAAATCCACGGTGGCCTCGGCATCGGACACGCGGATCATGGTGTGAAGGTATTGGACCATCGTAAACTCCGTTCATCGCTATTCAAACACGGTTCATCGCTCCCAGCCTAGGTGAGATCATCACCTAACGATCCGGAGAGCAGCCATGACCGAATATAGCGATGACAATCCATCCCAAGCCACCGCTTTCTGGAAAAGGCCGATCGTGCTGGCTTCGGCCATCCTCGCCGTCGGGCTGGGCGTGGGCGGCTTCTTGACCGGCGACGGGCTGGTGCGGGCCAAGATGGCGGATCGGACCGTCACCGTTCGCGGGCTGGCTGAACGCGACGTGGTGGCGGACCTGGCCACCTGGACCCTGTCGCTTTCCTCCACAGCGACCAATCTTCCCGATGCTCAGGCGAGCGTCGATCGCGATGCTGCGCAACTGACCCGGTGGTTCAGCGAACTGGGCTTTCCCGAAGATGCGCTTGAGCCGGTCTCTGCCAATGTCTCCAACTACGTCAACGATGGCGTGCCGCAGTTCACCGTGCGCCAGCGCCTGTCCCTGCGGACCAACGATATCGAGAGGGCGCAGGATGCCGTGCGGCGACAGTTCGAGCTAGTACGGCGCGGTGTTTTGCTGGAGGAAGGCTCCGGCATGACCTTCACATTCACCGGTCTGAACGAGGTGAAGCCGGAAATGGTGGCCGAGGCGACCAGGGACGCGCGCGCCGCCGCTGAACAGTTCGCACTCGATTCCGGCGCCGAGGTCGGGAGCATCCGGCGGGCAACTCAAGGCTATTTCGAGATCACTTCGCGCGATGGTGACAGCGGCGGCTGGGGCGTGGCCGATTCGCCATTCAAGAAGGTACGGGTGGTGACCACGGTCGACTTCATGCTCGACTGAGTCCGATTCTTATTTCAGGCACAACCGAAAGGGCCCGCACCGTTGCCGGTGCGGGCCCTCCCGTTCCTCGCTTTACGCGATTGACTGTTAGATCGAGGCCGACAGCGTGAAGACCACGGCATCGTCGGTGAAGACGCCACCCGGATCGACCAGCGCATCGCCTTCGACGCCGATGTAGGCAACGCCCACTTCCAGCGGCGTGCTGGGAATGGCGACAGCTGCACCGATCGACCAGTCGACAGCTTCGCTATCGGTGGTGAAGGTTAGGAAGCCATCGGTGTAACCGACGTGGGCCGACAGGCTGATCGGCGTGTTGGGAATGCCAACGCCGGCATCGGCATAGATGTAGAAGTTGTCGGTGCCGCCCAGCGAATCCTGGTCAGGCGCATAGGCCACGCCAACCGCGAATTCGGCCGGCCCTGCAGCCACGCCGACCGAGCCGTAGAATTCGACATAGTCGAAGTCACCAGCGCCGGCATTGGGATAGATGTAGACGATCACGCCGACATCGGTGGAGATGTTGCCGAATTCGCCGGCCCAGCCGCCATAGATGTCGAGTTCGGTGCTGCCGTAGCCGACAGTGTCTTCATCAAGCGACGAAGCCCAGGTGCCGACATAGAAACCGGCGGGCAGGCCGACATCGACACCGCCCTGGATGGCGATATCGCCATTCGAGAGGTCGACACCGCGGAAACGATATTCGCTGACCATGGCGACGTTGGCCGAAACCTCGACGCCGATACCACCGTCGTCGTCCTGCGCCATGGCAGGAGCCGCGAAGGCAGTGGAGAGAGCAAAAACAGAAGCAGCCGTAAGGCTGCGGACGGACGTAAGCATGGGCAATTTCCTCAATTGCTTGTGGTGAACTAATGCTTCGTCCCACCTGCGCCATTCGCGTGTCGGCATCTTTTTGTGCGCCAATTCGCCGCGAAAGCCCAATTATCTTGCATAGCGATTGTGCATTGCACAAGAGAAATTGCGCAATGCCGCATTCGCGATCCTCGACTGTGTGATTTTGGCACCACATTCAGCCGCGAGACAGGATATTTAGCCAAATTGCATCTCGTTGCGCCAACCGTTTGCGCCCTCGTGCGTTATGACTATGTGGCCAAGGCAAACTGAATATGTTCGAGTTCTTTCGATCCAAGACTGCGGAGCCGGAGTTCCCCCAGATCGAGGCGAGCGTGCCCGAGGGGCAGCGCGTCTATGCCGTGGGTGACGTGCACGGTCGCAGCGACCTGCTCATTGCGTTGATCGAAGCAATCGAGCTGGACAACCGTGATCGCGGAGCGGCGAAGACGACAGTGGTCATGCTGGGCGACCTTGTCGATCGCGGGCCAGACAGCGTGAACGTGCTGGCGTTGGTGCGAGAGTGGCAGAAGTTTCGCAACGTGCGCATCCTGGCTGGCAATCACGAGGAAATGTTTCTCCGCAGCTTCAACGATATCGACATGCTGCGCCACTTCCTGCGCCATGGCGGGCGCGAGACGCTGTTGAGCTATGGCATGGACAAGCGCGAGTATTCTGGTGCATCGATCGAGGAAGTCCAGGCCCGGATGGCGCAGCTGGTGCCGCAGGCGGATCTCGATTTCATCGCCGGATTCGAAAACCTGATTACCATCGGGGACTATGTCTTCGTGCATGCCGGTGTCGAACCCGGCGTGCCGCTCGAGGAACAAGAGGTGGCAAAGCTGCGCTGGATCCGCGAGCCCTTCCTCAGCCACATGGAACCCCATGACAGGGTTGTCATCCACGGCCACACGATCAGCGAGTCGCCAGTGGATCAGGGCAATCGCATCGGGATCGATACCGGTGCCTATTCCAGCGGTCGGCTGACGGCGGTGGTGCTGGAAGGCCAGAGCCGACGTTACCTCAGTGCCGTCGACGATGGCGAAGGCAATATCAGCATCAACAACGAGCAGCACAGCCAGCAGGGCTAGGGCAAGCGGAATGCCGGGGAGCCTGTAAGCCGGGTTCTGTCCCGCGATCGGTTTCGCCTCGATTGCTCTTTGGCGACCAGCCCCGCGGGGGCAGCCATTCATCTTACGCGGCGGATTGCTCCGACCGCTCCAGCGACCAACCCGGATCTCTCGGAGCGAAACGCTCCTGCCGCCTTGTCCGAAGACCTGGCGGCGCGAGACCCCTATGCGGTCTTGCTCCGGGTGGGGTTTGCCATGACGGGAACCGTTACCGGCCCCCCGGTGCGCTCTTGCCGCACCCTTTCACCCTTGCCTGTGCCCTTTAGGGGCCATCGGCGGTATACTCTCTGTGGCACTTTCCCTGTGGTTGCCCACGGCGGGCGTTACCCGCCACCCTTGTTTCGTGGAGCCCGGACTTTCCTCGGCATTCTTCTCGAATGACGCGGCTGCCCGGCTCCCCGGCAAAGCAGGATATAGGATGGATGGCCCGCTTGTGCAAAGCCATCCATCCAATAACTCAGGCGGTGGCATCCCCGCCGAGATTCTCAAGCGACTCATCCGGTGCCAGGAGGTAGCGCCAGATGATCACGCCAATCGCCGCGCCCACCAGCGGCGCCAGCCAGAACAGCCACAACTGCGACACGGCCCCAGTCTCGGCATAGAAGGCAACACCCGTCGAACGCGCCGGGTTCACCGACGTGTTGGTGACCGGGATCGAGATCAGGTGGATCAGCGTAAGCGCCAGGCCAATGGCGATTGGCGCAAAACCTGCCGGTGCCTTACTGGACGTCGAACCGAGGATCACCAGCAGGAAGCCTGCGGTCAGGATGATCTCGATCAGCAGCGCGGCCATCATCGAATAGCCATGCGGCGACAACTCGCCAAACCCGTTGGAGGCGAAACCGCCCGGGCTCCATCCGTCCATGCCCGAGGCGATCAGGAACAGCGATCCTCCAGCGCAAAAGGCGCCGATCACCTGCGCTACCCAATAGCCGGGCAGTTCACCCCAGGAAAAGCGCCCGCCAATCGCCAGGCCCAGCGAGACAGCCGGGTTGAAATGCCCGCCCGAAATGCCGCCCACGGCATAGGCCATGGTCAACACCGTCAGACCGAAGGCCAGCGAAACGCCAGCATAGCCAATCCCCAGTTCCGGTATGCCTGCCGCCAGTACTGCGGATCCGCAACCACCGAACACAAGCCAGAAAGTGCCGAAGAATTCGGCAGCCAGTTTACGCGTCATCTTTCCTCTCCCCACAATTGTGGCGGGCGGAAAGGTAGCGCAAAACAGCCAAATGACGATGCAAAACTGTCAGGCGCGCAATCAGCCTTCCGCCTGCTCGGCGTACTGGTCGTAGGCTTCCAGCGCCTGGGCGGCATACATCGCGCTGGGCCCTGCGCCCATGTAGACGGCCATCCCCATGGTTTCGGCAATCTCTTCGCGCGTGGCGCCGTGCTCGTGCGCGGCCTTGACGTGGTAGGTGATGCACGGATCGCAGCGGATCGCGACCGAAATCCCCACGGCGATCAGTTCCTTGGTCTTGGAATCGAGTGCGCCCCCGGAATGGGCTACGCTGCCCATCTCGCGAAAGGCCTTCATCACCTCGGGCTGGCTTCGGTGCAGGTTCTTGATTGCAGGGATCAGGTCTGCGGCCATGCCCGGCCAGTCCTTGAATTCAGTAGCCATCAGATCAGCTTGTCCTTTTGCAGTTGTCTTGCCTTCCTGGCGCCAAGCGGCACGCCACACCTTGTCGCGGGTCAATTTGTCGCAAGCAATTCTAGCGCGTGTGCCCGCGGTCGCGGTCGAGCAGCAGCTGAAACAGGATCGCGCGTACTTCGCCGTCGATCACCCCGTCGATCCGTTCGGGCCGCCAACGGCGCTGGAAGGCCTCGACCGCCTTGTACCCGTCAGTTATGTCATAGCCGAACCGCTCCAGCGCGAGGTAGAAGCTGGCATCGTTGTCGAACACCGTCCCGGCAGAGAGCTTTTCCGGGCGCGGCAGGCACAGGCCGTATTCGGCCAGCCGATCCCACGGGAACAGCTCGCCCGGATCGGTCTTGCGCGCAGGCGCCACGTCCGAATGGCCGACCACGTTGGCGCGCGGGATGTCGTAGGTCTTCACGAGCCGGTTCAGCAGCGGCACCAGCGCCTCAATCTGCGCGTCGGCAAACCCGCGATAGCCCAGCGCATGGCCGGGGTGATCCAGCTCGATGCCGATGCTGGCCGAGTTCACATCCCGGTGCCCGCGCCAGTAGGAAAGCCCGGCGTGCCAGGCGCGTTTCTCCTCGGGCACCAGGCGCACGACCTCGCCTTCCTCGGTGATGCAGTAGTGGGCGGAGACTTCGGCTGCCGGATCGCACATGCGTTCCAGCGCGGTTTCCACCGGTTTCATCTCGGTATAGTGCAGCACGACCATCGAGATCGGCAGCTTGCGCTCGTTGCAATTGGGCGAGAGCTGCTCGCGGTGGACGAGCGGGTCGGTCAACCGATCATGCCCTCCGGATCAGGCAGCATGGCGCCCAGTACCAGCGCGCCATCGCCGTGGTGGTACTGCACCGTCCCGCCGTCGCGCTCCACGATCAGGCGGATCAGGTGGGCAGGGGCAGTGCGGCCCGACAGCTCGTCAGCGGGCAGCGAACCATCGAGCGCCTTGCCGATGTTGGCATCGAAGGCGACCCGCGGGCCGCTGGCGCGGATGGCGATTTCGGTCTGGCCGTTTTGGCGTTCGGCCCCCACGGCCAGCGTGCCGCCGCGCACCAGCGAATCAAGGCCCATGGCGGCCAGGTTCAGCAGCACCTTCACCGCTGGCTTCGCCAGAGATTGCTCGCTGACGGCCCAGTCGAGCGACAGGCGTTCGTCCGCCGCAGTAAGCGCGGTGAGCAGTTCGTGCGGTTCCTCCACCGGCACCTGTTCGCCAAAGCCGCCCGCCGCACCATAGGCGAGGCGGAAGAACTTGAGTTTGTTGGCGGAGATCCGCGCGCTCTGCTCCAGCAGCTCAAGGCAGCGCTGGCGCATGGTCGGATCCTTCTCGTCCGCCAGCAATTCCAGTCCGTTATTTAGCGCGCCGACAGGGCTGAGCATGTCGTGGCACAGGCGTGAACAGAGCAGGGAGGCAAGATCGAGGGAAGAGGTCATTTGGTCGCTTCAGGGCCTTTTGATGGCGCTAATGTGGAACACATGGAACACTGTCCTAGGGCAAAAAATGCTCCCTGCCACCCGGCCATGCAAAAATAGCCTTGCAGGGGTGAATTCGCGTGCCGTCATGTGCCCTGTATCTAGGCATCGATGGCCACGTAGGGAAGCTCTGCAAAACCGTCCGGCGCATCGCGCCACCAGCCAATCGCATCGCCGACAACGATCGCCCACACGGCGCCGTCATGCGCTGCCTCGGCGCGATCGGTGGCAGAGGGTTCGGGCACTCCGCTGGGATGCGAATGGTAATAGCCAACGACCTGCGGCCCGCCGGACCGCGCCGCGCGGTGGGCATCGATCAGCACCTGCGGGTCGATCTCGAAGTGCGATTGCGGCGCGGGGTGAACATTGCGGGCAGGCAGGGCGGCGGTGATGCGATCGCCCAGGCCAAGCAGCACGCCGCAGCATTCATCGGGGTGGGAGCGGCGCACTTCCTGGCGAAGCAATTCGATCACTTCTCTTGTCACCTGCACTTCCATTGCCCATGCCCCTACCATGTCCGACCCGGAATCCATCACTGAAACCCTCACCGGAAGCATCCAGGTTCCTGGTCGCCTGGACAAGGCGCTGGCCGATGCCACCGAACTCTCGCGCGAACGGGTGAAGGCGCTGATGACCGAGGGAAGAGTGGAGCTGGACGGCCAGGTTGTCACGAGCGCCAGCAGCAAAGCTCAAGCGGGGTCGAGCTTTTCTATCCACTTGCCGCCCCCAAGCGATCCACAGGCTTTTCCACAGGATATCCCCATCGATGTCGTCTACGAGGACGAGCATCTGGTGGTCGTGGACAAGCCGGCAGGCATGGTGGTGCATCCGGCGGCGGGCAATCCCGACGGCACGCTGGTCAATGCCCTGCTGCACCATTGCCGGGGGCAGCTTTCGGGGATCGGCGGGGTGGCGCGGCCGGGCATCGTGCATCGCATCGACAAGGATACCTCGGGCCTGCTGGTGGTCGCCAAGTCCGATGTGGCGCACGAGGGGCTGGCGAAGCAGTTTGCCGACCACTCGCTGGAACGCGCCTATCTGGCTGTCTGCGCGGGGCATCCCAGCCCCCCATCAGGCACGGTGGACGCGCGAATCGGGCGTAGTGACCGTGATCGCAAGAAAATGGCCGTACTGCCGGCAGATTCGACGCGCGGGAAACACGCCGTCACGCATTACAAGACACTGGAAAAGCTGGATAACAGCGCCCTGATCGAATGTCGGCTGGAAACCGGGCGAACCCACCAGGTGCGGGTTCACCTTGCGTCAATCGGTCATCCGCTAATAGGAGACCCTGTGTATGGACGCACTCCAGCCGCGATCAGGCCGATTCTGAAGGCTTTGAGCTTCAACCGACAGGCGCTCCATGCCGGGCGACTCGGCTTCATCCATCCCGTGACGGGTAGCCGCTTGTCGTTTTCCAGCGAATTACCTGACGATTTGCGGGAACTGATCGACCAACTAGGTCATTCCAATCGATGAAATGCACCCTACATTCAGCTGCGGTGTGATACAAGAATACTGCACCCAATGTGACCGCCAACCGCGGGTGCCCAGCAGGGGCTCGCTCCGAGCGGTCGACGAAAAGGAAAGGTTTGGGACAAAGTGAGTAACAATCGATCGACGGTTCCGGCATTGGGCGGAGAGCAGGGGCTCAACCGCTATCTGTCGGAAATCAAGAAATTTCCCGTGCTGACGCCAGAGCAGGAATATATGCTTGCCAAGCGCTACGAAGAGCACGAGGACCCCGAGGCAGCTGCCCAGCTGGTGCAGAGCCACCTGCGGCTCGTGGCGAAGATCGCCATGGGTTACCGCGGCTATGGCCTGCCCGTGTCTGATCTGATCTCCGAAGGCAACGTGGGTCTGATGCAGGGCGTGAAGAAGTTCGAGCCCGATCGCGGATTCCGCCTGGCGACCTATGCCATGTGGTGGATCAAGGCCAGCATCCAGGAGTTCATCCTGCGCAGCTGGTCGCTCGTGAAGATGGGCACCACGGCAGCGCAGAAGAAGCTGTTCTTCAACCTGCGCCGGATGAAGAAGCAGCTGGAAGCCTACGAGGACTCCGACCTGTCGCCCGAAGACGTGGCCAAGATCGCCACCGATCTGGGTGTGCCGGAGCAGGAAGTGGTCAACATGAACCGTCGGATGATGATGGGCGGCGACGGCTCGCTCAACACGCCGATGCGGAGTGGCGAGGAAGGTTCTGGCGAATGGCAGGACTGGCTGACCGACGATCGTCCACTGCAGGACGTGGTCGTGGCCGATGCCGAGGAAGCCGACGTGCGCCGCGAAATGCTGGTGGAAGCGATGGAAGCGCTCAACGAGCGTGAGCGCCACATCCTGACCGAGCGTCGCCTGACCGAAAACCCGCAAACGCTCGAAGAGCTTAGCCAGGTCTACGATGTCAGCCGCGAACGTATCCGCCAGATCGAGGTTCGCGCCTTCGAAAAGCTGCAGAAGGCCATGCAGCGCATCGCCAGCGAAAGGCTCATGCCGGTCGCAGCGTAACAGCTGAATCACCAGGAAAGGGGCGGCGCCTGCGGGTGCCGCCCCTTTTTCGTGTCTTCGTTCCGCAGCGCACCTGCTGTAAGGTTACTCGATGGCTCTCAGGCTCCTGCGCTTCCTTGCCAAGGCGATCATGTGGTTCGTCCTCATCAGCGTTTCGCTGGTGCTGGTGCTGCGCTTCCTGCCGGTGACCTACACCGCCACCATGCTGATGGATGAGCGCGAGGTGACGCGCGATTGGGAACCCTTGAGCCGCATCGACCGCAACATGGTAAGCGCCGTGATCGCCGCCGAGGATGGCAAGTTCTGCGAACACAACGGCTTCGACCGTGAAGCCATCGAAGACGCGCTGGAAGAACGCGCGCGCGGCGAACGCCGGCGCGGGGCCAGCACCATCAGCCAGCAGACGGCCAAGAATGTGTTCCTGTGGCAAGGCGGCGGCTGGTTCCGGAAAGGGCTGGAGGCCTATTTCACCGTGCTGATCGAGACGCTGTGGACCAAGCGGCGGATCATGGAGGTCTATCTCAACGTCGCCGAGACGGGGCTTGGCACCTATGGTGTGGAAAGCGGGGCGCAGCGCTATTTCGGCCATTCGGCCGCGCGCCTTACGGCAGACGAGGCGAGCCGCATCGCCGCCGTGCTGCCGAGCCCAAAAACACGCGAGGCCGTGAACCCCACCGGCTTCACCCGCCGTTATGGCAACACCATCGAAGCCCGCATTGCCGTTGTAAGGCGTGACGGGCTGGATTCTTGCGTCTACGAATAGGGTGGATGGGCGCCGGACACTCTCACTCGCATGATCACGCGCATGGGCACAGCCATGGCCACGGCCACAGCCATGCCCCAGCCGATTTCGGCCGTGCCTTTGCCATCGGGATCGTGCTCAACACCGTGTTCGTCGTGGTGGAGGCGGTGTTCGGCTTCATTTCCGGCTCCATGGCGCTGGTTGCCGATGCCGGGCACAACCTGTCCGACGTGCTTGGCCTGCTGATTGCCTGGGGCGCCAGCGTGGCAGCGAAAAAGCCGCCATCCGCCCGCTTCACCTATGGCCTGAAAAGCTCCACCATCCTCGCGGCCTTTGCCAATGCCATGCTGCTGCTGGTGGCCATCGGCGCGATCCTGTTCGAGACGGTGCACCGTTTCTTCGACCCCGTCGAGCCGCAGGGCTGGACGATGATCTGGGTGGCGGGCGTCGGCATTGTCATCAACACGATCACGGCCCTCATGTTCATGCGCGGGCGCAAGCACGACCTGAACATTCGCGGCGCCTTCCTACACATGGCGGCAGACGCGCTGGTTTCGGTGGGCGTGGTGGTGGCCGGCGTTGCGATCCTGCTGACGGGCATGGTGGTGATTGATCCGATCGTCAGCCTGCTGATCGTCGCCGTGATTGCCTGGGGCACATGGGGCCTGCTGAAGGACAGCGTGGCCATGGGCCTGCAGGCCGTTCCCGACAGCGTGGACGAGGAGGCGGTGCGGCAATATCTCTCTGCACAGCCCGGTGTGGATGCCGTGTACGACCTGCATATCTGGCCGATGTCCACCACCGAGACCGCGTTGACCGCGCATCTGGTGATGCCGGCTGGCCATCCGGGCGATGCGTTCTTCGATAACCTTGCCGAGGAACTGGAGCGCCACCACGCCATTGGCCACGCCACCATGCAGGTGGTGCAGGTGCGCAAGACGAAGGGATATTGCGAATGACCGACGAAACGACCCGCGAAGGCGGCTGCGCCTGCGGCGAGGTGCGCTTTCGCATCACCAGCGAACCGATGATGGTGCACAATTGCCATTGCCGTCAGTGCCAGCAGCAGACGGGCTCCACCAGCGTGGTGAACGCCTTCTGGGAAAGCGGCAATATCGAAATGCTGGCAGGCGAACTGGCCGAGCACATACTCTCCGGCGGCAGCGGCAATCCGCACACCATTGCCCGGTGCGCGACATGCGGCACCGCGCTATTCAGCTACTACGGGCGTCTCGGTCGCCTGATGGCCGGTGTGCGCGCAGGCTCGCTCGACGATCCCGCCAGCGTGACGCCCGACGTGGCGATCTTCACCGCCGAGGCCATGCCTTGGGTGACGCTGCCCGAAGGCATCCCGCATTTCGCAGGCTATTACGATGCGCGCGAAGTGCTGCCTGCAGAAAGCCTTGCCCGGCTGAAAGCACTGGGCGAACGGCGCAAGGCGGGCGAGGGGTAGGGGCGTAACTCAGTCCAGCGCCGCCTTCACCGCTGCTGCTGCATGCAATGCGGTGGTGTCGAACAGGGGAAGCGAGCTGTTGTCCTGCTTCAGCAGCATGCCGATCTCGGTACAGCCCAGCACCACGCCTTGCGCGCCCGCCCTGGCCAGGCGGTCCACCACGGCCAGGTACGCATCGCGGCTGCCCTCGCAGATCTCGCCGCGGATCAGCTCTTCGTAGATGATGCGGTGAACGCTGGCGCGGTCTTCGTCGTTCGGGACCAGGCAGGTCACGCCGTGCCTTTCGCTCAGGCGATCCTTCAAGAAGGACTGCTCCATGGTGAAGGCCGTGCCCAGCAGGCCGACCTGCGTGAAACCCGCCGCGCCAATCGCTTCGCCCAACGGGTCTGCGATATGCAGCAGCGGCACGTCGACGGCCGCTTCGATCGCCGGGGCCAGCTTGTGCATGGTGTTGGTGCACAGCAACAGCACCTCCGCGCCGCCCGCCTGCAACCGCCGCGCGCTGTCCGCCAGCATTTCGCCCAGCCGATCCCACTCGCCATCGTGCTGCAACTGCTCGACGACCGCGAAATTGCAGCTGTCCATCACGATCTGTGCCGAGTGGCTGCCGCCCAGCGCATTGCGCACGCCGCGATTGATCGCAGCATAATAGAGCGCAGAGCTTTCCCAGCTCATACCGCCGATCAGGCCGATGGTTCTCATGCAGACCACCTGCCCTGCGCGGCGGCGAATGGCCAGCGCCTATTGCGCGTTCGGGTCCTGCGTGGGGACTTCGCCGGTGGGATCTGTTTCCACCAGCTGCGCCACCTGCGCGTAAACCTCTGCGTTCTGGTTCATCTGGTCGGCTACGGGCGGGTTCTGTTCGCCCACCTGGCGGAAGAACATGGCAGCATCGCGCAGCATCTTGGCGGCGAGTTCGGCATTGGTCGGCATGGATTGGCTCCTTGTCTGGCCCTGCACGCAGCAGGGCGGGTCAGGCGCGCCCGGATATCAGGCGCGCGGAAGGGCGGGCCCGGTGGGACCGCCCTGATGTTCCGGAAATCAAGAAAAACCGGGTGGGTGGCTGGTTGCGGCAGGCGATTAGGCTGCCGCTTCCTTCTTGCCCTTGCCATTGTCGTTGGCCAGCACGCGGACAGGTTCCTTGCGGCCTTCCACGACTTCGGCATCGACGACGACTTCGGTCACGTCTTCCATGCTCGGCAGGTCGAACATGGTATCGAGCAGCAGGCCTTCGACGATCGAGCGCAGGCCACGTGCGCCGGTCTTGCGCTTGATCGCCTTCTTGGCGATCGCTTCCAGCGCCTCGTCGGTGAAGGTGAGTTCCACTTCCTCCAACTCGAACAGCTTGTGATACTGCTTCACCAGCGCGTTCTTCGGTTCCTTCAGGATCGTCACCAGCGCAGCGGTATCAAGGTCGTGCAGTGTGGCGATCACCGGCAGGCGACCGACGAATTCGGGGATCAGGCCGAACTTGAGGAGATCCTCCGGCTCGCACTTCTCCAGCATTTCGCCGACCTTGGCCTTGGACGGGTCCTCAACATTGGCGCCGAAGCCGATCGAACGCTTCTGCAGCCGGTCGCCGATGATCTTTTCGAGGCCCGCGAAGGCGCCGCCGCAGATGAACAGGATATTGGTGGTGTCCACCTGCAGGAATTCCTGCTGCGGATGCTTGCGCCCGCCCTGCGGGGGGACGCTGGCCGTGGTGCCTTCCATCAGCTTCAGCAGCGCTTGCTGCACGCCTTCGCCCGACACGTCGCGGGTGATGGAGGGATTTTCCGCCTTGCGGGTGATCTTGTCGATCTCGTCGATGTAGACGATGCCGTGCTGGGCCTTTTCGACATTGTAGTCGCTGGCCTGCAGCAGCTTGAGGATGATGTTCTCCACGTCCTCGCCAACGTAGCCCGCTTCGGTCAGCGTGGTGGCATCGGCCATGGTGAACGGCACGTCGAATGTGCGCGCCAGCGTCTGCGCCAGCAGCGTCTTGCCGCAGCCGGTTGGGCCGACCAGCAGGATGTTGGACTTGGCCAGTTCCACGTCGCCGGACTTGCCGGCGTGCTTCAGCCGCTTGTAGTGGTTGTGCACGGCGACCGAGAGCACGCGCTTGGCGCGTTCCTGGCCGATCACGTAATCGTTCAGCGTTTCGCAGATCTCGATCGGGGCGGGCACGCCGCCATCCTTGCGACCGCCAAGGCCGGTCTTTGCCTCTTCGCGGATGATATCGTTGCACAGTTCCACGCATTCGTCGCAGATGAACACGGTGGGACCGGCAATCAGCTTGCGCACCTCGTGCTGGCTCTTGCCGCAGAAGCTGCAGTAGAGGGTGCTTTTGCTATCGGTTCCGCTCAGTTTGGTCATAACTTTCGTCCTATGCTCCCGAACCGGAGCCCGTCATGGGCACGAGCGCGGGAATCGGCCTACCAATCTAGGGCAGGCGCGATGAATATCAATCAAATGAAAGCCTATCATCCCCGGCTTGCGCCAGCCTGAAGGTTCAGGGTTGCCAAAATGCTACAACCCCGACGGTGCTGGTCAGCGCTGGCAAGGGCCAGAAATCACTCGCTATCGTCCGTTGGCGCACCGCCACTGCCGTCGCGATTGTGCTCCTGATCGTCCTTCGGGCGATGGGCGAAAACCGCATCCACGATGCCGAATTTCTTGGCTTCTTCGGCGTCGAGGAAGGTATCGCGATCCATCGCCTTCTCGATGTCGGTCAGGCTCTGGCCGGTATATTCGACATAGAGGCCGTTCATCCGTTCGCGGATGCGCAGAATCTCGCGCGCCTGTATTTCGATGTCCGAAGCCATGCCGCGCGCGCCGCCCGAAGGCTGATGCACCATGATGCGGGCATTGGGCAGCGCCACGCGCATGCCCGGCTCGCCCGCGGCCAGCAGGAAGCTGCCCATCGATGCCGCCTGGCCTACCACCACGGTACGTACCTTCGGCTTGATGTACTGCATGGTGTCGTGGATCGCCATGCCCGCCGTCACCACGCCGCCGGGCGAGTTGATGTACATGGAAATGTCCTGCGAGTTCTCGCTTTCGAGGAACAGCAGCTGGGCGACGATCAGCGAGGCCATGTTGTCTTCCACCTGGCCAGTGACGAAGACGATGCGTTCGCGCAGCAGGCGCGAGAAGATGTCGAAGCTGCGTTCGCCGCGGCTGGTCGATTCGACGACGACGGGCACCAGGGCGCCGGTTACGGGGTCGGTGGTGAAACGGTCTTTATTGTCGCCGAACAGGTCGAACATGCGTGTTCCTCTTGTTGAATTGCGAAAACCTATGTCGCGCTTTGCACCCTTTGGTTCAAGGGGGTGCAGCGCCTTCCTTCCAGAATCCGTTTATCGGGCCAGCATCGACGCTTGTCGATAAGCTGGCGCGGTTTGTCCCGGTTTCCCCTGTAACCACTTGTGACTACAGTTGTGGTTGAGGGATGGGGTTGAATTGCCCAAATTTTTTCACAGCGCTGCTGCGATAGCCTTGCTTGTCGCAGCCTGGCCGGTGCAGGCGCAGGATGTCGATAACGAGCCCTTGGCGGAACCGGGCGCTGCCGCAAGCGATGCAGTCGCACCTGTCAGCGGCACGCGCGTGTTCACGCCCGCCGACTTCGAACGCTTCGCCCCGCGCAACGCGCTCGACATGCTGGAGGAAGTACCCGGCTTTACCGTTCGCGGCGAGGACGGCGCGCGGGGGCTGGGTCAGGCCAGCGCCAACGTGCTGATCGATGGCGAGCGGATCACCAACAAGACCGAGGGCGTGTTCACCCAGCTCCAGCGCATTGGTACCGACCGGGTGGAGCGGATCGAGATCGTCGACGGCGCGACGCTGGGCATTGCCGGGCTTTCCGGCCAGGTCGCCAATGTCATCACCCGGCCCAGCGATATCAGCGGCCGCTTCACCTATCGCGCAGGCTTCCGCCCGCACTACGCCAGGCCCAGCTTCATCGGCGGCGAGGTGTCGCTGAGCGGATCGGGCGAGACGCTGGAATGGACCGTGGCCCTGTCCAACGGCGTGGGTCGCGGCGCGGCGGGCGGGGGCGAGGCCTTCATCTTCGACCCTGACGGCAAGGTGCTGGAAACGCGCGATATCCGCATGCAGTTCAACGGCGATTTCCCGCGCGTGTCTGGCCAGGTGCAATGGACCAGCCCCGGCGGCACAGTGGTCAACGCCAATGCCAACTACCGCCGCGCCTACGAGGATTTCCACGACGACCAGTACCGCGACCTGACCACGGGCGTGGATCGCCAGCGAAACTTCCACAGCCGCAATCATGGCTGGGCCTACGAACTGGGCGGAGACGTGCAGTTCGACCTTGGTCCCGGTTCGCTCAAGCTGATCGGGCTGGAACGCTACAGCCGCAACCGGGGGCGTTCGGATGCGATCCTGATATTCGACGATGCCAGTCCCGATACCGGCAGCCGCTTCGCCTCGCGCACCGAGACGGGCGAGCGCATCGGTCGCGCCGAGTATTCGTGGGCCATGCTGGGCGGCGACTGGCAGCTGGATGCGGAGGCCGCCTTCAACCGGCTGGACCGCTCGGCGCAGTTGTTCGACCTCGATCCCTCTGGCGACTTCGTGGAAATCCCGTTCCCCAACGGTACCGGCGGAGTGACGGAGGATCGCTACGAGATGATCCTGACGCACAGCCGCCCGCTGGCCGACAACCTCTCCCTGCAGATCGGCGCAGGCGGGGAATACTCCACCATTGCGCAGAGCGGAACGGGTGGCCTGACGCGCAGTTTCTGGCGACCCAAGGGGTCGATCAACCTCGCCTGGGCGGTGGAGGAGGGGCTGGACCTCTCGCTGGAAGTCTCACGCAGCGTGGGACAGCTTTCGTTCGGCGATTTCCTCGCCAGCGTCTCCTTGAACCAGGATCAGGCAAACGCGGGTAACGTTGAACTGGTGCCGCCGCAGACGCTGGAAGTGGAACTGCAGGCGACCAAGGACCTGGGGGCCTGGGGCAGCAGCGAGCTGCGGCTCTATGCGCGCCAGATCGAGGACTATATCGAGTTCATCCCCGTGCCCGGCGGGCTGGAGACGCGCGGCAACATCGACAGTGCCACGCTTTACGGCCTGCGCTGGAACAGCACTTACAAGCTGGAGCCGGTGGGCTTCAACGGCGCCCAGCTGGAAGTCACCTTGCAACTGGAGGAGACCGATCTCACCGATCCGCTGACGGGCGAGAGCCGCCCCTTCGGCGGCCATCAGGATCGCCAGATCGACGTGGAACTGCGCCACGACATTCCGAACAGCAATTGGGCCTGGGGCGTGGGTGCGGAATACAACCACACCCTGCCGTATTATCGGCTGGGCGAGACCGGCTTCAATTACGAAGGCCCGACCTACACCTATGCCTTTATCGAGCATAAGGACGTGTTCGGGATGACAGCGGCGTTGACGGTATTCAACCTGACCGACGGGCGCGCGATCCAGGATCGCTATGTCTACGACGGCTATCGCGACCGCAGCCCTCTGCTTTTTCGCGAGACTCAGGACCTGTCGGTGCAACCGATCTTCAATTTCCGGCTCACAGGCGACTTCTAGGGGTATTGCGTCAAGCTGTCGCGGGCGACACAAGGGGGCATGACAAGGCTCCTCCCGCTCCTGCTCGCCGCGACTTCGCTCGCTGTTCCTGCAACCGCTCATGCACAGGAAAGCGAGGAGCGCGAGGCGTCAACATCGGCGCTGGAAGAGCGGCTGGCGCGCGGACCTGCATCGCTGGGTGGTTTGCAGCGTGGCGAAGACGATGGTTCGGCTGTCCGCAACGACACCGAGGTGCCAGCACCACCGATCTTGATCGACCCTCGTCCATTCCCCACACAATCCATTCTGGCTCGACCGATCGCCGATCAGACTGGCGCCTTTCTTACCCGTATTGATTTGCTGGACTATCGCCTGAATTCCGTGATTGCGACAAACGCTCAGGCTCCTGAGGAAGCGGCCATGATGGAAGGCACTGGCGTGCTCGAAGGCCGTACGGTGCTGGTGAAGGACAACATCGAAACTCGGGAATGGGCGACCACGGCGGGCAGCCTC
Source organism: Alteraurantiacibacter sp. (assembly GCA_963675825.2). GTDB lineage: Bacteria > Pseudomonadota > Alphaproteobacteria > Sphingomonadales > Sphingomonadaceae > Alteraurantiacibacter. The sequence goes on along the minus strand of CAXXJY010000005.1, from coordinate 1,523,567 downwards.
GCGCTGGCCGACAACATGACAGGTCGCGATGCGCCGCTGATCGCCAACCTGCGCGAAAACGGCGGGGTGGTGCTGGGCAAGACCAACCTTTCCGAATGGGCCAATTTCCGCAGCACCCGTTCCACCAGCGGCTGGAGCGGGGTGGGCGGGCAGACGCGCAATCCGCATGCGACCGACCGCAATGCCTGCGGCTCGTCCAGCGGCAGCGGCGCGGCGGTGGCGGCGGGTTTTGCCTGGGCCGCCATCGGCACCGAGACCGACGGTTCGATCACCTGCCCGGCCAGCGTGAACGGCGTGGTCGGCTTCAAGCCCACCGTAGGCATGGTCAGCCGGACATACGTAGTGCCGATCAGCGCCAGCCAGGACACCGCCGGGCCGATGGCGCGCAGCGTGCATGATGCGGCCATGCTGCTCACCGCCATTGCCGGCAGCGACCCGCTCGATCCCGCGACCGCCGAGGCTGACGCGCATGTCGGTGATTTCACCGCCGGGCTGGCCGAGGCTACGCTCGACGGTGTGCGCGTGGGCGTGGTGCGGGGGCGTTATGGCGGCTTCGAGCCGCTGGGCGAAGTGTGGGAGCAGGCCTTGACCGACCTGCGCAACGCCGGGGCCGAACTGGTCGACGTGGAATACGAACCCAGCGAGGAAATGGGCGAGGCCGAGTTCACCGTGCTGCTGCATGAATTCCAGCGCGACCTGACTGCCTATCTTGCCAGTTCGCCCGCCGATATCCCGGCGCGTACACTGGAAGGCCTGATCGCCTTCAACCATGCCCATGCCGAGGCGGAACTGCGCTGGTTCGGGCAGGAACTGTTTGCCATGGCGCAGCAGGCCACCGATGCCGAGGCCTACGAGGCTGCCTTGGCCACTTCGCGCCGCCTCTCGCGCGAGGAGGGGATCGACCGGATGCTGGCCGAGAATGACGTGGCCTTCCTGATCGCGCCCACCGAAGGCCCGGCGTGGAATATCGACCTGGTTCTGGGTGACCAATGGGTGCCCGGCATCGGCATCGGCAGCATTGCCGCGGTCGCCGGGTACCCGCATCTCACCGTGCCGATGGGGCATGTGGAGGGGCTGCCCGTGGGCCTGTCGTTCATCGGCGGCCAATGGAACGATCATGCAATATTGCAGGCAGGCGCGGCCTATGAGCGTGCGCGTACTGCGGAAATTCCCGAGCCGAGCCTTGCGCCGTGGGAACCATGGGGCGCGACGGGCGCTGAATGACTATCGTCGATGGGTGAGCTGGCCGATAGTCCTGCTTTACCTGCCTGTTGATTTGGTCTAGCGGGCCGGACATTATCAATCTGGAGTTTTGTGCGCGTGTCTTTTCGCCGTCCGCAGGCCGCCCGTATGGCGCTGGTCGCGGCTTTCCTGTTTCCTGCTACTCCGGCGCTTGCCGAAAACGCGCCGAGCGAGACGCCGCTGCCGCAGGAAGGCGAACGGGAAGGGAGCGGTGCGACCGCGCGCGAGGTCTACACCCCTGCCGACTTCGAACGCTTCGCTCCGCGCAATGCGGCAGACCTGATCGAGCGTATTCCCGGCTTCGACATCGACGATCGTGGCGGCGATGCGCGCGGGTTCGGGCAGGCGCAGGAAAACCTGCTGATCAACGGCGCGCGCATTTCCAGCAAGTCCACCAGCGTGGCGGAAGCACTGGCGCGTATCCCGGTATCCAACGTGATCCGCATCGAGGTTGTCGACGGCGCGACGCTGGATATTCCCGGCCTGTCAGGCCGCGTTGCCAACATCATCGTCGAGCAGGGCAGCCTTTCCGGACAGTTCGAATGGCGACCGCAGTTCTCTACAGGGCCTGCCAACCCCGGCTGGTTCGAAGGCGAGATCTCGGTGTCGGGCAGCCGCGGACCTGTCGATTTCACCATTGCTCTGGAAAACGGTGCCTTCATCCGCGGATCGGAAGGTCCGGCGGTGTTCACCGATGCCCTGGGCGTGGTGGACGTGCGCAACAACTGGTCGCGCGCCGATTTCAACCGGCCTTCGCTGAATGGCCAGTTCCAGTTCGATCTTGGCCCTGATGTGGTGGCCAACCTGAACCTCACGGGCGGGCTGACGATCTTCCGCAGCGACGAAGAGGAACGGCGGGTCGATACCAATCCGCTCGATCCCTTCTTCGAACGCTTCCGCGCCACCAACGACGAATGGTATTACGAGATCGGTGCGGACATCGAATTCCCGCTCGGTCCCGGCCGCCTCAAGCTGATCGCGCTGGAAGCCTATGAAGATGGTGATTTCCTCACCAATTCGCTCCTTGATCTTGGCGATCTGCCTGCCAGCGGATCGCAATTCACCCGCGACCGGCAGACCGGCGAGCGAATCGGTCGCGCCGAATACGGTTGGGGCATGCTGGGGGCTGACTGGCAGATATCTGGCGAAGCGGCCTTCAACCGGCTGGACCAGGTTGGGCGATTGTTTCTGTTTGATCCGGTGGCAGAGCAGTATTCCGAGATCGCCTTCCCCTCGGGCGTGGGCGGGGTGCGCGAGGATCGCTACGAGGCGCTGCTGAGCGTCGGCTTCCCGATCACGCAGAACCTGTCCGTGCAATTCGTGGGCGGCGGCGAGTATTCGCAGATCGCGCAGACCGGCAGCAATGCCCTGTCGCGCACCTTCCAGCGGCCCAAGGGTTCGCTCAGCATTGCCTGGGCGCCTGTCGCCGGGCTCGACATCAATCTGGAGATCGCGCGCCGCGTGGGGCAGCTCGACTTCGGCGATTTCCTGGCCAGCGTGAACCTGACCGATGACCAAGAAAACGCCGGCAACAACGAGCTACGCCCGCAGCAGAACTGGGACGTGACGCTGGAGGCGACCAAGAACTTTGGCGAATGGGGCACCGCCACGCTGACGCTGTTCAACGAGCAGATCGAGGACCTGGTGCTGATCGTGCCGGTGCCGGGTGGCGGCGAGGCGCGCGGCAATATCGCCGATGCACGCCGCTATGGTGGCAGCTTCAGCGGACGGCTGGAGCTGACACCGCTGGGCCTGCGAGGCGCGCAGCTGGACTTGCGGGTGGAGATCGAGGATTCACAGCTGACCGACCCTGTGGACGGGTTCGAGCGCCGTTTCGACGGTAACGACCCGTTCCAGATCAACGTGGATTTCCGCCATGACGTTCCGGAAACCGACTTCGCCTGGGGCGTGGAATTCCGCGACACTGAACGCGCGCCCTTCTACCGCGTCGAAGAAGTGCTGTTCGACCATTCGCCCAGTACCTTTGGCGCGGTGTTCGTGGAGCACAAGGACGTGCTGGGCGCCACGGTGCGGCTGCGCGTTGGCAACGTGTTCAACGCCAACACCACGCTGCTGCGCACCGTCTATGACGGCCCACGCGACAGTTCTCCGGTGCTGTTCACCGAGGAACGCCGCCGCAAGATCGGCCAGGTCTTCAACCTGAGCGTGGCTGGCAGCTTCTAGGAACAAGGGCAGCTCCCCGCCCGTCGGGCGGGGAGAGCCTCAGTCGCGGTGTCAGGCGTCCTTCTTGGCAGCGGCCTTCTTGGCCGGTGCCTTCTTCGCCGGAGCCTTCTTGGCAGCCGGCTTGGCTTCGGCTGCAGTTTTCTTCGCCGGGGCCTTCTTGGCGGGAGCTTTCTTGGCGGCCGGCTTTTCCTCGGCAGCCTTCTTCGCCGGAGCCTTCTTCGCAGCCGGCTTGGCGTCGGCATCGGCCTTCTTCGCCGCCGGCGTCTTGGCAGCGGCCTTCTTGGCCGGTGCCTTCTTCTTGGCAGCGGGCTTGGCCTTGGCCGCTTCGATGGCGGCCTCTTCCTCGGCTTCGATCGCGGCTTCCAGTTCCTCGCGCGTTACTTCGCGCTCCGTCACGTCGGCCTTGTCGAACAGGAAGTCGACCACTTTGTCTTCGTACAGCGGGGCACGCAGCTGGGCCTGGGCCATCGGCTCGTTACGGATATATTCCACGAACCGCTCGCGGTCTTCCGGGCGATACTGCTGGGCGGCCTGCTGGATCAGCATCTGCATTTCCTGGCTGCTGATTTCCACGCCATTGGCCTGGCCGATTTCCGACAGCAGCAGGCCCAGGCGAACGCGGCGCTCTGCGATGCGCTTGTAATCGTCCTTCTCCGCCTCGATTTCCTTGAGCGCGGCTTCGGGATCGTCCTCGCGCGCGGCTTCCTGCTGCAGCTGGTTCCAGATCTGCTGGAATTCGGCTTCCACCATGGTCGGCGGAACGGGGAAATCGTGGTCGGCGGCCAGCTTGTCGAGCAGCTGACGCTTCATCTGGGTGCGGGTGAGGCCGGCGCTTTCCTGCTCGATCTGGCCCTTCATCAGCTCTTTCAGCTTGTCGAGGCCTTCGAGGCCCAGGCCTTTGGCAAAATCGTCGTCGATCTTGGTTTCGGTGGGAACCTTCACCTGCTTTACCGTGATGGCGAACTGGGCTTCCTTACCGGCCAGGTGCTCGGCCTGGTAATCTTCGGGGAAGGTAACGGTGATGGTCTTTTCATCGCCGGTCTTCACGCCGGTCAGCTGTTCCTCGAACCCGGGGATGAACTGGCCGGAACCGATTACCAGCGGGGCGTCCTCGGCCTTGCCGCCTTCGAATTCGACGCCGTCGATGCTGCCCACGAAATCGATGATCAGCTGGTCGCCGTCAGCGGCCTTCTTGCTCTTGGCGGCGTCCTTGTAGCTCTTCTGGCCGGCGGCGAGGCGGCCCAGCGCTTCGTCCAGCTGTTCTTCGCTGACGGGAACGGTCAGCTTTTCCAGCTTCAGGCCATCGATGGCGGGCGCTTCGATCTCGGGCAGGACTTCCACCTCGACGGTGAGTTCGGCATCCTTGCCCTGCTCGTAACCCTCGGCCATTTCCACCTTCGGCTGCAGCGCGGGGCGCAGCTGCTTGTCCTTGATCAGGCTGTCGACCGATTCGCGCACGGTGCTGTTCAGCACGTCGGCATGCAACGCATCGCCGTGCATCTTGCGCACGAGGTTGGCGGGCACCTTGCCGGGGCGGAAGCCGGGCATGCGCACCTGCGGAGCGACCTTCTTCACCTCGGCATCGATCTTGGCATCGATATCCTTGGCCGTGATGGTGACGGTATAGGCGCGCTTGAGGCCTTCGTTGGTGGTTTCGACAATCTGCATGATCAGCCTTTACTCAATACTCTCCAGCGGTTCGGCAGGGCCTATGAATACCAGCATGCGGAACTGGTGCGGGCGAAGGGACTCGAACCCCCACATCTTGCGATACTGGTACCTAAAACCAGCGCGTCTACCAATTCCGCCACGCCCGCGGCCCGACGAACCGTGCAGGCGGGGAGCCTGCGAAACGAAGCGGTGCCCTTATAAGGGAGTCGGGCAAAGGGCAAGGCGGACTTGCGACAAGGCGCCAAGGCGATTGATTTTTCGGTCCGCATGGCTAGGGGCTTTGGCCCATGAGCGACGACAACATCACCGAATCCGCTGGCGATACTCCGCCCGATCACCTGGCGATCGACCCCCGCAGCCCGCACTTCGATGCCGACAAGCTTCAGCGCGGCGTGGGCATCCGGTTCAAGGGTCGGGTGCGCACGGATATCGAGGAATACTGCATTTCCGAAGGCTGGGTGCGCGTGCAGGCGGGCAAGACCATGGACCGCAAGGGCCGCCCGCTGACGATCAAGCTGAAAGGCCCGGTCGAAGCCTGGTACGAAGACCTGGGCGAAAACCCGCCGGTGGCCAGGGCCGACTGACGGCTTTCCCCTGCGTGACTTTTTCGCACGGGAACGGCAATTCCCGCTTACACCACCGGGTCGCGCGGGTCGTCGATCTCGGCTTCGGGATGTGTCGTCGTCAGACGCAGGATCACATAACCCAGCACCGCCGAGATGAACGATCCGGTGAGGATGCCGATCTTGGCCTCGTCACGCAGGAACGGCGACCCCGGGAAGGCCAGCTCGCCGATAAACAGGCTCATGGTGAAGCCGATCCCGCACAGGACGGATACGCCCCAGATCTCGGCCCAGGAGGACCCTGCCGGCTTCGCGACAATTCCGAGCTTTACCGCTCCCCACACGGCGCCGAAGATACCCACCTGCTTGCCGAGGACGAGCCCCGCGGCAACCGCCAGCGGCAGCGGGTCGAGCAGGTTTTCAAGGCCCAGGCCTTCAAGGCTGACCCCGGCATTGGCGAAGCCGAAGATCGGCACCACCAGATAGGCGCTCCACGGCACCAGCGCGTGTTCGGCATCTTCGACCATGGAATTGCCGTCGCGCGTGCGCAGCGGGATGGTGAAGGCGGCCAGCACACCGGCGATGGTAGCGTGCACGCCTGAATTGAGCACGCAGTACCACAGCACCACGGTGGCGATGGCGAAGGGCCACATGCGCGAGACCCCGGCGCGGTTCATGGCGAACATGCCGATTAGCACGACCAGCGAGATCGTCAGCCACATCATCTTCGGATCGGAATAGAAGATGGCGATGATCGCCACTGCACCGATATCGTCGACGATTGCCACGGTCAGCAGGAACAGCCGCAGCGCCTTGGGCACGCGGCTGCCCAGCAGGCCGATCACCCCCATGGCAAAGGCGATGTCGGTGGCCGCCGGGATGGCCATGCCCGCGCGGTAATCGCCTTCACCGCCGGTAACACCCAGGAACACCAGGATCGGTACGGCCATGCCCGCGATTGCGGCAATAACGGGCAGGTTGCGTTGCTGCGGATCCGACAGGTTGCCGGAAATCAGTTCACGCTTAACTTCCAGCCCGACGACGAAGAAGAAGATCACCATCAACCCGTCGTTGATCCACAGGTGCAGCGTGTTCAGGTAAAACGATTCCTTCGGCCAGAGATAGCCATTGAATAGGTCGAAATAGGGTTGTGCCACGCCCGAATTGGCCACCACCATGGCCACCACTGCCACGGCGATCAGCAGGATGCCTTCGAAGGCATCGGCCTTGAACAGGGCTTTGAAGTTGCGGACGGCGGCGGTGATCAGGCTGGGTTCTGTCATGGGACAAGCCCTTCTCGAAAATTCCCGGCAGATGCAAGCCCGCAAACGGGCCAGGTAACAAGGCGCGCAGCGCAGTTGCCTTTTCCGCCACAAGGTTTAACCCTGCATACAGATACTTGTACCGGGGGCTTGGATGGGCGTTACCATGGCGACCGCACTGGAATGGCTGGCGGTGGTCGAACATGAATTGCTGTTGTTTGCGGGATTCTTCTTCCTGCTGGGGGCTATCGACGAGCTGTCGATGGACTTCGGCTGGTTCTGGCTGCGCCTGACGGGCCGGGTCGAAACCCCCACACTCAGCCGTCGTGACATCCATCATCGTCGCCTGTCAGGCCGCGCGGCTGTACTGATTCCCGCCTGGCAGGAGGCGCGGGTGATCGCCGACACGCTCACCCACGCGCTGGCGGTGTGGCCGCAGGAAGACCTGCGCCTTTATGTCGGCGTCTACCGCAACGATCCGGCCACGTTGGAAGCCGCCGCGCGCGGCGCCAATGGCGATGCGCGGGTGCGAATCGTGGTGCACGATCGTGCCGGCCCATCGACCAAGGCCGACTGCCTCAATCGCCTGTACAAGGCCATGCAGCAGGACGAACTGCGCGAAGGCCGCCAGGCGCGCATGGTGCTACTGCACGATGCGGAAGACATGGTGGACGCAGCCGCGCTGGCCCTGCTCGATCGCGCGATCGGCTCCGCGCATTTCGTGCAATTGCCGGTGCTGCCGATGCCGCAAAAGGGCTCGCGCTGGATCGGGAGCCACTACTGCGAGGAATTTGCCGAGGCGCATGGCAAGGCCATGGTCGTGCGCAATGCGCTGGGCGCCAGCCTGCCCGCTGCCGGTGTCGGTTGCGCCTTTGAACGGCGGATGCTCTCCGACATCGCGCGCAAGGCGGGCAGCGATGCACCTTTCGACGAGGAATCGCTGACCGAGGATTACGAACTGGGCGTCAAGGTCGCCTCGCTGGGGGGCAAGTCGCGCTTCCTGCGGGTGCGCGGAGAAGACGGGCAGCTGATCGCCACCCGCGCCTATTTCCCCACGCACCTGGGTCATGCCGTACGGCAGAAGGCGCGCTGGATGCACGGCATTGCCTTGCAGGGCTGGGATCGGCTGGGCTGGACCGGCGGTCCAGGCGAATGGTGGATGCGGCTGCGCGACCGGCGCGGTCCGCTGTCTGCCCTGGTGCTGTTCGCTGGCTACATGTTGATGGTGCTGGCGCTGGTCATCGCAGGCCTCAACTTCGCCGGCTACCCCATTCCGTGGCAACCCAGCGGCCTGCTGCTGACGCTGCTGGCGTTCAATGTCGCCAGCTTCGCCTGGCGCGGGTTCATGCGCTTTGCCTTTACCAGGGCCGAATATGGCTGGCGCGAGGGGCTGCGGGCGGTGCTGCGCATTCCCGTGGCCAATGTCATCAGCATCATGGCCGGCTATCGCGCGCTGTTCGCCTATGCCAAGACGCTGCGCGGCGCAGCGGTGCAGTGGGAGAAGACCGCGCATGACACGCATCCCGCGCGCACCATTCAGCTGGAGTGGTCGTCGTGAAGGCGGCGGGCACCGGCAGGCGCGGCTGGCCACTGCTCTCGCTTGCCATCGTGCTGGGCGGCTGGGTGGTGCTGCGCGCGGCCATGTGGGAAACCCCTTTTGCCTCGGCCATCGCGCCGTCGCTGGCGGAGGCACCGCCGACCGAAAGGACGGCACCCGTTCGCCCGGCGCCGATCCCGGCGATGGCGGAACACCCCGCCGCCGATGACCTGCTGCGCGTCCCGGCCCAGGAACCGCTGCATCGCCCCAGCTTCGGTGAGCCCTTGTCGCAGGGTGGCGCGCGCGGTGCAGCCAGCCGTGCTGGCCTGCGCGGCGCGGACCGCATCATCGCCCACACCATGTTGCTGGCCGCAGCCTACCGGCACGAGAACTGGAGCGCCGAAGCAGCGCCTTTCAGCCCAGGTGTCGGACCGATTGCGCCGGGCGTGGTCTACGCGCCCGAAGCCGCGCGCGATTTCGCCGACAACTCGTCTGCGCAGCGCTGGTCGATGGACCTGTGGGCGCTGTGGCGCGAGGACACCACCACGCCGATCACCTCGGGCAGGCCCAGCTATGGCCGCAGCCAGGTGGGCGCGGTGCTGCGCTATCGCCTCGATACCTCCAGCCGCCATGCGCCGCAGCTGCACTTGCGCGCCACCCGCGCGCTGGATGGTGCAAACGAAACCGACGTCGCGCTTGGAGCATCGGCACGTCCGCTGCCCTCGATCCCCGTGCGCCTGGCCGCCGAAGCACGGGTGAGCGAAACGGACGGCGGCACCGAACTGCGCGGCGCGGCCTATGCCATTACCGAACTGCCCCCGGTTGAGCTGCCGGCCGGGCTGACTGGCGAGGCCTATGTGCAGGGCGGTTATGTCAGCGGTGACTTCGCTACAGCCTTTGTCGATGGACAGGCGCGAATCACGCGCGAACTGGCCGGGACCAACAATTTCCGCCTCACGGCAGGCGGCGGTGCCTGGGGCGGCGCGCAGGATGATGCGCAGCGACTCGACATCGGGCCCAGCGCTGGCGTCAGCTTCCGCGTGGGACAGGCGCGCGGGCGGGTTTCCGCAGATTATCGCTTCCGCGTGGCAGGCGATGCAGAGCCGGCTAGTGGCCCTGCGCTCACACTTACTGCAGGTTTTTAGCGCCAGCGCAGCAAGCGCCTTCAAACTGCGGCCTCGTTATATTAGAGACTGCTCATGGACGTATACCTCCCCATCGCCAATCTTGCGGTCAACGGGCTGCTGATTGTCGCGTTGGGAGCGGCAACGGGCATCCTTTCGGGCCTGTTCGGCGTGGGCGGTGGGTTCCTCACCACTCCCTTGCTGATCTTCTACGGCATCCCCCCGACGGTGGCCGCGGCATCGGCAGCGACGCAGGTGACCGGGGCCAGCGTTTCCGGCGTCTTCGCGCACAGCCGCAACAACGGCGTTGACTACCATATCGGCGGGGTAATCGTGGCAGGCGGCATGCTCGGCGCGCTTGTGGGTGCGGGGCTGTTCACCCTGCTGCGCGAGATGGGCCAGATCGATGTCGTCATCAACATCCTCTACGTGCTGCTGCTGGGCACCATCGGCGGGCTGATGGGGCGGGAGGCGCTGCAAGGGGTTTTCCCGCAGCGCTTTGGTGGCGGCGCCAAGCGGGCGGCGAAGCGTCGCCACCATCCGGCCATCGCCGGACTGCCCTATCGCTGGCGCTTCTACCGCTCAGGGCTCTATATCTCCCCGCTCGGCCCGCTGATCCTGGGCGTGATCGTGGGCATCCTCACCATGCTGATGGGCGTGGGTGGCGGTTTCATCATGGTTCCGGCCATGCTCTATATCCTTGGCATGAGCGCGCGCGTGGTGGTGGGAACCAGTCTGTTCAACATCCTCTTCATCACCATGCTGGTGACCATGGTGCATGCTTTCACCACCCGTGCGGTAGATATCGTGCTGGCGGGCCTGCTGCTGGTCGGCTCGGTGATTGGTGCCCAGCTAGGCACCAAGATCGCTAGCCTGGCAAAACCGGAATTCCTGCGCCTGGTGCTGGCCGCGATCGTGCTGGCCATCGCGCTGCGCATGGCCTTCAGCCTGGGTGTGCGGCCTGACGAAGTCTACACGGTGGTGCCCTTGTGATGGCGCTGTCGCTTTCATCGATGTCGCTTGCGCGGATTGGCCGGGCCACACTGGCGGGCCTGGCAGCCCTCGCTGCGCTGCTGATTGCCACGCCTGCGGCGGCGCAGGATAATGAGCCGATTCTCGTGCCCGATGTCTCGCAGCACGAGATCATCCTGCGCCAGGGCTTTACCGGCGCGAACCTGCTGCTCTACGGGGCCGTGCTCGATCCGGCCGACAGTGATGCGCATTATGACGTCGTGGTGGTGCTGAAGGGCCCGAGCCAGCCGATCCTGGTGCGCGAGAAGGCGCGGGTCTTCGGCATCTGGCTTAATTCCGACGATAGCGCCTATCGTTCCGTCCCGTCCTTCTACGCCATGGCCAGCTCGCGCCCCATTCTCGATATCGTGGATGACCGCACGGCGGCGATCTACGAACTGGGGCTGGAGTACCTCCAGCTCTCGCCCACCGGCTCGATCGATCCGGAAGAACAGCAACGCTTTGCCGAGGGGCTGGTGGACCTGCGCGAAAGGCAGGGCCTCTATGCTCAGTATGACGAGGGCGTGGAGATTTCCGAAGGCGTGCTTTACCGCGCCCGCATACCGATCCCTTCCAACGTCGTATCCGGACGTTATGTAGCTGAAACATTTGCTATTTACGATGGCCGGGTGATCACTTCCGCGACGTCCGAAGTACAGGTCTTCAAGGAAGGCTTCGAACTGGGCGTGGAGGAGGCAGCCAACGACTATTCGCTGTTCTACGGCCTGTTCGCCGTTGCCCTTTCGGTTGGCATGGGCTGGGCTGCCGGAAGGCTGTTCGCCCTGATCTGATCCGCACGGCTGCGCAAGGCTTCTCGTGATTTATGCGATCTTAACCCCGTTGGCGGTATTGCCCTTCGCGTAACCACTTGGCCGCGAGAGCAAAAATTCATGACTGAAATGCCCGGGAACATGTCGAGGTTCAATTCCGTGCCTGCCGCAGATGTCGGCGCGCAGCCGCGGCCGCAGCAATCCAAGCCCGCACCGGCATCCGCTTCCCCGCAACCGCTGCAGGCTGCGGCTCCTGCACAGGCTCCTGCAGCGGCCCAGGCCTCGGCGCAAGCCGAGGCTCCTACCAAGCCACAACAGACCCCGGCGCCCGATCACGCTGACGAAGAGCTGATGGAAAGCGCGCGCCAGCCGATTGGCGTAGTGCTGGATATCGCAGGGTCAGGCTCGCAGATCGCGCTTGACCTGGAACGTCTCAACGAATGCATGGATCACCCCGATCCCTCGATCGCGCTGGCGGGCCAGGTCGGCAGCCAGATCAAGATTCGCACCCGCGATGGCTGGCTGCTTGCTTCGGTGCGCAACCAGAAGCAGGATCGCCGCGGCACCAATTCGGTGATCGCCAATATCGACTTCATGGGCGAAGGGCTGGAAGAACGCCTGACCGGCAAGATCCACAGCTTCCGTCGCGGTGTGACGCGCTACCCCATCCCCGGCGCGATGGTGTACCCTGCCACCACCGAGGACCTGCGGCAGATCTACGCCAGCGACGGACGCAGCTCGATCCAGATCGGTACCGTCTACCCCACCAGCGACATTCGCGCCGGCATGTATATCGATGCCATGCTCGGCAAGCACTTCGCCCTGCTGGGCTCTACCGGTACGGGTAAGTCGACCAGTGCCGCGCTGATCCTGCACCGCATTTGCGAAGCCGCGCCGCAGGGGCACGTGCTCATGATCGACCCGCACGGTGAATATTCCGCCGCGTTCAAGAACTACGGGATGATCTTCGACGTCTCGAACCTGCAGATGCCCTACTGGCTGATGAACTTCGAGGAGCACTGCGAAGTGCTGCTGAAGAGCAGCGGCAACGACTTGCAGAACGACAAGGACATCCTGGCCAAGTGCCTGCTGGCGGCACGTTCAAAGAACCGGCTGGCTGGAAGCATGGGCAAGATCACCGTCGATTCGCCGATCCCCTACCTGCTGTCCGATCTGACCAACCTGATCCAGGACGAGATGGGCAAGCTGGACAAGGCCACCAACACCGCGCCCTACATGCGGATCAAGACCAAGATCGAGGAGTTGAAGGCCGATCCACGCTACCAGTTCATGTTCTCGGGCATGCTGGTGGGCGATACGATGACCGAATTCCTGTCGAAGATCTTCCGCATGCCCGGGGCGGGCAAGCCTATTTCGATCATCGACGTATCGGGCGTGCCGTCCGACATCACCAGCACGGTGGTGGCGGTCCTCAGCCGCCTGGTGTTCGACTTCGCCATCTGGGGGCGTAACGAGAAGACCAATCCAATCCTGCTGGTCTGCGAAGAGGCGCACCGCTACGTCCCCAACGAGAAGAACGCCGATGGCAACTCGGTGGGCCGTGTGCTCAGCCGTATCGCCAAGGAAGGCCGTAAGTACGGCATCTCGCTGGGCCTGATCACGCAGCGTCCGTCCGATCTTGCCGAAGGCGTGCTGTCGCAATGCGGCACGATTATCTCGATGCGTCTCAACAACGATCGTGACCAGGCCTTCGTGAAGGCCGCCATGCCCGAAGGCGCGCGCGGTTTCCTCGATTCCATCCCCGCCCTGCGCAACCGCGAATGCATCATTTGCGGTGAGGGTGTATCGATTCCGATCCGCGTCTCCTTCGACAATCTCGAGGAAGCCAAGCGCCCGGCTTCGGAAGACCCCAGCTTCGTCGAGCTGTGGAACGAAGGCGGCGGCGAAGAAGACGCCGTCTACCGCACCGTGCAGCGCTGGCGCGCACAGGGGACCTAACATATTTTTCGCACCTGCCTCCGCAGGTGCGTCCTTGGTGCTATCCCCTCCGCTTCGCTTCGGGGCGCCTGCGGGTGCGGTCCGCTAGTCGCGAACCGTTTTCAGCACTTCCCTTGAAGGCGGGTGCAATTCTCGGTCGCGACAAGCGACCGACAGCGCGCCGCCCGGCGCTTGAGGGACCAAACGAATATTGACCGAGGACGCTGCCACCGAGGTGGCAGCGAAAAGCTAAAGGTCAGGCGTCATCCTGCCTGCGGGCAAGCCATCGGCATGGCTGCCTTCCTCCGCCTCCCTCGGGCCGATAGGCAATTCCTTGCGCCAGTCCCAGCGGTGGTAGAACCACCAGCCCATCATCAGCCCACTGGCGGCGGAGACCGGGTAGGACAGCCACAGCGCATCCGCACCCAGCCAGTCGTAGGTGAGGAAGTAGAAGCTTAGCCGCACCGGAAACAGCGCGATCGCCACGATCAGCAGCGGCACCCATACCGCGCCGGCGGCACGCATGGTGGCGGTGTAGATCATGGTGACGCCGAAGATCACGAAGTTCCAGCTGGCCAGCAGCTGGATGTGCCGGGCGATCTCCACCGCCGGGCTGTCCGGCCCCAGAAACAGCACCAGCACCGGGCGGTCGAACAGGATCAAGAGCACGGTGACGACGCCGGTGAACAGCAGGTTCATTACCAGCCCCGCGCGGGTAACCTCGTGCAGCTCATGCCACTTCTTCGCGCCAATGAACTGCGCCGCCATCGCGCTCACCGCGCCGCCGATGGCCATGGCGGGCATCTGGATATAGGTGAACAGCTGCATGGTTGCGCCATAGGCGGCGGTGGTCATCAGCCCCTCGCGGTTGACGAGGCCCACCAGCACGATACCCGCTGCTGCCATCACCGCCATCTGCGCCCCCATCGGCAGGCCCTTGGTGACGATGAAGCCCAGTTCGGACCGCGCCGGCTTCAGGTAACGCAGCTCGCGCCCGCGCAGTCGCAGCGGCAGGTCCTTGCGATAGACGTAGATCACCATGCCGATGAACGAGAGCATGGAGGCCGCGATTGTGGCGGTGGCGGAACCGGCGATGCCCATCGCGGGGAAGGGGCCGATTCCGGCGATGAAAACGGGGTTCAGCACGGCATCGATCAGCACGGTCACGCCCATGAAGATCAGCGGCGTTTTGGCATCACCGGTACCGCGCAGGCCCATCGACAGGATGATCGAGATCATCCCGAAGGGCATCGAGACGAAGATAAGGCGCAGATAGATCAGCGCCAGCGGATAAGCAGCTTCGGGCGTTGCCAGCAGCCGCAGCAGGCCCGGCGCCAAGGCGAAACCGATCCCGGCGATCAGCGCCATCAGCAGCGCGCAAAAACCCACCGCAGTGCCGAAGGTGCGCCGCGCGCCATCGATATTGCGCGCGCCCCAGCGCTGCCCGATCATCACCGTGCCCGCCATGCCGAAGCCAAAGGCCATGGAGGCGACAAGGAACATCACGATATTGGCATTGGCGGTGGCTGCCAGCGCCTCTTCACCGATCAGCCGCCCGACCCAGATCGAGTTGACCGTGCCGCTCAACGACTGGAGAATGTTGGTGAGCAGGGCGGGAAGGGAGAACATCAGCAGCGTGCGCGGGATCGGGCCCTGCGTCAGGTCGCCGCGCATAGCCGGGGCCTTGGGCTGGGAATCGTCGCTCATGTGCCGCGTGTGTCGCCAAACAGGTGGATGTGCAAGCGGTCCGACAGGCGGAAACCGTGTTCGATGCACAGCGGCACCAGCCAATCCATGCGCGCGCGCAGCGTCTCGCTGTCAGTGCCTTCGGGCATCAGGAACACGCGGGCGGGCGGGATCAGATGGGCCTTAACCAGGGCGAGAACCTCCTCCACGTCGTTCGGCTGTGCCACCACGAACTTGAAGAAGGCGCGCTCGTCAGTGGCCCAGCGATCGAGCATTTCGGGTTTCAGGGCCAGATCCGCCGGGTTGCCGCTGTGGGCCAGCTTGGGGCTGACGTTGTACTGGTCGACCCGGTAATCCAGCCGACCGGGCGGATCGATCGTACCGTTGGTCTCGATCTCCACCTCGATATCGGGCAGGTGTTCGAGCATGTCTGCCAGCTTGCCCGCCTGCAGCAGCGGTTCGCCCCCGGTGATGACGAGGCGTTTCTGCCCCAGCGCGGCAATGCGCGAGGCAACATCGGCCTCGTCCAGTTCGATCTGGTTGGCCTTGCGATCGAAGCTTTCGCCAGAGCGGTGCGGGCGGTTGTCGCCTGCGAAGTGCCAGGTGTAGGCAGTGTCGCACCACAGGCAGGCCAGGTTGCAGCGCGACAGCCGCAGAAAGGCGACCGGCGTGCCCGCAGAAGGACCTTCGCCCTGGACGGAGGCAAAGATCTCGGGCTCTTCGGGAGCCTGCGTGGCGAGGGTGAGCGCCAATTACCCCAGCCGTGCCAGCGCGGCCTGCAGGCGGTCCACCTCCGCGCTGTGGTGGGCGAAATCGGCCTTCGCCTTTGCCACTGCCTCGGGCTTTGCACGTTCGACGAAGTTGGCGTTGGAGAGCCGCCCTTCGAGCGATTTCGCTTCCTTCTGCGAGGCGGCCAGCGCCTTTTCCAGCCGCGCGCGTTCGGCATCGATGTCGATCACGCCTTCCAGCGGCACCACGAACACGTCGCTGCCCGAGCTGACCTGCATGGCTGCACCGCCGGGCGCTTCGCCCACGGTGATGGGCGCAAGGCGAGCAAGGCGCTCGATGGCGGCGCTGCTGCGGTCGATCACGCCCTGCGCCAGCGGCGAGGGATTGGCGATGAAGGCGGGCAGCTTCTCGCCCGGCGAAATGCCCAGCTCGTTGCGCGCGCCGCGGGTGGCACTGGTGAGGGCGATCACCCAGTCGATGGCGTCGGTCGCGTCCTTGCTCACCGTCGCGTTCGGCTTGGGCCACTTGGCCAGGATCAGGTCGTAGGAACGGTCCCCCTGTGCGTGCCACAGTTCCTCGGTCACGAAGGGCATGAAGGGGTGCAGCATCACCAGGATCTGGTCGAGCGCCCATCCGGCCACGGCCTTGGTCTCTTCCTGCACCGGGCCGTCTTCGTCAGACTGGAGCACGGGCTTGATCAGCTCAAGGTACCAGTCGCAGAAACGGTCCCACACGAAGTGGTAGACGGTGTTGGCAGCGGCATCGAAGCGCAGGTCCGCCATGGCCTTGTCCAGCGCCTCCACGGTCTGCTGAACCTCGCCGATGATCCACTGGTTGGCGGCAAGGCGGGCAGGGGGCGCGGTGATCGTGTAGCTCGCGCCGATGCCATAGGACTGGCAGAACCGCGTGGCGTTCCACAGCTTCGTGGCGAAGTTGCGATAGCCCTCCACCCGCTTTTCATCCATCTTGATGTCGCGGCCCTGGCTTTCCATCGCCGCCATGAAGAAGCGCAGCGCATCGGCGCCGTACTGGTCGATCAGGCCCAGCGGATCGACCACGTTGCCCTTGGACTTGCTCATCTTGGCGCCGTCCGCCGCGCGCACGAGGCCGTGCAGGTACAGCTTCTCCCACGGGCGCTGGCCCATGTTGTAGTAGCCCATCATCATCATGCGGGCATCCCAGAAGAACAGGATGTCGAACCCGCTTATCAGCAGGTTGTTGGGATAGTGCTTGGCGACCAGCGCGTTGTCCTCCGGCCAGCCGAGCGTGGCGAAGGGCCACAGCGCGCTGGAGAACCACGTGTCGAGGACGTCGGGGTCTCGAATGAGAGCGACAGAAGTTTCCTTGTCTTCGAAGACGCCGGACTGCTCGCCCTGATTGTACGCCTCGATTGCATCCTCATATGAATCGAATGCGATCACGCGTTTGCCGGGATGGTCCAGTGTGGCTTTCTGGATTGCTTCGCCTTCAGTCAGCGCCACGTAAACGCCCTCTGTGCCGCGCGCTATTAAGTTCCCGTTTTCTGCATCGTCGGGATCGCGCTTGTAGTCGTGCGTTGCCCAAGCCGGAATCCGGTGACCCCACCATAGCTGGCGGCTGACGCACCACGGCTGGATGTTCTCCATCCAGTTGAAGAAGGTCTTTTCCCATGTCGCGGGCACGATCTCGATCTCGCCCGACTTCACCGCTGCGATGGGCTTCTTCGCCAGCTTTTCGGCATCGACATACCACTGGTCGGTCAGCCACGGCTCGATCACCACGCCGCCGCGATCGCCGAAAGGCGTCGCGATGGTGCGCGGTTCGGCGTCGAGTTCGATTTCCTCGCCCTTCTTCGTCTTGCTCTTGTGCAGCACCAGGTGGCCGCTTTCCTTGAGCATCTCCACCACGCGCTTGCGGGCATCGAACCGGTCGAGACCGATCAGTTCTGCGGGCACCAGCCCGTCGGCGGTCTGGCACACGGCGGCATCTGCATCGAGCATGTTGAGCATGTCGGCAGGGGCGATTCCGGCGCGCTTGCCCACCTCGAAGTCGTTGAAGTCATGTCCCGGCGTGATCTTCACCGCGCCGCTGCCCAGTTCGGGGTCGGCATGCTCGTCCGCCACGATGGGAATTTCGCGGCCCGTGATCGGCAGCTTCACCTTGGCCCCGCGCGCCACCAGTTCCTTGTAACGCTCGTCGTCCGGGTGCACCGCCACGGCCATGTCGGCCAGCATGGTTTCGGGGCGCGTGGTGGAGACGCGAATTTCGCCCGAGCCATCCGCCAACGGGTAGATGAAGGTCCAGAAATGGCCCTGCACGTCCTGCGTTTCCACCTCGAGGTCGGAAATCGCGGTGCGCAGCTTCGGGTCCCAGTTCACCAGCCGCTTGTCGCGGTAGATCAGCCCGTCGTTGTAGAGGTCCACGAACACCTTGAGCACGGCGCGCGTGAAATGCTCGTCCATGGTGAACTGCTCGCGGCTCCAGTCCATCGAACAGCCCAGGCGGCGTAGCTGGCGCGTGATCGTGCCGCCGCTTTCCTCTTTCCACTCCCACACCTTGTCGACGAATTCCTCGCGACTGTAGTTGGTGCGCTTGTCCTGCCGCTCTTCCAGCTGGCGTTCCACCACCATCTGCGTGGCGATGCCGGCGTGGTCGGTGCCCACCACCCACAGCGCATCCTTGCCGCGCAGCCGTTCGTAGCGGATCACGATATCCTGCAACGTGTTGTCCAGCGCGTGGCCGATGTGCAAGGACCCGGTCACGTTGGGCGGCGGGTTGACGATGGTGAAGGCTTCCGCATTCGGGCGCTCGGGCCGGAACGCACCGGTTTCTTCCCAGTGGGAATACCATTTCGCCTCGATGGCTGCGGGATCGAAAGTCTTGGACAGTTCGCTGGTCATGGCAGGTGCCACTGCCACTGCTTTCCGCGCAGGGCAACACGCGAAAGCCTTGCTGCACGCCGCTTTTGTCCGCATACCTCTGACACAATGCGCGAATGGGCCGAATACACCATCGAGGAGGCAGGGGGCCGGGCGACCGTGGTCATCACCGGGCCGCTGGTGGTGTCGAGCATCGGTAGGCTGGACCCTGAACTGCGCGCCATCGACGATTCGGTACAGGCCATCGACATTTCGAACGCCACACCCATCGATACCGTGGGCGCGTGGATCGTGTTCCGCTTCGCCAAGCGCACGGGGGCCGACATCATCGGCGCCAGCGAACAGGCCGAAGTTCTGCTGGAGGCGGTCGAGGGCTGTGAAAGCGATGCCGAGATCGCCCCGCCGCCGACGCGCAGCATAGGGCAGATTTCCGCACTTGTCGGCGTCAAGGTGATCGACTTTCTCAAGGGGGTTGTCGCATCGATCAGCTTCCTCGGCGGCGTGCTGGTGGCTTGCGCCAGCCTGCTGATCCATCCGCGCCGCTTCCGCCTGAAAGCGCTGGTGCGGCAGATGGAGCTGGTGGGCGTCACCTCGCTGCCGATCATCGGCCTGATGAGCTTCCTGATCGGTATCGTCATTGCCCAGCAGGGCGCGGTGCAGTTGCAGCAGTTCGGCGCGGAAACGCTGACGGTAAACCTGGTGGGGCGCATCACCCTGCGCGAACTGGGTGTGCTGATGACGGCGATCATG
Source organism: Alteraurantiacibacter sp. (assembly GCA_963675825.2). GTDB lineage: Bacteria > Pseudomonadota > Alphaproteobacteria > Sphingomonadales > Sphingomonadaceae > Alteraurantiacibacter. The sequence continues at coordinate 1,504,242 of CAXXJY010000005.1, read as the reverse complement.
GTGGCAGGCCGCTCCGGCTCCGCCTTCGCCGCACAGCTGGGTACGATGAAGCTGACCGAGGAAATCGACGCCATGCGCACCATCGGCGTCTCGCCCATGGAAGCGCTGGTAATCCCGCGCATCCTTGCCGCCGTGCTGATGATGCCGCTGCTCGGCTTCTTCTCCTCCGTCGTGGCCATCGTCGGCGGCGCGGTGATCGGCGACGTGATGCTGGGCATCCCGTTCTGGACCTTCCTTGCCCGCATCCAGGAAGTGGTGCCGATCCACGATTTCTGGGTGGGCATGGTCAAGGCGCCGGTTTTCGGCCTGATCGTGGCCATGGCCGGCTGCTACCAGGGGATGCAGGTGAAGGGTAACGCCGAGGAAGTGGGCCTGCGCACCACCGCTGCTGTGGTGCAGGCGATCTTCCTGGTTATCGTGCTGGATGCCTTCTTCGCCGTCTTTTTCGAGCGGATCGGCTGGATATGAGCGAGGAAACCGACTTCCCCATCCGTATCCGCGGGCTGACCAATGCCTTCGGCGATTTCGTGGTGCACGAGGAGCTCGACCTCGACGTGCGTCGCGGTGAGATCCTGGGCGTGGTCGGCGGTTCGGGCTCGGGCAAGAGCGTGCTGATGCGCTCCATCATCGGGTTGCAGCCGCCGCGCGCGGGCGAGATCGAGGTGTTTGGCCATAATATCACCAGGGCTCAACCTGATGAGGAGCTTGGCGTACGCAACCGCTGGGGCGTGCTGTTCCAGGGCGGTGCGCTGTTCTCCACGCTGACCGTGGCGGAAAATGTCGAGGTGCCACTCAAGCAGTTCTATCCCGAGTTGAGCCAGCAGCTACTGGACGAGATCGCCCGCTACAAGGTCGTTCTCGCCGGCCTGCCAGAGGAAGCAGCGAGCAAGTATCCCTCCGAGCTGTCGGGCGGGATGAAGAAACGCGCTGGCCTCTCCCGTGCCCTTGCGCTCGACCCCGAACTGCTGTTCCTCGATGAACCCACGGCGGGCCTTGATCCCATCGGCGGCGCGAAATTCGACGAATTGATCCGCGAACTCACCGACACGCTGGGCCTGACGGTGTTCCTGATCACCCACGATCTCGACACGCTTTACGCCATTTGCGATCGCGTGGCGGTGCTGGCGGACAAGAAGGTAATCGCCGTCGGCACGATCCCCGAGTTGCTCGAAATCGACCATCCGTGGATCCAGGAATATTTCAACGGGCCGCGCGCGCGTGCTGCGGTGCAGACCCACGAACGCGGGAAAGCGTTGGACAAGGACACCGGCACAAAGGCATAGTCTAGGCAGATGGAAACACGGGCAAACCATATCTGGGTCGGTGCAATCACCCTGCTGCTGCTGGCGGCGGCGGCGGCTTTTTTCATCTGGCTGGCGCGGCTGGCAGACCGCGACAACAAGGAATACGACATATTCTACGAACAGTCCGTGGGCGGCGTCGCCGTGGGCTCTGTCGTCACCTACTCGGGCGTGCCGGTGGGGCAGGTGGCGGATATCTCGATCTGGGAACGCGATCCCGAGTTCGTAAAGGTGCGCATCCGCGTGGATGACAAGACGCCGATCCTGGTGGGTACCACTGCCAGCATTTCCGCCAGCTTCACCGGCGTTGCCAATATCAGCCTTTCCGGTGGCCGTTCCAACCAGCCGCCGATCAGTTGCGAGACTACCGATTGCCCTGAAGGCGTGCCGGTGATCCCGCCTGATGACAGCGCCATCGGAGAGATCCTGGCCAGTGCGCCGCTGTTGCTGGAACGGCTGGCCACGCTGACCGACCGCCTCACCCGTGTGCTGGACGATGACAACCAGTCCTCCATCGCCGGCATCCTGCGCAATACCGATACGATCAGCCGCGAACTGGCGAACAGCTCTCCGCAAGTGCAGCGCACGATGGAGGAGTTGCAGGCCACGCTGGCGCAATCGACCGAGACGCTGGCCGCCTTTGAGGACACGCTGGAAACCACCGATGCGCTGCTCGAATCGCAGGGCCCGGCGATTGCCACCGATCTGCGCGCAACGCTCGCCTCCGCACGCGTGGCAGCAGATTCGCTCGAGGCAACGCTCGCCAACGTGGAGCCGATCACGCAGCAGCTGAACCAGGATACGCTGCCTGCCGCCACCGCCACCCTGCGCGACTTGCGGCAGACCAGCCAGAACCTGCGTTCGATAACCGAGCGGTTGGAAAACGAAGGTGCGGGATCGCTGCTGGGCGGTCCGCCGCTGCCGGATTACGAGCCTTGAGGCCGGGGGACATTTACATGACCAAGACCAGAATCCTCGCCGCCGTGGTTTCGCTGGCAGTCCTGTCGGGCTGCATCAGCCTGGGAGGAACCGAAGCGCCCGAGCAGTTGCTGACGCTGACCCCTGCCGCCAGCATCCCCGCCGGTGCCGCTGCCGAGGGCGAAGTTGCCGCCGCGCTGGCGGTGCAGGTGCCCGCCGTGACGCAGCGCCTCAACGTCACCCGCGTGCCGGTAACCACCAGCGACAGCTCGCTGGCTTACCTCGCCGATGCCTTCTGGGTGGAAAAGCCCGCCCAGCTGTTCCGCAATGTGCTGGCCGAAACCATCCGCGCCAAGGGCAACCGGCTGGTGGTGGGCGGCGGCGAGCTGGAATATGTCGCCCGCACGCAGCTTTCCGGGCAACTGGTGGACATGGGCTATGACGCCACCACCGGCAACGCGGTGGTGCGCTATGACGCAGTGCTGGAACTGCCCGACGGCACGATCCGCACGCGTCGGTTCGAGCACAGCGTGCCCGCCTTGCCCGAAGCAAACGACGTGGGCGCTGCGCTGAACGAAGCGGCCAACCGTGTGGCAGACGAAGTTGCGGAGTGGGTGGGCTGAGCTAGCCGCGTGCTGCGCTCGCAAATCGCGCAGCTTGCCTGAAAGCTTCCAGCTTGGCTTTGCGCGCTTCCTCGGCCTCGTAGTCCCAGCCCCATAGTTCTGCCTGCCAGTCTTCCTCCAGATTGGCGGCGGCGAACAGCGTGTCCACGTCGGCGCCCTGTTCCAGCACGGCCAGTGCCACCACCAGCGATGCCGCGAGCGAGGCGAGCGTGATCAGTGCAGCGAGGGTGAAGTCGTCCTCGTTCTGCAGCCGCTGGCGCAAGGCATCAAGGCACTCGGCCGATTGCGGGCGGTGGATGATGCCGCTGGCGCGTTCCAGCGTGATGCCATGCGCGGCCTCGAAGGCGGTAAGGAGCGGTTCCCACAGGTCTTGCTGCCTCATGAACAGCGGTTCGTCCAGATCGGCGCGATAGCACAGCGTGTCGGTCTCGGCGTAGGAGAGCAGCTTGGCGACGTGGCCTGTGCGGTCCGCGCGCACCATGTCGATGGCGAAATCGGCAATGTCGCGGTGGATGAAGCTCTTAGGATCGACCTTCTCGCCCTGCGCGGCAAACTCGGCGGCCACCAGTTCGGCCGCTGCGCGCGTGGGCAGCAGTTGTGCAGCGCGGCCTTGCGTCCTGATCGCGCGACCATCCAGCAGCACTTGCCAGCCGCCGTCGCGTTCCTCGACCGAAACCTCTTTCCAAAACCGTTTCATCGGTGCCGATCGTTCTTGGCGTTGGTGCTCCATACGCGCGCCAGCAGGGTGGGGGTGATGAAGGTTTCGATCATGCCCAGCACCAGCAGGACGTAACCGGCCCAGTCCGGCAGCGGCAGCGCGTCGTTGAACACCGCGATGCCCGCCAGGATCATCACCACGCCAGCGATGCGCATGGCGTTGATCAGCATGAAGCGCCCCTTCGCGCGGGCTTCGGCCTGTTCGCGGTCATCCATCTATCAGTCTCTCCAGCTCGGCCATGGTATCCGCCACCGCGACAGCGCCCGCTGCCAGCAACTCTTCCGGCTCATGATAGCCCCACGCCACGCCAATGGCGCGCACGCCAGCCGATGCCGCCATCTGCATGTCGAATACCGTGTCGCCGATCATGCATGTGCCATGCGGCTCGGCCAGCACGTCCGCCATGGCAGCTTCCAGCATGGAAGGGTGCGGCTTTGACGGGTGGCGATCCGCGGTGTGGGTGGTGGCGAAAAGGTGCGCCAACCCGTGCGTTGCCAGCGTGCTGGTCAGCCCGCGATCGGACTTGCCAGTGGCAACGCCCAGCGTCCAGCCGCCGCCGTGCAGCCGGTGCAGCAGTTCGCCCATGCCATCGAACAGGGGCTCGCGCAGGCTGCCGTTCTCGCGCGAGCGGCGAAAGGCGTCCTTGTAGGCCTGCACCACGGCAAGCTGGCGATCATCGGGCAGGTCGGGCGCAAGGTGGCGGATGGCCTGCGGCAAGCTGAGGCCGACGATGCGGCGCACCTGCACGCGTCGGGGCAGCGTCTCGCCCACTTCGGCGAAGGCCGCTTCCATCGCGTTTACCACCCCTGCCTGCCCGTCGCTGAGCGTGCCGTCGCAATCGAAGACGGCGAGTTTGACAGTCACTTCCTGCGGCCTTTCGGCTTGCCCGCCTTCCTTGGTGACGCAGTGCCTCGCGCCTTGCGCTCGCCGCGGCGGGCCTTGCGATACTGCTTGGCGTGCTGGCGCGCGGCCTGCTTCTTTTCTTCCTTGCTCCGTTCCGGCGGAGGCGTGGCGACGGGGCCGGCATCGCTCATGGCAGGATCGAAGCCGAGCTGTTCCATGCTTTGGGCGAAGTGTTCGGGCAGTTCTGCCGTTACGTCGAGCGTCTGCCCACCCGGTGCATCGATGATCAAACGGCGCGCGTGCAGGTGCATCTTGCGGCTGATGCTGCCGGTCAGGAAAGCGTCCTGCCCGCCGTACTTGCCATCGCCCACGATGGGGTGACCGATTGCCGCCATGTGCACGCGCAGCTGGTGGGTGCGACCGGTAAAGGGCTGCAATTCCACCCATGCGGCGGCGTTCCCGGCGCGTTCCACCACGCGGTAGACCGTCCTGGCGGGCTGGCCGTTCTCCATGTCCACATGCATCTTCTCGCCGCCCGTGCCCGGCTGCTTGGCCAGCGGCGCGTCGATCGTGCCTTCGTGCACGTCGGGTACGCCCACCACCAGCGCCCAGTAGATCTTCTTGGCGCTGCGGCCGGAGAACCGCTTGGAGAAGAAGGCCGCGCTGCCTGGCGTGCGGGCGACCAGAAGGATGCCCGAAGTGTCCTTGTCCAGCCGGTGGACGAGGCGCGGGCGCGGTTCGTCCTCGCTGGCATAGGCATCCAGCAGGGCATCGACGTGGCGGGTGGTCTTGGTGCCGCCCTGGGTCGCGAGGCCCGGCGGCTTGTTGAGCACCAGCGCCGCCTTGGTGCGGGTGATCAGCATGGCTTCGGCCAGTGCCTCGTCCTCCGGCGTCAGCTCGCGGCGTTTCCTCTGCGTGCGCGCTGCATCCTCTCCACCCGGCGGAACGCGCAGCACCTGCCCCGCGCTCAACCGGTCTTCGACCTTGGCGCGCTTGCCGTCCACGCGCAGCTGCCCGGTGCGCGCCCAGCGGCTGACCGTGCCAAAGCCGATCTGCGGCAGGTGCCGCTTGAACCAGCGGTCCAGCCGCGCGCCGTCGTCGTCCTCGCCAACAGTGAACAGGCGGACTTCGGAGTCTGGGTTCTTTGCACTCATGAAAACAGCCGCGTGACGGTGAGGCCGAAGATCAGGCCGGTGACCCCGAGCCCGATCGACAACATGATGTAGAGCGCCGCGAACAGCAACTGCCCACGCTGGATCAGCATGGCAAGTTCGAGGCTGAAGGCGCTGAAGGTGGTAAAGCCGCCCAGCAGGCCCACGCCCAGCAGCAGGCGCAAGTGGTCGCCGCCCTGTCCGAAGCGGGCAAGGTATCCGGCCAGCACGCCCATCAGCAGGCTGCCGATGGCATTCACCGCCAGCGTGGCCCAGGGAAAGGTGGTGACGGCCTGCACGCCCATCCAGTGGGTCAGCAGGCGGCCAAGCTGGTAGCGCAGCAGCGCACCGGCCCCTCCGCCAAGGGCAACAAAGGCGGAGGCATAGAATTGCGGGGTAGCGTTCGACATGGCGCTTCCCTTAGCGATGCGGGCAGGCATGCGGAACCCAAAAGGCTTCACCACCTTGCTTTTTGCCAGTGATTCGCCTATCTGCCGGCCCGTTCAGTCGATCCGAACAAGGATTCGACGCGTTTTTCGTTGATTTATGTGGTGCATCCCGCGCCTGATCGCAGCGGGCTCTCACCATTTTCGAGATTAGAAAAGGTGGCTTAGATTTATGCAGATCATCGTTCGCGATAACAATGTGGAGCAGGCCCTGCGCGCGCTCAAGAAGAAGCTGCAGCGTGAGGGGGTGTATCGCGAGATGAAGCTGCGCCGCCACTATGAAAAGCCGTCGGAAAAGCGTGCGCGCGAAAAGGCTGCCGCCGTGCGCCGCGCCCGCAAGCTGGAGCGCAAGCGCATGGAGCGTGACGGCGTCCGGTAACCCTGGCGGGAAAACCGGCGGGTTTCGGGCTCTGGAAGCTTGAAAGCACATCGCGGCTAAGCCAAAGGGGCGTGGAAGCATCTTCCGCGCCCTTTTTGTCTGGCGCGCCAATTTTTGACGGGATCACACCACCATGGCCGAAGTCACTCGCGTACCGTTGCAGCCGATTGCCAAGGGATCGCTCACCAGGCTCTGGCTGGGCGTGCTGGTGGCCGTGGCGCTGGCCCTGGTAATTGTCTGGGCCGCCATGCCCAAGGGATTGTCGGTGGACACCGTGCGCGCGGGCGAAGGCCCCAACCCCACGGCAGAGGACGTGGTGTTCGTCAACTACACCGGCAAGCTGGCTGACGGCACCGTGTTCGACCAGTCGCAAAGCCTGCCGCTGCCGATCGAGGGCATCTTTCCCGATGGCACGCCGCTGCCGCTGGGCGACATGATCCCCGGTTTCCGCGATGCCCTGCTGCAGACGCAGAAGGGCGGCTTGTACGAGATTTTCATTCCGTCCGACCAGGCCTATGGCGAAGACGTGCCCGAAGGTGGCCCGATCCCGCCGAACAGCGATCTCTACTTCGACATCGAAGTGATCGATTTCATGAGCAGGGACGAATTCCAGAGCCGCGTCGCCACCTTCCAGCAGATGATGATGCAGCAGCAAATGGAAGAAATGGGCGCGGGCGCACCGGGTTCTGCCCCGCAATAAGCGCCATTCACTGCATTCACCCGCTTGAAGCATGCCGCCCTCGCGGCTAACGCGGCTGCATGTCTGTAACCCGAGAAGAAGTCGCCAAGATTGCCAGTCTGGCGCGCATCAGCATGGACGAGGCTGCGCTCGACCACATGGTGCCCGAACTCAACAACATCCTCGCCTTCGTCGAGCAACTGGGCGAGGTCGATACCAGCGCGGTGGAGCCGATGACGGCGGTGATCCCGCAGGAACAGCGCCTGCGTGATGACGTGGTGGATGCCGATCCCAAGACCGGCGGTGGTCGCCGCGACGACGTGCTGGCCAATGCGCCCGTGGCTGAACACGGCTTTTTCGGCGTTCCGAAGGTGATCGAATAGTGACCGATTTCACGCAAATGGGCCTGAAGGCCATCCGTGACGGCGTGGCCGCTGGAGACTTCACCGCGCGCGAAGTGGCCGAGGCGCACAACGCCGCCGTGGCCGCCGCCAGCGAACTCAACGCCTTCATCGTGGCAACGCCCGAGCACGCGCTGGCCGCTGCCGAGAAGGTGGACGCCGCGCGCGCCGCGGGCGATGAGCTTGGCCCGATGGCGGGTGTGCCGATCGGCATGAAAGACCTGTTCGCCACCAAGGGCGTGCAGAGCGCAGCTGCCAGCCACATCCTGGAGGGGTTCAAGCCGCCGTACGAGAGCACCGTCAGCCAGAAGCTGTGGGACGCAGGCGCGGGCATGCTGGGCAAGCTCAACATGGACCAGTTCGCCATGGGCTCCTCCAACGAGACCAGTTATTTCGGCAATGTCGCCAGCCCGTGGAAGAAGAAGGGCTCCAACGCCACCTTGACGCCGGGCGGTTCTTCCGGCGGCTCGTCCGCAGCCGTCGCCGCGCGGTTGTGCCCGGCGGCGACCGGCACCGACACCGGCGGTTCGATCCGCCAGCCTGCCGCGATCACCGGTATTACCGGCATCAAGCCGACCTACGGCCGTTGTTCGCGTTGGGGCATTGTCGCCTTCGCCTCCTCGCTCGACCAGGCGGGCCCGATGGCACGTTCTGTAGAGGACTGCGCGATCATGCTGGGCGCTATGGCGGGTTTCGATCCCAAGGATTCGACCAGCATCGATGCCCCCGTGCCCGACTGGGCGGGTGCGCTGGATGCCGATCTTGCCGGCAAGACCGTTGGCATTCCGCGCGAATACCACGTGGACGGCATGGACCCGGAGATCGAGGCAAGCTGGGAAGCGGGCAAGGAATGGCTGCGCGATGCGGGCGCCAAGGTGGTCGACGTGTCGCTGCCGCACACGAAGTATGCGCTGCCCGCCTACTACATCATCGCCCCTGCCGAAGCCTCGTCCAACCTCGCCCGCTACGACGGCGTGCGTTACGGCCTGCGTGACCTGCCCGAAGGCGCTGGCCTGCAGGACATGTACGCCGCCACCCGCTCGGCAGGCTTTGGCGACGAGGTGAAGCGCCGTATCCTGATCGGCACCTATGTGCTGTCAGCGGGCTTCTACGATGCCTATTACACACAGGCACAGAAGGTGCGCACGCTGGTGCAGAAGGACTTCATGGACGCCTTCGAACAGGTGGACGTGATCCTCGCGCCCACTACGCCGACTGCGGCCTTCGCGCTGGGTGAGAAGACCGACGATCCGCTGGCCATGTACCTGAACGACGTGTTCTCGGTGCCCGCCTCGCTTGCGGGCCTCCCGGCCATGAGCGTGCCCGCCACGCTGACCAGTGACGGCCTGCCGCTGGGCCTGCAGATCGTGGGCAAGCCGATGGACGAGCAGGGCGTGCTGAATGCTGGCCTTGCCATCGAACAGCGCGCCGGGTTCACCGCACAGCCGGAGAAGTGGTGGTGAGCGTCGCGGTACTGGAACTGATTGCAGGCGCTGCGGTGGTGCTGGTGCTGCTGGTCCCCGCGCTGATCGCGCGTCGCATCAAGCATGGCGAAGCGCGCTTCGACGAAGACGGAAAGTTGATCGACGATGAGTAACTATCGAGTCCAGGGCGCAACCGGCGAATGGGAGGTCGTGATCGGCCTCGAGGTCCATGCGCAGGTCACCAGCAACGCCAAGCTGTTCTCCAGCGCCAGCACCGCCTTCGGGGCGGAGCCGAACACGCAGGTCTCGCTGATTGACGCGGCCATGCCCGGCATGCTGCCCGTGCCCAACCGCGAATGCATCCGCCAGGCGGTACGCACCGGCATGGCGATCGAGGCGCAGATCAACACCTGGTCCCGCTTCGACCGCAAGAACTACTTCTATGCCGACCTGCCGCAGGGCTACCAGATCAGCCAGCTCTACCACCCGCTGGTGGGCGAGGGGCAACTGGTGATCGAGGCGGACGAGAAGGCCGGCATCCCCGAAGACAAGGTGATCCGCATCGAGCGTATCCATGTCGAGCAGGATGCAGGCAAGCTGATGCACGACCAGCATCCGACCATGTCCTATGTCGATCTCAACCGTACCGGCGTGGCGCTGATGGAAATCGTCAGCCGCCCGGACATGACTTCGCCCGCAGAGGCCGGGGCCTATATCCGCAAGCTGCGCGCGATCCTGCGCTATGTCGGCTCGTGCGACGGCAACATGGAGGAAGGCTCCATGCGCGCGGACGTGAACGTCTCGGTGCGCAAGGTGGGCGATACCGAGCTTGGCACGCGGACGGAGACGAAGAACGTCAACTCGGTGCGCTTCGTGATGCAGGCGATCGAGCACGAAGTGCAGCGCCAGATCGACGTGATCGAGGATGGCGGCCAGATCGTGCAGGAAACCCGCCTGTTCGATCCGGGCACGGGCACCACCCGCTCGATGCGCTCGAAAGAGGATGCGCACGACTATCGCTATTTCCCCGATCCCGACCTGCTGCCGGTGGTGCTGCACGAGGATTTCCTCGCGGAATGCCGCGCCAGCTTGCCCGAACTGCCCGACGCCAAGCGCGCCCGGTATGAAAACAAACTCGGCCTGACGCCCTACAACGCGCGCGAGTTGACCGCCGAGGTGGAGACCTTCGCGCGTTTCGAGACGCTGCTGGCGGCAACCGCCAAGGGCATCGGCAAGCCAGAGAAGGACGTGGCGACGCAGGTCGCCAACTGGTCGCTTTCGGTCGCGCCGGGCGTGATCAAGGCGCATATGGCATCTGGGGGTGACGAAGGCGATGTGGCACACGCCACGGCAGAACGGCAGGCGGCGATCCTCGACATGCAGGCCAAGGGCGAGATTTCCGGCGGACAGGCGAAGGAAATCTTCGAGATTGTCCTCAAGACCGGCCGCGAGCCCGCCGAAATCGCCGAGAGCGAAGGTCTGAAGCAGGTCAGCGACACCGGCGCCATTGAGGCAGCCATCGACGCGATCATCGCCGCCAACGCCGACAAGGTGGCCGAATACCGCGGCGGCAAGGACAAGCTGTTCGGCTTCTTCGTCGGCCAGACGATGAAGGCCATGCAGGGCAAGGCCAACCCGGCGGTGGTGAACCAGATCCTGAAGGACAAGCTGGGCTAGGGCAGGCCGCATGGCCACCCGCCCCACCATTGTCCTCGTCCACCCGGAAATCCCGCATAACACCGGCGCCATTGGCCGTACCTGCGTGGCGCTGGACATGGAGCTGGCGCTGGTGCGGCCTTATGGCTTCACGCTTTCTGACAGGCAATTGAAGCGCGCGGGGCTGGATTACTGGCAGCACGTCGAGCTGTCCGAATACGCCGACTGGGATGCTTTCCTCGCCGACCGCAGCCCACGCCAAGGGCAGATGTTCCTGTTCGAGGAAGACGCGCCCACCAGCTTCTACGAACCAAGCTATCCCGAGGATGCCATTCTCGTCTTCGGCAGCGAGACGAAGGGCCTGCCGCAAGCCATCCGCGAGCGGCACCGCGAATGCGAGGTCAGCCTGCCGATGCGCTCCGCGCGGATCCGCTCGCTCAACCTTGCCAACACCGTGACGGCAGCGGCCTATCAGGCGCTGCGGGGGAAGCTCTAGGCCTGCCGCTCAGGCCTGCCGCTCAGGCCTGCCTCTGGGCGGTAAAGCTCATCTTGCCGAACATCATGGCGGCAATCGTGCCGGTCACCGCGTCGCCATCGACCGTCGCTTCGCCGTCCAGCGTCATCGGCATCGGCATGGACATCTTCATCTTCCAGGTCAGCGTGTTGCCGTCGATTGTGCCGTCATCGACCTCCATCGAGCCCATGCCGCCCGAAAGCTGGCCGGTGAAGCTGGAGCCGTCGTCGCTGGGCACCACGGTAAAGGTGCCGGTCTGCTCGCCCATCGGGGTCTGGGCGACGAAATCGTAGGTTCCGCCAACGTTGGACATGGTTTCTCTCCTCTCGGCTGTGCTCAAAGGCTCTCTGCATCGACGTAGGTCACGTCGATATCGAGGTTTTCCAGTTGTGGCTCCACCGTTTCGCGGTCGCCCACCACCACCACGGTGATGTTGCCCGGCTGCAGGTATTCAGCCGCGGCATTGTTGATGTGCTCGGCATCCACCGCGCCATAGATCTGCGGCAGCTGCACCTGGTAGCGCAGGTCGCGGCCGGCACGCTGGTTCGACAGCAGCGCGCCCAGCACCTGGCCGTTGGTTTCGAAACGATTGGGCAAGTTGCGCACGTTGCCGTCGGTGACGCGTTGCAGTTCGACATCATCGACCGGACGGGTGCCGGGGAAGGCTTCGAGGTGATCCAGGATCACTTCGATCGAATCCGCCGTGCGGTCCGCCTGCACCTGCGTGGCGATGCGGAAGACGCGCGGACCCTGCGCATCGGGCAGGCTTGAACGGATGCCGTAGGTCCAGCCGCGGGTTTCGCGCAGGTCGTTGTTGAGGCGCGAGAGGAAGCCGTTGCCGATCACTTCGTTGGCAAGGTCCAGCGCCTCCAGCTCCGGTTGCCAGCCCGACAGGCCGGCGGGCCGACCCAGCACGAGGTAGCTTGACGGCGAATTGGGCCGATCGACCACCACCACGCGTGGGGCGTTGGCGAGCATGGGCGGTTGGTCGACCTGCTTGGCAGGCATCGGCGTGCCCGGATCCTGCCAGTCGCCCAGTGTCGCCTCCAGCGCGGCGACCAGGTCTTCCATGGTCACATCGCCCACGGCAGTGATGGTGGCGGTGGCCGGGCGGATCCACTCGGCATGTTCGGCCACCATGTCTTCGCGGCTAAGCTCCTCGATCACTGTGGAATCGCCCGAGGAGGATGCGTGGGCGTAAGGATGCGTCGCGCCATAGACCAGCGGCATGAAGGCACGATTGGCCAGCCCGGCGGGCGATGACAGTTCCTGCGCCACCGCAGCCATGCGCTGGCTGCGCACGCGCTCCATCGCGTCGGCCTCGAAGGCGGGGTTGCGCACCACATCGGCCATCAGTTCCAGCGAAGGCACCAAGTTGGGGCTGAGTGCGGAGAGGAACGCCGTGGTGCTTTCCGCTCCGGCAGTGATGCTGAGCGAAGCGCCAAGCGTTTCCTGCGCCACGGCAATGTCCAGCGCGCTGCGGCTGGTGGTGCCTTCGGGCAGCAGGTCCACCATGGTTTCATGCACGCCGTACTGACCCTGCGGATCGACCACCGATCCGGCATCGAAGGTCAGCGCCAGCGAGACCATGGGCACCGAGGCGCGGCGCGCCAGCACCACCTCGATACCGTTGGACAGCGTCGCGCGTTCCACCTGCGGGAAGGTGAGTTCGCCCACCGGCGCGGGCGTGGGCAATTCGATGACCGGCCCGGTGCGGGTGACTTCGATATCCACGCCGGTGTCGGGTTCGGGCGGCGGGTTCAGGTGTTCGTCACCCCAGCCGCCCATGTTGCCGCCATCCAGCGTGCGCTCCCCCGGCACCACGGCCAGATTGTAGGCCGGGCGCGACAGCCAGCGCTCCATCGCTGCGCGCACGTCTTCGGGCGAAAGCGCGGCCATGCGTTCCAGCTCGGTACGGTAGAAGTCGGCATCGCCGGTGTAGAGCAGTCCTTCGGCAAGGATCGATCCCTTGCCGCCGAAGCCGCCGATCCGCTCCAGCGAGCCGACCAGGCCGGAAGCGATCTGCGTGGTGGCGCGGTCCAGTTCGTCCTGCGCGGGTCCCTCGGTGATCAGGCGGGCGATCTCTGCCTCGAGCAGGGCCTGCGCCTCTTCCTGCGTGGCATCGGGGCGCACCTGCACCATGGCCTGTGCCATGCCGAGCTGTTCGTAGGCCTGGTAATAGCCCGAAACGCTGGTGGCGAGTTCCGCCCCGCGCACCATGGCATTGTCGAGCCGTGAGGAATTCAGGCCACCCAGGATATGCATGCCCACCTGTAGCGGTACGGCATCGGGATGCTGCATGTCCGGCCCGGTCCAGGCGCGGATAAGCAGCACCTGCGGCACCTGGTCGGTCATGGTGTCATAGCGCGGCTGCGCCAGCGTGACGGGTCCGCCCTCGTACCGCTCAACTTCAGGGCCGCGCGGGATGGCGCCGAACCAGCGTTCCACCATCGGGCGCGCGGTTTCCGCATCGATATCGCCGGTCAGGGCAAGCACGACATTGTTGGGGCCATAGTTGTCGATGAACCACTGGCGCACGTCCAGCAGACTGGCGGCGGAAAGGTCCGCCATCGATCCGATCACCGAATGGCGATAAGGGTGGCCGACGGGCAGCAGCCCTTCGGCAAGCTGGTATTCCAGCAGGCCATAGGGCTGGTTGTCACCCTGCCGCTTTTCGTTCTGCACCACGGCGCGCTGGTTATCGAGCCGCTCCTGCGTGACGGCACCCAGCAGGTAGCCCATGCGATCCGCTTCCATCATCAGCGCCAGGTCCAAGGCGCCGGTGGGCACGGTTTCCACGTAATTGGTGCGGTCATAGCTGGTGGAGCCGTTGGTGCCGGTGGAGCCGGCGGCTTCCAGCGGGATGTCGAAGTTCTCCACGTTCTCGCTGCCGGTGAACATGATGTGTTCGAACAGGTGGGCAAAGCCCGTACGCCCGCGCGGTTCGGACTTGGAGCCGACGCGGTAGTAGACCGTTACCCCCACCAGCGGCGACTTGCGATCGGTGTGGACGATGGTGGTGAGCCCGTTGTCGAGCGTGAACGTCTCGTAGGGGATGTCGACCGCGGCGATGATCTCGTCGAGCGAGGCGATTTGCGGGTCGGCTGCCTGTTCGGCGGCGTTGGTTTCCACCTGGGCGGTGGCACCGATGGAAGAGCCGAGCAGCGCAAAGGCGGCGGCCAGCGGGGCGAGCGTGCGGAGTGCGAAAGACCTTTTCATGTGAAACGGGATAGCACGCCGTGGCCATAGCGAAAGCCGTTTCATCGCAAGGCCATGCCATCTGTCGATCGCCATCAGCGCTTTGACCATCGGCGCGCGCTACACGTAGGAGAGATGGATTGCTTTGGGTCAATGACCATGCCTTCGCCACCGCTAGGGCTATTGAAACCTTGCCTGCCTGTTCGCATCTCAAGGTGGCGCAAGCTTTTCGACGACGGCACGATTTTTGCCGCCCGACGGCACTTGTGTTGCGAAAATGCAACACTATGTGATATGGGAAAGGAATTGAGGGGCACATCATGAATCTCGAAAAATTTACCGACCGCGCCAAGGGCTTCCTGCAGAGCGCGCAGACCGTCGCCATTCGCAACAGCCACCAGCGCATCAGCCCGGAACACATCCTGAAGGCGCTGCTGGAAGATGAGGAGGGCATGGCTTCCGGCCTGATCCAGCGCGCCGGTGGCGATCCCCTTCGCGCCGTGCAGCAGGTGGATGCGTTGCTGGCCAAGATTCCCGCTGTCAGCGGGGGCGGGGCGCAGCAGACGCCGGGGCTCGACAACGATGCCGTGCGCGTACTCGACCAGGCCGAACAGGTCGCCGAAAAGGCTGGCGACAGCTATGTCACCGTCGAACGGTTGCTGCTGGCCCTGGCTTTGGCGCGCCAGACCAAGGCGAGCCAGGCGCTGGCCGATGCCGGCCTGACTCCTGAAGCGCTGAATGCCGCCATCAACGAGTTGCGCAAGGGCAAGACGGCGGACACCGCCAATGCCGAAGCGGCCTACGACGCGATGAAGAAATACGCGCAGGACCTGACGCAGAAGGCGAAGGACGGCAAGCTGGACCCGGTGATCGGCCGTGACGAGGAAATCCGCCGCACCGTGCAGATCCTGGCTCGCCGTACCAAGAACAACCCTGTCCTGATTGGTGAGCCCGGCACCGGCAAGACCGCGATTGCCGAAGGGCTGGCCCTGCGCATCGCCAATGGCGACGTGCCAGACAGCCTGAAGGATCGCCAGCTGATGGCGCTCGACATGGGCAGCCTGATCGCGGGCGCGAAGTATCGCGGCGAGTTCGAGGAACGGCTGAAGGCCGTGCTCGACGAAGTGAAGGGCGCGGAAGGCCAGATCATCCTGTTCATCGACGAGATGCACACGCTGATCGGTGCTGGCGCGAGCGAAGGCAGTATGGATGCGAGCAACCTGCTTAAGCCTGCCCTTGCACGCGGTGAGCTGCACTGCATCGGTGCCACCACGCTGGATGAATACCAGAAGTACGTGGAGAAGGACGCCGCGCTGCAGCGCCGCTTCCAGCCCGTGTTCGTGGACGAGCCGAGCGTGGAAGACACGATCTCCATCCTGCGTGGGATCAAGGAAAAGTACGAGCTGCACCACGGCGTGCGCATTACCGACAGCGCCATCGTGGCTGCCGCGCAGCTTTCCGAACGCTACATCTCCGACCGGTTCCTGCCGGACAAGGCGATCGACCTGATGGACGAGGCCGCCAGCCGCATCCGGATGGAAGTGGAAAGCAAGCCCGAGGAAATCGAGGGTCTCGACCGCCGCATCATCCAGCTGAAGATCGAGGAATCCGCGCTGGAGAAGGAAAGCGATCAGGCGAGCAAGGACCGCCTAGCCGCGCTGCGCGAGGAACTGGCGAATCTCGAACAGGAATCCTCCGAACTCACCACCCGCTGGCAGAACGAGCGCGACAAGATCCATGCCGAGGCGAAGATCAAGGAAGATCTCGACGCTGCCCGTATCGAGCTGGAACAAGCGCAGCGCGCGGGTGATCTCGCCAAGGCTGGCGAGCTGCAATATGGCAAGATCCCGCAGCTGGAAAAGGCGCTGGCCGAAGCAGGCTCTCACACCGAAAACGCCCTGCTGAAGGAAGAAGTGACCGAGGACGATATTGCCTCCGTCGTCAGCCGCTGGACAGGTATTCCGATCGAGAAGATGATGCAGGGCGAGCGCGAGAAGCTGCTCAAGATGGAAGAGGTTCTAGGCAAGCGCGTGATCGGCCAGGAAAAGGCCGTCGAGGCGGTGTCCAAGGCGGTGCGCCGTGCGCGTGCTGGCCTGCAGGACCCGAACCGTCCGCTCGGCAGCTTCCTGTTCCTTGGCCCCACCGGCGTCGGCAAGACCGAACTGACCAAGGCGCTGGCTGCCTTCCTGTTCGATGACGACCAGGCGATGGTCCGCATCGACATGAGCGAATTCATGGAAAAGCACGCAGTTGCCCGCCTGATCGGCGCGCCTCCGGGCTATGTCGGCTATGACGAAGGCGGCGTGCTGACCGAAGCCGTGCGCCGTCGGCCCTATCAGGTGGTGTTGTTCGACGAGGTGGAAAAAGCCCATCAGGACGTGTTCAACGTGCTGTTGCAGGTGCTTGACGATGGCCGCCTGACCGACGGGCAGGGCCGGGTGGTGGACTTCTCCAACACGCTGATCATCCTGACTTCGAACCTGGGCAGCCAGTTCCTGTCGAATCTCACCGACGACCAGAAGGTGGAAGATGTCGAGGACCAGGTGATGGACGTCGTGCGCGGCCATTTCCGCCCTGAATTCCTCAACCGGCTGGACGAGATCGTGCTGTTCCACCGCCTTGGCCAGGAACACATGGCGCCGATCGTGGATATCCAGGTGGCCCGCGTGCAGAAGCTGCTGAAGGATCGCAAGATCACTCTCGACCTGACCGAGGGCGCACGCGCCTGGCTCGGCCGGGTGGGCTACGATCCCGTCTACGGTGCAAGGCCGCTGAAGCGTGCCGTGCAACGCTACGTTCAGGATCCCCTGGCCGAGAGGCTGCTGGCGGGCGAAGTACCCGACGGCAGTACGGTGAAGATCGAGGAAGGCGACGGCGAATTGCAGATGACCGTCAGCTGAAGGTGCCGCTCGGTTACATTCAGGTGTAGCCGAGCAAGGCCCTGAGGCCAGGTGCGGAAAATTCCACCAGTGCCTTCTGCTCGTCGGTCAGTTCCCTGGGGATCTCGATGCCGACTTCGGAGGACAAGTTCTCGCGTGCGGTGCCGCTCTGTTTGCGGTCCGATCCTATGCGCACGCGTTCCTGCCAGTCGTCGGGCACCTTCGGCAGGCCCGCGGCCTCGAACACTTGCATGAAATAGGCATCGCTCTCGGGCGTGCCGAGCGTTTTCACCGCCTGCACAAGGTCTTCGTAGCGCAGCGTGGTGCAATCGCTGCCCTGCCAGGCGACGGCGTTGTAGGTGAACAGCTCACGCATCGACATGGCTTTGCCGTGGATGCCGAAGATCATCAGGTTGATAAGTGAATCCACCGTCAGTTCGCCGTTCTTCACCAGCACCGAATTGTCGCCGAATTCATCCGACAGGAAGAAGCGGGCGCGGGCCAGCACCCAGCTGTAGGGATCGCGCACCAGGATGATCTTGCGTGCCGGAGCCGCCTCCACGGCGGAGGCATCGGAGAACAGCAGGTGTCCCCAGCTCAGCATCCTGCCCTCTGGTCGGAAGGCATGCTTGTATTGCTGCAGGTTGCCCCACTGGATGAACTGCTCCTTGAAGTGGTCCTCCACCGGCACGAACATGCGCATGATGTTTTTCAGCAGGTGGCTGCCCGACTTGGGCACGGAATTGAGGAACAGCGGGCGCTCCAGCCGTTCGTGACTGAACTTCGCGTTCTCCTGGTCAAGCGTGTCGGGCTTCAGGCGGATGTGGACCATGCGGGATTTCCTGCGGGAATTGTTGTGTGCAAAGCGGATAAACGAAGGGCGGCGGGTTTGTCACCCGCCGCCCCTCTTTGGCTAACGATCAGATTGCTGATCAGTAGCGGACGTTGACGTTCACGAAGAAACGACGGCCCAGCAGGTCGTACTGCGAATACAGCACGCCGGTACCGAACTGCTGGATGCCGTCACCACCAACCTGCGACGTCAGCGGCGGCCGGGTGTCGAAGATGTTCGAGGCACCAACCGTCAGACGGAAGCTTTCGTTGAAGTCATAGGTTACCGACGCGCTGTGGTAGAACGTCGCCGGGGTGGTCAGGTCGAAGCAGACTTCATCCGGGTAGGTGGTGAAGTTGCGGCACAGGAAGCCATCGATCTGGTCCTGCGACAGCTGGTCGAAAGCTTCGCCAACCGATGCATTGCCGTCGCCATTGGCGTCGATCGGAGAGAGCTGACGCTCCACGTAGTCGCGGATGGTGTCTTCACCGGCATCGCCGATCACGTCGAGACCGTAGTAGAACGACCACTTGCCCACATCGAGCTGGGCGTAGAAGTCGCCGACGAAGGTCGGTTCACCCACTTCCTCACTCTGGTTTTCCGGGAAGCCCTGGAAGACCGAGGTGATATCGTCGAACTGCCAGGTCATCTGGCCCTGCAGGGTCAGCGTGACGTCGCCGGCAAAATCGTGGATCATGCGCGCGGTCACGTCGACACCGGTCTGCTGCTGGCTGGCGATGTTGACGAAGGAATCGCGCACGAAGGCGATGTTCGAGCCGCTACCGGCGTTCCAGAACGGATCGCTCGGATCGAGGTCGTCGACACGGGCGAACAGCGTACACAGCGGATCGGTCGGGTAGAAGTCCGAGCCGTAGCAGCCGGCCACCACGTTGAAGGCACCGAACACGGCGATTTCGCCGGTCACTTCGATGTCGAAGTAGTCGACGGCCAGGCTCATCCGGGTGTTCGGCAGGAAGTCGAACTCCGGCGTGAGGATGACGGATGCCGTCCACGCGGTGGATTCCTCGGCGTCGAGAACGCCCAGACCACCGCCGCGGATCACCGAACCGCTGATGCCGGCACCAGTGTGGTTGGCTGCCACGCCGTCAGCCGCGCAGTTGTCGGCGAAGGACTGCGTGATGTCGCCGCGCTGCAGCGCCAGGCCCCACTGAATACAGGGGTCCAGGTTACGCTGCGACAGGCTGCCCACCTGGTCGGCCAGGAACTGTTCGAACAGCGCCGGAGCACGGTAGGAGGTGCCGTAGGTGCCGCGGAAACGCAGCCAGTCGGTGACTTCCCAGTCGGCGCCCAGCTTGTAGGTCCAGTTGCCGTTGCGTTCGTCGGTCACGCCGTCGGACGCACGCGTTGCCGTCACATTGGTGACGCGCGCCGCGGCGGTCAGGTTCAGGCTCTGGATCAGCGGCAGGTCGGCCAGCAGCGGGATGTTCACCTCACCGAAGGCTTCCAGGTATTCCGCCTTACCGGCAGTGATGCCAGCACCGCCGGACTGCCAGGCATTGTTGGCCAGCGTGATGGGACCGGGGACGTCGTTGATCTCGTCGGTGCGGAAGTTGGCACCGAACGCCACGCCGATTGGCCCGTCACCCCACAGTTCGAACAGGTCACCGGTGACGATACCTTCGACGTACCACTGGGTGTACTTGGTATTGCCGGTTTCGGTGTCGGTCAGGAACGCCAGTTCCTCAGGCGTGAAATCGCCGTACATCACGCGGCCGCTGTACCAGTCGACGTCGACACAGGGACGACCGGTGACGGCCGTAACCGTGCCGACGCAGGAGCCGAAGCGGAAATCCTGCGTATCGATTGAATCCTGCAGCACGCGCTGGTTGGTGTAGTCACCGTCCGAACGCGAATACTGGCCGTAAAGGTCGTAGCTCCACGACGACGAGATGTCGCCGCGAAGACCCAGCACGCCGCGATAGTAGTCGATTTCCTGGCTGGAGTCGTACCAGTCGATGAAGGCGGTCGGCGAGTAGAGCGCCGGGCCACCGAAGCCGACGGCAAGCGGATCTGAAAAGAAGGAGGGGAAACCGAACAGGCCGCCGTTGGTTTCACCAAGGCCGAACTGCCAGACCTGGCCCGAACCGTCGAAGAAGGTCTCGCGCTTGTTGTACAGCAGCTCGGTGTAGACTTCCGCCGCGGGCGAGAATTCGTAGGCTGCATCGACATACAGGGTGTAGCGGTCGGTGGTCGGGATCAGCGTGTCCTGGTCCATCAGCGGGTGATAGTTGTTCTGCACTGCTTCCGAAGCCGGATCGTAGCCGACCGGATACCAGCCTGCGGGAACCGTCAGCTGGCCCGGATCGAGCGGAGCCGAAACGCCCGGAATGTACTGGCCCAGGTTGTCACCCGGATAGTCGAACTGCAGCAGCGACACGTCGCCGAAACCACCGCTGCCCGGCACGTTGGTGCCGTTGGGCGAGTAGTAGTAGCTGTAGTCGTAGGTCCACACGTGGCCCCAGGTTGTGGTGGAATCACCCTGACAGGCATATTCGCCGGTGCGCGGGTCGATCAGGTCGGCACGCGTCGAGTAGGTGAGGTCGGTGTAGAAGTTGGCGGTCGGGCAGCCGAGATAGTCACGGTCGCCGCGCGCCAGTTCGTTCTGGCGGTAGTAGTTGGCCGAAACCATCACGTGGCCGCGATCGAATGTGGTGCCCCAGGTGGCCGAAGCCGACCAGGTCTCGCCGCCCGACTGTTCCGGAACCGAGCCGAAGAAGTCGAATTCGATGCCGTCGGTGTCGGTCTTGGTGATCAGGTTGACCACGCCGGCCACGGCGTCCGAACCGTAGATCGACGAAGCGCCGTCCTTCAGGATGTCGACACGTTCCACGATCGACTGCGGCAGCACGTTCAGGTCGAAGGCCGAAACCGCACCGCGCGTACCGGCAGGACCGGCGCGACGACCGTTGAGCAGCACCAGCGTGCGGTTGGCGCCGAGGCCACGCAGCGAGATGGTCTGCACGCCCTGGCCGCCGTCGACGAGGAACTGGCTGGAGATAGCTGCGGTCACCTGCGAAGAACCGGCCGCGATCGGCGAACCCTGGATCATCGAGCCGGTGTCCATCAGGCCCTGACGAACGGCGATCTCGGGATCGACGAGGGTGATCGGCGAGGCCGAGGAGAATTCGTCGCGACGGATGCGCGAACCGGTAACGAAGATGGTCCCGCCAGCGGTCTGGCCGGTGGCGCTAACCGGCGCCTCTTCTTCTTCGGCGGTCTGGGTGTCGGATTCATCGCCCGTGTCCTGAGCGAAGGCCGGGCTGGCGACCAGTGCCACGGATAAGGCGATGGGAGCACACGCGCCCTTCAGTGCTGTTCTAAGCTTCACAGATATATCCCCACAATGCGACCGAGTCCCATCGGCCTGGTGAATTGGAAGTGTCCAAGTTCGGTCGCTTAAGTGACCCCGGGCGACCAAAACGGCAGTTTTGCCTGCTATTGACCTGCTTGAAGGTACAACCAGTTGCAATTGTAAACGCCCTTGTTCCACAGATTGTTTCACCCGTGTTGCAGATGCACAACAACGTTGTTGCACTGCGGTGTCCGCATCGCTTGACCCACACGGGCGGGCAGCTAGGACGGTTCGGCAACATTCGATCCCGAAACGCGGGAGCAGAGAGGTACAATAATGCAGATCGACAACACTATTGCGGCAGTCGTCACCGGCGGGGCGTCCGGGCTGGGAGAAGCGACGGCCCGGGCACTGGCGGCAAAGGGCGCGAAGGTGGCCTTGTTCGACCTCAACGAAGACCGCGGCGAAGCGGTCGCCAGCGAGATCAGCGGGGTGTTCTGCAAGGTTGACGTGTCCAGCGAGGAGTCGATTGCGGCCGGTTTTGCCAAGGCGCGCGCGGCGCACGGGCAGGAACGCGTGCTGGTCAACTGTGCCGGCATCGGCACCATCGGCAAGCTGACCCGGCGCGACCGCGAGACCGGCGAAATCAGCCACCTGCCGTTCGACCTGTTCGAAAAGACCATCAAGGTGAACCTGATGGGCACCTTCGGCTGCATGGCGAAAGCCGCCACCGGCATGATGACGCTGGATCCGGTGAACGAACATGGCGAGCGCGGCGTGATGATCTCCACCGCATCGGTGGCCGCCGAAGACGGGCAGATCGGCCAGGTCGCCTATGCCGCGTCCAAGGCCGGGGTGAAGGGCATGACCCTGCCGGTGGCGCGCGACCTGATGAACGAAGGCATCCGCGTCAACACCATCCTGCCCGGCATCTTCATGACACCGATGATGGCGGGCCTGCCGGAAAAGGCGCAGGAATCTCTCGCGGCGTCGGTGCCGTTCCCCAAGCGGCTGGGCCGCCCGGAGGAATATGCCGACCTAGTGTGCTTCATGGTGGAAGCCGAATACATGAATGCGGAATGCGTGCGCCTTGACGGTGCTATCCGCATGCCGCCCAAGTAGGCGCGAAGCAGGCGGGACGCCTAAGGGGAACAGGAATGAGTGGCTGGCATATCGGCGTCATTGGCGGATCGGGCCTGTACGAGCCCGGCGCGCTGGAGAACGCGCAGGAAATCGCCGTCGGCAGCGCCTTCGGCGAGCCCTCAGGCCCGGTTACGACCGGCGAGATCGGCGGGGTGAAGTTTACCTTCATCGCGCGTCACGGGGCAGGGCATGTCCACTCGCCCAGCCATGTGAACTACCGCGCCAATATCGACGTTTTGAAACGCTGCGGCGTCACCGACGTGCTGGCCATTTCCGCCATCGGCAGCCTGAAGGAAGAACTGGCGCCCGGCGAATTCGTGGTCGTGGACCAGTTCATTGACCGCACGATCGGGCGCGAGCGCAGCTTTTTCGGCGATGGCATCGTAGCCCATGTGCCGCTGGCCGATCCGGTCTGTCCGCGTCTCGCGGATTACACCGCCAAGGCAGCGAAGAAGACCGGGGCCAAGATCCACAAGGGCGGCACCTATGTAGCGATCGAGGGGCCGCAGTTCTCCACCCGCGCGGAAAGCCATCTCTATCGCAGCTGGGGCGCCGACGTGATCGGCATGACCGCCATGCCCGAGGCGCGCTTGGCGCGAGAAGCGGAGCTGCCCTACGCGCTGGTCGGCATGGTCACCGATTACGATTGCTGGCGCGATCCGGAAGGCGACGTTGACGTGGCCGATATCCTGAAAGTGATGCGGGCCAATGCCGACAAGGCGCGCGCGCTGTTGACGGAGCTGGTCGGCGTCCTGCCCAAGACCCGCAGCGCCAGCCCGATCGACACCATTCTGGATACCGCAATCGTCACTCCGCGCGAAAGCTGGGACCTTTCCGCAGCGACCCGGCTGGATGCCGTGGCCAAGCGCCTGATCGAATTCTTTCCTCAGGCAAAAGATTGACGATTGAAACTTGCAAACGCTCGCAAAGTTCAACAAGGTAGTTGCTTATGCAACCTATGACGTCACTTTCGCAGTTTCTCCCCTATCAACTCTCACTCGCATCCAATGCGGTAAGCGGTCGCATCGCGGTGGAATATCGCCAACGCTGGGGCCTCAGCATTCCCGAGTGGCGCGTGATGGCCGTGCTGGGTGATGTGGGTCCGCTGACCCAGCGCGATCTCACCCGTCGCACGCTGATGGACAAGGTAGCCGTGAATCGCGCCTGCAAGGGGTTGGAGGAACGGGCGCTGGCAGAGCGTACGCCCAACGAGGCAGATGGCCGTTCGCACCTGCTCGACCTCACCGAAGAAGGCCGCGCTATGCATGCGGAAATCATGCCGCTGGCTCTGGAAATGGAGCAGCGGCTGTTTGCCGGGTTCTCGGCGGAGGAACTTGACCTGTTCCGTGCGCTGCTGGCGCGGGCACGCAAGCAGGCGGAAGACCTCGATCCAGGCGAACTGGGCGACAGCTTCGGCATGGGCTGACCGCGCCGCCCGCGCCGGTCGCGCAAGCAAAAGGCCCCGTCGGGACGATCCCGACGGGGCCTTTCTTGATTCTGGCTTTCGCGTCCTCAGTCGGCGAAGGCGTCGGAGATCGAACAGGCCGCCGGGCCAAGGATGACAATGAACAGCACCGGCAGGATGAACAGGATCAGCGGCACGGTCATGATCGCCGGCAGGCGCGCGGCCTTTTCCTCGGCGCGCATCATGCGCTCGTTGCGGAATTCGGCCGAGAGCACGCGCAGGGCAGAGGCCAGCGGCGTGCCGTAGCGTTCGGTCTGCACCATGGTGGTGACCACGCCGCGCACGGCTTCCAGGTTGACGCGATAGGCGAGGTTCTCGAACGCCTGGCGACGTTCGGTCAGGAACGCCAGTTCGATCGCGGTCAGGGCGAATTCGTCACCCAGTTCCGGATAGGCGCGGCCCAGTTCGCGGGCAACGCGGTTGAAGGCGGCGTCGACCGTCAGGCCGGCCTCGGCGCAGATCACCAGCAGATCGAGCGCGTCTGGCAGACCCTTCTGGATGGCCGCTGTCCGCTTGGATGAGACGTTGGCGAGATAGAGCTCAGGGCCCTTGTAGCCAAGCACCACCAGACCGGCGAAGCCCATGAAGCGCTTCATGCTGCCCCAGTCGGGAAACATGTCGGTCCAGTAGAAGATCACCACGCCGATCAGGCCCAGCACCACTGGCAGCACCATGCGGGCGAAGATGATCATGATCGCCAGTTCTTTGTTGCGGTAACCCGCCTGAGCCAGCTTCTGCTGGATCATCTTGACCTGGCTTTCCTGCAGCACCTTCATGCCCTGCAGGGTGTCTTTCATCTTGTCGGTCGTGTCGGAACGGCGCGTCAGGCTCTGACGCTTCTTCGACGACTGCGTGAGCATGCCCGATTTCAGTTCGGCACGGCGGTCGTTCAGCGCCTTCACGCGCTTGGCCATCGGGTCCTTCACGGTCACGGCGGCATAGACCGCCATGATCATGGCGAGGGCGGCGATACCGGCCAGGATCGAGCCGACGAGGATAACGTCGACGCCGAGCAGCGTGGGGCCGGATGCGGGAGAGATCATCAACATGGTTCCTGTGTCCTCCGCGCTCAGATCTCGAAGCTGACCATCTTGGCCATGATGAAGGCACCGATGCTCATCCACACCAGGCCGCCAAGGCCGGTTACGATCAGGCGTTCATCGGTGAAAAAGCCGCCGATGTAGCTGGGGTTGATCCAGTAGATCAGGCCGAACACGATGAAGGGCAGGGCACCCACGATATAGGCCGAGGCCTTGGATTCGGAGCTCATTGCCTTGATCTTCAGCTTCATCTGTGCGCGCTTGCGCAGCACGTCGGCCAGGTTCGACAGCGTTTCCGCCAGGTTACCACCCGTCTCGCGCTGGATCGCCAGGGTAATGACGAAGAACTGGAATTCCGCTGTACCCAGCTTGTCTGCCGTTTCCTGGAGTGCTTCCTCCATGGTGCGACCGATCTTGATGCGTTCCACCACCGCGCGGAATTCCGCGCCGACGGGGCCGGGTACTTCGCTGGCGACCACGCCAAGCGTTTCGGTCACCGGCAGGCCTGAGCGCAGGCCGCGCACCAGCAGTTCGATGCCATCGGGGAACTTGGCGTTGAAGTTGTTCGTCCGGCGCTTGATGAAATAGCCGACGATGAAGTGCGGCAGGCCCGCACCGGCCACCACACCAATGCCCAGCGACAGCAGCGCCGCGCCCGAGCGCAGGTACAGCAGGGCCATGACGGTCAGAGCGATGCCCAGCGAAGCATACATGTACTGCGACAGGCTCCAGCCCATACCGGTGCGGTTCAGCCGCAATTGCAGGGCTGCCAGGCGGGAATCGGCACCGGCGCGGCTGAACTGCTTCGGCTTGCGCGCGGCAATGGCCTTCTTCAGCTGGCTTTCGACCCTGTCCTTGGTGCTTTCCGAGTGGCGGAAGCGCACGGCCTGGAGACGCCGCTGGCCTTCCTTGGCCGGGGACGAGCCCGACATCAGCATGTAGCCCAGGATCATCAGGGTCATGAGGCCACCGGCCATTAGCAGAAGCTGGATGATGCTCATGGAAACCCTTCTCTCAAACGTCGATCAATTGCAGTGGCGAGGGGCGGGCAGGACTGGCCCCGCCCGCACCGCGCAGGTCTATTCAGCAGGCTCGGTGGCCTTGTCCTTCTTGGACGAGGCCCCGCCCAGCAGCGACTTGAGGTCGAAACCGCCGAGCACGGAGCCCTTCTTGCCGGCCTCTTTGATACTGGCGCCATCGTCTTCGGACACGCCGACGATCATCTTGGCGATCTCGCGGATCGGAGCAGCCGTCTTCGAACCCTTGTTGGCTTCGATGAAGGTCTGGCCCAGCTTGGCAGCGTTGGCGGCAGCCTTCTGGTCGAACGGGATCTGGAAGTTGATCTTGCGTTCGATCGAAGCCTCGAAATCGGCCTTGCTGATCTCGGCTGCACCCGGCTGCATCTTGTTGCACACGATCAACGGGTGACAGGCCGGGGCGTTCTGCTTCAGCCATGACAGGATGCGGATCGTATCGCGCGCCGATGCCAGGGTGAGCTCAGTGACGAGGGTCACCACGTTCACGTCCGTCAGCAGGTGCGGGAAGTTGATCAGCATGTTGCGCGGCAGGTCGACAACGGTCATGTCGAAGGCTTGGCGGAACTCCTCTTCCAGCTGCAGGAAGGCGGTGCCGTCGGTCATCAGCGGCGAGTTGATCGGCGCTTCGGCAGACATGATCGCCAGGTTGTCATTGGCACGGATCATGGCGCGTTCGATGAACAGGCCGTCGATGCGGCTGGGGTTCTCGATGGCGTCAGTCAGGCCTCGCCCCGGCTCCAGGTCCAGCGCCAGCGCGCCGGTGCCGAAGTGGACGTCGAGGTCCAGCAGGGCAGTCGAGCGATGGTGTTCACTGGCGAACAGCCAGGCGAGCGAGGTGGCGAGGGTGGATGCCCCCACACCGCCGCGCGTGCCGACCACGGCCGTGGCGATATGTTCGTGCTCGCCTTCACCATCGGCATTGCGCGGAGAAGAGAACACGGCCTGCGCCTGCGTCAGCGCATCGCGCAGCTGGCCTGCCGAAAGCGGCTTCAGCAGGTAATCGTGGATGCCGCTGGCGAGCAGGTCGCGATAGAGGCGGACATCGTTCACCTGGCCGACCGCGATCACCACCGTACCGGGTTCGCAGACCTCGGCCAGGGCGTTGATGTCGTTCAGCGGGTCACCGCTTTCCGACAGGTCGACCATCAGGATGGCCGGGCTTGCGGCAATCGAGAGCGACTGGATGGCGTTACGCAGGCCACCCTTGTTGCACTTCTCGGGCTGCCAGCCCATCTCGATGACCACCGGACGCAGCACGTCGAGCGCGCTTTCGTCACAGATGAAGGCGGAGAAGGGTTCGCGGTTGCCCATCGAACCGGTTTTGAATGGCGAGTTCATTAGTTTCCTCCTCCTTCGGACGACGAGACTTGCGGAAGACCACCGGCGCCGGTCGGCTCCTGATTGCGGAAGGATTCGATGGCGCGGTTCGAGCTCATGACGACCGTGTCGCCGGTGCCCTGGGCACCTTCGAGCAGGTGTTCCGGATCGGCGACCATCGCTGCCAGGTTGCCGTTGACCGCGCAGCCGAAGCCGTCGGAAGTGAAGTTGTCACGCTGGAAGCCATAGCCTTCCGACCAGTTCGGGCAGCCCGGGACATGGGCGGTAGAGCGAGTGACAACCACGCGGACATTGCCGGGATCGACATAGCCCTGGGTGATCGGCGCACCGTCAGCCACCAGTATGCCGTAACGTCCGGCAACTGCAGCCACATCCTCCCGCACGGCGGGATTGTTGACCGGCGTGTCGATGGCGACGCGGTCGCCATAGCCAAGCTCGAGCGTGCTGAACCAGTCGTTCAGACGGCTCTGCTCCATGGCATCGAGGCCGGCGGGGCTGGTACTCAGGTCGAGCACGTAGTTGCTGCGTTCGACAACCGGCTGGTTGACGCTGTTGAGCGAGTAGTTGTTGCCCTCGATGGCGCCGCCGCAGGCAGCAAGGCCAAAGCCGAGCGAGATCGCCAGTGCGGAACTGGCAGCACGTTTGAAGCTGATGGTCATGGCGATCACTCCCCGTTTGCGATGCTGAAGCCGGGCGTTGCGCGCGCGGCGGTGTTGGTGGCGGAACCGGCGGGGCTTTCGCCAGCGGCGAGCGCCGTGCCGTCCTGGTCAGCCACGCTGACTTCCGGACCGCCCGGTGCCGGGTTGGCAGCGCGCGGCATCGGGCGCTGCCCGCCGTTGGTGCCGTTGGTTTCCTGACCGAACAGGAACTGCGAAGCGGCATTGGGTACGTTAAAGCCATCGGTCGGCAGGTGGATGTCGCGGTCATCGACCGGCTGCACCAGGTAAGGCGTGATTACGATCACCAGCTCGGTTTCGCCGCGACGGAAGTCGGTCGAGCGGAACAGGTTGCCCAGGATCGGGATGTCACCCACGCCTGGCGCCTGATCGATCGTGTGCTGTGCGTTGTTCGACAGCAGGCCGGCGATCATGATGCTTTCGCCCGAGCCCAGTTCCACCGAGGTTTCCGCACGGCGAATGGTGAGGGCAGGGATCTGGAAGCCATTCAGCGTCACTGCACCCTGGCTCGAAAGTTCGGAAACTTCCGGGCGCACGCGCAGGGCGATGCGGCCATTGGCAAGTACGGTGGGCGTATAGGCCAGGCTCACGCCGAACTTCTTGTATTCGACGGTGGTGGTGCCCAGGCCCTGCGACAGCGGGATCGGGAATTCGCCACCGGCGAGGAATTCGGCGGTTTCACCCGAAAGCGCGGTGAGGTTGGGCTGCGAAAGCGTGGTCACGAGACCGCGCTGTTCACCTAGATCCAGGGCACCGGCAATATCAAGGCCCAGGAACTCGCCGATACCGCCAAGCGTCGTCTGCGGCGAATTGGGGTTGATCGCGGTACCAGGAATGGTGCCCGTGCAGCTGCCGTCCGCCAGGATTGGCGGAATACAGCCGCTGACCGTGCCACCCATGCCCAGCGGACCGCCAAGGGCATTGAACTGGTCGGTTACCGTGCGACCGCGCGAGAGGCCGAACTGGAAGCCGCCGGTCGCATCGATCGTGGTCAGGTTGGCGCCGAGGTTGCGGGTCAGCGAGCGGCTGACTTCCGCAAACCGCACGCGCAGGTTCACCTGCAGCGGCGTGGCCATGCGCAGGCGCGAGATCACGTTGGCCCCATCGCCGACGAAGGCCGAAACCAGGCGTTCCGCTTCGGCAGCATCTTCAGGGGCGGCCACGGTGCCGGTCAGCAGAACGGTGTTGCTGCCCATGGTGGCAACGCGAATGTCGGCTTCGGGCATGGCCAGGCTCAGCATCTGGTCGATCGAGTCGATGTTCGAGCCGACGCGGATGTTGGCGGACCAGATGATGTCGCCTGCGGCATTGCTGGCGTAGACCGTGGTCTCACCGCCGGAGATGCCAAAGACATACAGCTGGCGCTGCGACTTCACCTGCACATCGGCGACAGTGTCGTTCGACACGAAGATGTCGGCCATGTTGCCGGGAACCGTGATCAGCTCGCCGCGACCGATGGACAGGACGATGTCCTGTGCCGGGCTGACAGCGGTCTGGGCGGTTGCGGGCCCTGCCGGCACTGCGGCCAGCGGTGCAAGGGCGCATGCAGCGCTCAGCACAGTCTTGAAAAGGCGGCTTTTCATCGTCTTGCCTTTCGGTGCGTTTCCAGAGGAAGTCGTGGGTTTGGTGTTGATCATGGTCATGGCGATCACCGCAGCGTCGACATGCCGAGCGAGCCGACACGTGCGCCTTCACCCATTGCGCCGGCCTGACGGTCGAGCAGGGCACCCGCGCCGCGACCGACGGGGGTTTCGGTGGTGGACTTGCCGCGCGTCACGCGGACGGTGGGGCCCGTGGGTGCGGCCGTGGCCGAGATACCCGGGGTCATCTGCACAGCGTTCTGCGGAGCCGGGCCGTTGTCGTTGCCACCCTGGGGCGGCAGGGTACGACGCTGGAAGCGCGACACGTCACCGCCGGTCTGGAAGGTGGTAGCACTCTCACCCGGACGCGACATGGCGGCACGCAGGATACGCTCTTCCTCTTCGGGCGAGGCGTCTTGCGGCAAGTCGACTTCGCCCGAAGCGATGGCGCGTTCCAGTTCGGCCTGGTTGTCGGCGATCGAGCGCAGCGACAGGCTGAGCGTGCCGATGGTCTGAGCCACGGCGATCTTCTCGGCGATGCGCGGCGTCACTTCCATGGTCACCGTGCGGAAGGCGCGCACCACGGTGCGACCGTCTTCCGTAGTGGTGGTCTCGGTCGACTGGTCAGTCGCCAGCACGCGCAGGTTGGTGAGGATCGTTTCCGAAGTACGCAGGGCCTCGCCCTCGTCACCAGTCACGGTCTGCGTCAGCACCATGTCCACACGGTCACCCGGGAACACGAAGCCGGCCACACCGGTACGCGCGGACACCGGAACGGTGACGGCACGCATGCCCGGGCCAAGCGCGGCAGCCAGGAAGCCACGGTCACCCGGCGCGACGAGCGAACCCTGGGTCACCGGCTCACCGGCGGTAATCGGATGGCGGACCACGGTGCCCAGAAGCGCGTTCATGTCGGCTTCGCCGTCGATGAAATAGGCGTCCTGCACCAGTTCCTGCGGCCACAGCTGGTAAGCCACGGCATCGGCGGTGATGATGGTGCCGACGGGCAGGCCGCGCTTGGCGACCAGCACCTTCGGGCCAGTCGGTTCAGCCTGGGCAGCGGCCTCGGCCTGGGGTGCCGAGGCACCGGCGAACATGCTGCGGGCAAGGAAGGCAGTGCCGATCGCAACGATCAGCGCCCCCACCAGCAGAATAAGTTTCTTCTTGTCCATGGTGCGTCAAGCCCCCTCAGATGGTCCTTGCATTAAGCTTTGTGTCGAATACGGCATGATTGGTTAAAATCAGGTTCACTGCCCCACGCTCGCCATCGCGGCAGCAGGCATGTAGAAGGTGCCGAGCACCCACAGGCCGGCTGCCGAAATGGCGACGCCATAGGGAATGGAGATGCGGTTCTTCTGGCGGCGCATCAGGTTGTAGCCGCCGAAGACCAGGGTCAGGACGCCGCCCAGCAGCGCCATCATGATGATCAGTTTCAAATAGAGTGCAGGCGAGATCCACAGCGCCAGCGCGGTCAGCAGCTTCACGTCGCCGCCGCCCATCGCCTTGATTGCGAACAGCACGGAAAGCACGGCGAAGGTGGCCAGCGCAACGCCGATCTGCGCGGCCACTTCCGGCCACAACGAAAGCCCGCTGGCGATCCAGAAGAACGGCGCGCCGATGGCAATGGCTGCGTTCAGCCAGTTGGCGATACGACGGCTCTTCAGGTCGGTGACGGCTGCCACCACCAGTGCAATTGCCAATGCGGCAAGCAGTCCGTACTTGATTGGATCGTCTAGCATTGAGGCCCCCGGTTAGTCCTTCGAGCCTTGTGCTAGCGCGCATGGCTTACCAAAAAGTAACCACAGGCAGGAGGTTGGAATTAGCCAAGCAAATACCCCCGTTTCCGCGGATTTCGATCGCCGGGCCATTCCGCAGGGCGCGCGCGAGACCATGTGGACGGCCCCCGATGGCCACGAGATTCGCGCTATCGAGTGGCCCGATCCGCCTGCGGGCACGGCGCTGCGCGGTTCGATTCTGTTCATGGCCGGGCGCGGCGATGCCTACGAGAAATACCTTGAAAGCTTCGAGCACTGGCGGCTGCAGGGCTGGCGCGTCACTGCGGCCGACTGGCGCGGGCAGGGCGGTTCGGGCCGCCTCGGCAATGACGACAGCACCGGCCACATCGACGATTTTGCCCTGTGGATTGCCGACCTTGCGCACTTCTGGCGCGACTGGGCAGAGGGGCGCACCGGGCCGCTGGTGCTGGCGGGCCATTCAATGGGCGGCCACCTTACGCTGCGCGCGGTGATGGAGCAGGCCCTGCACCCCACCCCGGCGGCGCTGGTCTTGTCCGCCCCCATGCTCGACGTGTTTCCCGAAAGCCTGCCGCTGCCTGCTAAGCGCGCCTTTGCCAGCCTGATGGTGAGGCTTGGCGATCCCCGGCGCCCGGCGTGGAAGATCAGCGAAAAGCCTGCAACCACGCTGGCCCGGCGGCAGACGCTGCTGACGCATGATGATGAGCGCTACGAGGACGAGGCCTGGTGGCGCAGGGAACGGCCCGAACTGCGGCTGGGGCCGGGCAGTTGGGCCTGGGTCAAGGCGGCTGCGGAAAGCTCTACCGAGATATTCCGGCCTGGGGCAATGGAGAGCGTGCAGATACCCGTCTTCATCGTCGCCACCGATGCCGACCGGCTGGTGAGCCCGTCGGCCATCCGCAGCGCCGTGGCGCGCTTGCCGCAGGTCGAATCGCTGATCTTCGGCAAGGAAGCGCGACACGAGATCCTGCGCGAAGAGGATGGGGTGCGAAACAAGGCGCTGGCCGCCATCGACGCCTTCCTGGCACGCCGCGTGAAAGGCTGAGCCCCGGCATGAGCGAGACCTACGACATCGCCGTGATCGGCGCAGGGATGGCAGGTGCCAGCATTGCCGCCGAACTCGCCCCGCACGCGCGTGTGGTGCTGTGCGAGGCAGAAGACTTTCCCGGCTATCACACCACCGGCCGCTCCGCTGCCTTCCGCGAGGAATGCTACGGCGGGCCGGACATTGTGCCGCTCACGCTGGCCTCGGGGCCCTACCTGCAGGACGGCGACTTCCTGCGCCCGCGTGGCGGCCTTTATGTCGCGCGCGAGGGGCAGGAGGGCGAAGTCGAGGCCTTCCTTGAACGGTTCTGCGAATCGGGCGTGACCATCAACCGGCTGGACCGCGCCGCCCTGGAGGCCATGCTGCCGGGCGTGCGCGGCGAATGGGTGCAGGCGCTCAGTCAGCCTAATTGCGCCGATATCGACGTGGGCGGCCTGCACCAGCATTACCTGTCGCGCGCCAGGGCAGCCAGCGTGGACCTGCGCACGCGGCATCGCTTGCAGGCTGCCACGCGCCAGGGCGACAGCTGGCACCTCGATTTCGGCGCGGCGGGCGACCTGCGCGCGGGCCTGGTGGTGGATGCGGCAGGGGCCTGGGCAGATCACGTGGCACGGTTGTGCGGGGCGCGGCCGCTGGGCATCCAGCCGCTGCGTCGCACGGTGGCGCAGTTGCGGGTCGATCCCGCGCCGCCTGCCGACCTGCCGTTGACGCTGGACATCGCCGGGGACTTCTACTTCCGCCCCGAAAATGGCCGCATCTGGTTGAGCCCGCACGACGAGACGCCCAGCGAGCCGTGCGATGCCGCACCGGAGGAGTATGACGTGGCGCTGGCGATCGATCGGTTCGAAGGGGTGGTGGACTGGAAGATCGAGGCGGTCGAGCGAAAGTGGGCAGGGCTGCGCAGCTTTGCGCCCGATCGCCTGCCGGTCTACGGCCATGACCCGCAAGTCGCGGGGTTCTTCTGGTTTGCAGGCCAGGGCGGTTACGGCATCCAGACCGCGCCCGCCGCTGCCCGCCTTGCTGCGCAGCTGCTGCTGCGCCAGCCGCGCGATGCGATGACCGCAAGGCTCGACGAGGCGCTCTATTCGCCGGCGCGGTTCGTCCCTGCGGAGAAGGCCGAAAACCCGGCCTAGCCAAGGCGTTGATCTTTGTTATGGTGCTTTCCGCCTAACCAACGGGAGACCATACGAATGGCACACCATTTCCAGATTTATAAGGACAAGGCAGGCGAGTTCCGCGTGCGCTTCAAGTACAACGACGAGATCATGTTCTCGACCGAAGGCTATTCCTCCAAGGCGAGTGCCAAGAACGCCATCGAATCGATCAAGAAGAACGGTCCGGGTGCCGACGTCGTCGACGACAGCTAGGAGCGTTCGCTTCACGAGTTCCAGAAAGGCCGGCCCATGGGTCGGCCTTTCGCGTTTCGGCCTATGCGCGAGCTAAATCGGCCGCGTCGCTGGCGAGGCGGTCGACACGCTCGTTTTCCGGATGGCCATTGTGGCCTTTCACCCATTCCCACGTGATCGTGTGCGGTGCAGCTGCCTCGATCAAGTCATGCCACAGGTCGGCATTGCGGACCGGCTTCTTGCTGGCATTCACCCAGCCGCGCTTCTTCCACCCGTCGATCCACTTGGTCATGCCGTCGATGACATAGCGACTGTCGGTATGCAGGGTGACTTCGCACGGCTCGATCAGCGCCTTCAGCGCCCGGATCACCGCGGTCATTTCCATGCGGTTATTGGTGGTCTCGGGGTCGGAGCCCGATAGCTCCTTCTCGTGGCGCCCCATGCGCAGCAGCGCCCCCCAGCCGCCGGGCCCGGGGTTGCCCTTGCAGGCGCCGTCGGTGAAGATCTCGACATGCTTCATGCCTCGAACACGTCCTTCCCTTTGCGGCGGTAGAATTCCAGGCGCCGCACGAAATCCATCGGATCCTTCCGCGTCACCAGCGCGTCGGCGGGCGTATCGATCCAGTCCTGCGCCCGGCTGGAGATGAACCGCAGGGCTGCCCCTTGCGCCAGCAAGGGCAGGGCTTCGCGCTCGCTATCGGTCAGTTTGCGGACGTTTTCATAGCCCTGCAGCAGTGCCTGTCCCACTTCGGGCCGGTAGCTGGCCCCATCGTTGCTGAAGCACCAGGCGGCGTGCGTCACGGCCAGGTCATAGGCCATGGCATCGTTGCAGGCGAAGTAGAAATCGATCAGCGCACTGACCCGATTGCCCAGCATCAGGACATTGTCGGGGAAGAGGTCGGAATGGATGATGGAGGTGGGCAGGCCCTTGGGCCAGCTTTCCGCCACCTCCCGTGCGACACCGATCATGGCGGGCAGTTCACTGTCGATTCCAGCCAGCGCCTGCGCGCCACATTCGGCCAGCACGCGGGCGGAGGCATGGGGGCCAAGGTCGTTCACTCTCGAACCGGGAAAGGCGCGCGCGCTTTCGTGCATTTCGGCCAGCACCTTGCCTACGCTCAGTGCCTGGGTGGGGGTTGGCTGATCTACCGAAACGCCGGGCAGGAATTCGATCAGCGCCACCGCCTTGCCATCCAGCATGCGCGAACTGGCACCGGCGCGATCGTGGATCGTGCGCGGCACCGGACAGCCGCGCGCGGCCAGGTGATCAAGCAGGCCGAGAAAGAACGGCAGGTCCGCGATATCGATGCGGCGTTCGTACATGGTCAGGATGAAGCGCTTGCCATTGGCCCTACCCGCATCCGGGCTGCCGGTGGTTTCCACCAGCCAGTTGGAATTGGAGACGCCCTCGGCGATGCCCTTGGCCGAAACCAGTTCGCCCACGTCATACTGCGCGATCAGGTCGGCAAGAACTTCTGCCGATAGCTGCGTGTAGACCGCCATGCGCGAGCGCCTAGTCCATCAACTGGCGTGGCAGCTTGAAGACCATCTTTTCCTCGGCGGTGCGCACCTTCTGCTCTTCCACCGCGCGCCATTCGCCCAGTTTATCGAGCACTTCGCGCACCAGTACCTCGGGTGCGCTGGCCCCGGCGGTGACGCCCACCGTGCCGACGCCGTCCAGCCAGGCGGGATCGATTTCGGCAGCGCGCTGGATCAGTCGTGAGCTGGCACCCATCCGCTCTGCGACTTCGACAAGCCGCAGCGAGTTGGACGAATTGGGCGCGCCGATTACCAGCACCAGCTCGCAATCGGGAGCGATGGCCTTTACCGCTTCCTGCCGGTTGGAGGTAGCGTAGCAGATGTCCTCTGCTTTGGGTGCGAGGATTTGCGGATAGCGATCCTGCAGCGCACGTACGATTTCCGCCGTATCGTCCACCGAAAGCGTGGTCTGGGTCAGGAAGGACAGCTCGTCCTTCTGAGTATAGGGCAGCGCGGCGACGTCCTCCACCGTTTCCACCAGAGTCATCTGCCCTTCGGGAACCTGGCCCATCGTGCCGATAACCTCGGGATGGCCTTCGTGGCCGATGAAGATGATGTGCTTGCCCTTCTCGATCTGGCGTTCGGCCTGGCGGTGGACCTTGGACACCAGCGGACAGGTGGCATCGACATAGACCATCTTGCGCCGCTGCGCCTCTGCCGGCACCGACTTGGGCACGCCATGGGCGCTGAACACCACCGGCATGTCGTCCGGCACCTCGTCCAGCTCCTCGACGAAGATCGCGCCCTTTTCCTTCAGGCTGTCGACGACAAAGCGGTTATGGACAATCTCATGCCGGACATAGACCGGCGCGCCGTACTTCTGGATCGCCTTTTCCACGATCTCGATGGCGCGATCCACACCGGCGCAGAAGCCGCGCGGCGCGGCAATCAGCACGCGAAGCGGCAATTTGTCGTCTGACGGGCGATTTTCCTGAAAGGGGGCGTTCATGCAGGTGTCTCTAGCTGTTGTCGCCCACCCGGGAAAGGGCTAGGGCCTCGCGGACAAATTTTGCTGCCCGCATGATACAAGGAATGGGAATGAACGCTCGGATCGCAATACTCGCCGCTGTTGCAGGCATCACTGTGCTGGGCGGTTGCCGGGGTGAAGGCGATATCGTGGTTGAACAGGGCGTGGGCATCACCGCGCTGCGCTCCGTCTGCCCGGCAGTCGGCGTTCCCGACTTCACCGGCGACGTGACGCTGTTTGCGCCGGCCGATGCACGCACCGCCGATGCCATCGACGTGACGGCGGCGATCACCAACGTGCGTTCCACCTGCGACGAGACGGGCGACCAAGTCTATTCCACTGCCACGTTCGACGTGATCGCGACGCGCACCAGCACGGCTGGCCCTCGCACGGTCTCACTGCCCTTCTATTCCACCGTGCTGCGCGGTGGCACCTCGGTGGTGGCCAAGCGCGTCGGCACGGTGGAGCTGACTTTCGCCGCCGGTCAGGCGCGCGCGCAGGCAAGTGGCAGCACCGCTGCCTATATCGACCGCGCCGAAGCGACCCTGCCTGACGATATTCGCGAGCGCATCACCCGCCGCCGACGCGCGGGCGACCAGTCCGCCGCCATCGACCCGCTGACCGAGCCCGACGTGCGCGCCGCCATCGCCCGCGCCAGCTTCGAGCTGCTGGTGGGCTTCCAGCTGACCGAGGACCAACTGGCCTACAACGCGACGCGATAAGTCGCACCTTGAAATCGTCGTGAGTCCCGGCGAAGGCTGGGACCTGTTACAGCGAGGCTCCTGCCTGCGCAGGAGCTCACGAGAGCAATTCGCAATGACCCAGAACCACACCCTCTATGCCGCCTATGCGGAAAAGATCGATGCCGTGCTGGCCGCGTTGGAAGCCGAAGGCGCGCTGCCGCCCGGTACCAATCGCGCCCATGTCAGCGTGGAGCCGCCGCGCGATCCCGCACATGGCGACCTGGCCACCAATGCCGCCATGGTGCTGGCCAAGCAGGCGAAGTCCAATCCGCGCGCGCTGGCGGAAGAGATCGTCGAGCACCTGAGCCGCGATCCCGCGATCATGAGTGCCGAAATTGCCGGGCCGGGCTTCATCAACCTGCGCCTCGCCCCGCAAAGCTGGCTGGACGAGCTTGCCGCCATTGCCGCCAAGGGCGACG
The DNA here is from genome assembly GCA_963675825.2 of Alteraurantiacibacter sp. GTDB lineage: Bacteria > Pseudomonadota > Alphaproteobacteria > Sphingomonadales > Sphingomonadaceae > Alteraurantiacibacter. Next base: position 1,466,874 of record CAXXJY010000005.1, on the reverse strand, counting down.
GTTACGGCAAGTCCGCCATGGGCGAAGGCATCACGGTCAACGTTGAATATGTCTCTGCCAATCCCACCGGTCCCATGCACATGGGCCACTGCCGCGGCGCGGTGGTGGGCGATGCGCTGGCCAGCCTGCTGGAAGCCGCAGGGCACAAGGTGATCCGCGAATACTATGTCAACGATGCCGGCGGGCAGGTGGATACGCTCGCCCGCTCGACGCATCTTCGTTATCGCGAGGCGCTGGGCGAGGACATCGGCGAGATTCCCGAGGGTTATTACCCCGGCGACTACCTGATCCCGGTGGGGCAGGCCGCCGCTGATGAATTCGGCCATCGTTTTGTGTCCGAACCCGAAGAGGAATGGCTGCCGCTGTTCCGCGCCTTCGCGGTCGAACGGATGATGGACCTGATCCGTTCGGACCTGGCGCTGCTGGGCATCCAGCACGATGTGTTTTCGTCCGAAGCGGCCCTGCAGGCGGCGAAGAAGCCCGAAGCTGCCGAAGCCTGGCTGCGCGAGCATGATCTTGTCTACGACGGCGTGCTGGAACAGCCCAAGGGCAAGACCGTGGAAGACTGGGAGCCGGTGGAGCTGCCGCTGTTCCGTTCGACGAAGTTTGGCGACGACCAGGATCGCCCGATCAGGAAGAGCGACGGCAAGTGGACCTATTTCGGTGCTGACCTCGCCTATCACATGCAGAAAGCGGAAGATGCCGATGCGCTGATCGATATCTGGGGTGCAGACCATGCCGGCACGGTCAAGCGGATCAAGGCTGCCGTTGCCGCGCTGTCCGAAGGGCAGGGCAAGGCGATCCCCTTCGATGTGAAGCTGGTGCAGATGGTCAGCCTGGTGCGCAACGGCGAACCGGTGAAGATGGGCAAGCGGCTGGGCAATTTCGTCACCATCGCCGACATGGTGGAGGAAGTGGGCAAGGACGTGGTGCGTTTCACCATGCTCACCCGCAAGCCTGAAGCGCAGATGGAATTCGACTTCGCCAAGGTGGTGGAAGCGAGCAAGGACAACCCGGTGTTCTACGTCCAGTATGCCCACGCCCGGATCTGCTCGATCCTGCGCAAGGCAGCGGGCGAAGGGCTCGCCCCGTCCGATACCGACCTTTCGCTGCTGGGCGAGGACGAACTGACGCTGATCAAGCAGGCCGCGCAATTCCCGCGCGAGGTGGAAGCCGCCGCCCGTGCGCGCGAACCGCACCGCATCGCCTTCTACCTCTACGACCTTGCCGCCGCCTTCCACGCCTTCTGGAACCTCGGCAACGACGATGCGCAAAAGCGCATCATCGTGGCACAGGAACCCGGACTGTCCGCAGCAAGGCTTTTCCTGTCCGCGCAAATCGGGCAGGTTATCCGCAATGGCCTCGCAATCCTTGGGGTTGAGGCGGTTGAGGAGCTTTAGGACATGAACCTTCCGGCGGGGGGAAAGGGCGACGATGGCATCGAGGATGCCGAATTCGAAGAGACCTTAGAGGCCGAGGAGCAACTGGCGCTCGACGACGATGGCGATGCCCTGCCCTGGCTGGAAGACGATGGCGACTACGAGGACGAAGGCGGGTTCGACGCGCGGCTGATCTGGGTCGCCCTGATCGGCCTGCTGGTGATCGCCGGCGTGCTGTTTGCCGGCTGGTGGTTCACCCGCGACGCGCCCGATCCGGAACTGGCCGCAGACGGCTCTACCATCGAAGCGCCTGACGGACCTTACAAGGAACGCCCGGAAGACCCCGGTGGCCGCGAAGTCGCGGGCACCGGCGATACCGCCTTCGAAGTGGCAGAGGGCGAGTCGCGCCGTGGCCGCCTTGCCGACAATGACGAGACGCCCCAGCCCAGCATCGATGTGGCGCAGGGCGCCGACGAAGTGGACGAAAGCGCGGACGAAGCAGGCGCGATCTATGTCCAGATCGGGGCCTTCACCAGTCGGGCCGACGCCAACGAGGCGTGGGTCAGCGCGCGGGGACGTTACTCAGTGCTGTCGGGCCTGCGCCACCGCATTGTCGAGGCAGAGGTAAACGGCGCGACCGTCTACCGCCTGCAGGCGATTACCGGCGACCGCGCATCGGGCGATTCCACCTGCCGCGCCATCCGCAATGCCGGCGGGGATTGCTATATCCGCTGATTGCTGCGCGCAAATGGGCGTGTTTTCCCCCGCATGTAGTGCGGTGATGCTTGCGCAAGCACCATATTTTGGGCCTAATCTGCTTTGATGACGCCTGCCATTTTCAGTCTTTCCGGCCTCAAGATGACCGAGGACGAGCGCGCCTTTTTCAAGGAGGCGCAGCCGGCGGGTTACATCCTGTTCGGACGCAATGTCGAAAACCGCGAACAGCTGCGGGCGCTGACCGATTCCCTGCGTGAACTGCACGGGCGCGACGACCTGCTGGTCTCGATCGACCAGGAAGGTGGGCGCGTGGCGCGGATGAAGCCGCCAGAGTGGGCCGCCTATCCCGCGCCCCGTGTGTTTGCGCAGCTGTATGATATCGCCCCCGCCAGCGCGATCCAGGCGATTCGCGCCAATGCGCAATTGCTGGCTTTCGACCTTGCCGAAGTGGGAATCACGGTGGACTACCACCCGGTGCTCGATATCCCGGCCAAGGGCGCGCACGATGTGATTGGTGACCGCGCGCTGGGTACCGAGCCCATGCAGGTGGCGGCGCTCGGTCGCGCCACGCTTGATGGCCTCGCTCGCGGCGGCGTGGTCGGCTGTATCAAGCACATGCCGGGCCATGGCCGCGCCATGGTGGACAGCCACAAGGACTTGCCCGTGGTGGAGGCGAGCGAGGAAGACCTTGCCACCGACATTGCGCCCTTTGCCAGGCTTTGCGATGCGCCCATCGCGATGACCGCGCATATCCGCTACACCGCCTGGGATGCGGCCAACCCTGCTACCCAAAGCGAATTCGTGATTTCCGAGATTATCCGCAAGCGTATCGGTTTCGACGGTCTGCTGCTGTCCGACGATATCGATATGCAGGCGCTCGAGGGAACGATACCCGAACGTTCGCAGCGCGCCTTGGCCGCGGGGTGTGACCTGGTGCTCAATTGCTGGGGCAAGATGGACGACATGGTGGGCACCGCCGAGGCGCTGCCTGCTATGCCTGATGCCACTCGCAAGCGACTCGACCGCGCGATGGCGGGCGCAGGCAAGGTGAGCGACCATACCCCGCGCGCCGAGCTGCTGGCATTGCGCGATGCGTTTCTCGAGCTGGTGGGAGAGCGGGCGTGACTCCCATCGACGAGGGCAACCTGATCGAGGCCGTAGAGGCTTCCGATGCGGCGACCGAGGAATGGCGCGGTATCGCAGCGCCCGGCACCACCGATTCGAGCGCGCTTTATATCGAGTTGGAGAACTGGGAGGGGCCGCTCGACCTGCTGCTTGATCTGGCGCGGCGGCAGAAAGTGGATCTCAAGTCCATCTCCATCCTGGCGTTGGTGGATCAGTACATCGCCTATATCGAGCGGGCCGGGGCGCTGAAACTGGAGATTGCCGCCGATTACCTGGTGATGGCGGCATGGCTGGCCTACCTCAAATCCGCCCTGCTGCTGCCCAAGGAAGAGCAGGAAGACCCATCACCCGAAGAACTGGCGCTGAAGCTGCAACTGCGCATCGCCCGCCTCGGCGCGATGCGAGAGGCTGGCGCGCGGCTGATGGCGCGTGACCGGCTGGGCCGCGACGTGTTTGCGCGCGGCGCGCCCGAGGGATTGAAAACGCTCAAGAAAAATCATTGGCAGTGCAACTGGTACCAGCTTGTCCATGCCTATGGGCAGGTGAAGCTGCGCACCGAACCCGTGGTGCACATGGTCGCTAATCGGCCGGTGATGACGCTGGAATCGGCGATCGACCGTGTTTCCGCCATGCTTGGCGTTTCGCTCGACTGGATGGAACTGCGCAGCTTCTTGCCCGCCGATGCCGAACCCCGGCTGAAGAAGAGCGCGCTGGCCAGCAGTTTCGTGGCGGCGCTGGAACTGGCCAGGCAGGGCAAGGCGGAAATTCGCCAGGAAGATACTTTCGGGCCGCTGCACCTGCGGCGGGTGAAAAGCGATGCCTGATACGATGATGGACAATCCTGACGACTTGGTGCGCGCTGTGGAGGCCTGCCTGTTCGCTGCCGAGGAACCGCTGACGCGCGAGCAGATTTCCGCGCACCTAGGTGATGCCGACGTGAAGGAGGCGCTCGCCGTCTTGCAGGAGCAATATGCGAAGCGCGGCGTCAACCTGGTGGAGCGCGGCAAGCGCTGGCAGTTCCAGACCGCGCCCGACCTTGCCCATATCCTGCGGCGCGAGAAGGACCAGCTGCGCCGCCTGTCGCGCGCGGCCACCGAAGTGCTGGCGATCGTGGCCTATCATGAACCCGTCAGCCGCGCCGAGATCGAGGCCATTCGCGGGGTGCAGACCAGCGGTGGTACACTGGACGTGCTGATGGAGGCAGGTTGGGTGCGTGTCGCGGGCAGGCGTGAAGTGCCCGGCAGGCCGGTGATCTATGCCACCACGCCCGAATTCCTCAGCCATTTCGGCCTCGAAAGCCGCAAGGACCTGCCCGGCCTTGCCGAACTCAAGGCTTCTGGCCTGCTCGATCCCGTGGACGATGCCTACGAGGACCTGATGGAGCAGAAAGCGGCTGAAACGACCCAGAGCGAGGCCGAGGCCGAGGCAGAAGCCGAGGAAGAGGGCGCGGGGGAAGCCGCGTGGGACGAGGCGGAAGCCCTAGAAGACGAGCCGGAGTCAGAGATGCTGGAAAAGCGGGACGAAAGCGCCTAAGTTCCGGTCTCAAAGATTTCGGAGAATAATCGTGGGTAGCATTGGACCATTCCAGATCCTTATCATCGCGCTGGTGATCCTGGTGCTGTTCGGCCGCGGCCGTATCAGCGAGATGATGGGCGATTTCGGCAAGGGTGTGAAGAGCTTTCGCAAGGGCTTGACTGACGAGGATAATTCTTCCTCCGAAGCTCCTGCTTCGGCCCGCATCGAAGGCCCGGCGGCAGAGGCTGAAACCAGTGAAAGCGCCCCTGCAGCCACCGGCGACAAGACCGCCTCTTAACCTCTAAAGCGAGCGCCGCTCAGCCATGTTCGATATCGGCGCAACCGAACTGTTGCTTATCGTGGTCGTGGCGATTCTCGTCATCGGCCCGAAAGACATGCCGCTGGCCATGCGCACGGCAGGCCGCTGGATCGGCAAGATCCGCCGCCTTTCCGGCCATTTTCGTACCGGGCTCGATGCCATGGTGCGCGAAGCCGAGCTGGAGGACATGGAAAAGAAGTGGAAGGCGCAGAACGAAAAGGTGATGCGCGAACATCCCGAGGGCGTGCCTGCGCAGATGGAGCCGACGGGCGCCTATCCTCCTGAAAAGGAGGCGGAGCTCAAGCGTCAGGCGAAGGAACGCATAGCCGCCAAGGAAGCGGCCGCCGCTGCCGAGGCGAAGGGCGCAGCCGCGGAAGATGCCGCCCGCCCTGCCGATGCGACCAGCCCGGACAAGCCGGACAAGGCGGCCGACAAGCCTGCCGCGGACAGCGCCTGATGGCCTTCAAGATTTCCGACCTCGACGATACCCAGGCTCCCCTGATGGAACACCTGATCGAGCTGCGCGGGCGGCTGGTGAAGGCAGTTCTGGCGCTGGGCGTGGCCTTTGCTGTGTGCCTCTATTTCGCAGACGATATCTTCGGCCTGCTGGTGCGTCCGCTGACCGCCTCATTCCCAGAGGGCCAGGGGCGACTGGTCTACACCCAGCTCTACGGCGCCTTTTTCGTCGAGATCAAGGTGGCGCTGTTTGCGGCCTTCGGCATCAGTTTCCCGATCATCGCCAACCAGCTGTGGGCCTTCATTGCCCCCGGCCTCTACGCGCGCGAGAAGAAGGCCTTCCTGCCGTTCCTGATCGCCACGCCGGTGCTGTTCACCATGGGCGCGTGCCTGGCCTATTTCGTGGTGATGCCGCTGGCCTTCCCGTGGTTTCTCGGATTCCAGGGCAATGTTGGCGGGATCGATGCCGAGGCGCTGCCCGAGATGGGGCAATACCTTGACCTGGTAATGCGCTTCATCCTGGCTTTCGGGATCAGCTTCCTGCTGCCCGTGCTGCTGATGCTGCTGAACCGCGCCGGGCTGGTCTCGCGCGACCAGCTGGTGGCCGCGCGCAAATACGTGATCGTGCTGGTGGTGGCGCTGGCGGCCGTGGTCACGCCGCCCGATGTAGTTTCACAGCTGGTTCTGGCCGGACCGCTGCTGGTGCTGTTCGAAGGATCGCTGCTGCTGATGAAGATCACCGAACGCCGCGATGCGAAGCGTAAGGACGAGGAAGCCGCGGCGCAAGAGGGCGAGGCCGAGACGGGTGAGGCGGTTACGGAAGGCAAGGCCGACTAGGCTCGCCCCGTTCGAACAGCGACACCAGGCCTTTTACCATCCCCGCGGCGGATATGAGAACCAGGCCACGCGGCTTTGCTGTCGTGCAAGCGGATACAGAATAGCAGTCTACGGGTCAGCTAGCGCGCTTCCAGTTCGAAATCGTAGACGCGCTGTCCGGCAATCCAGGTTTCCAGCACCTCGATGTTGCGCAGTTCTGCCGGATTGGCCATCAGCGGATCGGCGCTGAGCATCACGAAATCGGCGCGTTCCCCCTCGGCCAGACGACCGAACCGCCCTTCGGCAAAACCGGCGTAGGCGGCGCCTGCGGTATAGGCCGCCAGCGCTTGTTCGCGGCTGATCGTCTCTTCCGGGCGCCAGCCGCCAAAGGGCTCTCCATCGGCATTTGTGCGGCTGATCGCCACGGCCAGGCCTGCCAGCGCATCGACGGGCTCCACCGGTGCATCGGTGCCGAAGGCAAGGCTGCCGCCTGCCTGCAGGATGGAGCGCCAGGCATAGGCGCCGCCCAGCCGGTCTGGCCCCAGTCGCGCTTCGGCCATCATCATGTCGCTGGTCTGGTGGACGGGCTGCATCGAGGCGATGATCCCGTGCTCGCCGAAACGCGGCAGGTCTGCGGGATCCACGATCTGGGCGTGCTCGATACGCCAGCGCCGGTCGCCGTCGTAGTCGAGCGACAGTTCCTCGATGGCGTTCAGCGCCTCGGCATTGGCGGCATCGCCGATCGCGTGGATGGCGACCTGGAAGCGATCGAGCGCGGCGCGGCTCATCAGGTTGCGCAGCTGCGTGCCGTTGAGCAGCGGCAAGCCGCGATTGCCATGGTCGTCCGCATAGTCCGCATTGAGCAGCGCCCCGCGCGAGCCCAGCGCCCCGTCGAGATAGAGCTTCACGCCATTGAGGCGCAGGCGATCGTCATACAGCCACTGGGTGGGCGCAGGTCCGCCGATCAGCAGCATGGAATCGACGCTGTCGGCATAGGACATGATGCGCAGTTGCAGGCGCCCGGCATCGCCCGCGCGGCGGAAGGTCATCCAGTCTTCCACGCTGGTGCCCATGTCGGCGACGGCGGTGATGCCATGGCGCAGCAGCAGGCGTTGGGCGTTGTGCAGCGCGAGGTCGCGGTCCTCGGGCAAGGGCGGGGGAACGGCATCGTTGACCATGGCCATGGCGGCATCCACCAGCACGCCCGAGGGCGCGCGGCTGCCCGGCAGGCGCTCGATCCGCCCGCCGGAGGGATCGCGCGTCTCTGCTGTCACGCCGCCAGCGCGAAGCGCCATGGAATTGCCCCAGCCGGCGTGGCCATCGACGCGTTCTAGCCACACGGGACGGTCGGCCACCACCGCATCCAGCTCGGCAGCGGTGGGGAAGCGGCCCAGGCCCCAGCGTTCCTGGTTCCAGCCGCGCCCGATGATCCACGGACGATCCGGATAGGCGGCGGCATAGGCGGCAATGCGCGACAGGGCCTCGTCGAGCGAATTAGTCATCGACAGGTCGAGCACCAGGGTGCCCAGCCCAATGCCCATCAGGTGCAGGTGCCCGTCGACAAAGCCGGGCACGACTACGCGCCCTTCGCCGTCCACCCGGTATTCCACCTCGCGGGTGGGGCGATCGCCGAAATCGAGCAGCTCGGTAATGCGGCCTTGCTCGTCGATCACCATGCCGGTGAATCGGTCGATCGAGCCGTCACGCATCACCGAGATGCCCTCGATATTGTCGATATGGGTGTCGGCCAGGGCCGGGGTGGCGACGAGCAGGCTGGCCGCAAGCGCGGCGATCCGGGCGATCATGATTGCGCCTCCGGCAGGTGGCGGATCAGCGCACTGGTATCCTGCCGCGCGCCGCCTTGTGCCTGCACCTGGGCGTAGAACTGGTCGACCAGCGCGGTGACGGGCAGCGAGACGCCCACCTCCCTCGCTTCCGTCATGGCGATGGCCAGGTCCTTGCGCATCCAGTCGATAGCGAAGCCGAAGTCGAACTCACCTTTTACCATGGTCTGCCAACGGTTTTCCATCTGCCAGCTTTGTGCAGCACCCCCGCTGATCGCTTCCAGCACCTTGACCGTGTCCACGCCGCTGGCCTGCGCCAGACGCACGCCTTCGGAAAGGCCCGCCAGCACGCCAGCAATGCACACCTGGTTCACCGCCTTGCAGGCCTGCCCCGCGCCTGCTTCGCCGACATGGACGATGCGCGCGGCATAGGCCTGCATCACCGGGGTGGCGGCAGCCATGGCGTCGGCAGAGCCGCCGCACATGATGGCGAGCTTGCCGTTTTCCGCGCCCGCCTGCCCGCCGGAGACAGGGGCATCGACGCATTTGAGGCCGTGGGTTGCCGCTGCTTCGGCCAGTTCCCTGGCGAGGGCAGGTGAAACGGTGGTATGATCGACCAAGGTCGCGCCGCGCTTCATCGCTGCCAGCGCGCCGCCCTCTGCGAGCAGGACACTGCGCACGTCCTCGTCATTGCCGAGGCAGGCCAGCACCACGTCGCAATCGGCCACGGCCTCGATCGGCGTGGCGGCGCTGGCGACGTCCAGCCCTTCGGCAGCCAGCCGTTCTCGCCACTGGGTAGTTTTTACGGCGGTGCGGTTGTAGCCGGTTACCTTGTGACCGGCGCGGGCGAGGTGTCCGGCCATCGGTGCGCCCATCACGCCGAGGCCCAGAAACGCCACTTTCAATGCAAGTTTGCTCATGCGCCGCAGCGATGCCCAATCTCCTCGCCCAAGGCAATCTTTGTAACACAAAAGCCACCGCCCTATTTCCTCGCGCTTCCCCTTGGGCTAGGCGCACTCGCCATGACGGGAACAGAACAGAGTGTCGCCCCCAGCCTGACGCTGGATGACGTGCGTGCCGCAGCAGAGCGGATCAAGGGTGCCGTGGTGCATACGCCCACGCTGCATTCGCAGACCCTGTCGAAGATTCTCGGCGCGGAGATCTGGCTGAAGTTCGAAAACCACCAGTTCACCGCCGCTTACAAGGAACGCGGCGCCTTGAACGCGCTGCTGCTGCTGTCTGACGAGCAGCGCCAGCGCGGCGTGATTGCGGCTTCGGCGGGCAATCACTCGCAAGGGCTTTCCTATCACGGCACGCGTCTGGGTGTGCCTGTCACCATCGTCATGCCGCGCACCACGCCCACGGTAAAAGTGATGCAGACCGAAAGCGTGGGCGGCAACGTGGTGCTCGAAGGCGAGACCTTCGACGAGGCCTATGCCCATGCCCGCAAGCTGGAGCAGGAACTGGGGTTGACCTTCGTCCACCCGTTCGACGATCCCGATGTGGCCGCCGGGCAAGGCACGGTGGCGCTGGAAATGCTGGCGGATGCGCCCGAGATCGAAACCATCGTCGTGCCGATCGGTGGCGGTGGGCTGATCAGCGGCATGGGCACCGTGGCCAAGGCGCAGGTGCCGCCGGTGGAAGTGATCGGCGCCGAGGCGCGGCTCTATCCCAGCAGCTACAATGCCTGGGCCAAGGCAGACCTGCCCTCTGGCGGCGATACCCTGGCCGAAGGCATAGCGGTGAAGGAGCCGGGCAAGTTTACCCAGCAAGTGATCGACAAGGTGGTCGACGACATCCTGCTGGTGGACGAGCGCCACTTGGAAGAGGCCGTCTCGCTGCTGTTGCAGATCGAGAAGACCGTGGTTGAAGGTGCAGGTGCGGCGGGGCTGGCTGCCGTGCTGGCGCATCGCCAGCGCTTTGCCGGCAAGAAGGTGGGCCTGGTGCTGTGCGGGGGCAATATCGATACGCGGCTGCTGGCCAATGTGCTGCTGCGTGACCTTGCCCGCTCGGGCCGGCTGGCGCGCCTGCAGATCACCCTGCAGGATCGCCCCGGCGCGCTGTTCAAGGTGATGCGCGAGTTCGACAAGCACAACGTCAACATCCTCGAGATTTATCACCAGCGCATCTTCACCAACTTGCCCGCCAAGGGGCTGATCACCGATATCGAATGTGAAGCTCGCGATCGCGAACAGCTGGAAGACCTCGTGGCCTCGCTGGAAGAGAAGGGCTATTCGGTCGACCGGGTGGAGCTGAACTGAGGCCGACACAGCCTGCGCGAACTGCCCCGTTTCGGGCCGTTTGCCGAGCCACGAATGCAATTTGTGGAAATTAATCCTGCGAGGCGCCGCTTTTATGGTTAACATGGTTCATCTGCGCGATTCCCTGTGGTCTTAAGGGTCGGGTGTGGCGCGGATAAACTGCGCGACTGCACCAGCACCTTGAGGATTTACCCAGCCACGTGTCGGCCCCCGTTCGCTTCCCCCGCTTCTTCGTGACGAGCCCTGCGCCGTGCCCTTATCTGCCGGGCAAGACAGAGCGCAAGGTGTTCACCGAGTTGAAGGGCCCACATGCCGAACAGCTGAACGATGCGCTGGGTCGCATCGGCTTTCGCCGCAGCCAGACGGTGGCCTACCGCCCCAGTTGCGAAGGCTGCAAGGCGTGCATTTCGGTGCGGGTCGCGGCGGACGATTTCAAGCCCTCGAACTCGCAGAAGCGCGCGCTAAAGGCCAATTCCGATCTGGTGGTGACCGAATGCCGTCCCTGGGCGACGGAGGAACAATTCGCCCTGCTGCAACGCTATCTGGAACATCGCCACCCTGGCGGCGGCATGGCCGCTATGGACGAGGTGGACTATGCCGACATGGTGGAGCACACCAGCGTTTCCAGCTTCGTCATCGAATATAGGGAACCTTCCACAGACGGTTCCGTTGGTCGGCTGGTCGCCGCCTGCCTTACAGACAGACAGGCTGATGGGTTGTCGATGATATACAGCTTCTACGACCCGGAACTGGAACATCGCAGCGGGCTTGGGAATTACGTCATTCTCGAACACATCAAGCGGGCCTCAGAAGCGGGGCTGCCTTATGTCTATCTTGGCTACTGGGTCGAGGGGTCGGAGCGGATGCACTACAAGGTCCGCTTCCGTCCGCTTGAAGCGCTCGGCCCCGATGGCTGGCGACGCATGTCACAAGACGAGCAGCGCCGCCTTATCGAAGGCGTTGCCAAGGGCTCTTGCAGGCGCGTACCTGCAACGGATGGCGGCTCGAAAGACAATACGCCGGGCTTGCAGCAGGAATACAAGCTCACCTAAGCGTGATTCCATGATCGCCCGGACTTCCACTGCGCTTGCCGCAGCGCTGGCGTTGCTGGCCAGCCCGCTGGCGGCGCAGGAGCGCCAGGTCCCGCCGCGCCTGGAAGATCTGATTCCCGATGCCGCGGTGGAAAATCCCGAGGACTGGGCCGCGCAGGGCGTTCCCGCCGAGGATCAAGCTGGTGCCGCTGCGCAGGAGCCGCTGAGCGCTGACGCGCCGCTGGCGCAGATGCCGGAAATCACCATACCCTGGCCCGAAGGCGTGGAGCTGCCGCAGCTCGCTCCGCTCGAACCCGCCGACGAGCCTGTCGAATTCGTGCAGTTCGACGAGCAAATCCCGCGCGTGGAGACCGGAACGGAGGAACGCATTTCGGACCAGCTGGTGCTGGCCTTTCCTACCGATCAGTCGCTGTTTCCCCAGCGCAAGGAATTTGTTTTCCGCTTCGAATCGCTCTCCACGGTTGGTGATTACGACGATGACGGCAATATCGCCCGCCTCGCGGTGCAGGCACGCGAGGACGAAGAGCTGCTCAACACCCTGCTGCGCGTCTATGGCTACTTTGACGGGCAGGTCACCCGCACAATCGGTGAGAACGAGCCAGGCGAGACCGGGGTGCGCTTCGATATCATTCCTGGTGAACGCTATCGCTATGGCGCGATCGACCTTGGCAACCTGGCAGCAGCCGACAGCCAGTTTTCCGCGCTGCGCCGTTCCTTCGATATCGACACCGGCGACCTGATCTCGCTCGACGCCATCGAGGCCGAGCGCAGCGACCTGGGCATGGCGCTGGGCGAAAGCGGTTTTCCTTTTGCCCAGATCGATGCGCCATCGCTGCTGGTGGACCACGCGCGCGACGAAGGCGACCTGACCATGGCGGTGGAGCCGGGTGGTCGCTATCTCCTAGGCTCGGTGGTCAGCTCCGATCCCGAGTTCCTGTCCAGCCGTCATCTCTCGCGCATCGCCCGCTGGGACGCAGGCGATCTCTACCGCCGCAGCGACCAGGTGGACCTGCGGCGTGCGATGCTCGACACTGGCCTGCTCGGTTCGGTCGACCTGACGCCCGTGGTGGTGCAGGAGCCCGGCGTGGGGGAGCCCGGCGTGGTCGATATCCATGCCGACATGACGCCCGCCCCTTTGCGCACGCTGGCCGGCAGCATCGGCTATGGCACGGAGGAAGGCTTCCGGCTGGAAGCGAGCTGGGAGCATCGCAACCTGTTTCCACCCGAAGGCATGCTGCGCGTGCGCGGCATTGCCGGCACGCAGGAGCAGTTGCTGGGCGTCACTTTCCGCAAGAACAATTTCCGCGGGCGCGACCGCATCCTGACGCTGGATGCCTACGCCACCAATATCGGTACCGATGCCTATGACGGGGAAACGCTGTCCTTCGTCGCCAACTACGAACGACGCAGTACCTTGTTGTTCCAGAAGCCGTTCACCTGGGGCGTCGGTCTCGAGCTTGCCTATATCAATGCATCGGAAGTGAAGCTGAAGGGCGCCAAGTCGCCCAACATCGAATACCTGCTGGGGGCGCTGCCGTCCTATGTGCAGTTCGACACCTCGGACAGCCTGCTGGATCCCAGCAAGGGTTTCCGTATCCGGGCCAGTCTTTCGCCCGAGATCTCGCGCGTGTTCCAGAGCAATTCGACCTACATCAGGACGCAATTCGACCTGTCGACCTATCAGCAGGTTTCCGACACTGTCGTGCTGGCGGGCCGGGCGCGGCTAGGCGCCATCGTAGGTGCCGATCTGGCCGCGATTGCGCCGTCGCGCCGGCTCTATGCCGGGGGAGGTGGCTCGGTGCGCGGCTATGGCTATCAGGCGATCGGGCCGACCAATGCTCTGGGTACGCCCAATGGCGGGCGATCGCTGGTCGAAGCTTCGGTCGAGGCGCGTATCCGCACTGGTTTCATGGATGGCGCTATTTCGGTGGTGCCGTTCGTCGATGCGGGAACCGTCTCGCGCAGCGTGACGCCCACCTTCGATGACATCCGCTTTGGTGCGGGCGTGGGCCTGCGCTACGAAACCGGATTCGGGCCGCTGCGGGTGGACGTGGCCTTCCCGTTGAACCCGCGCGAGGAGGATAGCTGGGTCGCGGTCTATGTCGGGCTGGGGCAGGCGTTCTGATGGCGGACGACCCTGCCATGGACGAAGCGCCCGAAGGCATGGGGGAGGCGAGGAAGCCGCCATTGCCGCTGCGCCTGCTGCGCTGGCTGGGCTGGACGCTGGTTGCATTGCTGGCGCTGGTGCTGCTGGCGGTGGCTTTCCTGCATACGCCACCCGGAAGGCAATTCATCGTCGACCAGATCAGCAAGTTTGCGCCTGCTTCGGGCCTGCATGTCGAAGTGGCGGAAATCGAGGGATCGGTGCTGTGGAGCAGCACCTTCCACGATGTGAAGCTCTACGACGCGGACAATACGTTGTTCCTGGAGGTGCCCACGGTAGACCTCAACTGGCGCCCGTGGCGCTGGTTCTTCAGCGGGCTGGACGTGCGCCACCTGGTGCTGGCCGATGGCACGCTTTACGCCGCGCCAAATCTGCTGCCGGGCGATCCCGATGCACCGATCCTGCCCGATTTCGACATCCGCGTGGATCGTTTCGTGATCGAGGACCTGACCGTGGCCGAGGGGCTGCTGGGCGAGCAGCGGGTGATCAACTTCGCCGCCGAAGCCGATGTGCGCGATGGGTTGGTATATCTCGATGCCGATGGCGAGTTCGGCGGCGGAGATGAATTTGCCGTGATTGTCCATGCCGAACCCGATGGCGACCAGTTCGATCTCGACCTGACCTGGCAGGCTCCTGCAGGCGGTTTCCTTGCCACCATGGTGGGGGCAGAGGAAGACCTGTCGATCCGCCTCGACGGCGCTGGCAACTGGACCTCGTGGGAGGGCGAGTTGCTGGCCACGCAGGGCGGCAAGGAACTACTCGATTTCGATCTCTACAACGAGAGCGGTCAGTATCGCGTGGTGGGGCAGGCGCATCCTGCCGCCTATGTTTCCGGCATCCCCGAACGCGCGCTGGGCGACCTGGTGACGCTTACCGCCTCGGGCACGCTGGTGGATTCGGTGCTGGAGGGTGATTTCGTGCTCCGCGCGCGCGGCGTGAATGCCAACGGCGAAGGCGCGCTTGACCTGGCCGACAATGCTTTCGACGATTTCTCCATTGGCGTGCAACTGCTCGACGCCACGCTGCTTTCGCCCGACGTGGCGCTAAACGGGTTGGAACTGAACGGCACGCTGGAAGGCCCGTTCCGCGGCTTTACCCTGGTGCATGAACTCTCGGTGCGGGAGATCGATGCCGGCGGTATCCTTTTTGGCGGCGTGCGGCAGCAAGGCACGCTAGCCTTTGACGGCACGCGCGTCACCGTGCCGCTGGATGCGCGGATCGAGCACGTTGTCAGCGGGGCGGAACTGTTCGATCCGCGGCTCGTGGGCGGCAGTCTTCGCGGAACCGTCGTCTATGTCGGGAACGAAATCCTGTCGGACGATCTTGCCGTGCAATTTCCCGGCATGCGTGCGCGGTGGGGGCTGAATGCCGATCTCGACAGCGGGCTGACGCAGGTGAGCGGGCCGGTGACCATTGCCGACCTTGATTTCGACGGGATCGGGCTGATCGATGCGGCAGCCCAGATACGCTTCCGCATCGGCGGCAATGCGCCGTGGATGCTGCGCGCCGAGATGCAAGGGGCGGTGGATACAGTTACCAATCCCACCGTCACCACCATCGCGGGCGAGGACATTACTTTCGCAGGCGCGCTGGCGCTGGGTGACGACGTGCCGCTGACCTTCAATGCCCTGTCGGTGGAGGCCAGCAAGCTCACCGCTACCGTCGATGGCGAATTGCTGGATGACGGCACCCATATCGCGGGCAGTGGCACCCATGTCGACTACGGCCCGTTCACCGTGCAGGCGCTGCTGGCGGAGGACGGCCCCTATGTCGACCTGGTGCTGGCAGACCCGCTGCCTGCCGCCGGGCTGTACGATGTGCAGGTGCATCTGGAGCCGGGCGAGGGCGGCTACGCCATCACCACGCGCGGCGGATCGATGCTGGGCGATTTCGATGGCGTGCTGGGGCTGTTGACCCCCGAAGATGGCGAGACCTCGGTGCGCATCGACCGGCTGGACGTGGCGCAGACGCGGGTGCGCGGCCTGTTCGCCCTTGTCGATGGCGGGGTGGCGGGCAGGCTCGATGTTGGCCGCGGCGGGCTGGCTGGCACGATTGACCTGGCCGTGCGCGATGGCGGACAGGGCTTTGCCATCGATCTTGCCGCCGACAACGCCCGCTTTGGCGGCGCGACGCCCATTGGCATTGCCGGCGGTACGATCAATGCCAGCGGGGTGCTGGCCGAAGGCGAGACCAGCATTGCCGGCACTGCGAACCTGCAGGGCCTGAGCTATGGCGACGTGTTCATCGGGCGGATGGCCGCGCGGGCCGACATCACCAACGGCAGCGGCCGGTTCGATGCCGCGCTGACGGGCGAGCGCGGCAGCCGTTTTGAACTGCTGGCGAACGGCCAGATCGCACCGCAGCGCATCGCCGTGGCCTTGCAGGGCTCCTTGGGTGGACGTGCCATTACCATGCCGCGCCGCGCCGTGTTCACCGCCCTTGAAGAGGGCGGCTGGGAATTGCAGCGTTCGCAACTCAGCTATGGCGATGGCTATGTGATCGCCAGCGGGCGGTTCGGCGGCGAGGCTGCGCCGCAAGGCCGCGTTGCACTGTCCGACATGCCGCTGGGGCTAGTTGGCGCGCTGACGGGCGATCTTGGCTTTGGCGGCACCATTTCGGGTGTGATCGAGGCCTCGGCTGGCGAAAGCGGCCTGCCGGTGGGCGAGGCGCGGTTGATGGTGGACGGCCTCACCCGCTCCAGCCTGCTGCTCACTTCCGAGCCGATCGACATCGCGCTGGTGGCCGAGCTTGCCGAAGGCGCGTTGCAAACGCGCGCGGTCATGTCGGACACGGGCACAGCTGATGGCCGCTTGCAGGCGCGCATCGCCAATCTGCCGCAATCGGGCGGTCTGGCGGACCGGCTCTATGCCGGGGACCTGTCCGGCCAGTTCCGCTTCACCGGCTCTGCCGCTGCGCTGTGGCGGCTGGCGGCGATCGACCTGCTTGACATGACAGGCGATGTGACCGTTGCGGCGGACCTGCGCGGCACGCTGGGCAACCCGCAGGTGCGCGGCTCGCTGGCGGGCGATGGCCTGCGCGTGCGCAGTGCGCTGACGGGCACCGACATTACCGACGTTTCGGCGCGCGGCACCTTCACCGGATCGCGCCTTGCGCTCACCAGCTTTGCCGGCACTGCGCCGGGTGGCGGGCGCGTCTCGGGCAGTGGCTTTGTTGACCTGTCGGGGATGTCGGCCACGCGCGGGCCGCAGATCGACCTGCGCATCGCAGCGCGCAATGCCCGGATCCTTGATCTCGAGAACATGGGCGCCACCGTCACCGGCCCCTTGCGCATCGTCTCCAACGGTGTGGGCGGCACCATCGCCGGGCGGCTGGAGGCGAGAAGCGCGCGCTGGCGGCTGGGCCGTTCCGAAGTGCTGGCCGAACTGCCGAACGTCGCGATCACCGAGATCAACCGGCCTGCCGATATTGCCCCGGCCGCCGCTGTTCAGGTGCCCTGGCGCTTCCTCATCGACGTAGAGGCCTCGGGCGGAATCGATGTCGATGGCATGGGCCTCGACAGCGAGTGGCGCAGTGACGGCCTGCGCCTGCGCGGCACCACGGCAGACCCGCGCCTGGGCGGCTCGGTTGCCATCGTGCCACGGCAGGGCTTCTATTCCTTCGCCGGAAGCACCTTCGACATCACCGAAGGCGTGATCGACTTTGACGAGAGCGTGCCCATCGATCCGCGGATCGACCTGAAGGCGGAGACCGAGGTGACGGGCCTCTCGGTCGCAGTCGATATCACCGGCAATGCCAGTCAGCCGCAGATCGTTTTCTCCTCCACCCCGGCGCTGCCGGAAGAGGAACTGCTGGCGCGACTGCTGTTCGGCGGTTCGATCACCAACCTTTCGGCCACCGATGCGTTGCAACTGGGCGCTGCCGTGGCCAGCCTGCGCGGCGGCGGTGGCATGGGGCCGATCAACAGCCTGCGCAATGCGGTGGGGCTGGACCGCCTGCGGATCATCCCGGCGGACCCGGTACTGGATCGCGGTACCTCGGTCGCACTGGGCAAGAACTTCGGCCGCCGCTTCTATGTTGAGCTCATCACCGATGGGGCGGGCTACAACGCCAGCGAACTGGAATTCCGCGTGACCAGCTGGCTCAACCTGCTGGCCACCGTCAGCAGCATTGGGCGCCAGCAGGTCGCGGCAGAATACCGCCGGGATTACTAGGCCGGATCAACTGCCCTTGCGGTACAGTGCGGCCTCGGCGGCGCGGCGGCGGGCGAGGCCTTTCATCACCCGGCCCCCGGCATAGCACCAGCGATCGAACTCGCGCGCAGCGCCCTCGAAGTCGCCGGCCTTGTGCTTGCGGGTGAGCGTCGCCTTGGCAATCGCGCCGGTGTTGTAGTGAAAGCTGACCAGTGCATCGAACTGCCGCTGGCTGGTGGGGGCATCGCCAAGGGCGTTGGCGACCTGCCCGGCATAGCGTTCAAGGTCCGCCTCCAGCCGCGCGTCGCAGGCGTCCTGTGTCCATACCGTGCCAGGGCCAATGCCGGGACCGGTCGCGCCCCAGCCGATGGTCCACGGATCGCCGCCCGTGGCCGGGTCCGGATAGGCCTCCAACCGCCCGTCGCGCCGCTTGCTGGCGCAGCCTTCGAACTGCTTGATCAGGGCTACGCCATCCGGGCCGATGCTGGTGGGGGCAGGGTCATATGGAACACCTGGAACACAGTCCTGGGGCAAATCATCCAGCGCCTGATCCAGCTGGTCGACCTCGCCCTGGCGCAGGCCGCGACCAAGGATGCGGCGGAGGGTGTCGAAGACGGGTTTACGGGTCATGTGGCAGGCCTCTTGTCTTGCAAATTGGGCCTGTGCGCTAGGTTTTCCGGGAAGCTGTAGGAAAGAGATGTAAGGATCTCTTTACAAGGTAACGAGGTGAGTCGGTGAAGAACCGGTTGAAGGAACATCGCGAGGGCAGGGGCTGGAGCCAGGGCGAACTGGCGCGGCGGCTCGGCGTCTCGCGGCAGACGATCAACGCGGTGGGCAGGTGCGGGATGCTGATGATGCGTTGAGGCGTGAAGCTCCCGTAGCGCGCCAAGGAAAAGGGCCGCCCGGTTTCCCGGACGGCCCCTTTGGTGATCGAATGATCGGTTCGTCTTACGACGAGTAGTACATGTCGAATTCGACCGGGCTCGGCGTGGTCTCGAAGCGGATCACGTCTTCCCACTTCAGGTCCATGTAAGCATCGATCTGGTCCTTGGTGAACACGTCGCCCTTCAGCAGGAAGTCGTGGTCGTCACGCAGAGCCAGCAGCGCTTCGCGCAAGGAACCGCAGACGGTCGGCACGTCGGCCAGTTCGGCCGGCGGCAGGTCATACAGGTTCTTGTCCATGGCATCGCCCGGGTGGATCTTGTTCTCGATCCCGTCGATGCCGGCCATGAGCAGCGCCGAGAAGGCGAGGTAGGGGTTGGCCAGCGGATCAGGGAAGCGGAATTCCACGCGCTTGGCCTTTTCGCCCGAGCCGTAGGGAATGCGGCACGAAGCCGAACGGTTGCGGGCCGAGTAGGCCAGCAGCACGGGAGCCTCGAAGCCCGGCACCAGGCGCTTGTAGCTGTTGGTGGTCGGGTTGGTGAAGGCATTCAGCGCCTTGGCGTGCTTGATCACACCGCCGATGTAGTAGAGGCAGGTTTCCGACAGGCCGGCATATTCGTTGCCGGCGAAGGTGGGCTTGCCGTCCTTCCAGATCGACATGTGGGTGTGCATGCCCGAACCGTTATCGTCCTTGATCGGCTTGGGCATGAAGGTGGCCGTTTTGCCATAGGCGTGGGCAACCTGCTGAACGACATACTTGTAGATCTGCACGCGGTCGGCGGTCTGCGTCAGCGTGCCGAAGGTGATGCCGAGTTCGTGCTGGGCAGCGGCCACTTCGTGGTGGTGCTTGTCCATCGGCAGGCCCATTTCCAGCATGGTGGAGACCATTTCGCCGCGGATATCCATGCAGCTGTCGACCGGCGCGACGGGGAAATAACCGCCCTTGGCACGCGGGCGGTGACCCATGTTGCCCGTTTCCATCTCGCTGCCCGAGTTGGTGGGCAGTTCGACGTCGTCGATCTGGTAGCCCGAGCCGGCATAGCCGTCTTCGAAGCGCACGTCGTCGAACATGAAGAACTCGGGTTCCGGGCCGACGAACACGGTGTCGCCGATGCCGGTGCTCTTCAGGTAGGCTTCGGCACGCTTGGCGGTGGAACGCGGATCGCGGCTGTAGAGTTCGCCGTTCGAGGGTTCGACGATGTCGCAGTTGATGATCATCATTGGCGTGGCGCTGAACGGATCGATGTAGACCGATTCCAGGTCAGGCTTCAGGATCATGTCGCTCTCGTTGATGGTCTTCCAGCCCTCGATCGAGGAACCGTCGAACATCATGCCTTCTTCAAGCATGTCCTCGTCGACAACACCGGCGCACATCGAGAGGTGCTGCCACTTGCCCTTGGGGTCGGTGAAGCGGACGTCGACCCATTCGATCTCCTCGTCCTTGATGCGCTTCGCGATATCCTTTGCACTGGCCATGATAATCCTTCCTTGGAATTGAACGTAAGGTTGTTTGTTCTGGCGGGTTTCGCCGGATGGTGTGAGCTCTTGCCGCTTACAGCGCGGCGTCGTCCTGCTCTCCGGTACGGATGCGGATTGCCGTGCCGATGTCGGAGACGAAGATCTTGCCGTCGCCGATGCGGCCGGTCTTGGCGGCATTGGCAATGGCTTCGGTGACCTGCTCGGCCAGCGAATCCGGCACGACGATCTCGAGCTTCACCTTGGGCAGGAAATCGACGACATATTCGGCGCCGCGATACAGCTCGGTGTGGCCCTTCTGGCGTCCGAAGCCCTTCGCCTCGGTTACGGTGATGCCGGAAACGCCCACTTCGTGCAGCGCGTCCTTCACCTCGTCGAGCTTGAAGGGTTTGATGATGGCTTCGATCTTTTTCACTTAGTATCCCTGTCTGAACCCGGCTCGCTCCGGGCCTTTCTCCCATTGGCAATACCCGGAAAAGCATGGTTCAAGAATCATGCCAGACCGCGATGGCCGAGGGGTAGACAATCGCGCGGCCAAGCGAAAGGGCGGATTCGCAACAAACGCGCGAATTCCGCGGGTTCGAAGGCAATCAAATTGCGCGCGGCGGGGGCGCTGTTTGACCTTTTTGCGGGCAGCGCTGCCCAAAAAGCGGGCAGGGCGGGCAGGCTGTGCCGCCGCTACAGGCGCAGGCCGGCCAGCGGATCGCAGCCAGCCATCAGGTTCAAAGACTGCACGGCGGCGCCGCTGGCACCCTTGCCGAGGTTGTCGAGCACCGCCACCAGCCGCGCGGTCTTGCCATGCTCGTCGGCGAAGACATAGAGGTCGAGCCGGTCTGACGGCTCGGCATGGCGGTGCAGCAGCAATTCGCTCACGTCCTCGTCATGCACCGTGACGACTGGTGAATCTTCGTAGTAGCGGGCCAGTTCCGCACGCAGGTCGTCGGGCGGGGACGCGGCACGCATGGCCGCGATCGGCAGCGGAACCTCCACCACCATGCCGCGATAGCCGGGCACCACCGACGGGGCGAAGACCGGCGCGTGCTTCAACCCCGCCATGGCCTTCATTTCTGCCAGATGCTTGTGATCCAGCGACAGGCCATAGGTACGGAAGGCAATGTTGCTGTCTTCTCCCTCGAACCGTTCGATCAGGCCCTTGCCGCCGCCCGAATAGCCGGAGACGGCGTTGACGCTGTAGGGCCATTCGCGCGGCAACAGCCTGGCGCGCACCAGCGGGGCCAGCAGTGCCAGGAAGCCGGTGGGATAGCAGCCGGGGTTGGAGACCCGGTCAGCGCCCTCGACCGCGCTGGTGCCGACCAGTTCGGGAAAGCCATAGATCCAGCCGGGCGCGGTGCGATGCGCGGTGGAGGCATCGATCACGCGCGTGCCGGAATCCTTGTCGATCATCGCCACGGCCTCGCGGGCGGCATCGTCAGGCAGGCAGAGAATGGCGAAATCGGCGAAGTTCAGCGCCGCGCGGCGGCAGTCCTCGTCCTTGCGCTCGGCCTCGTTCAGGCGCACCAGTTCGAACTCGCTGCGACCGGCCAGCCGGTCGGCGATCTCGAGGCCCGTGGTGCCGGCCCCGCCATCGATGAAGACGGTGTGGCTCATGCGCTCAGCGGCTCCAGCCGGTCGAGCCGGACATAGCCCACCGGGCCGTGCAGCGAGAGGCAGCCCCAGGCCCAGTCGCGCGTAACATCGAGCACTTCGAAACTGTCGCCTTCGATCAGCACACACAGTTCTTCCGAAGCATCGTCTGGAGCCGCGTGGAGCGGCGCACCGCCGGGCATCACGCCGCGCGGCTGGGGCACCGCGTAGTGCGGCACGAAGTGCTTTCCGGCCAGGCCGATATGGGCCAGGTCACCGCGGATCGGTTCCTTGCGCGGGTCCGGGCGCGCGACGGGACCCGCCAGGGCGAAGGGGCCCTGTGCGGCCAGTGCCGTGTCTGTCATGTCGTCCTGGCTCAAGCGCCAATCACCCGTCTTGTTCATGTGCGCGGAGGCTTGCCCCGCGATTGAAACAGCGCGCTTAGACCCGACACGCGGCTGCTGCAACCTGTCGCTTAGCCATATCGACCACGCAGCGCATGGAAGGCCGCGCGCAGGCCCAGCGCCGCGCCGCCTTTCGAGCGGCCCGGTTTGGGCGTAGGACGCCAGGCAAAGGTATCGAAATGCGCCCAGTCGATGTCTTCGCCCACGAACTTGTCGAGGAACAGGCCAGCCACGCTGGCCCCGGCAAAGCCGTTCGAATGGGTATTGTTGGTGTCGGCAATGTCGCTCTTCAGCCACTCGGCATAGCCGGATGGCAGCGGCAGCCGCCAGGGTTCGTCGTCGTGTGCCTTGCCCGCGGCGATCAGCTGCTCGGCGGTCTGATCGCGCCGGGTCATCAGCGCCGGCAGGTCCGGCCCCAGCGCCACGCGGGCAGCGCCCGTCAGTGTGGCGAAATCGATGATCAGGTCCGGCTCGTGCTCGCTCGCCAGCGTCAGCGCATCGCCCAGGATCAAGCGGCCTTCGGCATCGGTGTTGCCGATTTCCACGGTCAGGCCCTTGCGGCTTTGCAACACGTCGCCGGGGCGGAAGGCATTGCCGGAAATGGCGTTCTCCACCGCAGGCACCACGCAGTGCAGGCGCACCTTGAGGCCAGCCTTCATGATCAGTTCGGCGAGGGCCAGGGCATGGGCAGCGCCGCCCATGTCCTTTTTCATCAGCAACATGCCGCGCGCAGGCTTGATATCGAGCCCGCCCGAATCGAAGCACACGCCCTTGCCCACGATCGCCACGCGCGGGTGGGTTTCATCGCCCCATTCCAGCTCGATCAGGCGCGGGGCGTGCTTGCGCTCTGCCGCACGGCCCACGGCGTGGACCATGGGAAAGCCCTTTTCCAGCGCATCGCCGCGCGTCACGGTCAGCCTGGCATCGCGCTCCTTGGCGATGCGCTCGGCCTCGGCCTCCAGCGCGGCGGGGCCCATGTCTTCTGCCGGGGTGTTCACCAGGTCGCGCACCAGGCTGACTGCCTGCGCTTCGTGGGTGACGAGATCGATCTTGGCGACATCCTCGGTCAGCAGCACGCGCGGCCCTTCGGCGTCCTTCTCGTCGCGATAGCGGGTGAAGCGGTATTGCGCGGTCTGCCAGCCGAACAGCGCCGGGCCGGGCCTGCAGTTGGCCAGCCGATAGGTGCCCGCAGGCAGGGTCTCGGCCAGTTTGGCCAGGCACCAGCTCGACAGGTCTTCAGGATCGGCCACGCCGCCCACGGCGAACCAGCTGTCGTCGTCGGCGTTCTTGGCCGGCACGATTCCCACCTGGTAGCCGCCGCCGGTAAATTTCTGCGCCGCGAGAGATGCCCGTTGCGGTCCGCTCAAACCCTTGGCAAAGCTTTCGAATGTGTCCTTGTTGACAAGATGGATCGCGATGGCGTCCTGCCCGCGATCCGGCTGGATCAGGTCTGCTGCAATAGTCATGGGATTCCGCTTGCCGTTTTCATCGCCGTTTGGGAAGGCTTGCTGCGTGTTGATCAGACGATTCACGATTCTGGCAGTCTCCACGCTGCTTTTTGCCTGCACCCCGGCTGACGAGGTGGAGGACCCGCAGGCCAGCGCCACGCCCGAAGTGCCGGAGCCGCCGCCAACGCCCGATGGCAGTCCCGCACCGCTGGGCGGCGCGCGAACCGTGGCCGAGCAGACCGACACCTTCGTGTTCGAATATTCCTATCCTCAGGCCGCCGGCGACACCGAAGGGCTGGCCGGCTGGCTCGACAGGCGGCTGGACGAGGAGCGCCAGCAGCTAGCCACGCGCGCGGCGCAGGGGCGGGAGGAAGCGCGCGACAACGGCTTTCCCTTCAACAGCTATTCCAGCGAAACCGCCTGGGAAGTGGTGGCCGACCTGCCGAACTGGCTGAGCCTGTCTGCCGCGCAGTCCTATTACTACGGCGGCGCACATCCCAATTACGGCTTCGACACCATCGTGTGGAGCAAGCAGGCAGGCGAGGTGATGGAACCGATTGCCTTCTTCACTTCGCCCGCGGCACTTGACCGGGCGCTGGGCGCGCAGCTGTGCGAGGCGCTGAATGCCGAGCGGTCGAAGCGGCGCGGACAGCCGGTGGAGGAAGAATCCGACGACAGCTTCGATGCCTGCATCAAGCCGGACGAGACCAACCTGCTGCTGGGCTCCAGCAATGGCCAGAGCTTCGACCGTATCGGCATCCAGATCGCGCCCTACCTTGCCGGGCCCTATGCGGAGGGCAGCTACGAATTCACCTTCCCGGTAACGCCCGAACTGCTCGAGGTGGTGCGCGAGGAATACCGCAGCGCCTTTGCCGCCCGGTGAGGCCAGCCCGATTCGCGCCCTCGCAATTCGCTGCCAAAGCCCTTAAGTGATGCGCATGACCGAATATCAGCACGTAACCGGCGACACGACCGTCTACCGTGACGGCACGATCAAGCTGCACGGCCCCGAA
Organism: Alteraurantiacibacter sp.; assembly: GCA_963675825.2. Lineage (GTDB taxonomy): Bacteria > Pseudomonadota > Alphaproteobacteria > Sphingomonadales > Sphingomonadaceae > Alteraurantiacibacter. The sequence goes on along the minus strand of CAXXJY010000005.1, from coordinate 1,442,328 downwards.
GGGTTCGAGGGGATGCGCAAGGCGGGTCGTCTGGCCGCCGAAATCCTCGATGAACTGACCACCCGCATCGAACCGGGCGTGACCACTGGCGAGATCGACCGGGTTGTGCGCGAAATGACGCTGGACGGCGGCGCAGTGCCTGCCACCATGGGCTATCGCGGCTTTGCCCACAGCTGCTGCACCTCGATCAACCACGTGGTGTGCCACGGCATCCCGGCGGACAAGCGGCTGAAGGAAGGCGATATCGTCAATGTCGACGTGACCCCGCTGCTGGACGGCTGGCATGGCGATTCCAGCCGCATGTACTTTGCCGGTGAACCGTCGATCAAGGCGCGCAAGCTGGTGGAAGTCACCTACGAATGCCTGATGATCGGCATTGCCGAGGCGCGCCCGGGAGCGCGGCTGGGGAATATCGGCGCGGCGATCCAGGAACACGCCGAACGCCACCGCTACGGCGTGGTGCGCGAATTCTGCGGCCATGGCCTTGGCCGGCTGTTTCACGATGCGCCGGAAGTGGTGCACGCAGGTAGGCGCGGCACCGGGCCGGAACTGAAGCCGGGCATGTTCATGACAATCGAGCCGATGATCAACCTGGGCAAGCCGCACGTGAAGCTGCTCAACGACGGCTGGACTGCCGTTACCCGCGACAAGAGCCTGTCGGCGCAGTTCGAACATTCGATCGGCATTACCGAGGATGGCTGCGAGATCTTCACCAAGAGCCCCAAGGGGCTGGACAAGCCACCTTATGGAGCTGCCGAATGATGCGCACCGGATTGAGCCTTGCCGCCATGGCCCTGCTGGCAGCCTGCCAGACGGCACAGCCGGACACTGCCACCAAGGCCGATCCGGAGGATCACGCGCTGGCGCAGGCGGCCTGCGGCGGGTGCCATTCGGTGGAGCCCTATGGCCTTTCGCCCAACCCGCAAGCGCCCGAATGGCCGGCCATCGCCAATACCCGCGGGCTGACGCGCGAGTCGCTGACGCGCTGGCTGACCGACGCGCACAATTACCCTGTGGACATGGATTTCTACCTCGAGGAAGACGAAGTGCAGCAGCTGGTTGACTACCTGCTCACCCTGCGCCGCGAGGATTATCACCCGCCGTACTGACCAGCCGCGCGAGGTGCGCCTGGCAGGCGCGGCAATCGCTGCTGCCGAAGCCTGCTATCGGAATTTCCGCCAGCCTGCTTTGCAGCAAGCGATCCATCAGCGCGCATTCGCTGCCGCCGGGAAAGGCCAGCGCGGTGATGCGGCTTGCCGCCACGCTCAGCCCATCGACATGCCAATGTGGTGCCTTGTCCTTGCGCATGTGGCGCGCCACGCGTGCGGCAATACCGCCGGGGCCCTTGGCGCTTCCGGCATAGGCATAGGTGCCTGCAGGTAGCGCCATCTGCTTGCCGCGCAGGGTAAAAGCCAGCGGTTCGGCCAGGTCAATCAGCAGCAGGTAGGTGCCCGGCTGGCTGTCGAGCGCGGTGCTTTCGGGGAATAACCAGGCGAGCTCGCGCATCGCCTCAGCCCTCGCGGGCGGCGCGGATGGCGGCTCCTCCGGCGAAGGGGGCGATGGCCACCAGCACCAGGCTGATTGCGCCGGTCAGCGCCACGCCGCCTTCGCCGCCCAAGGCCAGCGAGCCTGCACCGAAGATCAGCAGCGGCACGGCCAGCGGGATCACCAGCAGGCCGGAAAGCGCCGCCCCGCCGCCCTTCAGGCCGACGGTAACGGCGGCGATGATGATGCCGATGGCGGCCAGCCCCGGCGTGCCTGCCAGCAGGCCCAGTTCCACCGTGCGCAGTGTGTCGCCATCGATCCCCAGCAGCGCGCTGGCGGGCAGGGCGGCCAGCATCAGGAACGGCCCGAAGCTGAGCCAGTGCGCGATCAGCCGGACGGCAATCACCACTTCCTCGGCAATCCCGCGCAGGGCCCACTGGTCGAAGAACCCGTTCTCGAGGTCGGGCGCGAGCAGCCGGTCCAATGGCAGAATCGCGGCCAGCAGCGCGGCGACCCAGATCACCCCGCCACCGGTTGCCGCCAGCAGGTTCGGATTCGGCCCCACGGCAAAGGGGTAGAGCATGGCCACGGCGAGGAAGAACAGCAGCGGCAGCAGCGTATTGCCGCGCCGCGCACCTGGCAGGAACTGCGCCAGGTCGCGCAGCAGCAGGGTGGCAAAGGTGCTCACAGCGTATGCTCCGGCGGCGCGAAATCGTGCAAGGGAAGAACCTGCAGGTCCGGCAGCGTAATCGGCTGGTGGCTGGCGATCAGGGCAAGGCCGCCTTGCTCGACATGGTCTGTCACCAGCGCCTCCACCATGGTCACCGCATCGCGGTCCAGCCCGTTAAGAGGTTCGTCCAGCAGCCACACCTGCGCGCGCTGCCCCAGCAGGCGGGCAAGCGCTGCGCGCTTGCGCTGGCCGGTGGAGAGATAGCGCACCGGGACGTCGAGCAGGTTTGCCAGGCCAAGGCGGGCGAGGTCTTGTTCCGGCAAGACGCCATCGAGGTGGCCCCAGAACCCCAGCGTGCGGCCCAGCGGCAGGTGCTCGTCCAGCGCCAGCGTCTGGTCGAGCAGGGCGGTGCTGCCCTCGCGCGTCACTTCGCCCGCATAGGGGCGCAGCAGGCCGGCAAGGATGCGGATCAGGCTGGATTTGCCCACGCCGTTCGATCCGGTGACGTGCAATGTCTGCCCGCCAGCCAGGTCCAGCGACAGGCCACGAAACAGCAGCCGCTCACCGCGGCGGCAGGCAAGGTCTCTGGCGGCAAGGCGGGGCGCTATCATTGCTCCGTGCGTTAGGGCAGGGAAGCATCAGGACGCAAGCAAGGGAGTGGTACATGGCCGTAGAGAAATTGACCCGCAGTGAAGCAGAAGCCGCATTGGTGGAGCTGGACGGCTGGGACTTTGCCCGCGATGGCGATGCCATACGCAAGGTATTCAAGTTTGCCGATTTCAGTGCTGCATGGGGTTTCATGAACCGCGTTGCCCTGATCGCCGAGAAGTCGGACCACCATCCCGAGTGGTTCAATGTCTACAACAAGGTGGACATCACGCTGACCACGCATGACGCGGCCGGGCTTTCCGAGCGGGATGTGAAAATGGCCCGGGCGATCGAAGCACTGTGATGCCGGGGACGATGCGCTGGCTGCTGGCCGTGCTGGCGCTTGCGCTGGCCGTTCCCGCGACAGCGCAGCAATGCCGCGAAGCGCGGCTGGATGGGGTGTGGCAGGGCGCGGTGGCACCCTAGCGCTGCGGGCGATCAGCTGTCGGCCGGGCGTCCCTCGCTGCGCTCATGCGCGTCGGCCAGCGTGCGGGCCCGCTCGCGCAGTTGACCGGGGAACCATTTGGCCACTCGCGCCAGTTTCCGGGCGGTCTTGCCGACAAGGATGTGCACCTTCTTCCCGTGCACGGCATTCCATGCTTCCTGCACGACCACTTCGACCGGGGTGAATTCCAGCCCTGCCTTCACCACGGCATCGCGGATCGGCGTATTGCGGCTGCGGTTGGGCGGGTTCTGGAGCAGCGGCGTATCGATGAAGCTGGGCATCAGCGAGCGGACCTTGATGCCCTGGCCGCTCCATTCGGCATCGAGGCTTTCGGTCATTGACTTCACGCCCGCCTTGGTCGCGCCGTAAACGCTCTGGTTGGCCATGCCGTAGATTGCCGCCGCGCTGGCGGTGTTGAGCAGGCAAGCCTCAGGCGCGGCTTTCTTGAGGTATTCGTACCCGGCCTTCGCGCCGTAGAAGACTGCGCGCAGGTTCACGTCCAGCAGCAGGTCCAGCTCTTCATGCGTCACTTCCGTCAGCGGGCCGCCCGACGGCAGCCCGGCATTGTTGGCGAGCACGTTGATTCCGCCGCCGGTATGCTTGGCGAAATCCGACAGCGCCACGTCCCAGCCGGTCCGGTTGGTGACGTCGAAGGTGTAGGTGAGGCATTGGCCTTCGGGCAGCAGCGCCCTGGTTTCCTCCAGCCCCAGCGAATTGCGATCCGAAATGCCCACCAGCCAGCCTTGCGCGGCGAAGTGCTGCGCGATGGCGCGGCCGATGCCCGATCCGCCGCCGGTGATGAAAATGCTCTTCTGCACTGCCATGTGCCCTCTCCCTACAGGCCCTTTACATGCTCCCTACCCGTGGGGATTTGCGCCGTCGAGGCCGCCAGCACATCGCCCGCCGGTTCGGCGCGCCCGCCGATGCATTCAGCCAGGAAGTTCTCGGCAATGGCGTTGAAGGCGATGTTGTTTTCCGGGCGATGGAAGCCGTGGCCCTCGTCCGGGAACAACACGTAGGTGACCGGCACCTTGTGGCGTTCCATCGCCTGCACGATCTGGTCGCTTTCGGCCTGCTTCACACGCGGATCGTTGGCGCCCTGGCCGATCAGCAGCGGCTTCACGATGTCCTGCGCCTTGTACAGCGGACTGATGGATTTCAGGAATTCCAGCCCCTCGGGCGTGGTGGGATCGCCCATGCGCTCGTGGAACTGCTTCACCAGCGGCTCCCAGTAGGGCGGGATCGTTTCCAGTAGCGTTTCAAGGTTGGACGGGCCGACGATATCCACGCCACAGGCAAAGACATCGGGCGTGAAGGTCAGGCCCACCAGCGTGGCATAGCCGCCGTAGCTGCCGCCCATGATGGCGACCTTGTCCTTCTCGGCAATGCCCTGTGCGATGGCCCATTCGACCGCGTCCAGCAGGTCGTCGTGCATCTTGCCCGACCATTCCTTGTCGCCCGCGCTGATGAAATTCTTCCCGAAGCCGGTGGATCCGCGGAAGTTGACGCTGAGCACGCCGTAGCCGCGATTGGCCAGCCACTGGTGCGTGCGGTTGTAGCCATAGCCATCGCGCGCCCACGGCCCGCCGTGCACCACCAGCACCAGCGGCACCGGCTGGTCGGGAATACCGTCACCGTCCGGGTCGCTCTGCGGGGGCAGGGTCAGGTAGCTGGGCAAGGTCAGGCCGTCGCGGGCCTTGATCTCCAGCGCGTGCATGGTTTGCAGCGGCGCGCCTTCCAGCTCGGGCTTGGTGACGTAGAACTTCGTCAGCGTCATCGCGTCGCGATCGAACAGGTAGCTGGCGATGGGGGCGGTCAGCGGATCGTTCCAAACCAGCCAGCGGCGATCGTCGTCGGTGCGCGACTGTACGCCGAAATCGCCCTCCAGCTGCGCGCGCAGCCAGGCGAAGGCCTCGCCGATCTGCGGGTCGATGGCGTGGTGTTCGGTGTGCAGGTAGGTGACGTTGTAGGCCTGCACCACGCCGGTTTGCTTGTGGCGCATGGTACCGCCGATATCGGCTTGCCCGTGCTCTGCCACCAGCGTGCGCTCGCCGGTTTCGACATCTTCGGCAAACAGCGCGGCGGTGTCGCGACCGCGGCTGTCGAGCCAGTAGAGCACTTTCCCGTCGGTAGTGTAGCCCGCCATGCCGGTGGTCAGCGCATCGTCGAGGCCGGTGCTCTCGCGTGGCTCATCGGCCACCACGCCATCGGTCATCTCGTGCATGTCGGTGCCGCCTTCGGCATTCTGCCGCACGGCCCAGCGCAGGGTCAGGCTGTCGTCCGCTTCGAAGCCGGCCCATTCGTTGTTTTCGAACACCAGTTCCAGTTCGCCGTTGCCAAGGTGCAGCATGTAGATATCGTGGAAGCGCGCATCGCGGTTGTTGATGCCCACCAGCAGCCTGTCCTTGATGGTGTTGGAGAAGCCGACGATCTGCGCGCGGGTTTCCTCAAAGGGGGTGAGGCATTTCTCTTCCGCGCCCTCGGCCACGCCTACCTGGTAGAGCAGGAAGTTCTCGTCGCCTTCCTTGTCGCGGATGTACAGCAGGCTCTTGCTGTCGGGGGCCCAGAAATAGGCGGGGATCGGTCGATCCCTGGCGCTGGTCATGCGGCGCGGGTTATCGGGATCGTCGGCAGGCGCCATGAACACGTTCATCACCCCTTCCCACGGCGCCATCCAACTGACCCACTTACCGTCCGGGCTGATCTTGCCCTGCGCACGGGTGGGATTGCCGAACAGGTGATCGCGCGGGATCAGCGGAGTGTCTTGAACGCGGGCGGCGGCGGAGGGGGCGGTGGTGGCGGTCATGATGTCTCCCTTGGGTAAGGGTGGGAATTAGGTACCGCCAGGCATGTTGCCAACCTAAAGCGCCGGATTGTTGTAGCAGTGCCAGGTGAAGATCGCCGTCGCGCCTCTGTGCGGGCGCCAGTCTTCGGCCAGCGCGCGGGTGGCCTTTTCGTCGGGGCGTGCCTCCAGCCCCAGTATCCTGCCGATGCCCGCCATCACCGCCAGGTCTCCGGCAGGCCAGATGTTGGGGCGGCCTTCGGCAAACAGCAGGTAGATTTCCGCCGACCAGCGGCCGATGCCCTTGATCTTCGTCAGCTCGGCAATCGCCGCCTCGTCATCAGTGGGCAGGTTGGCGAAATCGACTTCGCCCGCTGCCACCAGTTCGCACAAGCTGCGCGCATAGCCCTGCTTCTGGCGCGACAGGCCGCAGGCGCGCAAGCGTTCGAAATCGCGCTCCAGCAGGCAGGTGGGGGTAAAGTCCTCGCCCAGTTCAGCCTCCAGCTTGTTCCACATGCTGGTGGCGGCGGCGACGCTCACCTGCTGGCCGACGATGGTGCGCAGCAGCGTCTTGTAGCCGGTGGGGCGGATGCGCGGCTCGGGATAGCCTGCCAGTTGTAGCGCGCGGGCGATGGCAGGCTCGCGCGTCGCCACTTCATCGAGGCTGTTGCGAATTTGATCTGCGTTAAGGCCCATGCTTGTCCCGCTTGCCAAGTGCGTCGCGGTTGCCTAGCAGCCGCGCGAACAAATACGAGGATTTTACGCATGCCCACTCTGCACGTCACCAACCGTTCCGGCGAGGAAACCACGATCGAGGTGGAATCCGGCCTGACAGTGATGGAAGCGATTCGTGACAACGGCTTCGACGAGCTGCTGGCGCTGTGCGGCGGCTGCTGTTCGTGCGCCACTTGCCACGTGCATGTCGACCCGGCGTTCAAGGACAAGCTGCCGGAAATGAGCGAGGACGAAGATGACCTGCTCGATTCCAGCGACCATCGCGACGACACTTCGCGCCTGTCGTGCCAGCTCCCTTTTACGGCGGAGCTGGACGGGCTGAAGGTCACCATCGCGCAGGAAGACTGACAGGTCAGCTTGTGTTTCGCTCCGGCCGTCGCCGGAGCGTCCTCGCCAGATGCGCAGCATGCTGCACCCGCTGCGGGCGGTCGTTTGGCCTTGCGGTCGCCAAGGCGATCGCTTTGGTGCGAGTAGCCCTGCTTTCGCGAGCCCAAGGGCATATCACGTTGCGCTAATGTAAGCGTGCGCCTAACCATGGCGCCCATGACCAACCTGCCTGTTCGCACATCCACGCTCGACCTTATCGGCAACACCCCGCTCGTCCTGCTCAAGGGGCCCAGCGAAGCGGCTGGGTGCGAGATCTGGGGCAAGTGCGAATTCGCCAATCCCGGCGCGAGCGTGAAGGATCGCGCCGCGCTGTGGATCGTGCGCGATGCCGAGGCGCGCGGCGAGCTCAAGCCGGGCGGTACGGTAGTGGAAGGCACGGCGGGCAACACCGGCATCGGCATTGCGCTGGTGGCCAATGCGCTGGGCTACAAGACCGTGATCGTGATGCCGGACAACCAGTCCAAGGAAAAGATGGACACGCTGCGCGCGCTGGGCGCCGAGCTGGTGACTGTCCCGCCCACCAAGTTCGCCGATCCCAACCATTTCGTCCACACCAGCCGTCGCATCGCCGAGGAGACCGAGAACGCGGTCTGGGCCAACCAGTTCGACAATGTCGCCAACCGCCGCGCGCATATCGAAGGCACCGCGCCGGAAATCTGGGAACAGATGGAAGGCCGCATCGACGGCTTCACCTGCGCGGTGGGCACCGGCGGCACGCTGGCAGGCGTGGGCATGGGACTGAAGGCAAAGGACGAGAAGGTCCGCATTGCCCTGACCGATCCCTTCGGCGCGGCGCTCTACAGCTACTACGCCTGCGGAGAACTGGCATCGGAAGGTTCGTCCGTCGCCGAAGGCATCGGGCAGGGGCGTATCACCGCCAACCTCGAAGGTGCGCCGATAGATACGCAGTTCCGCATGTCGGACGAGGAAGGCCTGAAATGGGTCGCGAAGATGCTGCGCGACGAAGGGCTGTGCCTTGGCCTATCGAGCGGCATCAATATCGCCGGTGCCGTGGCGCTGGGTCAGCAACTCAAGGCCGATGGCGTGGCCAACCCGCGCGTGGCGACGATCCTGTGCGATACCGGCTTCCGCTATCTGTCCACGCTCTACAACGCCGATTGGCTGCGTTCGAAAGGGCTGCCGGTTTTCGACTGGTTAGGTTCAGCTTCGGAAGAGTAGGAAAGCGCGCATGGCACTCGATCCCAGAGACCTGTTGCGCCTGCGCGGCCCTGCAAGCGAACCCGCTCCGCTGGCCGGTACGCGGGCCGAACGTATCCAACGATTGCAGATCGGGCTATTCGGCATTGGTGCCATGGTGCTGCTGGTGGGGCTGGCCGACGTGGTGATCAGCCGGGCGGAAAGGACGCAGGCCGATGCCGTTCCCGAAGCCGCGCCCACGGTAGAGCCGAGCGAAACCCCGGCGCCGCGTGATCCGCTGGCGGATGCCGGCGTGGTGCCCGAACTGCCTGCCGATCCGACTCCCACGCCAACGGCGACGACGACGCCACCCACGCAAGACTTGCCCGCCAGCGCCGTGCCGGCCTCCAATGCGCCGCGGCAATAGGCTGCTGGCGGCGTTGACGCTGGCCTTGGTGGCGCCCCCTGCGGCGGTGGCGGCACAGGAGCAACCCGTTAGCCGACCCAGCCTGGCGCTGATGGGGACGATCCCGATCTTTTGGGGCGAGGCTGCCGGGCTGGACGACCTCCTCAATGGCGATGCCCCGTCGCACTGGGCGCGGGCGCAGCTGGAGGACCACTTCACGCTTGCGCCGCTTGATTACCTCTCTGCCGAAGCGCTGGCAGGGTATCGCTACCTGCTGATGGCGCAGCCGCGCGGGCTGTCGCCGGAAGAAAACGTCGCGCTGGATGCCTGGGTGCGGGATGGTGGACAGTTGCTGCTGTTCGCAGATCCGATGATGACCGGGGAAAGCCGCTTTCACCTGGGCGACCGCCGCCGCCCGCAGGACGTGGCGCTGCTGTCTCCGATCCTTGCACACTGGGGTCTGGAGCTGACGTTCGACCTGCAGCAGGCCGCTGGGCCACAGCAGTTCGATCATCACGGCACAGCCATGCCGGTGAACATGCGCGGCACGCTGCGCTATGCCGATGACCGGACGCTCTGCAACATTCCGGGTGAAGGCCTGCTGGCGCACTGCGTGATCGGGCAGGGGCAAGCGATGGTGATAGCCGATGCCGCCATGCTTGACCTGCACGACCCGTCACCTCGCGCGCCGGAGGCGCTGCACTGGTTGGTCAGCCATATCTTCGGAGATTTCGGGGATCACGCGGGAAATGACGCAATGTCGTCCCCACAAGGCGCGGATTCGATGGAAAATACGGGTAGGGCAGATCATGCTGATACCCATCACGGTCGATCAAGCGTGGAAATAGAGAGTCAATAAAAACAACAAGTTATAAGCTTCTCCCACAGTTTCCCGTAATTTCCCCTTTCATCCCGCGTTAACCCGCGTTATTTGCCGATTCCATCGGACACAAAGCCCGTGTTGCATCCCGCCTGTCGGGATGGACCGGCTGCGCCTGCGCGCGGCCCGGCGTGGGGAGGGTGTGTTCGCGGGGAACGTGAATCGAGGGACCAGTGGCGCAGCGGCCAGCAGGATACAGGGGGCAGGGCTTTTCGCTTCGCGGCGAAAAGGATCGCTTCGTCCTGCCCCCTCTCTTTCGCAAGGTCTTTGCCGAACTGGGCGACGAGGGCGTGCTGTGCGTCGCCAAGCACCACAAGTATCCCTGCCTCAGCGCCTTCGGCCCCTCGCGTACCGACAGTTTCGAGGACATCCTTGACAAGGAAGAGGAAAACGCGGTTCGCCGCGACCTCGATTTCGACCGCGACCTGCGTTCCACCCAGATGTGGACCTTCACCGAAGTTCCCTTCGACAAGAGCGGTCGCTTCATCCTGCCGCCGCGCTTCTGCAAGGTGGGCGGGATTTCCGACAACATCTGCTTTCTGGGCGGCGGCCAGTTCCTGACCATGTGGGACCTCGATCGCCTGGGCCAGATGGGCGGCGGCTGGCAGGACCAGTACGAACTGTGCCTGGCCGAAGCCGAAGATGCGCGGGCAAAGGCGAAAGGCAGGGGCAAGTGACCGATCCTGCTCCCCATATCCCCGTCCTGCTCGACGAAGTGATTTCCGCGCTCGACCCGCAGCCGGGCGATGTCATCATCGACGCCACCTTCGGCGCTGGCGGCTATACCCGCGCGATCCTTGATTGCGGGGCGACGGTACATGCCTTTGATCGCGACCCCGACGCCATCGCCGCGGGCAGCACATGGGCCGAAACCCGCGAGCAGCCCCCGCGCCTCGTGCTGCACCAGCGCCGCTTTTCGGAAATGGTCGAGGCCATGGCCGAGGCTGGTATCAGCCAGGTGGATGGCATTGCCATGGATATTGGCGTGTCGTCCATGCAGCTGGACCAGGCCGAGCGCGGTTTTGCCTTTTCCACCAGTGGCCCGCTCGACATGACGATGAGCAAGGCTGGCCCGACCGCTGCCGATTTCGTGAACACGGCGGCGGAAAAGGACATCGCCGACGTGCTCTATCATTATGGTGAGGAGCGCCAGTCGCGCCGCGTGGCGCGTGCCATCGTCGCCGCGCGCCCGCTGTCGACCACCGGCGAACTGGCCGAGGTCGTGCGCAAGGCGCTAGGCCATCGTCCCGGCGACAAGAAGGATCCTGCTACCCGCAGTTTCCAGGCCATCCGTATCCACGTGAATGCCGAGCTGGACGAGCTCGAGCGGGGTCTAAGTGCTGCCGAACAGCTGCTGGGCAAAGGTGGGCGACTGGCGGTCGTCAGCTTCCACAGCCTGGAAGACCGGATCGTGAAGAAGTTCCTGCGTGACGCCGCGAATGCGAACCCCCGCGGATCACGCCACCTGCCCGAAGCGCACGACCTTCCCCAAGCGCGCTTCGGGCATTTGTCCAAGGCGATCCGGCCATCGCAGGCTGAGATCGACCGCAACCCGCGTGCGCGCTCGGCCACGCTCCGCGCCGCCATCCGCACCAGTGCCCCTGCCCGAAAGGACGCCGCATGACCTACCAGAGCCGCATCCGTCGAATTGGCTGGTTCGCCGCGCTTGGCACCTGCATTGCGCTTTACGCGCTGCTGCACCTGAAGGTGAACGCCGTGCACGCCGATGTGGTGCGCGCGGAGCGACAGATCGTGCGGCTGGAAGAGCAGAACATGCTGCTGGAAACCGAATTCCTCACCCGCTCCAGCCAGTTGCAGCTGGCGGCGTGGAACCGCGTGGACTTCGGTTTCGAGGCTCCGCGCGCTGACCAGTTCATCGACAGCCCCATGCAGCTGGCCAGCTTCGGCAGCCCGCGCGGTGCTGACGCACCGCAGCCGATCCGGCTGGCGGGCATGACCTCGGGCGAGGATCTGCCGGAATTCCCGAAGCTGGTCTCTCCGCTGACCGGGCAGCCGCTGGACGAACGCGTGCTGGCAGGGGATGAGCCCGATGGGCGGAACGTGGCGGTCTCGCTGGTGGCCGGGCCGTTGCGCGTGCCCATTGCCGGGGCCGCCGAAGCCGCCGTTGCCGAAGTTGCGATGGCGGGGGCTGCCACCCGGTGACCGCCTACGCCGCCCCGCACACGATCGTTACTGGCCAGGCGGGGCGCGTCGATCATCGCCGCCGCGCCTTGCTGGTGGCGCGCCTGCGCCTGCTGCTGATTGCGGGCGTCTTCGTGCTGGTGGCAGCCGCTGCACTGGTGCGGATCACTTGGATCGGCACTGTGGAATCGGCGCCGCGCGAACAATCGATGGCCGAAGCCCTGCTGCCCCTGCGCGGCGAGATTACCGATCGCAACGGCGTGCCGCTGGCGCGCGCCTTTCCCGCCTACGCGCTGTGGTTCAACCCCAGCGCCATGGCCGAAGGCGGTGACGGCGGGCCGCCTCTGGTCAAGTCGCCCGAGCAGGTTGCAGCCGAGCTGAAAGCGATCTTCCCCGATCTCGACCAGCACGAGGTGACGCAGCAGTTGCGTTCCGGCCGCGCCGGCTACCTGCGCCGCCGCGTGCTGCCCGAAGATGCCAACCGCGTGATCGCCATCGGCGAACTGGCGCTGGAGCTGCCGCGCGAGACCGACCGGCACTATCCGCAAGGCAGGATGGCGGCCCACGTGCTGGGCTATGTCGCGGCAGACGGCCATGGCCGGGTGGGCATGGAAGCCGTGCTCGACGAGTATCTGCTCGACCCGGCGCGCCGCGCCGATCCGGTGGCCCTTTCCATCGACATGCGCGTGCAGGGCGCGCTGGAGGATGAACTGCGCAGCGGCATGCGTTCGGTGAACGCTGTGGGCGCGGCGGGCATCGTGCTCGACGTGGACACCGGCGAAGTGCTGGCCCTGGCCAGCCTGCCCGAGTTCGATCCCAACGACGTGCAGTCGTCCGACGTACGCGTGACGCAGGAACAATACGATCGCGGCATCACGGCGCCGGCGTTCAACCGCGTCACCAACCAGGTTTACGAACTGGGCAGCACCTTCAAGCCGCTGGCTGTGGCGGCTGCCATCGACAGTGGTTCGATCACCGATCTCTCGCGTCGCTACGGCGCCACGCCTTACGAGGTGCAGGGACGCACAATCCGCGATTCCCACCCGCTGGGCGCTTCGCTCAACACCCCGGAAATGCTGATCCATTCCTCCAACATCGTCACCGGCCATATCGTCGACGAGATGGGGGCAGCCACGCTGCGCCAGTACATGGTCGATCTGGGCATGAACGAGCGGCCCTATATCGAGCTTCCCGCGCGGGGTTTCCCGATCTGGCAGTCGGGTGAATGGTCGCGCATCCGGGCGATTACCGTTGGTTATGGCCATGGCGTTGCCGTCACTCCTCTGCACCTTGCCTCGGCCTATGCGGCGATGGTGAACGGCGGCATCTGGCGTCCGGCTACCCTGCAGCGCGTGGCGCCGGGACAGGCCCCGCGCGGCCGCCGCGTGTTCAAGGCCAGCACCAGCGCTCGTATGAACCAGTTGCTGCGCATGATCGCGGTCTATGGTACGGGCCGCAATGCCGATGCCCCGGGCTTCCGCGTGGGCGGAAAGACCGGCAGCGCGGAAAAGCCGGGCAATGGCGGCTATCGCCAGACTTCGCTGGTTTCCACATTCGCTGCCGCCTTCCCGATGGACAATCCACGCTATGTGGTCGTTGCCATGCTGGACGAGCCGCAGGGCACCGTCGCCAGTTCCTACCAGCGCACGGCAGCTTGGAATGCCGCGCCCATCGTCGGCCGGCTGGTGCCGCGCATCGGGCCACAGCTAGGCGTGCTGCCCGATGCAGACCGCGATATCGACCTGACAGATCTGCGTCCGCTGGTGGGGGGCGTGGACTAATGCGCCTTGCCGATCTTGCCAGCCAGTTCGGCGTGGATGCGGGCGACGCAGGCGAAACCCGTGTCACCGGATTTGCCATCGATCATCGCAAGGTGGCGCCGGGCAATGTCTTTGGCGCCTTCCAGGGCACGGCGGTGAATGGCGAGGACTTTGTTCCTGCGGCCGTGGCCAGCGGTGCGGTGGCCGTGGTCGCGCGGCCCGAAGCCACGGTTGAAGGCGCGCTGCACCTGGCCGATGACGTGCCGCGCCGCGCCTTTGCCCGTGCGGCCTCGCTCTATTTCCAGCCTACGCCGCAGACGGTGGTCGCGGTGACGGGCACCAACGGCAAGACCAGCTGCGTCGAGATGACCCGGCAGATCTGGCGCATGTGCGGAGAACGCGCGGCGAGCATCGGCACGCTGGGCGTCACCACGCCGGACGAGAGCGTTTCCACTGGCCTCACCACGCCCGATATCGTCACCTTCCTGTCCAACATGACCGGCCTTGCGCGCGAAGGCGTGACCCACGTCGCCTACGAGGCCTCCAGCCATGGCCTGTCGCAATATCGTAACGAAGGCCTGCCGGTGAAGGCCGGGGCCTTCACCAACCTCAGCCGCGATCATCTCGACTATCACAAGAACATGGAAGATTACTTCGCCGCCAAGATGCGCCTGTTCACCGAGGTGGTGGACGAGGATGGCACGGCGGTGATCTGGGCAGACGATGCCTGGTCCGAGCGGGTGATCGCGATAGCGCAAGAGCGCGGCCTGAAGCTGCTTACGGTGGGCGAAAAGGGCAGGGATATCAACCTGATCGCCCGCACGCCCAGCCCGCTGGGACAGGAGCTGAAGTTTGTTCACGCGGGCCGCGCCCATGCCATCCGCCTGCCATTGATCGGGGCCTACCAGGTGGCCAATGCGCTGGTCTCTGCTGGCCTGGCGCTGGCCACCGGCAGCGATGCCACGCAGGTGTTCGATGCCGTTTCCCGCTTGCAGCCCGTGCGCGGGCGGCTGGAACGCGCGGTGATTTCCGCGCAGGGCGCACCGGTTTATGTGGATTACGCCCATACGCCCGATGCCCTTGCGGCTGCGATTGCGGCATTGCGCCCGCACGTGAACGGCAGGCTCATCACCGTATTTGGCGCAGGCGGCGATCGCGACAGCGGCAAGCGCGCCCCCATGGGCGAGGCGGCGGTCGCGGGCAGCGACCTGGTGATCGTCACCGACGACAATCCGCGCGGGGAGGATGCCGCGAGCATTCGCGAGGCGGTGATGCAGGGCGCAGGCCCAGCCGCACGCAACATCGGCGGGCGGCGCGAAGCCATTGCCGCCGCCATCGCAGAGGCCGGGCAGGGCGACATCGTGTTGCTGGCTGGCAAGGGACACGAACAGGGTCAGATCGTGGGATCGGGAGACAAGATGCAGGTATTGCCCTTCGACGACGTAACCGTCGCCCGGGAATGTGCAGCCGAACTTGCCAAGGGGAGCGGGCAATGAGCGCCGCACTCGCCCAGTTGCGCTGGCCGCGCGCCCAATCCGATGCCGCGCGTCTTGCGCTGTGGACGGCTGACGAGATTGCCGCCGCTACCGGCGGGACCGCTTATGGTGAATTCCAGGTTAGCGGCGTGGAAATGGACAGCCGCGACGTGCGCGGCGGCGACCTGTTCGTGGCGCTGAAGGGCGAGGCGATGGACGGTCATCGCTTCCTCGATGCTGCCTTTACCAATGGTGCGGCAGCCGCGCTGGTGGACCGCGAGGTCGATTACCCGCATGTCCGCGTGGAAGATACGACCAGGGCGCTGGAGGCGCTGGCCCGTGCCGCGCGCGATCGGGCCGCTGCGAAGATCGTCGGCGTCACCGGTTCGGTGGGCAAGACCGGTGTGAAGGAAGCCATCTTTGCAGCGCTCGAACGCAGTAGCCGCGGCGCGGCGCATCGCAGCGTACGCAGCTACAACAACCACGTCGGCGTTCCGCTCAGCCTGTCGCGCATGCCGCCGCGAAGCCGTTTCGGCGTTTTCGAGATGGGCATGAACCATGCCGGCGAGATTTCCGGGCTGACCACCCAGGTGCGCCCGCATGTCGCCGTCATCACCACCATTGCGCCCGCCCATATCGAGAACCTTGGCAGCATGGAGGCGATTGCCGCTGCCAAGGCCGAGATCTTCGAAGGGCTGGAAGAAGGCGGCACGGCGGTGATCCCGGCCGATAGCGAGCATTTCGCGCAGCTGCGCGATGCGGCTCGGACGAAGGACGCCAAGATCATCGCCTTCGGGCGCTCTGCAAGCGCCGACTTGCGCCTGCTCGATGCCGTGCCCGACGGCTCTGGCGGGTCGCTGGTAACGGCTGCCTTTGGCGACATGCGACTGTGCTTCACGGTCGCCGAGCCGGGCGAGCACTGGATCGACAATGCCCTGTGCGTGATGGCTGCCGTCCACGCCGCAGGCGGAGACCTGGGCGCAGCAGGCCTGGCGCTGGCAGAAATGGGCGGACTGAAGGGGCGCGGGGCACGCCTGCGCGCCAAGGTACCCGGCGGCCATGCACTGCTGATCGACGAAAGCTACAACGCCAACCCTGCTTCCATGCGCGCCACGTTGGCGCAGCTGGGGCAGACGCCGGCCACCCGCCGCATCGCGGTCCTGGGCAGCATGAAGGAACTGGGCGACTTTGCCCCGGCCTTCCACGCCCAGCTTGCCGAACCCCTTGCCGCCGCCAAGGTCGACTATGCGGTGCTGGTAGGCGACGAGATGCGCGCGCTCGCACGGGAGATGGGGAAAGAGACCCATAACGCGCTTGGCAAGCCCATCGGCTGGGCGCATTGCGAAAACGCGGGCGAGGCGATCGCCGCCTTGCAGGAATTCGGCCTGGCCGGCGGTGACGCCGTGCTGGTGAAGGGCTCCAACTCGGTAGGGCTTGCCCGCGTCGTGGACCACTTCACAGCCAGGGAAGGCTGACGCGCGCACCGATGTTCTATTTTCTCGCCGAAATGCTGGAATTCGAGGGGATCTTCAACCTCATCCGCTACCAGACCTTCCGCGCTGGCGCGGCCATGATGACGGCCTTGTTCATCGGCCTCATCATCGGGCCGAAATTCATCAACATGCTGCGCGTGCGCCAGGGCAAGGGCCAGCCGATCCGCGCCGACGGGCCGCAATCGCACCAGAAGAAGGTCGGCACCCCAACCATGGGCGGGTTGATGATCCTCACCGCGCTGTCGGCCTCAATGCTGCTGTGGATGGACCTGTCCAACCCGTTCCTGTGGGCCTGCCTGGCGGTGACACTGGGCTTCGGTCTGATCGGCTTCCTCGACGACTATGACAAGGTGACCAAGCGCAGCCACAAGGGCGTATCTGGCAAGGTCCGCCTGCTGGGCGAATTCATCGTGGCGGGCATTGCCACCTTCATCATCGTGCAGGAAGTCGGCTCCACCGCACTTTACCTGCCGTTCCTGTCCGATACCGGGGTGGAACTGGGCTGGCTGTTCTATCCCTTCGCCGCCACGGTGATCGTTGGCGCAGGCAATGCCGTAAACCTGACCGATGGGCTGGATGGCCTTGCCACCATGCCGGTGGTGATCGCGGCGGGCGCCTTTGCGCTGATCTGCTACCTTGTCGGTCGCGCCGACTTTTCCGAGTACCTGGGCATCCCGCATGTGCTTTCCGCTGGCGAGATGGCGATCATGTGCACGGCCATCATGGGGGCTGGCCTTGCTTTCCTGTGGTACAACGCCCCGCCAGCGGCCGTGTTTATGGGCGATACCGGGTCGCTGGCGCTGGGCGGCGCGCTGGGCGCGATTGCGGTTGCCAGCCACCACGAAATCGTGCTGGCCATCATCGGCGGGCTGTTCGTGCTCGAGGCGGTGAGCGTCATCGTGCAGGTCTTCTGGTTCAAGCGCACAGGCCGTCGGGTATTCCGCATGGCTCCCATCCACCATCATTTCGAACAGCTCGGCTGGAGCGAGAGCAAGGTGGTGATCCGCTTCTGGATCATCGCCATCGTGCTTGCCGTGATCGGGCTGGCCACGTTGAAGCTCAGGTGATCACGGCCAAGGTCTTTTCCGGCAAGAATTATTGCGTGCTCGGTCTGGCGCGCTCCGGCATGGCGACGGTGGAAACGCTGCTGGCCAGCGGTGCGCGCGTCACCGCGTGGGACCGGCGCGAGGAACCGCGCGCCGAGCTGGAAGGCCGCTGCACTCTGGCGGATCCGCTGGAGATCGACCTGTCGGGCTTCGACGGGATCGTCGTCTCCCCCGGCGTGCCGCTGAACACACATCCCATAGCGGATAGGGCGCGCGCGGCTGGCGTGCCGATCATCGGCGATATCGAACTGTTCGCGCTGGCCCGCCCCGAATTGCCACCGCACCGCGTGGTCGGCATCACCGGCACCAATGGCAAGTCCACCACAACCGCGCTGGTGTATCACCTGCTGGAAAAGGCAGGCGTGCCCTGCCTGATGGGCGGCAATATCGGGCTGCCGGTGCTGGGGCAGGAGCCGTTGCCTGAAGGCGGCGTCTACGTATTCGAGCTGTCGAGCTACCAGATCGACCTCACGCGGTCGCTGGCTTGCGAGGCGGCGGCGCTGATCAACATCACGCCCGACCATCTCGACCGTTACGACGATTTCGCCGCCTATGCCTTTGCCAAGGGGCGGCTGTTTACCATGCAGGGCGCGGGGCAATTTGCCGTGTTCGGCTGCGCCGATGCGCCCACCAGCGCAATCCAGCAGGCCGAGTCTGCCCGTCGGCCCGAAGGCCTGGCCGTGTGCGTCGATGCCTGGGCATGGGAGCCGTTCCAGCCCGACTGGCCCAGCCTGCAAGGTCCGCACAACCTGCAGAACGCAGCCATTGCCGCGGCGCTGGCGCAGCGTATGGGCCTTTCGCGTGATGCGGTGCTGGCGGGTCTCAAGAGCTTTGGCGGGCTGCCGCACCGCATGGAGCGGCTGGGCGAACGCGACGGCGTGCTGTTCGTCAACGATTCCAAGGCCACCAATCCGGCATCCACCGCGCCCGCGTTGGCGGCCTATCCGCCCGAAGCGGGCGGGGCGCCGCGCGTGCACTGGATCTGCGGCGGGCTGGCCAAGGAAGACAACCTCAACGACTGCGCCCCGCATTTCGCAAATGTCGCGCGCGCCTATACCATCGGCGAGGCGGGGCCGATGTTCGCGGACCTTCTGGAACCGCACATGCCGGTGGAGCGCTGCGAACTGTTGGCCGAGGCGGTGGTGCGCGCTGTCGCCAAGGCCCGGTCCGGCGACGTGATCCTGTTCAGCCCTGCTTGCGCCAGTTTTGATCAGTTCCGCGATTACGAGGCGCGCGGCGATGCTTTCCGCGAATTGTCCGCCAGCGTGGGTTGCGACGCCTCGCCCTCCGAATGCGGGTTCGATTCGAGGTCGGCAGCATGAGCACGCAGCCGATCTATATCCCGCGCAATGGCGAGCGGCCAAGGCGCGCTCCGCAATTGCCGCAGGACCGCAAGCGCGAGCTGCGCATCTGGTGGCGCGAGATCGATCGCTGGCTGCTGGGGCTGGTGCTGCTGCTGATGGCGGTGGGTACGCTGGCGGTTGCGGCGGCCTCTCCTGCCAGCGCCAATCGCCTGTCGACGGCCGATGTTACCCTGCCGGAACTCTACTTCTTCTGGGCGCATGTGCGCTGGCAACTGCTGGGCCTGCTGGTGCTTGTGGGCACATCCATGCTGCCGCGCGAGCTCATCCGGCGCGGGACGATTGTGCTGGCGGCAATCATGCTGTTCCTGCTGCTGCTGGTACCCTTTATCGGCTACGAGGTGAACGGAGCAAAACGCTGGATCCGCTTCGGCCTGGGGCTACAGCCAAGCGAGTTCCTGAAACCTGCCTTCGCCATCACCATCGCCTGGATCCTCTCGTGGAAACTGCGTGATCCGCGGCTGCCCGTGATTGGCATTTCTGGGGCTCTGGTGGGCGCCATTACCGTGCTGCTGATGGCGCAGCCCAACCTTGGCGCGGCGATCCTGTTCATCGGTTGCTGGCTGGTGATGGTGATGCTGGCCGGCCTGCCGTTGCAGCGTATCGGCATGTTGCTGGGCGCAGGCGTGGCCGGGATGCTGGCGGCCTATATCTTCTATGACAACGCCCGCCACCGCATTGATTCCTTCTTCGGTGGCCCTTCGGCCTACGATCATGTCGACCTTGCCAATCGCACGCTGACCGGCGGCGGGTGGACCGGCAGCGGGTTCTGGCTGGGCGAGAACAAGATGCGCCTTCCCGAAGCGCATACCGACTACATCTTCTCCGTGATCGGCGAGGAACTGGGCCTGATCGTCTGCGCAATTGTGGTGCTGCTGTACCTTGCCATAATCCTGCGCGTGCTGCTCCGGCTGGTGGACGAGGACCGGCTGTTCATCATCCTTGCAGCCAGCGGGCTTATTGCGCTGTTCGGCGGCCAGGCCTTCATCAATATCCTGGTGAACCTGCAGCTTTTCCCCAGCAAGGGCATGACCCTGCCCTTGGTCAGCTATGGCGGATCGTCGACAATAGCGCAGTGTTTCACCATGGGGCTGCTGCTGGCGGTAACGCGGCGCAATCCCTTCCTTGCGCGCGAGCCGTTCGATGTGCGCGACGCGCTGGAAAAGGAGGATGAGGAATGACGGCGGCATCGTCACGCCATTTCGTGCTGGCCGCAGGCGGCACCGGCGGGCACCTGACGCCTGCCTTTGCGCTGGCGCATGAGCTGGAGCGGCGCGGCCATCATGTCGCGCTGATCACGGATTCTCGCGGTGCGGCGATCCCGGGCAAGCCCGATTACCTTACCGCTCATATGCTGCCTGCAGGGCGTTTCGGGAAGAACCCGCTGCGCTGGCCTGCCGCAGTCAGGGCGGTGTTAACCGGGCGCGCCATGTCGCAGCGCCTGTATGAGACGTTCCAGCCCAGCGCCGTGGTCGGCTTTGGCGGCTATCCCGCGCTTCCCGCACTGTTGGGCGCGCAGGCGATGGGCATTCCCACCGTCATTCACGAACAGAACGCCGTGCTGGGCCGCGTCAACCGCCTGATGGCAGGCCGGGTGGACGCGATCGCGCTGTCCTACCCGCAAGTCGATCGGCTGAAGCCCAGGCACGAAGGCAAGACCGTGCTGATCGGCAACCCGGTGCGCCCGGGCGTGCTGTCGTTGCGTGACGAGCCATTTCCTGCCTTTACCGAAGACGGGCTGTTCCGCGTGCTGGTGACCGGCGGCAGCCAGGGTGCGCGCGTATTGTCCGAAGTGGTGCCCGATGGCCTTTCGATGCTGGCCCCCGCGCTGCGCAGCCGCTTGCAGGTGACGCAGCAGTGCCGCCCGGAAGACCTGGAGGCCGTGCGCAAGCGCTATGCCACCCACGATATTCCCGCTGAACTGGCCACCTATTTCGAGGACATGGCCGCCACCCTGGCTGACGCGCACCTGTTTATCGGCCGGGCGGGTGCCTCGACCATTGCCGAGCTGACCGCCGTGGGACGCCCGGCGATCCTGGTGCCATTGCCGATCGCGACCGACGACCACCAGGCCGCCAACGTGCGGGAAGTGGTGAAGGCGGGCGGTGCGCGCGCGATCCGCCAGCACAATTTTACCGCCAAGGAACTGGCCAAGCAGATCAACGCCATGGCGCAGCGCCCTGAAACGCTGGCCAATGCCGCCCATGCGGCATGGAATTGCGGCCGTCCCGATGCGGCGAGCGACCTTGCCGACCTGGTCGAAGGGTTCGGTGGGGCGGACATGATGGACGTGATCCGCGTGGGCGAGAAGGCTGCCCGCGGCGCCACGCAGGAAGCCGCCACCAATGGCGCTTCGCGGGATGCTGCACGATGAAAGGTGTGCCCACCGATATCGGGACGATTCATTTCGTCGGCATTGGCGGTATCGGCATGTCCGGCATTGCCGAGGTGATGGATAACCTGGGTTACAAGGTGCAGGGCTCCGACATGGCCGAAAGCGCCAGCGTGCAGCGCCTGCGCGAGCGCGGTATCCCCGTGGCCATCGGCCACGATGCCGCCAACCTTGGCGATGCCGCCGTGGTGGTGACCTCGACTGCGGTGAAGCGCACCAACCCGGAAGTCGTCGCCGCGCTGGAGGCGCGCATTCCCGTGGTGCGCCGGGCGGAGATGCTGGCCGAGCTGATGCGGCTGAAAAGCACCGTTGCCGTGGCTGGCACACATGGCAAGACAACCACCACCAGCATGGTGGCCGCGCTGCTCGATGCGGGTGGCATCGATCCCACCGTGATCAACGGCGGCATCATCGAAAGCTATGGCTCCAACGCCCGGCTGGGTGACAGCGAGTGGATGGTGGTGGAAGCCGACGAGAGCGACGGCAGCTTCCTGCGGCTGGACGGCACGATTGCCGTTGTCACCAATATCGATCCAGAGCACCTTGACCACTACGGCAGCTTCGAGGCGGTGAAGCAGGCTTTCCTCGAATTCATCGAGAACGTGCCTTTCTACGGCGCGGCGGTGCTGTGCCTTGACCATGACGAGGTGAAGGGCGTGATTGCCAAGGTGCGCGATCGGCGCGTGATTACCTACGGTTTTTCCCCTCATGCCGATGTGCGCGCCGAGAACATCGTGCCCAGCGGCGGCGTTACCCGCTTCGATGCTGTGCAGACTGACCGCGACGGCACCGAAACGCGTATCGCCAATATCGAGCTGCCCATGCCCGGCCGCCACAACGTTCAGAACGCCTGCGCGGCGATTGCCGTGGCGCTGGAAATGGGCTGCTCGCCTGACGCCATTCGCGAAGGCTTCGCCCGTTTCGGCGGGGTGCGAAGGCGTTTCAGCCATGTCGGCACGATTGATCCCGATGTGCGCGTGATCGACGATTACGCGCACCATCCGGTGGAAATCCGCGCGGTGCTTTCGGCGGCACGCGATGCCGTCGATGGCGGGCGCGTGCTGGCCGTGGTGCAGCCACATCGCTTCACCCGCCTGCGTGACCTGCTGGCAGATTTCCAGAGCGCTTTCGAAGACGCGGACCTTGTCTATGCCGCGCCCGTATATCCCGCAGGCGAAGAGCCCATTGCCGGGGTGGACGAACAGGCGCTGGTCGATGGACTGAAGGCGCGCGGCCATCGCCATGCGGTGACGGTGGAGGGCGCAAGCGACCTTGCCCGCAAGCTCGCGGCAGACATCCAGCCCGGCGACATGGTGGTGTGCCTTGGCGCGGGCGATATCACCAAGTGGGCGGCTGGCCTTGCCGATGCCGTGGTGCAGGCGCGCGAGGGGGCAAGCGCATGACCATGCAGCCCGATGAACATATCTGGAGCGAGGGCGCTCCTGGCTCGGACGAGGCGCCGGGGCCGAGCGGTAAGGTCTCGCGCAATGTGCGCGGCATGCTGAAGGCCGATGCGCCGCTGGCCAAGCTCGTGTGGTTCAAGAGCGGCGGCAAGGCCGACTGGCTGTTCGAACCGGCGGACCTGGACGATCTGGTGAACTTCATCAGCCAGCTGGAGCCCGGCACGCCGGTGATGGCGCTTGGCCTCGGCTCCAACCTCATCATCCGCGATGGCGGCGTTCCGGGCGTGGTGGTGCGGCTGGGTAAACCGTTCGCCAGTGTCGAGGTGAAGCGCGACTGCGTGCTGGAATGCGGCGGTGGTGCGCCGGGCATCCTCGTCGCCAGCAAGGCGCGCGATGCGGGGATCGCGGGCCTCGAATTCCTGCGCGGCATCCCCGGCACGGTGGGCGGCTTTGTCTGCATGAACGGTGGCGCTTATGGCCGCGAAGTGGCGGATATCCTGATCGACTGCGACGTCGTGCTGCCGGGCGGCGAGCTTGTCACCATTCCGGTCGAGGGCCTTGGCTACACCTATCGCCATTCGCGCTTGCCCGATGGTGCCATCGTGGTCGCCGCGCGGTTCAAGGGTGTGCCCGGTGATCCCCGGGAAATCGGCGCGGAAATGGACCGGATCGCCGCTGAACGCGAGCAATCCCAGCCGCTTCGCAGCAAGACTGGCGGATCGACCTTCAAGAACCCCGAAGGCGGCAAGGCGTGGCAACTGGTGGACGAGGCCGGATGCCGCGGCCTGACCATGGGCGGCGCGCAAGTGAGCGAGAAGCACACCAACTTCCTCATCAACACTGGCGATGCGACGAGTTCGGACATCGAAGGGCTGGGCGAGGAAGTACGCCGCCGCGTGGCGGAAAAGACCGGCGTGACGCTGGAATGGGAAATCAAGCGAGTGGGACGGCCCTGATACTATGACCCTGCCTGCAAACCTCCATATCCTTGTCCTGATGGGCGGCTGGGCGAACGAACGCGAAGTCTCGCTCATGAGCGGGAAGGGCGTGGCCGATGCGCTGGAAAGCAAGGGCCACCGCGTCACCCGGCTGGACATGGAACGCGATGTTGCCGCCAGGATTGCCGACGCCGCACCCGACGTGGTGTTCAATGCGCTGCACGGCGCGCCGGGGGAGGATGGCACGGTGCAGGGCATGCTGGACCTGATGGGCATTCCCTATACCCACGCCGGCCTCGCCACATCGGTGATCGCCATCGACAAAGAACTAACCAAGCACGCGCTGGTGCCACACGGTATTCCCATGCCCGGCGGGCGCGTGGTGGCCTCGGAAGAGTTGTATGAAGGCGATCCGATCGCGCGGCCCTATGTGCTGAAGCCCGTGAACGAGGGCTCTTCCGTGGGCGTGGCCATCGTCACCGACGACAGCGCCTGCGGCAATCCGATCCGCCGCGATGCCAAGGGACCGTGGCAGGATTTCGGGCAACTGCTGGCAGAACCTTTCATCCGTGGCCGCGAACTGACCACTGCGGTGATCGACACGCCCGAAGGCCCGCGCGCACTGGGCGTGACCGAGTTGATCGTCGCCAGCGGCTTCTACGATTACGAGAACAAGTACACCGAGGGCCGCACGCAGCACATTTTCCCCGCGCAGCTGCCCCCTGAGATCGAGCGATTGTGCCTCGAATATGCCATGCAGGCGCACAGGCGGCTAGGGTGCTGGGGCGTTTCGCGCTCGGACTATCGCTGGGATGACGAACGCGGCGAGGCAGGGCTGTTCCTGCTGGAAACAAACACCCAGCCGGGCATGACCCCGCTCAGCCTGGTGCCTGAGCAGGCGCGCTATTGCGGCATCGATTATCCTGAGCTGTGCGAGATGATCGTGGAGGACGCACTGCGGCGCGCGGGAAGGCTTGGCGATGGCTAGGACCAATTCCCGCAAGACCCAGGGCGTGCGGCGACAGGCCCGCGCGCAGGGCACCAGCCGCAAGGTCCGCTCGGCGCGCAACAGGGGGCAGTCGATCCTTGGCCGGATGCTGGGCCTACTGCCCTTCACCGAAGAACAGTTGCAGAAGGCCTTTACCGTGCTGATCCTTGGCGGCGCGCTGGTGGGTCTTGGTTGGCTGGCGCAGGTTTCCGGCGCGACGGCGGTAGTGTCGGATCGTTTTGCCCATGTCGCCAGCAATGCAGGCTTCAAGCTGGCCCGCGTGGAAGTGCGCGGCACGGAGCGGATGAATTCCATGGCTGTGCACGAACGCGCTTTCGGTCAGCGGGATCTTGCCATGACCCGTGTCGATACCGCCGGGCTGCGCGACGAACTGCTCGGCCTGCCGTGGGTGCAGGACGCGCGCGTTTCGCGCCAATTGCCTGACCTGCTGGTGGTCAATATCGTCGAGCGCCAGCCGCATGCCGTGCTGCGCCGCGCGGACCGGCTGATGCTGATCGATCCAACGGGTGTGGAACTGGAACCGATTTCCGCAGCCGACGCCGCAGATTACCTGCTGATCGAAGGCCCTGGCGCACAAAGCCAGGTGCAAGCGCTTGATACACTGCTCGATTCCGCCCCGGCACTGAAAGCGCGGGTTACGGGCGCCGAATGGGTTGGCAATCGTCGCTGGAACCTCACTTTCGAAACTGACCAGCGTCTCGCCCTGCCGGAGGGAGAGGATCGCGCTGCTGCCGCGCTGATCAGCTTTGCCCAGGCCGATGGCGTGCACCGCCTGATCGGCGGCGAGGTCGCGAGTTTCGACATGCGCAACCCGCCGCGCATGTACATGCATGTGCCGGGCCGTGCGGAACGGCAGGAACTGTCGCTGCAGGCGCAGGAACAGGGGGAGGAAACCTGATGGCAGGCAACCAGCGGCTCGCCCGCGTCCTTGGCGCGGTGAATGTCGGATCGTTCAGCGTCTCGGCGATGATCGCGGCGCTGACAGAGGATGGCGAAATGCAGGTGCTGGGCAGCGGCCACCGTGCCAGCCAGGGCATCAAGCGCGGTTATGTGGTGGACATGGCGGCGGCGACCTATGCCGTGCGCGACGCGCTGGAGCGTGCCGAGAAGATGGCCGGCACCAGCGTGGACGCGGTGTGGATCGGCTGTTCGGGCGCCGGCCTTGCCAGCGAGATCCGTCCGGTGGAAATCGGCATTGGCGGCAGACGCGTGGAGGAAGAAGATATCGAGGCATTGCTGGTGGCTGCGCGAGAAAGCCTGCAGCCCGATGGGCGCACCGTGCTGCACGCGCAGCCTGCCTGCTATTTCCTCGATGGCGCGCATGGCGTGTCGAACCCCAAGGGCCTGCACGCCGATCGGTTGGGCGTGGATATCCACGTGATGCTGGCTGACGGCGCACCGGTGCGCAACGTCACGGAAAGCGTGCAGAACGCGCACCTCGATGTCGAGGGCGTGGTCGCGTCGCCGCTGGCGGCAGGTTATTCCTGCCTCACCGCCGAAGAGCGTGACCTTGGCGTGGCCATGGTCGAACTGGGCGGAGAAGTCACTAATGTCTCGGTCTATGCCGGCGGGATGCTGGTAGGGCTGACGGCAATCCCGCGCGGCAGCGCCGATATCACCGATGCCATTGCCTCGGCCTTTTCCATTCGCCGGTTCCAGGCCGAACGCCTGAAATGCGTTTGCGGCTCGGCCATTGCCAGCCCCACCGATCACCGCGAGATGATCCCCGTGGCAACCCCGGCTGAGGATAGCCAGCGCAGCGTGGCGCGCGGCGGCGATGCCTCGGGCCAGGTACCACGGGCTGAACTGATCGGCGTGATCACGGGCGAACTGGACATGCTGATGAGCGACGTTGCCAAGGCATTGGATTCCATGGGCTTTACCGGCGGTGCGCCCGGTTCAAGCGCGCGGCAGGTGGTCATCACCGGTGGCGGCGCGGAACTTGCGGGCCTTGCCGACTATGCGCAAAGCGTGCTGGGCGTGCCGGTGCGGATCGGCAAGCCGGCAGCGCTGAAAGGCCTGGCGGAGGCGCATAGCTCGCCCGCTTTCACCACGCTGGCGGGCCTGGTGCTCTATGCCGCGGAAGACCCGATTGACATTCGCGCGATCGGATCGCGCTTCACCAGCACCACCAGCTATGGCCCGCTAACCAGCCTGGTTCGCGCATGGACGGCAATGCGGGAGTATTTCTGACGCGTTTTTCTAGCTGTGGATAGTGTGTTCGCCAGCATCCTTAACAGCTAACCTTTATGGCAAAGATACGAATGGCAGAATTGCAAGCCCTGCCGAGGAGACGATGAGATGAGTATCAATATTGGCCCGCCTTCGGTGGAAGAACTGCGTCCGCGGATCACCGTTATCGGCGTGGGCGGCGCTGGCGGCAATGCCATCGCCAACATGATCGAGGCCGAGATCGAGGGGGTCGACTTCATCGTCGCCAACACCGATGCGCAGGCGCTCAACAGCTCTTCGGCAGAACATCGCATCCAGCTGGGCCCGGATATCACCCAGGGTCTGGGCGCCGGTTCGCGCCCCGAAGTGGGGCGTGCCGCCGCTGAAGAGACGGTGGACGAGATCGAGCGCGCGCTGGAAGGCGTGAACATGGTCTTCATCGCGGCCGGCATGGGCGGCGGTACCGGCACCGGTGCGGCCCCGGTGATCGCGCAGACCGCGCGCAACAAGGGCATCCTCACCGTCGGCGTGGTGACCAAGCCGTTCCTGTTCGAAGGGACGCGCCGTATGCGCGCTGCCGAAAGCGGGATTGAGGAACTGCAGAAGCACGTCGATACGCTGATCGTCATTCCCAACCAGAACCTGTTCCTGGTGGCCAAGGCAGAAACCACCTTCAAGGAAGCCTTCATGCTGGCAGACGAAGTGCTGCAGCAGGGCGTGCGTTCCATCACCGACCTGATGGTGATGCCGGGCCTTATCAACCTCGACTTTGCTGACGTGCGCTCGGTGATGGGCGAAATGGGCAAGGCGATGATGGGTACGGGCGAGGGCGAAGGCGACAACCGCGCGCTGGAAGCTGCCGAACATGCCATTGCCAACCCGCTGCTCGACGGCGTGTCGATGCAGGGCGCCAAGGGAGTGATCATCTCCATCATCGGCGGCGAGGACATGAAGCTGCTGGAAGTGGACGAGGCCGCGAACCACATTCGCGAGCTGGTCGATCCCGAAGCCAACATCATCTGGGGTTCGGCTTTCAACCCGGAACTGGATGGCAAGATCCGCGTCTCCGTGGTGGCGACGGGTATCGAGCAGACCGGGCAAATGCCGCGGGATACCGCGCGTCCGCTGGACCTGTCGACCGCTCGCGGCCCGCGCAAGCCGGACCTGGCGATCCCGGTGGAAGAGGAAGCGGAAAGCCGTTCCGCTGCCGATGAAGAGGATACGCTCGACCTGTCGATGGCCGATGCCGACGATACGGCTGTCGAGGCCGTTGAGGACGAGGTGCCCACCATGGCCGAGGCCTATGGCGAGCCGGAGACGGAGGCCGAGGATGAAGGCCTTACTGCTGCCGTGCATGACGGTGGTTATGGCCAGAGCGATGACGAGGGCTTTGGCAGCTATGGCGAAGAAGCAGCCGAAGAGGCCGCTCCTACAGAAGACGGCGCGGACGACGCGACTTTCGACCTGACCGAGGAAGCCGAGGACGATTCTGGGCAGGACGAATTGCTGCTCGATGCCAGTCGTCTGGCCGAAGCTGACGAGCCGGTTGCCCCGCAAGGAGGCCGCCGCGCACGCATGTTGGGCGGCGGCGCCCAGGCTGGCGAAGGAGAAGCAGAGGCTCCGTCGGAACCCGCAGCTCCGCCCGCTGCCGCTGGCGGTGGCGGTTCCAGCGGTGGTGGCAGCACGCTGTTCGAACGCATGGCCAATCTCTCGCGTCAGGCCCCCGAAGCAAGTGACGACGAGGACGAGGATGACGATGAAGACAGCGGCAGCAGCCTGCGAATTCCGCGCTTCCTCGGTCGCCAGAACAACCAGTAAACCGGTCTTGAAATCGGGCGAAGCGTTCTCGCACCATTCAGCGAGGCATGTATAGTGCGCGGCGAATGAACCGGTCGCTTTCCCGCCTTCATGAAGTG
Source organism: Alteraurantiacibacter sp. (assembly GCA_963675825.2). Classification (GTDB taxonomy): domain Bacteria; phylum Pseudomonadota; class Alphaproteobacteria; order Sphingomonadales; family Sphingomonadaceae; genus Alteraurantiacibacter. Next base: position 1,413,586 of record CAXXJY010000005.1, on the reverse strand, counting down.
CTTGCCTGCAGCCTTGCTGCAGGGGCTGTGCTGCTGCCTGCGGCCAACCCGGCACAGGCGCAGGAAATCGTGCAGGCCCTGCCGCACCCAGCGCAGGAAGAGCTGAACGATGCGCTGCGCCGCCTGTCGCGCAGCCCGGAAAGCGTTCCCGCGCTGGTGGCGGCGGGCCGCGCCTCGCTGGAGCTGGACGATGTCGATGCGGCACTGGGCTTCTTCAACCGGGCGCAGGCAGTCGCACCGGAGGACGGCCGCGTGCTGGTGGGGCTGGCGCTGGTGGCGGTTCGCCGCGGCGAGGCGGTGACGGCGCTGCAGCTGTTCGGGAATGCCGAAGCTGCTGGCGAACACATGTCTCCATACGCAGCAGAGCGCGGTCTTGCCTACGATCTGGCAGGCCGCAACGATCGCGCGCAGCGGCTCTATCGCCTGGCCCTATCGCAGGAGGAAAGCCCCGAAGTCATCCGCCGCCTTGCCCTCAGCTACGCCATAGCCGGAAATGCCGATGCCTCGGAAGCCACCTTGCTTCCGCTGCTCCAGCGGCAGGACCGGGCAGCCTATCGCACGCGCGCCTTTGCGCTGGCGATCAGGGGGCGCGACGAGGAAGCCATCACCATCGCCGAAACGATGCTGCCGCCGCGCCTGTCCGCGCGGTTGGCGCCTTACCTGCGTTACATGCCGCGACTCACCCGGGCGCAGCAGGCGGCGGCGGCCAACCTTGGCCGTTTCCCGGCGGCCAATGAACTTGGGCAGGATACGCGCGAAATCATAGCCTATGCTGACCAGGACGAGGCGGCGGCACCGGCACCGGCACCCGTGCGGCGTCCCCGGCCTGCCGAGCGCTTGCAGCCGCAAGGCGAGCCGCTGGGACCTGCCGTTGCCGATGCTGGCACCAGTCAGCCTCTGACTCCGCCGCCTGAGTCTGCACAGCCTGCCAGCACATCGCCGGCCCCTTCCGGAGAATTGCCGCCAGTCGGGCAAGCGCCTGCCGTGGCCGCAGCAAGGGCAGAACCGCCGCCGTCAGCCGCCGTGCCCGAGCCGGTACCCGAGGCGGTTGCCGCGCTGGAGGCCGAGCCGGAATTGCCGGCCGCTACGGAAGCGCAGCCGTCGTTCTCTTTGAGCGATAGGCCCGGCACGCGCGAGACGCCGGTAGCCTCTCCGCCCGCGGGCGAGTCCGAACCAGAGCCTGAGCCCGTGGACCTGGCTGAGGCCTTTGCCGATTTCACGCTCGAATCGGCGCCGGTGCCTGCAACGGCCGGCGCAGTCGACATCACCGCGATCGATCCCCCGCGCGAGCGCCCCTCGCCTGCCGAGCCGCCGCCACCGGTGTACCCCTCGCGCCAGTGGGTGCAGCTGGGCATCGGGCAGAACATTTCCGCCTTCCGCTTCGACTTGCGACGGTTGACCCGCAATGCCGACGGCCTGCTGGACGGTGCCGATGCCTTTACCGCGCCATGGGGACAGACCAACCGCTTGCTGGTCGGTCCCTTCGGCAGCGCGCGCGAAGCGCAGGAGATGGTGAGCGCATTGGCCGGGAAGGGGATCGACTCTTTCCGCTTCACCAGCCGCGAAGGTGAGGAAATTCAGCCGCTTGATTGACGGTTTGCTGGGGTTTTGCCCAAGTTATCCCGAGCCTTGTTCACATCTTGCCAACAAGCCAATCGGGTTTTGCCCGGAGAACTGTGGCCGCGCGATTGCGTGGGCCATGGTTGCCGCTGCATTAAGCGTGACATGACCACATGGCAGGCTCCATCGAAATGAACACGGCACGCGACATGATCGAGGAGAGCCAGGACGCGGCTCCAGTCGAGATGCTGGCTGCACTGTTCGAAGCCCATGGCTGGAACAGCGAACAGGTGAGCGAGGATGAGGTGACCGGCGAGGTGCCCGGTGCCTGGACCAGCTATCAGGTGCGCGGCATCTGGCGAGTGGAGGACAAGGTGCTGCAGATCCTCTGCCTGCCGGAGATTCGGGTGCCCGATGGCAAGAAGCGCGAAGCCCACGAACTGCTCGCGCGCATCAACGAACAGCTGTGGCTGGGACATTTCGACATGTGGTCGCAAGGCGGGGTGATCCTCTATCGCCACGGACTGATGCTGGGCGAAGATGGCCTGCTCAGCCTGGACATGGCGCAGATGGCCATCGAATCGGCGATTTCCGAATGCGATCGCTTCTACCCTGCCTTCCAGTTCGTGCTGTGGGGTGACAAGACGCCGCGTGATGCGCTGGACGCTGCGCTGGTGGATGCGGCCGGAGAGGCTTGAATTCGCCGGCAGGCGTGCCAAGTCACCTGCCATGACATTCCGGAACATTCTCTTCGTCGGCTGCGGCAATATGGCCGGAGCCATGCTCGATGGCTGGTTGGCAGGCGGGCTCGATCCGCATCGCTTCACCGTGATGGATCCCGCGCGCGAAGCGGTACCCGAAGGGGTGGAACTGCTGCGCAAATTGCCCGCGTCGGGGGACTTTGATGCGATCCTGCTGGGCGTGAAGCCGCAGATCCTGAAACAGGTCGCGCCCGATGTGGAGGCGTTGTGCGGCCCGCAAACGGTGATGCTGTCGCTGCTTGCCGGGGTGGAGCTGGAAACGCTGCAACGCTATTTCCCGCGCGCCGCCGGGCAGGTGCGGGTGATGCCCAACCTTGCGGTCGCGCTGGGCAAGGCGCCGATCGCGCTGGCTGAAAGCGGGCTGGACCAGGCGGCGCGCGACGAGTTGATGGCGCTGATGCAGGTGCTCGGCACGCCCGAATGGGTGGGAGAGGACCGCTTCGACCTCGTCACCGCGCTGGCGGGCAGCGGTCCGGCCTTTGTCTACCGCTTCATCGATGGGCTGGGTGCCGCTGCGGTGCGCCTGGGTCTTCCCGAACAGCAGGCCCGCGCGCTGGCTGTCGCCATGACCGAAGGCGCCGCCGCGCTTGTATCGAATTCCGAGCACGCGCCGGGCAAGCTGGCCGACATGGTCGCTTCTCCCGGCGGGGTGACGCGCGCCGGGCTGGACGTGCTAGACCACGGCGAGGCGATGACCCAGCTGCTGACCGAATGCTTGCGTGCTGCCTGCGATCGCAGCGCTGAAATGTCGCGCGAGGCGCGGGATTGAGCCGATTCCAAGGTTAACGGCAGACGGCGCAAATTTGCCCCGGTTTTACTTGAAAATCGCTCGCAAGATGCCGATATTGACATCATTCCGGCTCGCAATGTGAAGCCGGGCAAAGGAGTTTGGGAAAACATGGCAAATTGGAACGACGACCGTATGACCCGGCAGGGCTTCGGGGTGTCGCCGAGCCAGACGGGTGATGTCGCTGGCCGCACGACCTTTGACGCAGGCCTGCGCAAGCACATGCTTTCAATCTACAACTACATGGCCTCCGGCGTATTGCTGACTGGCATCGTCGCGCTGCTTACCGCCCGTTCGGGCCTGGCGATCCAGTTCGCCCAGGGGCCGCTGATGTGGCTGGTGGCGCTGTCGCCGCTCGCCATCGTCTTCGCGATGAGCTTTGGCCGCGACAAGTTCTCCACCGGTACGCTGCAGGCGCTCTACTGGGGCTTTGCGGTGCTGATGGGTCTGTCTCTCTCGACGATCTTCCTGGTCTACACTGGCGCCTCGATCGCCGTGACTTTCTTCGCCACGGCGGCCGCATTCGCGGGGCTGAGCCTGTTTGGCTACACTACCCAGAAGGATCTCAGCGGCTGGGGCAGCTTCCTGATCATGGGCGTTGTCGGCCTGATCGTTGGCAGCCTGATCAACTGGTTCGTGCAGAGCCCGGCGCTGATGTATGCCATCAGCTTCATCGGTGTGCTGATCTTTGCCGGCCTCACGGCCTATGATACGCAGCGATTGAAGCAGGAATATCTGTACATCCAGCAGATCAAGATGACGAACCCCTCGGCGGCCGCGGCCTTCCCGACGGCGAAGATGGTCGTGATGGGTGCACTCAGCCTCTATCTCGACTTCATCAACATGTTCCTGTTCCTGCTGCGCTTCATGGGCGCTGCCCGCGAATAGAACACGCTTCCTGCTGAAAAGAGAATGCCCGGCGTGCATAGCTGCATTCCGGGCATTTTCTTTGCCCTTTACCCCCGCTAGTACCTGCGACTGTGTTAACTATCGCTCAGCGAAGGTTCAGCGGTCTTGAGGAAGTTACGGGCACGATGACCAAGCCACCTATCTCCATTCGCGTCGTCGCGGCAATCGTCGGCACGGCCATGCTGGCCGCCTGCGCCACCCCGCCGCCGCCACCGCCCCCCCCACCGCCGCCGCCGCCTCCGCCACCAGTGGTAGAAGCGATTCCCTATCGGCCCGTGCCCCCGCCCCAGGCCGCCTATCGCATGGATATTCCTGCACGCGATGCAACGGGCGTGCGCCAGACGATCAACACCGGCCTCGATGCGAGCGAGGCGATCTGGCACTTCCGCTCTGGCTGGAACGTCGCCGCGCTCAATTGCATGCGCGATGTGCATGCGCCGATCCTTGAAGGCTACAGCCGCATGCTGCGGGCAGAGCAATCGCTGTTGAATTCGGCCAACAACACGCTGGAATCGCGGTTTCGCGACATGGCGCGCGAGCAGCGCCGGGCGGAGGGGAAGTCGACCGGCAGCAGCGCCGTGCGACGCGATGCCATCCGCCTGCGCGAGGCCCATTCCACCAGCATGTACAACTATTTCGCCTCGCCGCCTGCGCGGTCGCATTTCTGCAACGCGGCGCTGGCGGTGTCGAACGAGTACCTCGCCGGCCAGGGAGGGGATTTCTCCACCTTCGCCATGAGCGGCCTGCAGCGTTTCGAGATGGCGTTTGAGCAGTTCTTTTCCGCTTACGAGGCTTATGAGGTGGCATCGCGCGACTGGGACAGGCGCTATGGTGCGCAGTACGGTTATTCGCAGCCGGGCTGGGTGGCGCTGTATGGAACCTCGGAACAGCAGCGCGCGGCTGGCGTGGCAGTGCAGGGATACGCGCCGGAAGACCCGGTGGGCGTGCCCGACACCGAGACAGGAGCCCTTATCCCGGTGATCACGGTGGACGAAACCACGGCCAACACACCGGTGGTGCAGCCGCTGCCCAACGACTCGGACCGGTGATGGTATAGGGGGAGAATTTCCCCCTTCCATGGCTGCACAAGTGCCGCTAATGGGCCTTCCTTCCCGTGGCAATGCGGGATGTACGACACTGGAACGGGGCCGTAGCTCAGTTGGGAGAGCGCGTCGTTCGCAATGACGAGGTCAGCGGTTCGATCCCGCTCGGCTCCACCAGTTGCCTTTTCGCTTTTCGAAGCCGCCTCCGCAGCTTCGTGCTCGATAGATGCGCAGGCAAGCTACACCCGTTGCGGGCGGGCGGTCTGCCTTGCGGTCCGCTTGTCGCGGACCGAATTTGCGCCTACCGCGTTCGATGCGCGAAACCGGTTCGTCAGAACCCGCAAGCGCGAATGCGCGCCCGAGCTTATGCGAGGATTGCCAAGGGGTCGGAGGGCTCCGTCGGCGCTTGAGGAGAATACAGATTCACTTTCTCGACCAGGCCAAAATCTATCTCAAATCCGGCGCGGGCGGTCCTGGCGCGGTCAGCTTCCGGCGCGAGAAATATATCGAGTTCGGTGGCCCTGATGGTGGCAACGGCGGCAAGGGCGGCGATGTGGTGATGGTGGCCGTGCCCGGCCTCAACACGCTGATCGACTTTCGCTACAACCAGCACTTCAAGGCCAAGCGCGGCGGCCACGGCATGGGCAAGGATCGCACAGGTGCCGGTGCAGACGACCTCGTGATCGAAGTTCCCGTCGGCACGCAGGTATTGTCGGAAGACAAGGAAGAGGTGCTTGCCGACTTCACCGAGGAAGGCCAGCGCGTGGTGCTGCTGCACGGCGGCATGGGAGGTCGTGGCAACGCCTCTTACAAGACCAGCACCAACCGCGCCCCGCGCCAGCACCAGCCGGGTGTGCCGGGCGAGGAAATGTGGGTATGGCTGCGGCTGAAGCTGCTGGCTGACGTGGGCCTTGTCGGCCTGCCCAATGCCGGCAAGAGCACTTTCATCAACGCGGTTTCCAACGCGGGTGCCAAGGTGGGCGACTATGCCTTTACCACGCTGGTGCCCAAGCTGGGCGTGGTGCGCCACAAGGGCCGCGAATTCGTGCTGGCGGATATTCCCGGTCTGATCGAGGGGGCGGCGGAAGGGGCCGGAATCGGTGACAGGTTCCTGGGCCACATCGAGCGGTGCCGCGTGCTGATCCACCTGATCGACATCAGCCATGAAGACCCGGCCACCGCGATGCAGATCGTCGAGAAGGAACTTGAAGCCTATGGTGCCGGGCTGGAAGACAAGCCGCGCATCGTTGCGCTCAACAAGATCGACCTTGCCGATGTCGAACTGGCCAGGGGTTTTGCCGCCGAACTGATCGAAGCCGGGGCCGAAAAGGTCTTCCCTGTCTCCGGCGCCACCGGCGATGGCATCAACGAACTGCTGGATGCTGTGCTGGCCTACCTGCCCGATCGCACGGCGACCGAGCAGCCGGGCACGCTGGCCTCCGATGACGAGGATGCGCCGGAGGAAAAGCCCTGGTCGCCGATCTAGGCTACCCAAACTTCGCTGGAAAAGCCATCTGGCAAGCCCTATCTGGCCGCCCATGGCAATCGAAACGCTAGACGACTTTCGCGATCCTGAAAAATGCCGGCGGCTGGTTATCAAGATCGGCAGCGCCCTGCTGGTGGACGACACCGGGCAGGTGCGCACGGAATGGCTGCGCACCATCATCAGCGAAATCGTCACCGCCAAGGAGCGCGGTCAGGAAGTGGTGGTCGTCAGCTCGGGCGCGATTGCCATCGGGGCCAAGCAGCTCGGCTTTTCGCACGGCGGCAGGCGCACGCTGGCCGAAGCGCAGGCCTCGGCATCGGTCGGGCAGATCGCGCTCTCCTCGTCGTGGTCCAGCCTGCTGACCGAGCGGCGGCTGGTGGCCGCGCAACTGCTGCTGACGCTGGATGATTTCGAACATCGCCGTCGCTACCTCAACATCTCCGCCACGCTGCGCCGCCTGCTTAAATCGGGTGTGGTGCCGGTGGTGAACGAGAACGACACCATTGCCACGGGCGAGATTCGCTTCGGCGACAACGATCGGCTGGCCGCGCGTGTGGCGCAAGCCTGCGAGGCGGACGGGGTGATGCTGCTGACCGATGTCGATGGCCTCTACGATCGCCACCCCGACCATCCCGATGCCGAACGGCTGGAGGAAGTGCGCGGCGTGACCGACGAGATCCACGCCATGGCTGATGGCGGGTCGGGCTCGGGCCTTGGTTCGGGCGGGATGACGGCCAAGCTGCTGGCTGCCGAGATCGCCGAGCGTGCAGGCATTGCGCTCGCCATCATCGATGGCCAGCACGACATGCCCATGGCCCGCGCGCTGGCCGGGCAGACCGGCACGCTGTTCCTGCCCCTGCGCGAGGATAGCGGGCGCCGCGCCTGGATTGGCGGTCGGATGCGCTTCAACGGTGCGCTGACGGTGGACGATGGCTGCGTGGAGGCGCTGGGCAAGGGCAAGAGCGTGCTGGCTGCCGGCATCGTGAAGGTGGAAGGCGAGTTCGAGCGCGGCGATATCCTGCCCGTCTATGACGAAAGCCGCCGCATGATTGCCAAGGGCGTGGTGGAATATGACTGGCCCGATGTTGTCGCCATCAAGGGGCGCTCGAGCGAGGAGCACGAGGATATCCTTGGCCACACGCCGCGCTCTGCGGTGATCCACAGGGATCACCTGGTGCTGCTGTGACCATCGCCATCACCGGCGGCACCGGCTTTGTCGGGCAGGCCGTGCTGGACCAGGCGACCGGAAAGGGGCGTCTGGTAAAGGCGCTGGCCCGGCGCGAACAGGCTGGTCGCAAAGATGTGAACTGGGTGCGCGGTGACCTTTTCGCGAATGATGCGCTGGCCGATCTGGTGCGCGATGCCGATGCGGTGATCCATATTGCCGGTGTAGTGAACGCGCCTGATGGCGCGGGCTTCTACCAGGGCAATGCGGCAGGCACCGAAGCCGTGGTGGCCGCCGCCCGCGATGCCGGGGTGCGCCGCTTCGTGCATGTTTCCTCGCTCGCCGCGCGCGAGCCGGAGCTTTCGCTCTATGGCCAATCCAAGATGTTGGCCGAACAGTTCGTGCAAGGCAGCGGGCTCGACTGGACGATCGTACGACCGCCCGCGGTCTATGGCCCGCGCGACACCGAGATCTTCGAGCTGTTCAAGGCCGCGCGCTGGGGCCTTGTGCCGATGCCGCCACCGGGTCGCGCCTCGATCATTCATGTGGAGGATCTCGCACGCCTGCTGTTGACGCTGGCCGATGCTCCGGGCGGTGATGCGGACATCTACGAACCCGATGACGGGCAGCCGGGCGGCTGGGCGCACGGGCAGCTGGCGCAGGCCATAGGCGAGGCCATGGGCAAGCGCGTGTGGGCCCCCCATGTACCGCGCCCCGTCTTGATGGGAGCAGCACGGCTGGACCGGCTGGCGCGCGGCAAAGGGGCAAAACTCACACCCGATCGGGCCAACTACATGGCGCACCCGGACTGGACCAGCGCCCCCGCGCTGGCCGTGCCGGACGAGCTGTGGAGCCCGCAAATCCCTACGAAACAAGGCCTTGCCGACACCGCAAGATGGTATCGCCAGCACGGTTGGTTATGAAATAATACTGCAAGACCAACGTCGACTCTTGCGAATAATTGCGCTTTTGTTAGCTTGTCTTGTCAATAGCGGCCTATCGATCTCGATGGGGCGGAGGGTATTTGTGGGGAAATCTCATGGCAAGAAGGGTTAAGCCCGTTTCGCGTCGTTCGTTCGTGGGTCTGATCACGGGCGCGGCGGCAGCCACGGTTGTGGCCGGTCCGGCAAGGGCACAGCAGGCCCGTACCGGTCGCACGGACAGCGATCCGAATGATCGCGCTGGCTATGGCCGCACGGGCGTCACCGATTCGGATTCCAATGACCGCGCCGGCTATGGTCGCGGCTCTTCCGGCGTCTCCGATTCGGATTCGGGATCGAACGCTGACTGCGGCGGCCGTGGGCGCGGCAGCACCAACGGTGCCACCGACAGCGATCCGAACGACCGCGCTGGCTATGGCCGCACCGGTGTGACCGACAGCGACGATAGCGACAGTGCCGGTCGCGGTCGTGGTCGCGGTTCCTGCGCCTAATCTCGCAGACGTGCCAACAAAGATATCGGGGGCCGGCATTGCTGGCCGCTTAGCTATTGCGGCAACCGCAATGATAATTTCCGTGCTCGGACGACGATAAGCCTGGCGGAGAGACAGTTAAGGTCGGCAATCTCCAAATCCGCAGCCTCGGACTAAGGCGGCGTTTCGGAGCGCGCGCAATCAATCTGTACCCCACGCCATCCGCCGACACCGCCAACAAGGTAGGTTAAGAAATAGTCGTTAATCTGAAACTGCACCCTTGCGATAACTTGCGCGCTTGTTAGTCTGAAGCATCTTTTGGACCGGTCTCCGAGGGGTTGGGGGCCTATGTGGGGGAAATCTCATGGCAAGAAGGGTTAAGCCCGTTTCGCGTCGTTCCTTCGTCGCGCTGGTCAGCGGCGGCGTTGCGGCAACGATGATCAGTTCGCCAGCAGCGGCGCAGCGCACCGGGCGTACGGACAGCGATCCGAACGATCGCGCCGGCTACGGTCGTACCGGCTATTCAGACAGCGATCCGAACGATCGTGGCGGCTACGGCCGCACCGGCGTGACCGATGCCGATTCGAATGACCGGGCGCAATATGGCCGTGGCGGCGGTGGTAGTTCGGGCGTGACCGATGCCGATGGTGGTGCTAATTCGGATGCAGCGGGTCGCGGTCGCGGCAGCGGCACCGGCTATACCGACAGCGATCCGAACGACCGCGCCGGATATGGCCGCAGCGGCCTGACCGATGCCGACGATTCAGACCGGGCCGGCTATGGTCGTGGTCGCGGCACCGGCTAGGGCTTCCGCCTTGCGAATTTCTTGATTGAGCGGGGCCGGGTAATCCGGCCCCCTTTCTTTGGGCAGGACATATGCAAAGCCAGACCAGTTCCATCGCCGTGCAGGATGCGCTGCAGATGATGATCGCGCCGCTCTCTCCCGAAGAGTTCTTCCACGACTATTACGAAAAGGCCTATTTCCACAGCAAAGCGGTCAATCCCGCCGTGATTGACCTGCTCAGCATCGATCGCATTGACGAGATCATCTCCGACAGCGAACTGCCGCCCACCTCGATTTCCATGGCCAAGTCCGGCGCGGGCATCGATCCTGCTGAATTCACCTTTGCCAACGGGGTGGTCGATCGCGGCGCGGTGCTGGACGGCTTTCGCGATGGGGGCACGATCGTGCTGCCGCAGCTACAATTTGCCGATGGCAAGCTGTTCGAATTCTGCCTGGCGCTGGAACGTGCCTTCGGTGCGCGCACGCAGACCAACATCTACATGACTCCGCCGGGGGAACATGGCTTCGGCATTCACTACGACGATCACGATGTATTCGTGCTGCAGGTGGCGGGCGCGAAGGACTGGGAGATATATGGAGACCGGGAAAGCCTGCCTTTTCGCGGAGAAGGCTTTCGCAAGGATCGCGACGATACTGGCGAGCTGAAGGACAAGTTCGTGCTCGAAACCGGTCAGTGCCTCTACGTGCCGCGCGGCACCGCGCACCGTGCGCTCACTCATGGCGACGTGCCGAGCCTGCACATCACCGTGGGCATCCTGGTGCAGACTTGGGCCGATTTCATGCTCGAGGCCGTGGCCGAGGCAAGCTTGCGCATTCCCGAAATGCGCCGTTCGCTGCCGCGCGACCTGTTCTTCGACGAAGGCAATCGTGAGACGCACAGGGCCGCGTTCGAGCAGCTGGCCCAGGCAATTGCCGATACCGCCAGTTTCGATGCGACGCTGGCGGCCTTCTCGGGCAATTTCGTGCGGTCGCAGGGCGGGCGCGTGCGCGGTGCACTGAACGCGCTGTGTTCGCCGATTGGCGCAGACGACCGCTTCACCGTGCGCGAGCACATCCTCTATTCGTTCGAGGATGCCAAGGAAGACGGCGGGGAAGGCAGGCAGATTGTGCTGCCCGGCGCCAGCCTGCCGCTGTCCGATGCGCTGGCCGCGCAATTGCAGGACCGCATTGCCGCGGGATCGCTGGCCAAGAGCGACTTCACCGTCGAGGATGCCGAAGAGCTGGACGACGTGATCGGTTCGCTGCTCGCCTACGGCCTGCTGGTGCGCGCCTAGAGGAACGGCTCGTAACCTGGCGGCAGGTCGCCGTCCTCGCCCTTGGGAAGGTTCACCGAATGGATGCCGCATTCGGTCTTGTCCCAGCCACGCCAGCGCCCCGCGCGCGGGTCTTCGCCCGGCAGCACCGTGCTGGTGCAGGGTGAACAGCCGACCGAGGGGTATCCCAGCTCTTCCAGCGGGTGGCGCGGCAGCTCATGCTGCTTGAAATAGGCCTCGAGATCGTCCTTGAGCCAGTCGCCCAGCGGGTTCACCTTCATCAGGCCTTCCTCCACCTCGAACCGGGGCAGGTTCTGGCGGGTGTGCGACTGGAAGGCCTTGCGCCCCGATATCCAGGCATCAAGGCTGGCCTTGGCGCGGTTCATCGGCTCCACCTTGCGGATTTCGCAACAGCCATCGGGATCGTAGGACCAGCGCATCCCGGTCTCATCCCTTGCTGCCAGCAGGGCGGGGTCGGGTTGTACCACGCTGGCATTGGTGAAGCCGAGCAGTTCGATCACCTGTTCGCGGTAGGCCAGCGTTTCCTCGAACATCTTCAGCGTATCGACGAAGATCACGGGAACATCGCGGTTGGCCTGTGCCACCAGGTGCAGCAGCACCACCGCCTCGGTGCCGAAGCTGGAGACCACGCCCACGCGGCCCAGCGTGTCCTCTGCCAGCAATTCGCGCAGCATCTGCGGCGCGGGCACATCGGCGAAGCGCGCGTTCAGCGCATCGGCATCGGCTTGCGTGAAGGCCGGCGCCGTGTCGATCCGTTTAACCTGGCGAGCAGGTTCACCCATGCCGCAGGCTCCAGATCGGCACGGCCTTGTCAGTGGTGGCCTGATAGACATGCGCAAAGCGTTCCAGCGCCGCAGCGGCGTCGGCCTCGTCCAGCGGGCGATCGGGGGCGAAGGCGTCGAATCCGCAGCGGCGCAGGTAGCGCAGCTGATCCACCAGCACGTCACCCACGGCGCGCAGTTCGCCGTTATAGCCATGCTCGCGCAGCAGGCGGGCAGCGGAATAGCCGCGTCCGTCGGTGTGGCTGGGGAAGTTCACTTCCACCAGTCGCAGGCGGGCCAGGTGTGGCAGCAGATCACGGGCATCGTCGCCCGGCTCGATGCGCACGGCATCGGCGTCCACCTGGTCAAGAAAGGAATCGACGGTAACGGCGGCCACGTCGGCCTGCTCGTCGTCGCGAAAGCGCAGCTGCACTTCGTCGCGGCCGGTGCCGAGGTCGAAATCAGCCATAGAGCGCCTCCTTGAATGCGTCCATGCCGAGGCGGCGATAGGTATCGAGGAAGCGTTCGCCCTCCTGCCGCCTGGCCAGGTAGAGGTCGGCCACGGTTTCCACCGCGTCGACAATGCCCGCCTCGTTGAAGCCGGGGCCGGTAATCTTGCCCAGCGAGACATCCTCCGCCTCGCTGCCGCCCAGCAGAAGCTGGTAGTTCTCGACGCCCTTGCGATCGACGCCAAGGATGCCGATGTGCCCGGCGTGGTGGTGGCCGCAGGCGTTGATGCAGCCGGAAATCTTCAGCTTCAGCTCGCCCAGCGCCGCGCCCTTGCCGGTTTCGGCGAAGCGCCGCGAGATTTTCTGCGCGACGGGAATCGAGCGGGCATTGGCAAGGCTGCAATAGTCGAGGCCGGGGCAGGCGATGATATCGCCCACGGTATCGAGATTGGCGGTGCCAAGACCGGCCGCCTCCAGCTTCTGCCACAGGTCGTACAGCTTGCCGATCTCGACATGCGGCAGGACGATGTTCTGCGCATGGGTAACGCGGCATTCGTCGAAGCTGTAGTCCCTGGCCAGGTCCGCCATCAGGTGCATCTGCTCAGCCGTGGCATCGCCGGGGATGCCGCCGACGGGCTTCAGGCTGATCGTGGCGGAGACATAGCCGGGCACCTTGTGCGCATGGGTGTTGGTATCCAGCCACAGCGCGAAATCGGGGTCCGCGCGGTCCGCCTCCTCGGGCAGGCCCACGGCGAACTCGGGCGGCTGGAAGAAGCTGCGGATGCGGTCCAGCTCGGCTGCGGGCGGTTCCACGCCCTGCGCCAGCAAGTGGGCGAATTCTTCCTCCACCTGCCGCGCGTATTCCTCCGCGCCCATTTCGTGGACGAGAATCTTGATCCGCGCCTTGTACTTGTTGTCGCGCCGGCCGTGGCGGTTGTAGACGCGAAGACAGGCCTCGGCATAGGTCACCATCCGGTCCAGCGGCACGAACTCGCGGATCAGCGGGGCCACCATCGGCGTGCGGCCCATGCCCCCGCCGACATAGAAGGCCGCGCCCAGCGTGCCTTCGGCGGTCTTGACGATCCTGATCCCGATATCGTGCAGCCGCATGGCCGCGCGGTCCTTCTCGGATGCGATCACGGCGATCTTGAACTTGCGCGGCAAGGCGGCGAATTCGGGGTGGAAGCTGGACCACTGGCGCAGCAGCTCGGCATAGGGGCGCGGGTCCACCACCTCGTCTGCCGCAGCACCTGCGTAGTGATCGGAAGAGATGTTGCGGATGCAGTTGCCGCTGGTCTGGATGGCGTGCATCTCCACCGTGGCAAGGTCTGCCAGCAGGTCTGCCGCTTCTTCCAGCTTGATCCAGTTGTACTGGATGTTCTGCCGGGTGGTGAAATGGCCGTAGCCGCGATCGTACTTGTCGGCGATGTCGGCCAACATGTGCATCTGTGCGCCACTCAACGTGCCATAGGGAATGGCGACGCGCAGCATATAGGCGTGCAGTTGCAGGTAGAGGCCGTTCTGCAGGCGCAGCGGCTTGAACTGGTCCTCGGTCAATTTGCCTTCGAGGCGACGACGGGCCTGGTCGCGGAATTCCTCCACGCGTGCATCGACCATCGCCTGGTCGTACTGGTCATAGCGGTACATGTCAGATCACCCAGTCCCAGCCCACGTAGTCAGCCGCCGGCACGGCCAGATCGGGGCGGACCGTCGGGCCGAGTGCGCGCACGCGGTCCTTGATATGCGCCGGGCGCGGACCGTCGTCGGTCTGCTCGGCGTCGATGGCATAGGCCGAATTCACCCGCCGCGAGGCGCTTTCGGTGGCGATGATGGTGTCGGCATTCTCGCCCGCATCCACGGCATCAGTGATGTGGATCGACCAGCCCTGGCCGTCCCACCACACCACTTCGCCGGTCTTCAGGTCGTTTCCGGTGACTATCTTCATGCTGTCGCCTCCTGGGCAATTTGCGCGATCGCTGCATCCTCGCGCGCGGTGACGCGGCCGACCACGATCAGCGCGGGGCTCTGCACCGCTTCGTGTTCGACGAGATCGGGAAGGCCCGCCAGCAGGCCGCGCAGCACCCGCATGTCCGGCCGGCAGGCCTTCTCGATCACGGCGATGGGCATGTCCGGGGCAAGGCCGTCGGCCATCAGCTTTTCGGCGATCTGCGGGGCGGTTTTTACGCCCATGTAGATAACCAACGTGCGACCCTGGCCCGCAAGACCAGCCCAATTCTGATCGGACAGGCCCTTGCACTGTCCGGCAACGAAGCTGACGACGCTGGCATGGTCGCGGTGCGTCAGGGCAATGCCGCTGGCGGCTGCCGCGCCGTTGGCGGCGCTGATGCCGGGCACCACTTCAACCGGCACACGGGCGGCCTGCGCTGCTTCCATCTCCTCCCCACCGCGCCCGAACACGAAGGGGTCGCCGCCTTTCAGGCGCACCACGTCGCGCCCGGCCAGGGCATGGCGCACCAGCAGGGCGTTGATCTGATCCTGCGGCAGGGTGTGCTTCGAACGCTGCTTGGCCACCGAGACCAGCCGGGCATCCTCGCGCGCCATGGCGAGCACCGCGGGGTCCACCAACCCGTCGTGCACGATGATTTCAGCGCGTTCGATCAGCCGCGCAGCGCGCAGCGTCAGCAAGTCCGGATCGCCGGGACCGGCGCCCACAAGGTAGATTGTGCCTGTTTTCATGGCGCACAAAATGCGCGGGTGCGAGTTCGCCTGCCAGTGAGAAAGCTTTGGCCGTGCCCTAGATCAGCTTTAGCGCTCGCCGGGCGGGCTTGCTCAGACTTCGTGGATCTGCAGCAGGCTGAGCGCGGCGAACACCGGCCAGAACCACACAATATTGCGGGTGGCGAGGATGGCGGAAAATACCCCCAGGCCCACAGCCAGATGGATCAGCACCGCCATCAGCCATTCGCTGGAAAAACCGTTCGCCAGCAGTGGCGAGATGTGGATGGCCATGATGAGAAGCGCCGCCAGCCCAAGTGCAACCCGCTTCGACCAGCCACCTGCCAGCAAGGCGAGGAAAGCAGCGACGGCGACACTTTGCAGCAGGGTGCGCACCATGATTTCCGCATCGCTGCCGATCCGGAACGAGCTTGCCATCGCGGGGAGATGGCTCCAGGAATTGGTGGTCGAGAAATAGGCGGCAAGGGCCAGCAGCGCCATGCCGATCCCGATAGCGAGCGATCGCGGCACATGTTTTTGCGGAAGCAGCACGGCCGCCCGGTTACGACGGCTGACGACATAGACCAGCACGGGTGCAAGCACGATCAGTTGGTTCACGATAGCGAACAGAGAATTGTCTGCGGGTAGCAACAGACCCTGCCGCTGCCACCGGCCAAGCCCAAAGGACAGCATCACAGACAGCGCGAACAGGCCAAGCTGCTGCCAGCGCCGGTCAACCGGATAGGGGGCGGCAGCGGGGATCAGGCGCGGATACAGCAGCGCTGCCAGCCATGCCAGGATGGCTGCCGCGCCATAGGCGGTGATGATGCCCAGATACTGCGTCATTGCCCCTCTATTTCCGCCACAGCAATATCACGGTGTATTAGGGAATTGAAACAGTCTGATCGGGCTGTGTCAGCTTTTCGTGGAATTGTTTTCCAGCCGCTGCCCGATTGCTGCGACGAGCTGGTCGAACTGCTCGCTTGCGCGCAAGTTAATGTCGCGCTGCGGAAATGGAATCTGGATCCCGTTTTCGTGGAAGAGCCGCCAGATTCTTGCGTAAACATCAGAGCGGATATTCGCCATCCCCGCTTCGGGATCGGTTATCCAGAAGCGCACTTCGAAATCGACCGAGCTGTCGCCGAATGCCATGATGTTGACGCGAGGCTTTGGCGACTTGAGGATGCGCGGAGTGTCGTCGACGGCCTTGTACAGCAGCTCTGTCACCAGATCGAGATCGCTGTCGTAGGAAACCCCAACGGGCGCCTTCACCCGCACATCGCGCGAACTGTAGGACCAGTTGACCACCTGGTTGATCATCAGGTTCTCGTTCGGGATCAGGTATTCGGTCTGGTCGCGGGTGACGACGGAAATCGCGCGGATGCCGATTTTGCGGATCTGGCCGAAGCCTTCGTTGCCTGACTGGTCCGTCACCGAGATCACGTCGCCAGGCTTGATCGACTTGTCCATCAACAGGATGATCCCCGCGATCAGGTTACCGAAGGTCTTCTGCAGGCCGAAACCGATGGCAAGGCCGAAGGCGCCAGAGAACACCGCCAGCGCCGTCAGGTCGATGCCCAGCATGTCGATGCCGATCAGGAAGGCCATCGCCCAGACCAGGATGGTGGAGATTTTCTCCGCCAGCAGCCTTTGCGAGCCGTCCAGCCGGGTAATGCGGCGCAGGGACAGGCGGATCAGGCGGGTGACGCCCCAGGCAAGGCCGATGACGAGAGCGATTACGCCAAGCAGGACAAGCGCATCCCACAGGGAAAAGCGTATGGAGCCGATTTCCAGGGCGGCGGCATCCAGCGAGTTGAGGATTCCTCCGGCGGTTTCGCTGCGCTGGCTGACGGCATCGCGCAAATCCCCGGCAGTGGTTATGCCAGCAACGGGGCTCGCCTCGACCTCTGGCATTGGCAGCGCATCGGGAATGGCCAGCAGCGGTTCGCCGCTGTCGGGATCGATCATCGGTTCGCCGGTTGCCGGGTCGAGAACCCGCACCGCCTCGCTCGGGGCCGGGATGCCCATCAGCGGCTCGCCGGTCTCCGGGTTGATCAGCGGTTCGCCCGTTTCCGGATCGCGCAGCGGCACGGCTTGGCTCGTTCCCTCTGTCGAGGGCGCGGGCGTTGCCTCGGCCGCGGCGGCAGTATCGGGCAAATTGGCTGATCCGCTCATATCGCTCCCATCGCGTCGAAACCCCGGGCGAGATCGCCGATCAGGTCACCGGCATCTTCTAGACCGATGGCAAGCCGCACGCCAAGCCCGCTGCTGCAATCGATCCCCGGAGGCCACGGGCGCACGGTGTGGATAGGGGCCGGGTCAAAGGGGATGGCGAGGCTTTCATAACCGCCCCAACTGAAACCGATCCCGAACAGGTCGAGCGCGTCCAGCAGCCGCGCGCGGCTGGCCTTGTCATGCCTCGGTGCGAGCACGAAGCTGAACAGGCCGCAGCCGCCGGAATAGTCGCGCTGCCACAGCTCGTGTCCCGGTGCGCCGGGCAGCATGGGGCACAGCACGGCGGACACTTCTGGGCGGGCGGATAGCCACTGCGCCACCTCCAGCGCGGTCTGCGTGGAACGCTCCAGCCGCACGCCCATGGTGCGCAGGCCGCGCAGCGCCAACGCAGCATCGTCGGGCGAGACGACCTGTCCCATCAACTGCGCCTGTCGCCTGATGCGCTCGATCAGGGGCCTGGCAGCACTGGCACTGCCCATCATCACGTCCGAATGGCCGCCGACATGCTTGGTCAGGCTCATCACTGTGACATCGCAACCATGTGCCAGCGCGGGAAAGCCCAGTGGCGTGGCCCAGGTGTTGTCGATCACCGACAGCACGCCGCGCTCGCGGGCGATGGCGGCAAGGGCGGGGACGTCGCAGACCTCCATCGTCAAGCTGCCGGGGCTTTCCAGCATCACCACCCGCGTGTGCTCGCCGATCATGTCGGCAAGGCTGGCTGGTTCGAGCGGGTCGAAGGGCCGGGCGGTAATGCCGAACTGGTTGAGCATCGACTGTGCGATGTGATGCGTCGGCTCATAGGCATTGTCGGTCACCAGCAACTCGTCGCCCGGACGCAGCAGCGCCAGCAGCGTGCAGGCGATGGCGGCAACGCCGCTGGGAAACAGTTCGGTGCCTTCGGCGCCGGGTTCCAGCCCTGTCAGCGCTTCGGCCAGCGCCCATTGCGTGGGGCCGCCGCGACGACCGTAGTAGAAGTGCCCGTCCTGGTTGGGCCTGCCGCCGGCAAGGTCGGCACTGTCCTCGTACAGGTGCGTGCTGGCGCGCCACACCGGCGGATTGACCACGCTGCCCTTGCTGCCAGGCACGCTGGTCCATTCGCGCTTGCGACCGGCCTCGACAAGGCGCGTGCCCTTGCCATGTTCGGGGCGGTGTTTCCTGTCGCTCAAGCTGGGGCTCCATTGGCGCCGGGACCCAGTTCCTTGGGAGTGTCCGGGTCGATGCCCCAATCGCTCCAACTGCCGTCATAGAGCGCGGTGTCGGTCTTGCCGAGCCGGTCGAGCGCGAACAGCAGCACCGATGCCGTAACCCCGCTCCCGCAGGTGGTGGTCACGGGCTTGTCGAGGTCGATCCCGGCATCGGCGAAGGCCGCGCGCATCCCCGCCTCGTCCTTGAAGGTGCCATCGGCGTTCAGCACCCGGTCGAATGGCACGTTGAACGATCCCGGGATGTGGCCGGAGGCGACTTCGGGGCGGAAATCGGGCTCGCTGCCGGTGAAGCGCGGGTTGTCGCGCGCATCGACTACCTGCTCCGCCTTGCTGTCGAGGTTGGCGAGCACGTCAGCCTTGGTACGGACCTGCCCTTCGCCGCCAGAGGATGTGTAAGTGGTTGCCGCGATGTCGGGCGCCCCGCCTGCAACCGGACGACCTTCGGCCACCCATTGCTGCATTCCGCCATCGAGGATCACCATGGTCGGCACGCCATAGAGCCGGAAGATGAACCACGCACGGGCAGATGTGCGCATGACGGAGTTGTCGTACAGCACAACGCGGTCGCTCGGCCTTACGCCCAGCTTGCCCAAATGCGCCTCGAACTGCGCGCGGGTGGGCAGGGCGGACATCACGTCGCCAGCAGGATCGACGAGGTTCTTCAGGTCAAGATAGCGCGCGCCGGGAATATGGCTTGCGGCATATTCGGCGGCGGCATCGCGGCCTGCGGTGGGCAGGTGCGCCGTCGCATCGAGCACGACGAGGTCGCCAGCGCCCAGCTCTTCGGCGAGCCATTGGGTGGTCACAAGCTTGGTCATGGCCAAGGGAGGTAACCCCTGCGCAGCCTCGCGTAAATGCCGCACATGCTTGCGCTGCGTCGCAAGCCGCGCCATCAGGCGAGGCATGAGCGATACAGACAAGCCGGTAAACCCGCTGCACCTTGGCCAGAGCAGCACGCTGCCCGCATCCCCGGAAGAGGCGGTGCTGGACTACGTGCCCAATCCGCGCAGCGGTGCGCTGTATCTCGTGCGCTTCGCCGCGCCCGAGTTCACCTCGCTCTGCCCGGTAACCGGCCAGCCCGATTTCGCTCACCTGGTGATCGATTACGCCCCCGGTGAAACCATCGTGGAGAGCAAGAGCCTGAAGCTCTTCCTCGGCGCATTCCGCAACCACAACGGTTTCCACGAGGACGTGACCGTCGGCATCGGCCAGCGCCTGTTCGAGGAGATGCGTCCGCAATGGCTGCGCATCGGCGGCTACTGGTATCCGCGCGGAGGCATTCCCATCGACGTGTTCTGGCAAAGCGGCGCACCGCCCGAGGGGCTCTGGCTGCCCGATCAGGGCGTTGCCCCCTATCGCGGACGGGGCTGAGCCGCACTGGCTGCCACTTGCCTGTAACAACCCGGTTCGACTAGGACCGCGCGAGTTTTTCTGAAGGATGAGTTCCCCATGCGTATCGTGATGATCGGCACTGGCTACGTGGGCCTTGTTTCGGGCGCCTGCTTTGCCGATTTCGGGCACGAGGTGGTCTGCGTCGACAAGGATCAGTCGAAGATCGATGCGCTGCTGAACGGCCAGATGCCGATCTTCGAGCCAGGCCTGGACGAGCTGGTCTCGCGCAATGTCTCGGCGGGTCGGCTGTCCTTCACGCTGGACCTGGCAGAGGCGCTGCCGGGCACGGATGCGGTGTTCATCGCGGTGGGCACGCCCAGCCGCCGCGGCGATGGCCATGCCGACCTGTCCTATGTCTATGCCGCGGCCAAGGAAATGGCGCCGCTGCTGTCCGACGGGGTGGTGGTGGTCGACAAGTCGACCGTGCCGGTGGGGACGGGCGACGAGGTGGAGCGGATCATCCGGGCAGAAGCACCCGAGCTGGAGTTCTCGGTCGCGAGCAACCCCGAATTCCTGCGCGAAGGCGCAGCGATCGACGATTTCAAGCGGCCCGACCGCGTGGTGATCGGCGTGAACGACACACACGCCGAAGAGGTATTGCAGGAAATCTATCGCCCGCTCACGCGCAATGAATCGCCGCTCATCTCGATGAGCCGTCGGGGCGCGGAGCTGACCAAATATGCTGCCAATGCCTTCCTCGCCACCAAGATCGGCTTTATCAACGAGATCGCCGACCTGTGCGAGAAGGTGGGCGCGGACGTGCGCGACGTGGCCAAGGGGATCGGGCTAGACAGCCGCATTGGCAACCGCTTCCTGATGCCGGGACCGGGCTATGGCGGCAGCTGTTTCCCCAAGGATACGCTGGCGCTGCTGAAGACCGGGCTGGACTACGAAAGCCCGCTGCGGATCGTGGAAAGCGTGGTGGCCAGCAACGACCAGCGCAAGCGCTCGATGGGCCGCAAGGTCATCAACGCGCTGGGTGGCGGCGAGCAGCACGGCAAGACCGTGGCCGTGCTGGGCCTCACCTTCAAGGCCAATACCGACGACATGCGCGATTCCCCCGCCATCAGTATCGTGCAGGCGCTGCAGGATGCCGGGATCAGCGTGAAGGCCTACGATCCGCAAGGCATGGAGCAGGCGAAGAAGGTGATCGACAAGGTCACCTATTGCGATGGGCCATATCAGGCGATCGAAGGTGCCGATGCCGCCGTGATCGTAACCGAATGGGATGCCTTCCGCGCGCTTGACCTGGAGCGCATGAAGGGCCTGCTCAAGAACCCGCTGCTGGTGGACCTCAGGAACCTGTACAGCCGCAGCGACGTGGAACGTCACGGGTTCACATACGTCGCCGTGGGATGCTGAAGGGGTGGTGCCGGTTAGAGGATTCGAACCCCTGGCCTGATGATTACAAATCAACTGCTCTACCAACTGAGCTAAACCGGCTCACCATGCAGGCGGAGGCCCCTTTGGTCGAAACCGCCGGCAATGACAAGTGGGCGTAAATGCCGCCCGGCACGGTGGCAGGCGGGAAGTGACGTTTGAAACCGGTTCGCGATTGTGCTTCTATCGCGGTGGGACGAAACTGGAGCACCCGCATGGATCCCCGTACCCAGGAACAATTGATCTACGAGGCGCATCGCAAGTCGACCGGCGCCAGCTATCTGCTGTGGTTCTTCCTTGGCTTCCTTGGCGCCCACCGTTTCTATCTCGGCCGCACGGGCACGGGCATCGCGCAATTGCTGCTGTGCCTGTCGGTGATCGGCATCATCCCGCTGGTCTTTTGGTGGCTGATCGACGGCTTCATGATTCCGGGCATTGTGCGCGAAGAGAACATGAAGACGCTTAGCGCCATGGCGCCCATGGCCTTTGGCGGTGGCCCGGATGGTGACAAGCCCAGGCTGGAGCAGTCGCCTCGCTCTGTAGACCCGCGCGTGGAGGAAATCCGCGCCATGCGCCGCCGCTAAGTTCCGCCGGAAATCAGGGCACCCCGAAGGTCCAGCCTTCGGTCTTGGCGATGTCCGGCGTCATCCCTGCAGGAGACCACAGCTCTTCGCGCTGAGCATTGGCGCGCATCCAGGCAGCGGTAAGCAGTGCGTCCGAGGAATGATCGTCAATCGCGCCGCTGCCGCCCAGTGGCGGGCTGCCGAGGGCGACAAGCGCATTGTCCAGCTCCTCGCGCGTCTTGATCTTGGCCGTGCTGGCAGTGCGACCGGAGGCGAGCGCGGCGATCGAGGTGTAGATTTCGGCAATCACCGGGCCTGATTGCGGCAGCGGGTCGATCGGCCAGACCGAAAGCTGTCCGCGCAAGGCGTGCAGCACGCGCATGCCCGTCAGGCTAGACTTGCCCACCTGCGAGGCGCCGACCAGCTTGAAGTTGCTGGTCGGGCGCAGGCCGATGGCTGCCTGGGCATGTTCGGCGACACGCAGGCGCCCATTGCGGTGTGCCGCGCCGTCGCAGCCGAAATGTGCGCCCCGGCGCTGGCCGTGGAGAAAATACTCGCCGAGTTCGGGATGCTCGACAAAGCTGCTGGCCGAGAGGTGCTCGTCGACAAGGCAGACCCGGTCGACCAGAGCCCAGAGCTCCGTTGCATCTCTGGGGCTGTCGGCGAAGCCGGGAAAGAAGCCGCCACAGTCCTTGAATGGCAGGGAAATGCCAAGATCGACACCGACGAAGCTGTCGTGCGGCAGGTCATCGCGCAACACCGCGAGAATCTCCTCGCGCGACCAGCCCCGTTCGCGCCGCACCAGCACCGGCGGTCCGCCCCCGGCATCGGCCACCGCCATGGCGATCGCCTTGTGGTGAGATCCCTTCGCGCCGGACCAGTCGATGCTGATGTAATGCGAAAACTGCCGAACCATCTCGCCTAGCCCTGGCGCTCGGCGCGCAATTTGTCCCAATAGTCCAGCCGCTTGCGGATCTCGCGTTCAAAGCCGCGCTCGACGGGTTCGTAATAGGTCTGCGGCGCCATCTCGTCGGGCCAGTAGGAGTCGCCCGAAAAGCCTTCTTCGGCATCGTGATCGTAAGTGTAGCCCGTGCCGTATCCGGCCTGTTTCATCATCTTTGTGGGGGCGTTGACGATGTTCATCGGCGGCATCAGGCTGCCGGTTTCGCGGGCGGAGGCAAAGGCGGCCTTTTGCGCCTTGTAGGCCGCGTTCGATTTGGGTGCGGTGGCGAGGTAAAGGCAGGCCTGAACAAGGGCCAGCTCGCCTTCAGGGCTGCCGAGGAACTGGTAAGCCTCCTTCGCTGCCATGCATTGCTGCAGCGCTTGCGGATCAGCCAGCCCGATATCCTCCACCGCCATGCGCACCAGCCGACGGGCAACGAACAGCGGCTCTTCCCCGGCCACCAGCATGCGCGCCATGTAATACAGTGCGGCCTGCGGATCGGACCCGCGCACCGCCTTGTGCAGCGCGGAAATGAGGTTGTAGTGCCCCTCGCGGTCCTTGTCATAGACGGCGACGCGGCGTTGCAGGAACTGGCCCAGTTCGGCGGGATCGAGCGGCGTCTCGATATTGGCGGCATAGAGCGTTTCCGCCTGGTTGAGTAGGAACCGCCCATCGCCGTCCGCCGAAGCGATCAGCGCTGCGCGCGCTTCGTCCGTCAGGGGAAGGGGGCCTTCCAGGTCTTCCGCGCGTTGCAGCAACTTGCCCAGCGCTTCTGCATCGAGGCGGTGCAGGATCAGCACCTGCGCTCGGCTGAGCAGCGCGGCGTTGAGTTCGAAGCTGGGATTCTCGGTCGTCGCGCCCACCAGCGTAACGAGACCGCGCTCGACGAAAGGCAGGAAGCCGTCCTGCTGCGCGCGGTTGAAGCGGTGGATTTCATCCACGAACAGCAGCGTGCGCCTGAGATTCCCTTGGCCGGCCTTCTGCGCCTGTTCGGCTGCGGCAAAGGCCTTTTTCAGGTCCGCCACGCCCGAAAACACCGCACTTACAGCTTCGTAGCGCATGCCCACCGCATCGGCGAGCAGGCGGGCGATGCTGGTCTTTCCCGTGCCCGGCGGGCCCCACAGGATCATGCTGGAAAGCCTGCCTGCCGCGACCATCCGCCCGATCGCGCCCTCGGGACCGGTCAGGTGCTCTTGCCCGATAACCTCGGCAAGGCTGCGCGGACGCAGGCGGTCAGCCAGCGGTGCATCCTCGCTCACCGCATCGGGCGGGCTCTGCACGGGATCGTCGGCAAACAGGTCGGCCATGGCTTGCCTTGTAGCGCGTCACCGGGGGGCAGGTGGAGCGGCGCGCGAAATTTATCACCACCCCTTGTTAAGATACATCCAAGATATATCTTAAGATGTAGTGGGACGCTTAGGAGAGTTTGCATGAGCAAGGAAAACAAGAAGCCGCGCAAGGCCGGCAAGCCGCACGGTACAGGCCGTGGTCGCGGCGGTGCGGGAGGTGGTGGCGGTCGCCGCCGCCGACCACAGGCAGAGGAAGTGATCGTCGAGCCTGAAGACATGGACCCGGTCGACGGCGAAGGCTCGCCCGCAGACGACGAGGCGCCCGAAGGCGAGAATTTCGATGTCGAGATCGAATTCGAGATCAACGACAACGACGGGGATGACGACTGGGAAGAGGCCGACGATCGTGGCGCGCGCCGCTATCGTCGCCGCACTTATCGCAGCAATGATCTGTTCGGCCGCGATGGCCTGTTCGGGTCGGAGGGGCCGTTCGGTTCCGAAGGGCCTTTTGGCCCCGGTGGTCCGTTCGGACCTGGTGGGGTCTTTGGCAAGGATGGCATGTTCGGCCCCGGCGGCCTGTTCGCCAAGAGTGGCAGAAGTGGCAATCGCCAACGCCAGCGCCCGCATCGCGGCGAAGGCCCGCGTCGCCGCCGCCTGTTCGGCCCCGGCGAACTGCGCCTGGTGCTGCTGGCCATGCTGGCCGAGGAACCGCGCCACGGCTATGAACTGATCAAGGCGCTGGAGGAGATGACGGCGGGTGGCTATTCGCCCAGTCCCGGCACGATCTACCCTACCTTGCAGATGCTGGCCGACGAAGGCGCGATTGCCGAACAGGACAGCGAGGATGCCCGCAAGCAGTTCCAGGCGACCGAGGCCGGCCTGGCCGAGTTGGAAGATCGCAAAGACGAGCTGGAGGAGCTGTGGGAACGCCTTGGCCGCAAGCGAGAAAAGGCGCGCCCCAGGGTTTCCAGCGAGCTGTTCCGCGCCATGGGCAACCTCGCCAATGTCATCCGCATCAAGGCTTCCGACGGCGGCCTGAAGGACGTGGACAAGGAGCAGGTGGTCGACCTGATCGACGAGCTCGCCCGCAAGATCGAGCGCCTGTAAAACAAGGTACAATTCCCTGATCCGGGCAGACGTGCTAAGTTCACCCGGATCAGGGGAGATGTATTATGGCCATCATGGGACGACCTGCCACGCCATGGCACCTTTGGGTCGTGGGAATCCTGGCGCTGCTGTGGAACAGTTTTGGCGCCTACGACTACCTGATGACGATGACCCGCAACGAGGCCTACATGTCGGCTTTCACGCCCGAGCAGCTGGAGTATTTCTACGGATTCCCGGCATGGATGGTGGCTTTCTGGGCTGTCGGCGTGTGGTGTGCCTTCCTGGGCGCGATCCTGCTGGTTCTGCGCAGCCGCTGGGCCTTTCACGCCTTCCTGCTGGGGCTGGTCGGCATGGCCGGGACGTGGTTCTACCAGTTTACCCATCCCTCACCCCCTGGCGTGCTCGACGGCATCGGCCTGTTGATGAGCGTGGTGATCTGGATCACCCAGATCCTGCTGGCGCTCTACGCCTTTTCAATGCTGAAGAAGGGTGTGCTACGCTAACTTGGCGGCACCCGCGCGGCGCGCTTCGATCAGCCGCAGGTAGGTGTCTGCCACGGCGCCGTTGATGGTATCCCAGTCGAAGGCATCGGCCCGCCTTGCGCCCGCTTCGCCGTGGGCGCGGCGCAATGCCGGGTCTGCGGCATAGGTGGCCAGCCGGTCGGCATAGGCGGCGATATCGCGCGGCGGCACAAGGTGGCCGGTCTCGCCTTCTACCACCAGGCTGGAGGCGCCGGTGGCATCGGCTGCCACCACCGGTACACCGCAAGCCATGGCTTCCAGCGTCACGTTGCCGAAGGTTTCTGTGACGGAAGGGTTCAGCAGCACGTCCATGCTGGCGACCGCACGGCCCAGGTCCTCGCCCTGCTGGAAGCCGACGAATTTCGCATCGGGCACCTTTCCTGCGAAGAAGTCCTTCGCCGGGCCATCGCCGATTACCAGCACCTGGTGCGGCACGCCGCGCCGGCGCAGTTCCACCATGGTCTCGGCAAAGATGTCGATGCCCTTTTCCAGCACCAGTCGCCCGAGAAAGCCGATGGCCATATCCTCGTCGGCGACGCCCAGTACGCGCCGCCATGCCAGATCGCGCCGGGCCGGGGTGAACACGTGCCGGTCCACCCCGCGCGACCATGTACCAATATCGTGGTGCATGCCCTGTTCGCGTAGTTCCTCGATCATGCTGGCCGACGGCGCGACGATGGCATCGCAGCGCTGGTAGAAGCGCCGCAGGATGGCAACGAACATCGGCTCGATAAAGCCGAAGCCGTAGTAGCGCGGATAGGTCTCGAACCGGGTGTGCACGCTAGCGAGCACGGGAATGTCATGCGCGCGGGCCCAGCTGAGCGCGCGGTGGCCACCGACATCGGGGCTGGAGATGTGCACTATGTGCGGATCGAATTCGGCAAGGTTGGCTTTCACCTCGGCGCCAAGGCCAGTGGAGAACTGGTATTCCGCGCGCCCCGGGATCGGCACGGAAGGCAGGCTGATGAGCTCGCCCGCAGGCTCGAACGCGGGCGTATCGGTGGTGGGGGAATAAACGCGCACCTGCGCTCCCTGGCGCAGCAGGTAGTTCACCAGCCGGTTCAGGGCCTGGTTCGCGCCGTCGCGGACGTAGTTGTAGTTCCCGCTGAACAGCGCAACGCGAAGATCGGTCACATCCATTGTCATGCCCTTAGGCGAGGCAATGGCGCTTGGCGAGGGGGTGCTTGATCGCGAGCGATTCGTTCATTTTCATCTGGCCGATCTCTACGATCCCGACACCATGCCCGCCAACCTGCGCAAGGCGCACCGGGCGCTGGATGCGGCGGTGGACCGGCTCTATCGCAAGCGCCCCTTCGACAGCGACCGTGACCGAGTGGAGCACCTGTTCGGCCTTTACGAAAAGCTGGTGAACCCGCTGTCCGATGCGGAAAGGCAGAACCGGCGCGTCACCCGCAAGGCGCGGCGCAGGGAGAAGGAGAGCTAGCCCGCCGCCTGCGCAGCGCGCTTGGCGCGTTTCCTCTCGTGCGGGTCGAGGATCGCCTTGCGCAGGCGGATGGACTGCGGGGTGACTTCCACGATCTCGTCGTCGCCGATGTAGGCAATCGCCTGTTCCAGCGTCATCCGGCGCGGCGGGGTCAGGCGGATGCCTTCGTCCTTGCCGCTGGCGCGGAAGTTGGTGAGCTGCTTGGATTTCAAGGGGTTGACCTCGAGATCCTCGGGCTTGGCGTTCTCGCCGATGATCATGCCCTGGTACAGCTTCTCGCCCGGAGAGACGAACAGCACGCCGCGTTCCTCGATGGTGTTGAGCGCATAGGCCACGGCCTCGCCCTGTTCCATGGAGATCAGCACGCCGTTCTGGCGCCCGGCGATCTTGCCCTTGTAGGGGCCATAGCTGTCGAACAGGCGGTTCATGATGCCGGTGCCGCGCGTGTCGGACAGGAATTCTCCGTGATAGCCGATCAGGCCGCGGCTGGGGGCCAGGAAGGTGAGGCGGGTCTTGCCGGCGCCGCTGGGGCGCATCTCGGTCATCTCGGCCTTGCGCTGGGCCATCTTCTCGACAACCGTGCCGGAAAACTCGTCGTCCACGTCGACAACCACGGTCTCGTAAGGTTCCAGCCGCTGGCCATTCTCTTCGCGGTAGAGCACGCGCGGGCGGCTGATGGACAGCTCGAAGCCCTCGCGGCGCATGGTCTCGATCAGCACGCCCAGCTGCAATTCGCCGCGGCCCGCCACTTCGAAGGCGTCCTTGCCGGCGGCTTCGGTGATGCGGATGGCGACGTTGCCTTCGGCCTCGCGCTCCAGCCTTTCGCGGATCACGCGGCTTTGCACCTTGTCGCCTTCGCGCCCGGCATAGGGGCTGTCGTTGACGGCGAAGGTCATGGAAAGGGTGGGCGGGTCGATCGGCTGGGCGTAGATCGGCACGCTGACATGCGGCGCGCACAGCGTGTTCGACACGGTTGCCTCGGTCAGCCCGGCAATGGCGACGATATCGCCTGCCTTGGCGTGCAGCACCGGCTCGCGCTCCAGCCCGTTATAGGCGAACACCTTGGTGGCGCGGCCCGATTCCACGACATTGCCGTTCACGTCCAGCGCCTTGATCGGCATGCCCACTTCCAGCCGCCCGCTTTCGATGCGGCCGGTCAGGATACGGCCCAGGAAGGCATCGCGATCGAGCAGCGTTGCCAGCATGGCAAAGTCGCCATCGGGATCGAGATCGGGTTCGGGCACGTGGTTCACGATCAGGTTGAACAGCGGCAGCAGGTCACCCTCGCGCGCCTCCGGGTCCTCGCTGGCATAGCCCGAGCGGCCCGAAGCGTAGAGCACGGGGAAATCGAGCTGCTCGTCATTGGCATCAAGGTTCACGAACAGGTCGAACACCTCGTCCAGCACTTCGCTGGCGCGTGCATCCTGGCGGTCGATCTTGTTGACCACCACGATCGGCTTCAGGCCCAGGCCCAGCGCCTTGCCGGTGACGAACTTGGTCTGCGGCATCGGCCCTTCGGCAGCGTCCACCAGCAGGATCACGCCGTCCACCATCGACAGGATACGCTCCACCTCTGCGCCGAAATCGGCGTGGCCGGGGGTGTCGACGATATTGATGCGGTAGGAATGGGGGCTGCCTTCCGGCTGCCATTCCACGCTGGTGGGCTTGGCCAGGATGGTGATCCCGCGCTCCTGCTCCAGTTCGTTGGAATCCATCGCGCGTTCCTCCACGCGCTGGTTTTCGCGGAAGGTGCCGGACTGGCGGAAAAGCTGGTCGACCAGCGTGGTCTTGCCATGGTCGACGTGCGCGATAATCGCCACGTTGCGAAGGGGGGCGGACATGTTCTTGGTTTCCTGGATTGGGGCGGGCGCGCAATGCTGCACCTGCGAATTGGCGCGCCGATAGACCAAGCCAGCCAATGTCGCAAGCAGATGTGAGGTGGGTTGCTTGACGTATAGGTTAGATTCCTCCATGTTGCGGAAATGCTACACAAGCCGTTTCTTTCGTAATCTGTTCATGAAACCGCGATTGTGCGAAGCCGCTGTGGCGACTATCGAAAACCGACTATAGAGGTCGCTTGAGACCCGTTTGCACATGCCAAAAAGGCAGGGCGGGCGCTCGAGGGAGAGATGGAGAAATCAATGACCAGCATGACTGCCGGCGTCGCCGGTTTTTCGCGCAAGTGCCTGTGCGGCGCTGCCGCCATTGCCCTGTTCGCTCCGGCAGCAGCCTTTGCGCAGGATGAAGGCGGGGCCGAGGATGAACAGGCCGCAGCACAGGGCAACTACATCGTCGTTACTGCCACGAAGCGCGAACAGACGCTGCAGGAAGTACCGGTGGCCGTGTCCGTCACCAGCGCCGAGACTCTTGAGCGTGAACAGATCCGCGACATTCGCGACCTGCAGACGGTTGTCCCCTCGCTGACCGTGGGCCAGCGCCAGTCCTCCGCCAACACCGGCTTCTTCATCCGCGGCTTCGGCAATGGCGCCAATAACGCCGGTATCGAACCTTCGGTCGGCGTGTTCATCGACGGCGTTTATCGCAGCCGCACCGCCAGCTCGATTTCCGACCTGCCCAACGTCCAGCGCGTGGAAGTTCTGCGCGGTCCGCAGTCGACACTGTTCGGCAAGAACGCTTCTGCCGGCGTGATCTCGGTCACCACTGAAGAGCCGCAGTTCACCTTCGGCGGCAATGCCGAGCTGACCTATGGCAACTACGATGCACTGGTGGCGCGTGCCTATGTCACCGGTCCGCTGTCGGATATGGTGGCGGTCAGCCTGGGCGGCGGCATCAACAGCCGCGACGGTTTCTTCGAAGACCTTGGCACCGGCAGCGAAGTGAGCAATCGCGATCGCTGGTACACCCGCGGCCAGGTGCTGGTGGACAATGGCACCGATTTCAGCATCCGCGTGATCGCCGACTACGACAGCATCGATGAAATCTGTTGCGGCGTGGTGAACGTGCAGAACGGCCCGTCCACCGCAGCCATTCTGGGCGTGGGCGGCATGGTGACCGATCCCAACGATCCCTTTGCCGATGTCGTGGTCAACAACTTCGATTCCACCAACGATATCGAGAACTGGGGCGTTTCGGCCCAGATCGACTACGAGTTTGGCGATTTCACCTTCACCTCGATCACGGCCAGCCGCACGACCGAAGCCGTGACCTTCCAGGACTCGGACTTCTCCAGCGCCGACCTGATCTATCCCAACTCGCAGGATCTCGAGATCGACACCTTCACGCAGGAATTCCGCCTCGCGGGTTCCATCGGTGACCGCATCGACCTGCTGCTGGGCGTATTCTACATCAACGAGGACGTGCAGCAGTACAACCAGCTGCTGTATGGTGCTGATTTCCGCAACTATGCCAACCTGCTGGTGACGAACCTTTCGGGCGGTGCCTTCGCGCTGTTCCCGACCCCGATCGCACCCGGCGCAACGCCGCTGGAGCAGGTCTTCAGCGCCAGCTTCGGCCAGAACTTTGTCGGCACCTTCTTTAACCAGGGACAGGGCTTCACCGAGGAATACACGCTGGATTCGGAAGCCTATTCGATCTTCGGCCAGGTCGATTTCGAGATTGCCGATGGCCTCGTCCTCACGCTGGGCGGCAACTACACCGACGATTCCAAGCAATTCACGCAGAACGCGGTGTCGACCGACATCTTCTCGTCGATCAATTTCGACGCGCCGGAGCTGGCGCCGTTCCGTGGGCAGGTGCTGACGCAGGGTGCCATTGCCACGGCCGTGGGCGATGCTCTGGGCCTGGGTCGCCTGGCAACCTCAGCCGAAGTGCTCGCTTTCGCCACCGATCCGGCAACGGCGGCCTTCTTCCCGACCATTCAGGCGGGTGCGCAGGCCTTTGCCACGGCCAATGTCAACAACCCGCTGGCCAATCCGTTGAACCCGCTGCGCGCGTTGCAGTTCCTGCCGCCGTTCCTGGGCGTTCCCAACGCCGTGGAAGATGGCAAGATCAACGATGACAACTTCAGCTACTCGATCCGCCTTGCCTATGACGTCACGCCTGACGTGAACATCTATGCAAGCTATGCCACCGGCTTCAAGGCCAGCTCGGTCAACCTGTCGCGCGATGCCCGCCCGGCGCTGACGGATCGTACGGCTATCCTTGCGGCAGGGCTTGGTCTGCCGAACCTTACCTTTGGTTCGCGCTTTGCCGGTCCGGAAGAATCGAAGGTGATGGAAGTGGGCATCAAGGCCAACTTCGATGTCTTCTCTGCCAACCTGACCGTGTTTGACCAGGAGATCGACGGCTTCCAGTCGAACATCTTCACAGGATCCGGCTTCGTCCTGGCCAATGCCGGCAGCCAGTCGACCTGGGGCGTGGAGCTCGAAAGCTCGTTCTTCCCGACGCCGGAACTGACGATCAACGCTGCCGTCACCTACCTCGACCCGACCTTCGACAGCTTCGTACAGTCGGCGCAGGGCGATATCTCGGGCACGCGTCCCTCGGGCATCCCGGAATGGACCGTGATCGTGGGCGCGCAGTACGAAGCCGAAGTCGGCAACGGCCTGCTGATCCCGCGCGTGAACTACTTCTGGTCCTCGGAAACCCAGCTGGTCGAAGGCCTGCCCGCCTTCGCGATCAAGGGACCTGACGGTTCGATCGTGGATGGCACCCCGGCCATCCTCGCGGGCCTGCCGTTCACCTCGCAGGTGGACAACCTCACTGCCTCGCTGACCTATGAATGCGACTGCGGCTTCTCGCTGTCGGTCTGGGGCCGCAACCTGACCGACGATCGCAATCTGGGTACGGTGTTCGACAGCCCGGCCCAGCCGCGCAGCGTGTCGGGTTATCCCAACGATCCGCGCACCTACGGCATCACCGGGCGCTTCCGCTGGTAAGCACTGGCACGGCCAATTCACGAAAAGGGGGCCGCTGCGGCCCCCTTCTTGTGGTACTGACTTGCACTGAAGACGAAATTGTGATGCCTTCTTGCTGTTCGGGGTTTGAACAGGGAGGGACATTACAATGCCATATGCCGGTTTCTGGATTCGTGTCGGTGCCTATCTTATCGACGCCATCCTCTTGGGTATCGTGGTCTACGTTCTGCAGAGCGTTACCGGAATCAACATGGGCGCCAACTACAGCGCCAGCATGGGAGACCTTGCGGCAGCGGGAGGCACCACGCAATCGAGCCTGCTGGGCACGCTGATCAGTGTGCTGATCTACCTTGGCTATTTCGCCGGGCTGGAAAGTTCTTCGTGGCAGGCGACCGTGGGCAAGAAGGCACTGGGCCTGATCGTGGTCGATGCCGCCGGCAACCGCATCAGCCTGCCGCGCGCGATCGGCCGGTTCTTCGCCAAGATCCTGTCCGGCGCGATCCTGCTGATCGGCTACATCATGGTGGCCTTTACCGAGAAGAAGCAGGGCCTGCACGACATGCTGGCCAGCACGCTGGTGGTGAAGGGCAAGCCGGGCGAGACCGGTACTGCTGGCGTGTTCGACTGAGCAACGGCCTTCAACAGTACGAAAGTCCGCGTAGCTCGTGTCGACATCGGTGATCGAATGGATGATCATGCCGTTGCGGCGCTATGCGGATTTTCGTGGCCGCTCGGGGCGGCCCGAATTCTGGTGGTGGACGCTGTTCTACTACATCGTCACCATCTTCCTGCTGGTGATCATGTTTGCGGGCTTCCCGTGGGGCTATGTGTTCGACGCATCAACCGATCCGGGCACGAAGGTGCCCGTCGGGGATGGACCGTTTGATATTGTTGGCCCTGCCTTCTGGATCGGTATCGGTCTTTATTTGATCTTCTTCCTCGGCACGATCGTGCCTAACCTCGCCGTCACCGTGCGGCGCCTGCACGATCGCGGCATGTCGGGCTGGTGGTATGGCGGACTGTTGATCATCAACTTCATCCCGATCATCAATACCTTCGCCTTCTTCGGCTATATTGCGCTGCTGATCGTCTGTATCCTGCCCGGTGGAGCGGGGCCCAATCGCTGGGGCCCAGACCCCAGGGATCCGTCGCAGGCTTCGGTCTTCGAATAGGGCTAGAGCGAGCGCAGCGTGCGTGCGGGCCGTGCGCGCAGCAGCGGCAGCGATGCCCCCAGTGCGAAGGCCAGCACCAGCACCAGTCCGCCGCCAAGCACGGCCAGGATTTCGGTCCAGTCGGGCAGCCAGTCGAATTCGAACATCTGCACGATCACCAGCCAGGCAACCAAGCTGCCCATGGCCAGCGCCACGCCTGCCAGGACGGCGGCGAGCAGGCCGAATTCGGCGAATTGCAGCGCCAGCAGCTGGCCGCGGCTGGCCCCCAGCACACGCAGGATTACGGTATCGTAGATGCGCGCGGCGCGGGCTGCGGCAATCGCGCCCAGCAGCACCGCAATACCGGCCAGCACGGCGACCGATGCGGCGGCAAGGATGGCAAGGCTCACCTGGTCCAGAATTGTGCGCGCTTCGGTCAGCAGCGGACCAACCTCAATCACGCTTGAGCTTGGAAATTCAATCACCAGCGCGCGCAGTAATCCGCCAGCCTGCGTGCCCTCAGGCAATTCGATGGTGGCAGCAAGGTTGTGCGGCGCAGTCGCAAAGGTGTTGGCGGAAAACACCCACACGTTGTTGAAGCCAAGGCTTTCCCAGTCGATGCGGCGGGTATTGGCAACGCGCGCGGTGAAGTCCACGCCCAGCACGTTGACGGTGACGAGATCACCAATCGCGATCCCGGCGGCATTGGCCAGTTCCTCGTCCACCGAGACCAGCGGTTCACCCGAATAGCCTTCGTCCCACCACTCGCCGCTGGTGACCACGTTGCCATCGGGAATGGTGTCCGAATAGGTCAGGCCCCGCTCGCCACGCAGGCCCCAGGTGCCTTCGCGATCTTCCATCTCGGCGACGCGGGTCATGTCGCCTTCCGGACCGAATGCGACGATCGAACCGCGCAGGGTGGGGACGGTGTCAATGGAGGCCTCTGGCGCGATATCGCTCACGATCTCGCGGAATCGCTCCACCCCTTCGCGTGGCACATCGAGCACGAAGTAGTCCGGTGCGCGCGCGGGCACGGAGCGCTGGATGTTGCCGTCAAGGCTGCTCTGCACGCCTGCCAGCAGGACGAAGGCGGAAAGGCCAAAGCCCAGCGCCGTCACCAGCGATCCGGTGGCGGCGCCGGGGCGGTGCAGATTGGCCAGCGCCGCGCGCACGATGGGATCGGCCGGACGCGGCATGCGCGAGGCGGCCCAGCGGATCGCGCGCCCCAGCAGAGCGAGGAAGCCGAGGATCGCCGCCGCCCCGGCAAGGAAGATGGCCGAGAGCATGGGGTTGGTCGAGCCCACGATCGCCAGCGCCACGATCCCGGCGATGCCCAGCACCACCGGCACGGCCGCTGCGCGCCATTGTTGCGCCAGCGGAGAGACGCGTGCGCGCATCAGCGCCATGGCGGGAAACTGCCTTGCGCGCGCCAGCGGAGGTGCGGCGAACACCAGCGCCACCAGCAAGCCGAAGGCGGCAGCGCGGAGCAGGGCAAGCGGGTCGATCACGAAATCGGTGGTGACAGGCAGCAACGAGCCGAGCGCATTTGCCAGCAGCGGCGTGACCAGCACGCCTGCCAGCAGGCCAGCCGCAGCGCCGACGCAGGCGGCAAGACCGATTTCCAGCGCATAGATGCGGACAATATCGCGCGAGGTCGCACCGAGGATCTTGAGCGTGGCAATCGAATTGCGCCGAGCCTCGAGATAGGAATTTACCCCGCCGCCAATGCCTATGCCTGCGATAACCAGCGCGGCAAGCCCGACCAGCGTCAGGAATTCGCCCATGCGGCTGACGAAGCGGTCTGCTCCAGGCGAGGCGCGGTTGCGGGTGCGGATATCGAAGGGGCTCTCGGGGAAGGCCTCCTGCAAGGCCTCCGCCATGGCATCCGGATCCTGGTTCGCGTCGAACGCGATGCGCGTCTTGGTCTGGAACATCGCGCCCGGTGCCACGAGGCCAGCGGCTTCGGGCAGGTCCAGCGGCACGATCACGGTCTGGCCAAGGGCGAAGCCTTCGGACAGGCGATCGGGCTCTTCGGCGATGATGCCTGCCACCGTCACCTGCTGCGTGCCCAGCGTGATGGTATCGCCTGGGGCAACCTCCAGCCGCTCTGCCGCGCCGGGGGCCAGGAAAGCCTGCCCGCTTGGCGGAGCGCCGAAGCTTGATCCGCCTTCCAGCAGCAGCTCGCCATACATGGGATAGTTGGGGGCAACGGCCTTCAGTTCCACCGGTACGGCGGCTTCTGCCGTGCTGGCCATGGCCTGCAGGCGGTAGCCGGGCGATGTGGTGCCCAGCTGCTCGAGCCAGGCCATTTCCTCGTCGCTGGGCATGCGCTGCCATAGCTCCACCTCCAGGTCGCCCCCCAGGATGGCCTGCCCCTGGCTGTCCAGCTCGTTCTGGATGGCGGAGGTGAGACTGCCGATGGCGGCCAGCGCGCCCACGCCCAGGAACAGGCAGACAAGCAGCAGCCGCAGCCCGCGAAAGCCGCTGGAAAGGTCGCGTTTGGCGATGGTCCAGGCTGCGCCCCAGCTCATGGGCTCAGGCCGCTTTCGTGTCGGAAGCGATCTTGCCGTCGCCCAGCGTCACCACCCGGTCGCACATTTCGGCAAGGTGGCGGTCGTGGGTGATGATCACCAGCGTGGCACCGGTTTCCTTGCGGCGACGGAACAGCACGTCCACCACGCTATCGCCGGTGCTGGCGTCGAGATTGCCGGTTGGCTCGTCAGCGAAGATCAACGGCGGGCGCGGGGCAATGGCGCGGGCGATGGCCACGCGCTGCTGCTCCCCGCCGGAAAGCTGTGCGGGATAGTGAGTCAGGCGGTGGCCAAGACCAACCGACTCCAACTCCTCCGCCGCGCGCTCGCTCGCGCCCTTGACGCCCGCCAGTTCCAGCGGGGTGGCGACATTTTCCAGCGCGGTCATGGTGGGCAACAGGTGGAATGCCTGCAGCACGATGCCGATGCGACCACGCCGGGCGAGGGCGAGGGCATCTTCGTTCAAGGCGGTGAAATCCTCTCCTGCCACGGTCAGCGAGCCGGACGAGGCGCGTTCGAGGCCGGACAGCACCGACATCAGCGAGCTCTTGCCGCTGCCCGACGGGCCGAGCAGCGCCAGCGTTTCGCCGGAAGCGACCTCGAGGTCGATCCCGCGCAGGATTTCCACGGCCGCTTCGCCGTCGCCCAGGGTCAGGCGCAGGTCCTTGGCGGCAATAACGGGTTTTGCATGATCAGGGCTTGTCACGCGGTGGCGATGGCATAGCTATGGGGCATGAGCAAGCCAGTCCTAAGTCGGTGGCCTAGCGCCATGCGCGCTTCGTCGATCATTGCCCCCCTTGCGCTGGCGCTGGCCGCCTGCGGGTCCGAAGCGCCGATGGCCGCGCCGGAACCCTCGGTGGCGCCCGAGCTGGGGTTGGAGGCCCCGCTGCCCGTGATGGGGCCGGAACGGGTTATCCTGGGCTTCGGCGACAGCCTGATGGCGGGCTACAATGTCGCGGAAGAGCAGGGCTATCCCGAGACGCTGGAACGTGCGCTGCGCGGGCGCGGGATCAATGCACGGGTGATCGATGCCGGGGTCTCGGGCGATACCACGGCGGCGGGCCGACAGCGGATCGCTTTCGTGCTCGACAATGCGGATGCCGAGATCGACCTCGCCATTATCGAACTGGGCGGGAACGACCTGTTGCGCGGCATTTCGCCCGAACAGACGCGCGAGAACCTGTCCGCCATCATCGAGGAAGTGCAATCGCGCGATATTCCCGTGCTCCTGATGGGCATGCGCGCACCGCCGAACCTTGGCGTAGACTATGTCACCACCTTCGACGGCCTCTATCCCGAACTGGCCGCGCAATATGGCACCGCGCTGGTGCCGTTCTTCATGGAACCGGTATTCGACAGGCCTGAGCTGATGCAGGACGATCGCATCCACCCCACCGCACAGGGAATCGAAGACATGGTGGCAGCCACGGTGGGCCAGGTGGAAGCGGCGCTGCCGGAGCCCGACGCGGACTAGACGCGCTCCACCCTGCCGCCTGCCACTTGCCAAGTGGCGGCTTCATCCAGGATAGCTTCGAACGGGGCGGGTTCGGTGCCTGTCAGCCAAACCTGTGTGCCGCTGGCGCGCAGCCTGTCGAACAGCGCCTCGCGCCGCACCGGGTCGAGATGGGCGGCGACTTCGTCCAGCAGCAGCACGCCGGGGCGGCCGCGTGCGGCGAGTTCCGCGTGGGCAAGGGTGATGGCGACCAGCATCGCCTTCTGCTCGCCGGTCGAGCATTCGGCGGCCGGCATATGCTTGCCGGCCATCACCACGCCCAGTTCGTCGCGATGCGGGCCTGACAGGGTGCGCTGCACCGCGCGGTCGCGTCCGCGCTGCTCGCGCCATTGGCTGGCCAACTCATCCTGCGTCAGCGCGCCGCCGGGGCTGTAGGTCAGCAGCGGGCGGGCAAACGGCGCCTCGGGCAGTTCGCTCAGCCTCGCCGTGAGCGCGCCGACCAGCCGGGCGCGCCCTTGCGCCAGCGCCGCGCCCAGTTCAGCCATCTGCGTCTCTATCGATTCCAGCCACGCGGGATCAGGCTCGACAGCGTCCGACAGCAGCCGGTTGCGCTCACGCAGCGCCGCCTCGTAGCGGCTGGCGTTGCGCGCGTGCCCCGGCTCAAGCGCCACGGCGAGGCGATCCATGTAGCGGCGCCGCGCGCCTGCGCTCTCGGCAAACATGCGATCCATCGCCGGGGTGAGCCAGCCCATGGCCAGCCATTCTCCCAGACTGATGGCGCTGGCTTCCGCGCCGTTGACCTGCACGATCCGCCTGCCGGGGCGATCGGGTGCCATGCCGGTGCCCAGCTTGACCGGTTCCCCACCGTCGCCGGTATCGAGTGAGACGCTGGCGGCAAAACCGCCGGCTCCGGCCTGGCCTGCCATGTCGGCCAGGGCCGCACGGCGCATCCCGCGACCGGGCGCGAAGAGGGAGAGCGCTTCGAGCACGTTGGTCTTGCCAGCGCCGTTTTCGCCCACCAGCAGGTTCAGCTGGCGCGTCTCGTCCAGCTGGGTTCCGGCATGGTTGCGGAAAGTGGAAAGGGTGATGCGATCGAGCGCCATGGGTCTTGCCTGATCCCTATGCCAGCAAGCCAGTCCGCGCCACTGGAAATGGTATTCCCATAGATTGGTGAAAAATCCCAACTAGTGGTTTAGTTGTGCATGCAACCTTTCTGCATCCTGAACAAGAATCGCAGAATTCCGCCATTTTTCAAAACTGGCACACCCCCTGCAATGTTTGGGGCATGGGACGAAAGAGTTCAGTTCTAACACAAGAGGGAAATAAAATGACATTCGCATCTGACTACACCGCTCGCATCACCGCTGCTCTGGCTGCCGTGGTCGTGACCACCACGATCCTCGTCAGCAGCTTCTCGACCCCGCAGGCAAGCATCATTGCCAGCATCATCGCCTGAAGCTGACCAGCACCTATCAACCACTAACGAAGAACCTAGGAGACTGACATGACCTACGAATTCCAGACTAAGTTGATGGCCGGCTTCGCTGCCGTTGCCGTTACCCTGACGCTGCTGGTGAGCAGCTTCGCCAACCCTAATGCCACGAGCGTCGTTGGCCTGCTGGCATGAGCAGCCTCAACCGCAGAAATGACGCCGTGCGCCCCGCTTCCCGTGCGAAATTCCGTCTCGATCGTGCAGACGGCAAGATCGCCGGGGTTTGCGGTGGCATCGCCAAGTACTTCCGGATCAACCCGCTGATCGTTCGGCTGGTATTCCTGGTGGGGGCGGTTGCCGGGTTCGGCAGCTTCATCCTCATCTATCTCGCGATCTGGCTGCTGGCCGACTGAGGCTGGCGGCCATTTCGCCATGCGCCCCAAGGCACGCTAGCGGCTGGCAAAGGGCGAGAAATCGGTGTCGTCGTCGAATGCCTCGACACCTTCGTGCCGCTTCAGGAAATCCACCACCTTGTAGGTGACAGGTGTCAGCAGCGCCTCCCACGCGGTCTTGATCGCCCATTGCGACAGCACCACCTGCCACAATTGCTCGATCGGCCATCCGGCCAGGCCATAGAAGGCCAGCGGATAGAAGATCAGGCTGTCGAGCCCCTGGCCGACCACGGTCGAGCCGATGGTGCGGCTCCACAGCATCTTTCCCCCGGTCCACACCTTCATCTTGGCCAGCACATAGGAATTGGCGAATTCCCCCACCCAGAAGGCGACGATACTGGCGATCACGATGCGCCACGAATTGCCGAAGACGAATTCGTAGGCCTCCTGTCCGGGCCAGCCTTCCGCCGGTGGCAGCGCCACCA
Source organism: Alteraurantiacibacter sp. (assembly GCA_963675825.2). Lineage (GTDB taxonomy): Bacteria > Pseudomonadota > Alphaproteobacteria > Sphingomonadales > Sphingomonadaceae > Alteraurantiacibacter. The sequence continues at coordinate 1,374,138 of CAXXJY010000005.1, read as the reverse complement.
CCACCCAGGCCATGAAGGCCATGAACACCAGCGCGGCAAACCCCGTCCAGATCACCCGGCGCGCATTGGCATAGCCATAGACCTCGGTCAGCACGTCGCCGATGATGTAGCTGATGGGGAAGAACAGCACGCCCGCGCCGAACGACCACTGGCCGATGCCGGGCAGGGTGACGTAGCTGGGCTTCGACGCGCCGATCACATTGCTAAGCAGCAGGATCGCGACGAAGGCGGCCATGACATAGGGAAAGAAACGGAAATGCGCCTGCGCCAGTTCCGTGCCGTCGATCTTGCGGGGATCGGCGATTTTCCGGGGATCGGATGTCATTGCCCTGTGCTAGCGGGATTTGCGCTGCCCGGAAAGATCGCTATCTGCGCTAGCGACGCGCCCATAGCTCAGCTGGATAGAGCACGGGACTTCTAATCCTGAGGCCGCAGGTTCGACTCCTGCTGGGCGCGCCATCTTGTTTTGCGATCACGCCGCCGCGCGATCGTCCTCGGTGCTATTCCCTGCACTCGGCTTCGCCTTCGTTTCGGGGCACCTGCGGGTCGCGCATTCGCGATCGGTCGGTCGCTGGTCGTGACCGAGACTTGCGATCCAATTCGAGCTTGGCGCTGGAAACGGTCGGCGCCTAGCCGACCGCAAGGTCGAATGGCCGCCCGCAGCGGGCGCGTAGCGAAGCGGAGAGCGTCTAGCGAGGACGATTGTGCGGAGGCGCAATCGCCAAGAAAAAAGCGTCGGGAATTTTTACAGCGGCCCACCCCGTTAACTCTTCACCAACCATCGTCTTCCGCAGATTTGTGCGGATCCGCAAAACTGGCACGGGGCATGCAATACTATCGGCGTACCCAAGAGTTCTTCGAACGAGGCGGGTCCGATCCATATGGTCCCCAACCAAGTCTCCCGGACCCGCCTCCCCGAAGACCCTTCCCGAAAATTGCCGAAACGCTAGCGCCAGCCCGCCCAGGGTTCGTCGGTGTGCGTTACCTGCATCTCGCCGCCATAGGGGCGGCACAGTTGCAGCGCATCTTCGGCGGAGCCGTGCAGCCATTTCTGCCAGTCGCTCGGCGCAAGGATCACCGGCATGCGATCGTGCACGGCGCGCATCTGGTCGTTCGCGTCGCTCATCACCATCGTATAGGCCTCGCCGAATTCGGCGCTGTCGCGCCAGAACCCGGCGATCGCCATCAGTTCGCTGTCAGGCAGGGCAAACCAGGTGCGCGTCTTGCTGCCCCTTGCACCTTCGGCCTCGGCAAAGTCCGAGACCGGGATCAGGCAGCGCCTTGTCCGAAAGCTGGCGGACCAGAACGGGCTGGAAAGCTTGTCGGTGCGGGCGTTGTTGACCGGCTTGGGCTTCAGGGGCTGGCCCTTCGCGCCCTTGCGATTGAGGGGAAAGCCCCAGGTCATCTGCGCCAGCCGTCCTTCAGCCAGCACCATGCCGGGATAGCCGGGATAGACCATTTCGGGCGCATTGCCGCCGGGCGCAGTCGCCACGTCGCGTGCCACGATATCGAAGAAATGCGCCACCTCGTCCTGCGATTTCGCCATGCGGTAGAGGTTGCACATGGCCGGACCTCAATATCCGGCTTCGGCGGCAGGCACCGGCGCGCCGATCATGCCGCCGGCCATCGGCCAGAGAAGGTCTCCGGTCACTACGCCCATGCGCATCGGCAATTGGGCCGAGACGAAGACCTGTACCGCGTTCGGCCAGTCGCCGCTGCCGCCCTCTGTGACATAGACCCGCGAGGCCAGATCGGGATCACTTTCGTCCCACGTCACGACTTCGCAGGTATCGGTCACCAGCTCGGGCTGGCCCACCTGGCCGAATTCGTCGAAATGCACGCGGTAATGCTTGCCCAGTGGAATCGACGCGCCTTCAAAGGGGCCGTTCAGCACGTAGGTATCGAAAGCGGCATTCTCTCCTGGCGGAAGCGCCACGGTGAGGAAGGTAACGGAGGTGTTTGCGCCTGCGGCCATTTCCTCGCCATCGAGGCAGAAGCTGGCGGTGGGTGACGCGATCACCGCGCGCGGGGCGACGATCTGGGCGCGCGCCATGGCCAGCAGGTCTCCGTCCAGCGGCTGGGCCTCGCCCGAGGGGTAGATCGTCTCGCTGCGGACCGTGCCATCGGCGATTTCGTAATCTGCCAGCGTCATCAGCGGGGCATCGTCCGCGCCGCCGGGCTGGCCGACAATGGTGGTGAGCCATACGCCGGGCTCGTCACCCGGCATCGACACCGCACCGCGAAAGCCACCAGCCAGGGCGCCCGGTGCCATGCCTGCATACTGGCGCTGGGCCACGGCGTTGGCGGCTAGCACTTCGCCCATGACGCGCGCGGTTTCCTGCGTCGCGCGGGCGCCTTCGATGCGTTCGTTCATGTTGTCAGGCATTACATCCTGCGCGGCAAGCGGGGCGGGCAGGGCAAGCAGCAGGCAGGCGGTGAACAGGGTGCGGATCATGGAAACTCCCGTGGCAGTTCAAGGCCTCTAGCCATGCCTAGCTGAACGAAAACGGACCGCCAATGGCGGTCCGCTGGAGTGTTTCAACAATGGGCCGGGAAGGATCAGGACGCCTTGGCGACCTGCTTTTCTTCCAGCAGCTGCTGCAGTTCACCGGCCTCGAACATTTCCATCATGATGTCGCTGCCGCCAACAAATTCACCCTTCACGTAGAGTTGCGGAATGGTGGGCCAGTCGGAATAGCTCTTGATGCCCTGGCGGATTTCCATGTCCTGCAACACGTCGACGCTTTCGAAGGCGACGTTGCAGTGATCAAGGATGGCCACGGCGCGGTTGGAAAAACCGCATTGCGGGAAGAGCGGCGTGCCCTTCATGAACAGGACGACGTCATTGTCGCCGACGATCTTGGAAATGCGTTCGTTGGTATCGCTCATCGGTCCCACCACTGTGAATTATACTAAGCGTCAGTTGGGAACGCTGGTGTGCAGTTGCAAGGCGTGAAGTTCGCCGCCCATGCGTTCACCCAGCGCGGCGAAGACCATTTTGTGCTGCTGCACGCGGTTCTTGCCCTTGAATTCGGCAGAGGTGACGCGCGCCAGCCAATGGTCATTGTCATCGGCCAACGCCTGCATTTCCACGGTGGCGTCGGGCAGGGCGGCCTTGATCAGGGCCTCGATCTCTGCGGCGGGCATCGGCATGGTTGCTCTCCGATCCTGCCCTTACGACTCGCTCATGAACTGGCGCTTGGCCTCGACGGCCTTTTCTTCCAGCATCGAACGCACCTTGGCTTCATCGACGTCGCAGCCGGCCTGCACCAGGTCGCCCAGCACCTTGCGGATCACGTCTTCGTCGCCCGCTTCCTCGAAATCGGCCTGCACGACGGCCTTCTTGTAGGCATCGGTTTCTTCGAGCGTGAGCTTCATCAGTTCGGCAGCCCATTCGCCGACCAGGCGGTTGCGGCGGGCGGCGATCTTGAAGGCGGTCTCTTCGTCCATCGCGTACTTGGCTTCTTCGGCGCGTTCGCGGTCCTTGAAATCGGTCATGGGGAATCGGTCCTTGTCAGAGTGCTTTGGGCTGCGATAGCGCGCCCGGTGTTCAGGCGGCAACACCCGTTCCGCGTGCAAGCCATGGCTTGTCGGCGGCAAGACGGGTTTCGTATCGGCTAATCGCCTCGTCCCTGGTGAGGGTGAGGCCCACTTCATCGAGGCCTTCGAGCAGGCAATGCTTGCGGAAGGGATCGATCTCGAACTCGAAGCGGTCCTGGAACGGCGTGGTGACCGTCTGGCTTTCCAGGTCGATGGTAATCGGATCGGTCTGGGCAACCTCCAGGAGGCGATCAACCTGATCCTGCGGCAGGGCCACGGTGAGGATACCGTTCTTGAAGGCGTTGCCGGCAAAGATATCCGAAAAGCTCGGCGCGATCACTGCGCGGATACCCATGTCGAGCAGCGCCCAGGCGGCGTGTTCGCGGCTGGAGCCGCAGCCGAAATTGTCACCCGCCACCAGGATCGGGGCCCCGGCGAACTCTTCGCTGTCGAACACGTTGGCGGGATTGTCTGCCCGCACGGCTTCGAAAGCACCCTGGCCCAGCCCTTCACGGCTGACTGTCTTGAGCCAGCGCGCGGGGATGATCAGGTCGGTATCGATGTTCTTGCGGCCATAGGGGATCGCCCGGCCTTCGACAGTGGTGACCTTTGCCATCAGTCTGTTTCCGGCTTCTCGCCGCTGGGAATGGGCGGCAGTTGCCCAGGCCCTTCGGCCTTCTTCTTGCGACGGTTGGCGTAAAGCAGGGCAGCAGCAATCGCGGCGGAGCCGATGGCACCGGCGGCAATGGCGGCCTTTTTGGGGATCTTGTCGGTCATGTCTGTCCAAATGCTCTCGAGGTTCTCTGGTTGCAAGATTTAGCGCAAGAATTCGCGCAATTTCTCCCATTGTCGTGCCTTCTCGGCAAAACCCATCGCTGCATGGGCGGGGCTGGAGGAGGGCAGGGCAATGAGGGAGAGCCCGGAATCGAGCAATTGCGGGCGGCCTGCCTTGTCCGAAGCGCGACCGTTGAAGGCCACCGCAACAAGATCGGGCAGGGTGGCCACCAGCGCAGGCAGGTCAGTCGCTTCGATAGCGCGCATGTCGGCATCAAGGCTGCCCTTGCGCGTGGCCGATTGCACCGAATCCCACAGGCCCACCTTGTGCGCCAGCAGCGTCTCCAACCGGTCAGGGTAATCGCGCGACACCAGTTCCGCATCGATCACGCGTTGCATCAGCTGCCAGAACAGATTGCGCGGGTTGGCATAATACTGCCCGGCCGCCAGCGAGCTTTCGCCCGGCAGGCTGCCGAGGATCAGCAGACGCGTATCGGGGCGGACAACGGGGGCGAAGGACTGCTTACGCAGGCTCACGCGTCAGTTCGCGCACATCGGTAAGGCGTCCGGTCACAGCAGCAGCGGCAGCCATTGCAGGCGATACCAGGTGCGTGCGCGCACCGGGGCCCTGGCGACCGACGAAATTGCGGTTGCTGGTGGAAGCGGAGCGTTCGCCGGCAGGCACCTTGTCGGGGTTCATGCCGAGGCAGGCCGAACAGCCGGGTTCGCGCCATTCAAGGCCTGCGTCGGTGAACACCTTGTCCAGCCCTTCCGCCTCGGCCTGCGCCTTCACCAGGCCGGAGCCGGGCACGACGATGCCCCACTTGATATTGGCGTGCTTCCTGCGCCCGCGCAGCACGTCTGCCGCGGCGCGCAGATCCTCGATGCGGCTGTTGGTGCAGCTGCCGATGAACACGTTCTGCACCTCGATCTGGGTCATCGGCGTGCCGGGCGCGAGGTCCATGTATTCCAGGCTGGCGCGTGCGGCTTCCTGCTTGGACGGATCGGCAAAGCTGGCGGGATCGGGCACCACGCCGCCGATGGCCACCACGTCTTCCGGGCTGGTGCCCCAGGTGACAGAGGGTTCCACGTCGGCGGCATCGATCACTACTGACTTGTCGAACACCGCATCGGGATCGGTGTAGAGCGTCTTCCACCAGGCGACGGCCTGGTCCCACTCGTCAGCCCTGGGCGCGAAGGGGCGGCCCTTGATGTAGTCGAAGGTCTTCTGGTCCGGCGCGATGATCCCGCCGCGCGCGCCGCCTTCGATGCTCATGTTGCACACGGTGAGGCGGCCCTCGATGCTCATTTCCTCGAACACCTTGCCGCGGTATTCGATCACGTGGCCGGTGCCGCCTGCGGTGCCGATCACGCCGATGATATGCATGATCAGGTCCTTGGGCGTGACGCCCAGGCCCAGTTCGCCTTCCACGCGCACTTCCATCGTCTTCGACGGGCGCAGCAGCAGCGTCTGTGTGGCCAGCACGTGCTCCACCTCGCTGGTGCCGATGCCGAAGGCCCATGCGCCCAGCCCGCCGTGGCAGGCGGTGTGACTGTCGCCGCAGACGATCGTGGTTCCGGGCAGCGAAAAGCCCTGTTCGGGGCCGACCACGTGGACGATGCCCTGCTGCGCGGCAGTCGCATCGAAATAGCGCACGCCGAATTCGGGTGCATTGCGCTCCAGCGCGGCCAGCTGGTCGCGGCTTTCCTTGTCGGCAATGGGAATGCGGTTGCCCTGCGCATCCACGCGGGGCGTCGTGGGCAGGTTGTGATCGGGCACCGCCAGCGTCAGTTCGGGATGCCGGACCTTGCGACCCTTCATGCGCAGGCCTTCGAAAGCCTGCGGACTGGTAACTTCGTGCACGAGGTGGCGGTCGATGAAGATCAGGCAGGTGCCGTCATCGCGCCGCTCGATTACATGAGCGTCGAAAATCTTCTCGTACAAGGTGCGTGGCTTGCTGGACATGGCGCGCCCATTAGCGCGCGAGAGCAGATCCGCCAAGCAATACGAAAAAAGGCTTCATGGTGTCTTGGAAACTTGAGCTTATGCGCTTAACTTACAGCTATGTCAGCCAAGCCTTTTGCGATTCCGATCAAGATCCTGCCCGATGACATCGATTTCATGGGGCACGTGAACAATTCGCGCTACCTCAACTGGGTGCAGGAGGTGGTGCTGCAGCATTGGCAGAAGCTTGCCCCGGCAGAGGAAGTGGCGAGCAAGGCCTGGGTCGCGCTGAAGCACGAGATCACCTATCGCCGCCCCGCTTTCCTCAACGACGATGTGATTGCCGAGACCGTGCTGGAAAAGATCGCGGGCGCGCGCAGTTTCTACAACACGGTGATTCGTCGGGGAGAAGACGTGCTGGCCGAGGTCCAGTCCATGTGGTGCTGCATCGACAGCACGACGCATCGCCCCGCACGCATCGACCGCGAGGTGGCGGAACGCTATTTCGGCCTGCCGCGCAAGCAGACGCCGCACAATCCCGAATAAGGCGCTTTGCGCAGTCCGCCTCGAGCGCCTATAATGGCTAAATGGACATTTTCGCCCCAATCCTGATCGTGATTGCCACCATCGCCGCGATGGAATGGGTGGCCTGGGCCAGCCACAAGTACATCATGCATGGCTGGGGCTGGGGATGGCACCGCGACCATCACGAACCGCACAACAACACGTTTGAGAAGAACGACCTTTATGCCGTGGTCGGCGCGGCGATGAGCATTTCCATGTTCGCCGTGGGCAGCACCCTCGTGATGGGGGAAAACGCCTGGTGGCCAGGCACATGGATCGGGCTGGGCATCCTTGGGTACGGCATCATCTACACGCTGGTGCATGATGGCCTTGTCCACCAGCGCTATTTCAAATGGGTGCCCAAGCGCGGCTATGCCAAGCGGCTGGTGCAGGCGCACAAGCTGCACCACGCGACGATCGGCAAGGAAGGCGGGGTCAGCTTCGGCTTCGTCTGGGCGCGCGATCCGGCCGAGCTGAAAGCCGAACTGCGGCGCCAGCGCGAGGCGGGCATTGCCGTAGTGCGTGACAGCGCCGGAGCCTGACGCGGCTGCGCTAGCGCGAAGGGCCGAGCAGCTTCTTCTTGGCTATGTGCACCCCCAGCCATACCAGCGCCACCACCGGAACCACCAGCAGGCCAAGCACCAGTTCGGCATCCAGCCCCGGCCATAGGTGCTCGCTGCCCTTCAATGCGTAGCCCAGCAGCCCGATCAGGTAATAGCTGAGCGCCACCACCGACAGGCCTTCGACCAGCTGTTGCAGGCGCAGCTGCATGCGGCTGCTGCGGTCCATCGAGCGCAGCAGCTCGGCGTTCTGGTTCTCGATCCGCGTTTCGATCCGCGCACGCAGCAGGCTGGCGAGGCGCCCGGCGCGCTCCGACAACTGCCGTTCGCGCTCGGTCACCGAGGTGCAGGTGCGCAGCGCGGGCAGGAAGCGGCGCTGGGTGAAGGCCACCAGCGAAGCGTATCCCTCTATCGGCGTGACGCGCAGTTCCTCCAGCCGCTCGCGCACCAGCTGGCCATAGGCGCTGGTGGCGCTCATGCGATAACCCATGGCGGTGGTGATCGCGGTGAGGTCGAGCGAGAGTGCGGAAAGCTCGTTCATCAGCACGTCGTCGGTCTCTTCCGCTCCGGCCACGCGGTTGGCAAGGTCGCTCAGGCGCGCTTCGGCCTGGTCCAGCCTTGGCCAGGCCTCCTGCGCTACCGGCAGGCCCAGCAGCGCCTTGTTGCGATAGTTGCCAAGGTCCTGCAGCCGCTGCACCAGGCGGGTAAAGTCTGCCAGGTTCAACCCGTTGGCCGCCACCACGATGTGGCCGAAGCCATCGTCCTTCAGTCGAAAATCGGCCCACATGCGCGCCTTTCCGGCCAGCAGGCAGGAGATCGTTTCGCTGGGATCGAACTGCATTTTCGGCAGCAACGCCTCGGCAGCGGCATCGTCTTTCACCAGGCACAGGCTGGTGGCGCGCACCACGCGGCCGGGCAGCTGTTCCACCCAGGCCACTGCCTCGTCCAGCGCTGCGGTCTCGCCGTCAGCAAACAGGGCGATGGAGCTGCCCTCGCTGTGCCGTTCCCAGGCGAAATGAACACCGGGCACGACGTAGCCATAGCGGTGCGGCGGGCGCGGCAGCGAACCGACGGCGGGGCAGCGTTCGTCGAGGATCGCCGCCTCGGCGTCGCGCTCCTCGGGATCGACGATCAGCACCCATTGCCGCACCTGGCCTGGCACCGATAGCATCGGCCAGCGGCGCAGGTGCATTTCGGATACCACCTGGCGGCGCAATTCGTGCTGCTGCATCGTCACCCTCGCATGTTGCTGCGGTAATCCATGGCAAATGAAGCGGCGTGCCTCAATCACCCTTGTTACATGCTGCTACTCGGCGCGCGTCCAGATCCAGCTGCCGGTGACCGAGACCACCCCCAGCACCACCAGCCACCACGGCCAGGGTGCCGTCCACGCGGTGATCAGTACGCCTGCCGCCATCGCCGTCAGCGCGGAAATCTTGGCCGGGCGCGAAATGGCGCGGCGGCGCTTCCAGTCCAGCAGCGGCGGGCCCCAGCGCGGGTGATCCAGCAGGCGCTGTTCCCAGGCGGGATTGCCGCGCGCGAAGCAGAAGCAGGCGAGCAGCAGCAAGGGCACGGTCGGCAGGATCGGCAGGAATGCGCCGACTGCGCCAAGGCCAACGAAGAAAAGTCCAGCCGCGGTCCATAGCGGCCGGATCATGTCAGGCCTGCGCGATCCGCGCGGCGTGCTGCTGCACCAGCGCGATCATGTTGGGCACGCCCTGCGTGCGGTTGGACGAAAGCTGGTTCTTCAGGTCGAACGGGGCGAGTGCGGCGGTGATGTCCATCCCGGCCACTTCGGCAGCGGGCTTGTCCTGCACGGCGGAAACCACCAGCGCGACGATGCCCTTGGTGATGGCGGCATTGCTGTCGGCCAGGAAGTGCAGCTTGTTCGTGTCGCCCGTGGGATAGACCCAGACCTGCGCCGAACAGCCGCGCACCAGCGTGGCGTCGGTCTTGAGCGCGGCGGGCATGGGGTCCAGCTCGCGGCCCAGTTCGATCAGCAGACGATAGCGTTCGTCGCCATCGAGGAATTCGTATTCGTCGCGGATATCGTCGAGAGTGCGCATAAGGCGCATCTAGTGGCTGCGCGTCAGAGGTCCACCCCGTTTGCGATGGCTTCCAGCTTGCGGATGCGTTCCTTCAAGTCGGCGATCTCGATCCGGGCCATGCCTACGCGCGAACCGCCTTCCAGCTCGCGCGGGGTGCGGTGCAGGTCAAGCTCGCGGTTCTTGTAGGCCAGCCAGCTGTTCCAGCCCATCAGGGCCGAGGCGGTGAGCATCGCCAGTGCAAGCAGGCTGCTGGCGGCGATCAACAGGTCGATTTGCGTCATTTGGTCCTCCCTGCATGCAACGTAACGATCATTCGTCGCGCAGTTTCTCGATTTCCTCTGCCGTCCGGCGCGCCGGATCGGTGGCGATACGTTCCAGCACCTTCACCCGCTCGCGCAATTGTTCGACTTCGTGTTCCAGTTCCGCTTCACGTTGGCTCGGGCCCTCGTGGTCCTGCAACGCGTCACTGTCGGGGCGGTGCCTGTTCAGGTAACTGGCCACCGCCGCGATCAGCACGATCAGGACAATGGCGCTCCACATGCTCACGATTCCGCCTCCTCCCGCGCCTTGCGGTCATGGCGCAGGTTCTCGATCTGGCGCGAAAGGTCAGCGCCCGGATCGGTCACGATGCGTTCGATCACGCGCATGCGATCTTCGAGATGCTGCATCACATCCTCGCGGCCATTGCTCTCCTGTGCCTTGGCTTCGGCAATACGGGCCTTCAGCTCCAGTTTGCGCTCCTCGTGCTCGACGGTGCGCTGGTGGAACTTGTGCGCCATGGCGAACACCAGGCTGGCGGCCAAAAGGATGAAGGTGAAGATGACAATGAGGTCCATGTCCATCAGTTGGCATCCTTCTTGTCGGCGCGCAGGCTCTCGATCTCGTGCGTCAGGTGATAGCCGCTGTCGGTCACGATGCGCTCCACGTTCGCCAGGCGATCCTTGAGCGAGCCGAGTTCGGCCTGTAGCGCGGCGTTTTCCTGCGTCAGCAGCTTCACCCGCTCCGCCGCCTGGTCGTTCTTCGGATAGACGGCCTTGCCCCAGCTGTTTTCCAGCGGATAGCCGTGCTTCACGCGGATCCAGGTGTTGGCGACCCAGCCAATGCCGATCACGGCCGAGGGGATGGCGACCAGCGCGACGGGAATCTGCGAAATGTCCATCAGGCTTTCTCCTGCCTCTTGATATCCAGCGGCACGCCGCTGTCGGCCTGGCGGCGCGCAGGCTTGTCACGCAGGGCCTCGATCTCCTCGGCCACGGTGTATCCCTTGTCGGTGACGATGCGTTCCAGCACCACCATGCGGTCTTCCATGCGTTCCACGATGTCGCGCAGCTGGCGGTTCTGTTCGCGCAGGGCCTTCGCCTCGCCGGTATCGGCACGCTCGGTCTTGCCGCCCCATTCATCCTCCAGGGCATAGCCATTTTTCGCGCGGATCCAGTTGTTGATTACCCACGCGCCGTAGCTGAGGGCGATGATCGCGATAACGAATTCGGGGCCTCCCCAATCCATCAGGCGTTCTCCTTGTTCTGGGTGAAGCCGAGCTGCACGCCATTGGCATCGTCCACGCTGCGCTGGTCGCGCAGGGCCTCTATCTGGGTGGCGACGTCATAGCCCTTGTCGGTGACGATGCGTTCCAGCACCCGCACCCGGTCTTCCAGCGCCTGCACCTGGCTGGCGTACTGGGCGGCGCGCTCGGCGGTGTTCTCTGCCGTGGCGCTCACCTGCATCTCCGCCACTTTCTGCTTGTGCTTGGCCCAGATCGCGGTGATCGGGATCATGCAGCCGAAAATGATGGCTACGATCGGGATCAGTTCTCCTGGCACTTTGTGTCCCCCTTGCTTGAGTTCCGCGCCCTTCAGCGCAGCTTTTCGATTTCCTGCGACAAGCGCGGGTTGGCGGAAACGTAGTAGGTTTCCACTTCGGCCAGGCGGCGGTCGATATCCTTCATCCGGGCGCGGATTTCGCGCGCCGTGCGCTTCGGGCTCTGTCGCACGCCTTGCCAGTACTGCGTTTCCTCCGGCGAGGTGTAGAGGTGCGGCGGCTTCTTGCTCAGCAGGAAGCCGGCCAGGATATAGGCGAGGATCGGCCAGCCCAGGGTAATGGTGAGAATGATCATTCCCAGCCGGACCCACAGGGCGTTCACGCCGGTGTAGTCGGCAATCCCGGCGCAAACACCCAGCAGCTTGCCATTCACCTTGTCACGGTAAAGCGTCGTGCGCGGGGTATTCATGCCTTGTCTCCCTTCTTCTCGGCGAGCAGTTCCTCCAGCTCGCGCAGCGGTACGTTGTCGATGGCCTTGTCGTGGCGGATGCGGGCGGGCTCGAAATCCGGATTGTCGGCGGCGACGAGGCGCTCGACCGTGTCCATCCGTTCGTCCAGCCGCTTGGCCAGCTGATACAGTTCCTCCAGCAGGGCCTCGTCATCGGTGGTGATGGTGGCGGCGGTCTTCCACTTGGTGATGTAGTGAAGGACGATCCACGGCAGGCCGATGAAAATGGCCGGTATGATGATCAGTTCTTCCACGATCTATTCCCCTTCATCCTTCTTGGCGCTGCTGCTCATGCCAAGCGCGCGCTTCATTTCCTCCAGTTCGTCGTCGACCCGGTCGCCGCCTTCCAGCGCGGCGAACTCGTCAGCGAGCGAAGCCTTGTCCTGGCCGATACCCAGGGCATCGGCGCGGCCTTCAGCGTAGTCCACCCGGCGTTCCAGCTGGTCGAAGCGGGCATGGGCTTCGTCGACCCGGTCGCTGGTCATCAGGCTGCGCAGCTTCACGCGGTTTTCCGCGCTTTCCAGGCGAGCCGAGATCTGGCTCTGGCGGCTGCGGGCTTCGCGCAGGCGGTTCTGCAGCTTGGCAATATCCTGCTCGTAGGCACGCAGCGCATCGTCGAGCACCTTGATCTCCTGCTTCAGCTGGTCGCAGGTATCTCCGGCCTTGCGCTTTTCCACCAGCGCGGCACGGGCCAGGTCCTCGCGGTCCTTGCTCAGCGCCAGCTGGGCCTTTTCCGCCCAGTCGGCCTGCAACCGCTCCAGCTTCACCGTGTGGCGATGCATTTCCTTCTGGTCGGCAATCGTGCGCGCGGCGCTCGCCCGGACTTCCACCAGCGTTTCCTCCATTTCGAGGATGATCATGCGGATCATCTTCGCCGGGTCGTCGGCCTGGTCGAGAAGTTCGTTGAAATTGGCGGCGATAATGTCACGAGTGCGCGAGAAAATACCCATCAAGGGTCCTCCGATATTAAGCGAATTGCCGGTTGGCGTGGGGCTGGTGCGGATGCGCTCGATCTCCTTGTCGAGTCGAGAGCCGATCCGGGCCGTCCCGCGTGCCAGCGGCGCCAAGGGATTGCGGTTTTCGTCGGTCACGCCAGCTCTACCGTCGGCAGACCGACCAGCATAGCGGGCGTATCGACCACCGGCTGCATACCAGCGAAAATCGCGAAGGTGATCATCGCAGCAACGCTGACCAGGGCGGCTTGCCCAAGCTGGCTGTTGAAGAAGCGGCGATTGAACATTGGTGTTTCCTCCTGAACCCTTTCTGCCCGATGAATTGCAACAGGTGTGCCAAACCGTGCGAATGGCGGATTTCTGCGGTTTTTGGGTCTGGAGACAACGATTTCATTGGCAACTATTGCCAAGTGTTGGGGAAAAGCACTATATCTTGGCGATGGAGCGTGAGAACCAGTTCATCGGCCAGTCCGGCGCCTTCCTCGACGCGGTGGAACGGGCCAGCCGCGCGGCACCCATGGCGCGCCCGGTATTGGTAATCGGAGAGCGCGGGACCGGCAAGGAACTGATCGCCGAACGCCTCCACCGCCTGTCCGACCGCTGGGAAGAGCCGCTGGTCACGATGAACTGTGCCGCTCTGCCCGAAACGCTGATCGAAGCCGAACTGTTCGGCCACGAGCAGGGTGCCTTCACCGGCGCTACCAGAGTGCGCGAGGGACGTTTCGAGGAAGCCGACCGGGGCACGTTATTCCTCGACGAACTGGGCACATTGTCGATGGGCGCACAGGAACGGTTGCTGCGCGCGGTCGAATATGGCGAGGTCACGCGCATCGGCGCCAGCCGCCCCACGCGCGTCGACGTGCGCATCGTGGCCGCCACCAACGAAGACCTGCCGCGCCGGGCGGAGGAGGGGACTTTCCGTCCCGACCTGCTCGACCGCCTCAGCTTCGAGGTGATTACCCTGCCGCCGCTGCGCGTGCGCGAAGGCGACATTCCCGTGCTGGCCGACTATTTCGGGCGACGCATGGCAGCCGAGCTGGGGTGGGAGGAATGGCCCGGTTTCGCCACCCATGTTGCTGATGCCATGGAACAGCACCAGTGGCCGGGCAACGTGCGTGAACTGCGCAATGTGGTGGAGCGTGCGGTCTATCGCTGGGACAGTTGGGAACAGCCCATCGGCGAGGTCGTGTTCGACCCCTTCGATTCGCCGTGGAAGCCTCTTGCCAGTCCCACGCCAAGGAATGGCGATGCCAAGCCCGAAAGCCCGGCCAGCCAGCCGGTGCAGCGGGTGCAGTTCGACAAGGTGGACGACCTGCGCGCCGCGGTGGACGCGCATGAAAAGGCCATCGTCGAACACGCGCTGGGCGCCAATCGCTGGAATCAGCGGCAGACCGCGCAGTCGCTGGGGCTTACCTACGACCAGCTTCGCCACACCATGAAGAAGCACGGTATCGGCCAGTCAAATTGAGCTGGTGGCCATGCATTAAGGCGGGCTTAGGAACTGTGCGCTAGGGATAATTGCCTAGCCAACGGCAACACGGCTTCAGCCTTCCTTGGGCCAGAGCCGAGGCGCCGGACTGCGTCCTGAAGTAAGAGCCGAACTGGAATCGATGTCGCACGCTGTCTCTAACCGCATCCGCAAGCCATCTGTCCGGCGCGCGACGTCGCGCCAGGGCAAGCGGGCAGTCGGTGTCAGCGTGCTGGCCTTCTTTGCTGCCATTGCCGTGGTCGGCTGGTTTGGCCTGTCCGGGCTTGAGACAAGCGATGGCGAGCCGACCCGCACGCGCCAGCTGATCTTTGCCGGCGGGGCCCCGCGGCTGGCGGTGGTCGAAGAGCGAACCGCGACCGAGGACGAGACCGCCGCGAGCGACGAGGCGGAGGAAGACTATGTAATCGGCAGCTTCGGCGAGCCGATGGACGACTACTATGCCGATGACGACGGTGGCGGCTGGGGTGATGCGGCGATGGACCGGATGTCGGGCTTCCTCTCCAGCTCGTCCGGTGTCGAGGAAGCACGTCAGCGCGACTGATCTGCGCCGCGCTTCTTCTTTCGCGTGCCCCATGTTGCTTTGCCATATTGCTTTCTCTGGCGGCTGCGCCTACATAGCCGCCATCCCGACATTGTCGAGACACTGTAGGGGCTGGCGCCGCAGGGGGCCGGCACCGAACCTCTTTGTCTGCGATGTCGTGCAGTTGATGGAGACCCGCTTGGCCGATATTGCGCGCCTGACACAAGTGATTGAACCCGAGGCAAAGGCCCTCGGTTTCGATCTCGTGCGCGTGAAGTTGACCGGTTCGGGTGACGAGCGGACCTTGCAGGTCATGGCCGAGGACCCGGCAACGGGCCAACTGGTGGTGGAACAGTGCATGGAGCTTTCGCGCCGCATTTCCGACCGCATAGATGCGGTCGAGGAAGGCGGGGAGGAACTGGTCAAGGGGGCCTATCACCTCGAAGTGAGCAGCCCTGGCATCGACCGTCCGCTGACCCGGCCCAAGGATTACGCCAACTGGGCCGGCCACGAAGCGAAGATCGCCCTGTCCGAGAAGGTGGACGGGCATCGCACCCTTACCGGCGAATTGGTGGGGATCGAAGGCGACGTGATCACCATCGATGACAACAAGGCGGGGCGCATTGCCGTGCCGCTGAACAAGATTCATGCAGCGCAACTGGTCTTTACCGACAAGCTGCTTGCAGCAACCCAGCCGCTCGACATGAGCGGCGTCGACGATATCGAAGAACTCGAACAGGAAGAAGAGGCTAACAACTGATGGCCAGCCCAATGTCTGCCAACAAGGCTGAACTGCTTGCGATTGCCAATGCCGTGGCGTCGGAGAAGATGATCGACAAGTCGATCGTGATCGAAGCGCTGGAAGAGGCGATTCAGAAGGCCGCGCGCGCGCGTTTCGGCCAGGAAAACGACATCCGCGCCAAGCTGGACCCGCAGACCGGCGACCTGCGCCTGTGGCGCGTGGTCGAGGTGGTCGACGAGGTGGACGACTATTTCAAGCAGGTGGACGTAGAGCAGGCGCAGAAGCTGGAGCCGGGCGCCCAGGTGGGAGACTTCATCGTCGACCCGCTGCCCGCCATGGACGACCTTGGCCGCATCGACGCGCAGAGCGCGAAGCAGGTGATCTTCCAGAAGGTCCGCGATGCCGAGCGTGAGCGCCAGTACGAAGAGTTCAAGGACCGGGCCGGCGAAGTCATCACCGGTGTCATCAAGTCGGTCGAATTCGGCCACGTGATCGTCAACCTTGGCCGTGCCGAAGGCGTGATCCGCCGCGACCAGCAGATTCCCCGCGAAGCCGCCCGCGTGGGCGAGCGCGTGCGCGCACTGATTATGAAGGTGGAACGCAACAACCGCGGCCCGCAGATCTTCCTGTCCCGCGCGCATCCCGATTTCATGCGCAAGTTGTTCGCCCAGGAAGTGCCGGAAATCTACGACGGCATCATCGAGATCAAGGCCGCCGCCCGCGATCCGGGCAGCCGCGCCAAGATCGGTGTGATCAGCCACGATTCCTCCATCGATCCGGTCGGCGCCTGCGTCGGCATGAAGGGCAGCCGCGTGCAGGCGGTGGTGCAGGAACTGCAGGGCGAGAAGATCGACATCATCCCGTGGTCGGAAGACACCGCCACCTTTGTGGTCAACGCGCTCCAGCCCGCCACCGTCAGCCGTGTGGTGCTGGATGAGGACGAAGGCCGCATCGAAGTGGTGGTGCCAGACGACCAGTTGTCGCTCGCCATCGGTCGCCGTGGCCAGAACGTGCGTCTAGCCAGCCAGCTGACCGACAGCCAGATCGACATCATGACCGAGGAAGAAGCCTCGGAGAAGCGCAGCAAGGAATTTGCCGCGCGCTCCAAGATGTTCGAGGAAGAACTGGACGTCGACGAGACCCTGTCGCAGCTGCTGGTGGCCGAAGGCTTCGCCGAGCTGGAGGAAGTCGCCTATGTGCAGCTGGAAGAGCTCGCCACGATCGAGGGCTTCGATGAGGAACTGGCCGAGGAACTGCAGAGCCGTGCGCAGGAAGCGCTGGAGCGGCAGGAAGCGGCCCATCGCGAAACGCGCCGCGAACTGGGCGTGGACGATGCCCTGGCCGAAATCCCGCACCTGACCGAGGAAATGCTGGTGGTGCTGGGCAAGGCCGGGATCAAGGATCTCGACGACCTGGCTGATCTCGCCACCGACGAGCTGATCGCCAAGAAGCGCGAGGCGCCGCGTCGCCGCAGCAACAGCCCCGACGGGCCGCCGCTGCGTCGTCCGCAGCGCGAGCAGGACAAGGGCGGCGTGCTGGGTGCTTTCGGCCTGACCGAAGAGCAGGGCAACGAGATCATCATGGCCGCCCGCGCGCACTGGTTTGAAGATGAAGACGACGCATCCGCGTCGGGGGACGAGGAAGAGGCCGCTCCGGCAGCTGAATCCGGTTCTGCAGCAGAGGAGGCCGCCGATGCGGAATCCTCGCAATGACACATTAGGTTCGCCTAAATCCGAAGCGGCCGCCTCCCCTGCAAAGGGGAGCGAGCGTCGCTGCGTGCTGACCGGAAAGACCTCGGCACGCGACGATCTTGTTCGCCTCGCCGTCTCGCCTGATGGCGAAGTGCTGCCCGATGCGCTGGCCAAGGCGCCAGGGCGCGGGGCCTGGATCGGCGTGTCGAAAGCTGAACTGGCCGAGGCCATCGCGAACGGCAAGCTGAAGGGCGCGTTGGCGCGGGCTTTCAAGACCGGGCCCCTGAAGGTGCCCGAAGACTTGCCTACACGCACCGAAGCTGCCCTGAAAAAGGCCGTGTTGGAACGGCTTGGCCTCGAAATGCGCAGCGGACGCCTTATCTTGGGGTCTGATCGCATCGCCAACGAAGCGCGGATGGGGGGCGTGGCCGCCCTTTACCACGCAGCCGATGCGAAAGAGGACGGATGCCGCAAGCTCGACCAGGCCTGGCGTGTCGGCCTTGATGAGGAAGGGTCCGGGCGGCAGGGCGAGCGCCTGCCACTGGACCGCGAGGCCCTGTCTGTGGCATTGGGCCGCGAAAATGTCGTCCACCTGGCGCTTGCCGATGCGAAATCGGCGCAGCGGTTGGCCATTCCGCTGGGGCGTCTGCTGACCTTTCTGGGGGCCGCACACGCGGCGGCTGAAACGTAGACACGCCGGGTGGCGGAACGATGCTGCCCGCGAGGGCGGCGTGACTGATTGATTTTGAAGGACTGAAACGAGCACATGAGCGAAGAGAACGAAACCCCGAAGCGCACCCGCAAACCGCTTGGACTGAAGCGCGCGGTTGATGCCGGGGAAGTCAAGCAGACCTTCAGCCACGGCCGCACCAACAAGGTGGCGGTCGAGGTGAAGCGTCGCCGCAAGCTCGTGAAGCCGGGCGAAGAGCCGGCACCGACCCCTGCGCCTGCACCTGAACCTGTACCCGTGGCTGAAAAGCCTGCGGCCAAGAAGCCTGCGCCGAAGAAGGCCGCCCCTGCCGGCGAAACCCCGCAGGAACGCGTTGCCCGCATGCAGCGCGAGGCCGAGGAAGAGCGGCTGCGCCTGACCGAGGAAGCCCGTAAGCGCGAGGAAGAGCAGGCCAAGAAGGCTGCCGAGGACGAGAAGAAGCGCGCTGTCGAAAAGAAGAAGGCCGAGGAAGAGGCCGAAAAGCAGCGCAAGGTCGAAGAGGAAGCCGCGTCTCAGGCTGCCGCCGAGGCGCCTGCCGAGCCCGCTGTGGCTGCCGACATTACGGAGGCAGCGCCTGCCGCGCGCAAGTTCACGCCGGTCGCGCGTCCCGAACCCAAGCGTCCGGAAAAGAAGAAGGAAGACAAAAAGGCTGCTGGCCGCGCGGAACGTGGCGGCGGTGGCGGTGCCGACAAGCGTCGTTCTGGTAAGCTGACCGTCAACCGCGCGCTGAACGAGGATGAAGGCCGCCGCGCTCGCAGTCTCGCGGCGCTGAAGCGTGCGCGCGAGAAGGAACGCCGCGCGCAGGGCGGTGGCTCCAGCCAGCCGCGCGAAAAGCAGGTGCGCGACGTGGTGGTGCCCGAAGTCATCACCGTGGCCGAACTGGCCAAGCGCATGGGTGAGAAGGGTGCCGACCTGGTCAAGGAACTCTTCAATCTCGACATGATGGTGACCGTTAACCAGACGATCGACCAGGACACCGCGGAACTGCTGGTCGAACAGTTCGGCCACAACATCCAGAAGGTCTCCGAAAGCGACGTCGATATCGACACCAGCGAAGACGAGGATCCCGAAGAAACGCTGAAGCCGCGTCCGCCGGTCGTCGCCGTCATGGGCCATGTCGACCACGGCAAGACCAGCCTGCTGGATGCGCTGCGAAAGACCAATGTGACCAAGGGCGAGGCCGGCGGCATCACCCAGCACATCGGTGCCTACCAGGTGACGACGAAGGACGGATCGAAGATTACCTTCCTCGATACGCCGGGCCACGCCGCCTTTAGCGAGATGCGCGCGCGCGGTGCCAACGTCACCGATATCGTGGTGCTGGTGGTGGCTGCCGACGACGGCATCATGCCGCAGACGATCGAAGCCATCAATCACGCCAAGGCAGCAAGTGTGCCGCTGATCGTGGCGATCAACAAGTGCGACAAGCCCGAGGCCGATCCGCAGAACATCCGCAACCGCCTGCTCGAACACGAAGTGATCGTGGAAGAGATGAGCGGCGACGTCCAGGACGTGGAAGTTTCCGCCACCAAGGGCACCGGGCTGGATGAGTTGATCGAGAAGATCAACCTGCAGGCCGAGCTGATGGAGTTGAAGGCCAATCCCGATCGCGATGCCGAAGCCACCGTGGTGGAAGCACAGCTGGACAAGGGCCGTGGCCCCGTGGCCACCGTGCTGATCAACCGCGGCACGCTGAAGCGTGGCGACACTTTCGTGGTCGGCACCGAAAGCGGCAAGGTCCGCGCGTTGATCAACGACCAGGGCAAGCAGGTGAAGGAAGCTGGTCCCTCGACCCCGGTCGAGGTGCTGGGTCTGTCCGGCGTCCCCTCTGCCGGTGAAAAGCTGACCGTTGTCGAAAACGAACAGCGCGCCCGCGAGGTTTCCCAGTACCGCAAGGAAAAGGAAACCGAGAAGCGCACGGCGCTGGCGCCGACCAGCTTTGATACCATGTTCAACAAGTCGAACGTGATCGAATGGCCGGTGGTGGTGAAGGCCGACGTACAGGGTTCTGTCGAGGCGATTACCTCGGCGCTGCACAACCTGTCGAACGACGACATCAAGGTGCGCGTGCTGCACGCAGGTGTGGGTGCGATTACCGAGACCGACGTGACGCTGGCCGCTGCCTCGAACGCGCCGATCATCGGCTTCAACGTGCGTCCCAATGCCAAGGCGCGTGAACTGGTGAAGCGCGACAACGTGCGCATGATGTATCACGACGTGATCTATCACCTGACCGACGAGGTAACCAAGGAACTGCTGGGCGAGCTTGGCCCGCTGAAGGTGGAAAACGTCATCGGCCGCGCCGAGGTCAAGCAGGTGTTCCCAGCAGGCAAGCGCGACAAAGCCGCCGGCCTGCTGGTGGAAGAAGGCGTCATCAAGAAGGGCGTGCATGCCCGTCTTACGCGCGACGATGTCATCGTCTCGGCCACCAAGATCGCCTCGCTGCGCCGCTTCAAGGACGATGTCGACGAAGTCCGCGCGGGGCTCGAGTGCGGCGTGGTTCTGGAAGACACCAACGACATCCAGGCTGGCGACCAGCTGGAGGTGTTCGAGGTGAGGGAAGAGGCGCGTACGCTCTGACCTGATCGTCCCTCCCGCCTGCGGGAGGGGGTGGAGAACCGATGACCGACCTGCCTCCCGTGCTCGAATGGCCCTCGGCAAAGCTGATGGGCGCCCGTTTCCTCGGCTTTGACGAGGAAACGCTGACCGTCGAGATGGCGTTCACTCCGCCGCCCGAATTCGCCACCATGCGCGGGCAGGTGCAGGGCGGGCTGCTGGCCGGCCCTATCGACGAGGCCTTCGGCGCGGCGGTGTTCTTGGCCAGCGGCGGCAAGCTGCAACTGACGCTGGACATCAACCTCTCGCTGCTGCGGCCGGTGTCGATGAACCCGATCACGGTAAAGGCCCGCGCAGTGAAATCCGGGCGGCGGATCAGCTTCCTGGCAGGCGAACTGTTCGACCACGAGGGCGTGCTCTGCGCCCGCGCCACGGCCACTTCGATGACCACCGAATGGCCGGGCCGCAGCAAGGTTGAAGGCGACGGCTGATGACTCGCCGCGTGGCCTTGCTCGGTTCGATCAATGTCGGCGGCAACAGGGTGGCCATGGCAGACCTGCGCAGCGCCTTCGAGGCGGCGGGCTTCGCCAATGTCGCCACGGTCACGGCCAGCGGCAACGTGCTGTTCGACGATGATGGCTCCGCCGATGGGGAGGCGCGGATCGCGGCGCTGCTGGCGGACGACTTCGGTATCGACAGCCTTGCAGCCGTGCGTTCTGCCGCCGAACTGGCAGCGGCCCTGGATGAGAACCCCTTCGTCGGAAAAGGCGAGGACAAGATGGTCCACACCATGTTCCTTGAAGCCCAGCCCGATGTGCAGGCCTTTGCCCGGCTCGAAGCCGATCACGCGGGGCGCGGCGAGGAGAAACTTGCACCGGGCGTCAAGGCGCTCCACATCGACTATGTCGACGGCGTGGGCAGTTCGAAGCTGACGAAGGACTTCATCGAACGCCGCCTTGGCTGTCGCGGCACCGCGCGCAATGTCACCTCGATCCGCCGGATCATGGAGAAGATGGAACAGTAATGGCGAAGTATTCACGCCCCGAAGATCAGTCCGTGCGCCTGCTGAAAGTGGGCGAGCGCGTGCGTCACATCCTGTCGGAATTGCTGGCGCGTGGCGAAGCGCATGACGAGATCCTGCGCGCGCACAACATTTCCGTCACCGAAGTGCGCATGTCGCCCGACCTGCGCAATGCGAAGGTCTATGTGAAGCCCCTGCTGGGCGAGGACGAGGCCGTGGTGGTGAAGGCGCTGCGCACCAACACCGCCTTCTTCCAGCGCGAGGTGGCGCAGCGCCTGGGCCTGAAGTTCGCGCCCAAGCTGCAATTCCGCGCCGACGAGAGCTTTGACGAGGCCAGCCGCATCGAGAGTCTGCTGGACGATCCCAAGGTGCGCCGCGACCTCGACGAGGACGACTAGTCCACCATTTCCGTTCGTCCCGAGCTTGTCGCAGGACGAGTGGCGCGCGAAATTCCTGGTTCGACACGCTCACCACGAACGGGATTCCCGGCGCAAATGGCCAAGCTCTATTTCTACTACGCCAGCATGAACGCGGGCAAATCTACCACGCTGCTGCAGGCGGATTTCAACTATCGCGAGCGTGGGATGCGCACCATGCTGTGGACCGCCGCGATCGACAATCGCGCAGACCGGCCGATCGCCAGCCGCATTGGCCTCACCGCCGATGCCCACCGCTTCACGCCCGGCACGGACCTGTGGCGCGAGGTGACGGTGCCGGACGAGGACGCCCGCCCCACCTGCGTGCTGATAGACGAGGCGCAATTCCTCACTGCCGTGCAGGTGTGGCAATGCGCGCGGCTGGCGGACGAGGCGAATATCCCCGTGCTGTGCTACGGCCTGCGCACCGATTTTCGAGGCGACCTGTTCCCCGGCTCCGCCGTGCTGCTGGGTATTGCCGATGCGCTGGAGGAGCTGAAGGCCGTGTGCCATTGCGGGCGCAAGGCGACGATGAACCTGCGCGTCACGGAAAGCGGCGAAGCCGTGGGCGAGGGCGCGCAGACCGAGATCGGCGGCAACGAACGCTACACCGCGCTGTGCCGCAAGCATTTTGCCGAGGCGCTGGGGCTGTATCGCTAGGGGGTCAGAAGACCCCCATCTCCAACCCTGCTGCCAGCGTCGCGCCCAGTTCGCGGGCCTTTGCCAGGTCATCCTCGGCGATGGTCTTCTGGCTTAGGATTTCCTCTTTCGTCTGCGCGTTCACGTTGACGATGGGCGTTTCGGCCACCCGCTTCAGCCGCCAGCCGGTGCAGATGCGCTCGAGTTGCTTCTTCGCGTTCTCGCCATCGGACCCGGCGCAGATTATTGCGGCGTAGGGGCGGCCTTCGATCCGGCCCAGCGCTGCGTAATAGGTGCGGTCGAACATGGCCTTCATCTCTCCCGCAATCGCGGCAAGGTTTTCCGGGCAGGCGAACATGTAGCCGTCGGCAGAGAGCAAGTCCTCCGCCTGCGACTCTTCCGCCTTGAGGAAACGCACCGCCACATCGCCAGCCTCAAGCGCAGCATCGCGGGCGACTTCGGCCAGTTGGCGGCTGCCGCCGGTGCGCGAATACCAGATGATGGCAAGCGTCCGGCTCATCCCGCCAATGGTTCGATGTGGACGGTTGCGCCCGGACCCAGCGGCAGGTCCAGCACCACCCAGCCCACGGTCAAGGCCATGCCCGCTGCAAGGATGCCGAACGCATAGGGCATCATGGTCGCCGTCAGGCTGCCGATGCCGAAGCCCTTGTGCCAGCGTTGGCAGAAGACCAGCACCAGCGGAAAGTAGGGCATCAGCGGGGTGATGATATTGGTGGCGGAATCGCCCACGCGGTAGGCCGCCGTGGTCATCTCGGGCGAGAGGCCCAGCAGCATCAGCATCGGCACCATCACCGGGCCCAGCACGGCCCACTTGGCGCTGGCAGAGCCGATCAGCAGGTTCAGCGTCGCGCCGAAGGCCAGCACGCCGATCAGCATGGCCCAGCTGGGCAGCCCGCTGGCGCGCAGCGCGGCGGCACCGTCTACCGCCAGCACCAACCCCATGTTCGACCAGGCAAACATCGCCACAAAGTGCGCCGCGGCAAAGGCCAGCACCATGTAATAGCCCATGTCCTTCATCGCCTCAGCCATCATCGAGACGAGGTCGGCCTGGCACTTGATCGTGCCCGCCGAGCGGCCATAGGCGAGGCCTGGCAGCAGGAAGACCAGCAGGAAGAAGGGCAGCAGACTGCGGTAGAACGGTGTCAAGCGGCCTTCGGGCGGGGCCTGGGGATCGATCAGCGGGGCGTTCGGCATCAGCACCAGCACGGTCCACAGCGCCACCAGCGCCAGTACTACCAGCCCGGCGTTGCGCAGCCCGCGCTTCTGCTCTGGCGTGGTCTCGGTCTGGTGTTCGCGCGTCTCGTCTCCGCCTGCGGCAGGGCCGTCAACCACGTAGGACGACAGGCGCGGTTCGATGATTCGATCGGTGACGTACCAGATCACCGGCAGGTAGATCACCGTCATCGCGGCGATGAAATACCAGTTGCCGGCGATATTGGCGGTCCAGTCGGCGAACACGGTCTGCACGCTGGCCTCGGTAATACCCAGCAGCAGTGCATCGAGCTGGCCGGGCGTGAGATTGGCGGAAAAGCCGCCCGAGACGCCGGCAAAGCTGGCGGCGATGCCCACCAGCGGGTGGCGCCCGGCGGCGTGGTAGACGATGCCCGCCAGCGGGATCATCACCACGAAGGCAGCGTCAGCCGCATGGTTGCCCAGCATGGAAACCAGCGCGACGGCGGGGGTGAGCCAGAATGTCGGCACCTTGGCCATGCTCGCGCGCATGGCGGTGGCGAACAGGCCCGATCGCTCTGCCACGCCTGCCCCCAGCATCACCGTGAGGACATAGCCCAGCGGCGGGAAATGAGTGAAGGTCTCTGGCATCTGCGTCAGCAGGCGGCGCACGTTTTCGCTCGAAAGCAGGCTTTCCACCGCGATAATGCGGTAGGTGCCGGTTTCGGGGTCGATTTCCACCGGATGCGGGGCGGACCAGCCTGCCAACGACGCCACCACGGATATCGCCACCAGCGCCAGGATGAACCACAAGAACAGGAACACCGGATCGGGCAGGCGGTTGCCGGTTCGCTCTACCCAGCCCAGAAAGCCCGTCTGGGATGGTGCTGCTGCCGCTTGTGTCATCGAACCCCCCTGTATGAAAGCGGGCAGACTGTCATGTGCGCCGCCAGCGGTCCAGTGTTCATGCCTCTTTACCCGCGCGCCCGGCGCCCCCATCTATCGCGGCAATGACCGACACCATCCTTTTGGCACTGATCCTGATTCCGTGCCTGATTATCGCCATCGTCTTCCACGAAGTCGCCCATGGCTATGTCGCCATGCTGCTGGGAGACCCGACGGCGAAGGAGCGCAAGCGCCTTTCGCTCAATCCGCTGCGCCATGTCGATCCGGTGGGCACGCTGCTGGTTCCCGGCGGCCTGGCGCTGGCTGGCCTGCCGGTGTTCGGCTGGGCCAAGCCGGTGCCGGTGGTGAAGCAGCGGTTGCACAACCCGCGTTTCGGCATGATGGCAGTAGCTGCGGCCGGGCCGGGCATGAACTTCCTGCTGGCACTGGTGGCGGCGGTGCTGCTGGGACTGATGGCACCGCTGGCAGGCTCGCTGAACCCCGACCAGCCGAGCATCGTGCTGATGGCGTTTACCTATTTCATCGGCATCAACCTGTTCCTAGCGCTGTTCAACCTGCTGCCGATCCCGCCGTTCGATGGTTCGCATATCGTCGAGGGACTGCTGCCCCCGTCCGCCGCGCGCACGTACGAGAAGCTGCGACCGTTCGGCTTCCCGCTGCTGTTCCTGCTGCTGCTGGTGGTGCCTTACCTGTTCCCTGATGCCAACGTGATCGAGAATTTCGTATTGCCGCCGGTGGAGTGGGCAATGGACAAGTATTTCGCCGTGGCGAACTGGATCGCCGGGACTTAGGGTTCGACGAGCGCATTCACCGCAAACAGGCGCAGCGCTTCGGCGTGGCTGTCGGCATATCGCTTGCCGATGATGGAGGCGTAACTGGGTAGGCTTTCCATGCCGTTGCGCATGCAGGTGAGGAAGCCTTCGACGATTTCTGATTGCGCCGAGCCATCGGGCACGGCCTCTTCGACGCGGGAGGCAAAGCCCTGCACTACCTCGTCCGGGGAAGGGCGGGCATTGCGCGCTGCTTCGCCGGGTAGCACCTGGATGACATCGAGAATGCCAAGATGTTCGAGCAGGCTGGCGCCGGGGAAGGGGCCGGATGCAGTAAAGTCATGCGCGAATACCGACGCGCCGGTGCGTGCTGCCAGCCTTTGCAGGTCGGCGGCATGATCGAAGGCGTAGTACCAGTAGGGCGTGCCGCGTCCGGGCATGGGCTGGGCCATGTGCACGAAGCCGCGCTGCATCACGTCATAGAATAGCTGGAAGGCATCGGCGTAGACGTGGTGCTGCAACTGGGCGAACAGGCTGGCAAAAGCGCTGCCGGGCTCGCGCAGGACGACGTGCCATTCCACCGCGTCGATATCGGCCAGCTGTCTGGCCGCCTCGATCGCGGCCAGCGGGCGGTCGTCATACAGTGCGCCTTCCAGGTCTTCGGAGGAGAGCAGCACCGTGTCGCACCCAGCTGCGCGCGCCTGCGCCGCCATGGCGACCAGCGGATCGGGCGAGCCGAGCAACACTTGCCAGCAGGCATGGTGATGCGCCGGATAGCCTGCCTGCGGCTGGTACCAGGTGCCGCGAGCGGCAAGGCTGGCGCTATTGTCGTTCAGCACGTGCTGCAGGAAGGTCGATCCGGTCTTGTGCAGGCCGGGGTGGAGGATCAGTTTCATGGGCATGGGTCTAGCTGCGCATGGTGAACCAACGTGCTCCCGGCCTATCGGGGAAAGCCCCTAGCCGCAGCCTGCTTTACGGCTGGCAACGGCAAGGCTAGGGCCGCAGGCGCATGACCAATGGCTGGATCATCCTCGACAAGCCGCGCGGGCTGGGCTCGACGCAGGCGGTGGGCGCGGTGAAGCGCAACCTGCGCGAAGCGGGATATGGCAAGGTAAAGGTGGGCCACGGCGGCACGCTCGATCCGCTGGCCGAAGGCGTGCTGCCTATCGCGCTGGGCGAGGCGACCAAGCTTTCGGGCCGCATGCTCGACAGCGACAAGACCTATGAGTTCACGATCCAGTTTGGCGAGGAAACCGATACGCTGGACAGCGAGGGCGAGGTGGTGGCCAGCAGCGACCATCGCCCCCCGCGCGCCGCCATTGCGGCGATCTGCGAGCACTTCACCGGCGCAATCGAGCAGGTGCCGCCGAAGTATTCGGCGCTGAAGGTGGATGGTCAGCGCGCCTATGACCTCGCCCGCAAGGGGGAGGATGTGGAACTGGAAACGCGCCGGGTGACGGTCCATTCGCTCGAAGTCCTGGGTGGTGGCGGCGACGATCGCATCGAATCCGCTTTCGCCACGACCTTGGGGCGACCCGATCCCTACGATCCGCAGGCGCCGCTGGAACTGGCGGACAGCGTCACGCTGGTCGCGACGGTCAGCAAGGGCACCTATATCCGCAGCCTGGCACGCGATATTGCCCATGCCCTTGGAACTGTCGGCCACGTTATCTATCTACGGCGCACGAAGGCTGGCCCGTTCAGCGAAAATCAGGCGATTTCGCTGGACAAACTGAACGAAATCGGTAAGGGCGCGCCACTTCAAGACCACCTCCTGCCACTGGAGGCGGGGCTGGACGGTATCCCGGCCCTCGCTCTCGATCCGGAAAGTGCGCAGGCGGCCCGCCAGGGCCGGGTCGTCTCCGGGTTGCCCCATCCCGACGGGCTCTACCTTGCCAAGCTGGACGATGTCCCGGTGGCACTGGTGGACCTTGCCGGGGGCACGATGAAGGTCGTGCGGGGTTTCAATATCTGAAGATACTGCGAAAGGTTTGAAAGAATGACGATTACCGCAGAGCGCAAGCAGGAAGTTATTGCCGAGAACGCCCAGAACAAGGGCGACACCGGTTCCCCGGAAGTGCAGGTTGCTATCCTGACCGAGCGTATTCGCAACCTCACTGAGCACTTCAAGAGCAACCACAAGGACAACCACTCGCGTCGTGGTCTGCTCAAGATGGTCAACAAGCGTCGCAGCCTGCTGGCATATCTGAAGAAGAAGGACCTCGATCGTTACAACGCGTTGATCAAGAAGCTTGGTCTTCGCAAGTAAGAGTTTCTCGAAGGGGCGGCTCCAAGGGCCGCCCCTTCGTCTATCTGCAAGCCCCGCCTGGCGGCTGGCATTGAAAACGGCATCCTTCGCAATTCGGTGAAGGGGCCAGGGGCACGAAAGGCCCCGCACCGGACCGGGACGGACCACCCGGAACATGTAGGCCCCGCGCGGCAATAAGGCCGGGCGGGTTCAGAAGGAAAATCAATGTTCGACACGAAAACTGTATCGCTGGAGTGGGGCGGAAAGACCCTCACTCTGGAAACCGGCCGTATTGCCCGTCAGGCTGACGGCGCCGTTCTGGCCACCTATGGCGAAACCGTGGTGCTGTGCGCCGTGACCGCCGCCAAGTCTGTTCGCGAGGGGCAGGACTTCTTCCCGCTCACCGTGCACTACCAGGAAAAGTTCTCAGCCGCGGGCCGTATCCCCGGCGGCTTCTTCAAGCGCGAAGGCCGCGCGACGGAGAAGGAAACGCTCACCTCCCGCCTGATCGACCGCCCCGTGCGCCCGCTCTTCCCGGAAGGCTTCTACAACGAAATCAACGTGATTTGCCAGGTCCTCTCCTATGATGGCGAGACCGAACCCGATATCGTGGCGATGATCGCCGCTTCTGCTGCGCTGACCATTTCCGGCGTGCCCTTCATGGGCCCGATCGGTGCCGCGCGCGTGGGCTTCCGCAATGGCGAATACGAACTGAACCCGTCGCTGCAGACGGCGCTGGACGAAGAAGGTCGCCTCGACCTGGTCGTCGCCGCCACGCAGGACGCGGTGATGATGGTGGAATCCGAAGCCAAGGAACTGACCGAAGAGGAAATGCTCGGCGCCGTCATGTTCGCGCACGAGGAAAGCCGGAAGGTTATCGGCGCGATCATCGAGCTGGCCGAACAGGCCGCCAAGGATCCGTGGGAAATCGACACTTCGGACGATACCAGCGCCATCAAGGAAAAGCTGCGCGGCATCGTGGGTGACGATATCGCCGCTGCCTACAAGCTGACCGACAAGTCCGCCCGTTCGAACGCGCTGAACGCGGCGCGCGAAAAGGCCAAGGAAGCCTTTGCCCAGGAAGAACCGCAGACGCAGATGGTCGCCAACAAGGCGGTGAAGAAGCTGGAAGCGGAAATCGTGCGTGGCGCCATCCTCAAGGACGGCCAGCGCATCGACGGTCGCAAGCTGGACCAGGTTCGCCCGATCGAAGCCATGGTCGGCCTGCTGCCCCGTACGCACGGTTCGGCGCTGTTCACGCGCGGTGAAACGCAGGCGATCTGCACCACCACGCTGGGCACCAAGGATGCCGAGCAGATGATCGATGGTCTGGAGGGTCTCTCCTACAACCACTTCATGCTGCACTATAACTTCCCGCCCTATTCGGTTGGCGAAGTTGGCCGCTTTGGCTTCACCAGCCGCCGCGAAACCGGCCACGGCAAGCTGGCATGGCGTGCGCTGCACCCGGTGCTGCCCAAGCATGAGGACTTCCCCTATACCATCCGCATCCTGTCGGACATCACCGAGTCCAATGGCTCGTCCTCGATGGCGACCGTCTGCGGTGGCTGCCTGGCGATGATGGACGCCGGGGTTCCGATCGAACGCCCGGTGTCGGGTATCGCCATGGGCCTGATCCTTGAAGGTGACGAGTTCGCCGTGCTGTCCGACATTCTGGGTGACGAAGATCACCTGGGTGACATGGACTTCAAGGTGGCTGGTTCGGAAGCGGGTATCACCTCGCTCCAGATGGACATCAAGGTGGCCGGCATCACCAAGGAAATCATGCAGAGCGCGCTGGAGCAGGCTAAGGCCGGCCGTGCGCACATCCTGGGTGAAATGACCAAGGCGCTGTCGGGTGCTCGCGGTGAAGTGTCCAAGCACGCTCCGCGTATCGAGACCATGCAGATCGACAAGTCGAAGATCCGCGACGTGATCGGCACGGGCGGCAAGGTGATCCGCGAGATCGTTGCCGAAACCGGCGCCAAGGTGGATATCGACGACGAGGGCGTGATCAAGATCTCCTCCTCCAATGCCGACGAGATCGCTGCCGCCAAGGCATGGATCGAAGGCATCGTGGAAGAAGCCGAAGTCGGCAAGATCTACACCGGCAAGGTCGTCAACATCGTCGACTTCGGTGCCTTCGTGAACTTCATGGGCGGCAAGGACGGCCTCGTCCACGTTTCCGAAATGAAGAACGAACGGGTCGAGAAGCCGACCGATGTCGTGTCCGAAGGCCAGGAAGTGAAGGTCAAGGTTCTCGAGATCGACCAGCGCGGCAAGGTCCGCCTGTCGATGCGCGTGGTTGACCAGGAAACCGGCGAAGAGCTGGAAGACACCCGCCCGCCGCGTGAAAAGCGCGAAGGCGGCGGTGGCCGTGGCGGTGACCGTCGCGGTCCGCGCGGTGGCGGTCGCGACCGTGGTGGCCGTGGTGGAGACCGTGGCGGTCGCGGCGGCAACAAGGGCGGCGACGACAATGGCGGCGGAGCCGACCACATGCCCGCCTTCCTGAAGGACGACTAAGCCGCTGCAAATGGCTAAACCGGAAGGGCCGCGAGCAATTCGCGGCCCTTTCTCTTTGTGACGGAGTATTTTTCCCATGCTGCCACGCGAGGAAATCGCCACTGCGCAAATTCCCGGCGGGGACACGCTGACGCTGGTCAGCCATGGCCGCGATTTCATTATCATGCTGGGCCGTGACGAGCTGATGGGCACGCGCATGCAGTTCAGCGAGGAACAGCTGGCCCGCCTGACGCTGGAGCGCCTTGACGTGCCTGCGCCGCGCGTGCTGATCGGCGGATACGGCATGGGGTTCACCTATCGCGCTGCCTTGGCCGCGCTGCCCGAAACGGGCGGTCACGTGTTCGTCGCCGAAGTGGTGCCGGAAATCCTCGAGTGGGCCACCGGGCCCCTGGCCGAACTGACCGGCGATTGTCTGGCAGACCCGCGCGGCGAAGCGGTGATCGCCGATGTCGCGGCGCTGGTGGACGATGCCGTGGATGGTACCACGCCGAAATACGACGCGATCCTGCTGGACGTCGACAATGGCCCCGACGGCATTGTGCGTGAAGGCAACGAGCGGCTCTACACCCGCACTGGCATCGCCCGCCTGCGCGATGCGCTGAATGTCGGCGGCGTGCTGGCGGTGTGGTCTGCCGCGCCCGATCACAAGTTCACCCGTCGCCTGAAGGATGCGGGGCTGGAGGTGGACGTGCAGCGCGTGCGTGCACGGCCAAACAACAAGGGGCCACAGCACACCATCTGGTTTGCCCGCCGAACGCGCTGACGCTTCTCGCTTCCCTCTCCCGAACACCGTGCTAGTGTTTTGGACAAACGCAATTTGGGCGCAATTTGGAAAGAGGATGAGATGAGCGAACAGGAAATCGATTTCGGCAAGGTCGAAGCCATGGCCGGCAAGGTGATGGGCCACGTGGCGGGCGCGGTCAGCGTGATGATGGCCTACATGGGTGACCAGGCGGGCGTCTGGGCCGCGATGGATGGTGAAGGCCCGATGACGCTGGACCAGCTCTCCGCCAAGACCGGGCTGGAGCCTAAGTACCTGCGCGAATGGCTCGGCTCGGTCGCAGCTGCCGGCTATGTCGAATTCGATGGCGAGAAGGAGACCTTCGAGCTCACGCCGGAAGCTGCGCTGATCTTCACCCGCGAAGGGCAGCCGCTGTGCATGCAGGGCTTCTTCCAGGCGGTGGTCGCCCAGTACGACACACACGAAAAGGCGGTGCAGGTGTTCAAGTCGGGCGAGGGGCGCCCGTGGTCCGACCATTCGCAGTGTCTGTTCTGCGGCACCGATCGCTTCTTCCGCCCCGGTTACGAGGCGAACCTGATTCCCAGCTGGCTGCCTGCGCTCCATGGCGTGACCGACAAGCTCGAAGCCGGCGCCAAGGTGGCCGATATCGGCTGCGGCTATGGCTCGTCCACCATCCTGATGGCGAAGCAGTATCCCAAGTCCACATTCGTCGGCATCGACTTCCACGAACCCTCGATCGAAACCGCGCGCGAGCGGGCGAAGGAACAGGGTGTTCAGAACGTGGAATTCCATGTCGCCAGGGCGAGCGACTTCGAAGGCGACGGCTTCGACTTTGCCTGCATCTTCGATGCGCTGCACGACATGGGTGATCCCGTGGGCGCGGCAAGGCATATCCGCGAGGCGATGAAGCCCGATGGGACCTTCATGGTGGTGGAACCAATGGCGGGCGATACCATGGCCGAGAACATGCACCCGATGGGACAGATCTTCTACGGCTTCAGCTGCATGGGCTGCGTGCCGGTGTCGCTAAGCCAGGAAGTGGGCCTGGGCCTTGGTGCGCAAGCCGGACAGAAGCGGCTGGCCGCAGTGCTGAACGAAGCGGGTTTCAACAACGTTCGCCGCGCTACCGAGACGCATTCGAACATGGTGCTCGAAGCTACTGTTTGATTTGCGCTCCCGCCTCTGCCGGATAAACTGTTTGGTCCCTCAAACGCCGGGGGCGGGCCGTCCGGCCCGCTTGGCTTTTGCCCTACCGGGCGGTGCGCGTTCGCGCGCTGTCGTCACCCTTTGGGTGCCGAAACTCGCACTTTCCGGTGGGGCTATTGCTGATATCGGTCGCGACTGGCGACCGACCGAGCGCGAACGCGCGAGCCGCAGGTGCCGCGCAGTCCGTAGGACGGAGCGAGCAGCACCGAGGACGCTCCGGCGGAGGCCGGAGCGCAAGGCAAATCAGGCCATCCGTATCTGGCCGAGATAGTCCATCTTGCCGATATCCAGCCCCTTGTGGCGCAGGATGGCGTAGGCTGTGGTGACGTGGAAGAAGAAGTTTGGCTGCGAGAAGCTGAGCAGGAAATCCTCGGCGGTGAAGGGCAGGTCCACGCCGTGCGGTTCGTAGACGAAGTGCACTTCCTTGCCGATAAAGCTCTCTACCTCGCCCACCGACAGTGCGCGCAACTGGTTTTCTGCTGCGCCCACATTCAACCGCATCTGTTCCAGCTCGTGCGTCGGCTCTTCCAGGTCCGGGTGCATCACGCCCTTGCGCACCGCCTCGATCGCGCCCAGCGAATGGCGCAGCATCCAGTTAATCTGCTTGGGGAAACAGGCCATGTCCTCCTTCAGGCAGGCGCCCGCGATATCCTCTTCCGGAAGATCGCTGGCCTTGGCTTTTTCGATCCATCCCTGTGCGGCGCCCAGCATCTGGATCATGGTGGGTACAGTGGCATCGTAGAGCGATATCGGCATGGACAGGTTCCTTTGCGAAGGCGATTGCTGTTGCTGCCATCCGCGGTAGTGGACTGCAAGCGCCGCCAGGCCGCTTTGTGCGTGACATTCGCCAGCCTGCTGGCATTGTGGTGAACGGAGAGGGAGAGACTTCATGGAAGATCTCGAAGGCCGGGTTGCCTTCATCACCGGAGGTGCCAGCGGCATTGGCCTGGGCATGGCCAAGGCTTTTCTGGCCGAAGGCATGAAAGTGAGCCTGGCTGACTGGAACGACCAGCACATTGCCAGGGCGCGGGCCGAGCTGGCTGGCAACAACGCAGTGCTGTTCGTGAAGACCGACGTGGCCGATCGCGAATCCCTGCTCGCGGCAGCTGAGGAAACGCTGGAGCATTTCGGCAAGATCCACGTGCTGTGCAACAATGCCGGGGTGAATGGCGGCGGCAAGGCGGCCGATCCTGAATTCGAGGACTGGGACCGGGCAATGGCGATCAACCTTGGCGGCGTGGTGAACGGCACCAAGATCATCGTGCCGATCATCCGCGCGCAGGGTGAAGGCGGCCACGTCGTCAACACCAGTTCGATGGCGGGCATGGTGCCGTTGCCCAATCTGGGGGCCTATTCCACTGCCAAATATGCCGTGCGCGGCTTTTCGGAGTCCCTGCGTATCCAGCTGGCGCGCGACGGGATCGGCGTGTCGTGCCTGTTCCCCGGTGCAACCCGCACCGCCATCGTGCCGCTGCCGGAGGATGATCCCGAGATCGACGAGGTAAACGCCCCGCAGTTCCTGAAGGACCTGTGGGCGGCGATGCGCGATGCGGTGGACCCGGAAGACACCGGCCGCGCGGTGGTGCAGGCGATCCGCGAGAACCGCTTCTACATCTTTACCAACAGCGAATTCCTGCCCGAGGTAAAGCAGCGCCACCGCGAGATCGAGGCGAGTTTTCCAGATGACGAGCCGACCGAGGCGCGTATTCGTTTCGAGAGGCATCGCGCCGAGATGGTGCGCAAGATCATGGCCCCCGGAAACCTGAGCGCACACAAGGGCGGAGAGAATACATGAACAAGACCACTTTCGGCGATGCGCTGAACGCGCAAGGCGTAAAACCGATCCAGTGGGCGATTGTCGCCGTGTGCATGCTGGTGCTGGTGAGCGACGGGGTGGACCTGCAACTGCTGGGCGTTGTCGCGCCGGTGGTGACCGAAGCCTTCGGCGTGACACGGTCCACCTTCGGCATCGCGATGATGGCGGCGCTGGTGGGGTTTGGCATTGGCGGATGGGGCGGCGGCTGGCTTGGTGATGCTATCGGCCGACGCTGGACGCTGGTGCTTTCGGCCATCCTGTTCTCGCTCGCGACAATCGGGGCCAGCCTGTCCGCCGGCGACACTGTCGTCCGCGCATGGGTATTCGAGGCGCCACTCAGCGTCTGGGAGATGGGTTTCTGGCGATTGCTCGGCGGCATCGGCTTCGGTGCCGCCTATGCCAACGCGCTGGCCATGGCGGGCGAGTGGCTGCCCGATCGCTGGCGACCCGTGGTGGTCAGCACATTGGCGGTGGGCACGCCGATCGGCGGCACCATCGTCGGCTGGATCGGTCCCGACCTGGTGGCTGAGTACGGTTGGGAAGGGACGTTCGTGCGCATCGGCATCGCCACCTTGCTGATCGTCATTCCCATCGTGCTGGTGCTGCGCGACAGCCCATCGTTCCTGCTCGCTCGTGGTCGCAGGGAACTGGCGCAGCGGAATGCGAAACTGGTGCTGGATGGCGAGGTCTCGCTGCAACCGGACCGGCACCACACCGACAACGCCGCAGGGCCGCAGATCGGCGTGCTGCACCGTTCCAACCTGCGCCTCAACATCGGCATCGGCATTGCCTTTGCCGCGTCCACGTTGGTGGCATACGGTATCCTGAGCTGGGGAACGACCTTCCTGACCGCCCAGGATTTCACCCTTGACCAGGCCGGCAATGCGGTGGCGCTGGCGGGCCTCAGCTCGATGGTGGGATCGATCCTTGTCGGCATCGTGATGCGGCGTTTCGGCTCGAAACTGGTGATGGCCGCGCTCTCTGCCATCATGGTGGTGTGGATGCTGGCCATCGGTTACACGCTGCAAGGTCTGCCCGATGTGCTGGACGATGGCACCCGCACCTATGTGACCTGGCTGGTGGGCCTTTCCGGCTTTGCCTTCAGCGCGGCGATTGCCGGCTTCTACGTGATGATGACGCATGGCTATCCGCCCAGCTGCCGTTCGGGCGGAATCGGCTTCGGCATCTTCATGAGCCGCCTTGGCGCGGTATCTGCCACGGGCCTGGGTGGCTGGCTGCTGGACCTTGGCGGTGACAACGTCTGGCCCTATTTCGGCACGCTCGCAGCGGCGGGTGCGCTGGTTTCGGCAGCCGCCTTTATTGTGGATCGGCACGTACCGCCCTTGGGTCAGGCGTCCTGACCCGCTAGAGCGCAGCAGAGCCTGTTTGACTGCCAGCCCGTAACCGGCGATTGAACGGCCATCGCCGCGCAGACGGTCCGTCGACAAGGAAAGAGTGCCAGCCCCGTGAATGGAAACTATCAGGCCCGGTCGTCCGGTGGCGGAATCAGGAATACCTTTACGCGACTGGCAGGGCCCATCGGCGTGTTTTTCCGGGGTTTTCTGGAACATCCCGCCATGGTTGGCTCCGTCATTCCATCCTCGCGCGTCACCATCGACGCCATGCTGGAACGACTGGACTGGCAGAACTGCAAGCTGTTCGTCGAATACGGGCCGGGCGTCGGAACCTTCTGCCCGCATATCCTCGACCGCTTGCCGCCTGGGGGCGAGCTGCTGGTGATCGACACCAACCCCCGATTCATCGACTATCTGCGCGAAACCATTGATGATCCGCGATTTCGCGCCGTGCTGGGATCGGCCGCGGACGTGGAGAAATACGTCAAGTCGATCGGGCACGAGCAGGCGGACTATGTCCTCTCCGGCCTGCCGTTCTCATCGCTGCCGGACGAGGTAGCGACGAGCATCGTCAAGGCGACCTACCGGGTTTTGCGCGACGGCGGTGCCTTCCTCACCTATCAGTTCCGTCCCACCGCCAAGGAACTGACGCAGCGCTATTTCGACCGCGTGGACCTGGGTTTCGTCTGGCGCAATATCCCGCCGTGCGTGCTGGCCTGGGGCTGGAAGGCGGCGGAGGATGCCGCCTGAGCGACCAGTGCGGGATCGCCCGTCAGCCGAACAGCATCACCGCGCGCACCGCCAGCGTCGCCACCAGCACCGCCAGGCTGGCGAGCAGGGCAAGGCCAGCCTGTCTTCCGCGCTGTGTTCCGGCGTTGACGAACACGATGGCCGCCTTGAACGCCATGTTGACGGCAGCCGTGCCCGATAGCGCCAGTGCGGCGACAGGCACGGCAACGGCGCCGGTGGGGAGGGCGGAATAGGCGACGATCGCTGCATCGACATCGAAACTTCCGGCGATGAAGAGCGAGAGCGCCGCGCCCTGTTCGCCGAACTCCGACTCGGCCCAATGCACCAGCAGCGAGGCAAGGGCGACAGCCAGCAGGAAGCCGAAGGCCGGCAGCAGCTTGAACGGCTTTGCCGTCAGCTCCGTCCTGGTGTCGTCGGTAGCTTCCTCGAAGCGCCACAGCAGCGCTGCGACCATGAATGCCACCAGGCTTGCCGGCCCAACCAGCCACAGGATCGGCAAGGCGGCGGAAGGAACCAGCACGGCGGTCAGCACCACGATGCGCAGGTACATGATCGCACTGGCGAGCGCGATGCCGGTGCCCAATCGCCCGCCGCCGCCCTCGCGCAGCTGGCTGGCAAAGGCTGCCGTTACCGCCGTGGAGGAATAGGCCCCGCCGATCAGCGCGGTGGCAATCGTGCCCCGGTCCTGCCCGATTGCCCGGTTAAGCACATAGCCGGCGATGGAAAAGCCCGTCACCAGCAGCACCACCAGCCACAGCTTGAACGGGTTCCACGCGCCATAGGGCCCATAGTTCGCATCGGGCAGGAACGGCAGCACGGCGATGCTGATCACCGCGAAGCGGGCAATGGCGCGCACTTCCGCTTCGGTCAGCGCCCGCAACATGCCGTGCATGGGTTTGCGAAAGGCGAGCAGCAGGGTCGCCACCGCCGATCCTGCCAGCGCCAGTTCGGCAAAGCCCGCGCCCGCCAGCAAGCCAAGGCCCAGCGTCACCATGGCGGCAACGATGGTTGTGGCATCACGGTTCTTCTGGGTCGATCTTGGCCGCAGGAAAGCCCCCACCACGGCGACCGACAGCGCTGTCAGCATGATTGCGGCCAGCAGCACGGACAGCTTGGCCGCGAAGATGGAGATCAGCCCGCCGCACATGCCGATCAGCGTGAACGTGCGAACGCCCGCGACACGGGCGCCCTCGGCTTCCTCGCGCTGGCGCCAGCCACGCTCGATCCCGATCAGTAGGCCCGCGGCCAGGGCCGCCATCAGGTGTAGCGCCAGGTCGACCTGCATGGCCCAGTCAGTCATGGCCCATCACCCGTAGCCTGGTCATTCGCGTCCAACATCACGCCAGCATAACCCGGTCCCAGGCGGATCGGTAGGAATAACCGCCAGCGTACAGCAGGGGCCGTCGAGACCGTGTGAACGGCTCTGCTGCGCGCAGATCGCGGTTTCCTACAGCCATCCTGTCCTGCCACGCCTGCTGCATGTGTACGAAGCTGCCATTCTCTATGAAAAATCAGATGGATAGGTTCCTTTTTCGCCCACCGGAATTTTCCCCTATGGACAGTGTTCCATGTGTTCCAAATTACTGCCCCTGCGCCCATGCAAGAAGGCCCGCCATCCGGCTTCGGATAGCGGGCCGTCCTGAAACTGTTGCCGGGCAGTTAGCGGACCCGAGGGCCGCCGAACGGCAGCGGCGGCGGGGGACGGCGGGCGCCGCGCGGTAGCTGGGCCTGGTAGGCGCGGCCACAGTGCTCTACGCAATAGGGGAAACCGGGGTTCACCTTCTCGCCGCAGAAATGGAAATCGGGCTCGCCCGGGTGGCCCATCGGCCAGCGGCATACCCGGTCGTTCAGGTCGAGCAGGCTGGTCTTGTCGGCAATCGAAGGATCAGGCTTGGCTGGCACCAGGCGGCGCGGCGGGGCAGGCGGGATCGGTGCCTGCTGGTCGCCCGGACCCTGGCGCAGGAAGCCGCCGGGACCGTAGGAAACGATCTTGGGCAGGTCCTCACGCTTGTCCGGCAGCGGCTGGCTCTGGTTGGCGGGGGCAGCCTGCTGGGCCTTGGGCTCCGGCTTGGCAGGCGCGGCTTCCTTCACCTTCTTGGGTGCTGCCTTGGGCTTTGCCTTGGCGGCGGGCTTAGCTGCGGCCTCCTTCTTCTTGGCGGCCTTCTTCTTCTCGTTCGCCTTCACCGGGCTGGGGCGTGCCTTCAGGCCAAGGCGGTGCGCCTTGCCGATCACCGCGTTGCGCGACACGCCGCCCAGTTCGGTGGCGATCTCGCTGGCGGTGGCGCCGCCCTCCCACATCTTGGTAAGGGTGGCGATGCGTTCTTCAGTCCAGCTCATGAGGCAATCAAATTCCGTTCGTCCTGGCTGCTTGCGCAGCCACATGTGTTCTTGCCAGCCCGGCCCTTGCCAGCACGGCCTAGTGGAGATAGTCGCGCCCCCATGGCCGATCAAGCACCCGCAACACATTCCGCACCTGGCGATCTTGTCGCCACAGGCAGCAATGCCGGTCGCCAGTTCCCGCCAAAGGGAGTGCCGCAGATCACCGGTATCAACCGGATCGGGCTTTGGAGCCTCTATATTAAGGAGATCCGCCGCTTTCTCAAGGTGCAGACGCAGACCGTCTGGGCGCCGGCGGTCACCACGCTGCTGTTCCTGGTGATCTTCACCGTTGCGCTGGGCCGAGGCGGACGCGAGATTCTGGGGGTGAACTTCGGTACTTTCGTGGCACCGGGCCTGATCATGATGGGCATGATGCAGAATGCCTTCGCCAATTCCAGCTTCTCGCTGCTGGCGGGCAAGCTGCAGGGCACCATCATCGACCTGCTGATGCCTCCCCTGTCGGAAGCCGAGCTGATGATCGGCATCGTGGCCGCGGCGATCACCCGCGCGGTGATGGTGGGCGGCGCGGTGGCGCTGGCCATGGTGCTCTATCCCGGTGTGGACATGCACGTGGCGCATCCCTGGGCGGTGGTGTGGTTTGGCCTGATGGGTTCGGCCATGCTGGCGATCTTTGGCCTGCTGGCCAGCATCTGGGCGGAAAAGTTCGATCACAACGCGGCGATCACCAACTTCATCGTCGCGCCGCTCAGCCTGCTCTCGGGCACCTTCTACGTGATTTCGAACCTTTCGCCGTTCTTCCAGGCGGTGAGCAAGGCGAACCCGTTCTTCTACATGATCTCGGGCTTTCGCTACGGTTTCCTGGGGGTCAGCGATATCGGCAACGATAACGCCCACGTGGTGAGCGCGGCGATTGGTGTGGGCGTGCTCAACCTGGCGCTGGGCTTCATTACCTACCGGGTTCTGAAGAGCGGCTGGAAGATCAAGAGCTAGTCCGTCCGGCTTGCAGGGCCTTGCCTACAGGCGCGCCGACCTGATCAATGCGTCAGGCTGCGGCGCAGGCGATAGCGACCAGCGCGGAAATCCTCGAACAGCTGATCAACCTGCGGGTGGTCGATCGGTTCGCCTTCAGTGTCGGCAAGCAGGTTCTGCTGGCTGACATAGGCGACATAGGAGCTGTCCTCGTTCTCTGCCAGCAGGTGGTAGAACGGCTGGTTGCGGTCAGGCCGTTGGCCTTCGGGAATCTGTTCGTACCACTCTTCCGAGTTGGCGTAGACCGGGTCGATATCGAAGACCACGCCGCGAAAGTCGTACTTGCGGTGTTTCACGATGTCGCCGATGGCAAAGCGGGCGCGTGATCGGCGGGGCACATCGATGCGGCGGCCGGCCTGGGACGAATAAAATACCGAGCGATCCATATCTGCAAATATATGTCATCGGAGAAGATGGACAAGCGCGAGTACACGGCAGTCCCCGGTTTTTACGCGAATTCGCGCGGAAGGGACTTGGCAAGAAAGAATCTCTCCGCTAACCGGCGCGCTTCCCCATCGACTGCGGGTTTTGCATGTAGCCGATACCCCTTGCGGAGAGGTGCCGGAGTGGTCGAACGGGGCGGTCTCGAAAACCGTTGAGCCCTTATGGGGTTCCGAGGGTTCGAATCCCTCCCTCTCCGCCACCCCACCATGCAGCCCCGATCAGTCAATCGACGTAGCCGACGCCGTACACATCATCTCGGCCCGGTTCGCCCAGGTCGACGGCAGCGGCTGTCAGACGAGCAAAACAGCTGTCCGCGCTTTTGCCACCGCTGCGACAGGCCGCGATGCGCGCGGCCACGCATGGCTTCACAAGAGTGAGAACTGGTGAATTGCGCGAAAATCTCACATTATTAGGAATTTAGTCGACGCTTACTTTCAGCTTTGCCGCAACGTTTCCACCACCTGACGCCTTGAGCGTCGCATTCAGATGTCACCAGGCCGCGCTGTTGCAGGCATGCAAGATGTGCAAGGCTTTCGCCGGTCGCCATCATTATATGCGCCTGATCGATCACGCGCTTGAACAGAACCGGGAAGACGTCGACGGCCCTGCGCGGCGTCTCAAGCACGGGAAGCAGGCGATCCATGGCAATTTCATGCCCGGCAATCAGTTGCTCAATCCTTGCGTGCAGCCCTTGGAAGGGCAGTCCGTGTGAGGGCAGCACGAGAACGTCATCGGGGACCTTTTCCCTAATTTCGGCGAGTGATTCGATCCAGGCGGTCATCGGATCTGCTTTTGGTTCCTGCGGATATATCGAGACGTTCGAAGAGATTGACGGCAGCACCTGATCGCCCGAAATCAGCAGCCCGAGTTCGGCATTGTAGAGCAATGACTGCTCGGCAGAGTGGCCTCGCCCGGTCAACACCTGCCAATTGCCGGCGTCGGTCTTGACCA
Source organism: Alteraurantiacibacter sp. (assembly GCA_963675825.2). Classification (GTDB taxonomy): domain Bacteria; phylum Pseudomonadota; class Alphaproteobacteria; order Sphingomonadales; family Sphingomonadaceae; genus Alteraurantiacibacter. The sequence goes on along the minus strand of CAXXJY010000005.1, from coordinate 1,333,437 downwards.
CGTCTCCCTCGCTCAAGGCGACAAAAGATGACGGGAGGGGGTAGACCATCTTCCCGAACTCTCCGAAACGCGCCTGGTAGTGTTTGACGGCGTCGTCCTGCCAGCCAGCTTCACGATAGAAAGCAAGTGCGGATAAGGGCGCTTCCGTGCCCGTGTCTGCGGCGAGGGTACGCAGCATAAAGAACTCCAGGCGGCTCATCCACAATTCCGCATCGTGATGTCGGCAGAGCCATCCAGCCATGCCTGAATGGTCAGGGTGCATGTGGGTCACCAGCACGCGTCTCAGCTGACCACCTGATAGCTCACCGGAAAAGGCAGCGCCCCATGCGTCCGCCGTATCGGGCAGGCGCAGGCCGGTATCCACGATTGTCCAGCCATCCTGATCTTCCAGCACCCAGATATTGATCGCGCCGAGATCGCCCGGGATCGGCATTCGCAGCCAGGCAACTCCACGCGCGATCTCGCCTGTCTTCCCCGTGCCGATTTCGGGTGCAGGAATGTCCGGGTAATTCAGCAAGAGAGTTTCGTCCTCTGCTCAGTATCGAGCTGTCCCAGGGCCTCCGGCACACTGCCGTTGGGTATCGGCCCTTGCGAGTCTAGGTTCCCACGGCTGGGTAATCGCAATAGCCTTTTTCCTCGCCTGTATAGAGATGGGAATAATCAGGTTTCGCCAGGGCGGCTCCAAGCCGGAGGCGCTCGGGCAGATCGGGATTAGCGATGAAGGCACGTCCGAATGATACGGCGGTTGCCTCACCAAGGCGAATAAGCTCGTCGGCCCGGGTGCCATCCAGCATGTTGTTGACGATGATGTTGCCCGAGAAATGCGAGTGCACGTGATCCAGCGTGTCGGGGCAATCGGCTCCCATGTCGATAACGTGGAGATAGGCGAGGTCCAGCTTCGATGCGGCCTCGAGGAACGGTCCGAACGTGTCCCAAGGGGCGGCTGTGTCCATGCCATTGTAGGGGTTGCCGGGAGAGATCCGGAAGCCCACCCGGTCCGCGCCGATTGCCTTGGCAAGCGCTTCCAGCACCATCACCGGAAAGCGTAACCGGTTCGCCGCGCTGCCGCCAAAGTCGTCGGTCCTGCGATTGCTGGACGGGTTCAAAAACTGGTTGATCAGATAACCGCTGGCGCAATGCAGTTCGACGCCATCGAGCCCGGCTGCCCGCGCATTGCGGGCGGCCGTGGCAAATTCTTCGGCCAGACCGGGGAGCTCCGCTGCATCCAGTGCCCGTGGCTTCGCCGTATCGACTGGAACACCGTCAGGGCCGGGCACTTTGGTGGGGCAGGAGACAGCGCTTGGCGCGACAATCTCAGCGTCGAACCCGCGGTTGTCGGGCACGACCACGCGTCCGCAATGCATCAGCTGCATCGTGATCTTTCCGCCGCGGGCATGAACGGCCTCGGCAACGCGAGCCCAGCCCGCGATCTGCTCGTCCGAATGGATGCCAGGGGTGCGCCAGTAGCCCTTGCCAGCTGGAGACGGTTGTGTTCCCTCGGTCACGATCAGTCCAGCGCTGGCGCGTTGCTGGTAGTAGCGGACCATGATTGCGGACGGCACGTCGCCCGGACCCGCGCGGTCTCTTGTCATGGGGGCCATGACAATGCGGTTGCTGCAGGAAATCGCACCGAGTGAGACGGGAGTGAAAAGGCTATCTAGCATACGAGATTTTCAATCTGAAGGGCGACAAAACGCATGAGTGCGTTATATAGAAGGCACTGAATTACGCAAACAGAGGATGTCCAATGAATTATGGTTTCGACGGAAAGGTAGCGGTGGTTACCGGCGCCAGTGGCGGTATCGGGCGTGCAGCTGCACTGGCCTTTGCGGCCTCCGGGGCAAAGGTCGTCGTTTCGGACCTGCAGGACGAGAAGGGGCAGGAAACGGTAGCCATGATCCGCGAGCAAGGCGGAAGCGCAGTCTACTGCCATTGCAATGTCGCCGACGAAGGGGATGTGCGGCAGCTCGTGGCAACGGCCCTGTCGGAATTCGGACGTCTCGATTTCGCCCACAACAATGCCGGCATCAACCGCCCTGGCAGCAACGAATGGGAGACTGCCGACTGGTCGTTGTCGCTTGATGTCAATCTTTCCGGCGTGATGTATTGCATGCGCGAGGAGATTGCCGCGATGCTGGAAGGTGCGGGTGGTGCGATCGTCAACACCGCCTCGGTGAACGGGCTGGTCGGCAATCCCAGCCAGCCGGGCTATGTCGCCACCAAGCATGGCGTCATCGGCCTCACGCGTTCCGCTGCTCTTCGCTATGCCAAGGAAGGTATCCGGGTGAACGCGGTGTGCCCCGGTGTGGTGGACACACCGATGGTCGAGGCGATTTCCAGCGTTCCGCAGTACCGCGCGGCGATTGAGGCGATGACCCCGATGGGGCGCATGGCCCAACCGGAAGAGATTGCCGGAGCGGTCCTGTGGCTGTGCTCGGAACAGGCCAGCTTCGTGACTGGCCATCCGCTGGTTATCGACGGTGGGGCGACTGCGATCTGATTCCTGCGCCGTAGCTTGCCCCACAAGAAAAGGGCCGGGCGGAAGTGATCCGTCCGGCCCTTTCTTGATGCGACCCTGGGAGGTATTAAAGCGAAAGGCTCAGGTCGATACCGAAGGTTGCCGGGTCGCCAAACAGGATCTGACCGTAGCCCAGCTGGCCGTAGTCGATCCCACGCGAGACGTACTCTTCGTCGAAGATATTCTTCGCCCAGAGCTGGACCGTGAACTCCCTGCCACCGCCGAGCGAGATGCCGTCGATACGCAGCTGTGCGTTGAACAGGTTGCGGGCATCGGCGTAAGTCTCGTCGAAGAACGGAGCTGTCAGCGGGTTGGGGAAGAAGTTCCGGCCCGAGGTGTAGTTCCAGCCAAAGCGCGCCGTCAGACGAGTTTCACCAGAGCCGATGTAGTCGGACCAGGTAATTGCCGCATTGGCCGTGGTGTCCGGCGAGTTGCTGGGCGAAATGATCGACGCGATGTTCTGCAGGTCGCCATTGATGTCGGCAGCCGGGAAGTCGACCACGTTCTTGTGCACGTAGCCGAATGAGCCGTCGAGCGTGAGTGCGTCGGTAATGTTCAGCAGGCCTTCGACTTCAAAGCCGAGATACTCGATTTCGCCGGCGTTCACGACCTGCGTACCGAAGCTTCCGCCACCCTCGATGGGGATCGGAACGGTCGACTGCAGGTCGCTGTAGATGTTGTAGAAGGCGGCCGCATTCAGGCGCAGCGGACCGAACTGGGTCTTGGCGCCGATTTCGAATGAGTCGATCACTTCCTCACCAAACGGAATCAGTCCAACGGCTTCATTGATGGTTGGCGTGGTGGGATTGTCAACCTGGGTGGATTGGCGCAAGTTGAAGCCGCCCGAGCGATAGCCGCGGGCATAGCGGGCGTAGAGATTCACATCGTCGCTTGCGCGATAATCGACGGTAAAGTGCCCCGTCGGCTTGGAGAAACTGGCCTCCTGCGTGTTGAGGGCAATTTCTTCTGCGGTGGTGAAGGGGGCAACGCCATTCTGGGTGCGTGCAACCGACTTTTCATCCCAGCTGTAGCGCAGGCCCAGCGTGAGGCCCAGTGCACCTTCCGGGCCGCCCGGTCGCCACGTGCCCTGGCCATAGACCGCATAGGACTTGCCATCGACCGTGTAGGCTAGCGTGGAGCCGGTCGCCACAGCGCGATACTGGGCCGGGTTGGACGCCTGGAAAGCACCGCTCAGCGGACCGAACTGGGAGAACACTGTCTGGTTGGTGTCGAGTACGAAGGAGAAGGTCTGCGGATTGGTTTCGTAGCCGTCTTCCTCGAAATAGAAGGCACCCAGAACCCATTCGAAGGAGGACCCCGATCCACCGACGATTTCGAGTTCCTGGCTGAACTGGTCCTGCCCGCGATCATTGGAAACCGCGAACAGGGGGTGGTTCGTCAACGGTACCGGAGAGTTGGCTACGAAATCGATGATGCCCTGCGGCGTGCCGGTGGGGAACACGAAGGGCAGCAACGGTTCTGCCGGGGTGCCGGCGAAGCCGTTAAACAGCGTGTTGGTGTCGAACAGGGGACCGCTGAGGGTGCCCAGACCATCGAGGTCGGAGCTGGCAATCTCGTTCCGCCACCAGCGGAAGGCAGTGGTCGAACGCACCAGTACATCGCCAAGGTCGAGTTCGAGCCTTGTCATGTTGCCCCAGACCTTGTCCTGCGACAGACCTGCATCGTCCAGGCAGATCTCGTCGAGCCGGCTGGTCGTCACACTGTCCAGCGGTGCACCGCATTCCGGCTGCAACAGGGTCGAACTGGCCAAGTAAGGTCCGACTGGCGCCGGCTGAACCTGCGCAAAGGTATTGCCGTCGACCGTCACGTTCGGGCGGAACACGCCGTCACCCACGCCGGAAAGCTGCGCAGCGTGCGGCGTGCCTTCGATCTGCGTCCAGTCAAAAACGTTGGTCAGCATCAGGTTTTCGGCCAGGTCGGCTTCGATCGCGGCGCGGAAACCGTGCGTCTCGTTGCTGCCGGGATCGCGGCTGTCGCGCGGCTCCAGCAGGTTGTCAACGACGCCGTCACGCGACTTGTAGAGGTATCCCAGCGTGGCGCGGATGCCGCCGATATCGCCGGAATTGATGCTGCCACGGAAATAGCGGCGATCGTAATTGCCTGCACCAACCGTGATCTCGGCGCCGGCATCGAATGACGGACGGCTAGTAATGTAGTTGATTGCGCCACCGGTAGTGTTGCGCCCGAACAGCGTACCCTGCGGGCCGCGCAGGACCTCGATACGCTCGATATCGGCGATCTCGAAGGAAGCTGCTGCGGCGCGTGCGAGGTAAACGCCGTCGATGTAAAGGCCGATCGGGGAATCGAAGCCGAGGGCCTCGTCGGCAGAGGTCGGGATGCCGCGGATCGTCACGACAGCGGCAGTTGAATTGGTTGTGCCCCCACTGACCGAAACGTTCGGTGCAATCGCTTCGAGGTCGGTGGTTTCGGAAATGCCCAGCAGCTCGACCGTTTCGGAAGTGACCGCAGTGATCGCTACCGGCGTTTCCTGGATATCCTGTTCGCGCTTGTTCGCAGTCACCAGGATGACGCCATCATCTTCCTGCGCGGCAGCACGATCATTGTCTTGTGCGAAAGCTGGCGAAGCTCCGATTGCCAGAATGCTGGCACCCAGCAGGTATCGCGAAACTGTGCGACTCACGGTCATTCTTATCCTCCCCAGTACGCGCCTTTTGCGCTTATAGAGTTCTAAATCGACGAAATCGTAGAAAATGTCAATCATAACTACGCAAATGGAAGTACGGAAAAAATCCATACCCCGTGTTGCGTATTTTTTTGTGACTCATCTGCCTGATTCAGGCGACATCCTCCCACGGATGGGTGGTTGTTCCCCGCGTAACGTAGCGGCCGTTGACCCGAGCCTGGAATTCACTCGCCCGGGCGCGGGGGTTGAAGAATTGGCGGTACCAGATCCGCACCTTGTCGAAGGGGCCATCCCCTTGCACCATCATCGGATTGATGCAGGGCTTCTTAGCTGACCAGATCTCGAAATCCTGTGCGAAGGCCAGGACGCCGGCCTCTTCGTAGCCCTTAGCGGTGGCGCGATCTTCCTCGGTCGGCTGTTCGTTGGCTACCTTGACCGACAGGCCGTACCAGACCTTTACCTTGCCATCCTCGACCGGCGTGTGGGTGATCAGCATCAGCGATGGGAATTCGCCGATCATCTTCGATTGCAGGATGCCCGGCCCGGTATACCAGGTGTCGTTGGTCATCGGCTCCCCGCCGTCGGCGGCCAGCGTCTTGTGGCCTGCTGCCAGAATCTGACGGCAGGTGTGGTCCTCGAAGACGTTTTCGAAGAATTCCATGTTGATGGAGCCGTGTACGGGCTCGAGGTGCCCCTTGTCGGCGATGTTATCGACCACTTCCTGCGGATGGCTGTCGAGTTCGCCGAGGCATTGCAGCGACCAGTTGACCCAGCCGGGCTCGTCATAGCCTTCGAATTCGGGCAGGTCATATTCGGGCTCCGCACCTTCCTCGTCATGCCAGAACCACAGTGCCCCGGCGCGCTCGACCAGCTTCTTGGTGGAGATGCAGGCCCGCTTGGGCGGCGCCTTGGGCGAGTAGGGGATATCGTTGCACTGGCCATCCGGGCCGAAGCGCCAGCCGTGATAGGGGCAGCGGATGTTGTCCCCTTCGACGTGCTCGCCATCCTTGACCACATAGGAGGTGGTGTTGCGGGCGAGGTGCGTACCCATGTGCGGGCAATAGGCGCCAACAAGGTGCGCCTTGCCGGAAGCGCCACGATAAAGGACGAGGTCTTCACCGAAAAACCGCACTGCCGCCGGCACCTGGGTTGCTTCCTCGGAAGTGCCGATCATGAACCAGCCCCTGGGATAGGTGAACTCGCCCAGATTGTACTCCGCTGTCGTAGCCATGGTGGATCCTCTCCGCGAATCTCGTTTTTCAGAGTTTCCACGGATTGTGCCACCGCAAACTATGGCTGGCAAGGCAATTTTGGTGATCTATGCGTAATTAGATTGATACTGAATTACGCAAACATCAATCTGCGTCCGTGATCTTCACGATTCGCGAGTTGTATTTCAGGGTCTTCACCGCAATCGAGGTCTCCACGTGATGGACGCCGTCGACCTCGAGGATCTGTTCAGAGGCGATCTCGTGCAGGGTGTCGAGTTCGTTGAACAGGCAGATGGCAATGATGTTGAAACGCCCCATCGTAATCATGACTGCGTTGACGCTGGGGAGTTCGGCGATCCGGGTGGCAACCGATCTGACGCGGTCGACATCGGTTTGCACGCCGATGAAGGCCATCTTCGTGTGATCGGCAAGTTCAAAACTGGTGATGGCAGTGAAGGCGATCAGCCCGTCGTTTTGCAGCCTGCGAATGCGCCCGCGTACCGTGCCCTCGGTAACACCCAGATCAGAGGCAATTCGCCGGTTGGAAGTACGCGCATCCTTCGACAGGATTTCAATCAACTGCCTGTCGAGATCGTCGATCTGCAAATCGCTCACGCTTCTTCCCTCGCTTCGATGGGGGCAACGTCAAACTTGTACTTGAGGATATCGACCGCGATTGCGGGGACCAGCGACCGGATGCCGGATACGCCAGCCAACCGGTTGAGCATCAAATCGGCCAGTTCCTCGAAATCGCGGAGCGCGACGAGCATGTCGATGTCATACCGACCTGTAACCAGGTGGACGGCGAACACCTCCGGAAACTTGGCAAGGTCAGCTGCTACGTCGGCAGCGGCGCGCCCGTCGACTTCCACCGCCACCTGCATCAGCAGGTTGAAACCGTGGGCCGAAAAATCGGACACCGCGACAACCCGCAGCTTGTTGGCATCTTCCATCCGCTTGATGCGATTGGAAACGGTGGCCGCCGTCAGGCCCAGCTTGGTGGCGATCTGCTGGTTCGTGGCCCTGCCGTCGATCCGCAGTTCGTCGATGATCGCTTGGTCGATCTCGTCGACCTGGAAACTGTTTGTCATGGTCAGACCCTGATGCCCTTGATACCGCCGCTTGTGAAGGTCTCCAGCGACGCCATCCTCAACTAGGCTCGCTTTCCTTGTGCAGACTGCCACGATCCTCTTCCAGGGAGAGGGCGCCCCGCCAGATCATCAGGGCGCCGACCAGGCCGACGGGGACAACGACGCTCAAGGCCAGCTGCAGCCCGCCAGCGCCTTCGCCGAAACCGTCGCTCAGTTCGCCGGTCAGCCAGGGACCGACAACATAGCCCAGGATGTTCAGCGCGAGCAGCGCGATGGCCGTGCCCGTGGCGCGCATGCGGTCCGGCAGGATGTATTGCAGGCCGGCATTGATGCCGACCGCCCATCCGCCACCCAGCAGGCCAGCGGGAATGGCCCAGATGAGCGCCAGTTCGATGGACCCCGACCAGATCGCGCCAAGCACGGCGATCGTGGCACCGGTCAGGCCTAGGGCCGACAGCATCAGCATTCGGCCATAACCGTTGCGGGTCATGCGATCAGCGATAACGCCGAACAGGATCGCCCCGATCATGCCGGGAATGACGAAGGCCCCGCCAAAGGCAGAGCCGGCTTCAGCCATGGACATCGCGTAGTTGCGGGAAAACAGGGTCGGACCCCAATAGCCGAAGGCGACGCCGGACAGGACGCCGAGGCCCATGCCCAGCATCATGTTGCGATAGCTCACCAGCTTCAGGAGCTGCTTTCCCAGAGGAACGATGGGCTGTCGGGCCACGGCAGCTGCCAGGCGCACCGGCTCCTTGATGACGAGCCAGGCGACCGCGATGATGGCAAGCCCGATCCCGCCGAACAGCTTGAAGGCGAAACGCCAGTCCTGCACCTCTGCGATGGCAGGACCGACGCTGTAACCCATCATTTGCCCAAGATAGGTCGAAAGCGCGATGACCGCGAAGGCCTTGCCGCGTTGTTGCGGCGGGAAATAGGCAGCAATCAGCGAGAATGCGGGCGCCTGGAATGCCGCTTCGCCAACGCCCACGCCAATGCGTGCCAAGGCTAGTGTCAGCGGACCTGTGGCGAAACCGGAAAGGATGGTGAAGGCGCTCCACAGGATGCAGCCGACCGCAATGATGCGAATGCGCGAATGGCTGTCTGCATAGATGGCTATGGGGATGGCGAGAGTGGAATAGAACACTGCAAAGGCCGGCCCCATCAGCAGGCCCATGAACCCGTCGGAAACGCCGAATTCGTGCTTTATCGGGTCCACCAGCCCCGCCAGCAGGTAGCGGTCGGCATGGTTGAAGATCGCGATGCCCAGCAAGAGAGCAAGGACGATCCAGCGGTTCGGCAGTGCGGGCGTTTGCGTGGTCATCTTCGTGTCAATCTCGCATCTGCATGCCGCCGTTGACATGCCAGACCTGTCCATTGACCCAGGCGCCGTCTTCGGAGACGAGGAAAGCGACAGCCGCCGCAATGTCGTCAGGCGCGCCCAGCCGCTGGTGCGGAACGTGGCGCAGCGCCTGTTCCACCTGTTCGTCGGTCATGTGAATCTGCACCGCTTCTGTCAACACCACGCCAGGGCAGATCACGTTGGCGCGCATGCCCTTCTTTCCCCATTTGCTGGCGACGTGCCGGGCAAGGGCATGGATCGCGTTCTTCGTCATCGGGTAGGCGACCTGCCACGGACTGCCGCCTGACGCTGCGCCGGAGGAGGTGTAGATCATCGCGCCGCCACCGCGTTCGAGCATTTCGGGCATGGCGGCCTGCGTCGCGATGAAATGGCTTTTGGTGTTGATGGCGAAGCTCTTGTCGAGGACTTCCAGTGGGCAATCGAGTGCGTGGTTGTCGCCCTGTGTGCCGCCGGCAAGGTTGGAATGATAGAAGTCCAGCCCGCCGAACTCGCTGATTGCCGTCGCGACCATGTCGCGCTGGCTGTCCGGGGAAGTGCCGTCGAGATGGACGCCGATGGCAGTGCCACCGTCCGCCATGATCTCGGCAGCGACCTTGCGCGCCCAGTCATCCTCGATATCGCCGATGACGACGTGCGCGCCTTCGCCAGCGAGACGCTTTGCCGTTGCAGCGCCGATCCCCCGACCACCGCCGGCGACAATCCCGACTTTCCCTGAAAGACCCCTCATTACCTCTCTCCGTATCTCTCGCCGTTGTTGGCCTAGCCCAGCGTCGGCACACGATCGAACCAGGGTGCTGCCTGTTCCAACTGGCCTGCCAGCCGTAGCAGCGTCGCCTCGTCGCCGTAGTGGCCGCTGAACATGGCACCGATCGGCAAACCGCCTTGCGACATGGCGAGCGGCACCGACATGCTTGGCTGGCCTGTCGCGTTGAACAGGCCGGTGAAGGGCACATAGGCCGCGATTGCCGCGCCCCAGGTGGCGAAATCCGGGTTGTCCAGGGCATAGGTGCCCAGTTCCGCCGGAGGCGTTGCCAGTACCGGGCTGAGGATCACGTCATAATCCGCCATGAACCGCGCGACCGAAACTGCCACTTCCTGCATGGTGCCATTGGCTGCTGCCACGGCGGTGCCGGGCATCTGCTTGCCAATGTTGTAGAAGCCGAGCGTAATGGGTTCGAGCAGGTCAGGGCCGATTTCCAGCCCGGTGGCCGCTGCGCGGGCATCGAGATCGGCGGCGACGGCAGTCGACGACAAGGCAAAATTGGCTTCGCCGATCCGCGCGGCATCAAGTCGCAGCGAGCGCTCTTCTACCCGGTGACCAAGAGATTCGCACAGCCGCGCCGCCGCACGTGTCGCGGCGATTACCTCTGGATCGACCAGTGTGCCCGAAACCGGCTCCAGCATCAGGGCGATGCGCAGTTGCCCCGGATCGCGTGTAACCTGCGACAGAAAGCTGCCTTCGGGGGCAGGGGCGCCATAGCGAGAGCCCGGTTCCACCCCGTGCGTGGCATCGAGCAGGGCGGCGGTATCGCGCACACTGCGGCTGAGGCAGCCATTGGTGGAATTGCCGCCCCATCCTTCGGTGCGTAGCGGCCCCATTGGCACGCGACCGCGGCTGGGCTTCAGGCCGAACAGGCCGCAATTGCTCGCCGGAATGCGGATTGAGCCGCCGCCATCGCTGGCATGGGCAAGCGGGACCACGCCAGCGGCAATCGCCGCCGCCGAGCCACCGCTGGACCCGCCGCTGCTGCGGGTAAGGTCCCACGGATTGCGGGTGGGGCCTTCGGCAATGCTTTCCGTCGTGCCGGTAAGGCCGAATTCTGGTGTCGTGGTCTTGCCGAAGATCACCAGTCCGGCAGCCTCGTGGCGGCGCACGAGTTCGGAGGTCACCTGTGGCACGTAGTCGGCATAGAACCGGCTGCCTTGCCCGCTGGGATAGCCGGCAATGTGCATGTGCAGGTCCTTTTCGAGGAACGGCACGCCGGTGAAGGGGCCTTGCGGCAGCCCAGCGGCAATCCGCTGGCGACCGAAATCGTACATTTCCTGCGCCAGGAAATTCAGCCGCGCATCCTGCTGGCGGGTTCGTGCGATGGCCTCTTCAAGCAATTCGAGCGGCGCAACCTCGCCGCCGGCAACCAATTGCGCCAGCGAGAGTGCATCATGCTGGCGGTAGTCGATGCCGGTTATGGCCCCCCGCGCGGCCGTGCTGGCACTGCCGGCCAGCGCAACCGTGGCAGCCGTGCCGGCCAGCATTTCCCGGCGGGTAAGGCCCATCAGGCCGACTTTCCTTCGCGCGCCGGCGGCTTGCCCTGGCCCTCGACGTAATAGCGGGCGTAAAAATCGCGGAACGGGGCGATCGGGCCGTCTCCGGCGCAGATGATCGGTTCGGGTTCGAACTTCTGGCGGTCCCAGATCACCTTGTCCTGATCGTATTGCTTGCAGATATCGCGGATGATGGCCCTTGCCACACCGGCTCGCTCTCCTTCGGCTTGCGCCTTGGGCTGCGTAAAGCAGAAACGGGTGTGGCAATGGTCAAGCTCGACCGGGGTAATGCAGGCGACCAGGATCGTTTCGGAGATACCGGTGAAGCGGGTCCAGCTCTGGCCGGGCCCCATGGTATCATAGCTGATCTCGCCGTCGACATTGCCCCACGGCGTGCCCATTTTAGCTTTCACGTCGGCGCCGCGGCCCCATTCGCCCCAGCGCAGATCGCCCAGCGGCACGTTGGCGGTGCCGTGGATGTACTTGAAATGGGCAACGTCCACGCCGTTTTCGGCCATGTTCTGGATATTTCCGTAGACGTTCCACTCATGAACCTCGAAATCGGTCCAGTCAGGGTCGGAGCATTCGGGAATGACCGCAACTTCCCAAAGCGGGTCGATGCCGTGGGGATGATACCACATCCAGATCCAGCGATTGGCTTCGGTCACCGGATAGGTCTGCGTACAGCGGCGCTTGACCTGCGGGGGGATCGACTTGGAGTAAGGGATGTCTTTCACAACGCCTTCTTCGCCGTCATAACGCCAGGCATGGAACGGGCATTCGAGCAGGTTGCCGTGCACCTTGCCCCCATAGCCCATGTGTGCGCCCAGGTGCCTGCAATAGGCATCGATGATCCGCACCTTGCCGTCTTCGCCGCGCCACATGACCAGGTCACGTGCGAAGTAGCGCAGGGGCCTTACTTCTCCGACCGCCAACTTGTCGGAAAGTTCGATCGCGTACCAGCCGAACGGAAAGCCGATGTCGAGGTTACGCTCCTCGATCGTCGACCGGTTGGTCACCTCGGCCAGGCGCCAGTCAAGCAGGTCCTGGCCTTTCAGGTTTTCGAGTATCTGCCACACGGCAACGGGGGCGGTGCGGGCATCGGTTGCGGACTTGGCTTCGCTGTCAGCCATCTTTGCTCTCCGTGTTGAGAACTTCGCCGTCTCGGCAAAGGTCGCCGCGCAGAGGGGTTGTCTCTCTGCCACTGCATGGTTTGGGTCGGAGCAGACTTCCCATCTCCGTTAGCTTTCGAGGCCGAACACGCGGATCGCGTTCTCGCGCAGGAATTTCGGCCAGACCTCGTCCTTCAAAGGGACTTTGGGCATGTCCGAAAAGATGCGATCGAGGGTGAGGCCCATGGGGAAATAGCCGGCGTAGATGATCTTCTCCGCGCCGCGCGAATTGGCATAGTCGATGATCGCCTTGGGGTAGTGCTTGGGAGCGAAGGCGCTCGTCGAATAATAGAGATTGGGGTACTTGAGCATCAGCTTGATGGCTAGCTCCTCCCACGGTTCCGCGCCGTGCCGCATCACCAGCTTCAGCTCGGGGAAATACCAGCAGACTTCGTCGATCAATTCGACCCGCTGCGGAGCCATCGGGATGCGCGGGCCGGGCACGCCGGCGTTGACGCAGAACGGAATGTCCAGTTCGCAGGCCAGCGCGTAGAATGGGAACATGTATTTGTGATCGATCCCCACCTGCGGCACCGTTCCCGAAGGGAAGCAGCTGAGCGCGGACAGTCTGACTTCGTCATGGATGCGGCGGATGCGGCGGATTTCGTTCATGCCGCCATTGGGGTCGATCGGCAGGTCGAAGAAGAAGCGGTCGGGATATTTCTCTTTCGCCCGGCGCGAGGTGTCGTTGTCGTTCCACCCCACCAGCGCGCGCTCGATGCCGTGCTTGTCCATCTGTTCGACAACCCAGGCGGTGTAGTCGTCCTGCTTGCCCGACTGCGGTATGTCCTTGAACATGTACTGGGCCGGCATGGAGAACTGCTTGAGCGTCTCCTCGTCCTTGATCAGCGGCTTGAAGCTTTCGAACCATTCCGACCGGTCCTCGGCTTCCGGAATGCCGAGCATGCAGTCGATGATGCCGATATCGGTGGGCATTCCCATCAGGTGGTTTCCTTTTCGATTTCGGGCCACGCGGCGCGCAGGGCAACCTTGTCGACCTTGTCGAGCTGGTTGCGCGGCAGCGAGTTTTTGACGAATACGACATGCGCCGGAGCCTTGTAGCCGGCGAGCCGGTTGGCGACATGGTCCTGCACCTGTTCCGGCGTGATGCCATCTGCGCGCACGGCTGCGACCAGCAGTTCGCCCATGCGATCATCGGGGACGCCGAAGGCCGCGCATTCGGTGATTTCCGGCATTTCCGAGAGGACGCGCTCGACCTCGGCGCAGTAGATGTTCTCCCCACCGGATATGACCATGTCCTTCTTGCGGTCGACGATGAAGATGTAGCCTTCCTCGTCGATGTAACCGATGTCGCCGGTATGCAGCCACCCGTCAGCGGAAAGCACGCTTGCCGTGTCATCGGGAAGCTTCCAGTAGCCCTGCATGACCTGTGCCCCGCGAACGACGATTTCGCCTGCTTCGCCGGTTGCCAGCATGCTGCCATCCGGTCCTTCGATCCTGATGTCGAGCAAGGGCAGCAGGCGTCCGGCGGATTCGCGCTTGCGCAGGAAATCCTCGCCCAGCGCCATGGCCACGGTGCCGGTGGTTTCGGTCATGCCATAACCCGTGCCCATCACCGCGTTCGGGCACAGCTCGCGCATGGCATCGAGCAGGTTGATGGGCAGCGCCTGGCCACCTGTGCCGACATTGGTGAGGCTGGAAAGGTCGGCTTGGTTTACCGATGCACCCTGCAGGATATCCCACAGCATGGTCGGAACGCCGGAGAACATGGTGATCTTCTCGCGCGCGATGGCCGAAGCTGCATCCTGGGCATCCCACCTCGGCAGGATGACGATCTTCGAACCGGCCAGGAAGGGTGAGAGGAAGGACGCGCCGAGGCCGGAGATGTGGAACAGTGGATAGACCAGCAGGTTGGCCTGCTGCGGCAGGCGCTTGATCAGGTCTTCAACCGGCATTCCCATCTTCTTGGCGGTGTTGAACAGCACCATGGTGCCGGCCATCTGGATGCTCAGGATCCCGGTGACGATGTTCTCGTTGGTCAGCACCGCGCCCTTGACCTGCCCGGTGGTGCCCGAAGTGAACAAGATCACCGCCGGGTCGTGCCGATCAGCCGGTGGCGGCGGCGAGAACTGTGCCGGTGAGGTGGGAAAATCGTCGCTGACCAGCAAGCGACCAGTATAGCCGCCCTTTCGCAACAGTTCGGCACGTCGTGCGTCGGCCAGCACCAGCACTGCATCGGCGGAACTTGCTGCGGCCGCCATTTCCTTGGCCGCGCCGCGGCTGTTGATGAGAACGGCCACGCCGCCCGCGCGCTGGACGGCGAGGAAGGCCAGCAGCCATTCCAGCGAGTTGCGCATGCAGATAGCGACATGCTCGCCAGGTGTGATCGCAAGCTCTGCGGCCAGCGCATCGCGCAGGCTAAACACGTCGTCAAAACTGAGCCGGCGCTCACCTTCTACCATGCTGGTTGCTGCGCCGAAACGGCGCGATCCCTCGATCAGCTGGGCGAGGCTGGCCGGGGCATTGGCGAAGCATTTCACGCTGTCACGTTCCACCAATTCGAATGGCGAACCAGAGGCGGTGACGGCTTGCAGGATGGGGTCGATCTTGGTCATCCGTCCCGCCTCCTCAATACACGGCGGCAGGGTTCTTTGCCGGCGGACTGCCGAGCATCTCGCGATAGCTCGGGCGTTCGTTGCCGCGGTCGGTCACATCCAGCTCCTTGGCGATCTCGGCTCCGATCAGGACGCTTCCCGAAAGCTCCTCGCGATTGGGCGCCTTGTCGATTGCATCGAGGATATGGCCGGTGAACTCGGGGTTCTCAGCCGTTGCGAGGAACTCGGTGTACTGTTCGGGATTGGTCTCGCCAGCAATCTTCGATCGCTCGGTAATCAGCGGCCCCATCCAGATCGACACCGAGATGACGCCGGTGCCACGAAGGTCATGCTCCATATCATGAGCGAACTTGTCGACACCCGCCTTCTGCGCGCCATAGGCCGGACCGTGCATGTAGCAGCTGGCACCGAAGGATGAACCGAAGGCGATCATCCCGCTGCCCTGCGGCACCATGATGCGCGCAGCGTGCCAGCTGGCAACATAGGCAGAGCGCAAGCCGACATCGAGGATCTTGGCGGCATCGAGTTCCTTTTCCCAGAAGGGCTTCTTCTCGATCAGCTGATGGTGGATGTAGGTTGCATTGTTGACCAGCATGTCGAGCCTGCCTTCATCCTTGGCGATCCGCTTGAACAGGGCGGCGACCTGTTCGTCGTCAGCGTGGTCGCACTGGACCGCTACTCCGCGACCGCCAAGTTCGGTGACCTGTTGCGCCGTCTCTTCAAAGGTGCCGGGCAGCACCGTGCCGTCCCACCCCTTGGCATCGCCCGGCGTCTTGGTGCGGCCAGTGACATAAACGGTGTAGCCGAGCTCTCCCAGGCCGCGCGCAATGCCGGCACCTGCTCCGCGGCTGGCCCCGGTAACCAGGGCGATCCTCGAATCGGCCATCTCTATCCCCTCTCAATTCACGCAAATTCTGCGTTTGGCAGCATACTAATGGCAATTTGCGAAATTGAAAGCTCAAAAATTTGCGCATTCATAGGATACGAGCTAGTTTCCATTCGTGATTTCAGCTCGATTCACTGTCTGCGGCACCGAATTTCTCCGGCCCTTCGCCCATCGCTACCGTGCGAGGAAGGCCGCTGTCGTCGACAATCTGGATCAGGCAGCTCTTGCGCAAGGACTTGCTGGCGGCAATCCACCACCTGCCGCCAAGCAAGACATAATGATCATGGTACTCGACGCCGAGTTGGGTGAGGCTGCGCTGGGCAAGATTGATGTTGTGGAACTGCAGTGGCCACCAGCCTTCGGCCATGTCCGGCCCGGTGAAGCTGATGATGCCGGTGCCGCCCTGATGGATGTCGTAGATTCCCGGCGCGCAGCCAAGTCTGCGATAGACCTCAATAAACGCATCGCGTTCGGCAAATTCGGGGAAGCCCTCGAAGGCTATGTGGGCGTCTTCCACGAAACAGTCGCGCATGGCCTCGCAATCCTTGCCATCGGCCGCGCGAAGATAGCGCATTTTCAGGTCGCGGATCGCGCGGTCGTGCTCGAGGCGGGTCAGCCGTTCTTCGACACTGGGCATGATTATGGCCTTTCAACGGGATTGAACATGGGAGCGCAAAATGGGTGAAAGCAACAGCAACGCAGGGCGTTTTTCCGGACGGCGGGCCCTGGTCACGGGCGCAGCATCGGGAATCGGCAAGGCCAGCGCCATCCTCCTTGCCAGTGAAGGAGCGATTCTGACCATTGCCGATCGGGATGCCGATGGCCTGGCCCGGACGCTGGACGAGATCGGTTCCGGCCACCAGGCAGCCGAGTTCGATGCCGCCGACAGCGTTTCCTGCCAGCGGCTCGTCGCTAGCGCTGCGAATGACGGTCTCGACATTCTCTGCAATATCGCCGGCTTCCTCGACTGGGGAGCGAGCGAGGACTTTGCAGAAGACCGTTTCGAACGCGTCTTGCGAATCAACCTTTTCGGCGTCTTTGCCATGTGCCGGGCCGCGCTGCCGCACCTGGTCGAGAGCAGGGGGTGCATCGTCAACATGGCTTCAACCGCTGGCCTTACCGGCATTGCCTACAACGTGGCCTATTCCGCCTCGAAACATGGCGTGGTGGGCCTGACCAAGAGCCTGGCAGCCGAATTTGCCGGGCGCGGCGTGCGCATCAACGCGGTGTGTCCGGGCCATGTCGATACGCCAATGGGCAACAAGGCGCCGCCCGAAGGGGATATCGACTGGCAACTGGTAATGCGGGCCGCGCCCAAGCTGCAGGACGGTACTTGCGATCCGGAAGACGTGGCGCGCGCGGTGGCCTACCTGGTTAGCGAAGATGCACGCAAGATCACCGGCACCACGCTGGTGATCGATGGCGGCCAGCTGGCTGCCTGAAGGCGTTTCAATCAGCGAAGTCATACTGGCTTGTCAGGAAGACATCGATCGTACCCGGCGTGATGAAACGCGCGCAGCTGTCCATCATACGGTCGAGATTGGCCTTGAACTTCTGCGGGTCGCCGACGGCATCGAAGAATGCCAGCGGGTCTGTGAGGGCGTCTTCGGGGAAGCACTCCTCCACGATCGCGACAATGTCCTCGCCGGTGTCGGTCAGCGGCTCGACCACGAGGTTCTGCACGTATTCGAAGTTCGATTGCGTCTCGATGGCGACCTGTGTGTGAAAATCGCGCCAGATCGCGCGCCAGTCCTGCCAGCCCATGCCATCCGGCAGGGTGAGGAAAGCGAGCTGGGCAAACCCCGGTGTGCGCTCACCGGGTCGAGCCGGATGGCTGTCGTTGGCGATGATCGTTGCTTCGCTGACCAGCCAGCCGCGCATCGTCGATGACGCTGCGGCCAGCGCAGCATCGATTCCTGCGCGAAACGCCGGGTTGCCGCTCGGTAGCCAGAATTGCACCACGCAATCGGGCAGGCTTTCCCCGCGCGACTGTACCAGCGTGTCACCCGCCGCAACTGCCGCGTCTCGCAGGTTTATCCTGATGTGCCGCGCGCCTTCGGCCTGCAGTTCGGCGACAAGTGCGTCCGCTGCCTTTCCCTCCTGCAGCGACAGTGCGTAGACCAGCTTTTCCATGTCGCTTCAGTCGAAGTTTGCCTGCCCGCCGTCGAGCGGGACGGTGGCGCCGGTGAGATAGCCCATTTCCGGCTGGCAGAGGGCGACGATCGCGCGACCGATATCCTCCTCGCACTCGCCGACGCGGCCCAGCGGGATGGTGCGGAAGAATTCCTCCGCCTCCTCCGGATTGTTCTCGATCCACCATTTCAGGCCGGGGCTTTTTGCATGGGGGGCAATGGACAGCACCCGGATGTTCTCGCGCCCCCATTCGGCGGCGGCTGCACGGGTGAGTGGGCGGATGGCCTGCTTGACCGAACCGTAAGCCCCGTAGCCAGCCATGTCCCAGCGTATGCCTGCCGAGGAGACGAGGTTGAAGATCGTTCCGCCACCGCGCGCGGCCATGATCGGATGCACCAGCTTCATCAACCGCAGGATCGCCAGCGGGCCGGAACGGAAGCCCAGCTCGAAAGCTTCGTCGCTGACCTTGTCCAGCGGGCCCATCGGCACCTGCTGGGCATTGTTGATGAGGATGTCGACGCCGCCGAATTTGGAGGTCGTCTCGGTGATGAGCCTGGCGAGATCACCGGCGGAGCAGACATCTCCGGAAACCGCTATAGCCTCGCTCCCGCGCTCACGCACGAGTTCGGCAGTTGCATCCAGCTTGCTTGCCGTGCGACCGAAGATAGCAACCCTGGCACCGGCAGCGGCGAGAGCCAAGGCTGTCCCCTGTCCGACACCCTGTCCTGCA
Organism: Alteraurantiacibacter sp.; assembly: GCA_963675825.2. Lineage (GTDB taxonomy): Bacteria > Pseudomonadota > Alphaproteobacteria > Sphingomonadales > Sphingomonadaceae > Alteraurantiacibacter. Next base: position 1,314,830 of record CAXXJY010000005.1, on the reverse strand, counting down.
CCGGTTACCACGGCGACCTTGCCATCAAGCGAGCCAATCATGGATAAATCTCCAATATTCGTAATCTAGAATGCCAAATCTTACGCAATCGGTTGACAAAATGCCACAGCAATTCAAGGAATGCGTTGTGGAGAAGGATTCGAAACCTGTGCCTGATTTTGAAAATGCCTATACGCCGCTGACTTTGGGGCCGCTCAGCTTACGCAACCGTTTCATCAAGGCTGCGACCAACGAGGGCAAGGCCAAACGCGGTATTGTCAGCAAGGGCTTGGCTGCCTTTCATGAGGACGTGGCAGCGGGCGGGGCGGCGCTCACGACCGTGGCCTATTGCGCCACTTCCAAGGACGGTCGAACCTTCGTTGACCAGGCGGTGCTGGACGGGGATTCGCTTGCCGACTTTCGCGCCCTGACCGATGCCGTGCACCGTCATGGCGCCGCAGCCAGCGCGCAGATCACCCATGCCGGCAGCTTTACTTTCCTCGACAAGCAGACCCTACGCACCAATCGCCCGCTGTCCTCTTCCGGCGGTTTCAACAAGGTCGGGGTGATGTCCAAGCGCTACTTCAAGAAGGCGATGGACGAGGCTGAGATTGCGGCCATGACCGAAGAATTCGTGGCAGCAGCACGGCTCGCGCGGGAAGCTGGTTTTGACGCGGTGGAATTGCACATGGGCCATGGCTACTTGCTCAGCCAGTTCATTTCTCCGCTCTACAACAAACGCCGCGATGCCTTTGGCGGGACGATCCAAAAGCGCCTGAACTTCCCCTCCGAAGTCCTGCGCAGGGTGCTTGATGCGGTGGGCAAGGACCTAGCCGTGATCGTCAAGTATTCCATGACCGATGGCCCCAAGGGCAACCGGATCGAGGACGGCATCGCCATTGCTCGTAGGATCGAGGCCGACGGCGCGCATCTGGCCGTGTTGTCGAACGGGATGAACGTCGAATCGATCACAGCCATGTTCGGTTCTTCCCTGCCCAAGAAGGGTGCGCGCCCAGACAACGTGGTCATGCGCATCGGCATGAAGATCCAGTCGCTGATGGAGCCGCCCGAAGTGCAGTTCCACGAAAACTACCTGCGCGACCTGGCCGTGCAGGTGCGCGCCAGTGTCGACATGCCGCTCGCCTATCTTGGCGGGGTGCAGTCGCGCAGCGGCGTGGAGCAGGCGATGGGTGACGGTTTCGAGGCCATTGCCCTGGGCCGCGCTCTGATCTTCGATCCGCAATTCGTGAACAGGCTGCAGTCCGGCGAGGTTGCCCAATCGGGCTGCACGGCGTGCAACCAGTGCGTGACCATGATGTATACCCCCGCGGGCACCCAATGTGCGATCACTCCGGACAAGCCCGACCCCGCGCTCAACAGGATAGGAGCATCGCAATGACCAAGGATATGGCAGGCCGCGTCGCGATCGTTACTGGCGGCAGCGACGGGATTGGCCGGGCAACGTCCGAACTGCTTGCGGCGCGCGGTGCGCACGTTGCCGTGCTGGCACGCGGGATGGACAAGCTCGAGGCGACGCGGAAGGCGATCGAGGCGGCTGGGGGATCGGCAGAAATCCACAGTGTCGACCTGTTCGATGCCGATGCCTATGCTGCCCTGGTGACGCAGATTGCCGATGCCCACGGTCGCCTCGACATGCTCGTCAACAATGCCATGAGCGTGCATTACGCCCCGCTCGAAAAGCTCTCGATGGAGCACTGGCGCAAGGATTTTGCGGTCAATGCCGATGCCGTGTTCGCCGGGACGAAGGCAGCCATTGCGGCCATGCGCAAGAGCGGCGGTGGCTCCATCGTCAATGTCTCTTCCACCACCGCCATTCGCGCGGCACCCTTCATGACCAGCTATTCGGCCAGCAAGGCGGCGATGATCCAGTTCAGCGCCGTGGCCGCGATGGAAGTGGCGCGCGACAATATCCGCATCAATTGCGTGGTGCCCGGCCAGGTTCAGACCGCGGGGAACGAGGACTTTGCCCGCCGCGCACCGGAAATTGCCGCCAAGACCGCGGAAGCCATCCCGATGGGTCGGGGCGGATCGCCGGATGAGCTGGCCCAGAGCATCGCCTTCCTGCTGTCCGACGCTGCTGGCTACATCACCGGTGTCGCCTTGCCCGTCGATGGCGGCAAGGCGGCGCAGCTATACCTGCCGAGCTGAGGAGACGGGGCATGGCGTGGGACAAGGAAGTCGATATCCTGGTGGTAGGCTCGGGCGCGGGCGGACTGCTGAGCGCGCTGGTCGCCGCCGAGAATGGCGCATCGGTGCTGGTCGTCGAGAAGGAGCCGCTGTGGGGTGGCACCTCGGCCACTTCGGGCGCCGGGATCTGGATACCGGCCAGCGACCAGGCCCGCGAAGCTGGTTTCGAGGACAAGACCGAGGACGCCTTCACCTATGTTCGCGCGCTGTCGGCGGACAATGTGCCCGATGCCAACATTCGTGCCTACGTAGAGAATGCTGCGCACATGCTGCGCTGGATGGGTGAGCACACGCCGATCACCTACTGCGCCTTTCCCTATCCCGATTACCATGCGGAAAATCCCGGCGGCAGCCCGACCGGCTATCGCACGCACATGCCGCTGCCGCTTGATGGGAAACAGCTGGGCAAGGATGTCGAAACGCTGCGCTTCGCCAGTCCGGCGGCCAGCCTGTTCGGCTATCTCAACTGGCATTTCGACGAGACTTATATCCTGCTGTTCCGTCAGAAGGGCTGGTGGTGGCACCTTGCCAAGAGCCTGGCCCGTTACTGGTTCGACTGGCCGTTTCGCTTCAAGAGCCGCAAGGACCGGCGCCTTACGCTGGGCAATGCACTGGTCGGCGGTCTGCGCATGGCTCTGAACGAACGCAATGTTCCGGTATGGCTGGAAAGCCCGCTGGAAGAGCTGATCGAGGAAGACGGGCGGATTGTCGGGGCAACCGTGAATCACCTGGGCAAGAGCCTGCGGGTGAAGGCATGCAAGGGCGTGATCCTTGCCGCCGGTGGCTTCGACAAGAACCAGCAGATGCGAGACGAGAGCGCGCCGCTCTACAAGACGGCGCTCTATTCGGGCGGCATTACCGGCAATACCGGCGATTCCATCCGTGCGGGACAGGCGGTGGGTGCCGATACGATGAACCTGCATTCGGCGTGGGCGGCACCGGTCTGGTATGTTCCCGGCGAGGATCGCGGGCGGCTGTGCACCATCGAACGCGCGCTGCCCGGCTGCATCATGGTCAACCAGCAGGGCGAGCGATATCTCAACGAAGCGGCAAGCTATCACATCGTCGGCCAGCAGATGGCGCGGCGCGAGGTGGAGCATGGCGATGCCAGCCCGACATGGTTCGTCTTCGACCACGCCTATCGGCACAAGTACCCGGTCGGTCCGCTGCTGCCGCTGGTGCCCGACTGGGCGCAGAACGGCATGGTCAAGACGATCCTGAAGAAGGGCAGGACGATCGAGCAGCTTGCAGGCGAAATGGGTGTCCACCCCGCGACCCTGGCCGCCACCGTTGCGAGCTTCAACGAACATGCCGCGCAAGGGACGGACCCCGATTTCAAGCGCGGGGAGGCCGCCTATGACAAGATGTACGGCGATCCCTCGGTAACGCCCAATCCGTGCCTGGCACCGATTGCAAAGGGGCCGTTCTACGCCATGCCGATCTATCCCGGTGATATCGGCACCAACGGCGGCCTCAAGACCGACGACAAGGCGCGGGTTCTGGGCAAGGATGGCAAGCCCATCGGCGGGCTCTATGCGGTGGGCAACAATGCCGCCTCGGCCATGGGAGAAAGCTATCCCGGCGCAGGCGTCACGATCGGTCCGGCCCTGACATTCGGCTACATTGCCACGCGCGATGCGCTGGGGGTGAACGCCTGATCAAAGGTGGTGATGCGAGGACCGTCCTCGGGTCTCTCTGGAGATATCAACAGCCGCTGTTCGAGCTATTTTTCATCGATCTGGGCTAGCGTGATTGTAAATCCACAGCGCGCAGCCGAATCAAGCGTGAACTCCTGATATCTCTTGAACAAGCCGCCAAGGTGTTGGTCGATCTCTTCCTGCGTATAGTCCAGCGCGTTCACGCAGCCGTAGCCTTGCGCTGATGCTCGTTCATTAGCGGCGTCGCCGTCGTCAACACCGAAGAAGACGTTCATCACACCCTCACCGCGGTGGGCCAGGAACTGCGACACTGCGCTGTCATCCTCTCGACCGGGCATGGGTGCGCACAATTCGATCCCCGCATCCCAGGCAATTGCAACGTTGATCCCGAACGGTTCGCCCGTCCAGTCCGCATCCACGAAAGTTGCGCCTAGCAGGTCACTGTAGAGGCGCTTTGCATTCTCCATATCATGCACTGCGATCATGACGCGATTAACGCCCCTCAGTCCCATCTTATGCTTCTCCCATTCAACGATGTAGATCGAACGACATGCGGGTGCCTCAGCTCACTCAGCGCGCACCTTCACCTTGGGCGCGGCCGCACCGCGCCGCATGGTGGCAAGGAACTGTTCGGCAGGCGCTGGTTCGGGCACGGGGCCTTCGGGCGCGCCGTCACGTTCCCAGAAATCGGCAAAGCTGGGGAACAGCTTGTGGAAGTTGCCCTCGCTCCAGTCGGCGCCGGGCCAGCGCATCTTGTTGTCACCCACCGGCGGCGCGTTGAGGTCTGTGGCGTACCAGTACAGCGGCAGGCGACGGCGGAAGAACCAGTGCCCATCATGGCGTTCGTAATCGTCCACATACATCATCTGCATGATGACCCATTCGTCTTTGCCATTGGCAACGGGCGTCTCATGCTCGTTCTTCGAATAGACCACGCCGTGCGCATGGTCGGCATCGTCGAATTCGATAATGTGCCCGCCGATATGGTGGCTGGTGCCGGTGAACGGGCTGCGCAGGGTACGGTCCATGTAGGCGCGCAAGGCCTCACGTCCGCTGGCCTCCTTGCCCACGCGAACATCCGCGCAGAACAGGTTCACCATCGCGTCCATGTCGCGCATGTCCAGTGCAAGGGCGTACTTAGCAGGAAGCTGGCGGATCGCATCGAGCGATTCCAGTCGGTCTATGCGATCCTCAAGTGAGACCATCTCCATTCCCCTTTCTCTCCGCATACTCGTAGGGCGAAGCGCCATAGATTTCGAGCTTGCGTATAGAATTGACCATCAATTTGCAAATGCGTAGTTTATGATACAAATGATTACGCATTTGGTGCATATTTTGCGCTGGGAGAGTGATGTGAGGAATCTTGGGAGTGTTTCGTTTCTGGCAATAGCCGCCGCGGCGATCTGCAGCGGTCCTGCGCTGGCGCAGGATTCGGTTGCTGCCGCTGAGGAAGATGTCGCCGCCGGCGCCATCGTGGTTACCGCGCAACGGCGGGAACAGAATATCCAGGACGTGCCGATCGCCATATCCGCAATAGGCGAGGATTTCCTGGAGAGCAGGGACATTACCTCGATCGACAATCTCGGAACGATCGCGCCCAACGTAAAGATCGAGCGGGCTCCGGGCAGTTCGACCACGGCGCAGGTTTCCATTCGCGGATCGGTTACAATCAATCCGGCGGTGACGTGGGAGCCGGCGGTCGGGATCTATCTCGATGGCGTCTATATCGCCAAGAACCAGGGTGCCATCTTCGACGTGGCCGATCTTGAGCGCGTGGAAGTGTTGCGCGGGCCGCAAGGCACTCTGTATGGCCGCAACACCCTGGCCGGTGCCGTCAACCTGATCACCGCAAAGCCTACCGGCGATTTCGGCGGAGAGGTGGAACTGACCTACGGCAATTTCGACTACCAGCGCCTCAGGGCAACGCTGGACCTGCCGGCATTGGGGCCGTTCTCACTGAAGGTATCGGGGCAGCTTGCCAGCCGCGAAGGTTTTTACGATATCGTTTCCAACCCGTACCCGGCAGCAGATTTCTTCGCCGCGCCGGCACAGGTGGATGATGCCAATTCGCTCAATGGCCAAAGCGCGCTGGTGCAGCTTCGCTTCGAACCCACCAATACGCTGACCGTGGATTACATGTTCGACTATTCGGATTACGACCAGCGTCCGCGTCCCGGTCAACTGGTCGGCCTGAACCTCAATGGCGGCCCTGCGGATATCTTTGACCCAGCAAGTCCGTCTTTCACCGGCGTGCCCCTGGGTCTGTTCCTTGATCCTTCCCGGACTGAAACCCAAAGCCTGGATGCCGATATCTTCGAGCGCTCACGCACCTATGGCCATGCGCTGACAGCAACCTTGGAGCTTGGCAACCTTGAATTGAAATCGATCACGGCCTGGCGCGATCTGCGTTTCGAGGACAGGCTGGATCTTGACGGTTCGCCAATTTCCATCGCCACCACGGCGCGGTTCACGGAGATGCACAGTTTCAGCCAGGAACTGCAATTGAGCGGAACGCTGTGGGATGACCGGGTCAATTTCGTGACCGGGGCGTTCTACTACGAGGAAGATGCCAGCACCGTAAATCCGCAACTGTTCTTCGGCGTGTTCGGGCCCTTCGGAAACCAATTCGATTCCCGTTATGCCTCGCAAACCGAGGCATGGGCGCTGTTTGCACAGGCCGATGTCGAGCTTACCGAAGCACTGACGCTGACTCTCGGCGCACGCTATACTGAAGAGCGCAAGGATATCAGCCGCTTCCTGCAGATTCTGAGCGATCCGACGATCCCGGCCGTTGCCTTGCCGTTCACCGTGGCGGATATCCAGTTCGGTGACGTCGATCAGGCGCGCTATGATGATTTCAGTCCGTCTGCGACACTCAATTTCGACATCAACCCGGATATCAGCATCTATGCTCGCTATGCGCGCGGCTACAAATCGGGTGGCTTCAACGGCGAAACCAACGTGTTTGCCGCTCCGACGGCAGACTGCCCTACCGGCACCCTGGAACTGTGTCAGCCTTACCTGCCGGAAATCGTCGATAGTTACGAGCTGGGGTTCAAGGGCATCCTGGCGAACGGCGATGTCCAGCTGAATGCTGCCGCATTCTGGAATGATCACAGCGATATCCAGCTATCGGTCTTCGACGCGACCGGCGCGGCGGCCTCCAAGGTCTTGAACGCGGCCTCCGCGACGATCCGTGGGGTCGAGCTGGAAACCGTGATGCGGCCCTTCGACGCGCTTACGATCAATGGCTCGGTTGCATTTCTCGATACCGAGTACGAGAGCTTCATCGAAAACGGCCTGGAAGTATCCGATAATCGCGCCTTCCCGCATGCGCCGGCGTTCACGGCCGCGCTTGGAGCAGATTGGCGCATGCTCGAGGGGAACTGGGGCCAGCTGAACCTGGTGGGCGATGTCAGACATGTGTCCAGCTATTACACATTCCCCTATCAGTTGCGCCCGACCGACCCGACTGCGCAGGTCGCTTCGAACAGCGAATCCGACGGCCGGACGATTGTTAACCTGCGCGCGATTGCTTCGGAAATCCCGCTGGGAGGTGTCGATGCCACCTTCGCACTCTGGGTCCGCAACCTGACTCAGGAGGACAATCCGTCCAACTTCATCGATTTCGGGCCGGCCATTGGCGGCATTCTGCTGGGCTACTTTCCTGAGCCGAGGACCTTCGGCGCAACGCTGGGCGTCGAATTCTAGAATCTGAGCGCCCGAAATCCGCATGACACCGCGGTGCTTGCGACTTCGGGCGCTCCCCCGAGACGCTAGATCGGGCGATTGACGCGCCGTGTGACCAGCCAAGACCCATCTGGCTGCCGTCGTAAAAGCCACTCGTTGCGGGCTACGCGCCAGACGGCGATCTCACCGCGCTCCTTCCTATAGACAACGCTGTAACCTTTTGCGTTCGCGCTTTCGCCTGACACTACGATGTGGTGCGGAGAAAGAACGTGCGCACAGCCATCGGCCATGAGCTGGCGATGGGTATCGCTTTCGATCAGGGCGGCGATTTCGGCGCGGCCTTTCGCGATACCGAAGCCGCCGACATCGTATTCGCCATCCTCTTCCCACAAGGCGGCAACACCTAGGGCTTCGCCGGCATCTGCGAGCGGGCCGTAGCTGGCAATCAGGTTGCGGATGGCCTCGAGGTCGGCAAGTTGGCGCTGCTCACCCACTTGCTGCCGCCTTGCCGGCCTGGCGCCCGAAGAATGTGCAATCGGCAAGGCTCAGCCCGCTTGAATAGCCATGTCCCCAGGCCGGCAGGCCGTGGGTGCAGCGACCGGCCGCGAACAGGCCCTGCACCGGCTGGCCGCTCGCGCCCAGCACTTCGCCATCGGTCGAGGTATTGAGTCCGCCGAGCGTGAAGAAGCTGAAATAGCTGGTCTCGAAGTTGAGCTCGAGCGCCACGAACGGAGCCTGGTCGAGCGGCGTCAGGATCGGTTCGCGCTTGTCGAACAGCGGATCGCGACCTTCGCGGGCGTGGGCATTGTAGAACGCCATCGTTGCAGCCAGCGTGCCCGCGGGCATGTCCAGCTCGGATTCAACTTCCTCCCAGGTCTCGCCCGTTGCAGCGATATCGGTGCGGGCGAAATCGGCAGGCTGGCTGAAATGCGCGCTGTCGAGCAACAGGTAGACCTTGCCCCCCGGCTGGTCGACGGCGCAGCGGCTGACCCGGCCATGGTAGCAATCTTCGTTGATGAAGCGCTGGCCCTGCACGTTGACGAATACACCGTGCGCCTGTTCGGGCGGCATGGTCCACGGGCAGGTGGTGAAGAACTGGTCCATGTGCACGGCCTCGCCGCCTGCGCCCAAGCCCATCAGGATGCCGCTGCCATCGTCCTTGTCGCCGATGGGATCGTTGATGCGGAAGGTCTGCGGGCAGTGCTTGCGGCGCATGTCCTCGTTCATCACGAAGCCGCCGGCGGCCAGCACCACGCCCTTGCGCGCACGGACGTAGCGTTCCTGCCCGTCGATGCGGATGATGACGCCCGCGATTTCGGAACCGTCGGCGATCAGCGCCAGCGCGCGGGCATCGGTGACGACTTCGACGCCCAGTTCACGCGCCTTTGCCTCGAGGATATCGACCAGCGGACGCCCGCCGCCCCAGCCCATGTGCTGGATCACATGGCCGCGCGGGGCTGGCCTTGCCTCGTTACAGAATGGTGCGGCGGCTTCGCTGCCTGACCAGATGAGGGTGGAATCGTCGGCGGGTTCGATCAGCTTGCCGGGCAGGTAATTGCCACGATAGGGGACGCCTTGCGCCTTGAGCCAGGCATAGTGGTCCAGCGCTTCGCGGGCGTAGAGCTCGCACTTGGCATCATTCGCACAGGGACCGCCTGCCAATTTCAGGTAGCGTTCGAAATCCTCGGTCGCGTCGGTGAAACCGGCGGCGCGCTGGGCATCGGTTCCGCCATTGCCGCCGAGATAGATTTCGCCGCCGGACAGCCCCGAGGCGCCGCCACTGCCCGAATTGCGTTCGAACAGCATGACCGAAGCACCGGCACCCGCCGCCTCGATGGCAGCGCTCGCACCCGCCGCGCCGAAGCCGACAACGGCCACGTCCGTTTCATGGTCCCAGCCTGGCACTTCGGCGGCGGGGAAAGGGCGGTGGAGCGAGATCTCCGCCAAGGATGTCAGCCTTCTTTTGCCTTGAGCATGTCCAGCGCGACGTCGACGATCATGTCTTCCTGGCCGCCCACCATCTTGCGGGCGCCCAGTTCGACAAGGATCTCGCGCGTGTCGAGGCCATAGTCCTTCGCGGCTTTCTCGGCATGGCGCAGGAAGCTGGAATAGACACCGGCATAACCAAGGCTCAGCGTTTCGCGGTCGACCCGGACCGGGCGGTCCTGCAAGGGGCGCACCAAGTCTTCGGCGGCATCCATCAACGCCATGACGTCGCAGCCGTGGTTCCAGCCCTTGCGGTCAACAGCGGCGATGAAGACTTCGAGAGGCGCATTGCCTGCCCCTGCGCCCATGCTGGCAAGGCTGGCATCTATGCGCACAGCGCCTTCCTGCGCGGCGACTATCGAATTGGCGACGCCCAGCGAGAGGTTGTGGTGGGCATGGATGCCGCGCTGCGTCTCCGGCTTCAGCACCTTGTCATAGGCGCGTAGGCGATCGCGCACGCCATCCATGTCCAGCGCGCCGCCGCTGTCGGTGACATAGACGCACTGCGCGCCATAGCTTTCCATCAGCAGGGCCTGCTGGGCCAGCGTTTCGGCATCGATCATGTGGCTCATCATCAGGAAGCCGGATACGTCCATGCCCAGGTCGCGGGCGATGCCGATATGCTGCTTCGACACATCGGCTTCGGTACAATGGGTGGCGACGCGCACCGAGCGCACACCAATATCGTAGGCCCGGCGCAATTCCTCCACGGTGCCGACACCGGGCAGGATCAGCGTGGTCAGCACGCTGTTTTCCAGCACGTCGGCCACCGCCTCCAGCCATTCCCAGTCGGTATGCGCGCCGAAGCCGTAATTGAAGCTCATGCCGGAAAGCCCGTCGCCATGGGCGACCTCGATCGCGTCGACCCCGGCCTTGTCCAGCGCGGTGGCGATATCGCGCACGTGGTCGATCCCGTACATGTGGCGAATGGCATGCATGCCATCGCGCAGGGTCACGTCCTGGATGTACAGGGCATCGCCCGCGTCTACGTCGAACTTGTCGCTCATGCCGCGATCCTTTCGGCGATCAGTTCTCCCGTTGCCTTGGCGGCAGCGGTCATGATGTCGAGATTGCCGGAATAGCTGGGGAGATAATCCCCGGCACCTTCAACCTCGAGGAAGATTGAAGTCTTGATTCCGGTGAAGTCCCCGCGCCCGGGAATATGCAGCTTGTTGTTGTCGCCAAAACGTTCGAACTGCACCTGCTGTTTCAGTCGGTAGCCGGGAACATAGGCCTGCACCCTCGCCACCATGGCCTCGACCGATGCGCGGATTGCCTCCTCGTCTGCGCCATCGGACAGCGTGAAAACGGTGTCGCGCATGATCATCGGTGGTTCCGCGGGGTTGAGGATGATGATCGCCTTGCCCTTTTCCGCTCCGCCGACGGCCTCGATGGCATTGGCGGTGGTGCGGGTGAACTCGTCGATATTGGCGCGCGTACCGGGGCCAGCCGAGCGGGACGCGACCGAGGCCACGATCTCGGCGTAACGTACATTGGCCACCTGGCTGACCGCCGCGACCATCGGGATGGTCGCCTGCCCGCCGCAGGTAACCATGTTGACGTTGGGTTGGTCGAGATGGGCTTCCATGTTCACCGGCGGCACGGTGAAGGGACCAATCGCCGCGGGGGTCAGGTCGACCACGCGAATGCCGTCGGCACGCAGCACCTCGTCATGCACCTTGTGGGCATAAGCGCTGGTGGCATCGAAGGCGATGCGGATATCCTTGTAGCAATCCAGCTTCTTCAGCCCCTCTATCCCCTCATGCGTGGTGGCCACGCCACGTTCGCGCGCCATGGCCAGACCTTCGCTGGCGGGGTCGATACCCACCACCGCTACCAGTTCCATGTTCTGCGGATATTTCAGCATCTTGATCATCAGGTCGGTACCGATGTTGCCCGAACCGATGATGGCTGCCTTAACTTTTCCCATGTTCTTCCTTCAGACGAATTGTGCCACACAGCCGCCAATGCCGTGCAAGGTCATTTCAAAGCGGTCGCCACGGCTTGCCGGTTCCAGCGGCACGACCGATCCGGAAAGGATGATATCGCCAGCGTCCAGCGTTACACCGTAAGCGCCCAGCGTATTGGCCAGCCAGGCCACGGCCATCGCCGGGTCGCCCTGAACCGCATGGCCATAACCTTCCGACAGCGGCTGCCCGTTCTTGGTGACCGTGACATGCAGGTTCGGCAGGTCGTGCTCGCGTGGGTTCGCCCTGGCATCGCCGATCACGAAGACGCCGCAGCTGGCATTGTCTGCCACCGTATCGACAATGGAGATGTTCCAGTCGGCGATGCGGCTGTCGACGATCTCGAAACATGGGGCGATCGCCGCGGTGGCTGCAATCACCTGTTCCGGGGTCACGCCGGGCCCAGAGAGGCTGTCTTTCAGGATGAAGGCAATCTCTGCCTCCGCGCGTGGCGCGATCAGCTTCTTTTCATCGATGTCGATGTCACCCTCGACGTGCATCCAGTCGGTCAGGAAACCGAAATCGGGCTGGTGAACCCCCAGCATGTCCTGCACGGCCTTGCTGGTGACACCGATCTTCTTGCCGACAATACGCTCGCCTTCCGCCGTACGGCGGGCGAGAAAGTCGAGGCTGATCGCATAGGCATCGTCGATCGTCAGCGACGGGTCCTGCTGCACGAGAGGCTGGACCGGTTTCCGGTCACGCAAGGCAGTAAACAGCTGCGCTCCGTGGGCTTCAACCGCAAGCACGCAGGAACTCCGTTGCATAGGCATTGAATTCACCGGACCGTTCGACCTGGACCCAGTGGCCGGTGCGACCGAAGGTGATGGCGCGCACGTTCCTGCACTGGTCCAGAAACAACTGGGCATGGGCAACCGGGCAAAACTCGTCATCCAGGCCCCAGAGGACGAAGACTGGCTGCGAAAGGTCGCCAAGGCGAGGCCCGAGGTTGGGCGTCTTCATGCGCGCCAGCACATCTTTGGACTGCGTCTTTGCGACGGCAAAGCGCTCCTCGACAAGGTCGTCGGGAATGCGGCTTGCCCAGTCGGGATGCACCAAGTTGGCGATCAGCCCGCGCTGTTCTGCCAGGTTGAAACCGGGCGATCCGAAGCAGCTCTTCATCTTGGCGATGCCGGGCATGGTGAAATAGCTCGCCTGCTCGGCGACGCAGCCCGGTGCCATCAGCACGAGCGCTGAGGCGAAGCCGGGATTGTCCAGCGCGATCTGGATGGCGATGCCGCCGCCCAGCGAATTGCCGACCAAGGCGGCCTGCTCGACACCGTGTTGCCGCAAGGCGTGGAACACCGTCTCCACGAACAGGTCGAGCGTGTAGTCGATCCCCTCCGGCTTGGAAGAAGCGCCATAGCCGATCAGGTCCGGCAGGATGACGCGGTAACCAGCCTCGACAAAGGCATCGATGTTGTCACGAAAGTTCGACGCGCCAGAGGCACCGGGACCGCTCCCGTGGAGGAAGACGACGACCGGCCCGCTGCCCGCTTCGGAGATGTGGATCTCGTGCCCGCCAGCGACTGCGTATCGACTTGAGCGCAGCTCAGCCATCTGATCGCCTCACATGAAAGTGAAGACGGGGGCCTGGCCAAGCATGGTGCCGACCACATCCTTGGTCCGGTTGTTCGGATCATTGGCGACATGCGCGCGCGCCGCCTGCAGGTCCAGCCATGGCTGGATGATTTCGCTGGAGGTGTAGATCGCGCGTCCCCCCAGCAATTGCACCATTCCATCGACCAGACTGGCCAATCGGCGCACGACCGACGAAGACTGGTAGGCATAGAGCGCGCGCTTTTCGAATGGAATTTCCTCGCCGCGTTCGGCGATATCCATCAGGTCTTCGAAAGTGGTCTTCAGCGTGAGTTCCATTTCCAGTGACTGCGCATGCGCCGCAGCGATGGCGGCGTGCAGTGCGGGATCATCCTTTGATGCCTTGCCGGTGTTGGTGGAAATGCGATCTTCCATGATCTTCATCGCCGCATTGATTGCCGCGCGTGTGCCACCGAAGGCCGCGGTGCTTACCGAACGCACGAAAACCTGTGCCCACGGCAGATTGAACAGCGGCCCATCGTTCACTTTCTGCCCGGGATTCTGGCAGAGGAAACCGTCGACGGCGCGGTGGGTGCGATATTCGGGCACGAAGGCTCGATCGACCTTGATACCGTGGCTGCCAGTGCCCTGCAGACCGAACACCTGCCATTCATCAGTCAGGATCTCGTAGTCGGAACGCGGCAGCAGGAAGGTCCGCATGTCGGGCGGATCGCCTTCCTTGGCCGGGGGAACCATCGCGCCCAACAGCACCCAGTCGCAATGGATCGAGCCGGTCGAAAAGCCCCAGTGACCGGAAAGGTAGAAGCCGCCTTCGGTCCGTTCCACCTTGCCCACAGGCTGGTAGGTGGAGGAGACGGTGACGCTGTTGTCTTCGCCCCAGACATCCTGCTGCGCCTTCTCGTCGAACAGGGCCAGTTCGTAAGGGTGGCAACCAACCACGCCGAACATCCAGCCAGTGGACATGCAGCCTTCGGCGAGCAGCTTCTGCACGTCGAAGAAGACGTTGGGATGCATCTCGTAGCCGCCGAAGCGCTTTGGCTGGAGGATGCGGAAGAAACCGGCCTCCTTCATTTCGGCATAGGTTTCGGCGGGAACGTCGCGCCCGTCGATGCAGGCCTTTGCGCGCGATTTGAGAGTGGGAATCATTGCCCGCGCGCGCGCGACAAGCTCGTCACGCGTAGGGATATCACCCGCTTGCTGCTGGATGGGGGCGATCGTTGCCATTTTCCACTCTCCTCAAAATTCGGCGCGATTCGTCGCGCATCGCCAAATTCGTAAAACTTCTTGTCAAAAAATACGCAAATCGTCAATTGAAAAGCGTTCTGATTTTGGATAGGTCAGTTTTTGTCCGAATGAATCAACTGATTCATGCGAGGCGATGATGGGAGACGGAGTTGGATTACGGACTTGATGGACGGGTTGCGATCGTCACCGGGGGGACTCGGGGGCTGGGCCGTGCCATCAGTGCTGCCCTGGCCGAGGCCGGTTGCCACGTGGTCGCCTGCGCGCGCAGCGAGCCGGAGGGCCTGCCGAAAGGGGTCGAGTTCGCGCAGCTCGATGTTCGCGATGCCGATGCTGTTGGCGCGCTGGTGGACGAGGTTGCGCAGCGCCACGGTCGACTGGATATCATCGTCAACAATGCGGGCGGTTCTCCCGAAAGCGATGCCGCGACCGCGAGCCCCCGCTTTGCCGAGGCGATTGCCCGGCTGAACCTGTTGGCACCATATTATGTGGCGCGCGCGGCGCATCGCTACCTTAGCGAATCCGATCGCGGCGTGGTGATCAATATTGCCAGCGTATCCGGCATCCGGCCGTCGCCCGGTACGGCCATCTACGGTGCCTCGAAAGCCGGCCTGCTCAGTTTGACCAAGAGCCTGGCGCAGGAATGGGGGCCGCTTGGTATCAGGGTCAATGCGATTATCGTGGGTCTCGCAGAAACCGAAACTGCCGATCAGACCTATGGCAGCGAGGCTGCGCGGGCGAAGATTGCAAAATCCCTGCCGCTTGGCCGGATGACCAGCGGAGAGGATGTGGCGCGCGCCGTGCTCTACCTCGCATCCGAAGCTTCCGACTTCGTGTCGGGTGCCTGGCTCAATGTTGACGGGGGCGGCGAGCGTCCCCTGTTTCTCGATATAGTGAAGGGGGGATAGCAGATGGCTATCAAGGAACTGGGCTACGTCATTGTCGAGTCGGCAAAGCCGGATGAATGGCGGGCCTTCCTGACCGATGTCGCCGGTGTGATGGCGGCGGACAATCGGTACGACGATGCTGAGCATTTTCGGATTGACGATCGTCCCTTTCGCTTCCGGATAGTGAAGGCAGACAATGATCGTTTGCTCGCAGCCGGTTATGAAATCGATAGTCGCGAAGCGCTTGGCGCACTGGCTGCGCGCATTTCTGATGCTGGGCGCCCGGTCGAATGGGGAGATGACGCGGGCGCGCAGGCACGCCGCGTAGATGCCTTCTTCGCCACAACTGACCCCGCGGGCAACGGACTGGAGTTTTATTGCGGCGATACCCGTGATGGCGTTCCCTTCGTTTCGCCGCAGGGTGTGCCGCGCTTTGTGACTGGCGAAATGGGAATGGGGCATGCCGTGTTTTGCGCCCCTGATTTTGCCGAGACACATGCCTTCTACCGCGATGTCGTGGGCTTCCACGATACCGACCTGCCGGTCTTCCACTTGATGGGACCAGACGGTCCGCCGATGCACTTCGCTTTCATGCACGCCGACAATGGCCGTCACCATTCGCTTGCCCTTGGTGAAGGGCCGGTTCCGCCGTCGGGCTGCGTGCATCTGATGCTGGAAATGCCTGACCTGCTTGAGGTCGGGAAGTGCCATGATCGCATGCGGCTTGCCGGCGTGCCTGAAAGCGCGACACTTGGTCGTCATACAAATGATGAGATGACCAGCTTCTATATGCAGACCCCCTCCGGCTTCGACCTTGAGATTGGCTGCGATGGGCTGGTGTTGGATCCCGCCACATGGGAAACCACCGCGCACGAGACCATCAGCGTTTGGGGTCACGTGTGGGCGTGGCAAAAGGCTATGCAAGAGGCGCAGGCCGCGGAAGAAGAGGCCGCCGAATGACTCTCGACAAACGCATGACCGCAGCCGAGATCGTCGGGCGGCTTCGTTCCGGCATGACGCTGGGCATCGGAGGCTGGGGGCCGCGCCGCAAGCCGATGGCTCTGGTGCGCGAGATCCTGCGCTCCGACCTGACCGACCTGACCCTGGTGTCCTATGGCGGCCCCGACGTCGGCATGCTGTGCGCGGCGGGCAAGGTGAAGAAGCTGGTCTTCGCCTTCGTCTCGCTGGACGCAATTCCGCTGGAACCGTGGTTTCGCAAGAGCCGCGAGGCGGGCGCAATTGAGGTGCTCGAACTGGATGAGGGAATGTTCCAGTGGGGCCTGAAGGCTGCCGCCTTCGGTCTGCCATTCCTACCCACGCGTGTTGGTCTGGGCACCGACCTGCTGGAACTGGGCGGGCTGAAGACCGTGCAGTCGCCTTACGACGACGGCGAGGTCCTTGTGGCGATGCCTGCGCTGAGCCTCGATGCCGCGCTGCTGCACGTCAATCGCTGCGATCATCGCGGTAACCTGCAGGCGCTGGGCCCAGACAGTTACTACGATGAATGGTTTGCCAAGGCTGCGGACGAGTGCTTCGTGAGCTGTGAGGAACTGGTTCCCGCGATGGAGGACGCTTACCCGGATGATGCCAAGGCCAATGTCGTCGAACGCTGCTTCATCACTGGCGTGACCGAGGCGCGGGGCGGCGCGCATCCCACCTCGATGCCGCCCGCCTATGGCTGGGATATGGGCTGGTTCAAGCAATATGCCGCCGCAGCCAAGGATCCGGGCGACTGGGATGCGGTGCGCGGTGACTTTGTCGCCGACAGCGAGGACGATTACCTCGCGTCGGTCGGTGGAATGGAGGCGGTGGGGGCACTTCCCCTGCCGATTTTCTGATGACGATATCGCTTGCAGAACTTTGCATCGCCGCCGTGGCGGAAACCTTCCGCACCGAGCGTGAGATCATCGGGACCGGCATCGGTCCGATCCCGCGCCTTGGTGTGGGCCTTGCCAAGCTGACCCACAGCCCCGGCCTGATGATGACCGATGGCGAGGCCTACCTGGTTGAGCAGCCGGTGCCGCTGGGCCCGCGCGGTTATGATGATCGCAAGCCTGCGGGCCACCTGCCGTTCTCGCGCTTTTTCGATAGTGCGGTGTGGACAGGGCGGCGCCATGCCATGGTCACGCCGACGCAGGTGGACTGCTTCGGGCAAACCAACCTGTCCGCTCTGGGCGGAACCCATGAACAGCCGAAGGTGCAGATGCTGGGCGCGCGCGGTTTTCCCGGCAACGGCATCTACCACGCCAATTCCATGTTCATTCCCGGCCATTCGATGCGCGTCTTTGTGGAGGGTGAGGTCGATCGCGTGTCCTCGCCCGGATACAATCCGGCGCGGCGCATTGCCGGTGGAAACTACTCGGGCATCGACCTGCGCCAGATCATCACCAATTTGTGCGTGATGGATTTCGGCGGACCGGACAATGCCATCCGTGTCGTCTCGCTGCATCCCGGCGTGAGCTTTGCCGAGGTGCAGGAGAACACCGGCTTTGCCCTGATCGACGCGGTCGAAGGTGAAACACCTCTGCCGACGAAAGAGCAATTGGCAATCATCGCCAAGCTCGACCCGCACGGAATCCGCAACAAGGTGCTGAAGGACAACCCGCCAGCCGCGCGGGCCACATGAGGGAGACGCTGCGATGAAGGATCTGGTTGACCCCAAGCAGGTGGATGTCACCTATGAGTCCGACGAACCAGTGCGCTACGAGGTGGTCGATGGCGTAGCTTGGATCACCATGAACCGGCCTGCCTTCAACAATGCCCAGAACGGGCAGATGACATATGCGCTGGACGACGCCTTCAAGCGCGCCACCGAAGATGACGGCGTTGGTTGCATCGTGCTGGCCGGCGAAGGCAAGCACTTCTCCGCCGGGCACGATATCGGCACGCCGGGGCGCGACCTGCACCGTGAATTCGACAAGCGGCTTATGTTGCCCGGCCATACCAACAAGCCCGCCGCCGAATTGCTCTATACCCGCGAGCAGGAACAGTATCTCGGCATGTGCAAGCGTTGGCGGGAAATTCCCAAGCCGACGATTGCCATGGTGCAGGGCGCCTGCATTGCCGGCGGCCTGATGCTGGCCTGGGTCTGCGACCTGATCGTTGCCAGCGAGGATGCGTTCTTCCAGGATCCTGTGAACCCGCTGATGGGCATTCCCGGCGTCGAGTATTTCGCGCACGGCTTCGAACTGCCTCCGCGCGTGGCCAAGGAATTCCTGCTGCTGGGTGAGCGCATGGGGGCAGAGCGCGCCTATGGCTTCGGCATGGTCAACAAGGTCGTGCCGCGGGATGAATTGCGCGCCGCGACCGAGGCATGGGCAACCAAGCTTGCCGGCCAGAACCGCCTAGGCAACTGGTTGACCAAGCAGGCGGTCAACCATGTCGAGGAACTGCGCGGCAAGCGCTCAGCCATGGATGCGGTGTTCCACATGCACCATTTCGCCCATGCCCAGAACGACCTCGTCACCGGGGATTCGATCGGCGGCGTCAGCGGCAAGTCGGCAGCCGCGGCCAACAAGCGCGAGGCCGATAAGAGCTGATGTCCGACCCGCTTGCCACCCGCCTGACCGAATTGCTCGGTTGCCGCCTGCCAGTAGTGCAGACGGCAATGGGCTGGATCGCGACCCCGCAGCTGGTGGCGGCCAGCAGCAATGCCGGCGCATTCGGATTCCTGGCGGGCGCGGTGATGAGGCCGGCCGAACTGGCGCAGGCAATCGAGCAGACCAAAGGCCTCACGCAGCATCGTTTCGGCGTCAACTTCCACAGCTTCCAGCCCGGCGCGAAGGAGATCGTCGAGATCATCCTCGCCAATGCCGACAAGGTGGGGGCGGTCAGCTTCGGGCGCGGCCCTGATGCGGAGATGATCGGAAGGTTTCGCGCGGCCGGCATTACATGCATGCCCACGGTCGGCGCGCTCAAGCACGCTCAGAAGATGGTGGCGCTGGGCTGCGATGTCATCACCGTGCAGGGCGGCGAGGGGGGTGGCCATACCGGTTCGGTGGCGACCACCGTACTGCTGCCGCAGGTGCTCGATGCAGTGGATGTTCCGGTGGTGGCGGCTGGCGGCTTTGCCGACGGGCGCGGACTGGCCGCAGCACTGGCCTTTGGCGCGAGCGGCATGGCCATGGGCAGCCGTTTCATGATGACCAGTGACAGCCCGGTGCCGCAGGCGGTGAAGGCCGCCTACACCGGTGCGGGTACGCAGGACATTTTCGTGACCACCAAGATAGATGGCATCCCCCAGCGGATGATCCGCAACCCCATGGTCGAAAGGATCGAGCGCGGCGGGGCGCTGGCACGCTGGCGGCGCGGCTTGCTGGCGGGGCTGGCGATGAAACGCGAGACCGGCGCCAGCTGGTCTCAGATGATCCAGTCAGCACGGCAGATGACAGCGCATGGCGCAATGTCGTTGCCCGAAGCCATGCTGGCCGCAGCCGCCCCCGTCCTGCTGCAAAAGGCGGTGGTGGAAGGCGATGCGATCAACGGCCTGATGGCATCGGGACAGGTTGCCGGGCGGCTGGATGACCTGCCGAGTTGTGCCGAATTGCTTGACCGGATCGAGAACCAGGCCCGCGAACGGATCGCTGCACTTACCGGAGCGACATCTGCATTGAAGGGAGCAGCCTGATGGGCATCGAAACCCGCATCGCCAACAAGATCGCGGAAATCGTCTTCGACGTTCCGCCGGTCAACGCATTCGATAGCGCGACCTGGCTCGCTATCCCGGATCGCATTACCGCAGTCGCGCGCAATCCTGAGGTGAACTGCATCCTGATCCGCGCCGAGGGCAGGGGTTTCTGCGGCGGCGTAGATATCAAGGAAATGCAGGCGCACCCTGAGCGCATCACTCTGCTCAACCGCGGCAATTACCTCACCTTCAAGGCGATCCGCGATGCCGAGATCCCGGTGGTGGTGGCGGTGCACAATTTCGTGATTGGCGGTGGTATCGGGATCTGCGGCGCTTCAGACACGATCATCGCCGCGGACGATGCCTACTTTTCGCTGCCCGAAGTGGATCGCGGCGCAATGGGCGGGGCCAGCCACCTTTCGCGCATGTTGCCCTTGCACAAGGTGCGCGCCGCCTTCTTCACCGGCGGTAACATCCCGGCAGAGGAAGCCTGGCGGCTGGGCGCTGTCGAAAAGGTGGTGCCGCGTGCAGAGCTGGAAGCCGAGGCGCGCGCCTTCTGCGCCGTCATCGCAGCCAAGAGCCGCAAGGCGCTGGTGATCGCCAAAGAAGCGCTGAACGGGCTGGAGCCGCGCGATGTCGATCGCGGCTATCGCTGGGAACAGGGTTTTACTCTGGAAATGTACATGCACGAAGATAGCCAGAAGAGCCGCGACGCCTTTGTCGAGAGCGGCAAGAAGGCCGAGTTCTGAGCCGATGGACCTCGCCTACACACCCGCCCAACAGGCTTTCCGCATGGAAGTGCGCGAGTGGCTCGCAGCCAATGTGCCGGCCGAGCCGCTGCTCACGCTCGAATGCGAGGAAGGCTACCACCGGCACGTCGCCTGGGAGCGCAAGCTGGCCGAGGGTAACTGGGGCATGGTCACCTGGCCCGAGGCCTATGGCGGGCGTGGACTGGACCTCGTCGAATGGCTGATCTTCGAGGAAGAGTACTGGGGGGCGGGCGCACCGCTGCGTGCCAACCAGAACGGCATCTTCCTGCTTGGTCCGACGATCATGGAGTTCGGTACGGACGAGCAGAAGGCTCGTTTCCTCACCCCGATGGCGGCTGGCGAGGTGATCTGGGCGCAGGCCTGGTCGGAGCCCGGCGCAGGCAGCGACATGGCCGCGATCAAGGCCACCGCCGTGCGCGATGGCGATCACTACGTCATCAACGGCCAGAAGACCTGGTCGAGCCGCGCCAGCTTTGCCGACTGGGGCTTCGGCATGTTCCGTACCGAGGAAGGCAGCAAGCGCCACAAGGGCCTCTCCTTCCTGCTGTTCGATCTCGATACGCCGGGCATCACGCGTCGACCCATTCGCCAGCTACATGGCGACCCCGGCTTTGCCGAACTGTTCTTCGACGATGTGCGCGTGCCTGCCGAGAACTTGCTGGCTGGCGAAGGCGAGGGCTGGAAGGTCGCGATGGCGACAGCGGGGTTCGAACGCGGGCTGATGCTGCGCTCTCCGGGGCGCTTCCAGGCCACTGCGCGGCGGCTGGTGGACTTGTTCCGCAAGCATGAGCCTGAGGCGGCACCCTCTGCGCGTGAGGCCGTGGCGAAAGCGTGGATGGATACGCAGGCCTATGCCTACAATACCTATGCGGTCGCAGCGAAGATAATGGCTGGCGGCAGCATCGGCGCCGAAGCCAGCCTGAACAAGATCTTCTGGTCGGAAATGGACCGCGCCATGCATCGCACCGCTATGCAGTTGCTGGGCGCAGCGGCGGAGCTGCGTCACTTCGCCGATGGCCGCATGAACGATTGGCTGGAAGGCTACATCTTCTCGCTGTCCGGCCCGATCTATGCCGGCTCGAACGAGATCCAGCGCAATATCACTGCCGAACGCCTGCTCGGCATGCCCAGGGTAGGAGCAGGCTGATGGACTTCCTGATCGATCCCGAACGGCTGGAACTGGCCGAGGCCGTGCGCGACTACCTGGCGGGCACGCATGGCCCCGAGGTGCTGCGGCGGCTCGACGCTGGCCCCAATCGCGATGCTGTAATCTGGCAGGGGCTGGTGGAAATGGGCCTTACCGGCCTGCTCGTGCCCGAAGAACACGGCGGGCTGGGCATGGCCCTGCTTGATGCCGCGCTGATCGCGCGCGAATGTGGCCGTGCCTGCCTTGCAGAACCGCTGGTGGAGAGCGCCTTCGTGATGCTCCCATGGCTGATCGCGCAAGGACGTACAGACGATCTTGTTGCAATTTCCGAGGGAAGCCTGCGGCCCGTTCCGGCGCACCGCATCAATGGCAGCATGGCCGATGGTGACGGGGCTTTGCTCGAAAGTGTCGATCCGTTGCGCAACCTCTCTGCGTTGCCCGACGATGCCAGCGACGATCCGCATCTGCTCGATCTCGGCGCCCTGATGGCATCGGCGCAGCTGGTTGGATTGGCCGAAGCCATGCTTGATCAGGCGGTGGAATATTCCAAGGTGCGCGAGCAGTTCGGGCAGCCCATCGGCGGTTTCCAGGCGATCAAGCACAAGCTCGCCGACGTTGCCGTGGCGCTGGAGTTTGCGCGGTCCGTGGTCTGGCGTGCGGCGCAGGCGCTGGATGACGGCATCGACAGCGCCGCGCTCCATGTCAGCCACGCCAAGATTGCTGCCACCGACACCGCCTGGCTCGCTGCCGAAAGCGCGATCCAGGTGCATGGCGCCATGGGTTACACCTACGAAGTCGACCTGCATTTCTGGATGAAGCGTGCTTG
The DNA here is from genome assembly GCA_963675825.2 of Alteraurantiacibacter sp. Lineage (GTDB taxonomy): Bacteria > Pseudomonadota > Alphaproteobacteria > Sphingomonadales > Sphingomonadaceae > Alteraurantiacibacter. The sequence goes on along the minus strand of CAXXJY010000005.1, from coordinate 1,292,283 downwards.
GGCGCTGGGCGGTGCCTGGGGCTCTCGTGCTTTCCACCTGCGCCGCGTCGACGAGGCGGTAATCGGCGGCAGCCACGTCATCGGACCGGAGAATACCTTTGCCTGAAGCCTACATCATCGACGCCGTGCGCACGCCCATCGGGCGCAAGAAGGGCAGCCTTACCCACTTGCACCCGGCAGACCTTGGCGCACACCCGATCAAGGCACTGGTCGAACGCACCGGGATCGACGCCAATGCGGTGGACGACGTGGTGTGGGGTTGCTGCGACACCATCGGCCCGCAGGCAGGCGACATCGGGCGCACCGTGTGGCTGGTGGCCGGCCTGCCGCAGCATGTGCCCGGCACGACGGTGGATCGCCAGTGCGGCTCCAGCCAGCAGGCGCTGCATTTTGCAGCGCAAGGCGTGATGAGCGGTACGCAGGATCTTGTTGTCGCGGGTGGCAGCCAGGCGATGAACGCCATCCCGATTTCGGCCGCCATGTATGCAGGCGAGCCCTATGGCTTCGACAATCCCTTCAACACCTCGCCCGGGTGGGTTGCGCGTTATGGCGACGGGCTGCTGAACCAAATCGCCAGTGCGCAGATGATTGCCGACAAGTGGCAGATCAGCCGCGAGGCGATGGAGGAATTTGCCTGCACTTCCCACGCCCGAGCGCAGGCAGCGGTCGAAGCAGGCGCGTTCGCTCGTGAAATTGCCCCGCTCGAGGGATTGGCACAGGATGAAACCATTCGTCCCGGCACCACGATGGAGGCGCTTGCCGCGCTCAACCCCGTGGGGGGTGAGGGCACGATCACCGCGGGCGTTGCCAGCCAGAACTGCGACGGTGCGGCAGCCCTGCTGGTCGCCAGCGAGCAGGCGGTGAAGGACCACGGCCTGACCCCGCGGGCGCGCATCCACCACCTGTCGGTTCGCGCCGATGACCCGGTGTGGATGCTCACCGCCCCGATCCCCGCCACGCAGCACGCGCTGCGCAAGGCCGGGATGCAGGTGGCGGATATCGACCTGTTCGAATGCAACGAAGCTTTTGCCAGCGTGCCGCTGGCCTGGATGCAGGAACTGGGCATTCCGCACGAGAAGGTGAATGTGCGCGGCGGCGCGATTGCGCTGGGCCACCCGCTTGGCGGCACCGGCGCACGGCTGATGACCACGCTGCTGCACGCGCTGGAAGACACCGGCGGTCGCTATGGTTTGCAGACGATGTGCGAAGGCGGCGGCCAGGCCAACGTCACCATTATCGAGCGGCTGTGAATGGGCAAGTGATGGCCAATCCCGCGCTCGACATACCCAATCTGCTGTATCGGTACGCCGAGCTGTTCGATGCCGGACAGTTCGACGCGGCTGCCCGCCTGTTCGATCACGGCTGCGTGGTCGTGGGCGGCAGGGAACTGCACGGGGCCGAGCGGATTGCGGCGATGTGGGAGAGATTGGTGCGTGTCCATGAAGATGGCACCCCGCGCACCCGCCACCTCGTTTCCAATCCGATCATCGAACTGTCGGATGACGAAGCCGGCGCCAACTGCCGTTCGCAATGGACAGTGCTGCAAGCCACCGATGCTCTGCCGCTGAAGGTTATCGGCAGCGGGCGTTACCACGACGAATTCGCGCTGATCGATGGCGACTGGCGCTTCACCCGGCGCGACTATGCCGGGGTCGATTTCTGGGGCGACACCAGCGCCCATCTCAAGACAACACCGGATCAGGGGATCAACTGACATGGGTATTTGCGACGGGCGGACCGTCATCATCACCGGGGCAGCGCGCGGGCTGGGCAAGGCCTATGCGCTGGGCTTCGCGGCGGAGGGCGCCAATGTCGTGGTCAACGATATCGGCACTTCGCTTGGCGGCGAGGGGCGCGATACCAGCGCGGCCGATGCCGTGGTGGAGGAAATCAAGGCCGCAGGCGGCAATGCCGTGGCCAATTATGACGACGTGACCGACTGGGACGCTGCTGCACGCATCGTCAAGCTGGCCATCGATACCTTTGGCGACCTGCACGTGGTGGTCAACAATGCCGGCATCGTGCGCGATCGCATGTTCGTTTCCGCCACGCTGGAGGAATGGGACGCCACCATGCATGTCCACCTGCGCGGTCATTTCTGCATTGCTCGCCATGCTGTAGACTACTGGCGCGGCAAGTCCAAGGCAGGGCAGAATCCCGACGCGCGTATCATCAACACAACCAGCGGCGCGGGCCTGCAGGGATCGATCGCGCAGGCAGCCTATTCCACAGCCAAGGGAGGCATCGCCAGCCTCACGCTGGTGCAGGCAGCAGAACTGGGTCGCTACGGCATCACCGCCAATGCCCTGGCGCCAGCAGCGCGCACCCGCATGACCGAACAGGCCTTTGGGGAGAAGATGGCGACGCAAGGGGACGCCTTCGACGTCATGGACCCGGCCAATGTCGCGCCTGCCGTGGTCTGGCTGGGCAGCGCGGGAAGCGCGCATGTCACGGGCTGCGTGTTCGAGCTGGAAGGTGGAAAGATCATGCTGGAGGACGGCTGGCGCGAAGGTCCGTTCGTGGACAAGGGCGCGCGTTGGGAACCCGGGGAAATTGGCGATGTGGTCAAGGATCTGCTCGCCGAGCGGATCGAACCGCGCAAGGTATGGGGTAGCTGAGATGGATTTTGCCTTCACTGAAGAGCAGCAGATGATCGCCGAGACGGTGACTGGCTTCTTCGCCGAAACCGCCACCAGCGAGAACACGCGCAATGCAATGGCGGCGGACGGTTTCGATCGCGGCCTGTGGTCGGCCTTTACGCAGGAACTGGCGCTGGGCGGAGTGAACCTGCCTGAGGAAAATGGCGGCGCCGGGCTTGGCATGGTGGAATTCGCCATTGTTGCCGAGGCTGCGGGCGCACAGGTGTCCGCCATCCCGCTGCTTGGCCTTGCCATGGTTTCGCGGGCAATTGCGGCAGGTGGGTCGCCTGAGCAGCAGGGCAAGTATCTGCTGGCCCTGGCTTCCGGCGAGATGATCGGCGCGGCTGCGCTCGATGCCGAGATCGAGGCAACAGGCGCCACGCTGTCGGGCACCGCACGGTTCGTCGCCCATGGCGGCGTGGCTGATCTCCTGCTGCTTGCCAATGCAGCAGGTGCATGGCTGGTCGATGCCGCGGCTGACGGGGTTTCCATCACCACGCACACGACCATGGACCAGACCCGTCCGCTGGCGACCGTGACGCTGGAAAACGTTGCTGCACAGGCGCTCGCCGATGCTGCTGCCGGACGTGCCGCTGCACAGGCCGCGGGCTGGCTTTGCCTTGCCGCAGAGGCGCTGGGCGGAGCGCAGGCTGCGCTCGACCGCACGGTAGAATATGCCAGGGAGCGCAAGCAGTTTGGTCGACCGATCGGCAGCTTCCAGGCCTACAAGCATCGCCTGGCCGACATGATGATCGAGATCGAGCAGGCCCGTAGCGCCGTCTATTGGGCGGCGTGCTCGCTGGACGAGGCCGATCCCGATGCGGCGTTGGCGTTGCACGCGGCCAAGGCATTCTGTGCAGACACCTTCTTCAAGTGTGCAGGAGACATGATCCAGCTGCACGGCGGCATCGGCTTCACGTGGGAGCACGATGCCCACCTGTTCTTCAAACGCGCACGCTCGATCCAGACGCTGCTGGGTGCGGGCGACCTTCACCGCGAAGCGATCGCGGCACAGATTCTGGGAGAAGCGGCATGAAGCTGGGTTTCACCAAGGCGGAAGAGGAATTCCGCAAGGAAGCCGCCGATTGGCTCAATGGGCAAATGGCGGGCGAATTTTCCGACATCAAGGGGATATCCACCCTCACCGACAAGGCCGAGCGCCGGATCGAATGGGAACAGCAACTGGGCGAGCACGGCTGGTCGTGCATCGGTTGGCCCAAGGAATGGGGCGGGCGTGATGCAACGCTGGCCGAGCAGGTGATCTTCGCCGAGGAATATGCCCGCGCCGGCGTGCCGGGGCGTGTGAACCATGTCGGCATCGAACTCGCCGGGCCGACGATCCTCACTTTCGGCACCGAGGAGCAGAAGCAACGCTTCTTGCCCAATATCGCGGCGGGTAAGACCATCTTCTGCCAGGGGTTTTCTGAACCCAATGCCGGGTCCGACCTTGCCAGCGTGCGCACCAAGGGGCGGCTCGTGGGCGATGAATGGGTGGTCGATGGCCAGAAGATCTGGACCAGTCTGGCGCAGATTTCCGACTGGATCTTCGTTATCACCCGGACCGAGGAAGGATCCAAAGGCCCCAAGGGGCTTACCTTCCTGATGATGGAGATTGATCAGCCCGGAATCGACATCCGCCCGATCACGCAGATCAACGGCGATGCCGAATTCAACGAGACCTTCTTCGACGAGGCGCGCTGCCCGGCTGACAGCATGATCGGCGCAGTCGGCGATGGCTGGCGCGTGGCGATGGGCTTGCTCAGCTTCGAGCGCGGTGTGTCCACGCTGGGCCAGCAGATGGCCTTCCGCAACGAGCTGGACGAGATCATCGCTGCCGCCAAGGCCAATGGCGCAGCCAATGACCCGCTCATTCGCCAGCGCATCGCCAAGGCCGAGATCGGCCTGCGGCTGATGCGTTATGGCGCGCTGCGGATGCTGTCGAACACCGATCACAGCAAGGTCGACGGGGCGGCGCTGACCTACAAGATCCAGTGGGCAACATGGCGTCGCAGCCTTGGCGAGCTGGCGATGGACGTGCTCGGCCAGGCCGGTGAGGTTACCGACAATCCCGACTACGAATGGGACATGCTGCCCAACCTGTTCCTCTATTCACGTGCGGACACGATCTATGGCGGGACAAACCAGATCCAGCGCAATCTGATCGCCGAGCGGGGCCTTGGCATGCCACGCGAACCGCGAGGCGACGTATGACGCTGGCCCCGCAATATCCGCCCGCGCGTGACCTGCTGAAAGGGCAGACCGTCGTCGTAACGGCGGCTGCTGGCACGGGCATAGGCTTTGCCGTTGCCAAGCGTGCGGCCGAAGAAGGCGCGCGCGTGCTGATCTCCGATTTCCACGAGCGCAGGTTAGGCGAGGCGGCGGACCGGATCGCGCAGGAGGTCGGCTGCGAACGACCGCTGACGCAGTTGTGCGACGTGACGAAGCAGGACGAGGTCGATGGCTTGCGCGATGCAGCGATTGCAGGGCTGGGTCATGTCGACGTGCTGATCAACAATGCCGGGCTGGGCGGCGAAGTGCCGGTTGTCGATATAACCGATGAGCAATGGCACCGCGTGCTCGACGTCACGCTCACTTCCGTCTTCCGCATGACCCGCGCCTTCCTGCCACACATGCAGGACCGCAAGGCCGGTGCCATCGTCAACAACGCCTCCGTGCTCGGCTGGCGGGCGCAGAAGGGGCAGGCGCATTATGCCGCGGCCAAGGCGGGCGTGATGGCCTTTACCCGCTGTTCCGCCGTCGAAGCGGCGGAATTCGGCGTGCGCATCAATGCCGTTGCCCCCTCGATCGCGATGCATGCCTTCCTCGCCAAGGTCACGACGGACGAACTGCTGGCCGAACTGTCCTCGCGCGAGGCTTTCGGCAGGCCAGCCGAGGTGTGGGAAGTGGCAAATGCCATGATTTTCCTGGCTTCCGACCTTGCCAGCTACATGACCGGGGAAGTGCTCTCGGTCTCCAGCCAGAGGGCCTGATGCCATGACCGTGATCATCGAAAAGCCGGAGGATATCCTTGGCATGGTCGGCACGACTCTCGGCCCGACCGATTGGGTGCAGATCGATCAGCAACAGGTCGATACCTTCGCCGAACTGACCCGCGACCGGCAGTGGATCCACGTCGATGCGGAGCGTGCGAAGGATGGGCCGTTCGGCGGGACCATCGTGCATGGGTACCTGACCATGAGCTTTGCCAGCCATTTCCTGGAAAGCATGATCGACGTGCGCGGCTACGGCTTTGGCGTAAACGTGGGTACCGACCGGTTGCGCTTCATCGCGCCCGTGCCCACCGGATCGCGCATTCGCGGCCATGGCGAGATCATCGGGGCAGAGGAGAAAGGCGGCGGCATCCAGTCGGTGGTGCGTGTCACCATTGAGGTGGAGGGCGAGGAAAAGCCCGCCTGCGTGATCGATACCATCAGCCGCTACTACCCGGAAGAAAACTGATGCCTTCTGAAGAGCAGATGCGCGCCGCCGTGCAGGCCTATATCGACAACTATAACGCCGAGAACCTTGATGGCATCGTGGCGCTGTTCGCGGCGGACGCTCAGGTAGAAGACCCCATGGGTACGCCAATGAAGATCGGCCATGCAGAGCTGCGCGAATTCTTCGCAGTGGGGATTGCTGCCGGGGCAAGGCTGCATCTTGACGGTTCGATCCGAGCGGTGAGCAATTTCGCAGCCTTCCCGTTCCACGTCACGCTGGAATGGGACGGCGTGCAGACCCGCATTGACGTGATCGACACGTTTGAATTCGACGAAAACGGCAAGGTTGCCCGGATGCGCGCCTTCTTCGGTGCCGGCAACCAATCGACTGTAACTGGAGACTAGCCCATGCGCGAAGCAGCAATCATCTCGACCGCGCGTACTGGCGTCGGCAAGGCCTATCGCGGTGCCTTAAACGATACCGAGGCGCCCGTAATGGCAGCCCATGTCGTCAATGCCGCGCTTGACCGCGCGGGGATCAATCCGGCGCGAGTGGACGACGTCTATCTCGGCGTGGGGAATCACTGGGGCACGCAGAGCTACAACCTCGGCCGGCTGGCCGTGCATGGCTCTGTCCTGCCCGACAGCGTGAGCGGCTTCACGCTTGACCGCAAGTGTTCGTCCGGTCTCAATGCCATTGCTCTCGCCGCGCGCGGAATCATGTGCGACGAGATCGATTGCGCCATTGCGGGCGGGATGGAGAGCATCTCGCTCACCATCAACAAGCATCGGCCCACCTTTCGCAACCGGTCCGAATTCATCAAGGCCGCCGATCCCACCGCCTACATGGACATGATCGAGACTGCCGAGATCGTGGCCGAGCGCTATGGCGTGAGCCGCGAGGACCAGGACCATTTCGCTGCCACCAGCCAGCAACGCGCCGCCGCTGCCCACGAAGCCGGGCTGTTCGCTGACGAGATCGTGCCGATCACGGTCACCAAGACCTTGTTCGACAAGGAAGGCAACGAGACTGGCAAGGAGCAGGTCACGCTGGATCGTGATGAGGGTATTCGTCCCGGCACCACCTATGACAAGCTTGCCGGCCTCAAGCCTGTCTTCAAGGGCGGCCTGGAAATTGCCGAGGGCCAGCACGTAACGGCGGGGAACGCCAGCCAGCTGTCAGATGGTGCCAGCGCGCAGGTGGTGATGGACCTGGCGACAGCGCAAGCAGAAGGGCTGCCTGTGCTAGGCATCTATCGCGGTTTCCAGGTGGCCGGGTGCGGCGCAGACGAGATGGGTATCGGCCCGATTTTCGCGATCCCCAAGCTGCTTGAGCGCGCAGGACTCAGCATCGACGATATCGACCTGTTCGAGATCAACGAGGCTTTCGCCAGCCAGGCCGTCTATTGCCAGCGCAAGCTGGGCATCGATCCGGCAAAGCTCAACGTCAACGGCGGTGCCATTGCCATCGGCCATCCCTTCGGCATGAGCGGCAGCCGCCTGGTCGGCCACGCCTTGATCGAGGGCAAGCGGCGCGGAGCGAAATACGTAGTCGTTTCGATGTGCGTCGCCGGCGGCATGGGCGCAGCAGGGCTGTTCGAGGTCGCCTAATGAGCCTGCCGGGGACGATACCCCATGTGGCCGAAGCGGCGGCACGCGACTGGCCCGATAGTCCGGCGCTGATCGAGCGTGGGGAAAGCTGGACCTTTGCCGACTTGTGGCAGCGTGCCCGCGAAGCGGCGTCGGCTTTCCTTGCTGCTGGCATCGGCAAAGGGGATCGGGTGGCGATCTGGGCTCCCAACTGCCGTGAGTGGATCGTTATCGCGCTGGGCGTGCAGAGTGCTGGCGGGGCGATCGTGCCCCTCAACACGCGACTGAAGGGGCGGGAAGCCGGCGATATCTTGCGGCGGACTGGCGCGAAGCTGCTGTTCACCGTCGATGATTTCCTTGGCACGGACTATCCCGCCTTGCTGGCGAAAGAGGACCTGCCCGCCCTCGCGCAAACCGTGGTCATCGGCCGCGATCTGGATGGTTTCCTCTGCGGAGGAAGCGGACACGGGGACCCGGCAGTCGATCAGGCGCTGGCGGCGTTGTCGCCTGAAAATGTGTCCGACATCATGTTCACCAGTGGCACAACCGGCCTGCCCAAGGGCGTTGTCACCACACATGACTGCATCGTGCCGATGTTCCGCCACTGGGTGGAAGTGATGGGTCTGGAACGGGGCGAGCGTTATCTGATCATCAACCCCTTCTTTCACAGCTTCGGCTACAAGGCGGGCTGGGTCGCTGCGCTGATCGCCGGAGCAACGATCCTGCCGCAGGCCAGCTTCGATGTGGATGATGTGATCCGCCAGATCGAGGAGAACCGCGTCAATTTCCTGCCCGGCCCGCCGACGATCTACCAATCGCTGCTGGCGGCCAGGGCAAAGCGAGATTTCGACACTTCCAGCCTTCGCGGTGCTGCCACCGGAGCAGCCAGTGTGCCGCCCGAACTCATTCGCCGGATGCGCAGTGAGCTCGGTCTGGTGGACACGGTCACCGCCTATGGCATGACCGAATGCACCACCATCACGGCCTGCCGTCGGGGCGATGATGCGAACCTTATCGCCACCAGCGTCGGCAAGGCGATCCCGGGGTTGGAAGTGCGGATAGCGGGAGAAGATGGCCAGGAACTGCCGCGCGGGGAAACCGGCGAGATCCAGGTGCGCGGCTATGCCGTCATGAAAGGATACCTCGACGATCCCGAAGCGACGGCCGAGGCCATAGATTGCGAAGGCTGGCTGCATACAGGCGATGTCGGGGTGATGGACGATGCAGGCTATGTCCGCATCACTGACCGGCTGAAAGACATGTATATCAGCGGCGGATTCAACTGCTATCCGGCTGAAATCGAAAAGCTGTTGTCCGACCATCCCGAGATCGGCACGGTTGCAGTCGTAGGCGTGCCTGACGAGCGCATGGGTGAGATCGGCAAGGCCTTCGTCATCCCCCGTCCCGGTTGCCGGCCAGACGCGGAGGCTATCATTCAATGGGCGCGGCAAAACATGGCCAATTACAAGGTCCCGCGACTTGTCGAGATCGTTGAGGCATTGCCTTTGAATGCGTCAGGTAAGGTTTTGAAGACCGAGTTGCGCAGAGCCTAGTCTTGTCCAAGCCATGCAATCGAGACGTCTGAACCGGTGATCTCGATCACTCTCCCGAAGACGCGCAACATTAACAGGTCGATTTCTGCCGGGCGCGCTTATCCTGCGATCTCTGTTTTCATTCCTGTGCAGCCACCACGGCTTTTTCACTCCGTCTTGGCGATTGCTCATTGGTATCGCATTGTCTTTCGGGAGACCAGGTGACGTTGGCTGTTGAAGGAGCGCTGCCACCTTGCTGCGTTGAACTGACAGCTCCGGGCTGGCGTTTGCCAGTGGATGAAAAACCGGCAGTCATCTGCCAGCCAATAACGCTGTGCCCCACAGGATCCGCAATTGCGCCGGTCCGGGTATCTCCATAGGGTGATCAGCTGGAACCATCAGGAGAGGTTGTGGCGCGCTTGCAGGCAGTTGCTGAAAGATTGGGGCCGGCGCTGGCGGGCCTTGCCGCGCTGGCGCTGGTGCTGCTGCTCATGGCGCTGGATCCTGCACCGCTGCAGCGCCTGCAACTGCAGGTCTTCGATGGTTATCAGCGCGCTGCGCCGTGGAACGGCCCGGAAGTGGCAAGGGTCGCGGTCGTTGATATCGATGAGGAATCGATTGCCCGCCTGGGCCAATGGCCCTGGCCGCGCACGGACCTGGCCGAGCTAACGCGGCGGCTAGGTGACGCCAGGGCAGCGTCCGTGGCCTACGATATCGTCTTTTCGGAAGCTGACCGGACTTCGCCCGAAGCGCTTGCCGAGCTTTACGCCGACAATGCGCTGGGCACGGAGCTGGCAGCTCTGCCGAGCCATGATGCGCTGTTTGCCGACAGCTTCGACGAGGTTCCCGTGGTGGCGGGCTATTTCTTCCTCGAGGATGGCGAGGGCGGACGCGATGTCGAGCCGCGTGCCAGTTTCACCATTGCCGGAACCCTGCCGCGCCGCGCCGTGGCCACCTACGCCGGCGCGCTGCTGCCCCTGCCTATGCTGGAAGAAGCTGCGGCAGGCACGGGCTTTGTCAGCCTGCAGGGCGATGCCGACGGGATCGTACGGCGTGTGCCGCTGGTGGCGATACAGGGCAACACACCGGTACCTGGCCTCGCGCTGGAGGCAGTGCGCGTGGCACAAGCTGCCGGCTCACCCAATCTCCTGGCCAGCGACGGTTCAGGCGAGACCTTGGCGAGCCCCGGCGCAGCCGTGGCGGTGCGCGTGGGCAGGACGGAGATACCGGTAACCGATGCGGGTGAGATGTGGGTCCACTTCCCTGTCAGTGATGCGAACGAAGCCTTGCCTGCCTGGCGGATCATAACCGGCGACATGTCGGATGCCGAACTGGCCGCGGCGGTTGAAGGCAAGGTCGTTTTCGTTGGCGGCAGTGCCGAAGGGCTACAGGATCTCGTTTCGACACCCGTCAGCGAGAGCACGGCGGGTGTCACCGTCCATGCGGCTGCGACAGAACAGATTCTTGCCGGGCATTTCCTCCAGCGGCCCGACTGGGCTGGCGCGCTTGAAGGCGTGCAGACGGTGGTGCTCGCCGGCTTGCTTGCCTTGGTGCTGCCGCGCCTCGGCGCGGCGCTGGGAGCGCTGGCGGCGCTGCTCGGCGTCGGTGCGGTAGTGGGGCTGAGCTGGCTGGCATTCGTCAATTCAGACTATCTGCTCGACCCGATATGGCCGGTGCTGGCCATAGTGACCGTCTATGCCGTGCAGACAGTGGCGGTCTATTACCGCGAAGAGCGCCAGCGATCATATATTCATGCCGCATTCGACCGCTACCTTTCGCCCGAATTGGTGCGCCAGATCGTTGCGGACCCGCAAAAGCTCGAACTGGGTGGCGAGGAGCGCGACATGAGCGTGCTGATGTGCGACATTCGTGGTTTCAGCCGAATTTCAGAACGCTATACGCCAAAACAGGTGATCGACTTCCTGATCGCCTTCCTCACCCCGATGAGCGAGATCCTGCTCGCCCGCAAGGCGACGCTCGACAAGTATATCGGCGATGCCATCCTGGCCTTCTGGAACGCTCCGCTGGACGATCCGGACCACCCTGCAAATGCCGCGCGAGCGGCGCTGGAGCTGGTCGCAAAAACGAAGGAACTGAACGCCAGAATGGCAGGGCAGCATGGCTCGGTCTGGCCTGGCGAAGTGAAGATTGGCGTGGGCATCAATTCGGGCCAGTGCTGTGTGGGCAATATGGGCTCCCGCAAGCGGCTGTCCTACACTCTGATCGGCGACACGGTGAATGTCGCATCGCGGCTTGAAGGCCTGACTAAGCTCTATGGCGTTCCCATCGCCGTGGGCGAGACGCTGACCGGTCGGCTGGACGGTTTCGCGCTGCTCGAACTGGACCGCGTGCGCGTGGTCGGGCGCGACCGGCCGGCGACGATTTCCGCCCTGCTGGGCGACGAGACGATGGCGGCAAGCGAGGATTTCCGGAGCCTGCGCGCCTCTCATTTGGCCATGCTTGAGGCCTATCGCGCGCAGGACTGGGACCGTGCCAAAGCGGCGCTGGAAGAAGGGCGGGAAGGCTACGAAAAATTCGCCATTGCCGAGCTGCGTGCGCTTTTCCTGGAGCGGATCGCGGGATTGCGCGCGCAGCCGCCCGGCGAAGGCTGGGACGGCGTCTACCAGGCTACTGCCAAGTAATCAGTCGATCTGCGAACAGGGGACTGGGCGACCGTAGGCGTCCTCGCACTGGTCATTGTCGCTGCCGCTGATCGGGTTGTTCGGGTTGGTGCTTACGGTCGGCCCGCTGTTGTCATCGTCACCTCCACCACGTGTGCCAAGAATGATACCGATCACCGCAGCAGCAGCGGCGCCGGCGATCACCTCGTCGGGAATGCCGCCATCATTGAAACTGCGCGCCCAACGCGGAGCGATCTCGTCCTGCACCTTCGCCAGCCCGGCATTGGAAATGCGGAACGGACCGATCGGGGCAGCCCCTTCGCGCGGGATGTAGGCGGCAAGGCCCGGCTCATCCAACACCACGGTGACGCCTGCCCCGGTCACTTCGGCCAGGCCCGGCGTGAGGCCGGAAAGTGCATCGGCACCCGGACCGCGCAGCACGACCAGCGTCGCTTCGTCATCATCGCTGCGCACGCTGCCGACGAAATCTTCGTCCTCGGCTATATCCTCGGCCTCTTCGCCGACCAGCATGTCGATAGCGGTGCCACGAATGCCGATGCGCCCGGCCGGAGACGAGATCTCGGCGCTGTTCTCTCCTTCGTCAGCGCCTGAGAAGAAGCGCAGAGCCCCCTTGATGATGCTGGCAAAAAGGGAACGTCCCTCATTCGGGTCGTAGACGTATTCGTCGATCCGTACGCGCGAGCGCTGGCCGATGCCGAAGCTGGAACGATCGAGCAGCAGAATCTGCAATTGCGAATTACGCTCGGTCTCGATCAGGTCGCCCCAGGCAATACGCTGGCGCCGCTCAACCTCGATCGGGCGCCGGAGCTGGTCGTTGTCAAGCGTGACATTGCCTACCACGCTGGCGGCATTGCCCACCTCGACGCGTTGCTGCGCTGCAACCGGCGTGGCCAGCCCGCTTGATGCCAGCAGGCTGGCGATGGTGATCGAGGTAAGGCCACCGCGAGCAATCACCATTGCTGCCCCCTGTCAGTTGCTGCGCGGCAATTTTCGCGCGCTTGTTGCAGCGCGCCCGGCGCATAATCGTCCTCGTCGAGCCGTGCGAATTCGACCTCCGCGCCCTGCGGATCGTCGACCCAGCACAGCAAGGTGGCATGGTTGAAGCGCGCCTCGTCCGATTCCGGATAGAGGGCAAGCACGCGTTCGAGCGTTGCCAGCGCCTCGAGCAATTCGCCGCGCGCAGTCTGCTCGAGCGCGGCCTGGATCCCGGACGCCTCGTCGGCGGTCCGATCCGATAATGCGTCAAGTTCCTCAAGGCTTTGCGCGGCGAGCGGCGTGCTGGCGGCAAGCGCCAGTAGCGAAATTGCGGCACGAACAGTCGAGACAATCATGGGTGTTCCTTTCCCTCCTGCATCTATGACACATGCGCCCGCGAAGCGGCAAGCAGGCTGCGACCATCACACCCGGGGCAAGAGTGGCAGCAGTTTCACCATCGCCATTACTTGCCTTGTCATGGCGTTGACCTTCCCACTTCCCAATCTGCTCGGCTCTTCCCGTGATCGATGGCTTTCAAGTTCTCCGTTTTGCGATACCGTGGATACCTGCGTCTGCACCGAGAGAATAGGATGAAATGCAAACTGGCGATTGTCGGAGCCCTTACCTGGCCCTTTGCCAGCCCGGTTGCCGTGCTCGCCCAGACTGCCAGCGAGCCGGCTGCGATTACCGGCGAGCGGGACGAGGCGATCGCGCAAGCCCGCGAGCTGGCTAACGAAGGGGCCCGGCTGCTGGAAGAAGGCAATGCCGCAACTGCGCTTCCCCTGCTTGCCGAGGCTCTGCGTTACTGCCGTTAACTGTTCGGCGAGCGGCATCCCATCACGCTGAGCGTCTTGGGGAATTACGCGTCCGCCCTTGGCGATATGGGGCGGGAGAGCGAGGCAGTATCGATGGAGGCCGAGATTCTGCGCATTCGTCGGCAGGATCTGGGCGAACGGCATCCGGACACCATCCGCAGCATCGGTAACTACGCGGCATCGCTGTACAATCTTGGGCGGTTGGAAGAAGCGGAACCGCTATCGGCGGAGGCTTTGCGCCTCGCGCGCGAGGTGCTTGGCGAGCGCGATCCGGACACGCTCGGCTACCTGGGCGACTACGGTTTGCTGCTGCTGGATCTGGGGCGTCCACAGGAAGCCGAACCAATCATCGCAGAGGCGCTTCGACTCAATGAGGAGCTTTTGGGTGAACGACATCCGGCAACTTTGCGAGGCATGAGCGACTATGGCTCGCTGCTGGTCGAGACGGGCCGCGCGATCGAGGCAGAACCTTATTTCGCCGACGCCCTGCGCTTGCGGCGCGAGGTCTTGGGTAACCGGCACCCGGATACGATCACCAGCCTGAACAATTATGCCTTCGTGCTCGACGCTCTCGACCGCAATGAAGAAGCAATGCCGATATATTCCGAAGCCTACCGCCTCGCGCGCGAGACACTGGGGGAGCGTCATCCGCAAACCGTTCTGCCGCTTGCCGGATATGGACTTTCGCTGCATAAGTTGGGCAGGTCTGAAGAAGCAGAGCCGGTTATGGCGGAAGCGCTGCAGCTTACCCGTGATGTATACGGAGAACAGCACCCTAACACCCTGACCGTACTCAGCAATTATGCTCTTGTTCTATCCAGCCTTGGACGGATCGTCGAAGCCGAACCCTTGCACGCCGAAGCATTGCAGCTGCGCAGGGATTTGCTGGGTAACCAGCATCCCGACCTGGTCACGAGCCTTGTCAACTATGCGCTGCTCGTGCGTGATCGCGGTCGGACCGGCGAGGCCGAAACGCTATTGGCAGAAGCCCTGCAACTGGGCCGCGAAGTGTTCGACGACCGCCACCCGCGAACTCTCTTGGCCATGCGCAACTACGCCGCGGTGCTGGTGGAAACCGGCCAGCCGGAACGCGCCTTGCCCCTGTTCCGTGAACTGGCCGCAACCACGCGCAGCCGTGTCGTCGACTTGTCGGAACAGGGCGTGCGGGGTGCGGCGCAGCGCGATCGGGAACTGGTTGGCCGGCAGACGGCGGAAAGGTTCTACGCCGACGGGCTGTGGGACAGCCTTGGCGATGAAGGAACAACCCCGCAGGGCCTTGCGAGAGAGGCCTTCGGTGCGCTGCAACTTGCCACTGCCGGGTCAACGTCGCGCGCCGTGGCAGAAGCCGCGGCCGCGCGGTTCGCCATCAGCCAGGGGCTGCAGGACCTGGTGCAGGAGCGGCAGGCGCTGACGCGCGATTGGACCGCGATCGAGGCAACCCTCGTGGAAAGCCAGGTGCTGGGCACGGCCGCCAGCAGCGGGCGGCAGCAGCTGGCCGCGAGGCTTTCGGAAATCGAGGAACGGCTCGCCAGGATCGATCAGCAACTGCAAGCCGAAGCCCCGCAGTATTACGCCATCCTCAACCAGCAGACCGTCACGCTGGATGAACTGCGCAGCGTGCTGGGCGAGGAAGAGGCGGTCCTGTTCCTGGTGCCGACGATCTACGGGACGCAGAGCATGGCGGTGACCGGCGAGAACATTCGCTGGTCGCGCGGCTGGATGGACGAGGGGGAGATCGCGGACGCTGTCGCAAGGTTTCGTTCCGGACTGGAGATCGACGGCACCACCGGCCTGCTGCCGCTGTTCGACCTTGATCTTGCCTTCAGCCTCTACGCCAACCTTTTTGCCGATGTGGAGTCGCTGCTGGAAGGCAAGAGCCGGGTCTATGTTATTGCCGAGGGAGAGCTGTCGCGCCTGCCGCTCGGCACGCTGATCGCAAGCGAGCCGCCCGAAGGCGCAGACCCGGACGATCCGGCCGTCTTGCGCAGCATGGACTGGCTGGCCGACCGACATGCCCTGGTCCAGCTGCCATCGCTGCAGTCGCTCATCTTCATCCGCTCGTTCGGGCTGGAGGACGAACTGCCGGAAGGCGTCGGCTTCAGCGGCTTCGGTGCTCCGCTGTTGGGCGGTGAAGCACGATTGCGCGGGGCCAGATCGGCAACCTTGGCTGCAGTCGATGCCGCCGGCCTGGTGAACACGGCGCGCGGTGCCACGGGCATGGCGCTGATGAACCCCGCCGCCTTGCGCCAACTCGCCGCGCTGCCGGGCACGCAAACTGAACTGGAGCAGGTTCGCGCCGCGCTTGGCGCTCCCGCAGATGCCCTCTACCTCGCCGAACGGATGACGGAGCCCGCAATCCGCCATGCCGACCTCTCGACAACCCGCATCCTGCATCTCGCCACGCATGGTTTCACCAGCGAGGAAAGTGGTTCCGCCGCCGAGCCGGGGCTGGTCTTCACACCGCCGACAGAGGCCCGGCGCGAAAATGACGGCTATCTCGCCGCCTCCGAAGTCGTGGGCATAGACCTGACGGCAGCGGAATGGGTGATCCTTTCCGCCTGTAACACTGCATCGCCTTCGGGGCGCCCCGGCGAAACCGGCCTTTCCGGCCTGGCGCAAGCCTTCTTCTACGCTGGCGCGCAAAGCCTGCTGGTCAGCCATTGGCCGGTGTTCGACGACATTGCGCCGGTCTTGACTGTCGAGACGTTACGTCGCTCGCAGGAAGGAGAGCCGCGCGCCGAAGCCTTGCAGGCTGCCATGCGCGACATCCGCAACAACCCGGAGCTAGATGCCGCACATCCGGCAGTCTGGGCGCCATTTGCTCTGGTCGGTGAAGGTCGCTGAAATTGCAGTCCGCGATCGGGCCGTTCGCTGCCGAATGTGGCGCCTTCACTTGGCTCCATTTGACCTTGGACAATGACATTGCGGTCGCCGCGTGGTGCGTTCCATCTGTTCGGGAATGAACCACAGGAGCCCTAAATGTCCCTCGATTCTGCGAAGTGCCTTTCTTCCGTGATAGCCCTTGCAGCGGCGCTGAGCGCAGTTGGCGCTTCGGCGCAGGACATCCGTGCCCGGCCCACGATCAGGCCGATCGAGCGTCCGCCGATTCAGCTTGAGGTCGTGCCCACCGAAGTGGTTCCGCCGGAGGATGCCGAGAGCGTCGACATTCCGCAATCGGTGACGCTGCGCCCAGGGCCGTCCAGCAGGCTGGTGAGCCAGTTGCAGGTGCAACGCACGCTGGACGTTGCCAGCCTGCGCCGGAACCCGCTGGTGCGCATCGGCACCATACAGGCGGACATGCGGCCCGTGCTGCAGAACCCTGCTGCGCCGATGAACGTGGCGAGCCGCCTGCGGCAGGCACCGCAACTGGTGGCCGATGTGCATGACACGACTGAGGTGATCGAGGCGCAGGAAGGTCTGCTGGTCCGCCAGTTCCTGGCCTATCGCATGCTGCCGGGTGCCTGCACCGATCGCGCCCGCCGTCTGGCCGTATCGCGCGCCGGGGGCACCTGCTTTACCCGGATGAGCCCGGAACAGCGTGCCGCCGCGCGCTCCGATCCGGACAGCCCGCGCTATGTCGCGCCCGGCACCATGCTGATGCTCAACCGCAACCAGGTCGCCCAGCGCGAGCAGGAAGCGGCCGAGATCGCAGCCGATATCGCTACCTTGCGCGGCATGCTGCGCAATCCCGTCCAGCGCGCCCAGATCGAGCGTGAGATCGGGGCCGAGCAGGTGGCCCGCTATGACCGGCTGGACGACGAGCAGCTTGAAGCCGAGCTGGTCAACAGCGGCGAGATTCAGCGCGAGCAGACCCTGTTCGTGCCAAGGCTGGCGCGCCAGCTGGCCTTCTCGCCGCAACCGCAGTTCCAGCTTGCGCCCTCAGTTTCGGCGGTACGTAGCCTGATGGTGCCGGAACCGATCCAGACGGTTGATGCGGTGCACGACATTCCCGACAGCGTCTTCCTGGCCGGTTTCACCCTAGGCCGCGAACACGAGTGGCGCGAACGGCTGTCTGTCACGATCAGCTGGTGCGTGGTAGGCTGCAAGAAGACCTATTACGTCGAAATGAGTGCTGGCTTCGATTACGGTTTCGGCCTGCGCCTGCCGATCGAGGCGGGGGGCACCTACAGCTATCATGGCACCGGCAACAGCGTCAGCATGGATGAGCGCGCGACCCTCACCGTCGATATCGCCCCGCTCAACGCCTCGACCGCGCAGTTTGAATCGACCAGTCTCCCTGCAGACCAGCTGTTCGGTGGACAGGAACTGGTGGCCGAGGTCGGCGCGCATGCTGGTGTTGCCTACAAGGTCCCGGTTTTCGGGTCCAACTCGGTCGGCTTGTCCGTGGGGCATGACTTCACCGACGGGCTGCCTGCCCCCTTCGCCAACGGGCAGTTCACACCGCCCGCGCCGGGACAGGCTTCTCCGCCTTCAGCCGAGAAGGTGTTTCGGAATATCGACCTGATCGGAGGCCGCGCGAATTTCGGCTTCGTTGGTGTGACGATCCATCCGGCAGTCAAATTCGCGCTGACTTCCGACCGCATGGAATTGCGCCTGACTGATAACCTGGCCGAGCAGGATTATACCATCACCCGTTCCGGGCAGCAGTTCCCGCTGGAAGTCGATCCTATCACCCATGCCAGCAGTTTCTCGATCGGTGATCCGGTCTACAACCTGGGTTTCGAACTGACGCCGGGCATCAACGTTACCGGCTTCATCGACGTCAAGCTGTGGGGGGACGAATGGGACTGGCCGATCTGGTTCCCGCAGATGACCATCACCCTGCCGCCGGGTGGCCGCGACTTTTCCTGCCATGCGCAGACGATTTGTGCGCGCACCTACAACTACTCTCCCGACGTGCAGGAGGTGATCGATGCTGCGGCATCGCTGCCCGATACCCAGCCCGAACGGCTGATCGCGCAGTGGGATCGCGAATTCCGCGCCGAATGGCTGCCGCGCTGCCCGTACCAGACTGTCAGATTCTGCGAGGTGGCGATCAACTGGACGGCGCAGAAGTACGCCTACCGCATGAGCGTTCAGCTGCCCGAAGCCTATGGCCGCGACGTGATGAACCTCGACATGGTCAATGCGCCTGAAGTGCAATCGATGTTCGCCACGCTCGACCACGCGGCCCGGATGGAAGCCGACGCGATCATCCGCGACAGCGAAGAGATCCGTTAGGGCGGTTGCGCCGGGGCAGTCCGTCCGAAAGGCCTGCCCGCTGCCCTGGCATTCCTTCGACCGGGGGAAGCGAACGGGCTTTGGCGATAGCGACCAGTCCGGCATGGAAGGTCTGCGGTTCTCGGCCAAGTCGAAGAAGGCCACGCAGCGCTACATCGTGCTGAGCGGCTCGGGAGACAAGGCCGTAGGTATGATTGCCTTCGCCGAGAAGCGCGAAGGCAAGTGGAAGGGGCGCTGAGGTGCCTCCATTGGCCTATCCAATTGTCGGGCTGGCGTGCGGCTTTATCGCAGGGATGTTCTCAAACAACCTCAAGCCAGGATTGTTGCTGGCTCTTATTGTTACAGCGGTGTTCGGCATTGCTGCCGAGCTGCCAAGTGTGCCGGAAGGGTCGGTTTTTCTCACAATCGCTTTAGGCGTTTTGCTCGCCGTATTGATGTCATTCTTAGGCACCTTTTGGGGTGTCCGATTTAAGGATTTTGTCCAGCGGAAGGATCAATGAGATTTGCATTCATCGGCCTTGGCAACATGGGCGGCTGAATGGCCGCAAACCTGGTGAAGGCGGGGTGCACGGTACGCGCTTTCGACTTGTCGGTAGAAGCGCTGGCCAAGGCCTGCGCGGGCGTGGACGCGGTCTACGAGAACGACGTGATCGGCAAGGCACCGGCAGGCGCGGTTTTCCTCGATTGTTCGACCATCGACGTGGCGACCGCGCGCGAAGTGGCGGCGGCTGCCGAAGCGGCGGAAACGGCCGATCACGATAGGGTGGTGACCTCGACCTCCGATGATGGCATGATCCTCGTCAAACAGAGAAGTCTGGGAGTTTTCGGACCATGCGTTTCGCACTGGCTGTCGCGGCAGCCCTTCTTGTTCCCCTTGGTGCCGGCACGGTTGCCGCGCACCATTCCATGTCGATGTTCGACACCACCCGCGAAGTGCAAGTCACCGGCACGGTCACCCAGTTCCAGTGGTCGAACCCGCACGCCTATATCCAGATGGTTTCCACCAATGCGCAAGGCAACGAGGTGGAATGGTCCATGGAAATGGGCTCGCCCATGTACCTCTACGCGCGCGGCTGGCGCCCGCGCACGCTGCGCCCCGGCACAGTGGTGACGGTGCGCGCCTACCCGCTGCGCAACGGCAGGCCCGGCGGGGTGGTGCTGGACGTGAAGGATGCCGACGGCAACACCATCGGGACGAACCAATGAAGACTGCTCTTGCGGCGGCGATCGCCCTTGGAATGTCGCTGGCCGCAACCCCTGCGCTGGCCGAGCACCACGAAGGTGAAAGCGACCGTGTCGAGCAGTTCGCCCAGCTGCCCTGGTGGCCGGGCTACTGGGTGGCGGAGAACCAGGCCGGCACCACCATTGGCGGAATTGCCCCTGCCGTCCTTGCAGCACGCGAGACGGGCGAATTCCCTGACAATTTCATGAACCTGCGCGGGGCCAGCGCGCCATGGAACGAGGAAGGGCTGCGTCGCCTGGAAGAAGCGCGCGCCATCAATGCCGGGCGCAAGGCGACGGGCTGGGGCTTCCCGATGATGATGAATGCGGCCACCCCGCTGCAATTCACCATCACGCCGGAACAGGTGCTGATCGTGAACGCCTATGGCGAGGTGCGTTATGTCTACACCGACCGCGAGATGCCCGACGAGTTTGACCTGTGGCCCACGGTGCGCGGCACTTCGGTGGGCCGCTGGGAAGGTGAGGTGCTGGTGATCGAGACGATCATGGTGCGTTCGCCCATCGAATACTTCCATGGCGCGCCGCCCTTTTCGGACGAGGCGCATTACGAGGAACGCATCCGGCTGGAAGGCGACCGGCTGGTGTCGGACGTGACCGTGACCGATCCTGTCACGCTAAGCGAACCTTTCGTGACCCAGGTCAGCTGGATTCGCGACGAGGGCTTCGACCGGATGATCGAGATCGACTGGGACAACGACCGCACCGGAGTTGACGAGAACGGCGTGAACACGATCGAGATGGAGGTGGTGGAATGATGCGGCTTTCGCTTGCCATTGCGGCGTTGACACTCGCCGTACCCGCTGCGGCGCAAGGCCTGCTGCCGGACGAGAGAGCGGTAGAGATCGAAGCCATCGAAGGCGTCGTCTCCGGCAATGCGACATGGGAGACGGCCTGGTCCGGCCCGATGACGGCAGACGGCATGACCACCGCGCCTGACGGTCGTCTGCTGTTCGCGCAGGAGCAGAGCAACGCGATCTGGGCGCTATGGCCCGATGGCCGCGCCTTTGTGGAAGTGCCCTATGTGCTGGGTGCGGGCGCAGTGTCCTATGCTGCTGATGGCAGCCTGCTGGCGGTGGAGCGCGGCTGCACCGATCCGGGCCTCAACGAGCTGGAATGCAGCCAACCAAGTGCGCTGGTGCAATTGCTGCCGGAACGCCGCGTGATAGCGGACAGCATGAACGACGGCAGTACGCTCGGAAGGCTCAACGATGTCCATGCCGATGGCCGGGGCGGGGCATGGGTGACACAAGGCGCGCTGTGGCACATCGATGCCGAGGGGAATGTGAACCTGGTCTACGAACCCGAGGCGTTCACCAACGGTGTGGTGACCAGTCCTGACGGCTCACGGCTGTATGTAACGGACCTGCGCACGATCCATGCTTTCGATCTGGACACCGGCGTGCGCGGCGCTACTTCGGGGGTCTTCGCCACGCTGGACGAGGACAGCGAGGGTTTTGGCGGCGACGGGATGACGGTGGATGCGGCAGGGCGGCTCTACGTTACCGGCGATGCAGGTGTTTACGTGTTCGCGCCCGACGGCACGAAACTGGGCGTGATCCCGGTGCCGCGTCGTTCGATAACGCTGGCCTTTGGCGGCCCTGACCGACGTACGCTCTTTGTTGGCGCAATGGGGGCATCGACCCCCGATGGCGAGGCATGGGAAACGCCCCACGAAGAGCGCAACGTGGCAATGACGATCTACAAGCTGGAGATGCTCAGCCGCGGCGAGTGAGCCTGGCTTACCAGTACCTCTCGCTGGCGATCGCCGCGCCTTCGGCCAGCGCGGCCAGCTTGGCCCAGACGATTTCGGGATCCAGGCTGTTGCTGCCCGCGTGCACCGAAAACCCGCAGTCGACACCCGCCATCACGCGCTCCTTGCCCAGAAGGTCGGCGTAGCGACCGATGCGCTGGGCGATCAGCCTGGGATGCTCGATATAGGGGCTCTGCGGTTCGATCATGCCGGGGCACAGGATCTTGTCCTCGGGC
Organism: Alteraurantiacibacter sp.; assembly: GCA_963675825.2. GTDB lineage: Bacteria > Pseudomonadota > Alphaproteobacteria > Sphingomonadales > Sphingomonadaceae > Alteraurantiacibacter. The sequence goes on along the minus strand of CAXXJY010000005.1, from coordinate 1,270,244 downwards.
AGCGAATGCTCCTCGAAATAGGCGAATTCGTGCGCATGGCGCGGGTTCGCGCCTTCCAGCAGCACGGTCTGCGGCTTTGCCTGCCACACGATATCGGCGATCAGCGCCAGGTCGACGTCGCAATGGTGCGGGCCGGGATAGTTGCCCCAGCACAGGTGCATGCGCAGCTGCTCTGTGGGGATGTTGTGTAGGGCATGGTTCAAGGCGGCCACGTTCATGCCGATGCGCTTGCGGAATTCCTCGTCGGATAGCTGCGTGAACTGCACGTGGCGACCCATGGCAAGGTCCGGGCAGTCGACCTGCAAGATGATCCCGGCAGCGGCAATCGTCTCGTATTCGTGGCGCAGCCCTTCGGCCAGCGCGAAGACATATTCCTCATCGCTGGCATAGTACTGGTTGGGAAAGAACAGCGCGGTGACGCCCGGCGAGGCGGCGGACATGAAGGTTGCGTGGCCATCGGCCAGGCGCACCAGCCGCTCGGCATCCTGGCGCGGTGCGTCCATGTCGATGACTTCGATGGGGCCGGTGCATGCGGGAGCGGAGCGCCTGGCGCGGCCCTTGTTGCCGAATACCTGCGCCTTGGCGCCGGGGAAGTCCTCCAGGTCCTGGAATTCATACTGCCCTGCCTCGCCGCCAAAGCCCGACAGGCGGTGCTTGATATAGGTGGCGTAGCTGGGCTTCGACATTTCGCCGTCGTTGATGACGGCAATGCCTGCCTGCTTCTGCCGCGACACCACTTTGGCAGTGGCGCGTTCGATCGCGTCGTCCAGCGCAGCCTGCTCCACGTCCTCGTCGCTCTCGCGGGCGAACATCAACTCCAGCAGGTATTCGGGGCGCGGCAAGCTGCCGGTGTGAGTCGTCAGGAACCCGCTCACGAAAGCTCCTCGCGCACGATCCGCGCGCCGTCGGCCATGGCCTTCATCTTCGCAAAGGCGACATCGCGCGGCAGGTATTTCAGGCCGCAGTCGGGCGCCACGATCACGCGGTTCACATCGACGTGCGGCAAGGCCTTGCGAATGCGCGCGGCCACCGTTTCGGGCGTTTCCACCTCGTGCGTCGAGAGGTCGAGCACGCCAAGGATGATGGTCTTGTCCGGCAGGCTTTCCAGCACCGTGCAATCGAGGTTCTGCTGCGCGGTCTCGATGCTGATCTGGTCCACCGCCGAACCTTCCAGCTCGGGCAGGAAGGAATAGCCTTCGGGCCGCTCGTGGATCAGCGCGGCATAGCCGAAACAGATGTGCAGCGCGGTAGTGCCTTCCACGCCTTCCAGCGCGCGCGCCAGCGCCTTCAGGCCATACTGGCGAGCGGCGTCGGGGCGAGCCTGCATATAGGGCTCGTCCAGTTGCACCACGTCGGCGCCGGCAGCGTGCAGGTCCTTGATTTCCTCGTTCACGGCAGCCGCATAGGCGAGGGCAAGCGCCTCGGGATCGCCGTAGTAATCGTCCTGCGCCTGCTGGCTCATGGTGAAGGGGCCGGGAACGGTTATCTTGATCGGCCTGTCGGTGAAGCGGCGCATGAACTTCACGTCTTCCACCTGCACCGGGTGCTTCCGGCTGATATCGCCCGCCACGCGCGGCACCGGCACCGGTTCGCCCGAGCGATCCAGCGCGGTGCCATGGTTTTCCATGTCGATGCCATTCAGCGCGGTGGCGAAGCGGTTGGAATAGCTCTCCCGCCGCATCTCGCCGTCGGTGATGATGTCGAGCCCGGCTACTTCCTGCTCGCGAATGGCTACGATGGTGGCATCGTCCCACGCCTGCTGCAGCAGGTCGGGCTCCACTTTCCAAAGCTCCATGGCGCGGGTGCGCGGCGGGAAGCGGCCCGCCAGCTTGGCGCGGTCGATCAGCCAGTCGGGCTGCGAGTAGGAGCCGACCAGCGACGTGGGCAGCAGCATCAAGCAGCGCCTTCCAGCGTGGATGGTCGCACGTCGTTGTTGGGCCTGTGATCGCCCGCGAGCCAGCGCTTCAGCTCCGAATGGGCGTCCTTGGCGCGGATGGCGTTGATCTGCTCGGCGTGCGGAGCATCCATCGTGAATTCCACGATCATGCCATCGGGATCGACGACATAGACGCTGCGGCAATAGCCATGCTCCAGCACATAGGTGCCCGGCGGTTCGATGCCCGCCTCGGCAATGCGGCGCTCGATCGCGTCCTGCGTTTCCTTGTCCACGTTCAGCGCGATGTGGCGGAAGGGGGAGGGCGGCACGGGCTGGTTGAATTCCTTGTCGTCGTCCTCGTGGGCGAACTGGAAGAAGGCCAGGGCGCTGCCATCGGCCAGGCCGAAGAAGCAGTGGCAATAGGTGCGTTCCTTGCCGAACAGCTCTTCCTGCTCGCACCAGGTGGCGATCAGCGGGAAGCCGAGAATATCCTCGTAGAAATGGCGCGTCGCCTCGAGGTCCTTCGACACGTAGGCGGTGTGGTGCAGGCGGCTAGGCAGGTGGCCCATCATTACTCTCCCGTATGGCCGATTCTCGCGGCGCTTGTTCCGGACTTTATCAAACAGGGCGGCAGGCGCAAACGCGCGCTAGCGACCAAGGATTTCCTTGTTGTGCTGCCCCAGTTCGGGCGGCGGGGTGACGGCGTCCTCTATCTCGCCGTCGAAGCGGATGGGATTACGGATAGTGCGGAAAGTGCCGCGCTGGCCTTCACCCTGGATCACCAGCTTGTGGTGTTTGGCCAGTTCGCCTTCGACCACCTGTTTGGAGGTGTAGACCGCCGAATGCGGCACTTCGAGGCTGCTGAGCCGCTCCTCCCAGTAAGTGCGCGGGTGGCGCGCGAAGATCGGCGCGAGGAAATCGACGACCTTTTCATAGTTTTCGATACGGGCGGGGCGGCTCTCGAACTCGGGCCGCTCCAGCATGTCCGGCTGGTCCACCGCGGTGGCGAGGTTTTCCCAGAACTTGGGCGGCGAAGACATGTGCAGCGCGATCCAGCCGCCATCCTCGCACTGGAAGACATAGCTCTGGCTGACATGCGGGCGGCTCCATGGCCCCATCACCTCGTTCACGCTGAGATAGTGGGTGAAATCATCGAGGTTGAAGTGCGCCATGGCCTCGAACATCGAGGTTTCGACGCGGCGGCCCTTGCCGGTCTTCTCCCGCTCGTACAGCGCGGCCAGCACGCCGTAGGCGGTGTAGAAACCCGTTACCGCATCACCGATGGCGGGGCCCACCACGCGCGGGTTGCCGGGGTTTACCAGCAGCCGCAGGAAGCCGCTGGCAGCCTGGCTGACGGTGTCGAAAGCCGGGCGGTCCTTCCACGGCCCGTCGTTCCCGAAGCCGGAGATATCGGCATAGATCAGCCGCGGGTTGATGTCCTGCAAGCGCTCAGCGCCTACGTGCAGCCGCTCGGCCACGCCGGGGCGGAAGTTCTGGATGAACACGTCCGCCGTTTTCACCAACTCGTCGAGCGCCTCCAGATCTTCCGGGTTGGCCTTGGTGTTGAGTTCGATCGATTTCTTGTTGCGGTTGTAGGTCTGGAAGTGCGGCGAATAGAGATCGCCCTTGAAGGCGCGGAAGGGATCGCCCGTTTCCGGCATTTCCACCTTGATGACTTCGGCACCAAGGTCTGCCAGCAGCATGCCGGCGGCAGGGCCGGTGATGAAGGTGCCCATGTCGAGCACGCGGATGCCTTCGAGCGGTCTTGCCAAGTGTTCTCTCCCTTGCGTCAGCGTGGCATGGCTATAGGCAGGTGGCATTGACCGCAACCGGATAGAATTTGGGAGAGACAATTTGCGCACCAGCAAGCAGGACACAGGATATTCGGCCATCTGCACTTCGGATGCGGATTCGATCACCGTGCGCGGGCGCGATCTGTGCGAGGACCTGATCGGCAAGGTCGATTTCTCCAGCTATTTCTGGCTGCTGGTGACGGGGCAGGAGCCGGACGAGAACCAGTCCTTCTTCCTCAATGCCACGCTGGTGGCGCTGGCGGAGCACGGCATGGTGCCTTCGGTGGCGGCTGCGCGCATGACGCTGGCAGCCGCACCCGAAGCAGTGCAGGGCGCGGTGGCGGCGGGCATCCTGGGGTGCGGATCGGTGGCGCTGGGCAGCGCTGAAATCGCGGGCAGGTTCTATGCCGATTGTGTGAAGGACCAGCGCGAAAGCGGCGACCCGGTGGACGTGGTGGCGGCGCGCAGCATCCAGCGCTGGCGTTCGCATACGAAGGCGGTGCCGGGCTTTGGCCACTGGCAGCACGTCAAAGGCGATCCGCGTGCGCTAAAGCTGCTGGAACTGGCCGACGCGCGCGGCGCGAGCGGTGAGCATGTGGCGATGATGCGTGCGCTGCATACCGCGCTGACAGAGGCGATCGGGCGCGAATTGCCGGTCAACGTCAATGGACCCATCCCGGCCATCCTGTTGGATGTCGGCTGGCCCTTGCCCGCGCTCAAAGGCATCGGCTTGCTCAGCCGCACCGGCAGCCTGATCGGCCATCTGGCCGAGGAAGCCGAGCGCCCCGTGGGCTTCATCATGAGCGGTGCGGCTTCGGCGGCCATCGAATACGATGGCGACTGACCGCCAGGCTCATATCTGGCTTTCGTGAATGGTTACAGTCGCTATCGGCGATGCGCAGCGTAAGCCCTATTGGTGGGAATAAACGCCGGGTGAGGGCGGGGCGCTCAGTCCCGCCCGATGCCGTCGCGCAGCAGGGCATTGGCAAGGTCGGCGATCCGGTCTGAGTCCCTGCCCTTGTCCCACACCGAATAGCGCAGGCCTAGGAACACGTTCATGCCCATGATCGCCCAGGCATGGGCCTCGTCCATGCCCGCACGGAATTGGCCTGAAGCTTCGCCTTTCTTCAGGCGATCGAGGATGCGTTTCGCTGTCGTTTCGTAATGCTCGCGAAAGCTGGCTGGATCTACGAATTCGGCTTCGTCGATAATGCGGTAGATTTCCTTGTTGTCGCGCGCGAATTCCAGGAAGGCGTGCAGCGCGGCGCGCTCCACCTCGAAAGGGGCGAGATTGGGCGTCACGGCATTGCCGGCATGGGCGGCCACCTGCCCGCTCATGTCCTTCACCAGCGCGCGGAAAATTTCGTCCTTGCTGTCGAAATAGGTGTAGAAGCTGCCCAGCGCCGTGCCCGCGCGGCGGGTGATCCCGCTGATCGAGGCATCGTGAAAACCCTTTTCCCCAAACTCCTTCGCTGCCGCATCCAGCAGCTTGCGCAGCGTCTGCCGCCCGCGCGCGGTGCGGGGAACCTTGGTTTCGCTATCGGATGGGCGGTGCCGTGATGTTGCCATTTTGCAATGGCTAACCGCTTTCGCGGGCAAGCGCAAAAACTAAAAGTTGAAAGATGGTTCAGGTTTCAATATCAGAGCGAGCAATAAGATTCGTTCTTGGGAGAATATCGATGTCGAAGGCCATTCTCTGGCAAAGTGCTGCTACTGCCGTTGTCCTGGGCGCCTTGGCCATGCCCGCCCATGCCCAGCAGTCCAGCGACACCGCCCCGCAGGCGCAGGAAGCAACCGGCGGCACCATCATCGTGACCGCGCGTCGGCGTGAGGAACGGCTGGTGGACGTGCCGGTTGCCGTCTCCAGCTTCGGCGCAGAGGAACTGCAGCAGCGCGGTTCTGTCGACATTACCGACATCGCGCAGATCACGCCCAACACCACGCTGGAGGAATCGCGTGGCACCAATTCCACGCTGTCCGCCTTCATCCGCGGCATCGGCCAGCAGGACCCGGTCTCCGGCTTCGAGCAGGGCGTGGGCATCTATCTGGACGATGTTTACCTCAATCGTCCGCAGGCCGCCGTGCTCGACATCTACGACGTGGAGCGGATCGAGGTGCTGCGCGGGCCGCAGGGCACGCTATATGGCCGCAACACCATCGGCGGCGCGGTGAAGTACGTTACCCGCGACCTGCCCGACGAAACCAGCCTGCGCCTGCGCGGGACGGTGGGCACCTATGGCCGCGCCGAAGGCGTGGTGACGGCATCCACCCCGATCACCGACATGGTGCGTGTCGGTGCCTCGGTCGCGCGCCTTTCGCGTGACGGCTTCGGCGAGAACCTGACCACGGGCGAGGAAAACTACAACAAGGATATCTGGGCCGCACGCGGCACCATCGAGGTGGGCGGCAATGGTGAACCTTACCTGCTGCGCGTCTCGGGCGACTGGACGCATGACCGCTCCAACGCCCGCGGTGGTCACCGCCTGATCCCCGGCGCGGCCTCGGGCGCCCCGGTGCTCGACAACGTCTTCGATACGCGTGGCGGCCTGACCGATCCGGAACAGGACGTGGAAGCCTTCGGCGTGGCGCTCAACGCCCGCGTTGACCTTTCCGACGCGCTGACCCTGCGTTCGATCACCGCTTATCGCGAGGACGACAGTGCCTCCCCCATTGATTTCGATGCCTTGCCTGCGGTCGATCTCGACGTGCCGGCCTTTTACGCCAACTCGCAGTTCAGCCAGGAAGTGCAGCTGATCTGGGACGATGGCGGCCGCTTCACTGGCCTGCTGGGCGGCTATTACCTCGATGCCAGGGCAGACACGCAGTTCGATGTGCGCCTGTTCACCACCTTCGCTGGTTTCACCGCCTTCACCCAGGCGAATGTCGATACCGAGACATTCGCGATTTTTGGCGACTTCACCTATGACCTGACCGACCAGTTGAGCCTGTCGGTGGGTGGCCGTTACACCTGGGATGAACGCACGGCGGACATCCTGCGCCAGAACTACCTGGGCGGGGGGTCGCCGGTGTTCGGCGGCGCGGGCATTCCTTTCGGCGCGCCAAGCACCGATTTCCAGGGCAGCGCGGACTTCAACAAGTTCACCCCGCGCGTCTCGCTCAGCTTCCAGCCGACGCCGGACCACAACATCTACGCCAGCTTCTCGCAGGGCTTCAAGGGCGGCGGTTTCGATCCACGCGGCGTGGGCGTGAACGCGCCTGCGGCGACGCCCGGCGCGCCGACCGATGCCGAAGTGGCGGCCTTCCTCAGCTTCCAGCCGGAAGAGGTCGACAGCTACGAGATCGGCTACAAGGGCAACCTGCTGGGTGATGCCGTCTACATCGCGCTGGCCGGTTTCTATGCCGACTACACCAATGTGCAGATCCCCGGCTCTGTCGCCTGTAATGTAGGCGGTATCGCCACCTTCTGCGGTGTGGTGTCGAACGCCGGCGCGGCGGACATCATGGGTCTCGAGTTCGAGACCAATGCCCGCCTGGCGCGTGACCTGTTCGGCTCGGGCGACGAGTTGCGCTTCCAGGGCTCGCTCGGCTGGATCGATGCCGACTACACCCAGTTCGTCACCAACATCGGCGGAGTGCCGACCGATGTTTCGGACTTCCGCGAAGTGCAGAATACGCCGGAATGGAGCGGCAGCGCGACGCTGGGCTACACCACGCCGGTGGGCGAGGGTGATCTCTACCTTGGCAGCACGGTTTCCTTCCGCAGCTCGACCACGCAGTTCGAAATCCCCAACCCCTATCTCGATCAGTCCGGTTATGCGCTGGTGGATGCCAGTATCGTCTATACCGATGATCGGGGCTTCAGCATCGGCCTGCATGGCCGCAACCTGACCGACAAGGAATACCGCACCTCTGGCTATACCTTCGTGGTGGCCGATCCGGTGACGGGCGCGCTGGCTTCGGGTGTCGACGGCCTGCCGATCCCCTCGCTGGGCACCGAAGGCACGCTGACCGCGTTCTACGGCAACCCGCGCCAGGTCTACCTCACCGCCACCATCGAATTCTGATCCGCGCTTGCGGACTGGGAATTCGATGATGGACTTTTCCGAGCATCGCTACACCAGCGCGTGCGGACGGCTTGAGCTGTTGGCACGCGTCTACCCGGCAGATGGCCCGCCGCTGCTGCTGATGCACGGCCTGACCCGCAACAGCGGCGATTTCGAGCCGCTGGCGCAGCACCTTGCGGGCCAGTACCGGCTGATCGTGCCTGACCAGCGCGGACGGGGCCTGTCACCGGACGATCCCGATCCGGCAAACTATCGGCCGGATATCTATGCTGCGGACATGTTCGCTCTGCTGGAGAGCCTCCGGGTGGAGGGCCCCGGGCTGATCGGCACCTCGATGGGCGGGCTGATGGCCATGGTGATGAACACGATGAAGCCAGGGACTTTCCCGGCCGTGGTGTTCAACGATGTCGGTCCGGTGCTGTCGGAAGAGGGGCTGGCTCGCATTGGTGGCTACGTCGGCGGCGGGGAGCCAATGGCGGACTGGGACGCCGCAGCAGCAGCCTGCGCCGCGATCAATGGCGATGCCTTCCCCAACTACGTGCGGGCGGACTGGCAGGCATGGGCGCGGCGCACGTGCCGCGAACTGCCTGATGGCCGCGTGGCCTTTGCCTATGATCCCGCCATTGCCAGCGGTTTTGCCGATATCGGCGACGCGCCGCAGCCCGATCTCTGGCCACTGTGGGATGCCTTGGGGGAAACCCCGGTGCTGGTCATACGCGGCGCATTGTCGGACCTGCTCAGCGCGGATACGGTCGAGGAAATGCGCAAGCGCCACAAGGGAGAGTTCACCCATGTCGATGTGCCGAACAGGGGCCATGCTCCCATGCTGGACGAGCCGGTGGTTCTGGCGGCCTTGCATGACTTCCTTGGCGAGCATGTGAAGTGAGCACGACCGCCACCATCACGACCCGGCCCGATCCGCACCGCAACGTGGTGCTGGCCATGCTGCTGGTGGTCTACATCTTCAACTTCGTCGATCGGCAGATCCTCTCCATTCTCGCCGCGCCAATCCAGGCCGACCTGCAATTGAGCGATGGCGAGATGGGGATGCTAGGCGGGCTGGCCTTCGCGCTGCTCTATTCCACCATGGCGGTGCCGCTGGCGGCGCTGGCGGATCGCACCAGTCGTAGCTGGGTGATTGCCGTCTCGCTGGCCGCGTGGAGCGGCTTTACCGCGCTGTGCGGCCTGGCGAACACCTTCTGGCACATCTTCCTCGCCAGGCTTGGCGTGGGCATAGGTGAAGCTGGTGGAGTGGCGCCCAGCTATGCGCTGATCGGCGACTATTTTCCCAGCGAGCGGCGCGCTACCGCGCTGTCGATCTATTCGCTGGGCATTCCCATCGGCTCTGGCCTTGGCGTGCTTATGGGCGGCTATATCGCGGCCACGGTGGACTGGCGCACAGCCTTCTTCGCCGTCGGGCTGGCAGGCCTTGTCATCGTGCCGGTGTTCACGCTGCTCGTGCGTGACAAGGCGACGGCCAAGGTGGCGGCGGACAATCCCGTACCTGTGCCAGAAATGCCTTCGCTGAAAGAAACCGCTGCCGTGCTGGCGCGCAAGCCAAGCTTCTGGTTCCTTGCCTTCGGGGCGGCCATGTCCTCCATGCTGGGCTACGGCATTGCCTTCTGGCTACCCAGCCTGCTGATCCGCAGCTTCGGTTTCGAACTGGTGCAGGCCTCGCAGTTCTTCGGCGCGCTGCTGCTGATCGGCGGGGTTGTCGGCGTGATGGCAGGCGGCCTGGTTGCCGATCGTCTGGGCAGCCGTGACCGCGCCTACTACGCCTGGCTGCCGGGGCTGGCCTTCTTCCTTGGCGCGCCGCTGTTCGCGGCAGGCATTTCCAGCAGCGATGCACAGCTCGCCTTCCTGCTGTTCCTGCTACCGCAGGCGCTGGCCTATGTCTGGCTGGGCCCGGTGCTGTCTGCAGTGCAGCACCTTGTCGTGCCTGCCGCTCGCTCCACTGCCTCTGCGCTGTTCCTGCTGATCAACAACCTCATCGGCCTTGGCGGCGGCATCTATGCGCTGGGCGCGCTGTCGGACTTGCTGGTCCCCTTCTATGGCGATGAGGCACTGCGCTATTCGATGCTCTATGGCCTGTCGCTCTACGCTGTCGCAGCGCTGCTGATGGCGCTGGCCGGGCCTGCGCTGCGCAAGGATTGGGTGGCCGAATAGGCGCTCTACAAATGCCTGACGGCATTTGGAAGCTACCTGACGCAATTGTCGTTCAGCTTCGCCGCAGGATTGTAATACGCCCCCTGGCATTGGTGAAACTATCCAATGCCTGGGGCATTTCGATGAACGGAATTTCGGGTCTTCGCGCCGCCGCGTGACGATCTTTATCCCGTCGAGATCGGGCCGCATGCGATCGAGGATGATGACGTCGAATTCGCCAGACCCGGCGCGGAGCAGGCCTTCTTCTCCTCTATGGTCAAGCTCCATCTCCACGCCTTGCTCGCGTGCACCGTCGCGGGTGGTACGGGCGATCATCTCGTCATCCTCGATATAGAGGAGGCAAAGCTGTTCCATGGCCCCCCGGCAGGATACTCGACCGCAACATCCCGCATTGTCGGGCCATTTGGGAATTCCATAGCCCGTTAGAATGGCATGGCGCTGCCGATAGGTGACACGCCAACCGTGGCCATGGTCCAGATCCGCAAAGCTTCGCGCGCCTTGCGGTACCGATCATGCAAAGAAGGCCTATTGGCTCGTGCCAGGTCTTGCGCTGTCGGTTTGCGCCGGCCGGACGCACCGAAAATTGGCAGATTTCCAGCTTTCAGATGCTGGAAAATTGCCACTTGGTTCACGATATTCGTGCTTGTTGACTTTGCCTTGCGTAAATTGCCACGCTAAGAGGAAGTTGAAGTGGGAATGACAAACAGATCATCCGATCCGGCGGTGATGGAGTTGATCGACTCCAGTCCAGTAGCCTCCGTGGTGAGCGACCCGCGCTTGCCCGATAACCCTCTTGTTGCCTGCAACCAGGCCTTCGTGGATCTGACCGGCTACAGTGAAAATGAAATCATCGGGCGCAACTGCCGGTTCCTTGCCGGGCCGGGTACCGAACCCTGGCTGACGGAAACGATCCGCGAGGGCGTGCGCGAACGCAAACCGGTGATGGTGGAAATCCTGAACTACAAGAAGGATGGGACCCCGTTCCGCAACGCCGTGGTGGTTGCGCCCATGTTCGATGATGATGGTGAACTGACCTATTTCTTCGGCTCGCAGGTGGAACTGGCCGAAGATGCCCAGGGCCCTAGCCTGACCCGGCGCGTGCGCGCGACGGAGAAGATCAAGGAACTGTCCAAGCGCCAGCTGGAAGTGCTGCGGATGGTCGCCAGCGGCCTGCGCAACAAGCAGATCGCCTGGGAACTGGGCCTGTCCGAAAAGACCATCAAGATGCACCGCGGTATCGCGATGGAAAAGCTGGGAGCGCAAAGCTCTGCCGAGATGATCCGGCTGGCCGTTGAAGCGGGAATCTAGGCCGGGCTTTAGGCCACTAGTCCAAAGCCCGTATTTCGTTTGCGCAGGGCTGCGCTATTGCGGACCTGCATCGTAGCCGGGTCAACGCGGGGCCTTCCTTCCTTCCCCCTCTGCCTCGCTCCCTCCTCCATCCCACTTCTCCGGCTACGATGCCCCCATCCTGAAACCTAGCGGAACAGGCGCGGCAGGAAGTCGCGCAGGTAGCGTCGCCAGTTGATCCAGGTGTGGCCACCGCCGCTTTCGTTATAGACGTGTTCGATGCCGTGTTCGTCCAGCATGGCGCGGGTAGGGGCGACGGTGCCGTAGAGGAAATCGTCGGTGCCCATGGCATAGTAGACGAGGTCCATCTCCTGCGCCGCGCGTTCCAGTGCTTCGCCGTGCTGCGCGGTGTAGTTCGCCACGTCGTCAGGCCCCAAGCCCAGGCCCATCGAGAATACGCCGATATGGCTGAACACGTCGGCGCGCGGCAGGCCGAAGCGCAGCGTATGCGCACCGCCCATCGAAAGGCCGGCCATGGCGCGATGATCGCGATCGGAAATGGTGCGGAAGTGGCTGTCGATAAAGGGGATCAAGTCGTGGTGCAGGTCGTCCCCGAAATCGGTGTTGGCCAGCATGTCCGTGCCTTCGCGTGGCGGCGTGTGGCCGAAAGGCATGACGATGATCATGGGTTCCGCGCCATCTGCTGCCAGCAGGTTGTCGAGGATGTAGTTGGCATGGCCCACGCTGGTCCAGCTGTCCGCCGAATCGCCGGCACCATGCACCAGGTAGAGCACCGGATAGCTTGCGCTGCCGTTCATGTAGCCGGGCGGGGTGTAGACATAGGCCTCGCGCATGGCGCCCAGCGTGCCAGAGACATATTCCACCCGGCTGACCACGCCGTGCGGCACGTTCTCGCGGAAAGTCTGGAAGGCACCGGCCTCGCCCGGAATTTCCATGGTGGAATTGATGCCGCTGCGCTCCCGGCTGAAGGTGGTGGCCATCGGATCGGGCACGCGTGCGCCATCGACTTCGAAATTGTAGCGATAGGTGTCGGGTGGCACAGGCAGGCTGGTGGTGACGCTCCACAGCCCGGTTTCGTCCTTGGTCAGCGGCAGGCCGCGTTCGCCCCCGCCAAAGCCGCCGGGCACCCACGGGTCGAGATCGTTGCTGGTCACGCGCACGTTGTCCGCCTGGGGTGCGCACAGGCGGAAGGTGACGCGGCCGTCTGCCTGCGGCTCGACAGAGACATAGTCGGGCCGCGCGAAAGGGCCCTGCGGCATGCACGATGCGGTATCGGCTCCTTCCTGCGCCAGGACAGGCGTGGCGGGCAGGGCAAGGGCGAGGCCGGCAGCGGCCAGCAAGGCGAATTTCGCGGTCATGGGGTCTCCTCTCACTCCGCCGGGACTTGGCGAGAGCGCGCCCCTGTTGTCAATCACCCATGCAAAACGGGGGCCCTCGATGAGGACCCCCGCTTGGTGTTCCGGTTGACCGGAAAGGCTTAGTTCTGCGCGCGGCGGCGAGCAGCGGCCACGGCTTCCGTGGTCGGGTTGCCGAGCGACAGTTCGCGACCGTTGGGGAAGCGGATTTCCGCCGCCGAGGCGCGGGTGTCGCCATCGCGAGCCTGGAAGGCATCGACGATGATGTCGGTGCCAGCGGGCAGCGAGTTCCGGTTCCAGCCACGACGCAGCAGCGCGGACGGAGCACCGCCCTCGATGCGCCAGCGCTCGGTACGACCGTTGCGATCCACATCAATGTGAATCCAGGAGTGGGGGTTGACCCACTCGAACATCACGACCTTGCCTTCGAGGCGGATCGGACGGTTACGGTCGAATTCCGTGGCGAACGAGTGGTGCGCATAGGCACCAACGCCCGTCACAGCGAGCACGGCGCCGATTGCGGCAGCGCTGAGCTTCTTCATCTGCATGGTTGAACTCCCTAGATTAAAACACTTCAAAAGCTGTCAGACGGACAAGGTGTTTACGTTGACTTTGTCCAGATAGCAAATCCAACATTACTCCTCGATTAAGTCACCGTAGAGCAGGTGCTCGGAAAACGGCACGCACTTGAACTCGAGCAGCTGGGCGTTGTCCTCGACGTGGCGGTAGAGCACCATGTCCATTTCCCACGGCTGGGTGAAGATCGAGGGATCCTCGATGGTGACGTGGTAATCGATGTGGTCGCCGCCTTCGCGCAGCGTGAAACGCTCCGTCACGGTGGCGTGGTTGGTGATGTAGTTGCCGGCCCGGTCGATCCAGGTCACGCCTTCCACCATTTCACCGGCGGGCAGCTTCACCAGGCCAGGGCCCTGCGCCAGCGTGGTGACGACCAGCGTATCGCCGTCCCATTCGCCGTAGCTGGTGCCCATCCAAGTATCGATCGGCGGGATGCCGACTTCCTGCATGTGGATCACACGGTTGGCCGAGGCATATTCATAGATCATCAGGATATCGTCGCCATCACCCTGCACGATCTGGAAGGGGTGCGGCATGTAGGTGGCGCGCGGAATGCCCGGCAAGTAGCAGGCGGCTTCGGGATCGTAGTTGATCACGTTGTCGCGGTTGTACTGCAAACGCTCCTGCGCGGCATCGTTGTAGGGGATGGATCCGCCTTCGACGACGCCGAGGTCAGCCGGGATCGCGCCGATTGCGCCCAGGATGCGATCTGCCTGTGCCAGCGGAGCAGGACCCGCGCTGTGCGGTTCGACATTCCAGTTGGCGCCATTCATCACCTGCCATACGCCGTTGAGATTGGGACGTTCGCCGATGCGATCCATCTCCGCACTCGCGTGATTGTCGGCCAGCGCCGGGGCTGCCGGAAGCGTTGCCATTGCCACTGCCGCAGTCGCGACGGTCGCCAAACGTGTAAGAGCCCGCATATTCTCTCCTCAAGACCTTGCTATTGTTCCAGGGCAAAGGCCACGATCCGCCCACCGGCATTGATCGCGACATATTGCCTGCCGTCGCTTCCCCGATACGAGAACGGGTTGGCGTTGGCGTTACCTTGCAATTGTGCTTCCCATAGCTGCTCGCCGCTGGCCGCGTCAAAGGCGCGGAAGCGACGATCGTTGGTCGCACCTACGAAAACCAGTCCACCGGCTGTCACGGTGGGGCCTGCACTGCCGGCATTGCCCAGCACGCGGCGCCCTTCGGGCAGCTCGTCATACTGGCCCAGCGGCACCGCCCAGGCGATCTCGCCGGTATTGGCGTTGACCGCGGTCAGCCGCGCCCATGGCGGCTTGTAGCAGGGCAGGGTGGGGCCGACCGGGCGGCCATTATCGTCATATTCGCCCGACAGCGGAGCGTTGAAGCTGAAGAACGGGCCCTTGCCGTCCACGCTGGCGCGGTCGTACTCGGGCAGTGGCCCTTCCCCGCTGGTGTCGAAGGAATAGGGTTCGTCACCCTCCACCTTCTCGACCCAACCAACCAGCGAAGTATCCAGCGCGTTGACATAGACCATGCCGGTGGTGGGGTCTGCCGCCGGACCACCCCAGTTTACCCCGCCGATGCCGCCGGGCAGCTGGATGGTGGAGCGCGGCGGCTGGCCTTCGGCGCGATACATGAAGGGCGTGAACGGCCCCAGATTCAGGAACCCGCCCGCACGGTCCCACATGGCATAGCAGGCTTCGGAATGTTCGGGCGTGGTGTCTTCTGGCCCGACGATGTCCTGATAGGTCATCTCCACCCGGCTGAGCGGCGGCGTGAGGACCGGGAACGGCTGGGTCGGGTGATAGTATTCGCCCGGCACGTCACCGGGCGGAACGCGGCGTTCCTCTACTGGCAGTACGGGTTCGCCATCTTCGGCATCGAGTACGTAGAACAGGCTCGACTTGCCGACGTTGGCCAGCGCCATGTGCGCTTCGCCATCGGGTGCCGTTACCGGCAGCAGCGGACCGGCATGGCTCATGTCGATATCCCAGACATCGTGGTGGACGGTCTGGAAATGCCATTTGTATTCGCCGGTCTCGGCATCCACGGCGACCACCGAATTGGCAAAGAGGTTGGTGCCGGGGCGATCGCCGCCGAAATAATTGTGCGCCGGGCCGGCGATCGGCAGGTAGGCTGTGCCGGTGCTTTCATCCACCGTCGCGGCAAAGCCCCACATGTTGGTGCCGCCGCGATTGTCCGAGCCGCCGCCCCAGGTATCGTGGAACGGTTCGCCCTCGTCGGGCGTGGTGTCGAATTCCCACAGCTTTTCGCCGGTGACGACATCGTAGGCGCGCGGATTGCCCGGCGCGCCCTGCGGGTTTTCCAGGCTGGCCGCGCCGATGATGGCCACGTTACCGGTGATTGTCGGCGTGCCGCTGTATGCCGGATCGATGACGACAGCGCCGTTGTCCCCAAAGGAAGTCACAGGCTCGCCGCTCGCGAAATCGAAGGCCATCAGTGCATTGCCCGCGGTCACCAGCAGGCGCGGGCCATGCTCGCCGTCGCCGGGCCAGTAGCCAAGGCCGCGCCCGGCAAAGCTGGGCGGCGGACCGGGCTGGTCGCTGGCGGGAAACTGGTGTTCGTGCACCCAAACTTCCTCGCCCGTCGCGCCGTCCAGCGCCACGATGCGATTCTGCGCAGGGAAATACATCACCCCGTCAATCACCAGCGGCACGGCATTGTTGAAGGCACGGTAGGGATAGTCCCAGGCTTCCTGCAACGTGCCCACATTGGCGCGATTGATGTCGGCCAGCGGGGAATACCGGGTGGCGGCGGGATCGCGGTGGATTGTCTGCCAGTCCCCATCGGGGATCACGCGTGCCTGCTGGTGGTCGTTCGCGGCCAGCGGGCCCGGCGTCACCGTGGTGCAGGCAGTCGTGCAGGCAAGCATAACGGCCAGTTTGTAAGCCTTGCTCACATGCATCCCCCTGGTCTCCCGAATCACTTCACATGAATAGAGCCACCGAGAACGGCAGCGTCCTTGTTGATTATGTCCTAAACATCCTGCATGGCTTTGACAATGCCTCGTGCGGCTTGCCTTGGCGCAGGGTGATGAGGGACACTGGCCAGGAGGCTCTAAGCCTATGAAAAGGCGTGCGCTTGCGGGGTGAAAGTGGCAGAAAAACAGGGCTTAAGCAGCTTGCTGGGCCTGTCTGTTCGGGGCAGTTTCGCTCTGCTACACTTGGCGAAAGTGCATTTGAACGCTAGCGGGTTTGCGCGAGATCAAGGCGTAAACGCGCCGGACAGGATCAATCTGAATAGAAACCCGGGGTAGAAAACAAGGACAAGAGGGAATGGGTGACTTCTTTTACGGATTAACAGACTGGCTGCGGACGACAGTTCTGCTCGACTGGGCCTTCTGGATCGAGACGACGGGCTTCAATCGCCTGCTCGTGGAAAATTTCTGGGGCGTGCCAATTGCGCAGGTCCTTCACATCATCGGGATCGGCGCGGCATTTGCTGCCACGCTGATGATGACGCTGCGGGTCAACAACCTGGCTGGCACGGCGCGCAGTATCCCCGAAGTTTCCGCGCGATACATTCCGTGGATCTGGTGGGGTCTGCTGTGGATCATCGTCAGCGGCCTGCTGATGCTGTGGGCTGAACCGGTCCGCAACATGGTGAACGGCGTGTTCTGGGTGAAGATGGCACTGCTCGTGGTGACTGTTCTCGTCACGCTGGCCTACCAGAAGTCGGTGAGCGCTGCGGCGACCGTCGGCGGTGCTGGCTGGAATGTAGGCGGCGGGATGCGCCTGACCGGCTGGTTTATCATTATCCTGTGGTGCCTCATCATGGCCCATGGACGCTGGATCGCCTACGCGCCGGTTTGAGGGGAACTGAAACAATGGCTTTTGCATATCCTGAACCCACGAATATCTGGGAATCGATCGAATATTCGTCACTCGG
The DNA here is from genome assembly GCA_963675825.2 of Alteraurantiacibacter sp. Classification (GTDB taxonomy): domain Bacteria; phylum Pseudomonadota; class Alphaproteobacteria; order Sphingomonadales; family Sphingomonadaceae; genus Alteraurantiacibacter. Next base: position 1,253,266 of record CAXXJY010000005.1, on the reverse strand, counting down.
CACGTCGATTGCCGAGAGCCTGTGGGCCTTCCCCACGCTGGAGACGATCCACGTCATCGCGCTGGTGACCGTGTTCGGCACCATTGCCATCATGGACCTGCGCCTGCTCGGCCTGGCCGGCAACAAGTGGACCGTGCTGGAGATGAGCAAGGACACGCTGAAGTGGACCTGGGCAGGCTTCGTGCTAGCGGCGATCACCGGGACGCTGCTGTTCACCAGCAAGGCGTCCACCTACATGGTGAACCCCTATTTCCTGATAAAGATGGGACTGCTGGCGCTGGCCGGGCTGAACATGGCCTACTTCCACTTCGTCACCTACAAGACGGTGAACGAATGGGACGCATCGCCGGTGATGCCGTCGGGCGCGAAGTTTGCTGCGGTGACATCGCTGGTGCTGTGGATCGGCGTGGTCTTTTGCGGCCGTGCCATCGGCTTTACGCTGGGTATCTACTACTGAGGCTTCGGAATCCTCGACTACGGAAAGGGCCGTTCAGTTGAGCGGCCCTTTTTTGTTTCAGTCTTCATCCAGGGCGAAGACGTAGACCGCCGAGCTGTTCACCTCGGGCAGCGGGAATTCCGGCGTGAAGTTGGGCAGGCCGAAAGCCAGTGGGTTGCCCATGCCGGTGACCACGGCGACATATTGCCGCCCTTCCACCGCATAGGTGATCGGGCTGGCATTGGGCACACCAGGCAATCCTGTGCGCCATAGCTGTTCGCCTGTTGCCTGGTCGTAGGCGAGGAATTCGCGGTCCATCGCGCCGGTAAACAGCAGGCCGCTGCCAGTGGCCAGCACTCCTGCGTCATACGGCGCGCGGCGGCGGTGTTCCCACACCACTTCTCCGCTTTCCATGTCGATGCCCTGCAGAATGCCAAAATTGCCGTCGCTGTCCGGCGGGGCTGAATAGTAGATGTCGACGCCGCTGGACAGAAAGCCTCCCTCGGGGACGGGGCGGACTTCCATGCACGTGTCGCGCGCATTGACGAACAGCATGGCGCTGTCCTCGTCCAAGGCCGTGGGGCTCCAGTTGCGCCCGCCGCCGGCGTGCGGGCACATGAAGACCGAATCGCGATCCCTACCGGGCAGCAGTGTGGGATCGGGCGTCTTGCGGCCGGTTTCGGGATCGATGGCAATGATGAAGTCCTGAAACCCCATGTCCACCGTGTCGATGTACTCGCCGGTGCGCGCGTCGATTGTGTCGAACAGCCCTTCCTTGCCACCGGTGATGATCACGTGGCGCTGCTCGCCGTCCACTTCGATGTCGGTGATTACCCGCTCGAACACCCAGTCGAGGTCGTACTGGTCGTTGGCCATGTGCTGGAAATACCAGACCAGTTCGCCTGTGCGCGGTTCGAAGGCGAGAGTGGAATTGGTGAACAGGCCATCGTTGTTGCCGCCGGGGATACGGTCGCGCACCGGCCCGGTGTCATAGGTTTGCGCCACGCCCCACAGGGCAAGGCCGGTTGCCGCATCGTAGCTGCCCACTGTCCACACAGAACCGCCCTGGCGCTCTGCGTCGGGGACGCCATTCCACGTATCGCCACCCAGCGTGCCCGACTTGGCAATGGTATCGAAATTCCACAGGTGCTCGCCCGTCTCGGAATCGAAGGCGGCGATCATCCCTCCACCCGGGCGCTGCGTGGCGAGGCCGATCATCACCACGCCATCAGCCACCAGCGGGCCACCATTGCTGCGCGTTCCTTCTGAATTGGGGATAGGCACATCCCACACCGGTTCGCCCGTGCGGGCATCCAGCGCCATCATGTGCAAGTCGCTGGTCGCCATGATCAGCATGTCGTCCCAGAGGGCGATGGCCTTCTTGCCCTGCATCAGCGTGCCTTCGGGCATGTCGCGGCGATAGCGCCACAGCTGGCGACCGGTCGCCGCATCGAAGGCGAATACCTCCTCGCCATAGGCGTGCACGTACATCACCCCGTCGCGCACCAGCGGCTCAGCCATGGTCGGGCCCAGCGGCAGTGCCTGCGCCCAGGCGATCGACAGGTCGCCAACGTTTTCCGGCGTGATCTGGTCAAGTGGGGAAAACCCCTGCGCAGCGTGGCTGCGGCGCCAGGCGATCCAGTCTTCCGGGGCAGGATTGGCGAGCATCTCCGGCGTCACCGGGGTATAGTTGGCGAACAGGTCTGGCAGCGGCGGGCTTTCGGGGAAGGGATAGCGGCTGGTGATGCCGGGCAGGCCGATCTCGTTGCCGGCGCCGTCTTCGGCCTCTGGCACGTTGGCGGCCAGCAGGGTTTCCGCCTCGCCGCCATTCTCGGCAATGATCAGCGCCGCCAGCGCGGCATAGGTTTCCGCAGGCAGCGAGCCACCGCCGCCGGGCGGCATCGAGGTTTCCAGATAGTCCTGCAATTCCGCGGCGGACTTGCCGCCCCAGTTGGCCTGGAAAACCGGGCCGGTCAGCGTGCCGGCGAATTGCCCGCCGGACAGGTCTGCCCCGTGGCAGGCCGCGCAGCTGGCAGCATAGGCTGTGCGTCCGGCCTCCACCTGCTGCGCGAAGCTGATTGGCTGCTGCGCCGAACCCGTCCCTGCGAATGCCAGTGCCGATACGCCCGCACCTGCGAGCAAGACCTTCCCGATTCCCATCGCTTTCCTCCCCAGAAAGCGCGCAGTGTGCCGCAGATCAGTCCTGCGAGGCAATCCGTTTAGTCAATTTCCAAGGGACCGGCCACGCGATCCTGGTAAATGGCCGCGTAGAGATCGGCCTTGGTCTGGCCGAACCATTCGCTCACGCCCGAGCCATCGGCATCGAGCACCATCACCTCGTTGGGGCCAAGCTCGCCGATGGCGGGCCATTCGGGCAGACCCTCGCCGTTGGGATTGCCGGTTGCGGCAAAGTTCACCCAGTATTGCGAGACCTGGTCGGCAAAGGCTTCTTCTGCGGGATTGCCGCACATCAGCTCCACCGACGAGCCGCCGGGGAAGGTGCGCGGGGCGCACAGGTTGTCGAACACGTAGGGAATCTCGCCGGTATGCGCTGCGCCAAGGTTGCCGCGATCGGGATCGTAGGGCGGATCGTGGCGGAACCAGTAATGGTAGGACTGCTGACCGATCGTGCCCTGCCACTGCGCATATTGCCGCATCAGCCAGCTCATGTTGTCGCCAAACGGCTGTGTCGCGGTCACGCGGGCCTCTTCATCGGTGGAGACGGGATAGGCCGCGCGGCCCAGTTCCACATGGCTGCCCCAGCGGAAGCCCTCTCCCTGCTGCCAGCTCTCCAGCGTGGCCGGCGGGCCGAAAATGGCGGTGAAGCTGCCTTCGTCCTCGTTAGAGCCGACCAGTACGTCCACCGGCAGCTGGCGCCCTTGCGAGAAGGTGAGCGCCAGGTCCTCTGGAATGATATGGCCGTCGATGATCATGCCCTGTCCGGGGATATTGGTGTGGATTTCCTCGGCGGGCAGGGCGCGCAGCTCGGTCAGGCTGGTGGTGCCGAAATTCTCTTCGGCTGCACCCAGCGAGCGCTGCTGGGCCATCTCGCGCGGCACCATGGTGCCGATGTTGAGCCCCTGGAAGGTGCCACTTTGCGTGATGGCGCGGGCAAAGAGCCCTTCGGCAGGCGGGGCGCCCACCAGTGCCGCGTTCATCGCCGAGCCTGCGCTTTCGCCAAAGATCGTGACACGCGAAGGGTCGCCGCCGAATGCCGCGATATTGTCCTGCACCCATTGCAGCGCGGCGATCGCATCACCCAGCGCCTGGTTGCCACTGGCGCCGTTCGCTTCGGTCAGTTCGGGATGGGCGAAGAAGCCCAGCGAGCCAACGCGGTAGTTGAAGGTGACCATCACCACGCCTTTGTCGGCCAGGTAATCACCCTGGCTGAAGGGGCTGGAGCCGCCGCCCTCGTTGTAGGCGCCGCCATAGAGCCATACCATCACCGGCAGGTTGGCATCCGCCGTCTGGGCAGGGGTCCAGATGTTGAGGAAGAGGCAGTCTTCCGAAATGCCGGGGCTGTCGGGCATGTCGGTTGCGGAATTGACCGGGAAGCGCTGCGGCGCGGGGTTCTGCACGCAGGAATCGCCCCAACTGTCTGCCATCAGGATACCATCCCAGTCGGCTGCGGGCTGCGGCATTTCCCAGCGCAGTTCACCCACGGGCGGAGCGGCGAAGGGGATGCCCTTGAACACGGTGACGCCTTCGACCTTGTCGGAAGCCACACCCTGCACATAGCCGTTTTCCGTGGAAACGGGCGTGGTGGCGATGCTTGCCGCCTCCTGCGCCGAGGCGTTTTCATAGGTTGCGCAGGCTGCCATGCCCACGCCGGCCAGCGCCAGCAGCGCACTGTGTGCAAAAGTTGTCTTCATCGCATCCATCCCGGTTTGTCTGCCCGTGCATGCGGGCGCAAAGAAAAACGGGCGCACCGGTCCTCCCGGTGCGCCCGCTTGTGTTCAGGTCTTAGTGGCCGCCGCCTTCACCTTCGGTCGCGCCGCCTTCGGTGTTCTCGACACCGGCAGCCGCTGCCGTGATGTAGTTGCGGACCTGCACGTTGCCTTCGTGGCAGGCGTATTCGAAGAACTCGTATTCCTCGTTACGTGTCCAGTCGAGGCGAGCGGTCCAATGGTCTGTGAAGACCTCGGGATCGCTGTAATCGAGCTCGTAAACGATGTGGTCGGGGCCGGTCATCGTCAGCCGTTCGGTCACCTTAGCCTGGGCGCTGGTGGGAATGGTGTTGAAGGGCGGCACGCCCATCGTCGCCATGTTCAGCGGGCTGGGGCCGCGCTCGTAATTGTTGTCCGAAACGCTGTCGCCATCCTCGATATTGGTGGTTTCGACAACCAGCGTGTTGCCGTCCCACCAGCCGATCGACTGGCCCATCCAGGTGCGCACGTCATCCGGCCAGCGCATCGCGGCGGCGGCTTCCGGCCCCGCGACAATCGGGATCACGCGGGCATCGTGAATCATCTCCAGTGAGATGATGACATAGCCCGGCGCCTGCATCACGCGGATGCCGTTGTTATAGCGGAAGGGGAACATCGAGGCAGGGAATCCGCGCGTCACGCAGCGATCCCAGGTGTCGAAATCGGTAACCCACTGGAAATGGGTGTTGGGCGTCCAGCTCGAACGACCGTTCTGGTACCGCTCTTGCGCCCACTCGGTCATCGCCGGAAGCTGGCCATTGGCCGGATAGACGAGCAGCGAGGTGCGGCGGCCCGACGCGTCGCTCTCCACCCAGTGGCCAAAGCCGATGGTGCCGGCCTCGTCTTCGGCTTCGTAGCGTTCGTCAGACCCGCTCGCCTGCTGCAGTCGCTGCTGGTATTCCTCATCGGTAAGGTAGAAACGATCGCCGTATCGCGCCGGGCGCTGCATCGGAATGCTGGCGATGTTGTCGATGGGGAAGGTGCCGCGAAGGTCAGGGTCGCCCCAGCTGGTGCGCGGCGGATCGAAATCGGTGGGCACGGGGGCGATGGTGGTCAGGTCATCAGGAACCACGTCCTGCGCGGCGGCAGGGGTGATCAGGGCCAGTGCGCTGGCCGTAACAATCGCGAGTGTCTTCAAGGTTATGCGGGGCATCATTCAGTCTCCTCGGTATTTCGTTGCTGCGCGCCGCGACTGGCTGGGTCCATCGCCGGGGGCGGGCCGGCGTTGGGATCGATCGGCTCCACCATGGTGCCGCGCGCGTATTCCTGCTCGCGCCGGGCGCGATCAGCGGTGATGTAATTTCGAACCTGCACGTTGCCTTCGTGGCAGGCATATTCGAAGAACTCGTATTCATCGTCGCGTGACCAGTCCACGCGCAGCTCGAAATCGTCTTCCCAGATCGCGGGATCGGAATAGTGCATTTCGTAGGTGATCGTATCGGGGCCGATCATATGAAAACGCTCTGTCACCACCACGCTTTCGCTCATCGGGATGGTGTTGTTGGCAGGCACGCCGCGCGTCGCCATGTTCAGCACCGATGCGCCGGGCTTGATATGATCGGTGACGACTTCCAGCGTGTTGCCATCGACCCAGCGACCGCGGCTGTTGCCAAACCACGCGTCGATCCCGTCGGGCCATGGCTCGTCCTGGCCAGAGACGGGGATGATGCGGGTGCCGAGCATTTCCAGCGCGATCACCACGTAACCGGGAGACTGGAAGATGCGCACGCCGTTGTTGTAGCGGAAGGGGAACATCGAGGCAGGGAAGCCGCGCGTGATGCAGCGATCCCAGCTGTCGAAATCGGTCACCCAGTCGAAGGTCTGGCCAGTCACCCAACTGGCGCGCATCAGCGAGGAATCGTGAATCCCGCGCTCGGTGAAGGCGGGCAGGCGGCCATCCTGCGAGGATACCACCATCGAGGTGCGGCGGCTGCCTGCCTGGTATTCGATCCAGTGGCCAAGGCCAATCGTGCCTTCCTCGTCCTCGGTCTCGTAGGCCTCTTCCAACTGCTCCACGCGGCCCTGTTCAGCCGCGATTTCCGCCTCTGACTTCCAGAACCGGTCGCCATACTGGGGTGGGCGGTTCACCGGCAGCTCGGCGAAATCATTGAGCGGCCACGTGCCGCGGAAATCCGGATCGCCCCATGGTGTGGTGGCGGGCGTGTAGGCGTCCGCCACGGGCGGCATGGTGGTCAGGTCGTCGGGCACGGTCTCCTGCGCTGCCAACGGCGTGGCGAGCAGGGCCACGGCAAGCGAGAGCATACCAAGGCGGGCCATCATTCTCCTCCTCCGGCAGCGGCGGCCTGGGCGCGTTCGGCGCGGCTGGCGGTGATGTAGTTGCGAATCTGCACATTACCTTCGTGGCAGGCGTATTCGTAGATGCCGAAGTCATCGTCGCGCTGCCATTCGAGCCGCGCGGACCAGGCTTGCGCGAACACTACCGGGTCTTCCCAGGTGAATTCGTAGATGATCTCGTCCGGTCCTACCATGTGGAACCATTCCACCATGCGCGCTTCGCTGCTCACCGGGGTATCGTTCTCGCGCGGGCTTCCGGTGGTGCCGATATTGGTGGCGCTGGGGCCGGGGCGGAAATTACTGGTTACCACCTCCAGCGTGTTGTGATCGAGCCAGCGACCACGGCTGTCGCCCAGCCATTGGCCGATCTGCGCGGGGATGTGCGCGCTGCCGTCGGTGGGGATCATGCGCACCTCGTGCACCATCTCCATCTGCAGGGCGACGAGGCCGGGCGCCTGGAAGATGCGCATCCCGTTGTTGTACATGAAGGGGAACATCGATGCCGGCAGGCCGCGCGTAATGCAGCGGTCCCAGCTGTCGAAATCGTCGACCCAGTCGAATGGCTGCCCTGCGGCCCAGGTGGAGCGCATCGCGTCGGACAGGCGCTGTCCCTCGGGCGTGAAGGCGGGCAGCTGCCCGTTTGCCGGTGAGGTGATCCAGCTGGTGCGGCGGTTGGCGGCAGCGACCTCGGCCCAGTGGCCGATGCCCATCGTGCCGCTTTCTTCCTCGTTCTGGTACCGCTGCTCCAGCGCTTCGACCATCTCTGCGCGCTCGGAATACTCTTCTTCCGTCAGCAACTGGCGGTCGCCGTATTGCGGATCGCGTTGCAGTGGCGTGCGTCCGTTGAGGTGATCGATCGGCCACCCGCCGCGAAAATCCGGTTCGCCCCAGCTGGTCAACTCCGGACGATAGTCGTCCGAAGCTGCGGGCAGCCGGGTCAGGTCCTCCTGCGCCAGCGCCCCGCCCGCAAGCGGCAGGGTAAGGGCAGTCAGGAAGAGGGCAGAGCGACGCATGTTACTGCGCCCCCTCGGGCAGGGCGAAGGTGACATAGCGGCTGGGACCCGGTTCGGGCAGGCCGAGGCCGCCCAGGAAGTGGCCCATGCCGCCCACCGGCACGGTAATCATCTGTCGGCCGTTCACTTCATAGACGGCAGGCACGCCTTCGGTGCCGGCATCGAAGCGGTGTTCCCACAGGATGCGGCCGGTATCGGCATCGCGGGCGCGGAAGGCGCGGTCGCTGGCGGTGTTGACGAACAGCAGGCCACCAGCGGTGGCGACCGGGCCTGAACGCGGCGTCTGCGCGCCCACGCCGGTGATGCCCTGTTCCTCCAGCGTCAGGATCTCGCCGTTGGGGATGGAATAGAGCTTCTCGCCGGTATTCATGTCGTAGGCGGTGAGATTGGAGAACGGCGGCTTCATGGCTCCCATGCCGTTGGATTGCAGCATGAAATCCACCGGCCAGCGATAGGGGATATCGTCCTCGTCGGCGTTGGGCATGGCTTCCAGCGCCTCTGGCCGGCGATCGGGCATGATGCGCAGGCCCAGCGGCAGTTCGCGGCTGACGATATACAGGCGCTGGCGCTGCGGATCGACCGCGATATTGCCCCAGTTTGCCCCACCGTTGTGGCCGGGGAAGGCGATGGTACCCTGAAGGCTGGGCGGCATGAAGGGGCCGCCGTGGCGCCAGGTAGCAAAGCGTTCGCGCAGCGCTTCCTGGTCAGCCTCGGGCAGGTAGGGATTGATGTCGTCGACCGTGAATTCCATGCGCATGTAGGGCTCGGGCCAGGTCGGCATCGGCTGGGTCGGGCTGGCGTGTTCGCCTGGCACGTCAGATTCCGGCACCGGAACCTCTTCGATCGGCCAGATCGGCGTGCCGTCGCGGCGGTCGAAGGTGAAGATCGTGCCCCACTTGGTGGCCTGGATGACGATCGGAATCTGCTCCCCGTCACGGGTGATCGTCATCAGCTTGGGTGCCACCGGCAGGTCGAAATCCCACAGGTCGTGATGCACGGTCTGGAAGTGCCAGATGCGTTCGCCCGTCTCGGCATCCAGCGCGATCAGCGAGTTGCCGAACAAGTTGTCGCCCTCGCGGTTGCCGCCATAGAAATCGTAGCGCGGCGTGCCGGTGGGGATGAAGACGATGCCGAGCTCGGTATCCACCGTGCTTTCGGACCAGTTGTGGACACCGCCGAACTGGTTGAAATCCTCGGTCTCGGGCCAGGTGTCATGGCCGAATTCGCCCTCTTGCGGCACGGTGTTGAAGGTCCATTTCAGCGCACCCGTGCGTACGTCATAGGCATGGATGTTGGCGGGCGAGCCGGCATAGTCATAGGCACCGGCAGGCAGGCTCATGACGATGGTGTCGCGATAGATGCGGCCCGGGTTGTTGGTCTGCAACGGCCCCGGCTGCACCGCGTCATCGGGCAGGGCATCGCGCAGGTCCACCCCGCCATCGGTGCCGAAGCTGGCGATCATCTGGCCGGTGGCGGCATCGATCGCGCGCAGCATGCCGTTGTTGAGCACCATCAGGCGCTCGTCACCCGCGCCATCGGTCCAGTAGTTGATACCGCGCGTGCCGATGCGGCCTTCAAGGCTGGATTCCCAGATCTGCGAGCCGGTGGCGGGATCGAGTGCGACCAACTGGCCGGCGCCGTTGATCACGTACATGCGTCCGCCTGCGACCACTGGGTTGAACAGCGGCGGCATGCCTTCGCCGGTGGGAAATTCCCACGCGATTTCGAGCTGTTGCACGTTAGCGCGGTTGATCTGGTCGAGCGAGGAATACTGCGAACTGTCGCCACCACCCAGATAGCCGTCCCAGCCTTCGTAATCGAAGCTTGCCCCGGCAAGCGGTGCAGAGGCGGCAGAGGCCACTTCGCCCGAGGGCGTGGCGGCACAGGCTGCCAGGGCGAGGCCCAGCGAAGCGGCAAGGGCAAAGCGCAGCGATGCCTTGGTGGCGCTGCGGTTACGGCGGTTTGAAGTGGTCAAGCCATTGCTCCCATGTTCATGCGCAGCCTGGACGGCCGTCTTTCGCATTCATGCCTAGCCGGACTCACCCCCGCTCAACAAGGGTGAAACGGCACTGAAATTGATAAAATCCGAAATGTTCGGACTTGTGAAATCTTGCCGATCAGCTCTCGTCGGACTGCATGGCGTGGCCTTCCACGGAACCCTCCGGAGCCTCGGCAGCGCCTTCCAGCGGGCGGTCCTGCTCCCCGGCAGAGGTATAGACGGTGGCCTGCGTCATCGCTCCGCTGGCTTCGAGCCGCAAGGTGACATTGTCCATCGAACGGTTTTCCCAGAACCAGCCATGGATGCCGGTGAAGGCCGGGGTATAGATGCCGTTCATCTGCTGCGCCTCGTCCACGCCATAGCTCTCGGTCATTTCCACGCCGCCTTCGAAGGGGTGGGCGTGCATGTCGTAGGCCAGCACACCCGTGCCTTCCCAGTGGAAGGTCATCGGCTGGCCTTCGGGGATGGTGTACTTGAACTCCACCGATTCGAACGGCAGCAGCTCGTATTCCCACACGTCGGTCACGCCTGCGGTAGCGGGCAGCGGGGTGTCGGACAGGGTGAGGACTTCCTGCGTCTCCATCCGCGCCATGCCGCGCTCCAGTTCCATGTTGGTGGGCTCGGCAATCTCGGTCAGGCCCAGCGCTTCGCCCACGCCGGTCGGGTCCCAGCCGGTCTCGGCGGGCAGGATCACGAAAACGGCGAGGGCGGCACCGGCAAGCGCGACACCGGCGGCGACATAGGGGGCTTTGCTCATGAAGAAAGGTATCCTTCTATCTGATAGGCAGTTAGGCCGACCCCAACGAGGATCAGCACGATATTGGCAGCAAAGGCATAGCGTTTGAAGCTGTCGCTGTGGCGCCAGGCTGCCAGCGCGAGGACGACCAGCGTCAACACGATCACCTGGCCCAGTTCCACCCCGACGTTAAAGGCGATGAGATTGGTGAGCAGGCCGTTCGACGAAACTTCCAGATCCATAACCTTGGTGGCAAGGCCCAGCCCGTGGAACAGGCCGAACACCAGCACGGCGATGCGGGTGTCGAAATTCCAGCCGAGCTTCTGGAAACCGCCGATATTTTCAACGCCCTTGTAGATCACCGAGATGCCGATGATGGCATCGACGATGTAGGCATTCACCCCGGTGCCCAGCAGCACGCCGCCGATCAGGGTGATCGAATGGCCGATGGCGAACATCGAGACATAAAGCAGCACGTCCTTCAGGCGCTTCAGGAAGAACACCACGCCGACAAGGAAGGCGATGTGATCGTAGCCTGTCACCATGTGCTTGGCGCCCAGGTACATGAAGGGCACGATCGCGGGCCCGTCTATCGTGCGCACGAAGGCCTTGTCGCCCTCGGCCACGTCATGGGCGAAGGCTTCTACCGGGATGGCCAGCGCGACGAGAACGAGCAGCGCCGCGACGGGCAGGGCAGGATGCGAGAGGAATGGCCTAGTCGCCATCGCCCCCCTCGACATATTCTTCCAGCGTCAGGTCGTCGTTCGGGCGCGACTGTGAAATGTCGTCGACCGTCACGCCCTCGGGCAGTTCCTCCGGCGGATACATGCGGTGGCAGGCGCTGCACACAGAATAGATGGTGCCGCCCAGTTCGAACACGGCCTCCGCATCCTGCGCGAGGGCAGCTTCCTGTGCCTGTGCAGCAACATCCACCAGCCCTTGTGAATAGGCATTCCAGTCCTCGCCCCGGCCCTCGGCATAGGCCGGGGTCATCAGCACTTCGCCCAGTTCGCCAAGGCGCTGTGCGGAGGCGCGCACTTCTTCCCACTCGGCATCGGTTTCCGGCTGCCATTCGCGGAAAACCGGCTCTCCATCCACAAGTTCGCTGGCAGAGCCGACCGAACCCCAGAAGATGTCGGCGGTGGGCTGCATTTGCTGCGCCATCATCTGCTGCGCGGTGCCCAGCGGCGGCACCTCTTCGGACTGGTTGCAGGCTGCTAGTGCCAACAGGGCCAGAGACCCTGCCACGATGCGAATGTCCGTTTTCATGCTTGCTCCTCTTCCCACGTCTTGGCGCTCGATAGCCTGTCTTGCTGTCGCTCGGCTGACATGCTAGTGCGCTCGTTCGTTGACAATGTCCACTTTTTTCCAGGGTCAGGCCCAGTGATAAATCTGCGGTAAAGCTTGACTCTGATAAACGACATATTGACTAGGGCCAAGTTTTCGACTTGCCCGCCAGGTGATTTTGAAGGGGTTAGAACCACATGTCCGTTTCCGTGAAGAGCTTTGGCAAGCTGGCACTGGCAGCGCTGGGCGCATCGACTGTGCTGTTGGGTGTTTCCGGCGCGATGGCAACCGATGTCGATCCGACGCAGCCCGCCGCGCAAGAGCCGTTGACCGACGAGCAGATCGCGGCCAGCCGCACCCTGTTCAGCCAGTATGGCTGCGGGTCGTGCCACGCCTTTGCCGATGCCAATGGTTATGGCCACATCGGCCCCTCACTGGACGGCAATGCCACGCTGAGCGTCGACTATGTCAACACCATCGTCAGCAACGGCCAAGGCGCGATGCCCAGCTTTGGCGGCATGGTGTCCGAGGAAGAGCTGGAAACGCTTTCGCGCTACATCGTGGAGAAGAAGGCCGACTGAGGCCTCTGCCACAACCGAACAAGGAAAGGGGGCTTCGCGGCCCCCTTTTTCGTTTCAGTTGCCTGCGTTTTCCTGCGCCGTGCGTGAATTGGGCCCGACCTGCGCGAAGTAATTGGTCACCCCGTTGGGATCGTTCAGCCAGATCGTGGTCAGGTCGAAGCCGCGCAGGCGGTTTAGCGGGGTTTCCACGGTAATGCCGCGATGGCGTGCGCGGGCATCTACCATGGCGGCATCGCTCACCACGTACTGGATGCCCGAACTGCCATTGTCGGCGGGCATCCCTTCGCGGATCTGATGCAGGTAGATCGTCGTCTCGCCATGGGCGTAGGGATAACGGGTGATGGCCAGCGCCGCGCTGTCCTGCGCGGGCATTTCATCCAGCCCCACGAATTCCCGATAGAAGGCGCGGCTGGCTTCCATGTCGGAGACGCCGATACCCACGCCAACGCCATCGTCCGAATGGTCCTGGAACCCGTCACCGGTAATGATCTCGATCGTCAGGCCCGCAGGGTCCCTGGTCCAGCCCGTGCGCATACCATCAGCCCATTCGCGCAGCACGGGTGGCTCGAAGCCTGCCTGCTCGAAGCGGCGCACCACCACGTCGGGGTCGGGGTAGGTGAGGGTGAGGTAACGAATGCCGGTGCCGCCGGTCCAGCCACCGGACAGGTCGTAGCTGCGGCTGCCCTGCTGCCCGGCGGAAAGCTTCACCTGCCCGCTGCCAACGCCCGTCAGGATCATCTGCTGGGTGCTGGTCAGCTGGATCGGATTGAGCGCGCGCAGCGCCAGCGCGCCGGTGTAGAAGCGCACCATCTCCTCGGTCAGGTCGCGCGGGAAGCGACGGAACACGTTCATCGAATCCTGCACGAACAACGCGCGGTTGTCGGCCTCCAGCGTGGCAGGATCGAAATCGGCCAGATCGTAGGCAAGATTGCCGCTGGTATCGAGCAGCGCGCCTTCGGGGGTACGCACCGCTCCGCTCTCCTGCGCGGTGGCGGTGCAGGCGGCGAGCGATACCGAAGCAAGCGCGGTGGCGGCGATGGTGGCGATTAGAGGCAAGCGCATGGTCATTCCTCCGGAAGTGCCCAGACGATAAGGCTTTCGTTGTTCAGCGGACCATCGGGCCCCATCTGCGGCGGGCCGAAGCCCGATCCGGTGGCCATCACCGCGATATACTGTCGCCCGTCGGCACCGCGATAGCTCATCGGCACAGTCATGGCGGCATAGTCGAGTTGCTCTTCCCACGCGATCTCTCCGGTAGCGGAATCGAAGGCGCGGAAAATGCCGTCCGCCGTCGCGCCGATGAAGACGAGGCCGCCTGCCGTCACCATCGGGCCGCCAAAGGTGTTGTTGGCGCCGGTTTCCTGCTTGTCCTCACCCAGCTCGGGCGTGGTGCCCAGCCGCGTTGCCCAGGCCACTTCGCCAGTATTGGCATCCACCGCCACCAGCCTTCCCCACGGCGGGCGGATGCAGGGCAGGGTAACGCGGCTGCCATCCTCGGCTGTGAAACTGGCGGAGAAGCTGGAATAGGCGCCCGGCCCGGTCAGGCTGCCGCGATCGTACGACTGCGTGCTTGCCGCCGTGCCGCGGCCGTAGTCGCCATCGGGATCGCGCGCCTCGATCCAGCCAATGGAGCCGCTTTCGCTGGTGTTGACGAAGACGTATCCGGTGGCGGGATCGACTGCGCTGCCGCCCCAGTTGGACCCGCCGTTGTGCGGCAGGTTGATCGAGGCGCGCGGAGGATCGCTGACCTCGTGCAGGAAGAAGGGGGTGAAGGGGCCGGCATTGAAGAAATAGCCGCCGTAGCTGTCCAGCAGGGCATGGCAGGCGGCGACGTGGTCTGCGTTGGTGTCTTCCACTGTCACTACGTCATCAGGCGTCCACCACATCCGGCTCAAGGGTTCGGGCCGAACGGGAATCGGCTGGGTGGGGGAATACCACTCGCCCGGCACGTCGCCGCGCGCCACCGGCATCTCGTTCACTCCGTGCACCGGCTCTCCGGTGCGGCGGTCGAGGATGTACATCAGGCCCGGCTTGCCGGTTTGCGCCAGGGCGGGGATGGTCTCGCCGTCTACCTCAACGTCCACCAGGACTGGCGGGGCGGGCAGGTCCCAGTCCCACAGGTCGTGGTGGATGGTCTGGAAGTGCCAGCGATATTCGCCGCTGCGCGCATCCAGCGCGAGGATGGAATTTCCGAACAGGTTGTCGCCCGGACGGTCGCCGCCGTAATAGTTCGGTGCTGGCGAGCCCAAGGTCATGTAGATCAGGCCGGTCTCGATATCGCCGGTCATGTACCACACCCACATGTTGTTGCCGGGGCGGTTCCGCCAGCCATCGTCGAGCCATGTCTCGTGCCCGATTTCGCCCGGCTGGGGAACGGTGTTGAATTCCCACAGCAATTCGCCGGTGCGCGCGTCGTAGCCCTTGGAGTTGCCAAGCGGGCCGTTGGGCAGTTCGGGGGTGGAGGCGCCAATCACCAGCACGTCGCCAAAAATGCTGGGCGGATAGGAATAGCGCACCTCGAACGGCACCCGGCCATTGGCGCCGAAGCTTTCCACGATCTCGCCGGTCGCGGCGCTGATGGCGACGATTTCGTTGCCGCCATTGTAGTAGAGCCGTGCTGGCGTGGTTTCGTCGCCCGCCCAGTAGGTGACGCGGCGGCGCACGGTGGTGCCCTGGATGGCATGGCGCCAAATCTCGCGGCCCGTGTGGGCTTCCAGCGCCACCACCGCATCGCCCAGCGGCATGTACATCACCCCGTCGACGACGCTCGGCACCGTGCCAGCCAGGATGAAGCCGCCACCTTGCGGGCGCAGGCGGTATTCCCAGGCGCGTTCAAGCTGGCCGACATTCTCGCGGGTGATATCCGCCAGCGGGGCATGACGCTGACCGGAATGACTGCGCGCATAGTGTGGCCAGTCGCCGTCGGCCGGTTCCTGCTGCGCGGCCAGCGGATTGCTGCAAAGCATGGCGGCGATAACGCCTGCGATAGGCCGGCTGTGTCGCATCAATGGATCTGCCCCTGTCTGCCGCTGATATCGATCGCCACGCGGCCCGAGGGATCGGCATCGGCCCAGCGGCTGCCGCGGCGCAGCACGTCGCCGATCACCTTGTAGGCGAACAGCATCAGCAGCGCGCCGCTTTCGGGATTCTCGTCCAGCGCGCGGATATGGGCGAGGTCCTGCTTACGCATCTCCATGTCGGTTTCCTGCAACATGCGCTTGTTCTCTGTCGCGGCGGGGGAGACGACCTCCCAGAACACCCGCCGACGCTCGTCGGAGAAGCGATCGAGTATCTCCTCGTCCTCCTCGCCGCGCAGCACTGCGCCCAGCACGTCTGCCAGCACCACGCCGGTCCACACGCCCGAGGTCAGGCCCAGTCCGCCGCACGGGTTGGTGGCATGCGCGGCATCGCCTGCCAGCAGCACGCGGCCCTTGCGCAGCGTTGCGCCAGCGCGCTGGTGCAGCATGTAGGGGCTGGAGGAGACAAGCTCGTAGTCCTTCCTGCCAGCCATGAACCACTCGTAGCGCTGGTGGATGCGATCCTCGTAGCTTTCCAGCGGCAGCGAGGAATCCTCCATGTAGGTGCAGCGCCACAGGCCATCGCTGTCGAGCTGCGCGATCACCGCCATGTTCACCGGGTCGCAGACGAAGTTCGCTTGCTGGTAGCCCAGTTCCTCGAACGGGAATTTCACATTGGTGGCGACGAAGCGTTCAGGCCAGGTGTGGCCTTCGAACTCGATCCCCGCCAGCTTGCGCACCGTGCTGCGTGCGCCGTCACAACCGATCAACCACCTGGCGCGGAAGTCCTGCCCACCGGCTGTCACCGTGATGCCTTCCGCGTCCTCGGTGAAGCCGGTCACTTCATGGTCGAACAAAACCTCCACGCCCAGCTTCTGCGCATGTTCCATCGCCACGCGGGCGACATCGTGTTGCCCTGCGTGCAGCTGGTAGTCGAAGGGAATGCCTTCCACCGGCTGCGTGACGACGACGGAGTGATAGCCGAACTCGGGGATATGCGTGCCGAAGGTCTTGTTGGTGAACCCGATCTCCAGCAGCTCGTCCAGCAGCCCCAGCTCTTCAAGGATGATCAGCGTGGAGGGGAAATAGACCGCCGCGCGCGGGCTTTCGATGATGTGCGGTTCCTTCTCCACCACCCGCACGCTGGCACCTGCCTGCGCCAGGGTTAGCGCGGTGAGCATGCCGACAGGCCCAGCGCCCACGATGAGGACATCGGTTTCCTCCATCACTCGGCCTCCTCTTCGGCAGCGCGCGCGGCGGCTTCGCTCAGCACATAGGCACGCACGGCTTCGCTCTGCTCGGCGGTGATCCACGGCGCGAAACTGATCATGCCGTTGTCCGACAGCACGCCTTCCATCACCACGGAATTCCACGCATTGGCATCGGTGGCATAGACGCTGCGCAGCAGGTTCGGATTGACCGGGCCGTTGTGGCAGATGGTGCAAAAGCCGAGGTAGGTCTGCTGCCCCATCGCTATGGTCTCGGCGCCGAAGGTCTCGTCGGTCGAAACGTAGGGCGGCAGCTGCTGTGGCGGCATTTCCTCGTACACGCCTTCACCGTCCAGCTTGAACACGAACAGCATGCCGTTGGGCGGCGGGCGACGCATCCAGTCTGCCTGGGTGGCCATGCCCATGGAACCGCCATAGCCCGCCATGATGGCGACATATTGCTCACCATCGACGGCATAGGAAATGGCGCCCGCCACGATCCCGCGATCGGTGTTGAAGCTCCACAAGGGGGTGCCGTCCTCGGCATTGTAGGCGTTGAAGCTGCCATCGGGCAGGCCCTGGAACACCAGGTTGCCCGCCGTTGCCAGTGTGCCGCCGTTCCACGGGAATTCGCGCTCGATGGTCCAGCGCGCTTCCTGTGCCACCGGGTCCCACGCCACCAGTTCGCCCTTGGTGATGGAGGTGAGATAGGCCCGGCGCGCTTCGGGCGTGTCGCCCGGCACCAGCCCCGCAGGCGGGGTGAGGAAGATCACTCCGGTGTTCCAGCGCCCGATGTTCCGGGTGTAGTTCACATCGTCCATGTAGGCCGAGGGCGGCTGCATCGCGGGGATGTAGACAAGGCCCGTCTGCGGCGAATAGCTCATCGGGTGATAGGCGTGCGCGCCGATGCCGCTGGGGGTGACGAGGTAGGGCGCGTTCTCGTAGCGCGCCTCGGGGATTTCCACCGGGCGACCGGTTTCCAGGTCGATCCGCTCGGCCCAGTTCTGCATGGCATAGGGTTCGGCGGAGATCAGGCTGCCGTCGCGGCGGTCGATCACGTAGAAGAAGGCGTTCTTCGGTGCCTGCATCACCACCGGCACAGTATCGCCGTCGATCTCCCGGTTGGTCAGGATCATCTGCTGCGTGGCCGTATAGTCCCACGTCTCGCCGGGATTGAGCTGGTAGTGCCAGTTATAGGCGCCGGTATCGGGGTTCAGTGACAGCATCGAGGCCAGGAACAGGTTGTCGCCTTCGCCATTGCTGCGCGCGCGGTGGTTCCAGGGAGAGCCGTTGCCCACGCCCACCAGTAACTGGTCAAGCTCGGCATCGTAGACGATCGAATCCCAGACGGTGCCGCCACCGCCCATTTCCCACCATTCGCCGGACCAGGTGTCGGTGGCGAAGTCTGCGAAAACCTCGTCCGAGGCTGCGCCGTCCGGCCCGTCTGCCGGGTTGCCGGGCACGGTGTAGAAACGCCAGATCTGCTCGCCGGTATCGGCATCGTAGGCACCGACATAGCCGCGCACGCCCAGCTCTGCGCCGGAATTGCCGATGATCACCTTGCCTTTTACCACGCGCGGGGCAGAGGTGATGGTGTAGGGCTGGCTCTGGTCGACGGTGACGACGTCCCACAGTTCCTCGCCCGTGGCCGCATCCAGCGCCACCAGTCGCCCGTCGATGGTGCCGACGAAGACCTTGCCTTCCCATACCGCGACACCGCGATTGACCACGTCGCAGCAGGTATGCGCGCCCTTCGCGCCGTCGACTTCCGGATCGTAGAACCACAGCTGTTCGCCGGTGGCGGCATCCAGCGCCATCACTTTCGACCACGCGGTGGAGACATACATCACGCCATCGACCACGATGGGCGTGGCTTCCTGTCCGCGATTGGTATCGAACTCGACCGTGTAGGCGAGGGCAAGGCGGTCGATGGTGTCGGCGTTGATCTGGCTCAGTGGGCTGAAGCGATCCTCGCTGTAGGTGCGCCCGTGGGCCAACCAGTTGTCGGGATCGCTGTCGGCATTCAGCAGCCGCTCCTGCGTGACATTGCCTGCCGGAGTGTCGCTACATGCGGCAGCGGCGAGGGCGAGGCTCGCGGCGGAAAAAGCGGCGACGAAACGCTTTGCGATCATTGAAAATTTCCCTCCCCATGCGCGCCTGTTGGCGGCGCGTCACCGTCCGGGTAGGGAGATTATGGCGGAAGGCCCCCTGAGTCCATCGGGCAAAGTCAATCTTTCGGGCGCTGATCCGGTCCGATTGCGATTACCACGTCCGCGCGTGAGGGCATTTCCTCCAGCATGTGCCGGGTCAGGCGTTCGTAATGCGCGCAGAAGCGATTCAGCGCGGCCTTGTCCATCGCCTCCGGGGCGTCGGGGTTGGCCTTGCGCAGCTTTTCCTCCTGTAGCGCGCGATTACGGCGCACGGCATCGAAGCTGTCGACCTTCAGCATCACCAGCAGGTCGATTTGGTCGAACAAGCGGGCATAGTCTTCGGCCAGCCAGTGGTTGACGAGGCCGCGCCAGACGCCTTCGGGGTCTTCCAGCCGTTCCAGCTCGTTGATCGGTTCTGCCAGCGCGTTTGCCTCCTGCGGCTTTGCGCCGACGCACCAGCCTTCCAGCAGCAGCACGTCGACCGGGCCGGTGATCCGCGTCGTTTCCTCGCTACGGTCGTCCGTGCCCTTGTCAAAGCGCGGCAGTTCCAGAGCGCGGCCTGCTAGCATGTCCTCGATGATGCCCAGCCCCATGGCCACCGCGTGGGTGCCGGGCACGCCGCGCGTGGCGAACAGCGGGTGGACTTCCTCGGCCAGTTGCCGGCGCTCGGCCCTGGTCAGGTAGAGGTCGTCCAGCGAGAGCGTCACCGCGCGGATCTGGCGGCGGGCCAGCAGCAGGCCGAGAAACTTGCACAGTGTGCTCTTGCCCGACCCTTGTGCACCGTTGATGCCGACAATGAGCGGGGCGCGGGTGGCGGGAAAGCGGGCGATACGAGTGGCGAGCGGCTGCCAGTGCTTCTCGACCACCTTGATGTAGTCTTCAGGTAGCCCTTCGGCGGCAATGAGGTCGGCGATCGGATCGCTCATGCGACCGGATCAGGCAGTGGCTCGCCTTCGGCAAAGGCCTCGATATTTGCAAGCGCGCGCATGCCCATCGCCTCGCGCGTTTCGGCATTGGCGCTGCCGAGATGCGGCAGCAGGACTACGTTTTCGAGATCCAGCAGCGCTTCGGGCACCTGCGGTTCGTGAGGGTAGACGTCCAGCCCCGCGCCTGCGAGGTGGCCGCTCCTGAGCGCGTCTGCCAGTGCATCGTGGTCCACCACGCCGCCGCGCGCGGTGTTGATCAGGTAGCTGCCGGGCTTCATCGCTCCCAACGCCTCGGCATCGATCAGGTTGGCGGTATCCCCGCCACCTGGAACATGCAGCGAAACGAAGTCAGATTTGCCGAGCAGACTGTTGAGATCAGGACAGAACTCCGCCTCCAGCGCCTCCGCCTCCGGCTTGTGGCCACGCGCGTAATAGGCGATGTTCATGCCGAACCCGTGCTTTGCCCGCTCGGCAGTCGCCTGCCCGATCCGCCCGAAGCCGACCACGCCCAGCACCTTGTCCTTCAGCGCGCTGCCGATCAGGTGGGTGGGGCGCCAGCCAGTCCATTGGCCGGCACGAAGCTCACGCTCGCCTTCGCCCGCGCGGCGCGCCGCCATCAGGATCAGCGTGAGCGCGAGGTCCGCCGTGGCATCGGTCAGCACGCCGGGCGTGTTGGAGACGGCAATGCCCTTTGCCATTGCGGCAGCAAGGTCGATATGATCGAAGCCGACGCCGTAATTGGCGATCAGCTTGCAGCGATCACCACCGGCGATGACATCGGCATCGATCCGGTCCGACACGGTGGGTGCCAGCACGTCGAACTCGGCCATCGCGCTGGCCAGCTGTGCCTGGCTCAGCGGCTGGTCAGCCTCGTTCAGCACGACTTCGAACCGCGCCGCCAGCGCACGCTCGACAGCCTCGGGCCAGCGACGGGTGACGAGAACGCGCACAGGATCAAGCCTGCTTGTTGATCATCTTGGTTTCGGCCTGGGTCGAGGAAGGGCCGGTGTTGCGCTTGTAGATGCCGCCTTTGCCGGGATCGCGGTTGAACAGGTCTGGATCACCCTCGCGCTGCTCCAGCCCGAAGATCGGGAACAGGCCGGGATGGTTGCCAAGGCCGCCGTAAAGGTCGCACACGCGGTCGTACCAGCCGCGCAGTGGATCGTCGGCGGCCAGCGCCGGGGTCTGCGCCAGCGAGGCGAGCCACAGGAACCCGCCGATGATGCGATAGTCGGCATAGTTGGGCGTACGGCCACCCAGGAAATCGCTTTCGCGCAAGGCAAGGCGCAATGGCTCCAGCGCAGCGGAAATGGCGGGCAGGCGATCCTCGCGCCCCTGTTGCAGGTGTTCCAGCTTCGCGCCCAGCATCACCTCGCGCGAGCTGGTGATGTATTCCTTGTCGTGCTCGAAACAGACGTCGCGATAGTCGGCGCAGTAGCTGCGCATCCACGGGCCGACAGCCGCGCCCCAGAACCAGGTGTCGAGTGCCTTCAGCATCACCGCCACGCTTTCATGCGGGATCAGCGGCGGGGCTTCGGGATAGGTCTCGTCGAGGTATTCGACGATGCCCCAGCTATCGAGCACCCACTTGCCGTCGTCGACAATCGCGGGCAGCCGTTCGGTCTTGCCGCCGGTGCGTTCCATGATGCCGGTAAAGCCACCATCCACGATATCGAGGTCCAGCCCCTTGTGCTTCACTGCGAACTTGGTCGCCCAGACGAAGGGGCTGATGGTCGCCCCGGTGGAAACCTGCAGATCGTAGAAAGTGACGCTTTTGCTGGCCATCTGGCTGCCTCCTCTTGCACGTGTCGGCTTGCTACTCTCAATTCAGACCGAGTCAACGAAGGAAGCGGTTGCGTGGAAAATCAGGCGAGTTTCGCCTCTTCCAGCTTGACCAGGTGCCACAGCGTCTCGAGCACGGGGGCAGTGACGCCCGCCTCTTTCGCGGCGGTGACAATGGCGCCGTTGATGGCATCGATCTCTGTCCGCCGCCCGGCGTGCAGGTCCTGCAACATCGAGGGTTCGTGGTCGGCGTGGTCGGTCATGCTGACTTCGGTCAGGTCGTAGATCGGCTGCCCGTCCACCATTACGCCGTTGGCATGGGCCGTAGCGACGCCTTCTGCGACTGCAGCAAGGATGGTGGCGCGCGATTCCTTGTTGGCACCAAGAAAGCCAGGCGTGCGGCGGGTTAGGGCGCACAATGGGTTCATCGTCGCGTTGAAGATGGCCTTGGACCAGATCACCTCGTGGATATTCGGGTCGAGCACGGTTTCCAGCCCGCCTTGTGTCAGCAGGGCGGCGGCACGCTTGGCCATCGCGGGATCGCCGCCGAAAGCGGGGTAGAGCTTGGAATAGCCCTCGCCGTGGCTGCGGATGCGGCCCGGTCCAACAAGGTCGCTGGGCAACATGCTGGCGCCCACCATCACCCGGTCATCGGAAACGAAGCCCGCCAGCCGCCGGTCATTGCCGAGCCCGTTCTGCAGGCTAAGCAGGTGCGTGTGATCGCCGATGGCCGCGGCAATGCCTTCCAGCGCGGCCTGCGTGTGAAAGGTCTTGGTGAACACCAGCACCAGGTCCACCGGCTCGCCAATGTCGCCAGGTAGCGCGGCCCGGATCGGCAGGCGTTCGACGCCGCTGCGAAGGTCTACCTCAAGGCCGTCTGTGTTGATTGCATCGACGTGCTCGGCATTGACGTCGACCAGTGCGACCTCTGCGCCTGCACGGTGGAAGGCAGCGCCGAACAGGCAGCCCATCGCGCCTGAACCAAGAACCGCAACCTTCATGCAATGTCTCCCAGAAAACCGCCCGCGAGCAGCATCAGCAGCTTGGAATCGATGGCGGTGCCGCGGGCCCGTTCTGCCGCGACAAATTCGTTGATCTGGGCCAGCGGCACGCGGTGAACAGTAATGTTCTCGCCCTCGATACCGCCGCCTTCGCTGACCTTGTGCAGCCCTTCTGCGAGATAGACGGTAAAGCTCTCGGTGGTCATGCCGGGACTGGAGAAGAACTCACCGAGGTCAGTCCAGCTGTCTGCGCGATAGCCGGTCTCTTCTTGCAGTTCGCGCCGGGCGCTTTCCAGCGGGTCTTCGCCGTCCTTGCCGTCCTCGTCACCAATCAGGCCTGCCGGCATCTCCAGGCAATTGCGCGCTATGGGGATGCGATACTGCTCGACCAGCACGACATGGTCGCCATCGATCGGCAGGATCACGGCGGCCCTGATCTCTCGTGCGCGGCTGGCATATTCCCAGCGTCCCCGCTTCCTGGCGATGATCCATTTGCCTTCCCAGGCAATCTCTTCGGGCAGGTCTGCGTCGGGCGTGCTCATGGCCGCCTGCGCTATCCGAGCCTCACAGCTCGATCAAGCGGTCCGGCAATTCGTTGCGGTCTTCATGGTTGCGGGGGAAATGCTGCGACAGCACCTGGCCCACGTCGCGCACGCCCGCCGCGATACCTTCCGCAATGCAGCCCTTGCGGATTTCCTCCAGCATGTCGGCCATGGCTTCGCCCCAGACCTCGGCATCCACCTTTTCGTGGATCGGCTCGTCCGCGACGATCTCCGCCCGATGCTCACGCATGGAAAGGTAAAGCAGAACGCCGGTGCGACCGTGGGTGCGACCATCGGCGCCGACCTTGAAATGCTTGATCGCCCGCTGGCGCACGCGCAGTGCCTTGATCGGTCCGGGCACCAGCGCCATGCGCAACCCCGGGATCAGCAGCAGAGCCCAGGTTGCGACGAAGGCGATCAGGCCCAGCGCGATGGTCATGCTGGCGGTTTCGCCGGTGGTCCATTCATGCTCCCAGCCGCCCGCCAACCGGTCCCAGAAATCGAGGAAGGGCAGGGGGAAGGCGGCAAAGACGCTCATGGCGGTAAAAGCCATGGCTGCTGCCCACGTAAGGGCAATGTCGGAATATCCGTCCGACGCTTCGGCCAGCACCGGCACGATCTCGCCACTGGTGGTGAGTTCGGCCTCGGCCACGGCGTCCGAAACAATCTGGTGCTGAGCTTCGTCCAGGATGGGCATGTCACCAGCCTCCCGAGGCGCCGCCGCCCCCGAATGATCCGCCACCGCCGGAGAAGCCTCCGCCGCCGCCGAAGCCGCCTCCGCCGCCCCAACTGCTGCCGCCACCGGACGCGCCGCGGGCAATGGCCTTGCCTGCCTCCCATAGAATGATGTCGCCCACCACGCCGCCAACGCCGCCAACGCCGCTGCGGCGATAGCGCCGACCCTTGCCGCCGATAATGGGCAACACG
The DNA here is from genome assembly GCA_963675825.2 of Alteraurantiacibacter sp. GTDB lineage: Bacteria > Pseudomonadota > Alphaproteobacteria > Sphingomonadales > Sphingomonadaceae > Alteraurantiacibacter. The sequence goes on along the minus strand of CAXXJY010000005.1, from coordinate 1,229,440 downwards.
AAAAAGAAGAAGATGAACCCCAGCCAGATCAGCGTGCCGATGGGGAAGCCGCCGTCGCTCTTGCGCTCCTGGCCAGCGGCCTGCGCGATGGCGGCGGCTTCTTCTGGCGGCAATTCAAGCTGGGTGATGATCTGGTTCGCGGCCCATTCAATGCCACCGGAGAAATCACCGCCCCGGAAATAGGGCTTCATCCCCTCGATATATTCGAAGGCGAGGCCATCGGGGATCACCGCCTCCAGCCCATAGCCGACCTCGATCCGCATGCGCTTTTCGTTGGGAGCAACCAGCAGGATGATGCCGTCGTTGTTCTCAGCATCGCCAAGGCCCCAGTAGCGGCCCAGCTGGTAGCCGTAATCGGCAATGTCATAGCCTTGCAGCGTGGGCACGGTGGCGATCACGAACTGGCGCTGGTTACGTTCCTCGAACTCGTCGAGCTGCTGGGTCAGCCGCGCTTCGGTGGCTTCGTCGATAATGTTCGCCTCGTCCACCACGGGCGCGGTGCCACGTTCAGGGAACGTCGGTTGGGCAGCGGCAAGACTCGCCCAGCACAGCGCCACGAGGGCGCCGAGCAGGACGAAAATGTGCCGCAGCAGCAGACGATTTGCAGTTGACGAAATCACTCGCTGCGCATGTCGAGTTCGGGCGCGACTTCGGCGCCTTCGGTGGCCGCTTCGTAGGGCACCAGCGGTTCCGCACCGTGGATGATGTTGGCGCCAATGATGTCGGGGAAGGTACGGATCGTGGTGTTATACTGGCGCACCGCCTCGTTATAGTCGCGAATGGCCACACGCACGCGGTTCTCGCTGCCTTCGATCTGGGTCATGAATCGGCCGAAGTTTTCCTGGCTGCGCAGCTCAGGGTATTGTTCGACTGAGACCAGCAGGCGCGACAGTGCGCTGCCGAGCTGGTTCTGCGCGGCCTGGTACTGCGCCATCTTTTCCGGATCGCCCAGGTCATCGGTATCGATCTGGATTTCCGGGCGCGTGGCAGAGGCACGCGCCTCGATCACGCCCTGCAGCGTTTCGCGCTCCTGCTCGGCCGAGCTCAATACGATTTCCTGCAGGTTGGGGATCAGGTTGGCGCGTTCCTGGAACGCAGCCTCCACATCGGCCCACTTCGCCTTGGCGTTTTCTTCGGCGGTGGGCACCGAATTGATGCCGCACGATGCCAGCGCCAGCGTGCCGACGATAAGGGTGGCCGCCTTGGCCAGACGTGTGAACATGTCCGAAATTCCTCCAATCAACCTGGTGTGTTGTTGATATAGCACGGCGGTGGGTCTGTTCAAGGCAAGCTCTTGCGCACTTGTATGAATTGCAAGGGTTTGGCAGACCTGTCCGGGACTTATCCAAACTCAAGGGAAGGGGACCTCCTGATGCTCAAGGACTTCAAGGAATTCATTGCCAAGGGCAATGTCATGGAACTGGCCGTTGCGGTTATCATCGCGGGGGCCTTTGCCCTTATCGTGGCCAGCATGACGGCGGACCTGATCATGCCGCTCGTTGGCGCGGTGTTCGGCAATGTTGATTTCAGCGACAAGTATATCGTGCTGAGCGGCGAGGTCGAAGCAGGCATGTCGCTGGCGGCTGCGCGCGAAGCGGGTGCCAACGTGCTGGCCTGGGGCAATTTCGTCTCCACGGTGATCAACTTCGTGATCCTGGCCTTCGTCATCTTCCTGCTGGTGCGCTATGCCAAGCGCGTGCAGGAACGCTTCGAGAAGGAAGAGGAAGCCGCGCCGGAAGAGCCCGCCGGCCCGACCGAGATTGAACTGCTGACCGAAATCCGCGACGCGCTGAAGAAGTAGGGACAGGCTTGTTTTGCGAAGCCGCCTCCGTGGCTTGGTGTCCGGCCTTTGGCCGTCCAGCTTCGCTTCCCTCGCTAGACGCGCTTCGCTTCGCTGCGCGCCCGCTGCGGGTGGCCGTTCGGCCTTGCGGCCACTAGCGTGTCCGTTTTGGCCCACTTCATCCATACACTTCACATTAAGCGGGCAGGGCCTATATGGGACCTGCCCGTTTTGGCGGGCTATGGCGATAAATTGCGCCGTGTAATAGGTACAGCGGACCCGGGGGCAGTACCCGGCGGCTCCACCACAACGTGCTGGGAAATCAGCATTTTATGACGGGGCCGAACCAGGATCGACGTGTGCTGAAAGACGGTGTTTTTGCTCGGGCTGAGTACCCCGTAAAACTGTTCAAAACACACAAGTGCCAACGATAACGAAGCACTCGCTATTGCTGCGTAATGTGACGTCCTAACGGACTGAAGTTACAAGGTTAAAGCGCGGTTGGACCCACCGGGCAACAGAAGCGGATTCCGGGGCTCCGGGGGTAGCTAGCAACAGAAACCCCCACTCATCTTCAGCAGTCAGATTTTTTCCGGGATCGCCTTGCGCGCGTCCTTTTCCGCCTGTTCGTACTTCAGGCAGTCGAGGATCTTCGCGCCGCCCAGAAACACCGCACCGCTGCATGCCGCCATCAGCATCCAGCCGCCCCAGCCGGGGAAACGGTCAAGATAGTGCGTGCCGCGGTCCATGGCACCCAGCGCCAGGGCATATATGATCAGATAGGCTTCCCAACGGGTCTTGATCACGAACAGTCGGGAAATCTTCTTCAGCATCGTTCACCTTTCTTAACCCGGAACGTCGCAAGCACCGTGCCAATGGGGCAATTGCGTGCTTTCCAAGGTTAATACAGGCACGAGTGTAAGGCAAACCGACAGGGGGCTGGCCCGGGTTCTAGGCCAGCTCGGTGATCTCCAGAACCTCCAGCAACTTTGCACGCGCGGTGCGCACCTGGTCTGCCAGTGCCTTGCTGCCGATCTGGTCGGTATCGATGGTCTCGGGCCAGTATTCGGATACGACGCTTGCCATCTTTGCCGCCTTGGCTTCATCCAGCATGAAGCGCGGGTCTACCGTTGCGGGATCGGCCACCACGCGCAGGCGCAGGCACGCCGGGCCGCCGCCGTTGGCCATCGACTGGCGCACGTCGACCACGTTGACGTGCCGAATCGGGCCGTTGCCCGCCAGCATGTCCTGCAACCAGTTCCACACCTTTGTGTTGTCGCGGCATTCCTCGGGCACCACCAGCGTCATCTCGCCGCTGGGCGGGGTGAGGAGCTGCGCGTTGAACAGGTAGGAACTGATGGCATCGTCAAGGCTCACGCGGTCGGCAGGCACTTCCACCACCTGTGCGCCGGGGCAGCGCTGCGCGATCGCCGCGTAGGTTCCAGCCGGGTCGGCAAAGGCCTGCTGGTGGGTGAAGAGCACGCCTTCGTTTGCCACGGCCACCACGTCGTTGTGGAAGGCGCCGGCCTCGATCGCTTCGGGTGCCTGCGCCACGAACAGCACGCGTTCGGGATCAAGGCCATGCTTGCGCGCGACGATACGGCCGGCCTGTTCGTGCTGGCGCGCGGGGAAGCGACCGCCGGGCTTGCCATAGACGAAGACCTCCAGCCCCGGCTCGCCATGGTGGCCGGCAAAGCGCATGTGATTGGCCGCGCCTTCGTCGCCGAAGCACGGCGGCACGGGCTCGTGTACCGCGAAATGATCGCCATCGGCAAAGGCCAGGCGCAATTGCGCCAGCGTATCGGGCCATTCGTGGCTGCGATGCGGCATGGTGACGAGGTTGGCGACGGTCAGGTGACACTTTCCGTCCGCCGTATCGGGCGCAGGGGAAACGGTGGCGGCATTGGCCGTCCACATCGAACTGGCCGACCATGCGCCTGCTACCAGCGCGGGGTCGGTGGTGTTGTCCGCCGCCAGCGCCTGCAGCCAGCCCGTGTCGGGGCGCGGCAGCGGCAGGAAGAACCCCTGCGCCAGCCCCATGGCCATGTTGCCACGCATCTTGGCAATGCCCTGCAAGGCTGCCGCACGCGGGTAGCTGGTCGCTCCTGCGTTCCTGGTGGCGGCAAGGTTGCCAAGGCTGAGGCCGGCATAATTGTGGCTGGGGCCGACGATGCCGTCGAAGTTGATTTCCCGAAGATTCACCGCCCGATGCTCCACACCGTGTCACCCTTGCCAATGCCCAGCGTTTCGGCAGCGAGGGAATCGATGGCGATTGCGTCCTCGCGCAGTTCGCGCGCGCCATAGCAGCAGCGGAAGTCCTTGAACTGGCCGGTGGCGATCAGCGCCTTCTCACCCTTGTCCAGTTCGTCGTCTACCACTTCGCCATGATGCGCCTGGGCGATTGATTTTACCTTGTCGGTCTCGGCCAGCATGGTGGGGCCGCCGTCGAAGATGTCGACGTAGCCCTGGTAGGAGAAACCCTCGTTCTCAAGCATGCGCATGGCCGCGCGGCCGCTGGGGTGGGGCAGGCCGATCACCTTCTTTGCCTCCTCGCCCAGCATGGCGATATAGACTGGGTGCTTGGGCATCAGGTCGGCAATGAACTGGTTGCCGTGGCTGGCGTTGAACTCGTCCGCCTGCTGGAAGCTCATGCCGAAGAACTTGCCACCGATAGCATCCCAGAACGGCGATCCGCCGCGCTCGTCGATGATGCCGCGCAGTTCGGCAAGGATGCGATTGCCAAAGCGGTGGCGGTGCGCGGCGATGAACAGGTAGCGGCTACGCGCCAGGAGCATGCCGAGCCCGCCCGCGCGTTCGCCGGGATGCAGGAACAGGCCGCCCACTTCGCTGGTGCCGCCAAGGTCGTTGACGAGGCTCAGCAGTTCGGCGGTAACGGTGCGGTCCAGTTCCTTGGAATACTGCGTCAACGTGCTGATGCGATAGGAATAGAACGGGTACTGGTGGCCCACCGCGGTGAACAGCTGGCAGGTGCCGCGCACTTCGCGGGTCTTGGTGTTTTCTAACACCAGCACGAAGGTTTCGCCCACGATCTCTGCGCCTTCGCGGGTGAAGGCGGCCTCCGACCCTTCCAGCTTGGCGGTCAGAGAATTGCGATCGGGCGGCAGGTTGGTGAAGCCGCCGCCGGTCAGCTTGGCCATTTCGTAGAGGTGTTGCAGGTCGTCCGTAGTAGCGGGGCGGATCACGAAGCTCACAGCAGGTCTCCGGTGGCAAGGCGATGCAGGACGATGGCGGAAAGCTGCGCCCGTTCGGTCAGCGAGGGAGCGATCATGAATTCCTGCGGAGAATGGATCCTGCCGCCGCGCACGCCCATGGTGTCCACCACCGGCACGTGATTGGCGGCGATGTTGTTGCCGTCACACACCCCGCCGGAACTCTGCCAGCCGATGGTCTGCCCCAGTGCCGCGCCGGTATCGCGCACCAGGTCGAACAGCTTCTGCGCCTTTGCATCCACCGGCTTGGGTGGGCGCGAGATGCCGCCGTGCAGGGCGATCTGCAGGTCATGTTCGCTGGCGAGGGTTGCGATGAGGGCATTGAGGTTGCGGGAAAACTCTGCCGCTGCCTCGGTCGTCCTGGGACGGATGTTGAAGCGCAGCACGGCATGGTCGGGCACTACGTTGTTGGCCGCGCCGCCTTCGATCTTGGCCGGGTTCACAGCCATGTCGCCATGCTCCATGACCTTCAGCCGCACCGCGCAATCGGCCGCGGCGACAATGGCATTGCGCCCGTCCTGGGGGTTGCGTCCGGCGTGTGCGCTCTTGCCGGTAAAGGTAAGCGTGTAGTTGCCGCTGCCGCCGCGCGTATGGGCCAGCGTGCCATCGGGTAGGGCGCTGGGTTCATAGGTGAGGGCAGCAAACTTGCCGCGCGCCAGCTCGTCGATCAGCGCGGCGGAGGCGAGCGAGCCTGTCTCCTCGTCCGAATTGATCATCACATCATAGCCGATCTTCGCAGCGGCCTCGCTCGTCTCCAGCGCCATCAGCGCTTCGGCGATCACGGCGATGCCGCCTTTCATGTCCGCTGTACCGGGGCCGTTGAGCGTTTCGTCATCCAGCCATTGCTGGTGCTGGAAAGGGTGGTCTGCCGGGAATACCGTGTCCATGTGCCCGGTCAGCAGGAAGCGGCGCTGCGCCTGTGGCCGCACGCAACAGACGAGGTGCCGGCCGTGCGGCTTTTCCACTTCGCGCCCCTCGGCATCGACTACGGTGACAGGCGCAGGATCGCGCAGTGTCACTTCTCCGGGCAGGGCGGAAAAGGCATCGGCCAGCGCCTGCGCCATGCGCGCAAGGCCATCGAGATTGCCCGTGCCCGAATTGATGGCCGCCCAGTCCTGCGTGCGCGACAGCATGCGCTGCTGGTCGATTCCGGCGACAAGGTCGCGTTCGATCTGGGAAAGTGGTTGCATTGCAAACCGCTTTACGCCCCCGTCAGCGCATTGCAACCACAGCCGATTGGGCCGGTGCTGCGTAATCGTGCTTTACCAAGCTCTAACGGTTTCGTCCTACGTAGGAAGATCGAGTTTTTCCGTGGGACGCATGATGCTGGCAAGCAGCGAACAATCGAGGGCCGAGGATCGCGAAACGGTGATGTTGCGCGCCAAGGTGGTCGATTCGCGCGGCACCCACGATGCGCGCATTTCCGATGTCAGTTCGCGCGGTCTGCTGGGCAACATGGAACAGCCGCCGGAACGCGGCGAATTCATCAACATCCATTTCCCCGCGCGAGAAGTGGCCGGGCAGGTGCGCTGGGTGAACGGTCGCAAGTTTGGCGTACGCCTGCGCGAGCGGGTGGATGCGGCATCGCTCACCAGCGGGCGCCGTGCGCGTCAGGCGGCCAAGCCGATTGCCGTGGAAGCGGAAGAGGAAATGTCGCTGAAGGGCACGCTCGTCGCCTATGCGGTTATGGGCCTGACGGCGCTGTCCACCGCCTACCTGATCGTCACCTACCTGATCTTCTGATCGCCCATCGCTCGGGCGACGGCCACGAAATCATCGACAGACAGGGTCTCCGCCCGGCGAGTGGGCTCGATTCCGCAGGTCGCCAGTGCATCCAGTGCACCGGGCAGGCCCTTCAGGCTCTGGCGCAGCATCTTGCGGCGCTGACCGAAGGCCGCCTCGGTCAGGCGTTCGAGCACGGCGGCCGACACGCCTTCAGGCGCATCCTTTGGCACGACATGCACGATGGCGCTCATCACCTTGGGCGGCGGGGTAAAGGCGCTGCGGTGCACCTTCATCGCCAGTTTCGGCGTGGAGCGCCACTGGGCCAGCACCGCCAGGCGGCCATAAGCACCGGTGCCAGGCTTGGCGACGATGCGCTGGGCCACTTCCTGCTGGAACATCAGCGTGAGACTGGTCCACGCGGGCGGCCATTGCTCGCCGCCCATCCAGCGGGTGAACAGCAGCGTGCCGATATTGTAGGGCAGGTTGGCCACCACTGCGAAAGGCTCGCCCATCAGCTCGGCATGATCGATGGCGAGGGCATCGCCCTCGACCACGCGCAACTGGCCGGGGAATGCCTGCTGCACCTCGGCAAGGGCAGGCACGCAGCGGCTGTCGCGCTCAATCGCGGTGAGGCGGGCGCCTGCGCGCAGCAGGGCACGGGTAAGGCCACCCGGACCGGGGCCAATTTCCAGCACGGCGCTGTCCGCCAGATCGCCCGGGATCGCGGCGATGCGATCGAGCAGTTGTTCGTCGAAGAGGAAGTTCTGTCCCAGCGCCTTGCTGGCCGACAGGCCATGCGCGGCGATCACATCGCGTAAGGGAGGCAGGCTCACGCCAGCGCCGCCCGCCGTGCGGCGATCTCGCCCGCCATGCGGATGGCGGCGATCATTGCGTCAGGCCGGGCGATCCCCTTGCCGGCAATGTCGAACGCGGTGCCATGATCGGGCGAAGTGCGCACGATGGGCAGGCCGAGGGTGACATTAACGCCTTGGTCGAAATCGAGCGTCTTCAAGGGCACCAGCGCCTGGTCGTGATACATGGCAATGGCGACATCGTAGGTGCCGCGCTTGTGCGGGGCGAACAGCGTATCGGCGGGGTGCGGGCCGGTGGCGTCGATATCCTCGGTGCGCAACTGCGCGATAGCCGGCGCGATCACGTCGATTTCCTCGCGGCCCATGCGCCCGTCTTCGCCCGCATGGGGATTGAGCCCGGCAATGGCCAGACGCGGATGTTCGATACCGAAATCGGCCTGCATGGCGCGTGCGACGATGCGGCTGCGGGCCACGATCAGCTCCTTGCTCAGCCGACCCGGCACTTCGGCCAGCGCGCAATGCACCGTCATCGGCACCGTGCGCAAACTGGGGCCTGCCAGCATCATCACCGCATCCTCTCGCGCCGAGCCGCAAGCATCGGCGCAGAACTCGGTCTGGCCGACGAACTGCGGATCGATGGCCGCGATGGCAGACTTGGCGACCGGCCCGGTGACGACGCCGCTGCATTCGCCGCGCAGCACCATGGCCAAGGCTTCGCGCAAGGCATCGAGGGCAACCTGTGCGGAGTGCCTGTCCGGCTGGCCAGGACGGCAAGCGCTATCGGCCTCTCCCACCACCACGAAGGGTGGCAAGCCCAGCTCTTCGCGCCGGCTGGCGATTGCAGCGATCAGTTCGGGCCCGACCCCCGCCGGATCGCCGATACTGACCGCGAGAGGAGCCGCCATGCGGATCAATCGTATTCGATCACCGCATCGCGGCGAAGGTCGCGCAGGTAGCGCTGGGCGCGGCGGTTGACGCGCTCGTCTTCCAGCTGCGCCATGATTTGGTCGGTATTGGGGCCCTGCGTTTCTTCCGGATCGTCCCGACCGCACAGCATCAGCACGCGGATGCCTTCGGACAGGTCGCCGAACGGCGGCGTGGTCTGGCCGACGTTCATCTGCAGCAGCACCTGTTGCAGGGCTTCGGGCAGCTGGCGTACCTGGATCTGGTCGTTGTCGACCGTGGTCGCGCCGATAGCGGCGGCACGCACGTTGGCATCGCCGCAGCCGTTCATCGATTGCACCGCATCGACGAAAGCGGCACCGCGCTCCTCTGCTTCGGCTTGCGAAATGCCGTCTGGGAAATCGATGCTGATCTGCTTCAGGCTGAGCACGGCATCGCGCGGGTCGGCCATGCCGATCTGGCGCTGGTCAATCATCAGCAGGATGGAGAAACCGCCGGGGATTTCCAGCGGACCGACCAGCTGGCCGGGCTGCATCTGCGCGGCGGCTGCTTCCAGTGTGGGCTGCTGCAGCTGTTCCAGGCGAATCCAGCCAAGGTCCCCACCGACAATCGCGCTGGAGGCCTGCGAATACTGCCGCGCATAGGCGACGAAGCTGCCGCCGGCACGCAACTGTTCGATGATCTGGTTGGCGTTGGCCAGCACCTGATCGCGATTGGCGCTGTTGGCGGAGAGGTAGATCTCGCCCAGTCGGTATTCGGTGGTTCCGCGCGAGGCATTCAGGCGTTCGACCAGTTCGTTCACCTCGCCTTCGGAGACGTTCACGAAGGGCTGCACGTTACGGCGCAGCAGCCGGTCCCAGGCCAGTTCACCCTGGATCTGTCGCTTGATCGAGCGCGGCGAGGAGCCGATCGAGGCGAGGTAGGCGTCAAGCTCTTCCACGCTCATGCCGCGTCCTTCGCTGGCGAAGCGTTCGTAGGCTGCGTCGACCTCTTCTGCGGTCACTTCCATGTCCTGGGCGGCGGCTTCCTGCACCTGCAGCGTTTCGTCAATCAGGTTGCGCAGCACCTGCAGGCGCAAGCGCTGGATTTCTTCCTCGGGTAGCTGCGTCTCCTGCGCCGACAGGATCAGCGCGACGCGGTGATCCACATCAGTGCCGGTGATGATGTTGCCGTTCACCCGTGCGGTGGCGCGGCGGACGTTGGGGTCAGTCGGCTCGACGATGAAGGAAATATCGTCGGGCAGGTTGAAGGCGTCGGACCCGGCCACCTGCACGCCTTGCGCCTGGGCCACCGTGGCCAGCGTCATGGCGCCGATGGCGGCTGCGGAGTATTTCAGGGCTTTGGTCGCAAAGACGATCACTTGGGTTACCTTGTCTTGTCTGTGGTGCCGGTAAGGGGCACCTGTATGCAGGGTTGGGCCATGCCGAGACACGGCTTAACCCTAGCTGAGCCGCGTTCTCCTAGCCAAATGTCCCGGCGCTGCCAATGCGCGGTGGCAATCACTAGTTGAAGCCCAGGTTTCGCAGGCTGAAATAGATGCGGAAACTGCTGCCCGACTGGGCGTCTGCCAGCTGGATATAGTCGCGCCGCCAGGTGAAGCCGAACTCCAGGCAATCGTCAGCATAGGCGATGCCCAGGCGCGTGCGCAGTGGCTCGAACCCGTCGGCTTCAAACGTCGGGTCCTCGTTGCGATCTGTCAGGTTGACCACCGCCGAGCCGAATACCGACCAGTGATCAGCAAAGGCCACGCGCCCGGCCACGCGGATTTCCTCGCGGTCCTGCAGGTCTTCCAGCGTGAAGTCGATATCGCGGTTGAGCTGGAGATAGCCGAGTTCGAGATAGGTGCGGTCGCTGCCGACGGTTGCATCAACCTCGTTGCGGCGCACCGCGAGGTTATCCTTGTCGAGGCGGAAGCGGTGCGTGAACTTCAGGAAATCGCGATAGCGCACCTCGGTGCGGCCGACGATATCGGAGAATTGCTCGTTCAGCCCGGTGCCATCCGGGAACAGGGCCGGTTCGTCAGTCAGGCGATAGGACTGGCCGATCGTGGTATGCAGCCGCCAGCCGGGGAGATTGGCTTGCCAGTCGACGCCGTAGGTCACGCGAACGCCGTCTTCCACCCGGTCATAACCAGGGAAGCGGTTGAGCGCGAAGAGGTTGGAATCCTCCAGGTCGATGGCGCGGGCATCCTCGTTGGGGATGTCGAGATTGCGGATCGTGGGCGATGCCACCAGCTGCACCCGCGGGGTGAGGATCTGCGTTCCTCCCAGGAACTCGCCGATGAAGGGCCATTTGATATCCAGCGCAGCGGTGGCCACGCCGCGCGTCTGCCAGCCTTCCTGCCCGCGATAGGCCACGGTGCTGGTCAGCACGTTCTCGTCCGAGTGATAGATGTCGCCACGCACAAGGGCGGTCAGCGTCACTTCCTGCCCCATCGAGGTGATGCGGCGCAGGTCCCAGCGGGCGCGAGCGAAGGCGCGCTGGGTATCCTGCCCCTCGGCACGGGTGATGGCGAGCGTGTTGGCCTGCAATTCCACTGCGCCGCCCAGCACCGGGTCTTCCAGCCGGTAGCGCGCGTCGATCAGCGGCAGGGCCAGCGGCACCTGCCCCTGGTCGGTGCTCACCAGCAAGGCCTGCGTGGCCCAGCCGGCGATGGAGACGTAGGAATTTTCGTCCTGCCGGGCCAGCTCCACCACCGAGCGGATGCGGTCCTCGCGGCTGATGTCATAGCGGCGCAGGAAAGTGCGGTCGCTGGCGTAACGGATCGATCCCTGCGCGGTCCAGTTCTCATCCAGCTGGAAGCGGCCATTGGCGAAGAAGTAGCCGCGCACATCCTCTTCGCTGGTGGCGACGGTGGAATTCAGCGGGATGCGCGTGCCGTAGGTGGCATAGGCGGTAACCTGGAACGCGCCGTTGCCAGTCAGCTGGCGATACTGGCCGGAAATCATCGGTGCCGCCTCGGTGTAGATATAGCCTGACAGCGTGAGGTCGCGATTGTCGGAAATGCGCCAGTAATAGCTGTCGGAAATTTCGATGCCGTTGGATGCGGTCAGGCCGATATCGGGGATGAAGAACCCCGAACTTGCGCGCCCATCAGCCCGAACGGTAAGGCCGGGCAGGGGCAGCACCCGGGCGCCGAACAGTTCCAGGTAGGCATTGCGGAACCGGATGCGGGCGGTTTCCTGATCGTAATAGACGCGCTCCGCCGTCACCCGCCAGCTGGGACGGCGGTCACAGCCTTCGGCGTCCACCACCGCGCAGGAGGAATAGACCGCGCGGGTGAGCTCGATATCGCCGCCCTCGGCGCGGATGGCCTGTTCTGCCGCCAGCCTGCCGCCCTGGCGGAAGGCGAGCAGCAGGTTGTCCATCGCCCCCGCTTCCAGTTCCTCGGTCAGCACCAGACGATCGGTGAACAGCTGGTTGCCGTCCTCGTCCACCAGCCGGATGGAACCGGTGGCAACGATTTCGCCGGTCATGCGATTCCAGCTTACGGCATCGGCGCGCACCGACTGGTCGCCATAGCGCAAGACCACGTTCCCGGCAGCGGTAATGGTGTCGCTCTCTTCGTCATAGCGAATCTCGTTCGCTTCGAAAGCGATCTCGCGCGGGGCTGACGCTTGGGTCGTCTCTGTCGGCCCTTCCGCCTCTTCCTGCGCAACGGCAGGCTGCGCGCCGCACAGGGCAAGCGCTATCGCAGCGCCAGCCAGTGGCGCGCGGAGCGAATTTGCTGGCAATGCGGGAAGCAGGCCGGGCAGCATGGCTTGCCTATTGCACCACGCGCACGTAATCGCAACGCCAGCTTTGGCACGCCGCGATCGGCTGAGCTGCAAAACAAGACAATCCCAATGGAGCCCTGCGATTTATGGATATCGAATTTCGCGATTCACTGACAACCAAGAGCCCGCGCGTAGTCGCTCGTATTGTGGAGCAGGACAAGCTGCCTGCCGACCTGCCACTGGCGGTCAGCCAAGGGGCTGCAGCCACCCGCTTTACCGGCAAGCCGGGACAGGTGTTTGATGGCTTCGCGGAAGAGGATGGCAAGCTGGTTCGGCTGGCGCTGGCAGGGTCGGGCAAGAAGGGTGCCGAAGGACGCCATGCTGCGCTGGAGCGTGCTGGCGCGGCGCTGGCGGCGAAGTATCTCACCAGCGGCGAGAGCGCGATTGCCCTCGATGCAGCGGCCAGCGGCCTCGATGCCGAGGAGACCGCCGCAGTGCTGATGGGCGCTCGGCTGCGCGCATGGCGTTGGGATCACTATCGCACAAAGCTGCGCGACGAACAGAAGCGCACTCTGGCCAAGGTCGTCGTCGTCGGTGCACCAAAGGGCACCGCAGGCGAATGGGAAGACGCGCAGGCCGTGGCGCGCGGAGTGGAGTTTGCTCGCGAACTGGTGGCCGAACCCGCGAATATCATTTTCCCCGAAAGCTTCGTGAAGCGCTGCCAGGAACGCTTCAAGGGCACCGGGGCAAAGCTGGTCGTGCTCGACGATGCGGCGATGGAAAAGCTGGGCATGGGCGCGCTGCTGGGGGTGGGCCTGGGCTCCGAACGCCCGTCACGCCTGCTCGCCATCGAATGGATGGGCGGTAAGAAAAGCGAGGCGCCGACGGCCTTTGTCGGCAAGGGTGTAACTTTCGATACCGGCGGCATCTCGATCAAACCTGCGCCGGGCATGGAAGACATGAAGTGGGACATGGGCGGCGCTGGCGCCGTGGCCGGTGCCATGCTGGCGCTGGCCCTGCGCAAAGCCAAGAGCAACGTGATCGGCGTGTGCGGGCTGGTGGAAAACATGCCCGACGGCAAGGCCATGCGCCCCGGCGATATCGTCACCTCGATGTCCGGCCAGACGGTGGAAGTGCTCAACACCGATGCCGAAGGGCGACTAGTGCTGTGCGACGCGCTGACCTGGGTGCAGCAGGAGTACAAGCCTGCGCGCATCGTCGACCTGGCCACGCTGACAGGCGCCATGCTGATCGCGCTGGGCCATGAACATGCCGGGCTGTTTTCCAACAACGACACACTGGCCAACGACCTTCTGCACGCAGGCAAGCAGGCCGGCGACAAGTTGTGGCGCTTCCCGCTGGCGCCGGAATACGACAAGCTGCTCGACAGCCCGATTGCCGACATGAAGAATATCGGCGGACGCTATGCAGGATCGATTACCGCAGCGCAGTTCCTTGGCCGCTTCATCGAGAACGACACACCCTGGGCGCACCTCGATATCGCGGGCATGGTGTGGGCAGACAAGCCTGGCGCCACCTGGGACAAGGGCGCGACGGGTTACGGCGTGCGCCTGCTTGACCGCTTCCTTCGCAACACGGTGGAAGGGTAAGGTTTCTCGATCCATGCCGAAGATGCGGCGCAAATCGGACTTGCCGTCAAAGATTTGCGCCGCCTGCGGCCTGCCGTTCACCTGGCGCAAGAAGTGGGAGCGGGATTGGCAAAACGTCCGCTACTGTTCGGAGCGGTGCCGGCGGTCCAAGGGCAAGGATAGCTGATGCGCGTTGATTTCTACCTCCTGTCGACCGACCCCGCGCCCGTTGCCATCGCCTTGCTGGCCAGCAAGGTGCGGCAGGCGGGCGAACGGCTGCTGGTGGTGGCGGACGACCTCGCGCTGCTGGAACAAGTGAGCACGACGCTTTGGGAAGCCGCTCCGGAGGCCTTCCTTGCCAACGGCATCGCCGGCGACGAGCACGATGCGGTTCAGCCGATCCTGCTCTCGGGCGATGTCGATCCCGCCAACGGTGCCACCTTCCTGCTGATCGCCGACGGGCAATGGCGCGAGCCGGGTGAGCATTTCACGCGCGTGCTCTACCTGTTCGACCAGCATACGATTGTCGGGGCGCGGCAGACGTGGAAGGCGCTGGAAGGTCGCGAGGGGCTGGAGCGCAGGTTCTGGAAGCAGGAGGGCGGACGCTGGGTGGAAGGGCCTTGACGCTGGCGGCCGGGCAGCGGACATTCGCGCCGTTTTCAACTGGAAGGGATCACCATGCGCAAGGTTTACCTGATTACCGTCACTGCCTCCGCCATGCTGTTGGCCGCTTGCGGCAGCTCTGACGAGGGAACGATCGTCACCGAGGATGGCGAGACCGTGGAATACGATGTCGATCGCGACGGCAGCGAGGCACAAATCCGCATGCGCGGCGAGGACGGCGAGGAAGTGGTCATCAATTCGGGCGGCGGCAGCAGTGCCGACCTGCCCGATGGCTACTCGCTCTATCCCGGCGCCAGCGTGGTCAGCACCGCCACGATCAACCAGGCCGATGGCCAGGGCACGATGGTGATGATGCAGAGCGATGCCTCGCCGGAAGACATGGTCGGCTTCTATCGTCGCCAGGCAGAGGCGGCCGGAATCACTATCCAGATGGAAATGACCACCAACGGCAACGCCATGATCGCTGGCGAGGGCGAGGGGGGCACCAGCTTTAGCTTCAATGCCACGCCTTCCGATGATGGGACGCTGGGCCAGCTGATGATCGGTCGCGAGCTCAACTGACCCACGCCGGATTGGCTGTGCCGGTTGTTGCATCTGGCGCAAGCCCGCTTGCCCTGCGCAGGCGGGGGCGCTAGGGGGCGCGCGCAATCACAAAACACAGCTTTTTCGCAAAGGAATATCCCATGGCGGTTACCCGCACCTTCTCGATCATCAAGCCCGACGCCACGCGTCGCAACCTGACCGGCGCGGTCACCAAGATGCTGGAAGAGGCTGGCCTGCGCGTCGTCGCTTCCAAGCGCATCCACATGTCGCGCGAGCAGGCAGAGGGCTTCTATGCCGTGCACAAGGAACGCCCCTTCTTCGGCGAACTGGTCGATTTCATGATCAGCGGCCCGGTGGTGGTGCAGGTGCTG
The DNA here is from genome assembly GCA_963675825.2 of Alteraurantiacibacter sp. Classification (GTDB taxonomy): domain Bacteria; phylum Pseudomonadota; class Alphaproteobacteria; order Sphingomonadales; family Sphingomonadaceae; genus Alteraurantiacibacter. The sequence goes on along the minus strand of CAXXJY010000005.1, from coordinate 1,214,147 downwards.
GAAGGCGAAGACGCCGTGGCCCGCAACCGCAAGATCATGGGCGCCACCAACCCGACCGATGCCGACGAAGGCACTATCCGCAAGACCTTTGCCGAAAGCATCGAGGCGAACTCGGTCCACGGTTCAGACAGCGACGAGAACGCCGCAATCGAAATCGATTTCTTCTTCAAGCCCGAAGAGATCGTCGGCTAACCTGCCTTAGACAGAAAGTTAATGGCATTTGGATTCCCCTCGACCGGTGGTATAAACCCCACTGGTTGCAGGGGAATTTCTGTTTTTGCGGAGGTTTTCCGGCGATTCGCGGGCGCAATGGCGCGAAGGCGGGAGATTGCCGGTGTTCCGGTGGCGCAAACCATCTCCGGTGCAAACCGTAAAGGATTTCATCGACGCGATGAATGCCCGCGATTTTGCGCAGGTGGAAAAGTTGCTCGCCCCCGATTTCCGCATGATCGACAACGCCGACAAGCAACTGCGCGGGAAGGAGGCGTGCATGGCGATGTTTCGCCGGGTGGCGGACCTGGCGCCCGATTACCGGCTGAATGCCAGGACCATCGTCGAGCGGGGCAAGGATATCCTGGTCTCGGGTGAAGCGGAAACGACCAGCCCGGAAATGGCCAGCGCGACCCAGTGGCGCGCGCGGGCTGAAGCTGGGCAGCTGCGCGAATGGCAATCCTACAGCAACACGCTCACCCCATCGATGATCGCCATGGTGCAATCTTCCTACCAATAGAGACTGCCCGACAGGGGGCTATCGGGGTCAGGCTTCGACAAAGGCCCGGTAGTCCTGGGCGTGCACGCGGTGCCTGCCCTTGGCGGCGCGGCTCTGCTCCGCCCGCATGGCGTCCAACGCCGTAGCGTCCAGACGCAGGCCCAAATCGGCGTAGATGCGCACGGTCTCGCTTTCCCAATCAGCGTTGAGGGCATCGAACTCCACTAAAGTCAGGCGCCCTTGGAATCCGGTCAGGGCGTGGTCCATCCGGTCCTGCCGCAGGGCGATCTTGCGCGCCACTTCGGCCTCGATCCAGGCGAAATCGACATGGTCGGACTGGATCGCCATCTGATTTGCCACCAGCGAGCCGGCGCTGTGGAGCAGTTCCTGCTCGCAGCGGTGTGTCAGCACCACGCGGGCATCAGGGAACTGCTCCAGCAGCGTGGGCAGGTCTTCGGCGAATTGCGGCACTTTCAATACGCGGGGGCGCTGCGCATTGCCGTGCCAGGCGGCATCGGTGCGCAGCATCCGCGCGAATTCGCGGTAGACCGGCGCGGCATCGCGCGCCTCGCTGAACCGAGTGAAGGTGGGTATGCGCCACTGCGCTTCGTAAGCGCAGTGGTCCAGCGCGGCGGCGAGCCAGCCAAGCTCCTCGTCCGCCCGGGTCACGCCGAAGGGATGGATCGAATCGAGCCACGGGTCGAGCGCGCGGGCGAACACCAGCGACAGAGCGGACCATGCCGGGCGCGTATCGGGCGAGCGCGGCACGGGATGCCAGCTGTCACAAAAGCGCGTGGCGGCCAGCGCCGGATCGGCAGCCAGCAGGCGATGGACGCGGGTAGTGCCGCTGCGCATGTGGCCGACCACGATGATCGGCGCGGCCAGCGGCGTCTCCAGCACGGCAGGCTCGACCTGCCACAGCGCCCCGAGTTGCAGCCGCTGGCGGATTGCCCGCACCAGCTGGCCATGCGCCATGGTCAGGCCCAATGGATTGAGCTGCGCCTCTGTCGCCAGCGATTCGGCCAGTACGCGCAGCCGCAGGCGGAAATCGGCCATGTCGGCCTCGCTCCGGGGACCTTGTTCACCGCCCTCCGGCGCATCTCGCAGGGCCTTTGCCCACAATGCCTCGGGGTCGAGCGAGGGGCGCTCGCTCAATCCCTTGCGCCAGGCCGTCTCCAGCCAGCCGATCACGCGGTCCACGCGGGGTGAACGGGCACATGGATGCGGGCGCGGGGGCAGGCTCATCGGTCAGAATTCATCCGCTGCATCGAGCAACTTCGTGAGCCGTCGGGGGGCCACGGATCGCCAGCTTCGTTCAAGCCATTCGGTGACATGGTCCCAATCGACTCCCGCCCGGTTGAGTATGATGCCGACCCAGCCGCTGGCACCGTAATAGGCGGGCTTGTAGTATGTGTCAGGCGCGGTTTCGACGAGACCGGCCAGTTCGTCGGGCCCGCTGGTCCGCACCAGCAGCGCGACATGCGGCTCACCGTGGTGCCGATCGATGAAATAGGCGAAGTACTTGCCGCTCTTCCCACCGGTGCGCCAGCCGGGGGATCCGTGGCTGTCGCGGCTCTCTGCTTCGGGCAGGGCCAGGGCAAGCTTGCTCACCCTCTCCAGAAGCCAGTCGGCGCGGTAATGGCGGCTGACGTAGTCTGCCACCATGCGCGGGTAGAGTTGGTATTCCGCCAGGATCACCCGGTGGGCCAGGCTCTCGGCCGTGTCGCTGGGCAGGATGGCGACAGGGATCTGTCCCAACAGCGGCCCCCCATCGAGTTCCGGCGTGACCACGTGCACTGAGCAGCCGCCGAATTTCTCCCCCGCGTCGATCGCGCGCTGGTGGGTGTCGAGCCCCTTGTACTTGGGCAGCAGGCTGGGGTGGGTGTTGACCATGCGGGCTTTCCAGCCAGCCACGAAATCTGCAGTCAGGATGCGCATATAGCCGCACAGGGCGAGATATTCGGCCCCGCTTTCGCGCAAGGCGGCGTCCATGATCTTCTCGTGCTCGCGCCGGTCCAGACCATGGTGATCTTGGGCAAAGGTGGCGATGCCTTCGGCAGCCGCGATCTTCAGGCCCGGCGCATCGGGGTTGTTGCTGGCGACCAGCACGATTTCATAGGGGCAATCGGGCAGGCGTGATTGGAACAACAGCGCCGACATGGTGGTGCCGTTGCCCGACAGCAGGCAGGCGATCTTCGCTTTCTGCCTGCCCATGTCAGGCATCGTGGTCTGCCACCCAGTCCGCCCTGGCAGACCATGTGCCTGCCGAACCCTTGACAGTGCAGCCGCGTTGCCCTTCGACGATCTCGCCGATGCGCATGACCTCTTCACCTGCCTCGCGCAGTGCCGCAGTGACGGTTTCCACCTTGTCGGGCGTCACCGCCAGAACCATGCCGACACCGCAGTTGAAAGTGCGCGCCATCTCACCCGGCTCGATGTTTCCCTGGGCCTGCAGGAAGGCCATCAGCCGCGGCTGGTCCCAGCTATCGGCATTGACCACGGCGCGTGCGCCCTGCGGCAGCACGCGCGGCAGGTTCTCCAGCAGGCCGCCGCCGGTAATATGTGCCAGCGCATCGATGTGCCCTGCACGTACCGTGGGCAGCAGGCTCTTCACATAGATGCGGGTGGGCGCGATCAGCGTGTCGATCAGCAGTTGGTCCTGATCGAACAGGGCTGGCCGGTCTAGCTTCCAACCCTTGTCCGCCGCCAGCCGCCTGACCAGCGAGTAGCCGTTGGAATGCACGCCCGAACTGGCAAGGCCAAGCAGCACGTGGCCGGGCGCCACGCGTTCACCTGTCAGCTGTTCGCCGCGCTCCACCGCGCCGACGCAGAAGCCGGCAAGGTCATAATCCCCTGTCGCATACATGCCCGGCATTTCCGCCGTCTCGCCGCCGATCAGGGCGCAGCCGGCCTGCTGGCAGCCTTCTGCGATGCCTGCGATCACGCGTTCGGCAATGCCGGTCTCCAGCTTGCCGGTGGCAAAGTAGTCGAGGAAGAACAGCGGCTCTGCACCCTGCACGATCAGATCGTTCACGCACATGGCAACCAGATCGATGCCGACGGTGTCGTGGCGACCTGTATCGATGGCCAGCTTCAGCTTGGTGCCCACGCCATCGTTGCCGGCTACCAGCAACGGATCCTTGTAGCCTGCGGCCCTGGGGTCGAAGAACCCGCCAAAGCCGCCGATTTCACCGTCTGCGCCTCGGCGCATGGTGGCTTTCACAAGGGGGCCGATGGCCTTGACCAGCCGGTTGCCGGCGGCAATCGAGACCCCGGCTTGTTCGTAGGTGTAGCTCTGCTTGTCTGAATTCATGCAACTGCCTTAGACTTTCGCGCTTGGAATTCCACTCGCCTTTGGGCAAAAGACCCGCGAATTCCCCAATGAACATCGCTTTACCCTCTTCCCGGCACTTCCAGAACCGCCTGCCCGCCACTCTCGCGGTGCTCGGCGTCGTCGTGCTTGCCGTGCTCGCCGCCGCCTCGCTGGTGGCGCAGGTGGCGGGCGATCGCGGAATCGCACCGGTTGCCAGCAGCAGCGATATCGAGGTGGGCGGGATCGATGTGGACGTGCACGGCGACAGCGCGGAGGAAGCCCGCGCCAACGGCTGGCGAGAAGCGCAGCGTATCGCGTGGGAGCGTCTGGATGGCCCCACCATCCCCGATTCGCGGCTCGAATCGCTGGTAGCCGCCATCGTCGTGGAAGAAGAGAACATCGGCCCGCGGCGGTATATCGCCCGGCTTGGCGTAATCTTCGATCGGCAACGGGCAGGCGCGCTGCTGGGTGCGGGCGGCGCGCGGGCGCGCTCTGCCCCAATGCTGACTCTGCCGGTGCTGGTTTCCGGCGGTACGGAAACCATGTTCGAAGTGCGCAACCCGTGGCAGCGGGCCTGGGCAGAATACCAGTTCGGCTCCAGCGCGATCGATTACGTGCGCCCCTCCGGATCAGGCGGCGAATCGCTGCTGCTAACCTATGGGCAGACCGGGCGTCGCAGCCGCGCCTGGTGGAACAATATCCTTGACCAGTTCGGCGCGGCCGACGTGGTGGTGCCGATCGCCAACCTGCGCTGGGAATGGCCGGGCGGCCCGGTGGAAGGGCAGTTCACCGCGCGCTATGGGCCTGACAATCGGTATCTCGCAAGCTTTGCCATGCGCGCTGACAGCGCCGAGGAACTGCCCGTCATGCTGGCAAGGGCCGTGGCGCGTTTCGACGAGATCTTTGCCGCTGCGCTGGCTGATGGCACCTTGCGGCCTGACCCCACGCTGTCGCTCGACAATATCGAGATCAGCCCGGAAGTCCGCGCGCTGCTGGAACAGGCCCGCGCCGCCGAGGCGGCCGAACAGGCTGCTGCCGCGGGCGAGGGGGAAAACGTCGGCGAGGCTGCCCAGAGCGGCACCGAGCAAGTGCAACCGGTGGAAACGGCAACGCCGACGGCAAACTACAGCGTGCAGGTGGCCACACCCGATGCAGTTTCGTTCGATGGTGCTATATCCGCGCTGCGCGGCGTGCCAGGCGTCAGCCGTGTGGCGATTACCTCCACCGCAATCGGCGGGACCTCGGTGATGGAGGTGGCCTATGCCGGTGACCTGTCCGCGCTCGCCGCAGCGCTGCGACAGCGCGGTTGGGCGGTGAACGAGGGGCAGGGCGCGTTGGGCATTTCGCGCTAGGGCTGCCAGGTCCATGAGCCAGATCGCACTCCCTCTCGCGCCCGGCAGCAGCGGACCTGCGCGCATCGTTATCGGCAACGCCAATGCCCATGTGGCAGAAGCGCTGGTCGCTCCCGAGCGCTGGCCCTATCGTACAGCCGTGCTGACCGGACCGCCGCGCTCGGGAAAGTCGCTGCTGGCACGCTGGTTTGCCGGGGAGGGGAAGGGCGATGCCATCGATGATGCGCAGGATCTGCCCGAGGACGACCTCTTCCATCGCTGGAACCGCGCGCAGGAGCAGGACACGGCGCTGCTGATCGTGGGCGGGGAACCGCCGTGGAACATCGCCCTGCCAGACCTGCGTTCCCGACTGGGCGGTTCGCTGCAACTGGAAATCGGCCAGCCTGATGACGAGATGGCACGCGAACTGGTGCTGTCGCTGGCGCAGGAACGCGGTCTGCCCCTGCCGCCCGAGGCGGCGGATTACCTTGTCCCGCGGGCCTCGCGCTCGCAGGCGGAACTGGAGAAACTGGTCGCCACGATCGACCGCTTGTCTCTGGAAAGAAAGGCCCCACCTACCATGGGTATCTGGCGCGCGGCACTGGAAGCGGTGCACGGGCCAGAGGAGCCGCGCTTGATCTGAGCCCGTTTTGATGGGAAACTGGTGTTGTCATGTTTGATCGCTTGATCGCCTATCTGGACTCCATCCGCGCGCGCGACCCTGCGCCCCGATCACGATGGGAAATCCTGCTTTATCCTGGTGTTCTGGCTCTCGGCATGCACCGGATCGCGCATTGGCTGTTCGAGGCGAAGATGTTTTTCCTCGCCCGCCTGGTGAACCATGTTTCGCGCTGGATGACCGCGATCGATATCCATCCGGGCGCAAGGATTGGCAAGAATTTCTTTATTGATCATGGCTTTACCGTGATCGGTGAGACCGCCGAAATCGGCGACAATGTTACCATCTATCAGTGCGTGACGCTGGGAGGCACCAATCCCACGAGTGGTGTAGGCGGCAAGCGCCACCCGACCTTGTGCGACAATGTCATCATCGGATCGGGCGCGCAGGTGATCGGGCCGATTACCGTGGGTGAAAGGGCGCGCGTGGGTGCCAATGCCGTGGTGACCGACGATGTGCCTGAAGGCGCGACCATGATCGGGCTGAAGGCCCGTTCCACGCTGGTGCCGGCCGAAACCTGGCTGCGCGAATTCATCCCTTACGGCACGCCGTGCGATGAGCCATGCGAACCTGCGCCGACGGCGAAGGTGCAGGCGCTTGAGGCGGAATTGCGATCCATGCAGGCCGAACTCGCGGAACTGCGCAAGAGCCTGCCGTCGCCCGATGACGGTTCGCCTGAGGTGCGCCAGAGCGGGACAAAGTCTTGATGGCAGCCCATCCCGGCGCGCCCAACATCGTTGCATTTCCCGGCCAGCGCGCGCCCGAACAGGTGGGTTTCGACCGGCTGGAACTGACCCGCATCCTCGATCTCTATGGCCGCATGGTCGCTGCTGGCGAATGGCGCGACTATGCCATGGATTTCACCAGGCATTGCGCCACCTTCGCCGCCTTCCGCCGCACCGCCGAAGTGCCGCAGATGCGGCTGGAGAAGCGTCCGGCGCTGCACCAGAAGCAGGGCATGTGGGCACTCTATGGCGAACAGGGGCAGGTGCTGAAGCGCGGGCACGACCTCAACAACGTCCTTGCCCCGCTGGAGCGGCGGCTGGTTAAGCTGGTCAGCCAATAAGAAGCGCCCGCGAGCGTGAACTCGCGGGCGTCCCCCTCCCAAAGCTCGAGTTTGCCGGCTCAGGCCGCCGCAGCAATCGGCCCCGCGATGGGCAGGCGTGCGCGCAGGTCGCCCGGCAGCCTCTCCACCACGCTGGCGCGAATGCCGGGCCAGAATGCAGAGAGCATCAGCAGGGCCGAGCCGATCACCAGCGCGGTGAGCGCGACGCTGAGTTCCACCATGCCATACTGTTCGAACAGGCTGCCCAGCGCGAACAGCACATAGGCCAGCGCCGAGACCAGCAGCGCGCGGCGATCGATGGCCAGCGCCACCAGGCCGAACAGCAGGTAGATCGCTAGCACCAGCACCACGCCGCCTGCGCCCACAACGCCGCCGTCGGTAATGCCCAGCCAGTGGAACAGCGGGTGGGCGATCATGGGCGCTGCCAGCAGGTGCAGCCAGAAGGCCACGTCGCTGCGCCGCGTCTGGCGGGCACGGTCCGAAATGTCCCAGCGCATGGCGAAGGAGAAGATCGCGATGCCAAGCGCAAAGACCAACGGCAGCACGATCCATTCGGGGCTGGCAAGGCCGGGGCCGATGGCGCTGACGACGAGGGCGACAATCGCTGCAGCCGCCGTTGCGCAGATGGCCGCCACGGTGATCGGCACCATGAACCGCTTCCAGTGCAGCCAGGCCGCAATGGCACCCGCCACGAAGCTGGCGGCGATCAGGGCCGCGACGATCCGTTCATTTTCGTCGATACGGGTTTCGCTGAGGACTTCGACGGGGGCAGCCACCACGCCGCCCACGAAGGCCAGCATCAGCACGATGGAGGGCAGCGCCATGCGGCGACGGCGGGTGAAGAATTCGCTCATCCCCCATGCGGCCACGGCGATCAGCAGGCCGGCAAGGCCCGGTACGATGGCGCTGCCGATGCCGCCCATGGCCACCAGCAGCAGCACGGCGGCGATGGTGACGAAGATATCATTGAAGGAATTGACGAGGCGGAAATTCTCCTCGTCGGTAACAGGCATGTGCCGCATCTGTGCCACGTGCGCGCGCAGCGCCGTGGCGGCCTCGTCCGTTATCGCGCCCGCCGCAACGGCATCGCGCAGGTCCTGTTCGCTATACATAGGGCTCTCCCCCTTTCCGTCCCAACGGTGAAGGAGGGTAGCCAAGTGTTATAAGGAGTCAATACACCTGTGGATAGCCGGGCAGGCTCAGGCGAATACCTCGCGCACGCCCAGTCCGTTCGCTTGCCCCTCGGTGATCTCGCGGATCAGTCGGAGCAGCAGCCAGGCCGCAGCTATCGTGAGGGCCCCGCTCAAAGCGCCAAGCGTGGCCGAGAGCTGCAGCACGGAAGGGTCAAGCGAATCCGCTGTGCGCGAACTGATATTGCCGATGATGTTGCCTGCCAGCCAGGTGCCCCACCAAGCCTTGAGGAAGCCCGGTGCCTCGCTGGAAAAAGTCTCGCCCGCACCGGTGCTGGCATTCCACAGCTCGCGCATGGCCTGATAGGGTTTGATGAGGTTGGCAAACGGGATGAAGTACCAGCCAACCGCCCAGCCGGGCGTGAATTCCAGCCCGTCGAGGCCGTACTCGTGCAGGTTCCTGTGCCCGCGATGGATCCACATGGCGACCAGTATGACCGAAGCGGCGAAGGCCAGGGTGAAGCCGCCGCCCACCACCACGAAGACAAGTGCCGTGGTCTCGCCCATATAGGCAATATCGATCAGATCCAGCGCCTGTCCCAGCTCAAGCAGCATCACCGCTGCCGATGTGATGATGACTGCCCACGTTGCGAAAGTGGCCAGCTGCGCGCGCTTGCCCAGAACGCCAGTGTCTTGGGAATCCATCCCTGCTCCCCCTATCCCTCACCTCAGTTTTTGGGACTTTGGGGTGGAAAGTCAAAGACTTTCGAGCGTGCTCACCAGTTCGTCGAAGTGGTCGATCATGGCATCGCCACCCAGCTCGTGCACCGGTACGTCGTGATAGCCGTAACGGCAGGTGACAACTGGTAACCCGGCTGCCTTGCCGGCCCGCACGTCGTAGGTGGAATCGCCCACCATTGCCGCGCGCCCGCCACCGCAATCGTCCACGGCGGCGTGGAGCATGTCGGGCAGCGGCTTGGCCCGCTCGCGTCCTAGCGTGTCACCGCCGTAGATCGCGGCGAAGCGGTCTGTCATGTCTAGCGCGTCGAGCAGCTGGCGTGCCGGCTTCTCGCTCTTGTTGGTGACCACTGCCAGCTTGCAGCCGCGTGCGGCAAGCAGGTCAAGCGCGCCAAGGCATCCGGGGTAGGGCACGGTATTGTTGGCGATATTGGCCCAGTAGTGATCGAGCAGAGCCTGCGACAGCTTGCGGTATTCGGCTTCCTCCACCTGTCCGCCGGTCGCTTCCAGCGCGCGGGTCAGCATCATGTCGGTGCCGCCGCCGATCATGCCGCGCGTGGCGCTTTCGGTAACGGGATCGCGGCCCAGCACGCCAAGCGCGTGATTGACTGCGGGCGCGAGGTCGCGTGCGGAATCGACCAAGGTGCCGTCGAGGTCGAACAGGACGATATCGAACGGAAATTTGCTCATCGCCGCGCCATGTGGGGCAGGGATATGGAAACTGCAATGAATTGATGGCATGGCCGCGCGCATGAGTGAGAGACCCATTGCCGCCATCATCCTTGCCGCGGGCAAGGGCACCCGTATGAAAAGCAGCAAGCACAAGGTGCTGCACGAGATCGCCGGTCGTCCGATGATCGAGCACCTGCTGGCCAGTGTCGAGGCGCTGGGACCGGAAAGGCTGGTGGCGATCGTGGGCGAATCGCGCGAGCAGCTGCAGGACCGGCTGGCCGGCAGGGTCGACTTTGCCGTGCAGGAGCCCCAACTGGGCACCGGCCATGCGGTGCAGCAGGCCGAAGGCGCGCTGGCCGGTTTCAGCGGCGACGTGCTGGTACTCTATGGCGACGTGCCCTTCGTGAAGACACAGACGATGCGCGCGATGATCGAGCGCCTGCGCGCTGACGATAGTCCTGCCGCCGTTGTGCTGGGCTTCGAGCCGGAGGACCCGCTGCGCTATGGCCGGGTGATCGCGCAGCAGGGCCATATCCTCAAGATGGTGGAGTGGAAGGACGCCACCGAGGAAGAGCGCGCCTGCCGCATGTGCAACTCCGGCTTGCTGGCCGCGAGGGCGGAAGACCTGTTCGCGCTGCTGGGCCGGGTAAAGAACGAGAACGCGCAAGGCGAATACTACCTGCCCGATATTGTAAATATCGCCGTTGCCGACGGGCAGAGCTGCGCGGTTGTTTCCTGCGATAGCCCGGACGAAGTGGCCGGCATCAACAGCCGCGCCGAACTGGCCGCTGCCGAGGCGCAATGGCAATCGCTGCGCCGCGAGGAGGTGATGGTCGACGGCGTGACCCTGCGCGCGCCGGAAACGGTTTTCTTCAGCTACGACACTGAGCTCGCGCCAGATGTCGTGGTGGAACCCAACGTGGTGTTCGGTCCCGGCGTCACCGTCGCCAGCGGTACGACGATCAAGGCCTTCAGCCACCTGGAGGGCGCGACTGTCGGCGAGAACGTGTCCGTCGGCCCCTATGCCCGCCTGCGCCCCGGCGCGGTGCTGGAGAAGGACAGCAAGGTCGGCAACTTCGTGGAGATCAAGAAGGCGACGCTGGGCGAGGGGGCCAAGGCCAGCCACCTCACCTACCTGGGCGATGCCACGGTGGGTGCTGGCGCGAATATCGGCGCGGGCACGATCACCTGCAACTACGACGGCTATTTCAAGCACCAGACCACGATCGGCCCGCGCGCCTTCATCGGTTCCAATTCCGCGCTGATCGCGCCGGTGAACATCGGTGCCGACGCCATCGTGGCGGCAGGCAGTGCGGTCAGCCGCGATGTGGCCGATGGCGAACTGCGCATGGTGCGCGCCGAGCAGCTGATAAAGCCGGGCTGGGCAGATCGCTTCCACGACGCGATGAAGCGCAAGAAGGCGGCGCACCAGAAATGACCGACCGTTACGAAGGCAAACCCTTTCTGCGCCTGCTCGACAGCTACGTGCTGGCGGCCATCGGCCACCTTGACGAAGCCAATGCCAGGTGGCTGGTCGAGGCAGAGCCGCATTTTCGTGCTACCTTCGGCGAAGAGGGGAGCTGGCGCGAAATCGTCGAGAAGCGGATGCAGTTTCCCCAGGGGATGCCCGCTGCCATCCTTGAAATGTGGACGAAGGGGCGCGTGAAGTTCCGCGAAGCGGCCAGGGAAGAGCCCGATCCCGTGCTGTTCACTTACGAATTCGTCGACACCAATTTCCCGCACTGACAAAGCGAGGCCCCTCGATCATGCCCAAGTCGAACCTTACCGGCGAGCAGTTGGCCATGCTGCTGCAGGCCAGCCGCGATTTTGCCTTCCAGCAGATCGCCGAGGGGATGGTGCTGCTACCCTATGCCACCTGCGTGAAGCCCGATGGCGCGATGGATTTCGTGCGCTTTGCCGAGCCGGGCACCGCGCTGTCGCCGGACGAGGTGCTGGCGCTGACCGAAAAGGAGGTAGCGCGGGAAGCGGGCAAGGGCGGGCTTGTCGCCGCTGCCATGGTCTCCGGCGTCAGACTGAACGAGCCGCACGATGGCATGGAAGATGCCGTGCGCGTGCATGTCGAGGCCCCCGGTTTCGCGCGGCAGTTCCTTGCGTTCTACGCCATGGCAGCGGGGAGCGAAGTTGCGCCCGGTAAGCTGGTGCCGCTCGAGGCGGAGGCCGTGATCTTCTCCGGCTAGCTGGCGATCGGTCCGTTTTCGGGACGGTAAGCCATGTTACCCTTGCAATGATATCATTGGATGATATCATAATTTGCCATGCGCACTCTGGTGGAAATTCCCGACGACGATATCAAGTGGCTCGACCGCGTCGCGGAAGAGCGCGGGATTTCGCGCACGGCCATGGTTCGCGAAGCCGTGGCGCAGATGCGCAGCGGCACCTCGCGCAAAGCGGTGGACGATTTCTTCGGCATCTGGCGCGACCGCGCCGACGTGGGCGAAGGGCAGGGCTACCAGCGCCGTATCCGTACAGGCGGGCAAGCAGCATGAGCGGTGTCGTCTTCGACAGCGCAATTCTGGTCGATGCGCTGGTGGGCCTATCTTCTGCCCGCACCGAGATCGTGCGCAACCCAGAACGCTGGATCACCCGGCTGGGGTGGGGCGAAGTGCTGGCCGGCGCACGCGGCGATGCGGAGCGGATTGAAGACTTTCTTGCGCATTTCAAGATTATCGAACTGAACGAGGAAATTGCGCGGCGCGCGGCAGCCTTGGTCGAACAGCGACCCGTGGTGGCGCTGGCGGATGCCATTTCCCTCGCCGCCGCGCAGGTGACCGGGCGTATCTTCGTTACCCGTAACACTACGGCTTTTCCGGCCTCCATGCCGGGCATTCGCATTCCCTACACTCTCTGAAGGAACACCTCTCTCATGTGCGGAATCATCGGTATCGTCGGCAAGGACCAAGTGGCTGAGCGGCTGGTCGACGGCCTGCGGCGAATGGAATATCGAGGCTACGACAGCGCCGGCGTGTGCACCGTGCAGGACGGTGAGCTGGTGCGGCGCAGGGCGGAGGGCAAGCTGGCCAACCTCGTCACCGAGCTGGCGGGCAATCCGGCCCCCGGCACCATCGGCATCGCCCACACCCGCTGGGCCACCCACGGCGCGCCGACGGCGAAGAACGCGCACCCGCATGCCACCGGCGAAGTGGCGCTGGTGCACAATGGCATCATCGAGAATTTCAAGGCCCTGCGGCAGGAGCTCGAGGGCGCGGGTCGCACCTTTGCCAGCGAAACCGACACCGAAGTCGTAGCGCATCTTGTGTCGCAGGCCATCGAGGGCGGTGCCACTCCGCAGGATGCGGTGAAGGCTACCCTGCCGCGGCTGCGCGGTGCCTTTGCGCTGGCCATCGCCTTCCGCCAGCATCCTGACCTGCTGATCGGTGCGCGGCTCGGCTCGCCGCTGGTTGTCGGCTATGGCGAGGGTGAGACCTATCTCGGCTCCGACGCGCTGGCGCTGGCCCCGCTGACACAGCAGATCGCCTATCTGGAAGAAGGTGACTGGGTCGTGATCACTGCTGATGGCGCACAGATCTATGACAGCGACAACAACCCGGTGGAGCGTGAAGTGACCACCTCCGGCGCTTCGGCCGCGGCGATCGAGAAGGGCCCCTACCGCCACTTCATGCAGAAGGAGATCTTCGAGCAGCCCACCGTGGTGGCGCAGACGCTGTCTTCCTACATCCGCCGCGAAGACAACACCGTGGCGCTGCCGCAGATCGATTTCGATCTTGGCGGCATAAACCGCGTAACCATCGTCGCCTGCGGCACATCCTATTATGCCGGGATGGTGGCCAAGTACTGGTTCGAACAGTTCGCCCGCCTGCCGGTCGATATCGATGTCGCCAGCGAGTTTCGCTATCGTGATCCGGTGCTGGAGCCAGGCGGCCTTGCCCTGTTCATCAGCCAGAGCGGCGAAACCGCCGATACGCTGGCCGCGCTGCGCCATTGCAAGGAGCACGGGCAGACCATCGCCGTGGTGGTGAACGTGCCCACCAGTTCCATGGCGCGCGAGGCCGACCTGTTGCTGCCCACCCATGCCGGGCCGGAAATCGGCGTTGCGAGCACCAAGGCCTTCACTTGCCAGCTGGCGGTACTGGCAGCGCTGGCGGCGCACATGGCGATCAAGCGCGGGCGCATCGACAAGGCCGAAGAGGCGGAGATCGTGCGTCACCTGATCGAGGCGCCGGCCGCGCTCAATGCGGCGCTGGCGCATGACGAGGATATCGCCGCCATGGCCCACCTCATCGCCCCGGCGCGCGACGTGCTCTACCTGGGGCGCGGCGCGGACTTCCCGTTGGCGCTGGAGGGCGCGCTGAAGCTGAAGGAAATCAGCTATATCCACGCCGAAGGCTATGCCAGCGGCGAGATGAAGCACGGCCCCATCGCGCTGATCGACGAGGCGGTGCCGGTGATCGTGCTCGCGCCCTCCGGCCCGCTGTTTGAGAAGACGGTGTCCAACATGCAGGAAGTGCAGGCACGCGGCGGCAAGGTGGTGCTGATCTCCGATGCCGCCGGGATTGTCGAGGCGGGCGACGACTGCCTGGCCGTGATCGAGATGCCACGCGTGCATCCGCTGATCGCCCCGCTGGTCTATGCCGTGCCGGTACAATTGCTGGCCTATCACGTGGCCGGGGCCAAGGGCACGGACGTGGACCAGCCGCGCAATCTCGCCAAATCCGTTACCGTCGAATAAATTTCGCTTTAACTTCCTCGCAAGGCAGCAGTTTTACCGCCCAATAACCATTCCGGGGCTAGGGCGGTTTGGTGACGAGCAAGCACTCTGGCCTTCCTAGCCTTCCGCTGCAGATGAGCTTTCTGCAGGTGATTGGCCTGCGCGACCCCGGCGAGGGCGATTGGGCGCGGCTGCGCACGCTGCAATATTCAGAGCTACACAAGGTTTCCATCATCCGCATTGCGGCGCATGGCCTCGCCGCTTCGCTGGTGGTGGCGCTCTACCTCAACACTATTGCGCACTGGATCCTGGGGGTCTGGTTGCTCAGCGTGGTGGCGGCGGTGTGGAACGTCAGCCGCATCGATCGCAAGTTCATCGATATCGAGAACCGCGGTGTGCAGTGGAGCGAGTTCACCCGCCAGGCGCTGGGTGTGGCGGGCTGTACGATTCCCTGGGTCGCGGCGTTGATGTTCTTCGTGCCGATGGGGTCGGTAGCGAATCACTACGCCTTGTGGGCGGTTGCCGCGATGCTGATTGCTGGCAGTGCGGCGGCCATGGCCAGTGCGCCGGTGGCCACCGTGGTGTTCGACCTGGTGGTGGGCGCTGCTGGCGTTGCTTCATTCATCCTGACCGGCGATTTCCTGTTCGCCATCGCGGCGGCTGCCTACACCGTCACCATCGTGGCAGGCGCGTTGCGATCGGCGCGAACCTATCTCTCGGCCAAGATTGCCGAAGCGGGCGTGGCCGAGAAGGACGAGGTGGTCTCTCTGCTGCTGCGCGAGTTCGAGGAGAAGGAATCGGACTGGCTGTGGCAGATCGACACCAGCCGCCGGATCCGTTCCGCCTCGCCGCGGTTCGCCTTCGCCTTTGGCTCGGCGCCCGAAGAGATCGAAGGCGAGAGCTTCATCAAGCTTATCGCCGGCTCTTCCTGGGAAAGCGGCGAGTTTCCGCACAGCCTGCACGAACTGGCCGAGAAGCTGAAGCGGCGCGAGCATTTCTCCAACCTGCTGGTGCAGGTCTATCTCGAATCCGGCCGTCGCTGGTGGGAGCTTTCGGGCACGCCCATGTATGACGACAACGGCAGCTACATCGGCTTCCGCGGCGTCGGCTCCGACGTGACCGAGCAGCGCGACCGCGACGAGAAGATTGCCTACCTTGCCCGCTACGACACGCTGACCGGCCTGCCCAACCGCCTGATGCTGACCGAGGCGCTGGGCGAGGCCATGCGCTATGCCGACCAGTGGAAGACGAGCTGTGCCTTCCTGATGATTGACCTCGACCGGTTCAAGGCCGTCAACGATTCGCTCGGCCACCAGTTGGGCGACAGGCTGCTGGCCAAGGTGTCTAAGCGGCTGGCCAGCGTGATGACCGAGAACGAGCAATGCGGGCGCCTGGGTGGCGACGAGTTTGCCGTGGTGATCCGCGATGCCACCGACAAGGGCCGCGTGGAGCGATTGGCCGAGGCGATTATCGATACGCTCTCGCAGCCCTACATGATCGACAACCACACCCTGTTCATCGGCGCCAGCGTCGGCTCTGCCGTCGGCCCGCGCGACGGCAGCACCGTCGAGACGTTGATGCGCAACGCCGACCTCGCGCTCTACCGGGCAAAGGACGAGGGCGGGAACACGCATTACCGCTATGTCCCCTCGCTGCATGCCGATGCCGAGGAACGCCGCAAGCTGGAGCTGTCGCTGCGCCGCGCGATCGGTAACAACGAGCTCGAATTGAACTTCCAGCCGGTGGTTAATGCCCGCAGCGAAATGGTTGTCAGCTTCGAGGCATTGCTGCGCTGGAACAGTGAAGAGCACGGCTTTGTCAGCCCGGCAAAGTTCATCCCCTTGGCCGAGGACACCCGCCTGATCGTGCCCATCGGCGAATGGGTACTGCATGAAGCCTGCCGCGAAGCCGCGCGCTGGCCAGACGATATCAAGGTGGCGGTGAACGTTTCGGGCGAGCAGCTGCTCGAACCCAATTTCGCGAACAGCGTGGTGCGCGCCCTGGCCGATACCGGTCTTTCGGCGCACCGGCTGGAAGTGGAAGTGACCGAAAGCGTGTTCCTGCGCGATGGCCGCACCGCGCGCCAGACGCTGGAAGAGATCATGGCGCTGGGCTGCTCCATCGCACTCGACGATTTCGGCACCGGCTACTCCTCGCTCGGCTACCTGCGCACGCTGCGCTTCTCCACCATCAAGGTGGACCGCAGCTTCGTCCAGGGCGCTTCGCACGATAGTCAGGAAAGCCTCGCCATCATCCGCGCCGTGGTGGCCATGGCGCAGAGCCTGGAGATGACCACCACTGCCGAAGGCGTGGAAGATGCAGAGCAGGCCGCGCTGATCCGCGAACTGGGCTGCACCAAGATCCAGGGCTACTATTTCGGTCGCCCGATGCCCGCGCTGGAAGCGCGCTCGCTGGTGGTCAAGCGCCGCAACAACAGCCGCGCGGCGTGACTTGTCTTGCGAAGCCGCCTCCGCAGCTTCGTCCTCGCTAGACGCGCTCCGTTTCGCTGCGCGCTCGCTGCGGGCGGCCGTTCGGCCTCTGTCGGTCGCTAGTCGCGACCGAGATCAGCATTTCACTGAGCAATTCGCGCGAGTATCGGCGCCTGAAAGGCGACGACAGCGCGCGAACGCGCGCCGCTTGGTAGGGCGGAAGCCAAGGACGCCGGACGGCGTCCGCCCGGCGCTTGAGGGACCAAACAAACAAGCCGCAGAGGCGGCTTCGCAACAAACTATACCCCGACCAGGCTCCCGATCACGCTTTCGAACAGCCGCCGACCATCCGAACCACCATGATCGTCCTCGATCGCGCGTTCGGGGTGAGGCATCATGCCCAGCACGTTGCCGGCCTTGTTCAGCACGCCGGCGATATCGCGCTGCGAGCCATTTACCGCCTCGGCATAACGGAAGGCCACGCGGCCTTCGCCTTCCAGCCGGTCCAGCGTCTCTTCATCGGCGAAGTAGTTGCCGTCGTGATGGGCCACGGGGATGTGGATCGTCTCGCCCGCTTCGTAGGCCGAGGTGAACAGGCTCTGGCTGGTCTCCACCGTCAGCGGCACGGTGCGGCAGATGAAGGTCTGCCCGGCATTGCGCATCAGCGCGCCCGGCAGCAGCCGCGCCTCGGTCAGCACCTGAAAGCCGTTGCACACGCCCAGCACCGGCACGCCGCGCTCCGCCGCCGCAACCACAGAGCGCATGATCGGGCTGTTTGCCGCCATGGCGCCTGACCGCAGGTAGTCGCCGTAGGAGAAGCCGCCGGGCAGGGCGATGAAATCCAGGCCATCGGGCAGGTCGGCATCGCCGTGCCACACCTTTACCGGTTCCTTGCCCGAAACGTCGCGCAGCGCGACCCACATGTCGCGATCGCAGTTTGATCCGGGGAATGTAACGACTGCGGTCTTCACGCGGCCACCTTCTCGATGCGGTAGTTCTCGATCACCATGTTGGCGAGCAGCTTCTGGCACATGTCGTCCAGCGCTTCGTCAGTGGTGTCGTCAGCCACTTCCATCTCGATCAGCCGACCGATGCGCACATCTTCCACGCCTTTGAAGCCCAGCCCGTCGAGGGCGTGGTGCACGGCGCGGCCCTGCGGATCGAGCACGCCGGGCTTCAGGCTGACATGGATGCGGACTTTCATGAGGCGGGCCTTTCGCGAGAACGGGATATTCGCCGGCAGCCTATGGCGATTGCCGCCGCGCTCGGCAAGGGGTGGGGCGATACTGGGCTGGGAAAGCGCGCCGCTTTTTCGCGCTAATGTGGAACACATGGAACACTGTCCTGGGCCAGAAAACCGGCATTCCGTTTTCGCGAGAGCGAACAGGCTGTGCAGGCAGGACGGAAACGGTTGCATCGTGCCCTGCGTTAGTGTGCCATGACGCCGGTAGGAAAGCCGCACGGCGACAAGGGCAAGTACAGATGATCGCAACCGAGAAGTTCACCTTCACTGGCACAAACGGGCAGACGCTGGACGGGCGGCTGGAACTGCCGCTCTACACCAGGCCGCGCGCCGCCGCGCTGTTTGCTCACTGCTTCACCTGCACCAAGCAGAGCCATGCCGCGACTCGCGTTGCCTCTGCGCTGGCAGCCAAGGGGCTGGCGGTGCTGCGCTTCGATTTTACTGGCCTTGGTGGCAGCGACGGAGAATTCGCCAATGCCGGTTTCGCCTCCAACGTGGAGGACGTGGTCTGCGCGGCACGGGCGCTGGAAGAGCGCGGCCTGCCGCCGGTGCTGCTGATCGGCCATTCGCTCGGTGGGGCAGCCGTGCTGGCCGCAGCTGAGCACGTGCCGCAAGCACGCGGCGTGGCCACGCTGAACGCGCCCTTCGATACGACGCATGTGTTCAAGCATTTCGGTACAGACGCGCTGGAAAATATCGAGGAGGACGGAGAGGGCGAAATAACGCTCGCGGGGCGCAGCTTTCGCGTCACCCTCGAATTCCTGGAGCAGGGGCGCGACCAGCCGCAAGGACAGCGGATCGCTAATCTCGAGCGCCCGCTGCTGGTGATGCACAGCCCGCACGACGAGATCGTCGATGTCGATAATGCCAGGGCGATCTTCGAGGCCGCCCAGCATCCCAAGAGCTTCGTCGCGCTGGACAATGCCGATCACCTGCTGACCAAGCCGGGATCAGCCGAATATGCGGCCAACCTGATCGCCGCGTGGGCCACGCCTTACCTCGCGGACCTGCCGCAGGAACCGCGCAAGGAATTTGCCGGCACGGTGGAAGTTTCCACCGCCGGCGGCAAGTTCGCGCAATGGGTGCGCACCGCTGCCCACGAATTCATTGCCGACGAGCCGGATAAGTACGGCGGCAGCGACCATGGCCCCACACCTTACGACCTGCTGCTGGCTGCGCTGGGCACCTGCACCAGCATGACGATCAAGATGTATGCCGACCGCAAGGGCATTCCTCTGGAGAACGTGCGGGTCGAGCTGGAGCACAGCCGCGAATACGTGGAAGACTGTGAGGATTGCGAGGACCCCGAAGTGGTGATCCATTCGCTGGACCGGGCGATAGAATTATCGGGCGACCTGACCGATGCACAGCGCCGGCGGATGATGGAAATCGCCGAAATGTGCCCTGTTCACAAGACCTTGACCGGCGAATTACGTATCTATTCGACCTTGATCGAAGACTAGCTCTCGCTGTTGCCCCCATCCTCCGGCTCCGGCAGCACCTGGAGTTCCAGCCGCGCGTCCGGATCGAGATAGCGCAGCGCCGCGGCGTGTAGTTCCTCTGGCGTGATCGCGCGCAACATGTCTTCGCCGGTCAGGAAGCGGTCGATCCGTTCGGGCTCGCTCTGCGCGCGGTCGACCAGGCCCATCCAGCCGGCATTGGTATCCAGCGCATTGTCATAGGCTTCCAGCAGCGGCTGGCGCGCGCGCAGCAGCATGTCCTCGTCCACCGGCGTGCTGCGGATCGTCTCGAGCGCGGCCAGCATGGCCTCGCGCGCGGCATCCACCTGGCTGGTATCGACCTGCGCGGACATGTCGAAAGTGCCATAGCCGGGATAGACACGGCTCTGGTCGGCATCGACCGAAGGCGAATAAGTCTGGCCCAGTTCCTCGCGCAGGACGTCGGTCACTTCCAGTTGCAGCACGCGTTCGAGCAGTTCGAGCTGGAGGTTTTCGACTGCGTCGGAATCGTCGCGGGTGGGCCATGCCATTACCAGCATCGCCTGGTCCGGCTGGCCCTGGTGATAGATGGTGCGCAAGGCGCGGTTTGCCGTGAAGCTGCGCTGACGTGCCTGTTCGTAGGCGCCGAAGCTTCCCTCGCGCGCGGGCAGGGTGCCCAACGTGGCGGCAACAAGGTCAATCGCGGCCTGTCCGTCGAGGTCGCCCACCAGGGCAACTTCGATGGCGCCATTGGCCAGCCGGTCAGCGATATTGTCGCGCAGGCTGGCGAAGGTGAGGGCAAGGTATTCCTCCTTCGGGCGCAGCGAGAAGCGCGGATCATCGTCCGACAGGATCGCACCGATGTCGGTGCTCAGCGCGCTGGCGGGCGTGGCATAGCGGCTGGCGAACCAGTTATCGACATTGCGATAATACTGCGCCTCTCCCGTCGGGCGATAGGCGGAATCGGTGATGGTGGCGGTGTAGACCTGCAATTGCAGCTCCAGATCGCGCGGGGTGGTGAGGGCAGAGAACCGGAAGGTCTCCTCCGCCGATCCCAGACTGATGCCGACGCGGCGCCCTGCCAGCACGGTCTGCAATTCGTCCAATGTATGTTCGCCCAGGCCGCCCACGGGCAGTGAGTTGAACATGGCAGTGGCTAGCGGGTTGTCGGGCGTATCCAGCAGGTCGCCGCCGTCGATATTGATCTGCACCAGCACGCGGTCGTCTTCGAGGTCGGTCTGCTTGAGATTGAGCATCACGCCATTGGCAAAGCGCACTTCGCGAATGCCGAGGCGAGCATCGACCGTGTCGGACACGACCTGCCCCGGCGTGCCGAAATCGGTGTAGGCGAATTCGACGGTCTCGGCCTCTGCCTGGGCTTCCAGCGGGCGCTGCATACCTTCGTTCCATGCTGCACGCAGGGCTGCCTCGCCTCCTTCGGGCGCGGTGCGGCCCTGGAAACGGATCAGCGGGTTGTCGAGCGGGACTACTTCCGCCTGCAAGGCCGCCAGCACGGTTTCAGGGGTGATTTCCGGCTCGTGCGCGTTCCACCGTTCCAACGCGCTCTCAGGCGTGGTGGGCACCTGTCCGTCGCGCCACAGGGTGACGGCGCCAGTGACGAAATTGCCGTTGCCGCGGGTGGCCGCGCCTGCCGCGTTGCTTTCGATCGCCTGGCGCAGGTTGGCAACCTGTTCGGCCACTTCGGCCTCGGTGAAGCCGAATTCCAGCGCCCGGCGATACTCTTCCTGTGCGGCGGCGAGGCCACGCTGCCATTCGCCTTCTGCGGCAGCCACCAGCAGGTTGGTGGTACGTGCTTCCTTGAAGAAGTCGTCGGTGCCGAAGGCCGCGCCGCGGAACGGCGGGTCTTCCATTCGGCCCAGGCGCTGCAGGCGGCGGTTGATGATGCCATAGCCGATCTGCCGCAGCACCCGCGTGCGGCGGCTGGCGACGGTATCAGGCTCTCCCAGCCACGCGCCATTGGCGCTGACGGTGACCTGTTCGGACAGCGCGGGGTCGAGGAAAATGTCCGTCGCACCGGCATGGTCCATGGCGACCGGGCCGAAGGGGGGCAGTTCCAGGCTGGGCTCGCCCAGCCAGTCGCCGAAGTGCTCCACGATGGCGGCTTCGACTGCTTGCGGATCGTAGTCGCCAACCACGATCAGGGCCATGTTCTCGGGCCGGTAATAGCGTTCATAGAGGGCGCGCATGGAAGCGCCGTCAGCGGCCTCGATCGTCTCCACCGTGCCGATGGGCAAGCGTTCGGAAATGCGGCTGCCGGGATAGAGGAAGCCGAGATTGTCGATCAGGTTGCGCAGCTGGTAGGTATCGCGCACGCGCCTTTCGGACAGGATGATGCCCTTCTCTCGGTCCACCGCGCCATCGTCGAAGGTGATTTCGCTGGCGGTCTCGCGCATCAGCATCAGCGCGGTGTCGAGCAGGTCCATGTCGTTGCGCGGCAGGTCGAGCCGGTAATGGGTGTTGTCGAAGCCGGTGGAGGCATTGGTGTCCGCGCCAAAGGCCAGTCCCTCGCGCTCCAGCAGCCGCACCATCTCGCCTTCGGGCACGTTGGTGGTGCCGTTGAAAGCCATGTGCTCGATGAAATGGGCATAGCCCTGCTCGTCCTCGCGCTCTGCGGCAGAGCCGAAATCGACCCACAGCTGCACCAGCCCTTGCTCGGGCGGGGTGGCGTTGGAACGGACGATGTAGCGCATCCCGTTGTCCAGCACGCCGACGCGGTAATCGGTGTCGAACGGCAGGTCGCTTTCCGCCACATCGGGGAAGACCGCGGCAACGTCGGCGGTGATGTTCGCGGGCGCATCCCACGGCTGCGCGGCAAGCTCGGGTGCCTGCGCGACGGCGGGGTGGAAGGCGGCAAGCGGAAGGGCGAGCGCGGCAAGGAGCGCTGCAAAAGGACGGAAATTCATGCCCGCCCTTCTGGCACCGGGTAGCTTAAGGGGCAATGACCGAAAGGCCGTAGCCTGTTCGTGCGCTTACTTCTTCGGCTTGGACGGGGCAGGCGTACGCAGGCGCGAGCGGTGCGCGTCCATGTCGAGCACTTCGCCGGGGCCATTGTCGTCGCCCGAGAGTACGCCCAGGCGGCGGGCCACTTCCTGGTAGGCCTCTTCCTCGCCGCCCAGGTCGCGGCGGAAGCGGTCCTTGTCCAGCTTCTCGCCCGAAACCATGTCCCACAGGCGGCAGTTGTCGGGGCTGAACTCGTCGGCCAGGATCACGCGGGAGTAGTCGCCATCGTAGATGCGGCCGAATTCCAGCTTGAAATCGACCAGGCGGATATCGACGGCGGCGAACATGCCGCAGAGGAAATCGTTGATGCGGATCGCCATGGCGGCGATGTCCTGCATTTCCTCGTGGCTGGCCCAGTTGAAGGCGGCGATGTGCTCTTCGGCCACCAGCGGATCGCCCAGGGCATCGTCCTTCAGGTAATATTCGATCAGCGTGTGCGGCAGCATCTCGCCTTCCTCGATACCCAGGCGCTTGGCGATCGAGCCGGCGGCCACGTTGCGGACCACCACTTCCAGCGGAATGATGTCCACCTGCCGCACCAGCTGCTCGCGCATGTTCAGACGGCGGATGAAATGGGTGGGGATGCCAATGTGCGCCAGGCGGGTGAAGATGAACTCGCTGATGCGGTTGTTGATCACGCCCTTGCCGTTGATTGTGCCCTTCTTCTGGGCGTTGAAGGCGGTGGCATCATCCTTGAAATACTGGATGATCGTGCCGGGTTCGGGGCCTTCGTAGAGGATCTTGGCCTTGCCTTCGTAGATCTGGCGACGGCGGGACATGGGCGGCAACCTTTCAACACTTGGCTCTTGGCCGAAAAAGCGAGCGCCCCGGCGTCGCGATGCAAGTTCGCGGATGGCCGGGGCGCGCGGATCGCGCTGCCTATACACCTTAGAACCAGTGGGGGCAATTGGGCGATGCAAGGGCTCGAGTCGTTTATCGCTCCGCTGGCGGGTGCCGCACTATTATCGGGCGAAACCAAGGTACTGCGAATTGGTGCGAGAACGAACCCAAACCGTGATACCCTCGGCAGACTGTAGAACAGGTGGGGACTATGACGATGAAGAAGTATGCATTCGTTGCGATATTGGCACTTGCCGCCTGCGGCGAAGCCGAGACCGAAGAGCCGGTTGTGGAAGAGGAAGTGGTGGCCGAGGAACCGGCTGCCGAAGTCGCGATGGCGGCCGATGGCATGACCATGACGGGAACCTTTCAAGTTACCAATGCCGAAGGCGAAACCTACACGCAGGTCGTTTCCGCCGACGGAACCTACACCAGCACCATGGCCGACGGGACCGTGGTGAACGGAACATGGTCGTCCGAAAGCCCCGACCAGTGGTGCGGCGCCGACGAAGGCGAGGAAATCGAATGCTCGACCGAGGTGGTTGACGAGGACGGGGTCTGGACATCGACATCCAACAACGATCCCGAAGACGTGACGACGATCGTCCGCCTCGAATCCTGATCGCGACCGAGTGGCGTGAAGGGGGCGCATTGCCAGCAGGCGATGTGCCCCTTTTCGTGCCCGGATTTGCCGACTGGTTCGGTAACCCCTTACTCCAGCCCCTCCGGCGCGTGAGTCACGTCTTCGGGTGGCCTGGTGCGGTCGATCACGCGGCCCAGCGTGGCGCGTTGCACCAGCACGCTGAACAACACCGCGCCGAAGGTGGCGGCCAGCAGCAGGTCGCGCACCGGGCCTTCGGGCAGCGACAGCGCCAGCGCGATGGAAATGCCGCCGCGCAGCCCGCCCCACCACAGCACGCCCCATGCGCCCGGTGCCTTGGGCCGGGCAGCGGGCACCACGCGGGTTGATAGCGTCACCGCCGCCGCGCGGGCCAACAGGGTGATGGGAATGGCGGCCACCATCAGCAGGATTTCATCCACGCCCGGCACCAGCACGATCATTTCCAGCCCGATCAGCAGGAACAGGACCGAATTGAGCAGTTCGTCCACCACTTCCCAGAAGCGAATTACGTAGTCGCGGGTCACGTCGCTCATGGCGTAGGTCACGCCGTGATTGCCGATCAGCAGGCCCGCCACCGCCATGGCCAGCGGGCCGGAAACGTGCAGCGCAGCGCACAGGGCATATCCGCCCATCACCACGGCCAGCGTGATCGTCACCTCCAGCGCATATTCGTCCATCGAACGCATGGCACGAAAGCCCATGTAGCCCGCGATCAGCCCGATCAGCAGCCCGCCGCCTGCCTCCATCACAAACAGCCGCGCGCCTTCGCCGAGGCTGAAGTCCTGCCCCGTAAGCGCCGCACCCAGCAGGATCGTGAAGACGACGATGCCCACGCCATCGTTGAACAGGCTCTCGCCCGCCACGCTGGCCTGCAGGCTTTCGTCGACCTTTTCCTCTTTCAGCACGCCCAGCACCGCCACCGGATCGGTGGGCGCGATCAGCGCGCCAAAGACGAAGTACCAGATCGGTGCCAGCGGCAGGCCCAGCAGGAGGCCCAGGCCCCAGGCCAGCAGGCCGACGATGATCGTCGAGGCGATCACGCCCACGGTTGAGAGCAGCAGCACCGGTACCCAGTCCGCCTTCAGCCGATCGAGGTCCACATGCAGTGCTCCTGCGAACAGCAGGAAGCTGAGCATTCCCTGCAACAGCGTGTCGGTGAAATTCATCTGCGCCAGCAAGCGGGCGACGGTGTCGTCCAGCGTCACGCCGGGCAGGAAGGCATTGGCCAGCAGCAGCCCGACAGCAGCGATCCCGCCCATCGCCGTCAGCCCGACGACATGCGGCAGGCGGATGAAATGGTGGTTGAACCAGCCCAGCAGGGCGCTGGCCACCACCAGCATGGCTGCAAGGTCAAAGGGGGAAAGGCCGCCGGTTTCATGCATGGTCTTCAGATCCACTCCATCAGGTAGCACAGGCAATCCTGCTGCACGATCCGCGGATCGACGGTGAGCATGGCGGGCAGCGCGCGGCGGGTGAGGTGCAGCACGCCATCCTCGACACTGAACAGCTCTCCGGCAATATCGCGTCCGGCCTCGTCGATCACCTCGAGCGGCTGAGGCAGGGTGGTGGTGCCGAAAGCAGTTCCCGCCTCCACCATTGTGAAATTGAGCCGGTCAAGCACGGGCGAGAGGTTGAGCGCGCAGTTTTCATCGCCGAAGCCGAAGGCAACGTTCGGGCGAACGTGGACCACGCCGATGGTGTGGAACAGTTCCAACACCCCCTCTTCGGGCGCGGCCTGCGGCAGGTTTTCCAGCGCCAGCACGGCTTCCACCAGCCGCGCGGCGGCTTCGGCATTGACGGGCTCTCCCGGCTGGCCGCATTCGGCGGTGATCGCAGGCACCATCCCGTCGAAAGAGGCTGTCTGCGTACCCGGAAGGCCAAGGAACAGCACCGCGCGGCGCGCGAACAGCGCTGCCAGCGCCAGCACCTGCGGTTCGCGATGGGTCAGCACCGCGTAGTGCGGGTTGCGGCCGGTATTGTTGTGCAGGTCAATCGCGGCGAAGGCCCCGCGTTGCACGACGCGCTGGTGGACCGCCGCCATCAGCCGTGCCTCCGGCACCTCGGCCAGCGCCGGTTCCGCGCCCGGCCACACGCGGTTGAAATCGGGCTGGCTGTCGAGCCGTCGCAGCCCCTCTCGTGCGGCGGCGACATTGCCGATCAGCAGCATCAGGCTGCGTGGCAGCGGGCGGCCCTGGTATTTGGCAAGCACGTGCTGCATGGCGCCGAGACCGGAGTCCTCGTTGCCGTGCAGCAGGATGGAGACGAACAGCGGCGCCTCGCGCTCGCCCGGCAGCTCGATCAGTGTTGGCCCGTCGAACAGGCGATGCAGGTCGCGCGCGCTGGCCTGCAGGAAGCCGTCGGGCAGGTGATCGAGGATCGTCAGTGCGTCAGGCGGGGTGGCGATTGTGGTCACAGCGGCCACTCGTGCACCGGCAGCCCGGTGCGCTGGTTCTCGACATAGGCGGCGGTGAGGGCGAACAGGTCCTGGTGGCGGGCGTAATGCTCCAGCTGCCAGGCAGCCCCGGTGCGCCCGCTTGCCAGCCGCATGGCGATGACCGAGAGGTAGTGGTCGATCAGCTCTGCCGCCATGCCCTGCGCGGTAAGGCCCTCCGCCGCCAGCGGTAGCAACTCTTCCGCCACCGCGCGGGCGGGGCGGGGTGCCTGGTCGCCGTGCCAGGTAATCTGCGCTCCCAGTCCGTGGCGGGCAGCGGCGTAGAAATTGGCGCGCGCGGTCTCGATCGGCTGGGCTGCGCGCTTGTCCCCGATGCGGTCGGCCAGCGCGTGCACCGCGCCGTAAAAGAACGCGGCATTGGCCATCATGTCGAGGTTGCTGGGCCCGGCGGGCAGCACGCGCTGTTCGATCCGCAAGTGCGGCGTGCCGTCGTCGTCGAAGCCCACCAGCGGGCGGACCCAGCGCCAGATCGTGCCGTTGTGCAGCCGCAAGGCGGGAAAGCGGCTGGCGGGCTTGTCGTCCAGGAAGGGCAGCAGCACCGGGTAATCCCGCAGGTTCTCGGCAAACAGCTCTGCCGGGTCGTCCCCCAGGTAGTGCGAGCCGAAGGTCACGCGCGAGGAGCCATCGGGATGCTGCAGCGATTGCTCGAAAGCGGCGATGCGCGTTTCGTGCCACAGCGCCTTGCCGAACAGGAACGGCGAGTTGGCGGACACTGCGAGCAAGGGCGCGCTGAGCTGGAGCGCGGCGTTGTAGTGGCGGGCGAACTGGTCCGGCGGGAGTTGCAGGTGCAGTTGCAGCGAGGTGGTCGCCGCTTCCAGCATCACGTCTTCGTAGGCGGCGGTGAAATGCGGCGCGCCGGCGATGGCGGAATCGATATCGACGTTGAGCGGCACGTTGCCCCGCTGGCGCATGGCCTCTCGGTTGAGCGCGACATAGCGGTTGGAAGGCGTCATCGCCGCCAGCGAGAGGTCTTCCTTGCGCAAGGTGGGCAGGGTGCCGATGGTGATGACGGTATCGACATCCGCGTGGGCGTTGGCAGCACAGCACCGCACCTTCTCGCTCAGGTGCGCGTGCATGCGTTTCAGGCCTTCGCCTTCCAGTGTCTCCACCGGCGCGTTTATCTCGATGCTGAAGCGCGACAGTTCGGCCACGACTTCGGGGTCGTCCAGCCGCTCAAGGAAGCTCTGGTTGTGCGGGGCGGGGAAGTGGTTGCGGTCGATCAGCCAGACTTCCAGCTCCAGCCCGATATGCGGCCCGGCGCGCGACAAGGCACCCTCGGCAGCAAGCTGGGCGAAGGCTGCCGTCTCCTCTGCCAGACGCGCGGAAAAGCGCTGGAAATCCTCGGCGGCAAACCCGTCTGCCGCAATGTCCTGGCCCAATCTGCGTCCCCGCTACGGTGAAGACCGGTAGGCTAGCAGCAAGCGATCAGGCGAGGCAAGGCGAAGGCTCGCCTAAAGCCACATGCTGCGCCGTTCGACCGGAGACCGCAGCCCGCCGGCCAACTCGCCAGCGAGGCGCGCGACAACGACGTGTTTGCCTTTGGCGATCACCAGGCGGTCGATCTCGACTACACGCCCGACGGGCTGAACCAGCTGGATTCGCTGTTCGACAACCTGTCGAGCGTCACCACCACCTTCACGCACGACACCAACGGCAACCTCACCTCGGACGGCAACAAGACCTACGTCTACGATACCGAGAACCGCCTGGTGGAAGTGGTGGACGGGGCGAACACCGTCACCATGCGCTACGATCCGCTGGGGCGGCTGTACGAGGTTGAGGACGCCAACGGCGATATTCGCCGCCTCTACTATGACGGCGCAGACCTCGTGCTGGAATACGACGGCACTGGCACCATGCTGGCCCGCTATGTCCATGGCGTATCGGGAGGAGACGATCCGCTGGTGAGCTATGCGGGCAGCTCGGTCGCCCTCAGCAATGCGCGGTTCCTCTATGCTGACCGGCTTGGCTCGATTGTGCTTGCCAGCAACCAGAACGGCTCCAGCGTGACGCGCAATGCCTATGACGAGTTCGGCATGCCCGATCAGAACAATGGCGGGCGGTTCCAGTATACCGGCCAGGCTTGGGTTCCCGAAATCGGCATGTACTACTACAAGGCCCGCATGTACTCCCCCGCGCTAGGCCGCTTTATGCAGACCGACCCGATTGGCTACGGCGATGGCATGAACATGTATGCCTATGTCGGCAATGATCCGATCAATGGCGTGGATCCGACTGGTTTGTTGCGGGAGTGCGCCATTAACAATACATGTCCTCCCAGCCCAACTACAGACGACCC
The DNA here is from genome assembly GCA_963675825.2 of Alteraurantiacibacter sp. Lineage (GTDB taxonomy): Bacteria > Pseudomonadota > Alphaproteobacteria > Sphingomonadales > Sphingomonadaceae > Alteraurantiacibacter. The sequence continues at coordinate 1,185,477 of CAXXJY010000005.1, read as the reverse complement.
CGCTTATGCTAACAATATCTATGTTTGGGGAACCCGGCCTAGTGTCGTCATTACCAACGTGACCGACTACATGCATGGGATGAGCTACCAGGCGGGTATCAATCATGCGGGGAATTTGGCTCCCCCGCAGGATGGCGGAGTGCGTCCTGCTGGTAGGGACGAGGAGGACGAAGATGAGCAGCAAAGGGAGGAGGGGCCGTGTCCTACCGTGCCAAATCCCGGCCCCGGTCGAAATGTCCTTGATGGGAATATTGGCCAAGTTCTACGCGAACGAAGGGTTGATGCAGCCATGGGGCCTTTCGCAACCCCTGCTGACGCAAGAGCTCGCCTTTTTGTCCGATCTGTTCCCGGAGGTAGATGGGATTACAAAGCTCAAATCCCTAGTTCGGCACCATATGGGAATTTCCATTTTGGAGCTCTAGCGGCGGCTTCCGGCCTTTCACTTACAGAAGCCTTGAATTGGGCACAGGGTGCTCAGGCTGCCCAAGATTTGTTGAATTTACAAATACCTTCCGGGTCGGATAATGCTGACGACCCAGCCCTTATCCGTGCGGGATACCGCTATTTCCAGCGCGGGTGCTACAAATGAGACTTCGGCTTATCGCTCTTAGTCTAGCAAGCCTGGCAGTAGCATCGTGCGGCAGTGAAGAACATTATCGAACGTTCGAAGTGGGAGATGGCGAAGCCTTCATCCGCGCTTACCGAAATGCGTCTGGTTTCGCTACCAGCACTCCCACATTACGACTCGAACTCTATGCCTCACCCTCCGGCGAACCAGAGCAGATTTTGCAGGGATTGGAGCCTCGTAAGCTAGAAATTCGTCTGGATGATAGCAAAGATGTTCTCCTTATTTATTTCTGTGGCGGGCAATTAGGAGAACTAAAAAGTCTTGTAGATATTGATGGAAGGCCGACGATTGTTCAGCCAATAATCGCGGATTTTTCATCTAGTTCTTCGACGTCATCTGGGTGTGAGGGCGTATCATTCTACAGCGTTACCGGTTCCTAATTTATCCTTCCATAGGACCAGAGCCTGCGAACGCGGCCCCGCCTCATACGCCCTCGGTCATCTGACTCCGGCCTGATCCGGCGCATCGTCGTCTCACTGAACCGCTGATCGTCCGAGCGAGACACTGTGTCGTAGAGCCATGGCCCATGCGAGACGCGCGTTGACGAAGAAAGTCGAACAAACTCCGTGACTTAGCTGCCGTGTGATGGCATCGTTCCTTGTGTAAAAAGCTAGGGATTACAGATGCTTATCGGCTATGCGCGGACATCGACGGTGGACCAGGTGGCGGGACTGGAAGCGCATTAGCATCGCTCGATTATGTGCGCGAAGCGGTTGATCAAAGGTTTGGTTCGCGGGCCCAATAATTCCTTGCAATTCCAATCCCGAAGCGCACACTGTTCACTCGTGAGGGAGGCGCTTTGATGGCTGACAATCTGCGCAGCGATACGCTGTTCGTCGCTTTGACGCGGCCGCAGATGTTTGCAGGCGTCACCTACAGTTATTTCATCATCAACATGATCGTGGGCGTGGAGCTGTTCCTTATCTTCCGCTCGCTCTGGGTGCTGCTGGCAGCCGTCGCCATCCACCTGTTCGGCATGGTCGTCAGCCTGCGCGAACCACGTATCGTCGATTTCTGGCTCACCCGTGTGCGTAACTGTCCGCGCGTCAAGAACTACAGCATCTGGCAATGCAATTCCTACCGCCCCTGACGCGCGATCCCAGGGTGGCGCGGCTTTAGCGGCGTGCCGATGCGAGCGGACGCTCTGCGCTCGTCCGCTCGCATTCCAGCCAGGTCACGCCAGCTTGGCCGCCGTTCGCGCCACGCGCGCGCCGAGATATTTTGCGCCGTCCAGTTCCACGTCGCTCGGCTGGCGGCTGCCGTCCGGCCCGGCGATGGTGGTGGCGCCATAAGGCGCGCCGCCTTTTACCTCGTCCACGCCATTCTGGCCGCCAAAGCCATAGTCCAGCCCGATGATCGACATGCCGAAGTGCAGCAAGTTGGTGATCATCGAGAACAGCGTCGTCTCCTGCCCGCCGTGCTGCGAGGCGCTGCTGGTGAACACCGCGCCCGGCTTGCCGATCAGCGCGCCCGATGCCCACACGCCGCCGCAGGTATCGAGGAAGGCGGCCATCTGGCTGGGCAGGCGGCCAAAGCGGGTGGGCGCGCCCAGCACCATGCCGTCATATTCGCCCAGCGCATCGGGGCCTTCGATCAGCGGGTGATCCTCGTTGGCGGAGAAGCCGAAGTTCTTCACCACTTCCTCTGGCGCGGTCTCGGGCACGCGGCGGATGTCGGCCTCGTGGCCTGCATCGCGGATACCGGCGGCCACGGCCTCTGCCATCTGCGAGATATGTCCGTAGGAAGAGTAATAAAGCACGAGGATACGAGCCATTGTTGGTCCTTTCGCTTGCCGGATAGGCTGTCGCCGCTAAGTTCGCGGCGAGGGAGGGTGTATGCGTAGATTGATTCTGTCCGTCTTGGCAATGATGGGGGCGCTGGCTGGTTCCGCAATGGGACCAAAGGCGGTGATTTCACCCGCGTCTGCTCACGACAACGGCTGCGCGCGCGAATGCCTGGAAGGGTATGTCGACGCCTATCTCACCGCGATGGTCGCCAAGGACCTGGACGCGCTGCCGCTGGCGGACGGCGTGCGCTTTGCCGAGAACGGGGTGCAGCTGCAGCCGGGGCAGGGCAGCTGGGCGACGATCGATTCGACGGGCACCTATCGCCACGTCTTTGCCGATCCGCACACCGGCAACGTCGGCGCGATCACCACCGTCACCGAACACGGCGCGCCCGCCATGCTCGACCTGCGCCTGCGGGTAATGGACGGGCAGATCCACGAGATCGAGACGCTCTATATCCGCGACCCCGGCGGCTATGCCCGGTACGAGGAAATGGGCGAGGCCGAGGCCACCTGGTACGAGACCGTGCCCGCGGAAGAGCGCCTTTCGCGCGAGGAAATGGTGCAGGTGGTGAACCGCTATTTCACCGCCATGGTGCGCAACGACGGGCGCGCCGACTACACCTTCTTCCACACCGATTGCGACCGGCTGGAGCATGGCCTGAAGACCACCAACCTGCCCACGCGCGAGGCCTATGGCCACTCGCAGGACACCGATTTCCGTTCGCTGGACTGCCGTAACCAGTTCGGCATGGGCTTCCTCGGCTTCGTCACCGACATTCGTGATCGCCGTTTCCTGGTGCTGGACGAGGAGCGGCAGGCGGTGCTGGCCACGGTCTATCTCGATCATGACGGCACGGTGCGCGAGCTGCCGCTGTCCACCGGCAACACCTTCGTCCTGCCGCCCTATTTCAACGTTCCGCGCGGGCTGACCGTGGTGGAAGGCTTCAAGCTGAAGGACGGCATGATCCACCGCATCGAGATGACGCTGATCGAAACGCCCTATGGCAACCCGCCACCGTGGGACGATGCCGAGGACGTGGAGGTGATCCGATGAGCGCGCGCTGGCTGATTACAGGCGCATTGGCGCTGGCAGCGGTTCCGGCTGCGGCGCAGGATGCCGCCGCACTGGCGGACCGGTTCGAACGTGCGCTGGTCGCAGGCGACTATCGCGCATTGCCGGTGAGCGAGGGTTTCACCTACACCGAGAACGGCGCGCAGCTGGATCCGTGGGACGGCATGTGGCGCACGCTGACGGCTCTAGAGGGTGCGGAGGACTTCCCCGAACTGGATTACCGCGTGGAGCTGGTCAGCGGCGACACGGTCGTGCGGCTGGTCGAATTCGAGGAGAACACCGTACAGGGCGTGATGGCCTATCGCCTGGTGGCCGAGGGCGATCGGATCGCCAGCGTCGATATCCTGCCGATCCGCGAGGAATTCGGCGGCGACCGGGGCGGCACGATCACCCTGCTGCAACCCATGATGCCGGTAACGATGGATGGTGAACTGGTGGGTGCGACTTCGCCCGAGCTGCTGGCGCCTGGCATGGTCTCATGGCGCCACATGCAGGGTGTGGTGGCATCGTACATCACGGACCAAGGCCGCAGCGCAATGATGACCTTTGACGACACTGACGACGTCCACACCTATGCCTTCGAAGCTGCCGTGGATTGTGCCCGGTTCGATAACGGCGTGCGCGTCACCAATGTTACCGACGCTGACATCCTTGATCCTGCGCAGCCCGAATTCCGACCCTTTGCCCTGGGCTGCGAAGAGCAGCTGGCGAGCGGTTTCTATTCGAATTTCGAAGCCCACCTTGGGCAGACCTTCTTCGATAGCGACCGGGGAATTGCTCTCGCCTTCGTGCGGCTTGACCAGTCCGGCACGGTCCTCTCGTTCGAGGCTCCCGGCATCGGCAGCGTGACCTATCCCGGCCCGCGTGGCGCAGTTGAAGGAGCGGACACCGGCGAGCAGTTCGACGGCCGTATCCTGACGAACATGATCACGCCGATGTCGGTCAATGGCGTCTGGGTGTTCAAGTTCGATGAGGACGGCGCAGTCAGCCGGATAGAGAGCTTTTATCGCGGTGCCCCCTTGGGGTGGGACGCTCTGCCTGACTAGTTTGGAGGAGTGGTGCCCGGGGGCGGAGTCGAACCACCGACACGACGATTTTCAGTCGTCTGCTCTACCACTGAGCTACCCAGGCATCTCATTCGCGAACAGGCATCATCGAAGTGCCCGGCGAGCGAGTGAAGCGCGCCTATGGCGAACCCTTTCACGCTTGGCAAGACCCCAATTCAGTCTTCGCGTGCGATATCTTCAGGCGCGGCGGGCGGACCGGGCACGGCGTAGCCATCGTTGAACCAGGCTGCCAGGTCGCGGTCACGGCAACGGCTGGAGCAGAAGGGGCTGAATTCCTCCGCGCGGGGCTTCTTGCAGATCGGGCAGGACTTGGTGCTCATCGCGGCACAACCTGGGCATGGGGCGCGCTGATCGCAAGGGCCGGATCGGGCCTTGTCGACACTTCGCGCCCGGTACGGCGGGCAAGCTCAGCCAGCCAATCGTCTGTCAGGCGGGCGATCACCGCAGGGTGCGCGTAAAGCGCAATGATGCCGGGGCCTTCCACTTCCTCCGCCCGGCGCAGCAGCAGGCGGGCAGCGGCGCCTGCGGGATCGATCTGGACCAGGTGCAGGATCGATGGCCGCTCGAAGCGGGCAACGATCTGCACGAAGCCAAAACCGCTCATGGCGGTGCGTTCGTGGTCGAAGTGCGAAAGCGCGCGCTCCAGCGCCTCGTCCACCAGCTTGCGATCGGCCTTTGCTTGCAAGGTGGGGAAGTCGATCCCGATCATCCCGCCCAGACCCATCAGTGCAATCGCGCGCGCCAGCGGCTCGACCGCGGCCAGCGCCAGGTCGCGCGGCGGCAAGTGGCCGTCTACATCCACCACCACCATGGCCGGGGTGGGGCTGAAATGCAGCGATCCGCCGGTGAAGGTGACCACGCCCTCCACGGCAAGGTCGCGCAGTTCTTCCCAGTCGTCATGCGGCAAGCGGCGCACCACCTTGGCACCGGGCAGGCTTTCGGCGAGGGATGGCGCGGCGCGTTCAGGTTCGTCCGAGGGGCGAACCTGCGCCAGCTTCAGCCGGTTTGCCTCGCCAACGGCGGCGCGGGTAACGACAAAGCGCATCTGCGCGCCTTCGCTGGCCTCGCGTTGCAGTTTGTCCACCAGCGCTTCCTCGCCGCCGGGAAAGGCGGCAAGGCCACGGGTCGAGCCTTGCGGTTTCGCCACCAGCACGCCTTCCACCACCGCGCCGGGCTCAAGCCCGCCGGGCCAGCGCATTCGCGCGGCCACCGGCCGTCCGGCGCGGTAGAGAATGGCGCGTTCCTCGCCGATGCCCTGTTCAACGAGCCAGCCGTCGGGGGCGGGCTCAACCAAGGGGGAACCCTGCCGCCTGCAGTAGGGCGCGCGTTTCATAAAGCGGCAGGCCGACCACGCCCGAGTGGCTGCCCTGGATCCACGGGATCAGTGCCTCGGCCATGCCCTGAATGGCATAGCCGCCCGCTTTCCCGTGCCATTCGCCGCTGGCGATATAGGCGTCGATCTCCGCATCGGAGAGGCGCTTGAATTTCAGTTGCGTCTCGCTCAGCCGCTCGCGCAGCGTGCCATCAGGTGCCGCCAGCGCCACGGCGGAGAGCACGCGGTGGCGACGGCCCGAGAGCAGCGCTAGGCACTCGCGTGCGGTCGCCTCGTCCTCCGCCTTGGGCAGGATGCGACGTCCAGCAGCGACCACCGTGTCACCCGCCAGCACATGGCTGCCCTTGCCATCCACCGCCAGCGCCTTCTCGCGCGCCATGCGCTGGGCATAGGCGCGCGGCAGTTCGTCCTTGCGCGGGGTCTCGTCGATGTCGGCTGGAGCGATGGCATCGGGCACAACGCCAATGCGCGCCAGCCATTCGCGGCGGCGAGGGCTGGCGGAGGCCAGCGTCAGCTTGGGAGTGGTTGAGAGCGTATCCTCGGCCACGGGCGCGTCGGCGCCTTAGCCGGTGTATCCCGGCGGGCCACCACGGCCCGGCATGAAGCGATAGGTGATGCGCGCCTTCGTCAGGTCGTACGGCGTGAGTTCGCACAGCACCTCGTCACCCACCAGCACGCGGATGCGGTTCTTGCGCATGCGGCCAGCGGTGTGCCCCAGGACTTCGTGGCCATTCTCGAGCTCGACGCGGAACATTGCATTGGGCAGCAGTTCCACAACCTTGCCGCGCATTTCGAGAAGTTCTTCTTTAGCCATTCAGTGTCCTGGTCCTTTTGCAACTTGGGAGAATTACCGGTTATCGGCGGCGCGCTGTAGCCCCGTCGCGCGCAAAATGGAAGATGCGCCATGCACATGGCCTGAAAAGGCCGGAAAGCTGCGATACATCTGCGACAAAATACGACAAGGGTCCGTATTGCCTGCTTGTGCGTTGCAACACATATGGCAGCCCGGGGACTGGACTTTGATTTTGCCCGGAGAATTCTGACCTTGCGCCCATCACTGTCTTGTAGTGCCCTGGCAATCGCCACCTCGCTGAGCGTAGCCGTATCGGGCCCGGCCCATGCCCAGGATGCGGGGCCGATAATGGCGCAAGAGGGTGCCGCGCCCTCTGATCCGCTGCCGGCGGACGACGATATCAACACCATTATCGTGCTGGGCGCCCGGCTGATGGGGCAGGTGGAAGCGCCCGAACCGCCTATCCTCGAGCTCGACCAGGAAGATATCGCCGCCTATGGCGCGGGTTCGATCGAGGAGCTGTTGCAGGCACTGGGGCCGCAGGTGAATTCTAGCCGCGGGCGCGGCGGCAGCGGCGGTTTTGGCGGCGGTGGCGGACCGGTGATCCTCGTCAACGGCGTGCGCATTTCCTCTTTTCGGGAACTGCGCAGCTATCCGCCCGAGGCGATCGAGCGGACCGAGGTGTTCAGCGAGGAAGTGGCCCAGCGCTACGGCTATTCGCCAGACCAGCGGGTGGTGAACTTCATCCTCAAAGACAACTTTTCCAGCCGCGAAATCGAGGTCGAATATGGCCAGCCGTTCGACGGCGGGTATTCGACGCAGGAAGTGGAAGGCACCTATCTGCGCATCGACGGGCCCAGTCGCCTCAACCTGAACCTCGAATGGGACAATTCCGGCACTCTGACCGAAGCAGAGCGCGACATCGTACAGACCGAGGGCAGCGTGCCCGATCTCTCCACCGATCCCGATCCGGCGCGCTATCGCAGCCTGGTAGCCGATAGTGCCGGGGTGGAGGCAACCGCCAACTGGACCACGCAGCTGGGTCAGAGCGGCAATTCGCTGTCGCTCAACGCCACCTACGAACGCAGTGACAGCCTGCGGTTGCAGGGCCTCGACAGCGTGCTGCTGTCCGACAGCGCCGGCAATTCGCTACTGCGCACCTTCAACCAGGATGACCCGCTGACGGTGGACAGCCGCAGCGAGAACTATTCCTTCGGCAGCACCTTGGACCTTGGCGTGGGCGACTGGCAGGTAACCGGCACGCTGGATGGAACCTATGTCGATTCTATCAGTCGCACCCAGGCGCGCATCGATACCGCTGCGCTGGTGGCCGATGCCGCGGCAGACCTGCTGCCGCTCGACGTTGATCTTGGCAGCTTTCCCGATGCCGGCTTCGACGAATCGCTGACCGATACCTATACCTTCAACGCGCTGGTGACGGCTCGCGGTAACCCGGTCTACCTGCCTTCGGGCGAGGTCTCGGTAACACTGCGCAGCGGATATACCTGGAACCGCATCGAGAGCAGCGACACGCGGGCGCTGGCCAGCGATGTGCAGTTGACCCGGGGGCGGGTATTCGGCGGTGCCAACCTGTCCATCCCGCTCACCAGTCGGGACGAGGACTTCCTCGGCGCGGTGGGCGATTTCACGCTCAACCTGAATGCCGGGGTGGACGAGCTTTCCGATTTCGGCACGCTGCACGACTGGACGGTGGGCCTGACCTGGGGCGTAACCGACACGCTCACGCTCAGCGCCAACCACATCAACCGCAAGGTTGCTCCGACGCTCAGCCAGCTGGGCAGCCCGGCCATCGCCACCCCCAACGTGCCAGTGTTCGACATTCTCAACAACGAGACAGTGCTGGCGACCGTCATCAGCGGCGGCAACCCGAACCTGCCCGCGCAGGACCAGAGCGACTGGGCTTTCGGCCTGATCTGGGAACTGCCCTTCATCGAGGGCGGCACTGTTTCCGTCGACTATTTCGACAACCATTCCAATGATGTGACCGACAGCCTGCCCACGCTGACGCCAGAGATCGAGGCGGCCTTCCCGGACCGGGTGGTGCGCGATGCGACCGGGCAGCTGGTGCAGCTGGACAACCGTTTCGTCACCTTTGCCGCGCGCGACGAGCGGCGGCTGCAATTCGGCCTGAACCTGTCCGGCCGCATTGGTGGTGAGGGGCGCAGTGGCCGTCCCGGTGGCTTTGGTGGTCCGCCGCCCGGTGCAGGGCGCGGCGGGCCTGCGGGCGGCCCCGTCGGCGGGCCTCCTGCCGGCGGTCCGCCCAGTGCAGAAAGCTTCGCGCAGATGCGCGCGATTTTCTGCGACAGCGATCCCGGCCAACTGGTGGACCTGTTCAATCGCGCATTGGCCGCGCAGGCGGCGGGCGAAGAGCCGCCCCTCGGCCCCGATGGCGAGCCGATCCGCGTGCCTCCCCAGATGCTGGAGCGGATGGCAGGAGACGACGGCCGCGTCGATGCCGAACGCTTTGCCCTGTTTCGTGAACGGATTTGCAGTGCAGATGGCCCACCCACAGGTGCTGGCCCAGGTGCTGGCGGTCGTCCGCCGCAGCAGGCCGATGGTGGCAATCGCGGTGGCGGTGGCCCTGGCCGGGTGCGCGGCATGGGACGCCTCAACCGCCTGATGGGCGGCGGCAACGATGGCCCGCCCAGCGGGCGCTGGTTTTTCAACCTCGACTACACGCTCGAGCTTGAGAACACCGTGCTGATCGCCGACGATTTGCCCCGGCTTGACCTGCTCGATGGCGATGCGCTGTTAGGTGGCGGAGAGCCGCGCCACCGTGTGCGTGCGCGCAGCGGCGTGTTCTACGATGGCTTTGGCCTCATCACTTTCGTCAACTACACCGGTTCCTCCCGCCTCGACGGGTCAGGGCAGGCGGGCAGCACGGACCTCTACTTCGGTGACTACGTGACCGTGAACCTGCGCGCCTTTGCCGACCTTGGCCAGCGCGAAGGGCTGGTGCAGGCGGTGCCCTTCTTCGAAGGATCGCGTGTCGGCATCAGTATCGACAACCTGTTCGACGCGCGCCAGCGGGTGACCGACAGCAACGGTGACGTGCCGCTGCGCTATCAGCCGTTCCTGATCGATCCGGTGGGTCGCAGCTTCGAGGTCGAGTTCCGCAAGATGTTCTAGAGCGCCTGCGCCGCGGCGTGGGCCGAGGCCCAGGCCCACTGGAAATTGTAGCCGCCCAGCCAGCCGGTCACGTCCACCGCCTCGCCGATGGCATAAAGGCCGGGCACTTTCCGCGCTTCCATGGTTTTCGATGACAGCTCGCGCGTGTCGATCCCGCCGACGGTGACTTCGGCCTTGGCAAAGCCTTCGGTGCCATTCGGGTGGAAAGCCCATGCGGCAAGCTGTTGCTCCGCCGTGCGCAGGGTCTTGTCGGGCACGTTGCCCAGGTCGCCCTCCACGTTCAGACGCTCTGCCAGCACATCGGCCAGCCTGTCCGGCAGGTGATCGCGCAGTACCGTGCGCAGGGTGGCGGACGGCCGGGTGCGTTTTTCCTCCAGCAGCCAGCCAGGCGCGGTGCGGGGCAGGAAATCCAGCATCACCGCGTCTCCGGGTCGCCAGTAGCTGCTGACTTGCAGGATGGCCGGGCCGGACAGGCCGCGATGCGTCATCAGCGCGGCTTCGCGGAAGGTTGCGCTGCTGGTGGTTGCGTCCACTTCGGTGGCAACGCCTGACAATTCGCGGAACAGCACGTCCTCCCCGCCCAGCGTCAACGGGACGAGGGCAGGGCGCGGCTCGATCACCTTCAGGCCGAATTGCCGCGCCAGCCGGTAGGCGAAATCGCTCGCGCCCATCTTGGGGATCGACGGTCCGCCGGTGGCAATGACAAGGGCCGGGGCGGTGAAGGTGCCGTCCTGCGTGGTGGCGGCGAAGCGTTCGCCATCATGGGCCACGTCGACCACGTCCTGGTTGCAACGAATGTCCACGTTGCCGGGGCCAACCGCGCATTCCTCCAGCAGCATTTCGACGATCTGGCGCGCGGAGCCATCGCAGAACAGTTGCCCCAGCGCTTTTTCGTGCCAGGCGATGCCGTGCTTTTCCACCAGGTCGAGGAAATCGCGCGGGGTGTAGCGGCTGAGCGCGGACTTGGCGAAATGCGGATTGGCGGAGAGGTAGTTGGCAGGTCCTGCGCCGACATTGGTGAAATTGCAGCGACCGCCGCCCGAAATCAGGATCTTCTTGCCCACCGATGCTGCGCGTTCGAGCACCAGCACATTGCGCCCGCGCCGCCCGGCCAGCGCCGCGCACAGCAGTCCTGCCGCACCGCCACCAAGCACGATTGCATCGAAACCAGTTTCCATGGCTCCCGCGTTAGGCAGGAATTGCGCCTGCGTCCAAGCCTATGCGCGCGGGTCAGCCAGGCTGATGCGGTTGCGCCCGGCTTGCTTGGCATCGTACAGCGCCTCGTCCGCAGCGGCGAGCGCGGCGCGAGGATCGTCAAAGGCGAAGACATCGGCGATCCCGGCAGAGAAGGTGACCTGTCCGAACGGCTCCTTCGTGCGGCGGTTCACCAGTTTGCGCGCGGCCATTGTCTCGCGGGCGCCGTCGAGGATCGTCAGCGCCTCGTCCGGGCTCGATCCGCGCAGCAGCAGCACGAATTCCTCGCCGCCGTGACGGGCGATGTGGCACTTCTGGCCCGATATCGCCGCCAGCGTCTCTGCCACCACGCAGATCACCCGGTCGCCAGCGTCATGGCCATGGGTGTCGTTCACCGCCTTGAAATTGTCGATGTCACAGAAGGCCACGCACAGCGGTTCGACAGCAACCTGCGCCTCGCGGTATTCGGCTTCCAGCAGCGCCTCGAAGGCGCGGCGGTTAGGCAGGCCGGTGAGGAAGTCCACTTCCGCATCGCGGCGGGCGCGATCGAGGTTGTGGCGCAGCGAGGCGGCCTCGCTTTCGGCGTGGGCCAGCTCTTCCTCTGCCTTGCGCGAGCGTTCCAGCATGGCGCGGGCATAGTCTGCGAGGCTGGCAATCACGTCGTTCTGGTTTGGCGTCGCCTCGAGCGCATCAACATGCTGTTCCAGCGCATCGCCATAGCTGCTGGCGCTGTTGCGCGCGGTCTCGGTGCTGCGCGAGAACTGGTCGATGCCATGTTCCAGCTGTTGGGCCAGCTTGTCCATGGCATCATCGCCCACCGGCTCGTCCGTGGCGGTGGAGCGGTCGAGCCAGGCCTGGGTGATCGGATCGCCACTTTCCAGCCGTCGCCGGATGCGCCGTTCCAGCCCGGGATTGAGCCCGGCAAAGGCGCTATGCGCGGCAGACAGGTTGTGCGCGGTGACTTCCAGCTCGTTGTCGAGCAGGAAGGCGCTGATCCGTTGCAGCAACTGCTGGCGCGCCTGCCGCACCGCGTCGGCGCGGTCGAAGTGATCGTCGTCCTCCACGTCGCTGCGTCCGAATCCCAGCCAGCCGAGCAAGCCCCCGTTGGCGCCATGCGAAGTATCTGTTCCATGCCGTGTCATGCGCCTGAGGACGACTGCGCGCAGCCTCGGTTCAGATAGGGACGAGCCCCTAGCGCTGCGCTGCAAAGCGTTCAGGCGGCCGCGGGCACCGCATCCTGCCGCTTGGCTATGAAATAGAGCCCGGTGCCGACCACGAAGATCAGGCCCAGCATCTGGTAGGCCTCTGTACTGGCATGGGTGGAGACCCAGATAGTGGAGACAGCGGCCAGTCCGGCGACCGGCAAGTGCCACCATGGCGGCCTGTCGCCGTCGCGCCGTTCCAGCACCGGCAAGGCGAGGGCCGAGAGCAGGTACATCACCAGCCGCGACAGCGTGCTGGCCACGGCCAGAGCGGCAAAGCCCGCCCACAGGCTGAACAGGATCGCCGCCCCGCCGTAGAACAGTACCGAGACATCGGGCGTGCGGAACCGTGGCGAGACGTGAGCGAAGAAGCTCGGTAGGGTGCCTTGCTCGGCCATGCCATAGGTCATGCGCGGCACCACGATGCCGCCGTTCAGCGTATTGGCTGCGACAGAGAAGGCCGCCGCCAGCGAGATGGCCACGACTCCCGCCTGTCCGGCCACGGCATTGGCGGCAGCTGCCAGCGCGCTCTCACCACCACCCGCATCGGGCGCGATGGCGAGGTAGGCCCAGATGACAGCCATGTAGAACAGCGCCACGGCTGCCAGCGTCGTCATCAGCGCCAGTGGGATGGTGCGGCGCGGGTTCTTCAGCTCTCCAGCGGGGAAATTGCCGTTCTCGAAGGCCATGTAGGCGTAGAAGGTCAGCAGCACGACGCTTTCGAATTCGCTGAACTGGGGCAGGGTGAAGCCGATCGCCGGATCGCGCGTGGCCAGCCCCCATACCACCAGCACCACCAGCGGCAGCAGCTTGATCACCGTCATGAAGCCGAGCGTACCGACCGAGGCACGCATGCCGACAAGATTCACCAGCGTGACGAAGGCGATGAAGGCGATCACCGCGACGGAACCGAGCAGCGGGTCCTCCAGCGCCGGGAACAGCACCGCGAGATAGGCGATCGCGACATGGGTGTTGGCCGCCACCGCCACCACGGCAGAGGCATAGCGCATCCAGCCCGACTGGAAGCCAAGGAACTTGCCAAAGGCGGCACCGGCATAGAGCACCGGCCCGCCGTGCCCGTCGAACCGCATGGCGAGGGCGGCAAAGACCCATGCCAGCGGCAGGATCAGCAAAGCGCCCAGCAGCATCATCCACGGCGCGAAATTGCCCACGGCGGCGACAAGGATCGCTGGCATGGCGAAAATGCCCGATCCGATCATGCCGTTTACCGGGAACAGCGCGGTGCCCCAGAAACCCACCGTGCGAGGCAGGGCAGCGGGTGCCTTGTCCATCTGCTGTTCCCCCTGTTCCCGAAAATGGCAGGCTGCCCTGTGGGGAGGGAGAGCGCAAGCTTTGCCAACTGCGCCGTCACCACCTATCTGATCTGCCATGTCGCGAACCGAAGCCGGATCACCACAAGACCCGCGTGGGGCGGAGCGTTTCAACGAGGAACGCGCCACCTATACGGTGAAGGGCAGCACGCAGCCTGACCTCGAGGCAGGCGTGGCGGCGATCCGCGAGGTAGTGAAGACGCTGAAGCCCAAGCCGGGTGTCTACCGCATGCTCGATGCGCGTGGCGACGTGCTTTACGTCGGAAAGGCGCGCAGCCTCAAGGCGCGGGTGGCGAACTACACGCAGGTGAAGAACCTGACCAACCGGCTGCAGCGCATGGTGGCACAAACGCGCGGCATGGAGATCGTCACCACCAATTCGGAAGCCGAGGCGCTGCTGCTGGAAGCGCAGTTCATCAAGCGCTTTCGCCCGCCCTACAATGTGCTGCTGCGCGACGACAAGAGCTTCCCCTTCATCCTGCTGCGCGAAGGGCACGACTTTCCGCGGATCATGAAGCACCGCGGCGCGCGCAAGGCCAAGGGCAACTATTACGGCCCCTTCGCGAGCGCGGGTTCGGTGAACACCACGATTAATGCGTTGCAGAAGCTGTTCCTGCTAAGGTCCTGTACCGACAGCTTTTTCGAGCGACGCGACAGACCTTGCCTGCTCTACCAGATCAAGCGGTGTAGCGCGCCCTGCGTCGGGCGGATCGACAAGCAAGGGTATGACGCGCTGTTGCGCGAGGCGAAGGATTTTCTTGGCGGCAAGTCGGGCGCGGTGCAGGCGCGGATCGAGGCGCAGATGCACAAGGCCGCCGAAGAGCTGGACTTCGAATCCGCTGCCCTGCTGCGCGACCGGCTGCGCGCGGCGACCTTCATCCAGGGTAGCCAGGCGGTGAATGCCGATGGCGTGGGCGATGCCGACGTGTTCGCGCTGGCGGCCAAGGGCGGGCAGATCGGGGTGCAGGGTTTCTTCGTGCGCGGCGGGCAGAACTGGGGGCACAAGGCCTTCTTCCCTTCCAACACCCGCGAACTGGAGAAGGACGAGGTTCTCGCCCGCGTGCTGGCGCAATTCTACGAGGAAGTGCCGCCCCCGCGCACCATCCTGGTCGACCGTGAACTGCCCGAGCAGGCGCTGCTGGAAGAGGCTTTCGGCGAGCTGGCCGGGCGCAAGGTGGTGATCAGCGTTCCCCAGCGCGGCGAACGACGCAAGTTGATGCAGCAGGCCGCGCGCAATGCTGTCGAGGCCCTCGATAGGCGACTGGCGGAAAGCGGCACCCAGGCGAAGATCATGCGCGAAATGGCGGAATTCCTCGAATTGCCCGACATTCCGCAGCGCATCGAAATCTACGATAACAGCCACATTCAGGGCGCCAAGGCAGTGGGTGCGATGGTGGTGGCAGGGCCCGAAGGCTTCCTGAAAAACCAGTACCGCAAGTTCAACATCCGGCAAGCGCAGACGAATGACGATTTCGCCATGATGCGCGAGGTGATGCACCGCCGCTTCAGCCGCGCGATGCAGGAGGACCCGGACCGCGAGGGTGGCCTGTGGCCGGATCTGGTGCTGATCGACGGCGGCAAGGGGCAGCTGTCATCCGTGCGCGATACGCTGGAAGAACTGGGCATCGAGGACGTGCCCTTGATCGGCATTGCCAAGGGTCCGCACCACGGGCGCGAGGGACGCGAGGTGTTCCATTTTCCTGACGGGCGGCAGAAGATGCTGCCCACCAATTCGCCCGTATTGTTCTACCTCCAGCGCCTGCGCGACGAGGTGCACCGCTACGTGATCGGGGCGCACCGGGCGAAGCGCAGCCGGGCGATAAGTGCCTCTCCGCTGGACGAGATTCCCGGCATCGGCCCCGCACGCAAGCGCGCACTGCTGCTGCATTTCGGCACGGCCAGCAAGGTCCGCGCCGCCGCGCTGGATGACCTGAAGCGCGTGCCCGGCGTCAGCGCCAGCGTCGCGCAGACAATCTACGATTTCTATCACGCTGGCGGTTGACCCGTATCAATGACGCGCCCGGCTGTGGTATCCATGCTGAAAGGCAAAGGAGGATGCCATGCGATCTCTACTCGTTCACACCCACGACGATGACTGTTTCGAAGCCCGCCTGCAGGTGGCGCTTGACCTCGCACGCAAGTTCGACGCCCATCTCACGCTCATGCAGACCATCGCCTATGACGTGGTAGTGCCAACCGATCCGTTTGGCGTTTCCGCCGTCGACGTGTCGCAGGCCAATGTCGAACTGGCGCAGGAATTCCGTTCCAGGATCGAAGCGCGGCTGAAACAGGAAGACGTGCGCTGGGACTGGGCGGTCGAAGCCGGGTATGACGGCACGAGCATGACGCGCCACGCCGCGCTTAACGATCTGGCGCTGGTGGCGGGAACGCTGGCCGGTTCCGACAGCCGCAAGCCATCGCCGCTCGCCGGGATGCTGGCGATCCATTGCCGCTCACCGATCATGGTAGTGCCGAAGGCTTCGCGCGGCATCGACACCGGCAAGGCCGCAGTCGTGTGCTGGAACGGTTCGCTGGAAGCTGCGCGGGCCATGCGTGCTGCAGTTCCGTTGCTGACCGCTGCCAGCAGGGTGCATATCCTGAGCGTGGGCGATCCGGAGGATATCGGCGACGAGGCGCTGCCCGCCATCGCCGGGGCCACCTATCTCGAACGCCATGGCGTGGATTGCGAGGTGGTGCAGTTGCCGTCCGGGTCCGATCCGGTTCACGAGGTGTTGCACAAGGCCGCTCAAGCACGAGATGCCGGTCTGATGGTGATGGGGGCCTATGGCCAGCCGCGCTTTATCGAGACGCTGTTCGGCGGAGTGACGCGGTCAGTCCTGGCAGAGCCGCCGATGCCGGTGCTGATGGCGCACTAGCAGTGGAGCTTGTGGTCAGGTGTGGCGCAACATGCCCTCTTGCGCCACACTGGCCACCAGTCTGCCATCGCGTGAGAAGATCTGTCCGCGCGCAAGGCCACGTGCGTGGCCCGACCATGGGCTTTCGGTGACATAAAGCAGCCATTCGTCTACGGCGAAGCTATCGTGGAACCACAGTGCGTGGTCGAGGCTGGCGCCTTTGACAGCCGGGTCGAAAATTCCTTTGCCGTGCGGGTGCAGGGCCGTGCCCAGCAAGTGGAAATCCGAGATATAGGACAGCACGGCGCGGTGCACCGCGGGTTCGGGCGGCAAGGGCGCGACCGTGCGGAACCAGACGTGGCTTACCGGCGCGCGCACCTCGGGCTTGAGCCAGTCGCGCGGTTCGACAGACCGGAAATCGATGGGCGATGGACGCTCGGCCAGACGCCGCAGCGGGCCTTCCGGCAGGACCTTTGCCACCTGCTTCTGCACTTCGCTGTCTGGCACCAGGTCTTCCGGACCGGGAACGTCGGGCATCTGCGGGGACTGGTGGTGCGGGCCGTCCACCGGGATCTGGAACGATGCGGTAAGGTTCAGGATCGGCTTTCCCTCCTGGCTTGCCACCACGCGCCGGTTGGAAAAGCTGCGCCCGTCGAGATCGCGCTTCACCCGGTATTCGATGGGCAGATCGTCGCTGCCGGGGCGCAGGAAATAGGCGTGCAGCGAATGCGCTTCGCGCTCGCCATCCACCGTGCGCCGCGCCGCGCCCAGCGCCTGGGCGATGGCCTGCCCGCCGAATACGCGCCCGGTGCCATCGGGATGCTTGCGCCCAATAAAACGATCCCCGCCCTTCGGTTCGAGATCGAGCAGCAGGACAAGGCAGGCGACGAGTTCTTCCGGGGTCTGGGGCAGGTTTGAAGCCATCGGCAGTCGCATTGCGCCACCACCCGCGCTTCGTCAAGCGCTGGCCCCCGGGCTGCCTAGAGCAGTCCGGGAATTCGCCGGGCAATCCGGCAGCCGACCGCTTTCCAGCGGTTTTGCCTGGGCCAGCGTTTGGTCGGAGCCGGCTGCAGCCCGTAGCGGCGCAGCAAATGGTTGAAGGCGCGCGCATCGGCTTCGTCATAGCTCCAGTGCGAACGCCAGGTGATCGATAGCGACACGGAGACTTCCGGTCCGTTGCGCACGTAGTGCGGCGCCATCACCGGCACATAGATCGCATCGCCGGGATGCAGCCGGAAGGTAATGCCGTATTCGGCGAATTTCTCGTCCCAGCCCAGTTCGCGCCCGCCACCGGTGTGATAGGCTTCATGCACCTCGTCGGGCGCAAAGCGCTTGTCGCCTGCGGGCCAGATAGTCATCGCTTTGCTGCCGCGCAGTTGCAGCAGGATATTGTGCTCCGGATCGAAGTGATAGGGCGTTACGGCATCGGGGCTGGTGACGAAGATGAAGCCCTGCGGCGTCAGCAATTCGCCGGTCGCCAGTTCGATCACTTCGCGCATCTCGTCCAGCAGTTCGTGCAGCAGACCTGCGTAGGCGGGGTCCTGCTCGATATTCTTCAGCACCGCCCAGCTGTTGGCGCTATCGATTTCACGGATGGTTTCACCAATCGTGCGGCCGGGGGCACCAGGTTTTTCGGTAATGCCGATGGGCAGGTCGCCGCGATTGTATTCGATGCTCTTTTCCGGAAGGCTTTCGCCCAGCTGCGCCAGCGCTTCCAGTTCCAGCAGCGGATGCTGCACCAGGTCGTGAGTCAGCTTGTGCGCACCTTCGGGATAGGAGGCGGCAAAATAGGCGCGGCTGCGTGCTGGGAAGATCTGCTTTCCGCCGATGGAGCGTCCGTGCAGGTTGCCGACATAATGACTCATGACAATCCTCTCGCGCCGCGTCCGGTCTCGAGCCGGATCAATGCGGCGAAGGCAGCGCGGCGTAGGCTGCCTCCTATGCCGATGGAACGGCGTTCGATCACCCGGCGTTCGCGCCAGAAGTGATCGATCATGGGGTGGTCCTGCGCGGCACAGCTGTCTGCCCAAGCGATATCGTCGCGGTCGAGCAGGGACAGGTTCTCGCATTGCAGCAGGACGCCCGGCGAATAGCGTGCGAAGCACTCGTCGAAGGCGGTCTTGAAGGAATAGGCGCCGGGCGCGGTGAGGAAGCTGGCGAGCATGGCGATCGGCTGGCCGTCGAGGCGCAGGGCAATGCGTTCCAGCCGTCCGCGCGCGGCGGCCCCGGCGATGGCATACTGGAACAGCTCGCGCGTGGCTGTATCGCAACTCATGGCGGAGCCTGCTTCGCCCTTCCAGCCGCGTGCTTCGAGGTCCAGGAATTCGCGCGTCCATTCGGCGACGCTGGAGTAGTCGGTCAGACGTTCGACCGTGAAGCTGCCTTCCTCTTCCAGCCGGCGTCGCTGGCGGCGCAGTTCCTTGCGCTTCCTGGTGGACAGGGACGCGTCGAAATAGGCCTCTGCCGACTGCGGCGAGGCGAGCATGGCGCGTTCCTCGCTAAACACCGTGGCGACCGGGCGCGGGTCTTCGTCCAACACGGCCACCAGCGCGTCGTGCAGCGGCCCCTCGGCCGGGACATGCGAGAGGTGCAGAAACAGCGCAAGCGAGCCTGCCTGGTCGCACCATGCCAGCAGCGCCCGCCAGAATGCCCGTTCGAACCCCCTGGCGACCAGCGGCTGGCCGAGGAAGCAATTGGGATGCACCCAGTTGCGCAGGTGCGGGATCGGGTGGCCGTAGTAGTCGTTCGTGCGGTAGACTGGCATCAGGCCCGCGAGTTGTCCCTCGGCTTCCAGCGCCAGCAGGGTGATCTCGCCATGCTTGTCCATCGCCCGTAGCGAGGGAAGCAGGTACCAGCTTTCATAGAAGGGGTTGGGCTCGGTGGCCCATTCGGCCAGCGCATCCCATGCGCCGATCCGGTCGCGCCGGTCGAAACTGCGCCAGTCCGCTTCCTTTACCAGCACGCGCGGCGCAGGCACGTTGCGCACGGGCGCAATGGTGCCGCCGTCAAAGGCGCCAAGCCGGGGGAGGGGCACATCATAAGCCAAGGAAAAGGGTTAACCTCTCATCGCGGGACAGATCGGGGACATGCCCCTGTCCTAGGGCGTAGGCCGCGAAGGAAGCTTTAAGCGCAAAGGTAAAGAAAACCCTCCCCGACACTGGCCGGGGAGGGTCTTTGTTAACCCAAAGTGGGTTGGCTGGACGCGCCTTACACGTGTCCGGCCAGTGCGGCGAGCAACAGCAGCGCCACGATATTGGTGATCTTGATCATCGGGTTAACGGCCGGACCGGCAGTGTCCTTGTAGGGGTCACCCACGGTATCGCCGGTCACCGCGGCCTTGTGGGCTTCGGAGCCCTTGCCGCCGTGATTGCCGTCTTCGATGTACTTCTTGGCGTTATCCCAAGCACCGCCACCGGCGGTCATCGAAAGCGCCACGAACAGACCACCCACGATCACGCCCAGCAGCAGGGCGCCAAGCGCGGCGAAGCCGTTGGCCTCTCCGGCCACCCAGGTGATCACGAAGTAGACCACGATCGGGGCGAGCACCGGCAGCAGCGAAGGTACCACCATTTCCTTGATCGCGGCCTTGGTGACAAGGTCCACCGTGCGTGCATAGTTGGGACGGCTGGTGCCGGCCATGATGCCCGGATCGGCGGCGAACTGCTCGCGCACGTCCTTCACCACGTCACCCGCAGCGCGGCCCACGGCGGTCATGCCCATGGCCCCGAACAGGTAGGGCAGCAGCGCGCCGAGCAGCAGGCCTACGATCACGTAGGGGTTCTCGAGGCTGAAATCGACGGTGATGTCGGGGAAGAAGATTCCCAGGTCCGTCGTGTAGGCAGCGAAGAGAACCAGCGCGGCAAGACCGGCCGAACCGATGGCATAGCCCTTGGTCACGGCCTTGGTGGTGTTGCCCACGGCATCCAGCAGGTCGGTCTTTTCACGCACGGATTCGTCGAGCCCTGCCATTTCGGCGATGCCACCGGCGTTGTCGGTAACAGGGCCGTAGGCATCCAGTGCCACGACCATGCCCGCCAAGGCCAGCATGGCGGTTGCGCCATAGGCAAGGCCGATCAGGCCAGCCAGCTGGTAGGCACTCACGATCGCCGCGATAATGGCAAGCGTCGGCAGGGCGGTGGATTCCAGGCTGATGGCAAGGCCCTGGATCACGTTGGTGCCGTGGCCCGTTTCCGAAGCCTTGGCGATCGAGCGAACCGGACGGAAGCCCGTGCCGGTGTAATACTCGGTGATCCAAATGATTACGCCGGTCAGCACCAGGCCGATGATCGAGCAATAGAACAGGTCCATGCCGGTGAACGGCACCATGTCGGTGCCCGGGTTCAGCACGGTGTTCATGTCGATGTCGACAGTGCCCAGCGCGCGCATGGTGACGTACCAAATCAGCGGCACGGCCAGCACGGCGGTGACGATGAAGCCCTTGTACATCGCGCCCATCACGTTCGTGCCGCCACCAAGGCGCACGAAATAGGTGCCGATGATGCTGGTGACGATGCAGGCACCGCCGATCAGCAGCGGCAGCGCCATCAGCGGCAGCAGCAGGTCGCCAACGGCGGTCAGCAGCAGCGCGGTGAGAACCATGGTGGCGCCCACGGTGACGACATAGGTTTCGAACAGGTCGGCAGCCATGCCGGCGCAGTCGCCGACGTTGTCGCCCACGTTGTCGGCGATCACGGCGGGGTTGCGGGGGTCATCCTCGGGGATGCCTGCTTCCACCTTGCCGACAAGGTCTGCGCCCACGTCGGCGGCCTTGGTGAAGATACCGCCGCCCAGACGCGCGAAGATGGAGATCAGCGAAGCACCGAAGGCCAGCGCCACCAGCGCATCCACAACGGTGCGGCTGTTGGCTTCCAGCTCCATCGGGCCGATCAGCACGTAGAAGAAGACGGCAATCGCCAGCAGGGCGAGGCCAGCCACCAGCATGCCGGTGATCGCGCCTGCGCGGAAAGCCAGCGTCAGGCCCTCTTGCAGGCCCTTCATGGCCGCCGCAGCAGTGCGTACGTTCGACTTCACCGAGATGTTCATCCCGATATAGCCCGCCACGCCCGACAGCACCGCGCCAATCACGAAGCCAACGGCCGAGATCGGGCCGAGGAATACCCCGACCAGCACGGCCACGACTACGCCGACCATGCCGATGGTGGTGTACTGGCGGTTCAGATAAGCCTTGGCACCTTCCTGGATGGCACCGGCGATTTCCTGCATTTTTTCGTTGCCGGCATCGGAGCCGAGCACCTGGCGACTGGTGACAAAACCGTAGACAACGGCAAGCAGTCCCAGGCCAATAGCGATAAGTATGAGGTCCATGACCTGCTATTCCCCTCTTCCCAAATATGAAAACGACCCGGTCGTGCCGGGTCCGCCTAGGGGCACAGGGCTAACACAATGGCGGGCTTTCACAAGCGTGAATGCGCGTTTTCCACGAGGTGGGCGCCCAAGTGGCCTATTTGTGCAAGTATCCCAGGCCTTCGCGGTTGGTCACCGGCTCGCCATCGACGAACAATGGCGCGAAGCCGCGCGGCTCCACCGTGCCGATGCGGGTGGCGCTGACGGGCGGCTGTGCGCCAGCAGGCAGGGTGAACAGCAGCTGGTAGTCATCGCCCCAGCTCAGGCACGCCACGCGGCGCCCGGCGTCGGCAACGGGGCAGTCGGCACTGTCGATGGCGATGGAAACCTTGCTGGCCTCTGCCATGCGGAAGGCATCGAGCAGCAGCCCGTCGGAAACGTCCATCATGGCGGTGACATGCGGTGCCAGCGTGCAGCCTTCGGTCAACCGCGCAAGGGGGCGGGTGTAGGGAGCGGGATCGCCGTCTGTGCCATCACGCAGGGCCTCGAACCCCAGCATCGCCGAGCCAAGCGTGCCGGTAACCCAAAGTGCATCGCCAATTTGTGCACCGGTACGCAGGGGAATGGGCGTGTGCGTTGCCTTGCCGATGGCGGTGAGGCCGAAGGATCGCGGCGAGGGTGATTTTACCGTGTCCCCGCCCAAGAGCAGCGCACCATAGGTTTGCAACGCCTCTCGCAGGCCATCGAGGAAGCGCGCGTCCCCGTCGCCCAGGGCATAGCCCAGCATCACTCCGATGGGCTGCGCGCCCTTGGCGGCAAGGTCGCTGATGTTTACCGCCGCCAGCTTCCAGCCAAGCTCGGCCATGTCACGTTCGGGCAGGAAATGCACGCCTTCCACCATCACGTCATGCGTGATGACCAGGGTCTCGCCGCCCACTTCGAGCACGGCAGCGTCGTCTTCCAGGTTGTGCGCGCCGGGGTGCAGGGGAAGGCCTCGCAGGGCGGAGATGAACTCCCCCTCGTCCTTCACCCCCGCACCTCTTTCGCCACCGCATCCAGTATGCCGTTGACGAATTTCGCCTCGCGCTCGTCGAAGAAGGCGTGGGCGACATCGACATATTCGCTGATCGCGGTGGCTTTCGGCACGTCGGTACGGCCCATCAGTTCATAGGTGCCGCAGCGCAGGATCTGCAGCATGGTCTTGTCGAGCCGGGCCAGCGTCCAGCCTTCAGCCAACCGATCGACCAGCGCGGCGTCGATCTCTTCCTCGCGGGCGATCACGCCGGACACCACGTCATCGAAGAAATCGACTTCGGCCTCTTCGTACTGCTCGTCCTCGATTTCCGCGCCCAGCCGGTGCTGGTGGAATTCGTCGAGCAGCTTGGCCGTCGGCGTCTTTTCCATCTGGCGCTGGTAGAGCGCCTGCACGGCGGCAAGGCGCGAGGCGGAGCGGGCGCGTGAGCGGGCGGGGGTGTTCATTACAGTCGTACCTTCACGCTGGCAGCATGGGCGGGCAGGCCTTCGATCTCGGCCAGGGCCACGGCAGCCGGGCCAATAGCGCCCAGCGCCGCTTGGTCCAGCGAAATGAAGCTGGTGCGCTTCATGAAATCGAGCACCGAGAGCCCGCTGGAAAAGCGCGCGCGGCGGCCAGTGGGCAGCACGTGGTTGGGCCCCGCAACATAGTCGCCGATGGCTTCGGGCGTGTAGCGGCCAAGGAAGACGCTGCCTGCGTGGCGGATGTTCGCAAACATCGCCTCGGCATCGTCGATGGCCAGTTGCACGTGTTCGGCGGCCAGGCGATCGGCCAGGGCCGGGGCCTCGGCAGCCAGGTCCTTTACCACGATCACCACGCCGTGGGTGTCCCAGCTCTGCCGCGCCACGTCGCTGGTGGCGAGTTGCGAAATCAGCACGTCGACCGCGTCTTCCACGGCGGCGGCATAGGAGGCGTCGTCAGTGATAAGGATCGACTGGCTGGAGGGATCGTGTTCGGCCTGGCTCATCAGGTCGGCGGCAATCCAGTCAGGCTCGTTCCGGTTGTCGGCGATCACCAGGATTTCGCTGGGGCCGGCAACCATGTCTATGCCGACCACGCCGTAAAGCTGGCGCTTGGCCTCCGCCACCCAGGCGTTGCCGGGGCCGGTGATGACGTCCACCGGCTTGATGCGCTGCGTGCCATAGGCGAGCGCGGCAATCGCCTGTGCGCCGCCCACGCGCCACATCTCGTCCACGCCCGCGACATGCGCCGCGGCCAGCACCAGCTCGTTGATCTGCCCACGCGGGGTGGGGGTGACGACGACCAGCCGATCCACCCCGGCAACCTTGGCGGGAATGGCGTTCATCAGCAGGCTGGAGGGATAGGCCGCGCGGCCACCGGGCACGTAGAGGCCCGCCGCTTCGACAGCCGTCCAGCGCGCGCCGAGGCGGACGTCGGTTCCGTCGCGATAGTCGCGGTCCTGCGGCAACTGGCCTTCGTGATAGGCGCGGATGCGCTCGGCTGCCATGTCCAGCGCCGCCCGCGCTTCAGGTGTCAGCGCCTCGTAAGCCGCCTTGCAGCGCGCAGCGTCGATCCGCCAGCTGGCTTCGTCGGAGGTGAGCGCGTGCTTGTCATAGCGCATGGACAGTTCGGCCAGCGCCTCGTCACCTTTCTGCCGCACCTGGTCGATGATCGCGCGCACGTCGATGGCGATATTGGAATCGCTCTCGCGCCGGTCGTTCACGATGCGGGCGAACTGCGTTTCGAAATCCGCGTCTGTCGAAGTGAGGCGGCGCATCAGGCGGCCTTCCTCTCCGCGCCTTCGCGGAAGCGTTCGACCAGCGCGGAAACGCGCGGATCGGTCTTCCACGCGGCGCGGTTGACGATCAGCCGGGCGCTGACCTGCATGATCGTATCCTTTTCCACCAGCCCGTTGGATTTCAACGTGCCGCCGGTGGAAACAAGGTCCACGATCCGGCCCGCAAGCCCGCTGGAAGGCGCCAGTTCCATTGCGCCGTTCAGCTTGATGCATTCGGCCTGGATGCCCTTGGCCTCGAAATAGCGGCTGGTGATGTTGGGGTACTTGGTTGCCACGCGCAGGTGGCTGGCCTTGCCGTACTTGTAATCCACCGGCTCTTTCGGCTCGGCAATGGAAAGGCGGCAGGCGCCGATGCCCAGGTCCACCGGGGCGTAGAGCTCGGAATAGTCGAACTCCTCGATCACGTCGGAGCCGACAATGCCCACCTGCGCCGCGCCGAAGGCGACGAAGGTAGCGACGTCGAAGGCGCGCACGCGCAGGATGCGCATGGTGCCGGTTGCGTCGGCAAAGCTAAGCGAACGATCGAGCTTGTCGTGAAAGGCGCTTTCCGGCACGACCCCCGCAGCCGCCATCACGGGCAGCGCCTCGTCGAGGATGCGCCCCTTGGGCAGGGCAAAAATCAGCGGTCCAAACCGGGTGTCATCGGAACTGGTGGTCATGGCCGCGCGCTGTAGGGACACATGGCAAAAAGGGCAATGCGAATGGCGAATGCAGGCGGAACGCCAGCGATGGAAATCGAAAGCGTAGGCGAGGCGCTCGAATGGCACGCCAACCACTGCGACCGCGCCGATGCGCCGATCACCGCCCGTGTCATCCGCAGCCTGCTGGCCGTGATGCAGACCGATACCGCCAGCGGCCGGCGGCTGGCGCATTGGGCGGGGAAGGGAATCGAGGATGCACTGGCGCTGCGCGTGGTGGGCGGGCTGCACAGCCTGCACCTGTCAGGCGAGGAGCCGCGGCTGGAGCCGGTCTTCACCGGGCGCGTCACCGACCAGGCGCAGGTCGATGCCATCGTCTGCGACGCGGTGCAGACCTTCGACTTCAAGCTGCTGCCGTGGTTCGACGGCCCGCCGCAGACCAACGAGGCGGGCCGCTCGGCCAGCGTGATGGCGGGTTTGCTGTGGCTTTCGGGCAAGCTGGGGCCGAAGTTCGAGCTGAACGAGATTGGCGCCAGCGCGGGTATCAACACCATGATGGCGCGATTCGCCTTCGACCTTGGCGGGGTTAAAGCGGGGCCCTGCCTGTCTTCCATCCGCATCGCGCCCGAATGGCGCGGCGATCCGCCGCCCGCAGAGCCGGTGGAGATCGTCGGCGCGCAAGGCTGCGACGTCGCGCCCATCGACCTGACCGATCCGGCGCAGGCAGACCGGCTGAAGGCCTATATCTGGACCGATGCACGCGAACGCATGGCGCGCATGGACGCCGCGATTGCCATGGCCAAACGCATGCCGCCCGAGCTGGTGAAGATGGATGCAGCTGATTTTGTCGAGCAACGCCTTGCCGGAGAACAGCACGATGGCGTCAACCGCGTGCTGTGCCACACCATCATGTGGCAGTACCTGCCCATGGCCACGCGTGATCGGATCACGGGCTTGATGGAGGAAGCCGGCGCACAGGCGACGGCGGAAAAGCCGCTGGCGTGGGTGAGCCTCGAGACCAATCGCGCAACCTTCAAGCACGAATTGCGGGTGCGGTATTGGCCGGGCGGAGAAGAGTGGGTGCAGCTGGCCGAAGCCCATCCGCACGGCGCATGGGTGGAGTGGTTGGGAGCGGACTAGACCGTTCGCTCCAGAAAGGAATCGAGCGCCGCGTTCACGGCCTCGGGTGCTTCCCAGGGCACGAAATGCCCGGCATCCTCGACCTTCTCGATGGTTAGGTCCGACACGACGGCGGGCAGGCCATCTATATTGGCAGGCAGCAATGCCTCGTCCTGCATCCCCCAAACCACCAGTGTCGGTACCTGCAGCGCGGGCAACTGCATCATGCCTGCTGCGGGCGGCAAGCCATAGGGCGCCTCCAGCGAAGGGACGATGATCGCGCTGGCGCGATACCAGTTCAGCATGGCGAAGGCGCGCTCGGGATCGCTCCACTGCTGCAATTGCAGCGCGGTTTCGGCGGGATCGTTCTGCGCCCGGCGCTCCCATGTGATCGCCTTCAACAACAGCGCGCCAAGACCATGTTCGCGCACCAGATCGTCGTTCGCCTTGTCGCGGAACACGCGCATGTACTGGCTGGCCTTGCGCTGCGCCTCGTCGGTGAACAGCAGCTGCTGGAATACCGTGGGGTGCGGGGCATTGGCGATCACCGCACGGGTGACGCGGCCCTCTGCCTGCCCGAACATGGCGACCAGCCAGGCGATGGCGCCGCCCCAGTCGTGGCCGATCACGGTGAAATTCTGGACATCCAATGCCTGCGCGAGGGCAAACACGTCGCCCACCAGGTTGCCGACCGCGTATTCGCTGACTTCCTGTGGGCGCGAACTGTCGCCGTAGCCCCGCTGATCGGGCGCGATGCAGCGGAAACGCGTGTTCAGATGTTCGATCTGGTGGCGCCAGGTGCGGTGGTTTTCGGGAAAGCCGTGCAGGAAGATGAGGGCGGGCGCGTCGCGCGGGCCGCTGTCCCACACATCCAGTTCGATGCCGGTGGGAATGACGACGCGGGTCAGCTCGGTCATGTTACACCCCTTCGCTGGGGATGCCGAGCAGTTCGATGGTGAAGAACAGCGTCGCGCCGCCGGGAATCGGGCCCTGCCCGCGCAGGCCATAGGCCAGCTCTGCGGGAATCGCGATTTCGGCGGTGTCGCCCACGCCCATGTAGGGAATCGCGATCTGCCACCCGCGCACGAGGCGGGCGAGCGGGAATTCGATGGGGTCGCTGCCTTCGTTCGAATCGAACACCTCGCCATCGGCAAAGCGGCCGGTGTAGTTCACGCGCACGATATCGCGGATCGTGGGGGCAGGGCCGGTGCCGTCGCCCGCCGTGCGGCGAAACCTGATGCCGCCTTCCAGCGTGGCCCAGCCGTCTGCCGAGGTGAGCGAATGCAGCGCGCTTTGCTGGGTGTTGAGCCATGCGATACTGCCTGGCGCGGGCTGGGGCGGAGCTTCCTGCGCGGCAGCAGGGGTGGCGAGAATAAGGGCGGCTAGGGGCAGGGCGAGTCTGGTCATGGGCAACGCCTTAACTCCGTCTGCCGGAATGACAACGTCACGGTTCGCTGATTGTCAGGGGTTTGCCATCGGGCAGGGGGATAAATTCCTCCTCGTCGCCCGGTACCGTCGCAAAACGGCCCTCGCGCCAGTCCTGCTTCGCCTGGTTGATCCGTTCGCGGTCGGAACTGACGAAGTTCCACCACACGTGGCGTTTCGTGGTGAAGGCCTCGCCGCCCAGCAGCATCACCCGCCCTTCGGCATGGCTGGTGAGGGTCATCGCTACGCCGGGCTTCAGCACCACCAGGTCGTACAGCCCCAGCGGCGTGCCATCGATGGCGGCATCGCCGCCTACCAGCATTACCGCGCGCTCGTCCGTGTGCGGGTCGATGGGGATCGCCCCGCCGCCGCCCAGCACGATCTCGGCATAGATCGTCTCGGCATAGGTGGTGGTGGCCGCGCGTTTGCCCCACAGTTCGCCCATGATGACGTGGGCCTTCACGCAACTGTCCTCGACCACGGGCAGGTCGCTCACCGCCTCGAACGCGGGATCGATCTCTTCCCGACCATCGGGCAGGGCCAGCCAGGTCTGCATGCCATAGAGGCGCGGGCCTAGCTCGCGCTCCGCCTGCGGGCTGCGTTCCGAATGCACGATGCCGCGCCCGGCGGTCATCAGGTTCACCGTGCCGGGATGGATGGTGGAGAATGTGCCCAGGCTGTCGCGATGGTCGATCGCGCCTTCGAACAGCCACGTGACCGTGGCAAGGTTGATATGCGGGTGCGGGCGCACGTCCATGCCCGTGCCAAGGTCCAGCTGCGCCGGGCCGAACTGGTCGACGAAGACGAAGGGGCCGACCATGCGGCATTGCTTGCTGGGCACCGCGCGCCGTACGGTGAAGGCGCCAAGATCGTGGCTGACGGGGGTGACGGTCTTGAGGATGTTTTCTGATGGTCCGCTCATGACCTAAAGACCCCTTACTGTTCGTCCAGTTCCTCGTAGTGGCGGAAGATGCCGTCCTCGTTGAACTCCATGCGCCGTTCGCTGGCAAGGTAGTCGGCCAGCGTCTCGATCTCGGGCACCGCGCCCTGCAGCCCTTCCAGGTGCGGCCAGCTGCCCTGCATCGCCTTCATGTAATTGGGGAACATGTAGTCCAGCCCTTCCATCACCTGGAACAGGCTGGTGTCGACGTGGCTGGGCTGCTGGCCCAGCATGAACGGCCCGCCACCTGCTGCCAGCGCGTTGTCGAAATGGATGAGGTATTTAGGAATGCGGTTGGCGCGGAAGTTCTGCGCGCGTTCGAAGGCGGCCTCCATCTGGTCGGCATAATACAGCTCGCTGGCGATGGGGTGGTGGACCGAGTGTACCTCCTCCACGAAATCGGCAATGTCGAGCTGCAGCTGGAACAGCCCAAGGTCCACCTCCATCTCGCCCGATCCCAGCCCTTCCTTGTCGGACAGATATTGCAGGATCAGCGGCGTCTGGCCGATCACTACCTCGTCATCGACAATATAGGGCGGGGCGAAGGGGCGTATCCCTTCCAGCGCGTGCATGTGCTCCACCAGCGCGTCGGCGTTCTGCTCGCGCGCCATGTCGGCGTAGTCAATCTCGAACGCCTCGCAGAACAGCCGGATGAATTCGCCGCGTCCGGGGATGTTCGGCCAGTACCAGAGTTCGATGCTCACCGCGCTTCACCGCCATTCGATTCACCGGGGGCAAAGCACTTCATGGCGAAGGCGTGGACTCGGTTGCCGGGAATATCGCCCAGCGCGCCCAGCACCATGCGCTGGCGGGCAAGGCGGTTCTTGCCTTCGAAGGCAGCGCTTTCGATCACCACGGTGAAGTGGGATTCGCCGCTGCCATCGTCGCCCGAATGACCGGCGTGATGGGCGCTATCGTTGATGACTTTCAGCCGCGTGGGGGACAGCGCCGCGCGCAGCAGGCTCTCGATTTCGTGTGCAATGGGTCCGCTCATGCAGTCCCAATTGGGGGTTTCCAACAGCAGGTGCAATCCCCATTGAGGGCCCTTCATGCGCAACGAACGATTCCATGGCCGCTACGAAAGCGAGGGGAGGGTGTGCGAGCATCCCACCTGCAGGAAGCCGGGCGAGTTCCGCGCGCCGGGCACGCACGGCAACAGTTTCGACGGGCCGGGCGAATGGCGCTGGTTCTGCCTGGAGCACGTGCGCGAGTTCAACGCGGGGTATGACTGGTTCCAAGGCATGAACGCCGAAGAGATCCATGCCGCGCAGGCTCCGGGTGCCGGCTGGCAGACCGAAAGCCCGGCATTCCGTCCCACCGCAGGCGTGGACGGAATGCCGCGCTGGGCCGACTTTGCCGATCCGCTGGATGCGATCGGCGCGCGCGTGGGCGACATCAAGCGCGCTGCTGCCGGTCGCAATCATACCGAATACAGCCGCTTTACCCCGCGTGAGCGCGAGGCGTTGAGCGTCATGGGGCTGGGGCCGAAGGCGGACCGCCCGCAGCTGCGTCGCCGCTATTCGGAACTGGTGCGGCGCTATCACCCGGATCGCAATGGCGGGGATCGCACGCACGAAGCGCGCCTGCAGCGGGTGGTGGAAGCCTACCAGCTGCTACGCCGTGCGGAGGCCTTTGGCTAGGGTTGGTGGCGGCTAGGGCGACTGGCCCGGCTTCTGTCGGAAGGCCCAGCGCAGCGTGCCGCCCAGCGCATCGGTCACCAGCTTTGACGGTGTCGCCTGCCAGCCGGGACGTTCCAGCCCCAGCATGGTGCGGGCAAATGGCGGGATCAGGTCCACGGCTGCATTGGCGAGGAACGGCTGCACCGCCCCAGTCGCGCCCGGCACTCGGCGTTTGACGATCAGCTCCGCCACTTCGCGCGATTCCAGGCTGGCGCGCAGTTCGCTGCGCATCTCGCGAAAGATTGCCATCGCCTCTGCCTTGGTCTCGGGCACGGGATCGGCGCCCAGGCGGCGGGCGATGAGGGCGAACTGGCGGAAATATTCGTCCTGTTCGGCCATGGGCATCTGCGGGCGGACATGGGTGAGCCATGCCTCGAGGAACATCAGCGCCTCGGTCACGTGTACCCAGGCCAAGGTGCGCGGATTGGTGGCGGAATAGGGTGTGCCGTCAAGCAGCGTGCCGTGCACCCTGGCGTGGATGGAGTTCACCCGCGCAATGGCCGCGTCGGCATCGTCCCGGTGCCCGTAGGTGGTGACGGCGATAAAGCGCGCGGTGCGGCGCAGGCGGCCGTGCATGTCCTGCCGGAAGTTGGAAAAGTCCAGCACCCCGCGCAGCGCATGGGGGTGGAGCATCTGCAACAACAGCGCCGCCATGCCACCCACCATCATGCTTACCACATCAGCATGGACCATGCGGATGGGGGTGTCCTTGGCGAAGTACGCCTCGTCAGATGGCGGCACCGGCTCTTCGCCGCTGGCCGTATCGTTGAAGGCTGCACGTACGCTGTCCACCAGCTTGCGGCGGGCAAAGTCGAGGGGGCCAAATTCGTTCAGATCACGGTGGGCCATGCAAGGCAATGTGGAGCAGGCCCCGCAAATTTGCGAGAGGCTATCCGCCCATGGCGCCAATCGTCGCCTTGTAAGGATCGCGGGCCTGCAAGCGCGACTGGTAGGCGCGGAACGCGGGCCGGTCCTGAAGCGTGCCGAAATTCAGGCCCCAGTCGACCTGGCTGCCGACGATCACGTCGGCCATGGTGAAGCGGTCGCCGCAGGTAAAATCATTTTTCTGGAACCATTTATCCAGCACATCGACTACGCGTTCGTAACTGCCGAAACCCACCGTCATCTGCTGGCGCGCGTCTCTCGGTTCCCACCCCAAGGCCTTGTTGGTGACGGCGGCTTCCACCGGTCCAGCCGCAAAGAACAGCCAGCGGAAGTAATCCGCCTTTTCCTCTGTCCGGGGCAGCAGCTCGGGCGCTTCCATCTCGGCCAGGTAGTGGCAGATGGCCGGCGCCTCGCTCACCACCCGGTCACCGAAGTCGGCATGGTGGATGATGGTGGGAACCTTGCCCATGGGGTTCACTTCCAGCAGCGCGGCGGGCTTGTCGTCCCATTCCACCATGACGAGTACGGGCTCCACTCCTGCCTCGGCAAAGCCCCATTGCGCGATCAGGGCGCGGCTCATCGGATTGAAGAACAGGGTGTAGGTCACCAGTCTCTCCCTATGGTGAAAATCGGCGCGAAGCCGCCATATATCATGCGCTTGCCGTCGAACGGCATTTCCCCGAAATCCTCGCTCCAGAACGGATCGTCCTCGATCTTCGCCCTGGCGGCGTCGCAGGTGGCCTTGTCCGGCCAGACCATCCAGCTGAAGACGATCTTTTCGCCGTCCTCGGCTTTTGTTGCCTTGCGGAAATCGGTCACCTTGCCATTGCTGACATCGTCTTCCCACGTTTCGACAATCTCGGTGGCGCCGTATTCGACGAACTTCGCGCCGGTCTTCCTGGCCAGTTCGAGATAGGCCTGCTGCTTGCCTTCCGGCACCGCGATCACGAATCCCTGTACGTACATCGGTGCGTCTCCTTCCCTTTGAAAACAGGCTCTGCCTGTTGTCACGGACAGTCAAGCATGCGGGGCACTCGGCCTTTCATCCGTATCGCCTCGCACATCTGTGTTGCAGCGGTGGGTCCACCCGTCTAGGCAGCGCCACGAGATGAACGACATGACCAACACCGAACACGGCGGCACGATCATGGCCGCACCCGATATCGAACTGGACGTCCGCGAGACCTTCGGGATTGACGTGGACATGAAAGTGCCTGCCTTCAGCGAGGCGGATGAGCGCGTGCCCGATGTCGACGACACCTACGTCTTCGATCCGGACACCACGCTGGCGATCTTGGCAGGCTTTGCCCACAACCGTCGCGTGATGATCCAGGGCTATCACGGCACTGGCAAGTCGACCCATATTGAGCAGGTGGCGGCGCGCCTGAAATGGCCGACGGTGCGTATCAACCTGGATGCGCACATCAGCCGTATCGACCTGGTCGGGCGTGATGCCATCGTGCTGCGCGACGGCCTGCAGGTGACGGAATTCCGCGAAGGCTTGCTGCCCTGGGCACTGCAGCATCCGGTGGCGCTGGTGTTCGACGAATACGACGCGGGCCGCCCGGACGTGATGTTCGTGATCCAGCGCGTGCTGGAACAGACCGGCAAGCTGACCCTGCTGGACCAGAACCGCGTGATCCGCCCCGATCCCAACTTCCGCCTGTTCGCCACCTCCAACACGGTGGGCCTGGGCGATACCAGCGGCATGTACCACGGCACGCAGGCGATCAACCAGGCGCAGATGGACCGCTGGAACATCGTCGTCGGCCTCAACTACCTGCCGGCAGAGACCGAGCGCGAGATCGTTGGCGCCAAGACTTCGCTGGACGAAAAGGTGGTGGCCGACATGATCCGCGTGGCCGACCTGACGCGGCAGGGCTTCATGGCCGGTGACATTTCCACCGTGATGAGCCCGCGCACGGTCATCACCTGGGCGCAGAATACCGAGATCTTCGGCAACGTCGGCTATGCCTTCCGCCTGAGCTTCCTCAACCGCTGCGACGAGGCCGAACGCATGCTGGTGGCCGAATACTACCAGCGCGTGTTCGGTGAGGACCTGCCCGAAAGCGTGGCCCACAAGGCCTAGGACTACTCCGTTCAGGGGACGCGAGTCGCTGTTTCGTCGAATGAACGCTTGCCAGCTGCGCCCGTGCGGTTAGCAAGATGCTTTCACCTGAAACGGGGACTGACGCTTGTTCAATCGACTTTCCGCTAGTGCGCTGGGTTTTGCCGCCACGATCGCCCTTGCGTTTCCTGCCTTTGCCAATGCCGTGGACCGCGCCGCGCTGGAGCGGGACCTCGAAATCCTGGCCGCCGACAACATGGAAGGGCGCGAGGCGGGCACGCGCGGGCATGAGCGTGCGGCGGGATACGTCGCTGGCCGTTTCGCCGCGCTGGGGCTGGAGCCTGCAGGCGACGACGGCACCTATTTCCAGCATGTGCCGATGCGCCGTTACGAGCGGGCCGAGGAAGGCAATGCGTTGGCCATCGAAGGCATGGGCGAGCTGACGCTGTTCGAGGACTATACCGTCGCGGGCACGGCGCAGCGGGAAAGCGGCAGCGTCACCGCGCCGCTGGTGTTCATCGGTTATGGCCTCGACATTCCGGGGCGCGACGACTTTGCTGGCGTGCACCTGGAAGGCGCCGTCGCGGTGCGTGTCTACGGCGGGCCGGAAGGGCTCAACACCGAGGAATCGGCGCATTTCCGCTCCACCCTGAACCAGCGCCTGTCCGATCGCGGGGCCGTGGGCGTGCTGCTGTTGACCACGCCGAAGCTGGAGCAAGTCTACAGCTGGGAACGGCTGGTGGAAGTCTCCAGCCATGGCAGTTCGATGACCTGGGTGGGCCCCGATGGCCGCGCCTATTCCAGCGGGCCCGAGATCCTTGCCTCGGGCTCGTTGTCGCCGGACCTGTCGCGCGAACTGCTGGAAGGGCTGGAGTTCGATTACGACGATCTCGTCGCCGCCGAAGCCACGCCCGAAGCGATGCTGCCCAGCTTTGCCCTGGGGCGCGATATCACCATCAACTTCACCAGCCATTTCGAGGATGTCGACACGCCCAACGTGATCGGCCTGCTGCCCGGCAGCGATCCGGCGGTGGCTGACGAATACGTCGTGCTGACCGCGCACCTCGACCACGTGGGTATCCAGCCGACCAAGGAAGAGGGCGACGACGAGATCTACAACGGCGCGCTCGACAATGCGGTGGGCGTTGCCAGCATGATCGAGGTCGCGCGCATGCTGAAGGCCGATCCGCCGCGCCGCCCGGTGCTGGTGATTGCCCTCACCGCCGAGGAGAAGGGGCTGCTCGGCTCAAGCTACAATGCCGCCAATCCCACAGTTCCGGCTAACCAGGTGGTGGCCAACGTCAACCTCGACATGCCGGTGATCACCTATGACTTTGCCGACGTGGTGGCCTTTGGTGCCGAACGGTCCAACCTCTATCCGCAGGTTGTCGCGGCGACAGAGGAATTCGGCCTGACGCTCAGCCCCGATCCGCAGCCCGAGCAGGGCTTCTTCACCCGGTCGGACCAGTATTCCTATGTGCGGGTCGGCATTCCGGCGGTGTACCTCGATCTTGGCTTTGCCAATGGTGGGGAGGAAGCGCAGGGAATCGTGTTCGACAATCACTATCACGAGCCGTCGGACGAATTCGAACTGATCGATATCGACGCGCTGGAGCGGTTCACCGCCGTCAACCACGCCATCGCGCGCAACGTGGCGAACATGGATGAAACCCCCGCATGGCAGCCGGGAGACTTCTTCGGCACGACCTTTGGCGGGCGGATTATCGACGCGGAATCCGACGGCGATTGAAAACGCTTCATCGCCGGCTCATCTCTCCTCTCGTATTACGTGTGTTGTTCTGCTAACACACTGATGTGACTCGTATGTGGCGTAATCCCTTTCGGCGGCCGGAGCCCGAGCCGCAACGCTGGTCCGAACGCGACCTCGCGCTTGAGTCCGCGCCGTGGACGCCGCTGTCCGATCTAGATGACGAGGACTTCGGCCCGCAGACCGCGCCGCCGCGCCAGTACGACCGCACCCGCTATCGCAGCGGCTGGCGGCGCTTCCTTCCCGAACGGGCGCGCGGACGGGGCAAGCTGTGGTGGGGCGCGCGCATCCTTGCCGCGCTGATCGGCCTGTTCATCGTATTGGTCGCCTGGCTGGCGATTACCGCGCCGCTCTCCAAGAGCCTGGAGCCCATCGCGCCGCCGCAGATCACCCTGCTGGCGGCAGACGGTACGCCGATTGCCCGCAACGGCGCGGTGGTGGACGAGCCGGTGCAAATTGCCGAGCTGCCCGACCACGTGGTGCAGCCGTTCCTCGCCATCGAGGACCGGCGCTTCTTCGATCACTGGGGCGTCGATCCGCGCGGCGTGGCGCGGGCGCTGTTCACCGGCGTGGGCGGCGGGTCCACCATCACCCAGCAGCTGGCCAAGTTTACCTTTCTCACGCCCGAGCAGACGTTGACGCGCAAGGCGCGCGAGGCGTTGATTGCCTTCTGGCTGGAAGCCTGGCTGACCAAGGACGAGATCCTCGAACGCTACCTGTCCAACGCCTATTTCGGTGACAACATGTACGGCTTGCGCGCCGCCAGCCTGCATTACTTCTACCGCCAGCCGGAGAACCTGCGGCCCGAACAGGCGGCCATGCTGGCCGGGCTGTTGCAGGCACCCAGCCGCCTGGCGCCCACGCGCAACCCGGATCTTGCCGCGCAGCGTTATGCGCTGGTGAAGGGCGCAATGGTGGCAGCTGGCTACATCTCGCAGCAAGAGGCTGACGCGATGGGCGTGCCCGCGCTGGACGTGCGCACGCGCAACGACCTGCCCACCGGCACCTATTTCGCCGACTGGGCGCTGCCCGAAGCGCGGCAGATGAGCGAGGTGAACTATTCGCGCCAGACGCTCACCACCACGCTCGACAGCCAGTTGCAGGCCGCCGCCAACCGGGTGATCCAGCGTGCGCCGCTGGGCGGGGCGCAGGTGGCGCTGGTGGCAATGCGGCCCAATGGCGAGGTCGTCGCCATGGTGGGGGGCAAGGATTATTCGGAGAGCCCCTTCAATCGCGTAACACAGGCGCGCCGCCAGCCGGGCTCTACCTTCAAGCTGTTCGTCTACCTCGCCGCGCTGCGGAGCGGGTGGAGCCCCGACGACACGATTTCCAACGCCGAATTTACCGAGGGCTCTTACCAGCCGAGCAATGCCAATGGCCGCTATTCGGACACGATCACCCTGCGCGAGGCTTTCGCGCAAAGCTCCAACGTGGCTGCCGTGCGCCTGTTCAATGCCGTAGGCAGCGAAGCGGTGATCGAGACCGCGCGCGAGCTGGGCGTCACCTCGCCGCTGCCCGAGGGCGACCCCAGCATGGCGCTGGGCACCTCTACCATGACGCTGTTGGAGCTCACTGCCGCCTATGCCGGTGTCGCGGCCAACAGCTTCCCGGTGGAGCCGCATGCTTTCGCTGAGGAGGAAGAGGGCTGGATCGACTGGTTGTTCGGCAGCCATGGCAGCCTCAACAACAGCGACCACGAGGATATCGAGGCGATGCTGCGCAGTGCAATCAATGCGGGCACGGGCCGCGCGGCCATGCTGTCCATTGCCAACTACGGCAAGACGGGCACCACGCAGGACAACCGCGATGCGCTTTTCGTGGGTTATGCCGGCGAAGGGGATAATCAACTGGTGGTTGGCGTGTGGGTCGGCAACGACGACAATTCACCGCTCGACGGGGTCTATGGCGGCGGCCTGCCCGCGCGCATCTGGCGCGATTTCATGCGCGCCGCGCTGGGTGCCTCGGTCGCGCCGCCGCGGCCCACGCCGTCACCCGATCCCAGCGGCCCGGTGCAGCCGCAGGACGTGCCCGACCTGCAGGATATCCCGCTGGGCGACGGCCGCCGCCTGATCATCAACGATGACGAGGCGGTGCTTTCCACCGATATCGAAGGCATTCCGCTGGAACTGCGCGTGCGCGATGGCGAGCTGACGCTGGACGTCGACGAGGAAGCCGTCCAGCGCAAGCTGGAAGAGGAATTGCAAAACTAGGCGGCGGCTATCAGCCGTGCGGCGTGACGAGGTATTTCTCGCCTGTCGCCATCTGCGCGTAATCCGTCATCGCATCCTTCGTCAGCATGCCTTCCAGATCCACTTTCGTCTTGTAGGAGCTGGCGAAGGTGGTGGTCAGCCCGTCGTGCACGCGTTGGCGCAGGGCCATCAGCTTGGGCAGTTCGCAACTGGCGAGGAAGGGCATCAGCAGCCAGCCTGACACGGTCCAGGCAAAGCCGTAGGTTGGCGTCAGGATCGTGGGAGCAAGTTCCAGCCGTCCGTAGATGTACATTTTCTTGGGCTTGGCGGAGCCGTAGCGGCTGTATTCGGTCAAGCTCGCGGCGGCGACACGTTCCATGGCGCGCAGGCACATGTCAGTGGTCTGTCCGCCGCCGATCGGATCGAAGCCCAGGTAGGCACCGGTTTCGCCAATCGCTGCGGCCAATTGTCTCTCGAAATCAGCGTCCGAGCTGTTCACCACGTGGGCGGCGCCCTGTTCGTTCAGCAGGTCAACCTGCGCCTGCTTGCGCACAATATTGACGAGGCCCAGGCCGTCTTCCTGGCAGATGCGGTTCAGCATCTGCCCGAGGTTGGAGGCAGCTGCCGCGTGGATGATCGCCTTGTGCCCCTCGCGCTTGGCGGTCTCGACAAAGCCCAGTGCAGTCAGTGGGTTGACAAAGGAACTTGCGCCCACTTCTGAACTGTGCTCGCCCAGCGGCAGGCACATCATCGCATCGGCCAGCGCATATTCGCTGAAGGCATGGCCGGGCACGCAGGCCACCCGCTGACCCAGCAGCGCCTGCGCCATTTCGCCATCGCCTGCGGCGATGACTTCGCCCGCGCCCTCGTTGCCCACTGTCTGCGGCCTGCCGTGGCGCGCGGCCTGCCCGGCGGCGACCGCCGGGGCAACCTGCATGATCACCTTGCCCGGTTCGTAGATTGCGTTGGCAAGGTCTGCGCCGGTGGTCATCAGGAACAGGTCGGAAGGGTTGATGGGCGCAGCTTCCATTTTTACCAGCACCTGGTTGCCGGTCGGTTCGGGGAAGGTCTTTTCCTCCAGTTCCAGCACCATGGTGCCGTCGGCGGAAAGCGTGGAGACGAGCTGGCGTCCGATGGTGGTCATGGCGGTCAATCCTCTTCCGGGTAGGTGGCTTTCACGAAATACAGGCCTTCGGGCGGGGCGTTGAGGCCCAGTGCCGCACGGTCCCTGGCCTCCAACGCTTCAGCCAGCTGATCTATCCCCCAGGTGCCTTGTCCCACCAGCGCGAGGCAGCCGACCATCGAGCGGACCTGATGATGCAGGAAGCTGCGCGCGGCGGCGCGGATGATGACGCCATCGCCTTCGCGGCTGACGTCAAGCCGGTCGAGCGTCTTGACGGGACTGGTGGCCTGACAATGGGCCGAGCGGAACGTGGTGAAATCGTGCTGGCCAACCAGCGCCTGCGCCGCTTCGTGCATGGCCTCGTGATCCAGCGGCCGGGCCACATGCCAGGCGCGGCCCTTTTCCAGCGTCAACGGCGCGCGGCGGTTGCGGATACGATATTCGTAGGCGCGGCCAGTGCAGGAAAAGCGCGCATGCCAGTCGTCCGGCTTCACCTCGCAGCCGATCACGGCAACGGGATCAGGCCGCAGGTGCGCGTTCAATGCCTCCATCAAGCGGAACGGCTCGAACGGCTTTGCGATATCCAGATGGCTGCGCATGGCCAGCGCATGGACGCCGCTGTCGGTGCGTCCGGCGCTGTGTAATGTAACGGCCTCGCCGGTAACGGCATGGGCCGCATCCTCTATGGCCTGTTGCACGCTGGGGCCGTTCTCCTGCCGTTGCAGGCCGAAGAAGGGGCCACCGTCGAACTCGATGGTGAGGGCGAAACGGGTCATTCCAGGATCGTTCCTGCAATGACCCGGTTACCGCGCAGAAATTCCTCCAGCGGCATGGCAGGCTTGCCCGCGCGTTGCAGGGTGACGGGGCGGATCGCGCCGGTGCCACAGGCAATGGCGAAGCGGTCGTCCAGAATTACGCCGGGAACGCCAGAGGCATCGACCACGTCGGCGCGCAGCAGCTTGATGCGCTCGCCATCCAGTTCCAGCCAGCTGCCGGGGAAGGGCGAAAACGCCCGCACTTCGCGCTCCAATCTTCTCGCCGACTTGGTAAAATCGAGCTTGGCCTCGGCCTTGCTGATCTTGGGCGCGTAGGTGGCGAGGGTGTCATCCTGCGGCTCTGCCACAAGGGTGCCGATCTGCGCCAGAGCCTGCACCATCAGCCGCGCGCCCATGGCGGCCAGTTCATCGTGCAAGTCGCCGGTGGTCTTGGAATCAACAGGCGTGGTGCCCTTCAGCAACATCGGCCCCGTGTCGAGCCCCGCTTCCATGCGTATGATGGTGATGCCGGTCTGTTCGTCGCCTGCCTGAATCGCGCGGTGTATGGGCGCGGCACCGCGCCAGCGCGGCAGCAGCGAGCCGTGGACGTTGAGGCAGCCGTGTTTCGGCGCATCGAGCACCTGTTGCGGCAGCAGCAGGCCGTAGGCGGCCACGACAGCCACGTCAGCCTCGAGCGCGGCGAAAGCGGCCTGTTCGTCAGCGCCCTTCAGGCTGGCGGGGTGGCGCACTGGAATACCCAGTTCCTCTGCCCGCGCATGGACCGGGGAGGGGCGCTCCTTCTTGCCCCGGCCGGAGCGGCTGGGCGGCTGGCTGTAGGCTGCCACCACCTCGTGCCCAGCCTCCACCAGCGCATCCAGCGTCGGCACGGCGAAATCCGGTGTTCCCATGAAGATCAGGCGCATTGCCAGCCTTTCTATTCCTTGCGCGCGGCCCTATCTGGCACAGCATGGCATCGCAAGAGATCGAAAACCTCAGCCAAGCCCTGGCCCGCCTGCCCGGCCTTGGTCCGCGTTCTGCGCGGCGGGCGGTGCTGTGGCTGGTGAAGCATCGCGAAACCGCGCTGGAGCAGGTGCTCGATGCACTTGCCACGGTGAAGGACAAGCTGGTCGAATGCGACACCTGCGGCAACGTCGACACGCAGAACCCCTGCACGATCTGCGCCGATCCGCGCCGCGATGCCAAGGCCATCTGCGTGGTTGAAGACGTGGCGGACCTGTGGGCGCTCGACCGCGCGCGGCTGTTCACCGGCACCTTTCACGTGCTGGGCGGGCGGCTGTCCGCGCTCGACGGCGTGCGCCCCGAAGACCTTGCCATAGATAGCCTGCTGGGCCGCGTCGAGGCGGGCGGGGTGGACGAGGTGGTGCTGGCCATGAACGCCACGCTGGAGGGGCAGACCACCGCGCACTACATCGCCGAGCGGCTGGAAGGCCTCCCGGTGCGGATCACCCAGCTGGCGCACGGCC
Source organism: Alteraurantiacibacter sp. (assembly GCA_963675825.2). GTDB lineage: Bacteria > Pseudomonadota > Alphaproteobacteria > Sphingomonadales > Sphingomonadaceae > Alteraurantiacibacter. Next base: position 1,144,894 of record CAXXJY010000005.1, on the reverse strand, counting down.
TGCCGGTGGGTGGGGAACTCGATTATCTCGACGAAGGCACGCTGGCGCAGGCCTTGCGGGCGAGAAGGCCGCTCTCCTGATTGAAACGCGCGGTTATCCGCACTAGATCACTGTCATGGCTATTCGTGAAATCCTGGAAGCGCCGGATCCCCGGCTGAAGACCGTGTCCAAGCCCGTCGAAAAATTCGACGAGGAGCTGAAGGCGCTGGTCGATGACATGTTCGAGACGATGTATGCCGCCCACGGCATCGGCCTTGCCGCCATTCAGGTGGGCGAGCCGATCCGTCTGCTGGTGATCGATCTGCAGGAGGAAGACCCCGACGCAGAACCGATCCCGTGCGAGCATGACGGCCACGCGCATACGCACCAGCCGGTGATCAACGATCCGCGCGTATTCGTGAATCCGGAAATCCTCGATCCGTCGGACGACACCAAGAGCTATCAGGAAGGCTGCCTTTCGGTGCCCGACATCTTTGCCGATGTCGAACGCCCGGCCAGGTGCCGCGTGCGCTGGCAGGACCTGGAAGGCAACGTCCACGAAGAGGAAATGGACGGCATGCTGGCAGTGTGCATCCAGCACGAGATGGACCACCTCAACGGTATCCTGTTTATCGACCACCTCAGCCGCCTGAAGCGCAGCATGGCGTTGAAGAAGCTGCAAAAGGCGCGCGCGGCCTGATCGCCCGGCAACAGCATCGATTGAACAGAAAAGGGCGCCATCGCGGCGCCCTTTTTCGTGTCAGTTGATGGCTTCCTCGCCTGCGTCAGCCACGGATTCCAGATCCTCGCCCATTCCGCGAACGGTGTTGCAGGCCGAAAGCGCCAGCACGGTGCTGCCCAGCAGCAGACCGAGAAAGGCGGTTCGAATACGCATTGCTTGTCCAATCCAGTTGGCGGGCGTGGATCGTGCCCGCTTGGTTGATATAACGCGCGATAGTAGTGCCGCCAATCTGAACGCAAGGCAAACCGAAGGGCGACCTTGGGGATCGCCTGGCGCACGAAAAAAGGGCCGCTTCCATCGGAAGCGGCCCTTCGGTCTTCGGCGAACCACAGGGGGGAAGGGGTTCGCTTCAGGGTTGGTTGATCGGCTTAGAACAGGCCTTCGATCTGGCCGTTCTCGTCGAGGTAGATGTTCTCAGCGCTCGGCACCTTGGGTAGGCCCGGCATGGTCATGATGCCGCCGCAGATGGCGACCACGAAGCCGGCACCTGCGGACAGGCGCACTTCGTTGATCTCGACAGTATGGTCTTCCGGCGCGCCCAGCTGGGTCGGGTCGGTGGAGAAGGAGTACTGCGTCTTCGCCATGCAGATGGGATAGTTGGCATAGCCCATCTCTTCCCACTGCTTCAGCTGCTTGCGGATAGCCGTCGGGATGCTGACTTCGCCCGCGCGATAGATTTCGGTCGCGACGCGCGTGATCTTGTCAGCCAGCGGCATGTCGCTGGGATAGAGCTGATCGAAATCGGGTGCGCCGGCATCGGCCTTGGCAGCCACGATCCGCGCCAGTTCCTCTGCGCCCGCGCCGCCTTCGGCCCAGTGCTTGCAGACTACGGCATCGGCACCGTACTCGGCAGCCATTTCCTGGATCACGGCGATCTCGGCATCGGTGTCGAGATAGAAGTGGTTGATCGCGATGGTCGGGGTGATGCCGAACTTCTTGAGGTTCTCGATGTGGCGCTTGAGGTTGACCGCACCTGCGCGGACCGCCTCCACGTTCTCACCCTTGGTCAATTCACCCTTGGGCACACCGCCATTCATCTTGAGCGAGCGCACGGTGGCCACCAGCACGATGGCATCGGGCTTCAGGCCGGCCAGGCGGCACTTGATGTCCATGAACTTCTCGGCCCCGAGGTCAGCACCGAAGCCGGCCTCGGTCACCACGTAGTCGGCCATTTTCAGCGCGGTCTTGGTGGCGATCACCGAGTTGCAGCCGTGAGCGATGTTGGCGAACGGGCCGCCGTGCAGGAAGGCCGGGCGGTTTTCCAGCGTTTGCACCAGGTTGGGCAGGATGGCATCCTTCAGCAGCACGGTCATCGCGCTGTCGGCCTTCACGTCGCGGCAATAGACTGGCTCTTTCTTGCGGGTGTAGCCTATGATGATGTCGCCCAGGCGCTTCTGCAGGTCCTTCAGGTCGCTGGCGAGGCACAGGATGGCCATGATTTCGGATGCCACGGTGATGTCGAAACCACTTTCGCGCGGGAAGCCGTTGGCAACGCCGCCCAGCGGGCCGACGATCTGGCGAAGCGCGCGGTCGTTCATGTCCAGCACACGCTTCCAGGTCACGCGGCGCACGTCGATATCGTTGGGGTTGCCCCAGTAGATCGAGTTGTCGATCATCGCGCTAAGCAGGTTGTGCGCGCTGGTGATGGCGTGGAAGTCACCCGTGAAGTGCAGGTTGATCTCGTCCATCGGCATCACCTGGCTTTTGCCGCCGCCGGCACCGCCGCCCTTCATGCCGAAGCACGGGCCAAGGCTGGGTTCGCGCAGGCACAGCATGGTCTTCTTGCCGATGCGATGCAGCGCGTCGCTGAGGCCGACCGAGGTGGTGGTCTTGCCTTCGCCCGCAGGTGTGGGGTTGATCGCGGTGACGAGGATCAGCTTGCCGTTGGGGGCATCGGGCAGCTGGTCGGTATCGACCTTGGCCTTGTACTTGCCGTAGGGAATCAGCGCATCGTCCGGCACGCCGGCAGCAGCGGCTACTTCGGTAATGGGCTTCAGCGTCGCCTGGCGAGCAATTTCGATATCGGTTGGCATGCGTGATCCTCTCTCATGTCTGTGAGGCCGAGTCTCGGGGTCTCTGACCATGTTATTTCACAATCGCGAAAATTTCGCAATTCTGAATTGTATGCAGCACATACAATCGCGAGGGCGTTTGCTCAAGGTGGTTTTCGGCGATTGCAGCGTGCGTGGCTGGGGATCGAATGGCAAGAGCCCTTGCAGCAGTGCGGGCGAGGGGATAGGTTCGCGTTTCGTTCCTTTTTTCGCTTGAAGGCTGTTTATGGATCCTGTCGTTCTGGCATTGATTGTCCTTGCCCTCGTGCTGGGCGGTGTGGGCTACTGGATCGGCGCGCGCCCGGTGGCCGACTGGAGTGCCCGCTACGAAGCGCGCGATGCTGAGGCGAAGGAGCTGGAAGAGAAATTCCGCAGGGCCATCATCGACCTGGAAAACGCCGCGGTACGCGCAGAGCGCGCGGACGGGCTGGCTGTGCAGGTGGAGAAAATTCGCGAAGAGCGCGATGCCGCGCGCAATCGCCTCGCCACGCTGGAAGCGAACGAGGCGAATTTCGAAAAGCAGCTCACCTTGATGAAGGAAGCGCGCGAGGAACTGCTCACCCAGTTCCGAAACGCGGGCAACGAGGTGCTGTCTAAAGCGCAGGAGAAATTCATCGCCGATGCCACCGAGCGTTTCGGTAATGCCGAGAAGGCCAACAAGGAAGCAGTGGCCAACCTGCTCAAGCCGGTGAACGACCGGCTGGAGAAATACGAACAGCACGTCGGCACGCTGGAAGCCCAGCGCAACGATGCTTTTTCCCGCCTGCACCAGCAGATCGAGGCGATGCGGCTGGGGCAGGAGGAAGTGCGGCGCGAGGCGCAGCGGCTGGGCAATTCGCTCACCAATGCGCCCAAGGCGCGCGGGCGCTGGGGCGAACGCGCCTTGCAGAACCTGCTCGAGCAGTGCGGCCTCGCCCAGCACACCGATTTCCACCTCGAACAGTCGATGGACACCGAAGAGGGGCGGCTGCGCCCCGATGCCATCGTCAACGTGCCGGGGCAGAAGAAGCTGGTGATCGATTCCAAGGTCTCGCTCAACGCCTATCAGGCCGCGTTCGAGGCGGATGACGAGGAGGAACGCAAGCGCCAGCTGGCCCTGCATGCCAAGTCGATGCGCGGCCATGTGCAGACGCTGGGTGCCAAGAGCTACCAGAGCCAGTTTGCCGAAGCGCCTGACTACGTGGTGATGTTCGTTCCCGGCGAACACTTCGTGGCCGCAGCGCTGGAGGCTGACCCGACGCTGTGGGACTTCGCTTTCGATAACAGGGTGCTGCTGGCAACGCCCACCAACCTTGTGGCCATCGCCCGCACCGTGGCGCAGGTGTGGCGGCAGGATGCACTGGCGAAGGAGGCGCAGGAAATCGGCCGTATGGGGGCAGAACTGTACGATCGGCTGCGCGTCGCTTCCGAACACCTGAAGCGCATGGGCGGGGGGCTGGAAAGTGCGGTGAACAACTACAACAAGTTCGTCGGCAGTTTTGAGCGCAATGTCCTCTCCTCCGGTCGCCGTCTGGCCGAGAAAGGCATCGAGATCGGCAAGAAAGAGATCGAACAGGTCGAACCGATCGAGAGAAGTCCGACCTACGGCCTGTCCGATCTTGCGGAACCAGCCGAAGCCCTGCTCATTGGAGCAGACAAGAGCGAGGAGGCTTCGGAAAATCAATGACTATGCCGCGTACTGCAGGCTTTGCGCTGGCGCTGCTGGCGGTCCTTTCCGCTTGCGAACGCCACGATCCGCCGTCCGAACAGTTGGAACGCGCGGCGGAGGAACTGGTCTCCGAAGTCGAGACGGAAGCCTTGCCTGCCCAGCAGCCGGAGGGGCCGTGGGCGCCGCGTAACGAGTGCAATGGACTGCCCGGCGGCACCGATTTCCTCGCCAGCCTGCAGGCCGCCATCGACACGCGCGATGCCGATGCGCTGGTGTCGCTGGCGGCTGACGACGTGAAGCTCGACTTCGGCGGCGGTGCGGGCAAGGACGAACTGCGCGAACGGCTGGCGGCGGAGGATGGTGCGCTTTGGGCCGAGCTGGTCGACCTGCTCGACCTTGGCTGTGCGGCCACCGACGAAACCACCATGACCCTGCCGTGGTATTTCGCGCAGGAAATTTCGGTCGATCCTTACATGGGCGCGATCGTCGCAGGCGAGGACGTGCCGCTCTACGCCGCGCCTGGCAGCAATGCCGAGGTGGCGGCGCGGCTATCCTGGGACGCGGTCGAGGGGCTGCCAAGTGAAACGGCCGGCGCAGGCAATGAATTCGTCCGCTGGACAGACCCGGAAAGCGGGGACGTGGTTGAAGGCTATATTGCCAGCAACAGTCTGCGCGCCATCATCGACTACCGCCTGATTGCCAGCCGCCGCAACAACCGCTGGCACATCACCGCGCTGATCGCGGGCGATTGATGGGAGGCGGCTGCGTCCTAGCGGTTTTCGGCTGGCAAAAGGAACACGCTCCTAACGTCGGATCGAAAATGTTTCAGTCGCAGTGTTACGGCCAGGGATTCCAGGTTTGCCAGCAGGCCTATGCCCACCAGCGCCACGAGAAACTGCTGCGAGTAACCCGCCACATACAACCACACGAAGAATAGCCCCGAGCACAGCGCCGCTGCCTTGGACAAGTACAGGTGATAGGCAGGCAGGGTGCGAAACCTGGCGAGGCAGGCAAGGGCTGCAATGCAATAGCTGACCAGGAACAATCCCAGCCAGGGGAGTTCGGGGCGCAGATTGGTGATTTCGAACAGGTAGAGGCCAAGAACACCGGCCAGTAGCGTGCATCCATCTGCAATCGTGTCGAGCTTGGCTCCTGTTTCGGTATTCTCGCCTGACCAGCGGGCGAGCGGTCCGTCCACAAGATCGGTGATCAGGCTGATGATGATGAGGATGAAGAAGGCGTCGCGATAGCCAATCACAGCAAGGGTTGCAGCGACAGGCGCTGCAGCGATCCGATATATCGTCAGTAGGTCTGCAAGCGTCTTGATGGTCCCACCTTTCAAGTCGTGCCCGCTCCAACCCCCGCGTGCAGAAACTAGCCCTCCAGCGCGTCCAGCACTTCGTAAGCCAGCACCGCTGCTGCCACTGCCGCGTTCAAGCTGTCCGCACGCCCCTTTATCGGCATGGTCACGCGCAGGTCGCAGGCCAGTTCGTATGCCTCGGGCAGGCCCTGCGATTCGTTGCCCACCATCACGAAGCACGGCGCCGCATAGGGCGCGCCGCGGTAGGGCACGGCTTCGCGAAGGCTTGCGGCCACCAGCTGGCCTTCCCCGCCGCGCAGCCATGGCAGGAATTCATCCCACGTGGCGCGCGCCACTTTCTGCGTGAAAATCGCCCCCATGCTGGCGCGCACTGCCTCGACCGAGAACGGATCGGCGCAATCGTCCAGCAGGATCAGCCCGCCTGCGCCCACGGCATCGCCGGTGCGCAGCATGGTGCCAAGGTTTCCCGGGTCTCTAAGGGCCTGGGCAACCAACCAGATTTTCGCCTTGCTGCGATCAAGTGCAGCCAGCGAGGTATCGAATTCGGCAAACACGCCCGTCACGCTTTGCGGATTGTCCTTGCCGGTGATCTTGGAAAGAATGTCGGGCGTGGTGGTGATGATCTCGCCGCCTGTGGCCGCCACGGCCTGTTCCAGCGCGTCGATCAGCGGGTGCGGATCGCGCCCCGTGGCCATCACCAGCATCTGCGGCACGTGCCCGCATTCGCGTGCGTCGGTCAGCAGGCGCAGCCCTTCGGCCAGAAACACGCCCTCACGCCTGCGGTGCTTCTTCTCGCGCAAGCTGCGCAGGTACTTGACCGTGGGATTGGAGAAGCCGGTGATCTCGCGCCGGATGGGGGAGGGCATCAGTCTTCGCCGAACTTGCCTTCGACCAGCGCCACAAGCTCTGCCAGTCTTGCTTCGGCGTCGTCTCCGCTAACGCGCAGTGTCACCGTGTCGCCCATCGCTGCGCCGAGCATCATCAGGCCCAGGATCGAGCCGCCGCCCGCTGACTGGCCATCCTTTTCGACCACTACTTCGTGGCCGTCCATTTCGGCCACGGCAGCCACGAACTTGGCGCTGGCGCGGGCGTGCAGGCCGCGCTTGTTGGGGATGATGACGTGCTGGCTGGCTTGGCTCATCATGTCCTCCCTTCAGGCGTCCTGACCCAGGAATTCCGAGGCGAGGGTGATGTAGTTGCGGCCCGCTTCGCGCGCGGCGGTGGCGGCCTGTGCCAGCGGCATTTCCTTGCGTGCACCGGCGAGGCGAATCAGCATGGGCAGGTTGATCCCGGCGATCACTTCGGTGCGGCCCTGTTGCAGCAGCGAGATCGCCAGGTTGGACGGCGTGCCGCCGAACAGGTCGGTCAGCAGGATCGCGCCCGAGCCGGTATCGACCTGCTCGATAGCGTCGGCGATTTCCTGCCGCCTTTCTTCCATGTCGTCGCTGGGGCCGATGCAGATCGTGGCGATCGCATCCTGCTTGCCCACCACGTGCTCCATGGCGGAAACGAATTCCTCGGCCAGGCGACCGTGGGTAACGAGAATTATGCCGATCATTGGGGGGTGATGCTCTTTTCGCTCTCAAATTGCGAGGTCGGGAAGGCCGGATTGCTCACGGGTGCTGTGTCCCCTCCACCAGGTCCTCCGCCCGCGAAGCCAGATTTCGGTGAAGGACGGTGGGCGAAAAGCCGGCCTCGCGCAAGACCTTCGCCATCTTCTCTGCCGTGTAGACGGAGCGATGTCTCCCCCCGGTACAGCCGAAGGCGATGTTGACGTAGGTCTTGCCCTGCTCGGCATAGTGCGGAAGCAGTTCCAGCAGCAGGTCGCGGATCTTTGCGAAGCTGGAGGCGAAAACCGAGCTATTCTCGATGAATTCGCCGACGCCGGCATCGATACCGGTCTGCTCGCGCAGCGCTTCTTCCCAGTGCGGGTTGTCGAGATAGCGCATGTCGAACACCAGGTCTGCGGTGGGCGGCTTGCCACGGGCAAAGCCGAAGCTGGAAATGGTGACGGTCATCTGCTGCGGCGCGCTCTGCCGGAACTGTTCGCGAATCGTCTGCTTCAGGTCGTTGGTGGTGAAATCGGTGGTGTCGATCAGCACGTCCGCCCAGCGCCGCAGTGGGGCGAGCAGTTCGCGTTCCGCTGCGATGCCGGAGGAGGCGGGCAGGTCACCAGCCAGGAAATGGCGGCGGCGGGTCTCGTTGAAGCGGCGCTCCAGCTCATGCCCGGCGCAATCGAGGAACAGCGTGGTGATCGACAGGCCATCCTTCTCCACCCATTTCTTAACTTGCGCGATGATATCGGCGGGCACGAATCCGCGGGTGCGGCAGTCGAAGCCGATCGCCAGCGCGTTACCGGCGGTATCAGCCCCCACCAGCCGCTTGAGCAGGCGAATGGGAAAATTGTCGATCGATTCCCAGCCAAGGTCCTCCAGCTCGCGCAGGGTGGTGGTCTTTCCTGCGCCCAGCATACCAGTCACCAGCAGGATGTGCTGCTGCGGCCGGACGGTGTCACTTTGCGACGTTTCGCTTGCCATGAGGAGGGGATGTGCGCGCTTGGAGATGAAATGTGAAGAGGGACTTCGGTCGAGTCCCTAGTCCAGCCCGTGCATTTCCAGTGCTGCCTCGGCCCGCAGGGCGAGGAACGGCGTGTCGGGATAGAGGTCGACCAGTGGCACTTCGCGGCCTAGCAGCACGGCATTGCTGTGGCCCAGCGGCAGGCGTTCGGCTTCCGGCGTCAGGTTGATGACAATGGCTACAGGCGCGCGCGCGGTGGGCACTTCCAGCAGCCCGACATTGCGGATCTCGATCAGCCCTTCGGTATTGGGCGGCGGGGTGGCAACCACCAGTTCGCCGACCTGTGCCAGCGTTACGCCGTCGTCGCCGATCAATTCACCGCCCCGGTCCATCAGCGCCAGCGCCAGGCTGGACTTGCCGCTGCCCGAAGGCCCGGTAATCAGCATAGCGCGCCCGCGCATGGCAACGCAGCTGACATTGGCCAGGACTTCACTCATTCGGCACTTCACTCATGCAGGCAGTCTCACGCGGCTGGCAGTTCAAGGACAAGGCAGGCCCCGCCCAGCGGTTCGGACGTTTCCGCCACTGTCAGGCTGCCGTCGTGCGCTTCGGCAATCGTGCGCCCGATGGCAAGCCCCAGGCCGGAGTGATTGCCATATTCCTCGCCCTCGGGGCGGTGCGAGTGGAAGCGACGGAACACCTTTTCGCGCTCGGCATCGGGAATGCCGGGGCCTTCGTCGCACACTGTGGCGGTAACCCGACCATTGGCGCGGGCGATGGTGACCACGATCCGTCCGCCTTCGGGCGAAAACGACACGGCATTGTCGATCAGGTTCTCGGCTACGCGCTCAAGCCGGAAGGGTACGCCCATCACCAGGTCGCGCGTTGTCTCAAGCTCGATTTCGATGGTGCATCCCCGATTTTCGCTGCGTTCCATCTTGCGGGTCATGACATTGCCGAACAGCTGGCCCAGCTCGACGGGTTCGAAGGTGGCACGGCTCAGCTCGGCATCGATGCGGCTGGCTTCGGATATCTCCGATACCAGGCGATCGATCCGGCGGACATCGTGTGCGGCGACATCCACCAGCTGCGCGCGCAATTGCGGGTCTTCCACCTTGGGCAGTGATTCGGTGGCGCTGCGCAAGGATGCCAGCGGATTCTTGATCTCATGCGCGACATCGGCGGCGAAGGCTTCCACCGCGTCGATGCGGTGGCGCAGGGTGGCCGTCATGTCGGATACGGCGCGCGCCAGCATGCCGATCTCGTCAGCACGTTCGTCCATGCGCGGCACTTCCACCTCGCGCTCGCGCCCTAGTCGCACGCGCGAGGTGGCGCGCACCAGCCGCCGCAGCGGCTCGATGATGGTGTTGGCAAGGTAGAGCGAGAGGATGGTGGAAACCGCCAGCGCCAGCAGGATGATCGTCATCAGGCTGGAGCGCGCATTGCGTACGGCCTGGGTGATGTCGGCGGCGTTGCGCGTGGTCAGCAGGCTGGCGCCGTTGATGCCTACGGGCGCGGCGGCGTTGATCACCGGCGTGCCATCGGGCGCGCGCCGCAGTTCGATCTGCGTCAGGCCCTGCTGGCGTACGCGGGCAAGCTCGGGCCAGGCATCGGCGGCGGTATCCTGCGGTTCGACATATGGCGGTGGCGAAGGAGCGCCGACGGCAAAGTTTACGGCATTGTCAGTCCACCGCGCCAGGTCTTCCACGAAGGGTTCGGCCACCGGATCGTCGAAGGTGAAGCTAGGCTCGTCCAGATCGAAACTGTCGGCAATCATTGCGCCTGTGGCATCGTACATGCGCAGCCGCATTCGCTGTTCGCGACCGATCTGGCTGAGCAGCGCCTCCTGCCGCTCGCGCGTGGCACCGGCCAGCGCCTCTGCCGTGATCTGTGCCTCGATGCGGGCGAGCTTGAACCGCTCGTCGAGCAATTGCCGACGATAGGAGTCGAGGAAGAACAGGCTGCCTGCCAGCACCAGCAGCGGGATCAGGTTCACCGCCAGGATGCGCGCCGTGAGTGAACGGCCAAGAGGAAAGGGCAGCCGCTCCAGCCGCCCCGGCTGCAACCTGCCGTCGCTGCTATGATCAGCCATCGGAGAAGCTGTAGCCTGCGCCGTACAGGGTTTCGATCGCGCCGAATTCCGGATCGACGGCACGGAACTTGCGCCGCAGCCGCTTGATATGAGAATCGACCGTGCGATCGTCGACGAAGACATCGTCAGGGTAGGCGGCATCCATCAGCTGGTTGCGGCTCTTGATCACGCCGGGGCGCACCGCCAGCGCTTCCAGGATGAGGAATTCGGTGACTGTCAGGCTGACAGGCTTGCCATCCCAGGTCACATGGTGGCGCGCCGGGTCCATCGCCAGCCGCCCGCGCACGATCACCTCGCTTTGCGCAGCGGGCATGGCGGTGGCGCCTTCGCTGGTCTCTGGCAGCGGCGCGGCGCGGCGCAGGATGGTGCGGATGCGGGCGAGCAGCAGTCGCTGGCTGAAAGGCTTGGCGATGTAGTCGTCAGCCCCCATCGCCAGACCTGCTTCCTCGTCCTCCTCCTGGTCCTTGCTGGTCAGGAAGATCACCGGAAGATCGGACGACTCGCGCAGCTTCTGCAGCAGCTCCATCCCGTCCATGCGCGGCATCTTGATATCGAACACGGCAAGGTCGGGCGGATTTTGTTGCAGTGCTGCAAGCGCAGCTTCGCCATCGGAATAGACGCGCGTGGCAAAGCCTTCCGCCTGCAGCGCGATGGAAAGCGTGGTCAGGATATTGCGATCGTCATCCACCAGCGCGATCGTGCGTTGGCCTTCTGCCGCAGGATTCGGCGCTTCGCTGGCGGAAGTTTCCTCTGCTTGCGTCATGCTTCTCCTTGCCTCTTGCCGGGCGTAATCGCTTGCAAACGGCGTGACAACCGGCGCCTTGACACAGGGTGCGCGCAACCGGTCTCATTGGCAACTTTTTCCGGACTTAATCAAAGACGCAAGGCCAAATTGACGGCATCGGGAATGGTCCCTATGCGAGCGCCACAACACCCGTGCATATCTTTGCACCTTTTGCATCTTGACCGTTTTGAGGAGCTGACGTGTCATACCCGCTTTCCACGTCGCTGTCCCAGCAGGGCATCGCGACAAACGCCACTATTCATTCGAACCTCGGCACCGCTCAGTTGGTGGAACATGCCATCGCCAATGGCGAAGGCAAGCTCGCCAAACATGGTCCGCTGGTGGTGAAGACCGGCAAGTACACGGGCCGCAGCCCGAGGGACAAGTACATCGTCCGCGATGCAGAGACCGAGGACACGATCTGGTGGGGCGACATCAACCAGCCGATGAGCCCGGAGCATTTCACCAACCTCAAGGAAGATTTCCTTGCCGAGGTGGCACAACTGGATACGCTCTATGTCGCCGACCTGTTCGGTGGCTCGCAGCCGGAACACCGCGTCAACGTACGGGTGATCAACCAGTTCGCCTGGCACAACCTGTTCGTGCGCACGATGCTGGTGCGACCCACGGTGGAGGAGTTGGCGAGCTTTGATCCTGAGTACACGATCATCTACCTGCCCTTCTTCGAGGCTGATCCGGCCCGTCACGGTTGCCGCAGCGATACCGTGATCGCGGTCAGCTTTACCGAGAAGATGATCCTGATCGGCGGCACCCAGTACGGTGGCGAGATGAAGAAGGGCGTGTTCGGCATCCTCAACTACCTGCTGCCGGCCAAGGGCGTGATGCCGATGCACTGCTCGGCCAATGTCGGAGCGGACGGCAAGAGCGCGATCTTCTTCGGCCTGTCGGGTACTGGCAAGACCACGCTTTCCGCTGATGCGAGCCGCACCCTGATCGGCGATGACGAGCACGGCTGGTCGGACGAGAACGTCTTCAATTTCGAAGGCGGCTGCTACGCCAAGATGATCAACCTCTCGGCCGAGGGTGAGCCGGAAATATTCGCCACCACCAGGATGTTCGGCACCGTGCTGGAAAACGTGGTGATGGACGAGAATACCCGCGAACTGGATTTTCACGATGGCAGCCTGGCCGAGAACAGCCGCGGTGCCTATCCGATTGAGTTCATTCCCAATAGTTCGGAAAAGAACCTTGGCCCGGCCCCCTCGAACGTGGTGATGCTGACCGCTGATGCCTTCGGCGTGCTGCCTCCGATCGCGCGGCTGACGCCGGATCAGGCGATGTACTACTTCCTCTCGGGCTACACCGCCAAGGTGGCCGGCACCGAGATCGGCGTGACCGAGCCGGAGGCGACCTTCAGCACCTGCTTCGGCGCGGCCTTCATGCCTCGTCATCCGTCGATCTATGGCAACCTGCTGAAGGAACGCATCGCGAAGGGTGGCGTGCAGTGCTGGCTGTTCAACACTGGTTGGACCGGCGGCAAGTACGGCGTTGGCAGCCGGATGCCGATCAAGGCGACGCGCGGGCTGCTGAATGCCGTGCTGGATGGCAAGATGGACGGCGTCGAGTTCCGCAAGGATCCGAACTTCGGTTTCGATGTGCCGGTGCATGTTCCTGCGCTGGAAGAAGCCGGTATCGACCAGTCGGTGCTCGACCCGCGCAGCACCTGGGCTGACAAGGACGACTACGATCGCACCGCGCACAAACTCGTGGAGCTGTTCGTCGAGAATTTCCGCCAGTTCGCTGACCATGTCGACGAAGGCGTTCGTCGGGCCGCGCCACAGGCCGCCTGACAAGAGCAACTTTCCGGTTGGAGAGGAGGACCCCGCACGGCTAAGGCCGGAGCGGGGTCTTTATTGTGCCACAAGAGCGGCTTAGGGTACGCTGCAGTTACGACTCTCGAGGAGATGAGATCATGAGCATGCTTGATGGAATCCTGCGCAACATTGCCGGTTCGCCTGACGATGTGGCGAACCTGGCGGAGAAGGTGGGGATTGACCCGGCGATTGCCGAACGCGCCATCGCCACGCTGGGCCAGACGCACCAGATGCAGGGCGACACGGTCGAACTCGCAAGCGCGCGCACCGGCCTTGATACCGACGTGCTGAGCCAGATCGTGCAGCAGATTGGCGGCGAGGGCTCGCTGAGCGAATTTGCCAACGCCATCAAGAACGATCCTTCCAGCCTGATGGGCATCCTCGATCAGGATGGCGACGGCAACCCGCTGAACGATATTGCCGGCATGGCTGGTAAGCTGTTTGGTCGGGACTGATCCCGACCGTGCCGCCTCAGGCAGCCATCACCGTATAGACGCTGCCGAACAGTCCCAGGCCAAACAGCATGGCAGCGCCTCCCTTGGCGGTGAGGCGTTGCCAGCGCACTTTCGAATCCGGCACGATGGACAGCAGTAGCAGCCCTGTCGCACCGACAACCACATAATTCATCATGGTGGTTGGCCCCTTCCTCGCTGACTGAATGAAAAGTGCTGCAGGCTGGTTAATCTGGGCTTGCGAAACGCGGTTAAGGCGGCGCCAACCACCTTGTCGCTTCAATCCATGGGCAAGTTTTTTCTGTCGGGATGTACCGGCGTGGCGGTGCGTGCGGGCGGAATCGCCTAGCTTTCCACGTGTGGCGCGCTCTTGCGGCCGTAAAGCGCGTTGGCCAGTACTTGTTCCACCATCCGCGTGCCATTGAGCAGCGGGGCCGGGGCCAGCACGGGCGCCGAAACCGGCTGGCGGCTGGGCTTGGGCAGGCGCTGGGCATAGGTGGCCGTCGTTACTTCCGGCATTGTTTCCACGTGGGCGCAGACCTTCTCGAAGCGCCGCTGCACGATGCGGTTGATGCGGGTGCGCTGGCGGCACAGCAGCTCGAAACTGTGCGAGACCACGGTGAAGCAGGCCAGGTCGTTGGCGCGCGCATGGCGTAGCGCAGCCACGATTTCGCGATAGGACAGCGCGGTCAGCTGCGCGTGACGCAGGCCGCCAAGGGCATCGCCGATGCAGCCGATGGGCACCTCGATCACGCCGTGGCGGCGCAGCGGACGGCGGTGTTCCTCGCCCAGGCCGATTTCGCAGGCGCCGTCCATCAGGCCCGGTGGGTGGCTGGAATCGTGCGTCAGGCCGATGCTGGCAAGGGCGCGCAACGTATCATCGTTCGCGCCGTAGTTGCCGGCGCGGAAGGCCACCGGGCGGGGCGCGCCGGCCTGCATCAGCAGGTTGACGCCGGTTTCCAGCAGCACGACCTGTTCGTCACGGGTGAAGTCCTTGATATTGAGGCCGGTCCGCCCGCCAAGCGGGTTGCGCTCGCCCAGCAGGTCCAGCCATTCGGTGTGCAGGTGCAGCTGCACGTCGTGCCCGCGTTTGAGGATCGGCTCGACAATGTCGGCGATGGCTCCCGTGCCCCATAGCAGGGCAGGCATGGGATCGACGAAGAAGACCGCTTTCAGCCCGTGCCGGTCGAACACGTCCATCTGGTGGAAGATGCCGACATCGCCTTCCTCGGTGGCACCCTGGATCGCGCGACGGAAATTGTCCGCACGCGAACCCGCGCCGTGCCTGGCGGTGAAACCGAATTCGTACTCGGTGTCGATGGTTATGTACAAGGCAACCATTGTTCGCCGCTTGTCCTGAAACTCCCCAGGGCAGCAAGCCGCACCATGCGGCTGGCATGAAGCGGGACATGTAGCAGCGAGGGGTTAAGCCTAGGTATTCGCCAAATATCGGCCGATATTGGCCGCCAGTACGTCAAGCGGAGCATTGCCACCATCGACCACGGCCTGGTTGAAATCGCGCAGGTCGTAGGCTTCGCCCAGCGCTTCCATGGCGCGCTGGCGTTGGCGCAGGATTTCCAGCTTGCCAACCATGTAGCCGGTCGCCTGGCCCGGCCACGAGCAATAGCGATCGACCTCGCTGGCCACCTGTTCGCGCTTGTTTCCGTTACGCTCCATGAAGAAGCGCACTGATTGCTCGCGACCCCAGCGCTTGTGGTGCAGGCCGGTGTCCACCACCAGGCGGCAGGCGCGGAAGGCGGCATCCTGCAGGTATCCAAGTTTCCATGCGGGGTGTTCGGCATAGGCGCCCAGTTCGTCCGCCAGCTGCTCCGAATAGAGCGCCCAGCCTTCGCTGAAGGCGTTGAAGGCGAGGATCGAGCGGATCAGCGGCAGCTGGTTGGAATATTCGCCTTCCCACACGTGGCCGGGAATGGTCTCGTGATGCACCAGCGTGGGCACGTCGTACTTGCGGTGCAGATCGGTGGTGCGCAGGTTGATCCACATCTTGCCCGGCACCGTGCCATCCACGCTGCCCGCGCCGCCATAGGCGGTAGGTGCGCCCGGCTCTTCCGCCAGGGGCAGGCGGCGCACTTCCAGGTTGCCGGCGGCCACTTGGCGGAAAGCGCGCGGCATCTGCGCGCGGATCCACGCGATGCGATCCTCGATGAACTGCATGATCTCCGCGCGGCCCGGATCGCCTTCGGCGAACATGAAGCGCGGGTCTTGCGAAAGCGCGGTCATGCGGTCGCCGACGGAACCCTCCGTATAGCCGATATCGCGCAGGATCGGGTCCATCTCGGCGTGGATCTCGTCCAGCGTGGCAAGGCCCAGTTCGTGGATCTCGTCCGGCCCCATGTCGGTGGTGGTGCTGGATTTGAGTGACCAGGCGTACCATTCGTCGCCCCGTGGCTGCGCCCAGATGCCCGGATCGCTGCCGGCCTCGGCGCGCTGCGCCCGCAGTTCGGCCAGCTGCGCCTCCAGCGCGGGCACGATGCGCGTGGTGACCACCTCGGTCGCGCGCATCGCCCAGTCCCCGGCAATGCCTTCTTCGTCGGTGCGGCGGACGATGGAGTCCACCATGGCGCCGCCTTCGCGTGCATCGGCGATCTGCGCGGTCATCTGGTCGATGGCCTTGTCGAGCAGGAAATCGGGCGGGACGACGCCCATGGCTCGCGCCGCGCTGATGCGTTCCAGCTCGCCTTCCAGCGTGGCGGGCATGGCCTCCAGGCGGGCAATGTAGGCTTCCGCATCCGCTTCGTCGGCGATCGGATGATCGGAATCGAGGAAGCGCGGCAGGTCGATATAGGCGCCCACGTTCTGGATCACCGCATAGGGCGCGGTGCGCCAGGACCCGACGGGAATGTCGCCATAGGGCAGGGCGAAGCCTTCGAGTGCGGTGGAATAGGCGCTTTCGACCACTTCGAAGCTGGTGCGCGTGGCGGGATCGAGTGCCTCCTTGTCGAAGGCGCGGGCGCGCTCAAGGTCGGCGCGTAGCGTGTCAGAATAGGCGGCAATGCCATCGGGCGTGGTGTCTGCCAGCATGGAGCGCAGCGCGGCGTGTTCGCCGGTGTCCACCCCCAGCGAGGTGGCGCGGGTGGGCTCGTGGCGCAGCAGATTCCAGCCGAACTCGTCGAGCAGCGCCTCGCCATCGGCTGGCGAGGAAGTCGAGCCGCGGCAGGCAGGCAGCAGGGCGGCAGTGGCGGCGGCGGTGCTCGTGGCCAGGAAGGCGCGGCGGCTTAGGGCGAAGCGGGAAAGGTTTTTCATGGGCACGCTGGTTATCGCCGTAACCAGTTGTGGGCAAGCCACGGCAGGCAGGCTGGCGCGGACGAGGAGGTCAGGCTAGGAACAATGCCATGTTCGACCTTGTCATTTCCATCATCCTGCTTTCCGGTATTGCGCTAGCGGTGGGGGCTTTCGTCCTGTGGCGCAGGGGGATCACCAAGCAGGCCCTGTTGATGGCCGTGCTGGCGTTCGTGATGTTCGTCAACGTCGCGATCTGGCTGGTGCCGATGAGCGATGGCGAAACGCCGATCGAAGCCGCCGATGCAGCCGGCACTGGGGAAGAGGCCGGGCAGGACTAGGAACCATACCCGGCCTCAGGCAGGGGATCAGTCTGGGATCTGCCAGGTGACGGAGCCCGCATAGGTGCCCACCACGGTATCACCGCGATTGTTGGTCGCCGGATCGAACCGCGCGCGGCGTTCGATCAGGCGGCAAGTGTTGCGATCCAGCGTGGCATGGCCGCTGCTGCGGGTGATCTCGCAGGCGTCCACGCGCCCGTCGCTGCCCACCACCAGCCGGTAATCTGCCGTGCCTTCGCGGTTGCGGATCAGGTCGCTGCGGGCATAGTCGTCGGTGGTGATCCAGCCGGTCGGACCGTTGCGCGGTATGGCGCCGACAGGGGCAAGCGATGGCGTGACGCTGGGCGTTGCCACCGGAACGGGCACGTCGAGGGTGCGCGGCGGCGGCAGCAGCGAGACGGTGTCGGAGAAGTCGGGCGTTACCGGCTCCACCGTGATCGGCACGTCGCGCTCGATCCGGACGAGGGGATCAGGGGCGGTCGTGGGCGCATAGGTCTGCTCGACCGGTTCGGGAATCGTCTGCGGCGGCGGTGGTGGCGGTATGTCGCGCACGTCCCAGGTTTCGACGATGGTGCCGGGCGGCTTGATCACGCCGGTAATCGTCAGGCCGAGCACGATCCCCGCGCCTGCCAGCACATGGATGGCGATAACCCCAGAGGCCGCACGCAGGCGGGCCGCAGGGCTGACAGTGGTATTGGCATAGGACATGGTCTTTCTCTTCCTCTTCCCTTCGCTCACCCGACCATCAGGTGAGGCATGTTATATTATTACATTAATGGAAGGGGCGTGCAAAAGCAAGCGCGCGCCGAAGCCCGGGCTCCGACACGCGCTGTAAACCGTTGTTTGCGCTTTCGATCAGGTGATCGGGCAGCTCGGGTCGAGGCGGAAATCGAGATAGTTGTCCACGGCGCCCATCAACTCCTGCTGCTCGTTCTCGAAGAAGTGGTTGGCGCGCGGAATTTCCTCGTGGTGGATGGTGATGTGCTTCTGCGTGCGCAGTTTGTCGACCAGCTTTTGCACGGCCGTCGGTTGCACCACCGTGTCCGCAGTGCCCTGGATGAAGATACCCGAAGCAGGGCAGGGCGCGAGGAACGAGAAGTCGTACATGTTCGCAGGCGGCGCGATCGAGATGAAGCCGCGGATTTCCGGTCGGCGCATCAGCAGTTGCATGCCGATCAGCGCGCCGAAGGAAACGCCCGCCACCCAGGTAGTCTGCGCTTCGGGGTGGATCTGCTGCACCCAGTCGAGCGCGCTGGCGGCATCGGACAGTTCGCCGATGCCGTTGTCGAAGCTGCCCTGGCTCTTGCCCACGCCGCGGAAGTTGAAGCGCAAAGTGGCAAAGCCGCGGTTGACGAAGGTCTTGTACAACTGCTGCACGATCCGGTCGTTCATGGTCCCGCCGCCCTGGCTGTGCGGGTGCAGGATCATGGCGACAGGCGCGCGAGGACGCGGTCCGGGCGAGAAACGGCCTTCAAGACGGCCCTCGGGGCCGGGGAAGATAACGTGAGGCATGGGCGAATGTGCTCTGCTGGAATGTTGGACGCCAACGCGGGTAGCGCGGCGGAAGTCGGCGGCTATATAGGGATTATGTCGCTTTTCGCAATTGTTCCGTGAGTCAACGGGTCTACCTCGACCACGCCGCCACCACCCCGCTGCGCCCCGAAGCGCGGGCGGCGATGGAGCATGGCTTCGAAATATGGGCCAACCCGTCGAGCCCGCATGCCGAGGGGCGCAAGGCCAAGGCCGCGCTGGAAGACGCGCGCGAACGGGTGAAGGCGGTGCTGGGCTGGGATGGGGAGCTGATCTTCACTTCGGGCGCGAGTGAGGCTGCGGCGCTTGCCCTGCATCACGCCAAGGCCGGGTCACGGCTGGTGAGTGCGATCGAGCACGATTGCATTCTGGGTACGGTGAAGGAAGCTGAACGCCTGCCGGTCCTGCCCAATGGCGCGCTGGACCTTGATGCCCTGCGCGAAGCCGTGCAGCGGGAGCGGCCATTGGTAGCGGTGCAACAGGTGAACTCCGAAACTGGGCACCAGCAAGACCTTGACGCAATATCCGAAATCGTCAGCGATGCGGGCGGTCTGCTGCTGGCCGATTGCGCGCAGGGCGCCGGAAAGCTGGCCATGCCGCCGTGCGACATGGCCATCGTCTCGGCGCACAAGTTTGGCGGACCCATCGGCATCGGCGCGCTGCTGGTGCGCGACTATTCCATGCTGGAGCCGGTTGGCGGGCACGAGCGCGGCTATCGCCGGGGCACGGAAAACCTGCCCGGTGCGCTGGGCATGGCGGCGGCCTTGCAGGCCAGCCTTTGCGGTCCGATCTGCGGGCCTGATCTTTATCAGGCCGTGCAAGCCCTTGCGCAAACGGTGCGTGATACTGGCGGCATCTGGATGAGCGATCGGTTCGATTTGCCGACCGACTACATCCACGCCATTGCCATGCCGGGCACGAGCGCCACCGCCCAGGTGATGCGGTTCGACATGGCGGGTTTTGCCGTCTCGCAGGGCAGCGCCTGTTCCAGCGGCACGATGAAGACCAGCCACGTGATGCAGGCGATGGCGGTGGAGAAGGACTTGGCCGACCGCACGATCCGCGTCTCGCTGGGCTGGAATACCACGGCGCAGGAACTCGATGCCTTTGCAGAGGCCTGGAGGTCACTGACATGATCTATCTCGACTACCAGGCCACCACCCCGCTGGCGCCAGAGGCGCGCGATGCCATGCTGCAATGGCTCGACGGACCGGAGGGAGCAGGTTTCGGCAATCCGCACAGCCCGCATCGCATGGGCCGCATGGCCGCGGCTGCTGTGGACCTTGCGCGCGATCGGGTGGCGGCGCTGTTTCCGGCAGGCGGGCAGGTGATCTTCACCAGCGGCGCGACGGAGGCGATCAACCTCGCCATGCGCGGCTGTCCGGGGGAGGGGGCGATCAGCGTCTCCGCCATCGAACACGCCGCCGTGCTGGATACCGCCCATGCGCTGGGCCAGTGCCATGAACTGAACGTCGCCGCATACGGCCAGTGCAATGCCAGGCAGGACATTCCGGCGAACACGAAGCTTGTCGCCGTGATGCAGGTCAACAACGAGATCGGCACGATCCAGCCCACTCTGGAATTCCACCGCAAGGCGAAGGAGGTCGGCGCGCTGTACCTGTGCGACGCGGTGCAGGCCTATGGCAAGATGCCCGTCACGGGCGCGGACATGATCGCCGTCTCCGCGCACAAGCTGCACGGGCCCAAGGGCATTGGTGCGCTGTGGGTGCGCGATGGCGTGGAGCTTACCCCGGTGCAGACCGGCGGCGGGCAGGAGGCGGGCCTGCGCTCGGGCACGCTCAGCCCGGCGCTGTGCGCAGGTTTTGGCGCGGCTGCGAAACTGGCGGCAGAGCGCATGGAGGAAGACGCCGCGCACGTCGAAGCGCTATGGAACCGCGCGCGCGAACTGTTTGCCGATTGGGAGCTGAACGGCAGCGCCGAGGCGCGCTGGCATGGCAATCTCAATCTGCGCAAGGATGGCCTCGACGTTGCGCGCCTGATGTCCGACTGCCGCGACGTGATGTTCTCCGCCGGCTCTGCCTGCGCCAGCGGCTCCGGGAGGCCCAGCCACGTGCTGCGCGCCCTTGGCCTGGATGGCGCGCAGACGAAAAGCTCGATCCGGCTGGGTTTCGGGCGCTACACCAGCATGGATCAGCTTGAATCCGCCGCTGAAAGGCTTAATTCTGCTGCATCGCAGCAAGGATAGGCGCCATCAAAGTCACCTTCATCACGCGCAAGGGCGAAAGGGTAGAGGCAGAAGCCTCCGTCGGCGATTGCCTGCTTGACGTGGGGCAAGCCGCGGGCATGCCGCTGGAGGGGACCTGCGAAGGGCAGATGGCCTGTTCCACCTGCCACGTGATCGTGGGCCGCGAATGGTTCGGCAAGCTGCCCGAAGCGAGCGAGGAGGAAGAGGACATGCTTGACCTTGCCGCAGACGTGCACGCCACCAGTCGCCTGTCGTGCCAGATCCTGCTGACCGAGGAACTCGATGGCATGGAAGTGCGCATCCCCGCCGAAAGCAACGACGCGCAAAGGTTCTAGGCTTCGGTATCCGCCTTGCTTCGGCGCACAGCAACAGGCAGCCAGCCCCCCGGCTGAGGGGGCGGGGTGACGGTTGCAGCGGGGTGCTGCTAGGCTTCGCCCTCCGCATCCTGCCCCTTGCGCTTGCGCAGGCGGCGGATCAGCGCCCACAGGCCCCAGCCAACACCGCCAACCGGCACCAGCACCGTCAGCAGCAGGATCAGCGCGGCGATGGTGTTGCCAAGCACGCTGCCGATCGAGCCGAAGGCCGCGCGGATCGGCTCCATGAAGCCGCCGCCCGCGGGCGCGCCGCTTTCGTAGCGCACGTCCATGCGGCTGAAGTTCACCCGGCCGCGCATTTCCGCCAGCCAGCTTTGCGCCTGGTCGATTTCCTCGTTCACCTGCGCCACGCCGCGTTCGGCTTCCACCAGTTCGGCGACAGTGCCCTGGCGGTTGCGCAGGATGTCCATCAGCCGGTCGCGCAGCAGGGTGCGGGCTCGCAGGCGGGCTTCGGTATCGACGATCTGCTTGGAAAGGTCTTCGCCGCTGATGGAGGCGGAGATCTGCTCGCCGCCTTCGCCCTCTGCCGTCTGCGCCAGTTGGTTGCCGAATTCGCGCGCGCGGTCTGCGGCGACGGCCATCTGCAGGTAGCCGCTGGCGTAGTCGCCTTCGCCGCCCGAGCTCTGCATCTCGATCACGCGGCAGGTCTGCGGGCCCAGGTCTTCGCACATCGCGACGTGGCGGTTTTGCAGACCGGGCATGTCCGCGCCCGAAATGCGGAAACCGAAGGAATAGACATAGGCGATTTGCGGCATGGAGACGGGGATTTCGCCCCCGCTGACGGCAGTTTCGCCATCGACGACTGTGTCGCGCGCCATTTCGGGCGCTTCGGCCATTGCCTCTTCGGGAGCGAATTCCGTGCTGGAAGGCTCGTAGGCACTTTCGCCGCACCCGGCGAGCAGTGCCGCCCCGGCAAGCCCGATCAGGAACCGTGTTTTCATCCCGACTTCTCCTCTCTGCCTCATTCTTGCCATAATTGCGGCGAGCGAGATGAATGGCAAGTGAAAGCTGTCAGTCCCCCTTGCGTCGGTGCTTGGGGAAACTCGCGACAACCACGCTGTCACACCCGCGCCGCCGCTGCTAGGCCGATTTCATGGCAACCGTCGAAGAACCCAGTGATTCCGGCGCGGGCATCACCCGCGAACCTTTCGAAAGTGCCCTGTCGGAGCGCTACCTCGTCTATGCCCTGTCCACGATCACCGCGCGCTCGCTGCCGGACCTGCGCGATGGCCTGAAGCCGGTCCACCGCCGCCTGCTGTGGACCATGCGCCACCTGCGCCTGGGGCCGGACTCCACCTTCAAGAAGTCTGCCCGCGTGGTGGGCGACGTGATCGGCAAATACCACCCGCACGGCGACACGGCGGTTTACGATGCCATGGTGCGCCTCGCCCAGCCGTTCACGCTGCGCTATCCGCTGGTGGAAGGGCAGGGCAACTTTGGCAATATCGACGGCGATAACGCCGCCGCCTATCGCTACACCGAATGCCGCCTGACCCGCACCGCGATCCAGCTGATGGACGGGCTGGACGAAGGCACGGTGGAGTTCATCCCCACCTACAACAACGAGGAGCAGGAACCGGTCATCATGCCGGGGCTGTTCCCCAATCTGCTGGCGAACGGCGCCAGCGGCATCGCCGTGGGCATGGCGACCTCCATTCCCAGCCACAACGTGGCCGAAGTGCTCGACGCTGCCGAGATGGTATTGTTCAACAAGGACGTGACCCACGAAGAGCTGATGAGCGTCTTCAAGGGGCCTGACTTTGCCACCGGCGGCCTGGTGGTCGACAGCGCGGAGGCGATTTCCAACGCCTATGAAACCGGGCGCGGCTCCTTCCGCGTGCGCGGGCGGTTCCATGCGGCAGAGGCGGATAACGAGGCCGATCGCGAGGCCGGGATCGAGCGGCTGAAGGGCGGGGGATACCAGCTGGTAATCTCCGAAATCCCTTACCAGGTGCCCAAGGGCAAGCTGATCGAGCAGATCGCCGCGGCCATCAGCGACAAGAAGCTGCCCATCCTGGAGGACGTGCGCGACGAGAGCGACGAGCAGGTGCGCATCGTGCTGGTGCCGCGCAGCCGCAACGTCGATCCGGAGCTGCTAAAGGAAAGCGTCTACAAGCTGACCGACCTGGAGACGCGGTTCAGCCTCAACCTCAACGTGCTCGATGCCACGCGCACGCCGATGGTGATGGGGCTGAAGGAGCTGTTGCAGCACTGGGTCACGCACCAGATCGACATCCTCCAGCGCCGCACCGCGCACCGGCTGGACAAGATCGCCGACCGGCTGGAACTGGTCGAAGGCTATATCATCGCCTTCCTCAACCTCGACCGGGTGATCGAGATCATCCGCACCGAGGACGAGCCCAAGCCGGTGATGATGGCGGAGTTCGGCCTGACCGACCGGCAGGCTGAGGCCATCCTCAACATGCGGCTGCGGTCTTTGCGCAAGCTGGAGGAAATGCAGCTGCGGCAGGAGAAAGACGAGCTTCTCGCCGAGCAGGACGAGTTGCAGAAGCTGCTCGACAGCCCGGCCCGCCAGCGCACAAGGCTGAAGCGCGACATGATCGCACTGCGCAAGGAGTATGGCGAGGACACTGCCATCGGCGCGCGCCGCACGACGATTGCCGAGGCTGCGCCGGCCGTTGAATTCAACCCCGATGCCATGATCGAGAAGGAACCGGTGACGGTGATCCTCTCGCAAAAGGGCTGGGTGCGCGCAGCCAAGGGCCATGTGCACCTGGGCAAGGACGCTTGCGGCGATTTCAAGTACAAGGAAGGCGATGGACCCATGTTCGCCGTCCATTGTCAGACCACGGACAAGCTGCTGCTGGCCGGGGCTGACGGGCGCTTCTTCACACTGGGGGCTGACAAGTTGCCCAGCGCGCGCGGCTTTGGCGAACCAGTGAGGAACACGCTGGATATCGATGCCGCGACGCAGATCGTGGCCATGGTGGTGCACGAGAAGGACAAGCAGGTCCTGCTCGCCTCCACACTCGGCAAGGGCTTTGTCGCCATAACCGACGAACTGCTGGCCGAAACGCGCAAGGGGCGCCAGGTGGTGAACCTGAAGGGCGACGCGAGGCTGACCGTCGCGCGGGCAATCCCCAGGGAGCACGACCACGTCGCCGTGGTGGGTGAGAACCGCAAGCTGGTGGTCTTCGCGCTGGAGGAAATGCCGGTAATGACGCGCGGCCAGGGCGTAACCCTGCAACGCTATCGCGACGGTGGCCTTTCCGATGCGACGACTTTCAGGCTGGAGGATGGCCTCAGCTGGCAGATGGGCGGCGACAGCGGACGCACTCGCACCGAGAACGAGATCGGCATGTGGAAGGTGGCGCGCGGCGCTGCCGGTCGCCTGCTGCCACAGGGGTTTCCCAAGAACAATCGGTTCTGACCAACAAAAACCCGGCAGGATCGCTCCTGCCGGGTTCTTTGGTGATTGGGTTGCCTTGAAGGCCTAGCCAGCCTGGGCGGCAAGCGCTGCTTCGAGGTCGGCCATCATGATGCGGGCCATCAGGCCATTGGACGGGTCAACCGCGAACAGCGCCTTCGGCAGGGTGACGAGGCTTTCGTCTTCGCGCGCGACAACGACATTTTCACCGTCGATCGAATCCACCGTGCCGAGCGGCTGCGGGTCAGCGGTGACAACGGCAGCGCCTTCGACCAGAGCGGCTTCCAGCGCGGCTTCGGCTTGGGCCAGCTGCTGTTCGTGCAGCTGCACCAGCTGGGCGCGCGTCACGTTCAGGGTGGGGCCGGCATCGCTGGTGCCGAACAGGTTGGCCGGCAGGGCGATCTGGTATTCGCCAACGGTGACGATCACCGTGGTGCCGTCATTCGAGTTAACGGTGCCGATGGCGCCATCGTCATTGCCATAAACAGTCGCGCCGACATCCTGCGCAACGGCAGGATTGGCAGCGAACGCAGCGAGTGCGACGGCAGCGGTGAATGCGAGTTTCTTCATGCAAAAAATCCTCTTCCATCCAGACCCTCGCATGATGGGGATCCGGGAGTTAAATTCGTCCGACGAGGCCAAAATGGCGCCGGAAATGGCAAACGGGCGGCAAGCACCCGGTCACAACCGGGGCAGACACAGACGACGCCAAGCACGCGCCGATCCCGCTAAAAAACCGCCTAGCAGGCGGCTTCTGAACTCTACCTGCACCAGCCGTGCAGGCGATTTCAAGGGTAAATTGTATGTTATGCGTACTAATTGCCGCGCGCGAGTTCTTCGGTCAGCAGTTGTTCGACCCGCTCGGCAGGCGGGAAACCTTCCTCCAGCCAGCGCGCCTCGACGGCCTGCAGCACGCGCGCGACTTGCGGCCCGGCATCCACGCCGCGCGCCACGATCTCGCCTCCGCGCAGGGGAAATTCAGGTATATCCCAGTCGGTTAGCGGGGCCAGCGGCTGGTCTGCCAGCAGCAGCATGTCGCGCGCCACGTCCATGCCTTCGCGGTAGGCCAGCACCCGCGGATCACCGGGTCTGCTGGCGCGCGCGGCAAGGCGCGCCAGGCGCTTCTTGTGGGCATTGGAAAGCCGCAGCCGCGCGGCGACCTGTTCGGCTGTTTTCGCATCTTCAGGCAGCAGGACGGCAAGGCGGCGGATGGAATCGGGCGCGGCTGCTTCGCGCTGCTCGGTCGCGATCAGGGCAGCGAGCCGGGCAAGGCTGTCTGCGGCGACCTCGGGCAGGGTCACGGGCAGCACGCCGCGTTCGTACATGCGCAGCAGCGTGGAATGCGGGTCCGGCAAGGCCAGCAGGCCCAGCAATTCCATCGCCACGCGTTCCCGGCTCAGCCCCTTGAGCATGGGGGCAAGCGCAGCGCAGGCTTCTTCACCCTCTGTATCCAGTATCGAGCCGAACCGGGCCTGGAAACGATAGAAACGCAGGATGCGCAGGTGATCCTCGCGGATGCGTTGCTCCGCATCGCCGATGAAGCGCACGCGGCGCACATCGAGGTCTGCCAGTCCGCCGAAATAGTCGGAAATCTCGAGCGACTGCGGGTGGACGTAGAGTGCGTTGATGGTGAAATCGCGCCGCGCGGCATCGTCCTCCCAGCGCTCGGCATATTTCACCGTGGCGCGGCGGCCATCGGTTTCCACGTCCTTGCGCAGGGTCGTCACTTCCACCGGGCCGCCATCGAGCAGCGCGGTAATCGTGCCGTGCTCGATGCCGGTCGGCACCGTCCTGATCCCCGCCTCCCTGAGGCGGGCCATCACTTCTTCCGGGTGAAAGGTGGTGGCGGCATCGATATCCTTCACCGGCAGGCCCAGCAGCGTATCGCGCACCGCGCCACCTACCCAGCGCACGTTGTTCGCGCCCAGCGCAGTGACGAGCGACGCGAGGTCTTCACGCTGCGTCCATTCGGCTTGGGGAAGGTGGGTTACAGTCACATTGCGCCTTGAGCATGAAGCCGGATGCTATTCAACCAGCTCGTCGATTGAAAGCCGGTGCGAAAGGTGGGCGATGATCCCGGCGGTAATGCCCCAGATGCGATGTCCCTGCCAGTCGATCTCGACGTAGGGACGCCTGTTGCCATTGAACATGCCGATCTTGGGCTTGTGATTGGACTGGTCGAGCAGGTGGCGCAGCGGGGCCTCGAACCAGTCGGCCACTTCGCGTGGATCGGGGCGGATTTCGACATCGGCTGGAACCAGTCCGAGCACCGGGGTGAGGCGGAAACCGCTGCCGGTGACGAAAGTGGTGGCTTCGCCCGCGATGCGCACCTGGGCGGGATCGATGGCCAGCTCTTCATGGGCCTCGCGCAGCGCAGCCTCGATCGGGCTTTCGCCAGGCTCCAGCTTGCCGCCGGGGAAGGATACCTGGCCGGGGTGCTTGGCCATGGTCTCGGGCCGGTGGGTCAGCAGCAGGCCTGGTTCGGCGCGCTCTGTCACGGCAATCAGCACGGCGGCATCGCGCAGTTCTTTGCCTTGCACGAACTCGCTGTCATCGCGGAGGCCGGCGAGTTCCAAATGCGCGGTATCGGCAAAGCGGCGTTGCAGGCGGTTGAACAGCGCGCTCATGCCGCCGGTACCAGCGAAAAGCGAGCGCCCTGGCTGGCGACGGCAAGGTCTTCCTCGTCCCGCGCCAGCGCATGCTCGGCCAGTTGCAGCCAGGTTGAGCGGTCCAGCTTTGCCTCACAGCCGTGGCGCACGGCCAGGTATATGGTGGGCGCCTCGGGATCGCCTGCGGCGCGCAAGGGATGGTCTGGCCCGGCGATCACGAATTCATCGGTGTTGAGGCGAAAGGTCAGCGCGCCCCCGTCCGCATCGGCATCCACCCGCATGTCGGTGGCGATGAAGGCGGCATCGTCCACTGCGATGGTCTGCCGGTAATGCGGGGTGACAAGGTAGTGCTGTCCGTCCGCCGGATTACGCCACAGCAGGCTGGCAAGGGCGCGCACCATGGCCGGGCGCGTGATCGGGCTGCCTTCGTGATACCAGGTGCCGTCGGCAGTGATGCGCATGTGGCTGTCGCTGGTGACCTCCGGCTTCCACCGGTCAACCGGCGGCAGCTTGCGCGCGGCGACCTGCTCGGCAACCTCGAGCAAGCTCAATCCGGCAAGATCTGGAGGAACCTCGTAAGCCATCGTCACCCAGACAGATGGCCTTTCCGGTCAGCCAATCCAAGGCCCAAGCGTGCCTTCGTCGGGCAAAACGCCCGGATTGTCGCTGCGCACCAGCAGGCGGTGGCGTTCGAACGGTCCGGGCAGCGTCCAGTTCCGGGCAGGCGCGCCGTGAAAGCCGAAGCGTTCGTAATACTCCGGATCGCCGATCAGCACCTGCGGCAGCGCGGCCTTGGGGTCGATGGCACTGGCCATCGCCGCCATCAGCGCCTGGCCAAAGCCTTCGCCCTGACGTTCGGGCACCACGGCGACGGGGCCGACCATCAGCATGGGATGCTTGCGGCCCTGGGGATCGGTAAGCGCGACGGGCCACAACTGGATGCTGCCCACCAGGTACTGGTCCTCGTCCACAACGGCAAAGCTCAATGCCGGCAGCCATTGGGTGCCTGCACGCACCTTGTAGGCGGTGCGCGCATGGCGATCTTCGCCAAAGGCGCGGTCGAGCAGCGCTTCGATCATGGCGGGGTCCACTTCAGCGAGTGGAATCAAGGTGGCGGCGACGTGGTCCATGGGCGCGCGCCGATAGGCCCGCAGGGCGGCAGGCGCAAATGTTTCCCGCGATACCTCTTGGCTTATCCCGCAGGCGTGAGGCGCAAGAGACGTCCCTCTGGCCCGTCTTCGATCACCCAGAGCGCTCCGTCAGCCGCAACGGCGATATCGCGCAATCGGCGCGGGAACTGGTAGCGCGCGACCTCGTCTGCCGAATTGGCCGCGGCATCGGTGGTGATGCGGGCAATCGACATGGTGCCAAGGTTGGCCACCAGCAGCTGGCCCTGCCAGTCGGCGAACATGCTGCCGGTGTAGAAGCTCATGCCGCCCGGCGCGATCACCGGGTTCCACCAGATCGCGGGCTTGGTGAAGCCGTCGTCTGCCGTGTGATCGGGGATATCGACGCCGTTGTAGTTGTCGCCGTTGGACCGCACCGGCCAGCCGTAGTTATGGCCGGGCAGCACGAGGTTCAGCTCGTCACCGCCGCGCGGACCGTGCTCCAGCGCCCACAGGTTGCCCTGCGGATCGAAATCGAAGCCCAGCATGTTGCGCTGGCCGTAGGACCAGATCTGGTCTCTCGGGCTACCCTCGCCCGCAAACGGATTGCCTGCCGCCGGCGTGCCGTCGAGGTTGAGGCGCACCACGGCGCCGAGGTTGTTGGACAGATCCTGCGCGGGGGTCTGTTCCTGACGGTCTCCGCTGGAGACGAACAGGTACCGGCCATCGGGAGAGAAATGCAGGCGGTGCGAATAATGGCCGCGCCGTTCGCCCGTGCGGGTCTGCTGCCAGATTTCGCTCAGCCCTTCGATTGTGCAGGCATCGGTGGCATCGCAGACCAGCGTACCGCGACCGACGACAGCCTTGGTGTGTTCGCCATCCTGCTTGGCCCACGAAAGGTAGATGCCGTGGCTGTCTGCATAGTCCGGCGCAAAGGCGATCGCGCCAAGCCCGCCCTGGCCGGCATAGGCCACCTGCGGCGTTCCGGTCACGACGCCGCGACGTCCGGTCGCCGGATCGTAGAAGGCCATGGTGCCGGGCTTCTCGGTCACGAAGATCACGCCGGTGCCGGGTTCGAAGGCCAGCGCCCATGGCTCGTCGAAGGCGCCGTGGCTGGCAGCGGTGAAGGGCGAGGGGGAGGGCAGCTCCACCGGCTCGCCCGCCTGCACACCGGCAGTGGTGGTGGCGGAAGCGGTGGCGGTGGGCGCGCTATCCCCGGTTGCGGCGCTGTTGCAGCTTGCGAGCGCAAGGACGGGCAATATGCTGGCGGCAAGGAACGTCATACGCATGCTCTCAGGAACTCCTTCGACGGAATTTTGTGCCTCTCTCGGGCCGCGCCCCCTGGTCGCCGGAGTCGACGAGGCAGGGCGCGGGCCGCTTGCTGGTCCGGTTGTGGCGGCAGCCGTGCTGCTCTGCAAGCCCGGACCAAAGGGTATTGGCGATTCCAAGAAGCTGAGCGCGAAGAAGCGCGCCGAACTGGAAGTGGTGATCCGCCGCCGCTGCGCCTTCGGTATCGGCGTGGTGGACGTGGCCACGATCGACCGGCTCAACATCTTTGGCGCCACCATGCTGGCGATGAGCCTGGCGATGCGAAACCTGTGCACGGCCCTTGCCGAAGAGCGCCTTGAAGCGTTGATCGACGGCAACCTGACGCCGGAAGGCCGCTGCGACGAATGGCGCTGGCCTGCGCGTGCCATTGTCGGCGGGGACGGGCGCGAGCCGGCCATCGGCGCGGCCTCTATCCTCGCCAAGGAATACCGCGACCGGCTGATGGCACAGGCCGCGCGCGAGCACCCGCATTACGGCTGGGAGCGCAACAAGGGCTATGGCTCGAAGGAGCACATGGAGGCGCTACGCGTGTACGGCCCCACGCCGCTGCACCGCCGCAGTTTTGCTCCCGTGGCGCAAATGGAGATGCTGTTCTAGGTGAGTCCAAGCGGCCACACCGCAAGATATGGAGTCCGCAAATCCATCCGGGACTCAACATGATGTGCCGGACTCTTTTCGTTCCGCGAGAGCATTCGCAGGCTGCGACCTTTTTGCCGCTTGACCCACGGACTCCAAGGACTCAGAACCCTGTGGATAAGTGAGGGAAACTCTGTTCATGGGCGAAATGACGAAGGTTCGCACGGCTCCGCGCGTGCGCAAGGCGAAGGCGCCGAAGGTCGACAAGGCGGACCTGCCGCTGGGCCAGATCCTTGATGGCGATTGCGTGGCGGCGATGCGCAGGCTGCCCGATGCCAGCGTGGACCTCGTCTTTGCCGATCCGCCGTACAACCTGCAGCTTGGCGGTGACCTCAACCGCCCCGACGGCAGCCATGTCGATGCCGTGACCGACGATTGGGACCGGTTTGACAGCTTCGGCACTTATGACGCCTTTACAAGGGCATGGCTGACGGAATGCAGGCGTGTTCTGAAGCCCGATGGGGCGCTGTGGGTAATCGGCAGCTATCATAACATCTACCGCGTGGGGGCGGTGTTGCAGGACCTGGGCTTCTGGATCCTCAACGATATCGTCTGGCGCAAGACCAACCCCATGCCCAACTTTCGCGGCACGCGGTTCACCAATGCGCACGAGACGCTGATCTGGGCAAGCCAGGGCGAAAAGGCGCGTTATCAGTTCAACTACCGCGCGATGAAGACGCTCAACGACGAGTTGCAGATGCGCAGCGACTGGACCTTCCCGATCTGTTCGGGCGGGGAACGGCTGAAGGACAATGCCGGGCACAAGGCGCATCCCACGCAAAAGCCCGAGGCGCTGCTGTACCGCGTGCTGCTGGCGACGACGGAGGCGGGCGACGTGGTGCTCGATCCGTTCTTCGGCACCGGCACCACGGGCGCGGTGGCCAAGCGGCTGGGGCGCGAATGGATCGGCTGCGAGCGCGAGGCTGCCTATCGCAAGGTGGCGACCGAGCGTATCGCCAAGGAACTGCCGCTGGACGAAAGCGCGCTGGCCACGATGCAAAGCCGCAAGAGCCAGCCGCGCGTCGCCTTTGGCGCTGTGGTGGAGGCAGGCCTGCTGAAGCCCGGCACCGAGATTTTCGACAGGAAGCGCCGCTGGAAGGCCACGGTGCGTGCCGATGGCTCCATCGAATGTGGCAAGGAAAACGGGTCCATCCACCACGTCGGCAAGACCCTGCAGGATGCCCCCAGCTGCAACGGCTGGACCTTCTGGCATTACGAGCAGGGCGGCGAGGTGAAGCCCATCGACGCCGCGCGCAGCCTCTACCTGCTGGCGGCAGAGGACTGATCTTTCCTACTCCGGGGCAGCGAAGCATGGCGTGGGCATGATTGCCCAATCGCATAACCGCGCGCCTTTCATGCTGTGCGCCAAGCGGCTAGGAAATTCGCCTCAGGACTGTGTTCCATGTGTTCCACATTAGTTGGAAATGACGAGGTTTCTTGAATGCCCGACCAGATCTACATCCAGCCGCTGACCTTCGTGCCCGGCCCGCAGGCCGTGGAAGGGGAAGCCGTGCGGCTTGCCGGCGGCATGGTCTATGCCCGCGAATTCGTCGTCATGCTGCGCCGCGACGGCACGGTGATCGAGCGGCACCTGGCCACCAAGGCCACCATTGATGATGTGCTGGCCACCATGCCTGACGACGTAGCCGCGGAGGGCGAGGCGCAGTGGGCGGGCCTGCGCATGGCGCATGTGCCGCTGGAACTGGGCGCGCGCACGATCCGGCTCGACCAGCCGCAGGTGATGGGCATCCTCAACGTCACGCCCGACAGCTTCTCCGACGGCGGCGAGTTCATGGACAATCCCGAGGCCATGCAGGCGCAGGCCGCGGCCATGCACGAGGCAGGTGCGGCAATCATCGACATTGGCGGCGAAAGCACGCGCCCGGGTGCGAAAGAGGTGTGGGAAGGCGAGGAGATCAAGCGCGTCGAGCCCGCCATCCGGCATTGCGCGGGCATGGGGGCAGCCGTCAGCGTGGATACGCGCCGCCCGGCGGTGATGGAGGCCGCGCTGGAAGCGGGCGCGCATGTCATCAACGATGTTTCCGCCTTGCGCTACGATCCGCGCAGCCTGGAGTTTGCAGCCTCTTCCGGCGCGCCGGTGATCCTGATGCACGCGCCGGGCACGGGCGAGGACCTGCATGCCGACCCGGACTACACCAACGTGGTGTTCGACGTGTTCGATTTCCTGCGCGATGCGCGCGACAAGGCTGTCGAGGCGGGGATCGCGCGCGAAAAGATCGTGCTCGATCCGGGCATCGGCTTCGGCAAGTCGCTGGCAGACAACCTCGCGCTGCTCAATGCGTTGCCGCTGTTTCATGCGCTGGGCCAGCCGTTGCTGCTGGGCGCCAGCCGCAAGCGGATGATCGGCGCATTGTCGAACGAGGCGCCGGCGCACCAGCGGCTGGGTGGTTCGCTGGCGATTGCGCAGCTGGGCATGGATGCAGGCGTGCAACTTTTGCGCGTGCATGACGTGTTCGCAACGGTGCAGGCGCGCAACGTGTGGCGCGGCCTGCGCGATGCGGCGCTGACAGATTTCGCCCTGTTGGCCGACTAGGTTGGCCGATTAGGTTGGCGGACTAGTCGTCGGGAAAACGCAGGCTCTCGCGCACTTGCGCCAGCGCCTCTGCGCCGACCTGGATCTCGGCCTGGTTGCGTTCCACCAGCAGCAGGGTGCGACCCGCGACGGGCAGGAACGTATAGTGCAGCACGGTGCCGCCGCGCGGGGTTTCCAGCGTGAAGCCTTCGTGTCCCTGCACCGTGGCCGGCGCCATGGTCATGCTCTCGTCCATCCGGTCGACCAGCGCCTCGCCATAGGTCTCGATCGGCCGTTCCAGAAAGGCCAGGGCAAAGCCGATCTCCTGTTCGGCCGTGCATTCGCTGTCATCGGCTTCGTGTTCGTAGGAGCAATTGGGGTCGCCCAGATTCTCCAGCAGCTGCGTGGGAATGAACTTCACCGCGAACACGCTCTCTTCGAAGTCCGGCGGCAAGGGCAGGCTGATCTCGGCACGGGTCAGCACGCCGGTGTCATAAGCGTAATGCACAGGGCCCAGTGAATCCTCCTGCATCGGGTCGGCCGATGCCTGGGCGGTTATCGCTGGGGCGGTGCTTGCCTCCGGCTCCGGCTCTTCCTGCGCGCAGCCGCCAAGGGCAAGGCAGATGGCAAGGCAAGCCGTGGCGCGATCTCTCCTCATGCTGCAAGAGCGCGCCAAAGGCGCTTGGGTTCCACAATGGTGGGAGGCAGCGCGATATAAGGGCAAAGTCGCCTCGGATCAGGCGGCGTTGTCGATCCCAAGGTCGGACAACTTGCGGTACAGTGTCGAGCGGCCGATGCCCAGCCGCCGCGCCACTTCGGTCATGCGGCCGCGATAGTGGCCGATGGCAAGGCGGATCACGTCGGCCTCGATCTCTTCCAGCGGGCGCAGGTTGCCATCCTCTGTGTAGAGCATGACACCCGCACTATCACGCATCGGGCCGCCTCTGGTGGGCTCGCTCTCGCCGACGATCTCGCGCAGTTGCGGGAAGTCCTCGGCGGTCAGCGCATCGCCGTCGCAGAACACCGCGGCGCGGAACAGCACCGCCTGCAACTGACGGACATTGCCCGGCCAGTCGAACGCACCAAGCAGGCGCAGCGCGTCAGAGGTGATGCCCAACGGGCGCAGACCCGGCTGCTGGCCGATCTGGTGCAGGAAATAGCGGGTCAGCGCGCCGATATCGCGATCACGCTCGCGCAGCGGCGGCAGGGTGATCGTGGTGCGCGACAGCAGTTCAAGCAGTTCCGCGCGGAAGTGGCCTGTCGCCACCATGTCGGCCAGCGGCAGGTTGCTGGCGGCGATCACGCGCACGTCCACCTTGAAACCATATTGCGCGCCCAGCGGCTTCAGGCTGCCGTTTTCGAGCACGGCGACAAGGCGGTCCTGCGTGTCGAGCGAGAGGCGATCAACCTCGTCGAGCACCAGCGTGCCACCGTCGCATTGCTGGAAGGCGCCGACTTGCTGGTCGAAGGCACCGGGAAAGGCGCCTTTCTCGTGGCCGAACAGCTGCGAATCGAGGCTGTTGGCGGAAACCCCGCCAATGTTGATCATACGGAAGGCGGTCTTGGCGCGGGGCGATGCGGCGTGCATGGCGCGTACCAGCATTTCCTTGCCGGTGCCGCTTTCGCCCTCGATCAGCACATGGCCATGTCCGCGCGCGGCCTTGGCCGCCTTGGCCAGGGCATCGCGGAAACCAGGCGCGGTGCCGATCATGGCATCGAAATCGAGCTGCGCGGGCATCTTCTCCGACAGCGGCGTCAGCTCGTCCAGCGGCATTTCGCGCGTGGTGGCGTTGCGCAGGGCCTGCATCAGGCGATCGGGCGAGACGGGTTTGACGAGGTAATCGGTCGCCCCTGCGCGCATCGCTTCCACCGCCAGCTGCGGGCTGGTGTTGGCGGTCAGCATCAGGATCGGCAGGGCGGGACGGCGATCCTTGAGTTCGGCGATCAGGTCGCAGGCGCGGTCGCCCGGCACACCCTGGTCGAGGATGATGGCGGACAATTGCATGCCTTGCCGCGTCCCCAGCGTCGCGATCGCTTTCTCCGATTCGTCGACCGCCAGCATGCGCCAGCCTTCGCGGCCGGCAAGCGCGCTGACCAGGCGGCATTGCGCCGGTTCCTTGTCGATAAGCATCAGCAGCCGCTGTTCGGGCTCTACCATGCGCGAATTTCCCCTGGCTCCGGCAACAGGCCGAATGTCGAACACCCGAGGTAGCAGCACGGGGTAAAGAGGCCATTAAGGCTCACATTTCGGCCTGCGCATGCGCCGTGGCACTTGAGCAGGCGAAGAAGCGGCGATAGGAGGATCGGCAACCGACAAAATGCCAAAGGGAAGGCAAGAAATGAGCAATCCGCAAGACATGAAAGCGGCAATGAGCACTTACGAGAGCTTCATCGCAGCACTGAAGTGGACGGTGCCACTGCTGGCAGTGCTGACCTTCATCATCATCCTGCTGATCTCCTGACGCGTCGGCGAAGGGATGAAAATTGCGGTCCTGAAGGAACGCGCCGCGGGCGAAACCCGCGTCGCTGCCACGCCTGAAACGGTCAAGAAACTTGCCGGACTGGGCGCCACGCTGGCGGTGGAGGCAGGCGCTGGCGACAGCGCCGCGATTTCCGATGCCGCCTATGTCGATGCCGGGGCCGTGGTTGGTCCGGCTGCCAAGGTGGTGGCCGATGCCGATATCGTGATGGGTATCCAGGCGCCCGATCTTGCCTTGCTGTCAGGCGCGAAGCCGGGAGCATGGGTGGCGGCGACGTTCGACCCCTTCGGCCAGAAAGACCGCGTGGAAGCCTATGCCAAGGCCGGTTTCGAGGCCCTGGCGATGGAATTCATGCCGCGCATCACCCGTGCGCAGTCGATGGACGTGCTGTCCAGCCAGTCCAACCTTGCAGGCTACAAGGCGGTGATCGCGGCGGCAGACCTCTATGGCCGCGCCTTTCCCATGATGATGACGGCGGCGGGCACGATCTCGGCTGCCAGGGTCTTCGTGATGGGTGTGGGCGTTGCCGGCCTGCAGGCCATCGCCACGGCGAAGCGTCTGGGCGCGCAGGTTTCTGCCACGGACGTTCGCCCCGAAACCGCCGAGCAGATCAAGAGTCTCGGCGGCAAGCCGGTGTTTGCCGAGGGGCTGGAAGCCTCGGGCGAGGGCGGATACGCCGCCGAATTAACCGACGAGCAGAAGGCCGCGCAGGCGGAGATGGTATCCGCCCATCTCGCCAAGCAGGACATCGTCATCACCACCGCGCTGATTCCGGGGCGCGCCGCGCCGCGCTTGGTATCCGACGCGCAGATCGCCACGATGAAGCCGGGCAGCGTCATTTTCGACCTCGCCGTGGCGCAGGGCGGCAACGTGGAAGGCTCGGTGGCCGATCAGGTCGTCGAAAAGCACGGCGTGCAGATCATGGGCTATTCCAACACTCCCGCGCACTTGCCCGCCGATGCCAGCGCGCTGTTCAGCCGCAACCTGTTCAACTTTCTCAGCGCCTTCTGGGACAAGGAAGCGAACAGGCCGTTGCTGGATGATGAGATCGGCAATGCCATCCGGCTTACGCAGGGCGGCGAAGTCGTCAACGCACGGCTGAAGGGGTAAGCCAGATGGACTTCATATCAATCCTCTCGATCTTCGTGCTGGCGTGCTTCGTCGGCTATTATGTCGTGTGGTCGGTCACTCCGGCGCTGCACACGCCGCTGATGGCGGTGACCAATGCCATTTCCTCGGTGATTATCGTGGGCGGCCTGATCGCCAGCGCAGAGGCGGGCAGCGATCTGGCCAAGTGGCTGGGGCTGGGCGCAGTGGTGCTGGCCAGCGTCAACATCTTCGGTGGCTTCGCCGTTACCGAGCGGATGCTCGCCATGTACAAGAAGAAGGACAAGTAGATGGACCTGTCGTTCTTCGCAGCAGCGGCCGCGCACGGCCCGGTGAACCCCTGGGTGGCGCTGGCCTACCTCGTTTCCGGCGTGTTCTTCATCCTCGCGCTGCGCGGGCTGTCCAGTCCGGCCACCAGCCGCGCGGGCAATCGCAACGGCATGATCGGTATGGCGATTGCGGTCATCACCACGCTGGTGACGCACGACGTGGCCAATATCGTGGAGATCGGGATTGCCATCTTCCTTGGCGGGATCATCGGCGTAACCATTGCCCGGCGCATCGCGATGACGCAGATGCCCGAGCTGGTTGCGGCCTTCCATTCGCTGGTGGGCCTTGCCGCCGTGCTGGTGGGCTGGGCGGCCTACCTTAATCCCGGTGCATTTGGGCTGCTGGCGGGCGAGGGAATCTCGCCGGTTTCCAAGGTGGAAATGGGCCTTGGCATCGCGATTGGTGCGATCACCTTCTCTGGCTCTGTCATCGCCTTTGCCAAGCTTTCGGGCAAGATGAGCGGATCGCCGATCATGCTGCCCGGTCGCCATATCATCAACCTCGGCGTGCTCGCCGCGATCATCGTGCTGACGGCACTGTTCGCGCTGGCTGGCCCTGGAGACACCATGCCGCTGATCGTGGCAGTAACGGTGCTGGCTTTCCTGATCGGCTTCCTGCTCATCATTCCCATCGGCGGGGCGGACATGCCCGTCGTGGTGTCCATGCTGAACTCCTATTCCGGCTGGGCGGCAGCGGCCATGGGCTTCACGCTGGGCAACACCGCCATGATCATCACTGGCGCGCTGGTCGGCTCGTCCGGTGCCATCCTCAGCTACATCATGTGCCGGGCGATGAATCGCAGCTTCATCAGCGTGATCGCGGGCGGTTTCGGCGCTGACGACAGCGGCGGCGGCAGCGGCGAGGTGCGCGAGCAGCGCCCCTACAAGCAGGGCAGCGCGGCGGACGCGGCCTACATGCTGGAACAGGCGGAGAAGGTCATCATCATCCCCGGCTACGGCATGGCCGTGGCGCAGGCGCAGCACGCCCTGCGCGAGATGGCGGACCTGCTGGAGGAAAAGGGCGTCGAGGTGAAATACGCCATCCACCCCGTGGCCGGTCGCATGCCGGGTCACATGAACGTACTGCTGGCTGAAGCATCGGTGGAATACGACAAGGTGTTCGAACTGGAGGACATCAACAGCGAATTCGCGCAGGCTGACGTGGCCTTCATCATCGGCGCGAACGACGTGGTGAACCCGGCGGCGAAGACCGACAAGTCTTCGCCCATCTACGGCATGCCCGTGTTCGACGTGGACAAGGCCAAGCAGGTCTTCTTCATCAAACGATCCATGGGTGGTGTCGGCTATGCCGGTGTCGATAACGACGTGTTCTACATGGACCAGACCATGATGCTGCTGTCCGATGCCAAGAAGATGGTCGAGGAAATCGTCAAGGTGCTCGACTAGCGTACTGGATTTTAACGCTTTTCTGGCGTCGTGACGTCGCAAATTGCGCCATTTGCCGCATAGGCGGAACAAGTCGTCGTCATGGCTCGTTCATGGCTGACGACACGCGCTAGCTTTCGTGTGTCACGTAGTTTCTGGGGGCAGGATAGTTTGCGCACGCTTGGCCTGATTGGCGGAATGAGCTGGGTTTCCACCCGCACCTATTACGATCGCATCAATCGGCTGGTGCAGCGCGAGGTCGGCCCACCGTCCTCCGCACCGATGCTGATCGAAAGCCTCGACTTCTCGCGCGTCTATCGCCTGCAGGGTGAGGAAGACTGGCAGCGCGCCGCCGATGTGATTGCCGACAGCGCCCAGCGGCTGACCGATGCCGGCGCGGAAATGATCGTGATCGGCGCCAATTCGATGCACAAGGTCTATCGCGAGGTGGAAGCGCGGGTGGCCACGCCGATCCTGCATATTGCCGAATGTGTGGGCGTGAAGATGAGGCAGGACGGCATCGAGCGCGCGGCGCTGGTGGGCACGCGCAACGTGATGACCGAAAGCTTCTATCGTCGCCGGCTGGTGTCGCACGGGGTGGACCTGCTGCCGCCCGACATGAACAATGTCGAGGAGCTGGATCGGATCATCTACGAGGAGCTGATGGTGGGCAAGGCCAGCAAGGATGCCCGGCGATCGTTGCGCTCGATGTTCACCAACCTGCAGAAGGGCGGTGCGCAGGCGGTGATCCTGGCCTGCACCGAGCTGGAACTGGTGGTGGACGTGGATGCCAACGTGCTGCCGATCTACGATTGCACCGCGATCCACGCCGATGCCGCCGCGCGGTGGATCATGGGCGGCCAGAGCGATGCTTGATCACCTCTCGCTGGGGGTCAGCGACCTGCAACGCGCCATCCGCTTCTACGACGCCGTGTTCGCACCGTTTGGTTACGTGCGGCTATGGACCGAGGACAAGGCCGCCGGTTACGGTCCGGCAGGTGGGCAGGACAAGCTGGCCTTGTTCGAGCAGGATGCACCGATTGGCCCTGTTCCAACCGGTTTCCACCTCGCTTTTACCGCCACCACGCGCGAGGCCGTCGACGCCTTCCATGCTGCCGGGCTGGTTGCGGGTGGCACCGATTGCGGCGCGCCGGGCCTGCGCGCGCACTATGCGCCCACCTACTACGCCGCCTTCCTGGCGGACCCGGACGGCTGGAAGGTCGAGGCGGTCAACCAGTAGAGTCAGCCAATAGATGGGGCATTTCGGCGCAGGTTCGGCATCTGTTCCCGTTGCCTGCCTCGCGATGCTCACCTAGCGAAGCGGCATGTCCCGCGCGCCCTATGCTGCCGATCCCGCCAACACGCGCGGGCGTGAATTCGACCAGCCTGGCCATGGCGTGCGCGGTCCGCGCAGCGCCTTCCAGCGCGACCGCGACCGGATCATCCATTCGATCGCCTTCCGTCGGCTGGCGGGCAAGACGCAGGTCTTCGTCGCGCCCGATGGCGATCATTACCGCGTGCGCCTGACGCACAGCCTGGAAGTGGCGCAGATCGGCCGCGTGATCGCCCGCGCTCTCGGGCTGGACGAGGACCTGACGGAGGCGCTGTGCCTCAGCCACGACCTTGGCCATCCGCCCTTCGGCCATCCGGGGGAGGAGGCGCTGAACGAATCGCTCGCCGCGCGCGGTGGGTTCGATCACAACGAACATGCGTTGCGCACCGTCATGCGGCTGGATCGGCCCTATTGCGATTGCCTGGGTCTCAACCTGACGTGGGAGACGCTGGAGGGCCTGGCCAAGCACAACGGCCCGGTAAGCCAGCCCGGCTGGGCGCTGACAGAGCTCAACGCTGCCTTCCCGCTGGAGTTGGCGCACTGGCCCTCGCTGGAGGCGCAGGTGGCGGCGCTGGCCGACGACATCGCTTACGACAATCACGATATCGACGATGGGATGCGTGCCGGTTTCCTCGAGCTGGAGCATTTGCTGGCGCTGGATTTCATCGCCGACCTGTGGCGCGAGGTGGAACGCCGCTTTCCCCATGCCGGGCGCGGACAGCAGAGACGCGAACTGATCCGCACCCAGATCGGCGTCATGGTGAACGACCTGCTGGAAACGACGCGCGCCAATCTGCAAGGCATCGAAACCATCGAACAGGTGCGCGGCGCGGGCTGCGCGCTGGCGACCTTCTCTCCGGCGATGGCGCAGCAGGAACGCGCGCTGAAGACATTCATGTACGCCAACCTTTATCATCACGAGGCACAATTGCGCGCTGCCCAGGCCGCGCGTAGCGTTATTGCCAAGCTTTACGCCGCCTATGACCAGGACCCCTCGCTGATGAACTCGCGCTGGGTCGAAACCCTGCCAGAAGGGCAGCGCGAGCGTGCCCGGCATATTGCCGACTTCATCGCCGGAATGACCGATCGCTATGCCATGAACCAGTATTCGCGGATCTACGATGAGCGGCCGGAGGGCCTGTCAAATGTCTGAGCCACGCCGTGTGCTGCTGGTGGGGGCAACCGGCCTGATCGGCCGCACCATCATCGCGCGCTCGCCTGATCTCGACGATATCATCCTGCAGGGCCTTGCGCGGCGCGAAATCCCCTTTCCGCCGGGCGTGCGCATGGAACTGGTGCTGGCGGAGAGCGACGAATGGCCCGGCATCATCAGCCAACTGGTGCCCGACGCGGTGATCAGCGCGCTGGGCACCACGC
The DNA here is from genome assembly GCA_963675825.2 of Alteraurantiacibacter sp. GTDB lineage: Bacteria > Pseudomonadota > Alphaproteobacteria > Sphingomonadales > Sphingomonadaceae > Alteraurantiacibacter. The sequence goes on along the minus strand of CAXXJY010000005.1, from coordinate 1,104,169 downwards.
ACAAGAAGGCGGGCAGCACGTCGGGCTTTCGCCGGGTGGATCATGACCTGGTGCTGGAAGTCGCCCGTGCGGCCAAGGCGGCGGGGGTCAGGAACTTCGTCCAGGTCTCCTCCGTCGGGGCAGACCCGTTTTCGCGCAATTCCTACCTGCGGGTGAAGGGTGAGACCGAGAAGGATCTGAAAGCCCTCAAGTTGCACCGGCTCGACATCCTGCGCCCCAGCCTGCTGCGCGGGAAGCGGCAGAACGACCTGCGCCCGCTGGAGGCACTCGGCCAGATTGTGGCCCCCATCGGCGATCTGTTCCTGCACGGCTCCAAAGAGAAGTTCCGCTCCATCAAGGCGGTGGACTTGGCCGATGCTGCCCTGGCCTGTGCCTGTGCGAAGGCAGGCGGGCAGTTCGTCCACGAGCACGATTCGTTGATGCGGCTGACTAGCGATTTCCGCCGCGCCCTGGCGGCGAAATCCGCACCGCAGAGCGCCTGATTGCGGCGGGTGGGGGGAGAGAGAAGGCATGCAACGGATCATCGAGCGCGCGACGGCGCTGTTTGCCATGTGGACCGTGCTGGGCGTGGGCTGGGCCTGGCTGGTGCCTGCGCATTTCACCTGGGTAACCAGCGGGCAGGTGCTGGGCCAGTCGCTGATCAGCGTGCTGCTGGGCGTCATCATGCTGGGTATGGGGCTGACCCTGAAGGTGGAGGATTTCGCCCGCGTGCTGACCATGCCCCGAGGCGTGGCGGCGGGCGTGGCGCTGCAATTCACGGTGATGCCGCTGGCAGGCGTATCGCTGGCGCTGGCGAGCGGGCTGGAAACCGGCCTTGCGGTGGGCCTGATCCTCGTCTCGTGCTGCCCTGGTGGCACTGCCAGCAACGTCGTGGCTTACCTTGCCCGAGCCAACCTCGCGCTGTCTGTCACGATGACCATGGCCAGCACGCTGGTGGCCATCGTCCTTACGCCGGTGCTGACCGGGTGGCTGGGCGGCGTGTTCATCGAAATCGACCGCTGGGCACTGTTCCAGCAGATGGTGGCGATCGTGCTGGTGCCGGTGGTGGCGGGCGTCGCCATGGGCCGCCTGCTGCCCCGCGCGACGCGGCAGGTAGCCAGGGTTTCTCCGCTGATATCGGTGATCGTGGTCGTGCTGATCGTCGGCGGGATCGTCGGCGCATCGAAGCCTTTGATAGAGGAACATTTCGGCGTGCTGCTGCTGGCCGTCTTCGCGCTGCATGTGATTGGCTTTGCGCTGGGTTATGTGCTGCCCAAGGTGATGGGCTTTGGCACGCCCGAATGCCGCACGATCAGCATCGAGGTGGGCATGCAGAATTCCGGCCTTGGCGCCAGCCTTGCCTCTGCCCCCAGTTTTGCGAACCAGTTTGCCAATCCGATGCAGGCCGCGCTGGCCCCCGTGCCCTCGGCCATTTCCTCCGTCTATCACGTGGTGATAGGCTCGATCCTTGCTGGCATCTGGGCGCGGCAGGGAAGAGGTGACAGCAATGTGGGATAGCCTGTTCGGGATCGCCAACGTCTGGGCCATGCTGTGCTGGGCAGGTCTGATCCTGCTGCCGCGCGGGCCCTTCGCGCAGAGCGCCGTCTTCTACGCCGGGATCGGCCTGCTGTGCCTTGCCTATGCCGTGCTGCTGGGGCTGATCCTGAGTGGGGCGCTGGACAGCGGCAGCGGGGAAAGCAACTTCACGACCATCGAAGGTGTGCGGGGCATTTTCGCGTCCGACGCCGGGGTGACGGTCGGCTGGATCCACTATCTGGCGCTGGACCTTTTTGCCGGGTTGTGGATTGCCAAGGATGCCGACCAGAAAGCGTTTTCGCGGCTGCTTCAGGCACCGGTTCTGCTGCTGACCTTCGTGGCGGGCCCTGCCGGGTTGCTGGCCTGGTTGATCATCCGCGAACGTCGCGCACGCAAGGGAGCAAGGAGCAAGCAATGAGCAAGAAGCACGCCCCCGCCACAGAGCGCAATCGAGAGCCGATCCGCAAGGTGCTGGAAGCCGAACTGCCGGCCGACGGCGGGTTCCTGCTGGAGGTGGCCGCTGGCACCGGCGAACACGCGGTCTACCTGTCGCGCGCATTTCCGCAGTGGCAATGGCAGCCCACCGATCCGGACCCGGATGCTGTGGCCTCTATTGCCGCATGGCGTGAGGAAGAGGGCGGGGCGAACTTGCTGCCGCCGATCCAGCTTGACGCCTCGGCGCGCGAATGGCCGGTGGAGCGCGCCGATGCCATGCTGTGCGTCAACATGACGCATATCAGCCCGCGCGCGGCCAGCGAGGGGTTGTTTGCAGCTGCCGGGCACATGCTGCCGCCAGGCGCGCCGCTGCTGATTTACGGGCCGTTTATCGAGGCGGACGTGGAGACCACCCAGTCCAACCTCGATTTCGATGCCAGCCTGAAGTCGCGCGATCCGTCCTGGGGCCTGCGTGATGTGGCGTGGATTGACGGACTGGCGGCTGCCAACGGCCTGCAGCGCACGGCGCGCCACGCCATGCCCGCCAACAACCTTACGCTGGTCTACCGCAAGAGCTGAAGCAGGCGCCGCGCGATTCTGACGAGGGGTTGGCGTCAGGTTGCTTCGTCGACGTCGTTGGCGACGGATTCGAGATCCTGCCCCATTCCGCGCACCGTGTTGCAGGCCGTGGCGCTCAATGCCATCAGCCCAACGCTGACGGCCAGGATGATCTTGCGTGTCATTGGTCTTTCCTTCTTGCGAGTGCTCGATGATCACCGGAATTTGGAACCGCCCGTGGGCGTTCAGGTTCCGGTCGCCTGTCGCTGGTCTACAAAGGCACGCCTTGCCAGAATATGCTCGCGCCAACTGATGATCAGCCCCGCCAGCACGACGAGTGGAGCACCGATCCAAGTGGAAAGCGCCGGCAAGGTAGAAAACAGCAGCCAGCCAAACAGCGTTGCCCAGATGATGCTGGAATAGTCCATCACGATCACGCTGGACACCTTGCCGAAGCGCAGGGCCATGGTGATCAGCATCTGGCCCCAGGTGCCTGCCATGCCCATTCCCAGCAGCAGCAGCCACTGGTGGGCCGTCAACGGCTCGTGCACCCACAGCATGAAGGGCAATGCAACGATCACCGAAGCCATGGAGAACCAGAAGACGATGACCACAGGGGCCTCGGTTCGCGACAGGTCGCGGATCTGCGTGGAGATGAGGGCAATCATGAAAGCCCCGCCCAGCGCCACGGAGGAGCCGAACAGGGGCAGGTTGCCGCTGCCCGGCTGGGCGATGATGACAATGCCGATGAAGCCTGCCGCAACGGCCGACCAGCGCCACACGCCGACGCTTTCCTTCAGCAGCACGATCGACAGCAGCACGGCAAACATCGGCGCGGTGAATCCCAATGTGGTCGCCTCTGCCAGGGGCAACAGGATCACGGCAGCGAAATTCAGCACCATGCCGACGATGCCATAGACTGCGCGCATGGCATGGGCCTTTGGGCGCCGGGTCGCCAATTGCCCGATGCCGCCCGTCAGCATCGCCCATGTCAACAGGATCGGCAGCGAGACCAGTTGGCGCCAGAACACCAGTTCGCTTAGGTGAATGCCGGTTTCTGACGCCATCTTGAGCAGCGCCGCCATCAAGGCGAACCCGCAGACGCCGGCAAGGCGCAAAACCAGCGCCAGCAAAGGCCGGTCGCTGGAATCGTCGCGGGGGGCGCTGGTCATGCTTGCGGCATAGGCGCTGACGGTTTTCGATCAAGCGTTGTTAGCGCAAGGCGGGCTGCCCATATGGATCGCCGCAATGCGCCTGCCCGATTTCATCCTCTTTGCCAGCGATGCGACGCGCTATGGCCTGTGGGGCGGAGGACTGCTGGCGGTGTCTGCCTTTGCCGCATGGCGCGAACACCGGCGCAGGCGCCGCAAGGACATCAACCGCGTGGGGCTGATGCCCTGGCGCGATATGGCCGCACTGACAGGCTTTGCCGGGCTGGCGCTGATGGCCTTTGCCGGCGTGGGGTGGCTGGGGGGAGGGTGAGGGATCGTCTGTTTGTTCCCTCAAGCGCCGGGCGCAGGCCGTCCGGCCTGCTTGGCTTTCGGCCTACCGGCAGGCGCGCGTTTGCGCGCTGTCGTCGCCTTTCAGGCGCCGATCCTTGTGCTTCCTGTTGAAGTCGGCACTGGTATCGGTCGCGATTGGCGACCGACCGAGCGCGAAAGCGCGACCCGCAGGTGACGCGAAGCGAAGCATAGCGAACAGCACTAAGGACGCTCCGACGGAGGTCGGAGCGAAAAACAAACGATCCGCACGGGGGCGCGTGCCTAGAGGCACGCCTCGAGATAGGCCTGGTCAAAGCCGAACTGGCGGGCCTTTTCCAGCGTGTAGGGACGCAGCCCACTGGAGCGGAACTCGCCCAGGATCTTGCCGTCGTCGGTCTCTTCCAGATATTCGAAGCCGAACAGTTCCTGCGTCACGATCACGTCGCCTTCCATGCCGATGACCTCGGTGATGTTGGTGGTCCGGCGCGAACCGTCGCGCAGGCGCTTCACCTGCACGATCAGGTCGACGGATTCGGCGATCTGGCGGCTGATGGCTTCCTTGGGGATCTTGATGTCGCCCATCATGATCATGTTTTCCATACGGCCCAGGCACTCGCGCGGGCTGTTGGCGTGCAGCGTACACATCGAACCATCGTGGCCGGTGTTCATGGCGGCGAGGAGATCGAAACACTCCGCGCCACGAATTTCGCCCAGGATGATGCGGTCAGGACGCATACGCAGGGCGTTCTTCACAAGGTCGCCGATGGTGATGGCGCCCTGGCCTTCAAGGTTCGGCGGGCGGGTTTCCAGCGGCAGCCAGTGCGGCTGCTGCAGGCGGAGTTCGGCGGCGTCCTCGATGGTCAGCACGCGTTCGCCCGGGTCGATCATCTTCGACAGGGCGTTGAGCATGGTGGTTTTACCCGAACCCGTACCGCCCGAGATGACCACGTTCATGCGACAGGCACCGGCGATCTTCAGCGCAGTACACATCTTGTCGCTCATCGAGCCGAAGCCCTTGAGCATGTCGAGCGTGATCGGCTTCTCGGAGAACTTACGAATCGAGATGGCCGTGCCGCGCAGCGACAGCGGTGGCACGATGACGTTCACACGGCTGCCGTCCTTCAGGCGGGCGTCAGCCAGTGGCGTGGTCTGGTCAACGCGGCGACCGACCTGATTCACGATGCGCTGGGCGATCTGGAACAGGTGGTTTTCGTCGCGGAACTTGATCGGGGCGAGCTGCAGCTTGCCCTTTTTCTCGATGTAGGTCTGGTCCGGGCCGTTGACCATGATATCGGACACGTCCGGGTCGCCCAGCAGTTCTTCCAGCGGACCGAAGCCGAGCAGTTCGTCGATCAGCACCTTTTCCAGCGCGAACTGCTCGCGGCGGTTCAGCGTGACCTTCAGCTCGGCCAGCACTTCCATGATGATCGGGCGGAATTCTTCCGACAGCTCTTCCTTGGTCAGCGTGGCGGCTGCCTCGGGATCGACGCGTTCGAGCAGGCGCGGCAGCACCTGTTCCTTGATCTTGTGGACCGATGCCTCGAACCCGCCAAGCTCGCTGGTGTTGTCGTGAACCGCGTTGGAGCGATCCGCGAGGCGGCTCATCGCGTCTTCCTGCCGCGGCGTGCCTCCCTCTACGGGAGCGCCTTCTGGCGGGACGGGCGGAAACTGTTCGCCACCGGGGGCGGGATCGACCTGGCTTTCGGATGCAGGCTTTGCGCCGGTATTGGGGCTGCCACCACGCATCGGCTTGGCTACGCCGAAGCTGGGGCGGGCACCCTTTGACATGCCGCCTGCACCGCTCTTGCGTCCGAATGCGCTCATGCTCGCAAACCCCCTAAAACTACGCGATTGCCGACCATCTGGCGCGGCAGGAAAACTCGTAGGTGGGGTTTTCGCGTAGTTTGGTAAACAATTCGCAAACGTTGTTGATTTGCTAAGCGCCTTTTTCAGGCTGGCCCACTATGCCAATGGCGATGCGGTGCCACCCGGCGGATTCTGCTGCATCAGGCATCGCAGCGGAAACGGCCGCGGTTTCGGCACGGGTGATCCGGGTGCGCAGCAAATCCGCCAATGCCTGCGCATCGCCGGCTGGAAAAGTCCAGCCAAGGCCGTCAGCCGCGATTTCACGGGCAAGCGCCGGCAGGTCGCTGGCGATGACGGGCACACGGTAATGCCGCGCCATGGCGAGCACGCCCGAACCAGTCACCGAGCGGTAAGGCAACAACAGGGCATCGGCCCGTACAAACAGGTCCGCTGCCTGTTGGTCGGGGATGTACCCTTCGATGAGGTGAACCTGGGGCAGGGCAGCCGCCGAAGACCGCACGGCTTCGGCATCGGGCCAGATTTCGCCTGCCACGGTCAGCCGTGCATCGGGCAGATCCGCGAGGGCCAGGGCTTCAAGTGCAATGTCGATGCCCTTGTATGGGCGCACGAGCCCGAAACACAGCAGTTCCAGTGCATATTCGGGCGGGAGCGAGCCCGAAGCCATGGGGAAATCGGTGAAAGGCGGGTGTGGCTCGACCGTTATCGGGCCGGTAAATCCGGCCTCCCGCACGGCGCGGGCCTGGTCTTCGCTGTGGGTAACGATCCTCTCGCTTGCGGCGATCTGCCAGCGCACCAGGCGTGCTTTCCACCAGCTGCCCTCGTGATCGGCGACATTGTGGACAATTGTCACCACTTCCACGCCGCGCCTTCGCACGGACCGGGCGATCCAGCCAAGACAGGGGGCCGTGAAGAACGTCCAGGCCGGGAAAACCGCCACGCCGCCGCGTGCAGCGATGTCGTCCGCCACCTTGCGCCAGCTTCGCGGATCGAGCGTATCCAGCACTTCGCGCAAGGCAAAGGCTGTCTGCGCGGCCGGATCCGTCAGTCTCGGGTCCTTTCCAGGGTAAAGCAGCTGCGGATAAAGCCGTGCGAAGCCCTCTGCGAAGAGCCGAACTTCGGCCATGTCGTGCAGGGCAGCAGCCACCATGCCGCTGTGACGGGCAATCCCGCCGCGATAGGATGCGACTGGCGCGACGAGGGAAACATTCGTGGGCATTGCGTGAATGGTAATTCGATCTTGGTCACTAACAGCCTAAGAGACGTTGCGCGATGGCGGAAGAGGCAGGAATACAAGTGTCAGGTAAACCGGAACAAGCTGCCATCCACGGCAGCGGTGGCCAGGGCGGCAGGGCGCGCTGGCTGACGCGCTGGGCGCTTGCCATTGCCATCCTCGTCGCTCTGGCATGGTACGTCGACATCCGCGCGGCGATTGCCGCGGTCGCCGGTGCCGACCCATACTGGCTGGTGCTGGGCCTGGTCACCAATTTCCTCAGCACGATCTTCCTGCCCGCCCTGATTACGCGCGAGGCGCAGCACGTGCAGAATGCCCGCATGAGCGTGGGCCGGCTGGTCGAGATCAACCTCAGCAACAGGTTCTATATCCTCGTGCTGCCGCGCGTCGCTGCCGTGGCAATACGGCTGCTGCGCTATGGCGAGGGCAAGCCGACTGCCGCTGCACTAGCACTGCTGGTCTTCGAGCGCGGCGTACAGCTGGCAACGCTGATGGTGCTTGCCACCGTCACACTGTGGCTTGACCGCCAGAACCTGGTTGGCGTGGGGCAGGCACTCTTCTTCCTGGTGGCCGCCGGCAGCCTGGCTTCGCTGGCGGCGCTGGCACCGTTCTTCAGCAGTTCGATTCAGCAGCTTGCCCGGCTGGTGCTCGAGCGGATGAGCGCGGTCCTGCCCGACAGCCTTGTGCGCAAGCTTTCCAGCCTGGTGGAAGCCGCTGCCCTGTTTCGCCGGACCCAGCACCGCCGTGCCGGGGCGATAGTGGTCATGTCGATGCTGGCCAGCTTGCTGTTCTACACCAGTGCATGGTTTGCCGCGAAGTCGATCGGACTGGAGATATCGCTGCTGTCGCTGGTGTGGATCCGCTCGGTTGTCTTCGTGATGACGCTGGTCCCGCTCACCATTGGCGGCATTGGCGTGCGCGAGGCAGGCTTTGTTGCGCTGCTGGCCCTGCTCGGGGTATCGGCGCCGGTGGCATTGGCCTTTTCCGCAGTGAATTTCTCGTTCCAGGTGGCAATTGCCTTGGTCGGCGCCCTTTCGGAAGTGTGGCGCCTCAACAGGAGGACATGATGACCAGTAGCCCGAAGAAGCCGCGCGGGCGTGGCCCGGTTGTCCATCTCGACCGCTCGAAGAAGGCGCGCCAGATCGAGGCCGTGGTCAGCGATTTCCTCGGCCACGAGGTGGAAGGTATGGTGACGCTCGATATCGGCTGCGGGAACGGCGGCATTTCGGATTGGCTGGCGGACGGCAACCAGCACTTTGCCGTCGACGTGGAAGATCAGCGCAAGGGCGACTGTGCCTACGAATTCGCGGTGGTTGCCGACGAACGCCTGCCCTTTGCCGACGACACCTTCGATCTTGTCCTGTCCAACCACGTGATCGAACATGTCGGCGACCAGCAGCTGCACCTGCGCGAAATCGGCCGTGTGCTGAAGCCGACGGGTTGTGTCTACCTGGCGACACCCAACAAGAGCTCGCCGATCATGGAAGGGCACGTGGGCAACGACATGGTGCTGCGTTACCGGCAGATGGCCCCACTGTGCGAGCGCTGCGGCTTTACCGTCACCGAATATGCACTGGAAGTGGCGAAACAACCGGAAAAATTCGCCGGCGAAGTCGCCTGGGCGAAGCACTTGCCGCGACCCTTCCTGAAACTGGCACGACCGCTGTTTCCCAGCCACATCTTCATGCTGCGACCGGACGGTCAGCCGTCCTGACGGCCCTTTCCGGCAAGCCTGGCAAAACGGGCATAGGTGGCCAGCAGCGATGAGGCATGGGAAATGACCTTGTCCGTCATCACCCGCGTCTTGAACGCCGTTTCCGCCGTCTTGATATCCAGCAGCCGCGACAGGTAGCGTTCATCAGTGGTGAATGGCAGATCATTGAAAATGCGCATCATTGTCTCGCGCATTGGTCCGGCATACCATTCGTCCACCGGGGCATCGACGGCCGCCATCTTGGGCTGGTGCACGATCGCCGCCGGCAACAGGCCCGAATCCACCGCCATCTTCGCCAGCACCGTCTTGCCGGTGGCGTTTTCCTCGCCCTTGCGGCGCAGCAAGTCCAGCGGGAGGGCCAACGCCCAGGCTTTAAGCTCGGGATGCATGTAGGGGGCAAGAATCGGGATGCCGGTGGCATCGGCACCGGCAATCATTTTCGACCTGTTGGGCGAAACCGCGGCCTTGCCCTGGTACGTGCGTCGCACCCCGGAAAGCTTGGCAAAAGGCTTGCTGAGCGTGACGATCTGCTCATCCAGTGACTTCACTGGCGTGCCGGGTCGTAGCTGGCGCAGGCTGGTTTCGTCCATCACGCGGAACGACAGGTAATCGCGGGCATATTCGGGCCTGCCCGATGCGCGCAGGAGGCCCAGCGCCACGCGCCACGGGTGGCCCAGCCAGCGATCCAGCAGCGGGCGAGCCAGCACGGCTTTGAGGGCCTTGTGCAATGGGCCGGGTATGCGCGGCAACGAGCCGATCAGGCGCGCCCGCGCATAGGTGCCGGGGTAGCCCAGGAACACCGCGTCGCACCCGTCGCCGCTGTAGCACCAATCGATCCCGTCTTCGCGCATCCGCTCGACGACCCGCAGGGTCTGGATCACGTAGTTGGGCCAGTTGGTCGGCTGGCTGAAGACATCGGTAAAGTGCTCCAGCCCATCCTCGATCATCTCGCGGTCGATATCGATCCACACATGTTCGCAGCCGATGTGGCGTGCCAGCGTATCGGTATGCGGCTGGTTGTAGCTGCCTTGCGCATAGCGAAAGCTGTAGGTCGTGACGGGAAAGCCGAGCCGCGCGATGGCGGCGGCCACCAGGGCGGAATCGAAGCCGCCCAGCAAAACACCGACCTTCTGCGGTTCCGAAGGCAACTGGCTGCGCAGCGCGTCCAGGAAAAGGCTCTCCAGCCTGTTCGCCGCATCGACGAGAGAAGTGATGGACGCAGCAGCCTTCGCAGCCTCGAACTGAGGTGGAGTGATGGAGCGGACCTGTTGCCGTCCATGGCAATAGATCGCCATGATCTCCCCGGACGACAGGCTTCGCACGCCCTCGAACACGGTACGCCCCTGCGGGTGGAAGCCGTGAACGAGGAAAAAGTCCTCATCCTCGCGATTGATCGCCAGTTCGTCGTCCAGCATCGCAGCCAGGACATCCAGCTTCGTCGTGACAACGATGCTGTCGCCGGAATCGGCGGTAAAAAAGGTGCGACTGCCATAAGGATCGGCGCAGGCCATCCAGCGCCCCTCCACCTTGTCATGCACGATCACGGCGAACTGGCCGATGGCGCCGTCAAGGAATGCCGTGCCGCGGTCGCGGTAGCATGAAAGCAGCCAACGGGCGGTGCGACCGGGGTCGTCGAGAGGACTTCCAGCTTCCGTCCAACCAGGCGTGTCGCCGAAGAAGGTGCCGATAAACCAGAGATCCGCGGCCTCGTCGCTGGCCGAACCGATCAGACGGTTTCCATCCCGCGACAGGACAAGCGCGGCTTCGCCGAACTCCAGCACTTGCGGCTTTGCAGCGCCCGATGCGGCAATCCGCCCAGTCGCCCTTGCCCCCAGCGTGGCGGCGTCCTTTCCGATGGCCAGGGCAAGCACATTCATGTCCCGGCTCCAAGCAGGCGGGCAACGATGTCGACATTCGCGCGCGCGGCCACGAGCTGGGCCGCGACCGGATCCGCCATACGCCCTGCCAGGACCTCGCGCTCTGCCAGCAGCCGATTGGCGAAAGCGGCAAACTCGTCCGGCTCGAAACGGTCGACATCCAGCACCATGTCCTCCAGCCCGCAGGCGCGCATGATGCCGGGCGTCTTGTGGCTGTAGGCGAGGGCCAGCACCGGCACATTGCTGGACAGGCTGGCGATATTGGCATGCATGCGGCAGCCGATGGTGGCCACGCAGCGTCCGATCACGCCTTTCAGTTCCTCGGGCCGGGCATCGCGGTCGAACAAGGTGGCATTGGCAGTGTCCATCATGGCCAGAACCTCGCGGGCGATAATCCTGTCGTCCTTGCTGGCGGCGGGGCCGGTAACATGCGCCACGAACAGCAGTTGCACGGCGTGCTCGCGGGAGAGCGCGCCGAGTGCCCGCGCCATCAGGGCAACGAAGGCCCCTTCGCCGTGGCGCTTGTCATAGCGTTTTGCCACGAGGCGGCTGAGCGAAATGGAGACGGTGGGTAGGGCCGGATCGAGACCCGCCGCAGCGATAAAACGATCCGCCTCCGCAGCGTCGATAGCGGGCAGCAGGAAGGCCATGTCGGCGGTCTGCTTCACTAGCGGTTCCTGCAGCCCGAGCGAGGCGAGATAATCCTTCGATATGGCATCGCGCACCGTCACCGCGGCAGCTTGGCGGATCACCTGGCGGGCGATGGGCGTGGTCAGCTTGAAAGGGCCGATGGACTGGGCGGCCAGCATATATGGCGTGCCGCTCCGCCGGGCGCGCAGCAACGGCAGGAAATGTGACCATGCGACATGCGGACCGTAGTCCTCCGTCAGCATGTCGCCGGAAAGGTCAATCACCAGGTCGGCGCGGGAAAACGCGCGCTTGAGCGGGCCTGCGAGGAGGCCGAGGGTGGAGCGGAAAAGCTGGCGCCGATCATCGAAGGAGACCGGAAGATCGCCGTAGAATTGCGCGTCCAGTTGGGGAAAGGGCGAGTAGACGGTGATCTCCAGCCTGTCGCCGAAACGACGCACCAGTTCGCTGGACATGGCCAGTTGCATGGCCGCATCGCCCTTGTTGCAGCTGTTGTAGGTGCCCGTCAGCGCGACCCTGTAGCGGGGAGAGGGCGCGTCAGAAGCCGACATCGATCGGTCCGGGCTCTAGCGGATTCGCCGGTAGTTCGAGCCGCTCGCCCCAGACCAGCGTGGCATCGCCACCAGCTTCGATATTGTGATATCCGCGGCTGATAGTCACTAGGTCGTTCTCACCATAAGCAATTCCGTCGATCGTTACCGGACCGCCGCGCACAGTGTAAGGGCCGGGCACCAGGAATTCCTCGGATTTCGCCGCCTCGCCTGCGGAAAAGCGCTTGCCAGCAATCCAGATAGGCCAAGAGAAGGCGATGTAGTTCTCGCGCAGCGCGGCGATGTCGGCGGGCAAGAGGAAGCTGTCGCTGCGGCCTTCCATCAGGTCGCGCAGTTCCTGCGAATTGGCCAGCAGCAGTGGTACGGTTTGCTCCTGCATCGCAGCGCGATAGGTGGCCTCGCCCGCACGGTGATAGCGTTCCATGATCCATGGCGTCATGAAGCGGTTGGCCTTGGGCCAGTCGCCCAGCATGAAATTCTGGTCGAAATAGGTGACAGGCTGGCCAAATACCTCATGCACGTTCTGCTCGACCTGGCGCTGGCGGTCGATTGTCGTTCGGTCTTCGATGGCGAAAGTGCCCAGAGCGATGACGGTGAAAGCGATGGCAAGCAGCTTTGCGCCGTAGCGGGCGCGCGCTGCCCCGATCGCGGGCACGCAAGCCAGCGCAAGCGGCGCGAACAGGAAAACGTAGTAGTAGGCTGCAGTGTTCTTGTAGAACAGCAAGGTCAGCAGCGGCAACCAGGCCCCCGCGAAAAAGGCCTTTTGCGACCATGCGATGTCCCTGCGGCGCAGCAGCACGGGCGTCATCGCCACCATGATTGCCAGCAGGGGCGCCAGCAGGAAAGATTTCACGGCCATGGGCCAATAGGGCGGAATGCCAAGGAAGAAGACCCAGCCAGTCGAGGATTCGAACTGTGCGCCAGAGCGGTCTATCGCGCTCTCCTGGACAGCCATGTCCGCCGCATGCAGCCAGAAGAGCAGGGCGAACACCCCGCCGGCAGCCAGCCCGCCAATCACCAGCCTGACGAATGTCGCCTGCCTTTCGCGCACCTCCAGCAGTTGCCATGCCGCCGCGCCCGCGAAAACGGGCAGGTAGAGGATCACCTTGATGGTGATCATCGCGGCGAAAGCGGCGCACAGGGCGAACCCGGCAAGGGATTTCCAGTCCAGCGGGCGGCGCAGCAGGAAATACAGCGCGCCCAGCAATCCGGCTGTGGCCATGGGATCGACGCGGAAGGAAAAGCCGTGCTGCAAGACATAGCCCGCGGAAATGTAGGCCAGCGGCACGAACAACGCCGTCACGTGATCGGCAAAGCGGCGGGCAATGGCATAGAGCAGCCACAACGTGACCAGTTCGAAGCCGAACATGGCCACGCGCGCGGCCACGATATGGTCGGTGCTGGTGGCGAACACGCCCGCCAGCGGTTCGAACAGGCGCACATGGAAGGTCTGCAGCGGGCGGTCGAGCCGACCGTCGGCGAAATAGGCAACCTCGCGCCAGTAGGAGTATTCATCCCAATTGATCGCGCGGGTGAAGATCATGCTGAACTGGGCGGCCAGCAGCACTGCGATACCGGCCAGCGGCCAGCTTGCCGTGCCTGCACGTGAGAATGCAGGCGCCTTGCCTAGAGGCGCATCCGTGTCGGTCATGACACTCGTGGTCATGCAGCGTCCCTGCGACCCGTGGTTGCACTTGCTGCAAGCTTTTCGTTCTGATCGCGCATGGCCGAAACTGCATCTTCCAGCCGCCTGGTGCGCGCAAGGTTTTCTTCCATCAGCTTGCGGTTGGCGGCGACAAGGTCTGCCACCATGCCCATGATCGCCACCAGCGTACCCAGCACCAGCAGCGCGCCGCCGATCACCAGCGACTGTACGTGGCCGCCACTGTCGCCCTGGCTCCAGAACCACAGGAACCGCAGGATCGGCAGCAGGCCGACAAAGGCGATCAGCGATCCGGTGCCGACGAAGGCGCGCAGCGGCTTGTGCGCGGTGAAACTGCGCGCCATGGTGATGCCGGTGTGCATCAAGAAGCGCGGGATGGACTTGAACAGGCGGCTGGGGCGCGCGGCGGCATGGGTGCGCACCGGCACGCTGGCAATCGCCATGCGCTTGCGCCCGGCCTGGATCAGCATGTCGGTGGTATAGCTGAATTCGGTGGTGATATTGATGCGTTGCGCGGCATCGCGGCTGATCGCGCGGAAACCGCTTACGGCATCGGCAACATGCGTCCCGGCAAGGTGCTGCACAACGCCGCTGCCCACGCGTTGCATCAGGCGCTTGAGCGGAGAGAAGTGCGCATTGTCGGCAACGCCCCGGTCGCCGATCACGATATCCGCGCGTCCCTGCACGATCGGGGTCACCAGCGCCTCGATATCGCCGCCTTCGTACTGCCCGTCGCCATCGGTGTTAACGATAATGTCCGCGCCCTCGGCCAGCGCACGGTCAATGCCGCTGCGAAAGGCGGCGGCAAGCCCGCGATTGCGGCGATGCGTGACCACGTGATGCACGCCCCACTGGCGCGCCACCTGCGCGGTGCCATCGCTGCTGCCATCGTCGATGACGAGGAATTCCACCACGTCCACGCCCGCCACCCGGCGCGGCAGCGCGGCCAGCGTCGTGGGCAGCGTTTCGGCCTCGTTCAGGCAGGGAATCTGGATAATCAGTTTCGTCATCGGGCCCTCGGCATCGGTGCCCACCGGGGCACGCCATAGGGCTTTGTTAAGCATGACCGTTTAACGCTTCGTAAAATTCGCAGCTTCGATCGCAAAGGAAAGCGATTGCCCGCAGTCCCGGCTGCTCCTAAGCGGCGCACACCGCGAGCGGAGGGCGGGTCGCAATGCAACAGTCGGATCGGGCAGGGCTGCTGCTTGCGCTGGCCGGATTCTGCACGCTCACGATTGGTGACAGCATTGTGAAAGGCATCGACGGGGCCTGGGCGCCCACGGCGATTGCCGCATGGCGTTATGGCCTTGGCGCGCTCGGCCTTTCCGTACTGCTGGTGATGAAGCAGGGTCCGCGGGCGCTTTTCAATGTGCCACGGCCGGGCATGCAGTGGCTGCGCGGTGCGGCTGTGGCGATCGCCACCATCTGCTTCTTTGCCGGTGTCTGGCTGATGCCGCTGACCGAGGCGATAGCGCTGGCATTCACCCAGCCGATGTTCACCGCCATCCTTGCGACCCTGTTCCTGGGCGAAAAGCTGCGTTGGCAGACCGTGGCGGCAACTCTCGTCGCCTTTGTCGGCGTGCTCATCGTGCTGCGCCCCAATCTTGCCGAGATCGGGCTTGCCGCGCTGCTGCCGCTGGCCGCCGCGTTCGGCATGGCGGTTCTCGTCACTGCCAATCGCGCCGTGGCCGGCACGGGCAGCGCGCTGGCGATGCAGGCCTATGGCGCCATCTTCGCAACCGTGATCCTCGTGGCGATGATGGTGATCGGCCATTTCAGCGGCATGGATGAATTGCGGCTGGAATGGCCTGCCTGGCATATCCCGGCGCGCGTCGCGATCATCGCTGTCACGGCCAGTGCCGCGCATTGGCTGATCTACATGGGCACGGAAAGAGCGGGTGCGGCCACGGTGGCGCCGATGACCTATGGCCAGCTGATCGCCGCATCGCTTGTCGGCTACATCTTTTTCTCCGAAGTGCCGGACCTGACAGCGATGCTGGGGGCGGGGCTGATCGTGCTTGCCGGCCTGTGGCTGTGGCGCCAGGGGCGCGTCAGGCGCCTTGGCAAGGTGCAGGGCTGATTGTCGACAGCCATTGCAGAGCTACGGGCCGCCCCCTAAGCACCCCCTACCGCAAGCGGAGGGGTGGCACATGCAACAATCGGACAGGGCAGGGCTGCTGTTCGCGCTGGCCGGATTCTGCACGCTTTCCATCGGCGATGCCATCATCAAGGGCATGGCGGGCGAATGGCCCGCGCCGGCCATGGCGACCACCCGCTATGTGGTGGGAACGCTGGTGCTGGCCATGCTGATGGTGCGGCACGAAGGCTGGGCCGGGCTCGCCTTGCCGAAATCCGGCCTGCAATGGATGCGCGGCGTGGCGATCAGCATGTCTGCGGTGGGCATGTTCCTGGCGGTGTGGATCATGCCGCTTTCCGAAGCGACCTCGATTGCCTTTACCCAGCCGATCATCACCGCCGTGCTGGCGATGGTGTTCTTGGGAGAACGCGCAAGGGCGAGCACGTGGCTTGCCACGCTGGTGGCCTTTGTCGGCGTGTTCATCGTGCTGCGGCCTACTTTCGAGACGGCGGGATGGGGCGTGCTGCTGCCGCTGGTGGGAGCGACCGGCATGGCGATCGTCATCATCCTGAACCGCAAGACGCACGGCAGCGCCAGCGTGCTGGCCATGCAATACTACATGTCGGTGACGGCGATGATCTTCCTGCTGGGCGCTACTGCTGCCGGACACTTTAGCGGCATCGAGGGTTTTCGCATGCACTGGCCCGACTGGACCATTATCGCCCGCTGCGCCTTCATCGGCTGCTCGGCCACGCTGGCGCAGTGGCTGATCTATATGGGCACGGCCAAGGCAGGCGCGGGCACCATCGCGCCGATGACCTATGGCCAGTTGCTGATGGCGGTGGTGCTGGGGGCAGTATTCTTTGGTGATTATCCCGATGCCGTGGCGCTGCTGGGCGCGGCCATCATCATTGGCGCGGGGCTGTTCCTGTGGTGGCAGGCGCGGGTTCGGAAGCAGGTGAGCGCACCCATGCGGTAAGCTCGCGCCCGTGCATCTGCACGGAAAGCCGGGGTTCGTAGGCGCGCGCCAGCGTCGCTTCCACCAGTGCCTTTGCCTGCGGGTTGCGGATCGTCATGCCCTTGTCAGCGGTGACAATTGCGCCTGGCTGAGCGGCGAGGATGCGGCTGATCTCCTCCACCTGGTCGACCCCCAGCGCGCCGGTCTCCAGCGTGTTGTTCAGGTGATCGGGATAGACGAAGCGCGTCGGCACGCAGCTGTTGGTCAGGCGATAGAGCACGGTCGGTCCGTCCCAGATCCACAGGCAATTGGCCTCGCTGCCCACATGCGGCGCGATGGCGCTGGCGAGTTCGGCCACGGCCTGGCGCTGGTCCTGCGACTGTGCGTAGCGGTTCGGCAGGGAAAGCAGCGCCAGCAGCAGAGCCGACAGGACGACGGCAGGCGCAAGCTTCATCGGACCGTGCCGATCGAGCAGGGGCAGGGCCAGCAGCGCAGCAGGCGCGGACAGCGCGGCGTAGTAGTAAAGGTAGACCGTGCCCGGCAGCAGCACCGTCGCCAGCGCGGACAGCGCCCAAGCGGCGAAGAAGACCCAGGTGGCGAAAGGCTCGGGCCGTCTGACGCGCAAGGCGACATAGGTGCCGCCCAGCGCCAGCACGACGAGCGGGGCGACGCCGATGACATGGCTCGACACCCAGCGGCCCTGCGGCGCGGCGGCACGCTCGAAAAAGCTGGCGAAGTTGGCGAACCAGAAGGCGTCGAACTCGCCGATGACAGCATAGAACAGGCCGACCACGGCGGTCGGCAGCAGGCCCATGGTGGCAAACAGGGCGGCCTTGCCAGCCAGCGCGGGCAAAGCGCCGTTGCGGCGGAATTCCACCCACAGAGCCCATGCACCGAAGAACAGGCACTGCGGGACGACGGTGTACTTCACTTGCAAGGCGAGGCCACCCAGCAACATGGCCATGGCAGCACGGCGGGTGAAGCGCGGGTGGTCGGCATCGACCAGGAGCGTGACCATACCCAGCATCAGCGGTGCGAAGAAGACCTCGCTCTGACCGGAATAGCTGGAATAGGCGGAGAGCAGGATCACCGTGATCGTGCCGGCGAACATCGCGGTTACCCGGTCGACCAGTCGCTGCGCCAGTCCGTAAGTCAGCCAGGCGGTGAGGAATGCGGAGAACGCGGCAGCGAGTTGATATGCCAGTGCACTGGGCCCGAACAGCGCATGCACCACGCCGAAAATGGCAAACAGGCCAAAGGGTTTCCTGTCCCACCAGTCGACGAAGGGCAGTTCGCCATACTGCATGCGCCAGCCGATGAAGGAGTAGAGCTGCTCATCGAAATCGGCGACCGGATCGCCGAACCACATCGAGCGCAGGGCGAGGGTGAACACGGCGAGCAGCAGCAGGTATGGCACATCGCCGCGCATCAGGCCGCTGCCTGTCGCGCCGGTGGGAGCGGGCATCGTGGTCGCATCGCCAGTCATGGTGGCCAGCCATGCGCCAACATGGTTAAGAACCGCTTATGACTTCGGAGAATCCCGAAACCTGCTGGCTATGCGAACGGCCAATCGGGCAATGCTCGCAGTGGCATCACACGGTGCCCAAGGCGAAGAAGGGGCGCGAGACGGTGCCGGTCCACCCGATCTGCCACCGCACCATCCACGCACATTTCACCAATGCCCAACTGGTGCGGCTGGATGGCGCACGCGAACCGCTAGTCACCCATGAAGAAGTGGCGAAGTTTCTGTGCTGGATTACCGACAAGCCAGCCGACTTCCAGGCACCAGTACGTCGCAGGCGCTAGCCCTGTTGTTCGCCGAGGCGCAATTCATAGGCGCGGCGGACGGCCTCGAGGCTGTTGGTGTGCACGCGATTCCAGTTGGCCTGGGCCTGGGAACGGCTTTCGCCCCGTTCCTGCAGCACCGCCAGCGTTACCTCCTCCAGCGCCAGCCGCTGCGTGCGGCAAACGGTGGCGACACTATCGAGCATGGCCGCGGTCGGCAGGCTTTGCTCACGCGCGGCGCGGACCTGTTCGAACAGGCACTGGGTATAGGCCATGTTGCGGCGATCGGCTTCCTCGACAAGTGCGGTGCCGCTGAGCGCAGTGGCCATGATGATCGTGGTCAACATGCGCGGCAGCATAACCGGCGAGGGGTTACGGCTCTGCTAAGGCCATAAGGACAAAAGGCCGCGGCGATTTCTCGCCACGGCCTTTTTGTTTGCCATTGTGCGGCCGGATCAGTCTTCGACGTGTTCCGCCAGCACCGTCAGACCAGCATCGCCTACTTCGGCAAAGCCGCCGCGCACTTCGATGCTCTCCGGCTCGCCGCCGGCGGTCTTGTAGACCTGCACCGCGCCGTCGCGGATGGTCGACATGAAGGGCGCGTGGCCCTCCAGCACGCCAAATTCGCCTTCTGCGCCGGGGACGACCACCATGTGGACATCCTCGGAGCGGACGAGCTTGCTCGGCGTGACCAGTTCGAAGTGAAGTGCCATGGCGCTTAGGCGTCCTCAGCCATCTTCTGGGCCTTTTCGACCGCCTCGTCGATGCCGCCGACCATGTAGAAGGCAGCTTCGGGCAGGTGGTCGTATTCGCCGTCCACAACCGCCTTGAACGAGCGGACCGTGTCTTCCAGTTGCACGAACTTGCCGGGGATGTTGGTGAACACCTCGGCCACGTGGAACGGTTGGGACAAGAAGCGCTGGATCTTGCGGGCGCGGGCCACGGTGAGCTTATCTTCTTCTGAAAGCTCGTCCATGCCGAGAATGGCGATGATGTCCTGCAGCGACTTGTACTTCTGCAGGATTTCCTGAACGCGGCGAGCGGTTTCGTAGTGCTCCTGGCCGACAACGCGCGGCTCCAGCACGCGGCTGGTCGAGTCCAGCGGGTCCACCGCCGGGTAGATGCCGAGTTCCGAAATTGCGCGGTTCAGGGTGGTCGTCGCGTCAAGGTGAGCGAACGAGGTTGCCGGGGCAGGGTCAGTCAAGTCGTCCGCGGGGA
Source organism: Alteraurantiacibacter sp. (assembly GCA_963675825.2). Taxonomy (GTDB): domain Bacteria; phylum Pseudomonadota; class Alphaproteobacteria; order Sphingomonadales; family Sphingomonadaceae; genus Alteraurantiacibacter. Next base: position 1,084,631 of record CAXXJY010000005.1, on the reverse strand, counting down.
CGTAAATGGCCTGCACCGAGGTAATCGAACCCTTGGTGGTGGAGGTAATGCGTTCCTGCAGGTTACCCATGTCGGTCGACAGGGTCGGCTGGTAGCCCACCGCCGAAGGAATACGGCCGAGCAGGGCCGACACTTCCGAACCCGCCTGGGTGAAGCGGAAGATGTTGTCGACGAAGAACAGCACGTCCTGGCCTTCCTGATCGCGGAAGTATTCCGCCATGGTCAGGCCCGACAGGGCGACCCGGGCACGCGCGCCCGGGGGTTCGTTCATCTGGCCGAAGACCAGTGCCACCTTCGAACCTTCGGAGATGGCTTCGCCGGCTTCGTTCTTGGCAATGACGCCCGCGTCGAGGAATTCGTGGTAGAGGTCGTTACCTTCGCGGGTGCGCTCACCCACGCCGGCGAACACCGACACGCCGCCGTGGCCCTTGGCGATGTTATTGATCAGTTCCTGGATCAGCACGGTCTTGCCCACACCGGCACCGCCGAACAGGCCGATCTTGCCGCCCTTGGCGTAGGGTGCGAGCAGGTCGATCACCTTGATTCCGGTGACGAGAATGTCGGCTTCGGTCGACTGGTCGACGAATGGCGGGGCTTCAGCGTGGATCGGCGCGGTCATTTCGGCACCGATGGGGCCGCGCTCGTCGATCGGTTCGCCGACCACGTTCATGATGCGGCCCAGCGTCTTGGGGCCGACAGGCACGGAGATCTGCGCCCCGGTGGCGATCACTTCCTGGCCGCGAACGAGGCCGTCGGTGCCGTCCATGGCGATGGTGCGCACGGTGTTTTCACCGAGGTGCTGCGCCACTTCGAGCACGAGCGTGTTGTCGCCATTCTTGGTCTCCAGCGCGGAGAGGATGGCGGGCAGCTCGCCTTCGAAGGTCACGTCGACGACAGCGCCGATGACCTGGGCAATGGTGCCGTTGGTGGTCTGGTTAAGAGCAGGTGCGGTAGCCATGATTTTTTCCTGTGGCGTTCAGATGGGTGTCTGGTTCGGTTTGATTACTGATCGACGTCTATTGGGCGCAAACGGTTTCGGGATCGACGATGGACCAGGCAAGGCCGGTTTCGTCGAGTTCGAGGGTCGCGTCGTGGCGAAGGACTTCGTCATCGCCAAGGCCGAATTCGCACGACACGGTGTTGGCGCCCAGCGCGCGCTGGCAAAAGGACGTGCTGACAGGCTCAGCATTGGGGCAGGTGGCGGCGAACAGCTCTGCGAACAGCGCCTCGTCCGGCGTGGGCGCGGTCTGGATTGGCTCGGGCGTTGCGACTTCAGCCGGAGCTGGTTCGGGCGCGGGCTCTTCGCCGCAGGCCGCCAGCGCGGCAATCGGAAGGAGGAGGAAGAGGGGGGATTTCAACACGATACGATCCTGCTTACAGCGCTTCCGCGCCGGCGATGATTTCGATGAGTTCGGTGGTAATCGCGGCCTGGCGGCTGCGGTTGTACTGTATGGTGAGCTTGTCAATCAGCTCGCCCGCGTTGCGCGTGGCGTTGTCCATCGCGGTCATCGAGGCGCCCTGTTCGCTGGCTTCACGTTCCAGCAGCGCACCGAACAGCTGCGTGCGGATATAGCGAGGGAGCAGGTCCTCGAGGATCTCCTCCTCGTCGGGCTCGTATTCGACAGCGGCTTCGGACGCTTCAACGTTCTCCGGCGTGGGCACCGGCAGGATCTGCACCCTGGTCGGGTCCTGCGCCAGCGCGCTCTTGAAGATCGGGTAGATCAGGTGCGCGACATCGAATTCGCCGGCCTCGAACTTGCCCACCAGCTCTTGCGCGATCTTCTCGGCTTCGGCGAAGTCCGGGTTCTTCATCTCGCTGGTGTCGTACATGTGGCTGATCTTGTCGGCATAGTCGCGCTTGATCGGCGCACGACCCTTTTTGCCGACGAGGTAGAACGACACGTCCTTGCCCTCGGCGATCAACTTTGCCGCCTGCTTCTTGGCCTCTTTCACGATATTCGCGTTGAGGCCGCCGCACAGGCCCTTGTCGGTGTTCACCACCACCAGCAGGTGGCGCTGGCTGGCACCGGTGCCGCGCAGCAACAGCGGCGCGGAATCGCCGCTCACCTTGCTGGCGAGTGATCCCATGACACCAGCGAGACGCTCGGCATAGGGCCGCGCGCTCTCGGCGGCGGCCTGCGCCTTGCGCAGCTTCGCCGCGGCGACCATCTGCTTCGCCTTGGTGATCTTCTGCGTTGATTTGACCGACTTGATCCGGTCCTTGAGTTCCTTGAGGCTAGCCATTTCGGCTCCCTATCAATCTCGATTTCCGGATCAGGCGAACTGCTTGGCGAAGGTGTCCAGCGCAGCCACGACGGCTGCCTTGGTGTCGTCTTCGAACTTGCCGGTGTCGCGAATGGTCTTCAGCACGTCGGCATGCTCGTTGCGCATGAAGCTGAGCATCGCGGCTTCGTATTCGGTCACCCTGTCGACAGCGACGCTATCGATATAGCCGTTGGTACCGGCGAAGATCGAGACGACCTGCTCTTCCATCGGCATGGGCGAGAACTGCGGCTGCTTCAGCAGCTCGGTCAGGCGCGCACCGCGGTTGAGCAGCTTCTGAGTCGAGGGATCGAGATCCGAGCCGAACTGCGCAAACGCCGCCATTTCGCGGTACTGCGCCAGCTCCAACTTGATCGAGCCGGCAACCTTCTTCATCGCCTTGGTCTGGGCAGCACCGCCCACACGGCTGACCGAGAGGCCCACGTTAATGGCCGGACGGATGCCCTGGTAGAACAGGTCGGTTTCGAGGAAGATCTGGCCGTCGGTGATCGAGATCACGTTGGTGGGAATATAGGCCGACACGTCGCCAGCCTGGGTTTCGATGATCGGCAGTGCCGTCAGCGAGCCGCCGCCGTTTTCGTCGTTCATCTTGGCGGCGCGTTCCAGCAGGCGGGAGTGCAGGTAGAACACGTCACCCGGATAGGCTTCGCGGCCCGGCGGACGACGCAGCAGCAGCGACATCTGGCGATAGGCGACGGCCTGCTTGGAAAGGTCGTCGTAAACAATCACGGCGTGCATGCCGTTGTCGCGGAAGAATTCGCCCATGGCGGCGCCGGTATAGGGAGCCAGGTACTGCAGCGGAGCGGGCTCCGAAGCGGTAGCGGCGATTACGATAGTGTATTCCATCGCGCCGTTTTCCTCGAGGCTCTTCACGATCTGCGCGACGGTGGAGCGCTTCTGGCCCACGGCGACATAAATGCAGTAGAGCTTCTTGCTCTCGTCATCGCCGGCGTTGATTTCCTTCTGGTTGATGAAGGTATCGATGGCGACGGCGGACTTGCCGGTCTGGCGGTCACCGATGATCAGCTCGCGCTGACCACGGCCGACGGGCACCAGTGCGTCGATCGCCTTGAGGCCCGACTGCACGGGTTCGTTCACCGACTGGCGCGGAATGATGCCGGGGGCTTTCTGCTCCACGCGCATACGCTTCACATCGGTGATCGGGCCCTTGCCATCGATCGGGTTGCCCAGTGCATCCACCACGCGGCCCAGCAGACCCTTGCCCACGGGAACGTCCACGATGGTGCCGGTACGCTTGACGACATCGCCTTCCTTGATCTCGGCATCGGAACCGAAGATCACGACGCCGACGTTATCGGCTTCGAGGTTCAGGGCCATGCCCTGGATACCATTGGAAAATGCGACCATTTCACCAGCCTGCACCTTGTCCAGACCGTGGATGCGGGCGATGCCGTCACCCACCGAGAGAACGGAGCCGACTTCGCTGACTTCGGCTTCGGTACCGAAATTGGCGATCTGGTCCTTGATGACCTTGGAGATTTCTGCGGCGCGGATATCCATTTGCGTTCAGCCTTCTTGTGTGGGGCTACTCAGGCGGTCTTCATGGCCTGGGCGAGGGAGTTGAGACGGGTACGGATCGAGCTGTCGATGCGCTTTGATCCGATGGTGACGACGAGCCCGCCCAGAAGGTCGGGATCGACGCGCGATTTCAATTTCACCGTGCGGCCTTCGCGGGCGCGCAGCTTGCCTTCCAGTTCGGTCAGCTGATCATCGGTGAGGGCGTGGGCGCTGGCGACTTCGGCCTGCACTTCGCCGCGCTGGGCGGCAGCGATGGTGTGGAAGGCGCGGATCATGCCCGGCAGTTTCGACACGCGGCGGTTTTCGGCCAGCACGCCAAGGAAGTTGCAGGTGAGCTGCGAAAGCTCCAGCAACTTGCCAATGCCTGCCATCACGCCGCCCAGCTGGGCGCGGCTGATTTCGGGATTGGTGATAAGTGCCGAAAGCTCGTCCGATTCGCTGAGCGCAGCGGCGAGCTTGTCGAGATCGGACTCGACGGCGGTTACCGTGCCAGCTTCACTGGCAAGATCGAACAGGGCCGAGGCATAACGCCCGGCAAGGCTGGCCTGAATACCGGCGGAAAGCTCCACGCGCGAGTGTCCTTCAAGGTCCGAGAAACGGAAAAACTGGTGGCCTTGTGAGCGGGCGCAGCAAAACCACCCCCTTAAGGCTGGCGCGCGCCTAGCACCGAGGTTTGATTCATGCAACCCGAGTCCGGGAGAAGGGTGGGCAAGGGCGACGGGAAGTGTTGCCCTTACTCCTCTTCGGGCAAATCCACCGTCGCCGAGCAACGGTAGACCAGCCGCTCGTTCGGGCGATCGGGCAGGGTGGAGATTACCGCGCCCTGGTTCGCGCCAAGTTCCTGCACGGCTTCCTCCCCGGCACCGCATTCGGGGGCGACATAGCTACCGCGGGCGGCGCGTGCTGCGCGCATGGCATCGAGGTCGAGCAGGTAGCGCTCCATCACCAGTTCGCCATCGCCAGGGTGGAACCGGTTGACCGACACGGCTGCCTCGTTGGCGGGCACGAACACGCGGGTCCAGCTGCCGTTGCTGCGGCCGTACTGGGTGCGGCCGTTAATGCAGCCGTCATCGGTCCAGTCTATCTGCAGGTCATCTGCCGGATCGCCGATCACGCGGCTGCGTTCGGTATCGAGCACACAGGTAAGGCTGCCTGCGCCGGTGGCAGTGGCTTCGGGCGTTGCGATCGTGCCGGTGGGGCCTTCGGTTCCAACCCCGGCGCGCAGCACTTCTTCGACCCGTTCGTCGATCTCGGCAAAAGTCGGGCGCGCGATCCACGCAGCCAGCGCGCTCAGGATGGCCAGCAGGCTGACCGCCCCGCCAATGGCGCGCAGGCGCATGTCACGCTGAACATGGCCAAAGGCCGCCACGCCGCCAGCCCCCAGCGCGACGATCAGCAGCAGCAGGGAAAGCGCCATGCCGTTGGCGCGGGCTTCCATCACTTCATATGTAATGGTGCGACGTGCTTCGGCGGTCTGCTGCGCCAGCGCCTCGGCTTCGCGCTCGGCGCGCTGGGCTTCGGCTTCGGCTTGCGCCTCTGCGCGGGCGCGTTCTTCTGCCTCGAGGTCGGCCATGCTGCGGCACGGCAGTGAATTGAGTCGCGGCGTCACGTCGTTGGCGCGCAGGAAAGGCAGCAGTTCGCGAGTGCTGATGGCGAAGAAGAATTCCGCATCCGACCCGGCGCTTTCTGTGCCGAAGGAATTGACTCCGATCACGCGGCCGCAATCGTCAACCAGCGGGCCACCCGAATTGCCGCGCGCGATGGGCGCGGTGTGCAGGATGGTGTCGAATTCCCGGCTGGGACGCCTGCCGGAAAGGAAGCCGGTGGCGGTAACGGGCGGCTGGGCGCGGAAGATGTCCGACTGGCCAAGGCCCTGCGCCCGGTCCACGTTCAGCGGATAGCCGATGGCGGTCACTGCCCCGCTCTGCGGCGGATTGCCGGCGATGGTGAGCGGGGGCAGGCCCAGCGGCTCTGTGAGTTCCAACAGTGCCAGGTCGTTACGCGGACTGACCGAAACCAGCCGGGCATAGACCGCCTGCTCGCCTTCCGCCGGGACCACGCCGATCGACAGGCGATTGTCTTCCATCGCTTCTGCCACGACGTGGGCATTGGTGATGATCCGCTCTCCACCCACGGCAAAGCCGGTGCCGTGCGAGATGGGGAAGATCTGCTCCCCGTCGCGCCCGATGATGATCACCCGCACCACGCCGCGCGCTGCCGCCTCGATATCCGCCGATTCGGCGCGGGCGGGGGCGGGGCTGAGCGCAAAGGCAGTCAGCAGCAACGCGAAAAGTGCAATAATCCGATGCATATGGGCTGGCGCTTCTATAGCACCGGGCATTGACCGCAAGCTTCGAGACGCGCAGCCTGCGCGCAGCTGCCATATACAAGGTATGACCGACACTCCGCTGACAGACGATGATTGCTGGCAGATTGCGCTGGCCAAGGACCGCCGTTTCGACGGCGTGTTCGTGACCGGCGTGCATTCCACCGGCATCTATTGCCGCCCCAGCTGCCCGGCACGCGCGCCCAAGCGTGAGAACGTGCGTTTCTATGCCACGCCCGAGGCGGCGGAGGCGGTCGGCCTGCGCGCCTGCAAGCGTTGCATGCCCGACCAGCAAAGCCGGGAAGAGGCCGCCGTGCTGCGCGTGCTGGAAATCCTGCGCGATGCGGAAGGGCCGGTGCCGCTGGACCGTCTCGGCGCGGCGACCGACTATTCGCCCACGCATCTGCAGCGCGTGTTTACCCGCGCGGTGGGCCTGTCGCCCGCCGCCTATGCCCGCGCCTTGCGGCGGGAGCGGGCGGGCGAGGCTTTGGCGCGCGAGGACAGCGTGACCGGGGCCATATATGAGGCGGGCTATTCTGCACCGTCACGGTTCTACGATGACATGAAAGACCAGATGGGCATGAGCGCGAAAGATCGGAGCCGCGGCGGCACGGGCCGGGTGATCCATTATGCGGTGATCGACACGACACTGGGCAGCATGCTGGTGGCGGCGAGCGACAAGGGCGTGTGCTGCCTTGCCTTTGGCGAAGGCGAGCCGGAATTGCGCGCACGCTTTCCCAAGGCGGAACTGGTCGAGGGCGGGGAAGGTTTCCGGGCGCTGTTTGAACAGGTGGCGACAGCGGTGGAGAAGCCCGGCACCGGGCAGGATATCCCGCTGGATGTGCAGGGCACCGCCTTCCAGCAGCGCGTGTGGGACGAACTGCGGCGCATCCCGCCGGGCGAGACGCGCAGCTACGGCGAGCTTGCCGCCGCGCTGGGCAAGCCCAGTGCAAGCCGCGCAGTGGGCGGAGCCAACGGGGCGAACAATATCGCGGTGCTGATCCCGTGCCACCGCGTGATCGCCGCGGACGGATCGCTGGGCGGCTATGCCTACGGCACGCAGATCAAGGCCGAACTGCTCCGCCGCGAGCGCGAGAACTGAAGAAGCCGCAGGGTGCGATCAGGCGTCCTCCGGCTCCCAGTCGATCAATGCGTCCATCATCGTCAGCGCGGCGTCGCGGTCGCCTTCGTTGATCTTGGCCATGATGTCGTCGAGGCTGGGCGGACCTTCGCGGTCGTCGTCCTCGTCCTCCTCGCGCGGACCCTGGTTGTGACCACGGAAGGCAATCGGCTGGAGCACCTGCTTGGCGGCATCAAGGCGATCTTCATAGATCAACTGACGCGACAGGAAGACGCGGTAGGTCGGGTCACTGCCCGCCGTATCGAAAGCCTGTTCCAGCGCGATGACGGCGTTTTCCGGCACTTCCATGTCTGCGGCGAGGAAGCTGTAGTAATAGGCGATGCGGCTGCGCGGATCGTGCTCGTCTATGAACAGCGCATCGGCGGCGTACTGCACGGCGCGTTCCTGCCAGCTCGGATCCTCCTCCGACCGTTCAGAGGCCACCCAGCTGGCCACCAGCGGCCCGATGATGTTGCTGTCGTCCAACTGCATCAGCCGTTCGGCCGTCGCCAGTGCGTTGTCGTAATCCTCCGCATGCCAGTAGGCGCGGGCCAGCAGCCCGAGGGCATGCGGGTCGCCGGGCATGGGGTCACCCGCCTTACGACGAATGTCGCCAGCGATATTGGCGGCATCATCCTTGCTCACGCCCCGGCGCAGTTCCATCTCCTCGCGGATCAGCTGTTCCTCGATTGCCGTCAGCGGGCGCATCTGCACCTGCGGTTCGACATAGCCGGGCATGGTCACGTCGTAACCGGGGAAGGGGCCGTCGCGATACGCGCGCAGCGCGCGGTCTATCTCGTCAAGGTCGCCGAAGATGCGGCGCGCGGCGGTCAGGCTGTCCTCGCCTTCGCCGATGGCGACGAGGTATTCGTTCAGCTGCGCCAGGCGCTGCGGATCGAAGTTGAGGTAATGCGCCAGCAGCCATCCGGTGCCGTAGAACTGGAAACCTTCGTAGCCCGACAGCTCGTGCTGCTGGTTCAGCATGTCCTCGATCGGGAACTGGCGCAGCTGGAAGATCTGGAAGGCGCGGTACTGCGGTGGATCGCCGACGTGGAAGGTGCCGTCTTCGTTGAAGCGGATCGTGGCCAGCAATTCGGCGTAGCCTTCCACGTACCAGGCCGGATAGGCCGCCGGGAAATGCTGCATCATGAAATAGTGGATGTATTCGTGCTGCAGCACGCTGACCGTGTCGAGCTCGGCCTGGCGATTGCGGCTGCGATCGACGTTCACCACCGTCATCGAGCGACGGCGGTCCTGCCGGGCCGGGGTGAACGAGACTGAATCCCCCGCCCGCGGAATGTAGAAGCCCGCCACGCCAGGGCTGCCCGCCATGCGCCCGATATCGCTGACCGAACCGAAGCGATAGACGGTCAGCTTGGTGGCCGGGGTAGGCTGCGGCTCGCCAATCGGCATGTTCTGCAAATAGCGTAGCGCCATGTCGAAGCGTTCCAACTCCACGGAGAACCGGCGCACATCCTCTTCGCTGTCTTCGGAAATGATGACGAAGTTGTTGGTTTCCGCACGCCACCATTCGGCGGCAGCGGGGCTGGCGGTGAAAAGCAAGGCAAAGGCAGCGATCAACAGCCGCATGGATGGTCCCCAAAGTCCAATGATTCGAATTCGATGCATCTTAGCCAGCCTGATTTCGAATGAAACCTGAACTTTTGTTCGCTTGGAACTCCGCGCGCGCCCAGCCTTTTGCGGCGGGTTCCAGCGTCGCAAGGAATGCCTCGGCGCTTTCCAGATATTCTCGCTGCCGTTCCTCGCCCATGCGATCCCAAGTGGAATAGATGCGGCCCACGCGGTGGTTCGCCTCCAGCAGGTCGCGATGGCGATGCATGAAGTGCCAGTAAAGCGGGTTGAAGGGGCAGGCGCCCTCGCCGGTCTTCTGGCTGACCTTGTACCGGCAGTCCTTGCAGTAGTTGGACATCTTGTTGATGTAGTTGCCGCTTGCCGCATAGGGCTTGCTCGCCAGCCTGCCGCCATCGGCATAGAGCACCATGGCCGCGACATTGGGCAGTTCCACCCATTCGTAAGCATCGGCATAGACGGCCAGATACCAGTCCTGCACCGCGCGCGGCTCTACCCCCGCCAGCAGCGCGAAATTGCCCAGCACCATCAGCCGCTGGATATGGTGGGCATGGGCATTGTCACGCGTTGAGCGCAGGCAATCGGCGAGGCAGCGCATGTCGGTCTCGCCGGTCCAGTAGAATTCGGGCAGCGCGCGCCGGGCGTTGAGCTGGTTGGCGCCTGCCAGGTCCGGCATGCAGTACCAGTAGAACCCGCGCACATATTCGCGCCAGCCGATCAGCTGGCGGATGAAGCCCTCGACAGAGTTTAGCGGTGCCCTTCCGTCTCGGTAGGCTTGCTCCGCGCGCCGACACAGATCCAGCGGATCGAGCAGGCCGAGGTTGATGCTGGTGGACAGCATCGAGTGGTAGAGATCGTCCTGCCCGTGGACCATGGCATCCTGATAGGGGCCGAATTTCTCGAGCCGCTCAGCGAAGAAGCGGTCAGCGGCTTCCTCAGCTTCCTCGCGGGTGACGGGCCATTCAAAGTTCTTGAGCGAGCCGAAGTGGTCGCCGAACTGCTCCTCGACCAGGTCGATGACTTCCTGCGTGATCTCATCCGGCTCGAACCTGGCGCGCTCGGGTGGGTCCATGTCGTCGCCCGGGCTCTCGCGGTTGTCCTTGTCGTAGTTCCATTCGCCGCCCACTGGCTTGTCGCCATCCATCAGCAGCCCGGTCTTGCGGCGCATATCCCGGTAGAAGAATTCCATCCGCAATGCATCGCGCCCCTCGGCCCAGTCGCGGTACTCCGCCTTGCTGGCGACAAAACGGTCGTCGGGCAGCACTTCCACGTCGCAGGCGAACTTGTCTGGCCAGAGCTCCAGCATCTGCTGCACGCGCCATTCGCCTGCCTCGACAACGTGAATCGCGCGCGGATCGTGGCGTTCGACGGCGCGGGCCAGTTCGCCAGTGAAGCTGCCTGCGTTATCCTCGTCGTCCAGCCGCACGTAATCGACCTGCCATCCGGCGTCGCGAAGCTCAGCTGCGAAATGGCGCATGGCGGAGAAGACCAGCGCGATCTTCTGCCTGTGGTGCTTCACGTAGGTCGCCTCGTCCCACACCTCCATCATCAGGATAACGGTGTCGTGCTTGCTGCGCCCTCTGATCGAGGCCAGGTCGCGGGTCAGCTGGTCGCCAAGAACCGGAACGAGGATCGGCTTGTCCATAGGCGCCGCAATAGGCGCGCCGCTTCACACGAAGCTATACGGATCAATGTCCACGCCCACGCGCACGCCGGGCGGGTGGTCTATCCGGCCCAGCCAGTCGCGGATCACATCCTGCAGATTGGCTGTGCGCCTGGCGTTGAGCAGCAGGCGATAGCGATAGCGCCCGCGCAGCAGCGCCATCGGGGCTGGCGCCGGGCCAAGCACCTGCACGTCGTCCAGCCGCGGGCGGGTGTCGCCCAGCCGCTGCGCGGCCTCGCGCACTTCCCTTTCGTCTTCGCTGGAAATGATGATCGCCGCCCAGCGTCCGAACGGCGGGGCATGGGCATAGCGGCGGGCCTCGGTCTCGGCTGCGTAGAAGGCATCGCGGTCGCCTGCTTCGAGCGCAGCGATGACGGGAGCCTCAGGGTGGCGCGTCTGGATCAGGACTTCGCCCGGCTTGGCCCCGCGCCCGGCGCGCCCCGCCACCTGTGCCACCTGCTGATAGGTCCGCTCGGCCGCGCGCAGGTCTCCGCCTTCAAGGCCAAGATCGGCATCGATCACGCCCACCAGCGTGAGTTCGGGGAAGTGAAAACCCTTGGTGACCAATTGCGTGCCGACGATCACATCGATCGCCTTTGCCTCTGCCATGGCGACGAATTCGGCGGCCTTCTCCGGCGAGTTGAGCGTGTCTGACGTAACCACCGCCACCCGCGCCTCGGGCAGCAATTCGGCCACTTCGTCGGCAATGCGCTCCACGCCGGGGCCGCAGGCGACAAGGCAATCGGGTTCGCCGCATTCAGGGCATGTCTCGGGCGGCTGGGTCTCGTGCCCGCAATGGTGGCAGGCCAGCCGCCGGGACAGGCGGTGTTCCACCAGCCACGCGCTGCAATTGGGGCACTGGAAGCGAAAGCCGCAATGCCGGCACAGCGTCAGCGGGGCATAGCCGCGGCGGTTGAGGAACAGCAGCGACTGCTCGCCCTTTTCCAGCCGGTCAAGCAGCGCGCGGCGCAAGGGCGGGGCGATCCACGCGCCGGCGCCGGGCTTTTCCTCGGTCAGGTCGACCAGCTTGATATCGGGCAGTTGCGCGCCGCCGAAACGGCTGGGCAGCACCAGCTTCTCGTAGATGCCGCTGTCGGCCATGAACAGGCTTTCCAGCGCGGGGGTTGCGCTGGCGAGCACGATGGGCAGCCCTTCGAACCGGGCGCGCATCACCGCCACGTCACGGGCGTTGTAGCGTACCCCGTCATCCTGCTTGAAACTGATCTCGTGCGCCTCGTCCACCACGATCAGGCCAAGGTTGGCATAGGGCAGGAACAGCGCGCTGCGCGCGCCCACCACCACCTGCGCTTCCCCGCTGGCGATGGCGCGCCAGGCTCGGCGGCGCTCAGTGCTCTTGAGCGAGCTATGCCAGACGATCGGCGCTGCCCCGAAACGCTGCTCGAAACGGCCGAGGAAGGCCTCGGTGAGAGCAATCTCGGGCAGCATGACCAGCACCTGCCGACTTTCCTCGATGGCGGTGCCGATGGCCTCGAAATAGGTCTCCGTCTTGCCGGAGCCTGTTACCCCGTCGAGCAGGATGGGCGCGAATTCGTGTGCCTTCACCGCTTTCATCAGCCGGTCTGCTACGGCGCGCTGGTCGTCAGACAGGTCGGGCAGGTGATGTTCGGCATGGGCGCGGGGGTAGGGGCGGTCCACGTCCACTTCCACAGGCTCCAGCACGCCCTGGTTCACGAGGCCGCGCAGCACGCCTTCGGATACGCCGGAGAGGCCGGACAGCTCGCGGATCGTCGCCTGTTCACCTTCCAGCGCCTCGATCGCTGCCGCACGCTGCGGGGTCATGCGTTCGGGCATGCCGCCGCTCAGCCGGTATTCGGTCATGGTGGCCGGGCCGCGCAGCGCTCCGCCGCTGGCGATCACCATGCGCGCCACGGCTGCCATGGGGGCGACATAGTAGTCCGCCGTCCACTCGATCAGCCGCCGCAGCTCGGCCCGGATCGGCGGCACGTCGAGCACGCCCAGCAAGGGCCGCAGCTTCGATTCGGGCACCGGATTGGTGGGCAAACGCTCTGCTTCCCACACGATTCCCGTGACTTGCCGAGGACCCAGCGGGGCAACCACGACCGATCCGTGCTCCACCGCCATGCCTTCGGGCACCCGGTAGTCGAGTGGACCGAGCGCGGCGTTCATCACAAGCAGGCGGGCACGTTTTGCAGGCATTGCCAGTAATATGGGACCGGCCTAAGCCTGTCGGCAAGGACAGGAGAGACCTTATGACCGAATTCGCTTGCGCCACCACCAGCCGCCGCCGTTTCCTTGCCGGGATGGGGGCCGGTGCCAGCCTGCTGGCCATGCCGGGTTGCGCCACGCTGGGCGGGTTCAGCCTGGTGGATGCGATCCGGCGGCTGCTGTTCCTCTCCAGCGAACGCGCCTTTGCCCGCCTGACCGCGCCCGGCGGCTTCTGGGACGAGCAGGTGGCGGCATTGGGCCTGCCGAACCTGATCGGATCGCGCGGGGGCGTGGTGGCGAGCATCCTTACCTCATCGCTGTTCAAGAACCGGCTGGAAGGGGCCTTTGCCGATATCGCGCTGGAAGGCGCGGAGCGCGCCGCGCCGATCGTGGCCGATGCGGTGCGGGTGATCGGGATCGAGAATGCCGTGGCGCTGGTGCGCGGCGGGCCGACAGCGGCCACCGCCTTCCTGCGGCAGGACATGGGGCAGACGCTGGTGGAAGCCATGGTGCCCGAACTGGGATCGGCCATGCGTGTAGCGAGCGAGCCGCTGGTGGCGGAATTGCTGGCGGGACTGACCGGCATCGACGTGGCGGGTGTTTCGCGCAATGTCGCAAACAACGTCGACGATGCTATCTGGCGCGAGATGGGCGTAGAGGAAGCCGCCATCCGCCGCGATCCTGCCTCCACCAACGATCCGCTGCTGATCGGCGTGTTCGGCGCTGGGGCTGCCTTTTAGCCCCCCAAAACCCCTTGTGCCGTGCGCCTGAACCGCTAGGCAGCGCGGCAAAGGTAATCCATGGCTGACGAATCCCCCCTCGACCAATTCAAGACCGCGCTGACCGGGACCGCGCGCGCCATCGCGCGCGATCGCGAGGTGGAGATCGGCTGGACCGCCGACCAGCCGCAGCAGCAGGGCAAGATGGCGCGCGTGCCCATGCCGGGGCGCGACATTACTGCCGAACAGGCCCGCGAGGCGCGCGGCTTTGCCGATAGCTTCGCGCTGCGCCTGCGCCATCACAACGGCGCCCTGCATGCGAAGATGCGGCCCGACGATCCAGCTGCCAGCGCCTGCTACGATGCGATCGAGCGCGCCCGCTACGAAGCCATCGGCGAAAGCGAATACTCGGGCATGCGCACCAATATGGAGGCGATGCAGGACCGCCGGATCGCGGGCGATCCCATCACCAGCGCCGAGTCCGCCGAAGACGTGCCGCTGCACACCGCGCTGGGCCTGATGCTGCGCGAACAGCTGACCGGCCAGCCAATCCCCGAAGCCGCGCGCGAAGGCGTGGAACTGGTGCGCGAATTCATCGAAAGCCGCACCGGCGACGATTTCGAGCAACTATCCGAAGTGCTGCACGACCAGTCCGCCTTCCAGAAGCTGGGCCTCGACATGCTGCGCCACCTCGACATGGTGCCGATGGAGCCGGAGCCGGACGACGGCTTCGACGATGACGACCAGTCCGAAGACGGGCAGGACGAACCCCAGGACGACAGCCAGGACGAGGACGGCGCCGACCAGTCCGACCAGCCGGAAACCCGCGCCGAAGGCGCCGAGGGCGAGGAAGGCGAGGGCGAGGAGGGCGAGCAGACCGCCGGCGAAGACGAGTTGCAGGAAGGCGACCCCGGCGACGACGGTGAAGAAATGCAGCTGCCCCAGCGCAGGAACGCGCCGTGGCAGGACATCCCTTCTACCTTTGATTACAAGGCCTACACCGAGGCTTTCGACGAAGTGGTCGAAGCCACCGACCTGTGCGATTTCGAGGAACTCGATCGCCTGCGCGCTTACCTCGACAGCCAGCTTGCGGGCCTTGCGGGCGTCGTGACGCGCCTCGCCAACCGCCTGCAGCGGCGCCTGATGGCGCAGCAGAACCGCAGCTGGGATTTCGACCAGGAAGAGGGCCTGCTGGATGCCGCGCGGCTGGCCCGCGTGATCGTCAGCCCCGGTTCCTCGCTCAGTTACAAGCAGGAGCAGGAGCAGGACTTCAAGGATACCGTCGTCACCCTGCTGATCGACAATTCCGGCTCCATGCGCGGGCGGCCCATTTCCATCGCCGCGATCAGCGCGGACATTCTTGCACGCACGCTGGAGCGCTGCGGGGTGAAGGTGGAAATCCTCGGCTTCACCACCCGCGCGTGGAAGGGCGGGCAAAGCCGCGAGAAGTGGCTGGCCGATGGCCGCCCGGAAAATCCGGGGCGCCTGAACGACCTGCGCCACATCATCTACAAGAAGGCCGACGAACCCATGCGCAGGGCGCGCCGGTCCCTCGGCCTGATGATGCGCGAGGGCCTGTTGAAGGAAAACATCGACGGCGAGGCGCTGCTGTGGGCGCACGAACGCCTGCTGGCCCGCCCCGAAGACCGCCGCATCCTGATGGTGATTTCCGACGGCGCCCCGGTGGACGATTCCACCCTGAGCGTGAACTCGGCAGGCTACCTCGAAGCGCACCTGCGCAAGGTGATCGAGTGGATCGAGAAGGTCTCGCCGGTGCAGCTCGTGGCCATCGGCATCGGCCATGATGTGACCCGCTATTACAAGAAAGCCGTGACGATCATGGATGCCGAACAACTGGGCGGCACGATTATCGAGCAGCTGGCGGATTTGTTTGAGATCGAGTGATTAACGCAGCGCCCACCGGCCACCGCCAATTCCGTTTACAGATCTAAATAGATCTCTTTGTGCGGTGAAAGACTCTGAGTCTGAGCTGTTATTCTCGAGTTCTCTACGGATCACTGCGTCCGTTGATCTTGGTAGTGAGCGACCAGCTGCTGATCGAATCTGCCGCACCTTCTTGTAGATTTCATGTAGGTCGGCTTCACCCCCCAATCGGGATAGCGCTTCCACAATATCATCGCGCCACAGAACGCCGCTCCTGCTCCTTGGGATTATGACTTCGGATTTCTTGGGAAGGAGTGCCGACATGTTCTCTTCGATCCTATTCGTTAGAACGCGGCGAAGAATCTCATCTTCTGTCTCCTCTCCTTCGGCACGCAGGCTCCAAATAAGCGAAAAGACATCGGTTGATACGTCAATGCTGCGCATAAAACCTCCTGAACGTTCTATGATATAGATCTGGAACGTTCTGAGAGTCAATTGGCTTGACTACGTGTGCGCTCGGGCCAAAGTCTTGCAAGATGAAAAAACTCCTCGCCCTCCTGGCTCTCATCGCCCTGATCGTCGGCGGCTGGTATCTCGCCACCCCCTGGCTCGCCATGAAGGGCGTGGCCGATGCCGCGCTTGAAGGCGACTCCGCCGCCCTTGAAGGGCGCATCGATTTCGAGGCGCTGCGGGCCAATGCCAATGCCCAGATCACCGAGTCGGTGGAAGCGCGCGAAGGGCAGGGTGGGCTGATCGACAGGATCGGCGGCGAAGTGGTTGAGCGGATCGGGCGCGAGGTCAACGAGCGCGCGCTGACGCCGGAAGTGATGGGCAACGTGGTGGTAACCGGCAGCCTTGCCGCCGGATTCATCCCGGAACGGCTGCGCGGGCAGGATATCGAATGGGATGTCGAGCGAGAGGGGCTGGACAGCTTTCGCGGTGTCGGCACGTTCGAGGATGGCACGCCGGGGCCGGTGCTGCTGTTCGAGCGTTATGGGCTCGGCTGGAAGATGACCGGGTTTGAACTGCCCTGAGGCGCCCCGTGTCCTACAGGCGCGGTGTCGCCTAGGGCGCCCACATGCGTGAATTCCGGCCAGCATTGCCAGTTTTCAAAGGCGACAAATGGCAGGCCGACTTTTTCCCTCCAGGACAGTGTTCCATGTGTTCCACATTAGCCGTGGCTGGTGTGCGGAGCGGCTTGTCCCCCGCGCACACCCGCTCTAAGCGCATGGCCGCCATGACAGACCTCAAGCTCTTCAACTCGCTCACCCGCAAGCTCGAGACCTTCGTGCCCGTCCATCAGGGCGAGGCGCGCGTCTACACCTGCGGGCCGACGGTCTATAACTACCCGCACATCGGCAACATGCGCGCCTATGTCTTTGCCGATGTGCTGGGCCGCACGCTGAGCTGGAAGGGCTACACGCTCACCCATGTCATCAACATCACCGACGTCGGCCACCTGACCGACGATGCGGACGAGGGCGAGGACAAGATGGAGAAGATGGCTGCCGAGCGCGCGCAGTCGATCTGGGATATCGCGAAGCATTACACGCAGGCCTACTGGGCCGACGTGAAGGCGCTGAACATCCGCGGGCCGATGAAGGCCGGCCAGCCGGATGCGTCCAACTGGTCGGTCGCCACCGACTACATCGACGCAATGATCGACTTTGCGAAGAGCATCGCCCCCGATCATTGCTACGAACTCGACAGCGGGCTCTACTTCGATGTCTCCACCGTGGAGGATTACGGCAAGCTCGCCCGTGCCGTCACCGAAGAGGGTGAAGGCCGGATCGACACCGTCGAGGGCAAGCGCAACGCGGCCGACTTCGCCATCTGGCGCAAGACTCCGCCAGGCGAGATGCGGCAGATGGAATGGGACAGCCCCTGGGGCCGCGGCGCGCCGGGCTGGCACCTTGAATGCAGCGTGATGGGTGAAAAGCTGCTGGGCTTCCCCTTCGACATTCACACCGGCGGCATCGACCACCGCGAAATCCACCATCCCAACGAGATCGCGCAGAACCAGGCTTTCTGCGGCTGCGGGGGGCTGGACGTGGCCACCCACTCCGGCGCCAAGATCTGGATGCACAACAACTTCCTCGTCGAACGCAGCGGCAAGATGAGCAAGTCGGCGGGCGAGTTCCTGCGCCTGCAACTGCTGATCGACAAGGGCTATCACCCGCTGGCCTACCGCATGATGTGCCTGCAGGCACATTACCGCAGCGAGCTGGAGTTCAGCTGGGAAGGGCTGGGCGCGGCGCTGACCCGGCTGAAGCGCATGGTGATGGGCATCGAACGCTTGAAGAATGGTCTCGGAGCGGAATGGAGTCCGACAACGTTAGATTGGATTCTTTCCTCAAATGAGGAAGGTTTTGAGGGCGCAATTTGCGATGACCTAAATACACCTCGTGCGCTGACCGAATTTGAAGACTTGCTTTTCAACAAGAAGATCAAGGCTGATGAAAAGGTTGATGCGCTTCGCAGGATGGATTTCGTCCTCGGGCTAGATCTCTTTGACCTGAGTCGCGCGGACCTGCGCATCCGTCCTAAGGATGCAGCCATCACCGAAGCCGAGATCGAGGACGCGCTCGAGCGACGCAAGGCCGCGCGGGCGGAGAAGGACTTTGCCACCTCTGATGCTCTGCGCGACGAACTTGCCGCCAAGGGCGTCGAAGTGATGGACGGCGATCCGCTGGGCTGGGAGTGGAAGCTTTGATCCGCGCCGTGCTGCCCGCATCGGCGCGTGAAGCGCTGGAACAACGCCTGCCCCAATGGATCGACCCGCTGTGGTGGCACGACGAGGCCGAACTGATCGCGCTTGCGCCCGATGCGCAGATCGGCTGGTTCGACATGCACGTAAAGCCGCCCGCGCTGGAAGCGATCAGCAAGGCGCGCGATCTGCAATGGCTGTGCAGTGCCTATGCGGGCGTCGACTGGATGCCGCTGGCGGACCTGAAGGCGCGCGGCGTGGTGCTGTCGTGCGGCGCAGGGCTGGCGGCCAACCAGGTAGCCGAATTCGCGGTGATGAGCATGCTCGCCGCCGCGCGCGGCTATCGCGAGATCGTGCGCGCGCAAGGCAGGCACGAATGGCTCGGCTGGCCGCCCTCGATGCGCGAGATGGCGGGCAGCCGCGCACTGGTGCTTGGCTATGGGTCGATCGGGCAGGCGATGGCGCGGATGCTGGAGGCCTTCCAGGTCAAATGCGTGCCGGTGCGCAGCCGATCGGGGGATGGCGTGCTGGGGCCGGACGACTGGCGCGGTGAACTGGGCAGTTTCGACTGGGTAATCCTCTCGCTTCCGCACACGCCGGAAACGGCTGGCATGTTCGGCGAGGCCGAATTTGCCGCGATGAAGGACGATGCCTTCTTCGTGAACTATGGCCGGGCCGAAGTGGTGGACCAGCCCGCGCTGGTTGCCGCGCTGGAAGCAAAGTCCATCGGCGGAGCGATCCTCGACCTGACCGAGCCTGAGCCGCTGCCGAGCGACCACAGGCTGTGGACCCTCGAAAACGCGCACATCACCATGCATCTCTCAGGCATTCCCAACGCCGCCAGCCGCGCCCGTGCGGCGCAGCGCTTTCTCGACAATTGCGAGCGGTTCCGCACCGGCCAGCCGCTGGAAGGGCAGGTCGATCTCGAGCGCGGCTATTGAATACGGCGGCTATTGCGAGGCGATATTAGGAACTGACAGCCTGCGGGCAGTCTGTTACGCCTTGGGCTGTCAGGCCGTGCATGCGGTCGGCGGGTCGCAAATTCTGGCTTATGCGGGCGCTCTGGGGGCGTGCGTTGCAATGGGGGAACAGCGACCGTGACAGACAAGCAGAAAGCGTCCGACCTTTTCATCGAGTGCCTTGAGGAAGAAGGCGTCGAATACATTTTCGGCGTGCCCGGAGAGGAAAATCTCGATTTCCTCGAGAGCCTTTCGGATTCGAAGAAGATCAAGCTGATCCTGACCCGGCACGAACAGGGCGCGGGTTTCATGGCCGCGACCTATGGCCGCCACACCGGCAAGACCGGCGTCTGCGTCGCCACGCTGGGGCCGGGGGCGACGAATTTCGTGACGGCGGGCGCCTATGCCCAGCTGGGCGGCATGCCGATGATGATGATCACCGGGCAGAAGCCGATCAAGAAATCGAAGCAGGGCCGGTTCCAGATCCTCAACGTGGTCGAGATGATGGGCCCGATCACCAAGTATGCGCACCAGCTGGCCAGCGCCGACAACATTCCCAGCCGCATCCGCGAAGCCTTCCGCTTGGCGGAAGAGGAAAAACCCGGCGCGGTGCACCTCGAATTCCCGGAGGATATTGCGGAAGAACAGACCGACAGCCGCCCGATCCCGGCCTCGGTGGCACGTCGTCCCTCGGCTGAACCCAAGGCCGTGCGCCTTGCGGTGGAGGCATTGGAATCGGCCAAGTGCCCGGTGCTGGTGATAGGTGCCGGCGCCAACCGCAAGATGACCGGGCGCATGCTCAACCAGTTCATCGAGAAGACCGGCATTCCCTTCGTCACCACCCAGATGGGCAAGGGGGTGATCGACGAGCGGCACCCACTGTTCCTGGGCTGCGCGGCGCTGTCTGCCGGGGACTTCGTGCACCGTGCGATCGAGGATTCGGATTGTATCGTGAACATCGGCCACGACGTGATCGAGAAGCCGCCCTTCTTCATGCAGGCGAATGGCCCGACGGTGATTCACGTCTCCACCAAGACGGCGGAAGTGGACCCTGTCTACTTCCCGCAGATCGAGGTGATCGGCGACATCGCCAATGCCATCTGGCAGATCAAGGAAGACGTGGTGCCGCAGGGCAAGTGGAACTTCGACCACATGCTGGCCTATCGCACCGCCGAGGTGGAACACACCGCGCCGCTGGCACAGGATGAGCGTTTCCCCATCTTCCCACCGCACCTGGTTCAGAAGGTGCGCGACGCCATGCCCGAAGACGGCATCATCTGCCTCGACAACGGTGTCTACAAGATCTGGTTTGCGCGCAATTATACCGCCTACCTGCCCAACACCGTGCTGCTCGACAACGCACTCGCCACCATGGGGGCAGGGCTGCCGTCCGCCATGATGAGCGCCATGCTCTATCCCGGGCGCAAGGTGATGGCGATCTGCGGCGATGGCGGCTTCATGATGAACAGCCAGGAGATGGAAACCGCCGTCCGATTGGGTCTTAACATGACCGTGCTGATCCTGCGCGACGATGCCTATGGCATGATCCGCTGGAAGCAGGCAAACATGGGCTTCAAGGACTGGGGTCTGACCTATGGCAATCCCGATTTCGTGCAATATGCCGAAAGCTATGGCGCCAAGGGCCACCGCGTGGAAAGCGCCGACCACCTGAAGGAAGTGCTCGATCACTGCCTGTCGACCGACGGTGTCCACCTGATCGATTGCCCGGTCGATTACACCGAGAACGACCAGATCCTGAACATCGACATCAAGGAACTGAGCGCGAAGCTATGATCCGGAGGACGGTTGCGATTGCTGGCTGGCTCCTGGTCTTCTCCACCCTGTCCACCGCACCCGCGGTCGCGCAGGATCTTGATGACGGGGATTTCAGCATAGCCGATATCGAGGTGCGACTGCTGTACGAGACAAGCGGCACCTTGTCGGAGGATGTTTCGGACAATCCCGAGTTCTATCTCTGGAACACTATCATCGGCGAAGGATCAGCCGCCGAACCCGCGAACGATGTGCTTGTGACCGCAAGAATCGAAGGACCGGGTGAGCACAACCTTGGAAGTCCGCTCACGATGGTCGTGCGGGACGAGATCGGACGCACGATCGCGCAGCGCAGCATTGCCTATCTCTACGCCCGTAGTTCTACCGCCCGCTCGCTATTCCTCGACGATGTCGGCTGCGCGGGCGCGCTGACATTCGAGGCGCGGCTGGGGAATTCCGTCCGGACTGAGGAAGTGACCTTCGACTGCGGCGAATAGCAAAACGAATTTCCAGGAGACCGATGTGCCGACCCTGAAAGACACCTACCCGCTCTATCTCAACAACAAGGCCGCGCAGCCCAACGCTGACCTTGAGGTGACTGACAAGTACACCGGCGAGGTGGCCTTCCGCTGCGCGCTGGCGACGCCCGACATCATCGACGAGGCCATTGCGGGCAATGTCCGCGCGACCGAGCCGATGGCGAAGATGGCGAGTTACGAGCGGCGCGACGTGTTGCTGCATTGTGTGAACCGCTTCCGCGAGCGGTATGACGAGCTGGCCTATTCCCTCTGCGTCGAGGCAGGCAAGCCGATCAAGGATGCGGAAGGGGAGGTCGACCGGCTGATCGACACCTTCCGCATCGCCGCCGAGGAAGCCACGCGCAATTATGGCGAGGTGCAGCCGCTCGATATATCCGCGCGAGCCAAGGGCTACATGGGCATGTGGAAGCGCGTGCCGATCGGGCCGTGCAGCTTTATCAGCCCGTTCAACTTCCCGCTGAACCTGGCCGCCCACAAGATCGCGCCCGCCATCGCCGTGGGTTGCCCGTTCATCATCAAGCCCGCCTCCAAAACGCCGCTGGGCACGATCATCATGGGCGAAGTGCTGTCCGAGTGCGACGTGCTTCCCGAAGGCGCCTTCTCCGTGCTCCCTGCCAGCCGCGACGGGGCGGACCTGTTCACCGTGGACGAGCGCCTGAAGCTGATCAGCTTCACCGGCTCTCCCGGCGTGGGCTGGGACCTGAAGGCCAAGGCCGGCAAGAAGCCGGTGGTGCTGGAACTGGGCGGCAATGCGGCGGTGATCGTCGACAAGGATGCCGACCTCGATCACGCGCTGGAACGCATCATCTTTGGCGCCTTCTACCAGAGCGGCCAGAGCTGCATCGGCGTACAGCGCATTATCATCCACGAGGATATCTACGATACCTTCAAGGACATGCTGGTGACGAAGACCAAGACGCTGGTCGCTGGTGACCCGAAGGACCGCAATACCTTCATCGGCCCGATGATCTCGGACAAGGAAGCGGGTCGCCTGAAAGGCTGGATCGACGATGCCGTGGCCGCCGGTGCAACGCTGCTGTGCGGTGGTGGCCTGACGAACGGCAACATGCTTGATGCAACCCTGCTCGAAAACGTGCCGCGTACCTGCGATGCCGTGACCGAGGAAGCTTTCGGCCCGCTCGCCAACCTCAGCAAGTTCTCCGACTTCTACGAGGCGCTGGACCAGGTGAACGACAGCAAGTTCGGCCTGCAGGCGGGGATATTCACCCGCGATATCCACCAGGTGCTGGATGCCTGGGACACGCTGGATGTCGGCGGTGTGGTGGTGAACGATGTCTCCAGCTACCGCGTCGACAACATGCCCTATGGCGGGGTGAAGGATTCCGGTCTCGGCCGCGAAGGCATCCGCTTTGCCATGGAGGACATGACCGAGATCCGGAACCTGGTGATCCGGCGGATCTAACCCTCCTCCAGCAGCAGTATCTCGCAGGTCAGTGCAAGGCGCGGAGGCTGGGCGGTGCTGTCCACTTCCACCACGGCGGCATCGGCCACCAACTGGTCGCGAATGGCAAATTCGTATTCGGGCAGAAAGGCGATGAAGCATTCGCCTGCCTCCACCTCTTCTTCACCCTCGAACACCAGTTCCACTTTGTGGCGGGCGCCAGCGAAGGTGATACTGGCCCAGCTCTTTTCGGAATGGCTGGTGATTCGGCCCTTGTCATTCGCCAGCGCCAGCAGCGCCTCGGCCAGCAGTTCGCGGGGGCCCCGCCTGGAGCGGCGCTTCGCGGGGCGAGGGGTAATGGAATCAGTATGCACCGGTGGTCTCCCGATATTTGTTCATGAAATGTTCCACCCGCTTTTCAGTGGAAGGTCGCGGCGTACGGCCATTGCGCAGGTCCAGCACGAATCGCGGATCGCTGGTCGCGAGGCGACCGAACCTGGTGGGCGGCATGCGCGTATGGCGCAGAAAGACTTCGATCTTGCGGATGAGCATGGTGCGAACCCCTCTTCCAGTTTCCCTCGATAGACGAGCCACTTATGCGACTCGATGAACCTCATCTTGCGGCCCAAATCCTACTTGTCTAGGAAAAATACTTCGTGTAGGAGGATTTTTCGTAACAGCGTAGGAATCGTCGGATGGACCCGCGTGAGAAATTGGCAGAGCTGGCAAAGGCGCGGGGCGTCAGTCTTGCGGCGCTCTCGCGCATGCTCTCACGTAATCCCACGTATCTTCAGCAGTATATTACCAAGGGCAGCCCCAAGAAGCTGGAGGAGGAGGATCGCAAGGTCCTTGCGCAGTTCCTGGGCGTTGATGAGGCCTATCTGGGCGGCCCCAAGGAAAATTCCTATCGACGGCGCGACGATGGCGACTGGGTGGAAGTGCCCAGGCTGGAAGTCGATGTATCGGCTGGCCCGGGTGCGGCCGGAGCCCAGGACAACGTGTTCGACGCCTTCCGTTTTTCGCGCCGATGGCTGACCGAGCAAGGGCTCGACGGCGGCAGTCTCTCTGCCATCCGCGTGGTGGGCGATTCGATGGAGCCGCTGCTGCGCGAAGGGGACGAGGTGCTGGTCGATTGCCGCGAGCAGCCCTTCCGCGACGGCGTGCACGTGGTGCGGCTGGACGAACTACTGCTGGTCAAACGCGTCGCCAGCAAGGGCGGCGGGCGCTATTCGCTGCTGAGCCAGAACCTCGCCTACCCGCCGATCGACGTGGGGACTGAGGATTTCGACATCATCGGCCGCGTGGTGTGGAAAAGCGGGCGGGTTTAGGGGGCGCTAGGCCAGCTTCAGCTTGAACCCCGTATGCGACGGCTTAAAGCCCAGGCGTTCGTAGAAACGGTGCGCGGCCTTGCGCTGGCGGTCGCTGGTCAGCTGCACCACGCCGCAGCCTTTTTCATCGCAGCGTTCTACAGCCCAGCGCATCATCGCCTCGCCGATGCCTTGCCCGCGCAAATGCTCCACCACGCGCACGCTTTCGATCTGGCCGCGCCATGCGCCCTGGCGGGAGACGCCGGGGATGAAGCTCAGCTGGAAGCTGCCCACAGGCTCTCCGTCCCGCTCTACCACCAGCAGGCGGTGGCAGGGATCGGCGGTAATGGCTTGCAGCGCCTCGCGCTGTTCCTCGGCGATCGTCGGCCGGTGCGGATCGCGTGTGGCGGCTACGGCATCGGCATCACCCAGCGCGGCGATGAAGGGCAGGTCGTCCGGGGTGGCGTCGCGATAAGTGAGCATGGTCATTGACATTCTCTACGCTTGCAAGGCGCGCTCGTCACCGCCACTTAGCAAAACATGCAAGAAGCCCCGATCCGCGCCGCCATAATTCCCGTCACGCCGTTCCAGCAGAACTGCTCGCTGGTGTGGTGTTCGAAAACCATGCGCGGGGTGCTGGTCGATCCCGGCGGGGAGCTGGACAAGCTGAAGGACGCCGTTGCACGCGCTGGCGTCACGCTGGAGAAGATCCTCCTCACCCATGGCCATGCCGACCATTGCGGCCAGGCAGGCATGCTGGCGAAAGAGCTGGACCTGCCCATCGAAGGCCCGCACGAGGACGACCGGTTCTGGATCAGCCGACTGGAGGACGACGGCCCGCGTTTCCAGATGAAATGCGAGACCTTTGAACCCGACAGGTGGCTGAAGGATGGCGACAGCGTGACCTTTGGCGAGGTGGAGATGGAGGTGATCCATTGCCCCGGCCACACGCCCGGCCACGTGGTCTTCTTCCACCGCCCGACCAATTTTGCCCTCGTGGGCGACGTGCTGTTCCAAGGCTCCATCGGGCGCACCGATTTTCCCATGGGCAACCACCAGGACTTGCTCGATGCGATCACGCAGAAGCTCTGGCCGCTGGGCGACAACGTCACCTTCGTACCGGGCCATGGACCCACCAGCACCTTCGGGCAGGAACGGCAGACGAATCCTTACGTCAGCGACGCTGCCATGGCGCGTGCAGGCTAGACCAGCCGAAGCGCCACCAGCGCCGCCCACGCGCTCCAGAACAGCAACAGCAGGAAGGTGGCGCCGATGCCGATTTGGCGCGTCTTCGCCGGATGATCTGCCTGCATACCCAGCGGATGCAGCACGCGCGCTGCGAAGTAGGCGAGGGCGGAAAGGCCCAGCAGCCAGCCGTCCTGGTCCGTCAGGTCCAACAGCAGGATCAGCAGCAGCGCAAACGGCGTATATTCGACGTAATTGGCGTGCGCCCGCATATGCCGTTGCAGCGGCACGTGGCCGCCATCACCATGCAGCACCTTGCCACTGATCCGCGCCTTGCCGCAGCGCACTGCCAGCCACAGGTTGATAAGTGCGGCAGCTGCCACGCTGAGCAGGCTGATATGCAGGTCTGCCATTGATAGTCCCCCTAGATGGTCCCATGTTCTCGCTAGAACCGGGCGCGTGTGCTTGCAACTGTCAGAGAAATCGCTATAGCGCGCGCCTTCGCCGCATCCTTGGATGGCTTTTCCGGCGCGCTTGCGCAGCGGACAGGCTTGGCCTAGGGCGGCTCCGACGCAGTTTTTGAACGAATTCAAGGAACAGGTGCCGCCATGGCTGTCCCTAAGAGAAAAGTATCGCCGCATCGCCGGGGCAATCGCCGGGCGCATGATTCGCTGAAGGTTGAAGCCTTCCACGAATGCTCCAATTGCGGCGAGCTGAAGCGCCCGCACATGCTTTGCAACGCCTGTGGCCATTACAACGGCCGTCAGGTTGTCGAGCCCAAAGGCCTGTAAAGTCCAAACCGGACCAAGGAGCGTACGCCGATGAGCCTGCCCCGTATCGCGGTTGATGCGATGGGCGGGGATCATGGCGTGCGCGTCATGGTGTCTGGCGCCGCACTGGCGCGCCGTCGGCACGCCAAGTTCAAATTCCTGCTGGTGGGTGACGAGACGCGCATCAAGGCCGCGCTCGACGAACATCCCGGTATGCGCGAAGCGAGTGAAATCCTGCATTGCGAAGACGTGGTATCGGGCGACGAGAAGCCCAGCCGCGCGCTTCGCCGTGCCAAGACCACCAGCATGGGACTTGCCATCCAGGCGGTAAAGGACGGCTCCTGCGGCGCGGCTGTCAGCGCCGGCAACACCGGCGCGCTCATGGCAATGAGCAAGCTGGCCCTGCGCACCATGCCGGGGATCGACCGGCCCGCGCTCGCCGCGCTGATGCCTACACTCGAAGATCACGACGTGATCATGCTGGACCTTGGTGCCAACACCGATTGCGACGCTCGCAACCTGGTGCAGTTCGCCATCATGGGCGCGGCCTATTCACGCATCGTCAATCAGGGGCGGACGCCGCGCGTTCGCCTGCTGAACATTGGCACGGAAAGCAACAAGGGCACCGACGACCTGCAGAAGGCCGCGCAGTTGCTGAGAGACGCCGAAGGTCTCGACATGCAGTTCGATGGCTATGTCGAGGCTGACAAGATCAACCGCGGCGAAGTGGACGTGGTGGTGACCGACGGCTTTTCCGGCAATATCGCGCTGAAGGCGATCGAGGGTTCGGCGCGCTTCGTCACCGACCTGCTGAAGAGCGCGTTCACCAGTTCCCTGCGTTCGAAGATCGGTTTCCTCGTCTCGCGCCCGGCGACCGAGCTGCTGCGCCACCATCTCGACCCGAACAACCACAATGGCGGGGTTTTCCTCGGCCTGAACGGCGTGATTGTGAAGTCACACGGCAGCGCCAACGCGCAAGGGGTGGCCAATGCCGTGGCGGTAACTGCGCGCCTGCTGGAGGATGACTTGACCGACCGTATCGCTGCCGATCTGGCCAAGATGGGCGAAGACGCATTGCGCGAAAGCGGCAATGGCGGCGCTGCCGCTGCGCACGTGGACGAGGCATGATCCGTTCGGTCCTGCTTGGAACCGGCTCGGCGCTGCCCAGGGCCTGTGTCAGCAACGACGAGCTGGCCAAGCGCGTCGATACCAGCGACGAGTGGATACGTGAGCGAACCGGCATCACCCAGCGCTATCTGGCGGGTGAAGGCGAAACCACCGGCACGCTGGCCACGGCCGCGGCGCAGGCGGCGCTGGACGATGCAGGCCTGTCCATCGTCGATATCGACCTGATCGTGCTGGCGACCGCCACGCCCGACAACACCTTTCCCGCCACCGCCACGCAGGTGCAGCACCGGCTGGGCGGAAAAGGCTTTCCCGCCTTCGATGTGGCCGCCGTATGCTCGGGCTTCCTCTACGCGCTCAGCACGGCGGATGCGATGCTGCGCACGGGGATGGCAAAACGTGCCATCGTGATCGGTGCGGAAACCTTCAGTCGCATCCTCGACTGGGAAGATCGCACCACCTGCGTGCTGTTCGGCGACGGCGCCGGTGCGTTCGTGATCGAGGCGCAGGACGTGGTCGCCAGTGGCCCCGGCATCATCGCCAGCCGCTTGCATGCCGACGGCGAGTACAGCGACATGCTCTATGTCGATGGTGGCCCCTCCACCACTGGCGAAGTGGGCAAGGTGCGGATGAAGGGCCGCGAGGTCTTCCGCCACGCCGTTACCAACCTATCCAGCGTTCTGGGCGAGGTTCTCAAGGAAGCCGGATGCCAGCCAGGCGATATCGACTGGGTCGTTCCGCACCAGGCCAATTTCCGCATCCTCGATGCCACCGCCCGCAAGCTGGGACTGCCGATGGACAAGCTGGTGGTGACGGTGGACCAGCACGCCAACACCTCGGCTGCCTCCGTCCCGCTGGCATTCGACGTGGCGAAGAAGGATGGCCGGATCCGTAAAGGCGATCTGGTGATGCTGGAAGCCATGGGGGGCGGCTTCACCTGGGGTGCCAGCCTGCTGCGGGCGTAGGATTTTTCCCCCACTCCGCCGCTGTCGACCTTGCGTTCCGACGCAATTTCCTACATACATGTCAATGGGTCGTCAGCTTTTAAGGAGAGGGAGCGCATGAACGTAATGCGATCCGTGGGTACGTTGACACGTGCTGACCTGGCAGAGACGATCAATCACAAGATGGGTTTTTCGCGCGCGGAAAGCCTCGACATGGTCGAGGCGATCCTTGCCAAGATGTGCGATGCCATGGCCGAGGGCGAGAATGTGAAGATCTCCGGTTTCGGCAGCTTCGTCCTGCGCGACAAAAAGGAACGTGTCGGCCGCAACCCGAAGACCGGTGTGGAAGTACCGATCACGCCGCGCCGGGTGATGACCTTCCGCGCCAGCCAGAAACTCAAAGAACGCATTGCCCAGGGCTGATGGCGTCGCAGCTCCCCTGGATGGCGCGCTTTGACGATGGCAAGGCACCCGATGCCATGCGCACGATCGGCGAGGTTTCTGCGGCTTTCGGAATCAAGCCTCATGTGCTGCGTTACTGGGAACAGCAGTTCGCCATGCTGCAACCGCTCAAGCGCAGCGGCGGTCGTCGCCTTTACCGGGCAGAGGACATCGCGCTTGTCGAGCAGATCGACAAGCTGGTGAACCAGCAGGGCTACACGCTGAAAGGCGCGAACAAGGCACTGCTGAAGGGCGAGGTTGATCTCGAAGCCGAACTCGGTGCCACTGCTACGCACGATGCGGTGGTCGAAAGAGGCAAGGACGATTCGATTGCCGAGGTGGTGGCGCGGCTGAAGTCCGTGCGTCACCGCCTGGCCGGCGCGCTGGCCGACTGAACTTTCGATAAAACTGGATGTCGTGCTGGCCCTGAGGGGATCAGCCGACGCGTTGCGGCCCCAGTTCGGGGTCAAGATCGCGCGGGCGTGCGAAATGCACCAGCCTGCCGCAGCCGTTGGAGAGATCGGCCCAATGGTCGATATCCAGTTCCAGCACGGCAAAGGCGGCGGTGGGGTATTTCTGCAGCACCTCGCGGAACAGCTCGTCCTCTGCATCGGGTGCGACCAGGTCCAGCGCCAGTTCCTGCAGGCCGGGATTGTGCGCCATCAGCAGCACCGCATCCGCATCATCGTTGCAGGCAGACAGCAGCTGGATCAGAGTTGGGCTGTCAGCAAGGTAGGCGGCCTCCTCGAACTGCACCGGAATATCCAGACCGCTGGCTTCGAAGGTACGCTTTACGCGTTCGGCTGGGCTCGCCAGGACCAGGTCCCAGGCTCCGCCTTGTTGGCGAATATGTTCGCCCATCAGCGCCGCGCCCTTGCGCCCGCGCGCATTCAGCCCGCGATCGAAATCGCGCAGGCTCATGTCATCCCAGTCTGACTTGGCATGGCGCAGCAGGCCCAGGCGTTTCAATTGCGCGCGTCCTCTTCGAATGTGGCGTCGTGGCAGGAAACACCCGCAGCGACGCGTTGTAAAGCCTCCTCCAGCGACAAACGTGAGACAGGCACGCTGGGCGGGAAGGCAGTGAGCAGGCGAGAGGGAAAAGCGGGCGATAGGACGATGAAGTGGCCGCGATCGTCGGCGCTGCGAATAAGGCGCCCAAAAGCCTGCGCCAGCCGCCCGCGAATGATCCTGTCGTCATAAAGGCTGCCACCTCCGGAAGCCCGCCGGGCGCGGTGGAGGATGCTGGGCTTCGGCCACGGCACCTGCTCCATCACCACGCAGCGCAGGGAGTGGCCGGGCACGTCCACCCCGTCGCGCAGGGCATCGGTTCCCAGCAGGCTGGCGTGCGGATCGTCGCGAAAGATATCCACCAGCGTACCGGTGTCGATCGGGTCGACATGCTGGGCAAACAGCGGCAACCCCTCGCGCGCCAGCCGGTCGGCAATGCGTCCATGTACCGCGCGCAGACGGCGGATCGCGGTGAACAGGCCCAGCACGCCGCCACCGCTTGCTTCGATAATACGGGCATAGGCCCCCGCAAGGCCAGCGAGGTCGCCCCTCTTCACATCGGTGACGATCAGCACTTCTGCCCGCGCGGCATAGTCGAACGGACTGGCAGCGTCGGTCAGACGGGGCTGTACCTCGATATGTGGCGCGCCTGACCTGGCTATGGCGCTGGGCCAGTCCGGGCCGTCTTCGTTACGGTCAGTCAGCGTGGCGCTGGTCAGCATGACGCCGTGCGCTGGTTCCAGCACCGCACGGGCGAAAGGCTTCATCGGGTCAAGGAAGCGGCGGTGCAGGCCAATGTCGAATTCGCGCGTTTCGTTGCGTTCAACCGATAGCCAGTCGACGAATTCGGGATCGGCCGATCCGCCAAGGCGACCAAGCAGCGCTTCCCACGCCGCCAGCGTATCGATCCGCCAGCTTAGTGAGAAGCGCGCGCCCTCGATCCGCGCGCGGCCCTGGCCGTCGAGCCAGTCGGGCGGGTCTTCCAGCATGGCTTCCAGGCGCAGGCCAAGCTTGATGAGCGGAGTGCGGATTTCCGCCAGCGCCTGTGCGGCGGCCTGCGCCCGCTCGACGAAGTCACCATCGAGGCCGGCGGCTTCCGTCTCTATGCCATAGCCTGCATCCAGCGCGCCGCTTTCGTCGCGGGCGTAGGTGATGGCGCGGACAGCGGCGAGCAGCACCTCGATCTCGCCCGAGGGCTCGTTCTCCGCCAGCCGCGCGAGCCAGCTTTCGCCCGGCAGAGCCTGCGCAGCATCACACGCTTTATCAATGGCTTGCCCGCAAAATTCGTCATAACTCGCGACATCGGCCAGCCGCGCTGCCAGGCCGCGCCTGCGGCCCTTCGATCCGCGTTCGGGGCCAAGGATCCAGCGTTTCAGCTCGATCGTTTCCTGCCCCGTCAGCGCGGCGGCGAAGGTGGAATCGGCTGCATCGAAAACGTGATGGCCTTCGTCGAAGATGATGCGCGTGGGCCGCTGCGCATGGTCGCGCCCACGCGCTGCATTCACCATCACCAAGGCGTGGTTGGCGATCACGAGATCGGCCTGTGCGCTGGCCCGTGCGGCACGTTCGATGAAGCACTTTCGGTAATGCGGGCAGCCGGCATAGATGCATTCGCCGCGCTGGTCTGTCAGCGACCGGATGGCGCGCTGGCGGAACAGCGTGCCCAGCCAGCCGGGCAGGTCGCCGCCGATCATGTCGCCATCCTGCGAATAGGCCGTCCAGCGTGCCACCAGTTGCGCCAGCACCGCCGCGCGCCCGCCGAACCCGCCTTGCAGCGCGTCTTCCAGGTTGAGCAGGCACAGGTAGTTCTCCCGCCCCTTGCGCACCACCACCGGACGAGTGCCGTCCGCACGGCGATCGGACCAGGCGCGGCTGGCTTCGCTACGCAGCTGGCGTTGCAGGTTCTTGGTGTAGGTGGAGACCCAGACGGTGCCGCCGGATGCTTCCGCCCACAGCGATGCGGGGGCGAGGTAGCCCAGCGTCTTGCCGATACCCGTGCCTGCCTGCGCCAGCAGCAGGTGCGGTTTGTCACGCCTTTCGCGCGGGGCGAAGATCTTGCCGACTTCGGTGGCATAGGCGCGCTGGCCTTCGCGCCGTTCCGCGCCCGTACCAGTGAGCTCTTCGAGCTGACGCAGGATAGCCGCGTCAACCAGCGTGACCTGCACCGGCTGCGGCCGCTCGGCAGCGTCTTCCCATTCTGGCAGACGGGAAAACAGCCATTTTTCAGCATACTGCGGCTTGGCAACATGAGGGGCGAGCACCTGAGCCCACGGCCAGCGGAGGCGCGACAGCGATTGCAGCACGCTCCACGCTCCTTCGCGCGCGGCCCAGTCCTCGCGCTCGCACGTGGCCAGTAGCATGCCTGCCGCTTGTCGCAACAAACGCGGCACCTGTGCCCCGTCTTCGGGCTCCGGCAATCCCAGCGCATGGGCAAGGCCCTTGGGTGTGGGCACGCAGAACACGGCGGGATGGACGAAGGCGAACAGTTCCAACAAGTCGAGACCGGAAAGGTCAGGATAGCCCAGCCGCGTCGCCACCAGCGGCGCGTTGAGCAGCAGGTGCGGAGTATCTGCCGCCGCCATCACCGCTTCGCCTTTCGAGGCTGCGCGCACCATGCCATCGGGTTTGCACAACCAGCTGCCGGCGTGGCTCGCGTGCAGCGCGGGTAGCTGCACCGCTTCTGCGGAAAGGGTGGGATCGGCCATCGCTGTCCACTATCCCCGGCGAGAACGAAATGTAAACGGATGCGGAGCCATGAAGCCGTGGATGAGCACCAAGGCAAGGGGCCCAAGATGCGCAAGCTTGTTTCTGTAATCATGGCGGCTGGTGTGCTGGCCAGTCCGGCCACCGTTCCCGCACAGCAGGTGGAGCAGGATCCGGTGGCGGTGATCGAAAGCGCGACTGCCGCTTACCAGGCGCGCAATCGCGAGGGTTTCGTAGCGCATTTTGCCGACGATGCCTTGCTGGAAATGGATGGCCTGAGCTTCGAAGGCCGGGCGCAAATC
Source organism: Alteraurantiacibacter sp. (assembly GCA_963675825.2). GTDB lineage: Bacteria > Pseudomonadota > Alphaproteobacteria > Sphingomonadales > Sphingomonadaceae > Alteraurantiacibacter. The sequence goes on along the minus strand of CAXXJY010000005.1, from coordinate 1,052,155 downwards.
CGCCAAGCTTACGCGCTGAATTTCACACCCGAGGCGCCGCGTGTGCGCGTCGTGGAGCGCGAGGCCTATGCCAATCGCGTTATCGATACCGTGGAATATGATTTCAACGGACAGGCCTGGTGTTGCTCTGTCACAGCATATTTTATCGAGAATGGCAAAATCGTCCTCGCGCGAGTGCAGGGTTAAGTCGCTGGTTTAGCGGGGTTAAGATTGCCTTAGCCATAGGTCGTAACCCGCCGTCATAGGCTAATGCGCAATGCTTCCTAATCAAGACACCGGGAGACCATCCCAGGGAGACCAGCTATGCGCAAACTCACCTATGCCGTTGCCGCCTTTGGAGGCATCGCTGCTGCCACGTCGCCGCTGTTTGCCGAGCCCTATGGCGCGAGCAGCCAGGACGTGGTGCGCGTGTACAACGAGGCCTACACACAGGGCGATTTCGACCGCTTTATCGAGACCTTCGCGGAAGATGCCGTGGTGGTTGTCGAGGGCTACGAATATCGCGGGCGTGACCAGATTGCGGCCAGTTACGCGTCCAACTTCGGCCCCGACGCGCCGCAGGCGATCATCGAACGGCAGGGCCGCGCTTCGGGTGGCGGCATCGTGCAGCGCGAAAGCTACGTTTATAACGACGGCACGCAGGTATGCTGCACGGTCACCGCGATCTGGGTCGAAGACGGTCGTATCAGCCGCATGCTCGTCGATACCGGGGGCATCACCGGCTGACCTGTTGCGACTTGTCGCGCAAGTCGCGCGCCTTGTCGTCCGATAGTCTGGGTAACGCTGTCCCGTTCATCGCTCTGTAACGCGGCCTTCGCCTAAGAGCCGTGCTGCGATGGCGGGATTGTCAAAAATAGCATTTCCAGCAGCGCTATTGTTGCTGGGTCCGGGTGCCGTTTTGGCGCAGGACGAAGGCGCACAGCCGCAGACCATGGAGCAACTGCCGGGCGTTCCTGCGGAATTCAGTTTGCCGCCCGGCCCTGATTCCGCTCCCCGCAACCGGATGGAGCCCATGGTGCAGCCGCTTCCGCAGCCAAGCGCCGCGCCTACAATTGCGGCCAGTCCGATGCTGGAAGCAATTCCGCAAGCAACTCCCTCACCGCAGCCCACCGTTATCGTTCAGTCCGAGCGACGCGAGGAAGCAGCGGCGCCTGCTCGCCGAAGCGTCGAACCGCCTGCCGCAGAACAGGGCATGGCGCAGCCCGCATCGGAAGACGTCGAGCCGCAGGTAGAGCAGGCGCCCGAAGTCCCGTCCGTAGCTGCCAAGGAGGCACCCCAGGAAGAAGTCAGCGAGCAAGCTCCATCCGGCTGGCATAGGTTAGCATGGGTGCTGGGCGGCCTGCTGCTGGCGGTGCTGGCAGCCATAGGTGCGTGGTGGTTGCGAAGTCGAGCTGAAACCCGGCTCGTGGTCGAGAAGATCGAGCCCTACCGGCTGCCGACCCCGTCGCAAGGCAAGGATCAGCAGACAGGTCTGGATCCAGGGCCGGCGCCTGAAGGCAGCGCCCAGGCTGCGTCGGGTCTTGTCCATGCCAAAGGCCCGGCGCCTGTCGCCAATGCGGGCGGGTTCGTGACGAGCACCATCGCCACGCGCCTGCTCCAGCAGAAACCGCGACACCACATGTCAAGCGACGGACGGATCGTCACCTCGCTTTCACGCGACCGCGACTAGTTGCGCGGCACACAACTCCAGTTGCCAGGATCGTTGGCGTCGCCCGCGCCATCGTAGCGGGCCACGTTGGGCCATGCGCAATGCGGGCGCACAAGCTCGCTGTCTGCCTTGCGGCCGATCAGCCGTTCGGGCGCGCTTCCGTTTTCCAGCCAGTCTTCCATTGCGCCGATGTAGTCGATCTGGTCTGCGCCCGGCCCGCCGGCGCAGTGGCCCATGCCTGGGACGGTGTAGTAGCTGAATTGCTCACCTGCTTCCGGATTGTCGGCATAGACGGCGCGGGCATAGTCTTCCGACAAGACCGGGCTGGGGCCGGCGTCGTTCTCGCCATGCCACAGCATCAGCCGCCCGCCGCGCTCGAAGAAGGCAGCAAGATCGGGGTTTTTCGCCTCGTACATTGAGGCGAAGTCGGAACTCCGCACGGTTAGGTAGTTGGCGTCGGAGAATTGCTCCCAGTCCACCGGTCGCGCGCCAAAGATGACGGGTTGCAGCCCCATCAGGCCGCCGCCGCGCGTGGGGTCGGCATTCTGGCCTGAGCCATCGGCACGGTTGAAGAAACCCCACGCCGCTTCGCCGCCGCGGCGCATCGGGTGCATCATCCAGCTGCCGTCCGACGCGCGCCTGCCGTTGTAGAGCATTGTGAGCGCATCCACCTGTTGCGGGCTGAGGCAGCCTTCGCTCTCGCCCGGCTGGCATTGCAGGCTGCGCGGCTGCCAGGTGCAGGTGTCGGGCGCGTTGATCAGCCCGTCTGCCAGTCCGTCATTCGCGTCGCAGGCGGCGATCGCGGCATCCTGCACCATCTGCAATTGCGGCATGGTGAAGCTTGCGCCCGGCTGGGCGAAAGTCTGGTTTCGGAAAACCGCGCTGGTCTGCACTTGCAGGGTGTAGACTGGCGCGCCGACGATCACGGCATCATAATCCGCCGGGTAACGCTGCGCTTCCATCAGCCCCATGCGCCCGCCGGTGGAGCAGCCGGAATAGATCGCCGTGTCGTGTGCGCGACCGTAGTAGAGCGAGGCCACGCGCTTGCCGGCCTGTGTCATGGCATGAATGGCGCGGTGGCTGAAATCCTCGGCCTGGACGGGATTGATCGTCCATTCGTTGCCCCAGGCATCGGTACTGAGGTGCCCGCCATTGGTCTGCATCGTGGCATAGCCTTTCAGCAGCCCGTCACGCGCGGCCATCAGCGTGGTGTTGCCCAGCCAGGCACCGCCGCCGATGCCCAGCACGTCGCCATTCCAGTTTTCCGGCAGGCGATAGACCACGCCGATGTTGGAACCTGCCACCGGGTGCAGCGTGGTGCTGACTTCGCAGAAGGCGGGCAGGCCGTCGGCCGCCTCGATCCAGCTGGTGTCCATGGCATCGGTGGCTATGGCGGCGCAGGCCTCTGCGCCAACCAGCATGGTCTCGGCGGGAACGGCGGTGTCGGCCGTGGTGCAGGAGGCAAGGGCAAGTGCGGACAGGCTGGCGGTGGCAGCGAAGGTGCGCATTCAGGGTTCCAATCAGGCGAGGGTGATGTGGCTGATGGTCCAGCCGTCAATGGTGCGGGTAATCTGGGCTTCGAGGCGGCGGCTGGCGCGCGACGAAGCGCTGCCCTGGCCCTGGAAGCGGGCCATCTTTTCCATCGTGGAGTCGCCGTCGAAATCAGTGAGAAGCTCGACTTCGGCGCGTGATTGCCAGTGGGCGCTGCGACCATCATCGGCAAAGGCGAGCTGCGGATCGCGGCTGGTATCCTCACGAATGGCGCAGACCTGCGGATCGATCCGGACCGCGCCCGCACCGGCGACGAATTCGCCGCAGTCCCCGCTGCCGTTGAAGCGGCGGACGAACGTCTTGACGAGGCCCGTAATGGCACGCTCGTCCTCCATCCTGGCAAGGCGTGCGGCGCTGTCGTCGCCTGCCAGTGCAGCAGCAGGGGCGAGGGCGGCAACGGGTGCGGCGGCGAGGGCCCCCAGCTTCAGGGCTTCCCTGCGGGTTGTCATACCGAATGTCCTCCCGGCTTGTCGGATAGATAGGGCAGCACGCCTTCGATGCGACCGGCGTGGCGGGCATAGGCGCCCACCGGGCTCATGGAGAGGCCTTCCGGTCCCATGTGATAGCCGATGCCGCTGTCGTGCATCGTGCGCATGTTGATGAGAATGGTGCCCAGCGTACCGTTGCACGCCTCCTCCTGCCAGCGCACGAAATACAGCTCGTCACGAATTTTCACATAGTCGCCGCTGCCGCTCCACTCAGCCCCGCCATGCTGGCTGGGCGTAAAGATGATCCAGCTTACCGTGTTAGGGCTGGAATAGAGGTGCATGGAAGTGAGGCCAGGCGAGTAGGACCACGTGAAAGCGCGGCCCAGCAGGTCCAGCGTGCGTTCGTGCCGCTCTTCGCCAGGATCGGGGATGCCTTCGCCTTCCAGCTTGCCGAACCATGTTTCCGCGCCGGCTTCGTTGGCGAAATAGGGCGTGTTGAGATAGCCGCGAAAGGCCGTTGCCTTGCCGGTTTCGAGGTCGGCGACGACGATGTGCCCGTCGTGATCGGGCTTCCCCTGAAGACAATGTCCGAAGATGAACACGCCGGGCATGTTCTGCCACGCGTTGTAGCGCGCTGTTGTCCAGCCACCGCCGTTTTCACGCCATTGCAGCTCGTCGGCGGAGGTGAAGCGGTATTCCATAGAGGGACCGCCATCGTAATGGATCGCGAAGCTCTTGCTGGAGAGGCCGTCGCTGGGGTCGAGCCCGTGTCCCGCCATCGGACTGGCCCGTTCGAACACCTTGGCGCCGTGCTCTGCCATGGCGGCATCGACTTCAGCCTCGGTCATGGTGTGCCAGTCGCGCAAGGGGCGATAGATGCGGCGCTCGCCCTTCGCGCCGTCCTCGAAGGCCAGCGGATCGCCCGACACATCGCCGAAGGTCTGGAAGCGGGCCAGCTGGCCCAGCCATTCGCCGTGCCCGCGGAACATGTAGTATTCCAGCTCGTCCAGCCCGTTGAAGCCCAGCCGCAGCCCCACGCTTTCCAGCCGGTTCGCATCCATCACGTACATATGCCAGAGGCCGGAAAACTCCGCCTCGGTGCGGGTGTAGAGATAAAGGTCCTCGGTCAGCTTGATGTAGTCCGACGGGGCGGAATAGCCGCGCCCTTCGGCCATGCGATCCAGTTCCACCCAGTGCGAGAAGGCGGAGCTGGGGTAGTAGTCGATGGTGCGATTGCCGGTATCCTCCGCCCACATGCAGGCGCGGCCCTCGCAGCGCGCGGTGGGGGCATGCAGCTCGGCTTCGGGGGGACCGTTGCCGGTATCGATATGGCCGTGCCAGACCTCGCGATTGACCTCGCGCGCCACAGGAGCAGGGCCATTGCCGAACCACAGTTCGAACAGCGTCGCGCGGTTGTCTTGCCTATCCCATGCCAGTGCATATCCGCGTGCCTCGCGCGGTAGCATCAGGGTGATGAGCGTGACGTGATCCAGCGTCAGCGCGCCATAGGCGGTTTCCGCGCCGCCGACTTCCACGCGCCATTCCGGGCTGAAATGGAAATCCAACGCAGGGCCATCCGCGCAGCGAAAGCGTGCAAACAGTCCGGCCAGGTCATCGAACGGCTCTAGGCCCTGGGGCCCGGCCAGGGCGGGCGCGGTCAGGCGGCGGCGCACGTCCTCAATCTGTAGGTCGGTATAATCATACCGGAACAGTGGTATGTCCGGATAGGCCTGACGTGACGCCATGTGCCTCTCTCCCCTCTCTTATTGCAGGAGAAGATGCCACAGCGCCGTGCCGGTGCCAATCGCTTTCGTTGACTTAGTCCGCAATGTCATCGGTGGCTGCGATTGGGTTTCACGGCGTTTCGCGCTTGCGAAACCCTCGGTCATGCGCAAAAGCGCGCAGCCATGTTCAGCACCGATCTCATCGAAGCCGCCCGTGTGTCCAAGTCCTGGCCCTTCCAGGAGGCGCAGCGGCTGGCCAAACGCTACAGGGACGGCAAGCCTGGCGGTGCGCCCGTGCTGTTCGAGACCGGCTATGGCCCTTCCGGCCTGCCGCATATCGGCACCTTCCAGGAAGTGCTGCGCACCACGCTGGTCCGCAAGGCCTACGAGATCGTGGCCGCCAGCGATGACGGGGCCCCTGCACCCACGCGGCTGGTGGCTTTCTCCGACGACATGGACGGCCTGCGTAAGGTGCCCGACAACGTGCCCAACAAGGCGCTGCTGGCAGAGAACCTGCACAAGCCGCTAAGCCGCATTCCCGACCCGTTCGAGAAGTACGAGAGCTTTGCCGCACACAACAATGCCATGCTGCGCGAATTCCTCGATCGTTTCGGTTTCGAATACGAATTCATCGCCGCCAGCGACCGTTACAATTCAGGTGCATTCGACGAGGCACTGAAGCAGGTTCTGCGGCACAACCAGGATATCCTCGACATCATGCTGCCAACGCTGCGCGAGGAGCGGCGGCAGACCTATTCGCCCGTCTTGCCGATCAGCCCGACCACGGGCCACGTGCTGCAGGTGCCAGTGGAAGTGGTGGATGCCGAAGCGGGCATGATCCGCTTCACCGACGAGGACGGCGAGGTGGTGGAACAGTCTGCGCTGGGCGGCATGTCCAAGCTGCAATGGAAGGTCGATTGGGCCATGCGCTGGTATGCGCTTGGCGTCGACTACGAGATGTACGGTAAGGACCTGACCGACAGTGGCGTGCAGTCGGGCCGGATCATCCAGGCGCTGGGCGGGCGCAAGCCGGAAGGGCTGATCTACGAGATGTTTCTCGACGAGAAGGGCGAGAAGATCTCCAAGTCCAAGGGCAACGGCCTCTCGATCGAGGAATGGCTGACCTATGGTTCCGAAGAGAGCCTTGGCTTCTACATTTTCCCCAATCCCAAGAGCGCGAAGCAGTTGCACGTCGGCGTGATTCCGCGCGCGGTGGACGATTACTGGCAGTTCCGCGAACGGATTACCGAACAGGATATCGACAAGCAGCTGGGCAATCCGGTGTGGAATTTGCTGCGGGTCAAGGATTCCAGCGGTTCGCAGCCGCCCATTGGCTCTGGCGACAGCTTGCCTGTCACCTATGGCCTGCTGCTTAACCTCGTCGCAGTGCTGGGCGCGACGGCGACGCACGAGCAGGTATGGTCCTACCTCGGCAACTACATGCACGACATGGACCCGGACGATCACCCGGACTTGTTCCGGCTGGTGGAGAAGGCGCTGGCCTACAACCGAGATTTCGTGGCCCCCACTCTGGTGAAGCGCGCGCCGGAGCCGAACGAGGCGGCGGCGCTGAAGGCACTCGATGCCCGGCTGGCGCAGGTGCCGGTCGATATGGCGGCGGAGGATCTGCAGACGATCATCTACGAGATCGGCAAGGACGAAGCCTTCGGCTTCGACAGTCTGCGAGACTGGTTCAAGGCGCAGTACGAGACGCTGCTGGGCTCCTCGCAAGGGCCGCGCATGGGCAGCTTCATCGCGCTCTACGGCGTGGAGAACACCCGCAAACTGATTGCCGAGGCGCTGGCCAGCTGACCCGGCAAGCGGCCTAGCGCCATTCCCGCGTGCGATACCACTTGGTGATGATGTATTTCGCGCCGGCCTGAACCGGGCGACCGGCGTGCATGGTTCTGGGATTGGTCTGCCCGTCGGGCCTGGCGTTGTTCCAGATCATCAGGACGCCCGGCTTGGGCTCGATTGACAGGCCGAGCTCGGTGAAATCGGTGGTGCCGCCAGCTTCCACGTCGTTGAGGAACACCATGGTGGTGAAACTGCGCTGGCCGCCGCGGCTCATCTCGAAATCCCAATAGCTGGTGTTCGGATGGAACCAGTCGTGATGCGGCTGGAATTCCTGCCCCGGCATGTAGCGCTGGCCCTGGATCGTCTCGCCCCAGCTCGGCTCGATTCCCAGCAGGTCGTCGATACGGCGGCCGATCTTTTTCACGAAGGGATCGCACGGATCGACATCGCCGGAATAGCTGGTGCGATAGCCGGACTCGTAGCTGACATCGAACACCTTGCTGGGCTTGGCCACGGCATCGATCAGTTCCATCATCTTCGTGCATTCGGCAGGTGTCATGAAGTCACCCACCGCGAACAGCTCCGCGTCCTCTGCGGGGACCGGGTAGACGGCCGGATTGTCGGCCAGCCGCTCTCGCACCTGTTGCCCCAGTGTGCGCAGGCGCGCCTGATCGGCATTGGGCGGAAATTTGCTCTTCGTCTCGCTCGCCATGATGTCCCCTGCTTTTCCATTGCTTTGGCCAGTAAGCAAGGGCAGTTTCATCGGACAGGAGTTTGAGGAGGATAGCATGACGCAGTCTCGACGGTATTCGGGCGTCGCCATGTTGTTGCATTGGCTGATCGCCATCGCGGTGATCGTCAATTGGCGGATTGCCGAGGCGGCGGAACATGCCGCGACGCAGGAAGATGCAGGCGCGATCATGGGTAACCACTTCGCGCTGGGAATGACGATCCTGGTTCTCACCGTGCTGCGGCTGGTGTGGCGCATCATCCACCGTCCGCCGCCGCTGTCGGACCGCCTGGCCGGGTGGGAGAAAGCGCTGGCCCGCGTAACGCACGGGCTGTTCTACCTGCTGCTGATCGGCCTGCCGCTGGGCGGCTGGTTCGCGATGTCAGCCTATGGTCGCAGCATCGACATCTGGGGTATCTTCCAATGGCCTGCCTTGCCACTGGCTGAGAACCCGGATCTAGCCGAGCAGGTCTTCGAGATCCACGCCTCCGGCGGCACCGCCATGCTGGCGCTGATAGGGCTGCACATCCTTGGCGTGCTGAAGCACATGTTCTTCGACAAGGATGGTAATCTGTGGCGGATGCTGCCGTTCCGCCAGCCGCGCGCCTGAGACGGAAAAACCCCCCGCCCGGTGAAGGGCGGGGGGCCATTGCCGGCCACTCGCTCCGGCAATGACAGTGTCCTTCCTTACCAGAAGAAGTCGTAGATCACGTCCACCACTTCGCCGGTGTAGATGTCCACGAGCAGGACATCGTCGTAGTAGCGCACCCAACGATAGGGGCCATAGACCTCGGGCAGGCGATACTGCCACGGATCGCTGATCCAGTAACGGCTGCCGAAGAAAAGACTGTCGAGATAGAAGCCGATGCTCAGGCGGCGATAGCTGTAGTTGCGATAGGGGCTGTAGTAACGCCCCAGGCGGAACAGCCGACGGTTGTTGGCGCGATAGCGGTTCCAGTTGTAGCGGTTGTCGCGGCGCCAGTTGTGGCGATCCCAGCGGCGATAGTCACGCCGGGCATCGCGATAGCCGTCGCGGTACGAACCATTGCGGTCGCGATAGGTGCGCTGGTCGCGGTTGCGATAGGTGCGCTGGTCGCGGTTGCGATAGGTGCGCTGGTCGCGGTCGCGATAGGTGCGGTTCCGGTCGCTGTCGCGATAGCTGCGGTTGCGATCCCGGTCGCGATAGCTGGTGTTGCGCGAGCTGGCGTAGCGATCGCCATTGCCGCGGCGGATACTGTCCGCTCGGCGATCGCCGCGCCGTTCGATATTGTCCGCCCGGCGGTCCGAGCGGCGATCAATCTGCCGCGCATCGCGATAGTCGCCATTGCGCCGCGCCTGGTTGGCCGCATAGTTGCCGCGGTTCTCGACCCGGTCGGCCCGACGTTCGCTGCGGCGGTCCACCTGGCGTGCGGTGGCTTCGCGGTTGGCGCGAACGCGGGCCATGTCGGAATTGCGGTACTGCGCATTGGTGTCCCGCCGTGCGGTGCGTGCCTCACCGCGCTGTTCCTGGGGCTGGCGATACTGCGCCTGGCTGCCCCGGTCGGTGCGGGTTTCGCGGTTCTGCCGGCGCTCCTGCCGCGCCTCGCCACGATTGCTGCGGCGCTCCTGCCGCGCTTCGCCGCGATTGCCGCGACGGCCTTCGCGAGCCTGGCGGTCGCCGCGCTGCTGCGTTTCGGCGGAGGTATCGGTAGAGGCCTGTGCCGCCTCGGGCAGCAAGGGCACCGTCATGGCCACGGCAAGAGCGGCGAGGCCCACGGTCTTGAGCAGGTCTGCGATTTGCATTGCAACATTTCCCTTCATGTTGACCAATGCCGCTCGAGTGCTGCGGCGAGAAAAGTCATTGAAATTCATTCGATGTGGCAAGTTGTAATGATTCGCGATGAGCGTTAACTGAACCACTCTGTTTGCTTAACGTTCATGTTGACAATCACAAAGATGAACGGCGAGAACTTAGGGCAACATGCTGGAAACATTCGCAGAAATCCGTGACGACGTGGCAAACCGGCTGCTCGACGGGGCAAGGAACCGCCGTTCGGCGATGCATACGCCGGTGGTGGCGACGCCCGATGCCGATGCCCGGGTAATGGTGCTGCGCGCGTTTGACCGGGTGGGCTGGCGGCTGCGCTTCCACACCGATGCGCGCTCGCCCAAGGTGGGGGTGATCGCAGACGGCGCACCTGTGGGGTTGCTGTTCTACGACCGCGAGGCGAAGCTGCAGATCCGCTGCAAGGGGCGCGGCTGGATAGAGCGTGATACGCCGCTGGTGGACGAGGCCTGGGCCGAAAGCACAAATTTCGCGCGCCGCTGCTACCTGGGGGCGGGACCGGGCGCGGTTTCCGACACACCGACGTCGGGCCTGCCGGATTGGGCCGAGGGGATCGAACCGGACGAGGTGGCGCTGGTGCCCGCGCGGGAGAACTTCGCGATCCTGCTGGTGGAGCTGGAGAGCGCCGACTGGTTCTCCCTGGCCCACAACGGCCACCGCCGCGCACAGATCGACCTGGCGAGCGGCGAGGGACGCTGGGTGACCCCCTGAGTCGGCGCGTGACAGACGCGCTAATGTGGAACACCTGGAACACTGTCCTGGGGTGAAAAAGTGCCGGGGCGCAAATGGCAGTTCTCTGCGGGTTTGCGGCAGGGAGATGGCGGTGGGCATGGGTGCGCCTGTGCGCGTTTGGCGAGAGTGTAGGACATGGCCATTCTCCACTCCGTCGCCCCGTACTTGATCGGGGGCAGCGCGTCGCGGCGCAGTTGCCGCCGCGAGTTCGGTTCAGAAAAGCTGGCAGCGCCTCGTCCGAGTCGGGCCGCCACGCGAATCCCATCGTGCATTTCAAACGCCGAACTGGCCGAAGATGGCGGAGGCCCGCCTGTTCGTTTCGGCCAGCATGTCCAAAAGAACAATCTTACGCCGCTTTCTGTCGTCAGCGCGCTTCTGCCCCACATGCGCCACAATTGAAGCGGAAGGGTCCCGCGTCGGTAGCGAGCCGCAGGCGCTAGCCGATGTGATCGACCTTAGGTCAAACACGCCCCCTAGAGGGTCATGCAGGGCGCGCTTTACACTGTGGCCGATCATCTTTTTGAGGAAAGGATGATCTGATGAAAAAGCTTGTTTCCGCTGCAATCGCATGTGCCGTGCTAGGCACTCCGCTTTCCGCCCAGAACCTCGAGCCGCACGGGACCATTGTCGTCCAGCCGGATCAGGGGCGCTTTGTCACCAACCTGGGACGCGAGCTCGACCGACAACTCTATCGCATTCCCTACCCCTTGGGTTACCGGCAATCGGGTGTAGTGAAAGTGCGATTCTTGGCCAACGGCGACGGAAGGGCCGAGCAGGTAAGCCTCTTCGAGAACTCCGGAAGCCACAGCATGGATGGTGCTGCGCTCAGGGCCGTTCGCAGCCTCGACAATCTGGGTTCGACGGAATGGTCGGACGAGGGTGGACAGGATGTGTTGCTCAGCATCGTATTTGCCACCAGCAATCGGGATGCACGGCGGCTGGCTGAACGCGTGGCGAACGAGAACGCCGCCTTGATCGCTTCCGGCGCGCTCGACCCGCAGGTGCTTGCCGTCACGATGGTGCCGGCCGCGCGTTCCTGATTTCTAGCAGAGAAGAGTTCTTCGGCGTCACTTCGCACTGCACTGCGGGCAGTCGATGATGACGCCGAAGTCCATGACAGGACCATGCAGGGGAGAACGAAGATGGATGCAGATGAGGTTCCACTGTCGATGAAGGAAGCTCGCGACGAAGTGCTTCTTGCGCTAGCTTCTTCCAGTGAAGCGAATGCGAAACTCCACTGCAATCGCGCCGCCAGCCTGCTGAACAGCGCAGTTCATTCGATACAGTCACACCCTTCAGCAGGCTACGACTGGTCGTTGCTGAGGGGTGATGCGCATTAGCCAGCACCTGCACGCCAGAGCGCGATAGCTCATTCCGGCTGGCATTGGGGCGGTTGCAGGCGGTCCGTAAAGGAACCGCCTGTCCCCGATCACCTGGTCAGCTTCTTGTACTGCACCCGCGTGGGCCGATCCGCCGCATCGCCCAGGCGACGGCGCTTGTCTTCCTCGTAGGCTTCGAAGTTGCCTTCGAACCATTCCACGTGGCTGTCACCCTCGAAGGCGAGGATGTGGGTGGCCAGGCGGTCGAGGAAGAAGCGGTCGTGGCTGATCACCACGGCGCAACCGGCGAAGTTCTCGATGGCTTCTTCGAGGGCACCCAGCGTTTCCACGTCGAGGTCGTTGGTCGGTTCGTCCAGCAGCAGCACGTTGCCGCCTTCCTTCAGCATCTTGGCCATGTGCACGCGGTTGCGTTCACCGCCCGACAGCTTGCCGACGTTCTTCTGCTGGTCCGCGCCCTTGAAGTTGAAGGCGCCGACATAGGCACGGGTGGACACATCGTGGCCGTTTACCTTCATGTAGTCGAGCCCGTCCGAAATCTCTTCCCACACGTTGTGCTTGGGATCCAGGTGGTCGCGGCTCTGGTCGACATAGCCAAGGCGCACGGTGTCACCGATTTCGATGGTGCCGCTGTCGGGTTGTTCCTGCCCGGTGATGATCTTGAACAGGGTGGACTTGCCCGCGCCGTTCGGCCCGATCACGCCCACGATTCCGCCGGGGGGCAGGGTGAAGGAAAGGTCTTCGAACAGCAGCTTGTCGCCATAGGCCTTGGAGATGTTCTTGGCCTCGATCACCTTGCCGCCAAGGCGTTCGGGCACCTGAATGACGATCTGCGCCTTGCCGGGTCGACGGTCGTTCTGCGAATCCTGCAGTTCCTCGAACTTGCGGATACGCGCCTTGCTCTTGGTCTGGCGTGCGGCGGGGGTCTGCCGGATCCATTCCAGTTCGCGCTGCAGCGCCTTCTGTTTGCCCGATTCCTCGCGGCTTTCCTGCTCCAGGCGCTTGGCCTTCTTTTCCAGGTAGGTCGAGTAGTTGCCTTCGTAGGGATAGTAGGACCCGCGATCGAGTTCGAGGATCCAGCCGACCACGTTATCGAGGAAGTAGCGGTCGTGGGTGATCATCAGCACGGCGCCGGCATATTCCTTGAGGTGGTTTTCCAGCCACTGCACGGATTCAGCGTCGAGGTGGTTGGTCGGCTCGTCCAGCAGCAGGATATCAGGCTTCTGGATCAGCAGACGGGTGAGCGCGACGCGGCGCTTCTCACCGCCCGAGAGGTTTTCGACGCTGGCATCCGACGGCGGGCAGCGCAGCGCCTCCATGGCGATTTCCAGCTGGTTGTCGAGCGTCCAGCCGTCAACCGCGTCGATCTTGTCCTGCAGCTCGCCCATCTCTGCGCCGAGCGCGTCGAAGTCGGCGTCAGGCTCACACATCTCGGCACTGATGGCGTTGAAGCGTTCGACCATGTCGGCAATGTGGCGCGCGCCGTCCTTGACGTTCTCCAGCACCGTCTTGGTCGGGTCCAGCTCCGGCTCCTGCGCCAGGTAGCCGACGGTGATGTTCTCGCCCGGCCAGGCCTCGCCGCTGATGTCGGTATCGATGCCGGCCATGATCTTCATCAGGGTGGACTTGCCCGCGCCGTTGGGGCCGACGATGCCGATCTTCGCCCCGCGATAGAACTGCAGGTTGATATTCGACAGCACCGGCTTCTGGGCACCGGGGAAAGTCTTCGTCATGTTCTTCATGACATATGCGTATTGCGCGGCCATTTTCGGTCCTTCGGGAAGGCTGGATTGCGGGATTTGATTTGGCAGCGCAGATAGGGACCTGCACGCGCAAGGGCAAGCGCGGCGACACCTTACAAGGCCGGTATTGGTTTGGGCGCCCCAAAAAGCCAAATGGAACCTATGGAAGTCGCCATCATCGGGGCCGGTATGGCCGGTCTGAGCTGCGCCCATCGCCTTGCGAGCGTAGGCCATTCGGTGCGCCTGTTCGACAAGGGGCGCGGTCCCGGCGGGCGCATGTCGGCGCGGCGCGTCGAACTCGATGGCGAAACCCTGCAATTCGACCATGGTGCGCAGTTCTTCACCGCACACGACGAACGCTTCCTGCGCCAGTTGGAGGCATGGGAAGCCGATGGCGTGGTGGCGCCGTGGCCGCAGGCAAAGGCCGGGGCATGGGTCGGCACGCCGACGATGAATGCGCCGGTAAAGGCGATGGCGGCGGCTGCCGACGTGCAATTCGGCGTGCGGATAGAAACCGTGCGAGCCGTGGGCACGGGATTGAAGCTGGTGGGCCCCGAGGCACCGCGCGAGATATTCGATGCAGTGCTGTGCGCCGTCCCGGCGGAGCAGGTCTCCCCGCTGCTGGGCGAATATGCGCCTGCAATCGCTGCGCAGGCCCAGCGGACCGTATCCGATCCGTGCTGGACGCTGATGGCCGCCTTCGACAGCCGCCCAGACCTGCCCGATACGCTGCGCCATGCAGGGGCCATCGGCTGGGCCGCGCGCAATGCCGCGAAACCGGGGCGCGGCGCGGCGGAATGCTGGGTGGTGCAGGCCTCGCCCGAATGGTCGCGAGAGCATCTGGAGGACGACAAGCAGGTAGTTGTCGAGCGCTTGCTGGAGGCGCTGCGCGAACGGGCAGGCGGGGCGTTGCCTGCACTGCGCCACGCCGATGCTCACCGCTGGCGTTATGCCCTCAGCGGTAAGGCGGGGCAGGGCGCCATATGGAATCCCGACAGCCGCATCGGTGCCTGCGGCGACTGGTTGCGCGGCCCGCGCGTGGAAGGGGCCTTCCTCTCCGGCTGGGAGCTGGCGCAGCAGGTGATCGACCATGGCTAGGCTCACCGTCTGGTATGATGGCGCCTGTCCGCTGTGCCGCCGCGAGATTGCCGGGCTGCGCAAGCTGGACCGGCGCGGGGCAATCCACTTTGTCGACGTCAGTCAGGGGCAACCGGAAAGTTGCACCCTCTCGCAGGAGCAGCTGCTCGCCCGCTTCCATGCCGAGGAACAGGGGCGGGTGCTTTCCGGCGCGGCGGCCTTTGCCGCCATGTGGCGGGCAATCCCGCTGCTGCGACCGCTGGGCGAACTTGCCCGCGTGCCGCCGGTGCTGTGGCTGCTGGAGCGGCTCTATCGCCGTTTCCTGGTGGTGCGCCCGCGCCTGCAGCGCTGGATCGCGCGAAGAGAGGCGGCATGATCCGTCCGCAGCCCGATCCGGTGAAGCCAGGCCAGGAAAGTGTGTGGGACTATCCACGCCCTGCCGTGGCCGAGCCCACGACTGCGCACATCGTGATCGAGCATGGCGGGCGCACCATTGCCGATACGCGCAGCGCCATTCGGGTACTGGAGACCAGCCATCCGCCCAACTACTACATCCCGCCCACCGACATTGCCGCCGGCGTGCTGCGACGGGCAGGCGGATCGTCGTTCTGCGAATGGAAAGGCGCGGCGAAATACTGGGACGTGGTGGTGGACAACGACGTGTTGGAACAGGTCGGCTGGTCCTACCCGAACCCGACGCCCGCTTTTGCCGCGCTGGCCAACTACATCGCCTTCTACGCGGCGCCGTTCGACCGCTGTCTGGTCGATGGGGAAGAGGCAAGACCCCAGCCGGGAGAGTTCTACGGCGGGTGGATCACCAGCAAGGTGGCTGGCCCGTTCAAGGGCATTCCCGGCAGCCGCTTCTGGTAGTGCTTGGCAAGCGGCGCGCTGCGCGTTAGCTCGTCGCGCCATGCACAAACATCTTCTCGCGGCCGTGGCTGCCGTTTCGCTTGTCCTTCCAACAGCTGCACTGGCAGATGATCACGCAGACGCGCTGGCCGCGCAGGCAGACCATGCGCTGGACCATGACACGGCCGCGTGGGATTTCCTCGAAGGGATCACCACCGAAGTCGGACCCCGCCAGCCGGGCACCGAGGCAGAGGCGCGCGGGCGCGTGTGGGCCATGGCCTGGCTGGAGGAACGCGGCTTTGCCAACGTGGCGGACGAGCCGTTCCAGATGCAGACCTGGGTGCGTGGCGAGGAAACCGCATGGATCAGCTCGCCGTTCCAGCAGCCCATGCATATCACCGCGCTGGGCAACACCGCTTCCACCGGGCCGGACGGGATCGAGGCTGAGGTGGTCTATTTCCCCAGCTATGCCGACCTTGAAGCGGCAGAACCCGGCAGCCTTGACGGCAAGATCGCCTTCATCAGCCACGACATGCGCCCGTCGCAGGATGGCTCCCACTACAGCTTTGCGGGGCCCGCTCGCTGGACCGGACCGGCCCTTGCCGCCAGCAAGGGCGCGATTGCCACGGTGATCCGCTCCATCGGCACGGAAAACCACCGCACCCCGCACACCGGCGGCACCAGCTTCCCCGATGGGGTGGAGCCGACCCCGGCGGGCGCGCTGTCCAATCCCGATGCCGACAACCTAGAACGCATGTTCGTCCGTGCTGACGGGCAGCCGATCTGGATGACACTGGTGCTCACCCCGCAGTGGCTGGGCGAGACGACCAGCGGCAACGTGGTGGCCGAGATCGTGGGGCGCGACCCCACGCTGCCGCCGGTACTGGTGGCCTGCCACCTCGACAGCTGGGACCTTGGCACCGGTGCCATCGACGATGCGGCTGGCTGCGGTATCGTGTCCGCCGCCGCGCTGAACGTGGCCGAAACAGGCCAACCGCTGCGCACGATCCGTGTGCTGATGGCAGGGGCAGAGGAAACCGGACTGTGGGGCAGCGAAGCCTATAGCGCGGCGCATATCGACGAGCCCATCGGCGTGGGGCTGGAAAGCGATTTCGGCGCCGACCGCGTGTGGCGTTTCGAAAGCAATTTCCGCGAAAGCAATCCCGATCTGCACGCGCGCATCGCGCAGGCGGTGGCACGGTTCGGTGTCGCCAATTCCATGATTACCGCCACTGGCGGCGCGGATATCAACATCTCGCGTGATCAGGGCGGAGCGATCATTGACCTGCAGCAGGACGGCACCCGCTATTTCGAACTGCACCACACGCCCGACGATACGCTGGACAAGGTCGATCCTGTTCAGTTACGCCAGAACGTGGCGGTGTGGACGCAGGTTACCGGCATTCTCGCCAACGAGGCGGCAAGCATCCAGAACGGCGAGTGATCGCCTCTCCGCTTGCCCGAGCGAGGAGCTGAAGCTAGGGGCGCAACTGTACGCAAGGCACTGTGGGCCTGTAGCTCAGCGGTTAGAGCTGGCCGCTCATAACGGCTAGGTCGCGGGTTCGAATCCTGCCGGGCCCACCACCTTGCGCGCTTTCGTGTCAGACTGTTCGCTCAGCAGCCAGAACGGGGCAATCGGCGGCGACATGGCCGTCGTCATCCCAGCGCTCGATGTAGTAGGCCTGCCCGGCGGCCAGCTGCGCGCAGGCGACGTTTTCGCCATCGGCATAGACGACGCCCAGCGTGCGGCCATAGCGGTCGCGCCCCAGCCTTACGATGGTGAGGCGCTTGCCCGCAACGGCAGCTTCCATCGTCCGGGTGGATGCGGCTCCGTCGCCCGTCACGCATTGCCGCCCCTGTCGGCAGCGGCGCGTTTCGGGCGCGTCTATGCCGGTGATGCGGATGCGTTCGTCGCCGCAGCGAATGGTATCCCCATCGGTGACGCTGCAGGAAAGGCTCAGGGCGATTGCGGTGGTGATCGCAAGCATGAGGCCTGCCTAGGCCGCGTTTGCCATGCCTTGCGCGCGGCTCTGCCACCGATGCGGAGGTTCAAGCCTAGGGGAAAACACGCGGGAACCGGCGGGCAAGAGGCCGTTTCATCTCGTATTTTGCCGGCTTCGGAAAGATTGGCGCTTGCACCGCTTTGGCGCAAAACCTAAGGGCGTTGCCGGTCCGGGGAGTAGCGCAGCCTGGTAGCGCATCTGTTTTGGGAACAGAGGGTCGCAGGTTCGAATCCTGTCTCCCCGACCACTTAGCCCGTTCCAACTGTCTCATGACGTCTCAAGGCTTCTCATATGCCGCTGAGAGGAATGTGTTTTTCTTAGGAAGCGCGCGATTCAGTGTCTCACGGCTTCTCATGTCATCTCATCGATCTGTTGGGCTGAAATTTGCCAAAGCCCAACATCGCTGCATAGGCCGCCGACATTGGCACGTGCGCCCGCTCCACTGAATCGTAGAATGTCGAGCGGTGGGCGTTCGCCTAGCCGATCAAGAGCAAGTGCAATGAAACTCCGCGTCGAGTGCAAACATCTGCGTTGCTCAGCTCTGACTTCGGGCATTGAATGCCGGGTTTTGCTCTTATCGGGTGACCCGCTGATCAATGGCGCCAAACGGGTGCCGCCCCATCGCATCGACTGCTTCCATCCGCACTCGGTCACCAAACCGCATGAAGCCGGTCGTGGGTTTTGCATCGGCGATGATCTCGATGGCGCGGCGTTCGGAAATGCAGCTGGAACCGACGTCAGCATAGGCAGCATTGGCAACCGTCCCCGAGCCGATAATGGTACCGGCGACAAGGTCTCGCGTCGTTGCCGCATGCGCGACCAGATCATGGAAGCCAACGCCCATTTCACGCCCGTTGGCGTTGCCGAAGCGCTCGCCGTTCCAGTCTATAGCGAGGTCGAGGCACACGCGCCCGTCGATCCAGCCGTCGCCCAACTCGTCCGGTGTGACGGCATAGGGAGCCATGGAACAGGCCGGCTTGGCTAGGATGAAGCCGAAGCCGGTCTTCATTTCCGCCACGGCATAGGCGCGAAGCGACCAATCATTGACCTGTACCACCAGCTTGATGTGGTTCATTGCATCGGCTGGGCTGGTGCCCATCGGCACACGGTCCACGATGACGCCGAATTCGCCTTCGAAGTCGATCCCACCTTCCTCATCCGGGAAAGGCACATCCTCGAACGGACCCAGAAAACGGTCGGACATGCCCTGGTACATCAGCGGGCGGGTGTTCTCGATCTCCTCGGTAGCGAAGGCGATCTTCATCAGCCGGGCGTGGGCATCGAAAACCGATCCGTCGAGCCACTGCCAGCTGCGTGGCAGGGGCGCGCGCAAGGTGGCCGGGTCAAGCGGCTCGCCCGCTTCCGGATCGATTTCTGCAAGGGCGGCTGAGCCAGCCTGCCAGTCACCCATCGCGGTCAGCAGGTTGGGCCAGTCTGCACCCGCCGGGGCACAGCGGCTGCCATCGTTCGACACCACGACCAGTTCCCCGTCAGCCGTGCCGTTGTCCCGCGTTGCCAGGCGCATCACAGCCCCTCCTCGAACTTGCCGTCGATCAGGATGAAGGCGATCCGGCAGTTCCTGTCGGAACGATTGGCCCAGCCATGGTTGGTGCCGCGCTGGATGATGATGTCGCCGGGCCGACAAATAGTCTCCTCCTCGTCGAGAATGAGAACGAGTTCGCCTTCCAGTACGATTCCGTAGTCTACGGTCTCGGTGCGGTGCATGTGCGCATGACGCGTATCCGCCCCGCTGTGCGAGGAAGCATCGCCAGCGCCCACTTCGGCGAAATGGGCTTGCGCTTCCTCTGGTGTGATCTGGTCAAGCCGGTCGCCGTCAGGGGGAATATCGAGCACGCGGATACGCGTGCCGTTGGCGGGCGGTGCCAGCTGGATACCCTCCTCGAAAGGTTCACCCGAACGGCGGTCGATTGGGGCGGGCGTCGCGCGTGTGTTCCAGACCTCGAAAAACAACGGGCCATGCTCGCCGCCAATGCGCTGCACGCGGGGAACGGGGCCATCCTCAAGGAAGATCGCGCGACCTTCTGCGTCGTGGCCTGTAACAATGCGGCGGACGGGTTGTTCGCTCATGGCTTGGCTCCTGTGTCGAATTGCGGTCGAAACATCAGTCCACGCGCTCCGAGTTCCTTTTCCGCCTCGGCTTCGCGCGCGAGTGCGGCCCGCGCACTGGGCCGGGCCATTGCGCGGGCAAAATGTGCGTCGATCGCGGGGAATGCCGTAGGATCGAAACCGTTGCCCGTCAGGCGGAACCAGATCCACGCGATATACGCATCAAGGACCGACCAGCTGGCACCGAAATACCATTCGTTCGCGCCCAACCGTACTTCGACGGGAGCCAGCTGCTGGGTCACCAGTTCGCGTGCCTTTTCGCGGATTTGCGGAACATGTTGCGGATCGGTGGAAACGGTCACAGGCATCACGAAGCGGGTTACCAACGGATGCAGGTCGCTCGAACAGCGAAAGACCTCGGCGCACACCTGTGCCTGTTCGAACGGATCGTCGCTCTCCGGCAGCAGCTGTGCTTGCGGGTAGGCTTCCGCCAGATAGGTGAGCATGGCACCGTTCTGCACCAGCACCCCGTGCGGCGTTTCCAGAGCGGGCACCTTGCCCGAAGGATTGATTGCCAGATAGGACGGCTGGCGGTGGTCGCCTGCCATGAAGGCAATCAGCCCGGTGGCGAACGGTTCGCCAATTTCTTCGAGCGCGGTCATGGTCACCCGCGCACAGGTATTGGGCGCGAACCACAGCTTCATCATCGCATGACCCCTCCCAGCGTGTCGGCAAACCAGTCGGCGATATAGTCGCGCCCGAAGGACATGTTGTCTGCTCCGACATGTTCGACGCCGCCTTCGCGCGGCGTGAAGATCTTCAGCTCACGACGCGGAGAATTGATGAGCTGGTCATAGGCCTGGTGCGCGTAATCGACCGAAATCTGCCGGTCCTGCGCCCCGTGCGTGACGAGGAACGGCACCGTGATCCGGCCCATGTGACCGTTGAGATTCATCTCCTCGGACTTGGCGAGAAAATCCTCCATATCGCTGGCTCCGAAGGTCCAGAACACATGCGCCCAATAGTGCGGCACCGGATTCTCGCCTTCGCGTTGGATGCGCTTGTCCTGGACTTCGCGCCAGTTGTGATTGGCCCCCCATACCGCGCCGCTGGCAAAGCGCGGCTCGTATGCCACGGCTCGCGGTGCAAAATGCCCGCCAAGCGAGATGCCCGTCATGCCGATGGCTTCGGCTGCTACGTCTTCCCGCGCCTCCAGCCAGTCTACAGCCTTGCTGGCCCAGCTTTCCGAATGCGGATCGACCGGCAGGCCCTGATGGCGGATTGCCTCGCCCGTGCCGGGCTGGTCGACGCAGAGCGTGGAGATGCCGCGTTTCGCAAGCGCCTCTGGCAGACGCGACCAGTAGAGCAGTTCCTTGGTGCTATCGAGGCCATTGCAGTAGACCACGGCGGGTCGTGGGCCTGTACCCGCGCCGCGCGTGAAGAGCGCCGGCATGGTGCCCTGCGCCAAAGGGATCTCCATGCGCTCGCGATTGATTGATCCAAGATCGGTCGATCGCGCGAAGCTGGAAAGTGCCTTGGCATAGGTCTCCTCCCGACCAGCAGAGCCTTGCTGCTGCATGCGCTCGGCGACCAACAGGTATAGCGCGGCGCGTTCCAGCTTGTCAGAGGCGGAGAAGCCGCGACCGCGTTCCTCGTCCTCAGCCGCCAGTTCGAGCAGCGTTTCGGCTTTGGAAACCCATTGGCGCATGAAATCGGGCGTCCCGGCGTCCCCGCCTTCAGCCGCCTCGCGGATGGGCTCGCACATGTCGACGATCTCGCCGATCCGGCCCCCGCTTTCCAGAGCCATGGCGACCGACAGGTTCCAGATGTAGTTGGGGAAGTATTCGAACAGCGCCACGCGTCAGACCTCCGCCGGCTGGAAAAGGCGCGGATCGGGCTCTGCATGCGGCATGGTCTGCGGTCCCCCGATACCGATGCCCCACTGGTCCATGATGCGCGGGCCAGGCACATGCACCTGCGGCTGGTGGCTCTCGAACTCGACCTCTTCCAGCTCTGCCGTGTATTCGACGGCAAAACCGCCGGGCGTTACGAAATAGCTGAAGGTGTTATCGCCCGCCGTATGGCGGCCCGGCCCCCAGCGAATGTCGATGCCTTTCTGCTGCAGATGCGAGACACCGCGGAGCATCCCGTCCACATCGGTCATGTCGTAGGCGACGTGGTTGAGGCAGGGCGGTCCGGGCAGGATGGCAAGGCGATGGTGGGCCGAATTGCAGCGCAGGAAGCACATGAAATCGCCCAGCCAGTCCGACACGCGGAAGCCCAGCACGTCACAAAAGAACTTCACCGCCGCCTGGTGGTCGGGCGAGTGCAGCACGATGTGGCTGATCCGTACGGGAATGCCTTCCCAGCGATCGATAACGCGCTTTTCCCCGGTGACCACGTCCGACGAGATTTCGAACGGCAGGCCGTCAGGCGAAAAGAAGCGGAATCCGTAACCGCCGCCCGGCGCATTCAGGGCGCGCGGCGGGTGGATGACCCTGCAACCGGCAGCCACCACGCGTTCGTGCAGGTCATCAACTTTGGTGCGACTGTCGGCTGCCAGTGCGATAACTTCGACATGGTTTGCATCAGACTTGTGCAGGCGGACGACATGGTGCTCGTCATCCCCTTCGGCCCGGAACCAGGCCAAGCCGTCACGGCTCTCGACCTCGGCAAGGCCCCACTTCTCGGCATAGAACGCGCGCTCGGCGTCGAAATCCTCGACCCCATAGGCGACATAGCGGATATCAGTGACCCGGCTCATTGCATTGCTCCTCAAATCGGTTGTGCGATCACGCCGAACATCTCGGCGGTCGCCTTGGCGTTATCGACGGGCGGGCCCTTGCCCAGCTGGCCCATGCAAATGGCGAGCGAACTGTCGACGATGTAGGCGCAGCGTTCGTAACGGCGCTCGCGATAGGCGCAGAACGCAGCTTCCGGCGTAGCGCCGCTGGCGATTTCCTCTGCCAGGACAATCGCATCCTCGATGGCGAGGCCTGCTCCCTGTCCAAGATGCGGCGTGGTGGCGTGGACGGCATCGCCGAGCAGAACGATGCGCCCCTTGTGCCAGTCTCCGCGCACAATCAGCCCTTCGAGCGGGCGATAGACCACGCCTTCATCATCGGTGATGTGCTCGGCAAGCTCCGCCAACGGCGCGGGGATCTTGTCGCGCATGGTGCTGGCCAGCCCCTCGGTTGCATACCGCGGGTTTCCTGGCTCTGGCGTAGTCAGATACATGTACATCAGCGCGCCGCTGATCGGCACAAGTCCGGCACCAATCGGGCCGTTATAGACGTGCAAGGCATCGAGCCCTTCCGTGCGAGGCAGGTTATAGCGCCACACCGCCTGGCCAGTGAATTCCGGCTCCGCCAAGTCGGGAAACAGCATGCCGCGTGTTTGCGAATGCACTCCATCAGCTCCGATGACGATGTCGTATCGCCCGTTGGTGCTATCGGAAAAAGCGGCGTTAACTCCGTCGCCATCGTCGTCCAGTCTGTCTGCTGTCAAGCCGAGGCGGATCTGCGCGCCAGCGGCCACGGCCTCATCCGCGAGCACTTTCTGCAAGGCCCGCCGACCGATCCCCACATTAGCGGGGCAATCTTCCACCAGCCTCGGCGACGGCACGCGCGCTACCATCGTCCCATCGGGCGCGTGCACCGCAACCGCGTCGAACCCCACTGAAGCGGAAAGGTAAGCGTCGAGCAGGCCAAGCTGCTTCATGGCGCGCAGGACATTGCCCTGCTGAATAATGCCGACACCGTAGACCGACCATTCGGGATCGCGCTCGATCACGGTGACTGTGTGACCATCACGGCACAGCGCAATGGCCGCGGTCAGCCCGCCAATACCGCCACCGATGACCAGAATCTCAAGATTTTCCATGGCTTAGAACCCGTCCAGGTCTTGGGCCACGGTTATGGGCCCATTGTATTGCGTTCCGATTTCTGCCTCGTAGCGGCGCCAGGCATCGCGCCCGGCGTTGCCAATGACCAAATGCGTAACCACAACCTCGCCTGCCTCCATCGCGCGTGCCATTTCCCCGACCTGTTCCGGTGTCAGGTGATGGGTGCGCAAATGTTCGATCAGAATGGCCGGCGGTCCGCCTGCGGGATCTCCACGCGCTGGACCCATGGCGCCAAGCAATCCCTCTAGGTCGATCATTTCGGCCACCAGCAGATCGACGCCGGCACCAAGCTCGTTCACGGCCTGACTGGGAGCCGTATCGCCGGTGTAGAGGATCGACCGGTCTGCCAAGTCGAAACGGAAGGATAGCGAGGCATAGCGGCCATATTGTGGGCTGCCGGGCGCAAAGCTGTAATGGGTGTTCTCGACATTGCGCACGGTCATGGAACCGACCTGCGCAGTTTCTCCGCCGCGCCATTCCACCACTCTCACACCGGTGGTCGGATCATTGGCCTCTTCGCCTGGAACGCCATATCCGGCCTCGGCCGCTGGAGCCATCGATGCCACGATTCCATCGACAAGCCTGCGCGTGCCGGGAGGGCCGTAGATGGTCAGGACGCCAGGCGTCTCTGTCTGGAAACGCAGACCAATCACGGCGGCGAGCCCGCCCATGTGATCGAAATGCAGATGGCTGATGAAGACCCCGCTCAAGCGCTGGAGCGGAACCCCCACACGGGCCAACTGGTTGGCTGCACCATCGCCGACATCGACAAGGTAAGCTTCATCGCCGGTCAGCAGCAGGTTCGAAGGTTCTGCCCGCTGGGAATGCGGCACGGGACCGCCGTGTGTACCCAGCGTTATCCACTGGCTGCTGGCCGCTCGCGCCTCTTCCGGCACATCCTGAGCCAATAGCGGCGCGGATGAAGCCAACAAGGCGGCGACAAGGATCGTCGCGAAATACCGCATGTTTCTCTCCCAATCAGGCGACGGAAACTGGCACGCTACCCGACATCAGTCCAATTGATTGAATAAATCCTTATTCACAAATATAATTGCTGCATGAGACTGGACAACTTTGACCTCAACTTGCTCGTCGCGCTCGATGCGTTACTGGCCGAGCGCAGCGTCACCAGAGCCGCCACAAGGCTGAACGTCACGCAATCGGCCATGAGCGCCTCACTCAAGCGTCTGCGGGAAGCCTTTGGCGATGACCTGCTGGTCCAATCGGGACGTAACATGATCCCGACGGCAAATGCCCTGGCGCTTGCGCCCCAGGTGACCGAGGAACTGCTGCGATTGCGCAGCCTGCTTTCCACCGGCACGGCGTTTGATCCGGGGCAGTCGACGCGGCGGTTCCGGATTGCCGCATCCGACTACATTACCACCGTCCTGCTCGTCCCGGTACAGCGCCTGCTGCAAAGCGAAGCCCCGGGAATCTCCATGGAAATCTCACTTCCGGAAGACGGTACAGCTGACAAGCTGGCGAAGGGCGATTTCGACCTCGTCCTGACGCCGAGTGAATTCGTTGCCTCAGACCACCCCAGCGAATTGCTGTTTGAGGAACGGCAGGTTGTCGTCAGCTGCAAAGACAATCCGGTATTCGCGCAGGTTATCGACATCGACACCTTCAAGGCGGCCAGGCACGCCGCTGTCCGGATCGACGGGCGCAATACCTATATCGAAAACGCGCTCGACAAGCTCGGCATCGCCTTGCGGCCTGAGATCATCGCCCCTTCCTTCATTCAGCTCCCACATTTCCTTCCCGGCACGAACCTGGTCGCGCTGATGCATGAGAGGCTTGCCCGGCAGATGGCCAAGATCCTTCCATTGGCATTGGCTCAACCACCATTCGCGATCCCGCCCATGCGGGAGATGGCGCAATTTCATTCGGCAAGAAACGGTGATCCCGGGCTGATGTGGCTACTGGATCGGATGCGCGGAATTGCTGATGCATCTTGAGGCCCTAGACCCGCTGCAGCCCTCGCGGCGCACCGAGTACCGGGATATCTCTAGCTCTCTAATGGCGGTACGCTTACGTCTGCGATCGGGTCGCGAGCGGACCGGCCGCATTGGCGGACTGATACGCTGAAAGCAGACAGCCTGCAGTGGAGCAAGTTTCGGACGTGGCATATCCTGTTTATGCGCAGCCGATGATTAATGGCTAAACGCATTTTAGATTTCCGTCATCGCAGACTGCCCATTTCTTGACGAGATTCAGCGCCACATCGACGATCATGTCTTCCTGTCCGCCCACCATCTTGCGCCGACCAACCTCTGCCAGGATCCTGCGGGCATCGAGGCCATAGTCCTGTGCTGCCTTCTCGGCATGGCGCAGGAAGCTGGAGTAGACTCCGGCATAGCCGAGCGTCAGGGTCTCGCGATCCACTCTGACGGGACGATCCTGCAGCGGTCGCATCAGATCCTCGGCAGCATCCATCAGCGCATAGAGAGCGCAGCCATGGTTCCAGCCATAGCGGTCCGCCGCAGCGATGAAGACTTCCAGCGGGGCGTGGCCGGCGCTCGCGCCTATGCCGGCAAGGCTGGCGTCGACGCGGATCGCACCCTAGGAACCGGGCTGCCAGAAAGCTACCGAGTGCTCCTGCTCCTGCCACCAGAACTCTGTTCATCCTGCAGGTCCAAACAGCTTATCAGTTTCAATCATCCTCTTGTGTGCAGCTGGTCTCCTGGAAGGTGCCTCTCATTCAGAGCTGGCAAGAGCGATGGCAAGTGAGATCCTATGTTTAATAGAATGGATGGGGTCTCCCCGACCACTTCGGCTTTCACACTGCTGCCACACGCCGGTGTTAGGTTTCACTCCATGACCGCAAAGCTCTTTACCTCCGCTGTGCTTGCCAGCCTTTGCCTTGGCACGCCTGCCCATGCCTGGGGCCCCATCGGGCACCGCGTCAGCGCGCGGATTGCCGAAGACAATGTGAGCGGAAGGACCCGCGCCGAGATTGCCGCAATCCTGGGCCACGAGAACCTGCCTGAGGCCAGCACGCGGCCGGATGAGGAACGATCGAACCCCGCATTGTTCTGGCAGGAAACCGCGTCCCCCTTCCACTATGTTACCCTGCCGCCCGGCACCGCCGTGGAGCATATGGCCCACCCGCTCGAAGGCGATGCACTGACCGCGCTCGACGGCTTCGTCGCCACATTGCGCGATGATACGGCATCGCAGGCTGACAAGGCGCTGGCGCTGCGCTTCGTCGTCCATATCGTGGCGGACCTGCACCAGCCGCTGCATGCCGGGAACGGCAGCGATCGCGGCGGCAACGACTTCATCACCGACTGGTTCGACAATGTCACCAACCTGCACTGGGTGTGGGACGAGGGGATGATCCTGCGCCAGCAGCTGCCCGCCAGCGAATATACCGCGCGGCTGGAACGGCGTATCGGCCCGCAGCAGGTGATTGCCTGGTGGCAAGCCGATCCGGCCATCTGGGTCGGCGAAAGCGCTGCCCTGCGCGATCGCGTGTATCCCGAGACCGAGGGCGAGGTGGGCGAGGGGACGCAGGTATCACCGGCCATGATCGGCTATCGCTATCATTGGACATGGATGCCCGTGGTCGAGGAACGCCTTGCCCAGTCGGGCATTCGTCTTGCAGCCTATCTCGACTGGGTCTTTGCCGGGGAATGAGCTAAGGCCATGCCCGACAAGCAATTGAAACGGAGACCATGTGGCGACATCCATCGGTGAAATCGACGGCATCCTGGACGAGCTGGAAGACATTGCGGATGCCTCGCGAGCAAATCTTGTCGCCGCCCTGCGCGATTACGCCGAAAGCCGCACCCCGCCCGATCCGCAAGCCCGCGCCGAAGGGCTGTTTGCCTATCCCCAGCTTACGCTGCATTTCCCAAGTGACGAGGGGTTGGTGCATCCGGCACGCGCCTATGCCCGGCTGAACCAGGCGGGCACCTATTCCAGTTCGATTGCGGAGCCCAGGCTGTTCCGGCCGTACCTGAAGGAACAGCTGCAGCACCTCGTGACCGACTACGCGGTAGGGCTGTCGGTCAGCCACTCGAACGACGAGATTCCCTATCAGTACGTGCTCGATGGCGGCGCGCTGGATTTGCAGCAGGCGGGCAGCGCCGAACTGACACGGCATTTCCCTGCCTCAGACCTGGTGAAGATCGGCGACGAAGTGGTTGATGGCACGTGGGCTGAAGGCGAAGGCGACCGTCGGCCGCTCTCGCTATTCGATGCCTTGCGCACCGATTTCAGCCTGGCCCGTCTGCGGCACTACACCGGCACGCCCGCAGGCCATGTGCAGCGCTATGTGCTGTTCACTAACTATATCCGCTATGTCGAGGAATTCATTGATTTCGCTCTGGAACAACTGGCTGATCCGGATAGCCGTTATCAGCGCTTCTCCGCCCCCGGCGTGGTGATCGAGCGCGGCGAGCTGGAAGGTGCGCGCGACCGGGTGACCGCAGGCACCTGGCGCAAGCATCAGATGCCCGCCTACCATCTGGTGGGCAAGGACAACTCCGGCATCACGCTGGTGAACATCGGCGTCGGCCCCTCCAACGCCAAGACCATCTGCGACCATATCGCCGTGCTGCGACCCGAGGTCTGGCTGATGATCGGCCACTGCGGCGGCCTGCGGCCCAGCCAGACCATTGGCGACTACGTGCTCGCCCATGCCTATCTGCGCGATGACAACGTGCTCGATTCCGCCATCCCGCCGGAAATTCCTATCCCGCCGATTGCTGAGGTGCAGACCGCGATGTTCGAGGCGGCGCGGCGGATCACCGGCGACAGCGACGCGCAGCTGAAACGCCGTCTGCGCACCGGCACGGTAGTGACCACCGACGATCGCAACTGGGAACTGCACTACACCCGCTCCGCGCTGCGCTTCAACCAGAGTCGGGCGGTGGCGATCGACATGGAATCGGCCACGGTGGCAACCCAGGGCTACCGCTTCCGCGTGCCCTACGGCACGCTGTTGTGCGTCTCGGACAAGCCGCTGCATGGCGAGATCAAGCTGCCGGGACAGGGCCAACGCCTTCTACGAGAAGTCGATCAGCCAGCACCTGCGCATCGGGATCGAGGCACTGCATCTGCTGAGCAAGGAAGCAGGCAGCTTCCACAGCCGCAAGCTGCGCAGTTTCGACGAGCCGCCGCTGCGCTGAGTTTCTGGCGCAGAACGCGCAATTCGATCAGGCACAAAAAGGCGGCGGCGTCCCCCCGAACGCCGCCGCCCTCTGTGTGACGAACTTTCCGTCGCTTAGAACTCGTAACGAGCGCCAAGCTGGATGCGCCAGATCGACGAGGTTGTGCCGACGAAGTTCTGGTCGTCCGGGTTGAAGCCGCTGATGATGTAACGGCCCTCTGCATCGACACCTCCGTCGACCACATCGACGAAGTCGCCGCGGGCGCGGAACACGTTCCAGCTGTCATCGAAGAAGTTCAGGAAGTTGTCGAAGTCCAGGAACAGCTCGATGCGGTCATCCGTGATGCCGGCGAAGTGTGCCGGGCCCGGGATTTCCTGGCTGAAGCGCAGGTCCAGATCGAAGAACCAGTCGTTGCGGCAGCTATTGCGCTCGATCGACTGACCGGCTTCGTAGTCGCAGCCGCTGGCTTCGACATAGTTGATCAGGCTCTGCACCGCGTCGGCATCGGACAGCGGCGAGACGAATGGGTCGTTCACGCCGGTCGGCACATAGAGCAGGGCATTGTCCGAACCCGATGAGCTGTCGTTGAACACGCCGCCACCATCGAAGGTGAGCGAGTACGGACGGCCCGAACGGGCGATGAAGATGAAGCCCAGCTGCGTGTCATAGTCCTGGATGAACTGTTCACGCAGGTTCACCGCGAAGGTGAGGTTGTGGCGGGTTTCATTGTTCGAGGTGCTGATTGCCGGGTCCTGCCGGTCGAACGCGGCCGTCACGTCGTAGCTGGACGTTGCCGTCGAGCTGCCGTTGTTGCGGTTGTTGTTCGAATCGGTCCAGGCATAGCCGAAGTTCATGTCGACCCGGCCCCCCGAGGTGAACAGCCCGCCGTCAAAGCTCTTCGACAGCAGCAGCGAGACCACGTGGCTGTCGTAGCTCGGGCCGTTGGTGAGCTGGATCTCGTCGTCGCGGCCGATGCGGTTGAAGCAGGTCGGCGACAGGTTGGTCCATACCGGCGGCGTGCCGCCCGTACCCTGCAGCGAGGCAGCGCAACCGGCAGCGTCCGGATCGGTCGGATCCAGCGCGGCATAGATCGGACGTCCGTCCACAGTGAACCCACCGATACCGCTCGAGGGGTTCGGCGCCTGCGACAGGTCAACGAAGTTCAGCGTGTCGACGAAGCGGCTGTAGATGTAGTCGAGGTTCATCGACCAGTTGCTGAAGAACCCGGTCTGGGTGCCGAACTGGGTGGCGATGCCCAGGTTGGCGCGCCACACGCTGGGGATGGTGAAGTTCGGATCGGTCGACTGCGTGTCGGCAAGGCCGGCACCGGCAGTGGCCTGTGCATCGGCAAGGGCGCAAGCCGGGATGCCGGTGAAGGAACCGCCCGACAGCACGTTGAAGTTGCCATCGGCATCCAGCAGTCCCGCACAATCGGATGAGAAGGTATCTCCGTTGGCGTAGCTGAAGCCGTTGTTGGAGAACGCGTTCGAGAAGTAGACGACCGGGTCGCCGCCGGTGAAGCGGCCAACACCGGCGGTCAGGCGGGTGTTGTAGAAAAGGCCGTCGTTGTCGAACTCGTAGTTCATTGCGAAGCGCGGTAGCCACATGGCTCCCAGGTCGCTGAACGACACTTCGTTGCTGAACCCATAGCGATCGAAGAAGTTCGGGTTCGCACGCGGCGCATCGCCGCTGTACCACTGCACGCGCAGGCCGCCGGTCAGGGTCAGGTTGTCATTGGCCTGCCAGCTGTCCTGGGCATAGAGCGAGACAATGCGGCGGTTGAAGGTTGCCGCGGTCTCGTTGATGTCGCCGCTGGGCGTCTGGGCGATGGTGGCACCACCCAGCGCGCCGCTGGCCAGATCGTCAGCCGAACCGAACACGCTGGAGAAGCCGCCGCTGGCGACCACGCCGTTTTCGAAATCATCGAGGTTGCGGAAGAAGATCGTGCCCGTCGCGTTGATGGCGAACAGGTTGTAGACTTCCAGGTCGTTGATTTCGGCACCGAACTTGAAGTCATGATCGCCCGGGGTCCAGTTCACCTGGAACTTGGCCTGGTCGATGTTGGTGTTCAGCGCATTGGCCGAGCGGAAGATGCCGGGGCCAGTCGACAGGATGCCGTTCTGGGTCGGGCCGACAACGCCGACGGCAAGGCGAACGGTCGGGTTGTCCGACTGCGCTTCGCCAAAGCCAACCGGGCCCTGCACGTCAGCCACGTCGGCGCGGCTCAGGCGGATCTCGGTCGAAAGGTCGTCGCTCCACTGCGAGAACAGGCGAACGGCGTAGTAGTCGGAAACGGTGCCTTCGTCCTCGAAGCTGTTGAAGCCGGTCAGCTCCTGGCCACCGGCGTCGCTTTCGACGTTGGTTTCTTCCAGGCGCTGATAGGTTGCTTCAAGGCGGTGATCCTCGGTGATGATGGCGTCGATACGACCGAAGTAGCGCACGGAACTTTCCGGCAGGGTGGTGGGGTAGCCGCCCACGTCCTGGCCGTACACGCGACTAGCGATGTCGGCGAAGCGTTCGAACTGCGCCTGGGTGACGAAGTTGGCTTCGTTGGCAAAGCCCGAACCGGCAGGACCGAAGTCGTTGGCCGAACCGAGGTCGGTTTCTTCATAGGCAGCCGAGAAGAACAGGCGATCAGGGATGATCGGACCCGACAGCGTGGCACCCCAGCGCTTTTCCGAGAAATCGTCGACGTTGTTGGGCGTGCCGTCGATTGAATCGCCGCGCAGGTCGGCGTTTCGGAAGGCGTAGAAGGCGCTGCCGTGGAAGGTGTTCTGGCCCGATTTGGTGACCACGTTGACCAGACAGCCGGTGAATTCAGAATATTCCACGTCGAACGGCGCGAATTCCACCGAGGTTTCGCCGATGGCATCGAACGGCAACGGCAGCGAGTTGCGCGCCGCGAACGGGGTGCCGTTGAGGCCGAACACGTCGGCCTGCACCACGCCGTCAACGGTGAAGGTGTTCGAACGGTCGTTACCGCCCAGGCACGAGATACGATCGACTTCGTTGGCGCGGTCGAGGCTGACGCGCGGGTCGATGCGGATGATGTCGCGAATATCGCGGGTCAGCGAGGGGAAACCTTCCAGCGTGCTCTGGCCGAAAGCGATGCCCGGACCCACCGCCAGCTGCTGCGCATTCACGCGCGCGGCGGTCACGATGATGAAGTTGTCGGCAGCGGCACTGGCGTCAGCCGTCAGTTCAAAGGTGTATGCGGTGTTACCCGAGAGGGTGATGAACTGGTCTTCGACCGACTGCCCTTCATAGCCGCTGGCGGTCACGGTGACGGTGTAGGGGCCGCCGGTGACGAGCGAGCCGAACTGGAATCCACCGCTGGAATCGGTGGTCTGCGTGCGGACCGAGTCGGTGCGCGTGTCGGTAACGGTGACGGTGGCGCCGGGGAGGGCGTTGCCGTCGGCATCGGTGACGACGCCCTGAATACCGGAAGTGGTCTGCTGCGCGTGCGCGACTTGCGGTGCGATGGCGGCTGCGGCAACGCTCATAGCGCTGGCAGCGAGAAGATACCGAAGTTTCATTTCGCGATTTTCCTCATTGGGTGGAATAGAGCCCGTCAGATGATTGGCTGGGGGGGCTCTACCGTCCCAACGGAACAGTTTTCTTGCGCCGGCGTGACATCGCATCGAATTTCGGACGCAAGTTGAACACAAGTGGTTGCGGCGCAGCAAAATGCTGATTTAGTGTTGTTGCAACGCAACACAGTGACGCGCGAAACCAGTTTTGGGCAGCAGACGGGCGCGGAAATCGCACCTCATCCCACCTCAGGCGAGGCCGATTTCCCGTAGTCGTTGCGCCAGATAGTCGTCCGCGAGAATCGGTGGCTGGGGAGTCTCTCCCTCATCCACGCACTGCGGCAGGGCCTCGATCAGGAAGTCTGGACGGAAGTGCAGGAAGAACGGCATGGAATAGCGCGAGCGGCGCGCTGCCTCACCTTCGGGGTTCACCACGCGGTGGGTGGTGGAGCGCAGCTTGCCGTTGGTCAGCCGGTCCAGCATGTCGCCCACGTTCACCGCCAGCGCGCCCTTCGGCGGCGAGACGGGCACCCATTCGCCTTGCTTGTTGAGCAATTGCAGGCCGGCCTCTTCGGCGCCCAGCAGCAGGGTGATGGTGTTGATGTCGCCGTGCGCGGCGGCGCGGATCGCACCAGCAGGCGCATCTGCGGGCAGGGGTGGGTAATGCAGCAGGCGCATCACCGAATTGCCGTCTTCCACGGTTTTCGCGAACCAGTCTGCTTCCAGTCCCAGGTGCAGGGCAATGGCGCTGAGGATACGCGCGCCGGTTTCCTCGAAAGCGACAAACAGCGTTTCGAAAGTGTCCCGGAACCCGGGCAGCTCGCTGGGCCAGATATTGGGCTGCATGTAGCCGGACAGCGGGTGGCCTTCGGGCAGGGTGCGGCCCACGTGCCAGAATTCCTTCAGGTCATGGACCTTGGCGTCCTTGGCGATTTCCCTGCCGAACGGCGTGTATCCGCGCGCGCCGCCGCCGCCTTCGATGTGATAGCTGCGCTTCACCTCTTCGGGCAGGGCAAAGAATGCGCGCGCCATGGCGTCGGCGCGGTCGATCAGAGCCTGCGGGATGGCGTGATCGCGTACTACTGCAAAGCCGAATTCGGCAAAGCTGCGACCCAGTTCGTCGGCAATTTCTTCCACCGGGCGGGCAAGTGAAATCGAGGCGATTCTGTCCATGGATCGAGGCCTTTAGAGTGGAAGGAACAGCCCTGCCAGGGCCGCGCTCATCAGATTGGCGAGCGACCCGGCAGCCAGCGCCTTGAGGCCCAGTCTGGCGATGACCGGACGCTGATTGGGGGCCAGCCCACCGGTCACCGCCATCTGGATGGCGATGGAGCTGAAATTGGCAAAGCCACACAGCGCAAAGGTGACAATTGCCGCCGTGCGCGGGCTGAGCGTGCCGTCCGCCAGCGCGCCAAGATCAATGAAGGCGACGAATTCGTTGAGCACGATCTTGGTGCCGAACAGGCCGCCCGCGGTGATCGCCTCGTCCCACGGGATGCCCAGCAGGTACATGATCGGGGCGAACAGCCAGCCCAGCAGCTGCTGGAATGACAGGTCCGGCATGCCGAACCAGCCGCCCATTGCACCAAGGATACCGTTGGCCAGCGCAATCAGGGCGACGAAGGTGAGCACCATGGCGCCAACCGCCACGGCCAGTTTCAGCCCGGTCTGCGCGCCTTGCGCCGCCGCCTCGATGATATTGGCGGCGCGCCCGTGCTCGTCGAAATGCGCTGCCGCCTCCACCTCGTGCGGCACTTCGCCTTCGGTAATGGAAGCGGGGCCTTCCGAACTGATGCGCCCGCGCGGAAGCGCCAGTTCGCCCTCGGCCTCCGGCGCGGCCTCCTCGGTATCGGGCATGATGATCTTGGCCATCAGGATGCCGCCCGGCGCGGACATAAAGGCCGCCGCCAGCAGGATCGGCAGGTAGCTGGGCCCGAGTAGCCCCGCGTAAGCGGCCAGGATGGTGCCCGCCACACCCGCCATGCCCACCGTCATCAGCGTAAAGAGGCGCGACGGCGAGAGCGCGGCGAGATAGGGACGCACCACAAGCGGGCTTTCCGACTGGCCGACGAAGATATTGGCCGCCGATCCCAGCGATTCGACCTTCGAAATGCCGGTGATCCAGCCGATGGCACCGCCCAGCCAGCGCACCAGCCGCTGCATCACGCCGACGTGGTAGAGGATCGACACCAGCGAGGCGAAGAACACGATCACCGG
The DNA here is from genome assembly GCA_963675825.2 of Alteraurantiacibacter sp. Taxonomy (GTDB): domain Bacteria; phylum Pseudomonadota; class Alphaproteobacteria; order Sphingomonadales; family Sphingomonadaceae; genus Alteraurantiacibacter. Next base: position 1,017,877 of record CAXXJY010000005.1, on the reverse strand, counting down.
CAGCGCGCCAAGGGCAAAGGTGCCCGACAGCGGATTGCTCTCGGCGCTGCCGAACAGGAACTCCGTGCCAGCATTGGCATAGGAGAGCAGGGCGGAAACGCCATCGGCCATGGTGCGGATCACCGCCGCGCCCCACTCGGTGCGCAGCACCAGCAGGGCAATGCCCGCCTGCAAGGCGAAGGCGGCACCGACGATACGCATCCTGATCTGTTTCCTGGCGTTCGACAGGAGCAGGGCGATCAGGAGAATTGCAGCAATTCCCGCAAGCGAAATCAATTGGGGAGGCACGTCGTCTCCTGTCATTCGGCAGGGCTCCTTTCTTGCCCAATCGCCACCCCGGTTCAAACAGAAACTCGGCGTGCCTCTTCCCTTTGCGCGGTGGGTTGAATAGCGATCGGGTATGGATCAGCCACCACCCGCCGAATCGCTCCCGCGCTCGATGTTTGTCTTCGCCCTGCTTTACGGCGGGATGACGGTGATTGCCGGCGTGCTGGCCTACAAGCAGTTCGCCATCGGGCCGCTGGTGGTAGAAAGCGGGATCCTGGCCTTCCTGCTGCTGGTGGTGCTGTCCAGCGCGGTTTCGCAGCTGCATGGCAAGACTGTGGCAGACCGGCTGGTGCTGTGGGGCTTCCTGCCGCTGGCAGTCTCCATCGCGCTGATCGGACTGGTGCTACTGCTGCCTGCCTCGCCGGAAATGCCGCCGGAAAACCTCGCCGCCTTCAGGCAGGTCCACGTACAGACCCCGCGTATCATGGCGGCAGGGCCGGTGGCCTATGGCGTGTCGCTGCTGCTGAACGTGTGGATCTTCGACAAGCTGCGGGGCAAGGGGAAAGGTAGTGGCTTCTGGCTGATGGCGCGCGGAGCGATTGCCTCTGCCATCAGCCAGGCGGTGGATACGCTGATCTTCATCACTCTCGCCTTCTACGGCGAATTTCCCATTGGCAGCCTGCTCCTGGGGCAGGCGATCGCCAAGATCGTGTTGTCCTTTGTGCTGGTGCCGTTCCTGATCCTTGGCGCGGTGGAGCTGGCACGGCGACTGGACGCGCCGCGCGTATGACCGAGAAACTCATCCAGGCAGCGATCAAGGCACGGGCAGGTGCGTACGCCCCCTATTCGGATTTCCACGTCGGCTGCGCGGTGGAGAGCGAGGATGGCGAGATCGCGCTGGGTGCCAACATGGAGAACGGCTGCTACCGGCTTGGCGTGTGTGCCGAGCAATCGGCACTGGCTGCCGCGCAGATCGCTTTCGGGCTGGGCAAGGTGCTGCGGCTGGTGGTGGTGGGCGGCCCCAATGCTGCCGCAGATGGCCAGCCGGGTGAGCCGGTGATGCCCTGCGGCGGGTGTCGGCAGGCGATCCTCGAGGCCGCTGCGCTGTCGGGTCGCGATATCGAGGTCACCTGCTGCGATCACACGGGCAAGGAACGCGTCGTCACCACGATCAGCGCATTGCTGCCCGCTGCGTTCACCTTCGAAAAGGGGTAGGCCGCAGGTCCCGGCTAGGCCTCGGCCAGCGATTCCGGGTGGCCGTGCTCCACGCTCATGCGCATGCGCGTGCGGATTTCCGCGCCGCGCCGGGTTACCGTGTCGAGCGTCTTGAACTCGGTGGTCCACAAGTCTGGCGTCACCTCGCACATGACATAGCCGCGCTGGGCGTTGTGCCACTTGAGCTGCGGATCTTCCTGCTGGATCGCCACGGTGTCGGAACGCTGGTCCACCCCGTCGCCGCCCGAGGTGATCGAGGTGGAAACGAACTCGGTTGCAATCGGGCGCGGCCCCGGCGCCTTGCCGTCGATATGCAGCTGTCCCGCATAGTTCTGGTGCTCGTCACCGGTCAGCACCACCACGTTGCCGCGGCCCTGGTCACGCACGGCCTCCAGCAGGCGGCGGCGCGGCTGCCGGTAGCCGGCCCAGCTGTCGAGGTTTTCGGTGCGCACCTCGCCCGGTGTGCGGTCGAGATCCATCATCATCACCTGCTGTGCCAGCACCTGCCAGCGTGCTTCGGAGGCGCGCATGCGGCCCATCAGCCATTCTTCCTGCGCGCCGCCCAGTACAGCGGCATCGCGCCGATCGATCGTGTCGCACACCACGCCCCAGCGATCCTCGCACGGCTGGTCGGAACGGTATTGCCGCGTGTCGAGCAGGTTCACGTCCAGCAGGTCGCCATAGCGCGCCTGGCGGTAGAGCTGCATGCGCGGCCCCACCGGCATGGACGAGGTGCGGAGCGGCATGTTCTCGTAATAGGCCTGCATCGCCGCCTGCTTGCGTAGCGCGAAGATGGCGGGCGGGGTGCCATCCTGGTCGATATCGCTGACCCAGTTGTTGTCGATCTCGTGATCGTCCCAGGTCATGAACCACGGCGCAGCGGCGTGGGCGGCTTGCAGGTCGGTGTCCATTTTGGTCTGGGCATAGCGGCGGCGATAGTCGCCCAGCGTATAGAGCTCGTCGCCCAGGTACTGGCGCACGTTCTCGACCGGCCCCATGGCGCTCCCGTTCCACACGCGGGCGGAGCGGCTTTCGTAGAAATAGTCGCCATAGCAGAACACGAAATCCGGCTGTTCGGTGGCCAGGTGGCGGTGCGCGGTGTAAAATCCCTGCTCGAAATTCTGGCAGCCGGCGATCCCGAAGCGGACCCGCTGCAATGGCGAGCCCAGCGCCGGCAGGGTGCTGGCGCGCCCCCACAGGCTGCGTTCGCGCCCGGCGGTGAAGCGATACCAGTAGGGCCTGCCGGGTTGCAGCCCGCCAACCTCGACATGCACCGAATGGCCCAGTTCCGGCCGCGCGAGCGCGGTGCCCGTTTGCACAACCTCGCGGAGGCGATCGTCGGCGGAGACTTCCCAGTTCACCTCCACCGCGGCGGCGGGCATGCCGTAGTCGATTTCCAGCGGATCGGGCGCCAGCCGCGTCCAGATCACGAAGCCGTCGGGTGCAGGGTCGCCCGAAGCGACGCCCAGCTGGAAGGGGTAGTTGCGAAACACCGGCGTCGCCAGTGCGGGCGTGGCCAGCGGCAATGAAAAGGCAGTGATCGCCGCGCCGCCAAAGCTGCGCAGCAGATGTCGCCGGTTGAGCTCGATACGCTTGCCTTGCCAATCTGTCATCTGTGTTGTCCCTTGCAGCCGGTCCCTGCCTTGGGACAGCCAGATTGCGATTTGATGTCGGTTCTGCGCGCGATGGCAAGTCCTGCCAGATTTGCGCGAGGGGTCAGCGCTCGATCGCGCCCATCACTTCGCGCACGCTGCTGGGCTTCACGCCGCGCTGTTCAAGATAGGCGAAGATCCGCCGCCACCAGTCATACAATGCGTCCAGATCGTCATCGTTGCGCACATAGGGGGTGGAACCGGGACGCAACGAGGGGCTGTGGAACGACAGCACCAGCATCGGCACGTCATCGTCAAGCGCCATGTCGATCCCGCGAATGGCCTCTTCCACACTTACGCCCTCGGGCGTCAGCGGCACGCGTTCCAGGAGGCCAAGCCGGGCCAGCACACCGCGCATCGAAGGCAAGCGCCACAGCCGCGGGTAGATGAACCCGCCCTGCCGCCGCAACATGCCCCAGAAGGTGCTGGTGAGCGGCAGTTCGAGCAGGGTCTTGCCCTCATCCACCCAGTAGGGATGCAGGGGATGCTCCCGGTAGTCGGGACCGCCGGCGCTGGAATAGTCGAACAGTGGCCGCACTGAGGTATCTATGGCGATGCCGTGGCGTTGCAGCAGCTCGCCGGTGTTCGGGCCAAGGCCATAACGGCCCGCGCGATAGATCAGGGGGGCAACGCCGAAATTGTCCTCGATGGCGTCGCGCAGCGCCTTCAGCTTGGCCTCTTCCAGGTCAGGTGGCAGGTTTCCGGCAAAGGAGTTTTCCTGCGTCACCTCTTCGTGGAAGGGCGGGTTGACCCACGGGTGCAACTGCACACCGATCTCGGCCCGGCCAGCCAGCACTGGCTCGCGCAGGATCTCTTTCGCGGTGCGCGAATTGGCGATCGGCCAGTCCACCAGGTAGACCGGAACGACCCCTTCGTTCTCGCAGAACTCCTGGAATTTCTCGAGCTTGGGGACATGGTGCGTATTGTGGCTGTCGCGCGCCAGCGGCTTGTCCCAGTCGAAATCCTCCTCCGTGTCGATGGTCAGCAGGAAACGCGGGCAACCGTCCGCAAAGCGCGCCCTGGCGCTGGCGGATGGCGGATCGAGCAGGTTGCCCCCCGTGGCCAAAATCGATCTCCCTCGCCTGGAGGTCAGTTCCCTCCCGTCCCGTTCCCGCTGCTATGGACCGCATCCGTCAAGGTCAAGGCGGGCAGGCGCAACGATACACGGTCATCCTCGCAGGTCAGCGATCCGCCAGCGGCGCGGGCTTCGGCATCGGCCAGGCGAAAGGTAAAGGCGGGACCGAACATGCCTGCACTGATCGCGCGGCGGCGCTGCCCGTCGCGGCTGGTGTCGGCAGGGGCATTGCGCAGGCTTTCGGGCACGTCGAACTGCAGGGTGATTGTCTGGCCATCGCTGGCAAGTTCCAGCTGCGCTTCCTCGCCGGGGCCAAGCGCGCCTGCCGCCGTGGCCAGCAGGCGCCAGCACAGCACCATTGCCTCGCTGCGGTCGAGTGCCACGGTGAAGGGCGAGCCGGAGACCTTGAGCGCAAATCCGGCGTTGCGCGGGCGCAGTACCTGGTCCAGCCGCTCCACCGTGTCGGCCAGCGCCTGGCGCAAGTCGCTGCTGCCTTCCTCAAGCTCCAGCGCCTTGCTTTCCAGCCTCACCAGCCGGTCAACTTCGTCGAACCCGGCCAGCAGGGTGGCGGCATCCCCGGCAATGCTGGCGGCATGGGCGCGGTATTCATGCGGAACGGCGGCGAAGATCTGCTGCTGGATGATCTCGGCAAAGCCCTGGATGGCGTTCACCGGCGTGCGCAGTTCATGCAGCACTTGCCGCATGGCATCGCCCTGAGTGTCGGGTCGTTCCTCCACGTCGGGCCGGTTAGGACGGTATAGCCGTGCAGCATAGCCCGCGAAACCGCCGGTTTCCGGGGTGAATAACGGGGCAGCGTCCATGCGCCATTCACCGCTGATCTCCGGCGCGGCATCAATGGAGATCTGGGCCTGGCGCAGCGGCAGGCGGCGCCGCAATTGCACCGCTATGTCATCGGTGAAGGAGACCATGTCGCCAGGGCTGGGCGCCGTCAGACCCAGGCCTGCCAGCATGGGGGCCGCCAGCCCCTCTGCCCTAATCACCTGGCCGCTGGCATCGGTGACCACGTCGAGCACGCCCTTGCCGGTGAGTTCCGCCTGCGCAGCGACATCGCCCAGTGGCAGGCGCGGCGCGGTGCGGGCCTGCTGGCGGGTTTCCTGGAACGCCTCGATCCGGCGCCGCAGCGCGCCGATGCCGTCGAGCGGCGCGGCGGGCCGCGGGGTGACCGTGGCTGGCGGGGTGGTTTCAGCGCTGGGCGTGAGCGCTGGGGGAGCAACTTCCGCTTCACCGACATCCGCCTTCGGGAGGACGAGATCGCGCACGCCCAGCCGTTCAAGCAGCCGCTTTACCGTGGCGGGCAAGTCACGCCGATGACGCAGGAATCCGCGGGCGGTGACCGGCAGGCGCGGGATCAGGTCGAGCCATTGCGCCTCGGTCAGGCGCGCCGTGGCCATGACCGCAGCGGCGGGTTTGGGTTCTCCTTCGGCCAGAAAGGCGACGAATGCGGGGTTGCGCAGCCGCAGGCCCGGCTCGCGCAGGATGGCGGACTGTTCTTCCTGCGGTATTGCCTGCTGCAATTCATGCAGCCGCACGAACCCGGCGATGGTGGCCAGTCGCCGGTCGCCGTTTTCCAGCGCCGGACGGTTCAGTATGCGGTTGATTTCCCATGGAGCGAGCTGGCGTGCAGAGCGAGCGATCCGTGCCAGCGCCTGGCCCGAGAGCTCTGTTTCGCGCGTGCCCAGCAGGTCCAGCAACTGCCTGAACTGGGTGCGCAAGGCCGCATCACTGCCGGCGCGCATGCGCAGCACGGTGGCTAGGCGGTCATCGAACAACATTCATGCTCCGGCTGGCAACGCGGTTAATTTGTCACCAACCATCGCATTAGCCGGGTCCCGCAGGGCAAGCATGGTTAAGGACCGATGCGTTGCAAAAGGGGACAATTGCGGCCATAGAGAACTTTATTGTGCAAAGGCGCCATCCGGCGTGATAGATGTTGCGTGAGCCGTTTGGGAGAGGGCGGGTTGTGCAAAGGGGGGACTTTTAGATGTCCACACTCGACAAGATCGATCGCCGGTTGCTTGCCGAATTGCAGGCGGAAGGGCGCGTGACGAACGTCGATCTGGCGCGCCGTGTCGGCCTAACCGCGCCGCCGTGCCTGCGCCGCGTCCGCGCGCTGGAGGAAGAAGGCGTCATCCGGGGCTATCACGCCGATCTGGATGCCTCGAAGCTGGGCTTTGCCATCACCGTTTTCGCCATGGTTTCCCTGCGCAGCCAGGCAGAGGAAGACCTGAAGGCGTTTGAGGATCACATCGCCGGGCTGGACGCGGTGCGCGAGTGCCACATGCTCAACGGCGAGATCGATTTCATCCTCAAGATCGTAAGCAAGGACCTGCAAAGCTTCCAGGAATTCCTCACCAGCAAGCTGACGCCCGCGCCCAACGTGGCGAGTGTGAAGACCAGCCTGACGATCCGCACGAGCAAGCACCTGCCCGGCGTTCCGCTGGACTAGGGCAGTCAGTCCCGGTGTTGCCGGGGGCTAGATCAACCCAGAGGTAAACCCGGTATAGACCAGGTATGCCGCCAGCAGCACGCCGCCTTCGCGCCGTGACAGGCGACCGCCGGTAAACGCGAAAACCATCACAACGAAGGCTGCCAGCGTTGCCAGCGGCAAGTCGAAGTGGGCGATCTTTTCCGGGATTGCGCCGGGCGCGGCCAAGCCAGTTATCCCGCCAATGAACAGCACGTTATAGATATTGGAGCCCAGCACGTTGCCCAGCGCAATGTCGCTCTGCCCGCGAATGGCGGCGATCACCGATGTCACCAGTTCCGGTGCGGAGGTGCCGACAGCGACAATGGTGAGGCCAATCACCTCCTCGCTCACGCCCATGGCCGAGGCAATCGCCACCGCACCATTCACTAGCAGCGTGCCGCCGCCGACGATCAGGCCAAGGCCGACCACGAAAAAGGCTAGCGAATAGGCAAGGCTGTGCGTGGGCGCTGCATGCGGGACAAGCGCCGGGTCGAATGCTTCTGAGGCTGCCGCGCGATCGAAAGCTGCGGTGTGATCGTAAGGTTGGTCGACCGGAGCCAGTTTTTCCTGCTGGTAGGCGCGCCAGATATAGGCAACGAGGGCGACCAGCAGCATCGTGGCGACGATCCGGTCCAGGCCCAAGGTGAAGCTTGCGGCCATCAGGGCCAGCGAAGCTGCCAGCCCCACGCCGCCATCGCGCCACAGCGCGGTGCGGTCCACCGCCATTGGCGCGATCAGGGCGGCTGTGCCCAGTACCAGCAGCAGGTTGGCGACATTGGAGCCGACGATGTTGCCGATCGCCAGCCCCGGCGATCCGGCCAGCGCTGCCTGCACGCTGGCGGCTAGCTCCGGGCTGGAAGTGCCAAGCCCGACGACCACCAGCCCGATCAGCATGGGTGAAAGGCGCAGGCGTTCGGCAATACCCACCGCGCCGCGCACCATCACGTCGCCGCCGATCATCAGCAGCACAAGCCCAGCGAGCAGGATTCCGGTATCTGTTACAGAAGGCATGGCGATCCTCGCCCGCCGTCAGGCAGCGTTGCTATCGCGTGTCGCAAGCCATTCCTCGAGCCATTTAATGGTGTAGTCGCCGCTGATAACGTCAGGCTGCTTCAACAGTTCCTGATGCAGCGGGATCGAGGTCTTCACGCCGGAGATCACCATTTCCTCCAGCGCGCGGCGCAGGCGCATCAGGCAGCCTTCGCGGGTGCGGCCGTAGACGATCAGCTTGGCTATCATCGAATCGTAATAGGGTGGGATGGTATAGCCGGCGTAGAGCCCGCTATCGACGCGCACATGCATACCACCGGCCTGGTGATAGTAATCGATCTTGCCGGGGCTGGGAGCGAAGGTGAACGGGTCTTCGGCGTTGATGCGGCATTCGATGGCATGGCCGCTGAACACCAGTTCTTCCTGCTTTACCGACAGGTCTTTGCCATCGGCGATTCGAATCTGTTCGCGTACCAGGTCGACACCGGTGATCGCCTCGGTCACGGGGTGCTCCACCTGCAGGCGGGTGTTCATCTCGATGAAGTAGAATTCGCCGTCTTCCCACAGGAATTCGATCGTCCCCGCGCCGCGGTAGCCCATTTCGGCCATGGCCTTCGCCACGATGCCGCCCATGCGCTCGCGTTCCTCTGGCGTGATGACGGGGGAGGGGGCCTCCTCGAATACCTTCTGGTGGCGGCGCTGCAGCGAGCAGTCGCGTTCGCCCAGATGGATGGCATTGCCGCGACCGTCGCCAAACACCTGGAATTCGATATGGCGCGGATTGCCGAGGTATTTTTCCAGATACATGGTGTCGTCGCCGAACGCGGCCTTGGCCTCGTTCTGCGCCTGCTTCACCAGGCTTTCCAGCTGGTCCTCGCCGGGGATCACCTTCATGCCCCGGCCACCGCCACCTGCTGCAGCCTTGGCAAGCACAGGATAGCCGATTTCCTTGGCGACCGCGCGCATCTCGTCGAAATCGGACACGGCACCGTCGCTGCCCGGCACCAGCGGCAGGCCCAGCGCGCCGGCGGTCTTCTTCGCCTGCACCTTGTCGCCCATGGTGCGGATATGTTCGGGCTTGGGCCCGATCCAGGCAATATCGTGCGCTTCCACGATATCGGCGAACCTGGCGTTTTCCGACAGGAAGCCATAGCCGGGGTGGATCGCGTCCGCCCCGGTGATTTCGGCCGCCGAAATGATCGCGGCATGGTTCAGGTAGCTTTCGCTGGCGGCGGGCGGGCCAATGCATACCGCGTGGTCTGCCAGGCGCACATGCATGGCATCGGCATCGGCGGTGGAGTGCACCGCCACCGTTTCGATCCCCATTTCATGCGCCGCGCGATGAATGCGCAGCGCGATTTCACCGCGATTGGCGATCAATATGCGGGAAATGCCCATGTGCAGCGCCCCTTACGCGACGACGACGAGCGGCTGGTCGAACTCGACAGGTTCGCCGTTGCCGATCAGCAGATCTGTCACCGTGCCATCCGTGGGCGCGGTGATCGGGTTCATCACCTTCATCGCTTCGACGATCAGCAGCGTGTCGCCCTTCTTCACGCTGTCCCCGACACTGACAAAATTGGGCGAGCCAGGTTCCGGCGCGAGGTAGGCGGTGCCGACCATCGGCGATTTCACGGCGTTGGCGTGATCGACCGGAGCAGGTTCGGCGGCAGCGGCTGCCTGTGCCGGAGCGGCCGCCGGTGCGCGGGCCGCTGCCTGCGCAGCTTCTGCTGCACCGATAGCGGTAATCTGGTCCGGCGAGAGCTGCTGGATGCTCGAAGCCTGCCGGGCGACGCGGATCTTGCGATCGTCGTCCTCCACTTCAATCTCCGTCAGGCCGGTTTCGGCCAGGATATCGGCAAGTTCGCGCACCAGCGCGGTATCGACGTTCAATCCACCCTTGCGGGCAGGAGTGGCCTTGCGTTCAGCCATGAATTCCCCATTCTGCAACCAGTTTGCAAATCGCCTTGCGGGCTAGAGGCTGTTGTGCCGCAAGGCAAGCCTCACCGCGCGGTTAAAGCCTGGATGCGGCGTCCAGCGCCAGTTCGTATCCGTAAGCACCGAACCCGGCGATGGAGCCGAGCGCGGCCATGCCGACGTAGCTCTTGTGGCGATAGGCCTCGCGCGCGGCGGGATTGGAGATGTGCACCTCGATCACCGGCGTCTTGATCGACTTGATGGCATCGTACAGCGCCAGCGAGGTGTGGGTAAGGGCGCCTGCGTTGAGGATCACCGCCCTGGCTCCTTCAGACTGCGCCTCGTGAAGCCAGTCGCACAGGTGGCCTTCGTGGTTGGACTGGCGCATTTCGATGGCGATGCCCAGGGCTTTGCCGCGCTCTTCCAAGCGCGTGGCGATATCATCCAGCGTGTCCGCCCCGTAGATTTCGGGTTCGCGCACGCCCAGAAGGTTCAGGTTCGGTCCGTTGAGGACGTAAACAGTATCGGTCATGGCAACAGCCCTTAGCCGCGTGAAGGGGGCGCGGCCAAGGGTTGATTGCGTGTGCTGGCGGCGAAGGGCCTACTTCTCTACGCCCTTGATCTTGCCCCACTGGCGTGCGGCGGTGTAGCCGAGGTAGCCGGTGCCGAAGAGCGCATAGAGCGGTTCCGGCAGGCCGCCGAGGTAATCGTTCATGCCGCGGGCGATCTCCTGCGCGGTGGTGGGCGAAAAGGCCGACAGCACGCCCATCGGCAGCGCGGTGAGCAGCAGGATATAGATGACATAGAGAAAGCTGGGCCGCGCGCGGCTGGTCCACGGGTCGGACGAATTGGCCTCGGCCACGATGGCCGCAAGGCGCGATTCGATCAGTTGCAGTTCCTGCGTGCCTTCCAGCTTGATCAGTTCCAGCTTGGCGCGGTCGCGCGCCTCCTTGTCCGGAATGATCTTGTCGATGATGGAAGCGACAGGGCCGATAAGCGATTCGATGAGGGCCATGGGTTGGTGAGTCCGTGCATTGTTGGAGTCGCGGGCGGGTCTGCGCGCCCTGCTGCCCTGTAGGAAAGGGGCGAGCGGGATTGATCGGCGCGCAGCGATGGGCAAGAACGGCCCGAAACCGACGGGAGGGACAGGTGCAGGCAGTTGAACGGTATTCGAAAGGTGCGATCGCGCTGCACTGGCTGATCGCGCTGGCCCTGGCGGGCGAAATCGCGCTGGGTTTCGCCATGCCCAAGGATGCCAGCGGCTTTGCCGAATACCAGCTGCACAAGTCCATCGGCATCACCATCCTCGCCCTCAGCCTGCTGCGGCTGGGCTGGCGTTTCACCCATGCGCAACCAGCGCCGCTGGAAGGCGGCGTAAGCGGCTTCCTCGCCAGGGTGGTTCACGTCGGCTTCTATGCCTTCATGATTTTCATGCCGCTCACTGGCTGGGCGCTGGTCTCGTCCGACCCGCTGAACGTGCCCACCGTGCTGTTCGGCGTGATCCCGCTGCCGCACCTGCCGTTGGGTGAGGCGTGGAACGAGCTTGCGGAAGAAACGCACGAGTGGCTGGCCTGGGGCGGGCTGGCGCTGTTTGGGCTGCACGTGGCGGGCGCCTTGCGGCATCATGTCATGCTGAAGGACGGCCTGCTGGCGCGCATGGGGCCGAGCGCGGGTTTCGTGCTGGCGATGCTGGGGCTGACGCTGGCGCTGGGCGCGGGCGTGCTGTTCGGCGTGGCGCAGGAACGGTCGCTGGAGATAGAGCCTCCCGCGCAGGAAACAGCCTCGGTCGACGCGACACCGACATCCGCTGCTGGCAAGACTGACGCTGAACCGATCGAGGACGAGGCGGCGAAAGAGGAAGATGAGCCGACAGAAGAGGCCGCGCCCGAGGAAGCGGACTCGCCGCAAGTGACTTCTCCCGAGCCCGCTGGCCCGCCGCCAGCCTGGACCATCCAGCCCGGCGGCGCGCTGCGGTTCACCGCCACCAATGCGGGCAGCGCGCTGAACGGCAGTTTCGGCACCTGGTCGGGCAATATCGTGATGGATCCCGAAGCGCCGGAAAGCGCCGCCATCACCATCACCGTGAACCTGGCCAGCGCGACCCTGGGCGATGCCACGCAGGATTCGATGCTGCGCGGGGCGGAGTTCTTCGACACCGGGTCTTTCCCGCAGGCCACGTGGCGCAGCACGGCGGTGCGGCGCGTGTCGGGCAATCGCTATGAAGCCGATGGCACACTGTCGCTGAAAGGCGCCAGCCGTCCGCAGCGTATCAGTTTCACGCTGAACGGCAGCGGCAACCGCCGCTCGGTCGAAGGTAGCGCCACGATCGACCGCAACGCTTTCGGCGTGGGAACCGGCTCCAGCGCGGAAAACCTCGCCGGTTCGGTGCGCGTAACATTTGCATTCGACGCAACCAGCTGATCGCAACAACGACATCCGCCGCCTCTTCGAGGTGCGCGGCTACAACGCGGGCGTGCTGCAGACGACCACGCGGATGCTCTACGATGGCGATGCGCTGGTGGCGGAGTACGATGCGGGTGGCACGCTGCTGGCGCGCCACGTGCACGGGCCTGCTGCGGGGGTGGACGATCCCTTGGTGAGCTACGCCGGTCCGCTGCGCGGCAAGGCGAGGACATAATACGGGAATTTTGGGGAGAAATCCACTGGTCGGGAAGACAGGATTCGAACCTGCGACCCCCACACCCCCAGTGTGATGCGCTACCAGGCTGCGCTACTTCCCGAGACCAGTGGAGAGCGGCCCTATAAGCGGGCATTGCGGGTCTGGCAACCACCTCGATTGCCTCTATTTAGCAATGCTGCTAGGCGCGCCGCAACGTGCCGGAGAGGGGCGCGGCTTGAACCTCGCTGCGGCCTCCCCACTCTTGTGGTTTCCAATGTTCGGGATGGACCTGATCTGATGCTTGATATTCTTTCTGCCGCAGCTGCCGCCGATGCTCCTCCGGGATGGCTGCAGTTCCTGCCCATCGTCGGCATGATCGTGATTTTCTGGTTCCTGCTGTTCCGCCCGCAGATGAAGCGCGCCAAGGAACACCAGCAGAAGGTCGAAGGCCTCAAGCGTAACGACCAAGTCGTCACCGCCGGTGGCATCGTGGGCAAGATCACCAAGGTGGACGATACCTACGCCGAAGTGGAAATCGCCCAGGGCATCAAGGTCAAGGTGGTGAAGAGCACCATCGGCGACGTCATCCAGTCGGGCGGCAAGCCCGCCAACGACTGATCACACGGGCGGATAGCTGACCATGCTCGATTTTCCCCTCTGGAAGCGAATTGCGCTTTGGGCCGTAACCCTGCTGTTTGCCCTGGCTGCGCTTCCCTCGATTGCCTCGCTTTCTGGCGTCGATCTGCCGGAATGGGCTGAAGGACCCGAGATCAACCTGGGGCTCGACCTTGCAGGTGGCAGCCACATCCTGCTGGAAGCCGATCCCTCGCAGGTGGCCGTCCAGCGGCTGGAGACGATGGAAGAGGCCGTGCGCGAGGAATTGCGCGACGCCGATCCGCGCGTCCGCATCGGCGATGTCTCGACCGCGAACGAACGCTTGTCCTTCATCCTCGAAGACCCAAGCGAAGTGGACCGCGTACGCGAGCTCCTGACTCCGCTGATTAATGGCAACGGGCTGGTGCGCGACTGGAACCTTGCGGTGCTGGATGGCAACCGTATCGTGCTGACGCAGACCGAGGAAGGGCTGGAACAGGCGGTATCCGATGCGATGGATTCGGCCACCGACGTGGTCCGCCGCCGTATCGACGACCTTGGCACGCGCGAACCGACGATCATTCGCCAGGGCGACAATCGCATCGTGGTGCAGGTGCCGGGCCTGGAAGACCCGCAGCAGTTGAAAGAGCTGTTGGGCCAGACTGCTCGGCTGGAGTTCAAGCTGGTCGATGCCAATGCGCTGCCCAGCGACATTGCCCAGGGCGTGGTCAATCCCGGCAGCGAGCTGGTGCCCTATGCCGCAGACAGCGATTTCGCCGGCCAGTTCGAGGCGGTGCGCCGCCTGGGCGGCATTCGCGGTGACAGCCTGACCGGCGCGCAGCAGAGCTTCGATGCCCAGACCAACGAGCCGGTCGTCTCGATCCAGTTCGACGCACAGGGCGGGGCGCGCTTCGCCCAGCTCTCCACCGAGAACGTGGGTCGCCGCTTCGCCATCATTCTTGACGGCGAAGTGATCTCTGCCCCCAACTTCAACGAACCGATCCTGTCGGGCAGCGCGCAGATTTCCGGCGGCTTCACCACGGAAAGTGCCAATGCGCTGGCGATCTCGCTGCGTTCGGGCGCGCTGCCGGTGGACCTGACCATCATCGAGGAACGCACCGTCGGGCCGGATCTTGGCCGCGATTCGATCGTGGCGGGCGCTATTGCCATGGGCATCGGCTCGCTGCTGGTGGTGGTACTGATGGTCGCCAGCTATGGCCGCTTCGGCGTCTATGCCACCGTGGCGCTGGCGTTCAACGTGCTGATGGTGCTGGGCATCATGGCCTTCATGAATACCACGCTGACGCTGCCCGGCATCGCCGGCTTCGTGCTGACCGTGGGTGCCGCAGTGGACGCCAACGTCCTCATCAACGAACGCATACGCGAAGAACGGCGGCGGGGGCGGCGCGTCGTGGCAGCGGTGGAGAATGGCTACAAGGAAGCCAGCCGTGCCATCTACGATGCGAACGTGACGAATTTCATCGCCGGCGTACTGCTGTTCCTGTTCGGCTCCGGCCCGGTGCGCGGCTTTGCCGTGGTGCTGATCATCGGCCTGTTCACCTCGGTGTTCACGGCGGTGACGCTCACCCGCATGTGGGTGGCTGGATGGCTGCGGGGCAAGCGTCCCGCCGAAATCAACGTGTAAGGGGCGGAGAACTCACATGAAACTGCTCAAACTCGTCCCCGAAAACACCAACATCGCCTTCCTGAAGTGGCGCGTGCCCTTCTATGTCGTCAGCCTGCTGCTGATCGCGGCAAGCTGGGGCCTGGTGATGACCAAAGGCCTGAACTATGGCGTCGACTTTGCCGGTGGCCAGGAAATCACTGGCACCTTTGTGGAAGAAACCGAAGCGCCAGTCGGCGAACTGCGCGATACGCTGAGCACGCTGGGATTGGGCGAACCGGTGATCCAGCGCTTTGGCGAAGCCAACCAGGTGTCTATCCGTGTACGCCTGCCCGAAGAAGCGGAAGGCGATCCTGCGGCGGCCAACCGCATTGCCGAGCAGATCATCGATTCGGTGACGGCTGCCCATGCAGATTTCCGGGTGGATTCAAACAACACGGTTTCCGGCAAGGTATCCGGCGAATTCCGCGAGAAGTCGGTCTATGCCCTGCTGTTCGCGATGCTGGCGATTGCAGCCTACATCTGGATACGCTTCGAATGGCAGTTCGGCGTGGGCGCGCTGTTCGCGCTTTTCCACGACGTGTCGCTGACGCTGGGCATGTTCGCGCTGTTCCAGCTGGAATTCAGCTTGCAGATCATCGCCGCGATCCTGGCGATCATCGGCTATTCGCTGAACGACACCATCGTCGTTTACGACCGCATCCGCGAGAACCTGAAGAAATATCGCAAGATGCAGGTGCCCGAACTGCTTGACCTGTCGGTGAACGAGACACTGGCGCGCACGGTGATGACCTCGCTCACCCTGCTGGTGGCGCTGGTTCCGCTGCTGCTCTTTGGCCCGGCCAGCCTGTTTGGCATGGTCGCCGCAATCGTGTTGGGCGTGTTCGTGGGCACCTATTCCTCGGTCTACATGGCGGCGCCGATCCTGATCTGGCTGGGCGTGACCAGCGACAGCTTCGTGCCCGACGAAACGGTGGCCGAACGGCAGGAGCGGAAAGCCCGCGGCGAGATCTAGGCGAGCTGGCTTTCATAGTAGGAGGCCAGCGCTGCTGCGTTAGCCTGCCAGCTGAAGCTCTCGACCGTCTTTGCCACGTGCTCCGGCGCATAGTCGGCTTCCAGCACTTCGCGCACGCCTGCAGCAATGGCATCGGCATTGCGCGCCACGATGCGCCCTGCCTCGGGTGCTTGCACCAGTTCGCGCGCGCCGCCCGCGTCGGTGATCACCAGCGGCGTGCCACAGGCCAGCGCCTCCACCCAGGCATTGGCCAGCCCTTCGCTTGCCGATGGCAGCACCATCGCATCGGCGGCAGCAAGCACCACCGGCAGCGCGCCATGGTCAAGGCTGCCAAGGAAATGCACCCGGGCCGACAGGCCAAGTTCATGCGCCAGTTCGGCCAGTGCGGCTTGATCCCCTCCGGTGCCCACCAGCACCAGGTGCGTGCGGGGAAGATTGGCCAGCGCGCGGATCACGAAATGCTGGCCCTTGCGTGGGATCAGGGCGCCCACCGTGGCAAGCAGGCGTTCGCCGTCCTCCAGCCGCACGTTGGAATCGTCAGCCAGCCGCTGGCGGCATTGTGCGCGATCCAGCGGGCGGAACAGTTCGCGGTCCAGCCCGGTGTAATGCACGGTGATCTTCGCACCAGGCAGGCCGATATCCACCATGTCGCGCTTCAGTGCCTCGCTTACAGCCAGAAGGCCGGCGGCCTGGACGCTGGCTGCCCGCATCTTCTTCAGTGCATAGGCCTTGTGCCCCCAGTGCGAGATATCCGCGCCGCGCGCCTTGATACTAAGCGGCAGGCCCAGGTCCTGCGCGATCTGCGCGGCAGCGGGGCCATCGGGATAGAAGAACTGCGCATCGACCAGATCGAAAGGTTGGCGCGCGTGCATCTGCCGCGCAATCGGCAGCACCGCCCGCACGATCATGGCCGGGTTCAACGGCCCGCCCACCGCGGGCAGCAAGGTGAACCGCGGGCGGTGGACGTGAACGCCGCTTTCCTCGCCCGACACCGCCGCATCGGCCAGCGCCTTGTAGCGGTCCATGGGAATCGGCGGCACGCCGATGGGATTGATCACGGTCACGTCCCAGTCTCCACGCGAGGCCAGCGCTTCCATCTGCCGCGCGACGAAGGTGCCGAAACGCGGGAGATGGGTGTTGGGATAGAGCGTGGCGATAGACAGCACGCGGTGCATGGCGCCGACGTCCCCTAAAGCTTCCGCACCAGCATTTCGGCCACGGCCAGCCAGGCAGGGCTGTCAATCACGATCTGCCGCTGGCCGATGCCCGGTGGCAGCAGGCCCACCAGCGTGCCCTGTCGGTCGATCAGTCGTCCGAAGGCGAACCGTCCGCCCGAGCGCGGGGCCAGTACGTCGCGATTGATCAGCTGGGCGGCATCTTCGGGCGAGACCTGCCGCATCCACAGCTGATCGCCGCTGCGATATTCGCCCTGACTGGTCTCGATGGAAAGGCACACCAGCGCGCCGCCATCCACCAGCTCGGTCGGCAGGATGGCATCGCGCGGGGCAGGCAGGCTTTCCGCGCCCGCTTCGGTCAGCCTGGCGATGACCTGCGGCTGTTCCTGCTTGTCACCTTTCACCAGTGTCTCGGGATCGACACCCAGCGCTTCGCCGATGCGGTTCATCCACGCAAGCGAGAGGTTGCGCATGCCGGTTTCCAGCCGCCCGATTGTCTGCGCCGTGGTGGGTGGGTTGCAGGCTGCGGCCACTTCGGCCAGCGTCAGGCCCTTCTGCTTGCGGATGTCGCGAATTCTGTTGATCATGCGGGGGCAGCTCCAACTAACCAATCTGGTTGCAAATTTCCCTTTCCTACACCCGATTCGTTTTTGCAAGGCGCGCTCTCGCGGAAGAAGGGGAAAGCGCATGAACAATCGCAAGCTGGTGGAACGCGAATTGACCGAGGAAGGCCCGCGTCGCCGGGGCGGGGCGAACCGGCGGCGGCGCAGCGTGACGGTGAACGTGGCGGAAAGCCCGCTCAGCTGGCTGCATGCGCACGGCCACCTCGATGACCGGCTCTACGATGCAGGCGAGCGCCTGCGCGCAGACTACGAACGCGCGCAGCTGGGTGCCAACGTCACCATGCGCTGGGACCCGGTGCGGGTGAAAGGCAGTAGCGAACAGGGGCTGTCGCAGACGGAGCGGCAGGTGGCGGCGCGTTCGCGCTTCGATGGTGCGCTGCGCGAAGCGGGGCGGGGGCTGGAGGATATCCTGTGGCGCGTGGTCTGCGCGGGCGAAACGCTGCCAGTGGCGGAAAAGGCACTGGCCTGGCCCGCGCGCAGCGGCAAGCTGGTGCTGAAGCTGGCGCTTGACCGGGTGGCGGACTTCTACCGGATCACTTAACCTAGCAGGCCGCGCAGCCAGGCGGTGAAACGCGTCCAGACCGACGCCTTGCGTTCGGCTGCTTCGATTTCCGCCAAAGCATCCTGGCGCTCTTTCAGCAGCTTGGCGCGCAGCGAATTGCTCTCGCCCTCAGCCAGTGCGTGCAGCGTGCGGGCGCGCGGGTTGCCCGCATACATGAAGGCGTAACCGTCGACAGGCTCGTCCTCCACCTCGGTATAGCTGCCGTCCGGCTCGCGTTCCGGTTCCGGCTCCGGCTCCGGTTCGTAGTCCGGGCCAAGGCCGAGCGGGGCATTTTCGTCCCAGTCGATCTCGTTGTGCAGTTCCAGCTCGAACCCGGCTTCGGGTTCGGTGTGGTAATCGACGGGGTCCTCGGCTTCCGCCGGGTGT
The DNA here is from genome assembly GCA_963675825.2 of Alteraurantiacibacter sp. Lineage (GTDB taxonomy): Bacteria > Pseudomonadota > Alphaproteobacteria > Sphingomonadales > Sphingomonadaceae > Alteraurantiacibacter. The sequence goes on along the minus strand of CAXXJY010000005.1, from coordinate 999,694 downwards.
TCCGCCGGCATTTCCTGTTCGGCGAGCACCTCGGCTTCTGGCGCGATGTTGTCTTCTGCTTCCGGCATCGCGTGGTCGACTGGCTCCGGCGCAAACTCTTCGACCGTCTCGGGCGTTGTTTCCTCTACCGCTTCCGGCACAGCCTGTTCTACCGCCTCCGGCTCCGGCACAAAGCGCAGCGGCTGGGTCGGGAAGTCGAGGAAGGGCTCGTCGCCGAAAACGCTGTCGGCCGTTGCATGGGCAACCTGCGGTTCGGGTTCGGGCGGTGGCTCCATTTCCGCTTCCGGCTCAGGCAGCGGATTGACCGGGAATGCGTGCGAGGGGAGCTCGGCCTGCTGCTCCTCCTGCGACTGGTCCTCCCGTCCGGTGGAGCGCAGGTTCTCAAAGGGCCCGACATAGGGGCTGGCGGGCTCGTCTTCGGGAATGAAGTCGATGCGCGGCGCAGGGCTATCGGTTGCAGCTGCCGTGCTTGCCGCGGCTTCGCTTTCGGCTGAAGCCTGCGCGGCGGCGCGCTCGGCCTCTTCCTCGGCGGCAATTTCCTCTTCGGACTTCAGCGGCAGGCTGGGGAAGATGCGATGGTCGACGTCCAGGCTTTCCAGCTGTTGGGCGATGTAGTCGTCCTGCGTGTCTGCCATCGCCGGGTCGATCGGCGCGCGTGCTTCCGTCATGCGCAGCAGGTCTTCGGCAGAGGGGATGACCTCATCGTCCGTGCCAGCTTCGGCATCGTCGCTGTCGCCCATGTCTTCCGGCGTCGCGTCCTCGTCGTCCATCGGGGCAAGGCCCAGGATCGACTTCGGCTTTTCGTGTCGCTCCACCTCTTCGCCGAGCAATTCGGCAGAGGCTTCCTGGAACATCATGTGCGCCTTTTCCAGCTCTTCCGGATCGAGGACGAGGACAGGCTTCTTCTTGAATTTTCGGGGGCCACCAAGATTGGCGAGACTGCCGAAGGCAGGACCATCGTCACCGTGCGCAGGCGCAGGCGTCATCGTGTCTTCGGCACGCAAAGCGGAGCTAGTCGCATTCCCCATAGCAGTCTCTTTTGCGCGGGTTTGGTGCAAACGCCGTGAGCAAGCGTGGTTAACGCGAATTAACCGTCGGGAGGGGCTCTAACCCTCTACCAGGGCGGCAAGATCGAGCCAGCGTTCCTCGGCCTCGTTCTTTTCGGTGCGCGCCAGCTCCAGTGATCTGGTGACGCGGGCGAACTTGTCCGGATCCTTGCTGTAGAGATCGGGATCGGCCAGCGCGGCTTCACCCCTCGCGATCAGCGCTTCCAGCTCCTCGATCCGCGCGGGCAACTGCTCATAATCGCGCTGGTCCTTGTACGAGAGCTTGGCTGGGTTGCCCGGTGGCGGAGGAGGGGGCGGTGCAGCCGCTTCGGTGCGCTTGGGTGCCTTTGCATCCTTCCTAGCCGGGTGCTTCTTCCGCTTGGCCTCCCAGTCTTCGTAACCGCCTGCGACCACATCCACCGTGCCGCTGCCATCCAGGCCCAGCGTCACGGTAACCGTGCGATCGAGGAAGTCGCGATCGTGGCTGACGATCAGCACGGTGCCTTCGTAGTCGGCGATCACTTCCTGCAGCAGGTCAAGCGTTTCAAGGTCGAGGTCGTTGGTCGGCTCGTCGAGCACCAGCAGGTTGCTTGTCCGGGCAAATTCGCGCGCCAGCAGCAAGCGACTGCGTTCGCCGCCGGAGAAGGTGCCGATCTTCGCGTCGATCAGCGAGGGATCGAACAGGAAATCCTTCAGGTAGGCCTGCACGTGCTTGCGGTGCCCGCGCACGTCGATCCAGTCGCCGCCTTCGGCCAGCACCTGGCGTACGGTCAGCTCGGGCTGCAGCAGAGCGCGCTGCTGGTCGATCATCACGCCTGACAGCGTCTTTGCATGGGTAACGCTGCCGGTGTCGGGCTTGATTTCCTTCGTCAGCATCTTGAGCAAGGTGGTCTTGCCGGCGCCATTGGCACCGACGATGCCGATGCGGTCACCACGCTGGATGCGCAGGGAGAAGGGCTTGATGATCTGGCGACCGTCGTAGCTCTTGGAGATATCCTCCGCCACGATCACCGACTTGCTCTTGAATTCCTCGTCGCTTGACAGCTTCAGCTTGGCCGTGCCGCTGGGCGAGATCATGGCAGCGCGTGCGGCGCGCATCTCCCACAGCTTCTCCAGCCGGCCCATGTTGCGCTTGCGCCGCGCGGTGACGCCGCGTTCCAGCCAGTGCGCCTCAATCTTCAGCTTGGCGTCGAGCTTTTCCGCCGCGCGCGCTTCCTCGGCATAAACCTGCTCTTCCCATGCCTCATATCCACCAAATCCCACTTCCTTGCGTCGCAGCTGCCCACGGTCGAGCCACAGCGTGGCGCGGGTCAGGCGCTTCAGGAATGTACGGTCGTGGCTGATGACGATGAAGGCGCCCTTGTAGCGTGTCAGCCAGGCTTCCAGCCAGTCGATGGCAGCAAGGTCCAGGTGGTTGGTCGGCTCGTCCAGCAGCAGCAGATCTGGCTGCAAGGCAAGGGCGCGGGCGATGGCGGCGCGGCGCTTTTCGCCGCCGCTGGCGCCAGCGGCACCGGTTGCCATGTCGATGCCCAGTTGCCCGGCAATCGATTCGACCTCGTGTTCGGCTGGTGGACGATCGCCCGACAGCGCATAGTCCATCAACGTGTTGAAGCCGGAGAAATCGGGCTCCTGCTCCAGCCACACGATGTTGATATGCGGCTTTACCTTGCGCACGCCGCGATCCGCCTCTATTTTTCCAATGATCAGCTTCAACAGCGTGGTTTTCCCAGCCCCATTGCGCCCGATCAGCGCCAGCCGGTCGCGTGGGCCGATATGCAGGTCCAGCCCCGGCCCTTGCACGGGATCGCCGAACAGCCAGCGCCCGCCCTGTTGCAGGCCCAGTCCTTCCCAGCTCAAGATCGGTGGTTCAGCCATGGTGCGCGGCAGGTAGGGGCGAACATGGCGGCTGGCAAGCGGGTCACAGTCCTGCCTGAACCGCACGCGCAGCGGGCATTCACTCCTTGTTCAATGCTGCGGCATTAGGCACACAGTCACCATGAAGACGCTTTCCACCTGTTTTGCAGCCCTTGCACTGGCCGTTTCGCTGGTCGCTGCCCCGGCAAGTGCCATGCCGCAGGGCCAGCAGTCGCGTGGTGACCAGCAAAGCGCACGGGCGGAAATGCAGGCGGGCCGCAACATGCCGATCCGCGAGATCGAGCGCCGCATCATCCCGCGCATGGATCAGGGCGATGAATACATCGGCTTCGAATATGACGCGACGGCGCAGGCCTACCGCCTGAAATTCATCCGCAACGGACGCATGATCTGGGTGGACGTGGATGCGCAGACCGCGCGGATCCTGCGGATTTCACGCTGATTTGCTCCACAACAACGATGTCGGGGAAACCAGCCCCTTGCTTGACGCGTTTATAGCAAAAGCCCAATTGTCGGGTGTGATTGCAGAGGGGATCTTACCGAAATGCGCATCCTGATCGTCGAGGACGAGCCGACACTCGGCCAACAACTAAAGTCGACGCTGGAACAGAACGGTTACGCGGTGGACCTGTCCACCGATGGCGAGGACGGCCACTTCCTGGGAAGCACCGAGGATTACGATGCCGTCGTGTTGGACCTGGGTCTGCCGGAAATCGACGGCCTGACGGTGCTGGGCATGTGGCGCAAGGAAGGCCGCAATTTCCCCGTGCTGGTGCTGACCGCGCGCGATTCGTGGTCTGACAAGGTGGCGGGGCTGGATAGCGGGGCCGACGATTACCTCGCCAAGCCGTTCCAGACCGAGGAACTGATCGCCCGCCTGCGCGCGCTGATCCGCCGCGCATCGGGCAATGCCTCGTCCGAGCTGACGGCGGGCAAGGTGCGGCTGGATACCCGCTCGGGCCGTGTCACGCTGGATGGCGAGCCGGTGAAGCTGACGGCACAGGAATACAAGCTGCTCAGCTACCTGATGCACCACAAGGGCAAGGTCGTCAGCCGCACCGAGCTGATCGAGCATATCTACGACCAGGATTTTGATCGCGATTCGAACACGATCGAGGTTTTTGTCACCCGCATCCGCAAGAAACTCGGAGCAGACGTAATCACGACGATCCGTGGCCTCGGTTACAGCCTCGACGACCCCGACGACGCGCCCCGCGAGTAATTCTCCCACGGTCGCAGAATCGGTGAAGCACGCGAAGGAGGGCCAAAGCGCTGCTCCCGTCGGGCCGCGCCATACCGGCAGCCTGGCCCGGCGCATGATGTTGATCGCGGCGGGGTGGATCTTCGCCCTGTTATTGCTGGGTGGGCTGGCGCTGGATCGGGCGCTGACCAACCTTGTCTCGAACCAGTTCGACGAGCAGCTGGAAATCTCGCTCACCTCGATGGTGTTATCCGCCGAGCTGGATCCCTTTGGCGAAGTGCGCTTCAACCGCATCCTGGGTGACCAGCGTTTTCTTGAACCCAACAGCGGCTTTTACTGGCAGATCAGCGGGGGTGGGGTGGAGCCCTATCCCTCACGCTCGCTGTGGGATGAACGGCTGGAGGTGCCCGAGCACGCCCAGGCCTATGAGACGGTCTTCTACGATTCCAATCAGCCAGAGCTGGGTTCGCTGCGACTGGCGCAGCGTACGGTCGCCTTGCCCGGCAGCGATGTGGAATGGCAGTTCGTTGTCGCTGCGAATCGCGAGGAGCTGGACCAGCAGATCGCCGATATCCGCGCCATCGTGGCGTGGTCCTTCGCGGTGCTGGGCATCGGCCTGTTCCTGATGGCCATGGCTCAGACCTGGTACGGTCTTGGCCCGCTGCGCCGCGTGCGCAAGGCGATCGCGCATATCCGCACCGCCGGTGCCAACCGCGTCACCGATCCGCTGCCGCTGGAAGTGCAGCCGATGGTGGACGAGTTGAACGCTCTGCTCGAACATTCCGAACTGCAGGCAGAGGAAGCGCGGCGGCACGCGGGCAATCTGGCCCATGCGCTGAAAACGCCGCTGACCGTGCTGACCAATGCCGCCAGTGCCCACGCGCCGGACCTTGATGAAACCGTGCTGCGCGAAGCGGCTACGATGCGGCGGCAGGTGGATCACCACCTGGCCCGTGCGCGTGCCGTGGGCAGGCGCGCGGTGGGCCTGAGCCGCGCGAACGTGATGGACAGCGCCGTGGCGGTTCAGCGCGCCGTGGCGCGGCTTTATCCTGAGGTGCGCTTCGATATCGACGGCCAGGCAGACAGCGAAGTCGCCGTGGAGCGGCAGGACCTCGACGAATTGCTGGGCAACCTGATCGAGAACGCCGCGAAATACGGCGGTGGCAGCGTGTTCGTAACCGTCGATCCTGACCCGGCGGCGCAGCGCTGCGCCGTGCTGATCGAGGACGATGGCATGGGCATCCCCGAAGCCCGGCACGCCGACATCTTCGGTCGCGGCGCGCGGCTGGATACGGAGAAACCGGGAACCGGCCTTGGCCTTGCTATCGTGCGCGACGTGGCAGAAATCTATGGCGGCGCGGTGGAACTGGGCGAGAGCGAAGACCTTGGCGGCCTGCTAGTCACGCTCAAGCTGCCGCGGGCGGGTTAGGCCCGCAGATCAATCCCCCCGTGCGATGCGGTGGTGGCGGATCACTTCGTCGATCACGAAACGGATGAACTTCTCGCTGAATTCGGGATCGAGGTCAGCCTCCACCGCCAGCTTGCGCAGGCGTTCGATCTGGCGCGCCTCGCGGTCCGGGTCTGCCGGCGGCAGCTGCGTCTTCGCCTTGTATTCGCCCACCGCCTGGGTGATGCGGAAACGTTCTGCCAGCATGTGGATCAAGGCGGCGTCGATATTGTCGATGCTCTTGCGATAGCCGGCAAGGACGGGGTCGGATTGCGGTTCGGCCATCGTATCAGTTGGGGCTTTGATCGATTGTGTTTGCGGCGGTGGGTTGGACATTGGCTCCTCTTGCGGGAGAAATGCGCGCTTGCCAACACTTCTCCGCATCCCCATGGAGGCAGCATGAGCGACAACGTCGTCCCCATCAAGCGCGGCCCTGATGCGTCTCCCCCGACGCTGGCACCGATTCTGTCCCTCACCGCCACGCCGATGAATGCGGTGAACGCCATCATCCTCGACCGGATGCAGAGCGAAATTCCGCTTATCCCGGCGCTGGCCGGTCACCTGATCGCGGGCGGTGGCAAGCGCATGCGCCCGATGCTGACACTGGCAGGCGCAGAACTGGTTGGCTACCACGGCAATCGCCACCACAAGCTGGCCGCCGCGGTGGAATTCATCCACACCGCCACCCTGCTGCACGATGACGTGGTGGACGGCAGCGAAATGCGGCGCGGCAAGTCTGCTGCCAACATCGTTTACGGCAACCCCGCCACCGTGTTGGTGGGCGATTTCCTGTTCTCCCGCGCGTTCGAGCTGATGGTGGAGGACGGCAGCCTGAAAGTGCTCAAGATCCTTTCCGGCGCCAGCGCGATCATCGCGCAGGGCGAGGTCGACCAGCTGACCGCGCAGCGCAAGATCGAGACCAGCGAGGAACGCTATCTCGACATCATCGGCGCCAAGACCGCGGCGCTGTTTGCCGCTGCCAGCCGCATTGCGGCTGTCGTTGCGGAGAAGAGCGAGGACGAGGAACTGGCGTTGGATGCCTATGGCCGCAACCTCGGCGTCGCCTTCCAACTGGTGGACGATGCTATCGACTACGATTCCGATGCTGCCGAAATGGGCAAGGACCGTGGCGATGACTTCCGTGAAGGCAAGATGACGCTCCCCGTAATCCTCGCCTATGCCCGCGGCAACGAGGAAGAACGGCGCTTCTGGCAGGATGCCATCGCCGGTTTTGCGGTCGAAGATGAAGACCTGGCCCATGCGGTGGAACTGATCCGCAAGCACGATTGTGTAACTGCTACCCGCGAACGTGCCCGCCACTATGCCCAGCGCGCCTGCGATGCGCTGTCCATCTTCCCCGATAGCCGCGCGAAGGCGGCGATGGTGGAAGCTGCTCAATTCGCGGTGGCACGCGGCTACTGACCCACAGGGCAGTGGTGCAAGACCTTCCCATCCACGCTGTCCTGCCGGACCTTCTCGCAGCCCTGCGCGAGAAGAATGGGGCCGTGCTGGTGGCGCCGCCGGGTGCGGGCAAGACCACCGCTGTCGCGCCGGCCTTGCTGGGTGAGGCGTGGTGCACCGGCCAGATCATCCTCACATCCCCACGCCGTGTCGCCGCCCGCGCTGCGGCGGAACGGATGGCGGAAATGCTGGGCGAGACAGTGGGCGAGCGGGTCGGCTATCTCACCCGGCTCGACAGCAAACAATCGAAAGCGACCCGCGTGCTCGTGGTGACCGAGGCGATCCTGGTGAACCGGCTGCTGGCGGACCAGGAACTGGAGGGCGTGTCCGCGATCCTGTTCGATGAGGCGCATGAGCGTCATCTCGACAGCGACCTTGGCCTGGCGCTGGCGCTGGAGAGCCAGCAGGTGCTGCGCGAGGACCTGCGCATCTGCGTCATGTCGGCTACCATTGACGGCGCGCGGTTTGCCAGCCTGATGGGCGAAGGCACGCCGGTTATCGAGAGCGAGGGCAAGGCCTTCCCGCTGCGGATCGAATGGCGCGGCGGCTCGCCCGAAAAACGGATCGAGGAGGCCATGACCTCTGCCGTGTTGCAGGCATGGCGCGAGGAGGAGGGCGACGTGCTCGCCTTCCTGCCCGGCGTGGGCGAGATCGAGCGCACCCGCGAACGGCTGGCAGAGCGCTTGGCCAACGTGCCAATTCTGCCGCTGCACGGGCAGGTGCAGCCGCAAGACCAGCGCGTGGCCATTCGCCGCGATCCAGAGGGCCGCCGCCGGATCGTCCTGGCCACCAGCATTGCCGAGACTTCGCTGACGCTGGATGGCGTTTCGGTGGTTGTCGACTCTGGCCTTTCGCGCCGGGCGGAGTTCGACAAGGCGGCAGGCACCACCCACCTCGTCACCCAGCGCGGCAGCCAGGCTTCGGCAGCACAAAGGGCAGGGCGCGCGGCGCGGCAAGGGCCGGGTGTGGCCTATCGTCTGTGGGAGGAAGCCGGACACGCCGGGCGGCCCGAGTTCGACGCCCCCGAGATGCTGACCAGCGACCTTGCGCCGCTGGTCCTGAGCCTTGCCAAGCGGGGCGTTACCGACCCCGCCAGCCTGCAATGGCTCGACGTGCCGCCCGCAGCTGCGGTCAGCGCCGCGCGCAAGCTGCTGCAAGCGATGGGCGCGCTTGACGATCTGGGCGCGATCACGCCGTGGGGCGAGAAGATCGCGCAGCTGCCGATGGACCCGGTTGCGGGTGCTGCCGTGCTGTTCGGCGCCCGGCACGGGCAGGCGCGCGATGCCGCGCAGCTGGTGCTGCTGATGCAGGAGCGCGGCCTTGGCGGGCGCGGGGAAGACCTGCTGGCACGGCTGCACCGTTGGCAGGGTGACCGGGGCAAGCGTGCCGAAGCGGCGCGCAAGCTGGCAGGCAACTGGGCCAAGGCGGCGGAACGGCTGGTTCTCGACTCAGGGGAGGCCCTGCCCAACGCGGGGCTCTTGCTGGCCATGGCGCGGCCTGAAATGGTGGCGCGTCGCCGCGATACCTCGGGCGAGAACTGGCTGTCGGTCGGGGGCCGGGGCTTCATGCTCGATCCCGCCTCGCCCCTGGCGCGGGCCGAGTGGCTGGTGATTGCCGATGCGCAGGGGCAGGCGAAAGGCGCGCGGATCACGGCGGCGGCGGAATTGTCGGCTGCGGAAGTGGAGAAACACTTTTCAGACAGGATCGAGAAACGCACAGTGGCGCGCTGGAATTCCAGCGAAAAGCGCGTGGAAGTGCGGCTGGAGCGGCGATTTGGCGCGATCACCCTGGCAAGCGGCCCGGACCCCGATCCCGATCCGCAGGCGATTGTGGACATCCTTGTGGAAAAGTCCGTGGAGCAATTGGGGACATTGCTTCCGCCGGGCCTGCTGGCGCGGGCACGATACGCCGGGGTGGAGGCGCTGTCGAAAGAAGTGCTGGCCGCGCGTGCAGACGAGTGGCTGGCGCCCCTGCTGCATGGACGGCGCAACCTCGACCTGCCGCCAGGGCGTTTTGCCGAGGCGGCGCTGAACCTGCTGTCGTGGGAGGAGCGCCAGACGCTCGAGACAGCAGCCCCGCGCGAGTTCACTAGTCCGGCGGGTACGCATCACAAGATCGACTACACCGGCGACGATGCCCCATCGGTCGAAGTGCGCGTGCAGGCGCTGTTCGGGCTGGAGCGGCAGCCGATGATCGGCACCACGCCGCTGCTGCTGAAGCTTACCAGCCCGGCGGGTCGCCCGATCCAGTCCACCCGCGACCTGCCCGCCTTCTGGCGCGGCAGCTGGGCGGACGTGTGCAAGGACATGAAGGGCCGCTATCCCAAGCACCGCTGGCCGGATGAACCCTGGGCGGAAAAACCCAGCCTGAAGACCAAGAACGCCTTTAAAAACGCGGGAAGCTGAATTACAGGCCAAGCCACTATGGACGCACGCATCTACAAACGCCCCAAGAACGCCATGCAGTCGGGCAAGGCGCTGACCGACCAGTGGATCCTCGACTTCGTGCCGGCAGAGGCGAAGAAGCCCGATCCGCTGATGGGCTGGGCAGGCAGCGGCGATACGCGCCAGCAGGTGCAGCTGAAGTTCCCCAGCTGCGAGGCAGCCCAAGCCTATGCCGAGAAATACGGCATCAGCGCACGCGTGCACACCGTCCCGCCGAAGAAGCTGAAGATCCAGGCCTACGCCGACAACTTCAAGTGACCTGTCAGCGGGACAGGCGCACCCAACCTGCAAGGTAAGCCTTGGCGTTGGGGCCGAGCACCCTATCAAGCGTCGAAACGTCGAATCCGCTCCGCTTTCCGGCATCGGCGATCGCGCGGAGCAAGCCTGCCGCTGCGTTTGCCAGCAACTCGTCTTCATCGTTCAGGAGCAGTTCGAGCTTGGCGAATAGCGGTCTTGTTTCGCTTGCCGGAATTGGACTGCGTTTTCGCGCAATGGCTTGTCCGACCAATGCCAGCACATCGTAGATATCGTGCGGGTGCAGTTCCTCTGGCCAAAGGTCGGAAGGTAACGCCTCCTGCACTGCCGGAGCGCACGCGATCAAGGCGTTGATCTTGGACTGTCGCTCTTCATCGATACGCGTCATGGGTGCCCGTTCGAAACGTTTACTTCCCCGTGGCCGCCAGTTCCAGCTCGCCGCGTTCGAAGGCTTCGCGGCAGTCGGTGGCATCGTGCATGATGTCGTCATCCAGCAGCGGCGTGGCGGTCATGCCCGGTCCCTGAAAGCGCGGATCGTCGCATTCGCCGTCGTTCGACCAGCGGCTGGCATCGTCGCCGAAATCGATCCCCGATGCGGCAGCCACCGATTCGCCTGCCGGTGCGTCGGCAGTGGCGGCTTCGCCCATTTCGGTGCCCGTTTCGGCAAGCGTCTCTTCCTCCGCAACATCGCCGCCACAGGCGGAAAGACTGAAGGCCGCAGCTGCCAGGATCGAAGTCGTCAGGATCTTGTGCATGATTCGATTCTCCCTCTTCGCCGTCGATCATGCTCTCTTCACACCATCTTGCAATGCCTTGCATAAGGTATCATATGGCGCGCCGGGAGTCGGGTGGACGTTCGCGTTTGCTCACCGGGTCAGGTCCGGAAGGAAGCAGCCCAGGTAAATGGCAGCGGGTCGCTCGGCTCCTTTTTCCACCACATTGTTGCGATGACATTCGCGCTGGCAGCGCCTACCTTCGTTGCCATGAGTGATTCCCCGGACAATCCGGACACCCCGCCGTGGGAGGGTGACGAGCAGGAAGAGGCGCCCAAGCCGTCTGCCGCCGAACTGGAGGCGGCTGGCCAGAACTCAATGTTCGGCGAGCCTGCGCCTGCTGATAGTCCTGCGCCGCCACCCGCCGATGCGCCACCCGTGGCAGAGGCACCTGCTGCCGCCGAAACGCCTGCAGCGGTGCAGCCCGCTGCCGCGCAGCCCTATCGGGTGCTGGCGCGCAAGTACCGACCGCAGACCTTTTCCGAGCTGATCGGGCAGGAGCCCATGGTCCGCACGCTGGGCAATGCGATCGAGCGTGACCGGCTGGCCCATGCCTTCCTGATGACCGGCGTGCGCGGGGTGGGCAAGACCTCCACCGCGCGGCTGATCGCCAAGGCGCTGAACTGCGTCGGGCCGGACGGGCAGGGCGGCCCCACGATCAACCCCTGCGGCGTGTGCGAGCCGTGCCGGGCGATTGCCGAGGGGCGGCATATCGACGTGATCGAAATGGACGCTGCCAGCCATACTGGCGTCGATGACGTGCGCGAGATCATCGAGGCGGTGCGCTATGCTGCCGTGTCGGCGCGCTACAAGATCTACATCATCGACGAAGTTCACATGCTTTCGCGCAATGCCTTCAACGCGCTGCTGAAGACGCTGGAAGAGCCGCCCGCACACGTGAAGTTCCTCTTCGCCACCACCGAGGTCGACAAGCTGCCGGTCACAGTGCTCAGCCGCACGCAGCGGTTCGACCTGCGGCGTATCCCGCGCGAGATGCTGCAGGAACACTTCGCCTCCATCTGCGCAAAGGAAGGCGTCGAGGCAGAGGACGAGGCGCTCGCCATGGTCGCTGCCGCCGCCGAAGGCTCTGTGCGTGATGGCCTTTCCATTCTCGACCAGGCGATTGCCCATGCCGACATGGAAACCGGCGATGCGGGAACCGTCGTGCGCGCGGCCAAGGTGCGCGACATGCTCGGGTTGGCGGACAAGGGCGCGCAGCGGCGCCTGTTCCAGCACCTGCTGGAAGGCGATCCCAAGGCGCTGCTGGCGGCGGTAGACCAGCAATATGCGCTGGGCGTGGAACCGCTGGCGCTGATGCGCGCGCTGATGGAATTCACCCACCGTATCGCCGTGACGCAGGTGAGCGGGGGGGAGGCCGATGCCCCCACTGCCGAAGAGCGCGAGGCGCTGGGCGACTGGGCGGAACGCCTGTCTGCCGGACAGGTCCATCGTCTGTGGCAACTGCTGCTGAAGGGCCATGACGAGGTGCGCACCGCGCCCGATCCGCTGGTGGCAGCGCAAATGGCGCTGCTGCGCGTGCTGCATGCCGCAGACATGCCCGATCCCGGCAAGCTGGCGAAGCAGTTGAAGGAGGCTGCGCTGGTGGGCGGTGTTGCTGGCGGCTCTGCTGGCGGCGGCGCCAGCAGCGGCGGGCCGCAGGCGCTCGACTGGCGCGAACTGGTCGACCGGGTGGACAAGTCCGGGCTCGATAACGCCATGTCGATGGCCTCGATCATGTCGCGGCAGGTGCGGGTGATCGAACTAGCGCCAGGCAAGCTGGTCTATGCGCAGCCTCCCGGCTTTGACGACGATATCGCCCCGGGGATACGCCAGGCCTTGCAGGACCTGACCGGCCAGCGCTGGGAGGTTGTGAAGGGCCATGGCGAAGCCGTGCTCAGCCTGTTCGAGCAGGCCGAACTGGCCGAACAGGCCGAGAAGGAACGGCTGGAACAGCATCCGATGATGCAGGCCGTGCGCGAGCGGTTCCCCGATGCGCAGCTGGTGGAAGAAGTCGAACCACCGCGCGGGCACAGGGATTGGTCGCGGCGAGCCTGAGATTCCCCTCCAAGGAGCAAGTCACATGGAAAGCATGGAAGAAATGATGAAAGCCGCGCAGGAGGCGGCGCAGAAGATCCAGCAGCAGATGAGCGATGCGCAGGTAAAGCTGGACCAGATCGAGGTGGAAGGCAGCGCCGGCGGCGGCCTGGTGAAGGTGCGCGCCAGTGCGCGCGGGCGGATCATTGGCGTGTCGATCGACGACAGCCTTTTCAAGGAAGAGGAAAAGTCGATCCTCGAGGACCTCGTCACCGCCGCATTCAACGATGCCCGCGACAAGGCAGACCGCGCTGCCAACGAGCAGATGCAGGAAATGCAGGCTGGCCTTGGCCTGCCGCCGGGCTTCAACCTGCCCGGCATGGGCTGACACCTACCTGCCGAGCGGAACGCTGAAGCGCGCCACGGTGCCCTTGCCGGGCGCGCTTTTCAGCGTCAGCGTGCCGCCCATCATTTCTGCCAGCCGCCGACTGACCGGCAAGCCCAGCCCGGCACCACCGGGCTGGCGCGTGCGGCTTTCGTCGCCCAGCGCGAAGGGTTCGAACACGTGCGGCAGCCGTTCGGGCGCGATGCCGCAGCCGGTATCGCTGACCATGACGGTCAGCCAGCGGCCCTGCCTTCGCACCACCACGCGCACTTCGCCCTCGCCGGTGAACTTCACCGCATTGCCAACGAGGTTGGCAAGCACCTGGCCGAACCGCAGTTCGTCACCCACCAGCGTAGGGGGCACGCCGCGGTCGTAGTCGAGGTGCAGTTGCAGGCCTTTCTGCACCGCAGCCCCACGCATCAATCGCGCGGTGTTCTCCAGCGCCAGGCGCAGGCTGAACCGCTCGTTCTGCAAGGTCATGCGCCCAGTTTCGATGCGGGCGTAGTCGAGAATGTCGTTGAGGATCGTCACCAGCGATTGCCCGGCTTCGTGGATATGGATCACGTGGCGGCGCTGTTCTTCGGGCAGGTCGCTTTCCAGCAATACCTGTGCAAAGCCGAGGATGCCGTGCATCGGTGTGCGGATTTCGTGGCTCATGTTGGCGAGGAAACTGGCCTTGGCGTCCGCCTCGGCAGCGCGGGCGGCAGGCTGGATCGCGGGCTCTTGCGCGTTGTCGTCGTACCACGACCGCCAGCCCACCACGGGCAGCGCCACCGCCGCTGCCAAGGCCAGCACGCCGATGGCCGTGCCCGGTGCCAGCAGGCCATGCTCTACCGCCAGCCCGCACAGCGCCCCCAACACCAGCGGCGCCAGGGCAAGCGGGACCCAGCGGCACGGCAGCAAGCCATCCCCGGCATCGTCTTCTGGCATTGCTGCGACCCGCTGCTGACTCACGAGAAAACCCATTGCTGCCCGGAGTGCGGGGATAGCGCGCGGGATGCTACGAAATCGGTGGAGCGGCTTAGGCACTTTTGCGCAGGATGGCGTGCGGCATTGACCCTTGTTCACATCTGGAAAACGCATGCTAAGGACGCTTTATGATGTTGATTCGATTTGGGATTGTGCTTGCCTTTGCCGTCGCGGCAATGCCGGCGCAGGCACAGCATACGGGCCAGCTTCCGGGCGAAGGTGCGCTCCGCCTTGCGCCATCCATGCCGTGGAACCTCGATTACGACGATGATTCCTGCGCTTTGCGCCGGGTATTCGGGCCAGAGGGGCAACAGGTCTACCTGGAACTGCGTCAATTCGGTCCGCACGATACCCCGCAGGTGATCGTCGGTTCGGCCGATCTTGAATCCAAGAGCCCTACGCTGGGCATAGGATGGCTGCCGGGCAGAGTGCCGCCGACGCTGGTCCCTCGCAGTTTCGAGTTGAGCGGCGCTGATGGTTACCATGGCCGCCTGCTCAGCTTGCCGACACAGCTTGCATTTCCCGAGGAGCGAGCCCGCGAGATCGCAGTCGCATCGCCTCTGGTGAGCGAGGAGGCCTTGGCCCTGCTCGATCGCATGACCGAGCTGGAGCCCGATGGCCGTGCCGCCCAACGCCTGGCGCAGGACAATGATTTTGTTCTTGCCCGCATCGCCGCGAGGGAGGCTTTGCAGGCATCGCCCGAATACCTGGCAGAGCGTGATGCGGCCGAAAGCGAAGTCACCGGCCTTTTCGTGGGTGAAGCCTTCGAGGAACATATGGTCCTGGAAACGGGCGAAATGCATGAGCCGATGGGAGCCATGCGGTCCTGCCTTGATGAACTGGTGACCCACTGGGGAATCGATGCCGAAGCACACGCCAGCCTGAGCCGCCGGGTCTGGCCGGCGGATCATGCCAAGCTGGTTCGTTCGTTGCAGCGGGCCTATCCCAATGGGATGGAGGCAAGAAGGATTCCCGGCTTCATTCGCGCCCGGCTAGACATTTCGGAGAGCGGCGAGCCCACCGCTTGCCACATCCAGGCACCGATCAGCGAACCTGCATTCGAGCGCGAGGCTTGCGAGCAATTGATGGATGAAGGTGAATTCTTCCCCGCGCTGGATGCGCAGGGCAATCCCATAGCCAGTTACTACACTGTTGCCATTGCCTACGTAATGAACTGACCCGTGGTCGCTGGCCAACCGGTGGCCCGCGGCGAGATCGCGGTTTGCCGGGGCTTTCCACCCCTTAACCCAAAGCCATCATTGCAGGTGCACGCAGTCGCCCCCATATTCATATCCAAGCTAGATATACGGATTACAAAATGACTGCATTTCCCCTTCTTCCCCTGCGCGACATCGTCGTCTTTCCCGGCATGGTCGTGCCTCTGTTCGTGGGGCGCGACAAGTCGGTGGCGGCGCTGGAAGCTGCGATGGAAGCCAGCAAGGATATCTTCCTTGTCGCCCAGCTCGACCCTGCCTGTGACGACCCCGAGAAGGACGACCTGTTCGACCTTGGCGTGGTGGCGCAGGTTTTGCAGATGCTGAAACTGCCCGACGGCACCGTGCGGGTGCTGGTGGAAGGCCAGTATCGCGCCAAGATGACCGACATGCGCGTCACCGACGATTACGTCATGGCACAGACCGAAGCGGTCGAGGAAACCACCGCCAGTGGCACTGAAGTGGCGGCCATGATGCGTTCTGCGCTCAGCCAGTTCACCGAATATGCCAAGTCGAACAAGAAGATGTCCGACGAGCTGGAGGAGGAACTGGACGCGATCGACGATGCTGGTCGCTTGGCCGATGCCATCGCCGCCAACCTTGCCGCCAAGGTCGATACCAAGCAGCAGTTGCTGGCCGAAAGCGATGCGCTGAAGCGGCTGGAAATGGTCTATTCCGTGATGGAGGGCGAACTTTCCGTCCTGCAGGTGGAAAAGAAGATCCGCGGCCGCGTGAAGCGGCAGATGGAGAAGACCCAGCGCGAATACTACCTCAACGAACAGTTGAAGGCGATCCAGAGCGAACTGGGCGGCGGCGACGGCGAGGATGGCGACGAGATTGCCGAACTGGCCAAGAAGATCGAGGAGACCAAACTCTCCAAGGAAGCGCGCGCCAAGGCCGAGAGCGAGCTGAAGAAGCTCAAGGGCATGCAGCCGATGAGTGCTGAGGCTACCGTGGTGCGCAACTATCTCGACGTGCTGCTGGGCCTGCCCTGGGGCAAGAAGAGCAAGATCAAGAAAGATATCAAGAAGGCGCAGGAGATTCTCGATGCGGATCACTACGCGCTGGAAAAGGTCAAGGACCGGATCATCGAATATCTCGCCGTGCAGGCGCGTACCAACAAGCTCAAAGGTCCGATCCTGTGCCTCGTTGGCCCTCCCGGTGTGGGCAAGACCAGCCTTGGCAAGTCCATCGCCAAGGCCACGGGCCGCGAGTTCATCCGCCAGTCGCTGGGCGGCGTGCGCGACGAGGCCGAAATTCGCGGCCACCGCCGCACCTACATCGGCTCGCTGCCGGGCAAGATCGTGTCGAACCTGAAGAAGGCCGGCACGAGCAATCCGCTGTTCCTGCTGGATGAGATCGACAAGCTTGGTCAGGACTTCCGCGGCGATCCGGCGTCGGCGCTGCTGGAGGTGCTCGATCCCGAACAGAACAACAAGTTCCAGGACCATTACCTGGAGCTGGATATCGACCTGTCGGACATCATGTTCGTCACCACGGCGAACAGCCTCAACCTGCCGCAGCCGCTTCTCGACCGGATGGAGATCATCCGGCTGGAAGGCTATACTGAGGACGAGAAGGTCGAGATCGCCAAACGTCACCTGGTCGACAAGCAGGTGAAGGACCACGGCCTGAAGGAAGGCGAGTTCACGCTGACCGAAGAGGGCCTGCGCGACCTGATCCGTTATTACACCCGCGAGGCGGGCGTACGTACGCTGGAACGCGAAATAGCCAACCTGGCGCGAAAGAGCCTTCGCAAGATCCTCGAGAAGGAATGCGACAGCGTGACCATCACGTCGGAGAACCTCAGCGACTTTGCCGGGGTGCGCAAGTTCAAGCACGGCGTTTCCGAGGAAGAGCCGCAGGTGGGTGCCGTGACCGGTCTCGCATGGACATCGGTGGGCGGCGAACTGCTGACCATCGAAAGCGTCACCACGCCGGGTAAGGGTGAGGTCAAGACCACCGGCAAGCTGGGCGAAGTGATGAACGAGAGCGTCGCTGCCGCTTTCAGTTTCGTGAAGGCGCGGGCGCCGCATTACGGCATCAAGCCGAGCATCTTCCAGCGCAAGAACGTGCACATCCACTTGCCCGAAGGCGCGGTGCCCAAGGACGGGCCAAGTGCGGGTATCGGCATGGTCACCTCGATCGTCTCTACGCTGACCGGCGTCGCCGTGCGTCCCGATGTGGCAATGACCGGCGAGGTGACGCTGCGCGGCCGCGTGCTGGCGATTGGTGGTCTGAAGGAAAAGCTGCTGGCCGCGCTGCGCGGCGGCATTAAGACCGTGCTGATCCCGGAAGAGAACGAAAAGGACCTTGCCGAGATTCCCGACAACGTGAAGGAAGGGCTGGAGATCATCCCGGTCAGCCATGTTGACCAGGTGCTGGAGCGGGCGCTTACCGCCACGCTGTCGCCGATCGAATGGACCGAGGCAGATGACCTGGCCAGCCAGCCGCAAGGGCCGGGTGGCGGAGAGCCGCCGACCACCACCGCGCATTGAGTCGCGGTGGGGGTGGCCTGTTGTAAAAATGCGACAAACACCCCCTGAAGCAAGGGAGGCGCTGAAACTTTAGGGTCGTTTCGCGAGATAAAGCTACGCGTGGTTACAAAAATCCCGCCAATGGAGCGGCTTTGCCTTTGACTCTGCCCTGAAAACTCGCTCAATTCCCGCAATCGCAGAGCGATTCAGATTTTCGTTTTGAGCCAAGAACAAGTGAGGGGGTTCTCCAGAACATGAACAAGAATGAACTGATCGGCGCAGTCGCAGATGCCAGTGGTCTTTCGCGCAACGATGCGACGAAGGCTGTCGAAGCGGTTTTCGACACTATCACCGGCACGCTGTCGAAGGGTGACGAAGTGCGCCTCGTCGGCTTTGGCACCTTCTCGGTCGCCAAGCGCAAGGCCTCCACAGGCCGCAATCCGCGCACTGGCGAGGAGATGAAGATCCCGGCTTCGACCCAGCCGAAGTTCAAGGCCGGCAAGGGCCTGAAGGACGCCGTCAACTAGGACGCGCAAAGCCGGTCAGAGCACCGGGGCGTTTCGCACGCCCAATGCGGGGAAGAAGGGGCCGTCTCGTGTGAGGCGGCCCTTTTCCATGCCCTGACCAGAAGTGTCTCCTATTGGGCAAGTTCGATGAGAGCGGTGGGCGCTGCCATTGTGTTGTTGCCGATATCCCATTCCAGAATCTGACCGCGCGGGTCCTCCTGTGGGCCATCATCGGTATTGTTGGCCAGCACGCGGGCGTCGGTGATGATGCGGAAGGTGCCTTCGGGCTGACGCATTTCCATCTGCGGCGAAGTGCCGTCCTCGCCTTCGGTCAGGCCCTGCGAAAAGGCGCCGGCCATGCCCAGCATCATCGCACTCATGGGATTACCGGCGGCGGGCGAGAAACCGGGAGCGGAGATGCGGGCGCGATTGCTGTCGCGCAGGCGCACCTGCACGAAGGAATTGGACATCGGCATGTCCTCGAAGGTGGGGAAGTCGAAATCGTGCCCCAGCTTGCTGGTGATGGAGAAATCCACCATGAACACGCCGTCACCCACGAATTCCACGCTGTTCCAGCCCGCCTGCCGTTCCAGCATGGCGGTCAGCTCGGCCACGCTTTCGGGATCGGACATGTCCACGCCGCCCAGCATGCCTTCCATCATCTGGCGGCCCATCGCATCCTCACGCGCGCGCTCGGCCAGTTCTTCTTCGGTGCAGGGGCGTTCTTTCCCGTCGCTTTCGCACGGCCGCTCGCCTTCGGCCTCCTGCGCCATTTCGGCCAGCTGGTTCATTCCGGCCATCACGATCTCGCCCTGATAGGAAAAGGCGAAATGGCGATCGGATGTGACGTGCAGCGTGGCGTCGAAAGTGCCCGGCTGGAACAGGCACCCCGAAAGCACGGTGGAGCCTGCCAGCAGCGTGATGACGGCAGTCACGCGCTTGAAGATCGTCATGGTGGTCATTCCTCCAGCTTGCGTGTGGCCACGGCATAGAGCGCGATGGCGCCGGCATTGGACACGTTGAGGCTTTCCATGGCGCTGCTGATCGGCAGGCGCGCCAGCGCGTCGCAATGCTGGGTGACGTTGTGGCGCATACCTTCGCCTTCGGCGCCCAGCACCAGTGCCACGGGGCCTGCGGGCAGGGCTTCGGCCAGTGTTGCATCGGCCTCTCCGGTAAGGCCGATGCGCCAGTATCCGGCTTCGGCCATGTCCTCCAGCGCGCGCGAGAGGTTCACCACGCGCACCCAAGGCACGATCTCCAGCGCGCCCGAGGCGCTCTTGCCGATCACGCCGCCTTCGGGCGGGGCATGGCGATCCTGGGTAACGATCGCTGCGGCATCGAAGGCGGCGGCAGAGCGCAGCAGCGCGCCGACATTGTGCGGGTCGGTTACCTGGTCGAGCACCACGATGGGGCGGGCCGGATCGCCATCCAGCACGTCTGCCAGATGCAGGTCTTGCAGCGGCTCGCAGTCCAGCACCAGCCCCTGGTGTGGCGCATCCTTGGCCACAAGGCGGGCAAGATCGGTGACATCGGCATATTCGACCGGGAAATCGGGCGGCAGCTCGCCATCGAGCGATTCGATGCCCTCGCGCGTTGCCCATAGCTTACGGTGCTGGCGGCGCGGATTCATCAGCGCGGCTTCCACTGCGTGGCGTCCCCACAGGCGGACATAACCCTTGGCCGCCCGGCCCGATCCGCGTCCGCCCTGCATCCGTCCGGCGCGCCCGCGAAGTTTCTTCTTGTCCTTGGCCATTGTGCCTCGCTTTTCCTAAAGATTGGCGCCTCCTGCCAGCACGCCCATTGACAGGCAAGCGGCGCTTCGCCAAAGAGCCGCCTCTCGGCTGATCGGCTCCCCCTTTGCGGAAGCCAATCTAGGCAGGCGAAAGCCCGCGCTCCGGCAACGGTGTGGACAGGTGGCCGAGTGGTTAAAGGCAGCAGACTGTAAATCTGCCCGCGCAAGCGTACGCTGGTTCGAATCCAGCCCTGTCCACCACACCGCCGCAAGCCCGAATGAAGAACGGC
Source organism: Alteraurantiacibacter sp. (assembly GCA_963675825.2). GTDB lineage: Bacteria > Pseudomonadota > Alphaproteobacteria > Sphingomonadales > Sphingomonadaceae > Alteraurantiacibacter. Next base: position 979,585 of record CAXXJY010000005.1, on the reverse strand, counting down.
CGCCGCCGCTCTCGCCGCGACGGCCGGTCCCCCTCTCCAGCCTGTTATCAGTCGCGCAGCTTGGCCAGCGTGCGTGCGCGGTGCAGCACCGGCTCGGTGTAGCCCGAAGGCTGCCTCGTGCCGGCGACGATCAGTTCGCGCGCGGCGTTCATCGCGAGCGACTGGCGTGCGTTCCCCGCGATCGGGCGGTAGTTCGGATCGCCTGCGTTCTGCGCATCCACCTTGGCCGCCATGCGGTGCAGCGCTTCGTCCACCATCAGCCGGTCGACAATGCCGTGGTGCAGCCAGTTGGCCGCGTGCTGGCTGGAAATGCGCAGCGTCGCGCGGTCCTCCATCAGGCCTACGTCGTTGATGTCGGGCACCTTGGAACAGCCGATCCCGGCATCGATCCAGCGGACCATGTAGCCAAGGATGCCCTGCACATTGTTGTCGAGCTCGGCCTGGATCTCCTCTGACGTCCAGTTCGCCTCTCCGGCCAGCGGCACGGTGAGCAGTTTCTCCACCGGCACCACAGGTTCGGCCATGCGCTCACGCTGGCGTTCCGACACCTGGCAGTGGTGATAGTGCGTGGCGTGCAGCGTGGCGGCGGTGGGGGAGGGGACCCAGGCGGTGCTTGCCCCGCTTAACGGGTGACCGATCTTTTCCGCCAGCATGGCGTGCAGGCGATCTGGTGCGGCCCACATGCCCTTGCCGATCTGCGCGCGGCCGGCAAGGCCGCAGGCAAGACCGATCTGCACATTGCGATCTTCGTAGGCGGCGATCCATTCGGCAGTCTTGATATCGGCCTTGCGCAGCATCGGGCCTGCCAGCATCGAGGTGTGGATCTCGTCGCCCGTACGATCGAGGAAGCCGGTGTTGATGAAGAACACCCGGTCCTTCACTGCATGGATGCAGGCGGCAAGGTTGACGCTGGTGCGCCGCTCCTCGTCCATCACGCCCACCTTGATGGTGTTGCGCGGCAAGCCCAGCATGTCTTCGACGGCAGCGAAGACACTGTCGGCAAAGGCGCATTCCTCCGGCCCGTGCATCTTCGGCTTCACCACGTAGAGCGAGCCTGTGCGGCTGTTGCGCAGGCGGCCAAGGCCCTTGATGTCGTGCAGGCCGATCAGCGCGGTGACGGCAGCATCGAGCAGCCCCTCGAACATCTCCGACCCATCGGGCAGGCGCACAGCCGGCGTGGTCATCAGGTGGCCGACATTGCGCACCAGCAGCAGGCTGCGGCTGCGTAATTCATGGCTGTCGCCGTAAACGTCCCGATAGGTGCGATCCGGATTGGCAGTGCGCACCACCTTGCTGTCAGCTTTGGTGAAGCTGGCTACCAGGTCTCCGCGCAGCGCACCCAGCCAGTTGCGATAGGCTGCAGCCTTGTCCTGCGCATCCACGGCGGCGATCGAATCCTCGAGGTCGACAATGGTGGATAGCGCGGATTCGAGGCGCACATCGGCAATGCCAGCGGGGTCGCTGCTGCCAATCATGTGCGTGGGATCGATCACGATCTCGATATGCAGGCCGTTGTTGCGCAGCAGCAGGTTCTCACCCACGGTGCCGATGAATTGCTCGGGATTTGCCAGTTCGGGCAAGCCGCCGGTCCAGTCCGTCCAGCTGCCCTCGGCCAAGGGCACCACCTGATCGAGGAAGTGCTTCGCCCAGGCGATCACCTGCGCGCCACGCGCCTCGTCGTAGCCGGGCGCATCGGGCATGGTGCCATCCAGCGCATCGGTGCCATAGAGTGCATCGTATAGGCTGCCCCAGCGCGCATTCACGGCGTTGAGCACGAATCGCGCGTTGAGCACGGGCACCACCAGCTGTGGGGCTGCGGCGCTCGCGATCTCGGGATCGACGTTGGTGGTGCCGATGGTGAAAGGCGCTGGTTCGGGCACAAGATAGCCCATTTCGCGCAAGGTGCGCGGTGGCACGCCGGTGCCGGTATCGGGATTGTCGCGGTGCCACTGGTCGATCTGGCCCTGCAAGGCCTCTCGCCGCGCCAGCAGCGCGCGGTTTTGCGGGGTGAACTCCTCTGCCAGAGCGGCGAGGCCAGACCAGAAGCGATCCGCGCCGATGCCGGTGCCGGGCAGGGCCTCGGCCTCGATGAACATGGCCAGCGCCGGATCGACGGCCAACCCCGCGCGGCGGACAAAACCGTCGCGCGGGGAGGTGTCTTCGCCTTGCTCCGGCTGGCGAAGCGTGGCGTTGGTCATCGGGCGAAACGTCCCAGGCGGTGATGCAGGTTCACCAGCTTGCGGGTTTCCGCAGTGTCTTCACCGTTGCGGATGGCGACGGCCAGCGCATTGCGGATGAGGCCGAAATCCTCGGTCGAGAAGACCGGACGAGCCAATGTCGGTTGTGCCACTTTCACTTCTCCTTCTTCGCTATGCGCCGACTTACGCGGCAAACTGGTTCATGGTGTTGTTTTCGCCGCCAGCCTTCAGGGCTGCTTCGCCGGCGAAGGCTTCCTTGTGGTCGTCCCCGATGTCGGAACCGGCCATGTTCTGGTGCTTTACGCAGGCGATGCCCTGGCGGATTTCCTCGCGCTGCACCTGCTTGACGTAGCCCAGCATGCCCTCCTCGCCGAAATAGCGCCTGGCGAGATTGTCGGTGCTGAGCGCAGCCGTGTGATAGGTGGGCAGCGTGATCAGGTGGTGGAACACGCCCGCCCGCGCAGCCGCATCGCGCTGGAAGGTGCGGATCTTCTCGTCTGCCTCGATCGCCAGCTCGCTGTCATCGTAGTGCTGGCTCATCAGCTGGGCTCGCTCGTACATCGACAGGTCGCGGTCCTCCGCTTCCCAGGCCTCGTAGACCTGCTGGCGGAAGTTCAGCGTCCAGTTGAAGCTGGGCGAGTTGTTGTAGACCAGCTTGGCCTTGGGGCAGACTTCACGGATGCGGTCGACCATGCCGGCGATCTGTTCGACGTGCGGCTTTTCAGTCTCGATCCATAACAGGTCCGCGCCGTTCTGCAGCGCGGTGATGCAATCGAGAACCACGCGATCCTCGCCAGTGTCGGGGCGGAACTGGAACAGGTTGGACGGCAGGCGCCTGGGGCGCACCAGAAGGCCATCGCGGTTCATCAGAATGTCGCCCTTCTGGCCAACGCCTTCCACCACCTCACAATCGAGGAAGCGGTTGTACTGGTCGCCCAGGTCACCCGGCTCGCGGCTGAAGGCGATCTGCTTGGTCAGGCCAGCGCCCAGGCTGTCGGTGCGGGCGACGATGATGCCTTCGGGCACGCCCAGTTCAAGGAAGGCATAACGGATCGCGCGGATCTTCTGCAGGAAGTCCTCGTGCGGCACGGTCACCTTGCCGTCCTGGTGGCCGCATTGCTTCTCGTCGGAGACCTGGTTCTCGATCTGCAAGGCGCAGGCACCGGCCTCGATCATCTTGCGGGCAAGCAGGTAGGTTGCCTCGGCATTGCCGAAGCCGGCATCGATGTCGGCGATGATCGGCACCACGTGCGTCTCGTGGGTGTCGATGGCCTGCTGTGCGCGGGCAGCAGCGGCCTCGTCCCCGGCCTTGCGGGCCTTGTCGAGTTGGCGGAACAGGCCGCCCAGTTCGCGGGCATCGGCCTGGCGCAGGAAGGTGTAGAGCTCCTCGATCAATGCGGGCACGCTGGTCTTTTCGTGCATCGACTGGTCGGGCAGGGGGCCGAATTCGCTGCGCAGTGCGGCCACCATCCATCCGGACAGGTAGAGATAACGGCCCTTGGTGGTGCCGAAATGCTTCTTGACGGAGATCATCTTCTGCTGGCCGATGAATCCGTGCCAGCAGCCCAGCGACTGGGTGTATTCGGCGGGATCGGCGTCATAGGCATCCATGTCGGCGCGCATGATCCTGGCCGTGTGGCGGGCGATATCGAGGCCGGTCTGGAAACGGTTCTGCGTGCGCAGGCGAGCGGCGAATTCGGGGTCGATGCCCTGCCAGTCTGAACCCAGACGGTGCTTGACGCCGGTCTGGCGGTGGATTTCCTCGAAATAGGTCATGCTTCATGCGTCCTTGCAGGTGTTTGGCTTGAGCTGTTCCTGGCACCCGAAATCGCGCCCGTCGCGCCTTGCGGTGTAATGTTGTCGAACTTTACAAGAATTGTGTGTACAGTTGTAATGAGTGACACTTTGCAGGAGCCAGCATGGCCGCCAGGAATCTCTATCTTGGGCCTCGCCTGAAGAAACTGCGCCGCGAAATGGGGCTGACGCAGGCCAACATGGCTGCCGACCTCGATATCTCGGCCAGCTACATCGCGCTGATGGAACGCAACCAGCGCCCGGTAACGGCGGAAATGCTGCTGAAGCTGGCAACCACCTATCGTATCGATGTGGCGGACCTAGCCGACGAGGACGCGGACGAGACTGCCGCGCGCCTGCAATCGGCCCTGCGCGATCCGTTGTTTGCGGATATCGCCATCGAGCCGCTCGACATCGACGATATCGCCACCAGCTACCCCGGCATTGCCGAGGCGCTGCTGCGCCTGCACACCGCCTTTGGCGAGGAGCAGCTGGCGCTGGCGGCAAAGCGCGAGGTGCGGTTGGGCGTTGCCGGAGAGGCCGACGCGGACCCGGTGGCCGAAGCGCGCACCTTCCTGGCAGCACGCCGCAATTGCTTCCCGGTGCTGGACGACAGTGCCGCCGTGGCCGCCCGCACGCTGAACACCTTCGAGGCGATGAAAGAGCACATCTTCGAGGAACACGCGCTGGATCTGCGCCTGGCAGACGACGGGCTGTTGCGCGGCGGCACGCGCTGGCACGACTATCACCGCCGCCGCGTGCACATCTCCGAACGGCTGGACCACGCGGGTCGACGTTTCCAGGCGGCCTTGCAGATCGCTATCATGGAGCAGGGCGCGGCCATCGACGCATTGCTGGCCGAGGGGCGTTTCGATAGCGAGGACACCACGCGATTGGTGCGCCGCGCCTTGCAGAGCTACTGGGCCGCCGCGCTGCTGATGCCCTACCGCGCATTCCGCAAGGCGGCGGAGGATCTGCGGTATGACGTCGAGGCGCTGGCCTCGCGCTTCACCGTCAGTTTCGAGCAGGCCGCCCACCGTCTCACCACGTTGCAAAGACCGGGCGAGGAAGGCGTGCCGTTCTTCTTCCTGCGCGTGGACCGGGCTGGCAACGTCTCCAAGCGGCTGGATGGCGCGGGCTTTCCGCTGGCGCGGCACGGCGGAGCCTGTCCGCTGTGGAATATCCACGATGTCTTCGCGAAGCCGGGACAGGTGGAGGCGCAGATGATCGAACTGCCCGCTGGCGAGCGCTACGTCTCTGTCGCCCGTACCGTGCGCGCGGGCGGTGGGCGCTTTGGCGAGCGCAGCGTGACCCGTGCGGTGGCGCTTGCTTGTTCGGCCGACCATGCCGATCGGCTGGTCTACGCAGAAGTGCTGAACGGGGTTGAACCGACCCCTATCGGGGTTGCCTGCCGCCTGTGCCATCGCCCGCGCTGCATTGCCCGGTCCGCTCCGCCGATGGGCCGCGAGTTGATCCCCAGCCGTTTTCGCGACAGCGGCGTGCCGTTCGATTTCTCTGCCGATTAGCCTCGCAGGGCGAGCAGTTTCTCTGCCACCATCGCGCGCACGTCGACTTTCGCCTTCAACCGTGCGGCCAGCAAGGCCGTGCCGCTGATCTTGCGCTGGACGAACAGGATTTCGGCTGGCGGCAGGTGCCATGCCGTGCGATCCTGGGCGATGGCCATGCCTTCCTCGCGCAGGGTCTTCACGAAGGCGCGGTCGCCGAAATCGAAGGGGCCGGGTCTGGCAAGCTCGCCCACGATCGTTCCGATGATCCGGTCTAGTCGAGGGCGGTGCGCATCGGCGGCGTGGCGAGAGAGGAAACCGGCCGCAATCGCGGCCTCGGCAATGGCCTCGTGGTCTTCGGCAAGACCCGCGGCAAGCAGCGAACGGTAGTTGCCAGTCACATGCGGGGATAGAGCACGCGCGGCGCCGAAATCGAGCAGGACCAGCTTCCGGCCATCCTCGGAAACGCGGTAATTGGCGAAATTGGGGTCGGTCTGCATGAGCCCGAAATCGAACAGTTCGCGCAGGACGAGGGTGATCAGCCGCTCCATCATGGCGTCGCGCAGGTGCTGGGGTTGCTCCTGCAGCGTCTCGATCGGACGACCAGGGATGAAATCCATGGCCAGCACGTTCGTGGTCGTCAGGTCTTCATGGAAGCCGGGCACGCGGTAATCGGCTTCACCTTCCAGCAGGCTGCCATAGGCCTGCATTTGCCGGGCCTCCCGCTGGTAGTCGGCTTCTTCGTGAAGTTGCTGCTTCGCTTCCGTCAGCAGGGGCGCGATGTCGAGCCGGGCCGGCAGCAGGCCGGAAACCCGCAGCAGCGTGGCGACATTGTCGACATCGGCATCGATGGATTCGCGAACGCCGGGGTACTGCACCTTGATCGCCAGGTCGCGCCCGTCGCGCGTGGTGGCGCGGTGGACCTGGCCGATGGACGCGGTGGCCAGCGGGCGAGGGTTGAAGTACTTGAACTGCCGCCGCCAGCCGGTTCCCCAATCCTGTGCCAGCACGGCTTCCAACTGCTTGGGCGGCATGGAATGGGCGTTTTCTCGCAGCCGGGCCATGATTTGCGAAAGTTCGGGTGGCAGGACGTCGCCGGCATCCATCGAGACCATCTGGCCCAGCTTCATCGCCGCGCCGCGCAGATGCGACAGGCGATCGGCAACGCGCGCCACATTGCCGGGCGTCAGCAGCAATTCGTCGAGGCGCGGGCGCTTGCCTTCCGCCAGGCGCCGCGCGCCTTCGGCCATCATGCCACCGGCGATTCCGCCCGCCAATCGTCCGAACTGACCCAGCCGCGCGCGGCGGCTAGCGGGAACGGCGCGGGTATCGGCATCGTTATCCTTGGCAGACATAAGACATAATTGGTGTGCATAAGCGGAAAAGACCAGCGGGGACAAAAGGCGGTATCGCTTGTGAGTGGTGGGGTGAATGCATAGGTAGGTGCGATGGCTGGTGAACTGAGAGACAACCGTGGCCGCGGCGATGCCGAATGGGGCTTTCCCCCGATCCATCCCGAAGGCCGCAAATACGGCATGATTGCCGTCGCGATAGCGCTGGTGACGCTGCTGCTGCTTGATTGGGAACTGCTCGGCTGGCCGCTGCTGTTGCTGTCGGGCGGAGTCTTCGCCTTTTTCCGCGATCCGGAGCGCGTGGTGCCGCAGGGCGACCGGCTGATCGTGGCCCCGGCAGACGGGCTGGTCTCGCTGATCGCGCAGGTCCCGCCGCCGCCGGAACTGCAGCACACCACCGAAGATGGCGGGCGCGGGTTGGGCAGCGAGCCGGTGACGCGCATTTCCATCTTCATGTCGGTGTTCGACGTGCACATCAACCGTTCCCCCATCGCGGGCACGATCAAGCGCATCATCTATATCCCCGGCGCCTTCATGAATGCCGACCTCGACAAGGCGAGCGAGGAGAACGAGCGCCAGCACATCCTGGTGGAGCGGGCTGACGGAACCTCCATCGGCTTCACCCAGATCGCCGGGCTGGTGGCGCGGCGCATCGTGCCGTTCGTGAAGCCCGGCGATATCGTTGCTGCCGGGCAGCGCGTGGGCCTGATCCGTTTCGGCAGCCGGGTAGACGTGTACTTGCCCGCCGGGACAGAGCCGAAGGTGCTGCTGGGCCAGCGGGTGATCGCGGGCGAGACGGTGCTGGCGGAAATCGGCACGGTCGGCCTGCTGGAAGGCGTCAGTCAGTGACGCCGGATGACGACGACGGCCCCGAGTACGACGATAATGCCCCGGCGCCGGCAGGTCCGGCATGGCTGGGCCCCAAGGCCAGCGAGCATGAGCGGGTGACACGCTCGCGCGCGGGCAGTGGACTGTCGCTGCGCGCGGTGCTGCCCAACGCCATCACCGCTGCGGCATTGTGTTCTGGCCTGACGAGCATCCTATTCGCCATTGGCGGGCAGTGGGAGCAATCGGTTTTTGCCATGATTCTGGCGGGCATCCTCGATATGATGGATGGGCGCATCGCGCGGCTGCTCAAGGCGCAATCACGTTTTGGTGCCGAGCTCGACAGCCTGTCCGATTCAGCCAGTTTCGGCATTGCACCGGCACTGGTGCTTTACCTTTGGTCGCTGGTTGATATGCCGCGCTTTGGCTGGCTGGCAGCACTGGCCTATGCCATCTGCTGTGCGCTGCGCCTGGCGCGCTTCAATGCGCAAATCGATGTGGAAGATCAGCCGCACAAGTCTGCCGGTTATCTAACCGGCGTTCCCGCACCGATGGGCGCGGGCTTTGCCTTTATGCCAATGTATCTGTGGCTGGCGACAGACGAGCCGCTTTTCCGCGATCCCTGGCTGGTGGGGCCGTGGATCATCATCATTGCCGTGCTGATGGTTTCAAACCTTGCCACCCCAAGCTGGAAGTCGCTCCGCCCGTCGGGTAATTTCAAGCTGGCCTTCATTGCTCTGGCTGGCCTGCTGGTAGGCGGATTGCTGATCGAGACCTGGTGGACTCTGGTTTTGATCGGCCTTGTCTACATGGCGCTCATCGTCTGGGCTGTTCTTGGGTATGCCAAGGTCAGGCGGGCGAAACAGGCTCCCGAAGCGGCCGCAAGCAAAGCCGAGGTTACGCCGCCAGCAGGGCGAAAGCCTCTTGCGGTCGACGAAGTGGACGAGGCGCTGTCGCAGGGGCGCGATCGATAGCCGCCAGTTCGCCGCGCACTTCGCGCCAGCGCAGCAGGCCGTAGGCGATCGAGGCCTGGCAGGAAAGCAGGGCAATCGCTGCCACGAGGCCGAAGAACACCGAAATCGCGATTGCCACAGTCATTGTTTCGAATCCTGCATTTGTTCCTGTTGCGTTCCATGTTCCACTTTCGTTCCAGCAGGTCAAGCGGTTTTTGTTCTACCCTTGTTCCGCTTCGGCAATTTGAGGGTGGATTTGTCCGCAGCTCTCGGCTAATGGCGCGCTCGCCTGACGGGCAGGAGTGATTCCCGTTCCTACCAAAGAGGGCAAATCCACATGGAAGGCACTGACATACCGGTGCCGCCTGCGGGACTTGTTTCCCAAGGGCCGGTTCCCCGTCTTCCAGAGGCTTAACCGGAAAGGAATTTACCTATGGCGGCTCCTACCGTCACCATGCAGCAATTGATCGAGGCCGGCGCACACTTCGGCCACCAGACCCACCGCTGGAACCCGCGGATGAAGCCGTATATCTTCGGCAGCCGCAACGGTGTTCACATCATCGACCTGTCGCAGACCGTGCCGCTGTTCGCCCGCGCGCTGGACTTCGTTGCCTCGACCACTCGCGCAGGTGGCAAGGTTCTGTTCGTCGGCACCAAGCGCCAGGCGCAGGAGCCGATTGCCCAGGCCGCGCGTGCCTGCGGCCAGCACTTCGTCAACCACCGCTGGCTGGGCGGCATGCTCACCAACTGGAAGACGATTTCGCAGTCGATCAAGGAACTCAAGTCACTTGAGGAAAAGCTTTCGGGCGACACCCACGGCCTGACCAAGAAGGAAATCCTCCAGCTGACGCGCAAGCGCGACAAGCTGGAACTGTCGCTTGGCGGCATCCGCGACATGGGCGGTGTGCCCGACGTGATGTTCGTGATCGACGCCAACAAGGAAGACCTGGCGATCAAGGAAGCCGGCGTGCTCGGCATTCCCGTGATCGCGGTTCTCGATACCAACGTCGATCCTTCGGGCATCGCCTTCCCGGTTCCCGGCAACGACGACGCCAGCCGCGCTGTGCGCCTCTATTGCGACGCCGTGGCGCAGGCCGCCACCAGCGGCCGGACCGAAGGCGTGGTGGATTCGGGTGCCGATATCGGCGCCATGGACGCTCCGCCGGCGGAAGAAGCCGCTGCCGAGGCTCCTGCCGAAGAAGCCAAGGCCGAGGCCTGATCCCCGCGTTGATGTGCCGCGTAAGCGGCGCGTCACATTTCACGCACAATGGGCCGGTTCACTGATCCCCCCTCAGTGGACCGGCGCCCACTATAACCTGAAGGAAGTACACATGGCTGCATTTTCCGCATCCGACGTGAAAGCCCTGCGCGAGAAGACCGGCGCGGGCATGATGGACGCCAAGAAGGCGCTCGAGGCCACCGGCGGCGACATCGAAGCCGCGATCGACGCGCTGCGCGCCAAGGGCCTGGCCACCGCTCAGAAGAAGTCCAGCCGCACCGCGGCAGAGGGCCTCGTCGGCGTTGCCGTCGAAGGCACCAAGGGCGTTGCCGTCGAAGTGAACTCGGAAACCGACTTCGTCGCCAAGAACGACAAGTTCCAGGATTTCGTGCGCAAGACCACCGACGTGGCTCTGGGAATGGACAGCGACGATGTCGAAGCGCTGAAGGCCGCTGCCTACCCCGATGGCGGCACCGTGGCCGAGAAGCTGACCGACAACGTCGCCACCATCGGCGAGAACCAGCAGGTTCGCCGGATGAAGACCGTCTCGGTCAGCCAGGGCGCCGTTGTTCCCTACGTCCACAACGCCGCAGCCCCGGGGCTCGGCAAGATCGCGGTGCTCGTCGCGCTTGAAGGCGATGCCAGTGCCGACGTTCTGGCCGATCTTGGCAAGGACATTGCGCAACATGCTGCCGCCATGTTCCCGCTGGCGCTGGCTGCGGACAGCCTCGACCCCGAAGTGATCGAGCGCGAGCGCAAGATCGCTGCCGAGAAGGCTGCCGAAAGCGGCAAGCCGGAAAACGTGCAGGAAAAGATGGTTGAAGGGGCGATCAAGAAGTACGCCAAGGAGAACGCTCTCCTCAGCCAGATCTTTGTGAAGGACGGCAAGGCCACCGTCGAGGAATACGTTGCCCGGACCGCCAAGGAAGCCGGTGCGTCGATCAAGCTGGTCGACTATGTCCGCTTCCAGCTGGGCGAAGGCATCGAGAAGGAAGAAAGCGACTTCGCGGCGGAAGTCGCGGCGGCCGTTGCCGGCTGATCGCTTTCTCTTCACAAGGCTTTGAAGGGCCGCCGGACTTTCGGGTCCGGCGGCCCTTTTCGTATGCGGGCCCGCGCAAAACCCGCTTCGCAACACTTGGCACCGGCCCCCTTGCGCTCTAGAAGCCCGCCAACCCCTGTTCGAGAGGACATACCCACAAATGCTGCTGCCCAACGCCAAGCGTATCCTGCTCAAGCTTTCGGGCGAGGTGCTGATGGGGGAGCAGGAGTTCGGGATCGATCCGGCTTACGTGCTGCGCCTCGCCGAAGAGGTGAAGGCAGCGAAGGAAACCGGGCTGGAGATCTGCCTCGTCATCGGCGGCGGCAACATCTTTCGCGGAATGGCCGGCGCAGCGCAGGGAATGGACCGGGCGCAGGCCGACTACATGGGCATGTTGGCCACGGTGATGAATGCGCTGGCGATGCAGAGCGCTCTCGAACAGCTGGGCGTCGACACCCGCGTGCAGAGCGCCATCCAGATGGACCAGGTGTGCGAGCCGGTGATCCGCCGCCGGGCCGAGCGTCACCTGGAAAAGGGCCGCATCGTGATCTTCGCCGCAGGCGTGGGCGCGCCCTATTTCACCACCGACAGCGGCGCTGCCCTGCGCGCGGCCGAACTGCGCTGCGATGCGCTGCTGAAGGGCACCAGCGTGGACGGGGTCTACGATTCCGACCCCAAGCGAAATCCCGACGCCAGGCGTTTTGAAACCGTCACCTACGACAAGGTGCTGGCAGACAACCTGAAGGTTATGGATGCCTCTGCCGTCGCCCTGTGCCGCGACAACAACATCCCGCTCGTGGTCTTCTCGATCCGCGAGAAGGGGAATGTCGCGCGCGTGCTGGCGGGCGAGGGCGTGCAGACAATCGTGCAAAAGGACTGAGACGATGCCGAAGTATGACAAGAGCGATATCGAACGCCGCATGGCAGGCGCCATCGAAAGCCTGAAGGGCGACCTTTCGGGCCTGCGCACGGGCCGCGCGAACACCTCGCTGCTCGATCCCGTGGTGGTGGAAGTCTATGGCGCGATGATGCCGTTGAACCAGGTCGCCACCGTCTCTGCGCCGGAACCGCGCATGCTGGCCGTGCAGGTGTGGGACAAGAGCAATGTCAGCGCGGTGGAGAAGGGCATCACCAAGGCCAACCTCGGCCTCAACCCGATGACCGACGGCCAGACCGTGCGCCTGCCCATGCCCGACCTGAACGAGGAACGCCGCAAGGAACTGGCCAAGCTGGCGGGCGACTATGGCGAAAAGGCCAAGATCGCCGTGCGCAACGTGCGCCGCGACGGCAACGAGGCGCTGAAGGAAGACGAGAAGAAGAAGGAAATCTCCGAAGACGACCGCAAGCGCCTGGAGGACGAGGTGCAGAAGCTGACCGACAAGCACGTGGGCGAGATCGACGCGGCGGTGGAGAAGAAGGTCCAGGAGATCCTGTCGCAGTAAGCGAAGCAGGGTGTCCTCCGGTGGCTGACAGTTCCTTCCCCCGCCACGTGGCGATCATCATGGACGGCAACGGGCGCTGGGCGAAGAAGCGCGCCATGCCCCGTGCGCTGGGCCACAAGGCAGGCGGGGAGGCGGTGCGCCGCACGGTGCAGGCAGCGGAAGACCTGGGGCTGGACTGCCTGACGCTCTACGCCTTCAGTTCGGAGAACTGGAAGCGCGAGGAAGACGAGATTTCCGACCTGATGAACCTGATGCGTAGGTTTATCGAGGCCAATCTGCAGGACATGATCGCACGCAAGGTGCGCCTGAAGATCATCGGCGATTACAAGGCCTTCGCGCCCGATATTGTCGAAAAGCTTGAAGACGCGCTGGAGCGCACGAAGCTCGGCGACCGCACGCTGGCGGTGGCGCTGAACTACGGCGCGCAGCAGGAAATCGCCCGCGCCGCGCAGATGGCCGCCGAAGAGGGCACCATCACGCCCGAAAGCATCGAGAAACACCTCTACACCGCCGACCTGCCGCCGCTCGACCTGCTGATCCGCACCAGCGGCGAAGTGCGATTGAGCAACTTCCTGCTGTGGCAATCGGCCTATGCCGAAATGCTGTTCATGGACGTGCTCTGGCCCGACTTCGGCGAAGAGCACCTGCGCGCGGCCTGCGAGGAATTCGCCAAGCGGGAGCGGCGTTTTGGCGGACGGTGAGGCGAAGAAGAGCGACCTGGGTGTAAGGGCCGCGAGTGCGGTGGTGATGCTCGCCGTTTTTGTTGCGGCGGTTTGGCTTGGCGGCTGGGTGTGGTCGATCTTTGCGCTGCTCGTAGGTCTCATCGTACTCGGCGAGTGGAGCCGTATCGTTTGGCGGATGACGCCTGCTGTGGCCAATCGCGCACTCGGATTGCTGCTGGGGGTGATCTACGTCGGCGGAGCAACGCTGTTCCTGGCGGTGTTCGGCAACGATCAGGCGATGGGCGTGCCTGAGGGAAAACCGCATTGGCTCCTCGTTGCCCTTATCGGCGTCGTTATCGCTACCGATACCGGGGCATATTTCTCGGGCCGGGCGATCGGCGGGCCAAAGATCGCCCCTTCGATCAGTCCGTCCAAGACTTGGGCTGGTCTGATGGGGGGAATGGTTTGTGCCGGTCTCTTCCTTGCAGCCTTTTCCTTGGTCGCGTTGATGAACTGGACAATCTGGGGAAGTTTCCTGGCGGGCGCCATCGGTGCAGTGATCGCGCAGGCCGGTGATTTCCTGGAAAGCTGGATGAAGCGACAGGCGAGCCTGAAGGACTCAGGCAACCTGATCCCTGGACATGGCGGTTTCTTTGACCGTGTTGACGGCTTGCTGGCAGTGTCATGGGTCTCTGGCGCGGTGGCCCTAATCCTACTATCCCAAGCAACCGACTTATGACCCGCTCCATTTCCATCTTCGGCGCAACCGGTTCGATCGGCGATTCCACGCTCGACCTGATCCGCAATGACCGCGCCAACTGGCGCGTCGTCGCGCTCAGCGCCAATTGCTCGGCGGAGAAGCTGGCGCGGCTGGCTATCGAGTTCGACGCGCAGGTCGCGTTGGTGGGCGACGAGGCGTGCCTGCCTGAACTCAGGCAGCACCTCTCCGGCACTAAAATCGAGGCCTCCGGCGGTGCGCAGGCGCTGTGCGATGCGGCGGCGCGGCCTGTCGATATCACCGTTGCCGCTATCGTTGGTTGTGCGGGCCTCGCGCCGACCATGGCCGCGATCGAGCAGGGCAATACCGTCGCGCTCGCCAACAAGGAGGCGCTGGTCTCCGCGGGCGAAGTGATGACGCGGCTGGTCGCCCAGCACGGCACCACGCTGCTGCCGGTCGACAGCGAGCACAACGCCATTTTCCAGTGCCTGGAGGGCAACAACCTCGACGACGTGCGCTGGATCACGCTGACCGCCAGCGGCGGGCCGTTCCGCACCAAGACCATGGCCGAACTGGAAGCGGCCACGCCCGCGCAGGCGGTGGCCCATCCCAACTGGGACATGGGCGCCAAGATCAGCGTCGATTCCGCCACCATGATGAACAAGGGCCTGGAATTCATCGAGGCCTTCCACCTCTTCCCCGTGGGGCTGGACCGCCTGCGCATCATCGTCCACCCGCAGTCGATCATCCATTCGATGGTCGAATATCGCGACGGATCGACGCTCGCCCAACTGGGCCCCAGCGACATGCGCGTGCCGATTGCCTCCACGCTGGCATACCCCGCGCGAATGGACACGAATTGCCAGCCGCTTGACCTTGCAACCATCGGAAACCTGAGCTTTTTCGCGCCCGACGAGGAGCGCTTTCCGGCCACCCGGCTGGCGCGCGAAGCGGCCCATGCGGGCGGCGGAACGCCCGCCGTGCTCAACGCCGCGAACGAGGTGGCCGTGGCCGCTTTCCTCGCCGGTCAGATCAGGTTCACGCAAATTTCGGCAATTGCTGCCAGGACCCTCGACACCTATGTGCCCCCTGCGCCACAATCGCTCGGCGACGTGCTCGCCGTCGATGCAGAGGCAAGGGCGCGCGCCGGAGAGATGCTGGAGATAGCCTGACGTGAATTTCGAAACACTGCCATTCTGGGTCTACATCGTCGGCTTCCTGCTGATGCTGGGCCCGCTGGTCGTGCTGCACGAGCTGGGCCACTACCTTGTCGGCCGCTGGTTCGGCGTCGGGGCAGAGGCGTTCTCGGTCGGTTTCGGCAAGGAGATTGCCGGCTTTACCGACAAGCGCGGCACTCGCTGGAAACTCTCCATGCTGCCCATCGGCGGCTATGTGCAGTTCAAGGGCGACATGAATCCCGCCAGCGTGCCCGATCCCGATACGCCGGCAGAGCCCGACACCTTCCAGTCCAAGCCGCTGTGGCAGCGCGCGCTGATCGTGGCGGCAGGGCCGGTGGCCAACGTGATCGTCGCTGTCGCCATCTTCTCCGCCTTTTTCATGGTGTTCGGCAAGCCTGTTGCCGCAGATCAGGTGGATGAAACGCTGATTTCGAGTTTCAGCGAAGAGTCTCCGGCGCGAGATGCAGGCCTGCGCGTAGGCGACAGGATCGTTGCGGTGGACGGGGATCAAGTCGGCTCCTACCGCGATCTTGTGATGTCGGTGATGCTTTATCCCGATACCGAGCTTGATGTAACCGTTACGCGCGACGGAGAACTGCTGACCATCCCGGTCACGACGCTGGCTGACGAGCGAGTGGATCGCTTCGGCAACAAGAGCACCGTAGGTGTTATCGGGGTCTACGGGACTCCGACGCAGCCTGCTTACGAAACGGTCGGCCCGATCACCGCCGTTGGCCTCGCCTGGGAACAGTGCGTCGACACGGTGGACATGATGATCACCGGCATCGGCCAGATCTTCGCCGGGGAACGCTCCGTGGAAGAGCTGGGCGGGCCGATCACCATTGCCAAGGTATCGGGCGAGCAGCTGAGCCTGGGGTGGCTGGAATTCACCAGTTTCGCCGCGCTGATTTCACTTAATTTGGCATTCATCAACCTGCTGCCAATCCCCGCACTCGACGGTGGGCACTTGGCTTTCTACGCGGTCGAAGCGATCCGCCGGAAGCCAGCCAGCCCGCGCAGTCAGGAATGGGCATTTCGCACCGGCATGGCCCTCGTGCTGGCGTTGATGCTGTTCGTGACGATCATCGATATTGCCAAGTTGCCGATTTTCGGAAGCTAGGCCCAACAGACCCAAGTGGGGAAAGAAAGGCACTAATCGCGCGATTCAAGGCAACTTCGCTTGATTGCCACTCTGGCATCGGGCAAGGGCGCTTTTCGCGATAGAAACGGGAAGTCTTCACCCGCAGGGGGCGGGTTTTAGGGGGTTCTCGTTTCGCCGATGCGGCAGTGTCGACAAGAGTGGACGGATAATGGGTTCCAAGGCCAGGACGATAATTTCCCAGCATTACGCGGCGACCCTGCTGGGTTGCACCATGCTTGCAGGTTTGCCGATGCAGGTGCTCGCGCAGGACAGCGAAGAGCTGACCTTGCCGCCGGTTGAGGAACAGGCGACGCCGCAGGAACCCGAGCCCGCGCCGACCCCCGCGCCCGCGCCGCAGGAGCAGGGCGACATCATCCGCACCATCGCCGTGTCTGGTGCCCAGCGCCTGGAGCCGGAGACGATCGTTTCCTACATCCAGCTGCGTCCGGGCATGACCTACGACGCTGCCGCCGGTGACCAGGCGCTGCTGGACCTGGCCCGCACCGAACTGTTTGCCGACTTCGAAATTGCTTTCAACGATGGCAACCTGGTGATCACGGTTGAAGAAAACCCGATCATCAACCGCATCATCCTGGAGGGCAACCGCCGCATCGACAGCGACGAGATCCTGCCCGAGATCAACCTCTCGCCGCGCCAGATCTTCACTCGCAGCCGCGTGCGTGCCGACGTTGCCCGCATCATCGAGCTGTACAAGCGCCAGGGCCGCTTTGCCGCCACGGTCGAACCGCAGATGGTCATGCTCGACCAGAACCGCGTCGACGTGATCTTCGAGATTTCCGAAGGGCCCAAGTCCAAGGTTCGCCAGATCAACATCATCGGCAACGAGGTGTTTTCCGACGGTGAGCTGCGCGGCGAGATGGTGACGCGTGAAGACAGCCTGTTCGCCATCTTCAGCTCCAACACCAGCTATGACCCCGATCGCCTGGCCTTCGACCAGCAGAAGCTGCGCCAGTTCTACCTGACCGAAGGCTATGCCGATTTCCGCGTTGTTTCCGCAGTGGCGGAGCTGACGCCGGACAAGCGCGACTTCATCATCACCTATGTGGTGGAAGAGGGCGAGCGCTACACCTTCGGCGATGTCGAGGTGGTCAGCCAGCTGCGCGACTTCTCGTCGGAACAGCTGTCCGCCGGCCTCTCCATGCAGACCGGCGACTGGTACAACGCCGAGCTGGTGGACCAGACGATCGAAGGCCTGACCGAGACCGCCGGCGCCTTCGGCTATGCCTTTGCCGACGTGCGTCCGCGCATCAACCGCAATGCCGAAGATCGCACCATGGACGTGACCTTCACGGTGTCCGATGCGCCGCGCGTCTATGTCGAGGCGATCGAGATCAACGGCAACACGCTGACGCAGGACAAGGTGATCCGCCGAGAGTTCCGTATCGCGGAAGGCGATGCGTTCAGCTCGCTGCAGGTCGCGCGTTCGTCTGCGCGTATCAATTCGCTGGGCTATTTCCAGGAGAACTTCGAGGTTGAGCAGGTCGAAGGCTCCAGCCCCGATCGCATCATTCTGCAGGCCAATGTGCAGGAAGAACCGACCGGCGAACTGTCGCTGTCGGCGGGCTTCTCCTCGCTGGAGAGTTTCATCTTCAACGGCTCGATCCGGCAGAACAACTTCCGCGGGCGCGGGCAGACCATCGGCCTTGGCGTCAACTATTCGCGCTATTCGCGCTCGGCCAACATCAGCTTCACCGAACCCAAGGTGTTCGACCGCGATATCGCGCTGGGCTTCGATATCTATCGCCAGGATTACAACAACGGCTATTTCAACCGCAGCAGCGCTACCTACGAGCAGGCGACCACGGGTGTTTCGCTGCGCATGGGCGTGCCTCTGACCGAATACATGAGCCTGCTGGGCAGCTATACGCTGAACTATCAGGAAGTGACTGTTGCCGAGCAGCAGTTCTTCGCTGACTTCGACGGTGACGGGGTGTCGCAGTGCGAACCGCTGCTGGCGGGCCGCTATTTGTGCGATGCGCTGGGCAACCGCGTGCAATCGATCCTCGGCCTCTCGCTGACTTACTCCACGCTCGACAGCCGGTTGCGACCGACACGGGGCGAGAATGTGGTCGCCAGCCTTCAGTTTGCCGGCCTTGGCGGCGACACCCGCTATATCCGCGCTCGCTTGAATGCCGCGAAGTACTGGCCGCTGGGTTCAGGCTTCATCGGTTCGCTGCGGCTGGAAGGCGGCTACATCAACGGGCTTGGCACCGACGTGCTGCTGACCGACCGCTTTTTCCTTGGCGAAGGGCAGATGCGCGGCTTTGACATCCGCGGCGTCGGTCCGCGCGTGGTGCGTCAGTTTTACGAACTCGATGAAGACGGCAACCAGGTCCTCATCCCGCTGGGCGACCGTCGCAACCAGGACGACGCGCTGGGTGGCGAAGCCTATTATCTGGCCCGCGCTGAACTGGAGATTCCGTTGGGTTCCGGCGCACGCGAACTCGGCCTGCGCCCTTCGCTGTTCGTCGATGTCGGCTCGGTGTTCAATGTCGATACTCCGCAGCTGACGCAAAGCCCGCTGCCCGATGGCCTGTTCATCCCGCAGCGCGATGGCGACGGTAACGTGCTCTTTGCGCAGGTAAACCTCGGCGATGCCGGCGAAGTCATCAGTTCCGAGATCACCACCAGCCCGGTTGCCCCCGATGGCCGCCTGAACGAACCGGTGGGCACGCAGTTGCCACCGTTCGTCGAAGAATTCTTGGGTGATACCCCGTCACCGCGTGTAACCGCCGGCATCGGTGTGAACTGGAACTCCCCCTTCGGTCCGTTCAGGATTGATGTAGCTTACGATGTGCTATCGGAGCGCGGGGACGAAACGAAGACCTTCTCCTTCAATGTAGGAACGCAATTCTAATGAAGATTATCATGAAATCGGCACTTGCCGCCGTTCTCGCAGTCGCGAGCATCGTTGCGCCTGCTGTCGTTGCTCCGGCCGCGGCGCAGTCGAACGAGCGCGTCGCCTTTGTCAATGTCAACGCCGTGGTGGCCAATTCCACGGCCTACCAGACCGCGCAGACGCAGCGCCAGACGACCTATGCCGCGCAGTTCCAGCAGGCTGAAACCCGCCGCGCTGCCATCCAGGCGCAGCTCGATCCGCTGGTCACCGCGTTCAACGCCGCACGCGCGCAGCCCAATGCCGATCAGGCCGCGCTGCAGCAGCAGGCGCAGCAGATCCAGCAGATCCAGCAGACGGGACAGGTCGAACTGCAGCAGATTCTTGCTCCCGTGGCGCTGAGCCAGGCCTATGTCGAAGAGCAGATTCGCGACCAGCTGGGCACTGCCATCCAGAACGCTGCGCAGGCCAATGGCGTGACCCTGGTGATCACGCCGGACACCATCCTGCACGCCGAAGCCAGCCACAACCTCAACGAAGCCGTGTTGGCCCAGCTCAACACGCTGATCCCGGCTGCACAACTGGTTCCGCCGGAAGGCTGGCTGCCCGCTGAACTGCGCGCCCAGCAGGAAGCCGCTGCCGCTGCCCAGGCCGCTGCCGCCACGCAGCAGCCGGCTGCCACGGGCCGCTAAGACATAAGGATAGGGGCAGGGCCATGAGCGAAACGCAAGACTACGATGTCGTCCGTATCCTCAAGGCCCTGCCGCATCGCTATCCGCTGCTGCTGGTCGATCGCGTATCCGAGCTGGTGAAGGGCGAACGGATCACGGCCATCAAGGGCGTGACCATGAACGAACAGTTCTTCCAGGGGCACTTCCCCGGTCGTCCGATCATGCCCGGCGTCTTGCAGATCGAGGCGCTGGCGCAGGCGGCCGGCATCCTCGGCATCGAGACGCTCGATCTCGCCGACAGCGGCAAGCTCGTCTATTTCATGGCCATCGAGAACGCCAAGTTCCGCGCGCCGGTGATGCCGGGTTGCCTGCTCAAGCTGGATGTCGCCTTCACCCAGCAACGCAGCAAGATATGCAAGTTCGAAGGCAAGGCGAGCGTGGACGGCAAGGTGACTTGCGAAGTCAGCTTCACCGCGATGATCGCCGACCCGCCAGCCTGATTTCTCGATCCGGCTCCTACCGGGTCTTGCTCGCTACGTGCGCAGCAGGCTGCGCCCGGCGATCGAGGGTCGGGGAAAAGGCTTGCCTTTTGCCTGCCGGGACAATAGACGCGCGCCTTTCCCACCAACAGCTGGATCGGTCGGAACCGTTCCGAAGCTACGGAGACTTACGCCATGAAGGCCGATACGCATCCCGATTACCACATGATCACGGTCAAGATGACCGATGGTACAGAATTCCAGACGCGCTCTACCTGGGGTGCCGAGGGCGATACGATGAACCTCGAAATCGACCCGACCAGCCACCCGGCTTGGACGGGCGGCCCGCAGCGCATTCAGGACGGTGGCCGCGTTGCCCAGTTCAACAAGCGTTTCGGCGGTCTCTCGCTCAAGAAGAAGTAAGCGCCCAAGCCGACTTCGGCGCGCGACTTCACGCGAAATCAGGGAAGGGCGGTCCATTGCGGCCGCCCTTTTTCTGTGGCTATTGAGCGAAGCGGAGGCGCCCCAGACATGTTTTCAATCGCAACGCTCACCCTGAACCCAACGGTCGACATGGCCTGTGAGGTGGAACGGGTTGTCGATACGCACAAGATGCGCGCGAGCGGAGAATACTACAATCCGGGTGGTGGCGGCATCAACGTGGCGCGGGTGTTAGTCCGGCTGGGCGGAAATGCCCGCAGCATCTACACCTCGGGCGGCCCGATCGGCGTGGCGCTGGACGGGCTGATTGACCGACACCAGCTGGCGCGGGTGCGCATTCCGGTGGGTGGCGATACGCGCGCGGCGCAGAGCGTGCTCGAACGCTCGACCGGGCGGGAATATCGCTTCGTACCTGCCGGTCCCGAACTGGCCGAGAGCGAGTGGCAGGCTGCACTGGAGGCGCTGCAAACTGTCAAATGCGACTATCTGGTGGCCAGCGGATCGCTGCCACGCGGGGTGCCAGACGATTTCTACGCTCGCGCCGCAGCCATTGCCGCCGACCGCGGCAAGCGTTTCGTGCTCGACACCTCTGGCAGGGCCTTGCGCGGCAGCCTGGGGGGAGGGCCGATCCACCTGCTCAAGCCCAGCCTCAGCGAATTCTGCCAACTGGTGGGGCGCGAGGTGGAAACACTCGACGAGATTGCCCAACACGCGGTGCAACAGGCGCACAGATGCGACATCGAAATGCTTGCGGTGACCCTTGGCCATCGTGGCGCCGTGCTGGCGCGGGAAGGCGGCGCGCTGTACTTGCCCGCGCTGCCGATCAAGGCGCGCAGCGCTGTTGGCGCAGGTGACAGCTTCACGGCCGCCATGGTCTATCGTCTGTGCGCCGGGGACGAGCCCGAAGCCGCCTTCCGTTTTGCCGTGGCAGCGGGCGCCGCAGCGGTCTGCAACCCGGGCACGCAATTGAGTCAGCCGGACGAGATCGCCCGGCTGTTGCCGCAGGTGATGGAGCCGCGCCCGCTGTAGGCGCGCTCAGTCGTCAGGCGTGTGGTAGACGAACAGCAACGTTACCGCCGATGCCATGGCGAACATGAAAGCCCCTTTCAGCGAGCCGTCGCCGACCTGGGTTTGCCACATCTGGAAGAAGGCAGACCCGACGGTCATGAACAGGCCAAACCATGTCAGCAGGGCAAATCCCGCCGCGATCGCGCCGCTGCGCTTGGCCGCGTGGAACTGTTCCGCCTCCGCCTTGCGCGCGGCAAACAGCTCCCAGCCGCCCTTGATGCCGAAAAAGGCAGTCGCGAATTCGCCGATCAGCACGATGGTCAGTGCCAGCCATGCCAGCGCGGGATTGTCGCTGGTGAAGAACAGCGTGTCCGGATAGGCGGTGTTGTCCGCGCCGGACATCACGTAGACCAGAGAACCGTGCGCGGCCTCCAGGTTGGCCACATTTTGCAGGGCGTAGATGAGCGCGTGGAAGCCGATGATGGCCACCAGCGCGGCCTTGATGATTCGCAGCATTTTCCCCTCCATTCCGCGACCCGCGGCAAGGTTAACCGGGCAGGGGGCAAGAGGCAAACGGGCGGGCGGTCAGTCCACCAGCCGTTCGTATCGCATCACCCCGAGATAGACCGATTCGCCGGTATCCATCGGATGGTTCTGCCCATCGAAAACAGGCACTTCCTCGAAATCGTAGATGGTCATGCCATCGATACAGGCCACGTTGATGCCGTACTTGTCAGGGTCCGAGCGGGTCTGGTGGAAAGGGTGGATGCCGCAGACCGAGCAGAAGCGGTGCTTCGCTTCGCCCGATCCGAAGGTGTAGAGCGTGAGTGCATCCTCGCCTCGAGTGATTTCCAGCGCGGCCAGCGGCACGTCGAGCATGACCACGCCTTTCATCGCGCAGATCGTGCAATTGCAGCGGCGGATCGTCGGGTCTTGCGGCAGGTCCACGGCAAATCGTACCGTGCCGCAGTGGCAGCCGCCTTCGTGTCGTTCGGTCATTCAGCTCATCCCCACGGCTTCTCGCGATACCACTTGGTTATCACGTATTTCACTCCGCTGCGCACTTTCATCCCGTGGTGCAGGGTGGCGGCGTTGCAGCTGTCGTCCTCACGGCGATTGTTCCAGCACACCAGCTTGCCCTTTTCGGGTTGGAAGGTCTTGCCGATCACCTTGAAGCGGGTGCCGCCGCCAGCCTCAACGTCGTTGAGGTAGATCATGAAGGTCCAGGTGCGGTTGCCCGCCACCTTGCAGAACTTCTCGTAATCCGGCCCCTGGGGTTCGAAATAGTCGGTATGGGCCTTGAATTCCTGCCCCACGGCATAACGTTGGCCCTGCACCGGTTCGCCATAGGCAGGGTCGATGCCGTTCAGGCCGAACAGCATGTCGTCCAGGTCCCTCACTGCGGGTTCGTTCGTATCGAGATCGCAGGTCTCGCTGGTGCGGAAATAGTCGTCGCCGTTGGCATCGGCGATGGTGGAGGGGCGGCGGTCCTTGTCGATCAGCTCGATCAACCTTTCGCACAGGTCCGGTGGCAGGAAGCCGGGGGCATCGAGCAGCGTCAGGCGCGGGGTGGGCACGCGGCGCATGCGCGGCTCGCGCATGAGGAATTCTGCGGTGGTCGTGCCCGGAGTCGTCATGGCGGGGATCATTAACCGCGCGGGGTAGGCGTTCAAGTCGCGAAATTTTCTTGCGTGTACGGCGGTCACAAGCACTTTTCACTTTGCACAGGCGATGAGTTGTGCAACAGGCTCGCGCCCGCGTCGGATACGGGTTGACCGTCCGGCGCAGACCCCTAACAGGCCGCCTCTCGGCATGTGTGCCTGGTTGTTGTGGCGATCGTAGCTCAGTTGGTTAGAGCGCCGGTTTGTGGTACCGGAGGTCGCGGGTTCGAACCCCGTCGATCGCCCCATTTTCTCCAGCATTCCTGCCATTCCTGGAACTTGAAGGGTCAAGGACGATGCCGGCATTCTGGAGCGAACCCGACTGGGATGAGCACGAACGGGTTGAGGTGGTGCACGATCGCGCCAGCGGCCTGACCGCGATAATCGCGCTGCATTCCACGCACCTGGGCCCGGCAGCGGGCGGCACCCGATTCTGGCATTATGAAGACCCGGCCAATGCCATGCGCGATGCGCTGCGCCTGTCGCGCGGGATGAGCTACAAGAATGCCATGGCAGGCCTGCCCATGGGCGGCGGCAAGGGTGTTGTCCTCCTCGACAAGGATCACCGCAAGACACAAGCCATGTTGCATGCCTTCGGCGATGCGGTCGAAGCGCTGGCTGGTCGCTATGTGACGGCCGAAGATGTCGGTGCGACCGAGGCCGACATGGTCGCCATCCACACCCGCACGCAGCATGTTTGCGGCTTGCCTGCGGTAGAAGGTGACGCGGGCGGCGATCCCGGCCCGTTCACTGCCATGGGTATCTATCACGGCATCAAGGCCGCCGTGGCGCACAAGCTGGGCAAGGATTCGATGCAGGGCGTACGCGTTGCCGTGCAGGGCTGCGGTTCCGTTGGCGGTGGCGTTGCGAAGCTGCTGGCGAAGGACGGTGCGCAGCTGGTGCTGTCGGACATCGACGACAAGCGCGCCGCAGACCTGGCGCTTCAGCTTGGTGCCGAGGCGGTCAGCGCGGACCAGATCATGGGCACGCCTTGCGACGTGTTCAGCCCCAATGCGCTGGGCGCGATTCTTGATGATGAAGGCATTGCCCGGCTCGACTGCGCCGTGGTGGCCGGCGGGGCAAACAACCAGCTGGCGCGCCCGCATCATGGCCAGCAACTGCACGACCGCGGTATCCTCTACGCGCCCGACTACGTGATCAATGCAGGCGGCATCATCAACGTCAGCTACGAGTATCTCTGCCGCCGCGAAGGCAAGGCGTGCGACATCAACGAGGTGCGCAAGCGCATCGCCCGCATCCCCGGTCGCCTGGGCGAGATATGGAGCGAGAGCGAAGCCAGTTCGTTACCTGCGAACGAGGTGGCGGACGCCATGGCCCAGAAGCTGATCGGTCGCTGACTGCAAGCCGTGCGGTGGACTCGCGAAAAAGGTCCGGTTTTGCTTGTCCGGGGGCGCCTGCCCTGTAAAAGGACCGTCCAGAGAGTGACTTTGTCCAGAGCATGCACGGCTTCGCCAATCCCGCCCGTTTCCTGAAGATCGCCAGGTGGCTGACCATACCTTTGTTGGTCGGCGGACTGGTGATTTCGACAGCGGCGGTGCTGTGGGGCCTCACGCAGGTTCCTCCCGATCGCCTGATGGGCGATACGGTGCGAATCCTGTTCGTGCATGTGCCTGCCGCATGGTTGGGGATGGGCGGCTGGACCGCCATCGCCATTGCCAGCCTGGCAGAACTGGTCTGGCGCCACCCGCTGGCAGCCATTGCTGCGCGCGCTTCTGCGGTGCCGGGCGCGGTGTTCACCGCCATCTGCCTTGTCACCGGATCGATCTGGGGTCGCCCGACATGGGGTACCTGGTGGGTGTGGGACGGGCGTCTCACCTCCATGCTGGTGCTGTTGTTCCTCTATTTCGGCTATGTTGCGCTCTCCAGCTCGCTGGCGCGCGAAGGGCAATCAAGCCGCATCGCCGCGATCTTCGGGCTGGTGGGCGCGATCAATATTCCGATCATCAACCGTTCGGTAGTGTGGTGGAACAGCCTGCACCAGCCGCCCAGCATCACCATGGGCGGCAGTTCGATCGACCCTGTGTTCCTGTGGCCGCTGCTGATTGCCACGCTGGGTTTCTCACTGCTGTTCGGCGGCGTGGTGCTGGCGCGGATGCGCGCGATCCTGGCTGATATCCAGGCCGAGGCGCGGCTGCGTCGCAAGGCGCTGAAGGCCGAGGAGGCCCTGGCATGAGGGAAGTGCTGGACGAGTGGCTGTTCGTCTATGCCGCGCTTGGCATCACCTTTGTCGGTACGTTGGCGCTGGTGGTTACAAGCTGGCTGGCCATGCGCCGGGCCGAGAAACGTCGCGAGGAGACGCGTAGGAAATGATGTCTGGTCTCAAGCCCAAGCACCAGCGACTGGTGCTGGTTGTCGTCGCGCTGGTGGCGCTGGTGGGTGCCGGCCTGCTGGCCGCCCTCGCGCTGCGTGACCAGGCGAGCTACTTCTACGTACCTGCCGATATCGCGGCTGATCCGCCTGCGCCAGGTCAGGCCATCCGCCTTGGCGGGATGGTGGAGAACGGCTCCATCACCACCGCGGCTGATGGCGTGACGGTCGAATTCGTGGTGCAGGATGGCGAGGCGCGGGTGCCCGTCAGCTACACCGGCATCGTCCCTTCGCTGTTCGTCGAAGGATCGGGCGTGGTCGCCGAAGGCAGCATGCGCGCGGACGGCGTGTTCATCGCCGACAACCTGCTGGCCAAGCATGACGAGAACTACATGCCGCGCGAGTTGGAAGGCATGACCAGCGCTGAACTGCGCGAGGAACTGCAAGAGACCGTTGAATGATCGCCGAGATTGGCCTTGCCGCCCTGTGGCTTGCCGCAGCCCTTGCCGCCCTGCAACTGCTCGGCGGCTTTCTTGGCGCGCGCGACGAAGGCAATGAACTGACCGCGCTGGTGCGTCCGGCCGCGGTGTTGCAGGCGCTGCTGTGTGCCGTGGCCTTTAGCGCGCTGCTGTGGGTGTTTGCTACTACCGATCTCTCGGTCAAGCTGGTCGCCAACAATTCGCATTCGATGAAGCCACTGATCTTCAAGCTGTCAGGGGCATGGGGCAACCACGAAGGTTCGATGCTGCTGTGGATCACCGTGATGGCGATCGCTGGCGGACTGATCGCCCTGATCGAGCGTCGCCTGCCCGAACGCACGATGATGGCGACGCTGGGCGCACAGGCCTTTGTCGGGCTTGGCTTCTATGCCTTCCTGCTGCTGTCCTCCAACCCGTTTGAGCGGCTTGTCCCTGCTCCGCCGGAGGGCAATGGCCTCAACCCGCTGCTGCAGGATGTCGGCCTCGCCTTCCATCCGCCCACGCTTTACGTCGGCTATGTCGGCCTCTCGGTAGCGTTCAGCTTTGCCGTGGGTGCGCTGCTGACGCGGCAGGTGACGCCTGACTTCGCCCGCGTCATGCGCCCCTGGGTGCTGGGTGCGTGGATCTTCCTGACGATCGGCATCACCGCCGGGTCCTACTGGGCCTACTATGAGCTGGGCTGGGGCGGCTGGTGGTTCTGGGACCCGGTGGAGAACGCTTCGCTGATGCCGTGGCTGGCGGCCACCGCGCTGCTGCATTCGGCCAGTGTGCTGGCTGCGCGCGATGCCTTGCGCACCTGGACGATCATGCTGGGCGTTGTCGCCTTCTCCATGAGCATGGTCGGCACCTTCCTCGTGCGCTCGGGCATCCTGACTTCGGTGCATGCCTTTGCGGTTGACCCTGAGCGCGGCAGCTTCATCCTCGCGCTGTTGACGCTGTATATCGGCGGTGCGCTGGTGATCTTCGCCCTGCGCGCAAACACCATCGCAGAGGGCGAACGCTTCTCCATCCTCAGCCGCGAAGGCGCGCTGGTGGTAAACAATGTTGCGCTTTCTGCCATCCTCGGCATCGTGCTGCTGGGCACGCTTTACCCGCTGCTGACCGAGGCTTTCGACGTACGCGTTTCGGTGGGGCCGCCGTACTTCAACCCGGTCGGCGCGATTTTCTTCCTGCCCATGCTGGTGATCCTGATGGTTGGCCCCTTGCTGCGCTGGCGGACGGACAGCTTCGCGCGGATCAGGCTGCCGGTGATCGTCATCGGCGTGGTTACCGTGGCCGTGCTGGCTTTAGTGCTGGCGCTGTCCGATATCGGCTTCCTGCCGCTGTTAGGGCTGGCGCTGGCAGTAGGTGTTGCCGTTGCCAGCTTCATGCCGCTGCTTGGCCGCTCCATCCGCCGCGTGCCGCTGGCCGTGTGGGGCATGTGCATTGCCCACTTCGGCGTGGCGGTGGCGTTGTGTGGCATGGCGGCGGATACCGCATTCCAGCAGGAACGGCTGGTGGCGGTGAGCCCGGGCGACGTGGTCGAAGTCGGCCCGTGGGAAGCCACCCTGGCCTCAGTCAGCCCCGTCGCCGGTCCCAACTGGACGGCCATGCAGGGTGACCTGTTCGTGGCCTACGAAGGTGGGCGCCAGATCGAGACCTTCCCGCAGGCGCGCAGTTTCTGGACGCCGCCGCAGGAGACCAGTGAGGTGTCGCTCGTCACCCGCTGGAACGGCCAGCTTTACGTGGCGCTGGGCAACATGGCCGAGGACGGACGCTGGCAGCTGCGGCTGTGGTGGAAGCCATTCGTCACCTTCATCTGGTATGGCGGCCTGCTGATTGCGCTGGGCGGCACGCTGGCACTGGTGGGCCGCGTGGTCACCGACCTGCGCCGCCGGCATGCCGCACGGCGCGAGGAAGAAATGCGCGCCGAGGAGGCGGAGCTGGCAGCATCATGAAACGCCTGCGCTACAGCTTGTGGATAATCGTGGGCCTTGCTGCCGCGCTGTTCGGCCTGTTTGCCTATCAGCTGACTCAGCCCAAGGATGAATTCGTCGAATCCGCCATGGTGGGGCAGCCGATGCCCGATTTCGACCTGCCACCCGCCGTGCAGGATCGTCCCGGCCTGTCTCGCGCAGACCTGGCCGATGGCACGCCAAGGTTGCTCAACGTGTTTGCCAGCTGGTGCATCCCCTGCGCTGCCGAGGCACCGCAGCTGGAAGCACTGGAACGCAGCGGCGCGAATATCGTTGCAGTGGCCATTCGCGACCGGCCCGAGGATGTCGAACGCTTTCTGGCCATCTACGGCAATCCCTTCACCCGCATCGGACGCGACGACATCTCCGAAGTGCAGCTGGCAATTGGCTCGTCGGGTGTGCCGGAGACTTTCGTAATCGATGGCAATGGCATGATCACCTACCAGCACATCGGCGACATCCGCGAGGATGACGTGGTCGTACTGCTGAATGAATTGCGCAAGGCGGGCAGCTGATGCGCTGGCTGCTGCCCCTGCTTGCCGCGCTGATGCTGGTACAGCCTGCCACCGCGCAGGATCGCATGCCGCCCGCGCCCTATGCCTATACCCAGCTGGAAGACCCGGCACAGGAAGAACAGGCGCGCGAGCTGATGGAGACGCTGCGCTGCCTGAAGTGCCAGAGCCAGTCCATCGCCGACAGCGATGCGCCCATGGCGGGCGACATGCGCCACCAGGTGCGCACGCGCATCGCTGCCGGAGAAAGCCCGGACGAGGTGCGTGCATGGTTGGTGTCGCGCTATGGCGACTATGTCAGTTACGAACCGCAGGTCAGTTCCACAACCTGGCCGCTGTTCGTGATTCCCATCGTACTGTTGTTGCTGGCTGGAACGGTGCTGCTGCGCCGGGTGGGCAAACGCGGCTCTGTGGAAGCCGAAGGTGAGGAACCCGCATGACCTGGATCGCCGTTATTGGCCTTGCCATCGTTGCCTTCGCCGTGGCCGCTTTCGGTTTTCGCCTGGCAAAGGGGCTGTGGACCAGCCTTGCCGCTGCCATTGGCTTTGGTCTGGCCGGATATGCCTTGCAGGCCAGCCCGGACCTGCCTGCCGCGCCCAAGTCGGCAGCTGCGGCAGAGGGTGAGCAGATGTTCAACGTGGTCGAGGCGCGGCGCGAATTCGTCGCACAAGGCGATCGTTCGGGCAGCGACATGATGGTTGTCTCCGACGCCATGGCCCGCCGAGGCCGCTATGCCGAGGCGGCGCAGATGCTGGAGGGCGTCACCCGCGAGAACCCGCAGGATTTCGAGGCCTGGCTCGCGCAGGCCATCGCGCTGACCGAACACGCGGCGGGTACGCTGTCGCAGGCTTCGCTCTATGCTTTCCAGCAGGCAGCGGCGGTAAAGCCGGATAGCCTTGCTCCGGGCTATTTCCTGGGCGTGTCGCTTGTGCAGCAGGGGCGGTTGATGGAAGCGCGGCAGGTATGGCGCGAAACGCTGGACGGCGCGCCCGAGGATGCCGAGGGCAGGGCAGGCATGGAGGATCGCTTGGCGCGACTCGACGCCATGCTGGGTGCCATGCAGGCAGGGCAGCAACCGATGGGGACACCCCCGGAAGAGGTCGCTTCGCCTGAAGACGGGCAATAATGCTGCACTGCATCATGTTGCGGCACGGCTCCAGTGCTGCTAACGCGCCCGCTTTGCCGTTCGAAACGGGCCAGATGGGCTGAAATCCATATGAGCGCAACCGGACAAGACCGGAGTTCTGCCAAGCTGAAACTCGCCGCCGGTGCCATTGGCATCGTTTTCGGCGATATTGGCACGTCGCCGCTCTATGCCTTTCGTGAGACGTTCCGCGGCGCGCATCATCTGCCGATCGATGATCTGCACGTGCTGGGCGTGGTCAGCCTGATCTTCTGGTCGATGACGCTGGTGGTGGCGATCCAGTACGTCACCGTGCTGATGCGGGCAGACAACAACGGCCAGGGCGGCAGCCTGGCGCTGGTCGCGCTGCTGTCGCGCAGCATCGGCAAGAGCAATTACGGCTGGCTGGTTGTACTGCTGGGCGTGTTCGCCACGGCGCTGTTCTACGGCGATTCGATGATTACGCCCGCTATTTCAGTACTTTCCGCCGTTGAAGGTCTGACCGTCGTGAATCACCAGCTCGATGACCTGGTGATCCCCATCGCGCTGGTGCTGCTGATCGGGCTGTTCGTGCTGCAACGGCGCGGCACGGCCAAGGTGGGCGCAATGTTCGCGCCGGTGATGATCGTCTACTTCACCACCATTGCCGGGCTCGGGATTGTACAGCTGTTCAACACGCCGGAAGTACTGTGGGCGCTGAACCCGTGGTACGCGATCCAGTTCTTCATCACCGACAAGTGGTTCGCCTTCCTCGCGCTCGGCTCGGTCGTTCTGGCGGTGACCGGGGCAGAGGCGCTCTATTCCGACATGGGCCATTTCGGGCGCGGGCCGATGAAGTTGTCGTGGTTCGGCTTTGTCATGCCATGCCTGCTGATCAACTATTTTGGCCAGGGCGCGATGATCCTGGGCCTCCCCGATGCGGCAGCGGAAGAGGCGATCATGAGCCCGTTCTTCTTCCTTGCGCCAGAAGCCTATCGCCTGCCGCTGGTGATTCTTGCGACCTGCGCCACTTTCATCGCCAGCCAGGCGGTGATCTCTGGCGCGTTTTCGATCACCCACCAGGCCATCCAGTTGGGCTTTGTACCGCGCCTGTCGATCCGCCACACTAGCGACGAGCACCACGGGCAGATTTATATCCCGGTCATCAACTGGGCGCTGATGTGCGCGGTGATCCTGCTGGTGCTGACCTTCCAGAACTCCTCCAACCTTGCCAGCGCCTATGGCATCGCGGTGACCGGGGCGATGACGATCGATACCCTGCTGATGGCAGTCTTGCTGGTGGGCGTGTGGAAATGGCGCTGGTGGCTCGCTGCGCCTGTCGTGCTGACCTTCCTGATCGTGGACGGCGCCTATTTCGCCGCCAACCTGACGAAGGTGCCCGATGGCGGCTGGTTCCCGCTGCTGGTGGGCGCCATTGCGTTCACCCTGCTGACGACATGGTCAAAGGGTCGCGCGCTGATGCGCCAGCGCATGACCGAGGCCGGCCTGCCGCTGGACATCTTCGCCAAGTCTGCGCGTGGCAGCACGGCGCGCGTGCCGGGAACGGCGATCTTCATGAATTCGGGCAGCAAGGGAACCCCATCGGCGCTGCTGCACAACATCAAGCACAACAAGGTGCTGCACGAGCGGGTGATCGTGCTGACGGTGAACATCGCCGACGTACCCTATGTGGACGAGGAAGACCGATACAGTATCGAGGAATTGGGCGATGGCTTCTTCCGCGTCATCCTGCACTATGGCTTCATGCAGGAGACCGATGTCCCCGCGGCCCTGAAACGCCACGAGATCTGCGGCGGGCCGTTCGACATGATGCAGACCAGCTTCTTCCTTAGCCGACAGACGCTGCTGAGCGCGGAGAAACCGGGCATGATGGTGTGGCGTGAGAAGCTGTTCGCGTGGATGATGCGCAATGCGGCCACGCCGATGGAATTCTTCCGCCTGCCCACCAACCGCGTGGTGGAACTGGGCAGCCAGGTGGAAATCTAGGGCTGACGTGACGGACGATCCGCATCGCGCGTTTCTTGAACAGGCGCAGCCGGATATTCGCGTGAGGCTGGAGGCAATCCAGAAGGCAGTGGAGCAAGCCGTTCCCGCCGCCGCGCGAACCAGCGGCTATGGTATGCCAGCCTATCGTGACGAGAGGATATTCATCTATTTCTCGGGCTTCAGCAAGCACATCGGCATCTACCCACCCGTGCATGGCCCTGCTGAGCTGGTTGCAGATCTAGAGCCATTTCGCGGCCCTAGGGGAAACCTCGCCTTCGCGCATGTCGAGCCGCTCCCGGTATGGCTTGTCGCGCGTGTCGCAGCAGCGCTGCATGCGCGATACGGGGCCTGAGGGCTATCGGTCCGGAGTGACCTGTGTTGCTATGGTCACCTCCCGCTCGAGCATTTCCTCGCGCGTCAGCTCGCGCCGCATCTCGAATGTCCCGTCAAGATCGTGCAGACTCCACACGCCGCTGATAACCATGCCCCCATCGCTGATCGCCCCCACGTAATCGACTGGCTCGGCATAGTGGCGCGAGGCACCGGGCGTGTAGGTCTTGGTGAAATCAATGCCGCTGCCATGGTGGACCCCGACGAGGTCAGCCTCCAGCGTGCCGTCTGCGATGGTGTTCGGTTCGATGATCGTGCCGGCCAGTCGACCGCCGTTGTCTTCGATAACCGCCAGGAACGGGGTCACCGGCCCCATCCCGTTCGGATAGGTGTATTCGCCGCTCCACTGGCCGGAGAGGTCTTCCATGGCCATGTGCTACTCGGTGCGCGGCGGGTCCTGGATCACCTCTTCCTGCTTCTCCACGCTCAGCCCGTGGCGCAGCAGCATGGGAACCTGGGTGAAGGTGAACAGGAAGGTGAGCGGCAGGAACAGCCACAGCTTGGCGGCCAGCCAGGTTTCGAAGCTGACCATGAAGACCATCGCGCTGTTGAGCATGGCCAGCACAATGAAGAACAGGCCCCAGTTGCGTGACAGCTTGAGCCAGCCTTCGTTGGACAAGCCTTCGAAAGCCGCTTCCAGCAGCACTTTCAGCAGCGACTTGCCCTTGGCATAACCGACCAGCAGGACGACGGCGAACAGCACGTAGACGATCGTCGGCTTCCACTGGATGAAGCGTTCGTCCTGGAAGTAGATCGTCAGCGCGCCGAACCCCACGATCATGGCGGTGGACAGCCACAGCATCGGGCTGACCTTGCCCAGCCGCCACTTGCTGATCGCCAGCGCGGCAATCGCAGCGATGATGAAGGCGCCGGTGCCGTGGATCACGGCCAGGATCTCGCCGGCGGTGTCCTCGCTCGCGCTTTCGGGCGAATAGTACTTGTAGACCAGGAAGAAGACCAGCAGCGGGCCGTAGTCGACGGCCACGTTGAGCCAGCCGCTCTTGGGTTTCTGCTTGGCGTTTTCGTCAGCCATCAGGCCACTCCTGCAATAACGCGCGCAACAAGGTCGGGATCGAACGGGCGCAGGTCGTCCAGCGTTTCACCCACCCCGATGGCGTGGATGGGCAGGCCGTATTGCTCTGCCGCTGCCACCAGCACGCCGCCGCGCGCGGTGCCATCCAGCTTGGTCATGATAAGGCCCGTGACGCCTGCCACTTCCTTGAATATCTCGATCTGGGAAAGCGCATTCTGGCCGTTGGTAGCATCCAGCACCAGGATTACGTCGTGCGGCGCCTCCGGGTTGAGGCGGCCCAGCACCTTCCGGATCTTGGCCAGCTCGTCCATCAGCTCGCGCTTGTTCTGCAACCGCCCCGCAGTGTCAACGAGCAGGGCATCGGTGCCGATCTCGGTCGCCCGCTTTACCGCGTCGAACACGATGGAGGCAGGGTCACCTCCTTCGGGACCGGTTACGATGGGCACGCCGATGCGTTCTGCCCAGATCTTCAACTGGCCTATTGCCGCCGCGCGGAAGGTGTCGCCTGCGGCCAGCATCACGCTGTAATCATCTTCCTGCAGCCAGTGGCCGAGCTTGGCGATGGTGGTGGTCTTGCCACTGCCGTTCACGCCGATCACCAGGATCACCTGCGGGCGCGGGAAGGCGGTGATCTCCAGCGGCACGGCCACCGGGCGCAGGATGCCAGCGATCTCTTCGGCCACCGCCTCTTTCAGCTCGCGTTCGGTGATGGTCAGGCCAAAGCGCTTCTCGGCCAGCTTGGCGCGGATGCGCGCGGCGGCGCTGGGACCGAGGTCGGATACGATCAGCGCATCCTCGATGTGGTCGAGCGTGGCATCGTCCAGCTTGGCCGTGCGCATGGTGCTGGCGACCTTGGAGACGATAGAGGCAGGAGCAGGGGAGGGCGTGGCAGCGGGAGCGGGGGTGGGGGACGGCAGTGGCGTGGGCTCCGGCGCAGGGGCCGGTGCGGGTGCCGATTCTGGCGCCTGCTCGTCTTCGACGACCGGCTCTGCCGTTTCGACAATGGCAGACAGGTTTTCTGACAAGCGATCGGAGGTCTTGCGGAAGCCGCCGAACAGTCTTTCGGACCAGCTGGGTTTGCTCACTTTAGCAGGCCTTCCTCAAGGGTGTGGGGCGTGACGGTCACGATGGTGCCGGGCAGTGTGCCGTCGGGAACGGCCACGCGTGCGAAGTTTTCAGCATAGCCCGTGCCGTCGGTCTCGGTAAGCACTCGCTGGGGACTGCCCACAAGGTTGTCGAGCCAGTTCGCGCGCGCTGCGGCGACTGCGGCGCGCAAGTTTGCGGCGCGGGCCTTGATCACGGCCTTGTCCAGCTGCGGCATACGCGCGGCGGGCGTGTTCGGGCGCGGCGAATAGGGAAACACGTGGCCGTGGACCACGGGCAGTTCGGCCACGATCGAGCAGTTGTCGGCGTGATGTTCCTCGCTCTCTGTGGGAAAGCCCGCGATCAGGTCGGCGCCGATGGCGATATCGGGGCGACGTTCCTTCAGGCGCCGCACCAGGTCTATGGCGTCACGACGCAGGTGGCGGCGTTTCATGCGCTTCAGGATCAGGTCTGCCCCATGTTGCAGCGAGAGGTGCAGGTGCGGCATCACGCGCGTCTCTGACGCGAACAGGTCGAACAACAACGGGTCGATCTCCACCCCGTCGAGCGAGGACATGCGCAGGCGTTGCAGTTGCGGGAATTCTTCGAGCACGGCGGCCACCAGTTCGCCTAGCGGCGGCGTGCCTGGCAGGTCATGCCCCCAACTGGTGACGTCGACGCCCGTCAGCACCACTTCGGATGCGCCCTGATCTAGGTGGCGTTCCACTTCGCGGAGCACTTGCGCAATGGTGAGCGATCGGCTCTCTCCGCGCCCCTGCGGGATAACGCAGAAGGTGCAGGCATGGTCGCAGCCGTTCTGCACCGCGATGAAGGCGCGGGTGTGTTTGGGCGGCACGGGCTGTGCGCGTTCGGGCACGTTCCACGCGCGGGCATCCAGTTTCCGCGTGTTGGGTACAAGGCCGTCGACCTCGGGCATGGCGGCCAGTTGCTCGCGTTCGATATCAGCCGCGCAACCGGTGACGAGCAGGCGCGCATCGGGCCACGCGCGGCGTGCCTTGCGGATGGCCTGGCGGGTCTGGCGCACGGCTTCCATGGTGACGGCGCAGCTGTTGACCACCACGACGTCGTCCTCGCCTGCGATCAGCGTGCGGATGCGCTCGCTCTCGGCAATATTCAGGCGGCACCCCAGCGAGATCACCTCAGGCTCGCTCATGCGTAGTCGTTCCATTCGAACGAGCCGCGAAAGGCCTCTGTCGCCGGGCCGGTCATGGTGATGCGGTTGTCCGCGCCCCAACTGATCTGCAGCGGACCGCCGGGCAGGTGGACGGTAACTTCGCGATCCACCAGCCCCCGTTGCATGGCGGCAATCGCCGCGGCGCAGGCCCCGGTGCCGCAGGCGCGGGTAAGGCCCGCGCCGCGCTCCCACACGCGCAAGCGGATCGTCCGGCGATCCTCAACCGTGGCAACGTTCACGTTGATGCGATCAGGAAACAGCGGATCGGTCTCGATCTGCGGGCCGAGCACGTCCAGCGGCACGGCGTCGGTGTCTTCCACGAAGAACACCACGTGCGGGTTGCCCACGTTTACCGCCAGCGGCCGCTCGAGCATGTCCCAACCCACCGGCATGGTAGCGGTATCCATCGGATAGGCGAGGGGGATGGCGTCCCAGTCGAAGCGCGGTTCGCCCATGTCCGCCGCAATGCCGCCTGCTTCCGGCGTGGTGGCAATCAGGCCGCCTGCGGTGGCGATAGTGGCAGGCTTGCCCAATAGCAGGCCGATGGCGCGCGAAGCATTGCCGCAGGCTTCCACTTCGCCACCGTCGGCATTGTAGATGCGCATGCGCACGGTGGCCGTGGGATCATCCTCCAGCACGATCAGCTGGTCGCAACCGATGCCGCGCGTGCGATCGGCCAGCGCGCGCACTAGCTTGGCTTCGAGCGCGGGCAGGGCCTTCTCCCGCGCGTCGAGCACGATGAAATCGTTGCCCAGGCCATGCATCTTGGTGAAGGAAATGCGCATCAGCGCCACCTAGGGGCGCAAACGCCGGATCGCAATGCCTTGGGGAAGGAGGCTATCCGGCCTTGAGCTGCTCGACAGCGGCGAGTTCGCGGCTTGCGCCGGATGCGTAGGGACCCTGCGCAAGCATGCCCAGCGCGGCAAGGCGGTTGCGCGTGGCCTCGGCATCCTCGGGCTTGCCGTAGAGATAACCCTGGCCCTTCAGCTCGCCCATACCCTTCAGCTGGCCCAGTACCTCGCTGTTTTCGATGCCTTCGGCCGTCACCGGCAGTGCCAGCCCCTTGCCCAGCGAGACGATGGCTTCGACCAGCGCCCTGCCTTCGCCTTCGCCGGCAAGTTCGGAGACGAAGCTGCGGTCGATCTTCAGCCGATCGAAGGGGAGCGAGCGCAATTGCGACAGGCTGGAATAGCCGGTGCCGAAATCATCCAGGCTGATGCGGATGCCCTGGTTCTTCAGGCTGGAGACGATCGAGCGAACCGCGCCGATGTTCTCGTGCAGGCAGCTCTCGGTGATCTCGATCTCCAGCCGGGCGGGGGGAAAGCCGCTTTCCACCAGCAGCTGCAGCAGCTTTTGCGCGAACCAGGGATCGCGCAACTGAATGGCGGAAATGTTGACCGAAACTGTAAGGCTGGGGTCCCATTCCTTGGCATCTTCCAGCGCCTGCCGGATCAGCTGCTCGGAAAGCTCGCCGATGAGGTCGATCTCCTCGGCGATGGGGATGAAGATTTCCGGACTGACGACGCCGTAGCGAGGGCTTTTCCACCGCGCCAGCATCTCGAAGCCGGTCAGCTTCCCCGTCTCCAGGTCGATCTGCTGTTCGTAATAGGGCACGAACTCGCCTGCCGGAATGCCGCGACGAATACCTGCTTCCAGTTCGTTGCGAAAGCGCAGCTCGTCTTCCATCTGTGGTTCGAACCAGTAGTAGCGGTTCCGCCCACGCTTCTTGGCGTGATACATGGCGATATCGGCGCGGTGGATCAGCGCGTCCGCATCGACGGAAGCCTGGCTGGCATAGCTACCACCCGATTGCGCAACGCCGATCGAGATGGTGGCTTCCACCGTCATCTGGTTGGATTCGATGGGCGCGGAAACAGAGCGGATGATGATGGCCACCAGCTCGTCCACCTCTTCGCGGGCGTTATAGTCGAACGGGACGGCGCAGGCGAATTCATCACCGCCTATGCGCGCCAGGATGCCAAGTTCGGGCAAGGCCTCGGAAATGCGGCGGGCCACCGTGGTCAGCACCCGGTCGCCCATCTGGTGGCCGTTGAGGTCGTTGATCTGCTTGAAGTTGTCGAGGTCGATCATCATCACCGCTATTTCGCGATGGCTGCCTGCCAGCGCGGTGCGCAGCGCTTCCATCGCGGGCGGGCCGCTGCGACGGTTGAGGCAACCGGTCAGCGGATCGCGTTCGGCCAGTTCGCGGGCGCGCTTTTCCGCCACCCGGCGAACTTCCACTTCATTGTGCAGGTCCTTGTAGCGCCGCCAGCCGAAGATCAGCAGCGCGATGTTGAGAAGCACGGCATTGGTCAGCAGCAGGTTTGGCGGGCCGCCAGTGCCGAACCAGGCGCGCGCGATCTGCGGCATCAGCGTGCCGCCAGTGCCGACAAACAGGATGACAGCCGCAATGGCGATGCCGAGCGCGATCATGTCGCGCTCCGCACTGCGGATATTCCTTTCGGCGGCTGCCGGCCTCTTATCGCTCGCTTTGGTCAAGCGTGATTTTCCCCAATTCAACAGCTTGTCTATCGATCAACATGTTCAACATCCCGTTAATTGCCCCCACGGGCCGGTGTCGCTAGGACCGGCGGCAGGTCAAAGGAGAGAAAGTTGCCCAATTTCTGGCTCATCAAATCGGAACCGTTCAAGTACTCTTGGGAGCAGCTGGTGGAGGATGGCGAGACCGTATGGGACGGCGTGCGCAACCACCGCGCGGCCAACAATCTGCGTACCATGCAGGTGGGT
This sequence comes from Alteraurantiacibacter sp., assembly GCA_963675825.2. Classification (GTDB taxonomy): domain Bacteria; phylum Pseudomonadota; class Alphaproteobacteria; order Sphingomonadales; family Sphingomonadaceae; genus Alteraurantiacibacter. The sequence continues at coordinate 941,610 of CAXXJY010000005.1, read as the reverse complement.
GACCAGTGCTTCTTCTACCACTCGAACAAGGGGCTGGAGATCGTCGGCATTGCCGAGGTGAGCGAGGCCGGCCTGATCGATCCCACCGACCCGGAAGGCAAGTGGCCCACGGTGAAGGTGCGGCCGGTGCGCGCCTTCGACAATTTCGTGACGCTGAAGGCGATCAAGGCCAATCCCGCCCTCGAAGGCATCGAACTGGTCCGGCTTGGACGCCTGTCGGTGGCCGAGATCACGCCGCGCGAGTGGGAGATCATCCTGCAAATGGCGGAGGGCTGACTGCACGGCAGGACGCTTCCCGCGCGACTTGTCATCCGTCCCGCAAATGAACATGTCCACAGGGGCGGGAGCCAAATGGTTAGCAATTCGTTAAACCGGCGACATGAGACGCTCCCTTGTCCTGACCACCGAGTCGGCGCGGCATCCGTTCCGCGCCTCCCTGCCGCCGCACGTGCTGGCGCGCGCCAATGAAATCGAACCGATGGCACCGTGGCGCAGGCGGCTGGCACTGGGCCTTTCGCGGCAGGACCTTGAAACCGTCGCGGCGACCTATGCCGCAGGCTTCCTGGCTACGATCACCTTCATCGCCTGATCATTCGGCTGCGGCCAGCTGCGCGGCAGCCTGCTTTTCCGCCCCGTAGAGCTTGGCGCCCAGCCATACCGACACCAGGCACATGCCTGCGCTCAGCAGCACCTGCTCGGCCAGCGGCACGCCAATGGCGCTCAAACCCAAAGCCAGCAGCGAGCCGACCACCATCGCGCCGGAGTTGACGATATTGTTCGCCGCCACCGCGCGGCTGGCCTGCGAAGCCGGCACCTTGGTGGTGAGGAAGGCATAGAGCGGCACGACGAACATGCCGCCAAAGATCGCGATTAGCAGCAGGCTGCCCAGCACGGCCCAGGCAAGCGGATAGGACAGGAAGGTGGCCACATCCATCAACTGGGTATCGCGAAGCCCTGCGTTCCAGGCCCTGCAGACGAAATAGAACACCGCCACCATGCCCGCCATCAGCAGCACCGATATCGGCGAATAACGCGCCGAGACCTCGCCTTTCAGCAGCAGATTCACCGCCACCGATCCCACGGCAACGCCGATCGAGAAGAACACCAGGAACAGGCTGGCCACCGTCGGGTCTGCTAGCAACACGTTCTTGGCCAACGGCGGGAACTGGATGAACAGCACGCTGCCGATGGTCCAGAAGAAGCTGATCGCCATGATGGCGTAGAACACCTCGCGATTGTGGGTGCATTCGCGGATCATCCGCCACGAGCTGGTGAAAGGATTGAAATCGACCTTCTCTGGCTCTCCCATCGGCGGGGCGGGGGGCACCTGCCGACTGGTGGCATATCCGATCAAGGCGAAGACCAGGATTGCTGCTGCGGCGACTTCGATATGCTCGGCCAGCACGCCCGCGATGATCGTGCCGGTCATGATGGCGATGTAGGTACCCGCTTCCACCAGCCCGGTGCCTGCCAGCACTTCATCCTTTTCAAGGTGTTGCGGCAGGATGGCATACTTGATCGGGCCGAAGAAGGTGGAGTGCACGCCCATGGCGAAAAGGGCCAGCATCAGCAGCGGGATGGCCAGCGCTTCAACCGCAATCCCTTCCCACGACAGGAACAGGCCGAACGCGCCCACGCTCATGATGCCGATTTCGGCAGCCTTCACCTTGCGGATGATGCTGGCCTTGTCGCGCAGGTCCGCCAGTTGCCCGGCAATGGCGGAAAGCAGGAAGAACGGCAGGATGAACACGGCCGAGGCCACGCCCGAGAACATCGTCTCGCTCTCTGCCGAATTGTAGACGCTGTAGACGACGAACAGCACCATCGTCGTCTTGTACAGGTTGTCGTTGAAGGCGTTGAGCAACTGGGTGCAGAACAGCGGCAGGAACCGGCGTTGTTTCAGCAGGTGGGTGGATGTGAACATAGGACCTTTGCTGATCGCCGCGCCAATCTGGCAGCCCGTGAAGGCACAGTGTGACGCTTTAAGGATAATCGCCAGTGCAGGCCAAGCTTTTTCCCGGACAAGAAAGCGGCTAGGGCGCCATTTGACATGTGGACCTTGCCGAACATCCTGACGCTGAGCCGCATCCTGGCGCTGCCGCTGCTGGCCTTCCTGCTTTGGTGGCCGGGGTGGGAACTGGGCTTCCTGCTCGCCTTCGCGCTGTACTGCGTGATGGGCATTACCGACTATTTCGACGGGATGCTGGCGCGCAGCAGCGGGGCGGTGAGCAAGCTGGGTATCTTCCTCGATCCCATTGCCGACAAGATCATGGTGGCCACCGTCATCCTGGTGCTGGCTGCACAAGGCATCCTGCGCGGCCCCTATGTGGGCGACATGCACGTGATCGCCGGCCTCATCATCCTGATTCGCGAGATCGCGGTGTCGGGCCTGCGCGAATTCCTCGGCGGTTTGCAGGTCAGCATGCCGGTGAGCAAGCTGGCCAAGTGGAAGACGACCTTCCAGCTCGTCTCTCTCGGTTCGCTGATCCTGGGGCAGGGCCTTCCCGGCTGGACGTTGCAGGTAGGAGAAGTGGCCGCCAACGTGCCGCACACGGTGGGCCTGATTACGCTGTGGGGCGCAGCGATCCTGACGGTGATTACCGGCTGGGACTACCTGCGCGTCGGCCTGAAGCACATGGATTGACTGTGGAACGCCGAAGGGGGTGTTCTGAAAAACTGCGTAAGCCGTAGAGGTATAGTATTTACAAGGCTTTGTATCCTCTTCTGCGACCAGAAGTGTGACCTTTCGCTCCGGCGCCTTGCATCCTGCCACTCGTCCGCCTGCAAAAGGCAAGATCATGAAGGGGCAAAGAACCGCAGCCATGCCGCGCCCATGCCCGGATGGCGGTGAGTAGGAAAATCGGTAGTCTGGTGCGGGTGGCGCGCCGACTCTGGCACCTCGCGCCAGATGCCGCGCATGCTGAGGAGCAGATGGTTCGTCGACATAATGGTGTATTCGTTCAAACACGCACATTCAGTCGAAGAGCAGCTGCGCACCATTGCCAGCCATCAGATCGACGCGGCGCTGAAAGCCCTGAGCGTTTCGGGCATTGCCCAGCCGGAAGCCGTTCATGAAGTCCGCAAGAACTGCAAGAAGCTAAGGGGCCTCATTCGGCTCGTGCGCCCCTCCTTCCCTTCATACAGGACAGAGAACAGGGCTTTCAGGAAGGCGGCACGCCTGTTCGCTGACCTTCGTGATGCGAAAGTCATGCACGACACCTGCGACTTACTGACGGAGGCATGCGAGAGCGAGATTGAACGGGCAGAACTTCTGGCGGTCAGGCGTGCGATGGCCATCCGCAGCACCGATCTTTTGGCCCATGCCGATTGGGAGTGCCGCAAGAAGCGGGCGAAGCACCTGTTGAAGCGAGCGCGCAAGCGGACACGAGAATGGACATTGACCGATCAGGGCTGGAACGCGCTGCATGGCGGGATCGCGTTGACCTACGACCGGGCGCGTGAAGCGATGCGCACGGTACGCGAGGAGCCATCTGGTCCGAACATCCATGAGTGGCGCAAGCAGGCCAAGTATCACGAGTATCACACGGGTCTGCTTCGGCAGGTCAAGCCAGGCTTGCTGAAGGCACGTGCTGCATTGTTGCATGAACTGTCGGAAGAACTGGGCAAGCACCACGACATCCACGTTTTCATGACAGCGCTGGAGAGCAATCATGCGGCAATCGCGGATGCGCACAGCATCCCGGCAGTCCGAGTGGTTGCGGATCGCCTGGGTGCCTCGATCGCGAGCAGGGCCTTGCGCCTGGGGACGCAGCTTTTCGCTGATGAGACCGACACCGTGTTGCGGCGTTGGGCCGGCTGGTGGTCTGCCTGGGAGGAGGCGGAGCGGAAAACGTTCGCCGGGTCGCAGGCTCGCGACCACCGTCTGCAGTGAGGGTGGCGTCAATTCCCAGGCTTTCCGGGTCTGTTTGCTGATGGCAGGCAGGCTGCGCCTAACCCGCCCGCAATTCCTCCGCCAGCAAGCGAAACTCATCCGCGCGCGGGCTGTTGGCACGCCAGACGAGGGCGATCTCGCGGGTGGTCTTGTCGCCCTGCAGCGGGCGGGCGACCACGTCGGTGTCGTGCAGGATGCCCGCGTCGATGGCCATTTGCGGCAGCATGGTGACGCCAAGCCCGTTGTCGACCATCTGCACCAGCGTGTGCAAGGACGTGCCGATCATCGTGGCGCTGGCGTTCAGTTCCGGCCGGTTGCAGGCGGCCAGCGCGTGTTCCTTCAGGCAATGCCCGTCTTCCAGCAGCAGCAGCCGGCCTTCGTCGATCATCGCGGGGTCGATTTCCGCCGGGGGATCGCGCGGATCGTCCTTGGGGAAGGCGACGAACAGGTCATCGTCGCAGATCTTCGCCTTCTCCACGTCGCCACAGGCGAAGGGCAGGGCCAGCAGCACGCAATCGGCGCGGCCATGGTGCAACGATTCCAGCGCCTGGTCGCTGGTTTCCTCGCGCAGGAACAGTTTCAGCTGTGGGCGCTCGCGGCGCAGGCGCGGCAGGATCCGCGGCAGCAGGAAAGGGGCGATGGTGGGGATCACGCTCATGCGCAGTTCGCCCGACAACGGCTTTCCGGCGGCCTGCACCAGTTCGGCCAGTTCCTCCGCCTCGCGCAACACCCGGTGTGCCTTGGCCACCACGGCATTGCCCAGCGGGGTGAAGCGCACCACGCGGCGGCTGCGTTCCACCAATGTCACGCCAAGTAGCGATTCGAGCTCGCGGATGCCGGCGGATAGCGTGGACTGCGAAACGAAACTGGCTTCCGCTGCCTTGCCGAAATGCTGCTGCTCATGCAGGGCAACGAGGTATTGCAGCTGCTTGATGGTGGGAAGGTAGGTGCTCACTCGGCTGCCGCTTCCACCATGTCCGCCTTTACGTCGTCGATGTGCGTCATCTTCAGGCGGCCCTTTTCGACCGCGAAGGCCAGCTTGCCTTCCACCAGGTCCAGCGCATCCTTGCCGAATACCTCGAAACGCCAGCCCTCCAGCACCTGCAGCTTGCGTACGCCGGCGGCCAGCGCTTCCAGCTCGTCGGAGCGGGTGAGCAGGCGGGCGGCCACGTCGATTTCGCGGGCGCGGATCTTCAGCAGCAATTTCAGCAGGTCTGCCACCAGCGCGCCTTCCTTGCCCAGCGGTGCGCCGCGCTTGGGCTTTTCTGGCATTTCCTCGGGCGCAAGCGGTTCGGCATTGTCCAGCACGCGCATCAGCCGTCTGCCGATCTCGTTTTCCTTCCACGCGTTGGACAGCCCGCGCACCTTGGCAAGGTCGGCCTGCTGCTTGGGTGGATGGCTGGCGAGATCGGCCAGCGTCTCGTCACGGATGATGCGGCCGCGCGGGATATCCTTGTCCTGAGCCTCTGTCTCGCGCCATGCGGCCAGCGCCTTCAAGCGGCCCAGCACCGCTGGGTTGCGGCCCGGCGCGCGGATGCGGCGCCATGCCAGGTCCAGATTGTTGGCGTAGTTGGCAGGATCGGCCAGTTTCTCCATTTCCGCGTTCAGCCAGTGGCCGCGGTCGGTCTTGATCAGCTTGTTCAGGATCCTGGGAAAGATCTTGGCGAGATAGGTGACGTCGCCGATGGCATATTCGATTTGCCGCTCGGTCAACGGGCGGCGGCTCCAGTCGGTAAAGCGGGCACCCTTGTCGATGGTCTTGTTCAGCCAGCTTTCCACGAGGTTGGCATAGCCGATCTGCTCGGACTGGCTGATCGCCATCATCGCGATCTGCGTGTCGAAGATGGGGTGGGGCGTCTTGCCGGTGAGATTGTAGATTATCTCCACGTCCTGCCCGCCGGCGTGGAAGATCTTCAGCACCTCCTCGTTGTCGGTCAGAAGGTCCAGCAGCGGGGTCAGGTCCAGGCCGTTCGCCAGCGGGTCTATCGCGGCGGCTTCGTCTTCGTTCCCGATCTGGATCAGGCACAGCAGCGGGTAATAGGTGTTCTCGCGCATGAATTCGGTGTCGACGCACACGAAGTCATGTTTGGCCAGCCGTTCGCACAGCGCAGCCAGCTCGTCAGTCTTGGTAATCAGGGGATGGATTTGCATTCGTCTTCTTTTCGTATCTGGCCGGTTCACCGTCCTGCGGCTCTGCAAGGCTCTGCTCAAGGTAGTGTCACCTTGACAAAAGGCCCTGCTTCGCCTGTTAGCGCGCGGGTTGAGAACTGGCGTTCTGCCGTGCGATGTCCACGCGCCCTTAGCGCCATAACCTGCATAATGAAAAGAGTCCCCATGCACGCCTATCGTACCCACAACTGCGCAGCGTTGAGCAAAGACAATGTTGGCGAGACCGTTCGCCTGTCCGGCTGGATTCATCGCAAGCGTGACCATGGTGGCGTGCTGTTCGTCGACCTGCGTGACCATTACGGCATCACCCAGGTGGTGGCGGACGAGGACAGTCCCGCGCTGGAACTGCTCGATTCGCTGAAGCTGGAAAGCGTCATCACCATCGATGGCGAGGTGAAGGCGCGCGATGCCGAGGCAGTGAACCCGAACCTGCCGACCGGCGCGATCGAGGTGTTCGCCCGCGCGGTGACGGTGCAGAGCCATGCTGGCGAACTGCCGCTGATCGTGAATTCGGCGGAAGACTATCCCGAAGACACGCGCCTGAAGTACCGCTTCATCGACCTGCGGCGTGAGCGGGTGCACGCCAACATCATGCTGCGCAACCGGGTGATCACCAGCCTGCGCCGCCGCATGACCGATCAGGGATTCAGCGAGTTCCAGACGCCGATCCTTGGCGCTTCAAGCCCCGAAGGTGCGCGCGATTACCTGGTGCCCAGCCGCCTGCATCCGGGCCGCTTCTACGCGCTGCCGCAGGCCCCGCAGATGTTCAAGCAGCTGCTGATGGTCGCCGGTTTCGACCGCTATTTCCAGATTGCCCCGTGCTTCCGCGACGAAGACCTGCGCGCCGATCGCAGCCCCGAATTCTACCAGCTCGACTTCGAGATGAGCTTCGTCACGCAGGAAGACGTGTTCCAGGCGATCGAACCGGTGCTGGCCGGCGTGTTCGAGGAATTCGGCGAAGGCAAGGATGTGACGCCCGCGGGCGAGTTCCCGCGCATCCCCTATGCCGAAGCCATGCTGAAGTACGGCACCGACAAGCCCGACCTGCGCAACCCCATCCTGATTTCCGACGTCAGCCATCATTTCGAGACATCCGGCTTCGGCATTTTCGAGAAGATCGTGGGCAGCGGCGGCGTGGTGCGCGCGATCCCGGCGCCCGGCACCAACGAGAAGAGCCGCAAGTTCTTTGACGAGATGAATGACTGGGCGCGCAAGGAAGGCTTCTCCGGCCTTGGCTACGTTACCCGCAAGCAGGGCGAATTTGGCGGCCCCATCGCCAAGAACCACGGCCCGGAAGAGATGGCCAGGCTCTACGAAGAGCTGGGCCTGGGCGACAACGACGGTCTATTTTTCGCGGCTGGCAAGGAAAAGGACGCGGTGAAGCTGGCAGGCCTTGCCCGCACCCGCACCGCCGAGAACCTGGAACTGATCGAGCAGGGCTGTTTCAAGTTCTGCTGGATCGTCGACTTTCCGATGTTCGAGTACGACGAGGAACTGAAGAAGATCGACTTCAGCCACAACCCGTTCTCCATGCCGCAAGGCGAGATGGAGGCGCTGGAAACGCAGAACCCGCTGGAGATCAAGGCGTGGCAGTACGACATCGTCTGCAACGGTTACGAACTGTCGAGCGGCGCCATCCGTAACCACCGCCCGGACATCATGTACAAGGCCTTCGAGATCGCCGGCTATTCCAAGGAAGACGTCGACGCGAACTTCGGCGGCATGATCGAGGCGTTCAAGCTGGGCGCACCGCCGCACGGTGGCTCTGCTCCGGGCATCGACCGCATCGTGATGCTGCTGGCCGATGAGCCGAACATCCGCGAGGTCATCGCCTTCCCGCTCAACCAGCGGGCGCAGGACCTGATGATGGGCGCGCCCAGCGAGGTGAGCGCCCGCCAGCTGCGCGACGTGCATATCCGCACGGTGGAGCCGCCGAAGCAAAGCTGATCGCGCTGCCCCTTTGTTCATGGCAGGTTGCAGCCGGGCGCCGCACGACCTAACCCTCTCGCAACAAAGGGGGAAGGGCAATGCAATCGCTTCGAATCGTGTTGTTGGCGGCAGCCTGCTGTAGCCTGTCGGCACCGGCTGAGGCCGAGACCTTGCGCATATCCGGCATCTATCCGGCAAGCAGCGACGAGGCCGCGCTGGTGGAGGCCATTGCGGTAGACCGCTTTGCCGGGCCTGACGGGGCGCGGCTGGCGTTCCTTGTCGAAGACCGGCTGCGCGATGTCTCCATCGGCGGGCAGCCGTGGTTCACCGTGCTGGTTCCGCAGCTGGCGGATGAGGCTGACGCCGTTCTGCAGGGCCTTGTCGAACCGCGCTTTGCCGAATCGCGCTTTCGCGGCACCCGCAGTGTCTGCGCGGTGGAGGACGATGACGGCGAATGCATCGAGCGCCGCGACGTCGAGACCGATTGCCTGCGGGTGACGGCGAGCCTCGCGCCGGAAATGCGCCTGGTTGGCTATGACGGCAGCCTGCTGTGGTCCAGCAGCGCACAGCGCAGCAGCGAGGTGAGCTATTGCCCCGAGTTCGACCAGAAGCCGGACTTCTCCGACACCATCAACGGCTGGCTGGAAGGGATCGCCGACGAAACGCGCGCCAACCTGGCACCGCGCTACCGCGTGCAGGATATCCGTATCATGGAAAGCCGGCGCGATCTGGAACGCGCCACGCGTAACCTGTTTCGTGATGCGATCCGCATGACCGAAGAGGACGAAGGGCGCGCCTGCGACATGTTCGAACAGCTATTCGCCGCCCATCCGGAGCATCCCTCGCTGGTGTTCAACGCGGGGCTATGCGCAGAGCAGGGCGGGGATTTCGACCTGGCCGCGCAACGCTATCGCCTGGCGCTGGGCAACGACCAATCGGATGACGAGGGCGAGGCCGGGCTGCGCCGCATCGCCGAGCGCCTCCGTGCCGAACGCCAACTGGCCGAGCGTGCGGCCATGCAGGGTGCAGGTACCTGAGAGCCTGCCAAACCTGCGGGGTGGGGACGGGCGCGGGTGTTCCTCCGCAGCCTGCATGGCCGCCTGCCTGGGCAATGGGGTTCTGTTGTCGAGAAGGAACCGCGCGCAAGTCCAGTTCCTGGGCCACAAACCGACCGGTCTGACCAAGCTCTAAGGCGATCCGAAAGACGGGGCTAGTTGTCGGCTTTCCGGTCTGCGGCCTGGATTTCCCGCTCATTCGTCAGCATTTGCGTGGTGGTATCGATCAGGCCCTGCAGCCGCTCCATCGCAGCAGGCCCGCGCGAATCGTCGTTGAGTTCTGCCCACATCTGGTCGATCCGGTTCGCCGTCGCTGTCAGACTACGCAGACTGGCAAGATTGTGCTCAAGGGTCGCGATATTGCCGTCGCGATCCTCAAAACCGTCTTCCCAGCCCTGGGTCGAACTGCCATCGGCCATGTCCCGCGCGAACTCGGTCATTAGGCTTTGCAGCTCTTCGCTGCGGCGCAGGCGCTCCTGCTGCTCTGCAGTGTAGCTGCAATCCATCTCGCCGCAGGGAAGGTTCTCGACATAGGCACGCAGCACATCGCCGCTGTCCTGTGCGGCTGCGGCAAGGGGCAGGGCGAGGACAGCCAGGCCTGCCCCGACAAGAGAGATACGTCGTATCATTCGTCGTCACCATGCAGGCGGCGGTATTCCGCCAGCTCGGCCTCGTAGCGGGCGCGTTCGGCTTCGGCCTGGCGCACCTGTTCCTCATAATGCGCCTGGGCGGCGGAAGCCCGTTCCAACTCGGTGTTGTAGGCGGCCATGGCCTGTTCGTGAACCTGCATCGCCTGCCGATACCGGTCCTGCGATATGGCAGCTTCGCGCATCCGCAGCCGGGCGACCATGTCTGCCGCCATCTGCGGATAGTTCGCCGCGATATTGGCGCGGGCCCGCTCCAGCCCGTCGCGCAAGTGCTGTTGCTCTGCGCGCAACCGTTCCGGTTCTGCCCCCGTCGCCTGCTGCGCGTTCGCCGGGGCGCAGGCAAAGATCAATGCCGCGCCAAGTCCAGGCAATAGGCAAACCTTCATGTCTGTTCCCCGCGTAGTGGTGTTTGCGCAAGCTAGGCCAGGGTCGCAAAATTAAGCAAGGTTTCGCCAGGGCACTTGCCTTGCCTGCGTGCGTTCATTAGGGCGAAAGCGTAATTCGAAACCCCAAAGTGAGAGGGCATACATGAGCGATATCGCTGCACGCGTAAAGAAGATCGTTGTCGAGCATCTCGGCGTCGAGGAAGACAAGGTGGCTCCGGACGCCAGCTTCATCGACGACCTGGGCGCGGACAGCCTCGACATTGTCGAACTGGTGATGGCTTTCGAGGAAGAGTTCGGCGTGGAAATCCCGGACGATGCCGCCGAGAAGATCAACACGGTCGGCGATGCCAACAAGTACATTGAAGAGAACGCCGGCTAACATCGGCTACCCTGTTCGCGAAAGCTCCCGCCGACGCGGACGGGGATGGGAGGCTCAGCCACTGTGGCTGGGCCTTTCTTGATTGCGGAGGAAGATTATGCGGCGCGTTGTCGTGACCGGACTGGGCCTTGTCACCCCGCTGGGTGGGGATGTCGAGACCACCTGGAAAAATCTGCTTGCAGGCGAAAGCGGGATCGGAACGATCACCCGCTTCGATACCGAGGGGCAGAAATGCACTATCGCGGGCGAGGTGAAGCCGGCTGACCATCCCTGGGGTTTCGACCCGGACAAGCGTGTGGACAGCAAGGTGCAGCGCCAGGTCGATCCGTTCATCGTCTATGGCATCGATGCCGCTGGGCAGGCGCTGGAAGATGCCGGCCTGACCGAGTTGAGCGACGATATGAAGCTGCGCGCCGGCTGCTCCATCGGGTCGGGCATCGGCGGTCTGCCGGGGATCGAACTGGAATCGGTCAACCTGCATGAACGTGGCCCGGGCCGCGTGTCGCCCCACTTCGTGCATGGCCGCCTGATCAACCTCATCAGCGGCCAGGTTTCGATCAAGTACGGCCTGATGGGGCCGAACCACGCGGTGGTGACGGCATGTTCAACCGGTGCGCACTCCATCGGTGATGCCGCGCGCATGATTCGCGATGACGATGCCGACATCATGGTGGCGGGCGGTGCAGAGGCGACGATCTGCCCCATCGGCATTGCCGGATTCGCCCAGGCGCGCGCGCTGAACACCGGGTTCAACGATCGCCCGACCGAAGCCAGCCGTCCTTACGACAAGGACCGCGAAGGCTTCGTGATGGGCGAAGGCGCGGGCGTGGTGGTGCTGGAGGAATACGAGCACGCCAAGGCGCGCGGCGCGAAGATCTACGCCGAAGTGGTGGGATATGGCCTGTCGGGTGATGCCTATCACGTCACCGCGCCGCACCCGGAAGGCAAGGGTGCCGAAAACGCCATGCGCATGGCCCTGCGCAAGTCCGGGCTCGACACGGCGGATATCGACTACGTCAATGCCCACGGCACCTCGACCATGGCCGACACCATCGAACTGGCAGCGGTAAAACGCGTGCTGGGCGACGATCTTGGCGGTGCCTCGATGAGCAGTACGAAGAGCGCCATCGGCCACCTGCTGGGCGGTGCAGGCGCAGTGGAATCGATCTTCTGCATTCTCGCCATGCGCGACCAGGTGGTGCCGCCCACTCTCAACCTGCACAACCCGGACGAGGGCACCGAAGGCGTCGACCTGGTTCCGCTCACCGCGAAAAAGCGCGAAGTGAACGCAGTGCTCAACAACAGCTTCGGCTTTGGTGGCACCAATGCCTCGCTGGTGATGAAGCGCGTAGAGGATTGATATGAAGAAGCTGCTGGCGGCTGTCGTCGCGCTGGGAATCCTGGCGGTGGCAGCCGTGGGCGGCTGGTTCGCGCTGGGCTGGTTCGGTGCAGCCGACGTGGAGGAGGAGACGGCCTTCATCGTCCCCTCCGGTGCCTCGCTTACTTCGGTGGCGGATAAGCTGGCCGAGGAAGGCCATATTGGCTCTGCCGATGCCTTCCTGTTGCGCGCCAGGGTCTTCGGCAGCAACGATCCGGTCAAGGCGGGTGAATTCCTGCTGCCGCCTGGCATCAGCAATGCGGGCATTCTCGACCTGTTCCAGCACGGCGAAGTGATCCGCCGGTTCATCACCATCCCCGAAGGCACGCCTTCGGTGATCGTGCACGACATCCTGATGGCAGAACCGCTGCTGGTGGGGGAAATACCGGTGCCCGAGGAAGGCAGCGTGCTGCCCGAAAGCTATGATTTCGAACGCGGGGAGGAGCGCGTGGCAGTGCTGGCCCGCATGCAGCGCGCCATGGACGAGGCCATCGCCGAGCTGTGGCCGCGCCGGTCCGATCGCACCGTTGCCACCACGCCGGAGGAGGCGGTGATCCTTGCCTCCATCGTGGAAAAGGAAACCGGCGTGCCGGAAGAGCGGCGCATGGTGGCGGGTCTCTATTCCAACCGCATCCGGCAAGGCATCTTCCTGCAGGCGGACCCCACGATCATCTACCCCATCACCCGCGGACGTCCGCTGGGGCGGCGGATCAGGCAGTCCGAGATCGCCGATATCAACGACTACAACACCTACCAGATGGCGGGGCTGCCGGCGGGTCCGATCACCAATCCGGGGCGCGAGAGCATCGAAGCGGTGCTCAACCCGGCGCAGACCGATGCGATCTTCATGGTGGCCGATGGTTCTGGCGGGCATGAATTCAACGCCACGCTGCAGGAGCACAACGAAGCTGTTGAACGCTGGTTTGCCCTGCGCCGCGAGCGGGGGGAGATGTAGTGGGCCAAGGTGAGCCGAGTGGTGGCACGCCTGCTCCGCTGATCGTCACCGCCGAAATGCCGCCTGATCTGTTTAGCTGGGCCAACCAGCTGCGGCAGGACCATTTTCCGCCCGAGCGCAATTTCCTGAAAGCGCACGTCACGCTGTTCCATGCCCTGCCGCCGAGCGCAGAAGGCGAACTGCGCGATTGCCTGAAGGAACTGGCGCGCGAGAATCCGCCGGTGCCCGCACGCCTGGTCGGGGTGATGAAGCTGGGCAAGGGCACCGCGCTGAAGCTGGAAAGCGAGGGCATGATCGATCTGTGGCGACAGATGGCGGATCGCTTCCACGGCCTGTTGACCCCGCAGGACGAACACAGGCCGCGGCTGCATGTCACCGTGCAGAACAAGGTGAGCATAGAGGAAGCCAAGGCCTTGCAGGCCGAACTTACCTCGCGCGTGCAGCCGCGTGACTTCGCCTTTACCGGCCTCGCCTACCACTTCTATCGCAGCGGACCGTGGGAAGCGGCGGGAAAGTTTGCCTTTCGCGGGAATCTGCGCAAGCTTGCGTAGCAGGGGCAGGGCGCGGGGTCCTGCCAGGATGAGGCTGGGCGGCCATGGTTGCAGATGTGTCGAATTCCGGCAGTATCGCCGCCCTTGTTGCGGGTGTGCTGCTGGTGGCGGCTTTTGCGATGCCGTCCATGCGCGGGTTGCGGATCCTTGCACTGCTGGCGGGGCTCGTCGCGCTGGTCGGCGCGATTGCCCTGGACGCAAACGGCCTGACGCTGGCGCTGGTGGCAGCCTTCGTCGTTGCCAACGCCGTGCAACTGCTCCTGCTCGTGCTGCGTGCGCGCTCACATCGTCTCAGCACCGAAGAACGCGAATTGCTGGAAGGCGTGCTGGAAGTGCAGGATCCTGACCACCAGCGCCGCCTGCTGGGGCTGGTCCGCTGGCGCGATGCCAGGCCGGACGAAGTGCTGATGCAGCAAGGCGAGGCGCGTCCGCCGCTGATCTACATCGCCTCGGGCGCGGCGGCGATCGAGCACGAGGGAACAATCGTGGGCGTCTGCGGCGCCGGCGACTTTCTGGGCGAGATGAGCTTGCTGACCGGCGAAAATGCCTCCGCCACGGTGCGTGTCACCAACCATGTGCGCCTGGCCCGGTTCGACCGCGATGGACTGGCGCAATTCACCCAGGGCGTGCCTGAACTGAAGCGCGCCTTCGATGCCGCTCTCAATCGCGGAATGGCCGCGAAGATCCTGCGCATGAACAAGGCCGCCGCTGCTTCGGAGCGCTGATTGCATTTTGCATGCATTGGCAGGTTGACCGGAGGGCAAAGCAGACCTAAATGCGCGCCTCGCCTGCGGCCCATTCGGCGCCCGCAGGCCTGCCGGATGGCGGAGTAGCTCAGGTGGTTAGAGCAGCGGAATCATAATCCGCGTGTCGGGGGTTCGAGTCCCTCCTCCGCTACCATTCCCTTGTAATAGGATTGGCTAGGGCCGCTTTTTCTTGGGTGTGCCTGGAGCGCCCTTGACTGGCTTACCGGACTTGCTGACCTTCTTGCCCTTGGCTTTGTCGAATTTCCTGAAAGCAGGCTTGGCCTTCGCCCGTGGCGCATCTGCATTGCTGCGCGCATGGTGACGTTTGCGATTGCCTTTTGCTGCATCGCGCGGGCCGTTTTCCGACATTTCGATGGCAACGGGCTCCTCGTCGCCGTCGCTCTCGGCTGATCGCGCAGCTGCGGCGGCAAACTTCTCGGCGATCTGGCGCGGAATTTGGAAATAGGTTTCTTCCGGACCAATGCGAATCGCGCCAATCTCATTGCGGGTTATGTGGCCGCGGCGACACAACAACGGGAGTATCCAGCGCGGGTCGGCGTTGTGGCGGCGGCCCAGCGCCATGCGGAACCAGACGGTATCTTCGAAGCCAGGGCGGTGGCGGTCCTTTTGCGCCTCTCGCCGTGCTTCCGGCGTGTTGGCGATGAGATCTTCGGGCTCGGGCATGCTCGCGCGGTGCGCCTGCACCAGCATGGCGGCGATCTGCTTCGGAGTGCGTTCGGCCAGAAGGCGTTCGGCCAGCTCGCAGTCGCCCTCGTCAACCTCGACAGGTTCGAGCAGCTTTTCCAGCAACCGCTCGCGGTCCCTTGTCTTGATGGCATCGCGGTCGGGCGCATCGGTCCAATCTGCGGTGATCTTCGCATGGCGAAGCATTGATTCCACGCGCTTGCGTCGAGAGAACGGCACGATCAGCACGGCGGTGCCCTTCTTTCCAGCGCGGCCTGTGCGTCCGGAACGGTGCTGCAGCGTTTCGGCATCGCGCGGAATTTCCACATGAATGACAAGGCTCAGCGTCGGCAGGTCGATCCCGCGAGCGGCCACATCGGTGGCAACACATACCCGTGCGCGCCGGTCACGCAGCGCCTGGAGCGCCTGGTTGCGTTCCGACTGGGAATGTTCCCCCGATAGTGCTACCACCGCAAATCCGCGCTCCTGCAGTGTGGCGTGCAGGTGGCGAACCTTTTCGCGGGTCGCGCAGAACAGGATTGCCGTTTCTGCCTCGTGATAACGCAGGAGATTGACCACGGCATTTTCAATCTCAGGCGGAGAAACGGTAACGGCTTGGTAGGAAATGTCGCCGTGACCGCGTCCTTCGTTGATCGTGGCAATCCGCAGCGCGTCGCGCTGGTATCGGCGGGCGAGAGATTCGATCGGGCGGGGAATCGTGGCGGAGAACAGCAGGGTCCTGCGCGTTTCCGGCGTCGCATCCAGGATTTCCTCGAGTTCTTCACGAAAGCCCATGTCGAGCATTTCGTCTGCTTCATCGAGCACCACGGCCTTCAGCCCTGACAATTCAAGCGCACCGCGCTCAAGATGGTCACGCAGCCTGCCCGGCGTGCCGACAACGATGGTTGCGCCAGAGCGCAGCACCTTGCGTTCCTGCTGTGGGTTCATCCCGCCGACGCAGGTTGCGATACGTCCACCAGCCTTGCCGTAGAGCCAGGCCAGCTCGCGGCTGACCTGCAGGGCAAGTTCCCGTGTCGGCGCAATGATCAGGGCGAGCGGCCTGTCTGACGAAGTAATCGTGTCGTTTTCGCCGAGCAGTTCCTGGGCCATGGCGAGGCCGAAGGCGATTGTCTTTCCCGACCCGGTCTGAGCGGAAACGAGCAAGTCTCGTCCAGCTGCATCGGCCTGCATGACTTCGGCCTGGACCGGAGTGGCCGTCGCATAGCCACGTTCGGCAAGGGCAGCCTCAAGGCTGGGAGGAAGGGGAGGGAAATTCATGGAACCAGCCTAATATGAGGGGCACGCCAGTTCGCTGCGAACGGTAGGTTCGCTCTTTGGATAGTGAGCGCTGGCGCTTTGGATTTGCGTGTCTGTCGCCCTAATAGGCCGGGATTTCGTTTTTGGCTTGCGGAAAAGCGAATCTTCTCCGGGCTGCCGGGTCTTTGCCGCGTTCACGATGGCGCCCGGCAATATGTGCAGCCAATGCGGATCTGTCGATCGAGCCGGGGGATGCGGAACAAACCGGATCAGGGCTACTGGTCTTCCTGGCGCGGCGTGATCAAGGTATGCGTTTCGAGCCAGCGCCGTTCTGATCCGAGCCCTGCCGCGAACGCAATCCTCAAGGCATCAGCGAAGCTTTCGACTTGTAGTTTTTCCATAGCGTTGGCGCGATAGACTTCGACTGTGCGCGCGCTGATTCCGAGATCGTAGGCGATGGTCTTGTTGGGATAACCGCACGCCAACCCGTCCAATACCTCCACCTCGCGTTCAGTAAGGTGGCCCAGTTGGGCCTTCGCCCATTGCTCGCGACTGCGCTGCTTTTCGCGGTCTTCCTGACACTGGATCGCTGCCTCTACCGCGTCGAGAATGACCTGGCGGTCTGCCGGCTTTTCGAGAAAGTCGATCGCTCCTGCCTGCATCGCCTTGACTGCCGTGCCGATATCTCCGTGGCCGCTGAGAAAGATTACGGGGAAGTTGAAGCCCTGTTCCTGCATTTCGCGCTGGAGCTCAAGGCCATCCGTCCCAGGCATGCGGATGTCGATGAGGGCGCAGGCCGAACAGAACTTGTCGGCCCCCTTCAGGAAAGCGTCAGCGCTCGCCCATTTTTCCACCTTGTATCCTGCGTTTGACAGCAGGAAGTCGAGCGAGCGACGAACTGCTTTCTCGTCATCGATGACGTGGACAAGCTTGCGGTCAGTCGACATCGGGTTCCTCCTGCCTCCCCTGGGGCATGGTGAAGAAGAATGCTGGCCCCCGAGTGCTTTCGTCTTCGTACCAGATCTTGCCGCCATGGGCCTCGACGATGGTCCGGCAGATGGAAAGGCCCACGCCCATTCCGCCCACCTTGGTGGTCGAGAAGGGTTCGAAAAGCCTGGGAATTCTCTCGGGCGGAACACCCGGGCCGCTGTCCCAGATGGTGAATTTCGTCATCGTGCCCTGGGGGCTGACGCTGATCCCGACTTCGCCATCGCTGCCAATCGCATCCATCGCGTTGCGAAGGAGATTGAGGAGGACCTGTTGGACCTGCACGCGGTCCACCAGGATATCCTCGGCTTCGTCCGGCATGGAGACTTTGAAGGCGATGTTCCGCAATCGGGCGTCCGATGCGGTCAGTTCGCAGGTTTCCCGGACGATAGGACCGGGATCCTCGAGAGTGCGTTCCAGTTCGCCACGCGAAATGAAGGTGCGAAGCCGCTTGACGATGGCTCCCGCACGCAAGGCCATCTGACCGGAATCTTCAAGCGCCTCGCGAACCATTTCGAGCGTTTGCTCGTCGCTCTTCTTCGCCAGCAGGTCGCTTGAAGTCTGTAGCATGTTGCTGAGGGCCATCAGAGGCTGGTTCAGCTCATGCGCCATCGTTGTGGCAAGCGTCCCCATCTCGCTGACGCGGGCAATATGGGACAGTTCCCGCTGCAACTCCTGCAGGCGCGCTTCCGCCGCTTCGGCCTCGGTCAGGTCGTGCAGGAAGCCGGCGAACATTCGCTGTCCCCCGCCGAATGCTTCTCCGACGCGCAGGATAAGCGGAAAGACCGTGCCGTCCTTGCGCATGCCTCGTAATCTGCGTGTGCCACCTACGACGTGGGGCTTGCCGGTTTCGCGATAGTTTTCGAGATAGACATCATGCTCCTCGCGGTATGGCGAAGGCATCAGCATGGAAACGTTGCGACCGATTACTTCTTCGCGAGAATAGCCGAAGAGCGCCTCTGCCGCCTTGCTGAACGACAACATGATTCCCTGGTCGTCGATGACGATCATGGCGTCCGGAACGGTGTCCAGAATGGAACGAAGCAGGACGGAACTGGCTTCGAGCGAGCGTGCATTGCCACTCTCGGTGCTCAGGTCGCGAATGATCTGGCCAAACCCTCCCGGTAACAGCGCGTCACCTTTCATATGGCTGATCGTGATGTCGGCCAGGAAATGGCTGCCATCCTTGCGCACACGCCAGCCGCTGTCGCGGAACAATCCGTGTTCTCTTGCAGCCTGCAGTTGCCGTTCTGGCAAGCCGTGCGCCAAGTCAGAAGGTTCGAATATCCGTTCGAAGGATTGACCCCGGATTTCCGCCTCGCTCCAACCGAAAAGGCTTTCGGCTCCGGAATTCCAGATCGCGATGCGCCCGGCGTCGTCGAGCATGAACAATGCGGTTCTTTCTGCCGATGCGACAAAGAGCGACAGTTCTTCCGCCAGGATGCGGGATCGCAACTCGTCCTCGATCTGCGAAGTTACGATTTCCGTAACCAGCAAGAGGCCCTGCACTTTGCCTTCTTCATCGTGCCAGGGCGACATGTTCCACGAGACCCAGTCAACTCGTCCATCCCGGCGTGGAAATGGCTCGCGGACTCGTGAAAAACTCTCTCCGGCCAGGGCCTGCTGGTGCATCCGGCGCCATTCTTCTGGGATCTCGGGGAAAACCTCGTAATGCGAGCGCCCGATGATCTGGCGCTCCGAAAGCTTGTAGTCGGTGATCCATCGGTTGTTGCAGGCAAGATACCGCATGTCCCGATCGAACAGCGCGATCGCAGCAGGAACAAAGCCGAGCAACAACTCGATCAGCTCTTCCGCCGCCGGGCTGGCGGGCCACTCTGGTTTTTCTTCCCTCATGGAAATGCTCTAACGCCCCCAACTGCTGCTAGCACATTCTCTTCCAGTTTGCATTGGAGGCGAACAACTATGTGGTTGATATCCGTAAACTTACGGATAGAGCACGAAGAGTGGTTCCCGCTCTGACTTCGGTCCGGGTAGATTGCCGAGGGTCTTCGCCGTCTTTCGCTGCCTCACTACCGCCCGGCGCATTGCTAGCAAGACTTTGTTACATTCGTGGGGCGCAAGGTCTTGTTGACGCTGCTTGTCGCACCGCCGGGGTGGGCAGCGCCTGCTCCGCGTCATGCGGCACGCGGTGCAGGCCCTGCATTCACGTCCTAGAACCGATAAGGAATGCGGATGCTCAGCGACATATTGGGACTGTCGTTGGTGAGGCCGATGCCGACATTGCTGACCAGTGCAAGACGATCACTCAGCGAGAAGGTCGCGCCAAGGTTTGCAATGGCGACATTGGCCTGGCTGCCGACGACGCGGCGTTCATCCTGTCCGTCCGGCTGCAGGTGGGTGCGATCGACGATCCGCTGGCTGTAGGACATCGAGATGCTCGAGCGGTCATTCAGCGCGAATGCCAGACCCGCTCCGAATTGCCAGGCGTTGCCGACATCGACAGTCCCGGGAATGTCGCCTTCGTTCTCGTCGATATCGGAAAAATGCCGTGAGAAATTGTGAAAATAGGTTGCATTGCCGAATACGACCAGTGGATCGATCGTCTTGAGTACCGAGACGCCCAGCGACGCGCCGTACACCCCGTTGCCGGTGGCCAGGCTCTCGGGCACTTGCAGATTGCCCTCGCTGTTGGCGACTTCGACGAACTCGACGCCGTACGGATCGCGACCAGTCGGCAGTTTGACGCGGCCATTGAGGACGATGTCGGGGCGGCTGGGGCCTTCTGCGGCAAGGCGGTAGCTGATCCCCAGGTTCAAATCGCCGATCCCTTCGTCACGCACGGTTTCTTCGACCAATGCAGAGGCCGATCCACCCGCACCGCCGGAACGGAAATTCGATGTCCGGTAGAGCAGGGGCAGGTTGGCATCCACGAACAGCCTGTCGGAAAGACCGAAGCGAAGAGTGGGATCGAAGGTGAAGATGTCGGAGGTGACCTGGTCGATGCTGATCGTACCAAGGAAGATCGCATCCAGCGCCAGGAAGCCGTTGAGCGAGATGCGGGCATTGTCGAAATGCGAGTATCCGAGCCCCAGGTCGAGGCCGATCCGGCTGCCGAAGCGGCCCTGCTGCTGTTCGGAAATCTCCACCACGGCCTCGGTCGGCGCAGGCGATCGGCGTTCTGCATCCTCCGTCTCCTGTCCCGTCAACGGTTCCGGCTGTGGCTCTTGCGACTGGACGAATCCGGCCTGCAAGTCCTGTCGGCGGAAGAAGGCAAGCGCCGGATCGTCCGGCAGTGACACCGGTTGGGAGGCAATGTAGGTGCCTCGCAAGTCGGCCGCTTCCGTATCTTCGATCGCCCGCATCGTTACGCCGCCTGTGCGTTCCATGCTGGCCAGGCGCTGTTCCAGGTCTTCCAGCCTTTCCAGGTAACGGGCTTCGCGCTCGTGCAGGGCTTCCACCTCGCCTCGCAAGGCTTCAAGTTCGGCACTAGCGGTCTCATCATTGCTTTCTTGAGCCAGGGCGCCCAGCGGCACGAACAGTGCTGTGGCGGCGATGCCGACAAGCGCCTTCTTCATGTCTGAAATCCGTTGCATCTCATATCTCCTCTCGATCAGGGGTTGAGCAGCGTCCACAGCGTGGCCGGATCGGGCACGCCGGTGGGATTGAGGCTTTTTTCCTGCTGGAACCTGCGAAAGGCTTCCCTCAGTTCGGCTGTGAAATGTCCGTCTTCCGGGCCTGAATAGTGGCCGTGGACGCGCAGGGCCGCTTGCGCACGGCGCAGCACGGTTTCGTAGACGAAGGCGCGGTTCTGCCCGTCGCCCACTTCGAGCAGCTGCGAAAACTGTGCCACCCGCAGCGGGCGGAACCCGGTGACCATGCGCTGGGCCACGCTGACAAGCGTCTCCGCGGGGTGCTCTTCACAATGATTCTGAAGGATCAGGTCGAACGCCGCGGCATTGTGCCAGGGCGTCAGGTCGAAGGTGTTCGGTTCATAGAGGTTTGCAGCGCTGAGATAGCCTTCGATAAAGCCGATCATGCGCTGGTATTCGGGCGATTCCATGTCGCTGCGAGCCTGGATGAAGCGTTCGCAGGACAGGATGCCGACGCCTTCAACGGCGAATTGCGTGGTCTCCTCCTGCGCCCTTGCGCCATGCGGCACCAGGGCGAGTAGAAGACCCAGGCAGATGTAAGTGATTTTCATGTCGCGTTCCTCCCCAACTAAGGAAACGTAAAGTATTAGAATCCGTGTCCTTTCATGGCGCTCAGTGCCTCCTGCACACGAATGACATCGAGGTTCTGCATGGCATCCACGCCGAAGATCACCGAAGCGCGGTTCTCGATCATGTTGCTGTCGGAATTGAGGATGGTCTGCTGCAGCACCTGTCCGATATCGCCGCCAACCAGCTGGCTGGTGCTGTCCAGCCCGTCATTGCCGGTCATGACGATGCCCAGCTGGTTTTCCGCGATGCGGAACTGCAGCTGGTCGCCATCCCCGAAGGCAAGGTTCACCGGCCCTTCGGCATTGTTCATGCCTGCCTGCGAAAGTGCCGGAACGGCGGAGGACGGCACAATCATCACCTGCATACCGTTATGCGTGCGATTGTCCGCACCGGCGATAACATTGGCCTGGGCCGCGCCGGAGAAATCCTCCAGTGCACCCACCGCCAGGGTATCGAGCGGGCTGATGTAGGGCACGTAGCCCTCGTGGCTGTCAGTCACGTTCATTGCCGGATCGCCTTCACGCGACCAGGCGATCATCAGTTGCGGTACCGGTGCGCCGCCATCGGGCGAGGCTAGGAAATCGATGTTGAAGACCAGCCTCGCCAGCGTGGTGATGCCGCTGGCATCCTGCCAGCTGGTGAGCATGGTGATCCCGAAATAGGATACTGAATCCGGCGTCACGAACTTGCCGTGCATCTCTGCCAACTGAACGTCATCGACCCGTTCGGCCCCGGCGAGCACGGAGAGATCGGGCATGTTTGCGGCGGCAGGAGACGAGGTGGCAATCAGTATGAATGCCGCCAGCGAACAACTGGCCAGGCGTCTTGGGCGCCAGCGAGGCGAGGGGCGATGGAGTGTTTTCGGGGGCATGTTCAACTCCTTCAGAATGAAATCCGCGGACCAAAGCCGAATTCGGCGACTTCGGAACCGGGGATGGTTGCGTGCAGGGCCATCAGTCGCCGGGCGGAAAGCGGCTCCGGTGGCTGCAAGAGAATGTTCTCGGGATCGTATCCTTCGCCGGCGATGACGAAGACTATGTCGTTCCACGCCGCTTCGAAGTCGGCGCGAGTCATTGTCCGGTTGCCCAGCGCCGGATCGCCTATCGCGATCCGATCCGGCCAGGCGCGGCGAACGACGACGAAATGCTTGTATCCGCGAATGTCGAGCAGGACGATCGAGGGGACTTCCAGCGCTTCGAGCGTGGAATAGTCGACGCGATAGCCTTCAGCTTCATAACCGACGGACTGCGCGTAGTTCTTCATGTCCAGCAGGGAAAAGCCCCTTTGCCGGACGATGTCCGGATCGGCGATCCGCAGCATATTGACGAGAACCTGCTGCTCGGTCGTCTCCCGACCGAAGGCATAGTTGAAAATGGTTGCCATCACCGCAGCACCGCAGCTGAAATCGGTTTGCTGGCGCACAAGGTTTTCGAACCTGAGTTCCTTCCAGCTCGTGATGCTCACCGGGATTACCGGGGCATTCGCGGAGACGGCGCCAAGCCACAGAGGCGTTTGCCCGCCAGCTGGCGCCGTAGCGCAACCCGACAGCAGCACCGCTGCGATCAGAACGGCAGACGCACCGCCGGACGCTTTTTGGTTCTGGAAAGTCGTGGCCATGATCGGTTCAGCTCGCTCCTGGGGTCGCGTGATGCCGGTCGAAGGGAGGGCCGGGCCCTCCCTTCGCCCGGATGGCGGACCGCAGTTGTTGGGGGCATCGGTCCGGCCCCCGGGCTTCGGCCGCTGATTGGCGGCCGAAGCTGACGGTCTCGACAGATCAGCTCGGATCGCCGCCGCCACCATTGCCGCCGCCATCGGCCGGCGGAGCGCCGCCTGCAGACGAGGCGATGGTGAGCGCGTTGAGCTGCTGGTTGCCCGCACCTGCGGCGAAGTTGACACCGAGGTTGCCCGAGGTGCCATCGATCACCAGGCCGGTAACCAGGTTCTGGCTGTCCTGCTGTTCGACGAAGCTCATCGTGGCCGCCTGGATCAACCCGGCATTGGCTTCGGCCAAGGTGGTGTCGTTAGCCACGGCCAGCGTCATCAGGTTCGACTGCTGGTTGAGGCTGCCGGCAGCCGCGTTGACGCCGATATTGCCCGATCCGGAGATCGTGCCGCCCAGCACCGTGTTGCGATCACGGAAGTTGTTGTCACCGCCGCCTTGATCCGGATTATCCTGATCAAGCACAGGACCTTCCGCGCCGATCTGGACGACATTGGTCAGCGATTGCAGCGAGGTGGTGGATGCTTCAGACCAGCCACCCACGGCTTCCTCGGACGAGTTGCTCGAGGTTGCCAGCGAAGCGGAGTTCATCTGCATGTTGAAGTACCCTGCCGCCAGGTTCACGCCGGTGTTGCCGGAGGAATCGATGGTGAAGGTATCAACCGTGTTGATGATCGGGGCGAAATAGCCGACCCGGATCTGCTCTTCGAGCACGCCATCGGTGAAGTTGTCGTTCGGGTCGTTGCCCGCTTCGCTCCAGCCCGAACCGAACACCGGATCGACATAGCCGTTCTCGCCGTTCAGCTCGTTTTCCTCGCGATAGGTTACCGCAACGTCCTGCAGGATCTGCTTGGCGTCGGTGACCGCTACAGCAGAGCTATCGACGTTGACGACACCATTGACGAGCGCGCCACCAAGCAGGCCGACCAACTTCCAGTAGGTCACATCGGTGGTGATGCTGGTGTCGATCTCGTTGTTGTAGGATACGTTGGCTTCGCCTTCGATCCCACCGCCATTGTCCTGTGCGAACACAGGGGCGGCAAGAACGGCCGAGGCCGCGACGGTTGAAAGAAGTAGTTTCTTCATCGGTAGTCTCCTTCATTTCATTCAGGGTTGCCCGCCGAAACGATCAGCGAGAAGGTGTTGGCGGAGGAGTTCCTCTCGCCACCGATCAGGTTTGCCTGAAACAGGCCGCTGCCATCGCCGAACGCATCGTCGCTGATGGCGACGGTATCGTTGCGCGTGGCAGAGGCTGCTTGGGTGCCCCCGGACGGTTGGGTAGGCGCGCGAGACTGCTCCAGGAGCTGGTCTGTGAGCGCGCCGGACTGGCCAATTGCAAAGCTGGCCAGATTTGCAGATTGGTTCTGGGAGCCTGCGGTCAGGTTGAGGCTGACCAGGCCCGAATTGCCGGAAAAGGCTGTGCCAGAAATGACAAGCGACGTGGCTTCGTCGGGACCGCCCGCTGCCGCCTTCTGGACGACGACTTCGCTGGTTGCGGCAATCTCGCCAATGGCGATGACGGCGCTAGCCAGCTGCTGGTTCTGGTCCCCGGCCGCCACGTTTACCGCCAGCCTGCCGGTGTGATCGCTGCCCTGACCGGACTCCGCGATGACGACCTGTTCCGCCTGCGGAACCTCTTGCGCCACGGCCATGGCACCGCAGTGCAGGGCCGTCAGGGCGATCGCAGCGCGAAGAGCCCTTCGCAATGCATGGGTGCCAGCCACGCTGTGCGTCTCGGGAAGCGCGGTCATTGGCCTGCTCCTGAAATCGCCGAAAGGCCTTCCAGCGCCTGCGAAAGCGAGTCCATCGAGCGGTCGATGGTCGAGCCGATTGCAGATGCGGTCTCGCCCGCGATGGCGAAGTGACTGCCCGTCCCTGCAGCATCCGCTGACTGGGCCAGGTCGTGCGGCATCAGCTCTCCTGCCAACGGCGCGGTGAGCAGGGCAGAAACCTGGGCGGTCTCGGTATCGCTCAGCGGTTGCAGGCCGTTGGCGATCGCGCCCACAATCATGCTGGTGGGCGCAGTCACGGTGGAATGCGCCGTGCCCGGGAAATAGACCTGGCCGACCGAATGGTGGACGTCTCTGGAATAGATGATTTCGCCATCAACTGGCGGTGCAGCGGATTCTGCTGGCGCTTCCTGCGCACAGACCGTTCCGGCGGTCATCAGCGCTGGCAGCAGCAGCACCCATCCAATGGGTTCGCGCAGGATCTTGTCGTAGCCGTACATAGCCGTCCTCCCGCAGGTTTGTTCGGCGGATTTGCGACAGCAGGCACGGGTGCCAGGATCGCACTTCCTCCGGGGCGATCTCAATCGATTGCCCTTGATTTCAAGAATTACCGGAAAGGCGGGAGGTGGTTCATTGGCTTATGTACGTAACCAATGTTGGTAACCTTGTGGAAAGGATGATCAGAGGCTGCGGAAAAGCGGCGGAATGTCTCCGTCCGAACAGTCTCGTCGGTGCAAGTTCTTTCCGCGACTGCGGCTTGCTTATTGAGCTACAGGAGGCAAAAAATCGTCGGGAGAGTGTTACGCTTGCAGAGCGCGTGAATACTGAATCGGGACTCAGGAGGTTTAGCAATCCTGTAAGTACAGGGCAGGCGAACCGTGCTCGAACAGGCTCAGGGTGTGCAGGAATTGAGCTTGACCCAAAGCTCCTCGCGGCAGTTTACGGACAGCTTGCGGTAACTGTTCCTGATGTGGGCCCGGATCGTGTGAATCGAACTGTGTTTGAGGCGCGCAATCTCCTGCGGCGTTCTGCCTTCGTAGAGGTCGGAAACGATGTTCGATTCGCACGGCGTCAGACCGAAACTCTCTTGCAGATCAGGCAGCCTTGCTTCGCTCGCGGATCGTCCGGTGGCGAGCACCCAGCAGACATGGCGCTCATCAATGGCTGTTGCGTGGATGAAAAGTGGCTCCTTGCCCCTGCCGGTTCGCAGAAGGGCGGTTTCCATCCTTCCCTTGCCGACATCCAGCAGCAGCCTGATTTCCTGCTGATGCATGTCGCAAGTTCTGTCCAGCCGCCCTTCCTGGATTGCGAGCCCGGTGGCTTCCCAGAGTTCCCGGACAGCTTCATCCGATGCCCAGACCAGCCTTCCGTCACGATCGAGCAGCAGCCGGGACCGCCCGTCGAGATTCTGCAATGCCTTGAGAAGCGCATGCGTATCCACCGTTGAACTGACTCTCGTTGTGCTGTCGTATCCTGACAATGTCCCCTCCGATGTCTTTTGCCAGGCAGAAAACTATTGAGCGCCGCTGGCTGCTGCTGGCTCTCGAATCACGACCACTGGATAGGCCGGGGCGCCGTTGCCGGGACATTAGTAATTTGCCGGGGCAGGCGCTTGTCTGCGCTATTGCCGAAAAGTCGAGCAGTGTCTCGCGGCGCGCGGAACCGGAATTTACCCGAATTGCCAGATTTGTTGTCCTGAAGACGCCCGGCCGCCCGCTTGGAGAAAAGCGGTGGAGCTAGGTGCCTGTCGCGTAGTTCGCGATGTCGTCGATGAGCCTGAAGAACTTGCCTTGCGCTGCCACTTCGGTGCCCTCGTGAAGCGCCGCAAGGAGCGTCCTCATGGAAATGGAAGCGAATGCCTCGCGTTCGAATACCGCCAGTTGCCAGTTGGCGAACTGCCGAATTGCGATCTCTTCGCGCCGAAGCACTTCCACTTCGCAGTGACGCGGATCGATCGTGATGCTTGCCATCACTTCATCGACTGCCTCGGTCGGGCCTTCGAGGACTTGTGCGAAATGGAACTTGGTGGCGATCAGCAACCCGGTGATGTTGAGTTCGGAATTGCGGGCAATCGAAGCGGTTTGGATGTTTTCCAAGACCTCCCTTCGACTCTCGGTCCAGGGGGTTTGCCGACTGACATAGGTAAGGGACAACATTGCAACCGTTCCCTCTTCGGGGATTTGATAGCTTCAAGACGCTAAATGGGCTTTCAACCCGATTAGCAGCGGAGAAATTGCAGTCGGTGCGCATCGTCGAGAGAAGCGTGACGACTGAACCGGCAATTTCCTGCGAACCCTGCTGATCTGTATGCCAGTGATTGGCGGCATGTCGAGGGCGACCTTGGTTCTCATTTGGCCTAAACGTGCCTGCCGATAAATTGGCAAATGTCCCTAACGTTCCTTGGCTAGGCGATGCATTTCCCGATGCCGGATGGAATGCTCCGGAAGATTACGGATGACCGCAACTGCCCTCCTGCCCTACAAGCTGATTGTACGACCCTGAGGATGCTTCAATTGGCGTTTCTCAAAAGCACTGGCGGCTCAAGTTCGAGCCGCCATTTTTTCATGAGCGGATGCCACTTTTCGCCACGGGGCTGGCCGCAGAGCCTGAGCCAAGAGAGCGCTGGTTGCAGGCAATGTGCTGGTCAGGCCCGTGCTCGCGATGCAGGCGCTGGCCCGGCTTGTCGCAGACCATGGCTTAGCATTCCCTTGTAATAAGACGGCTGGCCGTTAGATCGGGCGGCCATGCCCGACTTGCCTCCTGCCCCCAGTCTTGCGTCGCTTGTCCAGCAGGGGCCGCTGGCACTGTTTATCGATTTCGACGGCACGCTTGTCGACCTGGCTCCTACGCCCGACAGTATCCACGTGCCCAATGGCCTGATGGATCGGCTGCACGTGCTCTCGCAGCAATTGGAAGGTCGTCTGGCACTGGTCAGCGGACGAGCGATCGTTGACCTGGAGAAGCACCTTGGCCCGGTCACCGTCGCGGTATCCGGCTCGCACGGTAGCGATTGCCGCTCGGCGGACGGCAGTTCCATTGGCGAGGTGCCCAGCGGCTTGCCGGCGGACTTGCTGACGCAGGTGGCTGAATTTGCCGCCGCGCGCGGGTTCGATCTTGAAGACAAGCCGCACGGCGCAGCGCTGCATTACCGCGCCAACCCGTCGCTGGAGGGCGAGGGGCATGTCTTTGCCCAAGCGCTGGCTGCGCGGCACGATCTCGACGTGAAGCGAGGCAAGTGCGTGATCGAGCTCGTCGGGCGAGGGGCCAACAAAGGCGCTGCCCTGCGCAAGTTCATGGAAGCGGAACCGTTTCGCGCCAGTGTGCCGGTGTTTGTGGGTGACGATATCACCGATGAAGACGGCATGCTGGCAGCCACGCAGCTGGGTGGTTTTGGCATCATCGTGGGGGATCGCCAGCCTACTTGCGCGAAATACGGTCTTGCCAGTCCTGCTGCAGTGCACCATTGGTTAGGGCTGTGACTGCACATACCAGTGATTTGGACCTCTGGCCGATCGGCAATTGCCAGGTATCCGGCCTGATCGACAACCGCGGCGGTATCGTCTGGGGCTGTGTGCCCCGCGTGGATGGCGACCCGGCCTTCTGCGCGCTGCTGAACGGCGACGCCCAGGACGTGGGCGTCTGGCGGTTTGAGCTGGAAGGCCAGACCGGCTCGCACCAGGAATATATCCGCAACACGCCGATCCTGCTCACCCGGCTTGAAGCCGAAGACGGCAGCGCAGTGGAAATCCTCGACTTCTGCCCGCGCTACGAGCGGTCGGGACGGATGTATCGCCCAGTGGCATATGCCCGCATCGTGCGGCCGATTTCCGGCAATCCCCGCATCAAGGTGGTGCTGAAGCCGATGAAGAACTATGGCGCCGAAGTGGCCGAGACCACCAACGGCACCAACCACATCCGCTATCTCACCAAGGGGCAGGCGCTGCGCCTCTCTACCGATGCGGCAGTGGGC
Source organism: Alteraurantiacibacter sp. (assembly GCA_963675825.2). GTDB lineage: Bacteria > Pseudomonadota > Alphaproteobacteria > Sphingomonadales > Sphingomonadaceae > Alteraurantiacibacter. The sequence continues at coordinate 912,994 of CAXXJY010000005.1, read as the reverse complement.
TACATCCTCGACAAGCGCACCTTCCGGATTGAGGAGGACACCCATTTCTTCCTCGGGCCGGATGAACCCTTCAATGGCAACCTGCGCGAGCAGGTGCGGCAGATGGAGCAGTCCACGCGCAGCTATTGGCAGCACTGGGTGCGCAGCCTGGCAACGCCGTTCGAGTGGCAGCAGGAAGTGATCCGCGCCGCCATCACGTTGAAGCTGTGCCAGCACGAGGAAACCGGCGCCATCGTTGCCGCGCTCACCACCTCGATCCCCGAAGCCCCCCATTCTGAGCGCAACTGGGACTATCGCTACTGCTGGATCCGTGATTCCTATTACACTGTGCAGGCGCTGAACCGTCTTGGCGCGCTGGACGTGCTCGAGAAATATCTCGGCTACCTGCGCAATATTGTCGATGCGGCCAAGGGCGGGCAGATCCAGCCGCTCTATTCGGTGATGGGTGTTGACGAACTGAACGAAACCACCGCCAGCTGGCTGGCGGGCTATCGCGGTATGGGGCCGGTGCGCGTGGGCAATGCCGCCTACAAGCAGGTGCAGCACGATTGCTATGGGCAGATCGTGCTGCCGACCGTGCAGGGCTTCATCGACCGCCGCCTGCTGCGCATGGCCGACGAACATGACTTCGAAAGCCTGGAACAGGTGGGCGAGATGGCCTGGGCCATGCACGACCAGCCCGATGCCGGCCTGTGGGAATTCCGCACCCGGCAGGAAGTGCACACCTATTCCGCGGTGATGAGCTGGGCGGCGTGCGATCGCCTCGCCAATGCCGCTCGCTATCTGGGCAAGGAGGACCGCGCGGAGTTTTGGAACGATCGGGCCAACACCATTGCCGCCACCATCGAAGAAAAAGCCTGGAAGGAGAACATGGAGGGTGGCCATTATGGTGCCAGCTTCGAAAGCGACTATCTCGATGCCAGCCTGCTGCAACTGCTGGAGCTGCGCTTTATCGCGCCGGACGATGACAAGTTCCTGTCCACCTTCGACATGATCGAACGCGATCTGCGGCGCGGCGAGCACATGCTGCGCTATGCGGCGGAGGACGATTTCGGCGCGCCCGAAACCGCCTTCAACATCTGCACCTTCTGGTTGATCGAGGCACTGGCTCTGATGGACCGGAAGGAGGAGGCGCGCGAGCTGTTCTGCACCATGCTGGCGCATCGCACAGGTTCCGGCCTACTGTCGGAAGACATGGACTTCGAAACCGGCGAGCTGTGGGGGAACTTCCCGCAAACCTACTCGCTGGTAGGTATAATCAACTGCGCCGGGCTGCTATCGAAGAGCTGGAACACCGTCCGCTAGAAAATCGCCCGTCAGGAGGCTGAATTGCCACGTCTTGTCGTCATCTCGAACCGCGTCGCCGTTCCCAAGGCGCGCGGGGTGGCGGGGGCGCAGGGCGGGCTTGCCGGCGCGCTGAATTCGGCGCTGAAAGCCAACGGCGGGATCTGGTTCGGCTGGTCCGGGCAGGAGACCGACGAATTCACCGGTTCCATCAACTATGTCCAGTCGGCCGACGGCGTAACCACGGCCACGATCGACCTTGAGCACCAGGATATCGAGGAATATTACAATGGCTATGCCAATTCCACGCTGTGGCCGCTGTTCCACTATCGCATCGACCTGACGCAGTACGAACGCGAGTTCGGCAAAGGGTACGAGCGGGTCAACGAACGCTTTGCCGAAAGCGTGCTGCCCTTGATCGACGAGGGCGACCTTATCTGGGTTCACGACTATCACCTGATGCCGCTGGGCGATGACCTGCGCAAACGCGGCGTGCCGAACCGCATGGGCTTTTTCCTGCACACGCCGTGGCCACCGACGAATCTTTTCGTATCGCTTCCCTATCACGAGCGGCTGGTGCGGGCGCTGCTGCGCTATGACCTGCTTGGGTTCCAGTGTGACACCTGGCTCGACAGCTTCCTGCACTATTGCTGGAAGGAACTGGGTGCGGAGGTGAACTACGAGACTGGCGAGATCACGCTTGACGAGCGCACAACGATTGCGCGCGCCTATCCGATCGGCATCGACTACGATTTTTTCACCGCGAAGGGTGACAGCGGTGAGGCGCGGCAGGCGGCGCAGCGATTGCTTTCCTCCACCCGCCATCGCACGGCGATGATTGGTGTGGACCGGCTGGACTATTCCAAGGGCCTGCCCGAACGGCTGGACGGCATCGCGCGCTTCTTCGATCGCTACCCGGACCGCGTGCGCGACCTTGTCTTCATCCAGATCGCACCGCCGAGCCGTGAGGATATCGGGAGCTACCAGCACATCCGCGAGACGCTGGAACAGAAGACCGGCCAGATCAACGGCGCGCGTTCGGATGTGGATCTGGTGCCCATCCGATATGTCAACAAAGGCTATCCGCAGGAAGAGCTGTTCGGCTTCTACCGCGCATCAAAGATCGGCCTCGTCACCCCCTTGCGCGACGGGATGAACCTGGTGGCCAAGGAATATGTCGCGGCGCAGGACCCCGACGATCCGGGCGTGCTGATCCTCTCGCGCTTTGCCGGCGCGGCACAGCAACTGGATTGCGATGGGGAGGGCGCGCTGCTCGTCAATCCGCACAGCGTCGACGATATCGCGCACAATATCCGCCTGGCGCTGGACATGTCGCTGGAAGAGCGCAAGGCTCGCTATGACAAGCTGATCGTGACGGTGCGCGAGGATAACGTGCAGCGCTGGACAGAAAACTTCATCGCGGACCTCGCCAGGGCCTGATCGGCGCGGGCGCGCGTCACACCATTCGCACGGCCATCACCTGTCCATCGCTGCCGCGCGGGTTCACCAGCTCTTCCAGCGGGGTGTGTTTGCGGCGTCCGGCGCGCTGTTGCAGCAGGCGGTCCACGCGGTAGACGAGATCACGTTCGGTAAAGGGCTTGCGAATGTAATCTTGCGCGCCGTTGTAATAGGCGATCTGTTCCTCCTCCTTGCCCTTGACGGCCGTCAGCATGGCCACCGGCAGGTCGTAGAAGCGCGGCGACAGGCGCAGGCGGCGCAGCAGCGTAGTGCCGTTTTCGCGCGGCATGTTCTGATCCAGCAGCACCAGATCGGGTCGGTGCCGGTGCAGCGCAATCATGGCGGCGGCGGTATCGGTCACCCAGCCGCAGGCGTGCCCGGCATCGATCAGGATGCGCGCGGCGTTTTCTGCCAGGATGTCGTCGTCGTCGACCACCAGGATATGGGCCAAGAGGGTGTCCTTCTCGCACAGGTTTCGCTGCGGAGAAGGTTAGCGCGAGATTTACCATGGCCGATGAAGCGCGCCCTTGGGAGTGATACCTAGGCGGTGAATCGCTTCAGATCACCGCCAGCAAGGCGCGCACGGCCATCACGGTCAGGATCATGCTGGCAATGGTGAACAGCGTCAGGCGCACCGGAATGGTGTTCACCAGCGCCTGCCACAGCGAATGCACCACGCGCACGCCGACATAGGCCCAGGCAAGCGCGAGATCGAGCTGCGATCCACCAGCCAGCGCCAGGATCACCACGATTGCATAAAAGGCGGTAGGTTGTTCCATCAGGTGGTTGTAATTGTGGGCCTTCCACTGGAATGTGTCTGGCAGCACCCCGTCGAGGTCGGAGCCACGCTTCCCGCGCGACTGTTCGGCGGGCATGTTCATCTTGGCGAGTGCCGGAAGGCGCAGCGCAGCCATCCAGAGCAGCATGATCATCGACCACACGACCAGGGCGGCAGCCGGGGCAAGTATTGCGGTGTTCATGGGGGTCTCCTCTCCCTGTTGTGGAGAAGAGACTGCGGACGGCAAATTAGATTGTCAAATGAAACCTAATTGCCGAGGTCAGGTCGGCCATAAGGTCCGGCAGAACTGGTGCGGATCGACATTGCCACCGGACAGGATGATGACAGTCGTGCCGTCCAGCCTGGCCTTGCCGGAAAGCGCTGCCGCCAGCGCCACCGCACCGCCGGGTTCGAGCACCAGCCGCAGCTCGGCAAAGGCGAAGCGCTGCGCCTCGCGCACCTCTTCCTCGCTGACGCGCAGGCCGTAGGTGCAACGCTGTTTGAGCACGGCGAAGTTGATCGGGCTGGTCTGGAAGGTCTGCAAGGCATCGCAGGCGGTGGGGGGCGGGTTGTCGCCGATCGACTGGATTTCGCCGGTTTCGATGGAGCGGCAGACATCGTCCCAACCTTCCGGCTCTACCGGTACCACTTCTGCATCGGGGCAGGCGAGGGCAAGCCCTGCCGACAGGCCGCCACCGCCGCAGCAGGCGAGGATCCGGCTCGGGGGCGGGGCACCCTGGTCCGCCAACTGCGCCATCACTTCGATCCCCGCGCTGCCTTGCCCTTCGATCACCCACGGATCGCCAAAGGCGTGGACATAGGTAGCGGCCTTCTCGGCGGCCAGGCCTTGCGCGATTTCCTCGCGGTTCTCGGTCATGCGGTTGTAGGTGACAACCTGCGCGCCAAGCGCCTTGGTCCGCGCCAGTTTGATGGGCGGGGCATCCTCCGGCATCACGATGGTGGCCGCCATGCCTAGCCGGCGCGCTGCCCAGGCCACGCCCTGCGCGTGGTTGCCGCTGGATACGGCGACGACGCCGCGCGCGCGTTCCTCTTCGCTCATGGCGCTGAGCCGATGCCAGCCCCCGCGGATCTTGAACGCGCCGATGGGTTGCAGGCACTCGGCCTTCACCCATACTTTCGCATCGCCAATTTCGACCGGAATCAGCGGTGTAGCGGGCAGGATTTCGGCGACCTTGCGCGCTGCATCGAGCACGCCTTCGCGAGTCGGTTCACGTTGCTGCTGTGAATTCTGCATCGGCGCGTTATTACGGCTTTACCAAACCAACGCCAGCACCTAATGGCGCGCGCCCGTAATCGCGGAACCTATGCACGATACCACCCGTTGTCCGGGGCATACGGACAGGAGATTTGAAGACAATGACCGATTCGAAGATCAACGACATGCGCAAGGCGGAACTGCTTTCCACGCAGGTGGAGCATATCGACATCACCAGTTTCGATGCGCGTCCGATCATCGATTCGATGGGCAAGATGAGCTTCACCAGCCGCGACCTTGCCCGCGCCACCGGCATCTACAACCAGATGCTGGAAGACAAGGACTGCACCATCTTCCTCGTCATCGCCGGCTCCACCAGCGCGGGCGGCTGCATGGACCTGTATGCGGAGCTGATCCGTTCGAACATGGTCGATTGCGTCGTGGCAACGGGTGCCACCATCGTAGACATGGATTTCTTCGAAGGGCTTGGCCACAAGCATTACCAGGCGCTGGAAGTGCCGGACGACGATACGCTGCGTTCGCTCTACATCGACCGGATCTACGACACCTATATCGACGAAGAACAGCTGCAGGACTGCGATTTCACGATCAACAAGATCGCCAACGAGCTGCCGCCGGGCCCGTATTCAAGCCGCGCCTTCATTCGCGAGATGGGCAAGTACCTTGCCGAACACGGCAAGAAGGAAAACAGCCTGGTGAAGCTCGCCTACGAGCACGACGTACCGATCTTCTGCCCGGCCTTCGTCGACAGTTCGGCCGGGTTCGGGCTGGTGAAGCACCAGGTCGACCAGATGGCCAAGGGCGAGCCCTACCTGATGATCGATGCCGTGGCGGACTTCCGCGAGCTGACCGACATCAAGATCAAGGCGGGCGAATCGGGCCTGCTGATGGTCGGCGGCGGCGTGCCCAAGAACTTCATCCAGGACACCGTCGTCTGCGCCGAGATCCTGGGGCACGAGGATGTCGCCGTGCACAAGTATGCGGTGCAGATCACCGTTGCCGACGTGCGCGATGGGGCCTGTTCCTCTTCCACGCTGCAGGAAGCGGCCAGCTGGGGCAAGGTGTCCACCGCGATCGAGCAGATGGTGTTTGCCGAAGCCGGTTCGGTTATGCCGCTGCTCGCCAGCGACGCCTACCACCGCGAACACTGGAAGACCCGCGAGAAGCGCCGCTGGGCCAAGCTGTTCGACAAGTGAGGCTGATCCGCGCCTGACGCTTACCGCCGGTTCAGGTCGATCGCCAGGTCGGCGAGCGAGCGGAACTGGCGGATTGTCTGCTCCACCTTTTCGCGATCCTTGCGGGCATCGAGGCGACCGCTCTCGAACATGTTCTGCAACCACAGCATCACGGTGATGGTGCCGTCGCAGAACATCGCCCGCAACTTGCTGGTGGCAAGGGCGTTCTCGATAGCGATCAGGCGTTCGACGTAGCTCGGATGGATCAGCGTGCGCGCCTCCACCTTGTTGGTTGAATAGACGTCGAAGGCATCTTCGAATTCGGGATGCACCATGTCGACGACGTCCAGCTGCCTGCCCGCTGCAAGATCATGGTGCCGTGGAATGGCTCGGCGTAGCCGATGGAGAGGCAGGGGCCGCGGAACTTCGTCGTGGAACTGGAGCGGCCCATCCTGCTTGGCCAGCGATTGCCCGAGCGCGCCTTGCAGCAATGTGCCGGCATCCAGATTTGTGATCACTCGCTTCCGCCTGTCGCGCGACGCTGCTTCAGCGCTCTGCCTCGTTCAACTGCGCGCACAGGTCGGCCATGGCCATGAACTGGGTGACGCAGGTCTCCACCATCTCGCGGTCGCGGGTGTGGTCGATTGCGCCGCTTTCGAACATGTTCTCCGCCTTCAGCACGATCGTCAGCTCGCCATCCCTGAACAGTGTCTTGATGTCCTTACCGTGAAAGGCGCTCTCCAGCGCGATCAGCCGCTCGATATAGGTGGGGTGGACGAGGTAGCGGGCTTCGGTCTGGTCGGTCGTAAAAACGGTGAAGGCATCCTCGAAATCGGGATGGACCATGTCTGCCTTCTGCAAAACCTGCCCATCCACCGTGATCTCGTCCGCCTCGCCGAAGAACAGGAATTTCCTGTGCTGGCCAGAGCGGGTGACCAGCGTGGTGGCGTGGAAATCGCGGGCAAAGCCGATGGTGATCACCGGCCCGCGAAACACGGTGACCCAGCGCCGGTTCTTGCCGCTGCCCTGCTGCTGTTCGAGGTGTGCCTCGTGCAGGGAGAAGGGCAGGCCCTGCATCTCGCCCGACCACAGATCCTCGAAACCGGAGCGCGAATAGGCGGGAAACATCTTGTGCGCCTTGGCCCGGTTGAAGCCGATACCGGCGTCGCAATCGTGCTGGTATTTGAGGCCCAGCGCCCGCGCGATCGCAGCGTTGATGCCCGATTTCGTTTCCTTCTTCGCCGCCATCACGGGCAGGTTCGACCACCAAAAGGCGCCCATGCCGGCGGCCATGGTCAGGAAGATGCGAAACTGGCCAAGCGGGGTGAACCACACAAAGGCAAGCACCGGCAGTAGCACCACCAGCGAGAGGAAATAGCGGTTGCGCGTCTTGGCCCTGGCTTCCTGCCGCACGGCCACCTGGCCTTGCAGGAACTCGCCCAGCTCGCCCGCCATCAGCGCGTTCACGTCGGGACGCTCGATCATTTCAATCCCCCTGCACGGCCCGTTCCGGACCAAACCCCTTTCCGAACGCCAGCGTTCATGGCACACAATTCCTTAACAGGGGTAGGGTAGGATCACGATCATGGAATTGATCATCTTGATTGGCATTATCGTGCTGTTGGGCTTCGTGCTCGTCGGCATCTACAACCGGCTGGTGGGGCTGCGCCAGAACGTCAATCAGGGCGTGGCCGATATCGATGCGCAGCTGCGCCAGCGGCATGACCTAATCCCCAATCTGGTCAACACCGTAAAGGGCTATGCCGCGCACGAGCAGGAGACCTTCGAGCAGGTGATTGCGGCGCGCAACACTGCCGCGCAGGGTTCCATCAATTCAGCCGACGAGGCGCAGCTGCGCGTCGCGCTGGACCGCCTGCTGGCGTTGGGGGAGGCCTATCCTGACCTGAAGGCGAGCTCCAATTTCCAGGAACTGCAGCGCGAACTGGCCGATGTGGAAGACAAGCTGGCCGCCGCGCGCCGGGCACTGAACGCCGCCGTTTCGCGTTACAACACCGGTCGGGAGAGCTTTCCTGCCGTGCTGTTTGCTGGCGCACTGGGCTTCCAGCCGGCCGATTTCCACCGGCTCGACGACAGCGAAAAGGGCGTTGTCGACCGGGTGCCTGACGTGCAGTTCAACTAGCTCCGCAGCCAGGCGGAACGGCCCATCCGAATTCACTTGCAATTCAGCCGATCCGGCTTAAATGCGCCCTTCCGCTGCCCCAAGGGATTCCCACCGCAAGGCAGCTGCTTGTAGCTTGACACGTTAGGGGGTCCCTTGAATTGCTCCAGTATCCAGACGCCAAGGCTGTAGTCCGCGCCCTCGAGCCGGACGAACCCGTAACCCTGTTGCGCCCACATGCGGCATCGCGCGCAGCCCGATTCTTCGTGGAGAAGTTTCCGGGCAAGGCGATGTATGCCGTGAAGGCGAATCCCTCGCCCGAGCTGATTCGGATCCTCTGGGATGCAGGCGTCACCCACTATGATGTCGCCTCGATTGCCGAGGTGCGCATGGTGCGCGAAACTCTGTCCGATGCCACGCTATGCTTCATGCATCCGGTGAAGACCGGCCGCGCCATTCGCGAGGCCTATTTCGAGCATGGGGTGAAAACCTACAGCCTCGATACGCTGGAAGAACTGCAGAAGATCGTGAAGGCGACCACCGCCGAGGATGGCATGCCCGCGAAAGACCTGAACCTGCTGGTGCGCCTGCGCGTGTCCTCCGAACATTCGGAGCTGTCGCTGGCGGCCAAGTTCGGTGTCGACCTGGCCGATGCCGCGCCGCTGTTGCAGGCGACTCGCCAGCATTGCGATGCCCTGGGCATCTGCTTCCACGTCGGAAGCCAGGCGATGACGCCTTTTGCCTACGTGCAGGCGCTGGAGCGTGTGCGAGCGGCCATTGCCGAGGCAGCCGTGACGGTGGACATCGTCGATGTCGGCGGTGGCTTCCCCAGCGTTTATCCCGATCTCGATCCGCCTGCGCTGGAAGATTATTTCCAGTTGATCCACCAGCACTTCGAGGCGCTGCCGATTTCCTATTCGGCAGAGCTTTGGGCAGAGCCGGGGCGGGCACTGTGCGCTGAATATTCCAGCATCATCGTGAAGGTGGAAAAGCGCCGCGGCGACGAATTGTACATCAACGACGGCGCCTACGGCGCGCTGTTCGATGCAGCGCACGTGGCCTGGCGCTTCCCGGTGACGGCCCTGGAAGACGATCTGCTCCAGCCGTTGACCGAATTCGCCTTCTATGGCCCGACCTGCGACGATGCGGACTACATGAAGGGCCCCTTCATGTTGCCCGAGGACATTCAGGCCGGCGACTATATCGAAATCGGCATGCTGGGCGCCTATGGCGCAGCGATGAAGACTGCCTTCAATGGCTTCGGCGCAAGCGAAGCGGTATTGGTAGCGGACGAGCCGATGTTCAGCCTGTATCGCGGCGATCGTACTGATCCGCGCAGCAGCGACAATGTGGTAAGCCTGCGCTGATAACCAGCGCAGGCCAACCAGCATTATACATCAGTCGAACATGCTGATGCCGCGCGATTCCCGCTCGGTGGAACGGTGCAGGATGCCTTCGGACGGCAGTTCCGGCTTGAAGGCATTATGGCAGCCCTCGCAGTTCTCGATCAGGCGGTCACCGATCGCGCGCCAGGCTTCGACATCCGTGGACTGCGCTTCGGCGAGGGGCAGGGCGTCCTGACCGATAAGGGTCAGCTGGTCGGACCATTCCTGCCAGTTTTCCTCGGCAGTCCATTGGGCGTCGAATTCGCCGGTGCCGGGCACCTTCATTACCTGGCCACCCAGGATCATGTCATAGGTGGCACTGCGCACCAGATCCCAATCCAGTTCGTTCTTGGGCAGGTCACCATTGCCCACCGTCCAGATGTAGTCGGCGGAGTTGTCGATCAGACCGACCATGGTGGCGTTGATGCTGACGGGCAACTCGGTCAGGGCAGGAGCGCTGGCCTCGGTGACGCCATCATCGGCAGGTGCGTTGTTGCAAGAAGCGAGCGCGAGGCTGAGCAGCCCGGCACCGATGGCGGTTTGAATACGCATAATCATCTCCCATTTTCCAACCCGTGGATCATGTTAAGATGACAATGTCTGATTAGCCAGCATTGATGCAGGTCAAGTGGCACATCAATGCCGCGAAACGGTCACCTGCATGAACTGTGGCTGGCTTTGCAGCCCGTCGCCCAACATGGCGTTGGGATAGTTGCCCGGCGGCAATGAAGTGAGCGGCATGCCCGCGGCTGCCAGCACATAGGGCGACACACGGTGGCGGGTACACAGCCCGCCGGCGCCGTCGCTGATCAACGGCGTTTCGAACTCCACGCCGATGGTGGCATCCTCGCTGCGGCGCACTTCGCACACCACCAGCTGGCCGCCGCCCAGATCAAGCACAAGCGGGGTTCCCACCGGCACGCCGACAAGGCCCTCGATGCGACTGCCGGTCTTCGAAAGATCACGCATCACCGCCTCGTAGCGGTGATCCTCGTGAATCACGCCGATGCGGCGGAACACGCTGCGGCGCTCGGGGCGATAGGTATCCGGCCCGTTGGGTTCGATCTTGTAGCCGCCGCTGGCGATTTCGGCGAGGATTTCGTCCTGCGGGCGCGCCTTCGAATAGATCCAGCCCTGGATGTATTGCGCACCCTTCTTGCAGACCAGATCGAACTGGTCGAAGGCTTCCACGCCTTCCACCGTTACATCCATGCCCAGCGCATTCGACAGGCCGATGATGGCAGAAATGATCTTGGCGCTGTTCTGGTCCTTCTGCGTACAGCTGTCGACGAAGCTCTTGTCGACCTTCAGCTTGTCGAAGGGGGCAGAGCGCAGGTAGCTGAGCGAGGAATAACCGGTACCGAAATCGTCCAGCGCCAGCCGCACGCCCAGTTGCTTGAGCGCGGCGAAGGTCTTTTCGGTGGTTTCCAGATCGCCGACGAACACGGTCTCGGTCAGCTCCAGTTCCAGGCGGTCAGGGTCGATGCCGGTCTCCGCGAGCGCCTGGGTGACGACGGCTACGAAGCCCTTGTTGGCGAACTGCTTGGCTGAAACGTTCACGGCGACGCGCACGTTTTCAGGCCATTGCAGCGCATCTTCGCAGGCCCGGCGGATCGCCCACTCGCCGATCCGGTTTATCATGTCGGAATCTTCTGCCACCGGGATGAAGTGCATGGGCGGGATATTGCCCTTGTCGGGATGTTCCCAGCGCATCAGTGCCTCGAACCCGACGATCATGTTGTCGCTGGTGCGCACCACCGGCTGGTAATGCAGCTTGAGGTGATCCTGCTCCATCGCCTCGCGCATGTCGTCGAGCATGATCTGGCGTTCCTGCTCGACGTCCTTCAGTTCTGCCGAATAGAACCGGTACATGCCGCGACCGCCGTTCTTGGCGGCATAGAGCGCAAGGTCGGCGCTGCGCGTCAGCTCTTCGCGTTCCAGCCCATCGTAGGGGGCAATGGAAATGCCGACAGAAGCCCCGATGATCGCCCGCTTGCCTTCCACCTGATAAGGTGAAGAGAGCATCTGGATGATCTTATCGGCCAGTTCGCCCAATTCGCCGCGATCGTCGATATCCGGAAGGATCACCTGGAATTCGTCACCGCCAAGACGGCCGATCTCGCCACGATTGCCGATTACCGCACGCAGACGGTCGCCCACCTGGCGCAGAAGGTCGTCGCCCGCGGGGTGGCCCATGGTATCGTTGACGTATTTGAACTTGTCGAGGTCCAGCAGCATCAGTGCGCAGGCGCGTTTGGCGCTCTTGTAGGCGGCGAGGGTGGAATCGAGCCGTCGGTCCATGCGGTGGCGATTGGCAAGGCCGGTGAGCGCGTCGTATTCGGCCATGCGCGAATCCTCCAGCTTGCGCTGGAACGCCACGGTGATGTCCCTGGCGCTGCCGCGATAGCCGTGGAATGTGCCGTTGCTGTCCACCTTGGGATGGCCGGAGAGGCTCCACCAGCGCGGCTTGGCGGACTTGTCGGTGAATTTGACGACCAGGTCGGACAGCTTGTTGCGCGTCGACAGCTGGAAGTTGAGCGGTCGGTCGCTCTTCTCGTCGGGATTGTCGCGGTCGATTTCGAACAGCGAAACCAGCGGCTTGCCCAGCATGTCGGCTGCATCGGGGCCGAGGCAGTCCAACGCCTTGGGCGAAAGGTAGATCATGCGGCCTTCGGCATCGCTGGCCCAGATCCAGCCGATCCCTGCCTGCTCGAAGTCATCGAGCACTTCGCGGCGCAGGGCTTCGTGATCGTTACCCCGTCCCCCGGCAAATCCTTTGAGGAGGCCTTTTACCGCCATCTTGCTCCAACACATGCAACCTTGGGCCGGTATTCCGGACCCGTGGGCAGCATTGGAACCTAATGGTTAATTTGGCGCTAAAAACCGGCGCGAATTACCGGGAAATTGGGCAGGCCGGTCAGGCCGCCTGGCGCAGTTCCAGATCGAGCCGGTCCCAGATTTCCACCAGTGCCTTGGCCAGTTCGTCCATCATCGCTTCGGTGTGGGCGGGGCCGGGAGTGAAGCGCAGGCGTTCGGTGCCGCGCGGCACCGTGGGGAAGTTGATCGGCTGCACATAGACGCCGTATTCGGCCAGCAGGATATCGCTGATCTTCTTGGCGCGCACCGGATCGCCCACCATTACGGGAACGATGTGGGTGGTGCTGTCCATCACCGGCAGGCCGACAGCGCGCAGCTTTTCCTTCAGCGTGGCGGCAGCGGCCTGCTGTCCGTCGCGCTCCACGCTGCTCTGCTTCAGGTGGCGGACCGAGGCGAGCACGCCCGCCACCAGCACGGGGCTGAGCGAGGTGGTGAAGATGAAGCCCGGTGCATAGGAACGGATGCAGTCGATCACCTTCTTGCTGGCAGCGACATAGCCACCCATCACGCCAAAGGCCTTGCCCAGCGTGCCTTCGATCAGGTCGATCCGGTGCGCGGCATTGTCGCGTTCGGAAATGCCACCGCCATGATCGCCATACATGCCCACGGCGTGAACTTCGTCGATGTAGGTGAGGGCGTTGTACTTTTCCGCCAGATCGCAGATCGCGTGGATCGGGGCGACGTCGCCATCCATCGAATAGACGCTTTCGAAGGCGATGAGCTTGGGCGCGTCGGGATCTTCGGCGGCCAGCAGCTCTTCCAGGTGCTCCACGTCGTTGTGGCGGAAGATGCGCTTTTCGCAGCCTGAATTGCGGATGCCGGCAATCATGCTGGCGTGGTTCAGTTCATCGGAGAAGATGACGCAGCCCGGCAGCAGCTTGGCCAGCGTGGAGAGCGTGGCGTCGTTGGAGACATAGCCGCTGGTGAACAGCAGCGCGGCTTCCTTGCCGTGCAGCTCCGCCAGTTCCTGCTCCAGCTGGATATGGTAGTGGGTGTTGCCGCCGATATTGCGTGTGCCGCCCGAACCGGCGCCGACATCGTGCAGGGCCTCTTCCATCGCGGCCACCACCTTGGGGTGCTGGCCCATGGCGAGGTAGTCGTTCGAACACCACACCGTGATCGGCTTCGGCCCGTTGTGGCCGGCAAAACAGCGCGCATTGGGGAAGGCCCCCTTGTTGCGCAGGATGTCGATGAAGACGCGGTAACGCCCCTCGGAATGCAGGCGATCGATCGCCTGGTCGAAGATCTGGTCGTAGTTCAGCGTACCTGTCCAAGCTGCACCGCTGGTGGAATCGCGGCCTCGAGTGCTGGCGGATTTAGTCAATTGGGGCTCAGGTTTGAAGCACGAAGTTTGCGAACCATTCGCATTAGAGTCGCCGGATTGTGCCGATTCCGTAGAGCTTGAGTCCTGCGAGAAGAGCCGGGCTATTTTCGTCATCACCTGTCACGATCGCAAAATCTTCGCCTTGCCGGTCGAACGACTGGCCCCGCGTCAGATAGGCGATGCGCCGGGCGATTCCTTGCGCTCCGTCAATAAACTGCACTTTGCCGCCGAAAGCCCTGTCGAGTTCGTCCTGCACCAGCGGAAAGTGGGTGCAGGCCAGCACGACGGTATCGATATCGGCGCCGCCCGGTTGCCGCAGCAAGCCCTCGGCAGCGCGGGTGAACACAGCCGGGTCCGCCGTGCCGCCACGCAATTTCAGCTCGGCAGCATCCACCAGTTCGGGTGCGGCATGGCGCAGCAGGCGCTTGCCAGTGGCGAATTCGGCCTCGAGCTTGTCGACATAGGCCTGGCGGATCGTGGCCGCCGTGCCGAGCAGGCCGATGGTGCCGGTCCTGGTCATTTCGGCAGCGGGCTTGATAGCGGGCACGGTGCCGACAATCGGCACTTCCAGCACGTCGCGCACCATGCCCAGTGCTATGGTGCTGGCAGTGTTGCAGGCAATGCAGATCAGGCGCGGGTGGAAGCGTTCGGCAAGGCGGCCCAGCAGCCCGGCGACGCGCGCGGCCACCTGCGCCTCGGTCTTCTCGCCATAGGGCATCCCGGCAAAATCGGCGGCATAGATCACCGGGGCATCGGGCAAGTGCTCGCGCACGGCGCGCAGCACGCTCAGCCCGCCAAGGCCGGAATCGAACAGCAGGATGGGGGAGGAAGGATCTGGATTCATTGTTTTCCGCTCGTCCTGAGCCGTTCGCAAACTTCAGGACATGCTTGTCGAAGGACTGCTTTTTCTACTAGCGAGGCGATTGAAGCAAAAACGACCCTTCGACAAGCTTGGGGTTAGGGGAGAGTGTTCTTGGACCAGGTTCTCGGATTGCTGCTGGGTTATGCCTGTGGCTCGATCCCCTTCGGCCTGCTGCTCGCCAGGGCGGGCGGCATGGGCGACATCCGCACCATCGGCAGCGGCAACATCGGCGCGACCAACGTGCTGCGCACGGGATCGAAGAAGCTGGCGGCGGCTACTCTGCTGCTCGACCTTGCCAAAGGGCTGGTGCCGGTTCTGCTGGCGAGGGCTTTGTTCGACCAGCCTGCCGCCATGCCCGAGGCAGGCTACGGCGCGGTGCCGCTTGCCGCACTGGGCGCGGTGCTGGGGCATTGCTTCCCCGTCTGGCTGAAGTTCAAGGGCGGCAAGGGCGTGGCGACCAATGCGGGCGTCGCTTTCGGCGTCGCCTGGCCCATCGGGCTTGCCTATGCACTGGTGTGGATCGCCATCGTCTATCTCTCCCGCATCAGCTCGTTGGCCGGGATGAGTGCTGTCATAGCCGCTGCGGTTGCGGCAGCCGCGCTGGGGATCGAAGCCTATGTCCCCGTGCTGGCGGTGATCGCGGTGCTCGTGCTTTGGCTGCACCGCGCCAATATCGGCCGTCTCTTGCGCGGCGAGGAACCGAAGATCGGGCAGGGCAAGTGACGGGCGAGCCTTTGCTCACCCAGAAAGAGGCTTTTGCCCGCATCCGCCTGCTGCGTTCGGCCAATATCGGCCCCGTCAGCTATGCCCAGCTGCTGCGCCGTTTCGGCAATGCGCAAGAGGCGGTAGAAGCCTTGCCCGACCTTGCCGCGCGCGGGGCCAAGCGCAATTACAGGGCTGCACCGCGTGATCGCATCGAGCGAGAAGTGCAGGCCGCGCGGGCCGCCGGCGCGCGCTACCTGTTTCACGATCAGCCAGACTATCCCGCCAACCTCGCCGCACTCGACGGCGCGCCGCCTATCGTCACCATGCGCGGTGACCTGTCGCTGGCAAGCAGGCCCTGCGTCGCCATGGTGGGCGCGCGCAATGCCTCTGCCGCGGCGGTAAAGCTGGCGCGCGATTTCGGGCGTGAGCTGGCAGCGGAGGGCTTCGTCGTGGTCTCCGGCCTTGCCAAGGGCATCGACGGTGCGAGCCACGAAGGTGCCTTCCCGCACACCGTGGGCGTGATCGCCAGCGGCATCGACATCGCCTATCCGCCGCAACACGCGAAATTGCAGGAAAGGATCGCCAGCGAAGCCCTGCTGATCGCCGAGGAGCCGCCGGGCACGGAGCCGCGTGGGCAGCAGTTTCCCAAGCGCAACCGCATCATTGCCGGACTGGCGCTGGGCACGCTGGTGGTGGAGGCGGCGCCAAAGTCAGGCTCGCTGATCACCGCCAGGCTGGCGGGCGAGGCAGGGCGCGAGGTGATGGCCATTCCCGGGCATCCGGCCGATGCGCGCTCGCACGGCTGCAACCAGCTGATCCGCGAAGGCGCGGTGCTGGTGCAGTCGCCGCAGGATGTCGTGGAACTGCTCTCCGGTTTCGATGGTACCCCGCGCTCGAACGTGCAGGAGCTTGCCGAAGATTTCGTCTATGCCGAGGCAGACGACGACCTGCCTGCCGACGATGTGGCCGCCATCCTCTCCAGCGCGCCGGTTGCCGTGGATGAACTGGTGCGACAGACCGGCAACACGCCCGGCGCGGTGCAGATGGCGCTGCTGGAACTGGAAATCGCCGGCAGGCTGCAACGCCACGCCGGGGGGAGAGTGAGCCTTGTCTGATACTACCGAACTTGCTGTCACCTTCGCGCGCCGCGTGTATCTGATCGCCGCGATCTACGGCTTTCTTGCCGTGCCCGTGCTCTATTTCACCGATGCGCCCGATCCGCACCGGCTGCTCTACTTCGCCTTTGCCGGGATCGCGCTGGTGTTCCAGGGCGTGTTCCTGGTGATCGCGCGTGATCCGCTGAAATATGCCGCTTTCCTGCCACTGACCGTGTTCGAGAAGATCAGCTTCGGCGTGCCCGCGCTGGCTTTCTGGTCGCAGGGGCAGGCGGCGGACGACATGGCGTTGGGCGGGGCGGCGGACCTGCTGTTCGCAGCGTTGTTCCTGATTGCCTGGCTGAAGCTGCGCAGGGCCACCTAACCGGCTGACTTGACAGCAAGTTGGTTTTCGCGCCTGTTTCGTGGGTGGGATTGCAGGGGGCAGGAAACACCATGAACATCGCACCAGCGCGGGAACTGAAGACCGGTCAGGTGATCGAGGCGACGCTCGATATCGTCGAACGCTGCGTCGTGCCGGCGGCAGCTTTCGTCGTGGGGCTGGCACTGGCCAATGGCGCAATCGCCTGGTTCGGGCTGCACTACACCTCCATCGCGCAGCAAGTGGCGATGGGCGTGGCAGGCTTCGTGGTCGCCGTGGTCGCGGCCTACCTGCTGTTCGATGTCATGCTGCGCAAGCTGGGCTTCATCCAGCCTGATGCCGACGATGTGATCGTGCCCTATGCGCTGCTTTCCATCCTCTATTCGCTGGCGGTGGGGCTTGGCTTCCTGCTGATCATCTTTCCCGGGCTCTATCTCATGGCGCGGTGGAGCGTGGCGCAACCCCTGCTGATTGCGCAGGGCAAGGGCGTGATCGCTTCGATGAAGGAAAGCTGGGAGCGCACCCGCGGCAGCGAATTCGCGATCCTCGTGGCGATCCTCGTCCTTGTCGTGCTGCCCGGGGTGATTTCCATGTTCGCGGGGATCCAGTTCGAACCTGACGATCCGATCGGTATCGCGATTACCCAGCTGGTTTCCAGCATTGCCAGCATGGCCGGGATCGCCATGGGGGTGGCGCTCTACCGCCTGATCGTTGCCGAACGCGACGCAAGCACAGCACGGACCTTCGAATAGCGAGAAGGCCACTTGACGAATCTCGGCCACGCGCACCACCCTCGCGCGTACGTACACGCGTAAGGATTGCCAAACACCATCATGCAACTTGTTATCGTTGAATCGCCGGCCAAGGCGAAGACTATCGAGAAGTACCTGGGCAAGGACTTCAAGGTCCTCGCCTCCTATGGCCACGTCCGCGACTTGCCGCCCAAGGACGGCTCCGTCCGCCCGGACGAGGATTTCGCGATGGACTGGGAAGTCTATTCCGACCAGCGCAACCGCGCGCAGGTGAAGGCGATTGCTGATGCCGCGAAGCAGGCCGACCGCCTGATCCTGGCGACTGACCCCGATCGCGAGGGGGAAGCCATCAGCTGGCACGTGATGGACCTGCTGAAGAAGCGCAAGGCCCTGCCTGCCAAGGTGGAGCGCGTTACCTTCAACGCCATCACCAAGCCCGCCGTCACCGAGGCGATGAAGCACCCGCGCGACCTCGACCAGGATCTGATCGATGCCTATCTGGGCCGCCGCGCGCTGGATTACCTGTTCGGCTTCACCCTATCGCCGGTGCTGTGGCGCAAGCTGCCGGGCGCCAAGTCCGCAGGCCGCGTGCAGTCGGTCGCCCTGCGGCTGATCTGCGAGCGCGAGCGCGAGATCGAGGTGTTCAAGCCGGAGGAGTACTGGTCCGTCATTGCCAATATGGAGCAGGACGGCACCGGCTTCGATGCCAGGCTGGTGCGCTTCCAGGGCAAGAAGCTGGAGCGCCTTTCCATTGGCAACAAGGGCACGGCCGATGCTGCCAGGGCGGCTGTCGAGCAAGGCACCTTTACCGTCGAGGAGGTCGACACCAAGCCGGTAAAGCGCAACCCCGCGCCGCCGTTCACCACTTCGACGCTTCAACAGGAAGCCGCGCGAAAGCTGGGCTTCTCCGCCAGTCACACCATGCGTTGTGCGCAAACGCTGTATGAAGCGGGCGCAATCACCTACATGCGGACCGACGGCGTGCAGATGGACATGAGCGCGATCATGGCCTGCCGCGATGCCATTGCGGCACGATTCTCCGACGATTACCGCCCGGAAAAGCCGCGTTTCTACCAGACCAAGGCCAAGAACGCCCAGGAAGCGCACGAGGCGATCCGCCCCACCGATTTCAGCCGCGAACGTGCGGGATCGGGCGACGAGGCCAAGCTGTACGACCTGATCTACAAGCGCGCCATGGCCAGCCAGATGGCCACCGCGCAGCTTGAACGCACCACCGTGACCCTGCGCGATGCCACGGGCCAGCACGAACTGCGCGCCACCGGGCAGGTGGTGAAGTTCCCCGGCTTCCTGGCGGTCTATTCCGAAAGCTTCGACGAGAAGAGCGAGGAAGACGACGACAACCTGCTGCCGCTGATGCGCAAGGGCGATCTGCCCGCGAAAAAGGCGGTGGAGGCGACCCAGCACTTCACCCAGCCGCCACCGCGCTTCTCCGAAGCTTCGCTGGTGAAGCGGCTGGAGGAACTGGGCATCGGGCGTCCGTCCACCTATGCCTCCACAATCCAGACCCTGCGCGACCGCGACTATGTGCGGATGGAGAAAAACCGTTTCTTCGCAGAGGATTCAGGGCGCCTACTGACGGCGTTTCTCGAACGCTTCTTCCCCCGCTACGTCGCCTACGACTTCACTGCGGAGATGGAAGACGAGCTGGATGAGGTTTCCGGCGGGCGCTTTGAGTACAAGACGCTGCTGGAAAACTTCTGGCGCGACTTCAAGCCCAAGAGCGACGAGGTGATGGAACGCCAGCCTTCGGAAGTGACCGAGGTGCTGGACGAATTTCTCGCCGATTTCCTCTTTCCCGAGCGCGAGGACGGGCATGAGCCGCGCTGGTGTCCGCTGTGCGCGGAGCAGGGCCGCGAGGGCGGGGAACTGCACCTGCGCGGCGGCAAGTATGGCGCCTTCATCGGCTGCGTGAACTATCCGGAATGCAATTTCCGCCGCAAGTTCGGCCAGCCCGGCGGCGAGGATGGCTCGAACGACGGCGCAATGGGCGAAGACCCCGAAACCGGCCTGCCGGTGGAGCGCAAGACCGGGCGCTTCGGACCCTACGTCCAGCTGGGCGAGGGCAAGGATGCCAAGCGCGCCTCGATCCCCAAGGATATCGACGATTTCGACCTGGAATGGGCGCTCAAGCTGCTCAGCCTGCCGCGCGTGATCGGCCAGCACCCCGATACCGGTAAGGATATCGAGGCCGGCCTGTGGCGCTATGGCCCGGCCGTGCGGCATGAGGGTACTTACGGCAAGCTGCAGAACACCCGCGAAATCTTCGAGATCGGCATGAACCGAGCAGTCGACCTGCTGGCGCAGTCGGCCAATCGCAAGGGCGGCGGACGCGGCAGCCGCGAACCGCTGAAGGTGCTGGGCAAGACCGAGGCTGGCGACGAGGTCAAGCTGATGGACGGCCGCTACGGTGCCTATGTCACCGATGGCAGTGTCAACGCGACGCTGCCCAAGGACGTGGGCCAGGACGAGCTGACGCTGGAAAAGGCGCTGGAACTGATCGCGGCCAAGGCGGCGAAGGGTCCGGCGAAGAAGAAGCGCAAGGCGCCTGCGAAAAAGACTGCAGCCAAGAAGAAGGCTCCGGCGAAGAAGAAGGCGGCAGTGAAGAGCTGAGTACACTCATCATGATTATCATCCCGATCCTCGCCAGTGCGCTGATTTTGCCGCAAGCGTCACGAGACTTCCTGCTCCGCGATTTCCCTATACCGAGCGGATCGCGGGGGCACGCAGTGGAGATGTTCGTCGATCCTGAAGGCGTGATAATCGGCTGCGAAGTGCTGTATCCAGAGATGCCGGTGGACCGAGCTGAACGTTATTGCGAAAACGTAATCGGGCTCGACCTGGGCGAGGGCGCGTTCGACATGAATGGGAACCCGGCCCATGGCTTCATCACCATAGCCGCTATTCCATCCTATGGCCCCGCGCGACAGTATCGCGCCGAACCCGACCTTGAGATAAGCGTCTCGCAGATGCCCGGCGATGACGATCGCGTCTCGATCCGGGTTGTTGCCAATATCGACCAGCAAGGCGTGGTGCAGCACTGTCAGCCGTTGCGAGCAGAAGACGAAAGCTTTGCGCAGGTCGCCTGCGCCGAAGTGAGTAATCACCAATTCGACAGGCGCGGCGGCCTGGACGGTCATGCCGTCGGCTACGTTGATGATCTGGCAATCGACTTCGTGCTCGCGCATCCTGAGATCTAGTACGGCGTCGCGCGCCTTTCGCACTTGCACAATTCCCTTGCCGCGCACACATGGCGGCGATGAAACGGCATGAGCACACGCGCGCGGCGCGCCCTGGCAGGGTGGTGGACGACCATCCCGGCCTGCCCACGCCGCGCCGGGTGTGGGCGATCGTTGCCATCAGCTTCGGCACTTCGCTGCTGGTGATCGACGGCGCCATTCCCACTGTTGCCTTGCCCACCATCGCGCGCGAGCTTTCCGTCAGCGAAGCGGCGGTGACCAACGTGGTGACGGTCTACCAGCTGGTGCTGGTGATGCTGCTGCTGCCGTTCTCCTCGCTGGGTGACAGGCTGGGCCACCGGCGGCTGTACCAGATGGGGCAGGGGCTTTTCATGGTCGCCTCGGCAGCATGTTTCTTCGCGGACAATTTCGTGATCCTGCTGGTGCTGCGCGCCTTGCAAGGCATCGGTGCGGCCATGGCCTTGAGCGTTTCGGCGGCCATGCTGCGACAGATCTATCCGGCCACGCGGCTGGGCACGGGTATGGGGCTGAACAGCGTGGTGGTGGCCAGTTCGGCAGCGCTGGCGCCGACGCTGGGCGGTTATATCGTCGGGCACCTGCCGTGGCAGACGATTTTCGTCGCAGCCGCCCCGATGGCGGTGATCTCGCTGGTGCTGGGCCGCGCGCTGCCCGATCCCGAGCCGCAGGAGCGGCCGCTGCAATGGCGCAGCGCGGCCTTGAGCGCGCTCACCATGCTGCTGCTGGTGGGCGGCGTGCAACTGGGGACGCATGACGTCATGGCCTTGGGCTTTGCTGCCTTCGCGCTGGGCGTGGTCGCGCTGGTGGCGCTGGTGCGACGGGAGAGGCGGCGCGAGGCTCCGGTGTTCCCGGTGGACCTGCTGGCGAAGCCGGTGATCGGCCTGTCGGCGCTCGCCAACTTCAGCTGTTTCATCGCCACGGGCGCGCTGATGCTGGGGCTGCCGTTCCGGCTGGAGAACGGCATGGGCTACGCGCCGCAGACCGTGGGCATGCTGCTGCTGCCGTTCCCGCTCACCATGCTGGTGGTCTCCCCGCTGGCGGGCTGGGCGTCCGACCGCATCGCCGCGACCAAGCTGGGCGTCACCGGCATGGGCATTGCCATCGTCGGCCTGCTGCTGCTGGCGACCATGCCCGACCAACCGGGCGAATGGGGCATCGCCTGGCGCCTGAGCCTGACCGCAATGGGCTTCGGCCTGTTCTTCAGCCCCAACTCGCGCCTGCTGATCGGCCGCGCGCCAAGGGACCGGGCGGCCGCTGCCGGCGGCCTGCTCTCCACCGCGCGCCTGTTCGGCCAGACCATGGCCGCCGTGGTCATCGGCATCGTGCTGGCGAGCGGCCTGGGCCTTGGCCCGACCCCGCTCTACGTCAGCTGCGCACTGGCCGTGGTGGCGGCGCTGGCGAGCGTGGCGCGGTTCACGCAGCGGGACAGCGCAGCGAACGGGTGAGGTGGAGACATCCTCGCCGGTATCGCAGCGGGCGCAGACGACTACATCGTCAAACCCTTCGAATAGACCGCGCTGAAGGCCAAGCTGGAGACGCTGGGGGTGGCCTAAGGCGATTGTTCGGGCCGGAAGATGGCCACGAACGAGTGAGCAATTGATTTAGCACTGGATCTGTACTATTCATTGATAATGCTAACCTTTCTCCTAGTTTTGCAGGCTGGCGTGGGCGCTGCTTGGTTTGACCCAGCATTTATGCGGAGGAGAGATCATGCCCCGGTCAGAGGGCAGCCAACCACCATTGACTATTTCGTCGATCCTGAGGGCGTAGTCATCGATTGTGAGGTCCGCTCCTCGCACGTTTCCGAGCGTTCACGTGAAAGGATTTGTGCGAATGTGGTAGGTAGAGATGCCGGAAGTGCACCACTTGATTTCGATGGTAATCCGGCCTTCGGAATTGCCACGCTTGTCTCCACTTCTGGAGGAGCGGATCGTAGCCTGCGACCGGATTTTGAGGTGGTCGTTTCTGAAATGCCAGGAGATGTTGGTCGTAAGCGGGTGAGGCTTATCGCTTCGATCGATGAAAGTGGTGGCGTGTCCCGGTGTATGCATTTTTTTGAGGAGGATATCGAATTTGCCCAGGTAGCCTGCGAACAAGCTGCGACCCTTCGCTTTCGCGTTCGTGTGAACGAAGCGGGAGAGCCGGTCTCTTATATGGATGTCATGGACGCCGATTTCGTCCGTTATACTGCCGCTGATTAGCCATCACTTCACCCAGTCCAGCCCGATTTCCTCGTAGACTTCGCGGTTGTCGGCCCATTTCTCGTCCACCTTCACGTGCAGGAACAGGTGGACCTTCTGGCCCAGCATCTCGGCCAGTTCCTTGCGTGCGGCCTCGCCGATGGACTTGATGCGGCTGCCGCCCTTGCCCAGCACGATGGGCTTCTGGCTGTCGCGCGCGATCACCACCTGCTGGTGGATCTCGACCGAGCCATCCTTGCGCTGGGTATAGCTTTCCGGGCGCACGGCGGCGTCATAGGGCAGTTCGTCGTGCAGCTGCTGGTACAGCTGCTCACGTGTCACCTCGGCAGCGAGCAGGCGTTCCGATGCATCGGAAACCTGGTCTTCCGGGTAGTGCCACGGCCCCTCGGGCATCATCGCGGCCAGGTGTGCCTTTAGTTCGGGCACGCCGTCGCCGGTCAGGGCGGAGACGAAGAACACCTCGGAAAAGTCCGCCAGCTGCGTCAGCTCCTGCGCCAGTTCCAGCAGCGGTTCCTTCTTCGACACGTCGACCTTGTTGAGCACCAGGATCTTGCGTTCCTTGCGGTCCTTCAACTGCTCCACCAGCGGCATCAGTTCGTGGCGGCGCTGTTTCACCGGGTCGACCACCAGCAGCACGGCGTCGGCTTCCACCGCGCCTTCCCAGGCGGCGCTCACCATGGCGCGGTCGAGCCGGCGCTTGGGCTCGAAGATGCCGGGCGTGTCAACCAGGATCATCTGCGTGTCGCCTTCCAGCGCAATGCCCAGCAGTCGCGCGCGGGTGGTCTGCGCCTTGGCGCTGGTGATGGCAACCTTCTGCCCCACCAGCTGGTTCACCAACGTGGACTTGCCCGCATTGGGGGCGCCGATCACGGCGACAAGACCGCATTTCTGTTCGTCCTGGCTCATCCGTATTTCTCCATGAACAGCCGCGCGGCCTGCGTTTCGGCTTCGCGCTTGCCGCTGGCGGTGGCTTTCACCGCGCCGACGTTGTGGACCGAAACCTCCACCGTGTAGCGGCGGTTGTGATCGGGGCCGCTGGTGTCGGTCACGCGGTATTCGGGCGGGCGGCGGTCGTTACCTGCGGCCCATTCCTGCAGCGCGCTCTTGGGATGCTTGCGGTGGCCGGTTTCACCTTCGAACACCTCGCGCCATATGGCCTGCACCAGATCACGCGTGGCATCGAACCCAGCTTCCAGGAAATTGGCGCCGAGCAAGGCTTCCATGATGTCGCCCAGCACGTTGTCGCTGTCATGTGCGCCATCCTCGCGCGCCTGCTTGCCCAGGCGAACATGCCGGGAGGTGGCCAGTGCCCGCGCACGGCCCGCACAGACCTGCTTGCTCACCAGCGCGTTCAACCGCTGTGCCAGCTTGCCCTCGGCGCTGTCGGAATGATCGTACAGCCAATCGGCGATCGTCAGGCCCAGCACCCGGTCACCCAGGAATTCCAGCCGGTCGTAATCCTTGCTCTCGCCCATGCTGCCGTGCGTGAGCGCTTCTTGCCACAGGGCTTCGTTCCGCACCGTGAAACCGCGCGCTTCCAGCCACTTGCGCGTCTCGGGCTCGAGCTTGCTCATATGCCCTTGAACATCCGGCTCCAGCGCACGCCGTTGCCCCACGACCAGTACATGAAGCTGGCTTCGGCAACGAGGTTGTCGGTCGGCACCAGGCCCACCCAGCCACCGGAAACCGACGCGCGGCGACTATCCTGCGAATTGTCGCGGTTGTCGCCCAGCATGAAGACATGGCCTTCAGGCACCACCACCGGCGCGGTGTTGTCTACCGGCACAATGCCCAGGTCCAGCACGTTGTAGCTGACGCCATTGGGCAGCGTCTCGCGGTATTGCGGATAGCGGCAGGCGGGCGTGCCGCCGTCGGTCTGCATGGCGAAGCGGCCGGAATAGCAGCGTTCGTCAGGGCGGATTTCGACGATGAAGTCCTCGATCCGTTCCTTGGGAACGGTCGTGCCGTTCAGCACCAGCTGGCCATCCACCATCTGCACCGTGTCGCCCGGCAGGCCGATCACGCGTTTGATGTAGTCGGTATGATCGATGGGATGCTTGAAGATCGCCACGTCGCCGTGTTCGGGCAGGCTTTCGAGAATGCGTCCGTCGCCCACGTCGACATTGAACGGCAGCGAATAGCGCGAATAACCATAAGACCATTTCTGTGCGAACAGGTAATCGCCCACCAGCAGGCGCGGCATCATGCTTTCGGACGGGATGTTGAAGCTGGTGAAGACGAAGGTGCGGAACACCAGCACCACGATCACCAGCTTGACCAGGAACCAGCCGAAGCTCTTCCAGTCTTCCTTTTCCTCGGCCTTGCCCTTTTTGGGTTCGACCACTTCGCGCGGAGTCACATTGTCTGTCATCGGCGGCGGTCTTGTTGCCAGTGGGCGCTCGCGTCAAGCATGTGCGTGAATTCCGCGCCCGAAGTGGGCCTTGCCGGGTGCTAATGTGGAACACATGGAACACTGTCCTGAAGGCAAAAACGCAGGCGCCTGCAAATCGCCTTTGCAGCAGCGACAAAAAGGGCTGGATTTGCGGTTTTCATTCATGGCCCGAGGGCCTAGCCAAGGGGTACTGCCGTAGGAAAGGAATCGCCCCGTTGACCATCACCCGCGACGAAGCCTGGAAAGCGCTGGCGCTGCACCCCGATCCCACGCTGGAGGAGCTGTTTGCCGCCGATCCTGATCGGGTGGACAAGCTTTCCGCACGATTGGAGCTGGGCGAGACGGGGATCCGCTTCGACTGGTCGAAGACTCACCTGACCGACGAATTGCTGGGCAAGTTTGAGGATCTGGCAGAGGCATCGGGCTTCGCTGCCATGCGCGAAAGACTGTTCGCTGGCGAAGTGGTCAACCCGACAGAGGACCGCGCTGCGGAGCATTCCGCGCTGCGCGGCGTGGGCAAGGAGTCCAGCGTCGAGGAGGCTGAGGCGCTGCGTGCGCGGATGAAACTGATGGTGGAGGCGATCCACCAGGGCGCGCTGGGCGAGGTCAGGCACCTGATCCACGTCGGTATTGGCGGCTCTGCATTGGGGCCGGCATTGGCGGTGGACGCGCTGGGGCGCGACAAGCCGATCGTCGACGTGCATGTCGTCTCCAACATCGACGGCGTGGCGTTGGAAGAAGCGTTCGAGGCCTGCGACCCGGAAACCACGCTGCTGGCCGTGGCGAGCAAGACCTTCACAACCATTGAGACCATGACCAATGCCCATTCGGCGCTTAAATGGCTGGCCGACAGCGGCGTATCCGATCCCACAGGGCGCGTGATCGCGCTGACCGCCTACCCGGAAAAGGCGGTGGAATGGGGTGTGGATGAAACGCGCATCCTGCCCTTCGCCGAAAGCGTGGGCGGGCGCTATTCGCTTTGGTCCTCCATCGGCTTTCCCGTGGCCATGGCCATCGGCTGGGAGGAGTTCGAGGACATGCTGGCCGGCGCCGCGAAAGTGGACGAGCATTTCCGCGATACCGACGGGCGCGCCAACCTGCCGCTGCGTGCGGCCTTTGGCGACCTGTACTACAGTCGGTTGAAGGGCACGCAGACCCGCGCCGTATTCGCCTATGACGAGCGGCTGCGGCTGCTGCCCGACTATCTCCAGCAACTGGAGATGGAATCGAACGGCAAGAGCGTGACGGTGGATGGCGAGCCGAGCGGTCCGACTGCGCCGATCACCTGGGGCGGGGTGGGCACCGATGCCCAGCACGCGGTGTTCCAGCTGCTGCACCAGGGCACGCACCTTGTGCCGATAGACTTCATCGCCAGCATCGAACCGGGCGACATGCTGGATAGCGCGCACCACCATATCCTGCTGATGAATTGCTTCGCCCAGGGCGCCGCACTGATGGCGGGCAAGGCGAGCGACGATCCGCACCGCAACTATCCCGGCAACCGCCCCAGCGCGACGATCCTGTGCGACGATCTGGATGCCGCCACCTTCGGCGCGCTGATCGCCTTCCACGAACACCGCGTGTTCGCGGCGGCGGTAATGATGGACATCAATCCCTTCGACCAGTTCGGCGTGGAACTGGGCAAGGAAATCGCCAAGAAGATCGAAGCCGGCGGCGAGAAGTTCGACGCGAGTACTGAGGCGCTGCTGAAAGAGGCTGGGTTGGGGTGATTTTGACGGTGTCGAGAACGGTCATCGCTCTGATTATATTAGCGGGAACAAACGCTTGCGTCGCTGCAGTTGACCAATCGAGCGATGTGCCGCTGATTGTCATCGGCGAAGTCGATACGTACGACGAAACCCGGCCAATTGGCTATCACGATGCAGTATTCAGAGGTGAAATGCGCGTTTCAAGGGTGGTTAGCGGCCATCTAAATGGGCACACAATTGAGATCGAGTACATCAGACACACCAGATACGTTGACGGGCCTTTGAGGCTACGTTTGCAGCCGCATCCTGAAGAGCCTGACGTTTTTCGCGTGTGTGTCGAACGTGGTGTCGGATTTCTCTGCGACTGAACCGGATGCCCGATTCTATGACCTCCCCCCTCTTCACCCCCTTCAACCTCGGCCCGATCACGCTGCCGAACCGTTTCGTCATGCCCGCCATGCAGCGCGGGATTTGCGAGGGTGGGGCGCCGACGCAGGCGCTGGCGGATTACTATGCCCGGCGCGCCGAGGGGGGCTGTTCGCTGATTATCGGCGAGTCTGCGGCTATCGACCATCCCTCGGCCACGGTGCAGCCCACGGCGGCATGGCTGACGGAAAAGACCGCCGATGCGTGGAAGACCTGCGTCGGTGCCGTGAGCGAAGCGGGCGGGGCGATGTTGCTGCAGTTGTGGCACGAGGGGGCGATGCGGAGCGATGGCAACGCGCTTAGTGCCTCGGGGCTCGCCTATCCGGGCAAGGAGAGCGGGCGCGCTGCGACGCTCGACGAGATGGCGGAAATCCGCGAGGGGTTCGTCCGCTCGGCCAAGGTGGCGCAAGATATCGGCGCTGCAGGTGTCGAGGTGCATGCCGCGCACGGCTACATGCTCGACCAGTTCCTGTGGGCAGGCTCCAACCGCCGAACCGATGGCTATGGCGGGGACGACATTGCCCACCGCGCACGTTTTCCGGCGGAGATCGTTGCCGCCATTCGGCAGGCCTGTGGGCCGGACTTCGTGATCGCCCTGCGCCTGTCGCAGTGGAAGGAAGTCGACTACGAAGCGCGGATTGCCGAAACGCCGGAGGAGCTGGCCACGCTGGTCACGATCCTGCGCGATGCGGGTGTGGACGTGCTGCACGCCTCCACTCGCCGCTTCTGGGAGCCGCAGTGGGCAGGCGACACCCGTAACCTGGCCGGCTGGGCGAAGGCACTGGCCGACATGCCGGTGATTACCGTGGGTTCCGTCGGCCTGGATACCGACGTGATGGACACTTTCACGCAAGACCGCGAACCCGGCGCGCGCGTGGCCGAGGCTATCGAAGACCTCGAACGCATGATCGAGGCCGGCGAGTGCGACCTTGTCGCCGTGGGCCGCGCGCTGATCGGCGACCCCGATTTCGTGAAGAAGGTGGAAGCGCGCGACTATGGCGCGATCCGCACCTTCCGCCGCGCCGACCTTGGCCAGCTGGAATGGGACCTGAGCGTGCTGGAAGAAGCCCAGCAGGCGCAAGGCTGAGCGGCTAGACCAGCACGAAGTACATCACCGCCAGCGCGCCCATTACCGCGATCGCCGTGACGCAGATCGCCTTCATCGCCGTGCTCGGGCGCGCATCGTCGGGCAGGTCGCAGCGGGTCACCACCAGCAGGTTGAGCAGGGCCAACAGCGGGGCGATCACGAAGGTTGCCGAGGTGACGAAGTCGAGGAAGACGGTGAACTCGCTCATCAGCGTGAACAGCGCGACCACGGCAAGGCCCACCAGTACGATGCAGGAGATCAGGTAGGCGCGCTTGGTCGTGCTCTCGTCCTCGCGCCCCTGCCACACGGCGACGGCGACGGGCAGGGTGCGGCAATAGCCGTCGACCGCGGCGATCACCGTGGTCAGCATCACCGAGAGCGCGGCAATGGCGGCAAGCACCGCCGCGCCTTCGCCCAGGGCCTCGCGATAGAGGTTCACCAGTTGCGAGGCGAAGCCGGGCGCATCGCTGACGGGCGCGATATCCTGCGCGTGCATCACGCCGGCACCCATGATGCAGAAGCACACCGCCATGAAGGATGTCATGATATAGGGCAGGCGGAAGCTGGCGCGCGCTTCGTCCATCGTCGGGTGCGCTTCGAGCGGCAGCGTGTGATCCGCCTCCACTTTCCACACTGAAACGATGACCGAGACGTCCATCGGGTTGGGCATGAAGCCCGCCAGCGCGACGATGAACAGCAGGGCCAAGTGCTGCTGCGTCCAGGTGAAGTCCACCAGCGTGCCCCATTCCACGCGCGGCAGCACCATGGCGGTGGTGATTAGGGTGGACACGACAAGGAAGGCCAGCATCACTGCGTTCACCCGGTCGAGTAGGCGATAGCCGCCCAGCAGGAGCAGCGCCGATGCTGCCAGCAGCACCAGGCTGGCCAGCATGGGGACGGAGAGGAACGGGCCGAATATCGCCCCGATGATCCCCGCCGTCGCGGCGGCGAGCGCCGCCCAGACGATCGGCACCAGCGGGATAACGGTGACAAGGAACAGCGCCAGCGCCCACAAGCCCAGCTCGCGATAGCCGGTCAGCAGCGATTGCCGCCGCGCGTGGGCGAAATCCATGCCGAAGCGGAAGGCCGGGTACTTGAGCAGGTTGGCGAGCAAGATCACGCCGATCAATGCCGCGCCGAACATGGCGCCTGCACGGGTCGACTGGACAAGATGCGAAGTGCCGATGGCAGCGCCGGTAAACAGCAGGCCCGGCCCGGCCATGCGGCGAAACACGTTACGATCCATGCGGCATTCCCCCGATCCCGATGGCGGAAATGGTGCGCCCAAACCGGCGCGCGAGCAACCGAAATAATCGTGCGGGCAAGTGAAACAATTTGACTTTTGAGCCTTTCTCCCCCACATGACCCCCATCGAAGCGCGCGCCAGCGTGAAGCGGTGGACGAAAAATCCCACCCCGGCAGCCCTTCGGTCATTTTCCCAAAGCTTCCCTTTTCACGCGGGCGGTTTTCAAACCCCGCGATGGCGCGCGCCTGCACGGTTGCGCGCTCACCGCATATATTGCGAGTTAAACACTTATAATGAATATCCAATTTTCCGATCTCGGGCTGTCGCAGCCGGTGATGCAGGCGCTTGACATGCAGGGCTACAAGGAACCCACACCGATCCAGGCACAGGCCATTCCGGCCGTGTTGGAAGCGCGTGACCTGCTGGGTATCGCGCAGACGGGCACCGGCAAGACCGCTGCCTTCATGCTTCCCAGCATCGACAACCTGCGCAAGGCCGACAACCAGATCCCGTTCAAGTCCTGTCGTATGCTGGTGCTGGCCCCCACGCGCGAGCTGGCGGGTCAGATTGCCCAGAGCGCCAAGGATTACGGCGCGCTGGCGGGCCTGAAGGTGCATTCCATCGTCGGCGGCACCAGCGTGAACAAGGATCGCAACAAGCTGCACCGTGGCTGCGACATTCTTGTCGCCACGCCCGGTCGCCTGCTCGATCTGATCGACCAGAAGGCCTTCAACCTCTCCGGGCTCGAGATTCTCGTGCTCGACGAAGCGGACCAGATGCTGGATCTCGGCTTTATCCACGCACTGCGCCGCATCCGCGAGCTGGCACCGGTCGATCGTCAGACGCTGTTCTTCAGCGCCACCATGCCCAAGCAGATCAAGGAACTGGTGAGCGGCTATTGCACCGATCCGGTACAGGTCTCGGTCACGCCGGCGGCCACCACGGCAGAGCGGATCGACCAGTACCTGTTCATGGTGCAGCAGGACGAAAAGCAGGCACTGCTCGAACTGATCCTGTCGGAACGCCACCCCGTTCCCGGCAAGTTCGAACGCGTACTGATCTTCACCCGCACGAAGCACGGTGCAGACCGCGTGGTGAAGAAGCTTGCGCAAGTGGGCATTCCCGCCAATGCCATCCACGGCAACAAGAGCCAGCCGCAGCGCGAGCGCGCGCTTAGCGAATTCAAGCGGGCGAAGACGCCGATCCTGGTGGCGACCGACGTGGCGGCGCGCGGGATCGACATTCCCGGCGTGTCGCACGTGATCAACTACGAACTGCCCAATGTGCCCGAACAGTACGTCCACCGTATCGGCCGCACCGCACGTGCAGGTGCCGATGGTGTGGCGATTGCCTTCTGCGCAGAGGACGAACGCGCTTATCTGAAGGACATCAACAAGCAGACCGATGCCTCTTTCGAGCGCCTGCCGTTGCCGGAAAACTTCCGCGCCGTGGTTGAAGGAGTCGGCCCAACCAAGCCTGCGCCCAAGCAGCAGCGCCAGCGGGTGCAGCCGAAACCGCGCGGTGCCTCGCTGGAGCGTGCGAATGACAAGCCCAAGGGCAATCGCGGTCGCGGTGGCTCCGGTCGGCGTCATGGCGGCCCGAAGCAGGGTGGCCAGGGGCAGGGCGGTGGTCGTCAGGGCCGTGGTCAGCGTGGTGGCGGGCGTGGTCAGGCGCGCGGCCAGTCGCAAGGCTAATTTGCTGGGATAGCCTAATCTTAACCACGCGCGCTCTAGGACAGTTTCGTTCAAGGGCGCGCGAGGGATTAGGCTACCAATGATAAGGACGAAGACCGCAATAGTTGTGGGGGCAAGCGCCGCGGTCGAAATCGAATTGCCCGGCCAGCGCGAAATGCTGTCCAGGATCGCCCAAGGTTTTGATTTCCAACGCCTTGGCGGCCCTCTGCAAACACAGGAAATGCAGGATTTCGAAGCGCTCTTCAGGAAAGTGAAGGGCAAGGCGGAGGACCTGCGCGAGGCGGCGCTGCGCATCCGTGCCGGTGCGCGCCTGTCCAGTTCCATCCACGCGCTGTTGCAGCAGCATGGCGATGACAAGCATGTGCTGGCGGCGGGCAAGCTGGCTGTCGCCTATTACACGTTAAAGGCGGAGGAGCAGTCCGCCATGGCCGCCGAACCGCGCGATCCGGGCGACATGCCCTTTCGCGGAACCGAAAACTGGCTGTTCCAACTGGGCCGCATGGTGGTGGACGGGGTTGCGCGTTCCAAGGCGGATCACTGCCTCGACAACCTCCACCTCGTGAATTTCAACACCGACCGCGCCATCGAGCACTACATGCCTTGGGTGCTGCATTCCGGTTTCGGCATGCCTGTCACCGAAGCGCAGGCGCTGTGCGCAGAGAAATTGCGCGTGGTCCACCCCTATGGCCGTGCGGGCCGGCTGGAATGGGAAACCGGTGACGAGGCCGAGGCAAGCTGGGGAGAGGACAACCAGCGAGCCCTGTACAAGGTGGCGGAAGGTATCCGCACCATGACCGACCTGGTCGACGATCGCCAGTTCAAGGCCACGCTGACCGGTGGCATCACCAATGCCCGGCGGTTGCTGTTCATCGGCTTCGATTTCAATTCGCTCGACACTTCGCTGCTGTTCCCTGAACGGCTGAGCCACAGCCCCGATACCCTGGTGGTGCTGGCCGAGGCCGAGCGCGGCAAGGCCGAGACGATCCGCCGCATGTTGCGCACCCACGGCGGAATTGCACCTGAATCGCTGGCCGCCTTCCATATCGGGCAAAGCTGGCAGATGCTCAGCGACAACAGCCTGCTGATCGAAAGCTAGGCGCTAGCACCAGATTGAAACCCTTGCCCGCTGGCGATCGAAGCCCCAAGGACCATATCGCAGTGCCAGCAGCAGGAGAGCCCCGCGCCCATGTCCGAATTCGAATACGACCTTTTCACCATCGGTGCGGGCTCCGGTGGCGTGCGTGCTAGCCGCGTGGCAGCGGCGCACGGCGCAAAAGTGGCCGTGGCGGAGGAATATCGGGTTGGCGGCACCTGCGTGATCCGCGGCTGCGTGCCCAAGAAAATGCTGGTCTATGCCAGCATGTTCGCCGACGACCTGGCACATCCGGAAAACTATGGCTGGACCATTGGCGAGAAGTCATTCGACTGGACCACCTTGCGCGATTTCGTGCAAGCTGACGTGACGCGGCTGGAAGGCCTTTATGGCAAGACGCTGGCCAGCCACGAGGTGGACGTGTTCGACGAACGCGCCACGATTACCGGGCCGAACTCGGTCAGACTGGCCAGCGGGCGCGAGATCACTGCAAAGTACATTCTCGTCGCCACTGGCGGCAGGCCCGCCATGCCCGATTTTCCCGGCGTGGAGCATTGCATCAGCTCGAATGAGATATTCCACCTCGAAGAGCAGCCCAGGTGCCTGATGGTGGCGGGCGGCGGCTATATCGCCATGGAATTTGCCGGTGTGTTCAATGCGCTGGGTAGCGAGGTGACGGTCGTCAACCGCACCGACCGCATCCTGCGCGCCTATGACGAGCAGATCGTCGAACGTATGCTGCACATCGCCATGGGGCGCGGCATCAACTTCCACATGCACACGCTGATCCAGAAGGTGGAGACAACCGACGATGGCCGCCTGCTGGTGGACCTTGGCGATTCCAACCCGGTGACGGTGGACCAGGTGCTGATCGCGGCCGGGCGCAATCCCAATACCGAAGGGCTGGGGCTGGAAAATGCCGGGATCGAAACGGGCCGCAAGGGCGAGATTCCGGTCGATGACCACAACCGGACCTCATGCCCCAGCATTTATGCCGTGGGCGACGTGACGGACCGCGTAGCGCTTACTCCCGTGGCGATCCGCGAGGGGCAGGCCTTTGCCGACAGCGTGTTCGGCGGCAACCTGCACACCGTCGACTATTCGGCCATCCCCAGCGCCGTGTTCAGCCAGCCGCCGCTGGCCGGTGTCGGCATGACGGAGGCCGAAGCACGTGCCGAATATGGCAACGTGAAGGTCTATTCCTCTGATTTCCGGCCGATGAAGAACATTTTCAACCCCCATCCCGAACGCGGGTTGTACAAGATGGTGGTGGAAGCGACTTCCGGAAAAATCCTTGGCATCCACATGATCGGGCCGGAAGCGCCGGAAATCCTGCAAGTGGCTGCGGTCGCCGTAAAGGCGGGGCTGACCAAGCAGGCGTTTGACGACACCATTGCCCTGCATCCCAGCATGGCGGAGGAACTGGTCCTGCTGAAATAGGCCCCCGCGGGAACGACTTGGCTTCAGGCCAGCGCCACGTCCTCGCTCTCGCCCTCGTGCATCAGCCTTGGCGCGAGCAGGAGCTTGTAGAGCACGAACACCGCGCCCGACACGGCGGCGAAGCCCATGTGGATCAGCCAGAATTGCGTCACCGGCATGGTCTCGAACCAGCCGCCCACCCAGCCGACCATCGAGTTCGCCGCGAAGAAGGTGAGGTAGTAGAGGCCCAGCACCGTTGCGTTGATCTGCTTGGGCGCGAGGCGCGCGAACAGCGCCAGGCTGACGGGCAGCATGTGGGCAAAGGCGATGGAATTGATGATGTGGAACATCACCGGCCAGAACAGGCCGATTTTCTCGCCTTCGGGCGTCGTCGCCGCAGCCAGGTAGAGGCAGCCCATGCCCAGCACCGAGAAGGCCGAACCGATGATGATCTTGGTCAGCTCGTCAGGCTCGGGCCATTTCGTTTTCCACCAGCGATAGAAGCCCGCGACTCCGGCAAGAAAGCTCACCGCGACAACGGCATCCAGCGTCACCAGCCAGCTGGTCGGCAGTTTTTCTCCGCCCCAGTACAGGGCGAAGCTCTGATCACCCCAGATGAGGTAGGCGTTGAAGATCTGGTTGTTCGGCACCACGGCCACGGCCAGCACCGGAATCAGCAACAGCAGGGCGAGGGTGGCCAGCCAGTCACGCCGCGACATCGGCTCTTTCGCTTCGGGTGCGGCCTTTTCGGGTACGTCGAAATGCTCCTTCGGCAGGTATTTCTGCCCCGCGACGTAGATGACCAGACCGATCACCATGCCAACGCCCGCCGCGCCGAAACCCCAGTGCCAGCCCACCGTCTCGCCCAGAGTGCCCACGATCAGCGGGCTCGCGATCACGCCCGCGTTGATACCGAGATAGAAGATCTGGAAGGCGTCCGCGCGGCGCAGGTCTTCAGGGTTGTAGAGGCTGCCCACCTGGCTGGCGATATTCCCCTTGAACATGCCCGAGCCCAGGATCAGGCACAGCAGCGCCAGCAGGAAGGTGACGTTGAAGGCCATCAGGAAATGGCCCAGCGCCATCGTCACCGCGCCCAGCAGCACGGTGCGCCGCTTGCCCAGCAAACGGTCTGCCAGCCAGCCGCCGAGGATTGGCGTCAGGTAGACGCTGGCGGCATAGGTGCCGAAGATGGCGCTGGCGAAGGCCTGCCCTTCCAGCCCGCCAAAGAGGCTACGTAGCTGCTCGATCCCCGCAACCTGCTCCACCTCTCCCGGAAGCAGCAGGAAATTGACCATGTAGAGCACCAGCAGCGTCTGCATGCCGTAGTAGGAGAACCGTTCCCACGCCTCGGTAAAGGCGAGGTATCCCAGCCCCTTCGGGTGGCCAAGGAATGAGGTGTCCTGCGGGTCGTGCAACGTGGGCGTGGCTTCGGCGACGGTCATGCGGGCGACTCTTTCGGCGGTTGTGCGTGGAACTGCCTAACGCGCGATCGCTCGCTTGTCGCCTGCGCGCGTCAGTCTTTCCGCAATTCGCCTTCGAGGAACGTGGCCACGTCGGCCAGCTGCACCTTCTTGTCGACAAACGCCTCGCCAATCCCGCGCAGCAGGATGAAGGGCAGGGTGCCTGCGTCCATCTTCTTGTCGTGCAGCATGTGCGCGGCCAGCCTTTCGCCGGTGCAGGAGAGGCCAAGCTCGCCGATCTCGCTGCGCAGCCCGGCGCTGGCGATGGCAGCAGTCACGCGGGCGGCATCGTCCGCCGTGATGTAGCCGAGCCGTGCGGAATAGCGCGCGGCCAGCACCATGCCGAGCGCCACGGCCTCGCCATGCAGCAGGCTGTCGGAGAAACCGGTCTCGGCTTCCAGCGCGTGGCCGAAAGTGTGGCCAAGGTTCAGCAATGCGCGGGTGCCGCTGGTTTCGCGCTCGTCCTCGGCAACGATGCGAGCCTTGGCCTTCACGCTTTCGGTGACGGCGTAGTCCAGTGCCTGCGGATCGCGCGCGGTCACCTTGGCGCCGTTCTCTTCGCACCAGGCGAAGAACTGCGCATCGCCAAGAATGCCGTACTTGATCACCTCGGCATAGCCTGCGCCCATTTCACGTGGGGGCAGGGTATCCAGCGTAGAGGTATCGGCCAGCACCAGCGCAGGCTGGTGGAAGGCACCGACCAGGTTCTTGCCGGCCGCCGTGTTGATCGCGGTTTTGCCGCCGACACTGCTGTCGACCTGCGCCAGCAAGGTAGTGGGAATTTGCACGAAGCCGCAGCCGCGCTTCAGGATCGCGGCGGCAAAGCCGGTGAGGTCGCCCACAACGCCGCCGCCAAGGGCGAAAATATGGTCGCCGCGCTCCACCCCGCGTTCCAGCAGCCAGTCAACCAGGGTGGCCAGCACGTCCCAGCTCTTCGCCTGTTCGCCGGGATCGGTGATGAACCAGTCGATGCCCACGCCAAGGGTCGCCAGCGCCGTTTCCAGTCGCTCGCCATGATGCTTGTGCGAATTGCGGTCCGCCACGGCGGCCACCCGGTCCTTGCGGATAAAGTCCGCCGCCAGCGAGCCAGCCTCGCCGAGCAGGCCGTGGCCGACATGCACATCGTAGCCGCGCCCGGCCAGTTCCACACGGATCACAGCCATTGGTCGAGTTCCTCCAGAATGCGGGCCACTGCTTCGATATGCGGGCCGGCATCGCTTTTCACGTGAATGGGGGCCTGCGTGTAGGCAGGCTCGCGATCTGCCTTGATGCGGGCGATGATCTGGCGCGTGTCGCCGCCGCGCAGCAGCGGGCGCTTGTCGTTGCGGCTGACGCGGTCCACCAGCGTATCCACATCGCTGTCGAGCCAGACGGCGATGCCGCGATCGAGGATCAGCTTGCGGGTATCGTCCTGCACGAAGGCGCCGCCGCCGGTGGCGATCACACAGTCGCAGCCGTCGTCTTCCAGCAGGCGGGCGATCACGCGGCGTTCACCGTCGCGAAAATAGTCTTCACCGAACTGGTCGAAGATTTCAGGGATAGACATGTTGGCAGCTTCGACAATCTCGTCGTCGGCATCGACGAAGGTCTTGCCCAGCACCCCTGCCAGCTTGCGGCCCACGGTGCTCTTGCCCACGCCCATCATGCCGACCAGCACGATCGGGCGCCTGATCCGGCGGCGCAGGTCGCGGATTGTCGCTTCATCGGGTAGGGGCGTGGCAATGGTCATTGCCGCAAGGCCTATAGATGGGCTAGTCGCGCTGGCAAGCATGAGCCGCTTTGCGGCGGCCAAGGGAAGCTATTTGCAGAAGTGTCGAAACGGCGGATGACGATTGGGATTTTTCTGGTGCTGGCGCTGGCTGTAATGCTGGGCGTCGCCTGGTACGATGGCGGGCGGCAGGAACAGCGGCTGATCGTCGAGCCGGTAACGCTGCCGGAGGGCAATTCGTGAAACGCGCGGTTTTCTTCGCAGGTGCCGCCGGGTTGGCGCTGACATCATCGCTGGCGCTGGCGTCCGGGCCGGAAGACCTGCTGCCGCCGATGTTCCGCGATCCGCCGCAGCAGCAGGCCACGCCGACGCCCACGCCCAGCGCCAGGCAGACCGTCACTCCTGCACAACCTGTTGCGCCGAGGGAGCCGGGCGGCGGCGAAGTGGTGCAGCCGATTCCGCAAGGCGCGCCCGCGGCGCCGGCTTTCCCCGGAAGCCTGGTGCTGCCGGAGGGTTTTCCCACGCTGGAAGAGCTGAACGAGATGGAGGATGACGAGGTCAACGAATTGCTTGGCCTGCGTCCGAAGTTCGATATTCCCGCTGCCGCTCGCCGCGCTGTCGAGCGGGTTGGCGTGATTGACGCGCGCGAAGGCGGTTTTCCCAGTGGCTCGCTGCGCAACCAGCCGGGCGCGCTGGTGCGTGCAGCATTGCAGGCAGCTGACGGGCCGATCATCTCGCGCTGGGGGCATATCCTGATGCGCCGCGCGCTGGCCAGCCGGCTCGATGCGCCGCGCGGGCTCGATCCGGTGGCCTTCGCCGCGCTGCGGGCGCAGGCGCTGAACAGGATGGGCGAGGGCGCGGTTGCGCGCAGCTTTGTGCAGGATATCGACGGATCGCAGTATGACCCCGCGCTCGCCGCCGCAGCCTTCGATGCCTATCTCGCCACGGGTGACGTGCTGGGCATGTGCCCCGTCGCCCGGCTGCAAGGCGATCTGGCCGATACGCCGGAATGGGAACTGTTGCAGGCCGTGTGCTCTGCCTACCTTGGCGAAGCCCGCAGTGCCGATCGCCGCTTGCAGCGCGCTTATGGTACGGGCGTGGCGGACGAGATCGATGTGCGCCTGGCCCAGCGCTATGCCGGGGCCGCGGGCGAGGGTAGCCGCGCTGTCGCCATCGAGTGGGACGAAGTCGAGGCGCTAACGCCGTGGCGCTATTCGCTGGCGCGGGCGGTGGGAGAGGACTTTCCCGAAAATCTGCGCGCCGACCTTGGCCAGGAATACGACATTTTCGACGTGCTTATCCCGGCCACGCCGCTGCTGCAACGCGTGGAAGTGGCTGATACGGCAGGCGCGCGCGGGGTTCTGTCCTCTGCCGCCCTGGTCGATCTCTATTCCCAGCTCTGGGCCAGCGACCGCTACGAGGCAGCGGACAAGCGCCTGCCCGCGCAATTGCGCGAAGCCTATGTCGCGGGCAGTCCGCAGCAGCGCCTGGCCGCGATGCGCGGTCTATGGGGCGAGCAGCGCGACTATGGCCGCCTGGTGCTGACCGCCTATGCCGCCGCACGCCTGCCCGTAAGCGAGGATATGCTTGACGATGCCGCGCCGCTGATCGCCTCGATGCTGTCTGCCGGGCTTGATCGCAATGCGCTGCGCTGGGGCGATGTCGTGCCTTCTGGTAGCGAGGCCTGGGCCCTGCTGGCGTTGGCGCAGCCTGTCCGCAACGGCAATGTGGATAGCGGTGCGGTGGATACCTTCCTCGATGACGACGAGAGCGAAGGCCTGCGCAAGTCGGCCTTCCTGCTGGCCGGGCTGGCCGGGCTGGGCCGCATCGACAATGCCAGTTTCGAAGGTTTTTCCGACCGTCTTGGCGTGAATTTCGAGCGCGAGAGCGCGTGGAGCCGCAAGATCGATCGAGCAGGCCAGTTGGGCAATGCTACGCTGGTCGCCATGCTGGCCGGGCTGGGGATGCAGGGCTCCAGCTGGCAGCAGATGACCCCGCGCCACCTGTACCACATCGTGCGCGCGCTGAATGCCGTGGGCCTTGAGGCCGAAGCCCGGATGATCGCCGCGGAGGCGGTCGCGCGCGGCTGACGCGATGCCGGCTGCCATCGACAGCTTCCTCGCCATGCTCGCTGCCGAACGCGGCGCGGCAGCAAACACGCTGGCGGCCTACCGGCGGGACCTTGAAGGCAGCGAGGAGGTGGTGGGGGAGCTTGCCAGTGCTTCTCGCGACGAGTTGGCCAAGCTGACCCGGGCATGGGCCGATCTTGCGCCATCGACCGTGGCGCGCAAGGTTTCCGCCCTGCGGCAGTTCTTCGGCTTCTGCATCGACGAGGGGCTGCGCGAAGATGATCCTTCCGCCGCCCTGCCGCGCCCGCAAACCCGTCGTCCGCTGCCCAAGGTGCTGAGCCATGCGGAGGTGGAAGCGCTGTTCCGGCAGGCGGAGGGCGAGGCGGAAAGCGACCGTCCGGCAGCCGTGCGGATGCTGGCGCTGCTCGAACTGCTTTACGGTTCCGGCCTGCGTGCCACCGAACTAATGGCGCTGCCAGTGGCCGCCGTGCCACGCGATGCGCCTTTCCTAACAATCACCGGCAAGGGCGGGCAGCAGCGCATGGTGCCAGTCTCGCGCCGCGCACAGCACGCGGTGTCTCGATGGATGGCGCTGCGCGAGGGCAACTCGCCCTTTCTCTTCCCCTCTCGCAAGGCGCATATCACCCGCGTGCGGCTGTATCAGATGGTGAAGGAGCTTGCCGCGCGCGCCGATATCGATCCGGCCAAGGTCTCCCCCCACGTTCTGCGCCACGCCTTTGCCACGCACCTGCTGGAGGGTGGGGCGGACCTGCGCGTGCTGCAGACGCTGCTGGGCCACGCCGATATCGCCACCACGCAGATCTACACCCACGTCGATTCGGCGCGGCTGGTGGCGCTGGTGAATGAACGGCATCCCCTTGCAGGCGGGCGCGGGTCAAGCTAGCGGCTATGGCATGATTTCATACCTCGAATTCGAGAAGCCGGTTGCCGAGCTGGAAGCCAAGATCACCGAGCTGCGCGCTGCTGCGGGCGAGGATGGCGATGTCGATATCTCCAAGGAGCTGTCACGGCTCGAAAAGAAGAGCGCGGCCCTGCTCGAATCCACCTACCGCGAATTGACCCCGTGGCAGAAGACGCAGGTCGCCCGGCATCCCGCGCGCCCGCACTTCCATGACTATGTGAAGCTTGGCTTCAGTGAATTCATGCCGCTGGGCGGGGACCGCGCCTATGGAGACGACCAGGCGATCATGGGCGGGCTGGCGAAGATCGGTGGTCGCAAGGTGGTGCTGATCGGGCACGAGAAGGGCAACGACACCGAAAGCCGCATTCGCCACAACTTCGGTATGGGCAAGCCCGAAGGCTATCGCAAGGCGATCCGCCTGATGGAACTGGCGGACCGGTTCGGCCTGCCGGTGGTGACGTTGGTGGATACCTCGGGCGCATTTCCCGGCATCGAGGCGGAAGAACGCGGACAGGCCGAAGCCATCGCCCGCAGCACCGAAGCCTGCCTGGCATTGGGCGTGCCGATGGTGGCGGCAATCGTGGGCGAGGGCGGTTCCGGCGGTGCCGTGGCGCTGGCAAGTGCCGAACGGGTGCTGATGTTCGAACATGCCGTCTATTCGGTGATCTCGCCCGAAGGCTGCGCCTCGATCCTGTGGCGCACGGGAGAAAAGGCTCCGCAGGCCGCTGAAGCGATGAAGATGACCGCGCAGGATCTCGAGTCGCTGGGCGTAATCGATCGTATCGTGCCCGAGCCTGTCGGCGGTGCGCAGCGCAATCCAGAGGCTGCCGTCGCATTGCTGACGCAAGCGATTGGCGAGGAACTGGACGCGCTTTCCGGGGTCGACGCAGATAGGCTTCGCCGCCAGCGCGAGGAGCGGTTCCTGGCCATCGGGCACAACCTTTCGCGCTAGGACTGGCAGCGCGCCATCGGCAACATCCGATGGACAATTCGGTTTTCTCCGGCAACAAATGCCCTGCCGTGTGCAACTGTTGCATGTTGCGGAGGAGGTCCGAATGCCGCTGAAGAATTCCCGAAAGATCGCAACCATGGCGCTGACCGGCGCCGCCTCGCTGGCGCTGGGGGCCTGCGCCACCATTCCCGGCGCCAATATCGCGCCAGGATCGCCGATCACGGCGGCAGAGGCACAGCAAGGGGCGCAGTATCACCCTCAGTTCGTGGCGGAATTCGGCGGCGAGATGACCGGACCACAGGCGCGCTATGTGGAGCAGATAGGACAGAACATCGCCGTGCAATCGGGTCTGGCAACGCGGCCCGATGCGTTCGACGTTACTCTGCTGAATTCCAGCGTTAACAATGCCTTCGCCGTGCCCGGCGGCTATGTCTACGCCACGCGGCAACTGGTGAACCTGATGAACAACGAGGCCGAACTGGCCGCCGTTCTGGGGCACGAGGTCGGCCACGTCGCTGCACGCCATTCCGCGCGCAGACAACAGACGGCGCAGCGCAACCAGCTGCTGGGCCTGCTAGGCGCGGTGATCGGCAGCGCGGTGCTGGGCAGTTCTGACCTTGCCCAGCTCAGCCTGCAAGGCTCGCAGCTACTCACCTTGCGCTATTCGCGGAGCCAGGAGCTTGAAGCGGACCAGTTGGGCATCGAGTATCTTAACCGCGCGGGATACGATCCCAATGCGATGGCCACGCTGCTGGCCAGTCTTGCCGCGCAGAACCAGCTGGACGCGCAGTTGCAGGGCCGGGGCAATGCAACGATCCCCGAATGGGCCTCGACCCACCCCGATCCGGCCAGCCGCGTGCAGAACGCTAGGGCGCTGGCAGGCAATGGCACCGGCGTGCTCAATCGCGAAGCCTTCCTCAGCCGCGTAGACGGGATGATCTACGGCGACGATCCGCAGCAGGGCCTGATTGAAGGGCGGCAGTTCATCCACCCGGTGCTGCGTTTCAGCTTCACCGCCCCGCAGGGGTTCTAC
Organism: Alteraurantiacibacter sp.; assembly: GCA_963675825.2. Lineage (GTDB taxonomy): Bacteria > Pseudomonadota > Alphaproteobacteria > Sphingomonadales > Sphingomonadaceae > Alteraurantiacibacter. Next base: position 870,915 of record CAXXJY010000005.1, on the reverse strand, counting down.
ATGATCAACGGCACCCGCGCGGTCTCGATCAACGGCGATGCCGGTCGCGCGCAACTGACCGTGGGGCCCTACAACGGAGACTTGAACGGTTATGTCCGCAGTGTTTTCAATGCCCTGGGTGGAAACCAGCAGCAGCTCGCACCGTCAAGCATCGAACGCACCACGGTGAACGGCCTGCCCGCTGCCTACGGCACGGCGCGAGTGAACAACGGCCAGAGCCAGGTGGACGTGACCGTCTTCGCCTATGAGTTCGACAACAGCACCGCCTATCACTTCGCCGCGATCACCCCGGCAGGGCAGGCGGGTGTGTTTAATTCGCTGTACCAGTCGATGCGCCGAATTGGCGCCAACGAGGCAGGCAGCGTGGTGCCGCGCAGGCTGGATATCGTGACGGCAGGGCGCGGCGATACGGTGCGTACGCTGGCGGCGCGCATGGCCTATACCGACGCGCAGGAGGCGCGCTTTCGGGTGTTGAATGGCCTGTCTTCGAATGACCAGGTGGTTCCGGGTCGCCAGTACAAGATCGTCGTCCGTTCCAACTGAGCAAGTTACCCCGACAATGCAAAACAGGCCGACAGCAATGTCGGCCTGTTTTCGCTTGGGTTTGCGCCATGCAAAACAAAAAGGGCGCCAGGTTTCCCTGACGCCCCTTTCGTTGATTTGCTAAGCGAACTTAGTTGTTCGTGTTGGCAGTGTCGAGCTCCGAGCTCACGTTGCCGAAGGTGTCGTCCAGTTCGTTGCCGAGGCTCTGCATGGCAGTGATGGCAGCAACGGCGATCAGGGCAGCGATCAGGCCATATTCGATGGCGGTGGCGCCCTGTTCGTCACGGATCATGTTCTTGAAGAAGGTCATTTTTAGTCTCCTGGTTTCAGTCTTCGGTACCCGGCTCAACCGGAGTTCACCGACCGAGCAATCTGGTTTCTACGTAGAAGGTGTTGATAAAGTCCTAATCGCGTCAGCCATTATTTGCTGTTTCGTACTGGTCTTCGACATTGCCCCACATGCCGATGGCTTCATTGGCGAAACCTTGCATGGCGGAGATCATGGCGATCACGATCAACGAAATGATTAGGCCGTATTCGATAGCCGTCGCACCGCGAGTATCGCGTTGCAGGCGCTTGAAGAATCTTTTTGCAAACAACGCTGGTCCCCTAGCTAAATTGCGACAGCTTGGGGTTTTGCAGCTTAGGTTTAACAATTCCTTGCGACGGAAGGTTTAAGTGCAAAATAATCCGACATGGATTCTGGTGGTTGCCGTCGCGCTGCAAGACGACAGGGCGCGCTTGCTGTTGCAGCAGCGCCTGCCGGGGAAGCACCACGGTGGCCTGTGGGAGTTTCCCGGCGGCAAGGTGGAAGCTGCTGAAAAGCCGAAGCTTGCCCTGGTGCGCGAGATTGCCGAGGAGCTGGCGCTGGAGCTTGATCCGGCGCAGCTAAGACCCGCCTGTTTTGCCGAGGAAACGGGCAATCCCGCGATTGTTCTCATTCTTTACACTTCGCGCCAGCGCGTGGCACAGCCGCAAGGACTGGAAGGACAGGCCTGGGGCTGGTTCGCCCCGGAAGAAGCCGCGGAGCTGCCGCTGGCGCCGATGGATCGCAAACTATTGTCGCGCATTGCCGGATAGGGGTTGCCAAGCTGATTGGCTCCCCCTATGTGCCCGCCTCTCAAGTGCGCCAGTAGCTCAGCTGGATAGAGTACCTGACTACGAATCAGGCGGTCGGAGGTTCGAATCCTTCCTGGCGCGCCAAAAAAGGGGCTGACCCATCGGGTCGGCCCCTTTTTTGGTTCTTTCATCGGAACATTTGGACTTCGGATTCGGAGCGCAGCGGAAACGGGGTGGCCGCAGGCCAGCCCAATCCTTCCTGGCGCGCCCAGCCACCGCGTTTCGTCCAGTCCCCGGAACAAGTGCCCCTGCTTCCTGTTGATTTCACGAACGCAAATCGAAAGGAGCCTCCATGTCTGAAGACATCTTTGCCCGCCTGAAGCAGGACCACGACAAGCACCGCAAGCTGTTGGACAAGCTTGCCGAAACCAGCGGCGAGAGCGAGGAACGGCGCGAATTGCTGGAGCAGTTCACGCTGGAGGTGAAGAGCCATGCCGCCGCCGAAGAGCAGGCGCTCTATTCCACGATGATGCGCAAGCCTGCGAACACCGACGAGACTCGCCACTCGGTGGCGGAGCACCACGAGCTGGATGAGCTGATGAACGATCTTGCCGCCACGGACATGTCCTCGCCGGCATGGATGGCAAAGTTCAAGCAGCTCGATCATGACTATCGCCACCACATTGACGAAGAGGAGGAAGATCATTTCCCCGACTTCGACAAGCACTTGACCGAGGAAGATCGCGCGCACATGCGCCAGGTCTTCGATCGCCGGAAGAATGCCGAAAAGGCCGACGCCGAAGTCACGCCGGAAAAGATGGAAGACGCCAAGGAATAGGCACGCAACCGGCTCGAGGGGCAGTTGGACAGAATCGAGAATGCAATTGCCGATTTTGCCGATGCCTCTGTCGAACCGGGGGTGTGGCGCTATGCCCGTGCGCGGCGCGTGCGGGTGGTCATTGATGGTGCCGATTATTTCGACCTGATCCAGCAGGCCATGCTGAAGGCACGCCAGCGCATCCTGCTGATCGGCTGGGATTTCGACACCCGTATCCATCTGAAGCGCGGTCGCCGCTGGTGGCAGCGGGGCTGGCGCAGCACCTATCCCTCGCGCCTGGGCAGCTTCATCGTGTGGCTGAGCCGGCATCGCCCGCAGCTTGAAATCCGGATCCTCAAATGGAGCTACGGCGTCCTGAAGTTCTTCGGTCGCGGCACCATGATGCTGGATCTGGCGCGCTGGTGGTCGCACCGGCGAATCGATTTCAAGTTCGATACCGCGCATCCCGTTGGCTGCTCGCATCACCAGAAACTGGTGATCATCGACGATGATTTTGCCGTGTGCGGCGGGATCGACATCACCACGCGCCGCTGGGACACGCGCGAACATCTGGAGGCGCATGCCAATCGCAAGACCCCCCGCGGCCAGCCCTATGGCCCATGGCACGACCTGACGATGATGATGGAAGGCGATGTCGCGATAGAGCTGGAACGGCTTGGTCGTGCGCGCTGGCTGCGGGCGGGGGGCAAGGTGCTGTCGACACCGAAGGAAGACCCCGGAAGCGCCTGGCCCGACGACCTTGAGCCGCATTTTAAGGATGTGGAAGTCGGCATCGCCCGCACCCGCGCCGCCTATGACGACGATCCGAAGGTGGACGAGGTCGAGACGCTGTTCCTCAGGCAGATCGCCGCGGCGCAGCGCTTCGTCTACATCGAGAATCAGTATTTCACCTCACGCACCATCTGCGAGGCGATTGCCAGCCGGCTGGCCGAGCCCGATCCACCCGAATTCGTGGTGGTGATGCCGCGCACGGCCGAAGGCTGGGTAGAAGCGCAGGCGATGGACCCGGCGCGCGCCGAGCTGGTGGAGGCGCTGGAAGCGCTTGATCGCAACGACAGCTTCCACCTCTACGTGCCGTTTAGCGGCGAGACCCCGATCTACGTCCACGCCAAGCTGATGATCGTGGACGACTGCGTGCTGCGCATCGGCTCTGCCAACATGAACAACCGGTCCATGGGGCTGGACAGCGAATGCGATGTCTTCATCGACTGTACGCGGCCCGGCAATGGCCATGCCTGCGACCCGATCCGCATCATCCGCGAATCGCTTTTGGCAGAGCACCTGGGCATCGCGGAGGAAGATGTCGCTGGCCTAATCGCCGGCAACGGCGGCATGGCGGGCATGATCGCCGCTGTCGGCAATAGCAACCGCCGCTACCTCCGGCCCTTCCATCCCGCCGAGCACGAGGAATGGGCGATAGACCTGGCCCTGCGCCAGACTTTCGATCCAGAGGAACCCGAAGAGCTTTTCGACATCAAGCCCGCCAGACGTGGCCTTTTCCGTCCGGGCAGCCTATTGGCGAAAGCGCGTAGCAAGCTGAAGAGAAAGCGCGACAGGACGAATGAGTAGCCTTGTAGGTCCGGACGAGGACGATCCCCAATACCAGGATGGTTCTGGCAAACCCCCGGTTCCCGATGATGTACAGGAAGCGATTCGCACGCTCATCAAATGGGCAGGCGACGATCCCACGCGCGAGGGATTGCTGGATACGCCCAAGCGCGTGGCGCGGGCGTGGAAGGAGTATTGCCAGGGTTATGCCGAAGATCCCGCGCACCACCTCTCCCGCGTGTTCGAGGAAGTGGGCGGCTATGACGAGATCGTGCTGCTGAAGGATATCCCATTCCAGAGCCACTGCGAACACCACATGGCGCCGATCATCGGCAAGGCGGCAATCGCCTATCTGCCGACGGACCGGGTGGTGGGCATTTCCAAGCTCGCGCGCGTGCTGCACGGCTATGCCCGCCGCCTGCAGGTGCAGGAACGGCTGACGGCGGAAGTTGCGCAGTGCATCCAGGATCACCTCAATCCGCGTGGCGTTGCCGTGGTGATCGAGGCAAGCCATGCCTGCATGACCGCGCGCGGCGTGCGCACGCCGGGCGTCACCATGGTCACCAGCCAGGTGATGGGCACCTTCCGCAAGGATCACAAGAGCCGCGAGGAAGTGCTCAAGCTGATGGGCTATTGAGCCGGGCCTGAGGGCAGCGGAGCATTACTGAAAGGATTAAGATGACTGCATTGCGCGTAAGGGGCGGGCAGAAGCTGATCGGCAAGATCGACCCCTCCGCCAACAAGAACGCGGTGCTTCCCGTGCTGTGCGCCACGCTGTTGAGCGACGCGCCGATCATGCTGCGCAACGTACCCGAAATTACCGATGTCACGCGAATCCACGCCTTCTTTACCGAGCTGGGCAGCACGGTGGTCTGGGACAAGGCGGCGAAGACGCTGCGGATCGACCACTCGACCATCTCCTCCAGCGCCAGGGCCAAGCTGCCGCAGGAAATGCGCGCCTCGATCATGATGATTCCCGGCTTGCTGGCGCGGCTGGGCGAAGCGCGGCTGGAGCACGAGGTAAAGGGCTGCACGCTGGGCGCGCGCGAGATCGATCCGCACGTGCAGGTGTTCAAGGCATTCGGCGCGGATGTCTCCTACGAAGGCAAGGACATCGTCTTCCGCAATGCGCGCAAGGCCGACGGCACGCGCATGTGGCTCGAATATGCCAGCGTCACCACCACCGAGAATTTCATCATCAGCGCGCTGACCGCCAATGGCAGCAGCCAGATCGTGAATGCTGCCTGCGAGCCGCACGTGCAGGAGATGTGCACCTTCCTCGAACTGATGGGCGGCACCATCCGCGGCAAGGGCACCTCGATGGTCTCGGTCGACGGGTGCGGCGACTTCAAGCCGGTCGATTACACCTTCGTCGAGGATTTCCATGAGATCGCCACATTCCTGGCACTGGCGGCGGTGACTGGCGGCGACGTGTCGGTACGCAACACGCGGCCCGAGGATTTCATGCTGATCGACCGCACCTTCGAGAAGTTCGGCGCGCATGTGGAACATGCTGACGGCTGGTCACGGCTGAAGGCGCCGGAAGAACTGGTGGTGCAGCAGAACTTCACCAGCCACCTCATCACCAAGGTCGAAGCCGCGCCGTGGCCCTATATTCCGGCGGACCTGCTGCCGATCTTCATCGCGCTGGGGGTGAAGGCGCGCGGGCAGGTGATGTTCTGGAACAAGGTCTACGAGGGCGGCCTTACCTGGCACACCGAGCTTTCGCTGTTCGGTGCGCATACCTTGCTGTGCGATCCGCACCGGCTGATCACCTTCGGCGGCGACAAGCTGGTGCCGGCCACCGTCACCAGCCCCTATATCATCCGCGTGGCCATTGCCCTGCTGATGGTGGCGGCTTCGATCGATGGCGAATCGACGATTCTGGATGCCGACCCGATGCGCCGCGCGCATCCCGACTTCGTGCCCAATATCGACAGCCTTGGCGTCGATGTGTCGTGGGACGACTGAGGTTTCAGACCTTGTCGTAGTGGAACGGCGCGATCAGCGGCGCGGGGTAGCATTCATAGTCCATCGTCGGCGGGGCATCGGGCTGTAGCCCATCGATGGAGCGCAGCAGCTCGACGCCGCCCTTGTTCCATCCGCGGTCGAATTCGACGTAGATGTTCATGTAGCCGTGCAGCAGGGCGATCTTCCATTCGCCGTCCACCCGCCGATATTCGTTCTCGTAGGTGGCCTCGCCCCAACGCGCTTCGTTGCCAAGCGAACCGACCATCATGAAGCTGCGCCAGCGGCCCCTGGCCTTGCCCGCCTGGCTGTCGACGTGGATCACCGGCTGCAACTGCATGTGGTTGTAGAGCATGCCGTGGCCGTAGGGCGGGAGGTGGTGGAGGTATTCGCGTACCCGCTCGCGCCCGATGAACACGCCGCGTCCAGCAAGTTCCAGCGATCCGTCTTCGGCAAACAGGTTTGCCGCCTGGTCCCACAGGCCCTTGTCGACATAGTAGCCATAGGCAGCCTGGAGGTTCTGCACGCTCTGGAAATCGCGCGCCTGCCGGACTTCGGCCTCCAGCTCCGCCTGCCGCTGCTTCAGCGCCGCGATCTCGGCCAGCACGGCCTGCATCTGCTCGGACATGGGATGGGTTCTCCTGTCAGTTGCCGGCGCCGGTATCCGGGCCGAAGTCTTCGTATGATCGCGTGGCGATGAAGGCGCCTATGTCGTCCAGCTGAGCGGACGAAAGCATGGTGTCAAAGCTCGGCATTCCACGGCTCTCCAGCGCGCCTTCCAGCACCACCGTCTTGAAGGCATCGCTCATGACCAAAGGCGAAAGGCGCAGGTCGGGATAGGCTCCGGCGCTCACCACGCCAGTGCCATGGCAGCGCAGGCAATAGCGGGCATAGAGCGGGCTGCCGCGCGCAGCGTCGGCGGCTGGGGGCGGGGCATCGACGATGGGCCGCGTGCTGCGGGCAGACCTTGCGAAGGGCGGCAGGCTGGCCTTGCCATCCAAAGCAAAGACCAGCAGCCGGTTGGGTCCGATCGAATCGCCCGCCTGCAAGGCCATCACCCCGCCTGTCAGCGGCCAGCCGCCGGCCCAGCCAGCCATCACGGCGACATATTGGGTGCCATCCAGTGTGTAGGTGATCGGCGGGGCGAGAACGCCTGTTTGCGCATCGAAGGCCCACAGCCGTTCGCCCGTGCTCTCGTCATAGGCGACCAGTTCGCGCGCCGTGTTGCCGGCGAACACCAGCCCGCCGCCGGTTGCCAGCACACCACCGTTGAAAGGCGCAAGCTGGTCCACCCGCCATGCCTCGCGCTGGCGCACAGGGTCCCAGGCGATCAGGTAGCCTTTCATCCCGGCGTAGAGCGCCTCGCGATCCTCTTCGCGCATCGCGCCGCCAGCGTCCATGGCAACGCCCGAGGTATAGGCGCCGATCACCTGTTCCTCGTCGGCAGCGGCGAAGGGCATGCCCACGTCCTGCGCCGGGATGTAGACAAGGCCGGTGCGCGGGCTGAAGGCCATAGGCGGCCAGTTGTGACCTCCGCCCGAGCTGGGGAACTGGAAGGACGGCTCGCCGGTGCGGTAATAGCGCGCTGAGGGTACTTCGATGGGGCGGCCGCTTTGGGGGTCCAGCCCCGTCGCCCATGTCACGTTCACGAAATTGGTGCCGGAGATGAATTCGCCCGTCTCGCGGTCGAGCACGTAGAAGAACCCGTTCTTGGGTGCCTGCATCAGTACGCGGCGTAACTCACCGTCGATTTCCAGATCGGTCATCACTACGTTCTGCGTGGCGGTGTAGTCCCAGGCGTCGGCGGGCGTTGTCTGGAAATGCCAGCGGTATTCGCCGCTATCGGCATCGACGGCCACGATGGAGGAGAGGAACAGGTTGTCGCCTTCGCCGTTCGACCGCATCTGGTGGTTCCACGGAGAGCCATTGCCGGTGCCGATGTAGACAAGGTTGAGTTCGGGATCGAACTCGATCGCGTCCCAGGCCGTGCCACCGCCGCCATAGCGCCAGTATTCGCCCGCCCATGTTTCGGCAGCAAAGGCCATTGCGCTGTCGGAAGCGGCATCGTCGGGAACGCCGGGTTTGCCGGGCACGGTATAGAACCGCCAGCGTTGCGCCCCGTCTGCCACGCTGTAGGCGGTAACGAAGCCGCGCGCGCCGAACTCCGCCCCGCCATTGCCGATCAGCACCATGTCCTTCACCACGCGCGGCGCGCCGGTGATGGTGTAGTTGATCGCCAGCGGATCGGCCTGGTCGATGGTTTGCACTTCCCAGGCGACCTCGCCGGTGGCGGCATCGAGCGCGATCAGTCGCCCGTCCAAAGCTCCCACGAACACGCGCCCGTCTGCAACGGCCACCCCGCGTGAAACCGGACCGCAGCAGCCCCGTGCCGAGGCCGCGCGGACATCCGGATCGTGGCTCCACAACACATCGCCGCTGCGCGCATCGAGTGCCTGCACCACGTTGTAGGCGCTGGCGATGTAGAGTACGCCGTCGACCATGATTGGCGTGGCTTCCTGCCCGCGATCGGTGGCAAGATCGTGGAACCAGGCAAGGCCAAGCCGCTCCACGCTTTCCCGGTCGATCTGGTCGAGTGGCGCATAGCGCTGGGCTTCGCTGGTGCGGCCATGCACCGGCCAGCCGGCATCGGCCGGAGCTGCCGAACAGGCGCCCAGCAGGATCGCCCCGGCCAATGCCAGCGACAAGCGCAATGCCTGTGATCCTGCGTGCATTTCGGCTGCTGTCCCCACCCCGGTCCCGTGCAGGGAAGAGATAGACCGGAACGCGGATCGCGATGCAAGGGCATCGCCCTGGCACCAAGGAAAAAGGGCGCCCCCGACGGACGCCCTTTTCACGTGCAGAAGGAGCCGCGTGTTACAGCTGCCCCAGCATGTGCTCCGCACTGGAAACGCCGAATTCGCCGGGGCCCTCGACGTTGATTTCGGTCACCACGCCGTCGTCCACGATCATCGAATAGCGGTTGGAGCGGGTGCCCATGCCATAGGCGGAGAAATCCGCATCGAGGCCCAGCGCCTTGGCGAAGTCGGCGCTGCCGTCGGCCAGCATGGTGATGTCGTCAGAGCCATCGGCCTTGTTCCACGCGCCCATCACGAAGGCATCGTTCACTGCCGTGCAGGCGATTGCGTCCACGCCCTTGGCCTTCAGCTCGGCAGCCTTTTCGACGTAGCCGGGCAGGTGCTTGGCAGAGCAGGTGGGAGTAAAGGCGCCGGGAACGGCGAACAGCGCCACCTTCCTGCCGGCGAAGAAATCGCTCGACTGCACGGCCTCGGGGCCTTCGCTGGTGGGCTTCACCAGCTTCACGTCGGGCAGCTTGTCACCTTTGGAAATCGTCATTGCATCATTCTCCTGTGGACCTTGAGGGCAACGACATAGGCGCTGGCGGCCCTCGCGCAAGACGATTGCCGCATTTGGCTGGACGATTGCTAGGGGTTGTCCCGAAAAGCGTGCCCGCCTATGGCGCAACGCAGCATAGGCGTTGCATGGAGCCCCGGCGACGCATCACCCGCACATCACAGGAGAAGTGCCCGTGGCCGACGCCGCTTTCACCGATTACATCATCAAGGATATCGCCCTGGCTGACTATGGCCGGGCCGAAATCAACATCGCCGAAACCGAGATGCCCGGCCTGATGGCAACGCGCGAGGAATTTGGCGCTGCCCAGCCGCTGAAGGGCGCGCGCATTACCGGTTCGCTGCACATGACCATCCAGACCGCCGTGCTGATCGAAACGCTGGTGGCGCTGGGCGCGGAAGTGCGCTGGGCGACCTGCAACATCTTCTCCACGCAAGACCACGCCGCCGCCGCGATCGCTGCGCAGGACATTCCGGTGTTCGCGGTGAAGGGCGAAAGCCTGGCCGAATACTGGGACTATGTCGGCAAGATCTTCGACTGGTCGACCAGCGACGATCCCGACCAGACCACCAACCTCATCCTCGATGACGGCGGCGATGCCACCATGTTCGCGCTGTGGGGCGCGCGCGTGGAAGCGGGTGAGGACCTGCCCGAGCCAGGCAATGCCGAGGAAGTGGAATTCCAGCGCGCGCTGAAGGAATTTCTCAAGAAGAAGCCCGGCTATCTCACCGCCTCGGTGAAGAACATCAAGGGCGTGTCGGAAGAGACCACCACCGGCGTTCACCGCCTGTACCAGCTGGCCAAGCAGGGCAAACTGCCGTTCCCGGCGATCAACGTGAACGACAGCGTTACCAAGTCGAAGTTCGACAACCTCTATGGCTGCCGTGAATCGCTGGTCGACGCCATCCGCCGCGCGACCGATGTCATGCTGTCGGGCAAGGTCGCCTGCGTTGCCGGTTTCGGCGACGTCGGCAAGGGCAGCGCCCAGTCGCTGCGCAACGGTGGCGCACGCGTGCTCGTCACCGAGATCGACCCGATCTGCGCGCTGCAGGCAGCCATGGATGGCTTCGAGGTCGTGACCATGGAAGACGCGGTGAAGCGGGCCGATATCTTCGTCACCACCACCGGCAACGAAGACGTGATCACCGCTGAGCACATGAAGGCGATGAAGCCGATGAGCATCGTCTGCAACATCGGCCACTTCGACAGCGAGATCCAGATTTCGGCGCTCGACAACTACGAGTGGACCGAACTTAAGCCCGGCACCGACCTGGTGAAGTTCCCCGACGGCAAGGAAATCATCGTGCTGGCAAAGGGCCGCCTGGTGAACCTGGCCTGTGCCACCGGCCACCCCAGCTTCGTGATGAGCTGTTCCTTCACCAACCAGGTGATGGCGCAGATGGAACTGTGGGAACGCCACGACGACTACGAAAACGACGTCTACGTGCTGCCCAAGGTGCTGGACGAGAAGGTTGCCGCGCTGCACCTCGACAAGCTGGGCGTGAAGCTGACCAAGCTTTCGCAGCAGCAGGCCGACTACATCGGCGTGCCGGTGGAAGGCCCGTTCAAGCCGGAACACTATCGCTACTGATCCGCGCTTCCAGCGCATCACAGCAATCGAAACGCCCCGGCCCCTGCGCCGGGGCGTTTCTTTTTGCGCATCAGGACTGTCGGCACAGGCGCGCTGGCCATTGCAAGTCGCCGCGCGCTCTCATAGCTGCATAGACAATGGAATTGACGCCTTCTGCCATGGCCCTGCTGGGGTTGATGCTGGCCGCGTGGACTTTTGGCGCGGTGTGGCTGGTCGTGGGCTCGCTCCAGCGCGCCCGCGCCGCGCGGCATGCACGCAACTCTGTGCGGCGCCTTTCGCGCATGATCGACGATGCGCCCGCCATTCCGTTGCTGGTGCGTCCCGACGGCAAGATCGAAGGCCCGGATCGCCTGGCCAAGTGGCTGGGGCTGGATAGCCTGCCGGGCTTCCTCAGCGAACTGGACGGCGGTCTCGTCGATGAAGACCTGAAGGACCTGCGCGAAGCCGTGCGCCGCACCCAGAAGACGGCGGCGCCGTTCAGCATGGTGGTGACGCCAAAGGGCTCCACCCGCAGCCTCGCCATTCGCGGGCAGCTGGCGGATTCGGCGATTGCCTCAGGCGGGGCGGCGCTGGTGTGGTGGTTCGACTTTTCCGAAAGCCAGGGTGAACTGGCGCGCCTGCGCGAGGAGACAGCGCGGGCGCGCAACGATTTTGCCGCGCTGGTGGGCCTGATCGAGGCCGCGCCCATGCCGATGTGGTTCCGTGGCCCGGAAATGGACCTGCGCCTGGTCAACAGCGCCTATGTCAGCGCGGTGGGGGCAAAGGATGCCGCCAGCGTGGTGGAGGAGCAGGTCGAACTGGTGGAGACCGTCGACGGGCTGACCGCTGCGCAGGTGGCTGGGCAGGCGCACAGTCGCGACATGCCTGTGGAGCGCATCGTGCAGGCGACCGTCGGCAACCAACGTCGCACCCTGCGCGTCAGCGACCTGCCGTTGGGCGAGGAAGGGGTGGCCGGATACGCCATCGATATCGAGGAAATGGAAGAGCAGACCCGTGCCTTCCGCGCCTTCCGCGCAGCGCAGCGTTCCATGCTGGATCAGCTTTCCATCGGCGTGGCGCAGTTCGACCCTGATCGGCAGCTGTCGTTCTCCAACCAGCCGTTCCAGCGCATCTTTGCCCTGCCGCCCTCGACCCGCGTCGATCCGCCCGATTTCGACCGTTTCCTGGATCTCGCGCGCGACGCCGGCCGCTTGCCCGAAACACGCGATTTCCCCGCCTGGCGGGCCGAACTGGCGGGCTGGTTTCTTGAGGATGCGCCTGTCGAGGATGCCTGGACGCTGCCGGACAGCACTTACCTGCGCATTGTCGCCCAGCCGCTGCCTGATGGGGGGTTGGTGCTGCTGGCAGAGGACCGGTCGGAACAGCTGGCGCTGTCGGCCACGCGTGACACGCTTCTGCGCACCCGCACGGCGACGTTCGATTCGCTGTTCGAATCGCTGGCTGTCTTCGCACCCGATGGTCGCATGCAGCTGTGGAACCGCCGCTTTCCCGCGATCTGGGGTCTGCCGGAGGAATTCTTCGACGAGCATCCGCATGTTGACAAGCTGCTTGACCGCATCTCCAACCGCTTGGCGCGCCCCGCGCAGCGCAAGGCTATCGGCGAAGTGGTGCGTGCTGCCACGCTCGACCGCCAACAGCGCGGGGGCAGGGTAGTCATGTCCGACGGGCGCACGCTGGAATTTGCCGGCGTGCCGCTGCCTGATGGCAATGGCCTGCTAACCGTGCTGGACGTGACCGATTCCACCAAGGCGGAAGAGGCGCTGCGCGAACGTAACCAGGCGCTGGAAGAGGCGGACGCCGTGAAGACCCGCTTCCTTGCCAACATGTCCTACGAATTCCGCACCCCGCTCACCTCCATCGGCGGCTTTGCCGAGCTGCTGCAATCGGGCGTGGCGGGCGAGCTGTCGCCGCAGGCGCAGGAATATGTGGCCGCTATCATCGCCTCGGTCGAGCGCCTTTCGCAGCAGATCGAGAGCGTGCTGGATCTGACGCAGAGCGAGGCTGGGCTGTTGCCCATTGCCACCGAGGATGTCGACCTGCTGAGCTTTTCCACGCAGGTGGTGCGTGCGCGCGAGGAGGCCCTTGATACCAAGAACATCACGCTCGACCTGCGCGGCGACAAGAGCGCCGGCCACGTGCAGGCAGACCCGCGCCAGCTGGGCCGCGCCATCGGTAACCTGCTCGACAATGCGATCGCCGCCACGCCCGAGGGCGGGCGGATCCTGGTGGCGCTGGGGCGGCGCAAGTCCGGTGCGCGGATCGTGATTTCCGACAACGGCGAAGGGATGCGGCCCAGCGAACTGGCGCGCGCGCTGGATGGCTATCGCCTGGCGGGCAGCGATGGTAGGGAAGGCAAGCGCGGCCTTGGCCTGCCGCTGGCGCGCCAGCTGATTGAGGCGCATGGCGGCAGGTTGGAAATCCAGTCGGAGAAGGGCGCGGGCACCACGGCCACGGTGAAACTGCCTTGACGGTGGATTTGCCGGATCTTGCGGCCATGCAGGCCTTTGGAAAACGCATTGCGGCAAGGCTTCGGCCTGGCGATGTCGTGGCGCTGTCCGGCGGGCTGGGCACAGGCAAGACCACGCTGGCGCGCGCTATCCTGGCGGCGCTGGGGCACGCGGACGAAGTTCCATCGCCCACCTTCACCATTATCGAGACATACGATCACCTGAACCCGCCCGTGGTCCACGCCGATTTCTATCGGCTGGAGGACCCGAGCGAAGCTGAACAGCTGGGCCTCGACGACTATCGCGAGGGCGCCGTGCTGCTGGCCGAGTGGCCGGACCATGCGGGCGGCTTCGCGCATGAGCCCGCCTGCCTGCAAATCGCGCTGGAAATTGCGGGTGAAGGCCGGTTGGCCGTTGTCGAGGGCGGGTCTGCTTGGCTAGAGCGCATGCCATGAGCGATCTTCCCCAGGGTATCGACCGATTCCTCGCCCAGGCGGGCTGGAGCGATGCCGCGATCGAGCCGATCCCCGGCGATGCCAGCTTCCGCCGCTATTTCCGCCTGCGTCGCGGCGACGAGAGCGCCATGCTGATGCACGCCCCGCCGCCGGAGGAGGATCCGGTGCCTTTCCTGAAAGTGGCTGACTGGCTGTCTGCCCACGGCATGCGTGGACCGGCAATTCTTGGCCACGATGCCGCGCAGGGCTGGGTGCTGACCGAGGACTTCGGCAACGACCGGATGAAGGAATGGATCGAAGCCAATCCCGAGGCGGAGACTTCGGCCTATGCCAAGGCCATCGATGCCGTCGCCAGGCTGCACAGCCTGCCGCCCGGACCGTTTCCGCCCTACGATCTGGCCACCTACCAGCGCGAGGCAGGCCTGTTCACCGAATGGTTCTGCCCGGCAGCGGGAATTGACGTGGATTCGACGGGCTACCGCGCGGCATGGGACAGCGTGCTTGCGCCGGTGCTGGCAGAGCAGCAGCCAGGCGTTACCGTGTTGCGCGATTACCATGCCGAGAACATCATGATGCTGCCCGGAGAGCAGGGGCTGATCGATTTCCAGGATGCGCTTGTCGGCCATCCGGCCTACGACCTCGTCTCGCTGCTGCAGGATGCGCGGCGCGATGTCTCGCCCGAACTGGAGGCGCAGATGCTGGAGGCATACCGCGCGGCGACGAATCCTGTCTGGGACGTTGCTGGCAGCTACGCCGTGCTGGGTGCGCAGCGCAACGCCAAGATCGTGGGTATCTTCACCCGGCTGTGGAAGCGCGATGACAAGCCCAAATACCTGGCCATGATCCCGCGCGTGTGGGAGGCGATGGAGCGTGACATGGCGCATCCCGCGCTTGCCCCCGTCGCGCGCTGGTTCGATGCCAACGTGCCGGAGCATATCCGCGCCAAACGGGGAGACGTCTTCGCGTGAGCACACTCGCCAGCGATACCGCCATGGTGCTTGCTGCCGGGATGGGCAAGCGCATGCGCCCGCTCACCGCCACGCAGCCAAAGCCTATGGTGCGGGTGGCGGGAAAGCCGCTGATCGACCACACGCTGGACAAGCTGGCCGAGGCAGGTGTCGCCCGCGCGGTAGTGAATGTGCATTACCTCGCAGATTCGCTGGAGGCGCATCTGCGGGAACGCGAAAGCCCCAGGGTCATCGTGTCCGACGAGCGCGAGCAATTGCTCGAAACCGGTGGCGGTATCGCCAAGGCAGATGACTTGCTGCCGGACCCGTTCTTCTGCCTCAATTCCGACAATATCTGGCTGGATGGCCCGGTGAGCGCCTTTGCCGACCTGTCCGCTGCCTGGGATGCCACCAGGATGGACGCGCTGCTGCTGCTGGTGACGCACAAGGCGGCGCACAACTTCGACGGCAAGGGCGATTTTCACATGGACGCCGTGGGCCGCCTGCGCCGCCGCGCCTCGGGCAGGATCGCGCCCTATATCTTCACCGGTATCCAGCTGATTTCCAAGCGATTGATGCGCGATGCACCGGAAGGCCCGTTCTCCACCAACGTGCTGTGGACCCGCGCGATCGAGGAAGAGCGCCTGTTTGGCCTGGCCTTTACCGGGCAGTGGTTCGAAGTGGGAACGCCGCAAGCGATCCGGCCCACCGAGGAAGCCCTTTCGGAAGTCTGAAACGGCGTCTAGTCTGCACCGATGGCGGGCCCGCAAAAGCTACAGAATCCGCAGGTTTATTCGATCGCGGCGCATCGCGGTTTTGCCGATGCGCTGGTGGCAGGCCTGGTGCCGCGCTACGCCGAGCAACACTTCGGCCTTGCCCGCCTTACCCTGCTGCTGCCCAGCACCCGCGCAGCCCGCACCATGTCCGAGGCCTTTGTTCGCCATGCCGGGGAAGCCGGTAATCCCGGCCTGCTGATGCCGCGCATGGTGCTGGTGGGCGATCTCGATCTCGACGAATCGCTGGGACCGCTGTTCGATTCGCTGGGAGCGGGCGCAGCAATCCCGCCGCCCGCCGATCCTACCCGCCGCTGGCTTCGCCTTGCCGCGCTGATCCGCGAGGTGCGCGGCGAGAAGGCACCCAAGGGTGCCGCGCTGCTGAAGCTGGCGCAGGAAACCGGGCAGGTGATGGACCGCCTGCTGGTGGAAGAGATCGCACCCGATGATCTGCTGTCTGACCGGGTGATCGACCTTGTTGGCGACCTGTCGGATCACTGGCGCGACAATCTCCACCTCTTCGCCACCGTCCAGCGCTTGTGGCTGGCCGAACTGGAGGAGCGCGGCGAACGGGATGCGGCGGCCCGGCGCAACATGTTGTTTCGCGAGGCGGCGCGGCGCATGCGCGAGGCGCCGCCGGATAGGCCATTTGTCGCGGCAGGCGTTACCAGCGCCGCGCCTGCGCTGGCCCGCCTGCTGCGCACCGTGGCTCAGTTGCCGCAGGGCGCGGTGGTGCTGCCCGACCTCGACCTGTCGATGGGCGACGAGGTGTGGGACGAACTTGGCAGCGCGGGCGACACCTCTGGCGAAACGCCGTTCACCAGTGGCGATGCACTGACACACCCGCAATACCACCTGAAGCTGCTGCTCAATCGCATGGGCGTGGCGCGAGGCGAGGTGCAGCAATGGCACCGCGCGGGCATCGCCAAAGGGCCGCCGGAACGCACTCACGCCATCTCCAGCCTGTTCCTGCCCCCCGAAGCCAGCAAGGCCTGGGTCAAGCTGCCCGCTCCCAAGCGCCGCATGGCAGGGGTGCGGCTGGTCGAGACCGCGAACCCCGAGGAGGAGGCACAGGCGATCGCCTTGCTGGTGCGCGAGGCGCTGGAGGAACCCGAGAAACGCGTCGCCGTCGTCACCCCCGATCGTGGGCTGGCAGGGCGCGTGGTGCAGCACTTGCGCCGCTGGCATATCCAGGCAGACGATTCCGCTGGCCGCCCGCTGGGCGAGACCGCAGCCGGGCGCGTGCTGCTGCTGCTGGCCGAGGTGGCTGCCGAACCAGCCTCTCCCGTCCCGCTGGTCGGGCTGCTGGAACACCCGCTGGTGGCGGCAGGCGAGGGCAGGGCGGCCTGGTTGCGTGCTGCGCGCCGGTTCGAGCTGCATTTGCGCGGGCCGCGCAAGGCACCCGGTCTTGCCCCGCTGCGTCCACTGGCGGCGAAGGCTGGCGTCGAACCGTGGTGGCAGGAAGTGGAGGCGAAGCTTTCTCCGCTGCTGGACGCAGGCGACAGTTCCGAACTCGCCACCTGGCTGGACCTGCTCGCCGCTGCGGGTGAAGCGCTGTGCGGCGAAGGCCTGTGGGCGCGCGAGGATGGCCGGGCGCTGTCTGCCTTCGTGGAAGACCTGCGCCTGCACGCGCGCTCCATTGCCATGCCGCTGGAGGCGGACGACCTGCCCTACGTTCTGCGCGATGCGATGGACCGCGTGGCCGTGCGCCCGCCCTATGGCGGCCATCCGCGCGTGGCGATCTACGGCTTGCTGGAAGCGCGCATGACGCGGGCGGACCTGGTGATCTGCGCTGGCCTGAACGAAGGCACCTGGCCGCCGCGCCCGGCCACCGATCCGTTGCTGGCACCCGGCGTATTGCGCGCGCTGGGCGTTCCCGGCGCGGATTTCCGCATCGGTCTTGCCGCGCACGATCTTGCTGGTGCACTAGGCGCGCCCGAAGTGGTGCTGACGCGCGCGCGGCGTGACTTGTCCGGCCCTGCCATCGCCTCGCGCTTCCTGTTGCGCGTGCGGGCGCTATTAGGCGAAGACTTGGTGCAGAAGCACGAAGATCACGCCGTAGTAAGGCTGGCACGTGATCTGGAACCCGCGCCGCTCGAATTGCCAAAGTATCCGCGCCCGCATCCGTGCCCGCCGCCAGACCTGCGCCGCCAGCCGATCAGCGTAACCGCGCTCGATCGGCTGCGCAGCGATCCCTACCAGTATTACGCGTCCAAGCTGCTGCGGCTTGCCGAGCTGGACCATGTCGATGCCGAGCCAAGCCCCGCCTGGCAGGGTGAGCTCGCCCACGCGATTCTGGAGGACTGGCACAAGGGCAAGGGCGAGCTGGCCGAACTGGCAGACCAGCACCTGCGCCAGATGTCCGCCCACCCGCTGATGCGCGCGCTGTGGCGGCCCCGCCTGCTGGCGGCACTGAAATGGGTGGCGCAGAAGATCGAAAGCGATCCCGACCGCAAGCCTGTCGCTATCGAGCAATGGGGCGAGATGGAGGAACGCGGCATCCGCATTTTCGGCAAGGCCGACCGGATCGACCGACTTGCCGACGGCACGCTGGCCGTCGTCGACTACAAGACCGGCGGCCCGCCCAGCGGCAGGCAGGTGCAGAAAGGCTATGCACTGCAGCTGGGCACCATCGGCCTGATAGCGCAAGCGGGCGGGTTCGAAGGCATTTCCGGCGATCCGGTGAAGTTCGAATACTGGTCGCTCGCCAAGGCCAAGGCAAAGGATCATCTCACCGGTTTTGGCTTTATCGCCACGCCGCTGCTGGAAGGCAACAAGCGCACGGGCATCCCGCCCGCGGAATTCCTGCCCAAGGCGCGCGAATACCTCGACGATGCGCTGGACCGCTGGATTCTGGGCGACGAACCCTTCACCGCGCGACTAAACCCCGATGCGCCGGGCTATGACACCTATGACCAGCTGATGCGGCTTGCCGAGTGGCAGGGGCGGGACGAATCATGAGCGGCCACAACGCCGGCAAGGTCTATCCGCTGAAGGACAACCAGGCGCTGGCCGTCGATCCGCGCTACAGCGTGTGGCTGGGGGCCTCTGCCGGCACGGGCAAGACGCAGGTGCTGTCTGCCCGCGTGCTGCGCCTGTTGCTGGAGCCGGGCGTGCGGCCCGAACACATCCTGTGCCTCACCTTCACCAAGGCGGGCGCGGCGGAAATGGCGACCCGCGTGAACGAGGTGCTGGCGAATTGGGTGAGGATGGAGGACGATCGTCTGGTGGCGGACTTGCGCGCCATTGGGGCCGACTTCGATCCGGAAACTCGCGCCCGTGCGCGCACGCTGTTCGCCGCTGTGCTCGATTGCCCCGGTGGCGGCCTGCGGATCGATACCATCCACGCCTTCTCGCAATGGCTGCTGGCCGCCTTCCCGGAAGAGGCTGGCCTCGTCCCCGGCACGCGCCCGATGGAAGACCGCGACCGTGACCTGCTGGCCGAACGCGTGCTGCGCGAACTGCTGGTGGAATGGGAGCAAAGCGATCCGGCGGCGGAGGCAGCGCTGGAAGAGCTGTCGCTGCGCCACGGGCCCGATGGCGCGCGTGCATGGCTGATGCGCTGCGCGGCGGCGCGCGAGGTGTGGTTCGGCCCCGGCGCATGGCAGCCGCCGATGGAGCCGCGCGTGAAACGGCTGCTGGGGCTGGATGCGGAGACAACGCGAGAAACGCTCGCCAGCGAATGTGCCGACGGCTCTGCGGTTTGCCATTCGGTGCGTGGTATCCAGGAAGCCTACCTTGAATGGGGAACGGCGAACGCGACCAAAGTCCATGGCCCGATCAGCGAATGGATGGCTGCATCCCCTCTGGAACGGCTTGCCGATATCCAGTCGCTTTATACCGCCATCTTCAACAAGGAAGGCCTGCCCAAATGGGCGGGCAATGTCGAAAAGAAGGTACCGGATATCCTGGCCATTGCCGAAGCGGCACAGGCCGACCTTTCCGCCCTGCGCGACCTTGCCACATCGCTCGACCTCGTCGACTACATCACCCCCGCGCTCGACGTGGGCCGCAAGTTCGCGCTGGCGTGGGACGATGCCAAGGCGCGCGAAGGCCTTGTCGATTTCGACGACCTGATTGCCCGCGCGGCCCAGTTGCTGGGCAGGTCCGACATGTCGGCATGGATCCGCTACAAGCTGGATCGCCGTTTCGACCACATCCTGGTGGACGAGGCGCAGGATACCAATGCGGCGCAGTGGGCGATCATCGATGCGCTGACGGACGATTTCTTCAGCGGGATCGGGCAGGCGGAGGACCGGCTGCGCACGATCTTTGTCGTGGGCGACTACAAGCAGGCGATTTTCCGCTTTCAGGGTACCAGCCCGGAAAACTTCGCCGCTGCGCGCAGGAACTATGCCCAGCGGCTGACTGACTGGGTGCAGGGTGTGGCGCAGTCGCGCCAGGCGATTGCAGCGCGCGAGTTGCAGGAACTGGGTCTCGGTCGCTCCTACCGCACCGCGCAAACCGTGCTCGGCTTCGTGGACGAGGCGATCGCGGCCATCGGCCCGGCCAATTTCGGGCTGGACCGGCCACCGGAACCGCACGTGGGCGACGACCGGCCCGGCCTTGTCACGCTGTGGGCGCCTGTCGGCGGCGAATCCGAGGATGGCGAGGGCGAGGGCGAAGACGGGCCCGAACTGGGCGTCACCGACCTTGAACGGACCATGGCCGAGAAGATCGCCGAACAGATCAAGCGAATGTGGGACGGCGGCTTTCCGCTGGTGAAGGACAAGGAGAATCCGCGCAACGCCACGCCGGGTGATTTCATGGTGCTGGTAAGGAAGCGCCGGGATCTTGCCGGGTTGATCGTGGCGAAACTGCATGCCGCGGGCGTGCCGGTGGCAGGTGTCGACCGCCTGCGCCTGGGCGCCCCGCTGGCGGTGAAGGACCTGATGGCGGCGCTGCGCTATGCCGCGCAGCCGGGGGACGACCTGAGTCTCGCCAACCTGCTGGTCTCGCCCATTCTCGGGTGGAGCCAGGACGATTTGCTGCAACACGCTCCGCGCGAGAAGGACGTGGCGCTGTGGGATCACTTGCGCGACCTTTCTGCAGACAAGCCGAAAGTGGCGGTCGCCATGCTCTCCGAGCTTTTGGCACTGGCGGATTTCGAAACCCCGCAGGCGCTGCTGCACTGGATCCTGCTTGGCCCGTGGAAGGCGCGTGGCAAGCTGGTGGCGCGGCTGGGCAAGGAAGCCAACGATCAGATCGACGAGCTGCTCAACGCCGCGCAGCAGTTCGCCGCCTCCAACACCCCAAGCCTGCAGGGCTTCATCCGCTGGTTCGACGCAGGCGAGGGGGAGCTGAAACGCGAGGCCGAAGGGGCGGGTGACATGGTGCGGGTGATGACCGTGCACGGCTCGAAAGGCTTGCAGGCACCCATCGTCATCTTGGCCGATGCCTGCGGCAATCCGGACAAGTCGCGCGATTCCGGTATCGAACTGGAGGAAGTACTACCCGGCGGGGAAGGGCGGACGATTCCGCTGCCCGGTCTCACGAAGGAGCAACGGGTAGGACGCATCGATGCCGCTGCCGAAGCTGCCAGGGCGGCAGACCGGCAGGAACACTGGCGACTGCTTTATGTCGCCATGACCCGCGCGGAAGAGGCGTTGTTCATCGGCGGGGCGCTGGGCAAGAGTGAGAAGGAACCGGCGGAAGACAGCTGGTTCGCGCGCCTTGCTCCGCTGTTCGATGCAGAGCCGCTGGAAGACTCGATCTGGGGTTGGCGGCTGGAGTTGGGCGAACATGCCGAAAGTGTGCCGCATCGCTCGCAGCAGGCCTTGCCCATCCCCGAAGTGCTGCCGGCATGGGCTAGCACGCCCATCGGCCCCGAACCGCGCCCGCCACGCCCGCTGGCACCTTCTGCGGGAGCCGAGGAACTGGGCGCCGATCCGCCGTTGCCGCCCGAACAGGCCGCCATTGCCGCGCGGCGCGGGGTGCTGATCCATGCCCTGCTCGAACGCCTGCCCGATACCCCTCGCGACCTGCGCGAGAGCGGTGCGCGGGCCTGGCTGGCGCGCCATGCGCCGGACCTGTCGGATGCAGAACGCGGGGAGATGCTGGCGCGCGCGCTGGCGGTGATCGACGTGCCCGAGTGGCGCGATCTGTTCGGTCCCGATGCGCTGGCCGAGGTTCCGCTGGCCGCCACGGTGGGCGAGCAGGTGATCGCCGGCACGGCAGACCGCCTGCTGGTCTTGCCCGATCGCGTGCTGGTTGCCGACTTCAAGACTGCGCGCCGTCCTCCGGCCAGCCTTGCCGCCATGCCGCATGGCACGTTGAAACAGATGGGCGCCTATGCCGCTGCGCTGGCGGTGATCTACCCGGACCGCGCGATCGAGGCAGCTGTGCTCTATACACAGACGCCGCAACTGTTCGCCATTCCGGCGGATGTGTTGGCCGCGCACAAGCCGGAATAGCTGTGGACCCAAGCAAAGCTATTGCCGCCTGCCCATTGAGTCAGCGCCCGAAGCGCCTAGGTAGGGGCCAAGTGTTATCAGGAGAAAGCCAATGGCGACCGTGAATGTTACCGATGCCAGCTTCCAGGAAGACGTGCTGAATGCCGAAAAGCCCGTGCTGGTGGATTTCTGGGCCGACTGGTGCGGCCCGTGCAAGATGATCGCACCCGCGCTGGAAGAACTGTCTGACGAGCTGGCCGACAAGGTGACGATCGCCAAGATGGATATCATGGAAAACCCCGACGTGCCCGGCCAGATGGGCGTGCAGTCGATCCCCTTCCTGGTGGTGTTCAAGGATGGGAAGCCGATTGCCCACCAAATGGGCGCGGCGCCAAAGAACGCGCTGAAGTCCTGGCTGGAAAGCGTCGTCTAGGCGTCGAGCGAATTGATCCGTGCCGCCATGGCTTCCCACAGGGAGGGCGTGGCGGCCGCGACCAGACCCTTGCGGTCCCATTCGTCCACCCGGTAGGGCGAGCCGTCGTCGGGCCGCGCGGCCTTACCGCCCGCTTCCTCCAGCCACAGGCAGCCCGCCGCATGGTCCCAGGCGAGCGTGCGTTCGAAGATGGAAACATCGTTCACGCCTAGGCCCAGGCGCGGGTATTGCTCCGCCGCGCAATAGGGGATGTCGACAAGCCGGTAGTGCGGGCAGATGTGCGCCTTCATCGCCTCGCGCTTGGCATCGTCGATGAAGATCAGCGAGATCGCCGCCACGGGAGGGGCTTCGCCGGTGGTCTGCGCGGTGATCCTTTCCCCGCCGACAAAGGCGCCCTTGCCGCGATGGGCGGCGCAGAAGCGGCCTGACAGGCAATCGTAGATCCATCCACTTTGTGCGAGGCCTTCGTCAGCCTGCGCGATCAATATCCCGAAGGGCGGCTGACCGTCGGCGAAATTCCGCGTACCGTCGATCGGATCGACGATCCAGCACGGGCCCTTGAGATGTTCGAGCACGGCAGGGTCGGCATGGGCACCTTCCTCGCCCACGCAGGGCAGGCCGGGGGCAATTTTGTCGAGCGCCTCTTGCAGCGCCACTTCGCTTTCGTGGTCGGCGATGGTGACGGGATCGCCGCCACCCTTGTCGTCAACATGGTGGGCGGAAAGGTTGCGGAAACGCGGCAGGATAACCCGTTCGGTCACCTCGCGGCAGATGGCCAGGATCTCGCGGTCGATAATGCTCATGAGCGGTAATCGGCGTTGATGCTGATGTAACCGTGGGTCAGGTCGCAGGTCCACACGGTGGCGCGGCCTTCGCCCAGGCCAAGGTCCACGGTGATGTCGATCTCGCGCCCTTCGAGGTGCTTCGCCACCGGAGCCTCGTCATAGTCCGCCAGCGGCAGGCCGTCCCGCGCTGCCCACACGCCGCCGAAGGCAATGCCCAGCCTGTCGCGGTCCGCCGGTTCACCCGCCTTGCCCACGGCCATCACCACGCGGCCCCAGTTAGCATCGCCGCCTGCAATCGCGGTTTTCACCAAGGGCGAATTGGCAATGGACAGCCCCACGCGCCGGGCGCTCTCGTCCGACACCGCGCCTGTCACCGAAACCGCGATGAATTTCTGCGCCCCTTCGCCATCGCGCACCACCAGGTGGGCAAGCTGGCGGCAGAGGTCGGTGAGCGCGGCCATGAAGGCGTCCGCGCCCGGATCGTCGAAACTGGCAAGCGGCGGATTCCCCGCCTTGCCGGTGGCGAATGCCAGCACGGTGTCGCTGGTGGAGGTGTCGCTGTCCACAGTGATGCTGTTGAACGTGCCTGCATTGGCAGCGGAGAGGCACTGCTGGAGAAAGGCGGGGTCAACCGCGGCATCGGTGAACACGTAGCCCAGCATGGTCGCCATGTCGGGCGCGATCATGCCGCTGCCCTTGATGATGCCGTTCAGCGTTACGCGCCTGTCGCCCAGCATCGCGGCGGTGGTAGCGCCCTTGGCGAAGGTATCGGTGGTGCCGATGGTGGTGGCGGCCTGTTCCCACGAAGCCGGCTCGGCCTTCAGCACCCGGGCAATACCCTCGCGCGCCTTGTCCTTGGGCAAGGGCACGCCGATCACCCCGGTGGAGGAGACGAGCACTTCGCCGCTCTCGCAGCCCAGCGCTTCGGCCACCTGCGCCATGATCTGCTCCACCGCCTCGCGCCCGCGATAGCCGGTGAAGGCGTTGGAATTGCCTGCATTGACGACCAGCGCCCTCGCGCGGCCCTGTTTCACCTGCTCGCGGCCCAACTCGACTTCGCTGGAACAGCACAGGTTTTTCGTGAACACGCCTGCCACCGCCGTGCCTTCGGCGAGTTCCGCGTAGGTCAGGTCCGCGCGGTCCCAATTCTTGTAGCCTGCCCGCGCCACGCGAAGGGTAACACCTTCGATGGGTGGCATGTCAGGGAAGGGCAGGGCGAGCGGGGATGTTTCTAGGTCCATGGCTCGCTCCCATAAATGCGCTTTGCCCCTGCGCCAACACGACAATTCACGGGCATGACCCCATGGTCAGTGGACTTTAAGGAAACAGGCGTTATCTGAACCCTTGCATGCTTCGCCAATTGCTCACCCTGCTTGCGCTCATTTCCGGCCTTGGGCTGGTGACTACGCCTGCCGTGGCTGCGCAGGCGAGCGTGGTCAGCGTGGCGGCAGCGGGCGCGGCGGAGGATTGCCAGACGATCCCTTCGCAGCCGCTGGAGTTTTCGCGCGGAGCCCCTTCGGGCCAGCGCGTTTCCACGCCGTGCAGCCCGAAGCCGGTTATCGTCTGGACGCCCACCGTCCAGCTGCAGGCAGACCGCGCGCGCGAGTAGCGCCGCAAACCCCCCATCGCCTGATTCTTCCGGCTGCGCAGGCACGCGCGGCCTCTTTCCATATTACCTGACAGGATTCGTCCACCATGTGGCAGACCATCGCCAAGTCGCTTTTCGGTTCCTCCAACGACCGTTACGTCCGCTCGCTCGACAAGATCGTGGCGCGCATCAATGCGCTGGAAGAGCAGCTCGTCGACTTCTCCGACGATGAGCTGAAGGCGCAGACCTACAAGTTCCGCAAGCAGATCGAGGAAGAGGGCAGGACCCTCGACGATATCCTGCCCGAGGCTTTCGCCACCGTGCGCGAGGCCTCGAAGCGCGTGCTGGGCATGCGCCATTTCGACGTGCAGATGGTGGGCGGTATCGTGCTCCACCGCGGCGAAATCGCCGAGATGAAGACGGGCGAGGGCAAGACGCTGGTGGCAACGCTGGCCACCTACCTCAATGCCATCGAGGGCAAGGGCGTGCACGTCGTTACCGTGAACGACTACCTCGCTCGCCGTGATGCCGAGTGGATGGGCCAGCTGCACCAGTTTCTGGGTTTGAGCGTGGGCGTGATCGTGCCCAACCTGCCCGAGGCGGCCCGGCGCGAGGCCTATGCTGCCGACATCACCTATGGCACCAACAACGAATTCGGTTTCGATTACCTGCGCGACAACATGAAGCAGGAACGCAGCCAGATGGTGCAGCGCCCCTTCAACTTCGCCATCGTCGACGAGGTCGATTCGATCCTGATCGACGAGGCGCGTACCCCGCTGATCATCTCCGGCCCGACCGAGGACAAGTCCGACCTATACATCGCGCTGGACGCCATCGTGAAGCAGCTGGTGAAGGACCAGGAAGCGCTGGAGCGCGACAATGGCGGGCCGCTGGGCGATGAAGAGGCCTATTTCACCAAGGACGAGAAGAGCCGCAACGTCCAGCTGACCGAAATCGGGGTGGAGGAAGTCGAACAGCGCCTGATCGCTGCCGGGCTGCTGGAAACCGACAACCTCTACGATATCGAGAACACCCAGGTGGTGCACCACCTGGACCAGGCGATGCGCGCGGTGGTGATGTTCAAGAAGGACACCGACTATATCGTCAAGGACGACAAGGTCGTGATCATCGACGAGTTCACCGGACGAATGATGGATGGCCGGCGGTGGTCCAACGGCCTGCATCAGGCGGCCGAGGCCAAGGAGGGCGTGGATATCCAGCCCGAGAACCAGACCATGGCCTCCATCACCTTCCAGAACTATTTCCGCATGTATCCCAAGCTGTCCGGCATGACCGGCACTGCCGCTACCGAAGCGAGCGAGTTCTGGGACATCTACAAGCTCAACGTGGTGGAAATCCCCACCAACGTGCCCGTCGCCCGCATCGACGAGGAAGACGAGTTCTACAAGAACACGCTGGACAAGTTCGCCGCCATTGCCAAGGCGATCAAGGAGAAGAACGAGATCGGCCAGCCGGTGCTGGTGGGCACGGTGTCGATCGAAAAGTCCGAACTGCTGAGCAAGTTCCTCGACAAGGAAGGCGTGAAGCACGCCGTGCTCAATGCCCGCATGCATGAGCAGGAAGCACATATCGTGGCACAGGCGGGCCGCATCGGCGCCGTCACCATCGCCACCAACATGGCGGGCCGCGGCACCGACATCCAGCTGGGCGGCAACGTGGAATTCCGTATCGAGGACGAGCTGCGCGACATGCCCGAGGGGCCGGAGCGCGATGCCGCCATCGAACGCATCAAGGCCGAAGTGGCCGAGGAACGGCAGAAGGTGAAGGACGCGGGCGGCCTGTTCGTGCTGGGCACCGAACGCCACGAAAGCCGTCGCATCGACAACCAGCTGCGCGGCCGCTCGGGCCGCCAGGGCGACCCCGGCCTGTCGCGCTTCTACCTGTGCCTGGAGGACGACCTGCTGCGCATCTTCGGGCCGGACACGCTGTTCGCCAAGATGATGAATTCCAACCTCGAAGACGGCGAGGCGATCGGCTCTAAGTGGCTGTCGAAGGCCATCGAGACTGCGCAGAAGAAGGTGGAGGCGCGCAACTACGAAATGCGCAAGCAGGTGGTTCAGTACGACGACGTGATGAACGACCAGCGCAAGGTTATCTACGAACAGCGCGCCGAGATCATGGATTCCGCACGCGTCGACGACGTGGTGGACGACATGCGCCGCGATGCCATCAACGCGCTGGTGTCAGAAGCCTGCCCGCCGGGATCCTATCCCGAACAGTGGAATGTCGAAGGGCTCAAGGAAAAGGTCGAAGATGTCCTCGGGCTTGCCCCGCCGATCGACGACTGGATGGAGGAAGAGGCGGTCGAGCCCGAGCTGATCGAGGAACGTCTGCAGGATATGGCCGAGGAGCGCCTGACTGAACGCACCGCCGAAATTCCCGAGTCCAGCTGGCGCCGGGTGGAAAAGTCGATCCTTCTCGAACGGCTCGATTATCACTGGAAGGAACACCTCGCCACGCTCGATGCGCTGCGCCAGGTGGTTTTCCTGCGCGCCTATGCGCAAAAGCAGCCGATCAACGAATATAAGCAGGAAGCCTTCGGTCTGTTCCAGACCATGCTGGATACCCTACGCGAGGACGTGACCAAGGTGCTGCTGACGGCAGAGCTGCGCCCGGCTGCACCGCCGCCCCCGCGTGAACTGCCTAACCTGCCGAATTTCCTGACCGGCCATGTCGACCCGTTCACTGGCGAGGACGACAGCAACGACGGCGACGGCTCGCAATTCATGCAGCCGCTGTTCGGTACGCTGGCAGGTTCGCCCGTGGCTGAAACCGGCACGCGTGGTTCTGCCCAGCGCGAGGATCCCTACAAGGACCAGAACATCAGCCGCAACGCGCCGTGCCCTTGCGGGTCGGGCAACAAGTACAAGCATTGCCACGGGGCCGTGGCCTGATCGCTTGCCAGCCGCCCGGATGACGATAGCATGGGAGCAAAGGAGAGCTCCCATGCGTCTTGTCACGGCCGCTACCACCGCGATTTCAGCCGTTTCGCTGGCTGGCTGCGCGGCCAGCACCTCGCCCGCGCCGGTCAGCTATGCGCAGGCGGGCATGGCCGATTACATCCTGGCCGCGGTGCTCAGCCCCGCGCGCCCGGCCCAGGATACGGCGCGCGATGAGGCCCGCAAGCCGGAGGAGATCGTCGCCTTTTCAGGCGTGCAGCGCGGTGACGTGATTGCCGAAATCGCGCCCGGCGGGGGTTACTATACCCGCATCCTGGC
Source organism: Alteraurantiacibacter sp. (assembly GCA_963675825.2). GTDB lineage: Bacteria > Pseudomonadota > Alphaproteobacteria > Sphingomonadales > Sphingomonadaceae > Alteraurantiacibacter. The sequence continues at coordinate 842,937 of CAXXJY010000005.1, read as the reverse complement.
GCAGACGGTGGGGCCGCAGGGCAAGGTCTATGCCCTGATGCCCGCCTTCTTCGCCAACCGCCCCGGCGGGCTGGACGGGATCAACGCGGTTGCCGCGCAGTATGGCAATGTCGAAGTCGTGGTGGTGGAGGGCTTTGACGCCATGCCACTGCCGCAGCCGGTGGACCTCGTCTGGACCACCGAGAACTATCACGACCTCGCCAACAGCGACATTGCCCCGATCAACGCCGAGGTTTTCCGCGTACTGCGACCTGGTGGAATCTACTTCGTGGAAGACCATTCCGCACCGGGCACCGGCACCAGCGCCACCTCGACACTGCATCGCATCGACCCCGCCGCCGTGCGCGAGCAGGTAACCGCGGCAGGCTTCGTGCTGGAGGCGGAAAGCGACCTACTGCACAACCCGGCCGACCCGCACGATGCAAGCCCGCGCGATTTCGACGGCGTCAGCGACAAGTTCGCGCTGCGTTTCCGCAAGCCGGGCTGATCCGGCGCCATGCAATGTGGTGGAAAATGGCTCCCCGAGTTGGATTCGAACCAACGACCAAGTGATTAACAGTCACCTACTCTACCGCTGAGCTATCGGGGAGCAGCCCGATGGGCAGGTGAGCGCCTATATGGGCGGCGATTCCGTTTGGCAAGGCCCCTTTTTAACCTTCTCTCAGGTTACGAACTGTTCGGCCACGATGCGCTCGTCCAGCGCCTGGTGCGGATCGAAGAGCAGGCACATTTCCTTGTCGCGGGCGATCTCGATGTGCACCTCCGCCACGTCTCGCACTTCCTTGGAATCGGCCACCGCGGCGACCGGGCGCTTGGCCGGTTCGTTGACCCGGAAGCTGACCTTGCTGGTTTCCGGCAGGATCGCCCCGCGCCAGCGTCGCGGGCGGAAGGGGCTGACCGGTGTTAACGCCAGCATGCGCGAATCGAGCGGTAGGATCGGACCGTTGGCGGAAAGGTTGTAGGCAGTCGAGCCCACCGGCGTGGACAGCAGGATGCCGTCACCCGCCAGCTCCGGAATGCGCACCCGGTTGTTGACCGAAATCTCGATCTTGGCGGTCTGGAAGGTTTCACGCAGCAGGCTCACCTCGTTCACGGCATAGGCACAATGTTTCTCGCCGGTCTGGGTGATGACCTCCATCTTCAGCGGTGCAACGGGCATGCGCTTGGCCTCTGCCAGTCTCTGCATCAGCCCGCTGGCGCCGTGATAGCGGTTCATCAGGAAGCCCACCGTGCCCAGGTTCATGCCGAACACCGGCAGGATGCGGCCAACGTCAAGCATGTCGTGCAGCGCATCGAGCATGGTGCCGTCGCCGCCCAGTGCGATGATCACGTCGGCCTGTTCGACCGGTACGAAATCGTAGCGTTCGGACAGCTCCTTGGCCGCCTTTCGCGCGCGATCGCTTTGCGAATAGGTGAGTGCCAGCTTCTCGAACTTGGGTTGATCGTCTGCCACGTAATCTGTGTCCCCCCGATACAATGGGCAGACCCTATGGAGCGCCGTCCCGATTTGCAACGCGCCTTTCGCGCGGCGAGACCTGATGTCCGATTTGCGACAGGGTGCTGGTCATGCCGGTACCCGCCCAGACCCATGAACGCCGACGCAGCGCAGACCGCCGTCGCAGCGAACCGCACCCGATCAGCGAGGACCTTGCCGCCGCCCTGACACATGAAGCGGTGCAAATCCTGTTCCAGCCGCAGTTCTGCAGCTGCGACAACGTGCTGGCCGGGGCAGAGGCACTGGTGCGCTGGAAGCACTCGGAACATGGCAACCTGGCGGGCGATGCGGTGGTGGCCATAGCCCAGTCGGGCGGGATTGCCCGGCGCCTGGCCCGCTACATCGCGCGCGCCGCGCTGGACGCGGCGACCCGGTGGCCGCCGCACCTGCGCCTGTCGCTGAACGTTACCGCGATGGACCTGTTCGACCGGACCTTTGGCGAAGACCTGCTGGCCATGCTGGCCGATACCGGCTTTCCGGCGGATCGCCTGACACTGGAGATTACCGAGCAGGCGCTGGTAGCAGATCTTGATCGTTCGGCGGAGCGGCTGAAAGCTCTGTCTGACCATGGCATCCGCATCGCACTCGACGATTTCGGCGCAGGCTTTTGCAACTTCCGCTACCTGAAAGTGCTGCCGCTGGATGCGTTGAAACTCGATCGCTCGATGATCGACGGCATTGCGACCGACGAACGTGACCTGGCCGTGCTGCGCGGCATCGTGGCCATGGCGCGGGCGCTGGATATCGCGGTGATCGCCGAGGGTGTCGAAACCCCGGAGCAGCGTGACGTCGCGGTGCGCGAAGGCTGCGCGGTGTGGCAGGGCTTTCTTGGCGGCAAGCCGATGCGCGCAGACAGCTTCATACAATTGCAGGCCAGCTGAGTCAGCAGACATTCACGCCGCTGCCGGCAGCGTCCCCTGCCTTGCAGATGGGGGTGAACATGATGCGATTTTCGAAATGGCGTGCGCTTGCCGTGCCGGCAGCCGTTGCCGGTGCGATGTCGGCCAAGGCGCAGGATGCCTCTCTCGAGACCCAGGTTTTTGACCTTGCCGAACATCTCACCGCCGACGTGACCCTGGTAGATGTCGACGGAGATGGCGATCTCGACGTGCTGACCGCCAATGGCCGGCACTGGGCAGAGCAGGACTATGTCTTCGTCAATGCCGGTGATGGCCGGTTGCTGGAAGCGCGGCGGCTGGGTGAAACGCTTTCCGCGAGCTACACGATCAGGTCGACAGACCTCGATCGCGACGGCGATGCCGACGCAGTCGTCGTGCGTGACAGCCTGCCGGTGCAGCTGTTCGCGAACGACGGCAGCGGTCGCTTCACCTTGTCCGGCATCGTGCCCGATAGTGCGGTGCAAGCCCGCTCCGCACTGCTGGTGGATATCGATGCAGATGGGCTTGCTGACCTGGTGGTTGCCACGCGGCGCGGGCCGGACCGCATCTGGTTCGGCGATGGCATGGGCGGCTTTGCCTCAGGCACGCAGCTGCCCGATGCGGGTTTCGGCACCACGGGGCTGGCTGCAGGCGATATCGACGGCGATGGCGACCCGGACCTGGTGCTTGCCCGCAGGGACGGGGCGGCCAGCGTCATCATGCGCAACGATGGGGCGCGGCAGTTCACGCCGCTGGCCTTGCCCGGAAGCGAAGGAGACCATCGCAAGGTGGCGATTGCCGATCTGACGGGGGATGGCAGGCTGGATATCGTGCTTGTCTCCACCGGTGGGCTGCATCTGCTGTATCCGCGGCAGGAGAATGGCGAATTCCGTCCTCCCTACAACTTTGGGCTGGACGGTGAGACGATCATGGCGCTGGCGGCTGCCGACATCGATTCCGACGGCGATATCGACCTGGTGGCGGGCGCGGATGGCCCGAATGTGATCTATTCCAACGATGGCACTGGCCGTTTTGACCGCCTTTCTCTTCCGGGCGAGGATACCACCTACGGCGTCGCTGTGGGCGACATGAACGATGACGGGCAGTTGGACATGGTCTTTGCTAATTCAGGCGGCGTGAACGAAGTGGTGCTGGTGTTCATGGAAGGCGAAGCAGGCGGCTAACCCTGCTTCTTCGCCGACTTCCTGACTATCCCGCTCAACCCCTTGGTTAGTTGGAACAGGCCGTTCAGGCGGCTTTCCGGATCGCCCCAGGCCCGGTTGATCACCAGCTTCATGTCCGGGCGCAGCTTGGCCGTGCCTTGCAGCCGGTCGACATAGGCGATCAGGCCTACGGGGTCCGGGAAATCGTCCTTGTGGAAGGTGACCAGGGTGCCGCGCGCACCCACTTCGATCTTGGCGATGTTGGCCTCGATTGCCTGCGCCTTGATTTCGATCAGGCGAATAAGGTTCTTGGTCGGCTGCGGCAATTCGCCGAACCGGTCGATCATCTCGGCGGCGATGGCTTCGACTTCGTTGCGCCCTTCGGCCTGGTTCAGGCGGCGATAGAGCGCCATGCGCACGGCGAGGTCTGGCACGTAGTCCTCGGGGATCATGATCGGCGCATCGACGGTGATCGAAGGCGACAGGCCACTGCGATCGGCTTCCAGGCCGATATCGCCTGCCTTGGCCGCAAGAATCGCGTCTTCCAGCATCGACTGGTAGAGTTCGAAGCCGACTTCGCGAATGTGGCCTGACTGTTCGTCGCCCAGCAGGTTGCCCGCGCCGCGAATGTCGAGGTCGTGGCTCGCCAGCTGAAAACCCGCGCCCAGTGAATCGAGGTCGCCCAGCACCTTCAGCCGCTTTTCTGCTACTTCGTTCAGCGCGGTGTCCACCGGCGTCGTCAGGTAGGCATAGGCGCGGATTTTTGCGCGGCCCACGCGCCCGCGCAGCTGGTAGAGTTGGGCTAGGCCGAAGCGGTCCGCGCGGTGGATGATGATGGTGTTGGCGCTGGGCAGGTCCAGCCCGCTCTCGACGATGGTGGTGGAGAGCAGCACCTCGTACTTGCCTTCGTAGAAGGCGCTCATCCGTTCCTCGATCTCGCCTGCGGCCATCTGTCCGTGCGCGGCGATCACCTTCACTTCGGGTACGGTCTCGTGCAGCCAGTCTTCCAGCGCCGCCATGTCGGAAATGCGCGGCACGACGATGAAGCTCTGCCCGCCGCGATGGTGTTCGCGCAGCAGTGCCTCGCGGATCACCATGTCATCCCATTCCATCACGTAGGTGCGCACCGCCAGGCGATCCACGGGCGGCGTCTTGATGGTGGAAAGCTCGCGCAGGCCGCTCATCGCCATCTGCAGGGTGCGCGGGATGGGCGTGGCGGTGAGAGTAAGCACGTGGACGTCGGCGCGCAGCTGTTTCAGCTTCTCCTTGTGGGTGACGCCGAAACGCTGCTCCTCGTCGACGATCACCAGGCCGAGGTTCTTGAATTTCGTGTTCTTGGAGAGGATGGCGTGGGTGCCAATCACGATATCCACATCGCCGGAGGCCAGCCCGTCGCGCGTATCCTTCATTTCCCTGGCAGAGACGAGCCGTGATAGGCGGCCGACCTTGAGCGGGAAGCCACTGAACCGTTCGGTAAAGTTCTGGAAGTGCTGGCGGGCGAGCAGGGTGGTGGGGGCCACCATTGCCACCTGCTGGCCGTTCATCGCAGCCACGAAGGCTGCGCGCAGGGCCACCTCGGTCTTGCCGAAACCGACATCGCCGCAGACCAGGCGATCCATCGGCTTGCCGCTTTCAAGGTCCGCCAGCACGTCGGCGATGGCCTGTTCCTGGTCTTCGGTCTCTTCGTACTGGAAACGGTCGAGGAACTGGTTGTAGCTCGCCTCGTCCGCCGCCAGCACCGGTGCCTTGCGCAGCGCGCGGCGGGCGGCGACTTCCATCAGTTCGCCGGCGATGGCGCGGATACGTTCCTTCAGCCGGGCGCGGCGTTTCTGCCATGCCTCGCCGCCCAGCCGATCGAGCGGCGCACCTTCCTCCGAGGAACCGTAGCGCGACAGCACATCGAGGTTTTCTACGGGGATGTAGAGTTTGTCGCCGCCGGCATATTCCAGCATCACGCAGTCGTGCTGGCTCTTGCCTGCGGCGATGGGTTCAAGGCCGAGATACTTGCCGATGCCATGATCGACGTGGACGACGAGGTCGCCGCGCGCCAGCGCCTGCAATTCGGCAAGAAAGGCATCGGCATCCTTGCGACGCTGGCGGCGGCGGACGAGGCGGTCGCCCAGCAGGTCCTGCTCGGTGACGACTTCCAGCTCGTCATTGGCGAAACCGGTGTCGAGCGCCACCACCATGGCAGTAGCCTTGCCTCTGGCAGCGGTGCCGAGCGCTTCCTGCCACGTTTCGGCCAGCGCGACGGGCGTTCCGGCCTCCTCGATAATCGAGACGATGCGACTGCGCGAGCCGGTGGAATAGGTGGCCAGCAGCGGACGTTTCCCGGCCTTGGCCAAGGCCTTGAAGTGGGCAGCCACCGCCTCGTAGACGTTCTTCCCCGCCGAGCGTTCGGGCGTGAAATCGCGGGCAGAGCGGAAGCCGAAGTCAAGCACCCTGTCGCTCTCGGGCTCGCTGAAGATCGAGGCGCGATGGATTGGCCAGTCGCCCATTGCGGCGCTGAATTCGTCCTGCGTCAGGTAGAGCGAGGCGGGTTCCAGCGGGCGATAGCTGCCCTTGGCCTGCCCCGATGTTTCGCCGCGCTGGCGGTGGTAGTCCGCAATGTCGTTCAGCCGTTCCTCGGCAGCGGACAGTGCGCCGGAATCGATCACCAGCACGTCGTCTGCGCCAAGGTGGTCGAATAGCGTGGCAAGGCGATCCTCGAACAGCGGCAGCCAATGCTCCATGCCGGCCAGGCGCCGCCCGTCGCTCACGGCCTCGTACAGTGGGTCCTGCGTGGCGTGCGCGCCGAACAGCTCGCGATAGCGGGTGCGGAAGCGCTTGATCGATTCCTCGTCCAGCAGCGCCTCGCTGGCGGGCAGCAGCAGGTGGCTGTCGATGGTCCTGGTGGTGCGCTGGGTGTTAGGATCGAACAGGCGCAGGCTCTCCACCTCGTCACCGAAGAAATCCAGACGCAGCCCTTCCTCCAGCCCGCTGGGATGGATATCGACGATGGACCCGCGCATGGCGAATTCGCCAGTGTCTGCCACGGTGTCGACGCGGGAATAGCCCTGCCGCTGCAGCAGTGCAGCCAGGCTTTCGAACCCGATCTGCGTGCCGACCTTGAACTCGCGCACCGCTTCGCGAATGCGGAACGGGGTCAGCACGCGTTGCAGCAGCGCGTTGACCGTGGTGACGACCAGCTGGTTCGGCCCGTTCTTCGCCTGCAGCGCATGCAGTGCCGCCAGACGCCGCGCGCTGACCGACAGGGCGGGGCTGGCGCGGTCGTAGGGCAGGCAGTCCCATGCGGGGAATTCCACCACCTCCAGTTCCGGTGCGAACAAATGCGCGGCATCGGTAACCGCGCGCATGGCCGCATCGTCCGGCGCGATGAACACCGCGCGCCGCTTTGCCGCGCGGGCAAGGTCCGCCATCACCATCGGCTGCGCCCCGCGCACAACGCTGGACAGGGTGAGCGGCGACTTGGCAGTCAGCAGGCGGGAAAGATCGGGCATGGAGTTCGGTCTTCGGACAAGCAAAAAGCCCCCTTCTCTTCAGAGGAGGGGGTGTGGGGTGGTGTATCTAGGAGCGCCGGCCCGCTAGCGCCACCCTGTTTCGGCCCGATCCGGACAAGTGGCGAAGTATCAGATATTCACAAAGTCCAGCTTGCGCATGGCATCCATCTGCGGCCCCCTGAACGCTTCGGGCACTTCGGCGGTGCCCATGGCCCATGCCAGCACGTCCACGTCGTCCCGTTCCAGCAGCGCCTCGAACCAGGCGAGGGCACCTTCATCCCATTCCGCATGGTAACGATCGAAGAAACCGCCGAAGGTATAGTCGGCCTCGCGCGTGCCGCGATGCCAGGCGCGGAACTTTGCGCGGGCGATACGGGTGGTGAAGTCAGTGGAGGACATGGGCAAAGCTCCTACAATCCTCCGCGCGCTTGCGCTAGTGGCAGGTCATGCGCCCCGAAATCCTCAACCCGCTGTTCGCCGAGACCGAAAGCCTCGAAGGCGTGGGGCCGAAGCTGAAGAAGCCGCTGGAGAAGCTGGGTCTCACCCGCATTCGCGACGTGCTGTATCACTTGCCCGAACGTTTCGTGGTGCGGCGCGCGGTGAAAGACCTCGACGATGCGCAGGTGGGCGAACAGGTGGTGGTGGCGCTGGACGTGGTGGAACACCGCGCCAGCCGCAGCCAGCGTGGGCCGTACCGGGTGCTGGCCAGCGATGCGCAAGGCAATATCTGTGCGCTCACCTATTTCGGGCGCGCCAGCTACACCGCGAAGAAGCAGCTGCCGGTGGGCGCGAAACGTTGGGTGGCCGGGCGGCTCGACCAGTACGACCAGATGCTGCAGATCGTCCATCCCGACCATGTTTCGGAGACCAGCGACGGCGCGATGGGGCAATTGGTGGAGCCGATCTATCGCCTGTCCGATGGGCTGACCCAGCCGCGCGTTGCCAGCCTTGTCGCGCAATCGCTGGCGCGTGCACCCGAGCTGACCGAATGGATAGAGCCAGGCACCTATGCGCGCGAAGGCTGGCCGTCGTGGCGCGATGCCGTGGCGCTGGCGCACAAGGGGGAGCACGCGAAGGCACGCGACCGGCTGGCCTATGACGAGCTGTTTGCCAATGCTCTGGCGTTGATGCTGGTGCGCGAGAGCAACCGCAAGCGGCGCGGCCAGCCGCTGCAGGGCGACGGGCACTTGCGCGACAAGCTGCAACTGCCGTTCCCGCTGACGGGCGCGCAACGGCGCTCTATCGACGAGATCGCGAGAGACATGGCGCAGGGTTCGCCCATGCTGCGGCTGCTGCAAGGTGATGTGGGCGCGGGCAAGACCGTGGTGGCGCTCGAATCTATGCTGGTGGCCGTGGAGGCGGGCGCCCAGGCCGCCATGCTGGCCCCAACCGAACTGCTCGCCCGCCAGCACTTCGAGACCCTGCGCGACATGGCCAGGCCTGTCGGGGTCGAGATTGCGCTGCTGACGGGCCGCGACAAGGGCAAGGCGCGCGAATCCATCCTGATGGGGCTGCTCGATGGCTCCATCGACATTGTCGTGGGCACCCATGCGATTTTTCAGGAAAGCGTTGGTTACAGGAACCTGGGCCTTGTCGTGATCGACGAGCAGCACCGCTTCGGCGTGTCGCAGCGGCTGATGCTTTCGCAGAAGGGTAAAGTGACACCGCACACGCTGGCGATGACCGCCACGCCGATCCCGCGCACCCTGGTGCTGGCCAATCATGGCGAAATGGAAGTGAGCCGCCTGGACGAATTGCCGCCCGGCAGGCAGGCGATCGACACGCGCGTGCTGCCGATGGATCGCATGGGCGATCTGGTGGAGGCGGTGGGGCGTCACGTTTCCACCGGCCAGCAGGCTTACTGGGTATGTCCGATGGTGCGGGGCACGGAGAGCGAGAGCGACGACTTGGCCGCTGCCGAGGCTCGCTATGCCGGCCTGAAACAACGTTTCGGCGAAGACGTTGTGCTGGTCCACGGCCAGCTTGCGCCCGAGCTGAAGGACGCCGCCATGGCGCGCTTTGCCGCCGGCAAGGCCAAGGTGCTGGTTGCCACGACGGTGATCGAAGTGGGCGTGGACGTACCCAATGCCACGCTGATGGTGATCGAACAGGCCGAACGCTTCGGCCTTGCCCAGCTCCACCAACTGCGTGGCCGGGTGGGGCGGGGCAGCGCAAAGAGCACCTGCATCCTGCTCCGCTCCAGCGAACTGAGCGAGACGGGCAAGAAGCGCCTTGAACTGATGAAAAGCAGCCAGGACGGATTCTTGCTGGCCGAGGAAGATCTGCAATTGCGCGGCGGCGGCGAACTGCTGGGCACCCGCCAGAGCGGCGAGGAGGGCTTCTCCATCGCCAGCCTCGAACAGGTCTCGCGCCTGATCGACATGGCCAATGCCGATGCAAAGCTGCTGGTGGAACAGCAGGGCGGTCTGGCGAACCCCGAACGCGGCGAGGCGGCGCGGGTGGTGCTCTACCTGCTGGAACGTGATTGGGGCGTGCAGACGCTGCGGGGTGGGTAGGCCGGAGAGGCGCTAGAAGGCCACTTTCCTGCGGTCTCGCGAAACCGCTTGCGTGTTTCACGCTTTGGCATATTCCTCGCGCTCCGGCTGTTCGAGCGGGGCTGTCCCGCAGCAGGCCTGGTGGAATCTCAACGATGATTTTTGATCGGGTAAAACCGCTCGACGCCATTCTCGCGGCGGTCGAGCGCAATGGACTGCCGCGGACACTGGGCGCGCTGCAACTGATGCTGTTCGGGATCGGCTGCATCATTGGCACCGGCATCTTCGTTCTCACGGCGGCAGGGGCGCAGAAGGCCGGGCCGGGACTGATGATCGCCTTCGCCATTGCCGGTGCGGTCTGCATCGTGGCGGCGCTCTGCTATTCCGAGATATCCTCCATGATTCCGGTGGCGGGCAGCGCCTACACCTACGCCTATGCCAGCGTCGGCGAACTGCTGGCCTGGACCGTGGGCTGGGCGCTGGTGATGGAGTATGCCATCGCCGCCTCGGCAGTGTCGGTCGGCTGGTCGGGATATTTTACGGGGACAATCCTCAACGAATTCCTCGGGCTGCACTTGCCGCCATGGCTCAGCGCGGGGCCGCTGGCGCTGGGCGGCGCCGAAGGTGGTTTCATCAATCTGCCTGCCCTGGTGATCGCCCTGCTGGTAACCTCGCTGCTGGTGATCGGCACGCGGGAAAGCGCCTGGTTCAATTCCATGCTGGTGGCGATCAAGATCACCGCGCTGACCGTGTTTGTCGTCCTCACCCTGCCGCAAGCCGAGTTGCAACAGTTCAACCCGCTGCTGCCTGCTGGCGTGTTTGGCGGCTTTGGCACGGGTGTGGGCGCGGTAGGCGCCGCGGCGACGATCTTCTTCGCCTATGTCGGTTTCGATGCCGTTTCCACCGCCGCCGAGGAGACGAAGAACCCCCAGCGCAACGTGCCGATCGGGCTGGTGGGATCGCTGTTGTTCTGCACGATCTTCTATGTCCTCGTCGCCGCCGGCGCGATCGGCACCATCGGCGGGCAGCCGATCATGGGGCCTGATGGCGTGCCTTTCCCTGCCGGGTCGGAGGAACTGGCGCGGCAGTGCGCGATGGCGCAGTATTCCGCCTCGCTGGTCTGTTCGGACGAGGCGCTGGCCCATGTGCTGCGCCAGATCGGCTATTCGGGCATCGGCAATGCCATGGGCGTTGCCGCCTTCCTCGCGCTGCCTTCGGTGATCCTCGTGCTGCTGTTCGGGCAGACCCGCATCTTCTTCGTGATGAGCCGTGACGGCTTGTTACCGGAACGATTGGCGAAGGTGCATCCGAAATGGGGCACGCCCTACGTCGTCACCATCGTCACCGGCATGATCGTTTCGGTTGCTGCAGCGTTTTTCCCGGTGGGGCAGCTGGCGGATATTTCGAACGCCGGCACGCTCTACGCTTTCCTGATGGTGGCCGTTGCGGTACTGATGCTGCGCAGGCGCAATCCCGAGGCCGAGCGCAAGTTCCGCGTCCCCGCCGTCTGGCTGATCGCGCCGCTCACCATTGCCGGGTGTCTGTTCCTGTTCCTCAACCTGCCGTTTGCGGCAATGCTCATGCTGCCGCTCTGGTCACTGATCGGGCTGGTGGTCTATTTCGGTTACAGCCGCGCGCGCAGCCACCTGGCGCTGGGCCATGTCGAGGTGCACGAGACCGAGGTTGCCGCGTTGGAACCGGATGTGCCGGGCCTCGCCGACAGGGGGAGGGACTGAGGGAGTCGGCAAGCTGACTTGTCAATGCCGCATTCTGCTCTAGTCTCCCGCGCAACCAATTTTCCGCAGGAGTCCTTCCCCATATGAACCGTCTTGTCGCCGCCTCTACCCTCGCGCTCGCCATCGCCTTGCCGCAGCCTGCCCTTGCCGATGTCGCCGAGGATTTCGCCGATCTGCGCGAGGAGGTGTGGCAGTGGACGCTCGACAACTCGCCCCGGCTCGCAACTGACCTGGGCGACCGGCGCGGTGATGGGCAGCTGGGAGATCCTTCGCTGGAAGGCTACGAGCAGCGGCTGGAGGAGACGCGCGCTTTCCTCGCCCGGCTTGACGCCATTGACGAAGATGCGCTGCCCGAGAGCCTGCAAATCGACTATGCGCTGATGGCGCGTGATTTTTACGACACGCTGGAAGCGAGCACGTTCGACCAGACGCGCTACATGACCTTCACCAATCGCGGTGGGCCGCAGCAGGCGATTTCCGGGCTGCCCTATTCCTCGCCGCTTTTCACCGTGGCGGATTACGAAAGCTATCTTGGCCGGCTGGAAGCCTTTCCCGAATACATACAGTCGTTTGTCGACCGCAATCGCCAGGGAATCGAGCTTGGGCTGACGCAGCCGTGCGAGCCGATGCAGGGCTACGAAAATTCCATTGCAGGCCTGATTGCCGAAACGCCGGAGGATTCGGTCTGGTGGCAGGCCTTCGCAACCCGCCCTGCGGCCATTTCCGAAGGCGACTGGGACAGCCTGCAAGTGCGCGCCCGCAGCGCCATCAGCGAGGGCGCCTTCGAAGGGCTGGGCGAGTTCCTGGAATACTACACCGAGGAATATGCGCCCAACTGCCGGGACGATGCCTCGCCCGGCATCGGCCAGACGCCCGGCGGGCAGGACTACTACGCCTATCGCGTGCACAGCTTCACCACCACCGACATGACTCCGCAGGAAGTTCACGACCTGGGGCTGTCGGAAGTCGCGCGCATCCGGGCGGAGATGGAAGCGGTGGCGGCCGAGGCAGGCTTCGACAGCCGCGAAGCCTTTATCGAGCACCTGCGCACAGATCCGCAGTATTATCCCACCGACGAGGAGAGCTATCTGCAGTACACCGCCGCGCTGGCGAAGGAGATCGACGGGTGGATGCCGCGCCTGTTCGGGCGCCTGCCGCGCCTGCCCTATACGGTTCAACCGATCCCTGCAGCCAGCGCGCCGGGCAACACCACCGCCTATTACGAGAGCGGTTCCATCGCCACCGGGCAGCCGGGCATCTATCGCCTGAACCTCACCGAGCTTGACCAGCGGCCCTTGTGGGAACTGCCCGCGCTCGGCGTGCATGAGGCGGTGCCGGGCCATCATCACCAGATCGCCCTGCAACAGGAGCTGGATATCCACCCGCTGCGCGCCAACGGCACCTTCTTCACGGTGTTCGTGGAAGGCTGGGGGCTCTATTCCGAACGGCTGGGCATCGAGATGGGTCTCTACGATACGCCCGCCAAGCAGATGGGCCGCCTGTCCTACGAAATGTGGCGTGCCAACCGGCTGGTGGTCGATACCGGCATCCACGCACTGGGCTGGACCCGCCAGCAGGCGGTTGACTACATGCTGGCGAACACCGCGCTGTCCGAAGGCAACATCAATGCCGAGGTCAATCGCTACATCACCTGGCCGGGGCAGGCGCTTGCCTACAAGCTGGGCGAGTTGAAGATCCGGGGGCTGCGCGCCCGCGCGGAAGAAGCGCTGGGCGAGGAATTTGACCTGCGTGCTTTCCACGATACGGTGCTGGAAAACGGCTCCGTACCGCTGGATGTGCTGGAAGCGCATGTTGACGATTGGATTGCGGCACAGCTGGCCGACGAATAGGCGGGGGTATTCCCGCCATTTTCATTGCAGCGAAGCCTGGCGCTTCCTAAAGCGCGTGCAGTGCCCATCAGAAGCGAAACCTGCCTGCCGTGATCCTCTCCCCTTTCGAATGGACCATCGCCAAGCGCTACATGCTGCCAGGGCGCAGCGAGGCGGTGATTGCTCTGGTAGCGGGGATTTCCATCACCGTGGTGATGCTGTCGGTCGCCATGCTGGTGATCGTGATGAGCGTGATGAATGGCTTTCGCGCCGAATTGCTCGATCGCATCACCGGGCTGAACGGCCATGCCGTGATCCAGGCCTATGGCGGGCGGCTGGATAACTGGGAGCAAATCCTTGAAGAGGTGCGCAACACCCCCGGCGTAACCCGCGCCTCCCCGCTGATCGAACAGCCTCTGCTGGCGACTTACAACGGGCGGGCAGAGGGCATCTTCGTGCGCGGCAACACGCCCGAGGATATCCAGCGCATGGCAGAGAATGTGCTGGCCGGCGATCTTGCTACCCTGCAACCCGGCGCGCGCAACGTCGCCATCGGCTCTCGCCTGCAGCAGAACCTCGGCATTCGCATGGGTGACACCATCACCATCATCAACCCGCAGGGCCGCCCGACGCCGTTCGGCACCGTGCCACGCCAGGTGGGCTACACCGTCACAGCCATTTTCGAAGTCGGCCTGTACGATTTCGACGAACGCTTCGTGGTCATGCCAATCCCCCAGGCGCAGACGCTGCTGATGACGGGCGATGCCATCGGCATGATCGAAGTGCAGACCGAGGATGCAGACCGGGTGGACGAGATCCTCGCGCCGGTGGTGGAAAGCCTTTCAGGCCGCGCGGTGGTGACAGGGTGGCAGCAAATGAACGCCAGCCTGTTCGAAGCCTTGCAGGTCGAACGCGTGGCCATGGCCTTTGCGCTGGGCATCATCGTGCTGGTGGCGGCGTTCAACATCCTTTCCTCGCTGGTGATGTTGGTGCGCAGCAAGACCCGCGACATTGCCATTATGCGCACGATGGGCGCGACGCGGCGCAGCCTCTTGAAGATCTTCGTTACAACTGGCTCCATTGTCGGGGTGATCGGCACCGGCGCGGGCGTCTTGCTGGGGTTGGTGGTGCTGTTGTTCCGCCAGCCGATCGTGGAAGGGATCAGCACGGCGCTTGGTGTGGAACTTTGGGACCCGTCGGTCCGCTTCCTGACCGAACTGCCGGCGCGCACCGATCCGATCGAAGTCCTGGCGATTGCCGGGGCCGCAATGGGGCTTAGCTTCCTCGCCACTCTCTATCCCGCCTATCGCGCGTCGAATACCGATCCGGTGGAGGTGCTGCGTTATGAGTAATCCGGCCCCCATCATTGCCCTGCGCGATCTTGCTCGCAGCTTTGAACAGGGCGGCGAGCGCATCGACGTGCTGTGCGGCGTGAACCTGGAAATTGCGCCGGGAGAGATTGTGGCGCTGCTGGGCCCGTCGGGTTCGGGCAAGTCGACCATGTTGCAGGCGGTTGGCCTGCTGGAAGGCGGCTTTTCTGGGCAGATCGAGCTGGCCGGAAAAGACGCCAGCGCACTCGATTCGGGCGGTCGTACCACCTTGCGGCGCGAGCACCTGGGATTCGTCTATCAGTTCCACCACCTGCTGCCCGATTTCACCGCGCGCGAGAACGTGGTGCTGCCGCAGCTGCTGCTGGGTGTGAAGCGCAAGGACGCCGAGGCACGGGCGGAGGAATTGCTGACTGCGCTGGGTCTGGAACATCGGCTGGAGCACCGTCCCAGCCAGCTTTCCGGCGGTGAGCAGCAACGCGTCGCCGTGGCCCGCGCGCTGGCCAATCGTCCGCAACTGGTGCTGGCGGACGAGCCGACGGGCAACCTCGATGAGAAGACCGCCGACCGTGTGCTCGGCCAGTTCCTGGAACTGGTGCGCGGACAAGGCAGCGCGGCGCTGGTCGCGACGCACAACGAACGGCTTGCAGCGCGCATGGACCGGGTTGTTCGCCTCCACGAAGGGCGGATCGCCTAGTTGAACCGTTCAACGAAACCATGGGACGCCTGTGGCGTTTCATTGCCAGAAGGAGGGAAACCCCATGACTGACCATCCCAGCACCTACAAGGGCGGCAGCAGCAATGGTTCCGGCATCGACTGGGACGACCGTGCATTCCTTCACCGCGTGGGTGATGGCGGCGGTTTGCTGGACGCTGCCAAATCGATCCGCGACGGCACCTTTGCGGAGTTGATCCGCCACATCATGCTGATGCCGGAGGATTCTCGCGGCGAGTACTGCATCCAGAAGGCAGGCGATCGCCGGTTCGACTATCCGGAGATCGCAGTCCTCTACAATAGCGAAGAGTTTCCGCGCGGCGAGTGACTTGCATCCCCGGCCTGGCTCGTCCACCTTCGCGGACGGGACGATAACAAGAGGACGCACATGTCTTTCTTCGCCGCTGCCGCACTCCTCGCCCCGCTTGCGCAGGAGGCGGCATCGCCCGCTACACCCGCGCCTCGTCCCAATCCCTGTGCTGCACAGGAATACGCCGCCTTCGATTTCTGGCTGGGCGAATGGGATGTGTACCAGACCGGCACCGACACGCAGGTGGCCACCAGCCGGATCGAGAAGGTCAGCAATGGCTGCGCCGTTCGCGAAACGTGGATGCCGCTGCGCGGCGGTGGCGGGGCCAGCCTGACCACGCTCGACCCGCAGACCGGCACGTGGAACCAACTGTGGGTGGGCGCACAGCCGGGGCGCGTGTTCTTCGAAGGCGGGCCAGTGGGTGGCGCAATGGTGCTCACCGCCTATTGGGGGCAGGACGCGCAAGGCAATCCCAACCTCGTACGCATGACCTACACCCGGGGTGAAGATGGCTCCGTGCGGCAGTACGGGCAGGCCAGCAGCGACCACGGGCTTAGCTGGAGCGACAACTTCGACCTCACCTACCGTCCGAAGTCCGGGTAACCGTGCGGGCCTTTCCGACGTAGTTGGGGGAGAGCGAACGGGAGCGTGACATGCTGGAAGATGCCAACAACTGGATCATTGCCCTTGGCGGCCAGTACAATGTGAACCCCTATGTGTTCGCCGGCATCTATGTCGGTGCGATACCCTTCTTCTTCGCCTCCATCGCCTGGCTGGTGCAGCGCGCGCGGACAGGGCGATCCACCGTGGTGCCGACCATGGTGGCGGGGTTCTTCTTCGTCTCCGCCTATCTCTACCTGGCGCTATTCGGACAGGATATCCCGCTGTGGGTGTGGCTCTTCCTCGCCGCGCTCGTCATCTACGGCGCGTTGTCGACAATACGCGATACGCGCCGCAAGATCGCTGCGGCGAGGGCAGAAGCGCAGGAGTGAGCGGGCCTATTCCGAAGGCTTGTCGACCGTGATGGTCACTTCCTCGCCATCCTCGTTGCGGAAGGTTGCAACAGCGCCGTCCTCGCCGCCTTCGATCCGGCCATAGGGGCCGAAGTCGATCGTCATCTCGTCACCTCCGCGGGTGGCATCGGCAGCCGACAACCCGCCTGTGGCCAGCGCCCCCGCGCCTGCCAGCGCCGCTGCCACCATGCCGAAGACCACGGAGACGACTGCTGCGGCCACCACGGTCACGATGGTATAGACCACGCTCTTGTCCTCCGGCACGCCCATCACCGGCTGCGCGCCCTTGTACAGCAGGTAGAGCCCGTAGAGGCCTAGGATGGAGAGGAACGAAAGCGCCGGAAGCAGCCCGAATATCCCCGCCAGCCACGATGCCGTCATCGAATAGGCAACCAGTTTGAAGGCGGCGGCGAAATCATCCTTACCGCCGAACTTGGGAGAAAGGAAATTGGCCACCCACGAAACGACCCACAGGCCAATGAGCGCCATCACATAGCTGGCAATCGCCGAACCCAGCGCGGTCATGATGCCGGGACGGTAGGTGACGCCGAACGCGCTGTAGCCGAACACCAGGCTGCCGATCAGCGTGGCGATGGGGCCGATGGCTGCCAGCGGCACGGCGTACTTGATGAAAATGGCCTTCGGCGTCTGCGGTTCTGCCGCGATCACCGGCCATTCGCCTGCCGGATTGGTGAGAATAGCCTTCGCGCGCGCTGTGATTCCCGCGACGTCTGGCGTAAGTTCCTGTTTGTCCATGAGTGATTCCCCGTTTCCCTGATCCTGCCTTGCCATAGTCCATCACGATTCGGGCTGCTTGGCAAGAATTGCCGATTTTTCCCCAAGCTGCGGCGACGGCTCGCTTGATCGGATGGGCCAGCCAGCGCATCGTCCCGCGATGCCGTTTTCGCCCTTCGTCCCCTTGCGCGTGCTGTCGAGTTATTCGATGCTTGAAGGGGCGATCGATCCCAAGGCGATCGCCAAGCTGGCGAGGGAACAGGGCTTTCCCGCCATTGCCATTTGCGATCGCAACGGGCTCTACGGTTCCAGCATGTTTGCCTCCGCCTGTCTTGGCGAAGGCGTGCAGCCGATTGTTGGTACGCTGCTGGGCGTGCTGGCCGACGATGGCGAAACGGTAGATCATGTGCCGCTGTTCGCGCAGGACGAGGACGGGTGGAACAACCTGTGCCACCTTGTCAGCCGGGCGCACCTCGATCGGCCGTTGGAACGCGTGCCGCATGTCACCATGGCCGATTTCGAAGGGTATACAGATGGGCTGATCGCCCTTAGCGGCGCCAGCGAAGGGGCGATCACGCGGCTGCTGGCAGACGGCAAGGAACGCCGCGCACATGAATTGGCTGATCGCTTCGCTACCCTGTTCCCCGGGCGCTTCTACGTCGAACTGGCGCGGCGCGGGAACCCGATCGAGGAGGCTGCGGAGGAAGGCCTGCTGGACCTCGCCTATGCCAGGGACCTGCCGCTGGTTGCCACCAACCCGGCCAATTTTGCCGAGCCACACATGCACAGCGCGCACGACGCCATGCTGTGCATCGCCAATTCCAGCCAGATCGACAGCGACGATCGCCCCAGGTCCAATCCGGAAGCCTATGTCAAATCGGCGAGCATGATGGAGGAGTTGTTCGCCGACCTGCCCGAGGCAACGGCCAACACGCTGGTGATCGCCCAGCGCTGCGCCTTTGCTCCGCCGCGGCGCAAGCCGATCCTGCCCAGCCTTGCCGGCGATATCGAGGGCGAGGAGCGGATGCTTGAGGAAGACGCGCGCCGGGGTCTTGCCGTGCGACTGGAGCAGTACGGCGAGCTGTCGGACGAGGAGCTGAAGACCTATACCGACCGGCTCGACTACGAAGTCGGCATCATCAAGCGGATGGGTTTTCCCGGCTATTTCCTGATCGTTGCCGACTTCATCAAGTGGGCCAAGGCACAGGGGATTCCGGTGGGGCCGGGGCGTGGTTCGGGCGCAGGTTCGCTGGTGGCCTGGGCGCTGACCATTACCGACCTTGATCCGATCCGTCTGGGCCTGCTGTTCGAACGATTCCTGAACCCCGAACGCGTCTCCATGCCCGACTTCGATATCGACTTCTGCGAAACGCGGCGCGGCGAGGTGATCCGCTATGTGCAGGAGCGCTATGGCAAGGACAAGGTCGCCCAGATCATCACCTTCGGCAAGATGAAGGCGCGTGCGGTGCTGCGCGATACCGGGCGCATTCTGCAGATGCCCTATGGCCAGGTGGACCGGCTGACGAAGATGGTGCCAAACCACCCGACCGATCCGTGGACCTTGCCGCGCGCGCTGAACGGGGCCGCCGATTTCAAGCGTGAATACGACAACGACAACGAGGTGAAGCGCCTGGTTGACCTTGCCATGCAGCTGGAGGGTTTTCCGCGCAACAGCTCTACCCACGCAGCCGGCGTGGTGATCGGCGATCGTCCGCTCAGCCAGCTGGTGCCGCTTTACCGCGATCCGCGTTCGGACATGCCGGTAACGCAGTTCGACATGAAGCATGTCGAGGATCAGGGGCTGGTGAAGTTCGATTTCCTCGGCCTCAAGACCCTTTCGGTGCTGCGCAAGGCGGTGGACCTGCTGAAGCGGCGGAACATCGAAATCGATCTCGACACCCTGCCGTGGGACGATCCGGGCGTGTTCGACCTGCTCAAGCGCGGTGACACAGTAGGCGTGTTCCAGCTCGAATCCGAAGGCATGCGGCGCACGCTGACAGCGGTGAAGCCGACCAAGTTCGAGGATATCATCGCGCTCGTCTCACTCTACCGGCCCGGCCCGATGGACAATATCCCCAGCTTCGGCAAGCGCAAGGCGGGCGAGGAGGAGATCGTCTATCCGCACCCCAAGCTGGCGGGCATCCTTGAGGAAACCTACGGCATCTTCGTCTACCAGGAACAGGTAATGCAGGCCGCGCAGATGCTGGCAGGGTATTCGCTGGGCGATGCAGACCTGCTGCGGCGCGCCATGGGCAAGAAGAACCAGGCGGAAATGGACAAGCAGCGCGCGCGTTTTGCCGAGGGCTGCAAGGAAGTTTCCGGCATTGAGGAGGACGAGGCCAACCGGCTGTTCGACGTGATCGACAAGTTCGCCGGTTACGGCTTCAACAAGTCGCACGCTGCCGCCTATGCCCTGCTCAGCTACCAGACCGCATGGCTGAAGGCGCATTACCCGGAAGAATTCTACGCCGCATCCATGTGCTTCGACATGCACCAGTCGGAAAAGCTGGCGGTGTTCGTGGACGACCTGCGGCGCAATGGAGTGGAACTGCTGGGGCCGGATATCACCAGGTCCGAGGCCGAGTTCTCGGTGGAGGAAACCGATACCGGTCACGCGGTGCGCTATGCCCTGGCGGGCATTCGCAATGTCGGCGAGAAGGCGATGGACCAGGTGGTAGCCGAGCGCGAGGCGCACGGACCGTTCGAGCACCTGGAGGACATATTCCAGCGCCTGCCGTCCGGATCGATGAACCGCAAGCAGCTGGAAGGGCTGGCGGGTGCCGGCGCCTTCGACAGGTTCGAGCCCAACCGCGCGAAGGTGCTGGCCAATGCCGACATGCTGCTGGCAGTCACCGATGCCGCCAATCGCGAGCGCAGCAGCGGGCAGGGCGGGCTGTTCGGCGGAGAGGACGATCCGCAGCCGGACCTGCGGCTGACCGAGGCGGAAGCCTGGTCGCGCTCGGAACAGATGGCGGTGGAGAAGGACGTCTTCGGCTTCTACTTCGCCGCGCACCCGGTGCAGGAATTCCGCGAGATCGCCTCGGCCAACGGTGCGCGCACCTATGCCTCGCTGATGGAAAGCGGGGTGGACGGGGGCCGGGCGCCTGCCGTCATGGCGGCCATGGTGGAAAGCGTGAACAAGGGACGCACGAAGCGCGGGGCAGAGTTCATCCGTGCCGATTTCTCCGACAGCTCGGGCCAGTTCAGCGCCGCCTGTTTCGAGGAGACGCTGGTCGATAGCTTCGTGCAGTGGGCGCAGGATGGCACCTGCGTGCTGCTCAACGTCGAGCTGGATTCACCCAACCCCGACGATCCGCCGCGCGTGACCGTGCGCGGGGCGCGCCCGCTGGCCGAGGTGAAGAGCACGGCGAAGATGCAACTGACCGCCGAAGTCCATCAGCCCGAAGCGATTGCCGCACTGGCAGACATGCTGGAGATCGGGCGGGCAGGGCATGGCGAAGTGGTGCTGCACCTGCGCATCGGTGAAGAGCAAGAACCGCGCGTGCTGTTGGGCAGCGATTTCAAGCTTGGCGGAGACATGGTGGACCGCTTTGCCGCCATTCCAGGCCTCAGCAATGTCTCGATCACGCCCATCCGCGGCGTCGGGCACCTGCGCCTCGTCGCCTAGGCAGGTCCGGGATGACCGAAGGCCTCGACCAACTGACCGAGAAGGAACGGGAGGCGCTGCGCCTGCTGCTGGTAGGCCACGACGCCAAGTCGAGTGCGGCGGAGCTGGGCGTCTCGGTACACACGATCAACGACAGGTTGCGCAATGCGCGGCGCAAGCTGGATGTATCGAGCAGCCGGGAGGCTGCAAGAATCTTGGGTGATGCCGAGGGGCGAACACCCCAAAGTGCTGCACCCAAGAGTTTGGGGATGGCGGGCGAGCCGGTCGCTGCCGAAACTGCAGGCCATACAGCAACCAGTCGAACCGGCCCTTCGCGGGTGGTTTGGCTTGCAGGAGGAATGCTCATGATGGCCTTCATAATCGCCGCTGGCGTGATTGCCTCCGTCAACCCGTCCAGCGCGCCCGTTCCGCAACCGGCCTCGCAAACTGCGGTAGTGAGCGAGGATGCAGAATCGCTGCCGCGTGCCCGTGCGTTCCTGGCAGAGCTCGATGCGGGGAACTGGGATGCAAGCTGGCAGGTCGCCGGCCCCTATTTCCAGTCGCAGCTGACTGCGGCGCAATGGGCGGCGATGATTGATCCTGTGCGACAGCCGCTGGGCGCGGTGAGCAGCCGCGAAGTGCTGACGGTGCAGCGCACCTCCTCGCTGCCGGGCGCTCCGGCGGGTGAATACGAAGTGCTGGAGTTCCAGACCGATTTTGCCAATCGTGACACGGCTGCAGTCGAGACGGTGATTATGATGGAAGGCGCGGCAGGCTGGGAAGTAGCGGGCTACTTCATCCGGTGACGTCGCAGGGCTGTTGACCGACAGGGTTCGGCAAAACGACCGATCGACCTTTTTCTCGTCCTGTATTCAAACAGATCTGGAAAAAGGGGTTGGGATCGCTCCATGCTCGGTTGATGCCGAAGCTCAAGGTCACAAGAAGCGCGCAGGCTGCGCATGCATCAAGGCTGGGAAGCTGCTCACCCCGCTCACAGCAATTGCAGCTGTCCGCCGCGTTGAGGTGGTCGAAATGCAACGGTGTCGAGCTCAAAGCGGACCTTCTCGATCCCCGCACGCTTGCAGGCCAGGCGAAAGCGGGTGCGGAACAGCTCGGCCCAGACGCCGCTGGGTTTGAGGCGGGAAAAGAACTCCGGATCGTTATCGCGCCCGTTACGGATCGAGCGCACGATGCTCATCACTTTGCCGGCACGTTCAGGGTAATGAACGGCCAGCCATTCGCGGAACAGCGGGGCAACTTCGTGCGGCAGTCGCAAGGGTATCCAGCCACAGCTCTTCACGCCGAGATCGGCAGCCTGGGCGACGATGGCTTCCATGAATTGATCGGTAACCGCCGGGATGACCGGGGCGATCGAGCAGTGGACGGGAATTCCCGCCTGCGCCAATTTTCCTAATGCTGCAAGGCGCTTGGCAGGCGATACTGCGCGAGGTTCGAGCTTTCCCGAGAGCGCCGGATCGAGGCTGGTCACCGATATCCCCACCGCGACAAGGCGGCGCTCGGCCATTTCGGCCAGCAGGTCGAGATCGCGCAGCACACGGTCGGACTTGGTGGTGATGGTGACCGGGTGGCGCGCTTCCAGGCACACCTCCAGCACCTCACGCGTGATGCGGTAGCGCTTTTCTATCGGTTGATAGGGATCGGTATTGGTGCCCATGGCGATGGGGCTGGGGCGATAATTCGATTTCGCCAGCGTCGTGCGCAACAGTTCGGCGGCGTTCGGCTTGGCGAACAGCTTCGTCTCGAAGTCGAGACCGGGCGACAGGTCGTGATAGGCATGGGTGGGCCGGGCAAAACAGTAAACGCAGCCGTGTTCGCAGCCGCGATAGGCGTTGATCGAGCGTTCGAAGGGTATGTCGGGAGATTGGTTGAACGAAATGATCGACTTCGGGCGTTCCTCGGTCACTTCGGTGCGCAGGGTGGGTGGCGAGCCGTCCAGCGCCTCCATCGCATCGCGCCAGTCTCCATCCACTTCGCGTGCGGGTAGTCCGAAGCGATCGGGCACGTGGGCCGACGGCGCACCGCGACCGCGTTGGGTAACAGGGCTCTTGCGCATAGAACATACATAGAACATAATTCGGCGATAGCAAGCAGGAGGATGCCATGGCAGTGCTCGACTACATCGAATTGCCCGCGCGGTCTGTTGATCGACAAAAAGATTTCTATTCAGAGGCGTTTGGCTGGAAATTCACACCCTACGGAGATTCCTACGCGGCGCACGAAGAGGGGCCGTGCCAGTTTGCCTTGAACGGCGCCGGACATCACCAGGGGGCAGCCGCGCTGCCGGTGGTGCGGGTGGAGGATATCCAGGCCGCCTACGCTGCGGTGAAAGCCGCTGGTGGTACGATAACGCTGGAGGTTTTCGATTTTCCCGGCGGCAAGCGGTTCCACTTCACCGATCCCGAGGGGCAGCAGATGGGCGTTTACGAACCTGCCCCCGCCTGATGCCCGATGCTGTCGAAGGCCTACTTTTCCCGTAGCCTGGGCATCAATTCAACGAAATTGCACGGGCGGTTGCGACTGTCGAGCTGTTCGGCAAGGATGCCGTCCCAGCCATCCCTTACGGCGCCGTTGGAGCCAGGCAGGGCGAAGATGTAGGTCGCGTCGGCCAGCACGGCCAGCGCGCGCGACTGCACGGTGGAGGTGCCGATGGTCTGGTAGCTGATCCAGCGAAACAGCTCGCCAAAACCGGGAATGTCCTTGTCCTTGATCCGGTCGAGCGCTTCGGGAGTCACATCGCGCCCTGTCAGTCCGGTGCCGCCGGTCGAGACGATCGCATCGATCTGCGGATTGGCGATCCACTGCTGCAATAGTGCCACGATGGCATCGGCATCGTCTTTCTCGATGCTGCGCGCGGCAAGCGTGTGACCGGCAGACTGGATACGCTCTGCCAGGATATCGCCCGAGGTATCTTCCTCCGGCCCGCGCGTGTCGGAAACGGTCAGCAAGGCAATATTGATCGGGCGGAAGGTGCGGCTTTCGTCGATGGCCATCAGTTGCCTCCTGTCGCCATGTAGACACGGCCATCGCTGCTGGTTGCACCGGGGAACATCGGCCAGTCGTTCTGCGCCAGCGCCATGCGCGTGGGCGACATGGCATTGGCCTGCCTTTCGTACATCCAGTAATTGCGCAGCACGATGGCGACATAGCCGCGTGTTTCCCAGTAAGGGATGGCTTCCATGTACAGCAGCGGATCGTCCTGGTCGTTGATCTCGCTCACCCAGCGCGTGATCGGGGAAAGGCCGGCGTTATAGGCGGCCATGATCTGCGGCAGGCGCCCGCCTGTGGCCGGGTTGCGCGCCACCATCTGCAGGTTGCACTGGCCCAGCGCCAGGTTCATCTCCGGGTCGAACACGTTGATCGCGCCGGCCGGACGACCCACGCAGTCGGCATGCTGGCGCAGCGTTGGCGGGGTGATCTGCATCAGCCCCTGCGCGTTCGCCGGGCTGACGGCATCGGCGCGGAAGGCGGATTCCTGCAGGATATGCGCGAAGGCCAGACCCGGATCGATCTGCCATCCGCCCGGAGGCGCGATCTTGGGGGCGGGATAGTGCGACGCCGGGTCCGCTTCGCCGCCGCTAGGGGCATTCAGCGCCATGTAAAGTTGTGTCTGCGGGAAGCCCAGATCGCGTGCGAGACGTGAATAGGCATCGTAATCGCGCGGATTGCCGATGCGGGCCTGGTGCAGCAAAACCTGGCTGCCCAGCACGTCGCGCCCGATCTCCGCCAGCGCGACGGCAATGCGGGTGTTCGGGTTGTTGCCGATCTGGCGCCAGTCGTCCTGCGTGAAATCGGCAGTTTCCACCCGTTCGGGCAAGGTCCGGCCCAGCTGTTCAGCAGCCAACATGCCGTACAGCGTTTCATCCAGCAGCGCGGCATTGTTCAGCAGGTCTTCGCTAAGGCCCGGCTGGCGGCAGCGCAAGGCCGCGCGCGAGGCCCAGAACAGCGATGCGGCACGCAAGGTGGGGTTGATCGCCCCTTGCGCCGCGCGCTGGAAGGATGCTGTTGCGGTCTCGCAATCGTTCAGGCGCCATGCGGCAAGCCCTGCTGTCCAGTCACCTTCGGCCACCCATGCGCCGCGCCCCTCCGGCACGGTCTGCGCCATCGCCAGCGCCTGCGCATCCATGTTTTCGATGAAATAGCTCCAGGCAATACGCTGACGCCATTCCGCCCGCGCTTCCGGACTGAGCGAGGCATCGATGCCATCGAGCAGTACGCGCGCACCGGTCGGATCGTCATTGGTGATCCGTTCAAGGATTGCTGCGCGCACGTCTGTCGGCATGGTGCCATCGTCCACCGAACGCGGGCGCGTGCGACGCGGGATGGAGCGCTGCGACACAAGGTCACGGGCATAGGGCAGGTTCGCTGCGCCGCTCAGCCCGCGCGTCTGGCCAAGCCGCACCAGTTGCGCGGCCTGCGGCAGGTCAGCGCCGGTTTCCAGCCAGTGGGCGATCTGATCTGCCTCGACCCGCGGGGAATTGGCAGCGAGGTAGTATTCGGCACGCGCGACGTCATGCAGCAGGCCGGTGCGGCGCTGTGCGAACAGGTCGTCCACCCTGCTCCATTCGCCACGCTCGATGGCGGAGAAGAGCGCGTCGTAGTATTCACGGTCCTCGGCCGACAATTGCTGCGGTGCTGGCCGATCATGCAGGCGCGCGGTGAAATAGGTGCGCGAATCGCGCTCCTGCGCTGTGGCAGGGGTCGCCAGTGCGCAGGATATCGCAACGGCGATAATGGTGGGGAGCTTCATGCAGAGGCGGTCCATTGGCAAAGCCGTTTCCAGAGCCGTGCACGCTGGCGGGCATGGTCCAGAAGGCGGTCGGGGGAGAAGGTGGCAAGGGTGGCAATATCGCCAATCGCCGCAAAGGCTTCTGGCGGGGCACCGGGATCATGGCCCAGCAGGGCAGGCAGCTTGCTGCCGAACAGCAGCACCCGCTGCGGGCGGGCAAGGGTGATGTGATGGGCAATCGTCGTGCCCAGCCCGGCGCTGGCGAGATCGTCCCAGTCAGGCAGGTTTGTATGGGCAGGCAGGGCGCTGGCGAGGTAGGCGGCGTTCGGATCGAGCCCGATGGCGCGCAGCACATTGCCCAGCAGGCGGCCTTGCGGACCGGACAGCAGGCTGTCGCGGTCTTCCGCTTCGGGCATGGCGGTAAGCACCATGATCGGAGCACCTTCCTTGCCGACGGGGGCAAGGCGCGGGTCATGGCCTGAAGCGAAGGGATTGTCCGGCCCGACCCACCAGTCGCGAAAGGAAGCGAGGTCGCCCGGCAGGTCGGCGGCCTTTACCTTGGGTTCGGGCGGTTGCTCCGCTTCGGCCTGCTGCGTCGGCTGTTCGGCGGGCCTTGGGGCCTCTTCGGCCTCTGTCAGCAGCGGTTCAACCTTATCGGTAAAGTCGTAATCCACGCCGGCATCGCGCCACCAGTCTATGGTGGCGGCGTATTGTTCGGCAAGCGTGATATCCGGTCGATTTTGCATGGTCGCAGCTTGCACTGGTCTTGACGCCCCGCGAGCCAACGATCAAGGCCCGTCCGATGGTTGTTCCGCAAAACGAGGCGAAATGATGGTTGAACGGGAATCGATGCCCGTGGACGTGGTGATTGTCGGTGGCGGGCCTGCTGGCCTGTCGGCGGCGATCCGGCTGAAGCAGCTGAACGAAGAGCTTGAGGTCGTGGTGCTGGAAAAGGGCTCCGAGATCGGGGCGCATATCCTGTCCGGCGCGGTGGTCGATCCCAAGGCGCTGGACGAACTGCTGCCCGACTGGCGCAACATGGACTGCCCGATGGCGGAAACCCCGGTGACCGATAACTGGCACTGGATGCTCACCAGGACCGGGAAGGTCAGCCTGCCGCATGCGCTGATGCCGCCGCTGATGAGCAACAAGGGCTGCTACACCGGCTCGCTGGGCAATCTCACCCGCTGGCTGGGCGAACAGGCCGAGGCGGCAGGCGTGATGGTGTTCCCCGGCTTCCCCGCTGCCGAAGTGATGTTTGGCGAGGATGGCGCGGTGACCGGCGTGATCACGCAGGACATGGGCGTTGCCGCAGACGGCGGCCACAAGCCCGATTTCCAGCCGGGAATGGAAATCCACGCCAAGTACACGCTGTTCGCCGAAGGCGCGCGCGGCAACCTGACCAAGCAGATGAAGGCGAAATTCGACCTTGAGGCAAACTGTCAGCCGCAGGTCTATGGCCTGGGCATCAAGGAACTGTGGGACATCGACCCGGACAAGCACGTGCCGGGCCGCGTGCTGCACACGCAGGGTTGGCCGCTTTCGGAAAGCGACACCTGGGGTGGCGGTTTCCTCTACCACCAGGCGAACGGGCAGGTGGCCTTGGGCTTCGTGACCGCGCTCGATTACAAGAACCCCTACGTCTCTCCGTTCCAGGAATTCCAGCGCTGGAAGCAGCACGCGGCGATCCGTGAATACCTGGAGGGCGGCACTCGCGTGGCTTACGGCGCGCGCGTGATCAACGAAGGTGGCTGGCAGTCCGTGCCCAAGCTCGCGTTCCCCGGCGGCGCGCTGATCGGCTGCGCCGCAGGCTTCGTGAACGTGCCGCGCATCAAGGGCAGCCATACCGCGATGAAGAGCGGGATGCTGGCGGCAGAAGCCGTGGCCGCAGCCATTGCCGCTGGTCACGAACACACCGAAGTTGCCGAATACGAGGCGAACCTGCGCGAAAGCTGGATCGCCAAGGAGCTGAAGAAGGTGCAGAACGCCCAGCCGCTGGTCGCCAAGTTCGGCGGCGATATCGGCACGGTGCTGGCAGGCGCGGAAATGTGGCTGCGCACACTGGGCGTGGGCCTTGGTTCGATGGGCCACCATCGCGACTACGAGGAACTGCAGCGGGCGGACCTGCACAAGCCGATCGACTACCCCAAGCCCGACGGCACGATCAGTTTCGATCGCCTGACCAGCGTATCCTACAGCTTCACCAACCATGCCGAGGACCAGCCTAACCACCTGAAGGTGGCGGACCTGCAATTGCAGCATGACAGCGAGCTGGAAGTCTTCGCCGGCCCCTCGACGCGCTATTGCCCGGCGGGCGTCTATGAATGGCTGGAGCAGGACGATGGTTCGATGAAGTTCCAGATCAACAGCCAGAACTGCGTCCACTGCAAGACCTGCGACATCAAGGACCCCAACCAGAACATCACCTGGACCACGCCCGAAGGCGGTGGCGGGCCGAATTACCCGAACATGTGAGGCGGGGCTTGCACCTCACCGAAACCGCCTATGCCAAGATCAACCTCGCTCTGCATGTCCGTAGGCGGCGCGAGGATGGCTATCACGAGCTGGAGACGCTGTTCGCCTTCGTCGATCATGGAGACACCCTGCGCGCGACCCCTTCGCCGCGTGACCGGGTGCTGACGGTCGGCGAATTCGCCACGGCGCTTACCGATCCGTTCGACAATATCGTGATGAAGGCGCTCGGCGTCTTGCCCCGGTTCGAGGGGATGGAGATCACGCTGGAGAAGAACCTGCCCGTTGCCGCGGGGCTGGGCGGGGGCTCTGCCGATGCGGGCGCGGTGTTCCGCATGGTCGAACTGGCGCATGGCCTGCCGGAAGACTGGCACGAACGGGCGGAGAAGCTGGGCGCGGACGTGCCTGCCTGCGTGACCAGCCAGATGGCCATCGGACGCGGCACGGGCACGCAGCTGGAACCGGTCGAGAACGACATGGCGGGCATGGCGGTGCTGCTGGTCAATCCGCGTGTTCCGGTGCCGACGGGGCCGGTGTTCAAGGCGTGGGACGGCGTTGATCGCGGGCCCCTGCCGTCCGGCTCGGCACGTGAAATTGCCGGGCACGGTCGCAATGACCTACGCGATGCTGCCGTGGCCATATGCCCTGTGATTGCCGAGGTGTTGGGCGCCCTCGAAGCCACCGATCCATGGATGCACGAGATGTCCGGTTCCGGCGCAACCTGCTTTGCCCTTTATGAATCCGCCGAAATCCGCGATAGAGCCGCGCAAGAGCTACACTCTGCCCACCCCGGGTGGTGGCAGATGAAAGGACGATTGCGATGAGCGAGACGGTCTATCGCCTGATTGGCGATGCCAGGCCGGGCGGCATCGTTGCGGTGTGCGATCATGCATCCAACCGGGTTCCGGAAGGGATCGAACTGGGTGTTTCCGCCGCGACGCTGCAAACACATATTGCCTGGGATATCGGCGCTGGCGGGGTGTGCGAAAGGCTGGCCCGCCGCCACCATATTCCGGCATTCCTGTGCGATATCAGCCGCCTGGTGATCGATATGCACCGTGAGGAGGATCACGAGGCGCTGATCCAGACGACCTCTGACGGCGTACTGATCCCCGGCAACATCGGCGCCAACCGCGAGGCGCGGCTGAATGCTTACTATTGCCCCTACCACAAGGCGCTGGGTAAATGGCTGGACGACGTTGAGCCCGGCCTGATCCTGGCGATTCACAGCTTCACGCCAAAGCTGGAAAGCGATCCCGCCGTGGAACGTCCGTGGGAAATCGGGCTGTTCTACAACGAGGATGACCGCGCCGCGCAACACGCCATGCGGCTGCTGCGCGAACTGGGCGTGACCGTGGGGGACAACGAGCCTTATTCCGGCCGCGTTCTCAATGCCACGATGAACCGCCATGCAGAGGCGCGGGGGCGCCCCTATTGCTCGATCGAGATCCGCAACGACCTGATCGCCACCGAGACCGGGCAGGCGCGCTGGTCCGCGATCATCGCCGACGTCGCAGGCCGGGTAAAACTGGCGCTCGACAACTACGACTGACGCTTTTCCCCTTTCGGACCATGCCCGGCATCCTATAGGGAAGGCCTTGGGGAAAGTACGCCAGAACCAAGCAGGATCGACAATGCCCGAATACCGTTCCAGAACCACCACCCACGGTCGCAATATGGCCGGTGCGCGCGGCCTGTGGCGCGCCACGGGCATGAAGGATGGCGATTTCGGCAAGCCGATCATCGCCGTGGTGAACAGCTTCACCCAGTTCGTGCCAGGCCACGTGCACCTGAAGGACCTTGGCCAGCTGGTCGCCCGCGAGATCGAGGCGGCAGGCGGCGTGGCCAAGGAATTTAATACCATCGCCGTGGACGATGGCATCGCCATGGGCCACGATGGCATGCTCTATTCGCTGCCCAGCCGCGACCTGATCGCCGACAGCGTGGAATACATGGTCAACGCCCACTGTGCCGATGCCATGGTGTGCATTTCGAACTGCGA
Organism: Alteraurantiacibacter sp.; assembly: GCA_963675825.2. Classification (GTDB taxonomy): domain Bacteria; phylum Pseudomonadota; class Alphaproteobacteria; order Sphingomonadales; family Sphingomonadaceae; genus Alteraurantiacibacter. Next base: position 812,912 of record CAXXJY010000005.1, on the reverse strand, counting down.
CAAGATCACGCCGGGCATGCTGATGGCGGCGATGCGCCTCAACGTGCCTTGCGTATTCGTATCCGGCGGGCCGATGGAAGCGGGCAAGGTGGTGCTGAAAGGCAAGGAAGTGGCGCTGGACCTGGTCGATGCCATGGTTGCCGCTGCCGATGAAAGCTACACCGACGAGGAAGTGACCGCCATCGAACGTTCTGCCTGCCCCACCTGCGGCAGCTGTTCGGGCATGTTCACTGCCAACTCGATGAACTGCCTGACCGAGGCGCTGGGCCTGTCGCTGCCGGGCAATGGCTCGCAACTGGCTACCCATGCCGATCGGCAGGGCCTGTTCGAGCGGGCAGGGCGGCTCGTGGTGGCGCTGGCCAAGCGCTATTACGAGGAAGACGATGCCAGCGTGCTGCCGCGCTCCATCGCCAGTTTCGAAGCCTTCGAGAACGCCATGAGCCTGGATATCGCCATGGGCGGCTCCACCAACACCGTTCTTCACCTGCTGGCAGCCGCGCACGAGGCGGGCGTGGATTTCACCATGAAGGATATCGACCGGCTCAGCCGCAAGGTGCCCTGCCTGTCCAAGGTCGCGCCAGCCAAGGCCGACGTGCACATGGAAGACGTGCACCGGGCAGGCGGGATCATGGCGATCCTGGGCGAGCTTGACCGCGCCGGCCTGCTGCACACCGCGCTGCCCACCGTGCACAGCCCGACCATGGGCGATGCCCTGGACGACTGGGACGTGGTGCGCACTGGCAACCCAAAGGTCCACGAATTCTACAAGGCAGCACCTGGCGGCGTGCCGACGCAGACCGCCTTCAGCCAGTCGCGCCGGTGGGAGGAACTGGACCTCGACCGCGAGGGCGGCGTGATCCGCAGCAAGCAGCACGCTTTCTCGCAGGATGGCGGCCTCGCCGTGCTTTATGGCAATATCGCGGAAGACGGCTGCATCGTGAAGACGGCAGGCGTGGACGAATCCATCCTGAAGTTCACCGGCCCGGCGCGCGTGTACGAAAGCCAGGATGCTGCCGTCTCGGGCATCCTCGGCGATGAAGTGCAGGCAGGCGAAGTGGTGGTGATCCGCTACGAAGGGCCCAAGGGCGGGCCCGGCATGCAGGAAATGCTCTATCCCACCAGCTACCTGAAATCGAAAGGGCTTGGCGCCAAGTGCGCCTTGCTCACCGACGGGCGCTTTTCTGGCGGCACTTCGGGCCTGTCGATCGGCCATGCCAGCCCCGAAGCGGGCGAGGGGGGCGCCATCGCACTAGTGGAAACGGGCGACGTGATCGAAATCGATATCCCCGGCCGCACGATCAATCTCGCCATCAGCGACGAGGAACTGGCCAGCCGCCGCGCTGCCATGGAAGCCAGGGGCGATGCTGCATGGCGGCCTGCCGAAGTGCGCGAGCGCCGCGTGACGCCCGCCTTGCAGGCCTATGCCGCCATGACCACCAGTGCGGCCAGGGGAGCGGTGCGCGATGTCAGCCAGATCACGGGTGGCTCAAATCAGTGAGGGCGGCGGCGCTCGTCACCGTCGCAGCAACGCTGATCGCGGGCTGCAATGATGCCGGCGAGGCTGCTTCTGCGCCTGCCAACGACAGCGCGATGATCGACTGCTCGTTGAACGGGGCAGGTGGTTTTGGCCGTGATTGCACCATGGAACGGGCAGAAGAGGATGGCGAAGATTTCGTGATCGTGCGTCACCCTGACGGGGCCTTCCGGCGCTTCCAGCTTGGCGTTCCGGGGCGTGGCCTCATCACTGCCGACGGCGCCGACCAGGCGGAAGTCACCAACATGGGCGGCTATGTCGAAGTGCGCGTGGGGTCGGACCGCTACCACCTGCCGGTTTCTGAATGACGCTGACAGCTCCCCAGCAGGTCCTCACCGCCGCACAGATGCAGGCTGCCGAACAGCTGCTGATCGACGGCGGCGAAACAGTTGAAAGCCTGATGGAGACCGCCGGAGCAGGTGCTGCCGACTGGGTCTGGCGCCTGGCTGCGGGACGTTCCGTCAGCGTGCTGTGCGGCCCCGGCAACAACGGCGGCGACGGATACGTGATCGCGCGCGTGCTGACCGAACGGGGGCTCGACGTTTCGGTGGTCGCGCCGACGGAACCCAAGACTGACGCTGCCAGGACCGCGCGCCGCAAATGGGGCGGGGAACCGGTGACCAGCGCCAGAGGTGGCGTGTTTGTCGATTGCCTGTTCGGCACCGGCCTTGGCCGTCCGCTTGACGAGGCTCTCCTCGCTCACCTGCGTACCCTGACCGATGCCCACCAGCTCTGCATTGCCGTGGACCTGCCCAGCGGCGTCGACAGCGATAATGGCGAGATGCTGAACGAGGGGCTGCCGCATTACGACCTGACCATCGCGCTGGGGGCATGGAAATATGCCCACTGGCTGATGCCGGCCACGGCGCGCATGGGCGCGCGCCGGCTGGTGGATATCGGCGTTGCCAGGGTGCATGCGGCTGCGCGCCTTTCTGTCCCACCAACGCTGACGTCCCCTGCCGTCGATGCGCACAAGTATTCGCGCGGTATGCTGGCGGTGATTGCCGGACAGATGCCGGGTGCCGCAGTGCTTGCCGCGCGAGCGGCGCAGCACGCGGGTGCAGGCTATGTGAAGATCTTTGTCGACGATGAGGATCAGGTCCCTCCGGTCCCGCCCGATATCGTGGTGGAACATGGCTCGTTGTTCCAGCTGGTGCGCGATCATCGCATCGATGCTTTCCTGATCGGCCCCGGCCTTGGCCGTAGCGCGGCGGCACGATCCAGGCTCGATTGGGTGCTCGCCTGCGACATGCCCACGGTGGTGGATGCCGATGCGCTGACGCTGCTTGAGCCCCCGATGCTGGAAGACCGCGAGTGGCCGATCATCGCCACGCCCCATGCCGGAGAGCTTGACGCGCTGGCCAACACCTTTGGCGCAGTCGGGCTGGATCGGGTCGAGCAGGTCGTCGAACTGGCCGAAGCGATCGAGGGCGTTCTGGTGGCCAAGGGACCGGACACACTTGTGGCCGCGCAGGGCTCCAGCCTGGTTATGACGCCAGGCGCCAATAGCTGGCTGAGCACGGCTGGAACAGGTGACGTGCTGGCTGGCCTGATTGCGAGCAGGCTGGCTTGCGGTGCCAGTCCGCGCAAGGCAGCCGAGCAAGGGTGCTGGCTGCTTGCCACTGCCGCGCGCCATGCCGGCCCGGCCTTTTCCTCTGGTGACCTGATCGGGCATGTCCCGGCCGCCTTCGCTGACCTGTCATGAGCGGCAGCACCGAGATCATCCGCATCGCCGCCAAGGGCGATGGCGTTACGGCGGAAGGCCAGCACGTGGCGCTGGCCGCGCCGGGAGACCTGCTGCGCGATGACGGAACGCTGGAGCATGGCCCGCACCATGTCGTGCCGCCGTGCCGCCACTTCGGCACATGCGGATCGTGCCAGTTGCAGCACTGCGACAAGGAATCGCTGAGCGACTTCGTACGCAATCGGGTGGTTTACGCCGCCCAATCATACGGGCTGGAGCCGCAGCTGGTCGCGGCTTCCGCGATGTCGCCGCCAGGTTCGCGTCGCCGTGCCAGCCTGCGCGCGATCAATGGCGGGGGGCGACCGCTGATCGGCTTCACGCAGGCCGGATCGCACAAGCTTGTCGACATGCGCGAATGCCCCGTGCTGCATCCCCGGCTGTTAGCGCTGGTCGAGCCCTTGCGGGCCTATCTCTCGCAATTGGAGGGCCGTTACGCCGTTGGCATCGAGATGACGTTGGTGGACCAGGGCGCGGATCTCAACATCAGCGGCTTTGCGCCCGAGGGGTTGGAGCAGACCGAAACCTTGCTCGATTTCTGCCGCGAGAATGGCCTTGCACGCATGACGCTGGACCATGGGTTTGGGGCCGAAAGCTTGTGGGAGCCCGAACCTGCCACGGTAACGCTGGGCGGCGTGCCCGTGGCCTTCCCGCCCGGCGCCTTCCTGCAAGCTACGCGCCACGGGGAAGAGGCGCTCGTTGGCGCCGCGACACAGTGGCTGGCCGGATGCAGCAAGGTAGCGGACCTGTTCGCGGGACTAGGCACCTTTGCGCTGGCGCTTGTCGGCACTTCGCAGGTTCTTGCAGCCGAGGCCGATGCCGCCGCCATCAGTGCCTTGCGCCTCGCCGCCAACCGCGCGCGCCTGCCGATCGACTGCGCGCATCGCGATCTGTTCCGCAATCCGGTGCGGGCAGAGGAACTGGCCGGTTTCGACGGCGTGCTGCTTGACCCGCCGCGTGCCGGGGCGCGCACGCAGGTGGAACAGGTCGCCCGCAGCGAGGTAGAGCGGGTGGTCTACATCAGCTGCAATCCTTCCAGCTGGGCGCGCGATGCGGTGCAGTTGAAGGAGGCGGGCTACCGCCTCGCAGAATTGCGACCGGTGGGCCAGTTCCGCTGGTCCACCCACGTGGAGCTGGCCAGCCTGTTTGTACGCTAGCCGCGCAGCATCTCCACAATGCGCTGGGTGAGCCATTCCTGTGCATGAGGTTCGACATAGGCATGGCTCGCGCCCTTGCAGCGCAGCAACGGACCATTGGTGCCTTGCCAGCTGGCAGCGAAAGCCTGTCCGGTGCCGTCGTTCTCGGCGATAAGGATCGTGCAGGGCTTGGCGGAAGCTTCGAGGCCGTTGGCCATGGCCTGCGCCAGTGAACTGGGCGAGGAGGGCTTGCCGATGATGGACTTGAGCCCGCCCATCAGCTTGCCGAAATCGACCTGTCCCTTGAACAGCCGCGCCAGTTCGGCCGGCTTGCGCAGTTTCGCGGCATAGCGCGCGCGGATGGCGGCGGCAGGCGGCAGATCGTCCTCCTCGCCTTCATTTTCAAATGTCCACGGGTTCGACAGGATCAGCGCATCGCACTGCTCGCCCTGCATCAGCATCAGCGCGCTGGCGGCATCGCAATTGCCGAATGCGGCCACCCGCTGCAACTGCGGGCATTCGCGGCGGAAGGTGGCGATGGCGGCAAGGATATCCTCACGGCTTTCGCGAAAACCCCGGTTCTCGCCGGAGCTATCGCCTACACCGCGCCGATCGAAGCGGAAAACGGGGTATCCTTGTGCAGCAATTTCGGCGGCCAGCCGGGCCTGCCCGCCAAACGCACCCGACCGTATCTCGTTGCCGCCGCTGACGATCAGCAGGCCCGAATTGCCATCGGCAGCGTCGAGCGTAGCGACCAGTGCTTCGCCCGCACAGTCGAAGGTGAGGTGGCGACGGGTCATGCCAGTCGCTCCAGCACCAGTTCGGCAAGGCGATCGGCTTGCTGCGGGTCATGGGCTGGCTCGGCGCGCAGCCACAGGCCGCCGCCGCCAAGTTCGCCTTGCGCCACGCTGGCCGCAGCGGTGGGTGCTTGGGCTGCCAGCAATTCGCGCACCATCTGCGCGCCCATGGCATGGCCAGCGAGTGCTACGCCCTTGGCCTGCCCCTCGGCGAGCAGGTCTTCGCGCGTGACCGGATTGCCAGCCTCCCTCGCCGCCAGTGCCTGGGCCCGCGCCAGCGTGCGCAGCTGGCTGGCGGGCCTTGCGCTGGCATAGTGCATTGAGGGGAGTATCCCGGGATCGAGCACGGCACCGCCGCGAAGCGCCAGCAGGTGGGTGGTGCGGAAATGACGGGCGGCAGCGGCCACATGGTCCCGCCACTGCGACAAGGTCTGCTCGGCAAGAGGGGCCGGGCTTTCATTGGTTCCCGGCAGGTCGGGCAGGAAGCAGTCGACACCGCCTTCATACAGTCGCCGCATCAGCTCCACGGTGAAATGGCGCAGCTTGTTACCTTCGTCGAACAGCGCCGGGATCACCAGCAGACGGCGCGCCCTCGCTTGATCGAAGGAGAGCACGAATTCTTCGCAACCGGAAGGCGAGGGCCAGAGACCCGTCAGCATGACGCTTCAGCCGTTGGAGCGCTTGTCGTTAAGGAAGGCCAGCAGGCCGCCAAAGGTCTCCAGCATCTCGCCATCGACATCCTCGTCCTCGATGATGATATCGAGGCGATCTTCCAGTTCGGTGAGCAGACCGGCAACCGCCATCGAGTCCAGTTCGGGCAAGTCGCCGAACAGGCCGGAGTCGGAATGGAGTTCGGCAATGCGTTCTGGCGAAAGGCCGAGAACGTCAGCGAGGACCTGCCGCAGGACGAGATCGGTGTCTTCGGCCTGCTCTGTCGGGGCGGGAAGATTGGTCGCCATAGTTCCTGCGCCCTAGCCACGTGAGACACCGGAAACAAGCTTGCGTAGGTAATGCTTTGCCAAAATGGACCAGTTTCGCGGGTGTAATGGACGCAGGCAGGTGAGCTGCCAGCGGGTGCGGACAGCCTCCATCCAGTCGCGCTTGTAGGGATCATCGCCGGTGCCGAAGTCAACCCATTGTACGCCATCGGTATCGATAACCCGCTTGAACAGGGCAGCAGTCAGCGTGGTGCCGGGAGAGAGCTTGTCGGCGCTGGTGCGGTGAGCCAGCTTGTGGATGTAGGCGGTGTCTCCGTCCACGGTCCAGAACTGTGCCGCAATCGGTGCGCCATCGTGGCGGGCCAGCGCGAAGCGGAAGCGGCCTGCCTTGCTTTCGCCTTGTGCAAAGGCGCGTAGCAGCACGGGATCGCCCTCTTCGGGTTTCCAGCTATCGGCGTAGATATCCTCGTAGGCCGCCCAGTCGGCAGGATCGAAAGTCGTGGACAGCGAAACATCGACCTTCTTCGCCTTGCGCTTGAGCGTGGTGCGAAGGGGACCGGGGCGCTCGGCAAGGAATTCATCGAAGCTTCGCCCGGCTACGGGCAGCACGTGGTTGGTGTCGCAAGGCTCGGCGATAACCCGCCAGCCCGCCGTGCGAAAGGCGTTGGCAAGCCGGCCGAGGGTGCCGTCTTCATCGGGTAGCTTGGTCAGCGTCACGCGGTGCGTGCGCGTGGCAAGGTCGCGCGCCAGCGCCTCAAGCATGGTAGAATCCGTGAGAGAACTGCTGCGCAAGTCACTCCAGGTAAAGGCATACCAGTTGGTCAGCGCCTCGAACGCACCATGGCTACGGTGGAGGGGCAGCGCGACATGCTGATCACCCTCGCTGGCGGTGACGAACAGCGGTTCGATCCCGCTCTGCTCGAGCAGGGCAAACCACTCCGGTCGTGCAAAAGGACCTGCATCCGACCAATCGAGGCCTTGCAGATCGTTAACCGTGCCGTGATAGCTGATCGCCGTCACTGAAAAGCTCACCCTCAGGAATGTGCATGTCCGCTGCGCCCGATCCCACGCCATACCCGCTCGATCACCTCGCCAGGCGCGGGGCGGATGCGGATGCGGCGCTGGTCCTGCGCGGCGAAGTGCTTAGCTGGAAGGACTTAAGAAGCCGTGTCGCCCGGCTCGCAGGCTGGCTGGCAGCCCAGGTGCCGGAGAAGGGCGCGCGCGTGGCGACATGGGCGGCGAAGGGGGAGCTAACCTGCCTGATGCCGCTGGCAGCGGCGCGCGCGGGGCTGGTCCATGTGCCGATCAATCCGCTGCTCAAGCGCGCGCAGGTCAACCATATTCTTTCAGATTGCGGCGCCAGCCTGCTGGTGGCCAATTCCGCGCGGCTTGCCTCGCTGGAGGCGGGCGACGTGCCAGCGGGATGCGTGCAGGTTGAGGAAAAGGCGGCGCTGGAGGCGGCACAGGGAGCAGAGCCCCTTTCGCCGCCATCGCAAGCCAATACCGCGGATCTTTGTGCCATTCTCTACACCAGCGGCTCCACCGGGAGGCCCAAGGGCGTGATGCTCAGCCATGCGAACCTGTGGCTGGGTGCGGTCAGCGTGGCGCATTATCTTGGTATGGCGGCTGACGATGTAACGCTGGCCGTGCTGCCGCTCAGCTTCGACTATGGGCAGAACCAGCTGCTTTCCACCTGGTATGCCGGCGGCAGCGTGGTGCCGCTCGACTACTTGACCCCGCGTGACGTCATCAAGGCGTGCAGCCGTCATGCCATCACGACGCTTGCCGCCGTGCCGCCGCTGTGGGTGCAGCTGGTGGGGCAGGACTGGCCGGACGAGGCCGTCGCTTCGATGCGCCGTCTCACCAACAGCGGCGGCGCGCTGACCGAAGACCTCGTGCGCGATTTGCGGCGGATCTTCCCGGATGCGCGGCTGTTCCCGATGTACGGCCTGACCGAGGCCTTTCGCTCTACCTATCTCGATCCTGCTCTGGTGGACGAACACCCCACCTCGATGGGCCGCGCCATTCCGTTTGCCGAGATTCTTGTCGTCAATCAGGCGGGTGAAGTGGCCTCTGAAGGCGAACTGGTGCATTGCGGGCCGCTGGTGGCGCAAGGTTACTGGGAGGATGCGGAGCGCACCGCGCAACGCTTCAAACCCGCGCCCGCAGCGTCCGATTATGGCGGCCTGGCGGTATGGTCGGGCGACAATGTGCGCCGGGACGAGAACGGATTGCTCTATTTCGTCGGCCGCGATGATGCCATGATCAAGAGCGCGGGCAATCGCATCAGCCCGCAGGAGATTGAGGAGGCGGTGATCGCGACCGGACTGGCAGAAGAAGCCGTGGCGCTGGGGGTGCCGGACGAAAACCTGGGCCATGCCATCCACCTTGTCGTGTGCGGATCGGGTGACGAGCAGGCCCTGCGCACTGCGTTGAAGCGCGAGTTGCCCAATTTCATGCAGCCTGCCGTGATCCGCTGGATCGATGCCATGCCGCTGAACCCCAATGGCAAGATCGACCGCGCCTTGTTGGCGAGGGATGCGGCATGAAGCCGCTCGGCCCGATCCCGCCGGAATTCACCGCCCGCGATGGCGAACTGGCCATCGGTGGACGCACTGTCAGCGCGCTGGTGAAGGAAGCGGGCGATACCCCGTTGTTCGTCTATTCACGCGACATCATCGCCCAGCGCATGGCTTCCCTGCGCAAGGCAATGCCTGATCGCCTGAATATTCATTATGCCATGAAAGCAAACCCATACACCCCTTTGCTAGAATTTGTGGTAGACTTGGTGGATGGGCTCGACATCGCTTCTGCCGGCGAACTGGAGCAAGCGCGCGAGGCGGGATACCTGCCGCGCGAGATCAGTTTTGCCGGGCCGGGCAAGCGCGACCGCGAACTGCTGGCGGCGATCCGTGCAGGCGTCACCCTGAACCTTGAATCCGAGAATGAGGCCGAGCGCGCGCTCCAGATCGGCAAGGAACTGGGCGTCACCCCGCGTCTGGCCATCCGGGTGAATCCCACGTTCGAATTGCGCGGTTCGGGCATGAAGATGGGCGGCGGTGCCAAGCCTTTTGGGGTGGATGCGGACCGCGTCCCGGCGCTGGCGCGCAGGCTTGTCGATGCCGGTGCCAACTGGCGCGGCTTCCACATCTATTCGGGCAGCCAGGCGCTGGATGCCGAGGCCCTGATCGAGGCCCAGGGGCATGTGCTGGATCTCGCGGCGGAACTGGCCAGCGAGGCAGGCGTCGACGTGCCGCATCTCAACATGGGTGGCGGCTTCGGGATTCCCTACTTCGACAAGGACGCGCCGCTTGACATTGTCGCCATTGGCGCGGCGCTGGAACAACGCTTTGCCAGCCTGCCCGATGTCCTTGCAGACACCGATTTCGCCATCGAACTGGGGCGTTATCTGGTCGGTGAATCAGGAGTTTACTTGACGCGTGTGGTCGACCGGAAGGTGAGCCACGGTACCACCTATCTCGTCACCGATGGCGGCCTGCATCATCAGCTCGCCGCCTCGGGCAACTTTGGCACCGTGGTGCGGCGCAACTATCCCGTCGCCGTAGCCACGCGCTTCGATGCTCAGCCAGAGGAAGTGGTCAGCGTGGTCGGCTGCCTGTGCACGCCGCTGGATCGGCTCGCCGATACCGCCCACCTGCCGCGCGCCGAAGTGGGTGACCTTGTCGCGGTCTTCTGTGCCGGGGCCTATGGGGCCAGCGCCAGTCCGGCGACATTCCTGGGGCAGGGACCGGCGCTGGAAATGCTCGTCTGAAACCACCGTCAAAATCCGTCCCGAAGTAGGACAGGCCTTCACAAAACCCGCTTCCACAGCGGTTTAGGGCATGAAGGCTAACGCAATGTTCACCCTTTTTCGCGAGAACCCCTGACCGGATCCAAGGGGCAAGTTGCCTGTGCGGCCTGACAGGGCCGTTTCAGGCACCCGCCTGACATTCGCGAAGGACGCAATCGATGTGCACGAAGAAGCCCGTCAGTCTCCTCCTCGCCTCGGCGAGCCTTGCCATCGGTCTGTCCGGCTGCGGCGCGGGTTCCGCGGGGCCGCAGCTGGAGCCTGCGCGCTTCGTCGCCATGCAGGAAGGGCCGGGCGAGGAATATGTCATTGGCCCGCTCGACAAGTTGACCATCCATGTGTGGCGTAACGACGAACTGGGCGCCGAGGTGCAGGTGCGCCCCGATGGCCGCATCACCACGCCGCTGGTGGCCGACATGCCCGCAGTGGGCAAGACGCCAACCATGCTGGCCGAAGACATTCGCCTGCAGTTGTCGCAGTATATCGAAGAACCGCTGGTGACGGTGATCGTCAACGAATTCGCCGGCACCTTCAGTCAGCAGGTACGGATCGTTGGTGCGACCGAACAGCCGGCCTCGATCCCCTATCGTGCCAACATGACCTTGCTCGACGCGATGATCTCGGTCGGCGGCCTGTCCGAATATGCCGCCGGCAACCGCGCCACGCTGATCCGTTTCGATCGCCAGTCGGGCGAGCAGCGCGAATACTCGCTGCGCCTGTCCGACCTGCTGCGCCGCGGCGACAGCGACGCCAACGTGATGCTGTCGCCGGGCGACGTGATCATCATCCCCGAGAGCATGTTCTAAGGAAGGTATGGCGCTTTGAACCAGCTTCTCGAAGAACTGCGCGCTGGCATCTGGGCGATCTGGAATCGCCGCTGGCTGGCGCTGGCCACCGCCTGGGCGACCTGCCTGCTTGGCTGGCTGGTCGTCGCGCTGATTCCCAACAGCTACGAAAGCGAGACGCGCATCTTCGTGCAGCTGGATGACGTGCTGGCCGAACAGATCGGCATCGGCGCGGCAAGCCGTGCGCGCGACATCGACCGCATTCGCCAGACGCTGATCAGTTCGGTCAACCTCGAAACCGTAGTGCGCTCCACCCGCATCGGCGACAGCGTGACCACGCCGACCGAGATGGAAGCCGCGATCGAAAGGCTGACCAAGGATATCGAAGTGGTCAGTGAAGGCGACAACATCTTCGAAATCACCGCTTCGAGCGGACGGAGCGATCTGTCAGATAGCGAGAATGCCGAACTGGCGCAGGTAATCGCCCAGCGCATGATCGATATCTTCCGCGAGGAGAACCTCGGCGGTGCGCGAGGCGAGATGCGGGATTCGATCGAGTTCCTTAACCAGCAGCTGGCCCAGCGTGAAGCAGAACTGCAAGCAGCCGAGGAACGCCGCCTGGCCTTCGAGGCCGCCAATCCCGACCTGATCGGCGGGGCGCAGGCGATTGCCAACCAGCTGGCCGCCACCCGCAGCGAACTGCGCGCGGTGGAATCGGACCTGGCCGCTTCGCAAAGCGCGCTGGCCGCTCTGGATGGACAAATTTCCAACACGCCGCGCTTCATCGTCACACCGGGCGCCGGCGGTCCGCAGGCGTCGCTGGCGCAGGCGGAAGCGAACCTTGCCGCGCTGGAAGCGCGCGGGCTGACGAGCGAACACCCCGACATGGTCGCTGCGCGGCGGCAGGTCGCCAACTTGCGCGAGCAGGCCCAAGCCGCAGGCCCGGCGGGTGGGACGACCAACCCGGCCTATGCCACCCTGCAATCGATGCGCGTGGAGCGCATGGCCAACGTGCAGTCGTTGCAGTCACGGGCCGCCGCACTGCGTGCCGAGATCGCCTCGATCACAGCCAGCCAGGCGCGCGAACCCGGCGCTGCCGCAGAAGCCCAGCGCATCAGCCGCGATTACGACGTGCTGCGCGAACAGTATGACCAGCTGCTGCAGGACCGTGAGGAACTGCGCCTGCGTGGGCAGGTTGAAAGCGAGCGTAGCGCGGTGCAGTTCGAAGTCGTCGATCCGCCCAGCACCCCGCGCACGCCTGCCGCGCCAAACCGTCCGCTGCTTTTGTTCGGCGTGTTGATCGTGGGTCTCGGGGCCGGCGGGGGCCTTGCCTATGCGTTGAGCAAGCTCGGCTCCACCTTTGCCACGGCGGGCCAGCTGGAACGCAGTTTCGGCCTGCCGGTGATCGGCACGATTTCGCACACATTCACCGAGGCGGGGCGCGAACTGCGCGCCAGGCGCCTCAAGTATTTCGCAGCCGGGGCCGGTGGCCTGGGCGTGTTGTTCGTGGTGCTGCTGGGCGTGGAATTCGTCCAGCGCGGCATGGTGGCGTGAGAGACAAGCGATGACTGACCAGAGCAATCCGCCCGAGCCGCCCAAGACGCTGCTGGAACGTGCCGAAAGCATGTTCGGCCTTGGCGGATTCAAGCCCGCCGGGGTTCCCAGGGAGCTGAAGAAGCCGGTCAACCGTCGTCCCCGGCGGGCGACACCGAAAACGCCGGTTGCCGATGCGGCAGCGGCGCCGGTGTCGGCCGCGGAAGCTGGCGCGCAACCTGCTGCTGCGTCTGCGCCTGTATCAGAGCCGGTCTATGAGAATGTCGAATTCAGCGACACCGTGCATCCCATCGATCGCGATTGCCTGACGCGTCACGGCCTGATCCAGCCGGAAGGTCAAGTGACCGCTCTGTTGGAGGAATTTCGCATCGTGAAGCGGCAGGTGCTGCAATCGGTACGCAAGGCGCAAGCCGCCGGCTCCGGCGCACTGGCGCAGCGCGTGCTGGTGTGTTCACCGCATCCGGACGAGGGCAAGAGCTACTGCGCGGTCAACCTGGCGCTGGCGATGGCGGCGGAAAAGGACAGCGAAGTGCTGCTGGTGGATGCCGATTTCGCCAAGCCTTCGGTCCTCAAGATGCTAGGCCTGCCCAAGGGTCCGGGCTTCATGGACGTGCTGGCGCGCGAAGACCTGAAGGTAGAAGACTGCGTGCTGTCCACCGACATTGCCGGGTTGCACGTGCTGCCCGCAGGCAACCACACGACGTCTGACAGCGAATATCTCGCCAGCCATCGCACCGCCGAGGTACTCGACCGGCTGACGCGCGGCTCGCCCAAGCGCATCGTCATCTTCGACAGCCCGCCGGTGCTGGCAGCCTCTCCGGCAGCGGAACTGGCCAAGCACGTTGGCCAGGCGATCGTCGTCGCCCGCGCCGATCGCACCGGACAGAACGCGCTGGAAGACGCGCTGATGCTGCTTTCGGCCTGTCCCGATCTCAAGCTGCTGCTCAACGCCGCGCATTTCAGCCCCAGCGGGCGCCGCTTCGGCGCCTATTATGAGGAGGAGGCATGATGACCATGCGTAATCACTCCACATTCAAACTGGGCTTTGCCCTGGCGCTGGTAACGCTGGCGCAGTGCGCGCAGGCGCAGGCGCAGGAACAGGGCGCTGCTGCTTCGGCCATGCAGGGTGCTAACGATAGCGACCGCCAGGAACGCACGCACGGAGCCAATATCGCTCCCTATATCGAGGCTTCGCAAGTCGTTACCGCGCAGCTGGAGCCGGGCAATGACGTGCTCACCTATACCCAGCTGGCCGTGGGCGTGGATGCCACCGTCACGGGTCGCAACAGCGCGGCATCGGCCTCGCTGCGGTACGAGCGAGACATTGGCTATGGCAATGCTGTCGACAGCGACACGCTTTCGGGTATCGCCCGCGCGTCACTCGGACTCTATCGTCGCGGCATCACGCTGGAGGCTGGCGGGCTTGCCTCGCGCACCAGCGTCGATGGCAGCGGCTTCAGTTCAATCGGCCAGATTGGCGGCAACGAGGATGCGACCAGCCAGGTCTATGCGGTCTACGCTGGCCCCTCGGTGCAGACGCGGTCCGGAGCGGTAGAAATCAGCGGGCATTACCGCCTGGGCTATGCCCGCGTGGAATCGCCCGATGCCATCGTGACAGCACCGGGCGAAGACCCCGTCGACATCTTCGATGATTCCATAACTCACAACGCCGCTGTTCGCTTTGGCGTTGCCCCGCGCACTCTCGCGCCGATCGGAGTGGGCGTGGGGGTAGGGTGGAACCGCCAGGATATCTCCAACCTCGACCAGCGGATCGACGACAAATACCTGCGCGGCGACGTGACCGTGCCGTTGTCGCCCAACGTCGCCCTCGTGGGCGGCGTCGGCTATGAAGACGTCGAGATTTCCAGCCGCGATGCGCTGCTGGATGGCAATGGTGACCCGGTGATCGGCCCCGATGGCCGCCTGGTGACCGACGAAAGCCAGCCGCGCCAGATCGTCTACGAAACCGACGGGCTGATCTGGGACGTCGGAGTGATGTGGCGGCCCAGCCGGCGCACTTCGCTGGAGGCGCATGTGGGCCGCCGCTATGGCTCTACCACCTATTACGGCAACCTGTCTTATTCGCCCAATTCCCGCTCAGGTCTGAATATCGCGGTCTATGACAATATCACCGGCTTTGGCGGCCAGCTGACCGGCGCGCTGGACCTGCTGGGTACCGAATTCACCGCCGCGCGTAACCCGATTTCGGGCGATCTTGGCGGCTGCGTGATCGGCGTGGAAGGCAACAATTGCACGCTGGCGCAGCTCAATTCGTTGCGCTCCTCGGTATTCCGCAATCGCGGCATCGCCGCCAGCTATTCCGTTTCCAGCGGGCGCACCTCGTTTGGCCTTGGCGCGGGGTACGATCGCCGCAGTTTCATCGGCGGCGAGAATACCGTGCTGGCCGATGTCGATGGGGTGATCGACGAAAGCTATTACGTCGCTGCCAATCTGGCGCAGCAGCTGGATCGCAATTCCGGCCTGTCGGCAGGTGCCTATGCCAGCTGGTTCAATGCCGGCTCGGGCAATCTTGGCGATGGCATCGGCTATTCCGCCTCGATTGCCTACAACCGCGACCTGTGGCGCGGCCTGACCGGTGTTGCCGCCATTGGCATAGACGGCATCAGCCGCGACAACCTGCCCGACTATTCATCCGCATCGGCCCTGCTGGGCCTGCGCTACACCTTTGATTGATAGGGTCATCAAGGAGACCAGACCCATGTTCGACAACTTCTATGGCCTTACCGGCAAGCCTTTCCAGCTGACGCCCGATCCGGAATTCTATTTCCGCTCGGTCACGCATCGCAAGGCGCTGTCCTACCTCGGCTACGGCCTGGCTCAGGGTGAGGGCTTCATCGTCATCACCGGCGAAGTCGGCTCGGGCAAGTCGACGCTTGTCGCGCACATGATGGAGAGCCTCGATCCGGCGCAGGTCACCGTGGCGCAGGTCGTCACCAGCAAGCTGGACGGCGAGGAAATCGTCCACGTCGTCGCGCGTAGCTTCGGCCTCGACATCGAGGGACACGACAAGGCCACCGCGCTGACCGAAATCGAGAGCTTCCTGCACGAGGAAGCGCGTGAAGGGCGGCGTTGCCTGCTGGTGATGGATGAATCGCAGAACCTCACGGTTTCCGCCCTCGAGGAACTGCGGATGCTGTCCAACTTCCAGCTGGGCAACCACCCGCTGCTGCAGACGCTGCTGCTGGGCCAGCCGGAATTCCGCTCCACGCTGCAGAGCGATCCGGGGCTGGAGCAGCTGCGCCAGCGCGTGATCGCCGCGCACCACCTGGAGCCGATGCAGAAGGGCGAGATCGAACCTTACATCATCCACCGCCTGAAGATCGTGGGCTGGGATGGCAATCCGGCGTTTGACCAGCGCGTGTTCGCCGAACTGTACGAAGCCAGCGGCGGGATTCCGCGCCGGATCAACCAGATTGCCAACCGTCTGCTGCTGCTGGGTGCCGTGGAAGAGCGCAACCGCATAGATGCGGCGATGTTGCAGAATGTCCTCAGCGAAATGGCTGCCGAGCGCGCCTTCCCCGCAGCCGCGCCGGCACCGATGCCCGAGCCCGAAAAGAGCTACGAGCCGGTGAAGGCAATGCCCACCACGCCGCGCGTCGACAAGGAAATGCTCGAGGAATACCTGGCAGAGCGCGATGCGCAGATCGCCGAATTGCAGCAGGCCATCGTGGAAATGGCCGAGCAGCGCGATGCCGCCATCGCCGAAGCGGTGAATCCCGAGATCGAAACGCTGCGCGAACAGCTAGCCCGTGTCGAAGCCCGTTGTTTCGAGCAGGAACGCACAATCCGCCAGACCGTGAACATGCTGATCGACTGGATCGAAAGCGAGATGGATTCGAGCAAGGCCGCCTGAGGGACTGCGTCCTGGCGGAAACGGGCAAGGAGCTGACATCCTGTGAATGCGCTGAATTTCGCTCACCGGCCATCGAGGGCAGACCCGATCGTCAACGGCCTGTCGGTCGATGTTGAGGACTGGTTCCAGGTGGGCGCGTTCGAGGATGTGATCGAACGTGACCAGTGGGGGGCGCTGGACGATCGGATCGATCGAAATGTCCGCCAGATCCTCGACCTGTTCGATGCAGTGCAGGCCAAGGGCACATTCTTCACGCTGGGCTGGGTGGCACAGCGCCATGGCGGCCTGCTGCGCGACATTGCCGATCGCGGCCACGAGATTGCCAGCCATGGCTGGGATCACCAGCGCGTGTTCCGCATGGATCCGGCCAGCTTCGCCACCGATATCGCCCGCACGCGCAAGGTGCTGGAAGATGCCAGCGGCACGCGCGTGGTGGGCTATCGCGCGCCCAGCTTCTCCATCGATGCGCGTACGCCCTGGGCGCACGAGGTGCTGGCGGAAGCAGGCTACGCCTATTCCTCCAGCGTCGCGCCGATTGCGCATGACCATTATGGCTGGGCTGAGGCGCCGCGCTTTGCTTTCAAGCCTGTTGCGGGCAGCAATTTTGTCGAGCTACCGGTGACAACCGCCACGTTCCGCGGCAAGCGCCTGGCGGCCGGGGGCGGCGGATTCTTCCGCGTGCTGCCCTATGCCTTCAGCCGCTGGGCCATACGGCAGGTGAACCGCAACGATTGTCGCCCTGCGGTATTTTATTTCCACCCCTGGGAGATCGATCCCGGCCAGCCGCGCGTTGCGGGTGCGCCGCTGCGCTCGCGCCTGCGCCACTACACCAATCTCGACCGCATGGCGGGCAAGCTGGAACAGCTGGTGCGCGAGTTCCACTGGGGTCGGATGGACACCGTCGCCAAGCGCGAGAACCTGCGTTTGCGGCTGGAAAAGGCGGTGCAGGGATGAACGCGCCGTTCGCCCTGTCTCGTGAAAACGTGCAGGCTGTGGACCTGCGCCAGCCCGACGAGGCAGCGCGGATTGAAGGCTTTGTCGCGGAGCACGGCGGTTCTGTATTCCATCGCCCCGCATGGTTGCTGGCGGTGGAAGAGGGCACCGGCCAGCGCGCGCGGGGCCTTGTGGCCGAAAAAGGCGGTTGCCTGACAGGATGGTTGCCGCTGACCGAGGTCCATTCGCCGATCTTCGGGCGCATGCTCGCCTCTTCCGGCTTTGCCGTAGAGGGTGGGGTGCTGGCCGAGGATGAGTCAACGGCACACATGCTGGGCGAAGCGGTGCAGGTCTATGCCCAGCGCCTGTCGTGCCCCACGGTTGAACTGCGTGGCGGCTGTGCGGGCGAGGGCTGGGCCGTGCGGCAGGATAGCCATAGCGGCTTCGTCGCCCCGCTAGCCAAGAATGCCGAGGCGCAGTTGACCGCTATCCCGCGCAAGCAGCGCGCCGAGATTCGCAAGGGACTGAAGAACGAGCTGGAAGTGACTACCGGCAGCGCCTCGATCGAGCGCGCCGCGCATTATCGCGTCTATGCCGAAAGCGTGCGCAACCTTGGCACTCCGGTTTTTCCCAAAAGCCTGTTCGATGCCGTGCTCGACCGGCTTGATGCCGACGTGCTGACAGTGTGGAGCAAGGGCCAGCCGGTCGCCAGTGTGTTGTCGCTGTATCACGACGGCGCGGTGATGCCCTATTGGGGCGGCGGTACGTGCGAGGCGCGGCGGCTGCGTGCCAACGATCGCATGTATTACGAACTGATGCTGCATGCCCGGCGGCGCGGCTGTGATCGCTTCGATTTCGGGCGCAGCAAGACTGGCAGTGGGGCTTACCATTTCAAGAAGAACTGGGGCTTCGAGCCGCACAGGCTCTCCTACGCCAGCTGGACAGCTCCGGGCCACGCAGTGCGCGATGCCGATCCCACCAGCGCGCGGCACCAGTCGCTCATTGCGCTGTGGAGGAAGCTGCCGCTTCCCGTCGCCAACCTGCTGGGTCCGATGATTTCGCGCGGCCTGGGCTAGGGGGCTTGCGTGAGTGGCGATATCCTCTTCCTTGCACACCGCCTGCCGTTCCCGCCCGATCGCGGCGACAAGATTCGTTCGCACCACGTCCTGAAGGCGCTGGCCAAGCTTGCACCTGTGCATGTCGGTTGCCTTGCCGAGACGGATGGTGATCTCGCGAACGCTGGCCTTCTGAACGATGTCGCGACGAGCTGGTGCATGCCGCGCCGTTCGAAGCTGCTGCCTGTGGCAGGTGCCAAGGCGTTGCTGCGCGGCGAACCGGTCAGCTTCTCGGCCTTCCGCTCCGCCGAGCTGGCGCGCTGGGTGGAATGGACGCTGCACGAGCGCGATATTGCGGCGATCTACGTCTTTTCCGGCCAGATGGGACAATATGTACCGCGGGAATGGCGCGGTCGCCTGATCGTCGACCTGGTCGATGTCGATTCCGCCAAGTTCGAAGCTTACGGCAAGGCCGGCAGCGGTCCGCGCAGCTGGATCGACAGTCGCGAGGGACGCCTGTTGAAGGCTGTCGAGGCTGATCTCGTCGCCCGCGCCGACGCCACCTTGCTGGTAAGTGAGGCCGAGGCCGCCCTCCTGCGCAGCCGCACTTCCGGCAGCCACGATATCCGCGCGCTTCGCAACGGCATCGATTGGGCGCTGTTCGATCCGGTCGCAGTGCAGCCCGAATCGTCGCTTGGGGCAGGCGGCCCGCACTACGTCTTCACCGGCCAGATGGACTACGCGCCCAATGTCGAGGCGGCAACGCGCATGGCGCAGCAGATCATGCCTGAAGTGCGCAGGTTCCTGCCGCGAGCGAAGTTCCATGTGGTCGGCCGCGCGCCCTCGCGTGAAGTGCTGGCGCTGGATGGGGTCAACGGAACCCATGTGGTTGGCGAAGTTCCAGACACCCGTCCGTGGCTGGCAGGTGCCTATGCCGTCGTCGCGCCGCTGACGATTGCGCGCGGTGTGCAGAACAAGGTGCTCGAAGCCATGGCGATGGCGCGTCCCGTGGTGGTGTCACCCGATGCCGCCACCGGGATCGAGGCAGACGACGGTGCGCAGTTCGTGATTGCCGACGATGACGCGGCCTTCGTCGCCTGGCTGCTGCGGCTGAGCGAGGAGCCGGAAACGGCCCGCGCGCTGGGCCGGCAAGCGCGCCGGTTCGTGCTCGAGACCATGAGCTGGCCGGCCATGCTCGCCGACCTTCCGCACCTGCTGGCCATGCAAGAGGGGACGCAGCGCGATGCCGCTTGACGCGATTTCTCCGCGCCGCGCGGTGGTGGCAGAAAGCATCGTGCCCGCATGGCGCCAGCCGCTGCTGCGCCTTGCGCTGGCGTGGGCAGCGCTGTTCGCGCT
The DNA here is from genome assembly GCA_963675825.2 of Alteraurantiacibacter sp. GTDB lineage: Bacteria > Pseudomonadota > Alphaproteobacteria > Sphingomonadales > Sphingomonadaceae > Alteraurantiacibacter. Next base: position 793,401 of record CAXXJY010000005.1, on the reverse strand, counting down.
GTTCGCGGCCGACTGGGCGGCGATGGCCGCGCACTGGTGGGATACCTCCACCTACAACCACATCCTGCTGGTTCCCTTCATTCTTGGTTGGCTGGTGTGGCAACGCGCGCCGCAGCTGGCGAAGCTGACCCCGCAGGCATGGTGGCCCGGCCTGCTGCTGGTGGCGGCTGCGCTGTTCGGGTGGTTGCTGGGTGACATATCGGGCACGGCCACGGCCAGCCATCTGGGCGCAGTCATGGCGATGCAGGCCGCAGTCATCACACTGCTGGGACCGCGCGTGGCGTGGGCGCTGCTGTTCCCGCTGGCATTCGGCCTGTTCCTGGTGCCGCTGGGTGAGGAACTGGTGCCCGCGTTGCAGATGATCACCGCGCACATCACCATCGCGCTTACCCACGCGAGCGGCATTCCCGCTCTGATAGAAGGTGTGTTCATCGATACGCCCGCCGGGCTGTTCGAAGTTGCCGAAGCCTGTTCGGGAGTGAAGTTCCTCGTCGCTATGGTGGCGCTCGGCACGCTGGTGTCGCATGTCTGCTTTGCTTCGTGGACACGGCGGGCGGTGTTCATGGCGGTCGCAGTCATCCTGCCGATCCTCGCCAATGGCGTGCGCGCATGGGGCACGATCTATATCGCCCAGTCGCAGGGCATCGCCTTTGCCGCCGGTTTCGATCACATCTTCTACGGGTGGATATTCTTCGCGCTGGTCATGGCTGCGTTGTTGGCCATGGGCTGGAGGTTCTTCGACCGCCGCGTGGACGATCCCTTTATCGATGCCGGGCAGATCGCCGCTGCCAGGTGGCCAAACCGGCTCGAGCGCTGGAACGCCAATGGCTGGAGCGTGCTGGCCGCGCTGGCCGGGATTGCGCTTGCCATGGTGGCATGGTCTTCCCACGCGCGCAGCGTCGAGGCGCAGTTGTCAGACGCAATTGCCTTGCCGCAGGTGGAAGGCTGGACGCGCACTGCGCTTGACCAGACCTATCCCTGGCAGCCGCGCGTGGGCGGGGCGGATCGCCGCCTGGTCGCCAGTTATCGGGATAGGCAGGGCCGGGTGGTGGACGTGGTCTACGCCATCTACGCCGCGCAGGAGGACGGGCGCGAGGCCGGGGCCTATGGCGAAGGCGCGCTGCCGTTGGAGACCGAATGGCGCTGGCTTGGAGACACGGCTGCGCCCGAAGGCACGACGGGTGCACGATTGCAGGCGCTCGGCAGCCAGCAGCGCGTGGCCTACACCTGGTTCCGCCATGGCGACTGGACAGGCAGCAGCCGGATGCGCCTGAAGCTTTCCAACATGCGGGACAGGTTGCTGGCGAGTCCGAACCCCACGATCATGCTGATCCTCTCTGCCGAGGATACGCCCACCCAGGATGGCAAGGCGGTTATCGCCCAATTCCTGCAATCCACCGCTCCGCTGCCGGAGTGGATGGACGCTGTCGCGCGGCTCGACTAGTCCGCCCCTATGTGCGGGATCGCGGGCCTTTTTCATTGCGGTACGATCAAGCCGGTAGATCCCGCGCGGGTCGAGCGGATGACCGACGTGCTGACGCACCGCGGGCCGGACGGGTCGGGCGTGTGGACCGCGCCCGGTGTGGGGCTGGGCCACCGCCGCCTGTCGATCATCGACGTTGCCGGGTCGCCGCAGCCGATGCAGACCGCCAACGAGCGCCTGGTCATCAGTTTCAACGGCGAGATCTACAACTTCCGCGAACTGCGCAAGCAGCTGGAAGCGCGCGGCCTCAGCTTTCACACCGAAGGCGATACCGAAGTCATTCTCGCCGCCTACGAACAGTGGGGTGCCGACTGCGTGAAGCACCTGCACGGGATGTTCGCCTTCGCCATCTACGACTGCAAGCGGCGCGAGCTGTTCCTGGCGCGCGACCGGTTCGGGGTGAAGCCGTTGTTCTATGTGCAGCTGTCCGATGGCTCGGTTGCCTTCGCTTCCGAACTGAAGGGCCTGCTTGCCCACCCGCTGATGCGCCGCGATGTCGATCCCATGGCGGTGGAGGACTTCATGGCCTGGGGCTACGTGCCCGATCATCGCTCCATCCTGAAAGGCGTGCGCAAGCTGCCTGCCGGGCACACCCTGCTGCTTCAGCACGACAGCCCTCTGCCGCAGCCGCAGCAGTACTGGGACATCAGCTTTGCCGAGCGGCACAAGGGCAAGGCCAGGGACCTTGAGGCAGAATTGCTGCACCACCTGCAGCAGGCGGTAACCAGCCGCATGGTGTCGGACGTGCCGCTGGGGGCTTTCCTTTCCGGCGGGGTCGACAGTTCCAGCGTGGTGGCCTTTATGGCGGAGGCCAGCCGCCAGCCGGTGAAGACCTGCTCCATCGGCTTCGACGTCGCCAGCGCGGACGAGACCAGCTACGCCGAAACGGTGGCGCGGCTGTTCGGCACCGATCACAACGCCCGCACCGTCAGCGCCGACCAGTTCGATGCCATCGATACCATTGCCGGCATGTTCGACGAACCCTTTGCCGACGCCTCTGCCTTGCCGACATGGCGCGTGTGCCAGCTGGCGCGCGAGAACGTGACCGTGGCGCTTTCCGGCGATGGCGCGGACGAGGCCTTTGCGGGCTATCGGCGGCAAGTTTTCCACGCGCATGAGGAGCGCCTGCGCGGCTTGCTGCCGGAGGTGGTACGCAAGAACGTGCTCGGTCCGCTGGGCCGCGTCTATCCCAAGGCCGACTGGGCGCCGCGCCCCTTGCGCGCGAAGACCACGCTGCTCTCGCTCGCCGGTTCGGGCGAGCGCGGCTATGCTCGTGCGCTGTCGGTGGTCGCGCCTGAGGACCGCTTTGGGCTTTACTCTCCCGACCTTGCAGGCAAGCTCGGCAGCTACCGCGCCGAAGACCCGCTGCTCGACCTGATGGCGCAGGCTCCGGTTCGCACCGGGCTGGACCAGGCGCAGTATGCCGATCTCAAGTTCTGGCTGCCGGGCGACATCCTGACCAAGGTAGACCGCACCAGCATGGCCACCAGCCTGGAGGCGCGCGAGCCGCTGCTCGATCACCGCCTGGTCGAGTTTGCTGCCGGCCTGCCGGATGGCCTTAGGGTGAAGGGGCGGCAGGGGAAGTGGCTGTTGAAGAAGGCGATGGAACGCTACCTGCCGGACGACATCCTCTACCGGCCCAAGCAGGGTTTCGTCACCCCGATTGCCGAGTGGCTGCGCGGCCCGCTGGCGGGCAAGGCGCGCGGCATTGCCAAGAGCGCAATGCTGGCGCGGACCGGGTGGTTCGACAACGCCCGCCTGTCGCAGATCGCCGAGGACCACATTGCCGGCCGGGCCGACCATTCGCGGTTGTTGTGGCAACTGGTGATGCTCGACCGCTCGCTGGCGCGACTGGGCATCACCTAGCCTGCCAGACCGTGGCCAAGCGCCATGTATTCGTCGCTCTGCATTTCCTTCAGGCGGCTGACGGTGCGCTGGAATTCGAAGGCACCATCGCCCGCCGGATAGAGATCTTCCGGCTCTGCTGCGGCAGTGGCGAACAGCTTCACGCGATTTTCGTACAGCGCATCGATCAGCGTGACGAAGCGACTCGCCTCGTTGCGCATGTCCTTGTCCATCTGCGGGATGCCGACGATGAAGACGGTGTGATAGGCCTGTGCGATGGCGAGGTAATCGGGCGCGCCGCGCGCTTCCCTGCACAGGCGCTTGAAGCTGAACACCGCCACGCCCTTCAGGCTCTTGGGCACATGCAGTGTGCGACCGCCGCCCACGTCCAGCTCTGCCGTGGGCACGTGCTCGGCATCCTCAGGCGGATAGTCGGTCAGGCGGAAGAAGGCCTCGCGCACCCTGGCCGTCGCTTCCTCGCCGATGGGCGCATGCCAGGTCTGCAAGCCGCCGATGCGTTCGAGGCGGTAATCGGTCGGCCCGTCGAGTTCGATCACGTCCAGCTCTTCCTGGATCAGGTCGATGAAGGGCAGGAAATGTTCGCGATTGAGGCCGTCCTTGTAGAGCTCTGCCGGATGACGGTTGCTGGTGGTGACAATGGTGACATTGCGCCCGCAGATCAGCTGGGTGAACAGCCGGCTCATGATCATGGCATCAGCGGAGTTGTTCACCACCATCTCATCGAAGGCGAGCACTTTCAGGTTCTTCGCCAGCTTCTCTGCCACCGGCGGGATGGGATCCCCGCTCTCGCTCTTCCTCGCCTCGCGCAGGGCGGCGTGGACTTCCTGCATGAAGGCATGGAAGTGCACGCGGCGCTTTTCAGGAATGTCGAGCGAAGCGTGGAACAGGTCCATCAGCATCGACTTTCCGCGTCCCACGCCGCCGAACATGTATACGCCCTGTGGCCGTACCTTCCTGCGCGCGAACAGTTGCCCCAGCAGGCCGCCGGATTGTTCTGCCTGCAGTTCCTTCTGCAGGGCATCGAGCCGTTCCGCCGCGCGACGCTGGTCTGGATCTGGCCGCAGTTCCCCGCCTGCTATCAGGCGTTCGTAGCGGGTAAGGACTCCGCTCATCGCTCGCGTGGCTGCATCGCCTCGAACTGCGGCAGGTCGGGGTCGAAGCGGTCCCAGTGCGGCGCATCCTTTACGTAGATCACGCTTTCGGGAGAGACCACGTTGGGATCGTCGAGCGAGCCTGCCTGCAGGATCACCATCTCATCGCCCGGCATGTCTCCGGTGGTGTAGAGTCGCCCGCCGCAATTTCCGCAGAAATGCCGCGTCACGCTGCCGCCCGAATCACCCCCATTGGTGTAGGTCTTGGGCACTCCGCGTAATGCCAGCTGGTCGCGGCGAAGGCCCACGATGGTGGTATGGCCGGTGCCTGTCGCCTTCTGGCAGTCCTTGCAGCAGCACTGCGAGGTGAACAGTTCAGGCCCCGTGACCGTGTAGCGTATGGCGCCGCACAGGCAGCCGCCTTCCACCGTTTCGCCAGCACCTATACCCATCCCTAGACGTGCCTTTCGACCTGCATCTTCTTGATCTCGGCAATCGCCTTGGCAGGCGAAAGACCCTTGGGGCACACGTTCGCGCAGTTCATGATCGTGTGGCAGCGATAGAGGCGGAAGGGGTCTTCCAGCTCGTCGAGGCGCTCACCCGTCATTTCGTCGCGACTGTCAGCCAGCCAGCGATAGGCCTGCAGCAGGATGGCCGGGCCAAGGAACTTGTCCGAATTCCACCAGTAGCTGGGGCAGGATGTGGAGCAGCAGGCGCACAGGATGCATTCGTACAGGCCATCCAGCTTTTCGCGCTGTTCGGGCGATTGCAGGCGTTCCTTGCCCGAAGGCGTGGTGGAGACGGTCTGCAGCCACGGACGGATGCTGGCGTACTGGGCATAGAAATGGGTGAAATCGGGCACCAGGTCCTTCACCACTTCCATGTGCGGCAGCGGGGTGATGCGGATATCGCCCTTCACGTCCTCGATCGCGGTGGTGCAGGCGAGGCCGTTCTTGCCGTTCATGTTCATCGCGCAGGACCCGCAGATCCCTTCGCGGCAGGACCGGCGGAAGGTCAGCGTCGGGTCGATCTCGTTCTTGATCTTGAACAGCGCATCCAGAACCATCGGGCCGCATTCGTCCAGATCGACCTCGAAGGTGTCATAGCGCGGGTTCTCGCCAGTGTCGGGATCGTAGCGATAGATGCGGAACTTGCGGATGGTGCCGCTGGTGGTTGCCTTGTGAACCTGTCCGTCCGAGCGGATCTTGCTGTTCTTGGGAAGGGTGAAGGTAGCCATGAATGATCGTCCCTATCGCGTTTGCACGCCTATCTAGCCAAACAGCGGGCGAGGGCAAGCGAAGCCTTGGCAATTCTGCCCGGATTTACGCCCCTGCCGCGGCTAATGTGGAACACCTGGAACAGTGTCCTGAGGCAAAAAGATTGGGCTCTCCTTACACGAGCTGCGGTGCAGCCGAAATACGGCCCAGAGAGGGTGTTTCGCAAGCCATGCGCAATACCTAGCTGGGCACCTTGAACGTAGGAAAGGAGCGGCATGGCCTGGCAACGTGCAGCAATATTCGGCAGCAGCGGCGGTATCGGTGCGGCCCTGGTGAAGGCGCTGGCTGGGCAGGGCGCCGAAGTTCTCGCCGGATCGCGAAAGGGGCAGGGGCCTGCCTTGCCCGGTGTCTCGCCCTTCGCTTTCGATCTGGATGACGAGGCGACTATCGCCAGCGCAGCGCAATCGTGGAGCGACAATCCGCCTGATCTGGTGATCGTGGCCACCGGCGTGCTGACGATGGAAGACGGCACCGGGCCAGAACGCAGTTTCAGGCACATCGATGCAGGCGCCATGGCGCGTGTGCTGCACCTGAACACCGTGGGCCCGGCGCTGGTGGCCAAGCACGTATTGCCGCTGTTCCCGCGCAATGCCCCTGCCACCTTCGCCGCGATCTCGGCGCGGGTCGGTTCCATCGGCGACAACCGCATCGGTGGCTGGCACGGCTACCGTGCCAGCAAGGCGGCGCTGAACATGCTGATCCGCAACTTCGCCATTGAACTGGGGCGCACGCACAAGCAGGCGATTGCTGTCGGCCTGCATCCCGGCACGGTGGACACCCGGCTGTCAGAGCCGTTCCAGAGTAATCTTCCTGAAGGTCAGCTGACCACGCCCGACGAAAGCGCGGCGAACCTGCTGGGCGTACTCGCGCAGCTCTCGCCCGCAGACAGCGGTAACGTGTTCGACTGGAAGGGCGAGCGGGTCGAACCCTAGGAAATCAGCGCGTTCCGGCGCCAGCACTCGGCCAGCAGCGTTTCCATAAGGTCTGCATGGCTGAAACCGGCTTGCGCGGCGGCCTTCGCCATCACCTTCTCGCTCCACAGGTTGCAGTTCAGGTTGATCTCGATGAAGTTGATGTCGCCGGTCTTCAGGTCCACGCGGAATTCGATGCGGCCATAGTCGAAGGGCACGAATTCGCGCGCGACCTTCTTCGCCATTTCCTCGATCTTCGGTGCCAGTTCGGCATGGTCGAAGCGCTTGAGAGCTGCCTTTTCGGTGTTCGGCACCAGGTCGCGCTTCTCGTAATAGGTCCACAGCTTCTGCGTGTTCTCGCGCTCGTACCATAGCATCGGCAGGGCGACGGGGGTATTGTCGATAGTGATGAAGGCGCACTGCACGTCGTAGCCATCCAGATAGGGCTCGACGATGGCATCGTGGCCCTGGCCGTGGATGTCGGCAATGGCATTGGTCACGCCGTTCCAGTCGAACGCATCGGAAATGCCCCAGCTGGCAGAGCTGGCGTTTGGCTTGATGACCCAGCGACCATCGGGGGAAGGGGGCAGGTCACTCTCCAGCACCGGGCCGCCGCGGCGATAGCAGAACCACGGCGCCGTCGGCACACCGGCATGGGTGCAGACCAGCTTTGATACGGACTTGTCGTCTCCCAGTCCGCGCAGGAACGGCATGGCGCCCAGGTACGGGATGCGGTGCATGTTGCACAGGATCGGGATCAGCATTTCGCTGTTCACAAAGCCGCCGCGATTCAGCAGCGGAAAGACGAAATCGACATCGGGCCGGGTGAACAGCACGTCGTAGCTGTTTGCGAATTCGAGGTTCAGGCCCAGTCCTTCCAGGGTGGTGCGCACCTCGTGGTGGTAGATGGCGTGGTTGCCATCCTCCGGATGCATGCCGCCGCCCCACAGGGCGTGCTTGGCCATGAACAGCATCTTCACGCGTTCCTTGGCTTCATCGGGAATGCGCAGCGGGGCGATTTCGGTCGTCATGGACTCGGCCTTTGTTGGCAGTTGTTCGATGGCGGCGGTTAGGCCGAATTTCACATCGGTGCAATCGGAACGCAATTCGGCGTTGCAAAATCGGCGGTTCGTGAAACAATCCTGCGCTTGGGGAGAATGCGGGGAGGCGCACTTGGGTATTGGTGCATGGTATGACCGGGTGATCCTGCCCAGAGTCGTGTCGCTGGGCTGCGGGTCCGAGGATGTCGATGAACTGCGCCGCGAAGTCGTCCCGCGGGCGAAGGGTGCTGTGTTCGAACTGGGCTGCGGCGGCGGGTTCAACCAGCAGCACTACAATGCCGAGGCGATTACCAGCTTTTCCGGTATCGATCCCAACGCCGGCCTGCTGGAAGCGGCGCGCGAGAGGGCGAAGGCGAAGGGCTGGGAAGCCGATATCCGCGAAGGGGTGGGGGAGGCCATTCCCTTTGGCGACGGGGCGTTCGACACCGTCGTATGTACCTACACGCTGTGCTCGGTGGACGATCCCGCCAAGGTCCTGTCGGAGATGCGCCGCGTGCTGAAGCCCGGCGGGCGGCTGCTGTTCCTGGAACACGGCAAGGCACCAGATCCGGGACCTGCGAAGTGGCAGCGACGGATCGAGCCGGTGTGGAAGCACCTGGCCGGCAATTGCCACCTCACCCGCGAAGTGGGCGGAACTATCCGCAAGGCCGGTTTCGAGATCGAACCCATCGGGCAGACCTACATGGAAAAGGCCCCGAAATGGGCGGGCTGGATGGAATGGGGCGTAGCCCGGCGCGCCGGGGCCTAGCCTGGCGCCAGTCCTACTTGCTGTCGGGGTCGATTTCGGGCTTGGGAATTGCCATCCCCAGCCGCTGGCCCAGCACCCATTCGCAGATGGCATAAGTCCGTTCGTTGTCGACATCGATGGCAAGTGCGCCATCTTCGAAGATGACCGGCCTCAATTTAGCGCCGAAGCGCTTGCCAACGCGTTCCAGCCCGCGTGGGAAGGTGACGAGGCCAAAGCGCATCAACAGGATGTTGAGCAGGCCGACGGCTCGTACCAGGCGGCCGGGATTGGCCTGAAACTGGCCACCTTCGCGGAAAATCTCCGCGGCGTTCAGTCCCTTGCGATTGGCCAGGCCATAGAGGTTGCAATTGGCGTAGCCGGCATCCTTGAATTCGTAGAAGCCGCGCTGGCCCTGCCGGTGCACGGCCCACACACGTTCGCGCGTGGTCACCCCGATCACCGCGTCGCTGGTTCGCATGGCATCGCGCACCTGTTCGAAGCCGTCATGCGTCAGCAGCACGTTGTCAGCGGTGGTGACGACGAAGGGGCCGTCCTCCCCCTTTGCCGCCGCCAGCACGCTTTCCACGATGTTGGGATTGCTGTCGACCAGTGTGATTGGCGTGCCGCGGCTACGGAAGCCATCCAGCACGCCATCCACTTCAGCCTGGCCATCAGGTTCCAGCACCACGCGGATCTCGCGGATGTTGGCCAGGGTGGTGAGCGTTTCCATGACATGTGCGATCAGCGGGCGTTCGCAGATCGGCACCAGGCATTTATGGCTGACCCCCGCGCGGGCGGCGAGGGGGTTCACCACGCCCGTGCGCTGGGCGGCCAGCACAATGACGGTGACCGGAAACGGCTCCATGAAGGGTCTCCTGTCGAAAGTCGATCAGTTACCGAAGGTGCGCTGCCACCAGCCACCGCGAGGCGGTTCACCATCTTCGCCTGTGGCTGCCTCGTCAGCCGGTTCCTGGCCCTGTGCCGGTTCGTCGTCGGCTTTGGGGGCTGGTTCCTTGGCAGTAGCGCCACCCTCGGCAGCTTCTGCCGGGGCACCGGCTGCTTCGGCTTCGCTCGGAGCGGCCTTCTTGCGACGCGTGCGTTTGGGCTTGGGTTTTTCTTCGGCTTCCGCTTCTTCGGCGGTTGCTTCGTCTGCCTTGGCCTCGTCCTCTTCGCTGACGGCAGGCTTCTTGCGACGCGTGCGTTTGGGCTTGGGCTTTTCTTCCGCTTCGGGATCAGCCGCTTCCGCTTTGGTGTCCTCGCCTTCGGTTGCGGCCTCCTCTTCGGCCTTTTTCCGGCGCGAGCGACGCTTGGGCTTGGGAGCCTCTTCCGTCTGAGCCTCTTCCATCTGAGCCTCTTCTGCCGGCGTCTCTTCAGCTATTGCTGCTTCTGCAGGCGCTTCGGCTTCGTCGGCAGCGGTTTCGGTTTCGGTTTCGCCGCCCTCGGCTTCCTCGGTTTCCGCTTCGTCCTCGCGGCGCTTGCGGTTGCGGTTGCGGCCACCGCGACGACCGCGACGGCGGCGCGATTTGGGCTGGCCCTCGTCCTCGCCGTTCTCTTCCGAGGTGTTTTCACCCTCGTCGCTGTCGTCGCCGTCGTCTTCGCTGTCGTCCGAGGTCTCGCTCGAGCCATCTTCCTGCTGGCGGGACTTCTGGCGGCCACGGCCACCGCGGCGGCGCGGGCGACGCTTCTTCGGCTGCGCATCGTCATCGTCGCCATCGTCATCGGTGCCGTCGTCATCTTCGACGACCTCGCTGTCATCCTCGTCGTCGACGATCGGTTCGAACTTGGGAGCTTCGCTGGGGCGCGGGCCGGAAGAGGTGACGCGCATCTTGGCCCCTTCGTCCTCGCCTTCGGGCTTCACTTCCACGGAAACGCCATAGCGCTGTTCGATCTCGGCAAGGTCTGCGCGCTTTGCATTGAGCAGGTACACTGCCGCTTCCATGGAGGCGTAGAGCGTGATGGTGGTGCCCTTGCCCTTGGCGGCCTCGTCCTCGATCAGGCGCAGCGCCGAAAGGCCGGCAGAGCTGGCAGTGCGGACAAGGCCGGTGCCGTCGCAGTGCGGGCATTCACGGGTGGTTGCTTCCAGCACGCCGGTGCGCAGACGCTGGCGGCTCATTTCCATCAGGCCAAAGCCCGAAATGCGGCCCACCTGGATGCGCGCACGGTCGTTCTTCAGCGCATCCTTCATCGCCCGTTCCACCTTGCGGACGTTACCGGTGCGCTCCATGTCGATGAAGTCGATCACCACCAGGCCGGCCATGTCGCGCAGGCGCAGTTGGCGGGCGATTTCGCGCGCGGCTTCCAGGTTGGTGTGCAGCGCGGTCTGCTCGATCCCGTGTTCCTTGGTCGAGCGGCCGGAGTTGATGTCGATCGACACCAGCGCCTCTGTCGGGTTGATGATCAGGTAGCCGCCCGACTTGAGCTGCACCATCGGATCGTACATCGCCGAAAGCTGGTCTTCCGCGCCATAGCGCTGGAACAGCGGCACCGGATCGGAATAGGCCTTCACCCGGCGCGCGTGGCTGGGCATCAACAGCTTCATGAAGGCCTTGGCAGCCTTGTAGCCTTCTTCGCCTTCGACCACGACTTCCTCGATCTCACGATTGTAGATGTCGCGGATGGCGCGCTTGATGAGGTCCGAATCCGAATGGATCATGCTGGGCGCGCTGGAGGACAGCGTGCGTTCGCGAATCTCGTCCCACAGGCGGGCGAGATAGTCGAAATCGCGCTTGATCTCGGGCTTGGTGCGCGAAAGCCCGGCAGTGCGAACGATCAGCCCCATCGACTTGGGCAGGCTGAGATCGGAGACGATGCTTTTCAGTCGCTTGCGATCGGACCCGCTGGAAATCTTGCGCGAAATGCCGCCGCCATGGCTGGAATTGGGCATTAGCACGCAATAACGGCCAGCCAGCGACAGATAGGTGGTAAGGGCCGCGCCCTTGTTGCCACGCTCTTCCTTGGCGACCTGCACCAGCAGCACCTGACGGCGCTGGATCACGTCCTGAATCTTGTAGCGGCGACGCAAGGCCTGGCGTTTGGCGCGCGCTTCGTCGATTTCCTTGGCGCGGCTGCCTCCACGGCGACCCTGCTGGCGACGGCCCTTGTTGCCGCGCCCGCGACCACGGCGCGAACTGCGGCCCCTGGTGTCGCTGTCTTCGTCTTCGTCGCCGTTTTCGTCGCTGTCTTCGGACTCTTCCTCGTCGGAATCGTCGTCAGACTCCTCGTCCTCGCCGTTCTCGACGTGGCCATCCTCGATGGTGGAGACATCGTCCTTCTCGCTGGTGTCGATTTCCTCGACGCCGGCCTCGTCCTCGTCATCCTCGCCATCGTCGCCGTCTTCGTCGAGGGGCGCATCTTCCACGTCCTCGTCTTCCTCGGCGCGAAGCTTGGCTTCTTCCTCTGCCGCGGCGCGTTCTTCGGCCAGCAGCTTTTCGCGGTCTGCTGCGGGGATCTGGTAATAATCGGGATGGATTTCGCTGAAAGCGAGGAAACCGTGACGATTGCCGCCGAAATCCACGAAGGCCGCCTGCAACGACGGCTCGACCCGGGTGACTTTCGCTAGGTAGATATTGCCTTTGATCTGCTTGTGCTCAGCAGATTCAAAATCGAACTCCTCAATCCGGTTTCCCTTGAGCACCGCCACCCGTGTTTCTTCCGGGTGGCGCGCATCGATAAGCATGCGCGTTGCCATTGATTATTCTCCGGGCAATCGCTCCTGCGCGGGCCGGGCATGGTTGCGCCGGGCCGGGGAGGGAGGATTGCCGATATGTGTGGGCCCCGCCTTTCGAGCGGGTGTTGGAAATCATCACACCACCCGTCCGGCCATGTGCCTTGTGACGAATGGAAGTGCGAAACGTGTCTGTCGCGGCGCGAAGGCGCAGGGTTTCGATCTGCGCTGAGAGCCCGGCAGCCATCATGCACCCCGTGGGGTGCATTGCGGCTTGCTGGCTTTTACTTTGCATCGCGGCATCAACCTGTAAGCATTGCCGGCAGGGCTGATTCAGCCTGTCCGGGGTTGCCGGTTCGCAATATTGCTCCGGCTGTCCAATAGCTAGCATCCGGGGAAAGCTACGGCAACCTTGTTGCGCAATTGCGCAAATTTCCCTTGGTGCTGCTATAGGTATTCACGCGCCTGTTTGTGGCGCGCCTTACAGGACGTTACGCGCTTCGCATGTCGCAACGCTTGCAGATCGGCCTGCTGTTCGCCTTCCCGGTGCTGTTGCTGGGGGTGCTCTATGCGCTTGGCGCGTCGATTCCCGTGCCGGTGCTGGGCCGCGACTACGTTGTCCGCGTGGAACTGCCTGACGGCTCCGCCACCATTGGCCTGCCCGAGATCGAGGGCCCGTCCGATCCCTCGCGCCCGCTGGTGGTGATCGATGCCGGCCATGGCGGCCCCGATCCCGGCACAGTGAGCGAGAGCTACCGAGAAAAGACCATCGTGCTGGGGCTGGCCCGCGCCCTGCGCGACCGGCTGTTGGAAGAAGGCGGTATCCGCGTGGCGCTGACACGTGACGATGACAGTTTCATCGTCCTGGGAGAACGCGCCGAGATCGCCCGCCAGCTTGGGGCGGACCTGTTTCTCTCGATCCATGCCGATTCCGCCGGCGACCGCGAAGGCGTGAGAGGCGCCAGCATCTACACTTTGTCCGAAACCGCCAGTTCCGAAGCAGCCGCGCGCTATGCCGAGCGCGAGAACAACGCCGACCGCATCAACGGCGTTGACCTTTCCGGGCACGACGAGGAGGTGAACGCCATCCTTGTGGAGCTGTCGCAGCGGCGCACGTCGGAGAATTCGGCGGAATTTGCCGAACTCATCGAGCGCGAGGGGGCAGGGGTGCTGCGCTTCCACCCGCAACCGCGTCGCTCTGCCGCGCTGGCGGTGCTGCGTGCGCCGGATGTGCCAGGGGTGCTGTTCGAATCGGGCTTCGTCACCAATCCCGACGAGGCCGAGCGGCTCGCCTCGGTGGAAGGGCGCGAGCGCTTTGCCGAGGTGATGGCGCGCGCGATCCGCATCTATTTTGCCCGGCAATCCACCGAAGCGTGATATGCGTATTCATTGTGGCGCCAGAATAATATGGCATGTAAGGCGCTTGGCAGCCTTATGACCGACATCAATTCAACTGCACCTGCCGGCGCTTTCGGGCGCATCCGCGAGACCCTTGGCCGTGCCTTCGCCCCGCTTGTGACGATGTGGCGGAGCAATCGCCTGGTGCGCATCGGTGGTTACCTGTTGGTCGCGGCGCTGGCACTGTGGGTGATCGGTTGGGCGTGGCTGGCGAAAGACCTGCCGGATGCCGAATCGCTGCTGGACTACAAACCCAACCTTCCCAGTGTAGTGCGCGGCATCGATGGCGAGATCGTGGACCGGTTCGAGCGCGAGCGGCGTGTGGAGCTGCAATTCCGCGACCTGCCGCCTCAACTGCTGAACGCCTATGTCAGCGCCGAGGACGAGACCTTCTGGACGCACAGCGGCATCGATGCCGGCGGCTTCCTCAATGCGGTAATCGACTACGTTTCCAAGATCGGTTCGGGCGAGCGCGCCGTCGGCGGGTCCACCATCACCCAGCAGGTGGCCAAGAACATCCTGGTGGGGAACGAGTACTCGATCACCCGTAAGCTGCGCGAGATGATCCTGGCGACGCGCATCGAAGGCGTGCTTTCCAAGCAGCAGATCATAACCCTCTACCTCAACGAGATCCCGCTGGGCCGCCGGAGCTATGGCGTGCAGGCGGCCGCGCGCGCCTATTTCGACAAGGACGTGGGCCAGCTGGACCTGCACGAGATGGCCTATCTCGCCATCCTGCCGCGGGCGCCGGAGGTCTACAGCCGCGAAGCCAATTTCGAGACTGCTCGCGCCCGCCGCAACTGGGTGCTCGAGCAGATGGAGGACAACGGCTTCATCACGGCAGAGCAGATGCGCGAGGCGCAGGCACGCCCGCTTGGGATCGTGCAGGGACAACGGCAGGAACGCTTTGCCGACGCGGGCTATTTCCTCGAGGAAGTGCGACGCGAGCTGATCGACCGCTTTGGCGAAACTGCCGAAGACGGGCCGAATAGCGTCTATGCCGGTGGTTTATGGGTGCGCACCTCACTGGATACGGAGCTGCAGGACGCCGCGCGCAATTCGCTGCGCGATGCCATGCTGCGCTATCACGGCAATCGCGGTTGGGCAGGCCCGATCGCCACGCTCAACCCGGACAATGGCGACCTGACCGCGCAGCTGCGCAGTTCCTATCTCTCGATCAATTACCGCAACTGGCGCGTGGGCGTGATCACGGCCGCCAGCGGCGGCAGCGCAACGATCGGCTTTTCCGATGGCCAGACCTATCCGCTGCAAAACGCCGCCGATGGCATGAACGCGGGCGACGTGGTGGTTGCATCGCCCAGCGGCGGCGGGTGGCGTCTGGAGACCATTCCCGGCGTCTCCGGCGGGTTCCTGGCGATTGCACCTGACACGGGCCGCGTGCTGGCCATGCAGGGCGGTTTCGATTCGCGGCTCGGCAGCTTCAACCGTGCCACCCAGGCCAATCGCCAGCCCGGCTCCACCATCAAGCCATTCGTCTATGCTGCCGGACTCGACCACGGCATGACCCCGGCGACGATGGTACCCGATGCACAGTATTGCTATTATCAGGGCGCCAACCTGGGCGAGAAATGCTTCACCAATTTCGGCGGCAGCCGGGGCGGGGGCGAATACCCCATGCGCTACGGTCTCGAGCAGTCGAAGAACTTGATGACCGTCCACATCGCCATGGAAACCGGGATGGAAAACGTGATCGACATGTTCGAGAGCGTGGGCATCGCGGACGAAGGAGCCTACGATCCCTATCCCGCCTTTGCGCTGGGAGCGGGCGACACCACGGTGGAACGCATGGCCGCGGCCTATGCCATGCTGGTGAACCATGGCCGCCTGAATGATCCCTCGGTAATCGACTATGTGCAGGACCGTGACGGCAAGGTGATCTACCGCGCCGACAACCGTGAATGTACGGACTGCAACATGGATGAATGGGACGGCCGCCCCATGCCGCGTTTCGGGCGCACCGGGCGGCAGGTGATGGATGCGCGCACCGCCTTCCAGACCGTCAACATGCTGACTGGCGTCGTCCAGCGCGGCACCGCCACCCGGCTGCGCGATCTGGGAATGCCGCTGTTCGGCAAGACCGGTACCAGTTCCGGCCCCACCAATGCCTGGTTCGTCGGCGGCTCGCCTGATATCGTGGGTGCAACCTATCTGGGCTTCGATACGCCGCGCAACATGGGCGGGTGGATCCAGGGCGGCAACACCGCCGCGCCGATCATGCGTCAGTTCATCGAGGAAACGCGCGACCACTGGAGCGGCAGGCCCTTCTTGGCGCCCAATGGCGTGCGCATGGTGCGGGTGGATCGCCGCACGGGCCGGCGCGTATTCGATGCCTGGCCGACGGATGAGCCGACCTCTGCCGTCATCTGGGAAGCCTTCAAGCCCGATACCGAACCGCGCCGCAACCAGCGCCAGGACGAGATCGATGCCATCCGCGAGCTGATCCTGGCGCAGATGCGGCGCAGTCGGGAAGGCGGCAATTTCGAGCGCGGCCCGGGAGAGCGCGAGGACTTTGCCGAGGAGCAGGGCGGCATTTACTGATCCGCCCACTTCCACCGCGTGCAGGCCCCTGCTAGGCGCGCCATTCACTTATTGGAGAACACACCATGCGTGCCGAAGGGCAGGCCCATATCGACCGGATCGAAGCCGCGCTGGCGCTGGTGCGCAAGTCGCTCGACTGGGAACGTGCGCTGCGCCGCCTCGACGAGCTGGAGGCGCGGGTGCAGGACCCGGACCTGTGGAACGATCCCAAGCAGGCGCAAGCGATCAGCCGCGAGCACAAGCTGCTGAAGGATGCCATCGGCACGGTCAACGAGATCAGCCGGGAAATGGCCGATGCCACCGAATTCGTCGAAATGGGCGAAGCCGAAGGCGATGACGACGTGGTGGCCGAAGGGCTCGCCAGTCTGAAGCAACTGGCGGACCGGGCTGATCGCGACAAGGTGAAGGCTCTGCTCTCGGGCGAGGCCGATGCCTACGATACCTACCTGCAGATCAACGCCGGCGCGGGCGGCACCGAAAGCCAGGACTGGGCGGAAATGCTGATGCGCATGTATGCCCGCTGGGCCGAACGGCGCGGCTTCAAGGTGGAAACGGTGGAATATGCTGCAGGTGAACAGGCCGGCATCAAGTCTGCCACGCTGCTGATCAAGGGCGAAAACGCCTATGGCTATGCCAAGACCGAAAGCGGCGTGCACCGCCTTGTCCGCATCAGCCCCTACGACAGTTCGGCGCGGCGCCATACCAGCTTCTCCAGCGTGTGGGTCTACCCAGTGATCGACGACGATATCGATATCGAGATCAACGAAGGCGACCTGAAGATCGACACCTACCGTGCCTCTGGCGCGGGCGGACAGCACGTGAACACCACGGACTCTGCAGTGCGCATCACCCACAAGCCCACCGGCGTGGTGGTGGCCAGCCAGAACGATCGCAGCCAGCACAAGAACCGCGCCACCGCCATGAACATGCTGAAGGCGCGCCTGTACGAGCGCGAACTGGCGATGCGCGAGGCAGCCGCAGCGGGCGAATATGCCGAGAAAACCGAGATTGGCTGGGGGCACCAGATCCGCAGCTACGTGCTCCAGCCCTACCAGATGGTGAAGGACCTGCGCACTGGCGTTACCTCCACCGCGCCGGGCGATGTGCTGGACGGCGACATCGACGATTTCATCGCCGCCGCGCTGGCCCAGCGCGTGACCGGAGAGACGGTCGACGTGGAAGACGTGGAGTAGCGCCGAACGCGAATCCTCGCCTGATGACAACACCATAATTCGCTTTCCCGTTTAGTCTTGGTATAAGTCGTGGGAAAGTACACTGGTGCGCATCGAGGATAGGCGACCGCCACAGGCCCATGGATCACGGAAGAGAAACCGACAGCTTGTTGGAGGACCTGACCGACAAGCAGAAGGAGGTGCTTGACCTGCTGGTCCTGCACAAGACTTCTAAGCAGATCGCGCGCGATCTGAATATCTCGCCGCATACCGTTGACCAGCGCATTGCCTCTGCCCGCCGAAAATTTGGCGTCGATACGCGGGGAGAACTCGCCGCTGCCTACATGGCTGCACAGGTTCGTGACGGCCACGCAGCGACATACGAGAAGTCCGTATATCAATCCTCGCAGGTCGAAAATGGCGATGAGGCGGGCAATGAAGGCCACGGGTCGGGTACGGAGTCGACCAGCGGCACGGTGCGCGCCGGTTTAGGCGAACCTCCCACAAGCACCGCTCCGCTGGTCTATCACCGCGTCGTCCCGGAGTCTTTTGAGGGTCGCTACGGGTATTTCTGGCGCCTGACCGCTATCGTCGGGATTACCCTTGGCTTGCTGATTGCGATTCTGGTGGGCCTCGCCATCTTTGGCGAACTTTCCGAATTGCTGCGGTAGGCCGCCTCCAGACTCCTTGTGCGCAGCAGGCCGTACGGCCGGAACGGAGCTTTCGCTATGGGTATGTCTCACAACGTCGCGCAGATGCGCATTGTCCGTGAATTGCGTGCTGCAGAGGAAGCACTGGACTTTGCGCTGTTGCGTCAAAGCACCTTGCTTGCCGCAATGGTGGAAGCCCGGCGTGACACCCAGTCCGGGCCTTTCGTCGGCCAGGAAGCGCTGTTTCGACTGACGAAATCGCACCAGACGCTGGTTAGCGCCGGCAACGATCTGGCCCGTGTCCATTCCGACCTGCAGAAAGTGCAAGAAGATGTGCTGGGCAGTGAAGACTGTCCGCCCGGTGAGCCTTCGGGGCACCTAGCGGACCTGCGCACGGCATCCTGAACGAAGCCCAGGCAGGACGTGTCTTCAGTTCTGATCAGCATGGTTGCAGTCACTCTCCTCGTCGTCGTCTTCGCGACGGCGAGGGGAGATTGGCCCGAAAGGCTGTGTGCAGCGATCATCGCTGGTGAATCGCTCGTCGACCTAGTGCTTCACCTTACGATCGGTCCGCGAACCTTTCGCATGTTCGATACCAGTCGCTTCCTGATCGATCTGACCTGTGCACTTCTCTTCATCGCCATCGCCATGCGCGCCAACCGGCTCTATCCGCTGGGGATTGCCGCAGCGCAGCTGGTGGCTGTGATAGGCAGCCTTGCCGTGGTCCTTTCCGATGACGGATGGTCGCAGGCGTTCTGGGCCATGACCCAGCTTCCGCTGTTGCTGCAATGGCTCCTGCTGGTTGGCGGGACGGTAGCGCATCGTCAGCGCGTGGCCCGGATCGGTCCGTACAATTGCTGGTCACCGCGTCCTGCTGATGTCCGGTATTTTGCCTAGGTCTGCTGCTGCTCGACCGGGCAAGTAGTTTGCGTAAGTTGGTGCTTTGCCAAGCCCGGTCTCTGCCGCTAGAGCGCGCCTATGACATTCCGGGTTGTGACTTCTGCGCTGGCGGCGCTGTCTGCGTGCCTTTCGCTCGTTGCCTGCGACGTGGCGGAGGACGACCGTCCCGTTACCGCGCGTGATTTCCCGCGGCCCTATCGCCCCGTTTCGGCAACCGGCTCCAATGCCTTCTCCACAGAGCAGATACGCGACGATCGCCAGGAAGCGCAGGTGGTGATGGACCAGGCCGATATCCGTCCCGGCATGACCGTGGCCGACATTGGCGCGGGCGAAGGCTATTACACCGTGCGCCTGGCTGCCCGCGTGGGTGAGGAAGGCCGCGTACTGGCGCAGGATATTGACGGGGACGCGCTGCGCCGCCTCGGCAACCGTGTTGAGCGTGAGCGGCTGGACAATGTTTCCATCGCGCTGGGCGAGGCGGATGATCCCAAGCTGCCCGAGAACAGCTTTGACCGCATCTTCATGGTGCACATGTATCACGAGATCACCGAACCCTATGCACTGCTGTGGCGCATGCGCCCGGCGCTGCGCGAGGGCGGGCAGGTGATCGTGGTGGATACCGACCGCCCGACGGACGAGCACGGAATCAATCCACAACTTCTGTTTTGCGAATTCGAACGGGTCGGCTATCGGCTCGTCGAATTTGTGCGCAAGCCGCAGATTGCGGGCTATTACGCGCAGTTCGAAGTGGTCGGCGACAGGCCCGACCCACGCGATATAGAGCCCTGCGTTCAGCCGGGCGACACGACTACCGAGTTCTCGATGACAGACGAGAACCCTTCTGGGGACAATGATGAGTTTTAAGGGTCTTAAGCCGATTTCCTACGGTGGCCGCGAAGTATGGCCGCTGATCGAGGGCGGCAAGGGCGTTTCCGCCACCAACCACGCCAGCTCTGGTGCATGGGCCGCGGCCGGCGGCATCGGCACGGTCAGCGCGGTGAACGCCGACAGCTACGATGCCGACGGCAACCCCATTCCCCAGGTCTATCCGCAGGCGACCCGCCACGAACGCTTCGAGCAGCTGGTTCGCTATGCCATCGATGGCGCCACCGAGCAGGTGAAGCGCGCGCACGACATCGCCGGGGGTGAGGGCGCGATCAACATCAACGTGCTGTGGGAAATGGGCGGCGCGCAGCAGGTGCTGGAAGGCGTGCTGGAGAACTGCAAGGGCCTTGTCGCCGGTGTTACCTGCGGTGCGGGGATGCCCTACAAGCTGGCTGAAATTGCCGCGCGCTACAACGTCTATTACCTGCCCATCATCAGCTCGGCCCGTGCCTTCCGCGCTTTGTGGAAGCGCAGCTATTCCAAGGTTCCGGACCTGATGGCCGCGGTGGTCTACGAAGACCCGTGGCTGGCAGGCGGACACAATGGGCTTTCTAACGCGGAAGACCCGCGCGTACCGCAGGATCCCTATCCCCGCGTGAAGGCGCTGCGAGATACGATGCGTGCCGAGGGCGTGTCTGAGGAAACGGCAATCGTGATGGCGGGCGGGGTCTGGTACCTGCGCGAGTGGGAGGACTGGATCGACAATCCGGAGCTGGGCAAGATTGCCTTCCAGTTCGGCACGCGTCCGCTGCTGACCAAGGAAAGCCCGATCCCCAATGTGTGGAAGGAGATGCTGCGCACGGTCGAGCCGGGCGATGTCCTGTTGCACAATTTTTCGCCCACCGGCTTTTACTCCAGCGCGGTGAAGACGCCCTTCCTGTACGACCTGATGCACCGCTCGGAACGGCAGATCCCGATCTTCAAGCGTGACGAGGAAGAAGGCACGATCCCGCTTTTGGATCATGGCAAGGCCAAGTACTACTACGTCCACCCGGGCGACCAGCGCAAGGCGCTGGCCTGGATGCACGAGGGCTTTACCGAAGCCCTGAAGACGCCAGACAATACCGTGGTGTTCGTAACCCCCGAAAGTGCCGACCAGATCCGCGCTGACCAGGCGGGCTGCATGGGGTGCCTGTCGCACTGCCAGTTCTCCAGCTGGAAAGACCACGACAACCACACCACTGGCCGACTGGCCGATCCGCGCAGCTTCTGCATCCAGAAGACGCTGCAGGATATCGCCCACGGCGGCGACCCGGACGAGAACCTCGCCTTCGCTGGCCATGCCGCCTACCGGTTCAAGACCGACCCGTTCTATTCGAACAACTTCACCCCCACGGTGAAGCAGCTGGTCGACCGGATCCTGACCGGGGACTGATGTCGCAAGGTTCGCGCGAAACACCGCCACCCCTGCGCAACACCTTGCGCGAGGGACTGGCGGTCCCGCGCGTGCTGCTCAATCCATTGCGGTTGCCAAAGAAGGGGCCTGTCTTCGGGGCGGGGCGGGCGGCGCTGGTTATTCCGGGGCTGACCACGGGCGATATCTCCACCACGCTGCTGCGCCGCACCCTGAAGACGCGCGGTTTCCTGCCCGAAGGCTGGCGGCAAGGGATCAACCTTGGCGCCGACCCTGCGAAGCTGAAGGCGCTTGAGCAGCGTCTGGTCGAATTGCACCGGCAGACCGGCAAGCGCGTGTTGCTGATCGGGTGGAGCCTTGGCGGCCTCTACGCCCGCGTGCTGGCGCATCGCTGTGCCGAGCATGTCGACATGGTGGTGACTGTGGCGAGCCCGTTCTCGGGCGATCGCCGCGCCAACCGTGCGTGGAAGCTGTACGAGGCGATCAACGATCACACGGTCGACAACCCGCCTTTCGGAGAGGACATTGCCGCCAAGCCGCCGGTGCCCACCATCGCCATCTGGTCTGCCACCGATGGCATCGTTGCGCCCGAATGCTGCTGCGGGCGGGAAGGGGAGACGGACTACACGCTGCGGATAGATGCGCCGCATTTCACGCTGGGCACCTCTGCCGCGTGTATCGAGAAGATCCTTGCCAAGATGGCAGAGGTGGATGCGGCGCGCGGCTGACAACCGCAACGCCGCGATCCGCTCAATCGAACTGCCAGCTGCGTTCGCCGTGGCTGGTCTGGTCCAGGCCCTGGACTTCCTCGTCCTCGCTCACGCGCATGGGAATGAACAGCGACACGGCAATCGCGATCACCGCCGTCACCACGGCCGAGAACAGCGCGGTCACCACAATGGCCAGCGCTTGAACGCCGATCATGCCCATCATGTCCATGCCCTCGGCATAGCCAGTGCCGCCAAGGTCTGCGGATAGGAACGCGCCCAGCAGCAGGCTGCCCAGCATGCCGCCCACGCCGTGCACGGCGAACACGTCGAGCGAGTCGTCGATCTTCAGCTTGTTCTTCACCAGCTGGATTGCATAGTAGCAGATCAGTGCAGCAAGGATGCCGAACAGCACAGCAGCTCCCGGCGAAATGAAACCTGCTGCAGGTGTCACTGTGGCAAGGCCGGCAATCGCGCCGGTGGCAAAGCCCACCGTGGTCGCCTTGCCGAAGGTGATCTTCTCGATCAGCGCCCACACCAGCGCGGCCGTCGCTGCTGCAGTATGGGTATTGATGATGGCCATGGAGGCATCGTCGGTTGCGGTCAGCGCGCTGCCGCCGTTGAAGCCGAACCAGCCGACCCACAGCAGCATGGCGCCCAGCATAGTCATGCCCGGCGCATGGGGCAGCAAGGTGGAGCCGGGAAAGCCCTGGCGCTTGCCCAGCAGCAGCGCCACAACGAGCGCCGAGGCGCCAGCCGTGGTGTGCACCACCAGGCCACCGGCGAAATCGAGCACGCCAAGCTCGCTCATCCAGCCACCGCCCCACACCCAGTGGGCGACGGGGGCATAGACCAGCAGGCCCCAGATGGCAGTGAAGGCCACCACCCAGCCAAAGCGTGCGCGGTCTACCCATGCCCCTACCATCAGCGCAGGGGTGATGGCCGCGAATGTCAGCTGGAACATGGCAAAGGTGCTTTCAGGCAAGGTCATGCCCTCGCGCAGGTTGCTGAGGTCGATCATCATCCAGCGGCTGCCGTCTCCGATCCAACCGCCCGTGGTGTTGCCGAAGGCCAGCGTATAGCCCACCAGCACCCACAGGATCGAAGCAATCCCGGCAACCGCGCCCACCTGCAGCAGCACCGAGAGGAAATTCTTCGCCCGCACCAGCCCGCCGTAGAACAGGCCAAGGCCCGGCAACGTCATCAGCAGCACCAGGGCGGTGGCTGTCAGGATCCAGGCGGTATCGCCGGGATCGTTCTGCGCGACACTAGTCAATTCCTGGGCATGGGCGACATGCGGCAGGGCGACGAGAGCCGTCGCGGCGGCGAGTTTGCGAAGCATAAGTTGTTCCCCTCCATCCCGTCCCCAGGCGGGATTGCGTCCGAGGCGCCTGTTAGGACAGAATATTCCAATTGGGCAAGAGCCGTCTTGCCGGTTGCGACCTGCATCTGTGGACGGCTAATCCAGTGCCATGCTTCCCTGCCACCGACTCGCCCCAGCCCTGCTTGCTCTTGCCATCGCCGCGCCAGCTGCCGCACAGGATGCCGAGCTGCCCTACTGGGCCAGCATCGATACGCCCGAGGCGAACATGCGCGTTGGCGCTGGTGAACAATTCCCGATCCTGTGGGTCTACAAGCGCGAGGGACTGCCGGTGAAGGTGGTCCGCCTGATGCAGGGCTGGCGCTATGTCGAGGAGCCTGATGGCACCACCGGATGGATTTCCGCCAGCCTGCTTAGCCGCCGCCGCACGGCGATCGTCACCGGCGAAGAGCTGGTGCCGATGCGGGCACAACCGTCGGAGACAGCGCCGCTGCGCTGGAACATCGAGCCTGGCGTGGTTGGCGTGCTGGGCGACTGCGAAAATGGCTGGTGCGAACTCGACGTGGAGCGGCACGTCGGCTGGGTGGAACAGTCCCGGCTGTGGGGGGCCGGGGAACCTTGACCCGGCACCAACGAAAAAGGGCAGCCCAAGCGGACCGCCCTTTCGCTGAATATCCTGAGCGGCTCAGCCTTCGAAAGCGTAGCTCATCGTTTCGCCGTCGGGGCCGGTGACGTCCATCATGCCTGCTTCGGCGCCAGGCTGGATGTTGAAGCAGTTCTCTCCGTCGCCGCCTTCTGCCGTCAGGCAGGTGCCGCGGATATTGTCTTCCCAGGAGCCGGCTTCGACCTGCTCGCCTGCTTCACTGACGGTGTAGCTGCCGTCTGCGTTCAGCGCGACGACGACTTCGGCGCCATCCGGGGTGGTGGAGGTGTAGGTTCCGGCACTGGTCTCGGGGATCACGGCAGCAGCCGC
Organism: Alteraurantiacibacter sp.; assembly: GCA_963675825.2. GTDB lineage: Bacteria > Pseudomonadota > Alphaproteobacteria > Sphingomonadales > Sphingomonadaceae > Alteraurantiacibacter. Next base: position 769,402 of record CAXXJY010000005.1, on the reverse strand, counting down.
TTCGTCGATGGCGGTATCCTCGGTCGGTTCGTCGGCACCGCCGCCGCAAGCTGCGAGTGTGGCGATACCGGCAATGGCAATAAGCTTCTTCATGGTATTATCCCTGTTCCTGATAGTTGGTCGATAGGCCCGGTAACGGACGAAGCCGCCCCATGGGTCCGTGAAAATTTTCGGCCTCAGCCTTCGATCTCGTTCACGTGGTCGGCCAGGTGGCCGTCTACCGGCACCACGGTTGAGACGTCGCCAGCTTCGGACGTCGTCTGCATGCTACCGTCTTCCTGTGTCGGGCCATCGGTGAAGCAGGCCTCTTCCTCGTCGCCTTCGACGAGGAAGCAGGTTTTGCCGTCCTTCATGAAGATCACGCCGCCGGTGGCTTCGCCGCCTTCGGCCACGCGGCTGAAGGTCATGCCCGGGTGAATTTCGATGAAATCAACTTCGCCGCCGCTACGGGTGACCTGGTAGGTCCCCGGCGCCACGGCTTCAAAACCGGGCGCATCGCCTTCGAGGATGTCGCTTGCATCACCTGCCACTGCAGCTTCGGTGTCGTCGGTGCTTTCAGCCTCCGTGCCGCTGTTGCAGGCGGCAAGTGTAATGGCCGCGCAGACGGCAATAAGCTTCTTCATGACAGGATTCTCCCTTTCCTCCGTATTTGAGGGCCTTGTGTCATAGCCCGAGGGGGATTGCCAAGGGCGGACTTGGTGGCCCGCCCCCGGAAACAGGAGAAATCAGGCGAGTTCCACGGCGATCGCCGTGCCTTCGCCGCCGCCAATGCACAGCGAAGCGATGCCGCGCTTCTTGCCCTGCTGCTTCAGCGCGTTGATCAGGGTGACGATGATGCGCGTGCCGCTGGCGCCGATCGGGTGACCCAGCGCGGTGGCGCCGCCGTTCACGTTGATCCTGGCATGGTCGATGCCGATGTCGCGCATGGCGAACATGGCGACGCAGGCGAAGGCCTCGTTCACTTCCCACAGGTCGACATCGTCGACGCCCCAGCCGACCTGTTCCAGCAGCTTCATGATCGCGCCAACGGGAGCGGTGGTGAAAGCGGCGGGCTCCTGCGCATGGGCGGCAAGGCCGACCACGGTGGCAACCGGAGTCAGGCCCTTGGCTTCGGCCACGCTCTTGCGGGTCAGCACCACGGCAGCCGCACCGTCGGAGATCGAGGAGGAGGTGGCCGCAGTGATCGTGCCGTCCTTGGCGAAGGCAGGGCGCAGCTGGGGGATCTTCTCGGGTCGGCCCTTGCCGGGAGCCTCGTCGATCTCCACCGTCACATCGCCCTTGCGGGTAGAAACCGTCACAGGCACGACCTCAGCATCGAAGGCGCCGCTGGCGATCGCGGCATTGGCGCGTTCCAGCGAGGCGATGGAGTAGGCGTCCATGTCTTCGCGGGTCAGCTGGTACCTGTCTGCCATTTCCTGCGCGAAGGTGCCCATGGCGCGGCCCTCCTCGTAGGCATCCTCCAGGCCATCGAGGAACATGTGGTCGTAAACCTTGTCATGACCGATGCGCGCGCCGGAGCGATGCTTGGTAAGGACGTAGGGGGCGTTCGTCATGCTTTCCATGCCGCCCGAAACAATGAAATTCACCGTGCCGGCGGCAAGGGCTTCTGCGCCCATGATCACAGTCTGCATGCCGCTGCCGCAGACCTTGTTGACAGTGGTCGCCTGGACACTGACCGGCAGGCCGGACTTGATCGCCACCTGGCGGGCAGGGGCCTGTTTCAGGCCCGCGGGCAGCACGCAGCCCATGTAGATGCGGTCAACCTCTTCACCGGCGACACCTGCGCGCTCCATCGCGGCTTTCACTGCGGTGGCGCCGAGGTCGGTAGCAGCGACATCGGACAAAGCACCCTGCATCGCTCCCATCGGGGTGCGCGCGTAGGAGAGGATGACGATGGGATCGGCTTCGTTGAAAATGGCCATGGAAAGCTTGCCTCTTCTGAACAGCATTGAGAGAAGTGAATTCGTGGGGCTGTGTAGGGGGAGATTGTGCCATGCGCAAGATTGTGCAGTGCAGCATTGTCATGATCGCTGGCGCGCCGGCTACGGCAGGGTGGGCTGCGCCTGGTGTCGCACAGGAGCCGGTCGTTGCCGCCACGGAGCCGTGGCAGCCTGTTGATGCCAGCACCGGGCAAATCCGCGATATCGAGGGCCTGGAGGCACTGGCCGAGGCCTTTCCCAACTCCTCTTCGGTCCGGCTGCGCCTGCTCAACGCCTACGTCGCGGCCGAGCGGTTCGGGCAGGCGATGGCCGTGGCCCAGGAGCTGGCGGGGGAGGGTTATGCCTTCTCCTCCGCCACGCGTGGCTATTTGCAGGGCCTGGTGCTGACCGGCCTGATGCCGCCATGGCTGGCGTCAAACGAGCTGAACGCCGTGTCTGTCTCGGCGAGCGAAGCCGTCGCCACACTGCCTGAGGAAGCGCAGCTGCCCGAGGGACTGGCAGTCTCGCCTCAGGGCGGTTTCATGGTGACTGACGTCGTTGCCCGCGGTTGGTGGCACCAGTCGCGTGACGAGTGGCAATTCTCGTCTGAAGCGGATTATGGAAACCTAAGCGGGATTACCGATGTGACGCGGCGAGGGGCTGTGATGGCCTCAAGCGATCTGGGCATGGTTCCGGGGAGCGTTGAAGCATTCAGCGGCCTGTTGATTCCTGGGATCGGCAGACCGTTGAGAGTTGCCGCACCCGATGGGGTCAACCTGTCAGACATCGCGCGAGGACCAGATGGCACCGTGTTTGCCAGCGATCCCCTGGGGGGCGGCGTTTATCGCCTTTCAGGACCACGCAGCCCGATCATGACGCTTGTGGCGCCCGGAACCCTGCGCTCACCACAGGGCTTGGCCCCCAGCGAAGACGGTTCGCGCATTTATGTCAGCGACTACCGCTATGGCCTCGCCATGATCGACACACGGAGCGGCAAGGTTGCGCGCCTGACCACCGACAGCCCAATGCTGCTTGACGGTATCGACGGCCTATGGCTGCACGAAGGCGAATTGATCGGCGTGCAGAACGGCCTCAGCCCAATGCGGATCGTCGCGCTGCGCCTATCCGAGGACGGCAACCGCATCACCGCCATGCGCGTGCTCGAACGGGCGAATCCCGAATGGACCGAGCCGCTGGGCGGCGACGTTCACGAGGGCGCGCTTTACTATATCGGCAACGGCAGCTGGGACCTGTTCGAGGAGGGCGGCAGCCTGCGCGAAGGGGTGGAATTGCGCGCAACGCAAGTGCGACGGCTCGAACTTGCAGAGAATCCCACGGATTAGGCCTTCCGACTGCCTTGCATCGCAGCATGGCATTGCCTAGACGCGCCGACGAACACCGCAGCAAACCCCGAGTCTGTCTTGGTCGATCTCAGCCAGTATTTCCCGATCCTGCTCTTCCTCGCCATCGCCGTGGCGCTGTCGGCAGCCTTCGTCTTTCTGCCCATGGGCGTTTCTCGCCTTACCGGAACGCACAAGCCACAGGCCGAAAAGCTGACGGAGTACGAATGCGGCTTCCCCGCGTTCGAGGATCCGCGCAGCCAGTTCGACGTGAAGTTCTATCTCGTCGCGATCAGTTTCCTGCTGTTCGACCTGGAGGCGGCCTTCCTGTTCCCCTGGGCGGTCAGCCTCGACATCACTGGCTGGCCGGGCTGGATCGGGATGATGATCTTCCTCGGCATCCTGGCCATCGGGCTTGCCTATGAATGGAAGAAGGGAGCGCTGGACTGGCAATGACCACGCAGACCGAATCTATGCCGATGCAGAACCTGCCCACCGCCAAGGGTGGCGAGATCAAGCAGCCCGACGCGGAGTACTTCAACGCGCTGCAGACCGAGGTGAACGACAAGGGCTTCCTCGTCACCAGCACCGAGGAGTTGTTCCAGTGGGCGCGCACCGGCAGCCTGTGGTGGATGACCTTCGGCCTCGCCTGCTGTGCGGTGGAGATGATCCACGTCAACATGCCGCGTTATGACATGGAGCGTTTCGGCGTCGCCCCGCGCGCCAGCCCGCGCCAGTCGGACGTGATGATCGTGGCAGGCACGCTGTGCAACAAGATGGCCCCCGCGCTGCGCCGCGTCTACGATCAGATGTCGGAGCCGAAATACGTTATCTCGATGGGCAGCTGCGCCAATGGCGGCGGCTACTATCATTACAGCTATTCGGTTGTGCGCGGATGTGATCGCATTGTGCCGGTGGACATCTACATCCCCGGCTGCCCTCCCACGGCAGAGGCTCTGCTGTATGGCGTGATGCAATTGCAGCGCAAGATCCGCCGCGTCGGCACGATCGAGCGTTGAGGAGGCGAAGCTGATGGCAAAAGTCCTGCACTCCGCCCCGCGTTTCGCCTCGAACGAAGGCGTGCTCGATGCGCTCGCCGCCGCACTGGGCGACATGGTCGTCGAAGCGCGCGAGGCCAATGGCGAGATCATCATCGAGGTGAAGCGCGATCAGATCGAGAATGCCCTGCGTACCCTGCGCGACGATCACGAATACCAGCAGCTGATGGAAATCGCCGGGGCCGACTATCCCAGCCGGGCCGAGCGCTTCGAAGTCGTCTACATGCTGCTGAGCCTGACCAGGAACCACCGCGTGATGGTGAAGGTGAGCGCGGCCGAGGATACGCCCGTTCCCACCGTCACCACGCTGTGGCCTGTGGCCGGTTGGCTGGAACGCGAAGTGTTCGACATGTACGGCGTGATGTTCGACGGCAACACCGACCTGCGCCGCATCCTGACCGACTATGGCTTTGAAGGGCACCCCTTCCGCAAGGACTTCCCCCTGACGGGCTATACCGAGCTGCGCTATTCTGAAGAGGAAAAGCGCGTTGTTTACGAGCCGGTCGAACTGGCGCAGGATTTCCGCACCTTCGATTTCACTTCGCCGTGGGAAGGTGCGGACTACGTGTTGCCGGGTGATGAGAAGGCAGAAGCGCCCGAGGTCGACAAGCCCAAGACCACCGAAAGTGAAAAGCAGACCGGTGCCGGCGCCAAGGCCGATGACAAGGCGGCGGAGGAAACCGAAGCCGATCCGCCGGCCATGGACGTCAAGGACAAGGAGGACGGGGAATGAGCCTGGTCGAAGACAAGGCCCTCACCACCTCTGGTGAGGAGATCACCAACTACACGATCAACTTCGGCCCTCAGCACCCTGCCGCCCACGGCGTGTTGCGCATGGTGATGGAGCTGGACGGCGAGATCATCGAACGCATCGATCCGCACGTCGGCCTGCTGCACCGCGGCACCGAGAAGCTGATCGAGTACAAGACCTACCTCCAGGCGCTGCCCTATTTTGACCGGCTCGATTACTGCTCGCCGCTGGGCATGGAACATTCCTACGTGCTGGCGGTGGAAAAGCTGCTGAACGTCGAGGTGCCCGAGCGTGCCCAGTACCTGCGCGTGCTATTCGCCGAGCTGACGCGCATCTGCAACCACATGCTCAACATTGGCGCGCACGTTATGGACGTGGGCGCGATGACGCCCAACCTGTGGGTGTTCGAACTGCGCGAGGATTGCCTCAATTTCTTCGAACGCGCTTCGGGGGCGCGCATGCACTCGGCCTGGTTCCGCCCCGGCGGCGTGCACCAGGACGTGCCGCTGAAGCTGCTGACCGATATCGGCGACTGGGTGGACGGGCGCCTGCCCGAACTGTTCGGCGATGCGATGAGCCTGGTGATGGACAACCGCATCTTCAAGCAGCGCAACGTTGATATCGCCGTTGTCAGCAAGGAGGACGCGATCAAGTGGGGCTTCTCCGGCCCGATGATCCGCGCCGCCGGCATTCCGTGGGACCTGCGCAAGAGCCAGCCCTACGATGTGTACGACCGGATGGATTTCGACGTTCCCGTCGGCACCAATTCGGACTGCTATGATCGGTTCATGGTGCGCGTGCAGGAAGTCTACCAGTCGGCCCGCATAATCAAGCAGTGCCTGGCGGAAATGCCCGAAGGCCCGATCGCTTCGGACGATCGCAAGGTTTCGCCGCCCAAGCGCGCTGAGATGAAGCAGTCGATGGAAGCGCTGATCCACCACTTCAAGCTTTACACCGAGGGCTTCCATGTGCCGGCGGGCGAAGTCTACGTCGCGACCGAAAGCCCCAAGGGTGAATTCGGCGTCTACCTGGTGGCCGATGGCACCAACAAACCCTACCGCTGCAAGATCCGCCCGACCGCGTTTTCGCACCTTCAGGCGATGGATTTCATGTCCAAGGGCCACATGCTGCCCGACGCAACCGCCATCCTTGGCGCGATCGACGTGGTGTTCGGGGAGTGTGACCGGTGATCTGGCGCGAACTCTTCATTTTCGTCGCAGCCTTCGCCGCCTTTGCTTCGGCCATCGCCGCCTATCTCGCCGCGTTCCATGGCGAAGTGACGCTGAAGGAGGTGCTTTCCACCGCCTTTGCCGCGGTGATCGGCCTGTATATGGGCCGCTATATCGAACGGAGGCTGGCACATGGCCGCTCGTAAGATCGCTGCCGATACGCCCGAACTGCGCGAGCGGTGGGGTGGCTGGACTTTCACGGATGCCAACCGTGAGAAGGCCGACTGGCATATCAAGAAGTATCCCGAAGGCCGCCAGAAGAGCGCGGTGATGCCGCTGCTTGACCTCGCCCAGCGCCAGGTGGGCGAAGAGACCCAGACGCAGGGCTGGCTGCCGCTGCCGGTGATGGAATATATTGCCGATTACCTCGATATGCCGATTATCCGCGTGCTCGAGGTCGCCACCTTCTACACCATGTATAACCTTGAACCCGTGGGCAAATTCCACGTGCAGGTTTGCGGCACCACGCCGTGCATGCTGCGCGGCAGCGACGATATCATCGCCGCCTGCAAGAAGCGCGGGATGAAGGCCGGGCACGTGTCCGACGATGGCCTTTGGTCGTTTACCGAGGTCGAATGCATGGGCAACTGCGCCACCGCGCCGATGGTGCAGATCAACGACGACAACTACGAAGACCTGACCGCAGAGCGGCTCGATGCCGTGCTCGATGCGCTGGCTGCGGGTGAGCAGCCGAAGACCGGCACGCAGGAACCGGGGCGTCACACCAGCGAGCCTGCGGGCGGGCCGACGACGCTGAAGGACATGGTGACCGAAAATCACGACTATCGGGGTGAATGGTGATCGATCAAATCATCCCCATCCTGATTGCCGTCGTGCTGATTGCCGTGGCGTGGAAGGTGCTGAAAGGCGTGGTGAGAACCATCGCGCTGGTGGTGATCCTGGCCGTGGCGGCCGTGTTTGTTTTCTATGGTGGAGGCCTGGCAAATGCTGGCTGACAAGGATCGTATCTTCACCAATGTCTACGGCTTCCAGCCGTGGAACCTGGACGCTGCTCGCAAGCGCGGCGATTGGGACGATACCAAGGGCCTGATCTCGAAGTCGCAGGACGACATTATCGAGATCATCAAGGCATCGGGCCTGCGTGGCCGGGGCGGGGCGGGCTTCCCCACCGGGATGAAGTGGTCGTTCATGCCCAAGGAAAGCAAGGACGGTCGTCCCAGCTTCCTGGTCATCAATGCCGACGAATCCGAACCCGGTTCGTGCAAGGACCGCGAAATCATCCGCCACGATCCGCACAAGCTGATCGAAGGCGCGCTGTGCGCGGGCTATGCCATGCGCGCGCGCGCGGCCTACATCTACATTCGCGGTGAATACATCCGCGAGGCCGAAGTGCTGCAGGCGGCGATCGACGAGGCCTACGAAGCAGGCCTGATCGGCAAGAACGCCAGCGGCTCGGGCTATGACTTCGACGTGTTCATGCACCGCGGGGCAGGGGCCTACATCTGCGGTGAGGAAACCGCGATGATCGAAAGCCTCGAAGGCAAGAAGGGCCAGCCGCGCCTGAAGCCACCGTTCCCGGCAGGCGCTGGCCTGTATGGCTGCCCGACCACGGTGAACAACGTGGAATCGATTGCCGTTGTGCCCACCATCCTGCGGCGCGGGGCCGAATGGTTCGCCAGCTTCGGGCGCGAGGGGAACAAGGGCACCAAGCTGTTCCAGATCAGCGGCCACGTGAACACCCCGTGCGTCGTCGAAGAGGCGATGAGCATCACCTTCGAGGAACTGATCGAGAAGCACTGCGGCGGCATTCGCGGCGGGTGGGACAACCTGCTGGCGGTGATCCCGGGCGGTTCCTCCGTGCCACTGGTGCCGGCTGAGCAGATCCGCCATGCGCACATGGATTTCGACGGGCTGAAGGAACTCGGCTCCGGCCTTGGCACGGCAGGCGTGATCGTGATGGACAAGTCCACCGATATCGTGCGGGCCATCAGCCGTCTGTCCTACTTCTACAAGCACGAAAGCTGCGGCCAGTGCACGCCCTGCCGCGAGGGCACCGGCTGGATGTGGCGCGTGATGAAGCGGCTTGAGACCGGGGATGCGGCTGTTGAGGAGATCGACATGCTCTACCAGGTCACCAAGCAGGTGGAAGGCCACACGATCTGCGCGCTCGGCGATGCCGCCGCGTGGCCGATCCAGGGCCTGCTGCGCCACTTCCGCCCCGAAATCGAACGTCGCATTGCCGAGCGCGCAGGCGCCCTGGCGGAGGCTGCCGAGTGATCCGGCTGCTTGCCTCTTTCCTGGTCGCCGCCGGGCTTTTGGCGGCTCCGGCAGCCGCGCAGATCAATGGCTCGGCTTCGGGCTGGTCCAACGCACCTGTCAACGCCAGCGAGACCGAGTACTGGAGCATGATGGGCCAGATGGGCAACTGTCTTGCCGAACAGAAGGGCGAGGAGGCTCGTGCCTTCGTCGGCAGCGTGATCGATTCGGCAGAGGAAGACGCGGCATTCGAGGCGCTGTTCCACCGTTCGCGCAACGGTTGCCTGGGCAATTTCGTCAACGCCGGGATGCTGCGCCCGCACGTGCGCGGACTGGTGGCCGAAGGGCTGTTCGAAAATCTGCCCGATGAAGTGATCGACAATTTCATTTCCGCGCCGCCTGCGGCGCCGGAAAGCATCGTCACGCTGCACGATTTCGCGCGCTGCTACGTCGTCGCGCATCCTGCCGAGGCACGGCAGTTGCTGCGCGAAACCCGCGTTGCCACGCGCGGCGAACTTGAATTCATCCGCGCCATCGCGCCGGATTTTGGCGATTGCCTGCCGCAAGATCGCGAAGTCCAGTTGCAGGCGACCTCCGTGCGCATGGCGATAGCCGAAGCCGCCTATCGTGCCGCCACCGGAAACCCGGCACCGACAATCCAGGGTAGAAACTGATGCCTAAAGTCACCGTAGACGGACAGGAAATCGAGGTTCCGGACGGCGCGACCGTCCTTCAGGCTTGCGAGCTTGCCGGCAAGGAAATCCCGCGCTTCTGCTATCACGAGCGCCTGAGCATTGCGGGCAACTGCCGCATGTGCCTGGTGGAAGTGAAGCCGGGGCCGCCCAAGCCACAGGCGAGCTGCGCGCTGCCCGCCACCGAAGGGCAGGAAATCCGCACCGACACCCCGATGGTGAAGCAGGCGCGCGAAGGGGTGATGGAGTTCCTGCTCATCAACCACCCGCTCGATTGCCCGATCTGCGACCAGGGCGGCGAGTGCGACCTGCAGGACCAGGCCATGGCCTATGGCCGTGGTGCCTCACGCTATCACGAGAACAAGCGCGCGGTGACGAGCAAGAACATGGGCCCGCTGATCAAGACGATCATGACCCGCTGCATCCACTGCACCCGCTGCGTGCGCTTCAGCGAAGAAGTGGCCGGCGTGGACGAGATCGGCGCGCTCTATCGTGGCGAGGACATGCAGATCACCACCTACCTGGAGCAGGCAGCCAAGCACGAGCTGTCTGCCAACGTGATCGACCTGTGTCCGGTCGGCGCGCTCACCAGCGGCCCCTATGCCTACGAAAGCCGTCCGTGGGAGCTGAAGAAGACGCTGGGCATCGATGTGTCCGATGCGGTGGGTTCCAACATCCGTATCGACAGCCGCGGGCGCGAAGTGCTGCGCGTGCTGCCGCGCATCAACGACGACGTGAACGAGGAGTGGATCTCCGACAAGGCGCGCTACCAGGTCGATGGTCTGACGCGCCGCCGCCTCGACAAGGTATTCATCCGTCGTCGCGGGAAGCTGGAAGCGGCGAGCTGGGACGAAGCGTTCAAGAAGATCGCGCAGGCCAAGCCGGGCAAGGGCATCGCCGCCGTGGCAGGCGACATGGTCGATTGCGAAACGATGTTCGCGGCCAAGGCGCTGCTCAAGGCCAGCGGCTCGGCGCTGATGGAAAGCCGCCAGACGGGCATGGACTACGACGTGTCCAACCTGGCTGCAGTCAATTTCAACAGCACCTTTGCCGGGATCGAGGATGCCAAGGCGATCCTGATCGTCGGCAGCCACGTGCGCTGGGAAGCGCCGCTGGTGAACGTGCGCCTGCGCAAGGCGGCGAAGCGCGGGGCCAGGGTGTTTGTAGTCGGCCCAGAGTGGGAAACGACCTATCCGGCGACTTTCCTCGGTGACGATCTTTCGGTGCTGGACAAGCTGCCGAGCGATGTCACCGATGCCTTCAAGGGCCCGGAAAAGTCTGCCGTTATCCTTGGCGCGGGCGGGTTCGCCGCCGGTGCGCACGGCGCGGCGATGGCCGTGGCCGAGAAGCTGGGCGCCGAATTCAACGCGCTGCACACCGCCGCTGCCCGCATTGGCGCGCTGATGCTGGGCTTTGCCAGCAAGGGCGGCATTGCCGATCTGGTGGCGGCCAAGCCCAAGGTGGTGCTGGCACTGGGCGCAGACGAAGTCGATTTCACGCAGTTCGCCGACAGCCTGAAGGTCTATATCGGCCACCACGGCGACAAGGGCGCCCATGCGGCAGACGTGATCCTGCCCGCTGCTGCCTACACCGAAAAGCCCGGCACCTATGTGAACACAGAAGGCCGCGTGCAGATGTCCGACAAGGCGATCTTCGCCCCCGGCGATGCGCGAGAGGACTGGACGATCCTGCGCGCGCTGGCCGATGCGCTGGGCGTTACCGTCGGTTTCGACAGCTTCCACGAACTGCGCGCCGCGATGACCACAGAAGTGCCCGCGCTGGGCAACGAAGGCGAAATTGCCGACTACGGCGCGATGCCAAAGGCGCCCAAGGCTGCCAAGGCATCGGGCAAGGTCGGCTACCCGATCAAAGATTTCTACCTCACCAATCCCATCGCGCGCGCCAGCACGGTGATGCAGCAATGCTCGGCTGAACTGCTGCACGGCGATGCGCTGAAGGAGGCTGCGGAATGACCGACTTCTTCATCTCGCTGGGCATGGATGCCGACTGGGCGTTCTTTGTCGCCTCCCTCGCGGGAATCCTGCTGATCGCGCTGCCGCTGATGCTGGCCGTGGCGATGATCATCTATGTCGACCGCAAGGTATGGGCCGCGATCAACCTGCGGCGCGGGCCGAACGTGGTTGGCCCCTTCGGCCTGCTGCAATCGTTCGCGGACGGTCTGAAGGTGTTCCTGCAGGAAACCATCATTCCCTCGGCCGCGAACAAGGGTATCTTCATCCTTGCGCCGATCGTCACCTTCACCGTGGCGCTGCTGGCCTGGGCGGTGATCCCCTTCGATGCGGGCGTGGTGCTGGCGGATATCAACGTCGGCCTGCTCTACATCCTCGCGATCAGCTCGCTGGGGGTTTACGGGGTGACGATGTCGGGCTGGGCGTCGAACTCGAAATACCCGTTCTTCTCCGCCATGCGCGCGGCTGCGCAGATGATTTCCTATGAAGTCTCGATCGGCTTCATCCTCGTCTGCGTTGTGCTCTATGCTGGTACGTTCAACCTCTCTGACATTGTCGAGGCGCAGCGCGGGCATGGGCTGGGCTTCGTGAACGGCTATTGGTTCAACGTGCTGCTGTTCCCGATGTGGGTGATGTTCTTCATCTCCGCCCTTGCGGAAACGCAGCGCGTGCCGTTCGACCTGACCGAAGCGGAAAGCGAGCTGGTGGCCGGGTACCAGACCGAATACTCGTCCATGAGCTTCGCGCTGTTCTGGCTGGGCGAATATGCCAACATCCTGTTGATGTGCAGCCTCAACACGCTGCTGTTCTTCGGTGGCTGGTTGCCGCCGGTGGACTGGGCACCGCTGTATTATGTGCCGGGGATCGTCTGGTTCCTGCTCAAGACGTTCTTCTTCTTCTTCATGTTCAGCTGGGTGATGGCGACCGTGCCGCGCTACCGCTATGACCAGCTGATGCGGCTTGGCTGGAAGGTGTTCCTGCCGATCAGCCTGCTGTTCGTGTTCCTGGTTTCCGGCTGGCTGATGCTTACCCGTTACGGAGGTGCGGCATGACCGTCGCCCATCTTATCAAGTCGTTCACCCTGTGGGAGTTCGTGAAGGCCCATGCCCTCACGCTGAAGTACTTCTTCAAGCCCAAGGTGACGATCAATTATCCGTTCGAGAAGAACCCGCTTTCCCCACGTTTTCGCGGTGAACATGCGCTGCGCCGTTATCCCAACGGCGAGGAACGCTGCATCGCCTGCAAGCTGTGCGAGGCGGTGTGCCCGGCGCAGGCGATCACCATCGAGGCGGAACCGCGTGACGACGGCAGCCGCCGCACCACGCGCTACGATATCGACATGACCAAGTGCATCTACTGCGGCTTCTGCCAGGAAGCCTGCCCGGTGGATGCGATCGTCGAAGGGCCGAACTTCGAATACGCGACCGAAACGCGCGAGGAACTGCTCTACGACAAGGCAAAACTGCTGGCCAACGGGGACAAGTGGGAGCGTGCAATCGCCGCGAACCTTGAAGCCGATGCGCCCTACCGCTAACCGCGCCGCAAGACTCGTGAGGGGCTTACTTTGACCGTCTTCGCTTTCTACCTCTTTGCCGCGCTGATGATCGCCTCCGGGGCGTTTGTCATCTTTGCGCGCAACCCGGTGCATTCCGTGCTGTGGCTGATCCTCGCCTTCTTCAACGCGGCGGGCCTGATGGTGCTGGTGGGGGCAGAGTTCCTCGCCATGCTGCTGCTGGTGGTCTACGTCGGCGCGGTCGCAGTGCTGTTCCTGTTTGTGGTGATGATGCTCAACATCGATTTCGCCGAAATGCGGGCAGGCTTCATGAAGAACGCGCCGCTGGGTGTGGCCATCGCCGTGATCCTGCTGGCAGAGCTGGTGCTGGGCATTGGCGCCTATCGCGCCGGCGCGCTGGAACTGGGCACGCCCGATGGCAGCGCCGCCCCGCTGGTTGGCGAAAGCAATATCGAGAACATCGGCGCGCTGCTTTACGGCGATTACCTGTTCCTGTTCGAAGTGGCCGGCATCATCCTGCTGGTGGCGATGATCGGCGCGATCGTGCTGACGCACCGCGGGCCAGGCAGCCCGCGCGGGCAGCAGGACATTTCCAGGCAGGTCAGGCGACGTCCGCAGGACGCCACCGAACTCAAGCAGCCCGGCATCGGGCAGGGGGTGGAGCTATGATCGGCATCGAACACTATGTCGTGGTGAGCTCGATCCTGTTCGTGCTCGGCGTCCTTGGCATCTTCCTCAACCGCAAGAACATCATCGTCATCCTGATGGCGATCGAGCTGATCCTGCTGGCCGTGAACATCAACCTGGTGGCCTTCAGCGCCTATCTGAACGATCTCACCGGGCAGGTGTTCGCAATGTTCGTGCTCACCGTGGCCGCGGCGGAAGCCGCCATCGGCCTTGCCATCCTCGTTACCTATTTCCGTTCGCGCGGCACCATCGCGGTGGACGACGTCAACCGGATGAAGGGATAGACCTTGAACTCGATCCTGATCATCGTTTTCGCGCCGCTGCTGGCAGCGATCATCGCCGGGCTGGGCGGCCGCTGGATTGGCCACACCGCTGCCAAGGTGCTGACCACGGCTGCGCTGTTCCTTGCCTGCGGCCTGAGCTGGCCGATCTTCCTGTCATTCATTGGCGGCACCGCAGAGGCCAGCGTCACTCCGGTGCTGACCTGGGTGCAGTCAGGCGCCATGACCTTCGACTGGGCGCTGCGGGTGGACACGCTGACCGCGGTCATGCTGGTGGTGATCACCAGCGTCTCCGCGCTCGTGCACCTCTATTCGTGGGGCTACATGGACGAAGACCCGGACCAGAGCCGGTTCTTCGCCTACCTCAGCCTGTTCACCTTCGCCATGCTGATGCTGGTGACGGCGGACAACCTCGTGCAGATGTTCTTCGGTTGGGAAGGCGTGGGCCTTGCCAGCTACCTGCTGATCGGGTTCTGGTACAAGAAGCCCAGCGCCAATGCCGCCGCGATCAAGGCCTTCGTGGTCAACCGCGTGGGCGACCTTGGCTTCATGCTGGGTATCTTTGGCACCTTCCTGGTGTTCCAGACCACCAGCATCCCCGCCATCCTCGATGCGGCTCCGGCCATGGCGGGTAGCACGATCACCTTCATGGGTGCGCGCTGGGATACGATGACAATACTTTGCCTGCTGCTGTTCGTGGGCGCCATGGGCAAGAGCGCGCAGCTGGGCCTGCACACCTGGCTGCCCGACGCGATGGAAGGCCCGACCCCGGTTTCCGCGCTGATCCACGCTGCCACCATGGTGACGGCGGGTGTGTTCATGGTCTGCCGCCTGTCGCCGATGTTCGAAGTCGCGCCCGATGCGCTGGCCGTGGTGACCGTGATCGGTGCCGCAACCTGCTTCTTTGCCGCCACCATCGGCACCACGCAGTGGGACATCAAGCGCGTGATCGCCTATTCCACCTGTTCGCAGCTGGGCTACATGTTCTTCGCCGCAGGCGTTGGTGCCTATGGCGCGGCGATGTTCCACCTGTTCACGCACGCCTTTTTCAAGGCGCTGCTGTTCCTGGGCGCGGGCTCGGTGATCCATGCCATGCATCACGAGCAGGACATGCGCTATTACGGTGGCCTGCGTAAGCAGATCCCGATCACCTTCTGGGCGATGATGTTCGGCACCCTGGCGATTACCGGTGTGGGCGTCTATCACCTGGGTGCCGGTTTCGCGGGCTTCTGGTCGAAGGATGCCATCCTCGAGGCCACCTATGCCGCGGCGGGCGAATACTCGAGCCTAGCCTTCTGGCTTGGCACCATGGCCGCGCTGCTCACCAGCTTCTATTCCTGGCGCCTGATGTTCCTCACCTTCTGGGGCAAGCCGCGCTGGATCGAGAGCGAGCATATCCAGCATTCGGTGCACAAGACGCCGGAAGAGGCGGGGGTTGACACCACCGGCGGCTATCACCCGCATGAAAGCCCGTGGACCATGCTGGTGCCGCTGGGCGTGCTGAGCGTGGGTGCGATATTCGCCGGACAGGTGTTCCACGATGCCTTCCTCAACCAGGAAGAGTTCTGGATGGGCTCCATTGCCTATGACGCGCACCTGATGCACGCCATGCACGAGGTTCCCACGTGGGTGAAGTATTCGGCCTTCACCGTGATGCTGATCGGCCTTGTTGGCGCCTGGTATGCCTATATCCGGAATACCGATGTGCCGCGCCAGACCGCCGAGCAGCTGGGCCCGGTTTACCGCTTCGTGCTGAACAAGTGGTATTTTGACGAGCTCTACAATTACATCTTCGTGAAGCCTGCTTTCTGGCTTGGTCGTTTCCTGTGGAAGAAGGGCGACGAGGGCACGATCGACCGCTTCGGGCCTGATGGCGTGGCGTGGGTCGTGTCGCAGGGCAGCGTTCTCGCGAAGAAGGTCCAGTCCGGTTACCTTACGAGTTACGCCCTGATCATGCTGCTAGGCCTTGTTGCCGCTATCACCTGGGTGCTGTTCTGATGGGCGGCTTCCCGATCCTCTCCGTCATGCTGGCGGTGCCGCTGGTCGGCGCTATCCTGTGCCTGTTCCTGGAAGCAAGGCAGGCGCGCATGGTCGCGCTGCTGGCCACGCTGATCGACCTGGCGCTGGGCGTGGTGCTGTGGGCCAATTACGATATCGGCGGCGCGCAGTGGCAATTTACCGAGCGCGCGGACCTGTTCGCGGGCTTCGAATATGCCCTGGGCATCGATGGCATCGCGCTGATGCTGATCATGCTCAGCGTGTTCCTGATGCCGATCTGCATCGGCGCCAGCTGGGAAGCCATCACCAAGCGCGTGGGCGAATACATGGCCGCCTTCCTGCTGATGGAAGTGCTGATGATCGGCGTGTTCGCCGCGCAGGACCTGTTCCTGTTCTACATCTTCTTCGAAGCCGGCCTGATCCCGATGTACCTGATCATCGGTATCTGGGGCGGGCAGAACCGCATTTACGCTGCCTACAAGTTCTTCCTCTACACCCTGCTGGGTTCGGTGCTGATGCTGATCGCCATGCTGTGGATGGTGAACCAGGCGGGCACCACCTCTATCCCAGTGCTGATGGAATACAACTTTGCGCCCGAGGCTCAGACCTGGCTGTGGCTGGCCTTCTTTGCCAGCTTCGCGGTGAAGATGCCGATGTGGCCGGTGCACACATGGCTGCCCGATGCCCACGTGCAGGCACCCACAGCGGGCTCCGTGATCCTGGCGGGCGTATTGCTCAAGCTCGGCGGCTATGGCTTCATCCGCTTCAGCCTGCCGATGTTCCCCGATGCCAGCGCCGAGTTCGGGTGGCTGGTCTGGGGCCTGTCGATGATCGCGGTGGTGCTAACCAGCCTGATCGCGCTGGTACAGGCCGACATGAAGAAGCTGATCGCCTATTCCTCGGTCGCGCACATGGGGATCGTGACGTTGGGTCTTTTCGCCTTCAACGTGCAGGGCCTGGAAGGCGCGATGATGGTGATGCTGGGTCACGGCCTTGTTTCCGGCGCACTGTTCCTGTGCGTTGGTGTGATCTACGACCGCCTGCACACCCGCGAGATCTCTCGCTATGGTGGCCTTGCCATCAACATGCCGGCCTATGCCGTGCTGTTCATGCTGTTCACCATGGCTGCCGTGGGCCTGCCGGGCACCAGCAACTTCGTGGGTGAATTCCTCTCGCTGGCCGGTATCTACCAAGCCAATTCCTGGGTCGCCTTCGTGGCCACGACCGGCATCATCCTGGGTGCGGCCTACATGCTCTATCTCTATCGTCGCATCTGCTTCGGCGAACAGAAGAATGCTGACGCTGCGGCCATGCCCGACCTGTCTCTGCGCGAATACCTGCTGCTTGGCCCGATTGCCGCAGCCGTGCTGTGGATGGGCGTCTATCCGGAAAGCTTCCTTGCTCCCATGCGTGCCGATATCGAACTGCTCGACACCCGCCTTGCCGCTGCCGCGCCCGAAGGCGATGCGCACCTGGCGTTGGGGGAGGGGCCCCCTGCCGAAGCAGAGCAGCATGAAGGGGAGGCGCACTGATGGAACTCTTTGCTTCCCTTTCGCTGATCGCACCTGAGATCGTGCTTGCGCTGTCGGGCCTCGTGCTGCTGCTGGTGGCCGCCTGGGGCGGCGACAAGGGTGCCCGCGTCATTTCCATCGCTGCGGCCATCGCGCTGGGCGGAGCCCTCGCGCTGGTCGCGCCGTCGGTATGTGCCGGTGCCTCTGGCCCGGATACCGTGGCCTTCGGAGGCCAGTTCCGCGCCGATGCCTTTGCCGGTCTCGCCAAGCTGATGATCTTCGCTGCCGCCGGTGCCGCGCTGGTCGTTGCGCCGCGATTCTTCGAGCGCGCAGGGGCCATGCGCGCCGAATTCCCGGTGCTGGTGCTGTTCGCCACGCTGGGCATGAGCATCATGGTTTCGGCTGCAGACCTGGTCACGCTTTACATCGGTCTCGAGCTCAATTCGCTCGCAGCCTATGTGCTCGCGGCGATCCTGCGCGACGATGAACGCAGCGCGGAAGCGGGCCTGAAGTACTTTGTGCTGGGCGCGCTGGCTTCGGGCATCCTGCTGTTCGGCATGAGCCTGACTTACGGCTTTGCCGGCACCACCAATTTCGGCGGCATCGCCGTGGCGGTCTCCGATGGCCTGAATACCGGCCAGCTGTTCGGCCTCACCTTCGTGTTGGCGGGCCTTGCCTTCAAGATCAGCGCCGCGCCGTTCCACATGTGGACGCCGGACGTATACGAAGGCGCGCCCACGCCGGTGACGATGTTCTTCGCCAGCGCGCCCAAGGTCGCGGCCATTGCCCTGCTGGCCCGCGTTACGCTGGAGGCTTTCGGATCGCAGGAAGACGCCTGGCGGCAGATCGTGATCTTCGCCGCGCTGCTATCCATCGTGATCGGTGCGCTGGGCGCGATCGGGCAGCAGAACGTGAAGCGCCTGCTGGCCTATTCCTCGATCAACAATGTCGGCTTCATCCTGATCGGCCTTGCCGCCGGGACGCTAGCCGGTGCCAGCGCGATGATGGTATACTTGGCCATCTATGTTGTCATGACCGTAGGCAGCTTCGTCGCGGTGCTGCTGATGCGCGATGCGGACGGCAACCCGGTGGAGGGCATCTCCGATCTCGCTGGCCTGTCCACCACCCGCCCGGCGCTGGCGTGGGCGCTGATGGCGCTGATGTTCAGCCTGGCGGGCATTCCCCCGCTGTTCGGCTTCTGGGGCAAGTTCGTGGTGTTCCAGGCCGCGGTGGAGGCTGATCTGGTGGCGCTAGCCGCCATCGGTATCGCCGCCAGCGTGATCGGCGCGTTCTACTACATCAAGATCGTCAAGGTGATGTTCTTCGACGATCCTGCCGGAACGGTAACGGGAGAAGGCGACACGCCCCACTGGGCCCTGTTGGCCATCTGCGCACTGCTGATTTCGCCGCTGGGCTATCTGCTAACGGGTTGGCTGGGCGGTCTGGCGGACATGGCAGCAGCCTCGCTCGCCGTTGCGTTCTGATGTGACACCGCAGATCGACTACGTTCCCGAAACCGGCAGTACCAACGCCGACCTGATCGCGCGGCTTGCCGCAGGCGAACTGGTGCATGAAGGATACTGGCTCGTAGCGGATCGCCAGACCGCCGGGCGCGGACGACAGGGCCGCAGCTGGATCGATGCGCACGGTAATTTCATGGGCTCAACCGTGGTGCGGCTGCACGATCGCGACCCGTCGCCGGCCACCCTCAGCTTCGTTGCCGCGCTGGCGGTGTATGAAACCGTGCTGCCCATGCTCGCCAACCCGGCAGCCCTGATGCTGAAGTGGCCGAACGACGTGCTGCTCGAGGGCGCAAAGTTCTGCGGCCTGCTGCTGGAATGCGAGCGCGGTCATGCGGTGATCGGCATCGGGGTGAACCTGTCCGCCGCGCCCGCGATCACGGATCGCAAGGTGAAGGCTCTCGCCGACAACGGCCTGGCTCCTGCGCGCGACGCCTTTGCCGACGCCCTGGCTGCTCAATTCGCGCTGGAGGTCCAGCGCTGGCGAGAGTTCGGCGCTGCGCCGATTACCAAGCGCTGGAAGGCAGCGGCGCACCCGCCCGGAACTCCGCTCTGCGTCCATGATGCCGGGGGTGAACGCCTGTCGGGCACATTCGATGGCCTGGAAGATAGCGGCGCGCTACGCTTGCGCTTGGCCGATGGCACCACACATGTGGTCCACGCAGGCGATGTCATGCTGGAGGAAAACTGATGCTGCTCGCAGTCGATGTCGGCAATACCAATGTCGTTTTCGCCCTGTTCGAGGGCAAGAACGTGCGCGCGCGCTGGCGCATCGCCACCGATGGCCGCCGCACGGGTGATGAATATGCCACTTGGCTGCTGCAACTGCTCGAGATCGAGGGGATTGAACGCAGCCAGGTGACCAGCATCATCTTCGGCTCGGTCGTGCCGCGTGCGGACCACAACCTCACCGTACTGGCGACCAAGTACTTCGGCATCGAACCACTGGTGGCTGGCCACGGCAAGGCAGCCTGGAACTTCGAGATCGATGTCGAGCAGCCCAACACGCTAGGCGCCGACCGTGCGCTCAACTGCATCGCCGCGCACGAACTGGTGGGCGGAGACATGATCGTGGTCGATTTCGGCACGGCCACCAAGTTCGAAACGGTCGACTACAACGGTGCCTACAAGGGCGGCATCATCGCGCCGGGAATAAACCTCTCCTTGGATGCGCTGGTGGGCAAGACGGCCAAGCTGCCGCGCATAGCCATCGAGGCGCCGGAGACAGCCAATGTCATTGGCCGCAACACCGAAGACCAGATGCTGATCGGCGTGTTCTGGGGCTATGTGGCGATGATGGAAGGCCTGATCGAGCGGATGAAGGCGCAGATCGGCCGTCCGGTTAAGGTCGTCGCCACCGGCGGCCTTGCCATCCTGTTCGACCAGAAGACCGACATCTTCGACGTGATCGACGCCGACCTGACCATTCGCGGCCTGCAGATTCTGGCCGAACGCGCTGGAGCGAAATGAAAAAAGACTACACCCCGCAAGACGAATTGCTGTTCCTGGCCCTTGGCGGCTCGGGCGAAATCGGCATGAACGTCAATCTCTACGGCTGCCAAGGCAAGTGGATAATGGTGGACCTGGGGATGAGCTTTGGCTCCAACGAATACCCCGGCACCGAACTGATGTTCGCCGACCCGGAGTTTATCGAGGAGCGGGTGGACGACCTGCTGGGCATCGTCCTCACGCACGCGCACGAGGACCATATCGGCGCGGTTCCCTATTTCGCGGCAGACCTTGGCGTGCCGCTCTACGCCACGCCCTTCACTGCGGACCTGGTGATCCGCAAGCTGGACGAGGCGGGGCTCACGAATAGGGTGAAGCTCAACGTGATCGAGGACGATCATGGCGAATTCGACCTGGGGCCCTTCTCGATCACCTATATCCCGCTGGCCCACTCGATTGCGGAGGGCAATGCGCTGCTGATCGACACGCCCTTTGGCCGCGTGTTTCACACCGGTGACTGGAAGCTGGACGACGATCCGCAGATCGGCACGCCGGCCACCGCCGAGGACCTGACCGAGATCGGCGATGGCGGCGTCCTGGCGATGGTGTGCGATTCCACCAATGTCTTCAATCCCGCGCCTTCGGGCAGCGAGGGCTGGGTCTACAGCGGATTGCTGGACGAAGTGAGCAAACATGCGGGCAAGCGCGTGCTGGTGACCACATTCGCCTCCAATGTCGCCCGGCTGAAGACGCTGGGATCGGTAGCCGAACATACCGGGCGGCGACTTTGCGTTGCCGGGCGCTCGCTCGATCGCATGATCGAGGTGGGCAGCGCCAACGGCTATCTCGACGATTTTCCTCAAACGGTGGATTTCGAAACCGCGATGAGCCTGCCGCGCGGCGAGATCATGATCGTCGCGACCGGCGGGCAGGGTGAACCGCGCGCCGCCTTGGCGCGCATTGCCGAAGACAACCACCCGCTCAGCCTTGATGAAGGCGACGTGATCCTGTTCTCCAGCCGCCTGATCCCCGGCAACGAGATCGCCATTGGCCGGGTGCAGAACCAGCTGGCCGAGCGCGGCGTGGTGATGGTGACAGACCGGCAAGCGGATATCCACGTCTCCGGCCATCCGGGACGCCCGGAACTGGAAGCGCTTTATGGCTGGCTGCGGCCCGATATCCTCGTGCCGGTGCACGGCGAGATCCGCCACATGATGGAACAGGCGCGCCTGGGCCTTTCCTCCGGCATTCCCCATACCGTGTACCAGCGGAACGGCCAGATCGTGCGGCTTGCCCCCGGCACGCCCGGCAAGGTGGCCGAAGTGCGCACCGGCAGGCTGGTTCTGGACGGCGATATCATCGTGCCTGCCGATGGCGACGCGATCACCATGCGCCGTCGGCTCTCCCGCGATGGCATGCTGATCGTGGTGCTGGACCAGACCGGCGGCGTGCATGTCGAAGGCGTGGGCCTGCCGCTGGACGAGGACTACGATGACTTCGTGGAGGAAGCCGAGGCCGACGTGCTCACCGCCCTGGGCAAGCTGAAAGGCCGCCGCCGCGAGGATCGCGAGGAAGTGCTCGAGGCTGCGCGTCTCGCGGCCCGCCGTGCTGCCCAGCGCTGGTCTGGCAAGAAGCCGCAGACGCGCGTCATCATTGCAGGCGAATAGACATGCAGATCACCTCCATTGTCGCCATCTACGCGCTGTTCTGGGTGATGTGCGCCTTCGTGCTGCTGCCGTTCGGCGTGCGTACGCACGAAGAGGTGGGACTGGAGAAAATCCCCGGCCAGGCAGACAGCGCACCTGTCGGTTTCCGTCCCGGCCGTCTTGCCCTGCGCGCCACGCTGATCGCTGCCGTGCTGACCGGGCTTTTCGTGCTGAACTACCAGTACGAGTGGATTACGGTCGACGATATCAACATCGTCAATTACCTGTCGCCGCCCAACTGAGCATTGACCCGGGCGGCCTTAGTCGCGCAGCCGGTCTATCGCCTGGGCCAGCGCGACATACAGCTTGCCCATATCGCTGGATAGCAGGGTAACCGCCATGGCATTGCCATCGCGCGTCGACAGGATGCCGCGCAGCATCGCCTCGAAATCGTGAATGTAGCGGTTCACCACTTCGCGGAATTCGGCGTCCTCGGAATAGACAGCGCTCACCTGACGGGCGTCGTGCTTGTCCAGCAGGCGCACCGCGCGGCGGGTGAAGATGCCGCGATCGCCGCGCAGGTAATGCGTCCACTGGGTATCGCCAATATCGTTGTCGAAGGCCTTGGCGATATCGATCGCGCTGGAATTCAGGGCCTCGGTTATCAGCGCCGTGCGCCGCGCGAAGTCGTTATCGACCTGTTCCTCGGCCTTTTCCCGGGCGTATTCCACGCGGGCCTCTAGATTCGCGGTCAGTTCGTTAACCCGCGCCAGCTGTTCTCGTAGCAAGGTTGCGGTTTCACGCCCGGCATCGTCAGCGCGCGCGGTAGCCTGTTCCAGTTCGGTAATCGTCTCTTCGGCATGACGGCGCATGGCCTCGGCCAGCTGTTCGCGGCTTGCCTCGGCAACTTGCTGCGCCAGGTCCTGCACGGCCTGCGTCTGTTCGCCACGCAGGTTCTCGAGCACGCTGGCGGATGCGGCGCTGAGCGCTTCGATGGCGTCGCGCAGTTCTTGGGTGGTGCGCTGAGCCAGCTTTTCGGTCTCGCTGCTGACGCTATCCAGCCGGGTCTTCAACTCGCCGAGCTGCTCAAGCGAAGCCGTGCCGGCCTCGCGCGTGGTGTCGAGCTGTTCGGCAAGGCTGCTGCCGCGCGCCTCGGCATCCTTGATCAGATCGTGCAGTTCGCGCGCGGTCTCGCCGAAAGTGCTCAGGCGGCGCTCGGCAACGGATACGGCGTCGGACAAGGCACCTTCGGAATGATCGGCGCTCGAACGAATGAGTTCCAGCAGCCGAACGCTGTCGTCGGTCAGGCGACCGAGGAAGGTGCCGCTTTCTTCCAGCACCGCGCGGCTTTGCGACAGGCGATCCGCCAGCGCATCGGCTGCCTGGGCCAGGCGACCGCTGGTTTCGTCCGCTTGCGAGCCCAGCTGCTGCATCTCGCCATCAAGCGTGTTCAGGCGGCTAGCCAGGGCTTCGCCGCGTTCGGCAAGGCCCGCGACGTGGGCGAGGTGATCTTCCTGCCGTTCCGCCATGCGCTGGTCGAACTGGGCGATCTGTTCCTCCAGCCTGGCAAGTGCTTCCCGCTGGCGCGCTTCGTCAGCTTCGCGACGGCGCGCGAAATCGGCCTCGAATGCAGCCATGGAGTCTGACAGGCGTTCGTCGACTTTGGATGCCTCGTTGTTCAGCGCGACGAGCCGCATGCGGGCATTGGTCATCGCCGATTCGTCCAGCTTGATGAGGCCTTCCAGCATCTGCTTCATGCGCTCTTCCAGCGCAGTTATGGCATCCGACCAATGCTGGGTGGCCGAAGCTTGTCCGCTGCCCAGAGAATCGACCAGGCGCTCTCCCTCTACCCGCAGCGCGACAAGTCGCTCGCGCATCGCGGAAGCTGCCTCTGCCTCGCGCTCGCGCATGGCTTCTGCATCGTCGTGCAATTGGCGTGACAGCGCTTCGGAGCGCGAGGAGATTGCATCGAATACCCGCTCTTCGGCAGTCTCGAGTTCGCGTCGGAAGTCATCGCTGCTGGTGCGCAAGCGTTCGAACCGTTGCCCGGCCAGGTCGCCCAGTGCCGCGATCTGTTCTTCGAAAGAGGCGAGAGTGGCCTGCACCTTTTCGTTTATCTGCGCGACATGGGCTTCGCCTGCTTCGCCGAAGGTATTGAGCCGTTCGAATGCGGCGACCAACGCGTTGACCTGCTCCTTCGCAGAATTACCGGCGCTGCCCATCTGGTTGTTCATGTCGCGCGCGGAATTGGCGAGTACAGGCAATTGGTCGCGCAAGGTCTCCATATTGGCCACCGCGCTTTCGCTGACATGGCCAATGGTTTCCACCTGCGCGGAATTATGCCGAATCAGGTCTTGCAGGCGATCGGCATGAGTGGTGAGGCGTTCGCTGGCAAGGCGCCCCAGCGTCTCGAGATCCTGCGACTGCGATTCGATGAAATTGCGCGCCAGCGCGAGCTCGCGATTGACCACTTTCAGGCGGCTTTCAAGCTGCGCCGATTCGCGCGACAGCAGTTGTGCCGCTTCGCTGAAGCGGTTCGCCTCGCGGCGGCTGTTGCGCATGGCCAACAGGTACAAGACCACCAGCAGCACCAGCGGAACGGACCATTGCACGATCCAGTCCACCCACTGCGCAGGCGGGGCTCCGGCGAGGATTTCCTGCCGGTGGACCCAGCCGAAAAAGGCGGTCCATCCAAGTGCAGCGAACGCCGTCAGCGTGGGAACGATCCATGTCCCGCGCGGTCGGGCAGGCTCCTCCTCCCAGTACTGTTCTTCATAAACCTCTTCCTCGGAGGTTTCATAGGTCTCTTCAGCACCGGTTGCGGTGTCATCGAGTGCTTCCTGGACAGAATTATCCTGTCCAGGAACAAGGGTGCGCCTGCGGGTCATGAATCATCCTTAACACAGGCTAAACGCCTTGGAACCATGGGAAATGGTTAAAACCCCCCATGCAGCCCGGCCTGGCGGCATCTTGGCGGCTTCGCAGCTGCGCCATCTTGGCAGGGCAGCAATAGGTGCCTAGCTACCGGGCATGTCTTTTCCGGCCATTATTCCATGCGCGCAGCACTGATTGCCCTTCCGCATCCGGGTGAGGGGGCCCTGCCTGCCATCGCGGGCAAGTCCATTGCACACCGGCAGCTGCTGTTCGCGCGCGAAGTGGGCTGCGAAAACGTGATCGCCTACGGGGGCGGCGCCTCGCCCGACGGAATAGACCTGCGCCACGCGGCAGAGCGCATGGGGATGAAGTACCAGGTCATATCCACCAGCCATGCCTTGCCGGGGATCATCGGCAACCACGACAGCCTGCTGGTCTTGCAGCCGGGCCTGTTGCCCGAATCATGCGCCGCGCTCGACCTGCTGCGCGCCGAGGGAGATCGCGTGCTGGTGGTTTCGGCCGGTCCGGGCGCTGCCGCCGGGTTCGAACGGATCGACCTTGACCGGGCATGGGCAGGGGCGCTGTCCATCCCCGGAGAATGGCTGGGCAAGCTCGCCAGCCTGCCCGAGGATGTTGCCCCGCACGGCGCCTTGCTGCGCATCGCCCTGCAACAGCGCCTGCCTGAGGCGCGCCTCGCCAATTCCACGCTGGACGACGGCAAATGGTCGATCATCGCCACCGCCGAAGCTGCGCAGAGCCGGGCGCTGGCGTGGCAACGCACGCACCTGGGCGTGGCGGCTCCCGGCGCGGTATCGCGCTGGTTGGGCAAGGGAGCGGTGACGCTGTCAGGCAGCAAATTGCTTGATACGCCCTACGCCCGCCCGGCGTTGCTGGGATTGTCCGCCCTGCTGCTGGGCGCAGGCTTGGCTGCCGGTGTGTACGAGCGGCCCGTTCTCGGCTTCGCGCTCGCTGCCCTGAGTGTGCCCGTGCTGGAGGCCTTTCTCGCCCTGTCTCGGCTTGCCGTTGCGCCCTTTGGCAAGCTGAAGCGCCTGCCATGGCTGCGCCGGGTGGTGGATGCGGGCTTGGTGGCGCTGGGTATCATGGCCATCGACAGCCTTACCCATCGTGTCGTCTATCCGCCGCTGGTGCTGGGCGCTGCGCTGTTCCTGCTCGACCGACGAGACCTGCCCCCATGGCTGGAGCCCTTGCGTGATCGCATGGTGATCTGCGGCCTGATCTCCGTTGTTGCAGCCATTGCAACACCGGAAATGGCGATCATGCTTGCCGGCTTGCTGGTGCTGGTCGCGAATATCGTGCCTACACGCAGATAACATCAGTTTAACCAAGCTGCGCTATGGCGGACAGTATGAGCAAGACTCCCTATGCCGGGCCTTCTGCCGAAGCCGTGGAAGACATGCTGCGTGGTGAACTCGCGCAGGGTGACGTGATCCTGTCCACCGCCCGCCCAATCCTGCGCCACCTGCTGGCGAATGACGATCATGCGCTGTTCAGCGATGAGGTCATCGCGCGGATTCGCGGCATGATGATGCATCTGGCGTGGCAAATGCTGTTCGAACTGGCAGAAGTGCTGGGCAAGCCTGAGCGCGGCGACTGGATTGCAAAGCGCCAGGATTCGCTCGCCACCCAGCTGCTGGAAGATGCTGCCTTCCTTGGCCATGCCCATGCGCTGTGCATCGAGGCGCAGCTGGCAGAGCGCCTGCAGCAGCGCAGCGGCATCGATCCGGTGCTCTCGCCGCTGATGCAGGAACTGGCTGCCTCTAAGGACCAGGCCCTGGCTGCAGCTGCCATGCGCGTGGTGGCTGCCCAGGCGCGCTTCATGCAGCACCAGAGGCGCATGGAACTGCCGCTGGGCGAACTTCCCGCGGAGCTGTTCCACACGGCCACCAAGCTGCTGAAAACCTCGCAGGAGGACTATCCGACAGAGGCAGAAGCCGTTTGCGACCATCTTCGCGCCAATTATGACGAGAGCGAACGCCGCATCGGCCAGATCACGCGCCTGGCGATGGCCATGGGCCACCAGGCCAAGCGCGCGCTTTCCGTCGACCATGCCGGGCTGTCGATCTTTGCCACGGCGCTGAGCATGGCTTCCGAACAGGATCGCGACGTGGTGGTGCTGTCGCTGGGCGAGAACCAGTGCGCCCGCCTTGCTGTTTCGCTGCGTGCGGCAGGCCTTGGCCAGCATGCGGTGGAGGAGCAATTCCTCTACTTGCATCCCGAAATCACGCTGCCCGAAGGGTTCGACGCTCTACGCGTCGATCGTGCGGCAGCGCTGCTGTCGGCTTCAGTCCCCGACACGGCGCATTGAGGCGATGGCCTCTCCGTCTCCCATAATTGCCCGGGCTCGCACCGATGCGCATGATCGGCTGATCGAGGCGGACGAGCCGTTGGCAGGTTTCCACCTGCGTGCCGGTGGTGAGTTTCCCGGCGCGCTGGTCACGCCCGCTCTGATCGATCTGGTGCGCAAGGCGCGCGTCTATGGCTTGCGGCTCGCGCGGGTGATCCGCGCGCAGGATGACAGTGAACAGGTAACCGCCTGGGTCGAGGTAAAGCCCGAAGGCGAGGGCGCGGCCATCGCCATCGCCGACTGGCAGGCAGAACCGCTGAGGCCCGCTACGCAGGCCGATGCGGCATACGCCAAGCTGGCGCTAGTGCGGCAGATCGCCGGGCTGAGCGCAAGGCTGGGCCCTTCGCAGGAACTGCTTACAGTTGAGAGCACGGCGGATGACCTTGCTCAGCTCGCAGCGAAGATGCAGGACGGCATTGGCGAGGCCTGGACAGACTGCATCGCGCCTGCGGGCGGCACGCATCACCATCCGCTGCACTGGCGGCTGCTGGATGGCGCCTCGGTCGACATTCCCGGCTCTACGCGGCGTTGGCACGTGCACCTCGTGCCGCTGGGCAAGCCGCAGCCGGGCAGCGCCGGTTTCGAGCTGTACCTTGTGCCGCAGCAGGCAGAGCCGGAAGCGCGGCCCAGGCCAGAGCGCGAGCCGGACCGAACCAGCGGCATCGGCCGCGACATTGCGCCTGTGTTGCGCCAGCCCGTCAGCCGGATCATCGCAAATGCCGAGACGATCCGTACCCAGCTGGCAGGGCCGCTGGCAGAAGAATACAGCAACTACGCCGCCGATATCGCCTCCGCAGGGCAGCACTTGCTTGCCCTGATCGAAGACCTGACCACGCTGGAACTGGTCGAAGATGAGGAGTTCGAGACCGCTCCCGACAAGATAGACCTTGCCGATGTCGCCCAGCGCGCCGTGGGCATCCTGGGCGTGCGCGCCAGCGAGCGCGGGATCACGCTGGATGCCCCCAAGGCGGCGGACAGCGTGCCCGCCGTGGGCGAATTCCGCCGCGTATTGCAAGTGCTGCTCAACCTTGTTGGCAATGCCATCCGGCACTCTCCCGAAGGCGGGCAGGTGTGGATCCGCACCGAGCAGGACGGTGAGCGCGCACGCATCACCGTGGCTGACCAGGGCGAGGGGCTGGACGCGGAGGAACAGGAAAAGGTGTTCGCCAAGTTCGAACGGCTCGGGCGCAGCGGAGATGGCGGCTCGGGCCTCGGCCTGTACATTTCGCGCCGCCTTGCCGAAGCGATGGACGGCACACTCACGGTCGAAAGCGCGAAAGGGCAGGGTGCCCGCTTCACACTGGAACTGCCCAGCTTCAAGGAACGGCGCAAGGAGCCGCGGTAATCGCCTGTGGCACAAACGAAAACACCCGGCTTGCAGGCCGGGTGCTTCCTGATTTCGGCAGAGCTTTTTCTTACCGGTCGCTCAGCGGCACGTAGTCGCGCTGCGTCGGGCCGGTGTAGAGCTGGCGCGGGCGACCGATGACCTGACCGGGATCGGAGATCATCTCGTTCCACTGCGCCACCCAGCCCACGGTACGGGCCAGCGCGAACAGCGCGGTGAACATTGTGGTGGGGAAGCCGATCGCTGAGAGAATTACACCGGAGTAGAAGTCCACGTTGGGGAACAGCTTCTTCTCTTTGAAGTAATCGTCGTTCAACGCCATTTCTTCCAGCTGAAGGGCGGTTTCGAACACCGGATCCTTCACCTGCAACGCGTCAAACACTTCGCGCACGGTCTTCTGCATCACAGTCGCGCGCGGGTCGTAGTTCTTGTACACGCGGTGACCAAAACCCATCAGGCGGAACGGATCGTTCTTGTCCTTGGCACGCTCCAGATAGTGCGGGATGCGATCGGGCGTGCCGATCTCACGCAGCATGTTGAGCGCGGCTTCGTTCGCGCCGCCGTGCGCCGGGCCCCACAGACAGGCGATGCCGGCAGAGATGCAGGCAAAGGGGTTGGCGCCCGAGGAACCGGCAAGGCGCACGGTGGAGGTCGAGGCGTTCTGTTCGTGGTCGGCATGCAGGATGAAGATGCGGTCGAGCGCCTTCTCCACCGCCGGGATGACTTCGTATTCCTCTGCCGGAACGCCGAAGGTCATGCGCAGGAAGTTGCCCGTGTAGCTCAGCGAGTTGAGCGGCTGCATGAACGGCTGGCCGACCGAATACTTGTAGGCCATGGCCGCGATCGTGGGCATCTTGGCGATCAGGCGGTGGCTGGAGATCTTGCGATGCTCCGGATCGGAAATGTCGGTGCTGTCATGGTAGAAGGCCGACAGTGCGCCCACCACGCCGCACATCACCGCCATCGGGTGCGCGTCGCGGCGGAAACCGCGGTAGAAGGTCGCCAACTGCTCGTGCAGCATGGTGTGATAGGTGATGGTGCGGGTGAACTCGCCCAGCTCGTCGCCACTCGGCAGTTCGCCGTTGAGCAGCAGGTAGGCCACTTCCATGAAGCTGGAATGTTCCGCCAGCTGGCCGATGGGATAGCCGCGGTGCAGCAGCACGCCTTCATCCCCATCGATATAGGTCAGCGCGCTTTCGCACGATGCCGTTGACTTGTAACCGGGGTCGAAAGTGAACTTGCCGGTCTGGCCGTAGAGCTTGCGGATATCGATGACATCCGGGCCGCAGCTGCCTTCGAGCGTGGGGAATTCGTAGCTTTCGCCACCTACCGTCAGATCCGCATGCTTGTCAGCCAAAGCTGTTCTCCTTCATGTATTTGCAATAGGCAGATGAGAGAGTTTCTCAACTGCCAGCTTGGTCGAGTATCCGTGCAAGGCTTTCTTCCCTGCCGAGAAGCACCAGCACGTCGAAAATTCCGGGTGAAGTGGCCTGCCCTGTCAGCGCCGCGCGGAGCGGCTGAGCGAGCTTGCCGAGCCCCAGCTCCAGCTCTTCCGCGTAGGTTTTCAAATTGGCCTCCAGCGCTTCGATTGTCCAGTCGGTTTCCGCCTGCAACCTTTCGGCAATGCCGGCCAGACGACCACGCGCCTCGTCATCCAGCAAGCTGGCGGCTTTCTCGGTCAATTCCAGCGGACGCTGCTTGAACAGGAAGGCCGCACCTTCCGCCAGTTCGTTGAGATCGCGGGCGCGCGTCTTCAGTTCTGGCATCGCTGACGTCAGCACCGCTTCGCCTGCTTGCGGGCCAATCAGCGGCGCCACCATGCTGGCTAGCCGGGCATCGTCTGCCTTGCGGATGTAGTTCCCGTTCATGTTCAGCAGCTTCTTCATGTCGAAGCGGCTTGGCCCCTTGTTCACCGCATCGATATCGAACAGCGCGATGGCTTCCTCGCGGGTAAACTCTTCCTGGTCACCATGGCCCCAGCCAAGGCGCAGAAGATAGTTGAACAGTGTTTCGGGCAGGATGCCCATTTCCCGGTAGTCGCGCACGCCCAGCGCGCCGTGGCGCTTCGAAAGCTTGGCCCCGTCGTTGCCGTGGATCAGCGGGACGTGGGCGTATACCGGTTCTTCCCATCCTTCCTCAATGCCCTGCATTGCGCGGATCACCTGGATCTGGCGGAAGGCGTTGTTCAAGTGGTCATCGCCGCGGATGATATGGGTGCAGCCCATGTCCATGTCGTCCACCACCACGGCCAGCATGTAGGTGGGCGTGCCGTCAGCGCGCAGCAGGATGAAGTCGTCGATCTCGCGGTTGTCGACCTTCACCCGGCCCTGCACCGCGTCTTCGATCACCGTTTCGCCACTGGTGGGCGTCTTGATGCGGACGGTGAAGGGGGCACCTTCGGGTGCCTCGGACGGATCGCGGTCGCGCCAGCGGCCATCATAGCGCAGCGGCTGCTTGTTGGCCTTCTGCTGCTCGCGCATTTCGGCCAGTTCTTCGGGTGTTGCGAAGCATTTGTAGGCGTGGCCGGCTTCCAGCAGCTTCATCGCCACTTCGGCATGCCGGTCCGCACGCTGGCTCTGGTAGACGGTCTCGCCATCGAACTCGAGGCCAAGCCAGGCGAGGCCGTCGAGAATGACGTCGATCGCTTCCTGGGTAGAGCGCTTCTTGTCGGTATCCTCGATCCGCAGCAGCGCCGTGCCGCCGTGGTGACGGGCATACAGCCACGAAAACAGGCCGGTTCGGGCATTGCCGATATGCAGGAAGCCCGTGGGACTAGGCGCGAAGCGCGTCACCACCGGACGCCGATCCGAACCATTGCCACTCGAGCTTGCCATATCTGCTTGTTTCCTGTCCTATATTTCAATGGCCACGAAGCATCCGCCACTGGTGCCGCTGGGGGACGAACCGGGCGATGCTGCGACGCAGCACACGCCTTGGCGAAAGCCGCGGGATTTGTCCAGCGTAGCAGCGGGTGCGGAGCGATTCCTGGCCGATTCCGGCTTCGACCGAGGACCGTGGATGGCCGTGGTGCTGGCCGCCGGCATCGCTGCGTGGTTCGTGCTGGGCACGCCCACGGCATGGGTGCTGGCCATGGCGAGCGGGCTGCTGGTGGCCCTTGGCGCAATGGCCGCATGGAAAGGCCGTGAGGATCGCACCCACCTGGTCGGCGCGCTGGTGGCTTGCGGCTTGCTGCTGGCCTTTGGCACCGGGCTGGCGTGGACACGCTCTGAACTGGTTGGCGCACAGCCGTTCGAAAGGCCTGTCTACGACACCTTTCGCGGCCGCGTGCTGGAGAGGATCGAACAACCGGCGCAAGACCGCGTGCGCCTGGTGCTGGCCACGCGCCATCCCGAGACCGCACAGCCGGTGAAGATTCGCGTCAATGTTCCGCTGGAGGCTGACCGAGAGGAACTGGGCGAGGGTGCCGTGATCGAGACGCAGGCGAGGCTGATGCCACCCGCCTCGCCGATGTTGCCGGGCGGTTATGATTTTGCACGGACAGCGTGGTTCCAGGGGTATGCCGCCACCGGCAGCGTGCAGGGTGAGATTCGCGTGATCGAACCAGCGCCTGCCCAAGGCGATATGATCGCCGCCTTGCAGCGCCGCCTGTCGGGGCATGTGCGATCGCATCTGGATGGCTCGGCAGGCAGCATTGCCGCGGCCTTTGCCAGCGGAGATCGCGGGGCCATCAGCGAAGCCGACGAGGAGGCGATGCGCGACGCCGGGCTGACGCACCTACTGTCCATCAGCGGCCTGCACGTCAGCGCGGTGATCGCGGGCACCTATTTCCTTGCCATGAGCCTGCTGGCGTTGTGGCCATGGCTGGTGCTGCGGGTGCGGCTGCCGGTGGCGGCGGCAGGCGTCGCTGCCCTGGCAGGCATCGGCTACACCCTGCTGACCGGCGCGCAAGTACCCACCGTGCGCAGCTGCATCGCGGCGCTACTCGTGCTGGGCGCGCTGGCCATCGGGCGAGAGCCGCTGTCGCTGCGCATGGTGGCGGTGGCAGCCGTCGCTGTGCTGCTGCTGTGGCCGGAAAGCCTTGTCGGGCCAAGCTTCCAGATGAGCTTTTCCGCCGTGATCGCGATTGTCGCCTTGCACAATGCCGAGCCGGTGAAGCGCTTTCTTGCTCCGCGCGAGGAAAGCCGCGCGGCCTGGCTGGGGCGGCGGACCTTAATGCTGCTGGTGACCGGCATGGTGATCGAGATCGCGCTGATGCCGATCGTGCTGTTCCACTTCCACCGCGCAGGGGTTTACGGCGCGCTCGCCAATGTCATCGCCATTCCGTTGGTGACCTTCATCTCCATGCCGCTTATCGCCCTGGCGCTGGCGCTCGACATCATCGGTGCAGGCGCGCCTGTATGGTGGCTGGTCGGGCAGTCGCTCGACATGCTGCTGGGAATTGCCCATTTCACGTCCAGCCAGCCCGGTGCCGTGAAGCTGATCCCGCAAGTCAGCGCGCTGGCCTTTGGCTTGTTCGTGGCCGGCTGCCTGTGGCTGGCACTATGGCGGGGCAGGGCGCGGCTGTGGGGCTTCGCCCCTGCTGCCGTGGCCACGGCAATGGTGATGACGACACCCGTCCCTGACCTGTTGATCTCCAGCGACGGACGTCACGTGGGGATCACGGGCGAAGACGACCGCCTGCTGGTGCTGCGCGAGACGCGGAGCGACTTCACTCGTGACAACCTGATGGAACTGGCAGGGGTCGAGGGCGAACCGGTTCCATTGATCCGATGGCCCGGTGCCAACTGCAGCGCTGATTTCTGCGTGGTGACGCTGGAACGCGGTGGACGCAGCTGGTCGGTGTTGATGAGCCGCAGCCGCAATGTCGTAAGCGAAAGAGCGTTGGCGGCCGCCTGCGAGCGCGCAGACGTGGTGGTATCGGATCGGTGGTTGCCGCGCAGTTGTGAACCGCGCTGGCTCAAGGCCGACGGACGCCTGCTCTCGCAAACGGGCGGCCTCGCCATCGTGCTGGACGAGGAACCGCAAGTTCGCAGCGTTGCCGATACGCAGGGCCAGCATGGTTGGTGGCGCGGGCGCGAGGGCGATTAGGGCAACCACGGCAAAGGGGCGGCACCCTTGCGGATACCGCCCCTCGCAATTGGGAATTTCGTCAAACGCCTAGTGATAACGGCGAAGCAGGCCCGCGAGCTTGCCCTGCACCTTCACCTGCGCATCGTCATAGACTTGCGGGTCGTAGGCGGCATTGGCGGGGTCGAGGCGGATCTTGCCGCCGTCGTGGTAGAGATACTTGAGCGTCGCTTCCTCGTCGTTGACGAGCGCCACCACGATATCGCCATCGCGTGCGGTATCGGCCTTCTTCACCAGAGCAAAGTCGCCGTCGAAGATGCCCGCCTCGATCATCGAGTCGCCCGAAACTTCGAGCGCGTAATGTTCACCCGCGCCCAGCAGGGCAGCTGGGACCGGCAGCGTCTGCGAATCTTCCAGCGCCTCGATCGGGACACCGGCAGCGATACGGCCGTGCAGCGGAATCTCGATCACGTCATTGGCAGGCTCAGGCTGGCTGACGGGCGGCGTGGTGACCTTGGCCACGGCTTCAATGCCCTTGCTGCCCATGTTTTCCGGCAGCTTGACCACTTCCAACGCGCGGGCACGATTGGCAAGCCGCCTGATAAAGCCACGCTCTTCCAGTGCGGAAATCAGGCGATGCACGCCGGACTTGCTCTTCAGGTCGAGCGCATCCTTCATTTCCTCGAAACTAGGAGAGATGCCGCTGTCTTCCAGGCGGCGGTGAATGAACAGCAGCAATTCGTGTTGCTTGGCAGTCAACATGGGCAAGCCCCTCATCAATGTTCCACATCGGGAACGAATAAGGAACAATTAAGAAACAGATTCGCTCAAGTCAAGCGATACCGCCATTCTGGAGGTGATAGCATGGCACCATGGCGCCCGGCGGCGTTGCCGGGGCATCGATATCGCGTCGGATCAGCACATCGGCAGCAGCAAGTGCGCGCAGGGCGCTGCTGTCCTGCTCATCGATCGGGGCGACTCCGCCGTCGACGAGCCGGCCACGTACGAATTCGGCACGCTTGCCACCAGCACGCAAGCTGGCCGTGCAGGGCAGCGGCTTTGCCACTGGCAACGGATCGCGTGCACCGCCCATCTGCCGCAGCAGCGGAAGGAGGAAGAGAAAGGCGGTCACATGGCTGGATACGGGGTTCCCCGGCAGGCCGAGGATAACCTGCTCACCCCGACGCGCCACCATCAGCGGCTTGCCCGGCTTGATCGCGACCCGCCAGAAGTCGATTGTCGCACCCCATTCCTCCAGTGCGGGCTTTACAAGGTCATGATCGCCGACTGAAGCGCCGCCGCTGGTGACAAGCACGTCAGCGGTAGAGGCGCGTTCCAGCCCTTCGATCATTGCCTCCATCGTGTCGCGGACAGGTCCGATGCGGAGCGTTTGCGAGACAAAGGGCCGGGCAAGCGCGGCGATGGCAGGGCCGTTGCTGGCGGGGATCTGGTGGCCTTCGCAACTGGCGGGATCAGCGGAAAGCTCGTCGCCGCTGTCGAGAACGGCAAGCGATGGGCGCTGGTGCACCGACAGGGTGCCATGGCCGCCTGAGATGGCAAGCGCCAGTTGCGCGGGGCCGACAAGCGTGCCCTGGGCGAGCAGGGCCTCGCCTTCGGCAAAGTCGAAGCCGGTGCGGCGGATATGCCGGGGCGTAGGGTCGCCTTCGCCGTTGAGCGCAAGCGCGCCGCCATCGCGGACCGCGTTTTCCTGCAACAGAACCGCGCCTGCGCCACGGGGCATGATCGCGCCGGTGGAAATGCGTGCAGCCTCTCCGCTTGATAGCGTGCCAGCGAAGGGATGGCCTGCCGCGCTTTCGCCTACCACCCGCCATGGCCCCGCCAGGTCATGCGCACCCACGGCATAGCCATCCATCGCCGACAGATCTGCGCTGGGCTGGGTGCGGCGGGCAACCACCTCGTGGGCCAGATAACGGCCCACCGCTTCGCTGGCTGCGATCGTCTCGGCAGGCAGCGGTGTTGCCAGCGCGCAAAGTCGTGCTTGCGCCTCTTCCAGCGGGATCGGCTTGGGAGGCACTATTCCGCCCGCCAGTCGCCGCTCTTGCCCCCGGTCTTTTCCAGCAGGCGGACGTGTTCGATCACCATGCCCTTTTCCAGCGCCTTGGCCATGTCGTAGAGCGTGAGCAGCGCCACCGAGGCAGCCGTCAACGCTTCCATCTCGACGCCGGTCTTGCCGGTCAACGCCGCGCGTGCGGTGACTTCCACGGCATCGTCGGCAAAGGCGAAATCCACGCTGACGGTATCAAGCGCCAGTGGATGGCACAGCGGAATCAGCTCGCCGGTCTTCTTGGCTGCCATGATTCCGGCAATACGCGCAGCCGAGAGGACATCGCCCTTCGGTCCGCTGCCATCGCGCACGGCCTGAAGCGTCGCGGCAGCCATGCGAATACGGCCTGCGGCAGTGGCGCTGCGCACGGTTTCGGGCTTGCCGCCCACGTCCACCATGCGCGCGGCGCCTGTGTCGTCGAGATGGGTAAGATTGCTCATCCGGGCGACCTATCGCAGATCGCCCGATTGGAGCAATAAGTTAGCTACGCAGACTTTGCGGAACCTTGCCGCCGTTTTCGGCCAGCTTGTCCATCACGTGGGCGTGCAGGGCGATGTTTTCCTCGGCCTTGCCAGAATAGTCCGCATCGCCCAGCTCGTGCGCCAGTTCCTTGCGGTTGGCATAGCTGGGGTCGAGGCCGACGAGCTTCATCAGGTCGACGATCGAGGTACGCCAGTTGAGCTTGTCGGCGCCGGGCATCCCATCCAGCTTGGCTTCTACATCGACTTCGCTGATAGCTTCGCCCTTGGTATCCGCGCGGCTGAACCCGCCCGAA
This sequence comes from Alteraurantiacibacter sp., assembly GCA_963675825.2. Classification (GTDB taxonomy): domain Bacteria; phylum Pseudomonadota; class Alphaproteobacteria; order Sphingomonadales; family Sphingomonadaceae; genus Alteraurantiacibacter. The sequence goes on along the minus strand of CAXXJY010000005.1, from coordinate 733,169 downwards.
CCGGGAGTGGAAGTGGCAGCCGGCGCTTCTGCAGCCTCTGCTTCCGAACCGAAAATCGCGTCCTTGATCGAGCTGAAGATACCCATTGTTGTCCCCTTGCTGGCGTTGGTGCGGCGGAAAGCGCCGCCTATCCAGCAACATGAGGCGCAAATGTGGCGCTGGCAAGACTATCCTTGGAGCAACGCGCGGGTGGCCGCTTGGACATCTGCCTGCCGCATCAGGCTTTCACCGACGAGGAAGCAGCGCACCCCCGATTGGGCAAGGCGCTGGCAGTCCGCGTGGCTGTTGATGCCGCTTTCACCCACCAGCAGGGAACCCTCGGGTGCAAGCGGCGCGAGACGTTCGGTGGTGGCGAGATCGGTGGTGAAAGTCTTCAGGTCGCGGTTGTTGACGCCGATCAGGCGCGACGTCAGGCGCTTGGCAGCGCGCTCCATTTCGGCTGCGTCATGCACTTCCACCAGCACGTCCATCCCATGCTCGATGGCGGCAGCCTCGATCTCGGCCATCAGCGCATCTTCCAGCGCGGCGACGATGATGAGGATTGCGTCAGCCCCCAGCGCGCGGCTTTCAGCGACTTGCCATGGATCGACCATGAAATCCTTGCGCAGCACGGGCAGGGAGCAGCTCGCGCGCGCTTCGACCAGGAAATCCTCGTGTCCCTGGAAATAGGGCGCATCGGTCAGGACAGAGAGGCAGGCCGCGCCGCCCTTTTCGTAGTCCATCGCGTGCTGGTGCGGGCGGAAATCGGCGCGGATCAGACCCTTGGAGGGCGAAGCCTTCTTGATCTCGGCAATCAGGCCAAAGCCATCGCACGATTTCTCCGCCAGCGAATGGCGGAACCCTCGCGGCGCACTTGCTTCGGCGGCAAGACTTTCGAGGTCAGCCAGCGTGCGCTCGGTCTTGCGGGCCGCGACTTCCTCGCGCTTGGTGGCGCAGATTTCTTCCAGCTTGTTCATTTCGCCGCAGCAATCCAGCAATCGAGCAGCGCCTTGGCCAGCCCCTTGTCGAGCGCTTCGGCGGCTTCCTCCACCCCTTCTTCCCAGCTTTCCACTTCTCCCGCCACGATCAGCGAGCCCGCGGCGTTGAACAGCACGGCGTCGCGATAGGGGCCGGGCGCCCCCATCAACAGGGCTTCCAGCGCCTTGGCGTTATGTGTTGCATCGCCGCCGCGGATGGCTTCGACGGGGGCATGCGGCAGGCCTGCATCCTCTGCGCTGACGCGCTTCATCAGCACTTCGCGGCCTTGCACGTCGGCCAGTTCGTTGCCTGCGTCGAGGCTAAGTTCGTCCAGCCCCTCGTCACCAGAGACGATGAAGCTGCGTTCGGTGCCCAGCCGCGCCATGGCATCGGCATAGATCGGCACGTAGGCCGGGCGCGCGATGCCGATGAGCTGGCGGCGTACGCGCGCCGGGTTCGACAGTGGTCCCATCAGGTTGAAAATCGTGCGCTTGCCCAACTTCTGCCGAATGGGCTGGATCCGCGCCATCGCGGGATGGTGGTTCTTGGCGAACAGGAAGCAGATACCGATCTCGCGCAGGGTATGCTCGGCGGTACGTCCGGCAGCATCCATGTCGAGGCCGAGGGCTTCGAGCGTGTCGGCCGCACCCGCCTTGGAACTGGCGGCACGATTGCCATGCTTGGCCACCGGCACACCGCAAGCGGCCACGACCAGCGAAACCGCAGTCGAAACGTTCAGCGTGTGATGCCCGTCACCGCCGGTGCCGCACACGTCGATGGCATTGGCGGGAGCATCGATGGGGATCAGCCGCTCGCGCATGGCGCGCGCTGCGCCGGTGATTTCCGCGGCTTGTTCGCCGCGATCGGACATGTCGGAGAGGAAGCGGGCGATCTCTTCCTCGGAGGGCTTGCCATCCAGCATGTCGCCAAAGGCGCGCTCCGCCTCGGCTTCGCTCAGCGGGTGATCGACAGGGGGCAGTACGCTCATGCCACCAGCCTTGCCGGCAAGGTCACGTCGATACCGGCGATGCGACAGAAGTTGGCGAGCAGTTCGTGCCCGTACTCGGTGGCGATGCTTTCCGGGTGGAACTGCACGCCGTGGATGGGCAGGTCGACATGGCGAAAGCCCATCACGGCGGTGCCATCGAGGCCAGGCGTCTCGCTGGTGGCGTTCACGGCCAGGCAATCTGGAATGTCCTCCACGATCAGCGAGTGATAGCGGGTGGCGGTGAAAGGCGAGGGGAGCCCTTCGAACACGCCGGTGTTGTCATGGTCCACCGGCGAGGTCTTGCCATGCATCAGCCCGCCGCGCGTCACGGTGCCGCCAAAGTGCTGGCCAATCGACTGGTGGCCAAGGCACACGCCCAATAGCGGACGCCGCGCGTCGGCACAGGCGGCAACGAGATCAAGGCTGATGCCCGCCTCGTTGGGCGTGCAGGGGCCGGGCGAGATCAGGATTCCGGCAGCGCCCGTATCAAGCGCCTCCTGCGCGGTGATGGCGTCGTTGCGAACCACCTCCACCTTGGCGCCTAGTTCCATCAGGTAATGGACGAGGTTGAAGGTAAAGCTGTCGTAGTTGTCGACAACGAGAATATCGGGCGTTTCGCTCATGCCGCTGCCTTTTGCCTTTCAGAGGCTCGCAATCAAGCGGATTTGCCAGCAAACTCGTCCGTCGCACGTACGAGACCGTCGATTATACCCGGTTCCGAAGCGCTGTGGCCTGCATCGTGCACTATGCGCAGGTCAACCTCGGGCCATGCCTTCTTCAGGTCCCAGGCAGAAACAGGCGGGGTGCAGATATCGTGGCGGCCCTGCACGATGATGCCAGGAATGCCCTTCAGCTTTTCGGTATTGGCCAGCAGCTGCGCTTCCTCGAGGTAGAAATCGTCGAGGAAGAAGCGCGCGCAGATACGGGCAAACGGAACGGCCTTGGCCGGATCGGCAAAGCTGTCGAGCAGGTCCGGGTTCGGCAGCAGCGTGGCAACATTGCCTTCCCACAGCGACCATTCGCGCGCAGCGGCGAGGCGCGTGGCTTCATCGTCGCTGGTCAGCCGGTCGTGATAGGCCTTCACCAGGTCGCCGCGCTCGTCTTCGGGGATAAGGCCGGTAAAGGCATCCCACTGCTCAGCCATGATCTCGCTGGCGCCATATTGGTAGAGCCAGGCCTTCTCCTTTTGCCGGGCGAGGAAGACGCCGCGCAGCACCAGTTCGCTCACCCGTTCGGGGTGCGTCTGGGCATAGGCCAGGGCGAGGGTGGAACCCCAGCTGCCGCCGAACACCTGCCAGGTCTCGAACCCGCACATCTCGCGCAAACGCTCCATGTCGGCGACGATGCGCCAGGTATCGTTGTGCTCGATCTCGGCAAAGGGCAGCGACTGACCGCAGCCGCGTTGATCGAACAGCAGTACGTCATACAGCGCCGGGTTCCACTGGCGACGATGATCGGTGCTGATCCCTCCGCCGGGGCCGCCGTGCAGCATGACAGCAGGCTTCGCGCCTCTGGTGCCAACGCGCTCCCAATAGAGCGAGTGGCCTTCGCCGACATCCAGCATGCCGCTGTCGAAAGGCTCGATCTCGGGATAAAGACCGCGGTACTGGCTCATTGCTCTGCTTCCCTGTGACTCACGAGGATAATCGGCCCGATCGGTTCGCCTTCGTCCATGCGCCCGCTCGCCGGGTCCCACAATTGCGACACCGTGCCGTCGAGGTAGAGCGCGTTGTTGACCCGCAGCACATCGCGATAGAGCCGCGCGAGCTTGCCCATGCTGACGGGTGCCTCGCTGATGACGAAATGGGCGCGGCCTGCCGCATCCACGCCCACGGCATTGCGCGTTGTTTGACTGGTGCCGTCGTTGGCGAAGGCGGGATGGAGGTCGCCGCTAACTACCAGCATGGGGCCAGACTGGGTGGCGAACCAGGGGCGCTCGCCGATCGAATCGGCAAAGCGCCTGGTCTCCCAAACCCGCCAGGGGCCTTCGGCACTTTCACCGAAGAACACGCCATTGGGCAGCAGGTGGAAATTTCCGGGGCCTTCGTTCTGGTTGAGCACGGTGAAGCGCAGCCCGTCTTCAACGTAGTAGCCGATGGGAGAGCCGTCGCGATTGAACATGCCGCCGTTCATGGCGAGCGCGAGCTGTCCCCAGGCTTCCTCACCCATGTCATTCGCAAGCGCTGCGAACGACCGATAGGGCTCGTCGGTATCCTCGGGCGAAAGGTCCATGGCGATGACATGCTCGCCCGGCTCGGCGGTGCAATGGGTGAAAGGCGTATCCTCGAACACCAGCGGTTCGCAGATCGAGACGCGCGCTTCGGTTTGGTCGTTTTCGTTGCGGATCGAGCAGGCCGACAGGAAGAGAAGCACCAAGGTAGCGAGACCGCACCTCACTGCCCGAACCCCGGTTCGCTCGCCACCTCCACGGCTTCGCGCGCAGCGGCGATCAGGGCGCCGGCCTTGTGGCGGCATTCGGCGGCTTCATATTCGGGATCGCTGTCGGCGACGATGCCCGCACCGGCTTGCACGTGCATCACGCCGTCCTTCACCACGGCGGTGCGCAGCACGATACAACTGTCGACCGAGCCATCGGGCGCGAAATAGCCGACGCCGCCTGCGTAGGGGCCGCGGGTTTCCGGCTCCAGCTCGGCGATGATCTCGCAGGCGCGGATCTTGGGCGCGCCGCTGACGGTGCCTGCGGGGAAGCCTGCGAACAGCGCATCGAGCGCGTCCTTGCCCTCTGCCAGCTTGCCCACGACATTGCTGACGATGTGCATGACGTGGCTGTAACGCTCGATGGTGAAGCTGTCGGTCACGGTGACGCTGTCTGCGCCTGCCACGCGGCCCACGTCGTTGCGGCCAAGGTCCAGCAGCATCAGGTGCTCGGCGCATTCCTTCGGATCGGCCAGAAGGCTGATCTCGTTGGCCTTGTCCTCGCTCTCCGTCGCGCCGCGTGGACGGGTGCCAGCGATGGGCCGGATCGTCACTTCGCCATCGCGCACCCGTACCAGGATTTCCGGACTCGAGCCGACCACGGCAAAGCCGGGCAGGTCGAGGAAATAGAGGAAGGGCGAAGGATTCACCCGCCGCAGCGCGCGATAAAGCGCGATGGGAGGCAGCGGGAAGGGGCAGGTGAAACGCTGCGCCAGGACCACCTGGAAGATGTCGCCCGCAGTGATGTAGTCCTTGGCGCGCAGCACGATGCGCTCGTAATCAGCCGGGTCCATCACCGCTTCCAGCGCCAGCTCGGGCATGTCTGCAAGGCGTTCGGTCTCGGGCACCTTCTCGCCCAGCTTGCGCAGCACCTCGTCGATGCGTTCCCCTGCGCGTTCGATCTTGGCAGCAGGATCGCCCTCGTCCGCCCACAGGGGGGCCGTGACATAGAGCGCATCCGACAGGCGATCGAACACCAACACCAGAGCGGGCCGCGCGAACAGCATGTCGGGCAGGTCCAGCTCGCTTTGCGGAGCTCGCGGCAGGTTTTCGACAAGACCGATGGTTTCATAGCCGAAATAGCCGACGAGGCAGGCAAGGGCAGGAGGCAGGCCCTCGGGCATGTCGATGCGGCACGCATTTGCCAGCGCGCGCAGCTCCTCCATCGCGTTGCCCGGCAGCGGCTCGAACGCCTCGCGATCGTGACGCCACCGGCGATTGACTTCGGCCCTTGCACCCGTCGCGCGGAACAGCAGGTCCGGATCGAGGCCAAGCAGGCTGTAGCGGCCGCGAATCTCGCCACCTTCCACCGATTCGAGCAGGTAGTCGCCACGACCCGGCTCGATCAGCTTCAGCGCGGCGCCGATCGGCGTCTCGGTATCTGCCACTACGCGCCGCCAGACGAGCGTGTTATGCCCTTCCTTCAGCGCGGCAAGCGCGGCATCGGCGTTATGCGGAGCGGCAGTCATGCCGACAGCCCCTAGTTCGCCGTGCCGGTAAGCTGCGCGCGCACCGCTTCGATGGCGACGGAGTTGGCTTCGACTTCGAACGAATCCTCGGCCGCTTCCAGGAAGGCCTGAAGGTATTCCTCGCCAGCGGCCTGCGCCAACTGTTGCCGCGTGCTGGCCACAACCGGGTTGTCGCCGGTCATTTCGGCTGTCTGGATTTCGTCCAGCTGCAGCACAAAATAGGTGCTCGTCTCGGGCACCCGCACGCGTTTGGCAGTGCCTTCGGCCATGGTGAAGAACAGCAGGCTGGCGCGTGACAACTGATCTTGCTGGGCCAGCTCCCGGCGATTGATCCGCAGTGGTTCGGGGCGGGGCAGGTTCACTTCCTCCGCCGCGACCGCTTCAGCCAGCGAAGTGCCGCCGTTGACCCTTTCGAGGATTCGCGCTGCCGCAGCCCCCGCTGCAGCCATGCCCTGTTCGCGGCGCCATGCCAGCGTCACCCTGTCGCGGATCTCGTCCAGCGGCGCAGCCGAGCTGCGGACCACTTCGCTCACGTCGAACAGCAGGAACTGCTGGCCAGGTACGACCTCCACCAGTTGCGGATCGCCGCCTTCTTCCATCTCGAAAGCATAGTCGATCACGCGGGCAAGGGCAGGCGGCGCCATCTGCTGGGTGCCATAGATGCGCCCGTCGGAAGTAATGCGCGGGGTAGTGACGATTTCCAGCCCCAGTTCGTCGGCCGCCTCGGTCAGGCTACGGCCGTCGGCAAAGTCGTCTTCCAGGCGGGCAGTCAGGTCATTGAGGGCTTGCTGGCGCTGCTCCTGCTGCAACTGCTCGCGGATGGCCGGAGTAGCCTCTGCCAGCGTCTGTCCGCTGACCTGGTTCACATCATCGATCCGCAGCACGTACCAGCCAAGGTCGCCGCGCGCCGGGCCTGCCAGTGCGCCTTGCTCGCCATCGAAGCCGGCGGCGGCAACGACAGGAGAGGCCTGCTCAGCCAAGTCACCGCGTTCGATCTGCGACAGCTGGACCGTGCTAAGGCCTTTCGACTGGGCCGACGCCTCAAGCGACATACCGCCTTCGACCTCATCGATTACGGCCTGGGCGGCAGCCTGAGTGGGGAGCACGAGCTGGGTGAAGGTGCGCTGCTCGGTCGGAGCATAGACCTCCGCTTGCGCTTCATAGCGGGCGGCGATCTGCGCAGCTGTTACCGGCGAAAGTTCGCCAACGGCGTTGATGTCGAACGGAACATAGCGAAGCACGCGGCGCTCGGGCTCGATATAATCCGCGCGGTTGGCGGCGTAATAGGCCTGCAACTGGTCGTCGGTCGGATCCTCTTCCGGCGCGAAGAGCGCGGCGGGGATGGCTGCTGCGGTGCCAAGGCGCGTATCAGTGATCAGCTGGGAATAACGACGCACAAGGCTATCGGGAAGGCGCGCGCCATAGCCCAGCGGCAGAACCAGCTGGCGGGCATAGAGGCCCTGGGCAAGGTCATCGCGGACGGTTGCCTCGCTCAGGCTGCGCTGGCGCAGGGCCTGGCGAAAGGCTTCTGCGCTGAAATTGCCGTCGATTCCCTGGAAGGCCGGGATGTTCACGATCTCGCTGTCAACCAGGCGAGCGCCCGCGCGCAGGCCGATTTCGTGGCCGAATTCGCTAATGGCCGAGCGGCTGATCATCTGCTCCAGCACCTCGTCCAGTCCCCCGTCGGCGATGAACTCCTCCATCGTCAGCGTGGGATCACTTTCGCGGGCCTGCTGCAGGGCGTTGTTGACATTGGTCTGCAGGTCTGCGGTGGAAATGCGCCGGTCGCCGATCACGGCCACCCGATCACCCCCGGTAACGCCGCCGAACATGCCGGTGTTGGCGACATCCGAACTGGCAAAGGCGACAGCAATCAGGGCTAGGAATGCCAGCGTGACGCCGATGCCCAGCTTGGACTGGAAGAACTTGCGAAAGAAGGTGATCATCGATTGGTCGTTTTCTGTACTGTGTGGCTGACGACGGGAGGCACCGCGCCTTGCTTCGCGGTCGCTTTATCCGGCCTGATACACTCCCGCAACAGGAAGACATGCCTTTCCTGCAAAGTGGAAAACCTGCTTTGACAAGCTCGTGACGGCAGACTAGCGGACAAATATATACTTGCTAGCTGCGGGCATTTCTTGCCCGACGCATGCTTTGAAAATCACGGAAAAACCACAAGAAATGACCACGCGACCCTACATTGTCGGCAACTGGAAAATGCACGGCACCCGGGCCATGCTGGCCGAAGCACGCGCGATTGACCGCGCCGCTGAGCGCTTGTTGAAGGTGGAAGTCGCCCTGGCACCACCATTCACCCTGATTCACGCCACCCGCAAGGAAGCCAACCTGATCGGCATTGGCGCGCAGGATGTGCACGCCGCCGATGGCGGGGCGCATACTGGCGATATTTCCGCCGCCATGGTGAAGGATGCCGGCGCGGGATTTACCATCGTCGGCCATTCCGAACGCCGCGCGGATCACAAGGAAACCAACGCGCTGGTTAAGGAAAAGGCCGACGCCGCCATTTCAGCCGGCATGAACGTGATCGTCTGCGTGGGTGAAACCGAGGAAGAGCGTGATTCGGGCAAGGCTGAAGCTGTCGTCGGCCGCCAACTGGCCGGATCGCTGCCCACTGGCGATGACGTGGCCGAAAAGGTTACCGTCGCTTATGAACCGGTGTGGGCCATCGGTACCGGTCGCACGCCGACGGTGGACGATATTGGCGCCATGCACCGCCACATCCGCGCCAAGCTGATTTCCATCTATGGCGAAGCTGGCGAGGGTGTGCGCATCCTCTACGGCGGCTCGGTAAAGCCGGACAACGCCGCGGAACTGCTGGCCGCCGATGAAGTTGGCGGCGCGCTGGTAGGCGGCGCCAGCCTGACGGCCGAGAGCTTCCTCGGCATCATCGTCGCCGCAGCCGAAGGCCAGGACGACAAGTCCTGAATAGCAATCGCGTCTCCTTGCCTTGCGCCCTTGTGAGGAGGGGGCAAGGCGCCTATGTGGGCCTCCACCCAAGTTTCAGCCGAGAATAGCGTACATCCGTCATGTTCATCTTCTTCACCGTGCTTCAGGCGATCGTCGCTGCCACTCTCGTGATCCTCGTGCTGATGCAGCGCTCCGAGGGTGGCGGGCTTGGCATTGGTGGCGGCGGCAGCCCCGGCGGCCTGATGTCGGCGCGCGGCGCGGCGGATTTCCTGACGCGCGCGACCAAGTGGTCGGCGATCCTTTTCGTCGGCCTGTCGATCGTGCTTGCTGCCCTGGCAGTGGACTTATCCGGCCAGCGCGAGTTCGACGAGACGCTGGATCGGTCTACCACCACGTCCGGCACCGGGGAAACGCCCACAGCTGATGCCGACGCTGCTGCAGCTGAAGCTCCTGCGGAAGATCCGCTGGCGGATCTCGACCAGTAATTTTTCTGCGGGCAACTTGCCCATATTTGTAGAAACCGGCGCCAAAGTGCTTGCGCCGAATCCGGCGGTGAGCTTAAGGCTCGACTCCCATGGCGCGGTACATTTTCATCACCGGCGGCGTGGTCTCTTCGCTCGGCAAAGGTCTCATGGCAGCCTCTCTGGCAGCTCTCCTTCAGGCGCGTGGCTACAAGGTCCGCATTCGTAAGTTCGACCCCTATCTCAACGTCGATCCGGGGACGATGAGCCCCTATCAGCACGGCGAAGTCTACGTCACCGACGACGGGGCGGAGACCGATCTCGATCTGGGGCACTACGAACGCTTCACGGGTGTTTCCGCCCACCAGAACGACAATATCACCTCGGGCCGCGTCTATCGCGATATCATCGCCAAGGAACGCCGCGGCGACTACCTGGGCGCGACGGTGCAGGTGATCCCGCATGTGACCGATGCGATCAAGGAATTTGCTCTCGCTGACCAGGGCGACCACGATTTTATCCTGTGCGAGATCGGCGGTACGGTGGGCGACATCGAAAGCCTGCCGTTCATGGAAGCGATCCGGCAGTTGCGCAACGAGTTGGAGCCGGACCAGACGGTTTCGGTCCACGTCACGTTGGTGCCCTATATCGCCGCAGCTGGCGAGCTGAAGACCAAGCCGACGCAGCACTCCGTACGTGAACTTGCTTCGCTGGGGATCAAGCCTGACGTGCTGCTGTGCCGCTGTGAACATCCACTGCCCGACGGCGAGCGCCAGAAGATCGCCAATTTCTGCAACGTGCGCAAGGAATCGGTGATCCCCGCGCTCGACGCCAGCAGCATCTATGCCGTGCCGCAGCAGTATCACGCCGAAGGGTTGGACAACGAAGTTCTGCGCCATTTCGGCATGCTCGGCACGTCAAATCCGCCCGACCTGGCGCGCTGGGTGGACGTGGTCGATCGCTACGAACATCCCGAAGGCGAAGTCACCATCGGTGTCGTGGGTAAGTATGTCGGCCTGCCCGATGCCTACAAGTCGCTGAACGAGGCGTTGGTGCATGGGGGAATGGCCAATCGCACCAAGGTCAACATTCGCTGGATCGATGCCGAGGTGTTCGAGCAGGGCGACAGCGAAATCACCGCCGAGCTGGAGCCGTTGCACGGTATCCTGGTTCCGGGCGGGTTTGGCGAGCGGGGTTCCGAAGGCAAGATTGCTTCTGTCCGCTTCGCGCGCGAGCGCAAGGTGCCGTTCCTCGGGATTTGTCTGGGAATGCAGATGGCCTGCATCGAAGGCGCGCGCAACACCGCCGGAATTACCGCAGCATCCTCCACCGAATTTGGTGAAACGCCCGAACCGGTGGTGGGCATCATCACCGAATGGATGAGCAAGGAAGGCTTGCAGCAGCGCTCTGCCGATACCGATCTTGGCGGTACCATGCGTTTGGGAGCCTATGACGCGAAGCTTTCACCCAACAGCCACGTATCGGGCATCTATGGCGGAGCGACGACGATCTCCGAACGCCACCGCCACCGCTACGAGGTGAACTCTGCCTATATGCCTGCGCTGGAGGAAGGTGGATTGATCTTTTCCGGCATGTCGCCCGATGGCCTGCTGCCTGAAATCGTGGAGCGTCCTGACCATCCGTGGTTCGTTGGCGTGCAGTTTCATCCCGAACTGAAGAGTCGCCCGTTCGACCCGCATCCGCTATTCAAGGGCTTCATCGCCGCCGCCCTCGCGCAATCGCGGCTGGTATAGTCAACGTGTTGCTGCAGATCATGGTTACCATGCCATGTTGATTCGACCGAAAATTGGCTTGCATCGACAGGGGCTGTGGGCATAACCTTATCTACAAGGGTGAAGGTTGTGCATGCCCTCGGGGGAAGGAGAGCAGGCACTTCCGCTAGTTTCGGCCCATGAATTCTTATTGACCGCGCGCTGGCGACTTCTTCGTCGGCTGCAATGTCAGATCGACCTTGCTCGACGAGGGCGGCTGTCTCTTGCGACCCGGACAGCCATCTTCAAGAGTGAGTCGGCGCAAATGCGTCGAGGGGGCGGGGCTTTAGCGGGCCCCGCCCCCAACTGTTTGGTCAAGAAGAGTGGTAAATGCGATCAGGCGGCGTCGGCCTGGCCGCTGTCCTTGCCCTTGCTTTCCACCACCTTCAGCGAACTGCCGCCGATGGCGATTTTCTTCGGCTTCATCGCCTCGGGCACTTCGCGCACAAGATCGATCACCAGCAGGCCGTCGGCCAGGTCGGCGTCCTTGACGCGGACATAGTCGGCCAGTTCGAAGCGGCGCTCGAACCCGCGATTGGCGATGCCGACATGCAGCATCTCGCCCTCGGCGGTTTCCTCGCGCTTCCGACCCTGCACGGTCAGAAGGTTTTGCTGTGCCGTGATATCGAGGTCTTCCGGCCTGAAACCGGCCACGGCGATGGTTATGCGATAGGCATCTTCATCGCGGCGCTCGATATTGAAAGGGGGATAGTTGTCGCCGCTGCTGCGGGCGTTGTTCTCCAGCAGATCGAACAGGCGGTCAAACCCGACGGTAGAGCGGCGATAAGGGGTAAAATCCATACGGTTCATTTGCAACAAATCCTCTTTTGAGCAATTTGACATGTATGCGGACCCGCTTTCGGCATCCGCAGCTTTGAGATAGTATGCGCACCTGCGCTTTCAAGAACCGCCAAGCCGGCACTTTCAGGGGAATTTCGTGACTACGCCCAAGGTCGAAATCTACACCAAAATGTATTGCGGTTATTGCCACCGGGCCAAGCGCCTGCTGGACAGCAAGGGCATAAGCTACGAAGAGTTTGATGTTACGCTGGGCGGCCCCAAGCGCGAGGAAATGCTGGCGCGCAAGCCCGACGCGATGACCGTGCCGCAGATCTTCATCGATGATCGGGCCATCGGCGGATCGGACGAGCTCCACGCGCTTGACCGCGCTGGCAAGCTGGATCCGCTGCTGGGCCTCTGACGCACCTCTTCATGCCGAAAATCGCCCTCCTGCAAATGACCTCGGGCATCGACCCGCAGGCCAACGCTGCACGTATTGCCAATGCGGCGCTGCAAGCGGCGGGGGAGGGCGCAACCATGCTCTTCACCCCGGAGATGGCCGGCCTGCTCGACCGTAACCGCAAGCGCGCGGCAGAGAATATCGTGCCGGAGAGCGCAAGCCCGGTGGTGGAACGTGTTGCCCGGGCCGCAGGCGATTGCGGGATCTGGATTGCGCTGGGGCTGCCGGTGAGTCGCGAAGATGGGCGCTGGGCCAACCGCACCGTGCTGTTCAATGCCAAAGGCGAGATCGCCGCGCGCTACGACAAGATCCACATGTTCGATGTCGAGCTCGAGACCGGCGAAAGCTGGCGCGAATCGGCCGCCTATGCGCCGGGAGAGCAGGTGGTGACGGTGGACGACACGCCGCTCGGACGTTTGGGCCTCACGATTTGCTACGATATTCGTTTTCCCGCTCTGTTCGAGGAGCTTGGTCGGCGAGCCTGCGACGCCGTGGCCATTCCGGCTGCCTTCACCGTGCCCACCGGCCAGGCGCATTGGCACCTGCTGCAACGCGCCCGAGCGGTGGAGGCCAGCGCCTTCGTCATTGCCACCGCGCAAGTGGGCGAGCATGAGGATGGGCGCACAACCTATGGCCATTCGCTGGTGGTCGATCCCTGGGGCGAGGTGCTGCTCGACATGGGCGGCGAGAAGGCAGGTCTGGCTTGTTGCGATGTCGACCGGGACCGACTTGCTCAGGTTCGCAAGCAACTGCCGAGTCTTGCCAACAAGCGCGATATCCCTACATCACGCGGACGATGATCGTTTACGACCTTTCCTGTGAGCACGGCCATCGATTCGAAGGGTGGTTCGGCTCGTCCGATGACTTCGCATCGCAAAAGGCGGGCGGACTGGTGTCCTGCCCCACTTGCGGATCGCTGGCGGTGGACAAGGCGCCGATGGCACCTGCCGTGGGCCGGAAGGGCAATCAGCAGGCAGGAACAACCGGTCCCGACAAGGGCAAGGGCCTGTCGAATACCCCGATGACGCGTGAAGTGGCGGAAGCCCTTGGCAAGCTGGCCGAAGCACAGGCCAGGGCGCTGGAGAACAGCACCTGGGTGGGCAAGGATTTCGTCGAGCAGTCGCGCGCCATGCACTATGGCGAGCGCGATCACGCCGCCATTCACGGCGAGGCGACCTTGCAGGAAGCGAAGGAATTGCTGGACGAAGGCGTGCCTGTCGCGCCACTGCCACTTCCGGTTGCACCGCCAGACGACGTGAACTGATTGCCACGAGCGCGCACCCTTATTAGGGGAGTGTCCGGGCGCCCGTAGCTCAGTCGGATAGAGCATCGGATTCCTAATCCGGGGGCCACAGGTTCGAATCCTGTCGGGCGCACCAAAAAAGGGGAAGTCCCGATGGGGGCTTCCCCTTTTTTGATGGGTCATGACAATACGAACCTTGTTCGCAGGCGGCGCAGCCGCGGGATGATTCTGGCTACGCCCTAAAACTGCACCACGACCTTGCCGACCTGCTGGTTGGATTCGAGATAGGCGTTCGCTTCGGGCAGCGACTCCAGGCCGTGGAATGTCCGCGCGATCACAGGGGTCAATTGCCCCCCTTCGAGACCGGCCAGGATCTTGCGCCGTGCAGCCTCGAAGCGATGCGGATGGTTCCATATCTCGCTTGCTACCCAACCGCGCATGCTCGCGCCCTTGAAGGCCATCGGCCAGTGCGGGTAGGGCGTCGGCTCGCCGCTCAGGCCTCCATAGACGAACAGGATGCCGCGTTCCGCAAGGGCCTGCGCCAGCGTATCGACATAGGGGCCGCCTACCGGATCGAACGCGCAGCGCGCCCCCTGGCCACCGGTGATCGCCATCACCCGTTCGACCAGGTCTTCCTCTTGCGTGGCGATGACGTAGGCAGCACCCAGTTTCCGGAGCGCCTCGAACTTGTCCGATGTTCTCGTGGCCGCGATCGAGACAGCCCCGGCCCAGTTGGCAAGCTGGATGGCGGCAAGTCCCACGCTTGAGGATGCAGCAGGAATGATGACGGCATCCCCGATACCGACATCGGCCACTTCGATGATGGCATAGGCGGTAATGTACTGCATCCAGATGGCTGCCGCCTGTTCATTTGACAGGCCTTCTGGAGCAGGCAACAGGATCCGGGCGGGCACGATCGCCTCCTCTGCCCAGATGCCATAATCGCCTTGGCTGGTCATTGGCAGGACGCACACGCGCTGGCCAATCGAGTATCCTTCAACCCCAGCGCCTAAGGCGGTGATGGTTCCCACCCCTTCGTAGCCGATGCGGCTCGGCAGTTGCGGCTCAACTGGATAGCGACCGGCGCGATACATCGCCTCGGCCCGGTTGAGTCCGACGGCAGACACCTTGATCCGCACTTCTCCCGGCCCTGGCCGTCCGATTTCGCCCGTCTCGATCTGCAGGACTTCGGGGCCGCCGGTCTGGTGAAAACGTACAAAGCGGGTCATCGTGTGTGCTCTCCTCGCACCCTCTTTGTGCCGCACGTGCGAAGCAAAAGAAAGGGGCCCCTCCCGAAGGAGAGGCCCCGATCTGGTCAGGCTGTCGCCCTCGATCAGAACCGCAGGTTCGCACCGAAGTAGAAGCGACGGCCGTTGGTGTCGTAGAACGTGGCGTTGTACGAACCGCCCGGCAGGCTCGGACCCGTGCCATCAAGCGCCGTGTTGCGGTTGCCCAGCGGCGGACGCTTGTTGAACAGGTTCTGGATACCAAACCGCAGGTTGATATCGTCCGTGATGGCATAGGAGCCGTTCAGGTCGAAGAGGTTGTAGCTCGGGAAGCCGGTGGTCGTGTTCGGACCAAACTGTGCTTCCGAAGCGTCCTCGATCGACGGCAGATGCTGCCACTGGACGCCGACATAAGCCGGACCCCAGTTGTAGCCCAGGGTACTCAGGATACGGTACTCGTACACACCGGTGTTCAGGCCGTTTTCACCTGTCCCCTGCGTACCGACATAATCGACCACCGGAACAACACCAGAGAGCGCCGACGACTCGAAGTGGATCAGGTAGTTGGCGAGCACGTTCAGGCTGAGCGAACCCGGACCAACATCGAAGCCCCAGTCGAGCTGGACGTCGATGCCCTGCACGCTGAATTCACCGTTGTTGACATAGGTACGGCTGACGTTGCCGAGGCCACCGTTCTGCGCGTTGCGCGGAACCAACTGACAGAACTGCGAGTTGGCCACGTCCACTGCGCTGCCCCCGGCAAACGCCGGGTTCAGGGCCGGATCGAAGCACTGCTGCAGCGCCACGGCCACCGTCTGTTCGCCGATGGCGTCCGTCACCGAGATGTCGAACCAGTCGACCGACAGGCGGAAGCGGTTGAACAGGGCGCTCTGGATCGGCGAGGTGATTACCAGGCCGGCGGTCCAGGTATCGGCCACTTCCGGGATCAGGTTGGGGTTACCAACCGTGGTCGGGAAGGCGAAGCCGAAGGTGCTCGGGTTGTTGGCGCCGTTGACGTAGGTGCCGCTACCATCCTGCAGATAGAAGAAGTCATCAGCAGTCAGGTCGCCCGTCTGGTCCATCAGGGCACGGCAGACCGCCTGCACCTGCGCACCATTGGCGTTCGCCGGGTTGGCCGAGAACGACAGCGGGTTGTTGATCGCACAGGGGTCACCCGCGGTGTTCACACCGAAGGTCTGCTGTGCGGCCAGGAACAGCTCGCCGATGTTAGGAGCACGTTCCGCGCGGTTGTAACCACCGCGGATGCGCAGCCAGTCGGTCACTTCCCAGTCACCCAGGATCTTGTAGGTGTAGCTCGTACCCGTGGTCGAGTAATCCGAGATACGACCGCCAAGCTCCAGGTTGAACTGCTGGATGCCCGGAATGTCCGAAAGGATGGGGACCAGCAATTCGCCGTAAATCTCGTGCACGTCGAACGAGGCATCGACATTGCCGCTGGGGTAGATGCCCAGTGCCTGGTCGTTGAACGAACGGCCCTGCGTGGTCAGCGTGTCGTTATCGAAGCTGTACTGAACTTCGCGATAGCTGGCACCAAGGGCGATACCCAGTTCACCGGCGGGCAGGTCAAGCAGACCACCCGAGATGTTTGCTTCAGCAATCGTCTGGGTGACTTCACCGCGGTTCTTGAGGTCAGCACGAACGGCTTCGAGGCAGTCTTCGGAGAAGCCACCGGCAGGCGGCTGGTAGAAGTTCAGGCCCGAAGTACAGGTACCGGTGGAGGCACCGAAGCCACCGAACGGAGCATTACCCGTCTGCGAGAAGCCCTGGCCGAAGTTGCCGCTGTTGAGCACGGTGCGCATGCGCTCGAGCGAATAGACACCGGTCTGCTTGGCGTAGGTCGACGAAATGCCGTGGCTGACAAAGGCTTCCCAAGCGAAATTGGTGCTGGGAATGAAGCCTTCGAAGCCGGCCGTCATGTTGTAAGTCGTCACGTCGGTAAACGTTTCACGATTATCAGGCAGAAGAGCCTGAATCGTGAACGGAGCGGTCGGATCGGGACGGCTGTCAAGCAGCGTGACCAGTGCGGTTGGCAGCTGGTCGTCATCGATACCGGTACGGTCAACATTCACACCCCAACCGGCGAAGATCGGGCCCGGCTCGTTCCGGGTGAAGGTTTCCACGTGGCTGAACAGGCCCTGCGCGAACACGCCAATCCAGTCGTTGATCTCGTAGTTGCCGCGGGCGAACAGATTGTAGCGCGTCAGCGGCAGGATCAGGTAAAGATCGGTGTTGTTCTGCGAGATCGTGCCGTTCGAGCTCCGCTGATAGGGGAAGCCGTTGTTGGCCAGCGTGTAGTTGCTGTTGCCAAAGCCACCGAAGTTGGTGGTGAACGGCGTGCCGTCAGCCTGAACGAAGACCGTCTGGCCTGGCACCGGGCCGGGAGCAGCAGGAAATACCGTGCTGAAGTCCGGCAGGTTGCCGAAACCGAAGTTGATACCCGGCTGTTCAATGAAGAACTGCGTGCCGCCGATGGTCGGGTCGGCCCACAGGTCACGATACCAGTCACGGTCGCGCTGGAAGTTGGCTTCGCGAGTGTTGATCGACATGGCGATCGACACGTTGCCGCGACCGTCAGCAAAGTCGGAGCCCATGATGCCCGACAGCTGGTATTCGAAGTTGTCGCCTTCCTGCGTGATGCCGAATTGGGCATCGAGCTCGAGACCTTCGAAGTTCTTCTTCAAGATGAAGTTGGTAACACCGGCCACGGCGTCAGCGCCGTAGGTCGCCGAGGCACCGCCCGAGATCACTTCGACACGCTCGATCGCAGCGGCCGGGATGGTCGAAATGTCGACCACGCCCGAAGCGTTGCCCGGCGTGCCGCGACGACCGTCGATCAGCACGAGGTTACGGTTGGTACCGATACCGCGCAGCGACACGGTAGCAGCACCCGGCGTGTTGGTCGCGGTCGGCTGGATGTCGCCGCCTGCGGTCGGGGTCTGGGCAGGAACGAACTGCGGCAGGCGGTTGAGGTTGGCTTCGATGGCGGCGGTCGAGGATTGCTCGAGCAGGCCGGAATCGATGGTGACCATCGGGCTGTTGGAATCGAAGTCCTGGGTCGCGATACGCGAACCCGTCACGACGATACGCTCGCGCGGCTCCTCATCCTGATCCTGCGCCACGGCCGGAACGGCCGTGAGCATGGTGCTGGCACCACCTGCCAGCAGGGCAGCCCTGAACAGCTGCTTGTTGCTAAAGGTCTTCACTTTGTGCTCCCTTCACAGTGAAAGCGGACCCGCGACGTGCGGCCCCGCCAGTTTGCATCGTCCCACGAAAGATTGCCCGTTGCACCGCCGACAAGCACCCTGGTTGCCGACGCGATTTCGCGGGTTTGACGTGTTTGATGGAATGAAACGGGTGTCGAAGCCGCTTGCACGGATGGCGGAGACAGTCGTCCCGTCACTGCGCTGAAAGGCGCTGATTGCATGCGTTTCCTCCCCCGGTGGACAGGTCTTGAATTGACCGGTCCTCACCGAATTCCTGCCTTATTCGGGCTCGTTGATAGTGTCTAGTCGAGGAATCGCGCGGCGTGTGGAAGCTCGTGTCAAAAGCGCCTTTGAACTCGTCGAGGCAGGCTCCGGAGATACGCCTTCTTCATGTCTGTGAAATTATATTACTACGTAAGATCAATGCGATAAGAGAACATTTACTCAAATTCTCGTCTCAAGCGTAATAAAGTGTTGCTTCGCTGCATCGCATTGCAAATTCATCGCCTCGAAAAATCGTTGATCGAGTCCAACTGGCCGGTTTCTGCGCAGAATCGCGCCAATTGTGGAGGAAGTTTGCCTCGAGAAGGCGCTTTGCTGTTCAAATGAGACAAAGTTAATTAAGGCACCCGGACAACGGGAAAGTGCAGAAAAAATGACAAGAGCCCGCGAAGGGAAGATGACCAGGGACAGGAGAGAGGCATTGCCGCCATGGCGGAGCTTGCTGATCGACCATGCCAGGGCTGCTTACGCCGACGGGCCCGAAGCGCCGGATGACAAGCTGACCCATGTTGAACTGACCAAGCTTCTTGGACCCATGGCCGACGAAGCGCTGCGAATCGTCGAGGCTTTTGCCCACGGCGCGCGTGCGGCGGACGGTATTTCCGGTCACAGCAATGCGGTGCCGCCCGAATTCGACACGCGTCTGTCGATCATCCTCAACGGCCTGGCCCCCGAGGCGGAAACCCACCGCGCCGGCGAACTGGGCACTACGTCGGTAATCCAGCAGGAATTGTGGCAACTGCTGTACAAGGTGCGCGAAAGTGCCGAGCTTTCCTATGCCCGAGAGATCGACCTCGTCGAGCTGGATCGCCGAATCCTGTTCCTGCTGCGAAGCCAGGGCGCGCTGGTGCCTGCCGATATTTCGGGCTCTGTCGGAGTGGACAAGGCGCAGGTCAGCCGCTCGGTCAAGCGATTGCTCGAACTTAAGATGGTAGAGCGTGAGCAGATCCGTGCGCCTGTCAGCCTTACACGCAAAGGCGCAACGCTGGCTGACCGGCTGCTGCGGCTAGCTGAACTGCGCAATCGCGAACTCACCTTCGATATCGGTGACGAGGAGTTGGCCGGGTTCTTCTCCGTGATCGAGAAACTGCTGCAGCGCGCCGTGATGCTGTATGAGCAGGAGCGCGCGCTGAGCCACAGCGATGTCAAATCGCTGAACCCGTTCACGATCGATCCTGAGTATTCGCCTGAATCGGGCAATCCCGTCGTTATCGAGCGCGGGCGCATCATTTCGCCCTTGATGACGTTGTCCGCCTACTTCAGTCGTAGTGGGGCATTGACGTTCAAACGCCTGACAAGCCTTTCGAATTTTGAAAGCTGGGTGCTGAACGAGATCGCTCTGGATGCGCCGATCAACTGGAACACGCTGGTCTCACGGCTGGACCGTGATCATAGTCAGGCCGGACGGACCGTCACCGCGCTGATCGATCGCGGACTGGTGGAACGCAGTGGCAAACCGGGGCGGCGCCACGGACGGTTTACGCCCACAGCGGAAGGCCAGCGCCTGTTCGAAATCATCCAGGAAGCAAGTCGCCAGCGCGGCGCGTTCCTGATGGCGCCGCTATCGGTGCCCGAGCGCGAGAAATTCGCCGCTACTTTCGAGAAGGTGCGGCGCAACGCCGTCGTCCAGCTGGAGCGTGAACGCACGTTCGACGAACTCGGCCAGAATCTCGGCTGACGCGGTTCCTCGCGCCGCTGCCGGCTAGCGGATGCGCTCCACGCGTACGGATGCCTGGCGATCGAAAGTCATCAGGAAGCTGCCGAGCGATGCGCGGTCGATCTCCACCCGGTCTCCGGGCCGCGGAGGGCGATAGGAGAACGGCACGCTTTCGGTGAACAGCCACTGCGCACCGTCTTCCAACGTGATCAGGTAGATGCCGCGTTGACGCTCGCTTACCGCGCTGACCCGTGCGCGCAACTCATCGACCTCACCGGCAGGCGTCTCGAACCGCTCGGGCGAGCGGATATCCTCGCGCCCGAAGCCCGAAGGTCCGCCCGTATCCAGCGGAGCGCCACTGCCGCCGCTGGGTGCTGCCATCTGGCCGGGAACCGAACTGCGCTGCTGGCCACCTGCCGCGCCGATATTGTTGTCGTAGCAGGCTAGGCGCGCGGTCGGGTCATCGATCTGCGCGCAGTTGCGCAGGATGTTGAGCACGATTGCATCGTCCACCTGCGCTAGGGCAGGGATGGATGTCAGGACCAAGGGCAGGCTTGCAACGGTAACGGCAAAGGTCATCTTTGGGGCGCGGAACGCGGTCATGGTGTCAGGAAACTCCTCTCGTCAGCCTGCGTGATGGCGTGGAAGAGGTTATCGCGCAAGGGGCTTGCAACGCGGTGAACGCGTGCCGCCCGGATATTTCCCCACTGGAAGGCGGCTGCCGCTGCCTCTAGGCCTCCACCGTCGTGGCGTCGGCTGCATCCAGCACGCCGCGGCGAATCTGGTCGCGCTCCATGCTCTCGAACAGCGCCTTGAAGTTGCCTTCGCCAAAGCCTTCATCGCCCTTGCGCTGGATGAATTCGAAGAACACCGGGCCGACCTGTGCTTCGGCAAAGATCTGCAGCAACAGGCGCGGGCGACCGCCTTCGGTCGTGCCGTCGAGCAGGATTCCGCGCATCCTGAGCGCTTCCACGTCCTCGCCATGGCCGGGCAGGCGTTCGCCGAGCATTTCGTAATAGGTCGCGGGCGGGGCGGTCATGAAGGGCACGCCGAATTCCTTCAGCTTGTCCCAGGCAGCCACCAGATCGTCACAGATCAGTGCAATGTGCTGGATGCCTTCGCCGTTGAATTCGCGCAGGAATTCCTCGATCTGGCCCTTGCCGCCTTCGCCTTCCTCGTTGAGCGGGATGCGAATCTTGCCGTCCGGCGCGGTCAGCGCCTTCGAGGTGAGGCCGGTATATTCGCCCTTGATGTCAAAGAAGCGGATTTCGCGGAAGTTGAACAGCGTTTCATAATAGTCTGCCCAATAGGCCATCCGTCCGGCGTAGACGTTATGGGTGAGGTGATCGATCAGCTCGAAGCCGGCGCCCTCGGGGTTGTGCTCCACCCCGTCGAGATACTCGAAGTCGATATCGTAGATCGACAGGCCCTTGCCCTTGGCATCGGCATAGCGGTCGATCAGGTAGACGATGGCGCCCCCGATACCGCGAATGGCCGGGATGCGCAGTTCCATCGGGCCGGTTTCGACCTGCACCGGTTCCGCCCCGCGTGCCAATAGTTCGTCATAGGCTTTGGCCGCGTCCTTCACGCGAAAGCCCATGCCGCAGGCGGAGGGACCGTGTTCGCGGGCGAAGAACCACGCGGCGCTGCGCGGTTCGTAGTTCAGAATCAGGTTGATCTGGCCCTGGCGCCACAGCTGCACGTCCTTCGATCGGTGCGAGGCGACGTGCTGGAAGCCCATGGCCTGGAAGACCGGTTCGATGACGCCTTTCTCGGGCGCACAGAACTCTACAAATTCAAAGCCGTCGAGGCCGATGGGGTTTTCGAAGAGATCAGTCATGGTTTCATGTGTAACTTGTTGTGCGTTTTGGCGCAACAGACAATGAGGTCTGGATCACACAGTACATCGAACAAACGGCAACACCGCGCGAAATGCGCTTGAATCGGCGCGACCATTATGATTCAAGGTTCGTCATGAACGCGCTGGGCCATCGCAGGAACATCATCCGGGAGAGGATTGTGAACGCGATCGCGCTGCTGGTGCTGATGTTGATTGGTGGTCTTGCGCTGATCGGACCATCAGGCATTCTCGCTTGGGGGGAACATGCATCCCGGCTCGATGAGCACGAAGCGCGCATTGTCGAATTGCAGGAACGCCGGGCCGAACTGGAAAATCGCGTGGCGCTGCTCGATCCGAACAATGTCGATACCGACTATGCTGACGAACTGGTGCGCGGGAACCTGAACGTAGCCCACCCCGACGAATATGTGGTCGAACTGGAACCAATCGACTAACCGTGCGCTTCGGTTTGGCACGGTCGCTAATCCTTTTTCACCGAATAGGTAAATGGACCAAGTGCGGCGTTGCCAGTGCATCGCCCACGTGATTATAGGCGGTGGTGAATCACGCTCTCCGCCCTGATTTCGGGCGCGACATAGGGGATGACACCTTGGCCAAAGCCTCCACTTCCAGAAGCACCAAAGGCAATCGGGCCGCGGCGCCGAAACTTGCCGACAGCGACGACAATTTCGCCCTGCGTTCGCTGCAGGAAGCGCTGGAGAAGGCCACCCGCTTCAAGGCTAGCGAAGAGCAGTTGATGCACTTTTACGAGCAGATGCTGCTAATTCGCCGGTTTGAGGAAAAGGCCGGCCAGCTTTACGGCCTCGGCCTGATCGGCGGCTTCTGCCACCTCTACATCGGTCAGGAAGCAGTGGCCATCGGCCTCCAGAGCGCACTCGACAATGATCGTGACAGTGTCATCACCGGTTATCGCGACCATGGCCACATGTTGGCCTATGGCATTGATCCAAAGGTGATCATGGCCGAGCTGACGGGCCGCGCTGCCGGGATCTCCAAGGGCAAGGGCGGCTCGATGCACATGTTCAGCACCGAGCACAAGTTCTATGGCGGTCATGGCATCGTCGGCGCGCAGGTTTCGCTCGGCGGCGGCCTGGCCTTTGCGCACAAGTATAACGAGGACGGCGGGCTGTGCCTTGCCTATTTCGGCGATGGTGCAGCGAACCAGGGCCAGGTCTATGAGACCATGAACATGGCAGCCCTGTGGAACCTGCCGATCGTCTTCGTGGTGGAGAACAACCAGTACGCGATGGGTACGGCGGTCAAGCGATCCAGCGCGGAAACCGAATTCTACCGCCGCGGCACTGCCTTCCGCATCCCCGGCATGGACGTAGACGGCATGGACGTGCTGGCTGTGCGCCAAGCCGCCGAGATCGCCTTTGCCCACGTGCGCGAGGGCAATGGCCCGGTGCTGATGGAATGCAACACCTATCGCTATCGCGGCCACTCGATGTCCGACCCGGCGAAGTATCGCACGCGTGAGGAAGTGCAGGAGCAGCGAGAACACCATGATCCGATCGAGCGAGTGAAGAAAGATCTCGCCGCTGCGGGCGTTGACGAGGACAAGTTGAAGGAAATTGACAAGGGCATCCGCGCCACCGTGGCCGAAGCTGCCGATTTCGCCGAGAGCTCGCCCGAGCCGGAGGCGCATGAACTCTACACCGATGTTCTGGTGGAGGAGTACTGAGCCATGGCGATCGAACTGAAGATGCCCGCGCTTTCGCCCACCATGGAAGAGGGCACGCTGGCCAAGTGGCTGGTGAAGGAAGGCGACAGCGTCTCCGCCGGCGACGTGCTGGCCGAGATCGAGACCGACAAGGCAACGATGGAATTCGAATCCATCGACGAGGGCACTGTTGGCAAGATCCTGGTCCCGGAAGGAACCGAAGAGGTGAAAGTCGGCACCGTCATCGCCGTTCTCGCGGGTGAGGGTGAGGACGTTTCCGCGATCGAGGCGCCCGCCGCAGCCGAGGAAAGCGCCGACAAGGAAGAGGCAAGGACCGAAGAACCGACAATCGCCCAGGCCGCCGGGAAGCCCGCCGCCAAAGAGCGCGCCTCCGATCCGGAGATTCCCGAGGGCACCAATATGGTGAAGCTGACCGTGCGCGAAGCGCTGCGCGATGCCATGGCCGAGGAAATGCGGCTGGACGAGCGCATCTTCGTGATGGGCGAGGAAGTGGCTGAATACCAGGGCGCCTACAAGGTGACGCAGGGGTTGCTCGAGGAATTCGGTCCCAAGCGGGTAATCGATACACCGATCACCGAATACGGCTTTGCCGGCATCGGCACGGGCGCCGCCATGGGTGGTCTGCGTCCGATCGTGGAATTCATGACCTTCAACTTCGCCATGCAGGCGATTGACCACATCATCAATTCCGCCGCCAAGACCAACTACATGTCCGGCGGCCAGATGCGGTGCCCGGTAGTGTTCCGCGGCCCCAACGGTGCAGCCAGTCGCGTGGGCGCGCAGCACAGCCAGAACTATGGGCCCTGGTACGCCAGCGTGCCCGGTCTGATCGTGATCGCGCCCTACGATGCATCGGATGCCAAGGGCCTGCTGAAAGCTGCCATTCGCAGCGAGGACCCGGTGGTATTCCTGGAAAACGAGCTGGTCTATGGCCAGAATTTCGAGGTCGCCCAGCTGGACGATCACGTGCTGCCCATTGGCAAGGCGCGGATCATGCGTGAAGGCACAGACGTAACCATCGTGGCCTATTCCATCGCCGTTGGCGTGGCGCTGGAAGCGGCGGAAGAGCTGGCCGGGCAAGGCATCGATGCCGAAGTGATCGACCTGCGCACGCTGCGTCCGCTCGACACGGCGACCATCCTCGAAAGCCTGGCCAAGACCAACCGTGTTGTGATTGCGGAAGAAGGCTGGCCGACTTGCTCGATTGCGTCCGAAGTGGTGGCAGTTTGCATGGAGAAGGGATTTGACCATCTCGATGCGCCGGTGCTGCGCGTGTGCAATGAAGATGTGCCGCTGCCTTATGCCGCCAACCTGGAAAAACTGGCGCTGATCGACAAGGACAAGGTGATCGCCGCCGTCCGCAAGGTCACCTACAGCGACTGATGCCGCGCGCCTGAGGATAATACGTGAGGGTCAGCCCGAAGTCGCGTAGGACATGTCCTCGAAACTGTCGCAAGTGGCAATGGGATCAGGGGCCCCGCTATCACGCTGGTAGATGCGCGTCAGGTCGCGGTCGGCGCGCACGGTGAAGCTGGCTACGGCACTGATTTCGCCGGAATCAAATGTGAACGGGCTGCCGATGATCGACTGGTAGTCGTAACTGATCTCGACAAACATCACTGCTTCATCGTCAAAGGCGATCACTTCCTCACCGGCGGGCCCCATGCCGGGTAAATCGTCGGCACTTTCACCGTCGCCTGCAACGCCATAGGAGCTGGTGTGGTTCTTCAGGCCGACACAACGCTGCCAGTGGATGTACTGCTGGCCGTCGGTGCCAGGTACCACTTCCAGGCTGCTGAGGATCACGCGGCCATGCTCGTAAAGGCCCAGGCCTTCGCCGCCCTGCAACTGGGCGCCGTAGAACAGGTCGTTGATGTCGCCTTCGTAGATCCTGCGGTCTTCCAGCATCGACTGGTCGCCGATGCGCGAGGCGTTGTCGGCAATCAGGTTGGCCAACTGCGTCACCTGCATCTGCACCAGCACCCGGTTGGCCACTTCCACACCCATCAGGCCCACGCCCAGGATGAAGGGAAAGGTCAGCGCGAATTCGGTCATCGCAACGCCGGCAGTCTCGTGGCGCAGGCGGCGGGCGAGGGCAGCGATCATGCGCAGTTCCCCACGGTCACTTCGACGTTCTGGAGGTTGAAAGGCTGGTTGCGCAGGATCGTGCGGGCGCGCACCGTCACCTCGGGATCGAGGTGGATGAGGCTGGGCAGCGGGAAGGCGCGAGCGTAGGTTGCCGAAACCTCGTAAAGCACTGCATCGCGCGCACCGCTGGTGGCCTGCAGCGATCGGTCCGCGTCCCACGTGCCGTTGTCATTTACGTCCTCGAACGGTTCGTTGTTGTTGCACGATCCATCGCCGTTTGAATCGGTAAAGTCCTCGGCCTGGCCGACATCGGCATAGTCCGTATAGGCGCGGCGCGAGAAGGTGACATCGGCATTGGGCACCATACGGTGGATCGAGGCTGCAACGGCGTCATCCAGCCCGTCCGGGTTGTTCACGTACTGCTCTACAGAGGAATCGCGCGCGGCGTTCTGCACCGCGCCTTCGATCATCGTCTCGGCGTAAAAATTGTAGGTCATGTCGAACAGGCCCAACAGCGTCATCACCAGAACCGGCGCGATCAGGGCGAATTCGGCCACGGTCACGCCGGTTTCGTCACGGGCGAGGGAGGCAAGGGTGCGCCGCATCAGTCGGTGATCCGCAGTTCGCTCATGGCGCGGGCGATGGCTTCGAAGGCATCGTTCAACTGGTCGGCATTCGATGCCTGGAACGAGCGGCCAGGGCCGGCGCATTCAGTCATCAGATCGGTCAGGCCAGTGCCGAAGGCGACTACCCAGACGGTGATGTTGCGGTTTTTCACCTGCTCGCAGGCGACGGCGAAGCGATTCTCGATCACTTCCGGCAGCGTGAAGGGCGAGGTTTCGGGATCCCAGCGCCGCCGGTCCAGACCGTCCACGCCATAGACACCATAGGCAAGATCATACGGCTGGGTCTCGCCGTCAGTCAGCCAGATCATGTGGCGAGCGCGATTCTGGCCGACCGTATCGGCATTTTCAGAAGCGAAGATGCCGGTCGGCGACAGCAGGCGTCCGCCCCAGATCATGCCGATATCGTGATAGGTCGCGCCATCGGCGCTGAGCGTGTTGAGATAGGTGTCCAACTCGCTGCTGGTCATCTCCTGCAGTTTCTGCGCCGGTGCCGGGCAACCGGAGAACCAGTAATTGCCGCTGTCGACATATTCTGCGATCGTGCGATGGTCACGCGGGTCGAAGTCGCCATTGCCGTCATATTCGATCCGGCGGACGTAGATTTCCTCGGGATAGCGCGGGCGCCACTGGGTGGAGGGATTGCCCGCCGTCGGCACCAGATCGATATCGAGGTCCAGCGCGCGGGTGAAATCGACATTGTCGTAGTCGTCGATAATGTAGGTGTCGCGTTCCTCGATGCAGCCTTCCTGCTCGCTACGCCAGTTACTCACGTCGCGCGTAATCTGGGTGTAGAGCCACATGGTGCGATCGAAGGAGGGCACTTCGCGTACCTCCTCGAAACTCTGCACGTAGTTGCTATCGGTGCTCGACTGCAAATTGCACATGCCGCCGTTCAGGACAGTGCGGTAGCGGGTGCCATTCTGCACGCGCTGCTTGGGCTGGATGAACAGCACCGCGCGCGGGTTCGCCTGCCTCTGCTGCCGTTGCCGGCCGTTGTCGGTGTCGGTGAATGTCCAAGAGTCCGCCGGCTGGCTGCCGTTGCAACTATAATATCCGGGCTGCTCAGCGGTTGCCCCGGCGTTCCATGTGGCGGCATAGGTGCTGACCGTGTTCCAACTGCTGCGCGATCCCGAAACACTGCTCCAGTTCCGGGTAAACGTGCGCCCGACTTCGCCGTTGGGAACGCGGATGCCGGTGTCCTCGCGCCCCTGGTAATGCCAGGAATCCACTACCCATTCGTCTTCCAGCAAATGGCCGACGTTCACGTTGGTGGCATAGGGCACGAAGCCATAGCGGATCTGGGTGCCCGGCGCCTTGCCGGCCTCCACCTGGGCATAGAAGCTGCGGATGGTCTGCTTCACCGTATCGAGGCGCGAAAGGCTGTCACCGGGATTGCGTTGGCGCATCGAGCCGGTGGTATCGACCACCATCATCACATCCAGATTGCTGAAGTTGAGGATGGCGTTGCATTCCACCGCCACGTCCATCCGGTCATGCCCGAAAACCTGCATCAGCGCGGTCGGCACATCGACGGAAGCCACGCCGGAAATGGCGTAGTCATTCTCCAGCGTCATCTCGAACTCGCGATCGCTGGTGCCGTACACGCCATCGCGGAAGTTGATGTTGAAGAAGCGCTGGCCGGTGCTGGCGACATCGTTGGGAATCTCCCCCGTCACCGGGGCCGCCGCGCCCAGCCGCTGGCGCGCGGCCAGCACGCCGGCATCGCAGGCCTGCTGCAACTGCACCTTGGCCAGATAGCCGCGGCCCATGTCCACGCCGCCGCCCACCAGCGCCAGCAGCGGGAACAACGAGGCCGCCAGCATGGCCGCCACGTTGCCGGCGCGATCGCGCACGAGGCGGGCCAGGAAGCCCGTGCGGTGCGCGCAAGGATGGAAATCAGGTGTGTTCACGGCAGCCATGCTAGTTCCCAACCCTGATTTGACCGTTGAGGATCAAGGTTAAGAAATTCACGATTGTGCGCAGGGTATCTGCGCAGGGCACGGCCCACGAGCGTGATTGTGGCGCGGGCTCAGGCTTCGTCGAGCAGGAAGATGGGCCGGGTGTAGGTGACGAAGGGGAATTCGATCCCGGCAAAGCCGAGGAAGCTGTCGAGCTGGTACGATACAACAAGCTGAAGCTCAGTTGCCCCGGTCACCCGCTGCGTGCTGGCCGTGGTGACAACCGCGTTGATGCGGTTCTGGTCCAGCAGATAGGGCGCACCCAGCGCGTGGTTTTCCGTCCAGGTCTCGATCTGCGAATTCGAAACCTCGTTGCCCGTCTGGTATTGCACCATGGCATAGCGCGCCACGTCAGCAGACAGGCCGCGCAGCGCGTTGTAGTTCTGCATTGCCAGGCCCACTTGCAGCACGCCCATGAACAGCAGCAGGAAGATCGGCCCCAGCAGTGCGAATTCGATGGCGGAAGCACCGGTTTCGTCGCGCCGGATACGGGGGATGAAAGAGCTGATCTTCATGGTTGATTATCCGATCTGCACCGTACGGCTGACATTGTAGGTAAAGCCCGAACCCACGCCCCACTGCGTCCAGGTAGGGGCATAGGTGTCGGTCAGGTCGACCTGGATGAACTTGTATTCCACGCCGCTGCCACAGTTGTCTGCCGTGGTGACGTAGGTCGTGGACGTGCCGCAGCGATAGACCTCGGTTACGGTGATCTGTTCGGCAGTCAGGCCGGTGGAGGATGCCAGGATATCGCGCACGGTCGCACGATCCTGCGCAGTCTCGGGAACCACCGCGCGCACGACGGATGCAGCTTCAGCCGCCGCACTCTGCAGTTCGGTCTGCCGGGCGACCATCGAGCTAACCTCGAAACCTCCCAGTGCCAGGATCAGCAGCACGGGCGCGACGAAAGCCGTCTCGATAGCCATCGAGCCTTTGTCGTCCCGGCGCAGGCGGGCAATACGGGCCAGGGCGTTCATCATGCGACAAGCCTCACTTTCGAAGCCGTGCTGACCACGGTGGTATCCTCGGTTGAACCGGCAGGGCAGAAAGTCTGCATATCGGTGGTGCCGGTAATGGTAATGGTGTTGGCTGCGATCATCAGGCACTGACTGGTGACGCCTGCCGTGCCGGCGAAGAACACTTCACTCACCGGGAAGTACATCGTGCCGTTCAGAACGGTGTTGGCATTGCCATTGAAGCGCTGGCCATTGTTGCCGGCGCCGGGCCCATCGCGATCCTCGAATACCAGCATGCCTGCCAGGTCGTTGGCGTCGTCAGCGGATAGGCCGATTGACATCAATTCGGACACCGTCATCGCGGTCAGGTTGACGTCGGCACCGCCGTTGATCTGGATATCCGCGCCGTCATAGAGCACGAACATCACGCCCGCGCCGCTCACCTCGTGCTGGCCGTTGATGATCAGCGAACCGCCAACGATGTTGTAGACGCCCGGTGCAAAGGCCGTGTTACAGCCGATGTGGATATTGGTGTAGGTGCCAGGGCGTACGTTGCCGGCCTGGCCGCCCTCCTGCACGGTAACGTCGGAATAGGTGGTGGTGCGGTTGAAATCGCGGCGTTCCCACTTCTTGTTCTGGCCGTTGCCGCCCAGATCGCGCCAAACCGTTTCCTGCTCGGTCTGCGTGCCTGCCACCGTGCCGTTAGGCACGACGATGTCATCGCTGCTGCTGCTGACATCCGAGCTGGCGACGGGGTTCGGGTTGGTCCACGGATCCAGGTTGTTGCGGTTCGGCCCCTGCCAATAGGAATACTGCGTGATCGTGCGGATATCGACGTCAGCAAAGGTGGTGTCGCTTTCGCCCGAGCAGCTGTATTCGCGCGAGATCTGCGATTCGGTGGGGTTCGGTGGGCTCAGGTCAGCAAATGGATCGTAGAGCCCGCTCATATATTCCATGATCACGTCGTCGGTGTTGGTCTTCAGCCATTCGTCGACGCCGCTGCGGACAGAATCCAGCCCGCTTCCACCTCCGGATTGCCGTTCACCCTGATCGAGAGATCATCGGTGGACAGAGCCGCCATGCCACAGCTGGCGGTCAGAACCGCGCTGCCGCCGATGGTGATCGCGCCTTCGTCTTCTTCATCGATGGCGATCAGGCAGCTGGTGAAGGTGGCGCCTTCCTCAAAGCTGGCCTGGGCATAGGCATAGACGGTGGCGCTCTCCCCGGTAAGGAAGCTGGTGAAGGGCAGTTCCTTGGAAGCCGTGGCGGACACGGCCACCGAATTGTCAGTACCGCCGGCATAGTCTGCCAGCTGGACCACCGGATCGGCGTTGAAATCGTCGGTGATCGAGAGGTTGGCGAGAAATTCCTGCTCCGCGCGCGTGACGTAGGTGCTTTCGGTATCTTCATCCGCAGCAGCCCATGCGCCGGCAACGGCCGCCTGGTCGACCGCGAATTGCAGCTCGCGCTTCCACATGTACCACTGGGTGACGTCCACACCCAGCCTGCCCCGCCGATCAGCACCGGCATACCAAGCGCAACCAGCAGCGTGGCATTGCCGCTGCGGCAGTGTGCGAGATTGCTCATCGTATTGCGAATGAACTTACGGATCATGGGGTACACCTGCATTAGAACCAGCTAACCCTGCGCCATTAACGGATGCGTGGTTTCACGGATGTAACGAGGCGGGGTTAACAACCTGTTTGCCACTCTCGGCGAAACAGCCGCTTTGACTTCGCGCTGCTTATCGGGTGAAGGGGCTGGCAGGATGTCTGCCGATCTTCTCGAAACCCTGCCACTCGTTCAGCGCCTCGCGCTGGCCTATGCGCCGCGCGCCGTTCGCGGCGATGCGCTGGCGCTGCTGGCGCTGGATGCGCGACTGGCGGGAATCGTGCGCGGCGATGGGGAGCCAGTGATCGCGCAGATGAAACTGGCCTGGTGGCGCGAGCGGCTGGCACAGGACCCGCAGGACTGGCCGCTGGGCGAGCCGCTGCTGGCGTTGCTGCGCCAAGGGCAACTTGCGACTAGCGCTTTGGCTCCCTTGGTCGACGGTTGGGAAGCCCTGCTGGCAGAGCAACTGGATGACAGCATTGTCGAGAGTTTTGCTACCGGTCGGGTCGCGTTGTGGCAGGTGCTGGCCGATGCCCATGTTGGCGGCGGCAATCACGCGGTGGAGGCCGCGCGCGAACATGCGATCACCGATCTGGCGCTGAATCTGGGCACCGCAGAAGAAGCGAGCCTGGCGCGCGATCTGGCGCAGGCCCAACCATGGTCCAGCCCCGCGCTGGCGCGCCCCCTGCGACCGCTGGCAATCCTCCACGGCCTCTCGCACCGCGCGCTGAAGCGCGATGCGAACGATTTGCTCGACGGCCCCGGTGCGATGGTTACCGTCTTGCGTCTTGGCATTCTGGGGCGTTAGCGTAAGCTCCCGAATCCAAGGGGAAATACCTATGCATCGAGTCATTCTTGGGGCGTTTGCTGCCTTGCTGCTGGTGAGCCTCGGCCTGTTCTGGATGCAGGGCAGGGCGCAGGTAGAGCAAGGCGCCCCTCCGCCTGAACCGGACGCCAGCGACGAAGAGCAACCGGACCCAGATGCATTGCCCAGCGCCGCTGTCGGCGACCTTACCGGCCCCGAACCACCCGAGGCGAGCGAACTGACACGCGAGCAGCGGCGATTTTTCCGCTACGACCGCAATCGCGACCTGAAGATAACTCGCAACGAAATGCTTTCAACCCGCACTGACGGGTTCCGCCGTCTCGACGTGGATGGCAACAACCTGCTCACGTTCGAGGAATGGGCGGTGGCCACCAGCGCGCGCTTCGAAGAGATGGATGCCAACAACGATAGCGAACTGACGCAGGCCGAATTTGCCACCAGCGCGCCTGCGCCGCGCAGGACATCGCCCCCGGCATGCAATTGCTAGGGCGTCACGCAGGCACAGTTTCCAGCCCCGCCAGCCACTTGCCGAAATCAGCCTTCGCTCGCGAGGTATAGGCTTCCTTGCGGCCTTCTTCTTCACCTCGTGCAACGGCGGAAAAAGGCCGAAATTTACATTCATAGGCTGGAAGTGGCTGGCATCGGCATCGCCGGTAATATGGCTAAGCAGGGCACCCATGGCGGTGGTGGCCGGGGGAGGGGTCCATGGCTCGCCCGCCAGTTCGCTCGCGGCCATTATCCCTGCGAGCAAGCCCACTGCACTGCTTTCAACGTAGCCCTCGCAACCCGTCACCTGTCCGGCAAAGCGGATATGCGGCGCGCGCTTCAGGCGTAGCTGCCGATCGAGCAATTCAGGCGAATTGATGAAGGTGTTGCGATGCATGCCGCCAAGCCGCGCGAATTCGGCGTTCTCCAGCCCTGGAATAGTGCGGAACAGCTCAACCTGCGCGCCGTACTTCATCTTGGTCTGGAAGCCGACCATGTTCCACAGCGTGCCCAGCTTGTTGTCCTGTCGCAGCTGCACCACGGCATAGGGCCAGCGACCCTGCGGATGCTCTTCAGTGCGGTCGTGCGGGTTGTCGAGGCCAACGCCTTTCATCGGGCCATAGCGCAGCGTTTCCAGCCCGCGCTCGGCCATCACTTCGATCGGCATGCAGCCGTCGAAATAGGGGGTGTCAGCCTCCCATTCCTTGAAATCGCCCTTTTCGGCGTCGAGCAGGCCTTGCACGAAGGCCTCGTACTGTTCCTTCGTCATCGGGCAGTTGATGTAGTCGCCATCCTCGTTGCTGGCGGCGGTGGTCTTGTTCCAGCGCGACTGGATCCACGCTTGGCTCATGTCGATGGAGTCGCGATAGACGATCGGGGCAATGGCATCGAAGAAGGCAAGCCGGTCGGAGCCGGTGGCGGAAACGATGCTCTGGGCAAGGCTGGCCGCCGTCAGCGGACCAGTGGCAACGATGGTCAGGCCTTCGCCGGGCAGCTGATCCACGGTCTCGCGCACGATCTCGATGTTCGGGTGCTCCTCGAGGCGCTTCTGCACCTCGGCGCTGAATACATCGCGATCCACTGCCATGGCGCTGCCGGCAGGCACGCGCGCCATTTCACCAGCGGACATGATGATGCTGTCGAGCCGTCGCATCTCATGATGCAGCAGGCCAACAGCGTTCTTCTCGTCATCGTCGCTGCGGAAGGAATTGGAGCAGACCAGTTCGGCCAGCCCATCGGTCTGGTGTGCAGGAGTCTGTCCGCCGCCGCCGCGCATTTCCGACAGCCGCACCTTCACCCCGCGCCGTGCCAGCTGCCACGCCGCCTCGCTACCCG
Organism: Alteraurantiacibacter sp.; assembly: GCA_963675825.2. Lineage (GTDB taxonomy): Bacteria > Pseudomonadota > Alphaproteobacteria > Sphingomonadales > Sphingomonadaceae > Alteraurantiacibacter. The sequence goes on along the minus strand of CAXXJY010000005.1, from coordinate 699,855 downwards.
CGAGACCACCGCCAATAATGTGGACCTGATGTGTCATGGCGCGGCAGATAAGGTCTCGCGAGCGCTGGCGCAAATGCGAAGGTGCGGCTAGGCCAAGCCAATGCCCCACCGCGCCCTTGCCCAGAAACGCCCGTTCCTGCTGCTCAGCGTCGTCGCGGCGCTGGCGTTCTACTACTTGCAGGCCACCGACCTGCCCGAACTGTATCTGATCCCGCTCAAGGGCTTTGGCGTCGGGTTCCTGGCGATTTATGCCTGGCTGCGGCACCAGAGCGGGGATTCGCACCGGCTGGCGCTGGCCATGGCCGTGGCGGCGCTGGCGGACATGGCGATCGAGTTCGACCTGCGCGTGGGTTCTGCGGTGTTCTTCGTGTTCCACATGATCGCGGTATCGGTGTTCGTAAAGCACTCTCGCGGGCCCTTGCACGGGAAGGACAGCTGGGCCTTCCTCGCCATCCTGATCCTGCCACCGCTGATCGGCTATTTCCTGCCCCACGACCGCGGGATCGCCTGGGCCGTGGCGGTCTATGCCGTGGCGCTCAGCCTGATGGCGGCGAGTGCGTGGATGAGCGATTTTCCCCGCTGGCGGGTGGCGGCGGGGGCTTTGCTGTTCGTGGTTTCCGACCTGCTGATCTTCGCCGAGATGGGCCCGCTATCGGGCAGCCCCGTGCCCGAATATCTCGTGTGGCCAATCTACTACCTCGGCCAGTTCCTGATTACCGTAGGCGTGGTGACGACGATGCGGAAACGCAACCCGGAACTGCGGATGGTGCATAGCCTGGAGGATTGAGCGGCATTTCGTCCGAAATCAAGCGATGGGTATCTCGTGTTCCGGGAAAGGGAGCATGGTGAGATAGAGCTTAGAAGGGGTGAGTTCTAAAGCGCGCAAGCGCTCGGCTTCAGCGGCGCCGCTTCGTCGGATCAATCCCAAGAAATACTTACAATAGCAGGCCACATACTGTGCATTCTCCGAAGTCCTCGCTTCTGCCATGGACAAGGCATCTCGTAGAAGACTAGCAGCCGTGTCGCTGTCGCGTTCAAGCAACGATATACGCGCCCCAAGCGTTAGGATCGGAGCCTTGCCGGCCCTATCGAGATTAATCCGAGAATAGCGCTTCCGGGCGAGGGGGGTATCGTCGGCGTTGAGAGCGTCGATAGTGGAAGCGACATGCCAGCTGACGAAAAGCCTGTTCACCACTCTAACACGCGCTCCTCAGGATCCGTCCGTGAGGTGCGGAGAGGTTACTCATGCCCATCATCCTCGATATTGTCGTCCCGATCAATCGTCGTATGCGGCGTGGTCTCGTCTCCGCCGCCGCGGCGTTCGACCATTTCCTCGACCACGGCTTCCTCGGCATCGTTTTCCGGACTTTCGTCCTCGTCGATGCGCGCTGCGCCGACGATCTTTTCACCCTTGGAGACGTTGAACACGCGCACGCCTGACGAACCGCGACCGATGATCGAGAAGCCTTCGTGGCTTTCGAAACCGCCCTCTATCAGGTGGCGGAACTTTATCGGCAGGCGGATCAGCTTGGCCTGGTCTGTCACCAGCATCAGCTGCATGCCGTGGCGGACGGGGAAGCTGGCGACCACCGGGCCGTTGCGATCCTCGTTGCTGGGCGTGCCGATATTGGTGAGGCCCTGGCCACCGCGCCCGATGGTGCGGTATTCGTAGGCGCTGGAAATCTTGCCATAGCCATTGGCGGTGATGGTGAGGATGAATTCCTCCTCCTCCTCCATTTTCGCCACCACGTCTGGCGGCAGGGTGTGCTGCTGGTCGTTGTTCTTCCATGCCGCCGCGCGCAGGTAGGCCTCGCGCGTTTCCATATCGGCATCGAGCCGGTCAAGAATGGCGAGGCTGACGACCTTCGCATCGTCCTTCAGCGCCATGCCGCGCACGCCGATGCCGGTGCGGCTCTTGGTCTCGCGCGCGTCGGTGGCGGCGAAGCGGATCGCCTTGCCGGAATCGGAAGCGAGGAAGATCTCCTGCTCTTCGTTCAGCAGGCGCACGCCGATCAGCCGGTCTCCGCTGCCTTCCACGAAGCCCATGGCGTATTTGCCGCCGGTGGGCACATTGGTGAAGGCATCCATCGAATTGCGGCGCACCATGCCCTGCTCGGTGGCGAAGACGATGTTGAGCGCGTCCCAGTCGTTCTCGTCCTCGGGCAGGGGTAGCACGTTGGTAACGCGTTCCTCGTCGCCCAGCGGCAGCAGGTTCACCATCGGGCGCCCCTTGGTCTGCGGCCCGCCTTCGGGCAGTTTCCACACCTTCAGGCGATAGACGCGGCCCGTATTGGTGAAGAACAACACAGGGTTATGCGTCGAAGTTACGAACATTTCGACGACGGCATCCTCGTCCTTCGTTGCCATGCCGGATCGGCCCTTGCCACCGTGGCGCTGGGCGCGGAAGGTATCGAGCGGGGTACGCTTGATGTAGCCGCCGTGGGTAACGGTGACAACCATGTCCTCACGCTCGATCAGGTCCTCGTCTTCCAGCCCGTCCCAGGCAGGTGCGATTTCGGAGACCCGCGGAGTGGCGAACTGGTCGCGCACTTCCTGAAGTTCCTCGCGCATCACGCCGTACAGCTTGGCGCGGTCGGCCAGCAGCGAGAGGTAGTATTCGATCTTGTCGGCCAGCTCCTGCAACTCGTCGCCGATCTCGTCGCGGCCAAGCGCCGTCAGGCGGTGCAGGCGCAGATCGAGTATGGCCTTCACCTGCCGTTCGGACAGCTGGTAGGTACCGCCAGCCTCGTCTGCGGTGGGTTCGATCGCTTCGACAAGGCGGATATATTGCGCGATGTCGCCAATTGGCCATTCCTTGGCCAGCAACTTGGCGCGCGCGATCTGCGGGTTGGACGAACCGCGGATCATCGCCACCACCTCGTCGAGGTTGGAAACCGCGACCACCAGGCCGAGCAAGATATGCGCACGATCGCGCGCCTTGTTCAGCTCGAACTTGGTGCGCCGGGTGATGACCTGTTCGCGGAAGGAAATGAAGCTGGAGATGAACTCGCGCAGTTCCAGCGTCTCGGGCCTGCCACCGCGAATGGCGAGCATGTTGGCGGGGAAACTCGATTGCGCCGGGGTGTGCCGCCACAGCTGGTTCAGCACGACTTCGGGCGTGGCATCGCGCTTCAGCTCGATCACCACGCGCACGCCTGCGCGGGAACTCTCATCGCGAATGTCGGAAATGCCCTCGATGCGCTTTTCCTTGGCGGCATCGGCGATCTTCTCGACCAGCCCGGCCTTGCCCACCTGATAGGGGATGGAGGTGAGCACGATCGATTGCCGGTCGCCCTTGCCGGTCTCGATTTCGTGCCGGCTGCGCATCAGGATGGAACCGCGCCCGGTGGTATAGGCTGAACGCGCGCCGCTTTTGCCCAGGATCAGCGGAGCCGTGGGGAAATCGGGGCCGGGAATGATCTCGTGCAACTGCTCCGACGAAATGCCCGGATCGTCCATGTAGGCAAAGCAGCCGTCGATCACCTCGCCAAGGTTGTGCGGCGGGATATTGGTGGCCATGCCCACCGCGATGCCGCCCGCACCATTCACCAGCAGGTTGGGGAAGCGTGCAGGGAGAACGGAGGGTTCCTTCTCGCTGCCATCGTAGTTGTCGACGAAATCGACAGTGTCCTTGTCGAGATCGCTCAGCAGCGGGTCTGCGGCCTTGGCCAGGCGGCTTTCGGTGTACCGCATAGCCGCAGGGGGATCGGGGTCCATCGAACCAAAATTGCCCTGGCCGTCAATCAGCGGCAGCCGCATCGACCATGGCTGCACCATGCGGGCAAGCGCATCGTAGATCGCGCTGTCGCCGTGCGGGTGGTACGAACCCATCACTTCACCGACGATCTTTGCCGACTTGCGATAGGGCTTGTTCGAGGTGTAGCCGCCGACCTGGGCGGCATAGAGAATACGGCGGTGGACGGGCTTCAAACCGTCACGCACGTCGGGAAGCGCGCGACTCACGATCACGCTCATCGCGTAATCGAGGTAGCTCGTCTTCATCTCCTCGACGATGTCGATGCGTTCAAATTCGCCCGGATTTTCCGGGGCGCCAAGAGTTTCGGTCTCGTCGCTCACAAACCTGCTTTTCCATTATCGTTCTGGTTGCCTGCCAATGTAGGGAAGGGGGCGCTGGGGCACCATAGGAGCGCAAGGCAAAACCCCCGTAGAACCGGCCTTTTTCCACACTTCCTGCCGCCGAAAATGAATTTAGGCGTCTTATCGCGTTAAAACGCCATTCAGCGCGCATTTCGTAAGACACATTTGCAATCTCGGTCGTAGTGTGCATGAGGCCACCACCGGGAACGACGGGCAGCCGGGAAGCTGCCTGCCAAGAGTTATCAGGAGAGATTACCACTATGCTTCGTGCCTTCCGTCCCACTCGCACCAAATCCATTCGCGGAACCGTCGCTGGCTTCGCTCTGGCCATCGCCCTTGCCGGCGGTGTTGCCATGGGCTCGGCTGCCCTGACGTCTGAGGCAGCCTACGCGCAGAACTCGCGCGGATTTGCCGAAGCCTTCCAGCCTGTCGCCGAAATGGTGAACGCTGAACCTGCGAACTACGAAGGCGCGCGTGCAGCGATCCCGACCGTGGTGGCCGCCATCGAGAACGAGAACGATCGCCAGGTCGCCGGCAACCTTATCCTCAACATCGGCAACAACCTTTCCGATCCCGCATTGCAGCGCCAGGGCCTGGAGATGATGCTCGAGAGCGGCCTGGTCGCGCCCGAACAGGTGGGCCAGTTCAACTGGTTCGTCGGCAGCCTTGCCTTCAATGCCGAGGATTACCCCGCCGCGCGTGCCGCCTTCAACGCGGCGATTGCTGCCGGTTACAGCGATCCGCAGGCTGATATCGTTGCCCTGGTAGCGGAAACCTACGATCGCGAGAACAATATCCAGGCTGCGTACGAAACCGTCATGCAGGCTGTCAGCGAAGCCGAAGCCGCCGGAACCGCCCCGCGCGAAAGCTGGCTGCTGAGCACGCTGCAACGCACCTACGACAGCGACATGAACGAACAGGCGCTGGCGACGTCCGAAAAGCTGATCAACCACTTCCCCACGCAGACCAACTGGGTGAACACGCTGCAGGTGATCAACGCACTGTACGAATTCGAACCTGACGTGCGCGTCGACCTGTATCGCCTGATGCGCCTGACTAATTCGCTTACCCAGCGCCCGGAATTCATCCGCTACATCGAGGATCTGGACCCGCGCGTGATGTCAAACGAGGTGCAGGATGTGCTGGCCGCTGGCCTTGCGGCGGGCGAGTTCGAGGCGGACGACCCCTATTACACCGAGGTGAAGGGCATTGCCGACCAGCGTGCGCCGCAGGATCGCAATGGCATCGAAGGGATCGTGGCCGAGGGTGAAAATGGAGATTCGATCGACGCCATGGCTGCTGCCGACGTACTCTATTCACTGGGCGATTTCGCCCGCGCCGAAGGCATGTATCGCGTGGCGCTGGAAAAGGGTGCGGACGGGAACGGCGCCAACACCCGGATCGGCATCACGCAGGCCGAACAGGGCAACTACGCAGCAGCCATCGAAACCTTCGGCATGGTCGATGGCGTGCGTAGCCCGATCGCCCGCATGTGGGCCGCCTATGCCGCTTCGATGATGTAAACACCATCACGACAGGCGGAAACAGGAACGGCGCGGAAACCACCGTTTCCGCGCCGTTTCCATGTGCTACGCGATGCCTCAGACGTTGAACTTGAACAGCATCACATCGCCATCCTGGACAAGGTATTCCTTGCCTTCCTGGCGTAACTTGCCCGCCTCGCGCGCACCCGCTTCGCCGCCCAGCGCCACATAATCCTCGTAAGCGATGGTTTCGGCGCGGATGAAGCCCTTTTCGAAGTCGGTGTGGATCTCGCCTGCCGCCTGCGGTGCCTTGGCGCTGGCCGGGGTGGTCCAGGCGCGTGCTTCCTTGGGTCCGCAGGTGAAGAAGGTCTTCAGGTCAAGCAACTGGTAGCCAGCGCGGATCACGCGGGCGAGACCGCTTTCCTCCAGCCCCAGTTCGGCGAGGTATTCCTTGCGCTCTTCCGGGTCCATGCCGACGAGTTCGGATTCGATCGCGGCGGAAACCACCACGGCCTGTGCGCCCTCGGCCTTGGCCTTCTCGAACACCTTGTCGGACAGGGCATTCCCGGTCGCGGCGTCCTCTTCTGCCACGTTGCACACGTAAAGCACGGGCTTGGCTGTCAACAACTGCGCCTGGCGGAACAGGCGGGCTTCCTCGTCGTCGTTCGGCTGCGTCAGGCGCGCGGGCTTGCCATCGCGCAGCAGTTCCAGTGCCTGCCCCAGTACGCTTGCCAGCGCCTTGGCTTCCTTGTCGCCAGCGGTGGCGCGCTTGGCGGCATTGTCCACGCGCTTTTCCAGGCTTTCGAGGTCTGCCAGCATCAGTTCGGTCTCCACCACTTCCGCATCGGCGATGGGATCCACCTTGTTGGCGACGTGCTGGATATCGTCATCCTCGAAACAGCGCAGCACGTGGACGATGGCGTCCACTTCGCGGATATTGCCAAGGAACTGGTTGCCCAGGCCTTCGCCCTTGCTGGCGCCTTTCACCAAGCCGGCGATATCGACGAAGGCCAGCTGAGTGTGAATGATCTTGGCGCTGCCCGCGATGGCAGCGATTTTCTCCAATCGGTCATCAGGCACGGCAACCTGACCGACATTGGGCTCGATCGTGCAGAACGGGTAGTTCGCGGCCTGTGCGGCCTGCGTTTCGGTAAGAGCGTTGAACAGGGTCGACTTGCCGACATTGGGCAGGCCCACGATCCCGCAGCGGAATCCCATATTTACGTGCCTTCATGCGATAGGTTTGGTGTTGCGCCGCGCCTTAGACGCACAGGCGCAGGAAAGCCAGCGCGGGGAATTCCGCCAAACGCGGTAAACCGCTTTTCAACCTCGCTGCGATAGGGCGGGCGCCATGATACGCCCGTTCCCCATCCTCTCCACCGTCGCCATGGCGCTGGCCCTGTCCGCCTGCGGCATCTCGCCCGAAGAGCGCATGGATCGCGCCGAGGCAGCGTTCCAGGATCACCGCTTCAGCGAGGCGCGGCTGGACCTTGGCACGCTTTTGCAGGCCGATGGCTCGGACATGCAGGCGCTGGAACTGCTCGCCCGCACGCAGCTGATGCTGGGCGACGGGCTGGGGGCAGAGGCCTCGCTGCAGCGGCTGGCGGACGGCGATCACGCCCCGGCGGATCATCAGGCGCTGCTGGCCGAAGCCTTCCTACTGCAGGGTAAATACGAAAGCGCACTGGCTGCCGGCGAAGGGCTGGGTACGGCAGAAGGCCTGCGGATCGCGGCACAGGCGCATATCGCACTTGGCGGCGCCGAAGCGGCGCTCGATAGCTTCCAGCGCGGCACGCGGGCCGAGGGTGACCGTTCGCGGCTCTATGCCGACTATGCCCGCTTCATGCACATGCAGGGTGATAGCGTGCTGGCGGCATCGCTTGCTGACATGGCGCGCGAAGCAGATCCAGATGGGCTGGAGCCGCTGCTCGCCAGCGCGTTGATCGCGCAGGATAACGGCGCGGTGCCCGATGCGCTGGCCTGGTTCGAACAGGCGCACGCGCTCTGGCCCGAATCCCGCACCGCGCTGCTCGGCCGCATCGGCGCGCTGGGCGACATGGGGCGCCAAGACGAAGCGCGCGACCTGATTGCGGATGCGGCCCTGCGCATGCCCGGCGATGCCGATGTCGCCTATCTGCAAGCCATGCTGGCAGCACAGGATGGCGAGTGGAATACCGTGCGCAGACTGTTGCAGGGCTTTGAAGGCAGCGCCGATCCGCGACCACAGCTGCTCTATGCCCGCGCGCTGGTGGAGCTGGGCCTGCCCGAACAGGCCCTCCCGCGCCTGACCGCGATGATCCGCCGCACGCCAGAAAACGTCGATGCTCGGCGCCTGCTGGCGCGCACGCAACTGAACGTGGGCGATGCCGGGGAAGCTTTTTCGACGGTGCAGCACCTGGCGACTGGTCCGGATGGTACGCCCGCCGACCTCGCGCTCTATGCCGAGGCTGCGCGCCAGTCCGGGCAGCTTGGCAGGATCGCAAGCGCGCTCGCCGCAGCGCCAAGCGAGGAGGAAGTGTTGCAGCAGATGAGCCAGGCAGACGCACACATGGCGGCAGGCCGGTGGCAGGAGGCGATTGCCGTACTTGAAGACATGCGACGCTGGAGCGGCGATTCAAACGCCATGCTGCTCAGCAACCTTGCTGCGGCCCAGAGCCAGCTCGACGCTGGCAAGGAGGGGTAGGGCCATGATCGCGTCGCGCATTTTGCTGTCGTGCATCCTTGCGGCCAGCCTTGCGGCCTGTTCGCTGCCCGGCACTGATCCGGTGGACGAGGCGCAGGCCGCCTTCGAGGCGCAGGATTACATCACCGCGCAGGAGTTGGCGCAGCAGGCGCTGGTTACCGATGCCGATGATACTGGGGCGCTCGAACTACTGGCGCGCATCCAGCTGGCAATGGGGCAGGGAGGTGACGTGTTGGCGACGCTGGAGCGGCTTGAAGTCCTCGGCACGCAGCGCGCTGATCTCGCGCTGCTGGAAGCCGAGGGGCATTTGCAGACCGGCGATGCACAACAGGCACTCGCCCTTGTCGGGAATGACCAGACAGCCGAAGCCTGGCGCCTGCGTGCGCTGGCAGCGGCGATGCAAGGTGGTGTGACGCAGGCGCAGCAGGCCTTCAGCGAGGGGCGCACCGCTGGGGGACCGCGCGACAGGCTGTTAGCGGCAGAAGCCAGCTTCCACCTCTCTCAAGGAAATATTGCCGCCGCCCGCGAAGCCGTGAGGCTTGCGCAGGAGGTGGCGCCTGACCGGATCGAGACGCTGTTTGTCTCCGCCCGGCTCGCCGAAGCGCAGGCGGACCACGTGGAGGCGCTGTCCAATTACCTGAAGATCATCGAGATCGCGCCGATGGACCGACCGGCGTTGTTGGCCGCCATCGGCGCATCCGAACGGGCAGGGCTGGGCGATGCCACGCGCCACCTGATCGAATACGGCGCACAGACGCGGCCGCTCGACCGCGAATTCGTCTATCAGCAGGCACGGGTCGAGGCCTGGGATGGGCGCTGGGAAGCTGTGCGCGAACGCTTGCAGGCGTACGAGGCGGAATTGGTCGACCACGATTCCGCGCGGCTGCTCTATGCAGAGGCGCTATTGCAGCTGGGGCAGGTGGAAACTGCCCGGGCCATCGCGGCGCCAATCGTGGCGCGGCGCGGCGGCGACCCAGAAGCACTGCGGGTTCAGGCGGCCATCGAAGCGGCCAGCTAGGTCAGAATTCCAGACGATGAAAAGGGCGCGAGACCCAGCGGTCGCGCGCCCTTCCGCTTGCTTATCGGCAGGTCTCAGTCGCGACGGCGGCGACGGGCAATGCCCAGGCCCAGAGCGGCGGCGGCCATCAGGCCGAGTGCGCCGGGTTCGGGAACCTGCGTGCCGCTGCTCGAACCGCCGGTGGTGGTTCCGCCCGAAGTCGTGGTGGTGGTGCCACCCGAAGTGGTGGTGGAGCCGCCCGAGGACGAGCCGGTGCATGTCTGGTGGCCGCACCCACAATAGTGCGAGTGGCTCCATCCACCGCTGCTGCCGCCCCAGCTACCCCAGCTCCAGGCGTGGGCCGGTGCGGCCATGCCGAGAGCGGCGACGGAAATGGCGATTGCCGAGATTGTGCGCTTCATAGTCTGTTACCCCCTGGTTGTTCGGTTAACGCGAAAGGAAGCAACCGGCGTGCCAAGTTCGCTTTCCTGCAGGGGATAGTGGTTAACGGTTCTGCGCAGGTGTGGTGATTGTCAGGAATCCCGACAGGTTTGGCGGGGAGATCAGTCCTGCATCTTCAACGCATATTCGCTCATGAAGCGCGGATCGTCGCCCGCTGCCAGCCATTCTGCGCAACTGCCGATGGCCCCCAGCATATGGGCCAGGTCATCCATCTCCGACTTGGCATAGCTGCCCAGTACGTAGCCGTGCACGCGGTCCTTGTGGCCGGGGTGACCGATGCCGATGCGCACGCGGCGGAAATCGGGGCCGATATGGGCATCGATCGAGCGCAGGCCGTTGTGCCCGGCATGGCCGCCACCCTGTTTCACCTTCACCTTGAACGGGGCAAGGTCCAACTCGTCGTGGAATACCGTCAGCGCAGCAGGCTCCAGCTTGTAGAAGCGCATGGCCTCGCCCACGCTGCGGCCACTCTCGTTCATGAAGGTGGCGGGTTTCAGCAACAGAATCTTCTGGTTGCCGATACGGCCTTCCTGCACCCAGCCCAGGAACTTCTTCTGCACCGGGCCGAAATCGTACATGTTGGCCAGCACGTCGCAGACCATGAAGCCGACATTGTGTCGCTGCATGGCATATTGCGGTCCGGGATTCCCGAGGCCTACCCAGATTTGCATTGGACCTGTCTTAGCATGGGTAACTGTACCATGAGCCGACCCGTTGCGGGCGCGCCGGATTGCCAGGCAAGTCGGGCCAGGTAAGTGCCGGGGCTGGCAGCGGGAAAACCCGAGTTGCCAGCCCCTGGCTTGCTAACGCCGGAAAGGCGAAAGCGCAGCGCAGCATTATTCGCCGCTGTCTTCCTGCTCCTCGGAAGTGCCTTCGTCGGCACCTTCCTCGGCTGCACCTTCTTCGCCTTCACCTTCTTCGCTTTCCGACCGCTTGAGCGCGGACGGAGCGACGACGGTGGCGATGGTGAAGTCGCGATCGGTAATCGCGCTTTCCGAACCTGCGGGCAGCGTCAGTGCGGAAATGTGCACCGAATCGCCGACTTCCAGGCCGGTAACGTCGATTTCGATCTCGCTGGGGATCTTGTCCGCTTCGCAGACCAGTTCCAGTTCGTGACGGACCACGTTGAGCACGCCGCCCTTCTTCAGGCCCGGGCTGGCTTCTTCGTTCACGAAGACAACCGGCACGTTCACGTCGATCTTCGCACCCTTGGCCAGGCGCAGGAAGTCAACATGGATCGGGCGATCGGTGACGGGGTGAAGGGCCACATCCTTGGGAAGGGTGTTGGTCTTCTTTCCGTCAACGGTAATCTCGACGATGGAGTTCATGAAGTGGCCGGTCATCAGCTGACGGACCAGTTCCTTTTCCTCCACATGGATGGGAGTGGGTTCTTCCTTGCCGCCATAGATAACGGCGGGTACGCGGCCTTCGCGACGCAGCGCACGGGAGGCTCCCTTGCCAGCCCGTTCACGCATCTCGGCCGGCAGATTCAGAGCGTCGCTCATCAGTAATGCCTTTCGATTGCAGATACATACACCGCCGCGCCTCCAGGGATGACATCAGCGGAAGGGGCGCCTCTAGCAGGATCGGTCGCAAAAGCAACTACTGGATACGGCGTGTTTCGTACCCGCGCGCGGCCAGCAGCGCGACCACTCCGTCGTCTCCGATCACATGGCCAGCACCCACGGCAACAAAGGGCTCGCGCCCCTCATCGATCAGCGCGGCAATGCGGGCAACCCAGCGGTTGTTCCGGTCAGTCAGCAATACGCGCTTGAGTTCGGGGGAGAATTCCAGCGCCTCGTTCACGTGTGCTGCCAGTTCGCGTTCGTTGCCGGTGAGCCATGCCAGCAGCATCTCGTTGTCGGAATTGGTCTGGTGCGAGCGAGCGACGCCATAGAGCAGGTCGCTCTGAGCTTCGGGAGAGAGCGTGTCGAACATGGTCATCTGGAAGCTGAAGCTTTCCAACCCGATCACGTTGTCGGCATTGTGGATCATGATGCGATCGACGCCGTTCAGCGGGTCACCGGTACGCACAGCGGTGGAGAGCATCATTGCCGCGGCCCAGCTTTCGACCCGGCCGAAATCGGTATCGGTCATGTCCGCATCCTCCACCAGCTGGCGCAGGGCAGGGCGCTCAGCCGGCTCGACGCGCTCCAGCAGCGGGAGCTGGCCTGGGGTTTCGGAGAGGTCGGCGAACAGGCCCATGCCTTCCGGATCGTCGAGATTGGCGACTTCCACCACCAGCACGCCTGCGCGCTCGAAGGTCTCGTCCAGTAGGGCCGAGCCCCAGAACAGGTCATCAGGCAGGGCATGGACGGTGCCGAACACCCAGCCTTGCTGGCCCGATGGCGAGGTGACTTCCCAGATCGGCGGGGATGCCTCGGGCCAGTCGCTGGGCGGCACGTATGGCTCGCACGAGGCCAGCACGCAGGCGCCCAGCAGGGCAAGGGACTTCAGCAGGCGGGCAATCAAGGTTCTACCCGCTCCACCACGAGGCCGCGTTCGGCCAGCTGGTCCTGCACGCTGCCTTCGCCCGCAAGGTGACCGGCGCCCACGGCGATGAAGACCCTGCCGGGTTCGTCCAGGCGGGCATCGATCCACTCAGCCCAGCTGGCGTTGCGAGCGGTCAACAGCGCTTCATAGACTGCCGGATCAGTCATTTCCTCGTTCATCAGCGCCGCCAGTCCCTCGGCATCGCCTGCCATCCATTCATCGATCATCATGCGCAGGCCATCGCCCATGTCGGGCAGGCCTTCCACCGTTCCGTCCAGCAGGGTGAGCTGGGATTGCATCGGCAGGGTGTCGAGCATGGTGAACTGCTGCTCCACGGTTTCAAAAGCGGCGCGGTCCTTACCCTCGACCAGGCGATCAAGCGATCGCTCCACTCCAGCAGAGGGATCAAGACCCTGCTGCACCAGCGCCAGCTGCGACAGGGTGACGAAGACGAACCACGGCTCGAACCCGTCGAAGGCTTCGGCGGGAACGCCCGCATCGGCCATCGCCGCTTCATATTGAACGCGGTCTTCCTCGGTCATCAGTTCACGCAAGGTGGTGCCGGTGGTCAGCTGTGCCAGTCGCATCTGCATCTGCGCGATCGCCATGGCTTCGGGCGGCGGCGCTTCGCCAGGAACGACTTCGGGAATGGCGCTGGTGTCGATTTCCGTCACGAACTGGTCGGCGCTGGTCAGCGCAGCCTCGATCTGCGGGGTGAACCAATCGAGGCCTTCGGGCAGGAAATGCACGGTGCCGAACAGGTAGATCGTGGTGTCTTCGTCAGCCACCTGCCAAAGCGCGGGGCCGTTGGGGGCGGGTGCGCCCGCCTCCTGCGCCGAGGCCGCGGAAAGGGGGAGTGCCAACGCAAGCGCGGCGAAAAGCAGGGTCTTTATACGCAGCATCAGTGCAGATCCTTCAACATTGGATGCGAGAGTCAGGAGATCATCTTGAATAAGTGGTGTTGCGCTCGCCTTAATCGACGCGCTCAGCCGACAGCCCCAGCTCTTCCAGCTTCACCAGCACCGAATCCGGGCCTTCGAAATGGCCTGAGCCGACTGCCAGCAGCACCGTGCCTGGCTGGTCCAGCCGTTCCTCCAGCCAGATCGCCCATTGTCGGTTGCGCCGGTCCAGCAGTACTTCCTGGAAAGCCTCGCCGATTTTGCCGTCGCCAAAGCCGAGGTCGAAGTCTTCGGCGACCTGGCCTTGCGCCCAAGCGTGTTCCATTGCCCAATAGGCATCGCCGGTCAGCGGCTCCTCGTTGCCGGTGTAGAGGTCATCCAGCGACTTGCCGTCCCATCCGCGCAACTGTGCGTCGAGTTCTTCCACCACTTCGGTGTCGTCCACGCGGAACAGACCGTACATCACCCGGCCAAAGTCTTCGATCGACTCGATCGGCCTCCCGCTTTCGGCAAATTCCCGTTCGAGCACGGTTTCCACGCCGTATTCGTAGCTGGAGGGATCGCCTTCCAGGCTGGCCTGGCCAAAGCCCAGCAGCGCCACCATCACGGGGATGGAATCGACATAGTCGAACGGCATGCCCGTCATCGCCACCAGCTCGCGCCAGCGCGGGCGCGCTTGCTGAGACAATTGCTGCGAGGTGGGCGTGCGGTTGACCAGCACGTTGAGGATCTTCGGGTTCATCGCCTCCAGCGCGCCTTCGCTGTCCGCGTCGCTGGTCTCCACCACCAGCACGTCCGCCTCATCGATGATTGCGTCCAGCTGCGGGCTGCGCCAGCGAAACCCCTCGGGCAGCAGGTGGATGGTGCCGAGCATGTAGATCGTCGTGTCCTCGTCCGACAGCTCCCAGATCGCGGGTGCGGGATCGTAATCCTGCGTGAAGGCGTAAGGGTCTTCCTCCTGCGCCGCAGCGGGCAGGACGAACATGGTCGCGAGAGCCGCGACCGGGGCCAGCAAGGCCTTGAGACGATGCCGTGTCATTCGCGCCACCACACACCGGCAAAACGCCCGCTGTCAAGCGCTGTTCGCTTGCGCAGCATTGACGCCCCGCAGGGCTTCAGCCATTGCGCGCTGCGAAATGACCAAACCAGTTTCTGGCCCCATGGACCGCAACCCGCAAAAGTCTTTCCAGGACATGATCCTTGCCCTCCACGATTTCTGGAGCGCGCAGGGCTGCCTGATCCTGCAACCCTATGACATGCGCATGGGCGCAGGCACCTTCCACACCGCCACCACGCTGCGCGCGCTGGGGCCGGAGCCGTGGAACGCCGCTTTCGTGCAGCCATGCCGCCGCCCGACCGATGGTCGCTATGGCGAGAACCCCAACCGGCTGCAGCATTACTACCAATACCAGGTGATCCTGAAACCGAGCCCGCCCGACATCCAGGAGCTGTACCTGAAGTCGCTTGAAGTGATCGGCATCGATCCGCTCAAGCACGATATCCGCTTCGTGGAGGATGACTGGGAAAGCCCCACGCTGGGCGCCTGGGGTCTGGGCTGGGAAGTGTGGTGCGACGGGATGGAAGTCACCCAGTTCACCTATTTCCAGCAGATGGGCGGCTTCGACTGCAAGCCCGTGGCGGGTGAACTCACCTACGGCCTCGAACGTCTCGCCATGTACATCCAGGGCGTCGACAACGTCTACGATCTCGACTTCAACGGCCATGGCGTCGCCTATGGCGAGGTGTTCCTCGAGAACGAGAAGCAGATGTCGAAGTGGAACTTCGAAGTCGCCGATACCGATGCCCTGTTCGACCTGTTCGCCAAGGCCGAGGCGGAGTGCCGCAACGCTCTCGACAACGACGTGCCGATCGCCGCCTACGAACAGGCAGTGGAAGCCAGCCACCTGTTCAACCTGCTGCAGGCGCGCGGCGTGATCAGCGTGCAGGAACGCGCCAGCTACATGGCCCGCGTGCGTGATCTGGCGCGCGGTTCCTGCGAGAAATATGCCGAGAAACTCGCGCCAGAGTGGCAGGAGAAATATCCGGAGTGGTCGCTGTGAGTGATTTCCTCCTTGAACTGCGCAGCGAAGAAATCCCCGCGCGCATGCAGGCCGGCGCGCGTGCCGAGCTGGAAAAACTGTTCCGCCGTGAGATGGACGCAGCAGGCGTTACCGTGGGCGTAACTACCGTATGGTCCACCCCGCGCCGCCTTGCGCTGATCGCGCGCGGGCTTCCCGAAGCCACCGATGCGGTGAGCGAAGAAGCCAAGGGCCCGCCCGTCGGCGCGCCGGACCCGGCCATCGATGGCTTCTGCCGCAAGAACGGCGTTTCGCGCGGCGAGCTGGAAGTGCGCGAGGTGAAGGGCCGTGAGACCTGGTTCGCGGTGAAGAACTTGCCCGGCCGCGCGATGAAAGACCTGCTGGCCGAAGCGATCCCGGCGATCATCCGTGACTTCAGCTGGCCCAAGTCCATGCGCTGGGGCGCTGCCTCGCTTTCCACCGAAAGCTTGCGCTGGGTGCGCCCGCTGTCGGGCATCGTCGCGCTGCTGGGCGATGAGCTGGTGGAGTGCGAGGTGCATGGCGTCACCTCCGGCTGGGCCACCATGGGCCACCGTTTCCATCACTCGGGCGATATCACCATCGGCAATGCTGCCGACTATGCCGAGAAGCTGCGCGCCTGCCACGTGATCGTGGACCATGAGGAACGGCAGGACCTGATCCGTGAAGGCGCCGCGAAAGTTGCGGCTGATGCGGGCCTGTCGCTGGTGGAAGACGAGGGGCTGGTGATCGAAAACGCCGGGCTGACCGAATGGCCCGTGCCGCTGCTGGGCCGCTTCGACGAGGACTTCCTCGACGTGCCGCCCGAAGTCATCCAGCTCACCGCGCGGGTGAACCAGAAGTATTTCGTATGCGAACAGGCCAACGGAAAGCTCGCCAATGCCTTCGTCTGCACCGCCAATATCGAGGCGGCAGACGGCGGCGCGGCGATTGTCGACGGCAACCGCAAGGTGCTGGCCGCGCGTTTGAGCGATGCGCGCTTCTTCTGGGAACTGGACCAGAAGACTCCGCTGGCCGATCACGCGGCCAAGCTGGAACGCATCACCTTCCACGAAAAGCTGGGCACCGTTGCGGACAAGGTCGAGCGGGTGGCCGGGCTGGCCCGCTGGCTGGCCGAGGTCGGGATCGTTCCCGATTGCGACCCGGCGCTGGCACAGCAGGCTGCCGAATTGTGCAAGGCCGATCTCGTCACCGAAATGGTGGGCGAATTCCCCGAACTGCAGGGCCTGATGGGCGGATACTACGCCGAGAAGGAAGGCCTGCCGCGCGAAGTCTCCGACGCGATCCGCGATCACTACAAGCCGGTGGGGCAGGGCGACGATGTGCCCACCGCGCCGGTGACGGTGGCGGTGTCGCTGGCGGACAAGCTGGATACTTTAATCCAATTCTTTCACGAAGAGATGCGCCCGACCGGATCAAAGGATCCGTTTGCATTGCGACGAGCCGCTTTAGGAGTTGTCGCACTTGTCTTGGAGAATAACGTTAGAGTTGACTTGTGGCCAGCGTTGGCAGGGTGGGTGGTTGTTGGACATCACCCGACATCCGAATTGATTAAGACCGCAAGTATGTGGTTCTGGGGCAAGTCGAGAACAGAAATTTGGGCGCGCTATCAATGGAATGACAAATCGCGCCAGTCCTATCCTGAACGACTCGAAAATCTTCCGAATACGGTCGATGCCCTCCTCGACTTCTTCGCCGACCGCCTCAAGGTCCAGCAGCGCGAGGCGGGCGTCCGCCACGATCTGATCGACGCCGTTTTCGCCCTCGGCGGCGAGGACGACCTCGTCCGCCTGCTTGCCCGCGTCCATGCGCTGCAGGCCTTCATCGACACCGACAACGGCGTGAACCTGCTCGCAGGCTACAAGCGCGCCGCCAATATCCTCAAGAAGGAAGACTGGCACGGCGTCGAAGGCGAAATCGCGCATACGGGTGAGGAAGACCCGCTGAGCCAGGTGGACGATCCCGACATGAAGGCCGTGGTCGAAGCCCGCATGGCGCAAGCCCACGCCGCCGAACTGTCCTACACCCCCGAACCCGCCGAAAATGCGCTGATCGAAGCGCTCGACGCCGCCGAACCGCAGGCCGCCGCCGCCATCGAGGCGGAAGACTTCGCAGCTGCGATGGCCGCGCTTGCCAGCCTGCGTGCGCCGATCGATGCCTTTTTCGAGGACGTAACCGTGAACGACGAAAATCCGGACAAGCGCGCCGCCCGGCTCGACCTGCTTGCGCGGTTCCGTGTTGCAGTGCACAACGTCGCGGATTTCTCGAAGATCGAGGGTTGATGATTTTGACTTAGGACACTGTTCCAGGTGTTCCACATTGCAGGACATGCAAGGTACGATGACGAAGACGGTCTACACTTTCGGCGGTGACGCGCCGCACGACGATCCCCGCCAGCGGGACAAGACCGTGACCGGCGGCAAGGGCGCCAACCTTGCGGAAATGGCCTCCATCGGCCTGCCGGTCCCTCCCGGCTTTACCATCACCACCGACGAGTCCGTGCGCTACCTGAACCAGGGGGAGGACTTCTCCGCTGGCCTGCGCACCGCCGTGGCTGATGCGCTGGCGCATATCGAGAAAGCCGTGGGCAAGAAATTCGGCGACGCGTCCGATCCGCTGCTGGTCTCGGTGCGCTCGGGCGCGCGGGTTTCCATGCCGGGCATGATGGACACGGTGCTCAACCTTGGCCTGAACGACAAGACCGTGGAAGGGCTTGCTGCAACCTCGGGTGACCAACGCTTCGCCTGGGACAGCTATCGACGCTTCATCCAGATGTATTCGGACGTGGTCCTGGGCCTCGATCATGGCGCGTTCGAGGAAGCGCTGGAAATCGCCAAGGAAGATCGCGGCTATTTCGCCGATACCGAGATGAACGCCGCCGACTGGCAGGAACTTGTCAGCGAATACAAGCAGATCGTCGCGGCGGAGCGCGGTTCGCCGTTTCCGCAGGACGTGAACGAACAGCTGTGGGGCGCGATTGCCGCAGTGTTCGAAAGCTGGGATGCAGACCGCGCCAAGGTCTACCGCCGGCTCAACAACATTCCCGGCGACTGGGGCACGGCCGTCAACGTGCAGGCGATGGTGTTCGGCAACATGGGCGAAACCAGCGCCACTGGCGTTGCCTTCACCCGCGATCCCTCCACCGGCGAACGCGCCTATTACGGCGAATGGCTGGTGAACGCGCAGGGCGAGGACGTGGTGGCAGGCATTCGCACGCCGCAATACCTCACCAGGGCGCGGCGCGAGGCGGCAGGGGCGGAACTGCCCAGCATGGAAGAGGCCATGCCGCAAGCCTTTGCCGAACTGGCGCGCGTGTTCGACCTGCTGGAACGTCACTACAAGGACATGCAGGATATCGAGTTTACCGTGCAGCAGGGCAAGCTGTGGATGCTGCAGACCCGTTCGGGCAAGCGCACCGCCAAGGCCGCGCTGAAGATGGCGGTGGACATGGTAGGCGAAGGCCTGATCGACGAGGAAACCGCGATCCTGCGCGTCGATCCGATGGCGCTGGACCAGCTGCTGCACCCGACACTCGATCCCGATGCGGAGCGTGACGAGCTGGCCACCGGGCTTCCGGCGTCGCCCGGTGCTGCCTCGGGCAAGATCGTGCTCGATGCCGATACCGCGGAACTGTGGGCCAACCGCGAAGAAGACGTGATCCTCGTGCGCGTGGAAACCAGCCCCGAGGACATTCACGGCATGCACGCCGCCCGCGGCATCCTGACGGCGCGCGGCGGGATGACCAGCCACGCCGCCGTGGTGGCGCGCGGCATGGGGCGTCCGTGCGTCTCCGGCGCGTCGGGAGTATCGATCAATCTCGACACGCGCACGCTGCGTATCGGCAGCCGCGAGCTGAAGGAAGGCGATGTCATCACGCTGGACGGCGCTACCGGGCAAATCATGGCGGGCCGCGTGCCCACGATCGAGCCGGAGCTGGCCGGCGACTTCGGCGTGCTGATGGAATGGGCGGACAAGCATCGCCGCATGGGCGTGCGCACCAATGCCGAGACTCCGCAGGACTGCAGGACAGCGCGCGGTTTCGGCGCCGAGGGCATTGGCCTGTGCCGCACCGAACACATGTTCTTCGATGCCAGCCGGATCATGGCCGTGCGCGAGATGATCCTGGCCGAGGACGAGGCCGGGCGGCGCAAGGCGCTGGAAAAGCTGCTGCCTGAACAACGCAGCGACTTTGGCGAGATCTTCCGCACCATGCACGGCCTGCCATGCACCATCCGCCTGCTCGATCCGCCGCTGCACGAATTCATGCCCACCCGCGACGAGGAGTTCGCCGAGCTGGCCGCCAGTCTTGATGTCGATATCGAGCATCTGAAGCGACGCGCGGGCGAATTGCACGAGTTCAACCCGATGCTGGGCCATCGCGGCTGCCGACTGGGGATCACCTTCCCGGAAATCTACGAAATGCAGGCGCGCGCCATTTTCGAAGCAGCTTGCGAGGTCACCGCAGAGGGCGGCGATCCGGTGGTGCCCGAGGTGATGATTCCGCTGGTTGCCACGCGCAAGGAACTGGAAATCCTGCGCAAGCTGGTGAACGACACCGCGCAGCAGGTGTTTGCCGAAAAGGGCGCCAGCGTCGAATATCTCGTCGGCACTATGATCGAACTGCCGCGCGCCGCGCTGATGGCAGGCGAGATCGCGCACGAAGCGCGCTTCTTCTCCTTCGGCACCAACGACCTTACGCAGACCGCGCTGGGCGTGAGCCGCGACGATGCCGGGCGCTTCCTTTCGCCCTATGTCGAGAAGGGCATCTACGCCCGCGATCCGTTCGTCAGCCTCGATATCGAAGGCGTGGGACAGCTGGTGGAGATTGCTGCGGAGCGTGGCCGCGCGACCCGACCGGACATCAAGCTGGGCATCTGCGGCGAACATGGCGGCGATCCGGAAAGCATCGCCTTCTGCGAGAAGGTTGGCCTCGATTACGTCAGCGCCAGTCCCTACCGCGTGCCGATTGCACGGCTGGCGGCGGCGCAGGCAGCATTGAAGAGCACGCGGGCCTAGCGCCGCCCGGTCAGGGTTATGATCTCGAAGGTCTCGCTGACTTTCCCATCCTCATCCGCCTGCGCCAGGAATGCCGCTCTCGCGCGCTCGCGAGCGGCCCGGGTGAGCGGCGGGGCGGGGCTTGCCAGCACACTGCCCATAGCGTGCACGCGCAGGTCCAGGACAAGCCGGTCAAGCGAGCCGTAGCGCACCGTCAGGGTATGGCTGTCGACCACCGGGTCCTGCCATCCGGCCCTGCCGAGCAATTGCGGACAGGATCGCGGGTCGACCAGAGGATGCATCCGGGCCGCAGGGCGCTCGGGCTCGGCCTCGAACATGGCACGTCGAAGCTTGGGCAGACTGGCCCCGCCAACGAAGCTGGCAATGACGATGCCGCCGGGTGCCAACAACTCGCGCATCTGGATAAGCGCGCCCGGCAGATCGTTGAGTTTGTCGAGCGTCCCGACGCTCGCAACGAGATCGAAGGTGCCGGATATGTGCCGGCTCGGCTGATCGAGGTCTTGCTCCTCGACATAGTGAAAACTGGCGGGATGATCCCATGGCAATTCGGCGACCAGATGATCCCCGAAGCCATCAATCAGCACGTTGTACCCCTCGTGCTTCATGAACGAGAGCCGTTCGAAGACATCATCCACCATGTGCTCGATGAGGAAGATTTCCGAATCGTACCGGTTGTAGATCGCTTCGGCTCGGCGACGACGAGCCAGCTTGCGGGTGTGCGAGAATATCATGGGCGGGGCGGTAGCCATGTCGCTTGCCTACAGCCCCGCCCGCGGGCAGCATAGCCTCAATGGCACTGAAACAGGCCTTTGCCCCACTGGTGGACCTGATCTACCCGCCGCGCTGCCCGCTGTGTGGAGAGGCGATTGCGGCGCAGAAGGGGCTGTGCAGCACTTGCTGGTCCACGCTGGAGATACCCGGCGGGCAGTCAGAGGACGGCATCACCGCCGCAACGCTCTACAACGACACCGCACGCAAGCTGGTGCTGAACTTCAAGCACGGCCGCAAAATCGCCCTGGCGCAGATGATGGCGCGGCAGATCGCTGCGCGGCTGCCCGAACTGGAGGGCGACTGGCTGGCGGTTCCCGTGCCGCTCCACCGCGTGCGGCTATGGCAGCGCGGCTACAATCAGTCGGCCCTGATCGCGCGCGAGTTGGCGAGGCTGCGCAGGATGACTTTGCTGGTGGATGGCCTTGTGCGCACCAGAAGCACCCCACGCTTGGGAGGGCTGGGGCGGGTAGAGCGGGCGAAAGTCCTTGCTGGAGCCATTGCGGCCAATCCGGCGCGCCGCGAACGCCTGAAAAGCGCGCAGGTGCTGCTGGTGGACGATGTGCTCACCAGTGGAGCTACCACCAATGCCTGCAAAAGTGCGCTCCGTGAAGCGGGTGTGCGCCGCGTGCACATCGCCTGCTTTTCGCGCGTGCTGGAGGATCGCCAGGGCGGAGAAAGCAAAACGCCCGGGCACTAGGACCCGGGCGTTCGCGTGACGAAATTCGCTGGAACTTTCGCGCGAGCCCCCCAGCCGGCGCGTCTGTTCCAAACCCTCATGAACCTGGTGCCCCCGTTCGTTCGATGTGGCACCAAGACCCCCCATTCCCTGGCCGGAATGGCAGGCGGCCCGTCAAGCCGCAGGGGCATTCATCTCATTGAAAGGTTCAAACACAAACACCGATGACGCGATTGACAGTTTTTGGTGCAGAGATGTGTTCATCTTGCAACAAATGGGTACAGAGAGTGCAACCTGTTGTGCGATTGCGAAAGGACCGGAGCCATTTCCACCAACGATAAAGAGCGCGAAAGCGGCAGCGAGTTCATGCCGAAATTCGATGCTGCGGGCCTGATGACGGCAGTGGTGCAGGACGCTGGCAGCGGCGAAGTGCTAATGGTGGCCTTCATGGATGCTGAAGCGTTGGCCGCCACCAGAAGGACCGACATCGCGCATTTCCACTCACGAAGCCGGGGCAAGCTGTGGAAGAAGGGGGAAACCTCGGGCAATGTCCTCCATGTCGCGGAAATCCTTGTCGATTGCGACCAGGACGCACTTGTGCTGAAAGCGCGCCCCGCAGGCCCTGCATGCCACACCGGCGCGCGCAGCTGCTTCTATCGCAAGCTGTCGGGTGATGCGCTTGAGAGAACTGGAGACGATGCATGAGCGGATGGTCCGCCCCCACGCGCGATACGCTGTTTGTCCTCAACGATGTCCTTGGCATCAGCCGGTGCGACCTGCCTGGCTATGATGTGTTGGACGAAGAAACCGTGCAGGCGTTGGTCGAAGGCATGGGCAAGTTCTGCGCCGACGTGCTGGCGCCGCTCAATCCGGTGTCCGATGCGCAAGGATGCACGCGGCACGAGGATGGCAGCGTCACCACGCCCGAAGGTTTCAAGGATGCCTACGACCAGTTGGTGGACTCTGGCTGGAACACGCTGGCGGCATCTGCGGAATATGGCGGGCAGGGCATGCCGCATGTGCTGGGAACGGTGCTGGAGGAATACATGAATTCCGCCTGCGCCAGTTTCATGATGTACCCCGGTATTGTCGGCGGCGCGACCTCCACCATTATCTCTGCCGGGTCGGATGAGCTGAAGGACCTGTACGTCCCGAAGATTATCAGCGGGGAATGGCTGGCCACGATGGCGCTGACTGAAGGCCATGCGGGTACGGACCTGGGCCTGATGCGCACCAAGGCAGAGCCGCAAGGCGATGGCTCCTATGCCATAAGCGGCGAGAAGATCTTCATCTCCGGTGGTGAGCATGACCTGACCGAGAACATCGTCCACCTGGTGCTGGCGAAACTTCCCGATGCCCCGGCCGGATCGCGCGGGATCTCGCTGTTCCTGTCGCCGAAGTTCCTGCCGAACGGAACCCGCAATTCCATCTCCTGCGCCTCTATCGAGCACAAGATGGGCCTAAATGGCAGTGCCACCTGCGTGATGAATTTCGACGGCGCCAGGGGTTGGCTGCTGGGGCAGGAACACGGCGGGCTGGCGGCCATGTTCATCATGATGAATGCCGCGCGCCTCGCTGTTGGCGTGCAAGGGCTGGCCCATGCCGAACACGCCTACCAGCGCGCTTCCGCCTATGCGCTGGAACGCAAGCAGGGCCGCGCCATGGGCGAGCGCAAGGACCCGTCCGCACCGGCCGATTCGCTGCTGGTGCATCCCGATGTGCGGCGCATGCTGCTGGACGTGCGCGGCTTTGTCGAAGGTTTCCGCGCGCTGGTGCTGTGGACGGCGATGGAGATCGACCGCGCGCACGGTGCGGCCACACCGGAGGAACGCAAGCAGGCCGACACGCTGGTCTCGTTCCTCACTCCGGTGATCAAGGCATATGGCAGCGATTGCGGCTTCGAGAGTGCGGTGGCCATGCAGCAGGTGCTGGGCGGCCACGGTTACGTGAAGGAATGGGGCATGGAACAGATCGTGCGCGATGCCCGCATCGCCATGATCTACGAAGGTGCCAATGGCGTGCAGGCGCTTGACCTGGCCGGACGCAAGCTGGCCCGTGATGGCGGACAGATCGCCATGCGCTTTGCCGCAATGGTGAAAGCCGATCTGGACGGTGCGCCTGCATGGATCGCTGACCCGATGCGAACAGCGTTGGCTGACACGGCAGCCGCTGCACAGGCCATGCTGCACCAAGCCGGGCAGGATCCCGATGCGCTTGGTGCGGGCTCCTATGCCTTCATGCAACTGATCGGGCTTGTCGCCATCGGCTGGATGTGGGTGCGCATGGCGAAGGTGGTGGAAGGGCGCGAGGACGACTTCGCCAAGGCCAAGCGCATTACCGCGCGCCACTATGCCGAGCGCCGCCTGCCCGAGACCGCAACCTTGCGGGCGCGGGTGGAGGCTGGCGCGAAAAACCTGATGGCTCTGGCTGAAGAAGGCTTCGTGCGCAGCTAGGGGCGGTTTCCGCCTGCTGCATGGCATCTTCCCACTGGCGCAGCTCGCGCTTAGCTTCCGCCACAAAGGGGCTGCGCTTAATGTACCAGTCGAATGCCGCCGCCATCCAGCTACCGGGTGCGCGAAGCGGTCGGCCTACCTGGCACAGCAGGATGATGCGCGGCTCGTCACTGTCGTTCCACACCTCGTGCTCGTAGGTGTCATCGAACACGGTCCACTCGCCGTTGGCCCAGTGCACCGTCTGGTCTTCCACCTGCATGCGGCAGGCGCTCGCGTCAGACGGAACGCTAAGGCCAAGATGAGCGGTAAAGAAGCTCTTCGAAACACCGCGATGCCGCACGATATGCGCGCCGGGGGCGAGGATGGAGAAGAAGGCGCTGTTGAGCCTGGGGATCTGCCGCACCAGCTGCACCGTGCGCGGGGCGCGAGCGATGTTTTGTGGCACTTCGTTCCCATAGCCGATCAGGAAGAAACTGCGCCACCTGTCATCCCCCGCGATGCGACGGTGATCGGGTGAAATGCGACGCAAGGGCGGAATGGCATCGCGATGGGCGTAAACGGCCAGTGCTTCGTCGCGGATGGCTCTCCAGTGTTCGGCGAGGCGTGACGTCCAGGCGAACTGATCGGCATCGAGCACCGGATCGTTGGGAATCAGCGAATAGCGCGCGCCCACATCATTGATTTTAAATCGGTATTTCTTAAGCTGACGGTAAACAAACCCGCGTTTCGGTAAAGCATTGCCTTGAGCCATGTCCTGAATTCCCCATTTCAGGAAAATGAATCCCTCCCGACAATAGTTGCGCGGGTGGGCGATCATTTCAACCGGGCAAGGGCAACTGGCTAGTTTTCAAGCAATTCCTCGAACATCGAAAACATGGCTGCCCAGCTTTGCCGGTCTGCACTGGCATCGTAATCGGTGGCAGGATTGTCGTTGGGTGCGGGGTTGGTGAAACCGTGCTTCACGCCCGAATAGGAATGGAAATGCCAGTTCGCCCCGGCATGGTCCATTTCCTGCCAGAACTTCAGCACCTGTTCGCGCGGAACCATGGGATCGGCATCGCCGTGGCACACCAGCACGCGGGCAGAGACCTTGCCGGGCTGGGCAGGCATGTCGGTGTTCAGCAAGCCGTGGAAACTCACCACCGCTTCTACCGGGGCGCCTTCGCGCGCCAGTTCCAGCGCGGCCTGGCCGCCCATGCAGAAGCCGATGATGAACAGCGGCAGGCCTTCGACGCCCTCGACCCCGGCCAGCGCACGAAGCGAAGCGCGCAGGCGCTGACGATAGAGTTCGGGCGTCTCGCGGATTTCGCCGGCGAACAGGCGTGCCTCGTCAAAATTGGCGGGCTGCTTGCCGTAGAAATCGCCGAGCATCGACAGGTAACCAGCCTCCGACAGTTCCCACGCCTTGGCTTCCACCGCAGGGGTGGGGTTCATGATCGTGGGGAACACCAGCACGGCGGCGCGCGGGGCGCCATCGGGGCGGGCGATATGGCCGGTCAGCTGCGTGCCCGCGTCTTCATAGTGCAGGGGCTCGAACTTGCTCATTCGCCGGGCCAGAAATCGGGGACGGAGAAATAACGCTCACCGGTATCGTAGTTGAAGCCGAGCACGCGGGTGCCGGGCTCCAGCTCGGGCAGCTTGGAGGCGATGGCCGCCAGCGTGGCGCCCGAGCTGATGCCGACCAACAGCCCTTCCTCCAGGGCACAGCGACGGGCCATGTCCTTGGCGGCCTCGGCCTCCACCTTGATTGCGCCGTCGATCACGTTGGTGTGCAGGTTGCCGGGAATGAAGCCCGCACCGATGCCCTGGATCGGGTGCGGGCCGGGCTGGCCGCCGGAGATGACCGGCGAAAGCGTGGGTTCCACGGCATAGGCCTTCATCTCGGGCCATTCGGCTTTCAGCGCCTCCGCACAGCCTGTCAGGTGGCCGCCGGTTCCGACTCCGGTGATGAGGTAGGCCGGCGGCGTGTCCTTGAAGTCCGCCAGGATTTCCTGCGCGGTGGTGCGCGCGTGGACGGCGACGTTGGCCGGGTTCTCGAACTGCTGCGGCATCCACGCATTCTCGGTGGTCGCGACCAGTTCGGCGGCGCGTTCGATGGCGCCCTTCATGCCCTTTTCCTTGGGCGTCAGGTCGAAGGTGGCACCATAGGCCAGCATCAGGCGGCGGCGTTCGATGCTCATGCTTTCGGGCATGACCAGCACCAGCTTGTAGCCTTTCACGGCGGCGACCATGGCAAGGCCGATGCCGGTGTTGCCGCTGGTGGGCTCGATGATAGTGCCGCCGGGCTTCAGCGCACCGGACGCTTCGGCATCCTCCACCATGGCCAGGGCAATACGATCCTTGATCGAGCCGCCGGGATTGCCGCGCTCGCTTTTCACCCACACCTCGTGATCGGGGAACAGGCGAGACAGGCGGATATGCGGCGTATTGCCGATCGATTGCAGGACGTTGTCGAACTTCATCGGTTTCAGGCTCCCTTTTCTGCCATTTCGCGCGCG
Source organism: Alteraurantiacibacter sp. (assembly GCA_963675825.2). Classification (GTDB taxonomy): domain Bacteria; phylum Pseudomonadota; class Alphaproteobacteria; order Sphingomonadales; family Sphingomonadaceae; genus Alteraurantiacibacter. The sequence goes on along the minus strand of CAXXJY010000005.1, from coordinate 673,268 downwards.
CCTTGCGCGTCGGGCACTTCATCGGTTTCTAACACATCTTCGGGCGGATCGAAGGTCTTGGTGGTGCGCAGCACCGGGAACAGCACGGCCCACAGCGCCACGGTGGCGATCGCCCCGGCGCCGCCCAGTGCCACGGCGGCCACCGGGCCGATCAGGAAGGCAAGGCTGCCGGAGAAGAAATCGCCGAACTCGTTGGAGGCGCTGATGGTCAGCTGCGACACGGCGGATACACGCCCGCGCTTGTCATCCGGCGTGTGCAGCTGGATCAACGACTGGCGGATGTAGACGCTAAACATGTCGGCGCAGCCGACGATGAACAACATGGCGAGGCTCAACGCCATCGATGTGGAGAAGGCAAAGCCGATGGTCGCCGCGCCGAATGCACCCACCGCCAGCAGCATCTTGGGCCCAACGTTGGTCTTGAGCGGGCGGAAAGAGAACCATAGCGCCGTCAGCGCCGCGCCGATGGCAGGGGCCATGGCCAGCTGGCTGAGGCCGGTTGCCCCGACTTGCAGGATATCGCGGGCATAGACCGGGAACAGCGCCGTGGCCCCGGCCAGGAACACCGCGAACAGGTCCAGCGTGATGGAGCCCAGCACCATCTTGTTGCGCCATACATAGACCATGCCCTCGCGCACCTGCTGGATCGGATGGGCCGACACGCGCGGTTTTTGGCGCGGCAGGTCCTTGATCAACGACAGCGAGACGGCCGCCACGATGAACAACAGCGCAGCCACGGCATAGGGCAGGGCGGGCATCACTTCGTAGAGCACACCGCCCACGGCGGGCCCGACGATCATGCCCGTCTGCCAGGCGATGGACGACAAGGCGATGGCGCTTGGCAGCACGGTTTTGGGAACCAGGTTTGGTGCCAGCGCTCCCAGCGCAGGACCGGCAAAGCCGCGCACCACGCCCAGCACCACGGCGACGCAGTACAGCACCCACAGGCTCATCGCCTCGTTCCAAGTGTAGCCAGCCAGAACCAGTGCGCAGGCAAGCTGCAACATCATGGTGAGGCGACCGACGTTGCGACGATCGAACCTGTCAGCCGTCAGCCCGGTGAAGGGCGTCAGCACGAACAGCGGGAAGAATTGCAGTAGGCCGATCAGCGCCAGCTGGCCCGATGCCTCTGCCACGCTCATCCCGCCATCGCGCGCAAGGTTGTAGGTCTGCCAGCCGATGATCAGCATCATCGCATATTGCGCCAGCGTCATCGTCAGGCGGCTGACCCAGAAGGCGCGGAAATTGGCTATGCGGAAAGGCGAGGGGTCTGAACTCACCAGCGCGCAATGGCAGCGCAAAGGGCGCTTGCCAAGCTAATCGAAATTGTAAGGGCTAAAGTTGAAGTCTGCGTGCTTCAGCTGCGACGGCGAAGCGCCGGGTTCGGCTGCATCTCGGAAATCATCGCTTCGAAGGCGTCGAAGCGGATGATACGCTCGAACTGGAAGCCGGCCCGGTCGTCGGTCACCCAGATACAATAGGCCTCGATCCGGCCGACGGAGGGCAGCCGGATGATCATGCGATCGCCGCGACTGATGCCGTCCACCATGTCGATCATGAAGCCATGGGCGGATATGTTGGATATGCGCAGCGTCAGGTCGCCCTGCTGCAAGTGCTCGGCAATAACCGAATAGTCCACCGGGTGACGCGTGGAGCGTCGCATATCGGTGACGGAAAGCTGTGCGCCGCCTGCCATGACCTATTGTTTCCTTTCGAGCGAGTGGACCCGAGAGGCGTTCTCGCACGAAATGGTGGACTTTTGGTAAAGCGAAGAAACGGGCCCTAGGCACCCTTAAGGATAGCGTGGCGCTTCTTACCAAGGCTGAGGCGTGCTTCCATGCCGCTGGCCAACTCGATCAGGTAACCAGGATCAGTCACCGCCATGTCCTCCAGCTTTACCGCGCCTTCCGCTACCTTGCGCTTGGCTTCACCGTTGGACTGGGTGAAGCCCAACTCGGTCAAGGCGGCCCCCACGCGGATGCCTTCGGCAGGCACTGTAAGCGAGGGCAGGTCGCCTCCCTTGCCGCCGCCGGCAAAGGTCTGCTCGGCAGTCGCACGGGCGGAGGCTGCTGCCTCTTCCCCGCGGACCAGCCTGGTCACTTCGTCCGCCAGCACCACTTTGGCCGCATTGATCTCGCTGCCCTCCAGCGCTTCCAGACGAGCGATCTCGTCCAGCGGCAGGTCGGTGAACAGCCGCAGGAAGCGGCCCACATCGCGGTCGTCGGTGTTGCGCCAGTATTGCCAGAAATCGTAGCTCGGCAGCTGCGCCTCGTTCAGCCACACGGCGCCTGCCGCCGTCTTGCCCATCTTGGCACCGTCAGCGGTGGTGAGCAGCGGGGTGGTGAGACCGAACAGTTCGATTCCGTCCTTGCGCCGGGCCAGTTCCATGCCGTTGACGATGTTGCCCCACTGGTCGCTGCCGCCCATCTGCAAGCGGCATTCGTAGCGACGCGCCAGCTCCATGAAGTCATAAGCCTGCAGGATCATGTAGTTGAATTCGAGGAAGGTCAGCGGCTGCTCTCGCTCAAGCCGCAACTTCACCGAATCAAATGTGAGCATGCGGTTAATGGTGAAATGCGGGCCAACGTCGCGCAGGAGCTGAATATAGCCAAGGTCGGCAAGCCACTCGTCATTGTTGACCATCACCGCATCGGTGGGACCATCGCCGAAAGTCAGCAGCCGTTCGAACACGGTGCGGATACCGGCGATGTTGTCGTCGATGACCTCGGGCGTGAGCATCTTGCGGCTCTCGTCCTTGCCCGACGGGTCGCCGATCTTGGTGGTGCCGCCGCCCATGACGACGATCGGCTTGTGCCCGGTCTGCTGCAAGCGGCGCAACATCATGATCTGCACCAACGATCCGACGTGCAGAGAGGGCGCCGTGGCGTCAAAACCGATATATCCGGGAACGGTCTGCCGCACCGCAAGGGCATCCAGTCCCGCAGCATCGGTTACTTGATGGACATAGCCGCGCTCGGTCAGCACGTTCAGCAGATCAGATTCGTAAGTCGTCATATCGGGGGATTTGGCGTCTTGTTGGTTTAGGGACGGGGGCGCGTAGCACGGGGACACTTGCTTGCAAACGCATGATCTGGTTGCACATGCCACCACTCCACCACTCGCCGTTCGCCGGGTAGAAGCGCGAATACTCTCTCTGACAGACAATTGGGTGCGCGTGCGCTGGCGAATCGACGGCCCGCAAAAGCTCGTCCTGCCGCCGTTTGCGGGCAAGGGCAGGGCAGACGACCTGTGGATGACCACCTGCTTCGAACTGTTCATGATGGCGAAGGACGGCACGCCTTCTTACTGTGAGTTCAACCTCTCGCCATCCGAACGCTGGGCCGCCTACGACTTCAGCGACTATCGCGAAGGCATGACCAATCGCACCTTCGCGCGCGAGCCTGACTGCACCATGCGCGTGGGGCAGGCCATCGCGATCTTCGATGCCGCGCTGCCGCGCGCGCAGATGCCGGAGCCGCCGTGCGCCTATGGCCTGTCCGCCGTTATCGAGGAAGAAGGCGGAGTGAAAAGCTACTGGGCGCTGTCACACCACAAGGAAAAGCCCGATTTTCACGATCCGGCTTGCTTCGAAGGCTGTCTTGCGCGAACCCGCGCTGCATGAAATTCGGAATCGATCGGCTGCTGGCCGAACCTGACCTGTTGCATGCGCTTGCAGGCAAGCGAGTGGCGCTAGTGGCACATCCCGCTTCGGTAACGGCGGATCTGACGCACAGCCTCGATGCGCTGATCGCAGCGGGGGTCAACATCACCAGCGCCTTTGGCCCGCAGCACGGGCTGAAGGGCGACAAGCAGGACAACATGGTGGAAACCGCTGACGAGGTTGACCCCGTCTACGGCATTCCCGTGTTCAGCCTCTATGGCGAAGTGCGTCGTCCCACGGCTGCGATGATGGACAGTGCCGACGTGTTCCTGTTCGACCTGCAGGACCTGGGCTGCCGCATCTACACCTTCGTCACCACGCTGCTTTACCTGCTGGAAGAAGCTGCCCGGCATGGCAAGGCGGTGTGGGTGCTGGATCGGCCCAACCCGGCAGGCCGCCCGGTCGAAGGGACGAAGCTGGTGCCGGGGCACGAGAGTTTCGTGGGCGCTGCCCCCATGCCCATGCGCCACGGCCTGACCATGGGCGAGATGGGCCAGTGGTTCATCCGCCACTTCGGCCTGGACGTCGATTACCGCGTCGTCACCATGCATTACTGGCTGCCCGAAGGCCCTGGTTTCGGCTGGCCCGACAGCCGGATCTGGATCAATCCGTCGCCCAATGCCGCTAACCTGAACATGGCGCGCGCCTATGCCGGGACGGTAATGATCGAAGGCGCAACCCTGAGCGAGGGCCGCGGCACCACCCGCCCGCTGGAGATGCTGTTCGGCGCGCCTGACGTGGATGCCAAGGCAGTGTTGGCGGAAATGCAGTGCATGGCGCCCGACTGGCTGGCCGGATGCGCCCTGCGCGATTGCTGGTTCGAGCCGACCTTTCACAAACACGTGGGCCAGCTGTGCAACGCGCTAATGATCCACGCCGAGGGGCCGTTCTACGACCATTCGGCCTTCCGACCGTGGCGCCTGCAGGCGCTGGCTTTCAAGGCGATCCGCCGGCTCTATCCGGACTACCCAATCTGGCGCGGCAAGGATTTCAAGTATGAATACACGAACGACGTGCTCGCCATCGACGTGATCAACGGTGGCCCTGCCTTGCGCGAATGGGTGGACGATGCCGGGGCCGAACCGGGCGATCTTGAAACACTGGCTGCGCCTGACGAAGCGGCGTGGCGCGAGGAAGTGGCAGGCCTGCTGCTTTACTGAAAATACCCTTCACCTTTGACGCAGGTCATGGGATTGCAGAATTGCCGCGTCAAACAGGTGCCAGGCACATATGGGAGAGGCCATTGCTTACACTCTACAGTTTCGGACCGGGCGCGAATTCGCTGAAGCCCACGCTGGCGCTTTATGAGAAGGGGCTGGAGTTCAAACATCACCTGCTCAACCCGGCGAAGTTCGAACACCACGAAGACTGGTTCAAGAAGATCAACCCTCGCGGTCAGGTTCCAGCGCTCGACGATGACGGCAAGATCATCACCGAGAGCACGGTGATATGCGAATACCTGGAAGACGCGCATCCCACCGCGGTACGGCTGCGCCCCGAAAGCCATTACGACACCGCGATGATGCGCATCTGGACCAAGTGGGTTGACGAGTATTTCTGCTGGTGCGTCTCCACCATCGGCTGGCACCGCCATGTCAGCCAGATGGTAAAAGACCTGTCGGACGCCGAATTCGAGAAAGTCGTCGCCCGCATTCCTATCCCCGAACAGCAGGTGAAGTGGCGCCGCGCGCGCGAGGGATTTCCGCAGGACCTGCTGGACGAGGAAATGCGCAAGATCGGCATCAGCGTGAGGAAACTGGACGATCGCCTGCGCGACAACGAGTGGCTTGCGGGCGGCGTCTATTCGCTGGCCGACATCTGCAACTTCGCCATCGCCAACGGCATGCAGCATGGTTTTGCCGAACTGGTCAACAAGGACGATACGCCGGGACTGGTGCGCTGGATCGAACAGATCAACGAACGCCCCGCGGCCAAGGCCATGTTCGCGGCCGTCCCGCGCGAGTTCTAGCCTTGGCCTAGCCCTGCTTGCGGCTGAGCGTGCGCATCGCCTCGTCCAGCCCGTCCAGCGTGAGGGGGAACATCCGGTCGCCCATGATCTGGCGGATCATCTGGGTCGACTGGCTGTATTCCCACAGCCGTTCCGCCCTCGGGTTCAGCCAGGCGACGGCTGGGTAGGTATCCACCACGCGCTGCAGCCAGACTTCGCCAGCTTCCTCGTTCATGTGCTCCACGCTGCCGCCAGGCCAGGCGATCTCGTAGGGGCTCATCGCAGCATCACCAACGAACACGATCTTGTAGTCATGGCCGAACTTGTGGAGCAGGTCCCATGTCGGGATGCGCTCGCTCCAGCGGCGTGAATTGTCCTTCCACACGCTCTCGTAGAGGCAGTTGTGGAAGTAGTAGAATTCCATGTTCTTGAACTCGCTGGTGGCCGCGCTGAACAGTTCCTCGGTCACCTTCACATGGTCGTCCATCGACCCGCCGACATCGAGGAACAGCAGCAGCTTCACCGCATTGTGTCGTTCCGGACGCATGCGGATATCGAGCCAGCCCTGCTTGGCCGTGCCGCGAATGGTGGCGTCGAGGTCCAGCTCGTCTGCCGCACCTTCGCGGGCGAAGCGGCGCAGGCGGCGCAGCGCCACCTTGATGTTGCGCGTACCCAGTTCCTTGCTGGAATCCAGATTGGCGAACTCGCGCTTCTCCCAAACCTTGATCGCGCGGCGGTGCTTGCTCTCGCCGCCAATGCGCACGCCTGCCGGGTTGTAGCCGGAATGGCCGAACGGGCTGGTGCCACCGGTCCCGATCCACTTGTTACCGCCTTCGTGACGGCCTTCCTGCTCTTCCAGACGCTTCTTCAGCGTCTCCATGATTTCGTCCCAGTCACCCAGTTGCTCGATTGCGGCGTGTTCTTCCTCGGTCAGGAACTTCTCGGTGACCGCGCGCAGCCATTCCTCAGGGATCGAGGCTTGCTCCTCGGCCAGCTCCGAAAAGATCCCGTGGAACACCTTCTGAAACACCTGGTCGAAGCGGTCGAGCAGGCCTTCGTCCTTCACGTAGGTCGCACGGGCGAGGTAGTAGAATTCCTCCGGACTCCGCTCAATCACGTCGCTGTCCAGCGCCTCCAGCAGCGTCAGGTGCTCTTTCAGGCTGACGGGAATGCCCGCGCCACGCAGTTCGTCGAGGAAGTTTAGGAGCATGAGTAATGCCCGCTCAGCGGTTCTCGCGCCGAGCCATGAACGCGAGCCGTTCCAGTAGCATCACGTCCTGCTCGTTCTTCAACAGCGCGCCATGCAGCGGGGGGATGGCCTTGGTGGGATCGCGGTTCTGCAGCACGTCCAGCGGCATGTCCTCTACCAGCAGCAGCTTGAGCCAGTCGAGCAGTTCGGATGTGGAGGGCTTCTTCTTCAACCCCGGCACCTCGCGCAACTGATAGAAGATCTCCAGCGCCTGGCTGACGAGGCGCTGCTGGATTCCGGGGAAATGCACGTCGATGATCTCGCGCATGGTCTCGTCATCGGGAAACTTGATGTAGTGGAAGAAACAGCGGCGCAGGAATGCGTCGGGCAGTTCCTTCTCGTTGTTGGAGGTGATGACGACGATCGGGCGTTCCTTCGCCTCAATCCGCTCCCCCGTTTCGTAGACGTCGAACTGCATCCGATCGAGTTCCTGCAACAGGTCGTTGGGAAACTCGATGTCGGCCTTGTCGATCTCGTCGATCAGCAGCACCGGCAGCTGGGGGCTGGTAAATGCCTCCCACAGCTTGCCCTTGCGGATATAGTTGGAAATGTCGTGAACGCGCTCCTCGCCCAGCTGGCCATCGCGCAGGCGCGCGACGGCATCGTATTCATACAGCCCCTGCTGCGCCTTGGTGGTGCTCTTTACGCCCCATTCGATCAGCGGCGCATCGATGGCTCTGGCGATCTCGTGCGCCAGCACTGTCTTGCCGGTGCCGGGCTCACCCTTCACCAGCAGCGGACGGCGCAGGGTGACCGCAGCGTTTACCGCCACCTTGAGATCGTCAGTGGCCACATAGTTTTCGGTGCCGGTAAAGCGCTGGGTCATTCAAGGTGCCTGTCTTGCCTGTGTTGGGCGCGTGCTAGATATTGCAGCGCAGCGTGGCAAGCGCGGTTACACTATTGACCCGCAGCGAACGCCACGGCGCGCATGGCGAGCAACTCGAAGGTCGCATGGTCGACTAGGGCCTGTGGATTGTTCCAGCTCATACTAACCACCACCCACTCGCCCGCGTCATCGCGCAGCAGCCAGCTGAGATTGAGCACGCCGGGTTCGGAGCCGCCCTTGTAGCCGACATAAGTCCATTCACCGCGCATGGCCTGCGACATGGAAGGGTTCACCGCCAGGATCTCCAGCGCAGTATTGTCCTCCAACGCGGCAATGCGCTGGAACGCGCGGGCGATGTCCTCGCCTGAAGCAAACCATTCGATGTCGATCATGTTCGGGCCACCGGTAAAGGCGAGCCGCACCTCCTCCTCATCGCGCTCGATCCCGGCGAGAAATTCCAGCGCCTCGCGCCGCTGCATCAGGTCCATGCCAAGGTATTCGCCGGGGTCCGTATCGATGCCGGACTTGAGCACGAACAGCTCGCGCGTGGTGAGGAAGGGCAGGGTGGCCGCCGGGTTCGAATGCCCGGAGGCGATCACTTCGGCTTCCACCGCATCGCGCCCCAGCACGGCGATCAGCTGGTCCGTCGCGGTGTTGTCGCTGGTGGAGATCATCAGCGTCGCCAGCGTGTACAGTGTCAGCGGCGAGCCTTGCGGCCAGTCCTGCAATTGACCGCTGGGATAACTGCGCGCGGTAAGCGGCACGACATCGTTCCAATCCCGCTCCCCCGCTGCAATCGAATGGGCCAAGGCGGACAGGACGTAGAGCTTGAAGGTGGAGCCAATGGCAAATTGCACCTCGGCATTGCTGGCGATCAATGGCTCGCTGACACCGATGCGCGTGACCAGCATGGAGGTTTCTCCGGGCAGGGCAGCGAGGTCTGCCAGCACTTGCGCTGCCGAATCGCCAATGGGCCGCATGTCATTGAGCACGAAGCCTGTCACCGCGTGTGGCGCAGACGTTTCCAGCGCGAGCGATCCGCTGGCCAGTCCGCGCTCGAACCGAATGGCGATTTGCGCGCCGTTAGGGCTGACGGGCTCGACCGACTGCACGCCGATCAGCGCCCCGAACTGGCCTTCGATCTGCCCCCTGATCGCGATGAACTGCACCTCGGGAACAGCAGCCACGAAGCCATCGGCAAAGACGTTGTCGTAAATGGCCTCGCCGCGCATGGCGGCGACGATATCGGCGGCCCGCGCTTCAAGGCGTTCCGCCTGCTCGGCATCCTGGGCGAAGACGGGGCTGGAGAGCAGCAAGGCCAGCGCTGCAAGGATCCTGAAAAGGCGGTGCATCATGCCCGCACCTTGGCGCAGGATCACGCGTCGATCAAATCCCGGTCCAGTTCGCCTGCACGGTTCTGGATGAAGTTGAAGCGGTGTTCCGGGTTGCGGCCCATCAGCTGGTCGACCAGTTCCTTCACCGCGAAGCGCTGTTCGTGCTGTTCGGGCAGGGTAATGCGCACCAGGCTGCGGGTTTCCGGGCTCATCGTGGTTTCACGCAATTGCTGCGGGTTCATCTCGCCAAGACCCTTGAAGCGACTGACCTCCACCTTCTTGCCCTTGAACACCGTCTCTTCCAGCTCGGCGCGGTGGGCGTCATCGCGGGCGTAGCGGCTCTCCTTGCCGGCTGTCAGGCGATAGAGCGGCGGCTGGGCGAGGTAGAGGTGCCCTTTGCGCACCAGGTCGGGCATTTCCTGGAAGAAGAAGGTCATCAACAGGGTGGCGATGTGTGCGCCGTCAACGTCAGCGTCAGTCATGATCACCACGCGGTCGTAGCGCAGGTTTTCAGCGTCGCATTCCTTGCGCGTGCCGCAGCCCAGCGCCAGCGCGAGGTCGGCGATTTCGCTGTTCGCGCGGATCTTTTCGGTAGTGGCGCTGGCAACGTTCAGAATCTTGCCGCGAATGGGCAGTATCGCCTGCGTCTTGCGGTTGCGCGCCTGCTTTGCGCTGCCGCCTGCGCTATCGCCCTCGACGATGAACAGCTCGGTCTCGCCGTCGGTTTCGCCGCTGCAATCGGTCAGCTTGCCGGGCAGTCGCAACTTCTTGGCATTGGTGGCCGTCTTGCGCTTGATCTCGCGTTCCTGCTTGCGCTTGAGGCGTTCCTCCATGCGTTCCATCACAGAGCCGAGCAGCGCACGCCCACGCTCCATGTTGTCGGACAGGAAATGATCGAAGTGGTCGCGCACCGCATTTTCCACCAGGCGCGCGGCTTCAGGTGAAGTGAGGCGGTCCTTGGTCTGGCTCTGGAACTGCGGATCGCGGATGAAGACGGACAGCATGATTTCCGAGCCGGTCATCACGTCGTCGGCGGTGATGTCCTTGGCCTTCTTGGTGCCGGTGAGTTCGCCAAAGGCGCGCAGGCCCTTGGTCAGCGCGGCACGCAGGCCCGCCTCGTGCGTGCCGCCATCGGGCGTAGGCACGGTGTTGCAATACCAGCTGGTAGAGCCATCGGACCACAGCGGCCAGGCGACTGCCCATTCCACGCTGCCTTGCTGCACGCCTTCTTCGTTTTCGGGAAAATCCTGCTTGCCGGTAAAGAAATCGGCGGTCACGCACTCGCGGTTGCCGACCTCTTCCTTGAGGTGATCTGCCAGGCCGCCGGGGAACTGGAAGCTCGCCTCGGCAGGCACGTCTTCGCTCATCAGCGATGGGGCGCATTTCCAGCGGATCTCCACCCCCGCAAAGAGGTAGGCCTTCGAGCGGGCGAGCTTGAACAGCCGCTTGGGGTTGAACTTGCGGTCGCCGAAGATCTCGGTGTCAGGAATAAAGGTGACGCTGGTGCCGCGGCGGTTGGGGGTATCACCGATCTTGGCGATCGGCCCTTGCGGCAGCCCACGCTCGAACTCCTGCGCATAGACCTGCTTGTTGCGGGCCACTTCCACCCGCGTGAGGCTGGACAGCGCGTTCACCACCGAAACACCGACGCCGTGCAGTCCGCCGCTGGTAGCATAGGCCTTGCCGGAGAACTTGCCGCCAGAGTGCAACGTGGTGAGAATTACTTCCAGCGTGGACTTGCCGGGGAACTTGGGATGCTCGTCCACCGGGATGCCGCGACCGTTGTCGGTGATGGTCAGCCTGTTGCCTTCCTCCAGCACCATTTCGATGCGGCTGGCGTGGCCAGCAACCGCCTCGTCCATGGCGTTGTCGAGCACTTCGGCGGCGAGGTGGTGCAACGCGCGATCGTCAGTGCCGCCAATGTACATGCCGGGACGGCGACGGACGGGCTCCAGCCCTTCCAGCACCTCGATAGAGGAGGAATCGTAGTCACCGCCGCCCTGCGGCGCGTTTTCGAACAGGTCGTCGCTCATGCCTTCGATATAGGCGCTGGGATTCCCCGCCCACAAGCGCCGAAGAGCAAGTTATCCGGCAATCAGAACCCCGTGGGCGCCGGATCGACCACGGTGAAGGCCCCGTTGCCCACCTGCCGCACTTCCATCGCCCGTTCACCCAGGCCATTGCTGCGGAAGCGGATCGGGCCGTCGAGGCCGAGAAAGCCACCTTCAGTCAACAGCAGGCCGGCGGGAAGGTCCGTTCCCGGCGTCCAGTCCCACGTCAGGCGGAGGGTCAGCAGCACGGCGTCATACCCAAGCGTGGCGATGCGAAAGGGCTGCTCGCCAAAACGCGCCTCGTAACTGGTGGCGAACTGGTGATAGCGATCGTCGGGCACGGCCGCGAACCATGCACCACGCAGGGCGCCAACCGTCAGCAGGCCGTCCTGGCGGCTCCACAGTTCGGTTCCGACGATTGAGGGCAAGGCATCACCGGCATCCTTCAGGCGCGGGGCAGCCATGGCCGCCAGCCGCGCGGAATCGGCGATCAGCACCGTGTCATAGCCGCCGGTGGTGGCCAGACGGTCTGCCGCGCTGATGATCGAGGTATTGCCCCTGTCATAACGCTGCACGTCCACAACGCTGCCGCCGCCAGCCAGCACCGCCTGTTCGGCGGCGGCAGTGGTGCGATTGCCATAGTCGCCGCGCGGAGCAAGGATGGCAAACCGCCGCGCGCCCTGATCAATGGCGAAATTCACCGTACGCTCCACCGATTGTTCGGGAATATGGCCCATCACGAAGACATCCGCACGGGCAACGGTAGTATCGTTGGAGAAGGTGATCAGCGGGATATCTGCCGGACGCGCCTGCGCCAGCACGGCGTCCACGTTGTCTCGCTGCAGGGGGCCCAGGATCAGGCGGTTGCCATCGGCAATTGCGCGACTGGCGGCGGCACCCGCGCCGGAATTGGTATCATAGGTAGTGATGCGCAGGTTTTCCGCGCCCGTATCCAGCAGCGCCATGGTGGTGGCATTGGCGATGGACTGGCCCACTTCGGCATTTTCACCGCTGAGCGGCACCAGCAGCGCCACGCGGTGGCGGCCTTCGTCATCGGGCAATACGGCCTGGCCGGGCGTGGTCTGCTGGTCGACGATCGGCCCGCCGCGATCCGGCGTCGGCGCATCTCCGCCCGGGATGACCTGACAGGCTGCGAGCAGGAGACTGCCCGTGACAACTGCCAGAATGCGCTTCAGATTACCCAACATGCTTGCTTGCTCCGCTGAAACTGGTCCATGGCTCCAACCGTGAGCGAACCATCTCTTTCTCCGGGCCTCTATATAGTCGCGACGCCGATTGGCAATCTTGGCGACATCACGTTGCGCGCACGCGACGTGCTGTCCCGGTGTGACGGGATCGCCTGCGAGGACACCCGCGTAACGCAGAAGCTTATCAGACACTTGGGGATAACCAAGCCGCTGTGGCGGTATGACGACCATTCCTCGCCCAACGATCGCGCCCGGCTAATCGAGTCAATGCGAGAGCGCGCCGTGGCACTGGTGAGCGATGCCGGGATGCCGCTGGTCTCTGACCCCGGTTTTCGCCTGGTGAAGGACGCCCGCGAGGCTGGCATACCCATAACCGTGCTGCCGGGAGCCAATGCCCCGCTGACCGCGCTGGCCTTGTCAGGCTTGCCCAACGATCGCTTCCTTTTCGCCGGTTTCATACCGCCCAAGGACAAGGCGCGGGCCGACGTGCTGGAGGAACTGGGCCGGGTTCGCTCCACGCTGATATTCTTCGAAACCGCTCCGCGCCTTGCCAAGAGCCTGAAGGCCATTGCCGAGGTCCTGCCGGGCCGCGAGGTGGCCGTGGCGCGGGAGTTGACCAAGATGTTCGAGGAATGTCGCAGCGGTTCGGCCGAGGACTTGCTCGCACATTACGAAGCGCACCCGCCCAAGGGCGAAATCGTGCTGCTGGTCGGCCCGCCGGTGGAGCAGGCGGCCGATGCCGACGATGCCGATGCCATGCTGCGCGACCTGCTGGAGACGGAGAAACCCTCGCAAGCTGCCGCGCAAGTCGCCAAGGCCACCGGTCTCGACCGCAAGATGCTCTATGCCCGCGCGATGGAGCTGAAGGGCCAATGAAACGCCAGCTTGCCGAACAGCGCGGTCGCAAGGCCGAGGACGAGGCCGCGCGCTGGCTGGAAGGACAGGGTTGGCAGATCCTCGCGCGTCGCCGCAAGACCAAGGTGGGCGAGATCGACCTGGTGGCAAAGCGGGAAGGGCTGGTGGCTTTCGTCGAGGTGAAGTGGCGCCAACGCGCGGCAGACCTCGACCTTGCCATCGACGAATACCGCCTGTCGCGCGTCGCCGCCGCCGCCGAAAGCGTGGCGCACGAATATGCTACTGACGGCCAAGACATGCGGATCGACGTGATCCTGCTTGCACCGGGCGCACAGCCTCGCCACATCGAAAACGCCTGGATGCCTTGAGCGTCCGGAATATGAGGAATTTGCAATGAGCCTTCGCGTCGCTGTCCAGATGGACCCGATGGAAACGATCAACATCGCAGGCGATTCCAGCTTCGCCCTGATGCTGGAGGCGCAGGCGCGCGGGCACAGCGTGTGGCACTATGACGTCAATACACTGGCCTGGCAGGACGGGCGGATCACCGCATGGGCCAAGCCGGTTACCGTGCAGCGCGTTGTGGGCGATCACTTTACCGCAGGGACCTTGCGCAAGATCGACCTGGCCACCGATATCGACGTCGTGCTGATGCGGCAGGACCCGCCGTTCCACCTTGGCTATATCAGCGCCGCGCTGCTGCTGGACCGGCTGAAAGGCACCACGCTGGTCAGCAACGACCCGCGCGAGGTCATCAACGCGCCGGAAAAGATGTTCGTGCTGGATTACGCGCGCTTCATGCCGCCCACGCTGATCGCGCGCAGGCTGGAGGACGTGCTCGAATTCCAGAAGGAACACGGCGCGGTGGTGGTAAAGCCGCTGCATGGCAATGGCGGCAAGGCGATCTTCAAGATCGACGAAAGCGGCACCAACACTTCCGCCCTGTTCGAAGTGTTCAACTGGACATGGCCCGAACCGCACATGGTGCAGCCCTTCCTGCCCAGTGTGGCCGAGGGGGACAAGCGCATTGTGCTGGTGGACGGCGTGGTGGCGGGCGCGATCAATCGCAAGCCGGGCGAGGGGGAATTCCGCTCCAACCTGGCGCAGGGCGGCTCTGCCGAAGCGAGCCAGCTGACGCCGCGCGAGCAGGAAATCTGCGCTGCCATGGGGCCGGAACTGGAGCGGCGCGGCCTCACCTTCGTGGGCATCGACGTGATCGGCGGCCAATGGCTGACGGAAATCAACGTGACCAGCCCCACCGGCATTGTCGCTATCGACACATACAACGGCACCAACACACCCGGCATGATCTGGGATGCGTTGGAACGACGCCACGCAGCGATGTAGCCGAACCGATTGCGCCTCCGGTCAGTTAAACTCCCATGCACACCTTCATCATCGACCTGATCGAGCGTGGCGGATATGTTGGCATCTTCCTGCTGATGGTGCTCGAAAACGTCGTGCCGCCCGTACCCAGCGAGGTCATCATGGGCGTGGGCGGGCTGCTGGTGCAGCGCGGAGCGATGGATTTCTGGCCACTGCTGCTGATCGGCACGGCAGGCACGGTGGTGGGCAATTACTTCTGGTACTGGCTGGGTGACAGCTTTGGCTACCGGCGGCTGGAGCCCCTGGTCGATCGCTGGGGTCGCTGGCTGACGGTGGACTGGGAGCATATCGCCAAGGCGCAGGTGTTCTTTCACCAGCGCGGACACTGGGTGGTGTTTGTCCTGCGCTTCTCGCCCTTCCTGCGCACGATCATCTCCTTGCCAGCGGGCCTTGCGCATATGCCCAAGTCGAAGTTCCTGGCCTTCACCTTCGCCGGATCGCTGGTGTGGAATGCGCTGCTGATCAAGGGCGGCGAGTGGCTGGGGCACTGGCTGGCGGATTCGCAGGATCTGCTCGCCTGGATCATCATCGGCATGGTGGTGGCGACGCTAGTGGGATACGTCTGGCGCTTGTTGACCTGGGTGCCTCGTCCCAAGCGGCGCGAAGACTAGTCGTTCTCGCGCGGGTGGGCGGAGCGATAAACTTCCAGCATCTTGGCCGCATCCACCTTGGTATAGATCTGTGTCGAGCCCAGGCTGGCGTGGCCAAGCAATTCCTGCAAGCTGCGCAGGTCTGCTCCCGAGCCGAGCAGATGCGTGGCAAAACTGTGGCGCAGCGCGTGCGGCGTCGCGGTGGCAGGCAGGCCCAGCACCTTTCGCGCGCGCGCCATTGCCTTCTGTACCATGCCTTGCGACAACGGCCCGCCCCGCGCGCCCCTGAACAGCAGCGCGCCACTTTCGAGTTTGTGCGGGCAGGCTCTGGCATAGGTGGCCACGGCTTCGCGCACGACGGGAATCAATGGTACGACGCGCTGCTTGTTGCCCTTGCCGGTCACCACCAGCGTCTCGCCCAACGGCAGATCGTCGGTGGTCAGCGACAGCGCCTCGGCAATGCGCAGGCCCGCGCCATACATCAGCAGCAGCACGGCGGCATCGCGCTTGCCGGTCCAGTCGCTGGCGGAGGTGCCTTGCACCATTTCGGCAAGGCCTATGGCTTCGTCAGGGGTTACGGGGCGGGGCAGGCCCTTCTTGATGCGCGGGCCGCGCAGGCGCGGGGCGGTGCCGGGTTCGGCGCCAACCTGCTCGCGGGCATAGGCGATGAGGCCCTTCAGCGCGGACAGTTCCCGCGCGGCGGAGACATTGCCGATGCCTTCTGCCCGCCGTGACGCCAGGTGGCCGCGCAACTCGCGCGTCGTGACACCCGCGACGGCGCTCCAGTCCGCCAGCCCCAGGGCCAGCAACAGCCGTTCCGCCGTTGCCACATAGGCGCGCACCGTATGCGGGCTGCGCCGCCGCCCCGTGGCAAGATGCTCGCGCCATTGGTCGAGAAGGATGGATGCGCTCATGCGGAAACAAGCTCGTCAGCCACCAGCTCGGCCAGCAGGGCATCAAGCAACGGCATGCCGGCAGGGGTGACGCCGATGCGCGAGCCGCTCTGCCAGGCAAAGCCAAGGCCGACGTAGTGCGCCAGCTTGTCGGCATCGATCAGCCCTGCCGGATCAAGCGCCAAACGCTCACCAAGGTCGGCCAGATCGAGACCCTCCGCCAGGCGCAGCCCCATCAGCAAGGCCTCCGACGCCTGTTCGGCAACGTCAAGCGGGCGCTCCTCCTTCAGGCCATGCCCATTGCGGGTAACCGCATCGAGCCAGTTCTCCGGCTTCCTGTGCCGCAGCGTCGCCAACCCACTGCGCCGCCCATGCGCGCCCGGACCTATGCCCACATAGTCCTGGTATCGCCAGTAGGTCAGGTTGTGGCGGCTCTCCTCTCCTGGCCGGGCATGGTTGCTGATCTCGTAGGCAGGCAAGCCAGCAGCAGCGGTCAGTTCTCGGGTAAGGGCAAAAAGATCAGCCGCGCGATCGTCATCCAGCGGCGTGAAGCCACCGCACCGCACATCGGTGGCGAAACGCGTGCCGGGTTCGATGGTCAACTGGTACAGCGACAGATGGCCGGTGCCGAAACCGAGCGCGCGCGACAGCTGTTCGCGCCAGTGCTTTTCGGTCTGCTCCGGCAGGGCGTAGATCAGGTCGAAAGAGACCCGCTCAAACACGCTCTGTGCCGTTTCAAGCGCTTTCAACCCTTCTGAAGCATTATGCAATCGGCCAAGGAAATGCAGCGCGGCATCATCGAGCGATTGCAGCCCCAGCGACACGCGGTTGACGCCCGCCGAAGCCAGCGAGGCAAAGTTGGCAGCCTCGACCGAGGAAGGATTGCCTTCCAGCGTAATCTCGATCCCCGGGGCGAAACCCCAAAGCCCTTCCGCCTCCGTCAGCAAGGATTCCACCAGCGCGGGGGGCATAAGGGAAGGGCTGCCGCCGCCAAAGAAGACCGAATGCAGCGGCTCGCCTCCGGCCAGTTCCGCTTCATGCCGCAAGTCGGCCAGCAGGGCCGCCTGCCATGCCGCCACGTCCACGCTCTCGCGCACGTGCGAGTTGAAGTCGCAATAGGGGCATTTGGCGAGGCAGAAGGGCCAGTGAATGTAAAGCGCGCGCGCCATGCTCTTTCCGTTTCAGCGGCTGTTAACCGAGACCAGTCATTGTGAGCATATGGGAACCGGTCGGGTCGTTACAGTCGCTTTGAGCGCTTTTGCCGCGATAATCGTAATCGCCGTGCCTTCGGCTGCGCAGCGCAGCAATCCCTTCGCGATCGAGTTGCTGGAAGCGCACAACGAAGCGCGCGACGCCGTAGGCGTGCCGCGCCTTGCCTGGAGCAATCGCCTGGCCCGCGAAGCGCAGGAATGGGCCCAGGAACTGGCGCGGCAGGGCCGCATGGTCCACGCGGACCGGAGCAATCGCAACGGCGCGGGCGAGAACCTGTGGATGGGCAGCGCCGGGCGCTATTCGGCGCAGACCATGGTCGACGGCTTCATTGCCGAGCAGCGACACTTCACCAGCGGCACTTTCCCGCAGGTCTCGACTACTGGGAACTGGCGTGACGTGGGGCACTACACGCAGGTGATCTGGCGCGACACGCGCGAGGTGGGCTGCGCCGTTGCACCGGGTGAGCACTACGACTTCCTCGTCTGCCGCTACTTCCCGGCAGGGAATGTCTACAACCAAACGGTTTTCTAGACTCCGAACTGGTCCGCCTGCAGTTTCGCGAAGGCATCGGCGCGGTGGCTGATGGCTTGCTTCTCCTCCGGGTCCAGCTCGGCGAACGTCTGCTCGCGACCCAGCGGCACGAACACCGGATCATAGCCGAAGCCCATGGTGCCGCGCGGCGGCCATGTCAGCGTGCCATCGGCGCGGCCTTCGTAGACCACGTGCTCGCCATCAGGCCAGGCGATGGCGAGGGTGCAGGAGAACCAGCAATCGCGCGGGGTGTCAGCGCCTTTGGCCTGTAACATGCCTTCGACCTTGCCCATGGCCATGTACCAGTCGCGCCCCGGTTCGCCCTCGAACCATTGCCGCTCGGCCCAGTCGGCGGTGTAGACGCCGGGCCGGCCATCCAGCGCAGCCACGGACAATCCGCTATCATCGGCAAGGGCAGGCAGGCCTGAAGCCTGCGCCGCCGCGCGCGCCTTGATCAGCGCGTTCTCGACGAAGGTGGTCCCGGTCTCGGGCGGCTCGGGCAGGCCAAGGGCGCCCGCCGACACGCAATCGAGCCCGTATGGCTCCAGCAGCCTGGCGATCTCCTTAAGCTTGCCCGCATTGTGCGTGGCAATCACCAGCTTGCCCGATCCCAGCTTGCGGCTCATCTGGTGGCCTCGTCCTGTGCCTTGAAGATTTCCGCACAGCCCATCTGGGCAAGGCGCAGCAGGCGCAGCAGGCCTTCCTCGTCGTAGGTCGCGCCTTCGGCGGTGGCTTGCACTTCTGCGATCTGGCCACCTTCGATCAGCACGAAATTGGCGTCAGCGTCGGCACCCGAATCCTCGTCGTAGTCAAGGTCCAGCACCGGCGTGCCCTGGTGAATGCCGCAGGAAATGGCAGCGATCTTGGCGGTTAGCGGATCGTCCTTGATCGCGCCTGCCTCCATCAACGAATTGACCGCGAGACGCAGCGCCACCCAAGCGCCGGAAATGGAGGCCGTGCGCGTGCCGCCATCAGCCTGGATCACGTCACAATCGAGGGTAATCTGCCGCTCGCCCAGCTTTTCCATATCGCACACGGCGCGCAAGCTGCGACCGATCAGGCGCTGGATTTCCTGCGTGCGTCCGCTCTGCTTGCCCTTGGCGGCTTCACGGCTGCCACGGGTGTGCGTGGCGCGCGGCAGCATCGAATATTCGCCGGTAACCCAGCCCTGGCCCTTGCCGCGCAGCCACGGCGGGATGCGTTCTTCGACGGATGCCGTGCACAGCACGCGGGTGTCGCCAAAACTGATCAGGCAAGAGCCCTCAGCGTGCTTGGTGAAGCCGGTTTCGATGGTGATGGCGCGCATTTCATCAGGCGCGCGGCCGGAAGGTCGCATTGAATTCTCCGATTGAGGCATTTGCGCGCGCAGCCCTAGCGACTAGATAGGGCGCTGTCATGGCTTCTCCACCGATTACAGAACTGACTACGCGTGCAAGGGAGATTTTCCGCCTGGTGGTGGAGGATTACCTCGCCAGCGGGCAACCTGTCGGCTCCAAGACGCTGGCACAGCGGGGCGAGGTGAACCTGTCGCCAGCCTCGATCCGCTCGGTGCTGAGCGAGCTGGAGGGATTCGGCCTGCTCGCGGCCCCCCATACCAGCGCCGGGCGCATGCCGACCGACCTAGGCCTGCGCCTGTTCGTGGATGGCATCATGCAGGTGGCAGAACCCACGCAGGCCGAACGCGCGGCGATCGAGAAGCAGTTGGCCACGCCCGGCCCGATCGAGCAGGCGCTGGAAAACACCAGTGCGCTGCTTTCCAACCTTTCCGGCGCGGCAGGCATGGTGATGGTGCCGCAGCGAGAGGCAAAGCTGGCCCAGATCAACCTCGTGCCGCTGGACGAAAGGCGCGCGTTGGCCGTTCTGGTAGGCGAGGACGGGCATGTCGAAAACCGCGTGTTGAACCTCGACGTCGCAATATCGGCCAGTTCCTTGCAAGAGGCGAGCAACTACATTTCCGCACGCCTGAAGGGACGCACCCTGGCGGAAGCCGCCAAGGCGATGCAGGCCGAGATCACCTCAGGCAAGAGTGCGCTCGACGAAGCGAGCCAGCGCCTTGTTGAGGCCGGGATCGCCACTTGGAGCGAGGACGCCGCCCGGCGGCCAGTGCTGATCGTGCGCGGCGCATCAAACCTGCTCGATGAAAGTGCCGCGATGGACCTCGAACGTGTGCGGCAATTGCTTGACGACCTTGAAAACAAGCAATCGGTGGCGCAATTGCTCGACAGCGCGCGGCAGGCGGAATCGACCCGCATCTTCATCGGTGCGGAAAACCGGCTGTTCGCGCTTTCCGGTTCGACCGTCATCGCCGCGCCCTATCGCGACCGCGAGGGCAAGGTGGTCGGCGTGCTGGGCGTGATCGGTCCGACGCGGTTGAATTACGCGCGCGTCGTACCCATGGTGGACTTCACAGCCCATTCCCTGGGCAAGAAATTTGGTTAGCGAGACAATGAACGATAGCGACAAGAACCGCGACGAAGCGGTTGAAAAGGAACTTGAAGGCGTGCCTGAGGAGTTCCTCGACAAGAGCGACGCCGAAACGGTGGAGGAAGACACCCATTCCCTCGACGAGGCGCTAGATCGCCTGCGCGAGGACCTCGAGACCGCCAAGCAGGAAGTGCTCTATGCCAAGGCGGAAACGCAGAATGTGCGCCGCCGCATGGAGAAGGACATCCAGGATGCGCGCGCCTATGCCGCCACCGGCTTTGCCCGCGATATCCTGAGCGTGGCCGACAACCTTGCCCGGGCCATCGACGCCGTTCCCGAAGACCTGCGCGAAGACAGCAAGTTCAAGGGACTGGTCGCCGGCATCCAGGCCACCCAGCGCGAGATGGAGAAGGCCTTTGCCCAGCACGGCATCAGCCGTATTGCCGCCATCGGCCTGCCTCTGGACCCGAACCAGCACCAGGCGATGATGGAAATTCCCACCGAAGATGCCGAACCCGGCACCATCGTGCAGGAAATGCAGGCGGGCTACATGATCAAGGATCGCCTGCTGCGCGCAGCCATGGTGGGCGTGGCCAAGAAACCGGACTAGGGCGAAGCGGGAAAAGGCGTTTTTACCCGCGCCTGCCGGGAACCGATCAAATACAACAACATTCTATCTTCGGGAAATGAGGAAGGGCCAATTCGCCGTGCCTTAGGTGGCATGGATGAAGGAGCCTGAATCGATGAAGAATGCTGTTTGTGTTGCCGCCGCTGCCCTTGCCACGGTAGCCTTTTCCGCTCCCGCCATGGCTCAGGACGACCGGGCAGGTTCTATCCAGGTCAAGCTGCTGGGAACGGCGGTTTTGCCTGATGGCGCGATCACCGATGTCGAAGTGGACAATTTCGGCTTGCCGGCTGGAAGCCAGAGCCGGGCGAACGATAATGTCACGCCCACGCTCGCCATATCCTACTTTCTGACACACAATGTCTCGATCGAAACGATTGCCGGGGTCACCCAGCACGACGTCGATGGGGTGGGCGGCCTGGCCGGGCTGGAACTTGTTTCCGATGCGCAGATCATCCCGGCGACCGTTACGGCGAAATACCATTTCGATCTCGCCCCCGGTTTCACACCCTACATTGGGGCGGGGCCGAGCTATTTCCTGATCTTCAATGACGATGCAGGCGCGGGGCTAACGCCGCTTGGCGTGACCGATGCCGATTTGAGCAATGAATTCGGCGTGGCGCTGCAGGCTGGTGCCGATATCGCGCTGGGTGACGGCGGCTTCGGCCTTTCGCTCGATGCGAAGCGCTATTTCATCGGTACCGATGCGAGCTTCACGGTCAATGGCACGGAGATCATCCGGACCGAGCACGACCTCGATCCCTGGGTGCTGAGCGCGGGCGTGAACTTCATGTTCTAGACGTGCACTGAACCGGGAAAGGGGCCGTTGAATATGGCCTCTTTCCCGACAGCCTTCGTCGGCATCTTCAGTTGTTCGCCAACATGTCCTCAAGCTCCTCCACCGTCCGCAAGTCGGCGAAGATCAGCGCCATGGAACCCAGCGTGCCCGCGTGGGCCTCGTCGCTCAATGCGGCACAGGCATCGACTGCCATGATCACCCGGTAATTGAGCTGCATCGCATCGCGCGCCGTGCTTTCGCAGCAACAGTTAGTCAGCGTGCCGGAGATGATCAGGTTCTCGATCCCGCGCTCGCGCAATTCGTCGTGCAACGCGCTGGTGCCCGGGGTGAAGGCGCTGAAACGATGCTTGTCGACCAGCAGGTCGTCCCCGGTGACTTCGATGTCCGACCACATCTGCCAGTAATCGGTGCCCGGCGTGAACGCCTCGCGGTGAGCCCCGATGCCATCCAGCATCCGTTCGCCAAAAACCGGCCAGGCCGCAGGGCCCGTGGGGTCTGGCGTGGTGAAGCGGAGAAATATGTTGGTGCCGCCCGCCTGCCGCACCGCGCTGCTCAAGCGGTTGATTTCACCAACCACTTCCCGGGCATGAGGCACCTCAACCGGCGCGCCTTCGGCGACGAAACCGTTCTGCATATCGACAACGAGGTGCGCGGTCTTTTGCGGATCGATGCGATCCCAGATGTTCCGCACTTGCCCGCGGGCTTTGGCGTGGGTGTCCAGGATTGCCTCATGATCGACCTTGTGTGCCATATGGCCCTCCTAACCGGTGGCGCCCGGAAAGTTCACGAGCAGTTCATAGGCAGCGGGCTCTGCCACACCTGCCAGCCTATACCCGTTGCGCAGCAGAAAGGCATGCTCCACGATCCGCGCCTGTTGTTCGATCCCGTATCTGGTCAGTGGCCATCCGGGCTTCAGCGAATAGTCGTATTTCGCCCAGGGCATGCGGTTCAGGATCAGGTACCAGTCGCCCCGCGCCTGCGTTTGCCAGACGTGCGTCATTTCGTGGATAAACAACGCCTGCTGGTTGATCGAGGCCAAGGCAAAGTCGTCGCAGTAGGCCGAGCCTAAGGGGTGGAAGTGGATGTGCCCGCGCGGGGCCATCGTGATATGTCTGGGCTGGAAGAACGCCCACTTGTGGCGCCTGATGCGCACCTCTGCATAGGCGATGGCATCACCGAAGATACTGCGGGCAAGCGCAACTTCGCCTGCGGTCAGTGGCCGTTCGCCACCGACGGGACAGAGGGCTGCACTCACCTCGGTCATCATGTGCTCGTTCCGGCCGGGATTACTCCGCCTCGCCGCTGGGCTCATCACCCGGGGCACGGATCTGCACCGGGAAGCTGACCTTGTCGCCGCCTACGAAGGTGAGGGTGACTTCGGTCTGGCCACCCACCTGCAGGGTGTCGGACAGGTCCATCGCCATCACGTGGTAGTCACCCGGCTTGAACTCGATGGTTTCACCGGCCGGCACGTCCAGCTGCATCACCTCGTCCATCGAAGGTTCGAGGTTCCAGGTGCCCATCTGGTGCATCACGGCGCTACCCGCGCCCAGCACATCCGCAGCGCGGATCATGCGATTGCGGTCGCTGGAATTGGCAATGGTGAAATAGACCGCACCCGGATTGCCGGCGACGGCCGGCATTGCCATCCAGCCATCGGTAACGGTGATGCCCTCGGGCGCTTCGGGTGCGGCATCGACCACCGGCTCTTCCGCCTCGCTGCCGCATGCTGCAGTGCCCAGCACCAGCCCCAGCGCCGTAACCGACGCGAAAATGCTCTTCGTGTTCATGATGATCCTCTCGTCAACAAACGCGCGATTTCTAGTCAGCCCGGTCCCTTGTGCCAAGCAAAACCACTCCTATATCCGCCATCGTAACACAGCTTTTATCGAGCTGCCGAGCGGCCACGCTGAGCAATCGGGCGGTCAACTGTGCAGCGTCCAACATGAAAGAGATGGGGAATTATGAGTAAGATTATCGGTATCGACCTTGGCACCACCAACAGCTGCGTCGCCGTGATGGAAGGCGGCAAGCCCAAGGTTATCGAAAATTCCGAAGGCGCGCGCACCACGCCCTCGATCGTCGCCTTCACCAAGGATGGTGAGCGCCTGATCGGCCAGCCCGCCAAGCGCCAGGCCGTTACCAACCCGGACAACACCCTGTTCGCGATCAAGCGCCTGATCGGTCGCCGGTTCGATGATCCGACCACCAAGAAGGACATGGAGATCGTTCCCTACGACATCGTCAAGGGCAAGAACGGCGATGCTTGGGTCGAAGCCGGCGGCGAAGAGTATTCGCCCAGCCAGATTTCCGCCTTCATCCTGCAGAAGATGAAGGAAACCGCCGAGAGCTATCTTGGCGAAACCGTGACCAAGGCGGTGATTACCGTTCCCGCCTACTTCAACGACGCACAGCGCCAGGCAACCAAGGATGCCGGGCAGATCGCCGGTCTTGAAGTCGAACGCATCATCAACGAACCCACGGCCGCCGCGCTGGCCTATGGCATGGACAAGGAAGACGGCAAGACCATCGCCGTCTACGACCTTGGCGGCGGCACCTTCGACGTCTCGATCCTGGAGATCGGCGACGGCGTGTTCGAAGTGAAGTCGACCAACGGCGACACCTTCCTGGGCGGTGAAGACTTCGACAATGCCATTGTTGAATACCTGGCCGAGCAGTTCAAGTCGAAGGAGAACATGGATCTCCGCACCGACAAGCTCGCCCTGCAGCGCCTGAAGGAAGCTGCCGAAAAGGCCAAGATCGAGCTGTCCAGCTCGCAGTCGACCGAAGTCAACCTGCCGTTCATCACTGCGCGCATGGAAGGTGGCTCGTCCACCCCGCTGCATCTTGTAGAAACGATCAGCCGCTCCAAGCTGGAGCAGCTGGTGGGCGATCTGATCAAGCGCACGCTCGATCCGTGCAAGAAGGCGCTGGAAGATGCCGGCGTTTCCAAGGACGATATCGACGAAGTGATCCTGGTGGGTGGTATGACCCGCATGCCCAAGGTTCGCGAAGTGGTGGAAGAGTTCTTCGGGTCCAAGCCGCACACCGGCGTGAACCCCGACGAAGTCGTGGCCATGGGTGCTGCCATCCAGGCCGGCGTGCTGCAGGGCGACGTCAAGGACGTGCTGCTGCTCGACGTTACCCCGCTGTCGCTGGGTATCGAGACGCTGGGCGGCATCATGACCCGCATGATCGATCGCAACACTACCATCCCGACCAAGAAGACGCAGGTCTACTCCACCGCCGAGGACAACCAGAACGCGGTGACCATCCGCGTGTTCCAGGGCGAGCGTGAAATGGCCGCGGACAACAAGTTGCTTGGCCAGTTCGACCTGGTGGGCATCCCGCCCGCACCGCGCGGCGTGCCGCAGATCGAAGTTACCTTCGACATCGACGCCAATGGCATCGTGAACGTGTCGGCCAAGGACAAGGGCACTGGCAAGGAACAGCAGATCCGCATCCAGGCCTCGGGTGGTCTCAATGAGTCCGACATCGAACAGATGGTGCAGGACGCCGAGAAGTTCGCCGAGGAGGACAAGAAGCGCCGCGAGGCTGCCGAAGTCCGCAACAATCTCGATAGCCTGGTGCACGCCACCGAAAAGCAGCTGGAAGAGAACGGCGACAAGGTGGATGCTGGCCTGAAGGGCGAGATCGAGACCGCCGTTTCCGAAGCCAAGGAGGCTCTGGAAAGCGACGATATCGACGCCATGAAGGCCAAGAGCGAAGCGTTGACGCAGGTCGCCATGAAGATGGGCCAGGCCATTTACGAGAAGGAACAGGCTGCCAGCGCAGACGCCGCTGCCGATGCTGCGGCGTCTGCCGACGCTTCCTCGCCCAGCGAGGATGAAGAGGTGGTCGATGCCGAGTTCACCGAAGTGGACGAAGACAACGGCAAGTCCTGATCGGTGCAATAATGGACAAACCGGCCGCCACCGACGCACCCTGCGCCGGTGGCGGCATGGTTTGGGGGTTCACGAATGTCTGCGACTGAAGTCGATTTCTACGAACTGCTGGGGGTCTCCCGCGATGCGGACGGGGCGACCGTAAAGAGCGCCTATCGCAAAATGGCGATGAAATATCACCCGGATCGCAATCCGGGCGATGCCGAAGCAGAGGCCCGGTTCAAGGCCTGCAGCGCGGCCTACGAAGTGCTGAAAGACCCGCAGAAGCGCGCGGCCTACGACCGCTATGGCCACGCTGCCTTCCAGCAGGGAATGGGCAATGGCGGCGGTCCCGGCATGGGCGGTGCCGATTTCGGCGACCTTGGCGATATCTTCGAGACCATTTTCGGCAGCGCCTTCGGTGGCGGCAGCGGTGGCCGCACACGCCCCCGGCGCGGCGCAGATCTACGCTATGACATGCAGGTGAGCCTGGAAGAAGCCTTCCACGGCAAATCGACCGAAATCACCGTGGAAGTGGCTGCCACTTGCGATACCTGCGAGGGGTCCGGTGCCGAGCCGGGCACCGGCAAGCGCCGCTGCGAACTGTGCCAAGGCCATGGCAAGGTGCGCGCGCAGCAAGGCCTGTTTGTGATCGAACGCCCGTGCCCCACATGTAGCGGTCGCGGCGAGGTGTTGGAACAGGCCTGTTCCAGCTGCCGCGGCGAGGGCCGGGTCGATCAGGAACAGGTGCTGGAAGTCGAAATTCCTCCTGGCGTCGACAATGGAACGCGCATTCGGCTGTCGGGCAAGGGGGAAGCCGGGCCGATGGGCGCGCCTGCGGGCGACCTCTACATCTTCGTGCACGTCAAGGAACATGCCGTCTTCGCGCGCGAAGGCACTTCGCTGTTCACCCGCGTGCCAGTCAGCTTCACCACCGCAGCGCTGGGCGACGCAATCGAGATTCCCGGCCTCGACGGCGAGACCCACTCGATCGACATTCCCGCCGGCATCCAGTCGGGCAAGCAGCTGCGCAAGCGCGGCGCGGGCATGCCCGTGCTGCAGGGGCGCGGACGCGGTGACCTGGTGGTGGAAGTCATGGTGGAAACGCCCACCAGGCTTACCTCTCGCCAAAAGGAACTGCTGCGCGAATTCCGCGAGACCGAAACGGGTGACGAATGCCCTGAAAGCCGTGGTTTCTTCGACAAGCTCAAGGATGCGTTCGGGGGGTGAGCCTGACACCTCTTCCCCGATCAGGGCGCGGACCTAACCAGCCCCCAGCTTCTCGATAATCTCCGCTCGCAAGGCAGCCACCAGGCTAGGCGCACAATTCGCGCGCGCTTGTTCCTCGTCGCATATCGCCAGGAAAGCCTCGCGCTTCATCGCCATGCAGGCGGATCCGCCATAGCCGCCGGGTATCGTCGAACAGACAAGGTCGATCATCCGTTCCGCTCCGTGCAGGCGGCCCCATAGGTAATCGTTCTCGCGATAGGTGCGGCTGAAGAAGGCACCGAAATTGAAGAACTCGGTGCCGCGCAGCGTTGCCTCGGTGCCGCCTTCGCGAATGGCCTTGGCATCTTCCGGGCTGATGCGGTCCACTTTCACCGGGTCATATTCGGTCAGCCCCTCGTTGCGCAGCAGGGGCAGGGTCGAAACGTCGTAGAAGGGAAAGCCGAGGTAGGTCAGCAGCACGCGCCGACGCAGGTCCTTGGGCATGCTCTCCAGCGCCTCGCACAGGATCATTTCGGCTGCCTCGTCCGCCTCGCGCAAGGCTCGGCGCCGTGCCAGCTCATCGAGGAAGGTGCCAGGATTGACCATGACATCCGCTGCAATCAGGTCGAACTCCTGCCCCAGATTACGCGGATCTTCCTTGGCGAAATAGAGCGTGAGTGCCTGGTAGACCGTGTCTCGTGCGCTCTCCAGCCCTTCATCCGGTATGTCCGGATCGATTTCCCAGTCGCGTGACAGCCGCCGTGCCAGCAGACGCAAGCGGCGGATACGGAAGGCCAGATCATGGTCGCGGAAGAAGTTTATCGCCACCTCGCTGGCACCGCCGCCCTTGTCGGCGCTGAGGCTGGCCATGTGGCGCGCATCGATTTCAACGAGCAGGCGCGCCGCAATTTCGGATGCGCTGGGCATGTCCGTTCGGTTTGCCGCCTTGCGGGCCAGGTCCGCCAGCCTGTCGACAATTCCGCTGAGCTTGGCCTGGGCGTACGAGTGAAAGGCATAACCGGCCTTTTCAGCGGCCGCCTGCTGCGCCCGGCTGCGCCAGTTGGCCAGGCGCTTGCGGTTAGGCCGGTCAAGGAACAGCGTCCGCCCGAACAGGCGCTCCACCGCAGCTTCCACTTCCGGTCGCAGCGCGGCCACCATCTTGCGCAGTCGCTCGGCTTCGCGAGTTTGCTCTTCGAGCAGTTCCAGGTTGTCGCGGATCGGCTGTTCGCGCGGGATGGCGGAGAGCGATCCGGCAATCGCGGCAAAGAAGCCCACCGTCTTCACCCTATCGTTCTGTCCGGGGCGCGGGCGGCGCGGAGACGGGTCGATGTAGACGAAGCGCCGGTCCACTTCGCGCTGGGCCGGGCGCACGCCAAGCGCCCCGATAGCGCCATCGAAGGGCGCGTTGTTGAGCACCGAGCCATCCACCATGGCGACGTGCTCTGTCGTGCCCTGCTGGACATGCACCGGCATCACCCGGCGCAGGAAACGGTCGCGATGCTGCCAGTTTTCGCCGCACACCTCATCAATTTCTGCCAGATGCAGCGGCGGGAAGGCGCCAGGGAAGCTGGCCGTCGCGCGCGCCGCCAGGGTCAGCTCGCAAAGCTGTGCCAGGTCGTGCCCGCCTTCGTTGGGTGTTTGTGCGCGAAAATCGATGGTCATGCGATGTTCCGGCTCTTCCACCTGCGGCGGGCTGTTAAGGCGCAGCTTCTCCAGCCTCCCGCGGAAATCGGTGGCGGTCACCAACAGGTCGATCGGATGGCGCGGTGGCAGCAGCGGCGACTGTGCGGGGCCTTCCTCCATAGCCACCAGCGCATCGTGGATCAGGCGCGAAAAGCCCGCGCCCGAGAAAGGCGGTTCGAACCAGCGCCCGCGCACCAGGCTGGAAATCTTGTGGCGCACTTCCTTGCGGGTTTCGACGGCCACGGTTTCCGACACGGTATTGCCTGGCGCCCGCGTCAGGTACCAGACAATGGGACGCATGTAGATGCGCGCAAGGGGTGACCACGGTCGCGCTTCTGGCTCCACCAGCTTCTCGACATCGGCGGTCTCCAGCCACAGCTTGGTCAGCGGCTCGAGGCTGCGCCCGGAATGCACCGCCTGGGCGAGGAACACGGCGTTGATACCGCCCGCGCTGGCACCGGTGATGATGTCGGGAAGCACCCGCAGGCGCAGGCCGCGCTCCTGCTCGATGCGCCGAAGCATGGAGAGGTAGACCGATTCGACGCCGGACACGTCTTCGGGTTGTGCCGCGTGGAAGGCGCGGCTCGCGCGGGCGAGCTTCCAGATCTCCTTGGTGACGCCGTGCATGTAGACAGCCAGGCTCACCCCGCCATAGCAGACCAGCGCAATCCTGAGTTCCTTCTGCCGCATCGCCAGCGTTGATGGCAGAAGGATCGGCCTGTGGCCAGAGCGCTTGCGTTCTGTTTTCGTTCCGGTTAGCTGTCAACTCATGGCCAAGCCCAAAAAGCGCTTCATCTGCACCGACTGCGGCAGCGTCTCCCACCGCTGGCAAGGCCAGTGTCCGGACTGTTCGCAGTGGAACACGCTGGTGGAGGATACGCCCGACACTACGTTCGCTGCCAAGCATGACCTGTCGAGCGGGGGCAGGGTGATTTCCTTCGAATCGCTGGATGAACCTACGCGACCGCTCGACCGGCGCAGCACCGGTATCGGCGAGTTCGATCGCGCGCTGGGCGGTGGGCTAGTGCCGGGGGCGGCGATCCTGATGGGCGGGGAACCAGGTATCGGAAAATCCACCCTGCTGTTGCAGGCTGCCGCAAAGATCGCACAGGAAGGCGGGACAGCCGTCTATGTCAGCGGGGAAGAGGCCACCGGACAGGTACGTCTGCGCGCGGCACGGCTGGGGCTGTCGCAGGCTCCGCTGAAGCTGGCTGCGACCACCTCGGTGCGCGATATCCTCACCACGCTGGGTCAGGACGACCCGCCGCAGTTGCTGGTGGTGGATTCGATCCAGACCATGCATTCGGACATGATCGAAGGCGCGCCGGGCACCGTCAGCCAGGTGCGCGCCAGCGCCTTCGAACTGATCCGTTTCGCCAAGGAGCGCGGCACCGCGCTGGTGCTGGTCGGCCATGTCACCAAGGACGGCAACATCGCCGGCCCGCGCGTGCTCGAACACATGGTGGACACGGTGATGAGCTTCGAGGGGGAGCGCAGCCATCAGTATCGCATCCTGCGCTGCCTGAAGAACCGCTTCGGCGCGGTGGACGAGATCGGCGTGTTTGCCATGGAAGGTCACGGGCTGGACGAGGTGGGCAACCCATCTTCACTGTTTCTCTCCGGTCGGGATGAGCCGATTGCAGGTGCTGCGGTATTCCCTGCACTGGAGGGTACAAGGCCAGTACTGGTGGAAATCCAGGCTCTGATCGTGAGGCTGCAATCGGGCGCTACCCCGCGGCGTGCGGTGGTGGGGTGGGACAGCGGTCGCCTGGCTATGCTGCTCGCGGTGCTGGAATCGCGCTGCGGACTCAGCTTCTCCACGGCTGAAGTCTACCTCAACGTTGCGGGCGGTTATCGCCTGTCAGACCCGGCAGCAGACCTGGCGGTGGCTGCTGCGCTTATCAGCGCATTGGCCGACAAGCCCTTGCCGGCAAACGCCGTATGGTTTGGCGAGCTGGCACTTTCGGGAGAAGTCCGCCCCGTCGCCCATGGTGCCGTACGGCAGAAGGAAGCGGCCAAGCTGGGTTTTGCGACCGCTTTCGGGCCGGCAGAAGGGGGGCAGGACGTTTCTGGTTTGCGGTATATGGATGTTCCCGCAGTCTCCTCTCTCGTTGACCGGGTCATGGCATCGGCATAAGTCCTTTTCGGGATGACGGGATTTGATCTTATCGTGCTGCTGATCGTGGGCGTCGGCGCAATCGGCGGCTTCCTGCGCGGCTTCGTGCAGGAAGTCCTCTCCATTGCTGCATGGGTGCTGGCGATCTTCGCCATCCACTTCCTCCATACGGACCTGACCGCCGGGATCCTCGAATACATGGGCTCACCAATCACTGCCGCGATCCTCGCGTTCGCGCTGCTGCTGCTGATACCCTATGCGGCAATGAAACTTATCGCACGCATGGCCGGACCTTCCACGCGCAGTTCCGTGCTCGGTCCTATCGACAGGGTGCTGGGTTTCGGCTTTGGTGCGCTCAAGGGTGTGATCATCGTGGTGGTCGCCTTCTCGCTGCTGGTACTGGGGTACGATACCGTCTGGGGTAGCAAGGGTCGGCCCTTGTGGATTGCCGAGGCGCGCACCTACCAGTTCGTCGATGCCGGATCGCGTGCGATGGTGCAGATCATTGCTGAACGCCGGGAACGCTTGCAGGACGAAGAGGGCGGATGAGCGCCGAAAAGCTGTACACCCCCGAAATGCTTGCCGCTGCAGTAGAGCTTGCCACAGTCCCCCCGCTCGACGCTGCCACCTGCCATGGTTCGGCACGCTCGCCCGCCTGCG
Organism: Alteraurantiacibacter sp.; assembly: GCA_963675825.2. Classification (GTDB taxonomy): domain Bacteria; phylum Pseudomonadota; class Alphaproteobacteria; order Sphingomonadales; family Sphingomonadaceae; genus Alteraurantiacibacter. The sequence goes on along the minus strand of CAXXJY010000005.1, from coordinate 642,124 downwards.
GCTCGACACTCGACATCGACCTGATGCTGGACGACAGCGGCTCCATCGTGCGTGTGGGCATGAAGGTGCGCGCATGCGCCGTGGGGCAGGCCGCCGCCGCCATTTTCGCGCGCCATGCCGGCGGGTGCAACGCGCAGGAGATCGCTGTCGCGCTGGACAGTTTCATTGCATGGCTGGACGGCGAAGGACCCACGCCCGGTTGGCCCGATATGGCGCTGATCGCTCCCGCACGTGACTATCGCGGGCGGCATGGCGCCATGATCTTGCCGTGGAAGGCGGCCATGGCGGCTCTTTCCAGCGAGGCTGCGGCAAGCTAACGCTCGCAACTTCGATATTCCGGGGGAGCACATGGCGTCAGCGGCTGCACATACCGAACATGAACCCAGCGCGAAGGAAATCCGCCTCGTCATCGCCGCCAGTTCGGCTGGCACGGTGTTCGAGTGGTACGATTTCTTCATCTACGGCACGCTCGCCGGGCTGATCGGCGCGGCCTTCTTCCCCAGCGACAACGAAACGCTGCAGATCCTGCTGGTCTGGGCCGGCTTCGCTGTCGGCTTCGGCTTCCGCCCGCTGGGAGCGATCCTGTTCGGCTTCCTGGGAGACCGGCTGGGGCGCAAGTACACCTTCCTTGTCACGGTCACCCTGATGGGCGTCGCCACGGCAGGCGTGGGCCTGATCCCCACGGCGGCGACCATTGGTATTGCCGCTCCCATCATCGTCATCGTCTTCCGCATCCTCCAAGGGCTGGCGCTGGGCGGTGAATATGGCGGTGCTGCAATCTATGTGGCCGAGCATGCCCCGCCCGAAAAGCGCGGGTATTACACAAGCTATATCCAGGCCAGCGTGGTCGGCGGCTTCGTGCTGTCGATCCTTGTTGTGCTGGCCTGCCGCGCGCTGATCCCGGCAGAGGATTTCGCCACATGGGGCTGGCGCGTTCCCTTCCTGCTGTCGCTGATCCTGCTGGGCATTTCGCTGTGGATGCGCTTCAAGCTGTCGGAAAGCCCGGTGTTCGAGGCGATGAAGGAAGCAGGCGAGACGTCCGGCAACCCGTTCGTCGAGAGCTTTACCTATCCCGGCAACAAGAAGCGCATTTTTGTGGCGCTGTTCGGCGTGACCGGCATCCTCACCACCATCTGGTACACCGCTTTCTTCTCCAGCCTTTCCTTCCTGCGCGGGCCAATGCGGGTGGAGGAGGGCCTGGTGGAGATCATCATGCTGGTGGCCGGTGCCATCGCCATGACCTTCTACCTGGTGGTTGGCAAGTGGTCCGACAGGGTGGGCCGCAAGAAGCCCATCATCATCGGTGCACTGCTGACACTGGTGCTGATCTTCCCGCTGTTCTGGGGCATGGGCTCGCTCGCCAATCCAGGCCTGCAACGTAGCGCCCAGGAAGCTCCCGTGGTGGTGAGCGGGGCGGATTGCAGCTTCGATCCCTTTGCCGAAGTGCAGTCAACTCAATGCGGCCGCGTGCTGCAGGACCTGACGGCGCTGGGCGTGCCGTATGATCTGCAGAGCGACAGCGCGGCAGCGTCAGTGGCAATCGGCACTTCGAGCATCGATTACAGCGAGCTGGGCGATGACAATCGCCGGACGACGATCCAGGGCGCGCTCGAGGCCGAGGGCTACGATTTCTCTGTCCAGACGCCGCCGCTGCTGAACGTACTCGGCATAATTGCCTTGTTGTTGGGTTTCGGCGTGCTCTCGGCGCTGACCTATGGTTCGGTCGCGGCGCTGCTGGCGGAAATGTTTCCGCCGCAAATCCGCTATTCCTCGCTGTCCATCCCCTACCACATCGGCGCGGGATACCTTGGCGGGTTCCTGCCGTTGATTGCCAGCTACATCGTCGCGCGCACGGGCGATGTCTATGCCGGCCTGTGGTACACATGGGCCGTTGTCGCCTTTGGCGCCCTGGTGGCCTGGTGGGGACTGAAGAGCGGTCCACCGCGCGATTTCGAAGATGATCACGCCTGAGCTTCCGCCTGCCGGCCTGCGCCTGCGGATCGATGGCGAGGCACTTGCCGCGAACTGGAGGGCAATGGATCGTCTTTCCGGCGCGGCGCAGGCCGGCGCTGCGGTAAAGGCCGATGGCTATGGCCTTGGCATAGAGAATGTCATGCCACCGCTGCTGCGGGCAGGTGCGCGGCAATTCTTCGTCGCGCACTGGAGCGAAGTGCCCGATGTTCTGGCGCATGTGCCGGGTAAGTCCATCGCCGTGCTGCATGGCGTTGCCAATGCGCGCGAAGCGGCCTTTGCGCAGGCGACCGGAGCCTTGCCGGTGATCAATTCCGTGCGCCAGGCGCAGGTCTGGCTGGCGAGCGGAGGAGGCGGCTGCCACCTGATGGTGGACAGCGGCATAAACCGGCTGGGGATGGAGCCACAGCGGCTGGGCGATCCGGCGATCGGGCAACTGAAGATCGACACGCTGATGTCGCACCTCGCCTCGGCAGACGAGGACAGCCCGCAGAACGAACAGCAGCTGGCGATCTTCCGCGAGGCTGCGGAGCAAGTGCCTGCGCAACGGCTCAGCCTAGCCAACAGCGCGGGTATTGCGCTGGGTGCAGACTATCATTTCGACTGCACGCGACCTGGGCTGGCGCTTTACGGGGGTATCCCCCGCAGCGAACTGGCGGGACACATAGGCCCTGTGGTTCAGGTGGAGGCTGCCGTCCTGCAAGTAAGGGAACTGTCGGCTGGCGACCTGGTCGGCTACAACGCCACCTGGCAAGCGAAGCGACCCACGCGGGCGGCCACGATCTCAATAGGTTATGCAGATGGAATCCTGCGCAGCTGGGGTGCTGGCGGTGCATTGCAGCATGACGGGCATCGGTTGCCTATCATCGGTCGCGTGTCGATGGACATGGTAATCGTAGATTGTACCGCCTCGAATCTCCGGGAAGGTGAATTTTGCAGCCTTTCCTATGATTTGCCGCAGGCTGCTGAAGTATCCGGACTGTCCCAATATGAGCTGCTGACCGTGCTTGGGCGGCGATTTGAAAGGCTCGTGCAAGAGGATTGATTGCCAATTTCATGTTGCGAGTGCTAAGGAGAAAGAAACAAGAGCGCAGGAAAACGCATCATGGCCGCAAAGCCCACTGCCGACGGTGAACCCATCATCATCAAGAAGTACGCCAACCGGCGGCTCTACAACACGCAGTCGTCAAGCTACATCACGCTCGACGACCTTGCGCGGATGGTGCGCACGGGCGTGGAATTCCAGGTACTCGATGCCAAGACGGGCAACGACATTACTCATGCCATCCTGACGCAGATCATCATGGAAGAAGAAGCCAATGGCGAACACATGCTGCCGGTCAGCTTCCTGCGCCAGCTCATCTCCATGTACGGCAATTCGATGCAGGCGATGATGCCGCCCTACCTTGAAGCCACGATGGAGAACTTCCAGTCGAACCAGGCCAAGCTGCAGGAAGCCTTCAAGAGCAGCATGGGCGCCGATGCGCTGACCAAGATGGCCGAACAGAACATGGCCATGTTCCAGGCTGCCGCCGGTGCCTTCATCCCGGGCGCCGCCACCCCGCCTGCGGCGGCGGAAAAGTCAGCCGCCAAGACCGAGGATATCGACGCGCTCAAGTCACAGATGGCCGAAATGCAGCGCAAACTGAACGAACTCGGCAAGTAAGCCCACACTGCGCAATCCATCCACGCAAGTCTCGACATGCCGCCCGCGCGGCGTCATGGGGATTTTCGTATCGATCTGCACTATCGGGATTCGCCCATGCCTGCCATTCGCCACGCTCTCACCATCAAGCGCGAAGACGATTTCGCCGCCTGGTACCAGGAAGTCATTGCCGCTGCCGACATGGCCGAGGAATCGGGCGTGCGCGGTTGCATGGTCATCAAGCCGTGGGGTTATGGCATCTGGGAACGCATGCAGCGCCTGCTGGACGACCGGATCAAGGCCGCCGGTGTACAGAATGCCTATTTCCCGCTGTTCATCCCCTTGCGGAATTTCGAGCGCGAGGCCGAGCATGTCGATGGCTTTGCCAAGGAAATGGCCGTCGTCACCCATCACCGCCTGATTGCCGACGGGGAAGGGGGGCTGATCCCCGATCCCGAGGCAAAGCTGGAAGAACCGCTGGTGGTGCGCCCCACGTCCGAAACGATCATCGGCGATGCCATGAGCCGCTGGATCCAGTCCTGGCGCGACTTGCCGCTACGCCTGAACCAGTGGGCCAACGTGGTGCGCTGGGAAATGCGCACCCGCATGTTCCTGCGCACCAGCGAGTTCCTGTGGCAGGAAGGCCATTCCGCCCACGCCAGTGCCGAAGAGGCCAGGGACGAGACGATGATGGCGCTGGAGATGTACCGCGCCTTTGCCGAGGAAGACGCGGCCCTGCCGGTGATCGCGGGCGAAAAGCCGGAGAACGAGCGCTTCCCCGGCGCTGTCGAGACGTGGTCGATCGAGGCCATGATGCAGGACGGCAAGGCGCTGCAGGCTGGCACCAGCCATTACCTTGGCACCAATTTCGCCCATGCCGCGAATATCCGTTACCAGAACCAGGAAGGCCGCGAAACGCTGTGCCACACAGTCAGCTGGGGCATGTCCACGCGCATGGTGGGTGGCCTGATCATGACGCATGGCGATGACGACGGGTTGCGCGTGCCGCCCGCGCTGGCGCCTTTCCAGGTGGTGATCCTGCCGATGCTGCGCGAGCGTGCCGAGGACGAAGCCCTGCTCGCCTATTGTGAGGACCTGCGCGCCGCCATCGCCGGACAGACCGCACTGGGTGAACCCGTGCGCGTGATGCACGACACCCGCCCCGGCAAGGCTGCGGCAAAACGCTGGGACTGGGTGCGCAAGGGCGCCCCGGTCATCATCGAAGTCGGACCGCGCGACATGGAAAACGGCGTCGTCAGCCTGCTGAAGCGCAATGCCCTGTGGAACATGGAAACCGGCAAGCCTGCCTTCGAAAATCCGGGCAGCGCCGAAGTGGCCGAGACCATTTCCGCTACGCTCGAAGGGATACAGAAGGACCTTTTCGAGGAAGCACGCAAGCGGCGCGAGGCCAATATCCGCCGCGACGTTAGCGATGTCGACACGCTGGCCGCCCATTTCGCGCGCGACCAGAAGTATCCCGGCTGGGTAGAAGTGCAGTGGGCAAAGCCGACGGGCGAAGCTCTTGAAAAAGTTGTAGAACAGTTGAAAGAGTTGCGTCTCACCCTGCGCAACGTGCCAATCGGCGCCGCACCGGCCGATGGCACCTGCATCTTCACCGGCGAACCGGCAGTGGAAAGGGTCTACGTCGCACGCGCCTATTGAGCTGGCATAATACAGCGGGAGGGGGAGCCCATGATCAAGGAAACGAAGTACTGCCTTTCGCATCTGGCGGATTTCGACGGGCGCGATGCGCGGCAGACCTTCTGGTACTATGTGCTGGCTCTGGTGATCTTCCAGTTTGTGGTAGGGATCCTGACCTCTGTTCCGCTTATCGTTTCGGTGTTCAATACCACCGTCGATGCCGTGCAGAAGGGCGCCGACCCCCAGAACTTGGAAGGCCTGATCATGGCCAGTACGGCGGAATGGGTCGGCACCACCGTCTGGGTTTCTGCCGGGGCTTACCTAATCACGGCGGTGCTGTTCGTGGCCGCCTTCGTGCGGCGCCTGCATGATGCCGGTTTCGCGGGCTATTGGGCGGCCATCCCCATCATTACCCAGGCCGCGGCGATCTATTACTCATTCAGCCAACTGGACGAAGTGCAGCGCATGATGGCCAGCGTTTCCAACCCGGCGGAAATGCAGGCGATGCAGGCTGAAATGACCAGCAATCCAGCCAGTTACATAAGCTGGATTGGCTATCTTATCGTGATCGGTTTCGGTGTGCTCAAGTCACAGGAAGGCCCGAACCGCTATGGCGAGCCGCCACGCGAACTTTAGGCACCTTGCCAAGCGCTGCCCAATGGGCGATCCACGCCCGCATGCATAACCTGATCCTGCCGGTGGCCGCGCTTGCCGCCTTTGCCGCTCCTGCCCTCGCTCACGACCAGCAGGGCGACCCCGCCGCCACCGTTTCTGCCGAACGGCTGCAAGCTGATGTCGAGACCATGGTTTCCTTCGGCACGCGCCACACGCTTTCCAGCCTGGACGATCCGCAACGCGGCATCGGTGCGGCCCTCAACTGGGGCCGGGCCGAGTTCGAGGACGCCAGTGCGGCCTGCAGCGGCTGCCTGGATGTCAGCTTTGTCCAGCGCGAAATGAGTGGGCGGCGCATTCCCGAACCGGTGCTGATCCGCAACGCCATCGCCATCCAGCGCGGCAGCGAGCGCCCGAACGAGGTCGTCATCATCCAGGGCCATATCGACAGCCGCGTGTCCGATGTGATGGACGCGGCAAGCGACGCCCCCGGCGCCAATGACAATGCCAGCGGCAGCGCGCTGGTGCTGGAAGCGGCACGTGCGCTCAGCCAGCGGCAGTATCCCACCACCATCGTCTATGCCTTGCTGATGGGTGAGGAACAGGGCCTGTACGGCGGCAACCTGCTGGCCGACTATGCCACCGAGCAGGGCTGGACGGTAAAAGCCGTACTCAACAACGACGTGGTTGGCGGCTCGTGCGGCTCCGATGGTGTCTGCGATGCTGAACATGTGCGTGTCTTTTCCGAAGGCGTGCGCGCCGATGCCGACGAGCAGACCCGCGCGCAAATGCGCAGCATGGGCGGCGGCAATGACAGCCCCAGCCGCAATCTCTCGCGCTGGCTGGACCAGCTGGCCGACAGCGACCCCACCGGCCTCGACGTGCGCCAGACCTGGCGCAGCGACCGCATGGGGCGTGGCGGGGATCACCTGCCCTTCCTCGACCGCGGCTATCCGGCGATCCGCTTCTCCGTTGCCATCGAGGATTATGAACACCAGCACCAGGACCTGCGCGTGGAAGACGGCGTGACCTATGGCGACACGGTGGATGAGATGGATTTCGACTTCCTGGCCGACGTCACTCGCCTGAACGTGCGCGCCGCAGACGCGTTGGCGCGGACCCCAATGCCGCCCGTGGTGCAGAGCGACGGCATCGTGCGGCCTGACGTGCTGCTGGAGTGGGAGCCGGTGGCGGGCGCAGTGCGCTACAATGTGTGGCGCCGCCGCACCGACGAGCGCGACTGGCACCTGCGCCAGACCTTGCGCGCAGACCCTGCAGCACACCTCAATTCCATCGTGCTTGCACCCGATCGCGGGGACGACTGGATCTTCGGTGTCAGCGCAGTGGCGGCTGACGGAGCGGAAAGTCCTGTCTCCAGCGCAGTGCCGGGTGGACAATTCTATCCGCTGCCAGTCGACAGCGCGGACTAGCGCCCCCATATGGCGGGGCAGATGACCAAACGCCCCAATACCCGCAAGTTCATCGGCCTGCCCAGCAAGGAGCAGGTAATGGACTTCATCCGTAGTTCCGACAGCACTGTCGGCAAGCGCGAGATCGCCAAGCATTTCCGCCTCAAGGGTCAGGAAAAGATCGCGCTAAAAGCGCTGCTGAAGGACATGGCCGAGGAAGGCCTGATCGACGGCCGCAAGAGCGCCTATCACCGCATGGGCGGCGTGCCCAAGGTGACGGTGCTGCGCATTGTCGAGATCGACGATGGCGAGCCGATTGCCATTCCCGAGAGCTGGGACCCCGACGACGGCAGCGCGCCGCCGCGCCTGCGCGTTATCGAGAAGAAGAAGCAGCCCGCGCTGCGCACGGGCGACCGTATCCTTGCCCGCACGGAAGAGGCGGGAAAGAGCTGGCTCGCCCACCCGATGAAGAAGCTCGCCACCCGCGAAGAGCAGATGCTCGGCGTGATCGAGATCGACGGCGGCGGCAAGGCGTGGCTGGCCCCGGTGGACAAGCGCATCCGCTCCTCTTCGCCGGTATCCGACGTGGGGCAGGCGGAAGAAGGGCAGCTGGTGCTGGCCGAACCCGCCGGACGCGGACGCAATTCCAGCGTGAAAGTCACCGAAGTGCTCGGCGATCCGCTGGCTCCGCGCAGCTACAGCCTGATCGCCATCCACAAGTACGGCATTCCGCACAGGTTCCCGCAAGAGGTGCTGAGCGAGGCAGAGAAGGCGGCAAAGCTGCCTTTGAGCGAGGACAAGCGGGAAGACCTGCGCAACCTGCCGATTGTTGCCATCGACCCCACCGACGCGCGCGACCATGACGATGCGATCTGGGCCGAACCGGATGGCGAGGGAGGCTACAGGGCCGTGGTCGCGATTGCCGATGTCTCGTTCTACGTGCGACCGGACAGCAAGCTGGACAAGGAAGCGCGCAAGCGCGGTAACTCGGTCTATTTCCCCGATCGGGTCGTGCCGATGCTGCCCGAGGTGCTGTCCGCCGATGTATGTTCCCTGCGCGAAGGCGAGGACCGCGCGGCCATGGCCTGCCATCTGCACATCGATGCCGAAGGGCGGATCAACAGCTGGCGCTTTACTCGCGCGCTGGTGCGCATTGCCGAGGTCATCGCCTACGAGGATGCGCAGGCGCGGATCGTCGACGAAACCGCTGCCGAAAACCTCCAGAACCTCTGGGGTGCGTGGAAGCTGCTGTCCTCCGCCCGCGACGCCCGCGATCCGCTCGATCTCGACCTGCCCGAACGGCGCGTGGTGCTGGACGAGCAGGGTAGGATCAAGGAAATCGCCGTGCGCGAACGGCTGGATGCCCACCGCGTGGTGGAGGATTTCATGATCGCGGCCAACGTCGCGGCGGCAAAGGCGCTGGAAAGCAAGGCCAGCCCGGTCGTCTACCGCATCCACGAACCGCCCACGCGCGAAAAGCTGATCGCCCTGCGCGAATATTTCGATTCGCTGGGCAAGAACCTGGCGCTGGGGCAGGTAATCACGCCCGGCCTGTTCAACCGGATGATCAAGGACGTGGCCGACGACAGCGAAAAGGCGCTGGTAATGGAAGCCGTGCTGCGCAGCCAGACGCAAGCCTACTACGGCCCGAGCAACGTCGGACACTTTGGTCTGGCGTTGGGCAGCTATGCGCACTTCACCTCGCCCATCCGTCGCTATGCCGACCTGCTGGTGCACCGCGCGCTGGTGGATTCCTACCATCTCGAACAGCCCAAACCGGCGGGCAACACGATTCCCGCCCATTCCGGCCTGTGCCAACGTGACCGGGAGAACCTCAACAAGATCACCGATGCCATCAGCGTGACCGAGCGCCGCGCGATGGAGGCCGAGCGCGACACGATCGACCGCTACGTCGCCGCATGGTTGTCCGCGCGCGTGGGCGATGTGTTCACCACCCGCATAACCGGGGTGCAGAAATTCGGCTTCTTCGCCACCATCGTCGGGCTGGGCGGAGACGGGCTGGTACCGATTTCCACACTGGGCCGCGAATATTTCCGCCATGACGAAGGCGCACATGCGCTGATCGGCGAAGACAGCGGCAAGAGCTACACCGTGGGTGACGTGCTGGAGCTGCGGCTGGGCGAGGCCAATCCGCTAACCGGCGCGCTGAAGTTCGAACTGCCCGAAGGCGGCGGCGCGCAGCGGGTGGAACCACGCGGACGACGTCCGGAAAAGAAGCCGCGCAAGGATCGCCAGGGCAAACACGTGGTGGGCAAGCGCGGCAGGCCGGGCAATATCCGCCATCAGGGGCGCAAGAAGCGCTAGCTTCCCTTTCCTAGCTCAGCTTGTCGATGTCCTCGGGGCTCAAATGCCCCGGCACGATGATTAGCGGGCAACGCAGGCTGCCGATCTGGGTGGAGAAGTGCGACACCAGCGGCCCCGGCGGGCCTTCAGCGGCGGTTCCCAGCACCAGGGCGGCCACTTCCGGATGCTCTGCAAGATATTGCGACACCACCGCCTTGGCATCACCCACGCGCACGGCGATCTGCGGCATCTTGCCGGATTCGTACATCAATTCACCCGCTGCCGAATTGGCAAGTACCTCGGCCCGGTCGCGCGCCTCTTCCTCGATGGTCGCCTGGATACCGCCAAAGGCGTTGAAAGACTGGCGCGGCACCAGCGCCAGCAGATGCACGATGCCGCTCGTCTTGGCGGCACGTCGCGCGGCAAAGCGCAAGGCGACTCGCGCTTCCTCGGTTTCGTCGACGATCGAGAGATAGACCCGCATGTTTCGTCCTCCGTCGGGCATGGTATCGTTCGAAACCTTGAATTCCGCAAGATACCTTGCCCCGCGCGCCCAAATTGGCCAGAGAGCACGGGCACGCGACGACATGCTTTCAGGGAGCCAAGCGCCTTTATGCCGATTGCCATCAAGATGCCCGCCCTTTCGCCGACCATGGAGGAAGGCACCCTAGCCAAATGGCTGGTGAAGGTGGGGGACAAGGTGTCCTCTGGAGACATCATGGCCGAGATCGAGACCGACAAGGCGACGATGGAATTCGAAGCAGTCGACGAAGGCACGATTGCCCATATCCAGGTGGAAGAGGGCACCGAGGGCGTGAAGGTTGGCACCGTGATCGCCACGCTGGCCGAGGATGGCGAGGATGTGGGCGAAGTTGCGCCCGCTGGCGGCGCTGATGCCGCGCCCGTGGCGATCCCTTCGGGCAGTGATGAGAAGCCTGCTGAAGCTTCGCCCGCACCAGCTCAATCGCCCAGTCCGGCCACCGCTCCTGCCGCTGCACCTGCAGCTTCGGGAGACCGCATCATTGCTTCACCGCTGGCGCGCCGCATTGCCGAGCAGAAGGGGCTGGACCTCTCGCAGATCAAGGGCTCTGGACCCAATGGCCGGATCGTGAAGGCCGACGTTGAAGCTGCGCAGCCCGGTGCTGCCGCCGCTGCGCCTGCCACCAGCACACCGGCGCCCACGCCTGCACCTGCCGCCGCACCTGCCGAAGCGCAGGATTTCGGTATTCCGCACGAGGTCGAGAAGCTGTCCGGTATGCGCAAGACCATCGCGCGCCGCCTGACCGAATCGAAGCAGCAGGTGCCGCATATCTACCTAACGGTGGATATCCGCCTCGATGCGCTGCTGAAGCTGCGCAGCGAACTGAATGCCGCGCTGGAGCCGCAGGGCGTGAAGCTGTCGGTGAACGACATGCTGATCAAGGCGCTGGCCAAGTCGCTGGAGCAGGTGCCCGAGTGCAACGTGCAGTTTGCCGGCGATTCCATGCTGAAATTCAAGCGCGCCGATATCTCGGTCGCCGTGTCGATCCCCAACGGCCTGATCACTCCCATCGTCACCGATGCGGGCAGCAAGGCGATGAGCAAGATCAGCACCGAGATGAAGGACCTCGCCACCCGCGCCAAGGACGGCAAGCTAGCACCGGAAGAATACCAGGGCGGCACGGCCAGCCTTTCCAACATGGGCATGTTCGGCATCAAGCAGTTCGAAGCCGTCATCAACCCGCCACAGGGCATGATCATGGCCATCGGTGCGGGCGAGAAGCGCCCCTATGTCGTCGACGACAGCCTGCAGATCGCCACGGTGATGTGCGCCACGGGCAGCTTCGACCACCGCGCCATCGACGGCGCGGACGGGGCCCAGTTGATGAAGGTGTTCAAGGAACTGTGCGAGGCGCCGTTGGGGCTGGTGGCCTAACGGAACGACCGAATGGCTCGCAACCCCGCCATCCGCGTCACCGCGATGCCCGCCGATGCCAATGCCTATGGCGATATCTTCGGCGGCTGGCTGATGAGCCTGATGGATTCCGGCGCGGGCCTTGTCGCTGCGCGGCGGGCCAAGGGCAGGGCGGTCACCATCGCCATCGACGCGGTGGAGTTCCTGCGCCCGGTGAAAGTGGGCGACGAGGTTTCGATCTATGCCGCAATCACCCGCGTGGGCCGCACCAGCATAGCCATCGAGACGGAAGCCTGGCGACGGCATCGCCATTCGGAGGACGAGGAGATGGTAACAAAGGCCACCTTCACCTTCGTGGCAGTGGACGATGCTGGCAAGCCGCGCGCGGTAGAAGGAGGGGCTGCATAATGCGCCGCCTTGCGATGCTTGTCGCACTGGGCATGTTGCCAGCCTGCTCCCCGGCGGTCGAAGAGGAGGTCGAAATGGCCGAAACCAGCGCCGAAGAACATTACTATCCGTCCAGCGCCGAAAACCATGTCGGTCCCAATCCGTGGATCTTGATCCTGCCCGGCGGCGGCGGGATCGAAGTGTTCGGGGATACCGAGTTCTACTTCGACGTGGCCCGTCACTGGAATGCGCAGGGGCTCGATGCCCTCGTGGTGCATTACCAGGCCGCCGCGCCCCTTTTGGGTATCGACACCGAAGGCGCGCCCGGGCCGATGGAAGCTGCCGTGGTGGAGGACGCTTTGGCAGCGGCGGAGCGCAACGGCTGGCTGGATCTGGACTGCCCCGGCTTCGTGGTCGGCTATTCCATGGGCGGCGCAGGCGCGACCACGCTGGCCACCAATCCGCCCGCCAATCTGGCCGGCGCTATCGGGTACTACCCGCTGGTGCTGGGCCAGCCCGATCCCTTTGAAGCGCAGGTGCCGGTTCTGGTGTTGCAGGGCGAGAGCGACGACCTGACGACCACCGAAGCGCTTGACGCTTTCCTTGCAACGGCAGGACCGGCAGAAAATTTCACCGTCCACCGCTATGCTGATGCCGAGCATGGCTTCGACATTCCCTCGCTGCGGGAACCTGTCGAATACAACGGCGGCATTTTCCTCTACCAACAGGCAGCTGCCGAGGCTGCCGCGCGGGAGGCCGATGCCTTCGTCGCCTCGATCCTCACCACTAGGCCCGGCAGCGACGCTTGCGCTGCCCCGCAAAGCGAGGGCTGATGCGACGCATCTCGTCTACAAAATCCATCCGTTTCTCCAGTTTGCTTGCAGGATAGATCATGAGCAATTCCTACGACGTCATCGTTCTCGGTTCCGGCCCCGGCGGCTATGTTGCCGCCATTCGCTGCGCGCAGCTGGGCCTGAAAACCGCCATTGTGGAGCGCGAGAACCTTGGCGGCATCTGCCTCAACTGGGGCTGCATCCCCACCAAGGCGCTGCTGCGCTCAGCCGAAATCCTGCACTATGCACAGCACGCCAAGGATTATGGGCTAAAGATCGCGGGCGCGATTGAAGCGGATCTGGAGGCTGTCGTGAAGCGCAGCCGCGGCGTCGCCAAGCAGCTCAACCAGGGCGTGACGCACCTGATGAAGAAGAACAAGATCACCGTACACATGGGCGAAGGCACGCTGACAGGCCCCACTTCGCTGACCGTGAAGGGCGAAAAGGGTGAGGAAAAGCTCACGGCCAAACACGTGATCGTCGCCACTGGTGCCCGCGCGCGCGACCTGCCGTTTGCCCCGGCAGATGGCAAGCACATCTGGACTTACCGCACTGCCATGACGCCGCCCGAAATGCCAAAGAAGCTGCTGGTGATCGGAAGCGGCGCAATCGGCATCGAATTCGCCAGCTTCTACAACGGCATGGGCGCTGACGTGACCGTGGTCGAAATGCTCGACCGGATCGTGCCGGTGGAGGACAAGGACGTCTCCATGTTCCTCGAAAAGGCACTGACAAAGCAGGGCATGACCATCATGACCGGCGCAGGCGTGGAAGAGCTGAAAGCCACCGGAAAAGGTGTTTCGGCCAAGATCAAGGCGAAGGATGGCAAGGCCGCCACGCAGGAATTCACGCACTGCATCGTCGCCATCGGTATTCAGCCCAACACCGAGAATATCGGTATCGAGAAGCTGGCAGACATGGATCGCGGCTTCATTCAGATCGATCGCTATGGCCGGACCAAGAGCAAGGGCCTGTGGGCCATCGGCGATTGCACACCGGGGCCGTGGCTGGCGCACAAGGCCAGTCATGAGGGCGTGACCACCGCCGAAGCCATCGCGCAGGAACTGGGCAACAGGGACGTGCATCCGCACCCGCTGAACCGCGATGCCATCCCCGGCTGCACCTATTGCCACCCGCAGATCGCGTCGGTCGGCCTGACCGAGGCAAAGGCGAAGGAAGCCGGTTACGAGGTGAAGGTCGGCATGTTTCCCTTCATCGGCAACGGCAAGGCCATCGCGCTGGGAGAGGCAGAGGGCTTCACCAAGACCGTGTTCGACGCCAAGACCGGCGAACTGCTGGGCGCGCACATGATCGGCGCGGAAGTAACCGAGATGATCCAGGGCTATGTCGTGGGCAAGACGCTGGAGACGACCGAGGCCGAACTGATGCAGACCGTGTTCCCGCATCCGACGATCTCGGAATCGATGCACGAAAGCGTGCTGGCCGCCTATGGCCGGGCGCTGCATATCTAGGGAGAAATGGCGGACAGGGTGGGATTCGAACCCACGAAGGGCTTGCACCCTTGCTGGTTTTCAAGACCAGTGCATTCAACCGCTCTGCCACCTGTCCGCAAGAGCAGGCGCTGGCTAACGGCAAGAACTTCGCTTGTCACCACCCAATCGGCTACACAGCTAGGTGACAGGTCGAAAAGGCCGCGCTAGGAATTGGATGAAGTCAATTTGCCGGAGCAACCGGCGAAACCGTTCGAGAGGATCGCTAGACATGACCCGCAATCTTTGCGCCGTTCTTGCTGCCACCACCGCTCTTGCCATCGCTACTCCTGCAAAGGCGCAGGGCGCCTGCGACCGCGACATGCTGCAGGGCATTGCCGGTGACTGGGTGGAAGCCATCGAGCAGGGCACCATGATGACCATGCAGCTGGGCGAATGGGTGGAATACAACGAGAACTTCATGCGCGGATCGCTGGGCGGCTTCCTGTCGCCCCCGCGCGAGGTGAACTGGCACCTGGCACTGCTGGATACCACCACATGCCAGGTCTATGTCGAGGCCGTGATGCTGGACGAGGAGCGCCCGCTGGTCACTGCCACGCAGATCAGCAACGGCTTTTTCGGCGTCGGTCCGTTCGACAATATCGTGACAGACGAGGGCGACTGGCTGTTCGATGCCCAGGCGACCTACGAATATGCCCGGCGCGAAGACTGGGGTATTATCCCCGAAGGCGAACGCGCCACCCGCGAGGAACTGATCGCTGCGGCCGATGCCTATCTCGACTTGTTCAACGATCCCACGGTCGAGGTGCCCTGGGGCACGCCTTGCGCACGGCTGGAAGGCGGCGTCTACACCGGACGCGGAGAGCCGACAGATAGCTGCAACGTGGGGGTTCCCGAAGGCGTGGAGCTGAAGAACCGCCGCTATATCGTCGATCCGGTGAAGGGCGCGGTCAACGTATTCCTCGAATTCGGCGAGAACGCCAGGCCCGACAGCCACACCTTCCGCGTGGAAAACGGCACGATCCGCTACATCCACACGGTGACCTATTGCGAGGAAGAGAACTGCGGCTTCCGTCCCTTTGCAGAGATGCTGGAGGCCAATCCCGACATGCAGCCTGCCTACGCACCGCTCGACGAATAGGCGCGCACGAACATCGGTTCGTCGCAATGAACATTTGGGGGATTCCATCGTGTGATGCGGTGCTCTAGCATTGCTACATGACGTTCAAGACCTTGCGCCGCATCGGCGCTCTCGCCGCCGCCACAATCCTCTTCACAGGCCCTGTCGCCGCGCAGGAAGAGCCGTTCGACGAATACCTCGCCACTGTGGCCCAGCACGCCCGCGCGGAAGGGGTGAGCCAGGCAACGATTGACTCGGTGTTCACCGGCCTGACGCCGAATGACCGGGTGATTGCGCTCGACACGCAGAACGTCTCCTCCGGCGGCTCCGTCAATCCCGCGACCGGCTTTGCCTGGATGTCGAGCTACCTACGCCGCCACAACACACCCGCGCGCATCAATGGCGGCATTCGTAAACTGGGCGAAGTGCGTCCCATCGCTGCCGAGGTCGAGCGTGAATATGGCGTTCCGGCAGAGATCATCGTGGCCATCTGGGGGCACGAGACCGCCTATGGCGCGGTGATGGGCAGTTTCGACCTGCCACGCTCGCTTGCCACTCTGGCCTGGGAAGGTCGTCGCCGCGACCTCTTCGAGCGCGAACTTATCGACGTACTGAAGATGGTCGATCAGGGCGTGCCGCGTTCGCAACTGGTGGGCAGTTGGGCCGGGGCCTTCGGTAACGGCCAGTTCCTGCCCAGCGTGTACCTGCGCCTTGCAGTGGATGGCGATGGGGATGGGGATCGCGATATCTGGAATTCCGATATCGATACCCTGCACTCGATCGCCAACTACTTCCGCGATGCCGGCTGGCGTCCGGGAGAGCCGTGGGCGGTCCGCGCCTATGTGCCCAACTCGGCGGATCGCAGGGGTATCGAAAATCGCGTGGATTCGCCCATTTGCCCGCGCGTGCACGAACGCCACAGCCGCTGGATGACCGTGCGTGAATGGCGCGAGCGGGGGATTGAACCGCGCGCACCCATCGGCGATGACGTGATGGCATCGCTGTTCGAACCTGATGGTCCGGCAGAACCCGGCTACCTCTTAACCCAGAATTATAGGGTTATCCTCGAATATAACTGCTCGAATTACTACGCGATGAGTGTGGGATTGCTTGCAGATGAGATCAGTAGATAGCCCCAAGACCAGGTTCCATGCGCGTGCGCTGGTAACCATTTTCTTTGCCACTGGCCTCGCTGCCTGCGGGCCCACGGGCAGGGCGGATATTGCATCCGTCCCGGCTCTGCCCGCCAATGGCCCGCAAGCAGACTATCCGATCCTGGTAGGTGACCCCTACGAGGTGGCAGGCACGCGATATGCGCCTGCAGACGTGCTGAACTATGACGAAGTGGGCTATCTCACGCTTGATCCGGAAACCATGGGCTATACTGGCGCGCACCATACGCTGCCGGTGCCGAGCTACGCCGAAGTGACCTCGCTGGAAACCGGGCGTACGGTGCTGGTGCGACTGGAGCGGCGCGGCCCGATGGACAGCAATCACCTGCTAGCGCTGTCGCCGGCCGCCATGGCGCAACTAGGCGGCAACATGGAAACGCCAGTGCGCGTGCGCCGCGTGAACCCACCGGAAGAACAACGGGTGATGCTGCGACGCAGCGATGCGGCCCCCTTGCGCATGGATACGCCGAGCTCGCTGCTGACCGTGCTACGGCGTCGCCTACCCGAAAGCGGCTCTGCCTCACTGGCCACGAATGTGCCGCGCCCGCAGGCGATCGAGACCGTCGAGGTCGCCGCCTCGACGGCTATGCCAGCGACGCAGCAATCGCTGCCTGGGGATGCGCCAGCCGGTGAAGGCGGGCTTGCCGTTGGCGCTCTCGCTCCCGCACCGGCAGCACTCATTGGCGAAACGGTTGCCGAAGTTGCAGCGGAACAGGCAGTTCCCGAACAAGCGTTGACCGCCATGCCAGCGCCTGACCTTGTCTCCGAGGCACCGGTCGAGGAGAACTTCGTCGCCGCCTTCGAAAGCGAAATGCCGGTCGAAGTCGCGGAGGTGATCGATACTGCGGCAGTCGTGCCCGAAGCGCCCGCTGACGTTGCAGAATTGGATGAGACAGCCGAAGCTGAGGCGGTAGCAGACGCCCCGCAGCCCGTCGAAAACGGCTTTGTGGTGCAGGCCGCCGCCTTCGCCAACCCGGACAACGCGCGGCGGGCAGCCAATGCGCTGGGCGGGGAAGTCAGCCAGTCAGGCAACTATTACCGCGTGCGCACCGGCCCTTTCGCCACTCGTGGAGAAGCCGAGGCCTCGCTCGCCAATGTCCGGCGCGCAGGCTATAGCGATGCCCGAATCCTGACCAGCGGCTGAGCCTTCGATCTCCGCCGCAGCCGAGCGGTGGAGAACGCGTGCAGCAGAGGAAAGCCCTGGCCCTAGCATTGGCAGCGCTGTGCCTTGCTGCCAGCCCGCCTGCGCCTGCCACCACCCCCGCACCTGTACCTCAGGACATTCCCGTCGTCTTGCTGGTGGACCTTTCCACCGGCCAGACACTCTATGCGCGCGAGGAGAACCGGCGCTTCGTACCAGCATCGGTGACCAAGGTGATGACCGCCTACACCGCCTTCAAGCTAATCGAAGAGGGCGAGTTGCGCCCGGAAATGCGATTCGAATATTCGCAGGAACTGGAAGACGAATGGTACGGTGAAGGCTCCAACATGTTCCTGCGCGCGGGCGAACAGCCCACCGTGGGCCAGCTATTGCTAGGGATCACCACGGTATCGGGGAATGATGCCAGCGTTGCGCTGGCCATGGCCGCCACCGGCTCGCTGGAGAACTGGCTGGCGCTGATGAACGCAAATGCCGCTGAGCTGGGCATGCGCGATACCCATTTCGGTTCTGCCAACGGCTATCCCGACGGCGGGCAGACCTATACCTCCGCGCATGACCTGGCGCTGCTGGGTGAAGCGATAACCCAGGACTATCCAGCTCTCTATGCGCGCTATTTCGGCCATCGCGGCCTGCGCTGGCGCGATATCGCGCAGGACAACCACGATCCCGTCACCGGCCGGGTGGCGGGCGCTGACGGCATGAAGACCGGCTACACACGCGAAGCCGGGTTTACCTTTCTCGGCTCTGCAGAGCGCGATGGGCGGCGGCTGGTGATGGTGCTGGCGGGCGCGCCCGACAGCGATATGCGCGATGATACCTCGCGCGCCTTGCTGGAATGGGGCTTTGACGCCTTCGAACAGCAGCGGATCGTGCCCGCCCGCACCGAACTGGGCCGGGCACAGGTCCAGAACGGCGCCAGCGCCAGCGTGGCCCTGCGCACGCACGAAGCCGTCGTGGCAGCCTTGCCCCGCGGGCAGGACGATGCACGCTGGACAATGGAAGTGGTCTATCGCGGCCCGGTGCAGGCACCTATCGTGGTGGGCGACCCGATCGCGCGCCTGCGGCTCAGTGTGGCTGGCGAAGTGGCGCTTGAAGTGCCGCTGGAGGCAGCGGAATCGGTGCCCGAGGCCAATGCCTTCCAGCGCATCGTCAATGCATGGAGGAAATGGCTGGCATGACGCGGGGACGCTTCATTACATTCGAAGGCGGCGAAGGCGTCGGCAAGTCGACGCAGACGCACATGCTGGTCGATGCGCTGAAGGGGCGCGGGCTCGACGTGGTGCAAACGCGTGAACCAGGCGGCACCCCGGGGGCCGAAGCGATCCGCGACCTGCTGCTGGATACCCGCTTCGACTGGGACACGCGCGCCGAGGCGCTGCTGTTTGCCGCTGCCCGGTCCGACCACGTGGCCAACCTGATCCGCCCTGCGCTCGATCACGGCGCGTGGGTGGTGTGCGACCGTTTCGTCGATTCTTCGCGGGCCTACCAGGCCGGGGGAGGGCAGTGGTCCGACGATGCCATTCTGTCGCTGCACACGCTGGGCTCGAACGCGCTGATGCCCGATGTTACCTTCCTGTTGCAGGCTCCTACTGAAGCAATCGCCCAGCGCCTGCATGAGCGCGACGGTGACAATTCCGACCGCATCGGTGGCAAGCCGGCCAGCTATCACGCCCGCGTGGCCGAGCACTTTCGCCGCCTTGCCGCGATTGATCCCGAACGCTTCGTGCTGGTTGATGCCAGCGGCTCTCCTCACGACGTGCATGAGCGCGTGATGCGGGCCATGGCGCCATTCACCGGGGAGGGCGGGTGAGCTATATCGGGCATGACGAGGCCTGGGCCGAATGGCGCCGGGCATTGGCGGGCGAGCGCATGCACCACGGCTGGATCCTGTCTGGGCGCCGGGGCGTGGGGAAATCGGCTTTCGCCGTGGCTGCCGCACGCGAACTGGTGGCGGAAGTCGGCATTCCCCAGCCCCAGGGGGAGCATCCGGATATCCGCTATGTCAGCCATCCTCCCAAGAACGATACCGAGGCGAAGAAGCGTGACGAGGGCAAGCCGTTCGAGCTGGCGCGCAATATCAAGGTCGACCAGATCCGCGAATTGCAGCGCCGCCTCACCACGCGGCCTACGCTTGGCAGCCGCCGCGCGATCATCATCGATCCGGCGGACGACATGGAAACCAGCGCCGCCAATGCACTGCTCAAGAGCCTCGAGGAGCCTCCCGCTGGCACCTATTTCCTGCTGATTGCCCACCGCATGGGGCGGCTACTGCCGACCATTCGCTCACGCTGCCGGGTGCTCAATTTCCCGCGCGTGTCGGATGTCGACATGAATGCGATCCTTGCCCGTGAAAGCCCACAGGCCAGCGCGGAGGAGCGCGCCGCAGCGATTGCCGCCGCCAGCGGCTCACCCGGTGCGGCGATCGATTTCGTCGAGCTGGACCTTGGCAAGATTCACGCGCTGATGCGACAGGTGGTAGAGCGGGGCGATCCCGATTTTGCCCTGCGTGGCAAGCTGGCAGGAGCCATGGGCCAGCGCCCGAGCCGCGAGAAGCAGCTGGCTGCAATCGAGCTGGCCCGCGCCGTCGTGGCCGATCGGATGCATGACGTCAGCCATGCGCAGATCCCCGCCATGGTGGAAACCCATGGCGAACTGGTTCGCCTGGCCGGACAGGCGCCGACCTACAACTTCGACCCTGGCCTGCTGGTGATGGAAATCGGCACCTTGCTCGCCCGTCTCGCCGGCTCTAGGACGCCCGCCAATGGCTGAAACCTTCTATCTCACAACCGCGATTCACTATCCCAACGGCAAGCCGCATATCGGCCATGCCTATGAAACGATTGCGGCTGACGTTCTTGCCCGGTTCCACCGGCAGATGGGGCGCGACGTGCGCTTCCAGACCGGCACTGACGAACACGGACTGAAAATGGCGCAGAAGGCGCGCGAACTGGGGATGACCCCGCGCGAACTGGCGGATGAAATGTCCGGCTATTTCCGTGACCTGTTCGACAAGCTTGATATCTCGTATGATCGCTTCATCCGCACCACGGAGGAAGAGCACTACCGCGCCAGCCAGGCGATCTGGAAGGCGATGGAAGCCAATGGCGACCTCTACCTCGACCGCTACGAAGGCTGGTACTCGGTCCGCGACGAGGCCTATTACGACGAGAGCGAACTGGTCGAGGGCGAGGGCGGCGAGAAGCTTTCCCCGCAGGGCACCGCTGTTGAATGGACGGCCGAGGAGACATGGTTCTTCCGCCTGTCTGCGTATGGCGACAAGTTGCTGGCGCTCTACCATGACAACCCCGAGTTCATCCGCCCGGAAAGCCGCCGCAACGAGGTGATGCGCTTTGTCGAAGGTGGCCTGCGCGATCTTTCGGTCAGCCGCACCAGCTTCGACTGGGGCGTGCCGGTGCCGGATAGCCCCGGCCACGTGATGTATGTGTGGGTGGATGCGCTCACCAACTACCTCACCGGCCTTGGCTACCCCGACGAAACCGAGGAAATGGCCAGGTACTGGCCGGCGGACCTGCACCTGATTGGCAAAGATATCGTGCGGTTCCACACGGTCTACTGGCCGGCCTTCCTGATGAGCGCCGGGATCGCGCTGCCAAAACAGGTGTTCGGCCACGGTTTCCTGCTCAACAAGGGGCAGAAAGAGAGCAAGTCGCTGGGCAATGTCACCGACCCTTCGGATCTGGTGGATGCCTATGGCGTGGACGTGCTGCGCTATTTCCTGCTGCGTGAGTTCTCTTTCGGACAAGATGGTAGCTATTCACGCGAAGCCATTGTAAACCGTTCAAATTCTGAACTTGCTAACAGTTTCGGAAACCTAGCCCAGCGCAGCCTTTCGCTGCTCTACAAGAACTGCGAAGGCCACTTGCCGCCGATCACAGGGCACACCGATGAAGACAACACGCTGTTCGCCCATGTCGACCGCGTAATCAGCCAGGAAATGCCCGCAGCCTACGCCGATCTTGCCTTTGCGCAAGCGCTGGAAGCCTGGATGGGCGCGGTATTCGCCTGCAACGCCTATATCGACGCGCAGGCCCCCTGGGCGTTGAAGAAGACCGATCCGGAACGGATGAAGACCGTTCTGGCTACGCTCTACATCTGCATTGCGCAGCTGGCCGTGGCGGTTATCCCGGTCATGCCAACCTCGATGGGCAAGCTGCTCGATGCCATGGGTATCGCGCCAGAGCTGCGCACCATCGAGGGCATCCGTTCGCATTGGTATTCACCGCTGGCCGAAAGCGATTTCCAGCTGGAAAAGCCGCAAGGCATTTTCCCGCGGCTCGAACTGCCGGAGGCTGCCGAGGGGGAGGGCGCGCAATGACGCTCCATGCCCCGCTGATCGATAGCCATTGCCACCTCAATTACCAGGGTCTGGCTGAACGACAGGGCGAGGTGCTGGCCAATGCCCGCGCGGCAGGCGTTACCGGTTTCCTCAACATCTCGACGCGCGAGAGCGAATGGCGCGAAGTGGTGGCCACGGCTGAACGTGAAAGCGACGTCTGGGCCACGGTCGGTATCCACCCGCACGAGGCAGACCGGCACGCGGACCTTGGCCGCCAGGTCCTGCGGGAAGCGACGGACCATCCACGGGTGATCGGTATCGGCGAAAGCGGCCTTGACTATTACTACGACAAATCGGACCGGGCCGTGCAGCGCGACCTGTTCCGTATGCATATTGACGTGGCGCGCGAAACCGGATTGCCGCTGGTGATCCACACCCGCGATGCCGACAACGATACCGCAGCGATCCTGGCCGATGAAATGGGGAAGGGAGCCTTCCCCGCGCTGATCCACTGCTTCACCGCCAGCGCCGCCTTCGGTCGCACGGTACTGGACCTGGGGCTGACGATTTCACTTTCAGGGATAGTCACCTTCAAGAACGCGAAGGAATTGCAGGACTTCGCGCGGCAAATCCCGGCTGACCGGCTGCTGGTGGAAACCGACAGCCCGTTCCTGGCGCCGGTGCCGCATCGCGGGAAGACCTGCGAGCCCGCCTTTGTCCGCCATACTGCCGAATTCGTGGCCCTACTTCGCGGTGATAGTCTTGAAGATCTGGCGACAACCACGTCCCACAACTTCTTCAATCTCTTCACGAAAGCCAAGGGTGCCTCGTGAAACTGTTGGTGCTTGGTTGCGGCACGTCGACCGGCGTGCCTCGGATCGGTAACGACTGGGGCGACTGCGATCCGAACGAGCCGAAAAACCGGCGCAGCCGGGTTTCGATCATCGTCGAAAGCAATGAAGGCAAGCGCCTGCTGGTCGATACTTCGACAGATTTGCGTCAGCAGTTGCTCGGCAACAATATCGACACGGTCGACGGCGTGTTCTGGACACACGACCACGCCGATCATTGCCACGGCATCGATGACCTGAGGCCGATGCGCTATGGGCGCGCCGGTCCGATTGCCGGATTTGCATCAACGGAAACCTGCAGACGTCTGCGCAATCGCTTTGGCTATGTCTTTGCCGGACAACATGGATATCACACGATTGTGGAGCTTAACTCTCTGAATTCACTTCGAATTCACGCTGGATTCGCAGTCGAAAGCGTGGAAATGCCGCACGGGCTTATCACCACCACGGCTTACCGCTTCGAAGCGGACGGAAAATCCATTGGCTACGCAACTGACTTCAGCGAGATCACAGGTGACATGGTGGACCTGTTCGACGGCATCGATGTTCTCGTGACCGATTGCCTGCGCCGGGAGCCGCATCCGACCCATGCGCACCTGGGCATGGCGCTTGAGCTTGCGGAGCGCACTGGTGCCGGAACAACGGTGCTTTCGCATCTCGACAAGAGCATGGATTATGCCACGCTGAGCGCCGAAGTGCCGGCCAATGTGCTGGTCGGCTATGACGGCATGGAGGTAGTCGCGTGAACGATGCAGCACTGGTTTCCATCGTGGCGCTGGTAGGCTGGCTGATCCTCGTGCTTGGTGCATACCGCTCATACAAGGTCGATACCGCGAAGACGATCCGCATGGCCTTGATCTGGGCGAGCATATTCGTCGGGGTGGCGTTGTTGTTCAGGTTGGTGATGTGAGACCAGTTGGTTTGAACGCCCTCTGGGTGCCCGGTCCGTATTTTACATAATATATATTATCATCCCAAACAATCCGACTACGCGAGCTGTACATGTCCGACCAATTGAACCGCCTCCTCTCGATCATGGCGCGACTGCGCGATCCTGAGCGCGGCTGCGAATGGGATGTCGCGCAAACGTTCGAGACGATCGCCCCGTATACGCTGGAAGAAGCCTACGAAGTCGCCGATGCCATCGAACGCCGGGACATGACAGACCTGTGCGGCGAGCTTGGCGACTTGCTGCTGCAGGTCGTGTTCCACGCCCGCATGGCCGAGGAAGCCGGCCATTTCACCTTCGACGATGTCGCCCGCGCCATTTCCGACAAGATGGAAGCCCGCCATCCGCACATCTTCGGCGACGAAGGCGGTGTAATGGACGGCCAGCGCTGGGAGAACCTGAAGGAGGCTGAACGCCGCGCAGAAGGGTCTGAAAGCGCCATGGACGGTGTTGCCGGGGCCTTGCCGGCACTGCTGCGCTCGGAAAAGCTGCAAAAGCGTGCCGCACGCGTCGGCTTCGAGTGGGACGACGTAAAAGGTCCGCGTGACAAATTATTGGAAGAACTGGACGAACTTGAGCAGGCGAGCGAGGACGAACGCCTTGTCGAAGCGGGCGATGTGCTGTTCGTGGTGGTGAACATCATTCGTCGCTATGGCGTCGATGCAGAGCAAGCGCTGAAAGCTTCCAACAGCAAGTTCGAGAAGCGCTTTCGCTGCATGGAGGAGCTTGCCGCAGGCAATGGCGAGGACTTTGCCAGTCTTTCACTCGATGCACAGGAAGCCTACTGGCAACGCGCCAAGAAGGTGGTGGGTTAAGCCTCAGAGCGCGGCGAAGCGCCCCCATTCCTTTTCCGTCAGGCGCACATCGATGCGGCGTTGCGGGCCGCCCTCGTCCTCGCCGCCATCCTCGTCCACCAGCACTTCGCCATGGGCATGCAGCCAGGCAATGCGCGCGCCGTCAGCCGCCGGGATCACCAGAGTATGCAGCCGCGCGCCTTCGGTCAGCACGGCACCCAGCTTCTCGCGCAGCGCCTCGACACCTTCGCCGGTGATGGCGGAGATCGGCAGCACCTTGTCATCCTGCGCCGCCACGGCACCCAGTTCCTCGCGCGCTTCGGCGTCCAGCAGATCCCACTTGTTCCACACTTCGAGGATCATGGTGGGCTCCCCCTGCCCCTCCTCCTCGTCCGTGACGCCAAGATCGGCTAGCACCTGGAGCACCTGACGTTTCTGCGCCGCGCTGTCTGGATTGGCGATATCGCGCACGTGCAACACGATGTCTGCCGCCGTTACTTCCTCCAGGGTGGCGCGGAAGGCGGCGACGAGCTGCGTCGGCAGGTCCGAAATAAAGCCCACTGTGTCAGACAGGATGGCCTTTTCCACACCCGGCAAGGTGATCGCGCGCATCGTTGGGTCCAGCGTGGCGAAGAGCAGGTCTTCGGCCATCACCTCCGCGCCGGTCATGCGGTTGAAAAGTGTCGATTTCCCGGCGTTGGTATAGCCCACCAGCGCGATCACGGGCCACGGTGCCCTGCCCCTTCGCTTGCGATGCAGTTCGCGGGTCTTGCGCACCTGTTCCAGTTCGCGGCGCAGCTTGGCCATGCGATCGCGGATCATCCGTCGGTCCGCCTCGATCTGCGTTTCACCGGGGCCGCCGAGGAAGCCGAAGCCGCCACGCTGGCGTTCAAGGTGAGTCCAGCTGCGCACCAGTCGGCTGGCCTGGTAGTCGAGGTGCGCTAGTTCCACTTGCAGGCGGCCTTCCGCGGTCGCCGCGCGCTCGCCGAAGATCTCGAGGATCAGGCCGGTGCGGTCGATCACCTTGCGACCGATCTTCTCTTCCAGGTTGCGCTGCTGGATGGGCGACAGTGCACCGTCGACGATTACCAGTTCGGCCTCGTGCAGTTCGCAATCGGTGGCGATTCGCTGCACCTGACCTTCGCCGAACAGCGTGTTCGGCCGCACCACACGCACGGGGAGGATATAGGCTTCGGCCACCAGGATACCGATGGCCAGAGCCAACCCCTTGGCCTCTTCCAGGCGCGCGTCGGGATCGTCATCGCGGCGCTGGCTGCGGATGTCCGGACATACGACAAGCGCCCGCGCCCCGCGGGTTACCTCGCCTTCGATGTCATCGTCTACTATCAGTCGTCGTCGCCTTCGTCGCCGTCCTCATCCAGGTCGTCGTCGGTCAGGTCGACCGGACGATCGGGCTGGATCGTGGATACGGCATGCTTGTAGGCGAGCTGAACGTATCCGTCACGCTCCAGCAGCATGCAGAACAGGTCGAAACTGGCGATGCGGCCCTGCAGCATCACGCCATTGACGAGGAACATGGTCACCTGCACCCCGGCATCGCGCACGCGGGTCAGGAAAATGTCCTGCAACTGACGCATCTTCTTGCCGGCATCCGGCCCGACCCCAAACTGGTCCGCATCGACAGGCTGGCCCGGCATGATCGTGGAGATCGCGTGCTTGTAGACCAGCTGCGACTGCCCGTCCCGCCGCAGCAGAATGGAGAAATTGTCGAACCAGGTGACAATCCCCTGCAGCTTCACACCTTTCACCAGGAACATGGTGACCGGCATCTTTTCGCGGCGAAGATGGTTGAGGAATACGTCCTGCAGGTTCGCGTTCTTGCCGCCCGCGGCAGGTTTGGCGGCACGCGGTTCGGTTTCTGCAACCGGACGCGGACGTGCGGAAAGAGTGCCCTTGGTCATTATTCTGACTCCATCATTTTTGGCGGGCGCGAACCCGCAATCTGGCAGTCTCATGTGACACGGGTGGTGTGACAGCCATGGGACTCACCGGCTGCATCATTGTGCAGTGCAGCGATATATAGCCAAAAGACCGATGGCGGCAAATGGTTCCCGACCTCGACCAAAGTCCGTATCAGGACTTTCAGTCTTCTTCGGAAGTGTTGTTGCGCTCGTTCATGCCAAGCAGTTTCAGCTTACGGTGCAGTGCCGAGCGCTCCATGCCGATGAAGCCTGCCGTCTTGGAAATATTGCCCGAGAAGCGGCGGATCTGGATGCGCAGGTACTCGCGTTCGAAACTTTCGCGCGCTTCACGCAAGGGCACGCCCATCAGCGAGGATATGCCACCGCCGCCTTCGTCTGAATCGCCGGTGATCTCAGACGGCAGCATCTCCGGCGTGATGGTCTTGAAATCCTCACGCGGGGCCAGGATCACCGTGCGTTCGATCACATTGCGCAGCTGACGCACATTGCCTGGCCAGTCATAGGCCTGCATGGCCGCCAGAGCCTCCGGCGCGACGGTGGGCGGCTCCAGCCCCTGCTCGCGCGCGTAGCGGGTGAAGAAATGGTCTGCCAGCGCCGGGATGTCGTCGCGCCGGTCCGCCAGCGGCGGAATCTCGATCGGCACCACGTTGAGGCGGTAGAACAGGTCCTCACGGAAGCGCTTTTCCTCGATTTCTTTGAGCAGGTCGCGCGCGGTGGAGGAAACCACGCGCACGTCCACGCCGACCTGGCGATTGCCGCCCACGCGCACGAAGCTCTGGTCCGTCAGCACGCGCAGGATGCGGGCCTGCGTATTTTCGGGCATGTCTGCCACTTCATCGAGGTAGAGCGTGCCGCCGTCAGCCAGTTCCAGCAGGCCGGCGCGCACCAGCTTGCCGTCCGCTTCCTCACCGAACAGCTCGTGCTCGAAACGTTCTGGCGTGATGCGCGCGGAATTGACGGTGACGAAGGCCTTGTCGGCGCGTGGGCTCCAGGCGTGCAACAGGCGCGCGGCCACTTCCTTGCCCGCCCCTGCAGGGCCGCTGATCAGCACCCGGCTGCCAGTGTTCGCCACGCGCTTCAGCGTGGCCCGCACGGCGTTGATCGCGCTGGAATTGCCGGTGAACTCGTCAGGCGAGGTCATGCCTTCGCGCAGGCGTTCGTTTTCCCGGCGTAGGCGCTCAGTTTCGGTCGCCCGTTCGACAAGGTGCAACAGCTTTTCTGCTTCGAACGGCTTTTCGATGAAGTCCATCGCCCCGCGGCTGACGGCGGAGACGGCGGTGTCGACGTTGCCGTGGCCGGAGAAGATGATGACCGGCAGGTTCGGCTCGCGCTGTTTGATCGCATCGAGCACTTCCAGCCCGTCCATCGGGCTACCGTGCAGCCACACGTCGAGCAGCACAAGGCTGGGCCGCCGTTCGTCGACCATGGCCAGCGCACTCACGCTGTCGCCAGCGGTCCGGCAGTCATAGCCTTCATCGCTAAGCACGCCGGCCACGAGATCGCGAATATCGCGCTCGTCATCGACGACAAGGATATCGAGTGCCATTCAGTGGTCTCCTGCAGGTCTCATTCAGCCGCCTCGCTGCCTTCATCCAGTGCCCCCGGATGGATGGCAAAGCGCAGCGTTGCCCGCGTACCGCCTTCCGGCAGCGCGGCAAATTCGAGGTCGCCGGCATGTTCCTCGACAATCTTCTTCACGATCGCGAGACCAAGGCCGGTGCCTTTCTCGCGCGTGGTGACATAGGGTTCGATCACGTTCTCGCCGCCCTGCGGCAGGCCGATACCGTTGTCGGTGACGTTGATTTCCACATGTTCTCCGACAACCTCCATCGCCACTTCGATGCGGCCGCGCCAGTCGGCCGTCGCGTCTGGGATGCGCGCCTCCACCGCTTCGGCGGCGTTCTTGAGCACGTTGGTCATCGCCTGGCCCAGCTGGTGACGATCGCATTCGATCGGCGGAATGTCGGCGGCAGCGGCAAAGCCATAGGTGATTTCCTGGTGCGCGACTTCCTGCAGGAACAGCGCCTGGCGCACCAGGTCGACTGCATCCTCGCTACGGAATACGGGCTTGGGCAGCCGGGCGAAGCTGGAGAACTCGTCCACCATCTTCCTCAGGTCGCCCACCTGGCGGATGATCGTGCCGGTCAGCTCGTCGAACAGTTCCACGTCCTTGTCGATCTGCTTGGCATAACGCCGCTTCAGACGCTCGGTCGCCAGCTGGATCGGGGTGAGCGGGTTCTTGATCTCGTGCGCGATGCGCCGTGCAACGTCAGACCATGCGGCCTGTCGCTGGTCCAGCAGCTGGCGGGTGATATCCTCGAACGTGATGACATGGCCGCCGGTGGCAGGCGCCAGCTGCACCGCCAGCGTCAGCAGTTCGCCAGCGCGGCTGATCTGGATGATTTCGTGTGTCTTGCCCTCGCGCACCAGCTGGGCCAGCTGCGGCGCGACTTCATCCAGCGGCATGTCCACCGGCACCGGGCCTTCCTTGTCGAGCAGCAGGCGCTGGGCCGAGCTGTTCATCAGCAGCACGCGCCCTTCCCCGTCGATCGAGACGATGCCCGCCGTGATCGATTGCAGCACGGCCTCGATGAAGGCGCGGCGTTCGTCCAGCTGCTGGTTGGCGCCCAGCAGCGCGTCGGTCTGCCGCTGGATCTGGGCGGTCATGCGGTTGAAGGCGCGGTTGAGCAGGCCAATCTCGTCAGGCCCGGTGCGCCCCGAAACGCGCATGGCATAGTTGCCCGCGCCGATTTCCTGCGCCGCCTCTGCCAGTTCGGCGAGCGGCTTCACCTGCCGGTCCGCAAACCGCAGCGCGGCCCAGACGGCCAGCGCCACCAGCGCCAGCGAGACGCCGAACAGAGCGAAGTTGAATTGCAACTGCAGGACGCGGGCCTGCTCTGTCAGTTCCTCGTAACTGTCGACCACGTCCTGCGCGCGCTGATAGCGCGACAGGGCCTCTGCATCAGAATCGCGCGCGGAATAGAGGTAGATGCCCAACTCCCGGTTGAGCGGAACGACCGCTTCCGTGCGCTCCTGCGTCGCACGGACCGATACTGTCTCCCCACTTTGCAACTGCGCCAGCGCGTCGCGCGTCACGCGGGTTCGCTCGGTATCCTCGTCGGGATCCACAATGGCCACCACGCGCATCTCGCCATCGGGTGCTTCCTGCAGGATTGCGCTCTCGCTCAAGCCTCTGGACACGACCTGCAAACCGTATTGCGCCTGGAAATCGGTGCTCGCAATCGACATGCTCTGCAGGAAGAACTGCAGGTCGTTCGCCATCGCCAGCGTGTTGTCGCCCACGAAACGCAGGTTGTCGTCGTAATAGCCGCGCGCCAATTCATTGGCATTGTCGAGGATGCCGCGAGAATCGTCGCTGAACCAGAATTGTACGCCTGATTGGAACAGGATCGACGCGAACACCGCCACGAACAGCGTGGGAATGGCGGCCAGCAGCGAGAAGAAGAACACCAGGTTCACGTGCAGCCGGGCGGTGGTGCCCCCTGCCCTGCGGATGGCAATGCGCCTGCCCCACAGTACGATTAGGCCCAGCGCGGGCAAGAGCGTGCCGACCAGTAGCGTGGCCGACTGCCACGAGGGGATCGGCTCGCCATCGCCGGGACGCCCGGCAAGGGTGAACCAGACTGTCCCCAGCATGATCAGCAGCGCCACGTAACAGGCGATTTCCAGCCACATGAACAGGTTGAGTCGGCGTGAAGCCACAGCCGCCCGGCGCAGGAAACGCGAGCGTTTGGGCGTGGAACTCGCCTGTTCGGAGTGTGGCACTTCAGTCACGTTGCAGGCATACAACAACGCTGTTGCAAATTTGCAAGCCAAAAGCGCTGTTATCCCCTACCCGCGAGAAAAACTGTCCGGATCGATCTCCAGCTCGGACAGCCGCTTGCGCAAGGTGTTGCGGTTGATCCCCAGCAATTGCGCGGCCTTCAGCTGGTTTCCCGCCGTCCGGGCCAGCGCATGGCGGAACACAGGGCGCTCCAGTTCTGCCATGGCGTGGTGATACAGCTGACCCTCCGCAAACTGGCTTTGCTGCAACCAGCGAGTCACCGCTTCGCCGATATCCTGTCCGACCCGCTCCCCTGCCCCACCGGGCGTTTCATCGAGCAGTGAGCGGATGGTGTCGGCATCGATCACGTCCTCGCGCGCCAGCAGGGCGGCGCGGTAGATCAGGTTCTGCAATTCGCGCACGTTGCCGCGCCACGGCTGTTTCGAGAGCAGCTGAGCCGCTTCTTCGCTGAGCGATCGCTTGGGCAGGCCTTCACTGGCCGCGCGACTCAGGAAATGCAGCGCCAGCGGCGGTACATCGCCTGTCCTTTCGCGCAGCGGCGGCAGTTTGATCGGCACCACGTTGAGCCGGTAATACAAGTCTTCGCGAAAATCGCCCGCGGCAATCAGCGGCAACAGGTCGCGATTGGTGGCGGCGATAATGCGCACATCGACGGCAATTTCCTCGCTGCCGCCCACGCGCCGGATGCGCCCCGATTGCAGCGCGCGCAGCAGGCGGGTCTGCGCTTCGGCGGGCATGTCGCCAATCTCGTCGAGAAACAGCGTGCCGCCGTGCGCCTGTTCGAACTTGCCGATGCTACGCGCGGTGGCGCCAGTGAAGGCGCCTTTCTCGTGCCCGAACAGTTCGCTCTCGATCAGTTCGCGCGGGATCGCGGCAGTATTGACCGGGACGAAAGGTCCGCTCTTGCGCGAGCCGAGATTATGGATTGCCTCGGCCACGAGTTCCTTGCCGGTACCGCTTTCGCCCAGCACCAGCACGGTAAGGTCATTGTGCAGCACACGCGTAATCAGGCGGTAGACATCCTGCATCGCCTGGCTGCGGCCAATCAGCGGCAGCCCCTGGCCCGGATCTTCCTCTCCCGACAGGCCGGTCTTGCGGCTTTCCACCGCCTGCCGCGTGGCACGTACCAGTTCATCGAGGTCGAACGGCTTGGGGAAATACTCGAAGGCCCCGCGATCGGTCGCGCGCACCGCAGTATCGAGCGTGTTCTGCGCCGAAAGGATGATCACCGGCATGTCGGGATAGGCATCGCGCACTTCGCCCAGCGTCTCGATCCCGTCGCCATCCAGCAGGATCACGTCGGTCAGCATGACGTCATAAGTACTTGCCGCCAGCGCGGCATCGCGCCCTGCCACCTTGTCGGTGCTGTCGACCACAAAGCCTTCGTCTTCCAGCGCCGTACGGATCACCGTGGCAATGGCGTTGTCATCCTCTACCAGCAGGGCGTGGTGTGCCATGCTTGTCCCCCTCCCTCAGCGAGCCACCGGCAGATGGATGCGGAAATGCGTCCATCCCCCAGCCTCATCGCGTTCGTGGCTGACGCGCCCATCCATGTCGCGCACCAGCTTCTGCACCAGCGCCAGCCCCAGGCCCTGACCATGGGTCTTGCTGGAAACGAACGGCTCGAAAATGTCGTCGCGGATTCCCGGATCGATGCCCGGCCCATTGTCGCTGACCTGGATCTCGATCGGCAGCTTTACCGGGCGGCCAAGGCGGATCACGTTCATCACGATGCCGCTGACAAAGCGCGTGCGCACCGTCACCTGCGGCGCCACGACACCGCTACAGGCATCGCGGGCGTTGGCCATCAGGTTCACCAATACCTGCACCAATGCGCCTTCATTGGCGAGCACCGGCGGCAGCGAGGGGTCGAACTCCTCGCGCCAGGCCAGGCTGGCATCGCTGGTTATGCGAACGGTTTCGTAAGCGCGGTGGATGGCGGCATGCAGGTTCACCGGCCCCACAGGCTCTGCCCGTTCGCGGCCAAGCCGCTGCATCCGGTCGATCAGCTGGGCAATCCGGTCTACCTCGTCGGCAATCAGGCTGGTCAGCGGCGCTTCAGCCTCGCCCACCTTGCGCGCCAACAGTTGCGCAGCACCACGAATGGCCGCCAGCGGGTTCTTGATCTCGTGCGCCAGCACCGCCGGCCCGCGTAGCTGGCCGCGCCGTTCATGTTCTTCGAAGCGTTCACCCTGGCTGGCATCCGACAACGTCGCCATGCGCCAACCGGGGTGGTTGGACAGCGTGGACATGGTGATGTTCAGCCGCAAGTCGCGCTCTCCCACCGTCACGTCGATCCCGCGGGCAACCAGTTGCCGTTCGGTCTCGCGCAGGCGATCGACAAGGTCGGGCTGGGCAAATTTCAGGATGTCGAGGAAGCTTTTGCCCTTCATCCGCCGGAAACTCATGCCCAGCAGGTTCTCCGCCGCGGGATTGGCTTCCTTGATGATCTGATCGGGCGACAGCAACAGCATGCCGAAGGCCAGGCCGTTCAACTGTTCGCGCGCGGCCGGTAGCGCGGGTGTATTCTCGCTCACGCAGCCCGGCGCCTCAGGAAAGGCTCGTAGAACCGCTCCAGTTCGCCCAGCACCTGCCTCGAATCGTCGATGAAGTTCACCTGGTTGCGGAAATCGGCGCTGCCGTGCATCCCCTTGGTGTACCAGCCCAGGTGCTTGCGGGCGATCTTCACGCCCACGTCCTCGCCGTAGTGTTCCAGCATGGCGGTATAGTGTTCGGTAACGGTTTCGTACTGTTCGTCGAAGCTCGGGCTTTCCAGGCTTTCGCCGGTGCGCCACCAGTGCATTACCTGGCCCAGCAGCCACGGCTTACCATAGGCGCCGCGCCCGATCATCAGCCCGTCCGCACCCGATTGGTCCAGCGCAGTGGCAGCATCGGCGATCGAGCAAATGTCGCCATTGACGATCACCGGAATCGAGACTGCATCCTTCACCTTGCGGATGAACGACCAGTCGGCTTGCCCCTTGTACATCTGGTTGCGGGTGCGCCCGTGGACGGTGATCATCTTCACGCCCAGGTCTTCGGCAATCCGGCTGAGTTCGGGCGCGTTCAGGCTGGCATGGTCCCAGCCCATGCGCATCTTCACCGTAACGGGGACCGAAACGGCCTTGACCGTGGCTTCCATTAGCTTGGTCGCCAGCCCCACCTCGCGCATAAGTGCAGAGCCGGCCAGCTGGCCAACCACCTTGCGCACCGGGCAGCCGAAGTTGATGTCTATCACCGCCGCGCCGTTGTCTTCCTGCAACTTGGCCGCCTCTGCCATCGATTGCGGATCGCAGCCGACAAGCTGCATCGACACCGGTTCCTCGGTCGGATGCCATTCGGCCTTCTGGATCGACTGGCGCGTTTCGCGAATAGCAGCCTCGCTGGCAATCATCTCCGTCACATTGAGGCCCGAGCCATAGCGGCGCACCAGCGTACGGAACGGCAGGTCCGTCACCCCCGTCATCGGCGCAAGCACGACCGGGCATTCGATCCGCACGGGACCGACTTCGATCGGCGTTACCGCCGGAGGTGTGGGAATTTCGCTGTTCATACGGGTGTGTTGCCTAAAATATAGGCAGCCGCATAGTGGATTGCGAGGCCTCGCTCAAGCGGCTAGCGCGCTTGCGTGTCCATACCCGGTGAATCTCCTTTCTCCAGAGGCAGGCTGGCTGCCGTTATCGTTGCTGCGGGCAAGGGCCTGCGCGCGGGCCAGCCAGTGCCCAAGCAGTTCGCACCCTATCGCGACTCCACCGTGCTGCGCCACGCGGTCGAAGCGCTGGTGCGCGGCGGCGTTTCACGCCTTGCCATTGCCATACCCGAAGGCGCCGACACGGTTGCCAGAGACTGCCTTGCCGGGATTGAGGCGGTGACGCTGGTGCCAGGCGGTGCCTCCCGGCAGGAAAGCGTCGCAAGGGCGCTGGAGGCACTGGCCGAGACGCCACCAGAACAGGTGCTGATCCACGATGCCGCGCGGCCCGATTGTCCGCCAGAGGTGATTACGCGACTGGTCAAGGCGCTGGACGAGCAGCCCGGCGCAATCCCCGTGCTGCCGGTAGTGGATTCGATGGTGGTTGCCGAAGATGGCCTGATGGCTGCAGATGCCCGGCGCGAAACGCTGCGCCGGGTGCAGACCCCGCAGGCCTTTCGCTTTGCCGATATCCTGGCGGCGCATCGGGCGTGGCAAGGCGAGCCGACTGCCGGGGACGATGCGCAAGTGCTGCGCTCAGGCGGCGGCGCGGTGGCGCTGGTCGATGGCGACGAGCGGCTGCATAAGCTTACTTTCGCGGAGGATTTCATGGAAACGCACCGTCCTGCTCTGCCCGTTCGCTTGGGTTCTGGCTACGACGTCCACCGCCTTGCCGTCGGTGAAGAGCTGTGGCTGTGCGGAGTAAAGATCGATCACGACAGGGGCCTTGCCGGTCACTCGGATGCCGATGTCGGCCTCCATGCCATCGTCGATGCTATTCTCGGCGCGGTGGCGATGGGCGATATCGGCCAGCATTTCCCACCCAGCGACCCGCAATGGAAAGGCGCGCCGTCGTCGCGCTTCGTCGAACATGCGGTTAAGCTTGCGGATGAGGCAGGCTACATCGTGGGAAATGTTGACCTCACGCTGATCTGCGAGGCACCCAGGATCGGTCCCAACCGCGATGCCATGCGCGCCCAGCTGGCGGAACTTCTGGGCGTGGAGATCGGTTCGGTAAGCGTGAAAGCTACAACGACCGAGAGACTGGGCTTTACGGGCCGCGGCGAAGGCATCGCGGCACAGGCCGTGGCAACAATGGTGGCAAAGGCATGACCGATTCCCTGCTCCCTGACGATATCGTCGATCTGGCCCGCCGCGTGGTAGAGGCCAACGCTGCTGCAGGACGCAAGATCGCGCTGGCGGAAAGTTGCACCGGCGGACTGGTTGCCGCCGCGCTAACCGAAATTCCCGGCAGTTCAGCCGTGCTCGACCGGTCCTTTGTCACCTATTCGAACGAAGCCAAGCAAGACCTGCTTGGCGTGGAAAGCGACATTATCGAGGCCTTTGGTGCGGTCTCGGTCGCCTGTGTCTATGCCATGGCGCGCGGCGCGCTGGAACGCAGCGAGGCCGACGTGGCAGTCGCCATCAGCGGCATTGCCGGCCCTGGCGGTGGCAGCGAGACCAAGCCGGTGGGTACCGTGGTCTTCGCCCGGATCAAAAAGGGTCAGGAGCAGCCCGATGCCGAGGACAAGCTTTTCGCGGATACCAGTCGCTCGGGCGTGCGCCGTCAGGCGACGTTGTGCGCGCTGGAACTGCTCTTGCCGTAAAGCTCTTCCGCGCGCACCTCGAACGCGGTCACCATCTTGCGGAAGGCGCGATCGATATACTGGCCAGCCAGCGTTTCGAACATGATGTTCTTGAAGCTGAAATCGACCGCGAAATCGATTTCGCAGCAGGTCTCCCCGCAGCTGCGGAAGGTCCAGTTGTTGTCGAGATCGCGCAACGGTCCGTCGATGTAGTGGACGTTGATCGCGTGCGGGCGATCCTTCACCACCTTGCTGGTGAATTTCTCGCGCAAGGCCTTGAACCCCACCAGCATGTCGGCGGTCATCTCGGTGTCGCTGTCATTGCGCACCCGTGTCGCCACCACCCACGGCAGGAATTCAGGGTACTTGTCGACATCGGCGACCAGATCGAACATCTGCTCTGCCGTATAGGGCAGGCGGTGCGTTTCCCGGATAGAGGGCATCAGGCCCCCTTCCCTTCCTTCACTGCCTGCTTGGCAAGCTTGGCTTCGCGCGCGGCGCGCATTTCGGCGAAATCGTCGCCCGCGTGATAGCTGGAGCGCGTCAGCGGACTGGAAGCCACCTGCAGGAACCCCTTGGCCCGAGCGATCGAACCGAAAGCGTCGAACGCCTTGGGCGTAACGAAATCCTCTACCTTGGCATGCTTGGGCGTGGGTTGGAGATACTGGCCCATGGTGATGAAATCGACATCGGCGCTGCGCATGTCGTCCATCACCTGGTGCACTTCCAGCCGCTGCTCGCCCAGCCCCAGCATGATGCCAGACTTGGTGAAGATCATCGGGTCGTGGCTCTTCACCTCTTCCAGCAGCCGCAGCGAAGCATAATAGCGCGCGCCCGGACGGATCGTCGGATAGAGGCGCGGCACGGTTTCCAGGTTGTGGTTGTAGACGTCCGGCCCGGCTTCGCAGATCGCCTCCACCGCCGCGCGCATCTTGCCGCGGAAATCGGGGGTGAGGATCTCGATCGTCGTGTCCGGCGTCTCGCGCCGCAGCGCCTTGATCACCTTCACGAACTGGCCCGCGCCGCCATCGGGCAGGTCATCGCGGTCCACGCTGGTGATGACGATGTGTTCCAGCCCCATCCTGCCAGCGGCAATCGCGGTGTTCTCCGGCTCCATCGGGTCCACCGAGCGCGGCATGCCAGTCTTGACGTTGCAGAAAGCGCAGGCGCGCGTGCAGACATCCCCGAGGATCATCACCGTGGCATGCTTCTTGGTCCAGCATTCGCCGATGTTCGGGCAGGCGGCCTCTTCGCACACCGTGTTCAGGTTCAGATCGCGCATCAGCTTGCGCGTCTCCTGGTAGCCCTTGCTGGTGGGCGCCTTCACGCGAATCCAGTCAGGCTTGCGCTGGCGGGCGGGACGGTCGGGATCGGGTGCGGAGGAGAGGTCGTTCATTACCCGGCCCACTTAGGCAAGGGGCGGGATAACCGCAATGGGGGTGCTTGTCCGATTTTCTCCCCTGCCCTAAGCGGATGGCCATGGACGCAATGGGCATACAAGCACTGACCTCTCCGGTAGTGCTGTTCTTCGTGCTGGGCCTGCTCGCCGCCTTCTCCCGGTCTGACCTCGCAATTCCCGAAGCAATCGCCAAGGGCATGTCGCTCTACCTGATGGCTGCCATCGGCCTGAAAGGCGGCATCGAGGTGGCCGAATCGGGCCTTGACGGCGCCGTGCTTGCGGCTCTTGCTGCGGGTATTGGCGCAGGTCTGATCATGCCGATCTACGCCTACTGGGTGCTGAAGGGATTCAGCAAGCTCGACCGGATCAATGCTGCTGCGGTGGCCGCACATTATGGCTCTGTCAGCGTGGTCACCTTTGTCACCGCAGTCGAGATCTACACCATTCAGGGCAATCCGCCGCAAGGATACATGGTGGCGGTGATGGCATCGATGGAAAGCCCGGCGATCCTGGCTGGCCTGCTGCTCGCGCGCGGAGCAGGGTCGGGCGCGGGGCAGGACCGCAAGGAGCTGGCGCACGAGGTGCTGCTCAATCCGTCGGTCGTGCTGCTGCTGGGCGCCTTTGCCATCGGGGTGATTGCCGGGCCGGCAGGCTTTGCCGACGTGAAGCCGTTCTTCGACGGCATCTTCAAGGGCATACTGTGCCTGTTCCTGCTCGACATGGGGCTGATCGCCGCGCGCCGGATCATGGATGCGCGCTCCATGTCCTGGCAACTGGTGGTGATTGCCATCCTGCTGCCGCTGGTGAACGGCGCGATCGGCACTTTGCTGGGCGTCGGCATCGGGCTCGACACCGGCTCGGCCGCGGCGCTTGGCGTGCT
The DNA here is from genome assembly GCA_963675825.2 of Alteraurantiacibacter sp. Classification (GTDB taxonomy): domain Bacteria; phylum Pseudomonadota; class Alphaproteobacteria; order Sphingomonadales; family Sphingomonadaceae; genus Alteraurantiacibacter. The sequence continues at coordinate 604,331 of CAXXJY010000005.1, read as the reverse complement.
GTGCGCCAGCGCCAGCTATATCGCCGTGCCCGCAGCCATGCGCCTGGCGCTCCCGGAAGCCGACGCGGGCATCTACCTCACCATGTCGCTATCCATCACCTTCCCGTTCAACGTACTGATCAATATCGGCCTGATCGGTGCCTTGGCTGTCATGCTTACTGGTTAGGGAGCCAAGATCCCGTGATCGAAACCGTTATCCGCAAGCGTATCGAGATTCTCGCCGATCAGGCCCAGGTGAAGCGCATCACCGCTATCATAGATTCCATTGGCATTACCGGATGGACCGTGTTGCCCGTCACCTCGGGCAAGGGCCGCGATGGCCGCTGGCGCGAAGAACGGGTCATGGGCACGGACAAGAACATCATCGTCACCATCGCCTCGCAGGCCAATGCCGCGGCGCTGGCCGAACAGCTCGAGCCGATCCTGAATTCCTATGGACTGCTGCTGACCATGTGGGATGTCGAGGTCATTCGCGGCGAGCGTTTCTGATGCCCGAGTTTCGCAAACTGCTGGAGGGCTATTGGCGGTTCCGTGACGGCGACTGGCATGAACAGCACGAGCGCTGGGAACAACTGAGAGAAGGTCAGTCGCCGGAAATCATGGTGATCGCCTGCTCCGACAGCCGGGTAGACCCGGCGCAGATATTCGACGTTTCGCCCGGCGAGATCTTCGTCGTCCGCAATGTCGCCGCGCTTGTCCCGCCGTTCGAGACCTCACCCGGCCAGCACGGCGTTTCCGCAGCGCTGGAATTCGCGGTGCAGTTCCTGAAGGTGAAATACCTGGTGGTGATGGGGCACGGCATGTGCGGCGGGTGCCGGGCGGCGCTGACGCAGGAACTGCACGGCAACAGGCTGGGCGAAGGCGGCTTCGTGGCCAACTGGATCGACATGCTGGACGAGGTCCGCGACCCGATCGCCAGTCAGCTGGGCACCGTGGGCCGTCCCGCCGAACGCGCGATGGAACAGGCTGCCGTGAAGGTAAGCATGCAGAACCTGCGCACCTTCCCCTGCGTCAGGGAAAAGGAAGCTGCCGGTGAGCTGACGGTTCGCGGCACCTATTTCGCCATTTCCGATGGCGTTCTGCACCTGCTGGACGAGCAGACGGGCGAATTCGCACCCGCCTGACCGCTATTTCTCGCGAAAGCCGACCAGCGCGACGAGCGCCAGCATGCCGACGGCGACCGACATCGATGTGGCGTAGTTGATTACGATGCTGATCGAAGGCAGCTCCACATTGCGGATTGCATAGTGGATGAAAGGCGCAGTGGTGCCGATGGTGGCCAGCCCCACCCCCGCCCAGGCATATTTGCGCCGCGCTTGTTCGATCATGGGCACACACATCAGGAACATCACCCCGGCCAGGATGATGCCGAAAAACTGCATCGCCGATGCAAGCGGCGTAAAGCCGGCAGCGCGCAGGGAAGGCGCGCCTTGCGCCCAGGCAACCGCCGCCTGCGTAAAGCCGAGCGTGGCAAACAGGCTGAGCAGTACAAGCCCCAGCAGGGCGATCGACCGCATCAGGTCCAGCTTGCTCTGTGTAACCGATCCCTCGACATCGATGGCCAGCACCTTGGCAAGGCGTTCCACGTCGAAGGCCCAACGTTCATCGCTGATGGTGATGGCATTGCGCATGGCAAGGTCTGCCAGCCTCGGCGGCAGTTCCTCCTTGCGCGGCATGGTTGCCCCGCCGATCAGCACGGGCACCACCACCACGCCGCCTTCCAGCGCGGCCTCTATCTCGCGCACGACATAGTCATCCGCATCGAACAGCCGCGCCTTGCCGGCTTCGTCAGCGGCGCTCAGCCATGTATCGCCGATCACCACGATGACGGCACAGGCCTCCTCAATCCGCTGGACGATAACCTGTTCGAAATCCTGCCCGTAATCGATGCCGGTCACGTCGCGGAACACCCGTTCGCTGCCGAAATGCATAGTCAGCGAATCCGCAAGGCGGCCAGCGAAGCCCTGCGCGTCGCTGCGCCGGTAGTTGACGAAGATCTTGTCCTTGCCGCTCTTCTTCCATGGCAACTGCATCGCACGCCCCCTTCCCTTGCCCGCAACATGCCGCGCCTGCGGGCGCTCGGCAACTGTCGTCGCTGCGGAACTTGCTTTCCGCTCGCGGCCTCGCCATCTAACGCGCCATGCCAGAAGCAAACCTGAAGAATATCGCCCTGCTGATCGACGCCGACAATGCCAGCCACAATGGGATCGACCCGGTGCTGACCGTACTCGCCGAACTGGGCCAAGTGAACATCCGCCGTGCCTACGGCAACTGGGCGAAACCCGCCCTTTCCAACTGGAACAAGATCTCCCACCGCTATGGCCTGCAACCGGTGCAGCAGTTCGACCTCACCAAAGGCAAGAACGCTACCGATATCGCCATGACCATCGACGCCATCGACCTGCTCAACGCGGGCAAGGTTGATGGTTTCGGCATCATGAGTTCGGACAGCGACTTTACCCCGCTGGTTACGCGCCTGCGGCAGGACGGGCTGATCGTCTATGGCTTTGGCAGCGACAAGGCACCCGAAGCGTTCAGGACAGCCTGCACCCGCTACATCGATGTCGACCAGCTGATCCGCACCTCGGCGGACGAGGACGGCAAGCCCGATGCCGGCAGCCCGATCGATGCCGAACTGATCGAACTGCTGGGCGCGGCATGGAAAGCGGCCAGCCGCGACGACGAGGGCTATGCCCGCCTGCACGAAGTTGGTCAGATCGCCGGCAACCGGTCCAGCTTCGACGTGCGCAACCACGGATTCAAGCGCCTGTCGGACCTGATCGGGGCGGCCAGCGAGAACTTCAAGATGGAACGCCGCGACGACAATCAGCTGTATGTGAAGCGGTTGCGCTAGAGGCACTGATGAGCAGCAGGCCGACCGCGCAACTCTACCGAATGGTGATGGAGAAGCACGTCTGCCCTTACGGGCTGAAGGCGAAGCACCTGCTGGAAAGCCAAGGCTACGAGGTTGAAGACCATCACCTCGCGACGCGCGAGGAAACCGACACGTTCAAGGACGAACACGGCGTGAAGACGACGCCGCAGACCTTCATCGATGGCGCGCGAATTGGCGGTTATGACGACTTGCGGGCGCATTTCGGCAAGCCACTGCCAGATCCGGACTCGACCAGTTATCGTCCTGTGATCGCGGTGTTCGCCGTGGCGCTGGGGTTGGCGCTTTCGATCAGCTGGTGGGCGTTGGGCACACCATTTTCAGTGCGCGCAGCCGAGTGGTTCGTGGCCTTCTCCATGGCCATGCTGGCCATGCTCAAGCTGCAAGATGTCGAGAAATTTTCGGGCATGTTCCTCGGCTATGACCTGCTTGCGCGACGCTGGGTGCCCTATGCCTATCTCTACCCGTTTCTGGAGGCACTGGCTGCGGTGTTGATGGCGGGACGGATATTGCCGTGGCTATCCATCCCCATCGCCCTGTTCATCGGCACGATCGGTGCAGTCAGCGTGGTCTACGCGGTCTACATCCAGAAGCGCGAAATCAAGTGCGCCTGTGTCGGCGGCAGTGCCAACGTGCCGCTGGGTTTCGTATCGTTGACGGAGAACCTTGCCATGATGGCGATGGGTGTATGGATGCTGCCGCCCTTCGCCCTGGCCTGAGCTAGGCCCCGCAGTTCACGGCGCCAGTGCCCTGGTAGATCACGCGGTCCCACCGGTCGCGCAGCCACACGGTGCCTTCATACAGCAGCGCCCCGCCATCGCCAACCTGCTCACCCGGCTGCTTTTCCTCGATATCCAGCCGCAGCGAGTATTCGAGACCGTTGTAGAGCGAGCGGGTATTGGCTGGCAGTTCACGCGAACCGGGATCGGCGGCAAATCGGATCATCGCGCCGTCCAGCTTCACGAAGGCATCGGCCTCGCGAGCGATCACCCGCGCGCCCATGCTGGTGCCTGGGGCGTAGGAACAGGCGAGGCCGAACAGGTCGTTCGCCTCGATATCGGGATAGAGGATCGGTTCGGGCACGACTTCGACGAGTGGCGGCGCAGTATCGTTTGCCTCGCGCACGCGTTCCACCAGCTCGCGGTCTTCCTCAGCCTTCTGGGCTTCGTCCATCTGCTCCCCACACGATGCCAACGCAGCGGCAATGCAGATGATGACAGGCCAGCGCATCAATGCCTCCCGAACAGCTTCTCTACGTCGTCCATCGACAGCTTTACCCATGTCGGACGACCATGGTTGCACTGCCCTGAACGCGGCGTCGCTTCCATCTCACGCAACAACGCGTTCATTTCGGCGACGCTCAAGGTGCGCCCTGCGCGGACCGAGCCGTGGCAGGCCATGGTAGCCAGCACATGCTCGATCTTCTCGCCCAGCAACAGCGAGGCCCCATGCTTGGCAAGATCATCGGCAAGGTCAATCAGTAGCTTTTCGGGATCGGCGTGCCTGAGGCTACCCGGAAGCGCGCGCACAAGCATCGCACCGGGGCCGAAGCGTTCGATCACCAGGCCAAGCGTGGCGAAGTGGTCGATCTGCTCCTCCAGCCGGTCGCAGGCGGGCTCGTCCATCTCCACGACTTCGGGAATCAGCAGCGCCTGGCTGGCGGCCACCTTGTCGCCTGCCCCCGCCGCGCGCAGGCGTTCAAGCACGATACGCTCGTGCGCGGCGTGCTGGTCCACCAGTACCAGCCCGTCAGCCGCCTCGGCGACGATGTAGGTGTTGGCAACCTGCCCGCGCGCGATCCCGAGCGGGTACTGCTCGGCATTGTCAGGCAAGGCCTCCGCCGCCTCCGCCCTGCCTTGCGGCGCGGCGAGCACATCGGTGTCGTTGCCCCAGCCCGCGCGCCTTTCGGCAACGTGCGTGACCGACGGCGACGGTGCAGTCCAATCACGCCCGGCGAAGATCGAGCGCAGGGCCGGGGCCGCTTCGTCGCGCGATGGCTCTGCCTGCCACCGGCTCATCGCGCCTGAATCCGGCGCCTGCGCGCTGCGACGGTCGCCAGTGGACAGGGCCTGCCGCAGGCCTGAGACGATGAATCCCCGCACCGCCGCAGCATCGCGGAAGCGCACCTCGGTCTTGGCCGGATGCACGTTCACATCGACATCGGCGAAGGGGATCTCGAGGAACAGTGCCAGCACCGCATGGCGATCGCGCGCCAGCATGTCGGCATAGGCCCCGCGCACCGCGCCGGTGAGCAGGCGGTCCTTCACCGGGCGCCCGTTGACGAACAGGTACTGGTGATCGGCAATCCCGCGGTTGTAGGTGGGCAGTCCGGCAATGCCCGTCAGCCGCATCATCCCTTCACTGCTCGGTCGTTCAAGGCAGATCGACACGCCGTTGTCCGCCAGTTCGCGCGCCACGATCTGGGCCACGCGTGCTTCCGTCCCCTCCCCCGCCTGCACCGCGAAGATTCGCCGACCGCCATGTTCGAACGAGAAGCCGATGTCAGGCCGCGCCATGGCCAGCCGCCGCACCACGTCGAGACAGGCTACATATTCGCTGCGCGGGGTGCGCAGGAACTTGCGCCGCGCGGGGATCTTGCCGAACAGGTTTTCCATCCGCACCCGCGTGCCCGGTGGCAGAGCGGCAGGACCTTCCTCCACCAACGCGCCATGTTCGACCACGCGCCGCCAGCCCTGTTCGGCCCCGCGTACCCGGCTTTCCAGCGTCAGGCGCGATACGCTGGCGATGGATGGCAAGGCCTCTCCGCGAAAGCCCAGCGTGACGACCTGCTCGATCGCTTCGTCGGGAAGTTTGGAGGTTGCGTGCCGCTCCAGCGCCAGCGTCATCTCGTCAGGCGACATGCCGCAGCCGTCGTCTGTAATCTCGATCGACCCCAGCCCGCCGTCGACGATCGACACCGCGATGCGCGTGGCGCCGGCGTCGATGGAATTCTCCACCAACTCCTTCAACGCGGAGGCCGGACGCTCCACCACCTCGCCGGCAGCGATACGGTTGACCAGAGTTTCGGGAAGGCGGCGAATTTGCGGCATCGGGCTATCCTATCGGTCACTCGCCGCATTTTCGAGGCGAACCGGAGCAAAACTGTATCTTTGTCGACAAATTTTTTGGCCTTTCCCGGCATGAGACGCTAAAGACGCGCCTCCTTTCCGACACCTTCAGCGGATGCGCGGAGTCTCTCCGCGACGAAGCTTACCTAAAACACGGATTTTTCGATGGGTTCCTTCTTTTCCAATTTCTTCAAGTTCGGCTCGCAAAACATGGCCATCGACCTCGGTACGGCCAACACCCTTGTCTACGTGCAGGACCGCGGGATCGTGCTTAACGAGCCTTCGGTCGTCGCCATCGAGACGATTAACGGCGTGAAGCGCGTGAAGGCTGTAGGTGAAGACGCAAAGATGATGATGGGCAAGACGCCGGACAACATCGAGGCCATCCGCCCCCTGCGCGACGGCGTGATCGCCGACATCGAGATCGCCGAAGAGATGATCAAACACTTCATCCGCAAGGTGCATAACCGCAAGACGCTGCTGCGCTATCCCGAAATCGTGATCTGCGTTCCCTCGGGCTCCACCAGCGTGGAACGCCGCGCCATTCGCGACGCAGCCAGCAATGCTGGTGCTTCGGATGTGTTCCTGATCCTGGAACCCATGGCCGCGGCCATCGGCGCAGACATGCCGGTGACCGAGCCGGTCGGCTCTATGGTGGTCGATATCGGCGGCGGCACCACCGAGGTGGCCGTGCTCTCGCTGCGCGGCCTTGCCTACACCACTTCGGTGCGCACCGGGGGTGACAAGATGGACGAAGCCATCGTCTCCTACGTGCGGCGACACCACAACCTGCTGATCGGCGATGCCACGGCAGAGCGGATCAAGAAGGAATATGGGGTTGCCACCGTTCCGGAAGACGGCGTCGGCGAAAGCATCATCATCAAGGGCCGCGACCTGGTGAACGGCGTACCCAAGGAAATCACCATCAACCAGGCACATATCGCCGAAGCGCTGTCCGAACCGATCGGTGCCATCGTCGAGGGCGTGCGCATCGCGCTGGAAAACACCGCGCCCGAACTGGCCGCCGACATCGTCGACCAGGGCATCGTGCTGACCGGCGGCGGCGCGCTGATTGCCGGCCTGGACGATCACATCAAGGAAGAGACCGGCCTGCCCGTCTCCATCGCCGAAGACCCGCTCACCTGCGTGGCGGTGGGCACCGGCAAGGCCATGGAAGACCCGATCTATCGCGGCGTCTTGATGACGGCATAAGAGACAGGAAGCAGGGAAGGAACCGGCGGTTATGGCGCCGCCCAGCAAACAGCGGTCAGGATCAAACAAGAAGGCGCAGCTGGGGCTGTTCGCCGGTTATCTTGCTGCCGGTCTTGGGGCGACGCTGGGCGCGCTGCTGCTGGCGATTTCGCTCTGGCGGCCGGAAACCTTCAACGGCCTGCGCTCCATGGCCAGCGACGCCGCAGCGCCCGTCGGTGAAGTGGGCGCCGCGGGCCGCGTCGGTTCTCGCAATTTCTTCGAGGCGATTGCCGGATACTACGATGCCGGCACCAAGAATGCCGAGCTGGAGGAAGAAATCCGCATTGCCCGCGTGCGCCTGGCCGAAGCGCGCGCGCTGGAGCAGGAAAACGAACGCCTGCGCGCCGTGCTGGAACTGGCCGAAGGGGATATCGAGCCAGTCGCCACTGCACGCTTGATCGGTTCCACCTCCAGCAGCGCCAGGCGCTACGCCTATCTTTCCGCTGGCCGCAACGACGGGGTGGAGCCGGGCATGCCGGTGACCTCACCGCTGGGGCTCGTGGGCCGCGTGCTGGAGGCAGGCCGAAACACCTCGCGCGTGTTGCTGCTGACCGATACCGACAGCGTCGTGCCGGTGCGCCGCGCGACGGATAACACGGTGGCCTTCGCCGAAGGCCGTGCCGATGGCTCGCTGCGCATCCGCCTGATCAACCTGGGTATCAACCCGCTTCAGGAAGGCGACATCTTCGTCACTTCGGGCGCAGGCGGGCTGTTCCACCCCGGCACCGCCGTCGCCATGGTGAGCGAGGTGACCGATGACGGCGCGATCGGGCAATTGCTCAGCAATCCGGCAGCCACCGACGTCGTGATCGTGAAGCCGATCTGGCAGGGCGACATGCTTGAGGAGATCGAGGAACCGCTCGAGCCCGGCGTGCTTGACGAAGCCAGCGAACCGGACGCGTAATGGAGCGGCTGGCAGCAAACGCCCGGCGCGACGCCTACGGCAGCAAGATCAACCGCGACCATTCGCCGGTGCTCGCCTATGGCGTGCCGTGGGTCACCATCATGCTGGCCTCGCTCACCCCGCTTCTGCCGGTGATCGCGCCTGCACCGATCCTGCCCCCGTTCGGCTACCTGCTGCTACTGGCATGGCGCATGGACCGGCCTGGGCTGCTGCCGATGTGGGCAGGCCTGCCGCTGGGCCTGTTCAACGATCTCTATTCCGGGCAGCCGCTGGGCAGCGGCATCCTGCTGTTCTCGCTGTCGATGATCGCGCTGGAACTACTCGAATTGCGCTTTCCCTGGCGCAATTTCTGGCAGGACTGGGCGATCGCTGCCCTGTTCATGCCCGTCTATCTGCTGGTTGGCGCATTCCTGTCAGGTTCATCCATCTCCATTACACAGGTGCCGCTGCTTATCCCGCAACTCTTGCTCTCGATCATCGTGTTTCCCATTGTTGCAAAGATGGTTTCCCTACTCGACAGACTGCGACTGACCCGCGTGAGGCGCATCGGCTAGGCCATGGACCGCAAACTCACGTCGAACACCCTGAAGCAGACCTTTGAAAGGCGCAGTTTCGTGATCGGCTCGGTGCAGGGCGGCATCGGGCTGCTGCTGGCCGCGCGCATGGGCTACATCGCCGTGGCCGAGAACGAAAAATATGAAATGGAGGCGGAGAGCAACCGGGTGAACCTCACCCTGATCCCGCCGCGCCGTGGCTGGATCCTTGACCGCAATGGCTCCCCCCTCGCCTCCAACCGCGCGGACTTCCGCGTCGATATCATCCCCGAACGGCTGGAAGATCCTGACGCCACGGTAGAGGTACTGGGCGAGCTGCTGGGCTTTTCCGCACCCGAAAAGGCGGACCTGCGCGACCGGCTGGAAGGGTCAGCCGGCTTTGCCGCCGTGCCCGTTGCCAACGGCCTTGATTACGAGAAATTCGCCGCCGTGAGCGTGCGTATCCCCGAATTGCCAGGCGTAATCCCGCAGCGCGGCTATTCGCGTTTCTACCCCACCGGCCCTTCGGTCGGCCACCTGATAGGCTATGTCGGCGCGCCCAGCCGCGAGGAATACGAGGAAGACCCGCAGCCGCTCCTCCTCACCCCCGGTTTCAAGCTGGGCAAGGATGGGATCGAAAAACAGTTCGAACAACGTTTGCGCGGGGTGCCAGGCGCGAGGCGTGTGGAGGTGACCGCATCGGGTCGCATCGTTCGCGACCTGGAAACCCGCGACGACGTGCAGGGCGATCCTGTGCAACTGACCATCGACGGGCCCTTGCAGGACTATGCCGCGCGCCGGATCGGGTTGGAGAGTGGCTCGGTCGTGGTGATGGATTGCCTGACGGGCGACCTGCTGTGCATGGCTTCCATGCCCAGCTTCGATCCCAACAGCTTTTCCGACGGGATCGGCCGCGTCGAGTACTCGATGCTGAGCGAGAACGAGCGCGTGCCGCTGCGCAACAAGGTGCTGCAGGGACTCTATCCGCCGGGTTCGACGGTTAAACCGACCGTCGGCATGGCGCTGCTAGGCGCTGGCGTCGATCCCGATGAAACCGTGTTTTGCGGCGGAGGCCTGCAAGTGGGCAATCGCCGCTTCGGTTGCTGGAACCGGCGCGGCCATGGCGCGGTGGACCTTGCCAAGGGCATCTACCAGAGCTGCGACGTCTATTTCTATGCCATGGCGCAACGCACCGGCATGTGGCCGATTGCCGAGACCTGTCGACGCTATGGCATGCAGGAACAGTTTGATCTGCCGGTGGTCAGCCAGTTCTACGGCACCGTGCCCGATCCTGACTGGAAGATGGAGAAATACGGGCGCGAGTGGCAGGCCTTCGACACCGTCAATGCCACCATCGGCCAGGGTTACATGCTGGCCAGCCCGCTGCAATTGGCGGTGATGGCATCGCGCCTCGCCACCTCGAACATGGTAATGCCGCGGCTGATACTGGATGGCCTGGCGCCAAGCTTTGCTCCGATGGGCGTGAGCGCGGAGTACAAGGCCTATATCCGCCAGGCGATGAGCGACGTGGTCAACGGCCCCGGCACCGCTGGCCGCGCCCGGCTGCCAATCGACAACGTGCTCATGGCCGGCAAGACCGGGACCGCGCAGGTCGTCGGCCTGAACCTGTCGGACGGCAAATCTGGCCCGTGGCGTTTTCGCGACCACGGCCTGTTCATCTTCTTCGCCCCCTATGATAACCCGCGCTATGCCGGCGCGGTGGTGATCGAGCATGGCGGCGGATCGGGCGCTGCCTATCCGGTGGCGCGCGATGTGATGACCTTCCTGTTCGATCCACAGAAGGGTCTCGACGCCTTGCACGCGCTTGAACGGCAATGGGGCGGCACCGCGCAGGAACGTCTGGATGCGCAATATGCCGCCTATGCCGCCGCCGCGGGTGTGAACCTTCCCCCCGCCCCGCCGCCCGTAACTCTAGCCGAGCAAGTCGATGCAGAGGCCCGCGCCGCCTACGAAGGGCCGCAGCAGGCAGACGACCGCGTGTTTACCCCGCGTGACGAAGCCAACCCCCGTGCCGATGGAACGCCCACATGAGAGGCGAGATCGCCCTTCCCAAGCCGATCGCGGAATTTCCGTGGCGCGTAGTCATCCCGCTGACGCTACTGGTGGCCTTCGGTGCCGCCGTGCTGCATTCGGCCGCCGGTGGCTCGTTCAGCCCCTACGCCAATTCCCACCTACTGCGCTTTGGCGTGTTTCTGGTGATGGCACTGGTGATGTCCTATTTCCCGGAAGACTGGGCGCGCATGGTCGCCATCCCCGCCTATGTCGCGGTGCTGCTGTTGCTGATCGCGGTGGAGGCCGTGGGGCAGCTGGGCGGCGGCAGCCAGCGCTGGCTGGAACTTGGCTTCATGCGCCTGCAGCCCTCCGAGCTGATGAAACCCGGTATCGTGCTGATCCTCGCGGCCTTCTTCCATTCCCTGCCCGCCGCCATGATCGGCAGCTGGCGCGCATTGCTGGTGCCGCTCGGATTGATAGCCCTGCCGATGGGCCTTGTTCTGCTCCAGCCTGATCTCGGCACATCACTGGCAATCGCCTTTGGCGGCGTGGTGGTGATGTTCTTGGCCGGTATCCCGCAGAAATGGTTCATCGGTGGCGGCGTGGCGGCAATCTTCGCCGCACCGCTGGCCTATTTCTTCGTGCTGAAACCATACCAGCAGCAGCGCGTGCTGACTTTCCTCGATCCGGCCAGCGATCCGCAAGGTAGCGGCTATCACATCATCCAGTCGAAGATCGCCATCGGATCGGGTGGCCTGTTCGGCAAGGGCTTCGGCGAAGGCTCGCAAAGTCAGCTCGACTACCTGCCCGAACCGCACACCGATTTCGTCTTTGCCACCATGGCAGAGGAATGGGGCCTGCTCGGCGGCCTGTTTGTGCTGCTGGTGTTCGGCATCGTGCTGCGCTGGGGCCTAATCGTCGCGCGCGCGGCGAAAACCCGTTTTTCCCGCCTGCTGGCTGGTGGCCTGACGGCAACGATATTCTTCTATGTCGCGGTTAACCTGATGATGGTGATGGGGCTGGCCCCCGTGGTCGGCATCCCGCTGCCCTTCATGAGCCACGGCGGTTCATCGATGATGACCAACATGATCTGTGTGGGCGGGCTGATGATGGTGGAAAGGTGGAACCGCCAGTCCACTGCATCGGTATTCTGAAACAGGGCCTTTTCAGGCCCGAAACAATCGCTATATGAGCGCCTCCCGGCGATTCGCGAGCAGCGAATCATCGGTCGCCAGCGACACATCGCCGGTACGGACGCATAGCTCAGTTGGTAGAGCAGCTGACTCTTAATCAGCGGGTCCTAGGTTCGAGCCCTAGTGCGTCCACCATTCCCTCTCTTCCATTGTTGACTTGGTCCTCCCTCATTCGGCAACAGGCGAATGAATAGGGAGAACACAGTCCATGAGCATTCTTCAAGGCCGCATTGCCGTCGTCACCGGGGCCAGCTCCGGCATTGGCGAGGCTTGCGCCGTCGAATTCGTCAACAAGGGCGCCAAGGTGGTCCTGGCCGCGCGGCGACAGGATCGGCTCGATGCGCTGGTCGCCAAGCTGGAAGGCATGGGCGGCGAGGCGCTGGCCGTTGTCACCGACGTGACCGACGAGACCGCGATGGCAAACCTTTTCGCCCAGGCGGTGGAGCGCTTCGGCACGGTCGACGTGCTCATCAACAACGCCGGGATCGCCGAGAACACGCCGGTGGCGGATACCTCGCTTGAACACTGGCACAAGGTGATCGACACCAACCTGACCAGCGCTTTTCTGGGAGCAAAGCACGCCTGGCCGATCTTCCTGAAGGGCGGCCACGGCCGCATCGTCAACGTCGGCTCTATCTCGGCCAAGGTGCCGCGTAGTGAGTGCCCCAGTTACACAGCCAGCAAGTTTGGTCTGCAGGGGCTCACCCATGCTCTGGCGGTTGACGGACGCGATCACAACATCGCCGTGTCGATCTTCCATCCTGGCATCGTCGCCACTGAGATCATGCCCGGTTCGGTCAAGCTGCCGGAAAACTTCGCTGCCACGCCGGAAGAGATCGCCGAGGTGATCGTGCACATGTGCAACCTGCCTGACCACCTCAACTTCTACGAGGCACTGGTGGTGCAGAACAAGCTGCCGTTCCTCGGGCGCGGCTAGTGAGCGCGACACTCGATTGCTGGAACATTGCCGACCTGCGCGAAGTAGCGCGGCGTCGATTGCCGCGCGGGGTTTGGGAATACCTTGAACGCGGTGTGGAAGACGAAACCGGCATGGCGCGCAATCGCGAAGCTTTCGAGCGGCTGACCTTCCACCCGCGGGTGCTGCGCAATGTCGACAGTATTGACCTGCGCACGACCATCCTCGGCAAGGAAAGCGCCCTGCCCTTTGCCATCGGGCCGACCGGTGCCGCCGGGATGATGTGGTACCGCGGCGATCTGGCCTTGGCCAATGCGGCAGCCAGGGCAGGCATTCCCTTCTGCATCTCGAGCGCCAGCACCCTGGATGTGGAGGAATTTGCCGAGATCGAAGGCACGCGCTGGTTCCAGCTGTACATGTGGCAGGATCGCGAGCTTTCCTACGACGTCGTCCGCCGCGCGCATGACGTGGGCTGCGAAGCCCTGTTCGTCACGCTGGACCTGCCGGTGCCACCCAACCGCGAATACCTGTGGCGCAACGGCTTTGGCATGCCGTTCCAGCTCAATCGGCGCAACCTGCCCGACCTCCTCGCTCACCCGCGCTGGCTGGCGGGCGTGGTGGGGCGCTATATGCTGAATGGCGGCCTGCCGCAGCAGGCCAACCTGCCCAAGGGGCTGAAACACTCGGTGGCGCGCGGCGCCAAGCCGGGAGCACTGTTCAAGCAGGATAACCTCGATTGGGACGGGGTGAAGAAGCTGCGCGAGCTGTGGCCGGGCACATTCGTGTTGAAAGGCGTCCTGCATCCCGAAGATGCGCGGATGGCGCTGGACATGGGTGCGGACGCGGTGGTGGTCTCCAACCATGGCGCGCGCGCGCTCGATCATTCCGTCGCTGCGATTGATGCCCTGCCCTCGATCGTCGAGGCGGTAGGCGGCAAGATGTGCGTCCTGCTCGACAGCGGTATCCGCCGTGGCAGCGATGTGGTGAAGGCTCTGGCGCTGGGGGCTGACGGCGCTCTGGTGGGCCGCGCCACGCTGTATGGCATGGCCGCCGCGGGTGAGCCGGGCGTGACCCGCGCAATCGATCTGCTGGGCAGCGAGATCTCCCGCACCATGGCGATGCTGGGCCTGACCTCGGTTGCCGACATCGACGGGCGCGCCCTCGCCTGAAATGCTGCTACAGCGTGGTCGCATGAGAACCCTGCTCGCAAGCTTGCTTATCGCGCTGGCCCTCGCCATGCCGGCACGCGCGCAGACCTCCGAAGAGCTTTCCGCTCAAGACCTGCGCCTTGCACGGATTGCCGATCCCATGCTGGTGGCCAATGCGCCCCTGTGTCGGCAAACCATGCCGGTAACGGGCTTGATCCTGCACAGTGCAGACCAGTACGGCGAAGGCACGCAGGCGTTGTTCGCCAATGGGCCGCTGGCACTTGCAGGGGTGGTTCCGGGCTCGGCGGCATACCTTGCCGGACTGCGCGCCAACGACGGGATTGTCGAGATCAACGGGACACCCGTTGCCAACCTGGCTCCGCGAGTTGAAGACCATTTGCGTGAAGAGGCCTTTTCCCGACTGGCGGGCTTGCCACCCGGCGAACTTGTGGACCTGATAATCAAGCGTGATGGCCAACTGGAAATGATCAATTTCGCCGCGCCTCGGGGTTGCCGTTCACTGGTGGAGATCCTTGTGGCCGATGGCCCCAACGCCCGCTCCGACGGGCAGGTTATCCAGCTGCAATACGGCTTCGCCGTGAGCCTGAGCGACGCGCAGATCGCGGTCGTGCTGGCGCATGAACTGGCGCATACCGTGCTGGAACACCGTCGCCGCAAGGATGCCGCGGGCATCGATAACGCCAGCATCATGCGCCATGTCGGGCGTAACCAGCGGGTCAACCGGCAAGCAGAGGTGGAGGCAGACAGGCTTTCAGTCCACCTGCTCGCCAACGCCGGGTACGATCCGGCCATCATCGCCGAATTCTGGCGCTCCCCTGAAGGCGAGGTTGCGGGCGGCGGATCGATGCCGAGTTTCGTCTATCCCACGCAGGCCGCTCGCGCCGATATCGTCGCGCGTGAAGTGACGATGTACCTGCCACTCCGGCAAGGGCCGAGCTGGCCGGGGCACTTGCTGGAATTGCGCGAGCGCGGTCTCTAGTCGTTACGGCGAGAGCGCTGGGGCGCCTCGCTGATGTCGATGTAATTGCGGTCGAAATAGGTCAGCGGGGTCGCATCCTCGCGGTGCTTGGCCGCGAGCAATTCGCCGATGAAGATCGTATGCGTGCCGAATTCGTGGCAATGCACGGTCTTGCACACCAGGCTCGACTGCGCTGATGCTAACACCGGAACACCGTGGTCCTCGATCCAGTCCCCCACGGCGAAGCGATCCACGTCAGGCTTCACGAAATGGTCCGCCACGTCGCGATTGCCCAGACCCAGCACGTTGACGCAGAAGCGCTCGGCCCGTTCCAGCGGGTCGTGCAGGGAGGCTGCGCGATTGATGCACACCAGCAGTGAGGGCGGCTCGAAGCTGAGCGAACTCACGGCCGTTGCAAGGATTCCATAGCGTTGCCCGGCATCGCTTGTGGTGACGGCATAGACCGTCGCGGCGACGTGGCGCATGGATTCCCGGAAGGCTTCGACCAGCTCTGCGTGGCTCTGTCCTATATCGCTCATGTGCGCTCTTTGCGGTTTCACGATTTGCGGTGCAAGAGGGAATATTCACCAGCAATGTGATCCACAGCACTTGTTATCACATTATAATGTGATAAAGTGCACGAATGAACGACATTACCATAGCTCGCGTCCGCGAAATCATCGCCGAAGGCAAAATGACCCGCGCCGGCCTGGCCCGCGCGGCCGGCCTCCATGCCAACACCCTGCGCGACTGTAACGAGGAAAGCTGGAACCCCACCGCCGAAACCCTGAGTAAGCTCGACAAGTTCCTGACCGAGAATGACGATTCGCCCGTCCTCGTCGGGATCGAGGAAATCATCGAGGAAGCCCGTAACGGTCGGATGTATATCCTCGTGGATGACGAGGATCGCGAAAACGAGGGTGATCTCATCATCCCGGCGCAGATGGCCACGCCCAATGCCATCAATTTCATGGCAACGCACGGTCGCGGCCTGATCTGCCTTTCCCTGACCACCAGGCGCGGCAGGGAACTGGGGCTGGAGATGATGAGCAATCGGAATCGCGAAAGCCAGCAAACCGCCTTTACCGTGGCCATCGAGGCACGCGAGGGCGTGACCACCGGCATCAGCGCGGCAGACCGCGCGCGCACCATTTCTGTGGCAATCGATTCCGCCAAGGGGCCTGACGATATCGTCACGCCCGGCCATGTGTTCCCGCTGATCGCCCGCGACGGCGGGGTTCTGGTGCGTGCCGGACATACCGAGGCCGCAGTCGATATCTCGCGCCTTGCCGGCCTCAACCCCGCTGGTGTGATCTGCGAGATCATGAACGAGGACGGCACCATGGCGCGCTTGGAGGACCTCATTGGTTTTGCCCGCAAGCACGGCCTGAAGATCGGCACGATCCGCGACTTGATTGCCTACCGAATGCGTAACGATCACCTGGTCAAGCGCACCAGCGAGCGTCTCTTCCATTCCGATTACGGCGGCGACTGGCGCGCTGCAAGCTATCGCAACACCGTGGACGGATCGATCAACCTTGTCCTGCAGAAGGGGCATGTCGTGCCCGGTAAGCCGTTACTCACGCGCATGCATGCCATCTCCATCTTCGACGACGTGCTGGGTCGCCCCGGCGAGCGCAAGCGAACCTTGCAGCGGGCCATGCAGGCGATTGGCGAAGAAGGCGAAGGCGTGATCGTGGTGTTGATGCCGACCAAGCCCGAAGCGCTGGAGCTTGAAGTCGGCACGCAGCCACAAGGCAGCGGGGAGCTGCGCGAATACGGGATCGGCGCGCAGATCCTGGCCGATCTCGGCGTCACCGACATGATCCTGCTTTCCAATTCGCAGCACAATGTCGTTGGCCTTGAGGGTTATGGCATTACAGTGGTCGAAACCCGCCCGATTCCGGAGTAACCAATGGCCCGTTTCCTTATCGTCGAAGCCCGTTTCTACGCTCACCTCAATGACATGCTCGTCGCAGGCGCAAAGGCCGCGCTGAAGGATGCGGGGCACGAAGCCGACGTGATCACCGTGCCCGGTGCGCTGGAAGTGCCCGGCGCCATTGCGTTGGCAGCCGAAAACGGTCAGTACGATGGTTTTGTCGCCATCGGCGTGGTCATTCGCGGGGAAACCTATCACTTTGAGATCGTGGCCGGAGAAAGCGCGCGCGCCATCATGGCGCTGACGATGGACGGCATCGCCATCGGCAATGGCATCCTGACCACGGAGAACGAACAGCAGGCCCTGGTTCGCGCGGATCCGGCGCAAAAGAACAAGGGTGGCGAGGCGGCGCAGGCCGCGATCCGCCTACTGGAACTGCGGGAAAAATTCGCATGAGCAGCCACGATTTCATGGCTGGCCTGCCGCTTGTACTGGGCGGTAACGTCTTCGGCTGGAGCGCCGATGGCGAGGAGGGCTTTGCCGTGCTCGATGCCTTTTACGAGGCTGGCGGGCGCATGATCGACACCGCCGATGTCTATTCGGCCTGGATTCCTGGCCACGTCGGCGGCGAGTCCGAAAGCTACCTGGGCAAGTGGCTCTCCTCTCGCGGCGTGCGCGACGAGATGCGGATTCACACCAAGACCGGGATGCTCTCTGACAAGAAGCCCGCCAACCCGGGCGAGATGGGCGATCCGGCCCTCTACGAGCCCGAGAAGGTGCTCGCCCATCTCGACGCATCGCTGGAGCGGCTGCAGACCGACTACATCGATCTCTACTACGCACACCGCGACTACGAGGAATTGGCGATCGGCGCGATTGTTGACGCTTTCGAAGGCGCCGTGCAGACCGGCAAGGTGCGCGCGCTGGGGGCATCCAATTTCGGTGCCGCTCGCCTGCAGGCAGCCCTCGACCATGCCGAGGCCAACGGCAAGACGCCCTTCACCGCCTTGCAGAACGAATACAACCTGGTCGCGCGCGGTTCCTATGGCCCGGACCTGCAAGCGCTGTGCACTTCACGCGGAATTGCCATGTTGCCTTTCTTCGGCCTCGCTGCGGGCTACCTCACGGGCAAGTACCGCAAGCCGGAGGACTTCGAAGCGAACGCGCGCGGCTATCGCACGAAGGACTACGCCGAAGTCGGTCCGCCGGTGCTGGCGGTGATGGACAAGATCGCCGCGAATACGGGAGCTAGCCTGCCCGCCATCGCGCTGGCTTGGCTGGTACGCCAGCCCGGCATCCCTGCCCCCATCGCCAGCGCCCGCAACGTGGAGCAACTGAAGACCCTGCTCGAATTCACTTCGCTGCAACTGAGCGATGACCAGGTTGCCCGGCTGACCGAGGCGCTCTGACCAGCGGAGCCGGGGCTGACTGTCGGCACTATGCCCATTGCGGCGATGAACTTCGTACTGCTGCTGATCAACGCCTGGGGCGTGGGGCAGTACTGGTTCCACCCGAAGAACCGGGCGCGCGGCTAGTCCTCGCTCCAGCCGCTAAGGCGACCAAAGCAGCCGCGGCCGGCATAGTGTGCCGAATCGCCCAGCTCTTCCTCGATGCGGATCAGCTGGTTGTACTTGGCCAGACGATCGGAGCGCGCGAGCGAGCCGGTCTTGATCTGCCCGCAATTGGTGGCAACCGCGAGATCGGCAATGGTCGCGTCCTCGGTCTCGCCAGAGCGGTGGCTCATCACGCTGGTATAGCCCGCGCGGGTGGCAATATCGACCGCCTGCAGCGTTTCGGAAAGCGTGCCGATCTGGTTGACCTTCACCAGCAGCGAATTGGCAAGGGACTTCTCGATGCCCATGGCAAGGCGCGTCGGATTGGTGACGAACAGGTCGTCACCCACCAGCTGCACCTTGTCACCAATCAGATCGGTCAGCGCCTTCCAGCCTTCGAAGTCGTCTTCGGCCATGCCATCCTCGATCGACTTGATTGGATAGTCGTTGCACAGCTTGGCAAGGTAGTCGGCCATCTCCGTCGGCGAGAGCGAGATTTCCTCTCCCGCCAGATCATAGCGGCCATCGGCGAAGAATTCGGTGGAAGCGCAATCCAGCGCCAGCACCACGTCGTCACCCGGAGTGAAACCAGCCTTCTCGATCGAGGCCATGATGAAATCCAGCGCGTCGCGGGTGCTGGCAAGGTTGGGGGCGAAGCCGCCCTCGTCGCCGACGGAAGTCGCCAGGCCCTTTTCGCTCAGGCCATTCTTCAATGTGTGGAAGATCTCGCTGCCCCAGCGCACGCCTTCGGCAATCGAACCGGCGCCCACCGGCATCACCATGAATTCCTGCACGTCGATCGGATTATCGGCATGTTCGCCGCCGTTGACGATGTTCATCATCGGAACGGGGAGCACATGCGCCGAGACGCCGCCGACGTAGGCGTAAAGCGGCAGGCCACGGGCGTTCGCGGCAGCCTTGGCCACCGCCATGCTGACGCCGAGGATGGCATTGGCGCCCAGCTTGCCCTTGTTGGGCGTCCCGTCGAGAGCGATCAGCGCCATATCGATATCGCGCTGGTTCTCCGCATCGGGGCCCAGCACCAGAAGGTCCGAGATCGGGCCGTTCACCGCTTCCACGGCCTTCAGCACGCCCTTGCCCATGTAGCGGTCCTTGTCGCCGTCGCGCAGTTCCACCGCTTCGTGCGCACCGGTGGAGGCACCCGAAGGCACGGCGGCGCGGCCAAAGCTGCCGTCTTCCAGCAGGATGTCTACCTCAACGGTGGGATTGCCCCGCGAATCGAGGATTTCACGGGCGTGGATGTCGATGATGGCAGTCATGAAAATTGGCTCCTGCAGGCTCTTTTGCGGGCCTCCTACTGCCCGGAACTTTGCACTGCAACATGCGTTGATATCTTGAAGTGGGGTGTCTTAGCCCCATAATACGATTGGAGGGACACTTTCGTGAACCTAGGAAGGGAACAGACAATGGCAGCAAAGAAACCCGCAACGCCCAAGAAAACCGCCGCCGAAGCCGAAACCGAAACGGTAGAAACTGCCGCTGCGGACACCACTTCCAGCAATACCTCCGAAGCGAAGTCGCGTTTCAACGCCGCGATTGAGGAAGCCAAGGCAGGCGCCGTCGCGCTGAGCGACGAGGCCAAGCAGCGCGCCTCCACCTATCGCGACGAAGCGAAGGCCCGCGGCGAGGACTGGGCTGGTGAAGCCAGGACCAGGGCTGGTGAACTTGCCCAGGAAGGCAAGCACAAGGCCAGCGAAGCGCTGACCGGTCTTTCCCGCGTGATTGACGAGAACGCCCCCGCGCTGGACGAAAAGCTGGGCCCGAAATACGGCGAATATGCCCGTTCGGCCTCGCGCACGCTGCAGGACAACGCCCGCAAGCTGGAAGAAAAGAGCTTCGACGAACTGGCCGAGGATTCGCGCGAAGCGATCCGCAAGAGCCCGGCCACGGCCGTCGGCCTTGCCGCGCTGGTCGGCTTCCTGTTCGCCCGCCTGTTCCGCTAATTCCCTGTGCAGGGACGGGACGAGCAACCCGGCTTTGCCCCGCTAGCCGATAGCGGCGAAGCCCAGGCGCCCGCACATTCGCAGGATGATCCGGCACAGCTTGCCGGTCAACCTGCGGAAACGCGCTCGCTTGCCGATGACCTTGAAGCGTTGCTGGAAGATGCCCGCACCTACATGGATGCGGAGCTATCGTACCAGAAGACACGCGCCAGCTTCGTCGCCGACCGGGTCAAGAAGACGGTCGCCTTTGGCGCCATTGCCGCTTTTCTGGCGGTACTGGCGCTGATCGGGCTGACCATGGGTCTCATAATCGCGCTCACCCCACACCTTACCGCCTGGGGTGCAACAGCGGTGGTGGTTCTGGCCCTGCTGCTGATTGCCGCGATCCTTGCCAGCAAGGCGGGCAAGGCCTGGAACAGCATGATGGCAGAGTTCAGGAGCGAAGAGGATCCGGGGGACAATGTCTGAAATCGAACAGCAGCTTCACGAAGACCGTGCGCTCCGCAATGCAGCCAGGCGCCTCGTCACCTCCGGCCTGGGGCACGTGAAGGGCGACGTGGCGCAAAAGGGTCTTGGCGCCCGCCTGCTTGACCGCGCGCGGGATGGTGCTGCCGAGATTGCAGAAAATTCAGCCGATCTGGCCGCCAACAACCGAGCACAGGTAGGCACCGGCATCGCCTTCGGCCTGCTGGTTTTCTTCGGCTGGATGTTCCGCGACAACCTGGCCGATGCGATCAATGCCCTGCTGGAAGCGGAAGATGACTCAGATGGCGACAGCGACGCCACTGACCTGGCAGAATACCCCCCAGAAGACCCGGAGAGCCCCCATGAGTGATACCAAACGCGAAGAGATCAAGAGCCGTATCGAAGCTGCTCAGGCCCGCGAAGCCGCACTGGCAGAGCCGACCGCAACGCAGCGCGTCGCCGAAAAGGCGTCCGAGGCGGGCGATGCTTTCACCAATTTCGTGAAAGAGCACCCGCTTGCCGCTGCTGCCGGCGGCGTTGCGCTGGGCATTCTGGTTGCCAGCATGTTCAAGGCACCGCGCCGCGCTGCGGCACGCGGCGGCGCGAGGGCGATCAGCCTCGCCACAATCGGGGCGGAAATGGCCAGTTCCTTCGCTGATGAGCTGCTTGACGATGCGAGGGACCTGGGCCGCGAGGGCGTGCGCCGGGCCGAAGACCTTGGCCGCGAGGGCGCGCACCGTGTGGAAGACTTCAGCGATGCCGTGGGTGACCGCGCCCGCTCGATCCGCCGCGATGCGACCTACAACGCAAATCGTGCCAGCGACGCCGCCCGCATCGCCAGCCGCGAAACCGGCAAGCGGATTGCGCGGGCCTTCAAGCGTCGCTGATACCGTTCGCATATGCACAAAAGGTCCCTTGCGCTCTTGCCTGCATGGCTTAGAGCGCAAGGATAAACTTGTTTTCACCTGATACCGAAAGGGCGGATCGCATGTCAGAAGAATTTGAGAACCAGCTCCTTCACCTCGTGATCGGCGGCCGCGTGGCCGATCCGCGCGGCGTCAATTTCCAGGACCTGAAGGATATCCACGTTGTCGGTTTCTTCCCCGACTATGCCAGCGCCGAGGAAGCCTGGCGCGGCTGGGCACAGCGCACGGTGGACGATGCGGAAATGAAGTACGTCATCGTGCATCTTCACAAGCTACTTGAACCAGATCTTCCTGGCGCCTGATTTCAGACACAAAAAAGCCCCGCGACATGCGGGGCTTTCCTTATCTGGGGCAATTCGTCAGATGAATTCGATTTTGTCGATCAGGTAGAACTTCTCGCCGGAAGGCACGGTCACTTCCACCTCTTCACCAACACTTTTTCCGATCAGCGCACGCGCCAGCGGGCTTTCGTAGGAAACGCGACCGCGCTTGGCGTCGCTCTCAGCCTGGCCCACGATCTGGTATTTCAGCGGTTTGTCGTCCTCGTCCAGCACGGTGACGGTCGCGCCGAATACCACCTTGTCGCCTGAAAGCGTGGCGGGATCGATAATCTGCGCGCGGCTGGTCTTGTCTTCCAGCTCGGCGATCTGCGCTTCCACCTGGCCCTGGCGTTCCTTGGCCGCGTGATATTCGGCATTCTCGGACAAGTCGCCATGTGCGCGCGCTTCCTCGATCGCCTCGACGATCCGGGGGCGCTCTTCGCGCAATGCCTTCAAATCGGCAGTCAGCTTTTCATAGCCTTCCGCAAGCATCGGCACTTTCTGCATCGTATTCCCTGCTTTCTGAGACTCTCGTCAAAACGGTCCTGCCCCGCCCTTGTGGGCGGCTACCAAGGCCAGATTGGGGGGAGATGTGCGTTTTAGAACCTAACCATAATAGTCTTGCAACGAACGCACTTCAAGATCGTCTGCATTTACGCTTATGATCGCCTGCGCCGCTGCAGCGGAAGCCGCAGCCGTGGTGTAGTAAGGCACCTTCATTTCCAGCGCCGATGCGCGGATGGACTGGCTGTCCTTGTGGCTCTGCCAGCCTTCGGTGGTGTTGAAGACCAGCGCCACTTCACCGTCGCTGATCTTGTCGACGATGTGCGGTCGGCCCTGGGCCACCTTGTTCACCGGCTCAACCGGCAGGCCCTGTTCCTTCAGATAGGTTGCCGTGCCACCGGTGGCAATCACCTTGAAGCCAGAATCGGCCAGTTGCCTTACCGGCCCCACGATCGCCGCCTTGTCGCTATCCTTCACCGAGACGAACAGCGTACCTGACTTGGGCAACATGCTGCCCTCGGCGATCTGCGACTTGGTGTAGGCAATGGCGAAATCACGATCGATTCCCATCACTTCCCCGGTGCTCTTCATTTCCGGTGTCAACACCGGGTCGGAACCGGGGAAACGGGCGAAGGGGAAGACAGCTTCCTTCACTGCTACCCAGTCCAGTTCCCGGCGGATTGACGGCAGGTCGGCCAGCATTTCGCCCGCCATCACGCGGGCTGCAATCTTGGCGACCTGCGATCCGGTGGCCTTGGCGACGAAGGGCACGGTACGGCTGGCGCGCGGGTTCACCTCGATCAGGTAGACTTCGCCATCCTTCACCGCGAACTGCACGTTCATCAGGCCGCGCACCTTCAGCGCCATGGCCAGAGCCTCTGCCTGGCGCTCCATTTCCTGCACGATCTCGTCGGGCAGGCTGTAGGGCGGCAGGCTACAGGCACTGTCGCCAGAGTGGACGCCGGCCTCCTCGATATGCTGCATAACGCCCGCGATCACCACCTGCTCACCATCGCACAGCGCATCGACATCGCATTCGATGGCATCGCGCAGGTACTGATCCACCAGCACCGGGCTGTCGCCGGAAACTTCCACGGCGGTATTGATGTAGTTGACCAGCTGCGCATCACCATCGACGATTTCCATCGCCCGGCCACCCAGCACGTAGCTGGGGCGCAGCAGCACCGGGTAGCCGATGCGGTGGGCGACAGCCAGGGCCTCCTCCTCCGAATAGGCGATGCCATTATCGGGCTGCTTCAAGTCCAGCTTGTTCACCAGCTGGGCAAAGCGTTCGCGGTCTTCAGCAAGGTCAATGGCATCGGGACTGGTGCCAAGGATGGGAATGCCCGCCTCTTCCAGCGCGCTGGCCAGCTTCAGCGGGGTCTGCCCGCCGAACTGCACGATCACGCCCTTCAGCGTGCCCTTGCCCTGTTCGACGCGCAGGATTTCCAGCACGTCCTCTGCCGTCAGCGGCTCGAAATAGAGGCGGTCGGAGGTGTCGTAATCGGTCGAAACCGTCTCCGGGTTGCAGTTGACCATGATCGTTTCGTATCCAGCCTCTGCCAGTGCAAAGCAGGCGTGGACGCAGCAATAATCGAACTCGATGCCCTGCCCGATGCGGTTGGGTCCGCCGCCTAGGATCACGATCTTCTCGCGCTCGCTCGGCCATGCCTCGTCCTCGGGCTCGCCGAAGGTCGGGGCCTCGTAGGTCGAGTACATGTAAGGCGTGATCGCCTCGAACTCGGCAGCGCAGCTGTCGATGCGCTTGTAGACTGGAAGCACGCCCAGCTTGTGGCGCAGCTCGCGCACTTCGTCCTCGCTGGTGGCTCCCGCCATGGCGCGCAGGGCATCGTGCAGCAGGCCTGAACGGCGCGCCTGCGTTTCGGCCAGTCCGCCCGCAACGTGGACAGAGCGCACGGCGAGAGTGGCAAGGCGCTTGTCGGAAAAGCCCATCGCTTTCAGGCGGCGCAGGCCAGCGGCATCGCCCGGCAGGCCTTCGGCGCCGATGCGCTTTTCCTCGGCGATGATTTCTTCGATATGACGCAGGAACCACGGATCGTAGAAGGTGATCGCCTGCACTTCCTCCACGCTGAAACCTTCGCGGAAGGCCTGCGCGATGTTGAGGATGCGTTCGGGCGTTGCTTGCGACAAGGCGGCGGTTATCACGTCGCGGCTCTTGCCTTCCAGTTCGGGCATACGGTTGAACCCGTCGAGGCCGGTTTCCAGCCCGCGCAGCGCCTTCTGCATCGATTCCTTGATGTTGCGACCGATGGCCATGACCTCGCCCACCGATTTCATGGCAGTCGAGAGGTGGTTGTCCGCCCCCTTGAACTTTTCAAAGGCAAAGCGCGGGATCTTGGTGACGACGTAGTCGATCGTCGGCTCGAAACTGGCGGGCGTTGCACCGGTAATCTCGTTGGTGATCTCGTCCAGCGTGTAGCCAACGGCCAGCTTGGCGGCGACGCGGGCGATGGGGAAGCCGGTGGCCTTGGATGCCAAAGCCGAGGAGCGCGAGACGCGCGGGTTCATCTCGATCACGATCAGACGGCCATCCTTGGGATTGACCGCGAACTGCACGTTCGAACCGCCTGTTTCCACGCCAATTTCGCGCAGGCACGCGATGCTGGCGTTGCGCATGATCTGGTATTCCTTGTCGGTCAGCGTCAGGGCTGGCGCGACAGTGATGGAATCGCCGGTGTGGACGCCCATCGGATCGACGTTTTCGATGGAGCAGATGATGATGCAGTTGTCGTTCTTGTCGCGAACGACCTCCATCTCGTATTCTTTCCAGCCTAGCAGGCTTTCCTCGATCAGCACTTCGGTGGTGGGGCTGGCGTCGAGGCCGCTTTTCACGATCCGCTCGAATTCGGCCTTGTTGTAGGCCACGCCGCCGCCGGTGCCGCCCATGGTGAAGCTGGGACGGATGATCGAAGGCAGGCCGGTGCGTTCGAGGATTTCGTAGGCCTCATCCAGCGTGTGCGCGGTGCCGCTGCGCGCGCTTTCCAGCCCGATCTTGTCCATCGCATCGCGGAAGCGCATGCGGTTTTCGGCCTTGTCGATCACATCGGCCTTGGCCCCGATCATCTCGACGCCGTACTTCTCCAGCGTGCCATCGGCATCCAGCGCCAGCGCACAATTGAGCGCAGTCTGCCCGCCCATGGTGGGCAGCAGGGCATCGGGCCGTTCCTTGGCGATGATCTTGGCAACAATCGCGGGCGTAATCGGCTCGATATAGGTGGCGTCGGCGAATTCCGGGTCGGTCATGATCGTGGCCGGATTGCTGTTCACCAGAATGACCCGGTAGCCATCCTCCTTCAGCGCCTTGATCGCCTGGGTGCCGGAATAGTCGAACTCGCAAGCCTGCCCGATGATGATCGGACCAGCGCCAATGACGAGGATGGAGGAGATGTCAGTACGTTTGGGCATTATTGGTCCCGTTGAGCGGAGTGATAAACTTGTGGGATGTCTTTTTCGGGATAACCGACAGGTTCGTAGGACCAGCCGTCAAGGAAAGCCCCAACCTCCGAACCAATTGCGTCGAGTTCAGAAGCACGTTTCTTAAGCCATTCAAGGCTCGGCGATGCATGGTCCCAAACCTCAAAACTCCCGTGTGACACGGTCACAAGCTCAGAGGGTGGCTCGATCACGCGACCGAACACTCGTTTGACCGGATCATAAAAGGCCTTGTCAAAAGGATCGTCGAGAGAATTTTCTGCCTCAAGACGCCAACAGAAACGATCTTGCGGTTCATGCGCTTTAGAAATTCTTTGGGCGGCAGCCAGTTCAGCGCCACTCATTTCGAGCAGCTTCTCGACCGTTGGCCTTGGCGACGCGTTGCTCACCCCAACATCCCCACGAACTTCTCGAACAAGTAGAAGCTGTCCTGCGGCCCCGGTGATGCCTCGGGGTGATACTGCACCCCGAAGGCCTTCTTGCCGCTGATCGAAATGCCGCAGTTGGAACCGTCGAACAGCGAGACATGCGTCTGCTCCACGCCTGCGGGCAAGGTGTCGGCGTCCACCGCGAAGCCGTGGTTCATCGAGGTGATTTCCACCAGGTCGCGGGTTTCGCCCCAGCTTTCGCCCACGCGCTGAACCGGATGGTTCGCGCCACGGTGGCCCTGGTGCATCTTCACCGTCTTCGCGCCCGCCGCCAGCGCCAGCATCTGGTGGCCAAGGCAGATGCCGAACAGCGGAATGTCCTTGTCCAGCAACGCCTTGATCACCGGCACGGCATATTCACCCGTTGCCGCCGGGTCGCCGGGGCCGTTGGAAAGGAACACGCCGTCGGGCTTGAGCGCGAGGATATCCTCGAGCGAAGTCCTGGCCGGAACCACCGTCACCTTGGCACCAGCGCGCACGAGGTTGCGGAAGATGTTGTCCTTCGCACCGAAATCCATTGCGACCACGTGCGGACGGCTATCGCCTTCGACGGTGCCGTAGCCGTGGCCAAGCCGCCAGTAGGAACCGGTCCAGCTTTCCTGGCCTTCGCGCGTCACGCGCTGGGCAAGGTCCATACCTTCCAGCCCCGGCCATTCCTGCGCCTGTTGCAACAGCGCGTCGAGATCGAACTTGCCCTCCGGCGAGTGCGCGATCACCGCGTTGGGCGCGCCGGACAGGCGGATGCGGCGAGTAAGCGCGCGGGTATCCACGCCCGCAAGGCCGATCTTGCCCAGCTTTTCCAGCCAGTCGCCAAATTCGCCCTGGCTGCGGAAGTTGCTGGCCAGCGTCACATCCTCGCGCACCACGCAGCCCACCGCGCTGTCCACATCGTGGCTTTCCACGTCCTCGGCGTTGGTGCCGACGTTGCCGATGTGCGGGAAGGTGAAGGTGACGATCTGCCCGGCATAGCTGGGGTCCGTCATCACTTCCTGGTAACCGGTCATGGCGGTGTTGAAACATACCTCGCCCACCGCGCTGCCGGTGGCGCCGAAGCCCTTGCCCCAGACGATTGTCCCGTCTGCAAGAACGAGGACTCCCGTCGCCCCTTTAGGTTGCGCGCGCGAAGAGGCGGAAAAGGCCATGGTGGCTCCCGTTGAATCAATGGACCGGCAATGTGTGCTAAGTCCCAGCCGCTAGAGGCCAGTCTGCCATGCGTCAAGCGCGAGACTTGGCTTTATTTGCAGGGAGCCTACATGGGGCCTCGAAACATCCACAGGATAGATACGAGAACACCATGCTTCGCGACACGATCAAGGCCGAAACCGTCACCGCCATGAAGGCGAAAGACAAGGAACGTACCGCCGCGCTGCGGCTGATTGCGGCCAAGATCAAGGACCGCGATATCGAACTTCGCACCAAGGAAAGCGCGGGCGACGATGACGCGCTGGTGATCGATGTGCTGCAGAAGATGGCCAAGCAGCGCCGCGAATCGATCCAGATGTACGAGGATGGCGGCCGCACCGAACTTGCCGACCAGGAAAGGGGCGAACTGGCGGTGATCGAGGAATTCCTGCCCAAGCAGATGAGCGAGGAAGAAACGAAAGCCGCGATCGAGGCGATCAAGGTCGAAGTGGGCGCCGAAGGCATGAAGGACATGGGCAAGGTGATGGGCCAGCTGAAAGCGAAGCACGGCACCCAGCTGGACATGTCCAAGGCCAGCGGCTGGGTGAAGGAATCGCTTTCCTGAGCGCTATCCCCAGCCCTCCACAATTAATCTGCCCCGCCCTCGCGGCGAATCGCCTGTTTGGCTAGAGTGCCGGGATGGCGCTTTCACCCCAATGGCTGGACGAACTGAAGTCGCGGATCACGCTGTCCACGCTGATCCAGCGCACGGTGAAGTTGCAGCGTGCGGGGCGCGAGTGGAAGGCGTGTTGTCCGTTCCATTCCGAGAACACGCCCAGCTTCTACGTCAACGACCAGAAGGGCTTCTACCACTGCTTCGGCTGCCAGCAGCACGGCGGCGCGATCGACTGGATGATGGAGCAGCACGGCTTGCCCTTCATGGACGCGGTGAAGGAACTGGCGGCGGAAGCGGGGATGGAAGTGCCCGCGCCCGATCCACGCGCAGCGCAGCGGGCGGAAGAACGCGCCACGCTGCACGACGTGATGAAGGCGGCGCAGGACTGGTTCGTCGCGCAGTTGGCTTCGCCGGACGGTGCCGAAGCGCGCGCCTATCTTGAACGGCGTGGCCTCAACGAACACACCATCCGCCGGTTCGGCTTCGGCTGGGCTCCCGACGACAAGCAGGCGATCAAGAAAGCGCTGTCGCAGTTTGACGAGAAGCTGCTGGTCGAGGCCGGCCTGCTGATCGAAGTCGAGGACAAGATCCCATACTCGCGTTTCCGTGGCCGCGTAATGCTGCCGATCCAGGATGCGCGCGAACGGGTGATCGCCTTTGGCGGGCGTATCCTAGCTGACCGTGATGGCGTCGCCAAGTACCTCAACAGCCCGGACACGCCGCTGTTCGACAAGGGGCGCACGCTCTATAACCTGCACCGCGCGGCTGCGGCTTCTCGCAAGACCAATCGCGTGATCGTGGCCGAAGGCTACATGGACGTGATCGCGCTGGCAGCGGCCGGGATCGAGGATGCCGTCGCGCCCATGGGCACCGCACTGACCGAGCAACAGATCGAACTGCTGTGGCGCATGGCGGACAAGCCGGTGTTGTGTTTCGACGGCGACAAGGCCGGCACCCGTGCCGCGATGCGGGCAGCGGAACGCGCCCTGCCCCTGCTGCGCCCCGGCCATTCGCTGCAGGTGGTGCAATTGCCCGCCGGGCTCGATCCGGACGACCTGATCAAGCGTGACGGGCGCGGGGCCATGGACAAGCTGCTCGAAGCACCCAAGTCGCTGCTCGACCTGGTGTGGGAGCACGAGCGCGATGCCGCCCCCCTCGCCTCTCCCGAAGACAAGGCGGGCCTGAAAGCGCGGCTGCTGGTGCATGTCGATGCCATCCAGCATCCTGACATTCGCTCGCTCTATCGCCGTGAACTGCTCGATCGCTATGGCGTCTTCGCCTTTCCGCCGCGTCCGCAGCGCGATTTCCAGCCGGGTCGCGGCGGCTTCCAGAAAGCCATGCCCGTCCGCACGCCGCCACACGTCGCGCAGCGGCTGCGCAAGGCCACGGCGGGTGCTTTCCGCGACATGCTGACGGCAGCCGTCCTCAACGGCCTGGCGCGCCACCCGCGCGAGATTCACCGCCATGCCGATGCCCTGCTGGGCCTGGCTAAAGGTGATGCGCAATTGGCGCAGGCTGTGGATTTCCTGCTCGATCACGCAGAAGAGCTTGAAGCTGCCGAAAATTCGCCCATATCTGCGTCAGACATCCTGCCGCCTGCACCGGATAACACCCGTTTCTCCTTCCTGTTGGAAGGCTCCGATCCGGACGAGGCCAGGGAGGATCTGGCTGAAGCCATTGCCCTGCTGGTTGAAAGGCCGGCGCTGGAGGCGGCAATTGCTGCGGCCACCCGTCGCTTCGATACAGATCCGGAAGGCGCCTTTGCGGAGCAGCAACGCTTGCGCAAACGAAAACTGGAAATCGATTCGCGACTCGGGCAAATGGCAAGAAAACGCGCCGCTTCGCGGGCATTAGAAACAGACGATACGGAGACCGGCGAATGGCCGGTCGCCGAACAGGAAACGGATTGACGGGCAATTATGGCATCCGACGCCAAGACCAAGCAGAATGACGACGCTCCGCTGATCGACCTCAACGAGGCATCGATCAAGAAGATGATCGCGAAGGCCAAGCGCAAGGGCTACATCACCTATGATGAGCTGAACGAAGCGCTGCCCAGCGACCAGATGAGCGCTGATCAGATCGAGGACATCCAGACCGCGCTGAGCGACATGGGCGTGCAGATCGTCGAGAACGACGAGGAAGCGCAGGAGGATGACGACGACGGTCCGGAGGAGATTGCGCCGACCGGTTCAGAATCGCAGGCGTCCGACAACAAGAACGTCCCCGAGAAGAAGAAGAGCACCGCCAGCGAAGGCCGCACCGATGACCCGGTGCGCATGTACCTGCGTGAAATGGGCGCGGTGGAACTGCTCAGCCGCGAAGGCGAAATCGCCATCGCCAAGCGGATCGAAGCCGGGCGCGACACCATGATCATGGGCCTGTGCGAAAGCCCGATCACGTTCCACGCCATCATCACCTGGTCGGAAGCGCTCAACAACGAGGAGATGCAGCTGCGCGAGATCCTCGATCTCGATGCCATGCTGTCCAAGGAACCGCCCGTCGACAAGATGGAAGAGGGCGAAGACAATGACGACGGCGAGATCTCGGAAGAGACCGCCGGCCCCACAATCCGCGACGACGACGATGACGACAGCGACGACGAGGACAGTGAAGAGGGCGAGGAAGGCGAAGGCCGCAAGCGCGACGACGACGACGAGGAAGACAACACCATGTCCCTCGCGCAGATGGAAGCCGCGCTGAAGCCCGACGCGCTGGAACGCTTTGCCCGCATCACCGACCTGTTCAAGAAGTTCGAGAAGCTGCAGGCCGAACGCGTTGATGTGCTGGCGGCGGGGGACGAATTCCCCAAGGCCAAGGAAAACAAGTACGAGAAACTGCGCGAAGAGCTGACCGCCGAGGTCGAATCAGTGCAGTTCCATGCGACCAAGATCGAGTATCTGGTCGACAACCTCTACGCCTTCAACCGCCGCCTCACCGCGCTGGGCGGGCAGATGCTGCGCCTGGCCGAACGCCACAAGGTGAAGCGCATCGACTTCCTCAACAGCTATGTCGGCAACGAGCTGGACGAAATGTGGCTGGCCGAAAAGGCGAAGAAGGACAAGAAGTGGGCTGCCTTCGCCGAGAAGGAAGCCGATGCGGTGGAGCGTATCCGCGCCGAAATCGCCGATATCGCCAGTGCGACCGGCATGAGCCTGGAAGAATTCCGCCGCATCGTGAACATGGTGCAGAAGGGTGAGCGCGAGGCGCGTATCGCCAAGAAGGAAATGGTCGAAGCGAACCTGCGCCTCGTCATTTCCATCGCCAAGAAATACACCAACCGCGGGCTGCAGTTCCTCGACCTGATCCAGGAAGGCAACATCGGCCTGATGAAGGCGGTCGACAAATTCGAGTACCGCCGTGGCTACAAGTTCAGCACTTATGCCACCTGGTGGATTCGCCAAGCGATCACGCGTTCAATCGCGGATCAGGCGCGCACGATCCGCATCCCCGTGCACATGATCGAGACGATCAACAAGCTGGTGCGCACCAGCCGCCAGTTCCTGCACGAGCAGGGTCGCGAACCCACGCCGGAAGAAATGGCCGAGCGCCTTTCCATGCCGCTGGAAAAGGTGCGCAAGGTGATGAAGATCGCCAAGGAGCCGATCAGCCTCGAAACGCCGATCGGCGACGAGGAAGACAGCCACCTGGGCGATTTCATCGAGGACAAGAACGCCATTATCCCGGTGGATGCCGCGATCCAGGCGAACCTCAAGGAAACCGTCACCCGCGTGCTGGCATCGCTTACCCCGCGCGAGGAGCGCGTGCTGCGCATGCGCTTTGGCATCGGCATGAACACCGATCACACGCTCGAAGAAGTCGGCCAGCAGTTCAGCGTGACGCGCGAACGTATCCGCCAGATCGAAGCGAAGGCGCTGCGCAAGCTCAAGCACCCGAGCCGCAGCCGCAAGATGCGCTCGTTCCTCGATCAGTAGGGCGGGTTTCCCAAGGGGGGACTGCAATGAGGATCTTCACAGCCGTTGCCGCTGCGGCAATTTCGCTTGCCATGGCGGCGCCAGCCATGGCGCAGATCGAGCCGCAGACCATTGAGTTGGAGCTTGCCCGCGACATCATCGACAACGGCTTCCCGCCGGAAGCACGCATGGGCATGTTCGACGATGTCATCAACCAGTTGCTGGCGCAGATGCGCGCTTCCATGCCCAATATCGACAGCGATCCCGAAATGACGGGGGTGTTCGACCGGCACGTCGAACGGGTCCGCGCAACCAGCATGGAAGTCCTCTCGCACCATATCGATCCGCTGATGGAGGCCATGGTGATCGCCTATGCGGACCAGTTCACGCTGGAGGAATTGCAGGCGCTTCACGGCTATGTCACCTCGCCACAAGGCCACGGGTTTCTCGCCCGCATGGCCGAAGTTAACGGCCATCCCGCATTCGCTGCGGAGAACCAGGCCTACATGCAGGACTATCTGTCGCACATGCCGGAACTGCTGGATCAGCTGCGCCACGACGTAGAGAGCGTGCGCTGAGGATGGCTGGGCGATGGCCCGCCTGATCCTCTTCAATAAACCGATGGACGTGCTGTCGCAGTTTACCGATCGCGGCAGCCCGACCAAGCGGGCAACGCTTTCGAACTATATCGACGTGCCGGGTGTCTACCCCGCCGGCAGGCTGGACCGTGACAGCGAGGGGCTGTTGCTGCTGACCGACGATGGCAGGTTGCAGGCCCGCATTGCCGATCCGAGGTTCAAGCTGCCCAAGACCTATCTCGTGCAAGTGGAAGGCCAGCCTGACGATGCAGCTATTGAAAGGCTTGCGCGCGGGGTCGAACTGAACGACGGCATGACCCGCCCTGCCCAGGCGGAAATCATCGCCGATCCGCACCTCTGGCCGCGCGATCCGCCCGTGCGGTTTCGCAAGAGCGTGCCCGACACGTGGCTGCGCCTTACCATCACCGAAGGCCGCAACCGCCAGGTGCGCCGCATGACCGCAGCCGTGGGCCACCCCACCCTGCGGCTGGTGCGCTGGTCGATCGGCGACTGGACCCTCGACGGCATCGAACCCGGCAAATGGTGCGATGCAGCAATCAAGTAATGGACGCCCCGCCAATCAGGTGACATAATCGCCCGCGAGAGGAGAGACCGGCAACTCTTTCAGGAGCGTTCTCTCGTGCCCCAGTCCAGTCCCAAGGTTATCGCCGTCGTCAGCCAGAAGGGTGGCTCGGGCAAGACCACGCTCGCGCTGCACATCGCCACCATTGCCGTGCAGAAGAAGATGACCTCGTGCGTCATCGACACCGATCCGCAAGCCACTGCTGCCGCCTGGGGCGACTGGCGCGGCGATTTCCTGCCCGCCGTCGTAACCAGCCCACCTGCGCGGCTGGCCCGCACCATCGAAAATGCCGCACGCGAAGGCGTGGAACTGGTGGTAATCGATACCCCGCCCCATGCCGAGGCGGCCATGCGCGAGGCGGTGAAAGCGGCGGATATCGTCCTCATCCCCACCCGTCCGCGCGCCTTCGACCTGCATGCGCTGGAAGGCATTGCCGACCTCGTGCAGTTCACCGGCACGCCTGCGCATGTCGTGCTCAACGGTGTGCCCGCACGCGCAACGAAGATAGTGGAGGAGGCCAAGGCTGCCGTCGCAGAACTGGGGCTGGAGACCTGCCCGGTCACTTTCGGCGAACGCGCCGATTTCCATCGCTCCTCTTCCAAAGGCGAGGTGGCGAGTGAAATCGATGCCAACGGCAAGGCCGCCAAGGAAGTAAAGGCCTTGTGGAAATGGGTGAAGAAGGCACTGGCGTAACGTCGCTGGACTAACACCGGGCTTCCCGCCAATACCTCTTTGATGGGGAGAGGATACGACTACATCGTCATCGGCGCGGGCTCGTCCGGTGCTGTCGTGGCAGCGCGGCTCAGCGAAAATCCGGCCATAGCGGTGCTGCTGGTGGAAGCGGGCGGGCCCAACCGCCACCCCTTGCAACTGATGCCACTGGCCTTCCCGCGCGTGGCGCTGGGCAATGTCGGCACCTGGCAGTTCGAGAGCGAGCCCGAGCCTGCCCTTAACGGTCGCAGCCTTGGCTTGCCGCGTGGACGCACCTTGGGCGGAACGTCCTCCATCAACGCGATGATCGCGGTGCGCGGCAACCGGCGCGATTTCGACGACTGGGCCGCAGCGGGCCTCGACGGCTGGGCCTTCGACGACGTGCTGCCCTATTTCCGCAAGCTGGAGAGCCACTGGCGCGGGGAAAGCGAGTGGCACGGCGGCATCGGCCCTGTGGGCATCACACGGATGCAGGGGCCGGACATGCTGTTCGAAGCACACCGCAAAGCTGCCGAGCTTGCAGGAATCCCCTATTGCGAAGACCCCAACGCTGCCGAGCAGGACGGCATATCCCACATGGAATCGACCGTTGCCGCTGGTCGCCGCGCCAGCGCCTCGCGCGCCTATCTCGATCCGGCGAGGAGCCGTCCCAACCTGACCGTGATGACCGGTGCGCTGGTGACGCGGATCGTGGTGGAAAACGGTCGGGCGACGGGCATCGAAGTAACGAAAGACGGCGCAAGCAAGACGATTACGGCATCGAGCGAAGTGATCCTTTCGGCTGGCGCCTATGGCTCGCCGCAGGTCCTGATGCTGTCCGGCATCGGCAATCCCAACGAGCTGCGCTCGCTGGGCATCGATCCGGTGCATGCCCTGCCGGGCGTCGGCAGCGATCTGGCGGATCATCCGGTGGTGATCCAAGAATACGCGTTGAAGGAAGACCTTGGCCTGACCCGGTACCTGCGCGTGGACCGCGCGGCGCTCGCGGCGGCGCGCTGGTTCCTGAATGGCAGTGGCCCCTTTACCTACACCGGCACTCTGGCCAATGTGTTCATGCGCACCACTCCCGCGGCTGACCGGCCCGACATGCAGCTGATGTGCCTGCCAATGAGCGGCGATGCGCGGCTGTGGGTGCCAGGATTGCAGCGGAAACCGCAATCCTGTCTCTCCGTGCGCACCGGCTACTTGCCGCTGCAATCGCGCGGCTGGGTGAAACTGCGCAGCCAGGACCCGCGCGATCCGCCGCGCATCTTCCTCAACATGTTCTCGGCGCCGGGAGACATGGCTGGCATGATCCGCTCGATCCGCCTGACGCGCGATATTTACGCGCAGGAACCGCTGGCCCGGCTGATAACGCAAGAGACCATGCCGGGCGAAGAGGTACGGAGCGATGCGCAGCTGGAAGCCTTCATCCGCGAAAACGCCACCCACCGCGCGCATCCGGCGTGTTCCTGCCGCATGGGCCTGGACGAAGGCGCGGTGGTCGATGCGCAGCTGCGCGTTCACGGGATCGAGGGGCTGCGCGTGGCCGATGCCAGCGTGATGCCCGCCTTGCCGCGGGGCAACCCGAACCTTGCCTGCATGATGATCGGCGAGAAGCTGGCCGACCTTATCCTTGGGGCTCGGGGGGCTCCGGAACCCACACCGCGCCCTTTATGTAACGGATCAGCCCGTCATCGCTGAGCAGGTAGTGGATGTAGAATTCCACCGGCACGCTGACCTCCACGGGCACCGGCGTCATGCCCGGATAGCCACGCCGGTCCAACTCTTCCTGCGACAATTCCTTCAACCCGGTGAAGTGGATTACCACGTTGGCGACGAAGCCTTGCTTGCCGGGAAAGAATTCCCTGAATTCCACCTCCTCGCGGCAGAATTCGTGGAAGAAGCGATAGAACTCGCGGAAAGCCGCCTTGCCGCGCACGGCAAAGCCGGCGTTCTCCAGCACGAAATCGTCGGTGAAGAACGTTTCGAGCGTGTCGTAGTCCTTCGCGTTGAAGGCCTCGATATAGCGGTAATAGTCGGTCTCGTTCATGGAGCGGTACGCTACAGCCACGCTTGTGGGGGAGAAAGGCTTTTTGCTGGCCTTTTCGGGTGGCGAACTCGGCGCCTCGGCACTATGTGCGTCCCCATGAGAATTGCCATCGCCTCCGATCACGCCGCGCTCGACCTTAAAGCAGAGCTGCGCGAGTGGCTTATCGACGCCGGGCACGAGGTTGCCGACCTCGGCCCTGAAACTGCCGAATCGGTCGACTATCCCGATTTTGGCTACAAGCTGGCAGGCGTGGTGGCCGACGGCACCGTCGATCGCGGTATCGCGCTCTGCGGTTCGGGTATCGGCATCTCCATGGCCGCCAATCGCAACCCAGGCGTGCGCTGCGCGCTCGTTTCCGAGCCGCTGTCCGCCAGCCTGTGCCGCGAACACAACGATGCCAACGTCATTGCCATGGGCGCCCGCCTGATCGGTTCCGACATGGCCAAGGCCTGTGTTACAGCCTTCCTTGAAACGGAGTTTGCCGGCGGTCGCCACCAGGGCCGCGTCGACAAGCTGTCCAACCCGTCCTGAAAGACCTGACATGACTTCCGCAACCCAAACCGCCGCAAACGCCACCTGGCTCGACCGCTTCTGGAGCGATGACCTGGAAGCCGCAGACCCCGAAGTCGCCGCCATCATCGGTCGTGAACTGGGTCGCCAGCGCGACGGTATCGAGCTGATCGCCAGCGAGAACATCACCAGCCCCGCGGTGCTGGAAGCCTGCGGCAGCGTGTTCACCAACAAGTATGCCGAAGGCTATCCGGGCAAGCGCTATTACGGCGGCTGTGAATTTGCCGACCAGGTTGAAACGCTGGCCATCGAACGCGCCAAGCAACTGTTCGGCTGCAATTTCGCCAACGTCCAGCCCAACTCCGGTAGCCAGATGAACCAGGCGGTGTTCCTGGCGCTGCTGAATCCGGGCGATACCTTCATGGGGCTGGATCTGGCCAGCGGTGGCCACCTGACTCACGGTTCGCCCGTCAACATGAGCGGCAAGTGGTTCAACGCCGTGCCCTACGGCGTGCGCCGCGAGGACAGCCGGATCGACATGGAAGAGGTTCGTCGCCTGGCCCACGAACACAAGCCCAAGCTGATCATCAGCGGCGCGACGGCCTACCCGCGCACCTGGGATTTCGCCGAATTCCGCAAGATCGCCGACGAGGTGGGCGCTTACCTGCTGGCCGACATTTCGCACTTCTCCGGCCTGGTGGTGGGCGGCGCGCACCCCTCGCCCTTCCCCCATGCGCATGTCGTCACCACGACCACGCACAAGAGCCTGCGCGGCCCGCGTTCGGGCATAATCCTGTGGAACGACGAGGAACTGACCAAGCCGCTCAACATGGCGGTCTTCCCCGGCCTGCAGGGCGGCCCGCTGATGCACATCATCGCCGGCAAGGCCGTGGCCTTCGGCGAAGCGCTGCGTCCCGAGTTCCGCGTCTATGCGCAGTCGATTGCCGAGAACGCCAAGGCGCTTGCCTCCAGCCTTTCCGAAGCGGGCATCACCATCGTTTCCGGCGGCACGGACAACCACCTGATGCTGGCCGACCTCACGCCCAAGGACGTGACCGGCAAGGCCGCCGAAAAGGGCCTCGATCGCGCGCTGATGACCTGCAACAAGAACGCGATCCCGTTTGAACCGCGTTCGCCCTTCGTAACCAGCGGTGTGCGCCTGGGCACCCCGGCTGGCACCACGCGCGGCTTCGGCCCGGCGGAATTCCGCAAGGTCGGCGCGCTTATGGCCGAAGTCATCGATGGCATGGCTCGCAACGGCGATGAAGGCGATGCCCAGGTTGAAGAGCGTGTGCGCCGCGAAGTCGGCGAACTGTGCGCGGCATTCCCCGTCTATCCCGGGAGGTAAGGCATGACCGATCCGAACAAGCCCATCGACAATCGCATCCTGGTCGACGCCGTCGACGAGATGAAGGCCATGGGCAAGGAAGGACTGCACCACCCCTCGTCCAAGCCTGTGCTGACCGGCGCTGCTGTCGGCGCGGTCGCAGCGGGCCTGCTGCCCGTGGTCACCTGGCCGCTGGGCCTGGTCGCGGGCGCGGGCTTCATGCTCTACAAGCGGATCCGGCCCTGATCCATGCGCTGCCCCTTCTGCGCGCATGACGACAGCCAGGTAAAGGACTCGCGCCCCACCGAGGACAATACCGCGATCCGCCGCCGCCGACAGTGCGAAGGCTGCGGCGCGCGCTTCACCACTTTCGAGCGCGTGCAACTGCGCGATGTCACCGTGGTGAAATCGGCTGCCGACGGCACCCCTGTTCGCCGGGAAAGCTTCGACCGCTCGAAGATCGAACAGTCGGTAGCCCTCGCCTGCCGCAAGCGCGGAATCGAGCAGGAACGCATCGACCAGCTGGTCTCGGGCATCCAGCGCCAGGTGGAAACGGCGGGCGACAGCGAAATCCCCTCTGCCCGCATCGGCGAAATGGTGATGGAAGGCCTGCGTCAGCTCGATTCTGTTGCCTACATCCGCTTTGCCTCGGTCTATCGCGACTTCTCCGAAGCCCGCGATTTCGAGGAGTTCGCCAGCACGGTGCAGCAGGCCGGAGCCAATGGCGACAGCTGAAGCCCTGCCCCCCGTCATCGTCCTTGTCCATCCGCAGCTGGGCGAAAATATCGGCAAGGCGGCGCGGGCCATGCTCAATTTCGGGCTGACCGAGATGCGCCTGGTGTCGCCGCGTGATGGCTGGCCCAACCCCTCTGCCGGCCCGGCGGCAGCTGGTGCGGACATCGTCCTGGAACAGGCCAAGGTTTACGAGACCACTGCCGAGGCCGTGGCCGACTGCGCCCATGTCTATGCCACCACCGTGCGCAAGCGCGGCGTCACCAAACCGGTACAAACGCCCGAGGAGGCCGCGCGCGACATTCCGCAGCTGCCGGGACGCAGCGCGATCCTGTTCGGGCCGGAGCGATCCGGTCTCGAAACCGAGGACGTTGCGCTGGCGCGCACCATCATCACCGCGCCGATCAACCCGGATTTCGGCTCACTCAACCTCGCCCAGGCGGTGATCCTGGTCGCTTACGAACTGTCCAAGTACCGCGATCTGGCCATGCCCACGCACGAGGACTTGCTCCCCCCTGCCCCGCAGGATGAGCTCGACGGGTTGATCGACCATCTGGAGCGGATGCTGGAGCCCAAGGGCTATTTCCTTCCCGAAACGCGGGCAGAAGCGACGCGGCGAACCCTGCGCGGCGTGCTGACCAAGCCGGGCTGGAACCATCTGGAGGTCCGCACGCTGCGCGGCGTGCTATCTTCGCTGGAAAGGGCACCGCGCGACAGCAACGACTAGATTTTACTGCCAATTGTTCCCTTCCTGTGTTACGGACAAAGTCAAAGAGGAAGGAGAAAACATGAAATTTCATCTGATTGCTGCTGCAACCCTACTTGTTGGCAGCACTGCAGTTCTGGCGCAGGATGCAGACGAGCGCGAGGTGGACCAGGCCGAAGCCACGGTGGCCGGCACCGCGCAGAACGAGGTCGAACAGCCGGTCGAGGAAGAAGATCGCGGCGAGGAAGTCGTATGCCGGACGGAACGTGTCACCGGCTCGCTCACGCGTCGCCGCCGGACCTGCATGACTCGTAACGAATGGGCTGGCATCGAAGCTCGCACCCGCGACGAATTAAACCGCATGGGCCGCAACGCCGCCGGTGGTGCTGCCTGTCGCATGGACCAGCAGGGCGGCTGCTGACCCCTTGACTTATGTCCGCGCGCAGCTACATGCGCGCCTTCGCTGAAATTGGCTCCGCACCCCGGTGAAGCGGTGGCCACGCCCGATGTATGGTCGGGCGGTGCGATACCGGGTTGAAGCACTGCCACTGGGGCAGTGATTGCAAATTGAAGGAAAGACCTATGTCGAAGCGCACGCGCGCCAAGCACAAACTCGACCGCCGGATGGGCGAAAACATCTGGGGCCGCCCAAATTCCCCGGTGAACAAGCGGAGCTATGGCCCCGGCCAGCACGGCCAGCGCCGCAAGGGCAAGATGTCCGACTTCGGCCTGCAGCTGCGCGCCAAGCAGAAGCTGAAGGGCTACTACGGTGACGTCACCGAAAAGCAGTTCCGCGCCACCTACAAGGATGCCACCCGCATGAAGGGTGACACCGGCCAGAACCTGATCGGCCTGCTCGAGCGCCGCCTGGACATGATCGTCTACCGCGCCAAGTTCGCACCGACGATCTTCGCTGCCCGCCAGATCGTGAACCACGGCCACATCAAGGTGAACGGCGTGAAGTGCAACATCCCCAGCCGACGCTGCGACGTGGGCGATGTGATTTCGCTGGGCGACAAGGCCAAGGAAATGGCCCTGATCATCGAAGCGCAGAGCCTGCCCGAGCGTGAAGTTCCCGATTACGTTGCCCAGGAAGGCAACGACTCGGTCACCTTCACCCGCGTACCCTCGCTGGACGAGGTGCCCTATCCGGTGCAGATGGAACCGAACCTGGTGGTCGAGTTCTACTCGCGCTGATCGGTTCGCCGGTTACGACAAAGAAAAAGGGCGGTCCTGCGGGGCCGCCCTTTTTCGTTGGGCATCAGGGAATGCCGTCGCCCAACAGGTCGCCATTCACCACCTGGCCGTAGAAATCGCCCGAGGCATGGTGGCGCTGGCGCGCTTCCTCGATGCTGATACCCCGCTGGAATTGGCGCGGATCGGGTGGACGTTCATGGCTGTCGACAAAGGCAGCGACATCCCAGGCCTGCTGGTCGGTCAGGCTCATGCCGTTGCCGAACGGCATGTTGGCCTTGATGAAGCCCGCCGCATTGGCAAGGCGCGACATGCCCGCGCCCCAGTTGTACGACTTG
This sequence comes from Alteraurantiacibacter sp., assembly GCA_963675825.2. GTDB lineage: Bacteria > Pseudomonadota > Alphaproteobacteria > Sphingomonadales > Sphingomonadaceae > Alteraurantiacibacter. Next base: position 563,518 of record CAXXJY010000005.1, on the reverse strand, counting down.
TCGCCCCACAGCGGCGGGAAGGCATAGGTGCCGTCAGGCGCCAGTTGCCCCTGTCCGTTATCACCGTGGCACAGCGCGCATTGTTCGGCATAGATGGTGGCACCGCGTTCGAGGTCATAGCCGTCTGCGGGCATCTCCACGTCCATGAAGCCGCGCTGCTCCATGGTAATCCCAGTCGGTGCACCGGTGGCGAGGAAGGCGAAGTAGGACATGAAATCGCGGTAGATATCGTGCCCCGCAGGCGGCGGCACACCGGCCGGCGAGGCGGAGGCATTCATCGAGTAGATGAAGCAACCCATGATCCGGTCTTCCATTGTGTTGATGCGATCGTTCTTGCGGCGATATTCCGGGAACATCGCCGCAGCCGCCCACATGGGAGCCGAATTGGGATCGCGCCCGCCATCGAGGTGACAATTGCTGCAGGTCAGTCCGCTGCCCACGAATTCGCTCGCATACTCGCCCGTTGCAGTGAACAGCGCCTCCCCGCGCCGGATCGAATCGCCCAGCGGCCCTTCCGGGATGGCGGAGGCAGGCGGCGGGGCGAACCCCGCGGTGGACACGGTTGCGGTAGCCTCCGCCTCATTCGCTTCCGCCTCCGGCGTAGCGTCAGGCGACCCGAACAGGAAAATTGCACCCCATGCGGTCGAAAGGGCCACGAAAAAAACCAGCAGGACCTGTGTGATGCGCAACTGCCTGCGACCGGGCACGGTTTCTGGCGCGCTATTCTCGTCGTTCTCCATCGGGAGACGCTGGCACGAATTGCCCCCGTGCCTCAAGCACCAAGATAGTCGCGGCGGAAATCTTCGGCGAAGGTCGCCAGGCGGCCTTCGCTAATGGCATCGCGCATGGCCTGCATCAGTTGCTGGTAGAAGCTGAGGTTGTGCTCGGTTACCAGCATGGCACCAAGGATTTCGCCCGACTTCTGCAGGTGATGCAAGTAGGCGCGCGAGTACTTGCCGCAGGTGGGACAGGTGCAGCGTTCGTCCAGCGGGCCGGTGTCCTCCGCATGGCGGGCATTGCGCAGGTTGAGCGGGCCGTTCCAGGTGAAGGCCTGCCCGTTGCGGCCCGAACGGGTAGGCAGCACGCAGTCGAACATGTCCACGCCGCGCTCCACAGCGCCAACCAGATCGTCGGGCTTGCCTACGCCCATCAGGTAGCGCGGTGCCTCGTCAGGCAACTGACCGGGCGCATAGTCCAGCACACCGAACATGGCTTCCTGCCCCTCGCCCACGGCCAGGCCGCCGATGGCATAGCCGTCGAAACCGATTGCGCGTAGCGCCTCTGCCGAACGTGCGCGCAAGGCCTCGTCGAGTGCACCCTGCTGGATTCCGAACAACGCGCTGTTTGCCGCATGCTCGCCTCCAGCATCGAAGGCATCCCGAGACCGCTTCGCCCAGCGCATCGACAACTCCATGCTCGCCTCGATCTCCTCCATCGGACGATCCGCCCGCGGGCATTCATCGAAACACATGACGATATCGGAGCCGAGAAGCCGCTGGATTTCCATGCTGCGTTCGGGGCTGAGCATGTGTTTGGAGCCGTCGATATGACTGCGAAACTCCACGCCCTCTTCGGTCAGCTTGCGCAGTTCTGAAAGGCTCATCACCTGGTAGCCGCCGCTGTCGGTCAGGATCGGGCGATCCCAGCGCATGAACTTGTGCAGCCCGCCAAGCCGGGCAATACGCTCCGCGCCGGGGCGCAGCATCAGGTGGTAAGTGTTGCCAAGGATGATGTCGGCACCCGTGGCGCGCACGTCCTCTGGCTTCATCGCCTTTACCGTTGCCGCCGTACCAACGGGCATGAACGCCGGCGTGCGGATGGTGCCGCGACGCATGGCGATCTCGCCGGTGCGCGCCTTGCCGTCGGTTGCCTTGACGGTGAACTGGAAGCGGGGGACGTCAGAAGCCATAGACAAGCGTGAACCGGGTCAGGGTGTCGGTGCTGACGGCACCTGCGGGCGGGTTGCTGTCGTATTCGATGGTCCACGAAAGCCGCGCGCTGAGCGCATCGGTCAGCCCCACCTCTAGCCCGGTCGTGGCGGTCAGGCTGGTGTTGGCGCTGTCGACGATCAGCAGCGCCTCTCCACCGGTTTCCACGGTGGAATTGGCATTCTGGGTCAGCTTGATATTGTCGGAGAGATCCCAGTCGAAATCCACGCCGAACAGCGCAGCAATGCGGCTGGAATCGGTGCCATCGGTGAACCGGGTTACGCGGTAAGCGGGGCCTGCCTTGACAGACAGTTCCATCGTCTCGCTATCGATCACCTTGTAGCCGATGCCGCCCGAAAGCGAATAGCGCGAGGAATAGCCCTGCAGGCGGTCGCGCTCGTATTGCGCGAGGCCGAAGACAAACAGGCGTGGATTGAGTTGATAATGCGGCTCGTAACGGCCCAGGAACTGCTCGCGCGAAGTCACGCCGTTCTGGCGGCGATAATCGGCGGTCACGCGCAGGTTGTGTTCCCAGTCGATGCCTTCGCGCTCCAGCTCCAACGCGGCGGTAACGCCGAATTCATCGCTATTGCCTGAGGACTGGAAGGCGCCGATTTGCCCCTGTCCACTCCAGTTGTCGAACAGGCCGGCCTGGCGGATTTCCTCTTCCTCGCGCGCGGCTTCGGCAGCGGCCAGTTCGGCCTGGTCAGCCTGATATGCGCTCCAGATAGCGTCAATTTCGGCAATATCTTCGGGAAAGGCGGTGCGCGCGGTGGCGATCACGAATTCGACCTGCTCGGCATCGCCACTGTCAATGGCTGCATCGATCATGGTGCGCGCAGCCTCTGGCAATTCAGCAGCGGCAGGCGTGCCAAGCAGTAGCAGCGGGACAGCAAGGATGGGCAGTTTCGTCATGGCGGCCCCGCTAGCCAATCATTCACGCAATCGCCAGCCCGTCTTGAAAATCCAGCCGATGATGGTGATGCAGATCAGCAGGAAACCCAGCGTTGCGCCAAAGGAAATCCAGATCGGGAAATCGGACTGGCCGAGGAATGTCCAGCGCAAGCCGTTGACCAGATAGACCACGGGGTTGACCAGGGTGACGCTGCGCCACGGCTCGGGCAGCATTTCGATCGAATAGAAGGTACCGCCAAGGAAAGTGAGCGGCATCAGAATCAGCAGCGGCACGATTTGCAGTTTCTCGAACCCGTCCGCCCACAGCCCGATGATGAAACCCAACAGCGAGAAGGTGGCCGCCACAAGCAGGATATAGCCGAAGGCGAGGAAGGGGTGCACGACCTGGTAATCAATGATGAGTGCGGCGGTGCCCATGATGATCGCAGCAAGGATCAGGCTTTTCACGGCAGCCGCGCCGACGAAGCCGATCAGCGTCTCCGCCACACCCACGGGCGCAGACAACAGCTCGTAAATCGCTCCGGTGAACTTGGGCATGTAGATGCCGAAGCTGGCGTTGCTGGTGCTTTCGGAAAGCAGCGTCAGCATCAGCAGGCCGGGCACGATGAACGATCCGTAGTCGACCCCGCCGGGCAGCTCCATCCGGCTGCCGATGGCTGCCCCGAACACCACCAGGTAAAGCGAAGTGGTGATGACGGGCGAAAGGATCGAGCCGAAGATGGTGCGGAACATCCGCATCAGCTCGTTCTTGAAAATGGCGAAGGCGCCCCGAACGTTAAAAGTCGCGTTGAAGCTCATGCCGCCGCCTCCGGTTCCTTGAGGAGATCGACGAAAATGTCCTCCAGCGTGGATTCGCAGGTCTCCAGCCCGGTGTAGGCAATGCCTTCGCGCGTCATCCGTTGCGCCAGCTCGGCAACTTCGCGCTGGCCCTTCCCGGTGCCGTCGCCGCCGCGATAGACCAATAATTTGCCTTCGTCTTCCAAGTGTAGCTGATAACCCGACAGCGACGCGGGAATTTCCGGCAGCGGCGCATCGAAGGTGAAATGCGCCTCTGTCCGGCCAAGCTTGGCCATGATCGCATCCTTGTCGTCCACCAGCAGGATCTGGCCTTTGTTGATCACCCCCACCCGGTCAGCCATTTCCTCGGCTTCCTCGATGTAATGGGTGGTGAGGATGATGGTGGTGCCGCGTTCACGCAGCGCATCGATCTGGCGCCACATGTCACGGCGCAGCTCCACGTCGACGCCGGCAGTGGGTTCATCGAGAAACAGCAGTTGCGGATCGTGCGCCAGCGCCTTGGCGATCATCACCCGCCGCTTCATCCCGCCCGACAGCGCGCGGATCTGCGCATCGCGCTTGTCCCACAGGGAAAGGCTGCGCAGCACCTCCTCGATGCGGGCCTCGTCAGGCGGGCAGCCGAACATGCCGCGCGAATAGCGCACTTGCCGGATCACCTTGTCGAACATGTCGAAGCTGAGTTCCTGCGGCACAAGACCGATATCCCGGCGCACCTGCTTCCAGTGCTTCGCCAGGTCCTGGCCGAACGCGTGGATCGTGCCGCCGGTGGGCCGCACCATGCCACAAACAGCGCCAATCAGCGTCGTCTTGCCCGCACCGTTCGGCCCGAGCAGCGCAAAAATCTCGCCGCGCTTGATGCTCAGGTCGACACCACGCAGCGCCTTTACCCCGCCCTTGTAGGTCTTTTCGAGGCCGCGAATGTCGAGAATCGGATCAGGCATGGGCGCTGTTGTGAAGCGCGCCCGCCGAATTGCAAGCTGCCCTAAGGGATCAGCAGGCTGGAATCACCGTAGCTGTAGAAGCGATAGCCCTTGGCGATGGCATGGGCGTAGACGGCCTGCATCCGCTCTGTGCCCATCAGCGCGGAAACCAGCATCATCAGCGTGGACTTGGGCAGGTGGAAATTCGTCATCAGGCCATCCACCGCGCGGAATTTGTATCCGGGCGTGATGAAGATATCGGTGTCAGCAGAGAACGGGCGGATAATCCCATCCTCACCCGCAGCGCTTTCCAGCAGGCGCAGGCTGGTGGTGCCCACCGCGATCACCCGGCCGCCCGCCGCATGCGCAGCATTAAGGCGATCAGCCGTTTCCGCGTCGATCGTGCCGAATTCGGCGTGCATACGGTGATCGTCGGTATCCTTTGCCTTCACGGGGAGGAAGGTGCCCGCGCCGACATGCAGGGTCAGCGTTTCGCGGCCGATATTGGCCTCATCCAGGGCAGCGATCAGCCGATCGGTAAAATGGAGCGCGGCAGTAGGCGCAGCAACAGCTCCGTCCTTCTGCGCGAAGATGGTCTGATAATCCTTACGGTCAGCCTCGTCGGTGTCGCGCTTGCCCGCGATATAGGGCGGCAAAGGCATGCGCCCTGCCCGCTCCAGTAGCACTTCTACCGGTTCGTCGCCTTCGAACGCGAGGGTGAAGCTGCCATCTTCATGCCGCTCCTCGGCGATGGCGCACACGTCCGCGCCGAATTCCACCCGGTCACCCGGCTTAAGGCGCTTGGCATTGCGAATGAAGGCCTGCCAGCGGCGCAGGTCCAGGCGCTTGTGCAAGGTGGCGCCGATACGCGCCTCTCCGCGCTTACCTTCCAGCTGGGCGGGGATCACGCGGGTATCGTTGAACACCAGCACGTCGCCTGCACGCAGCAGCTTCGGCAGGTCCAGCACGCCACAATCGGCAAAGGGTTCGTCCCCCTGCACCACCAGCATTCGCGCGGCATCGCGCGGGCGCGCTGGGCGCAGCGCGATTAGCTCTTGCGGCAAATCGAAATCGAAGAGGTCAACCCGCATGGGTTGGCTGCATCACTCGTCGCCGGAGGCGTTGAGCATGTCGAGCGTGATGCGCTCCGAAGGCGGCGTGGCCTGCCCCGGCATCATCTGCGGCACGTTGTCAGCGGCGATGCTGGCCTGCAGGATGCGTGTGGGATTGGCCGGCGGTTCGCCGCGCTGGATGGCGTCGACGGCAGCCATGTTCGAGATCACGCGGCCAAAATTGGTGTAGCGGCGATCCAGCGCGAAGCGCGGATAGAACACGATGAAGAACTGGCTGTTGGCGCTGTTTTCGTCATTGGCGCGGGCCATGGACACCGTGCCACGCACGTGCGGCAGCATGTTGAACTCTTCCTCGAGGTCAGGAAGCGTGGAGCCGCCCTGGCCGGTGCCGGTGGGATCGCCCGTCTGCGCCATGAAGCCGTCGATCACGCGGTGGAAAGGCACGCCGTTGTAGAAGCCTTCGCGGGCCAGTGTCTTGATCCGCTCCACGTGGTTGGGTGCCCATTGGGGCACCAGGCGGATGGCCACGCGCTCTCCGGTCGACAGGTCCAGCAGGAGGATGTTCTCCTTGTCCTCTTCCACGTCGAAGTTCACGCGAATGGGCAGCTGCGCGGTTGCCTCGTTGGTCGCCTCAGTGCTTTCGATAGCGGGCGACAGGGCGATATCCTGCGCTGCGGCAGGCATGGCGGAGAAGGTGAAAGCGGCAGCGATGGCCGACAGCGCGATGTGGCGGATCATGGTCCAGTCCGGAATTGAAAGGTGATTTCGCATGCGCCTCTATCGGTTGGGGGCTGACAGTTCAATGAACATGTGCGCCGTCAGAACTCGCCACGCCGGCCAAGCTCAGTCACACGCTGCTCCACCCGTTCCTTTACGGTCGGGCTGACGAAGGGCGTGATGTCGCCCCCGTAGATGGCAATTTCCTTCACCAGCTTGGAGGCGATCGGCTGTAGCGAAATGTCCGCCATCAGGAACACCGTCTCGATCGATGCATCGATCTGCTGGTTCATGCCGGCCATCTGGTATTCGTACTCGAAATCGGCGACGGCGCGCAGCCCGCGGATGATCACGTTGGCGCCGACATGGCTGGCAAATTTCATCAGCAGCGCGTCGAACCCGCGGATTTCCACGTTGGTCAGGCCAAGGCGATCAATCTCGGAACGCATCATGTCCATCCGTTCGTGCGGCGTGAACATCGGATGTTTCGAGGGATTGGTGGTAACGCCGATCACCAGCCGATCGACCAGCTTGGCCCCGCGCCGGATGATGTCGGCATGGCCCAACGTGCAGGGGTCGAAGGTGCCGGGGTAAAGGCCGATGCGCTCGCTCATCAGCGATCCCGCTCTACGATAAACCGTGCCAGCGCGCGCAGCAGGTCTGCCTCCGCGCCGTGGTCATGCAGGTGACCGATGGCCTGTTCGGCCAGCGCATGGGCCTGCGCCCGCGCGCCCTCGATGCCCATCAGGCTGACGAAGGTGGCCTTGCCCTGCCCGGCATCCTTGCGCAGCGCCTTGCCGGCCTTTTCCTCATCACCTTCGGCATCGAGCAGGTCGTCGGCGATCTGGAAGGCGAGGCCTATATCGCGGGCGTAGTTGCGCAGGTGCGCGCGGGCATCCGACGGCACCTTGCCCAGGATTGCGCCCATTTCCACCGCCGCGCCCAAAAGGGCGCCGGTTTTCAGCTGTTGCAGACGGGTGACCCCGTGCAGGTCGAACTGTTCCTTCTCCGCCGCCATGTCCATCACCTGGCCGCCCGCCATGCCGTTATGGCCGCTGGCGCTGGCCAGCGTATGGACCAGCTCTGCCCGGATGAAGGGATCGGTGCTGACAAGTGTGCCACTGAGGATCTCGAACGCCAGCGCATGGAGCGAATCGCCTGCCAGCACAGCAGTCGCCTCGTCATACTGCTTGTGCAACGTCGGCTTGCCGTGGCGCAGGTCGTCATCGTCCATGCACGGCAGGTCATCATGGATCAGCGAATAGACGTGGATCGCCTCGATCGCGCACCCCGCGCGTACGGCAGCATCACGGCTGGCGCCGTACATCTCCGCCACGGTGACGAGCAGCATCGGGCGCACTCTCTTGCCGCCGTCGATTACGGCATAGCGCATGGCCTCCACCAGCGGGGCGCGCGCATCATCAGGCACGGGCAGCAACTGGTCGAAGCAGGCATCGACTTCACGCTGGATGCGCTGCAGGCCCCTGCCGAGCACGTCGTCTGCCACAACCAGTCCCATCGCCTTACCCTGCGTCAAAGGGCGCGGTGCCCTGTGGCCTGAGATTCCCTTGGCCATCGGGACCGGCGACGATTTTCTCTATCCGCTCCTGCGCAGCATCCAGCCGTGCCTGGCAATGGCTGCGCAACGCCTCTCCACGTTCGTAGAGCGCGATGCTTTCATCCAACGGCACTTCGCCGCCTTCGAGCCTGCGCACCACCTCTTCAAGGCTTCTCAGCGCCTCTTCAAAGCTCATTGCGGAAATATCGGGACCGTCCTGTGCCATGCCCGCGACCATTGACGGTGGCAGGCCGCGTGGTCAAGCTGCGCATCCTCGGGAGAACCGCCAATGAAGTGGATTATTGCCTATATCTCTGCTGCCGTGGCCTTTGGCGCACTGGACGCCGTCTGGCTGCGCTGGGCGGCAGACAATCTCTATCGCCCGGTCATCGGCTCCATCATGGCGGAAGAATTCCGCATGGGCGCAGCGGCGGCGTTCTACTTCATCTACATTGCCGGAATGGTATGGTTCGCAGTGAAGCCGGGCGTTGAATCGGGCAGTGTAAGCACTGCCCTGCTCAACGGCGCGCTACTGGGCGGGCTGTGCTATGCCACCTTCGACCTCACCAGCCAGGCGGTGATGAAGGTGTGGGCGACTCACGTCAGCATTGCCGATATCGCATGGGGCACGTTCGCCACGGCGATAGCGGCGGGCGTTTCCACATGGGTGACGCTAAAACTGGCAAGCTGAACTGGGCATAATCCGTACCTTCGGGGCTAGCGAAGCAGCAAAGCCGGGGCTAAGGCGCTGGCCATGTCTGAAATCGCCTCCCCCATCACCCCCGAAGTCGTCGAGCAACACGGTCTCAGCCCAGAGGAATACGAGCGCGTCCTGCATGCGCTGGGCCGCGAGCCTAACCTCGTGGAACTGGGCATCTTTTCGGTCATGTGGAGCGAGCACTGCTCCTACAAGTCGAGCCGCCTGCACCTGAAGAAGCTTCCCACCGAAGCCCCGTGGGTGATCTGCGGCCCCGGCGAGAATGCTGGCGTGATCGACATTGGCGATGGCCAGGCCGCCATCTTCAAGATGGAGAGCCACAACCATCCCAGCTACATCGAGCCCTACCAGGGCGCCGCCACGGGCGTGGGCGGCATCCTGCGCGACGTATTCACCATGGGCGCGCGCCCGGTGGCCAATGCCAATGCCCTGCGTTTCGGCCGTCCTGACCACCCGAAGATGAAGCACCTGGTGCAGGGCGTGGTCGCCGGCATCGGCGGCTATGGCAACTGCGTGGGCGTGCCGACTGTCTGCGGCGAGACCAATTTTCATCCTGCCTATGACGGCAACATCCTGGTCAACGCGATGACCGTGGGCGTGGCCGATGCCGACAAGATTTTCTATTCCGCCGCCACGGGCGTGGGGAACCCCATCGTCTATGTCGGGTCCAAGACCGGGCGCGACGGCATCCACGGAGCCACCATGGCCAGCGCCGACTTCGGCGAAGATGCCGAGGAAAAGCGCCCCACGGTGCAGGTAGGCGACCCCTTCACCGAGAAGCTGCTGATCGAGGCCTGCCTCGAACTGATGGCCACCGATGCCATCGTCGCCATCCAGGACATGGGCGCGGCGGGCCTTACCTCCTCCAGCGTGGAAATGGCCACCAACGGCAAGGCCGGTATCCGGCTGGACATGAACAAGGTCCCCTGCCGCGAAGAGGGCATGACGCCCTACGAAATGATGCTGAGCGAAAGCCAGGAGCGCATGCTCATGGTGCTCAAGCCTGGCAAGGAGGACATGGCAGCAGCCATCTTCAAGAAGTGGGAACTGGATTTCGCGGTCATCGGCGAAGTCACCGATACGCAGCACATGGTGCTCGAATTCGACGGCGAAGTAGTCTGCGATATTCCGCTTGGGCCCCTCGCCGCCGACGCGCCGGAATACGACCGCCCCTATCTCTCGAAAGAGGAATACACGAAGTGGGCTGGCATCACTCCGATGACCAAACGCCCGGATACCAATGATGTCGCCGCAGACCTGCTGAAGCTGCTGGCCTCCCCCAACCTCGCGTCGAAATCGTGGATCGCCCAGCAGTATGACAGTCAGGTGGGTGCCGATACGCTGCAGACCGGCGGCGATGCCGGCGTGGTGCGCGTGCACGGCACGAAGAAGGCGCTGGCGATCAGCACTGACTGCACGCCGCGCTATGTCTATGCCGATCCTTACGAAGGCGGGAAGCAGGCGATTGCCGAGGCCTATCGCAACCTGTGCGCCGTTGGCGCCCGCCCCTTGGCCGTCACCAATTGCCTCAACTTCGCCAACCCGCAGCGGCCCGAGATCATGGCGCAATTCGTCCACGCTCTGGACGGCATGGGCCTTGCCTGCCGCGTGCTCGACTTCCCGATCGTCTCGGGCAATGTCTCGCTCTACAATGAAAGCAAAGCGACCGGCGGCGGGAGTGCGATCCTGCCTACCCCCGCCATCGGCGGTGTCGGCATCATCGATGACTATGACACGATGATGACCATGCCGTTCAAGGCAGCGGGGGAAACCATTTACCTGGTTGGCGCGGAAGCCTGGGCCACGCCCGATCCGGAGCGTTCGCACCTTGGCAAGTCACTGTGGCTCAGCGTGGTGCACGGCCGCGACGAGGGCCGTGCACCACCGGTTGACCTGACGCTGGAGAAGAACGCAGGCGCAACCATTCGCGAACTTATCGCGGCCGGGCTGGTGAGCGCGGTGCACGACGTTTCCGATGGCGGCATCGCCGTCGCGCTGGCGGAAATGGCCATGGCTGGCGGCATCGGCGCCGACGTGCAGGGCAACCCCGCATATACCAACGCTCAGTGGTGGTTCGGCGAGGACCAGGGCCGCTACATCATTACCGTGCCTGACGTCGAAGCCTTCAATCGCCAGCTGGCCAAGGGCACAGAGAACGAAGACATGGCCCGCGTCGGCTTCCGCCGCCTGGGCACGACCGGCGGCGACAAGCTGCTGGGCGTCTCGCTCGAAGACCTTCGCAACGCGCACCAGAGCTTCTTCAAGGACTGGATGGAGGCGTGAGCGAGGGGCACCGCCCCTTCCCGCCCCTGCCCGATCTTTCGGATGCAGAGCGCGTGGCCCGCGCCCGCGCCGCGTTCGAGCGCCTCAAGACCCGCCGTTCCTGCCGCAGCTTTGCCGACACGCCCGTGCCGCGCGAAGTCATCGAATATGCCATTCGCGCTGCCGGCACCGCGCCCAACGGCGCGAACCACCAGCCATGGCATTTCGCGGTGATCGGCTCTGCCAAAAAGAAGCGCGCCATTCGAGAGGCTGCCGAAGCCGAGGAACGGCGCTTCTACGGTTCGGATGGCGACACACCCAAGGCAAGCGAGGAATGGCTGGATGCCCTCGGCCCGATCGGCACCGATGCATCGAAGCCTTTCCTCGAAACGGCCCCCTGGCTGATCGCCTGCTTCGCCCAGCGCACCGGCGGGATCTCAGAAGACGGGCAGACGCAGAACTACTACGTCAATGAAAGCGTGGGCATCGCCTGCGGCATGCTGATCGCCACGCTGCACGAAGCGGGCCTTGCCACGCTGACACACACGCCCTCACCCATGGGTTTCCTGCGCAACCTGTGTGGCAGGCCAAGCAACGAGAAACCGCTGATGATCGTGGTCGTCGGCCACCCAGCGCCCAATGCTACCGTTCCCGAGCACGCGCTTAGAAAGAAGCCGCTGGAGCAAATCACCTCCTGGCTGTAACTGCGTTGAAACGGGGAGGATCAATGAGGAAGTACTGGCCAACCTTGCTCGGCTTGCTGGCGGGCCTAGGCGCAATTGGCGCGGGCCTTGCGAGCGGTTCGGACTTGCACGAAGGATGGAACCTCGCCGCCCGCTGGACGGCGAGGGTTTCGTTCCCCTTCTTCATTCTCACCTTCATCGCCTCGGCAATGGTCCGGCTCTACCCGTCCGCATGGACCAGGGCGCTGCTGCGCGACCGACGCTGGTGGGGCCTGGGCTTCGCCGCCGCCTTTCTCGCCCACCTTGCCGCATTGCTGGTGAACAACTGGCTGCGGGACAATTTCCCTCCGGCAAGCCTGAGCGACCCGGGACCCTACGCATACCTGCTGTTGCTGGCCATGGTGCTGACTTCCACCAACGCGGCGCGCAAGCGAATGGGCGGTTGGTGGAAGCTGCTGCACCGGCTGGGCATGTGGGCATACTGGACAGTGTTCGCGATCAGTCCCTATCTCGGCGCTCTGCACACACTGAGCTGGCCGGAACAGAATCCACTGCGCGATCCCTATTTCATCGTGGGTATCGGCGCGGCGCTGCTGAAGCTGGCCGCCGCGGTGAAGGCGTGGCGCAAGAAGGCGCGACGCTAGCTGACAACATGAAACGTGCTGCTGGCGCGCAGCAGCAGTTTGCCGTTAGCACCGCCCTTGCGCACACGGCAATCGAGCGCGATTGTCGAACGACCCGCGCGCAGCACCTCCACCTAGGCTGCCACCCAGTCACCAGGCCGCGCCGGGGACAGGAAATCGGCAGAAAAGCCCTGGGTGATGGCATATTGCCCCTTGGGTGCAGCACGGCCAGCGGCAAGGGTCAGCGCGGTATCGACCAGGGTCATGAACATCCCGCCATGCAGCGAACCAATCGCATTCACACAGCGATCCTCCACCCGCATGCCGACGACGATGTTTTCTGCGCGCTTGGCGAAGTAGAACGACCCGGTGAGGTCGTGAAACGCGCGATAGGGGCGCATTTCGGTGAAACCGGCAGGAATGTCAGTCATTCGCGCCTACCCAGTCCTGCTGCGGCACTTCCAGCAGCTTCAGCAGGCTGGTCAGGTCACCGCGATCCACCCAGCCATTGGAAGCAGCGCGCGCCTTGGGCTTGGCGCGATAGGCGATGCCGTAGGTCGCGGCCTCCAGCATCGGGATATCGTTGGCCCCGTCGCCTGCCGCCATCACCGCGGCCCCATCCCCCAGCTCACCCAGTTCCGCAAGCAACACGGCCTTCTTGGTGGAACTGTCGGTGATCGGACCTACGAGGCCGCCGGTCAGCTTGCCGCCGACGACTTCCAGCCGGTTGCCCACCACGCGATCAAAACCCAGCAGCGTTGCCACCACATCGGCGAAATGGTGGAAACCGCCCGTCACCAGCACGGTGCGGCAGCCCTTGGCCCGCAGCGTTTCGACCAGCACGCGGGCACCGGCAGTGGCGCGGATACGTTCGTCGAGGCAGGTATAGATCGCCTGCTCGTCCAGCCCCTCCAGCAGCGCCACCCGTTCGCGCAGGGCGGCTTCGAAATCGAGTTCTCCCTGCATCGCCCGCTCTGTTATCGCCGCGACCTTTTCCTTCAGATCAGCAAAATCCGCGAGCTCATCGATACATTCCTGCCCGATCATGGTGGAATCCATGTCGGAGACGAACAGGTCTGGCAGGCGGAAGAAATCATCGGTGATGATCGCATCGCTGGGCGAGAAATGGACATCGATGGCGTTACGCAGGACTTGCAGGTCGTCACCTGGCGTTTCGATCTGCAGCACGTCGCCGCAGAAATCGAGCATGGCCGCATGGGCCACCGGCACCGCCGTATCCGCCAGCGCCGCGGTCATCGCGTCCAGCTGGTGTTCCAGCGCAATTCCGTTTTGGGCGGGGTCTGCTATCAGCCGGGCGATGAGCAAGTCGGTTACTCCAGATTTGAAATCGGTCGCGCTCATTGCAGGGCCGACCGCCAGCGGCAAGAGCGATCTGGCCGTCGAGCTGGCATTGGCGCTGGAAAAGGTCGGCAAGGCGGCCCTGGTGATCAATGCCGACAGCGCGCAGGTCTACGCCGATCTGCAGGTGCTAAGCGCTCGCCCCATCGAGACAGAGATGCGCGGCGTGCCGCATCGCCTGTTCGGCGCATGGGACGGGGCACAGGCCTGTTCTGCCGCCGACTGGGCCGACGTCGCCAAGCGCGAAATCGAGAACGCGCAGCTTGCAGGCACAGTGCCGATCCTTGTCGGCGGCACGGGCCTGTATATCCGCACGCTGCTGGAAGGCATTGCCCCCATCCCGGCCATCGACGTGGATATCCGCGAAGAGGTACGCGCTCTTGATGCTGATGCGCTCTACGCTGCGCTGCAACAGGAAGACCCCGAAGCCGCGCAGGCGCTGAACCCCGGGGACAGCCAGCGGCTGGCCCGCGCGCTTGAAGTGGTGCGTGCCACCGGAACGCCCTTGCGCGAGTGGCAACGCCACAAGGTCGGCGGGATCGGCCATGCCATCTCCCTTGCCCCACTGGTGCTGCTGCCAGATCGCACATGGCTTTACGAGCGTTGCGACCGGCGGTTTGCCCTGATGATGGACAACGGCGCAGTCGAGGAGGTGGAGCGCCTGCTTGCCCGGAACCTGCCTGACGACCTGCCCGTGATGCGCGCCATCGGCGTGCCGCAGATCGCCGCTTACCTGCGCGGCACCCTCACCCGCGACGAAGCCGTGGCGCGCGGACAGCAGGTGACGCGCAACTATGCCAAGCGCCAGTATACCTGGCTGCGCCACCAGCCCCCGGATGATTGGAGGCGCATTGAGCCTGAAAATGTCTCGATAGAGCATGATTTTGATATTTTATTTTCCGATTAGCTGTTGACAGGACAGATTGTTCCTCATAGGGACGCCGACGGTGAGTAGGAGAGGATGGCCCGGCACAAGCGATTGTGCCGGGTCAATCTTTTGAGGAATGCTAGGAGAGTAACGTGTCAGACGAACGCAGCGGCGCTGCGATACTGGTTGAAAGCCTGGTGCGGCAGGGAGTCGAATTCGTGTTCGGCTATCCCGGCGGCGCAGTGCTGCCCATCTATGACGAGCTGTTTTCGGACAGCCGCATTCGCCATATCCTTGTCCGGCATGAAGCTGGCGCAGCCCATGCTGCCGAAGGCTATGCCCGTTCCACGGGGAAGCCGGGCGTCGTGCTGGTCACCTCTGGCCCCGGTGCAACCAATGCCATAACCGGCATTGCCGATGCATTCCTCGACTCGATCCCGCTAGTGGTCATCACCGGGCAGGTGCCGACCAACCTGATCGGCACCGATGCCTTCCAGGAAGCCGACACGATCGGCCTGACGCGGCATTGTTCGAAACACAACTACCTGGTGAAAGACCCGGCAGAGTTAGCAGCCACGATTGAGGAAGCGTTCGAGATCGCCGCCACCGGTCGCCCCGGCCCCGTGGTGATTGACATACCCAAGAACGTGCAGATCGCGACGGCGGATATGCCGGAAGGCGCGGCCGATCGGCGCAAGCGCTACAACCCGCGCATGGTTGCCTCGGCAGACGAGATTGCCGAAGCCATCGAGCTGATCGCCAAGGCAGAGCGCCCCGTGCTCTATACGGGCGGCGGGGTGATCAATTCCGGTCCTGCGGCATCCGAATCCTTGCGCCAGTTCCAGCAGCTTACCGGCGCGCCGCTGACCTCGACCCTTATGGGCCTTGGTGCCTTCTCCGCCGACCATCCCGACTGGCTGGGGATGCTGGGCATGCACGGCACCTACGAAGCCAACATGGCGATGAACCAGTGCGACGTGATGGTGTGCGTGGGCGCGCGTTTCGATGACCGCGTGACCGGTCGTCTCGATGCCTTCTCGCCGGGATCGAAGAAGATCCACATCGATATCGACCGCGCCAGCATCAACAAGGTGGTGGAAGTCGATCTCGGCATCGTCGGCGATTGCGGCACGGTGCTGGAGCAGATGATCGAATGCTGGGGCAATCGCCCGGCAGCGGACCTTGGCGAATGGAAGGCGCGCATCGCCGGCTGGCGCGCGCGCGACAGCCTGGCCTATCCCGATCGTGACGAGGCGCTGATGCCGCAAAAGGCGGTGGAAACGCTGTTCGTCATGACGAGGGACCGCGATCCCATCATCACCACAGAGGTAGGCCAGCACCAGATGTGGGCGGCGCAGTATTTCGGCTTCATGGGGCCGAACAAGTGGCTCACCAGCGGCGGCCTTGGCACCATGGGCTACGGCCTGCCCGCCGCCATCGGCGCGCAGCTTGGCAATCCTGACAGCCTGGTGATCGATATTGCCGGCGAGGCCAGCATCCAGATGAACATCCAGGAACTGGGCACCGCCAGCCAGTTTCGCCTGCCGGTGAAGGTGTTCATCCTCAACAACGAATACATGGGCATGGTTCGCCAGTGGCAGGAGTTGACCTACGAAAGCCGCTATTCCAACAGTTATTCGGATAGCCTGCCCGATTTCGTGCAGCTGGCCCAAAGCTATGGCTGGAAAGGCATCCGCATCACGTCGGAAAGTGAGCTGGAGGACGGTATCCGCGCCATGCTGGAGCATGACGGCCCTGTGATGGTCGATTGCCACGTGTCGAAGGAAGCCAACTGCTTCCCGATGATCCCAAGCGGCGCAGCACACACCGAAATGCTGCTCTATGGCGACCAGGTCGGCGGCACCATGGCCGATGAAGCCAAGGCGTTGGTGTAAGGATACAGGCGACATGAAAATCCAGCATCGCGAATCCGAACGGCACGTGCTGACCGTGGTCGTGGACAACGAGCCGGGCATCCTGGCCAAGATCACCGGCCTCTTCACCGCCCGCGGCTACAACATCGACAGCCTGACCGTGGCGGATATCTCCGAAGACCATGCCATCAGCCGCATCACCATCGTCACCGGCGGCCCGCCGCAGGTGATTGACCAGATCATGGCCCAGCTGGAGCGGCTGGTGCCGGTCCACCGCGTGACCGACCTCACCGACGAAGGTCCGCATGTTGAGCGTGAGCTGGCGCTGGTGAAGGTGAAAGGCACCGGCGAACATCGGGTAGAGGCCCTGCGCCTTGCCGACGTGTTCCGCGCACGCCCCGTCGACACCACGATCGAAAGCTTCATCTTCGAACTCACCGGCCCGCCGGACAAGATCGACAGCTTCATCGCCCTGATGCGCGAAATCGGCCTGGTGGAAGTCGGTCGCACCGGCATCGTTGGCATGATGCGCGGCAGCGAAGGGGCCTAGAGAGGTTTCAATCATTCGCCGGGAGGCCTAGGGGCCTACTCCACAGATCAAGCAGAATACGACAGGATTACCGATGAAAGTATACTACGACGCCGACGCCGACCTCAATCTCATCACCGATAAGAAGATCGTCGTGCTGGGTTACGGCAGCCAGGGCCATGCCCACGCCCAGAACCTGCGCGATTCGGGTGTGAAGAACGTCGCCATCGCACTGCGCGAAGGCTCTGCCACCGCGAAGAAGGCCGAAGCCGCCGGGTTCGAAGTGCTGACCAACAAGCAGGCTGCCGAACAGGCCGATATCCTGATGATCTTGGCGCCGGACGAGCACCAGGCCGCGATCTGGGAGAACGACCTGAAGGGCAACATGAAGCCGGGCGCTGCCCTGGCCTTCGCCCACGGCCTGAATGTCCACTTCGGCCTGATCGAGCCGCCCGCAGACATCGACGTCATCATGATCGCGCCCAAGGGCCCCGGCCACACCGTGCGCGGCGAGTACCTGAAGGGCGGCGGCGTGCCCTGCCTGATCGCCATCCACCAGGATGCCAGTGGCAATGCCCATGACATTGCCCTTTCCTACGCCAGCGGCGTTGGCGGCGGTCGTTCGGGCATTATCGAGACCAATTTCCGCGAGGAATGCGAGACCGATCTGTTCGGCGAGCAGGCCGTGCTGTGCGGCGGCATCACCCACCTGATCCAGGCTGGTTTCGAAACGCTGGTGGAAGCCGGCTACGCCCCGGAAATGGCCTATTTCGAATGCCTGCACGAGACCAAGCTGATCGTCGACCTGCTGTATGAAGGCGGCATCGCCAACATGCGCTATTCGATCAGCAACACTGCCGAATACGGCGACATCACCACCGGCCCGCGCGTCATCACCGCGGAAACCAAGGCCGAGATGAAGCGCGTGCTGGACGACATCCAGTCGGGCCGCTTCGTGAAGAACTTCGTGCTCGACAACCGCGCTGGCCAACCCGAACTGAAGGCCGCCCGCAAGCGCGCCGAAGCCCATCCGATCGAGCAGACAGGGGCCCGCCTGCGCGCCATGATGCCGTGGATTTCCGCGAACAAGCTCGTGGACAAGGAAAAGAACTAAGTTCCGCGGAACCGTCTAACCCGGTGGACATTGTCAACGTGGCGCGCCAATCTGCGCTGGAGATAATTCTACCGGGGAGACTACACATGCGTAAGACGATTCTGGCCCTCGCGGGCGCTGCTGCAATTTCCACCGTCGCGATTACCGGTGCCCATGCCGATAATCACGAAGGCGGCGAAATGGACACCAGCGCCATTTCGTCCGGCAGCTATTCCACCGATCCGGCACACTCGCTGGTCGTGTGGCGGCTCGATCACCTGGGCTTCAATGACTACGTCGGCATCTTCGGCGATGTCGCCGGCACGATGGACCTCGATACCGAGAACCTTGCCAATTCGTCGGTCGACGTGACGATCCCGATCGCCTCCGTTACCGTGGCGAGCGAAGGCCTTCGCGAACACCTGCTGCGTGCGTCCACCAACGAAACCAACGTGCCCGACTTCTTCGGCCCGGAACCTGCGCCTGCGCATTTCGTGTCCACTGCCGTGCACCAGACCGGCGATCACACCGCGCACATCATGGGTGACCTGACGTTCAACGGCGTCACCAACCCGGTCACCATCGAGGCCGAACTGGCCGGCATGGGCACCAACATGATGAGCCAGAAGGAAACCGTTGGCTTCCATGGCACCACCACCATCAACCGGTCCGAATGGAACCTTGGCTGGGGCATCCCCTTCGGCCTGGGTGACGAGGTGGAACTCGACATTACGGTAGCCTTCGAAAAGAACTGATCCATCGCAGACAATACCGGGGTGCGCGGCCTGCTACGGCTCCGCACCCCTTTTTGTATCTGGACCTGTTAACCAATCGTCCCTACATGTGTGCGCATGACGCAGGCCTACAGCCTACTTCTGCTTCGACTTACACGCCCTTAGGCGTGCCATTTGTCCTGCGCGAAAAGCAGGACTTCGCCTAAGGGCCAATCCACCACAGGTTGATTAATTCGCACCGGGCCTTACCGGGTGCGCCAAAGTCGAAGAAAGCTGTTCTGCAATGCCCATGTTGTCCGATCCCTCGGTCAAGTACCGTCCCTTCCCGCAAGTCAATTTGCCGGACCGGCAATGGCCCTCGCGCACGATTATCGCCCCGCCCCGCTGGCTTTCCACCGACCTGCGCGACGGCAACCAGTCGATCATCGATCCGATGGACCGCGCCAAGAAGACCCGCTTCTTCGACCTGCTGGTGGAAGTGGGCGTGAAGGAAATCGAAGTCGGCTTTCCCGCCGCCGGACAGACCGAGTTCGACTTCATCAGCTGGCTGGTGCAGTCCGAGCGCGTGCCCGAGGACGTGGTTGTGCAAGTGCTGACCCAGTCGCGCGAGGACCTGATCAAGCGCAGCTTCGAAAGCCTCGAAGGCGCGCATTCGGCCATCGTCCACCTCTACAACGCGGTCAGCCCAGCGTGGCGCGACATCGTCTTCCGCATGAGCAGGGAAGAGGTGAAGCAGATTGCGGTCAGGGGCGCGCAATTGCTGGTGGACGAGGCAGCGAAACGCCCGGATACCAAGTGGCAGTTCGAATACAGCCCCGAAACCTTCTCCACCGCAGAGCTCGACTTCAGCCTCGAGGTTTGCGAGGCGGTGATGCAGGTGGTCGGCCCGTCGAAGGACTGGCCGATCATCCTCAACCTGCCCGCCACGGTGGAAGCGGCCACGCCCAATATCTACGCTGACCAGATCGAGTACTTCTGCCGCAACCTGCCCAATCGCGAGGCGGCAGTGATCTCGCTGCACACGCATAACGACCGAGGCACCGGCGTCGCTGCCGCCGAACTGGGCATGATGGCCGGCGCGGACCGCGTGGAAGGCTGCCTGTTCGGCAACGGCGAGCGCACCGGCAACTGCTGCCTCGTCACCGTGGCGCTCAACATGTACACGCAAGGGGTCGATCCGGGCCTCGATTTCTCGGACATCGACAAGGTGATCGAGACAGTGGAATACTGCAACGAGATCCCCGTCCACCAGCGCCACCCCTATGGCGGCGAACTGGTCTTCACAGCCTTCTCCGGCAGCCACCAGGATGCCATCAAGAAGGGCTTCGAGGCGCACGAGAAGCAGAACGATCAGCACTGGCGCGTGCCCTACTTGCCGATCGACCCGGCTGACCTTGGCCGCGACTACGAAGCCGTGATCCGCGTAAATTCGCAGTCCGGCAAGGGTGGCTTTGCCTGGGTGTTGCAGCAGACGCAGGGTCTGAAACTGCCCAAGAAGCTGCAGGCCGATTTCTCCAAGCACGTTCAGTTCATGGCCGACGATACCGGCCGCGAACTCAACGCCGACGATATCTGGGAATGCTTCAAGCAGACCTATTACGTGCAGGTGGAAAACCGGCAGTTCACGTTGGTCGACTATGACGAAGGCCGCACCGCCGATGGTGATCGCGTATTTACCGGGACGATCCTGGTAGATGGCGAGGAACAGCGCGTGTCCGGGCGCGGCAAGGGCCTGATTTCCAGCGTGCTGGCAACGATCCGCGAAGCCTACGGCCTCGATATCGAGGTGCTCGACTATTCGGAACATGCGCTGGGTACCGGCGTGGATGCGCGCGCGGCAGCCTATATCGAATGGGCCCTGCCCGATGGTCGCAACGGCTGGGGCGTGGGCATCGACGAGGACGTGGCCACCGCCAGCGTGCGCGCGATCATCTCGGCCGCCAACGGCGCCGCCCACGGGCCGGGAACACGGCGGTTCTGAACAGCGATAGGTAGCAATCCGGGGGGCAGCGCTTCCCGGATGCTGACAGGTGCAGTCCTAATTGGCGGCAAATTGCCTGCAAGCGG
This sequence comes from Alteraurantiacibacter sp., assembly GCA_963675825.2. Lineage (GTDB taxonomy): Bacteria > Pseudomonadota > Alphaproteobacteria > Sphingomonadales > Sphingomonadaceae > Alteraurantiacibacter. The sequence goes on along the minus strand of CAXXJY010000005.1, from coordinate 542,799 downwards.
ACTGCCCCATGCCCGAAACCCTGCTGATCCTCGTCGTGCTGGCCGCTGCCGCAGCGCTCGCCGTTGCCTGGCTGCGGATCCGCAAGGCCACGGCCAGCATGGCAGCGCTGCACGCACGCGAGGCGGAGCTTGTCGCAGCGTTGGAGCGCGCCGAACAGGCCGCCGCTGCCAAGTCCACCTTTCTTGCCAACATGAGCCACGAGATCCGCACGCCCCTGAACGGCGTGATCGGCTTCTCCGAACTGCTGCTGGAAAGCGATCTGAATGACAAGCAGTTCGGCAACGTCCAGCTGATTGCCGATGCCAGCCATGCGATGATGCGGCTAGTGAACGACATCCTCGATGTCGCCAGGATCGAGGCCGGTCAGCTTCGGCTGATGGAAGAGCCCACGGAACTACGCGAAGAGCTGCGCCACTGCGCCAAGCTGCATGAACCGATGGCGCGGCGCAAAGGTATGGCGCTGTCGACCTTTGTCGACGATACCGTGCCCGCCACGGTGATCGTCGACAGGCTCCGCCTGCGGCAAGTCATCCTGAATCTGATCGGCAATGCCGTGAAATTCACCGAGCAGGGCGGCGTCGATGTCGAAGCGCGGGTAGAAACCACAACCCAGGGGCCGGTCCTGCTGATCTCGGTCATCGATACCGGTATCGGCATTGCCGAGGATCAGCTGGAAACGATCTTCGCGCCCTTTTCGCAAGGCGACGAACCGCTGGCCCGGCACTATGGCGGAACGGGACTGGGCCTCGCCATTTCCAGCCAACTGATGGCAGTGATGGACGGGCGCATTACCGTGCACTCCAAGCGCGGGATCGGCACCAACTTCACCGTCCGCCTGCCGCTGGTGGACGGCTCTTCGGCCAAATCCGCCCCGCCAGGCCTGGTCGAGCGCGTGGCGACCGACGGCGCCGGCAGCCTGTCGGACCTGTCCAGCGCACACGTGCTGATCGCGGAAGACAACCCCATCAACCAGCAGCTCGTGCTGGCGATGACGACATCGTTGGGAATTGCTGCCAGCCTCGTCGGCAATGGCGAGGATGCGGTGCGCGCGGTCGTGGAAGCGAGTAAGGCAGGCAAGCCCTTCGACGTGGTGCTGATGGACATGCAGATGCCCGGCGTCGATGGCCTGGAAGCCACCCGCCGGCTCCGCGAGTTGGGCTTTGCCGCCAGCAAACTGCCGATCATCGCCCTGACCGCCAATTGTTTTCCAGAAGACGTTGAAGCCTGCACCAAGGCAGGGATGCAATCACATATCGGCAAACCGGTCACCACCGTGGCTCTCGCCCGGGAACTGGCCCGCTGGCTTGCGCCCGGTGCCGCCACCACAGCCAGCCAGGCACCGTCGCGCGGCGATCTGGAAGCGCGCTACAAGGGCCGCAAGGCCCGTATCCTGGAGCTGCTGCGCCAATCCTTGCAAGAGAATCCCGTAAAGACCGACTGGACCGAAATCGCCCGAGAATTGCACAAGCTGGCAGGCATTGCCGCCAACTTTGGCGATGCCAGGCTTGGCCAGGTGTCGCGACGTCTCGAGCGCAGCCTCAACGAAGCAGATGCGCCCGATGGCTGCCAGGCCGCCCTGCTGCGGGAATGGCCGGCAATCGAAAAGGCAGCCTGACCCGATCCATCAGCCCTGTTGCAGGTCGGTGGCCGCCCAGAGCTGATCGACCATGGCATCCAGTTCAGTAAAGTCCTGGCCGGAGCGGAACGGGTCCTTGCGGCTCAGCGTCAGCCTGCCCTGCCGGTCATCCAGCAGGCGGCGGCGCAGTGCGCGCTGCAGCAATTCCAGTCGCAACATCGCCTCGCCATTTGCATCCCGGCTGCATCTGTCGAAACGGCGTGACCAGTCCGCCTCGATCTGGCCGACGCGCTCTGCCACCATCGCGTTGTAGTTGCGATGCGGACCACGATGCAGCGGCAAACCCACGCGCAAGGCCGCGGAAACGCTGGCGGGCAGCAGCAGTCCGTTGCGACGAAAATCGTCGAAGCCGATCCTTTCCCGCCCCAGCTGGGCAAACATGCCGCAAAGGCCCCGGGTGCCGAGCAACTGCCGCGGCAGCAAGTGGTGGCGCTGCATGTCCGCCTGGTAATCGGGCTGGCCGCGAACATTGACCGATCTGAACGGCAGGCCGGGCCGGCGATTGCCGATGCGCGATACCCGAGCCTTGCGGGCAACCTGACCTAGTGTGACCCCCTCCACACTTCAACAATGCCGAAGTTATCCACAGGTTCAAGTCTCAATGTCTCCCCGGAAGGCCCGGTAAAACCAAAACTTTCCGTGATTCGGCCATGCTCGACCAGCCAGTTGAGCAGTCGCAGCGCAATCTTCGACGCCTCTGCCCGGTCAGTCACGACATCGGCCCGCATGCGCAGTTCCTGGCCGGTGAACAGCGACAGCCCCTCGCTTTCCAGCCCCCCCTCATCGGTCGGCACCAGCGCGGTTAGACCAAGGCCGGGAAAGGCCCCGCCTTCGATCCAGCGCAGTATGCTGTTGCGGAAATAGCTGGCTTCGCTGACCGCGCGCGCCGGGTGCCAGGCAACCGCCTTGACACCTTCGAGCTGCACCAGATCAGCGGCAATCATGGCCAGCGTACGCACCACCGGGAACATCGCCCCGCCTGCGGCAAGGTGCGGGCCGGGCTTTATCAGCACCGGCTGGAAGGCCCCCGCCTCCACCTCGGGAATCCCGAAAGTATGCGCGGTTGCGGGCACTTCGATCGATGGCTGCGGTGCAAGGCCGGTCAGGTCGAAGGTCAGACCGTTAGCCAGCAGTTCCAGCCAACCTTCCTCCTGACCGCCCTCTTCCGACGTATCGAGGCTGATCGAGAACTTACCGCTTGATGCCGCCAGAGCACGCACATCCGCCGCACGCGGCCGCCGGCCGGACGTGAAGAGCAGCGAGACTGCCGAGATAATCCTATTATCTTCAAGGCGTTCGGCGCTGGCGATCGAATGTATTCCCCTTGTCCAATGTGAGAATTTTTGACGACAAAGGCCTTATAGGTCGAGTCCTTGGGCTCGATAGGTTGGGAAATAGTTTTTCGCTATTGTGTATATTTGATGCACAACGTGACTGTCGAGAGGCCCTTCGACACGGTTGGAGGAGCCCGCGCAAGGCGCTAGATGACCCCAATGGCAACACGATCGGCGATACTTGGCGTGGAACGCTCACTGTCCGGCAAGGCCTGGCAGTGGCGGGGCGGTAACATGCAGGTAGATGGCGATATCCACGGCCTGGGGCAGGATATCACCACCCAGTTGCTGCTTTCGCGCGGGGTATCACCCGAAGACCTCGAGCGCCATCGCCAGCCGAGTCTGCGTGAATTCCTGCCTGACCCATCAGAGTTCAACGACATGGACCGCGCGGCACAGCGCGTTGCCGAGGCGGTGCTGTCGCGCGAGACCATCACCATCTACGGCGATTACGATGTCGACGGGGCAACCAGTTCCGCCCTGCTGATCCGCCTGTTGCGCATGCTGGGCCACGATGCGCGGCACTATATCCCCGACCGCCTGCTGGAAGGCTACGGGCCCAGCGGCGAGGCTCTGCTCAAGATTGGACAGGAGGGGTCCAGCCTGATCGTCACGGTCGACTGCGGGGCCATGGCGCACGAGGCGCTGGGCATGGCGCACGATGCTGGGATCGACGTGATCGTTGTCGATCACCACAAGTGCTCGCCCGAGCTTCCGCGCAGCTATGCCCTGGTCAATCCCAATCGCCTTGACGAGAATGACCTGGCCGCCGCCCACGGCCACCTCGCTGCCGTCGGCGTGGCCTTCCTGCTGGCCATCGCGGTGGTACGCACCCTGCGCGAGCGCGACTATTTCACTGACCGTGCCGAACCGAACCTGATGGCCCTGCTTGACCTCGTGGCGCTGGGCACGGTGGCGGACGTGGCGGCGATTCGGGGCCTGAACCGCGCGTTCGTGGCCCAGGGGCTGAAGGTTATGAGCAGGCGCGCCAATACCGGCATGGCGGCCCTGATAGATGCCAGCCGACTGAAGGCAGCACCCAAATGCAGCGATTGCGGCTTCGCCCTGGGCCCGCGAATCAATGCTGGCGGCCGCGTGGGAGAATCCACTCTAGGCGTGCGTCTGCTGACCACCGAAGACCCGGAGGAAGCCCGCGCCATTGCCGCACAGCTCTCGCAATTGAACGAGGAACGCCGCGCGATCGAGGCTGCCGTGCAGGAAGAGGCCGAATCGCAGCTGGCCGCGCAGCACAATCGTTCGGTCGTCACCCTTGCCGGAAGGGGCTGGCATCCGGGCGTGATCGGCATCGTGGCCGGGCGCATCAAGGAAAAGACCGGCAAGCCGAGTCTTGTCATCGCACTCGATTCGGAAAGCGGCCAGGGCAAGGGCTCCGGCCGCTCCATCGCTGGCGTTGACCTTGGCGCTGCCATCATTGCCGCGCGCGAGGCCGGTTTGCTGGTGGCAGGCGGCGGGCACGCCATGGCCGCCGGGTTGACCGTGGAGACAGACAAGCTGGACCAGCTTGCCGAGTGGCTGGACGCGCGGCTGGCAGCAACCGTTGCCCGCGCCAGCGCCGAGCAGACCATGCTGCTGGATCTGTCGGTTGCCCCCGGCGGTCTGACCCCGGACCTTGTCGAAACGCTGGAAAGTGCTGGCCCCTATGGCGTCGGCTGGCCGGGACCACGCATCGCCGTGGGGCCGGTGCACGTGGTGAAGGCTGACATTGTCGGCACAGATCACTTGCGGATCATCGCGGCCGGACAGGACGGACGCAGCCTGAAAGCCATCGCCTTTCGCGCTGCATCGAGCGAAATGGGCCAGTCGATCCTCCACGGCTCGAAGGGGCGACGGCTGTGGCTGGCGGGGCGTGCGAAAATCGACGATTGGGGCGCTCGCCCGGCGGCGGAACTGCACCTGGAAGACGCTGCCTGGGCCGACTGAGAAAAATCCCTGCAAGATAGTTGCAAACGGGGCTTGACCGCGCGCTCACCTGCCCCTAATTGCGCCGCTCCATCGCGCGTGGCCCCTTCGTCTAGCGGTTAGGACGCGGCCCTTTCACGGCTGAAACACGGGTTCGATTCCCGTAGGGGTCACCAGCGATGGATTTGGCTTCCGACATTACCGGAACAAGGCCCAGCCGGCTCCGTCGGCCGGGGCCCCTTCGTCTAGCGGTCAGGACGCGGCCCTCTCACGGCTGAAACACGGGTTCGATTCCCGTAGGGGTCACCACCGGGCAAACGCGCAGTGTAGCGTGGATCATTTCTCCTTTACAGTGGAAACCGTCACAATTCTCGCGCATGAGGCGTGCCGATGGAAACCACCCGCTTTCCCCTCGCCGGCATCATCCTGGCCGTCGTCTGTGGCGGCGTGCTTGTGTTTTCCGGCGTCGCCGTAGGCCTGTCGCTGGCACTGGTCGGAGTGTGGGTCCTGTCGTTCTGGCTGGTACCCGTGCCGCCACCCGAACCGCGCGAGAAGCCGCAGGAAGCGCTGCAGATCACCCGTTCCGGAATGCGCGACCTGATCGAGCATTCCGGCCTGCCGCTGCTGCTGCTGGACGGGAACCGCATCGTCATCGCCAATGCCAACGCGCGCGAAGCGATCGGCAATCACATCATCGGCCAGGATGCCCGCGTGGCACTGCGCCATCCGGCAGCGGTGGACCTGCTGTCGCGCGAGGGCGGGGGCAGTATCACCGTGCAGGGCCTTACTGGCCCACGCAGCAACTGGCAGATGACCTGCCAGCAGATCGACGAGCGTTATTCGCTGGTAGAACTGATCAACCGCACGTCAGAAGCCGATATTAGCCGCGCGCACAGTGATTTCGTCGCCAACGCCAGCCACGAACTGCGCACCCCGCTCGCCTCGATCATCGGCTACATGGAGACGCTGGAGGACGAGGGCGAGGATATCAACCCGAAGCAGGCCGCCAAATTCTATGGCACCGTGTTGCGCGAGGCGCGGCGCCTGCAGACGCTGGTGGACGACCTGATGTCACTGAGCCGCGTCGAGGCCGAAAAGCACGACCAGCCGAGCGAGCCGGTCGACCTGGCTCCGCTGGTGCGCCAGGCTTCGCGCGATGGCGCTGGGCCCGACAGGTTCGAGCGCGTTCGTTTCAGCATAACCGACGAAAGCCTGCGTATTCGCGGTGACCATCGGCAGCTTGAACAGTTGGTGCGCAACCTCGTCGACAACGCCCTGAAATATGGCGGCGACCGCGAGCCGGTCGAGGTATGCATAGAACACGGCCCCCGCAATATGGCCGTGCTGACCGTGCGCGACCATGGTGAAGGGATCGCGCCCGAACACCTGCCGCACCTCACCCGTCGCTTCTATCGCACCGATCCGGGCCGCAGCCGCGCGCAGGGCGGTACGGGCCTTGGCCTTGCCATCGTCAAGCATATCGTGGAACGGCACCGCGGCCGGCTCGATATCGACAGCAAGCTGGGTGACGGCACCACGGTCACCGTGCGCCTGCCGCTGATCCCGGACGCCGAATAACCTCCCCGAATCGGATTTATGCACAGCCTATCCCCAGGTGGGACGTGGCCTTGCGTCCTTTGTAACAATGCCGTCACAATCGGGTCATAGCGGGCACACAACTTCGCAACAAAAGTGAAACAGATTCGTCATGAAAAAGATTGTTACCGCAGCCATCCTGGCAGGCACCGCCCTTACCCCCGCAACAGCCCTGGCGCAGGAGGCGCCTTCGCTTGAAGAACAGGTTGCCGCACTCGTCGCCGAAGTTTCCCGGCTAAACCAGCGCGTTGCCGAGCTTGAAGCCGAACAGGCCCAGGCCGAGGCACAGCAGGCAAGTGTCGTAGTGGAACAGGCTGCAATGGCCGCGCGGGTGGCCGCCATTCAGGAAACGATCCCGGCCGCAGCGACCGTCAGCACCGATTCGCCGCTGGAGATCGCCTGGGCCGGTGCGCCCGAGTTGGAGGCTGAAGGCGGTTGGTCGTTCAAGCCCTTCGGCCGTCTCAATATCGATGCCGGTTCGTTCAACGCCCCCGATTCCACAGGCCGGGACGATGGCTTCAACAGCGAGATCCGTCGCGCCCGTCTGGGCATGGAAGGCGATATTCCCGGTGGCTTCGGCTACAAGTTCGAAATCGACTTCGCCGGCGGCGAGGTAGACGTTACCGATGCCATCATTACCTATGCCGACGGCCCGCTGAAGCTGACCGTTGGCCAGCACAACAACTTCCAGTCGCTGGAAGAGCTCAACAGCAGCCGCTGGTCCAGCTTCATGGAGCGCGCCGCCTTTACCGATGCCTTCGGCTTCGAGCGCCGCCTGGGCGTTTCCGCCGAGATCGACGTGACCGACGACATCATGCTGCAGGCCGGCGTGTTCACCGACAATATCGCCGACCTGCCAGGAGACACCTGGAGCGGCGACGTACGCGTGGTGGCCAGCCCCAAGATTGGGGATACGCAATTGCATGTGGGCGGCTCGCTCCACTACACCGATGTCTCCGATGGCGGCAGCGTGCGCTATCGCCAGCGTCCGCTGGTGCACTTCACCTCCGAACGCTTCATCAACACCGGCAACATGGCGGCACAGAGCGAATTCGGCGCTGGTGTCGAGGCTGCCGTGATCAGCGGCCCGTTCCACGCCGTGGCCGAAGGCTTCTGGCAGAGCGCCAACGATATCGGCGTGACCATGGACGATGCCAACTTCTTCGGCGGCTATGCCGAAGTCGGCATGTTCCTGACCGAAGGCGACAGCCGCGGCTATCGCGGCGGCAAGTTCAACCGCACCCGCCCTGCCAACCCGGTCGACGAAGGCGGCATGGGCGCATTCCAGGTCAACCTGCGGTACGACTATCTTGACCTGACCGATACCGATGCGGGCATCATCGGCGGCACGCAGAACGGCTATTTCGCCTCGCTGATCTGGGTGCCCACCGACTATACTCGCCTTACCGTCAACTATGGCCGCCTGGAGTATGACGATGCCGTCTATGCGGCAGCCGGCGGGGACCGCAACTATTCCGTCGATGTCGTGGGGATGCGCGCGCAGATCGACTTCTGAGAACGAACCGCATCACGCCACGGACAAATATGACAACAGGTCACGCACCGAACGCCATTTTGTCGCAATGCCGTCATACAGTAGACCTAGCGGTCTGCCATCTGAACCGTAATGAGGTACAACATGACCCTGAATTTCCGTAATGCCGCTTCGGCCATCGCCCTCGTCGCGCTGGCTGCCTGCAACAACACCGGTGGCGGCGAAGCCCGCGATTCGATCCACGCCGTGGGTTCGTCCACCGTCTATCCTTTCGCCACCCGCGTGGCCGAAGCCTTCACCCGCAACACCGGCAACGCTTCGCCGCTGATCGAATCGACCGGCACCGGCGGCGGTTTCGCGCTGTTCTGCTCTGGCGTGGGTGCCGATACCCCCGATATCGCCAATGCCTCGCGCCGCATGAAGCCCGGCGAGTTCGAGACCTGCACCGCCAATGGCGTCGACGGCATTACCGAGATCCAGGTGGGCATGGACGGCATCGCCTTTGCCTCGGCCAACGGCGGCATCGATTTCGACCTCACGCCGGAGATCGTCTACCGCGCGATCGCCGCCAGTCCCTACGGCGAAGAGCAGACCGCCGAGATGTGGAGCGACATCGATCCCTCGCTGCCCAACAAGCCGATCCTCGTCTACGGCCCGCCCGCCACATCGGGGACGCGCGATGCACTGGTCGAACTGGTGCTGATGCCGGGCTGCGAAGCCGGTGAAGGCATGGCCGAACTGGAAGAGAGCGACGAAGACGCTTTCGAAGCGATCTGCACCGAAGTGCGCACCGACGGCGCCTATGTCGAGCAGGGCGAGCAGGACAACCTGATTGTGCAAAAGATCGAAGGCAATGCCGATGCAATCGGCGTGTTCGGCTATTCCTACCTCGAGGAAAACCTCGACCGTATCCACGGCCTGACCGTGAACGGGGTGGAGCCGACCTACGAAAACATCAGCAGTTTCAACTATATCGGCGCACGTCCGCTGTTCATCTACGTGAAGAACCAGCACCTCGATGCGATCCCCGGCCTGCGTGAATTCATTGCCGAATGGGCAAATGCATGGGTTGCTGGCGGACCTTTGGCCGAGGTGGGGCTTGTGCCCAATCCCGAAGACGTTATGGCACGCAGCAACGCCGCCGCGAGCGAATTCACCCCGCTCACGGCATCTGACCTGCAGTAGGACTTAAACCCAAGCGACATGTCGGCCAGCACCCTGATCCTATTAGTCCTTGGACTGGGGCTGGCCGGCTGGCTGGTTGCCCGTTCGCGTGCCGCGATGTTTCGCCGCGCGAGCGAGAACCGCCGTATTGCATCCCTGCCGGTCTACCATGCATGGTATGCGGCGTTGTGGATCGTCGTCCCGACGCTGCTTTTCGCGCTGCTGTGGTCGGGCATTTCCGAACAACTGGTGATGCAGCAGGTGCTGGCCAGTCCGGCTGCAGCCGACCTGCCCGAATTCGGAATGCAGCGCGAATCCATGCTGGCAGAAGCCCGCGCGGTGGCCACGGGCGCCGCGCCCGGCGTGTTCAACGCCGAAGCGGCTGCGCTTGTCGAACCCTTCGAACAGGCCTTGACCCGCTACAACATCATCGGCCTTGTAGTGACCTTGCTGATAGCGCTGGCTGGCGGCGCCTGGGCCTTCCTGCGCCTAAAGCCGGATTTCCGGGCCCACACGCGGGTGGAGCGCACCGTGCTCACCACACTGCTGATCGCCTCGCTGGTGGCCGTCCTCACCACGCTGGGCATCGTCGCCAGCCTGGTGTTCGAGACAATCCGCTTTTTCGGCATGGTCTCGCCAATCGATTTCCTACTCGGCACGCATTGGTCTCCTAATCCGATGACCGACGGATCGAATCCCGATCCTGACCGCTATGGCGCGGTGCCGCTGTTCTGGGGCACCTTCTTCATTGGCGTGGTCATCGCCATGCTCGTAGCCATCCCGCTGGGCATGATGAGCGCCATCTATCTGAACCAGTATGCCGCGCCGCGCGTGCGCACCTGGCTGAAGCCCACGCTGGAGATCCTCGCGGGTGTGCCGACCGTGGTCTATGGCTATTTCGCCGCGCTAACCATCGCCCCTGCCATTCGCGATATCGCGCTGAGCCTGGGGGTCGCCAATCCATCAAGCGAAAGCGCACTGGCTGCCGGGCTGGTGATGGGTGTGATGATCATTCCCTTCGTCTCCTCCATGGCAGACGATTCCATCGCTGCCGTGCCCCAGGCGATGAAGGACGGATCGCTGGCCATGGGCGCCACACAGAACGAGACGATCAAGCGCGTGCTGGTGCCGGCTGCCCTACCAGGCATCGTCGCCGGGATCATGCTGGCCATTTCCCGCGCCATCGGCGAAACCATGATCGTGGTGATGGCCGCCAGCGCCACCGCGCGCCTGTCCGCCAATCCGCTCGAAGCGATGACCACGGTGACATACCAGATCGTGGCCAACCTGACTGGCGAGGCAAGCATGGATTCCGCATCGACTCTGGCCGCATTCGCGCTCGGCTTCGTGCTGTTCCTGGTCACGTTGATGCTCAACATCATCGCCCTGCGCATCGTGAAGAGGTTCCGCGAAGTTTATGAGTGATGCAGCCGCAAACATTCGCCCGACGCGCACCCCCGCTTTCGAGGCCCGGCTGAAGAAGCGTTATGCCGCCGAACGCCGGTTCAAGGCCATCGGCCTGAGCGCGATCCTGTTTTCCGTGGCTGTGCTGGTGTTCCTGCTGGTGACCATGGCGATGAACGGCATTGGCGGGTTCCAGCGCACCGAATTGCGCGTGCCGGTGGATTTCTCTGCCACCCCGCTGACCCTGACGGCAGATGTGCAAGACGAGCGCGACGTGGTCCAGTCACTGGAGAGGCAGGGCCTGCGCGACATCATCGACGTCAACGCGAGCGCGGCGCTAGGCGAGGAAGGCGCAGCGCAAGTCAACAGCGAAGCCTGGCGCATCGTGGCGCAGCAGATCGCGGCTGACCCCAGCCTTGCGCGTGGAGAACAGGTATTCTGGCTGCCGACCAGCGAAGGCCTCGCCACCGCCTACGCCGGAGACGGCAGCGCCGATCTGCAGCCGCTGGCCCGCCAGCTGGCAGACGAGGGTGCGCTGGCCGACAATCTCGACCTTGGCTTCCTGGAGCGGTCCGATGCGACTGATCCGCAACTGGCGGGCATCTGGGGCGCCCTGAAGGGCTCGATCCTGACGATGATCGTCACCCTTGCTCTCGCCTTCCCGATTGGGGTGCTGGCGGCGCTGTACCTTGAAGAATATGCGCCGAAGAACCGCTGGACCGATCTGCTCGAGGTGTCGATCAACAACCTGGCCGCCGTGCCTTCGATCATTTTCGGCCTGCTGGGCTTGGCCGTGTTCCTGTGGATCTTTCCCAGTTATCGCTCCGCTCCGCTGATTGGCGGCATGACGCTGGCGCTGATGACGATGCCGGTGATCGTGATCGCCGGGCGCAACGCCATCAAGGCGGTGCCGCCGTCGATCCGCGATGGCGCTCTGGCCGTCGGTGCATCGCCGGTGCAGGTGGTTTTTCACCACGTGCTGCCGCTGGCCCTGCCCGGCATCCTGACGGGCACTATCATCGGCATGGCCCGCGCGCTGGGTGAAACGGCGCCGCTGCTGCTGATCGGCATGCGCGCCTTTGTCTCCAGCCCGCCGCAGGGCTTCACCGACAATGCCACCGTGCTGCCGATGCAGATCTTCCTGTGGTCCGACGAAATCGACCGCGGTTTCGTGGAGCGCACCAGCGCGGCGATTATCGTGCTATTGGTATTCCTGCTGTTGATGAATGGCCTGGCCATTTACCTGCGCAATCGATTCGAGAAGAAATGGTGATGTCCGAAACAACCGCCAGCCCAATTGCGAGCCCTGCACAGAAGTCGCTCGAGCATGAAAATGTCGCGACCGGCGAGCCCAAGATGCGCGCGCGCAACGTGGATGTGTACTACGGCAACAAGAAGGCCATCGATGGCGTCGATATCGATGTCTATACCGAATACGTGACGGCCTTCATCGGCCCTTCGGGCTGCGGCAAGTCGACCTTTCTGCGCGCGCTGAACCGCATGAACGACACGATCCCCTCGGCCCGCGTGACCGGCACAATCGAGCTCGATGGCGAAGATATCTACGCCAGTGGTATGGACGTGGTGCAGTTGCGCGCGCGTGTGGGGATGGTGTTCCAGAAGCCCAACCCCTTCCCCAAGTCGATCTACGACAACATTGCCTACGGCCCCAAGATCCACGGCCTCGCCGAAAACAAGCCGGAGCTGGACGAGATCGTGGAACAAAGCCTGCGCCGCGCCGGCCTGTGGCAAGAAGTCAAGGATCGCCTTGCCGATTCAGGCACCGCACTGTCCGGCGGGCAACAGCAGCGCCTGTGCATCGCCCGTGCCATCGCGGTCGATCCCGAAGTCATCCTGATGGACGAGCCGTGCTCCGCACTCGATCCCATCGCCACGGCCAAGATCGAGGAACTGATCGATGAACTGCGCGGCCGCTATGGCATCGTCATCGTCACCCACTCCATGCAACAGGCTGCGCGCGTATCTCAGCGCACCGCCTTTTTCCACCTTGGCCACCTGGTGGAATATGGACATACATCGGACATATTCACTAATCCGCGCGAACAGCGCACACAGGATTACATCACGGGACGGTACGGCTGATGGTCGAACATACAGTAAAGGCATTCGACGAGGACATTACGCGCCTGCGCGGTCTGATCGCCGAGATGGGCGGGTTGGCGGAAGTTGCCATCCAGCAGGCGCTGCAGGCGCTGGTTCAGGGCGACGAGCAACTGGCGGCAGAGGTGGTCGAGCGCGACACCAAGCTCGACGCGCTCGAAACCGAAGTCGACGCCATGGCGGTGCGCATCCTGGCCCTGCGCGCACCGATGGCGGACGACCTGCGCGAAATCGTCGCCGCACTGAAGATCGGCGGCGTGGTTGAGCGTATTGGCGACTATGCCAAGAACATCGCCAAGCGCGTTGGCCGGATCGAAGGGCGCAGCCATTTTGAACCGCTGACGCTGCTGCCGGCAATGGGCGAACTGGCGGCGGAAATGGTGCATGATGTATTGACCGCCTATGCCGCGCGCGATCCGGTGCTGGCGCGCGAAGTGATCATTCGCGACGAGAAGGTGGATGCCTTCTACGACAGCATTTTCCGCAACCTTGTCAGTCACATGGTGGAAAATCCCGCCACGATCAGCAGCGCCGCGCAACTGCTGTTCGTCGCCCGCAACCTGGAACGGGTGGGCGACCACGCCACCAATGTTGCGGAAATGGTCCACTACTCGGCCACGGGTTCGTATCCAAACGATGTAGAACGGTAACCAGCAGCGAACGTAACAATCGGGCGGTTGCAACAAATCTGACACAGAATTGAAATATCGGGGTCCTGGCGGCATGGTTTGCAATGCCGCGATCCAAGGGGTCCTATTGTCATGTCCGCGCCCAAACTGCTGCTCGTCGAAGACGACACCGCGCTCGCCGAGCTGCTCGAATACCGGTTTGAGAACGAAGGTTACGATGTCCGCGTCAGCGCCGATGGCGACGAGGCGCTGGTGATGGCCGCCGAAGACACGCCCGACCTCGTGATCCTCGACTGGATGATCGAAGGCACCAGCGGCATCGAGGTATGCCGCCGCTTGCGGCGCGACAAGGCAACCGCGCATGTGCCGATCATAATGCTGACCGCGCGCGAGGCGGAGGACGATCGCGTACGTGGGCTGGAAACCGGCGCCGACGACTATCTCACCAAGCCGTTCTCCCCGCGTGAACTGCTGGCGCGCGTTTCCGCTGTGCTGCGCAGGGTACGCCCGGCCCTTGCCGGCGAAACAATCGAAGCGGGCGACCTGAAGCTTGATCCGGTAGCACACCGGGTGGAACGGCGCGGGCGCGCCTTGCAGATCGGACCGACCGAATACCGCCTGATCAAGTTCTTCATGGAACACCCCCGCCGGGTGTTTTCACGCAGTCAGTTGCTGGATGCCGTCTGGGGCACTGGCAGCGAGATCGAGGAACGCACGGTAGACGTGCATATCCGCCGCCTGCGCAAGGCCATTGCGGTGGAGAACGCACGAGATCCGATCCGCACCGTACGCTCTGCCGGATATGCGCTGGAGCCGGTGTGAATACCGATCCGCAGGCCCTGCCACTTTAGTGTCCGCGCGGCTCAAGCCCGCATCGAAATTCCTTTCCAGCGCCATCAGTGGAAATCGCGCGACTTGGGGATGATGCGCACATTGCGCGGGTGTCCGCGGGTATTCGGCAGCTGGTCGATCAGGTCGCGCGGGCGAAACGCCTTCTTTTCGTGCCTCTCCTCGCTGGTCAGGCTGGACATGGTGCGCCCGGCAGGCAGCGGAGTGTTCACATGGTCTGCCCGCGCGATGGGGGCATTGAGCAGGTCGTCGGACAGGCGATGCAATTCGTGCGTCGCGTCGGTCATATGCTGGGCGATGACGTGGATCACCTCGTCATCATACTCCACCCTGCCTCGCACCTCCATTAACCGCGATCCCATCACTACCGTGCGCTGCTTTTCCTTCAGGTCCGGCCAGACCACCAGGTTAATGGTGCCGGTCTCGTCCTCCAGCGTGATGAAGCACACGCCCTTGGCGCTGCCCGGTCGCTGACGGATCAGCACCACGCCCGCCACCTGTACCATCGAGCGGAACTTGCGGTTCCTCAGGTCGCAGGCGCGCACGAAGCCGCGCTCGGCCAGCATGGGGCGCAGGAAGGCCATGGGGTGCGCCTTCAGCGAAAGGCGCGTGGTCTGGTAATCGGCCACCACTTCTTCGGATAGCGGCATCCGGGGCAGGATCGCCCTGCCCCGTTCGGCCCCCTCGTCACGTTCGTCGGCATGGGCAAAAAGCGGCAGGTCCGCCCCACCCACCAGACTGCGCGCATCCCACAGCGCCTGTCGGCGGGACATATCCATCGAGCCGAAGGCATCGGCGCTGGCCAGGCGCTCTATATGGCCAACAGGTATGCGCGCCCGGTCGCGCAGTTCGCTGACGTCGGCGAAAGGCCCGCCCTCGACCCGCGCGCTGACCAGCGATGCAGCAACGTGTTCGGGCAAGCCATCGACCTGCCGCAGGCCCAGCCGCATGGCCACGTGGCGATCAAGCCGCCCATCCTCCCGGTCTTCAGCCTTGCCAATCACCTCCAGCGTGCAGTCCCATTCGGAGTGGTTCACATCCACCGGCAGCACTTCCACCCCGTGCTCGCGCGCGTCGCGCACGATCTGGGCCGGGGCATAGAAACCCATCGGCTGCGAATTGAGCAGCGCGCAGGCGAAGGCAGCGGGAAAATGGCATTTGAGCCAGCTCGACACGTAGACGAGGTGCGCAAAGCTGGCGGCGTGGCTCTCGGGAAAGCCGTATTCGCCAAAGCCCTTGATCTGGTTGAAGCAGCGTACCGCAAAATCCGGATCGTAGCCGCGCGCCACCATGCGGCCGACCATCAGTTCCTCCAGCTCGTGCACCATGCCCTTGCTGCGAAAGGTGGCCATGGCCTTGCGCAGGCGATTGGCCTCCGCACCACTGAACTTGGCCGCATCCAGCGCGATCTTCATCGCCTGTTCCTGGAAGATCGGGACGCCCAGCGTGCGCTCGAGGATGCTGGAAAGCTCGTCCGGGGGGCCGTGTTCGGGCGCAGGCGCGGGCAACACCACCTGCTCCGCCCCGCGACGGCGCTTCAGGTAGGGATGCACCATGTCGCCCTGGATCGGACCAGGCCGCACGATCGCGACCTGAATCACCAGGTCATAAAACTCACGCGGGCGCAGGCGCGGCAGCATGTTCATCTGCGCGCGGCTTTCCACCTGGAACACGCCCAGCGAATCGCCCCTGCGCAGCATCTCATAGGTTTCCGGGTCCTCGCGCGGCACCGTTGCCAGTGTCAGCGGCCTGTCATGGTGGTTGTCCAGCAGGTCGAGACACTTCTTGATGCAGGTGAGCATTCCCAGCGCCAGCACGTCGACCTTCAGGATGCCGAGCGTCTCGATATCGTCCTTGTCCCACTCGATGAAACTGCGATCGGGCATGGCGCCATTGCCGATCGGAACGGTCTCGATGAGCGGGCCATCGGTGAGGATGAACCCGCCAACATGCTGACTTAGATGACGCGGCATTCCAATTATTTGCTCGGTCAGCTTGAGAACACGCCTGAGATGTGGGTCGCTGATATCCATGCCCGTTTCGGCAACGTGGTCTGCGCCGATTTCCTTGCCCCAGCCACCCCACACGGTGCGCGCCAGCGCGCTGGTCACGTCTTCGGACAGGCCCATCGCCTTGCCCACTTCGCGGATCGCCATGCGCGGGCGATAGTGGATGACGGTGGCAGTGAGGCCGGCACGGTGGCGACCGTATTTGCGATAGATGTGCTGGATCACCTCCTCGCGCCGCTCATGCTCGAAATCAACATCGATATCGGGCGGCTCCTTGCGCTCCTCGGAGATGAAGCGGTCGAACAGCAGCTGGTGGCGCGCCGGATCGACGCTGGTGATCTCGAGGCAATAGCAGACTGCCGAATTCGCCGCACTGCCACGTCCCTGGCACAGGATCGGCGGATCGACGCTGCGGGCGAAGTCGACGATATCCTTGATGGTGAGGAAGTAGCGGGCAAGGTCCAGCTTGCCGATCAGCGCCAGTTCGCGCTCCAACGTCTGCTTGACCGAGTGCGGCACGCCGTCCGGATAGCGCCGCCTCGCCCCCTCCCAGGTGCAGATCTCCAGATGCTGCTGCGGACTGCGGCCATCCGGGTAAATCTCCTCGGGATACTCGTATTTCAACTCGTCCAGGCTGAACTTGCAGGCATCGGCCACGGCGCGCGCCGCGCTAATGGCGTGTGGCCAGCGTTCGAACAGCCTCTGCATCTCCTCGGGGCTTTTCAGGTGCCGTTCGGCATTGGCGTGGAGCAGGTGCCCGGCGCGTGCCACCGTGGTCTTGTGGCGGATTGCCGTCATCACGTCCTGCAAGGGACGGCGATCAGGCGCGTGGTAGTGCACGTCGTTGGTGGCAAGCAGGCACAGGCCATTGGCACGGGCCAGCGCATCGAGCCGGTCGATCCGGGCCACATCGTCCCCGGTGTAGAGATAGCTGGCGGCGAGGTGCTTCAGCGTCGGCAGGCCGGCGGCAAGATGCGGCAACACGTCGAACAGCGTGCCGCTGACGTCGCCCTCGCGCATGGTGCCGTCCAGCGCCACCACGTTGCTGGCCCAACCGGGCACGATGAACGTCGCGCCCAGGTCACGCGGCGGCAGCAGCACCAGCTGAACCCCCTTGCCGTGATCCGCCAGCATGGGCAGCGAAATCTCGCAAACGCCCTTCTCCTGCCACTCGCCATCCAGCGTCGCCATGCGCCCTGCCGAGATCAGCGTTGTGAGGCGCCCATAGGCAGCGCGGTCTGTCGGGTAGGCAAGGAAGGCGAGGCCCTCCACCACCTCTATCCGGCAGCCGATGACGGGGCGCAGCTTTACCGTCTTCGCCTCGCCATGCACGCGCACCACGCCGGCCATCGAATTGGCATCGGCAATCCCGATGGCATCATAACCAAGGCTGCGCGCGGTCAGCACGAGGTCCACCGCATCGGACGCGCCGCGCAGGAAGCTGAAGCAGCTCACCAGCCCTAATTCGACAAAAGGTGCAGGTGACGGCGTAGCGATGCTGTCGGGATCGCATTCGATCCTGCGCTTTTCGGGGGTGAGAGGAGCGTCTGGCATCAGTTTGAAGGACGACGAAAGAACAAGCTTGTTCTATATATGTTCCAACCTTTGCCGCAAAGCGAATTGCGCCGGATAATTTTGTCTTAAGGATGAATCTTTGGCCCGGCTTAACCAACGCGGCCCCACCGCAAGCTTTCATAACAACAAGGGGGCATCGCCATGAAACTGTTCGCGCGCACGAAACCGGTGTCCGCTCCCGAGCGACGCACTGGTCCCCGAACGCGCGTGGACTGCCTGGCAACGATGCTGATGCCCAGCGGCAACCGCACCGGCCGCCTGTTCGACATCTCCACCAGTGGCGCCCGGTTGGTGACCGAGGAACCACCGCCCAAAGGGGTTTCGGCCATTCTCGACTGGAACCTGTACGAGGCGTATTGTCAGGTCATCTGGGTAAAACCGGGCATGTGCGGCGTGGAATTCGACCGTCCCCTGCCTGCAAAGGTGATCGAGGACCTCGCGCGGGAAGCAGGCGTCGGGCCGAGACTGGTGCAGCCGAACTCCACCGCCAGCCACAGCGACCAAGGCAAGGCACCGCCCACGCGCTTCGTCAGCTAGGACAAAGTCAACCTACCGTCTGGACGCACGCGCAACGGCATGACAGTAAGTCCCAAGCAGCCTCGCAAAGGGGTGCACCTTGGGAGATACCATGTGAAGCGGATGCCGTTCAGCGCGGCCATAGCCGACGTGCCCTTGCGGCCATACCAGGTGATGGTTGCCGTGTTCGGCCTCGCCATGCTGGTAATCGACGGGATCGACCTGCAATCGCTGTCGCTCGTCACGCCCGTCATCCTTGAAGAATGGGGCATCGATCGCGCGGTCTTCGGACCTGCCCTGGCCGCCTCGCTGTTCGGCATGGGCTTTGGCTCTCTGATCGGCGGCATCATGGGCGACAGGATCGGCCGCCTGCGCACGATGTTCCTCGCCTGCCTGATCTTTGGCACTTCGACGATCCTTGCCGCCTATACCCACGACGTGTGGCAAATGTCGGCAGTGCGTGTGCTGGGAGGGCTGGGCTTCGGCGCGGCCTATCCCAATGCGCTGGCGCTGGTGAGCGACTGGGTGCCAAGCCGCTGGCGCGCCCATGCCGTATCCCTGCTGTCGGTGGGCATACCCGTGGGCATCTCGATCAGCGCTGCGCTGGTGCCCGCCATGCTGCCCGACTACGGCTGGCGCGGCATCTTCATCTGGTTCGGCGCAGGTTCGATCGTGTTCGGCTTCGTGATGCTGGCGCTGGTGCGCGAAGGGCCGGATTTCCTTATGGCCAGGGGCAAGGAAGAGGCAGCGCAGCGCGGGGCGGCGAAGGTGCTGGGCAGCGACGTGCAGATCGGCCTGGTCGACGAAGCCGGTGAGCCCGGCAGCGACGCCCCTGCGCTAGGCGAACGCATCGGCATCTTCCACCCTAGCAACCTGCGCCTCAATCTCGGCATGGTGGTGAGCTTTTCCGCCGCCACCACGCTGGTCTACGGCCTGCTGAACTGGACGCCCGAATTGCTCACCACCGCCGGCTTCACGCTGGAACAGGCGCTGCGAGCCAGCTTCTGGCAGGGCATCCTGTCGATCGTGGGCGGTCTGTCCGCCGGGTTCACCACGCGCCGCTTCGGTTCGAAAGCCGTCACGCTGATCGGGTCTGCCGCGATCCTGCTGACCGTGCTTGCGCTGGCCTTCATGGTCGAGGGACTGGGCGAGGTTCCCACGCCGTCCGAGGTATCGATCATCGTGCTGCTCGAAGGCCTCGCCGTTGGCCTCGTTTCGATGATGATCACCGTGTTCTACGTCATCATGGCCGAAGGCTATCCGTCCAGCTGCCGCTCTGCCGGGATCGGCTTCATCCTCACCGCCGGGCGCGTGTTCTCTATCACCATGGTCTTCTTCGGCGGGGCGCTTATTAACCTTGGCGGAGAAGACAGCTTCGTGTGGTATTTCGCCACGCTCGTGGCGATTGCCCTGTGCGTCTTCGCCGCCGCTTTCATCATCGACAAGCAGGTGCAGCCTGCAGCGAAGAAGGAGTAAATCCCATGGTCGTTATCGCCGGTCGTCGCATCACCCCGCAGAACCTTGGCGCGGAGTACGAGCGCTTTACCGTCACGCCGTATGCGGGCGCGCTGGGCGCCGTGATCGAAGGCGTGGACCTGTCGCAGGACCTCGATGACGAGATGATCGCGGAAATCCGCCGTGCGCTGATCGAGAACCTGGTGATCTTTTTTCGCGGGCAGGACATCACGCCCGAACAGCACCTCGCCTTTGCCAAGCGGTTCGGCACGCTTAACCAGCATGACCAAGTAAAGGGGATGGACGAATACCCCGACATCATCGAGATCCGCCAGGAGCCCACCGATACGCGCAATTTCGGCGGGGCGTGGCATGGCGACGTGACCTACCTGCCAGAGCCGCCGCTGGGCTCCATCCTCTATGCCAAGGAAGTGCCGCCGGTGGGTGGGGACACGCTGTGGTCCAACCTCTACCTTGCCTATGAAGACCTATCGCCCGGCTACCGCGCGATGATCGACCCGCTGACGGTGATCCACACACCCGCGCTGATCTACGGCACCCAGTCGATGGACTGGAGCAAGGACAGCTCGGTAAAATCTGCGCCTACCGAAGCCGCGCATTACGCAGTCGAGCACCCGCTGGTGCGCACCCACCCCGAAAGCGGGCGCAAGCTGTTCTACGTCAGCGGCGCCTATACCCCGCGCTTCAAGGACCAGACAGAAGAGGAAAGCGGGCCGATCATCGACTACCTGATGTACCAGGCGACCCGCGAACCCTTCACCTGCCGCTGGCGCTGGCAGGCGGGCGATGTGGCCTTCTGGGACAACCGCGCGACGCTGCACTACGCGCTGAATGACTACCACGGGCATCGCCGGATCATGCACCGCGTGACGATCAACGGAGAGCGGCCGGTGGCTTGAGGATTGGCTAATTTTGGGGTGGTTAGCGGACATTGGCCGATAGTGAATCTGGCATCACTGGCACGGGATTGAACGTGATAAATCGCTCAACTATAATCTCGTGCTCACTTCCGCCGAGGTGCCTATACCCATAGGCACATAGTGAGCGTCTACCGACCAGTTCGACGCGAGATACTATCCGAATATCCCAATCGGCACCGAAGTCGACAATGTCCTCCTGAGGCAAAACCACATTCGGGGGAACAGATAACCAAGTCAGCTTGGATTCTGGATCAGCGACTTGGTGAGATATATCCTCCCACGACTGGGCTCCTTCAAAAAACGCTGAATACTCAAAACCTTCAACCCATAGCCCTGCCATCTGTCGAGAACCCCAATACGGTATGCAGGAGGTTGGATCCTCTGCGAACCTCTCCATTGTTCGTTCTATGTCGCCGTCTCCGCATCGCTCTTCAATCGCCTCCAGAGACATTAGCTCCGTGCACTCTGCAACACTGTATGAATCCTTCCATTGGCCGGGAAGTTCATCCTTCGCATTCGTGCACGAAGCCAACGCGAGCATACCGATGGCGGGAGGCCATTTCATCTTGGAAGTATGGCGGCACACTTGGACGTCCGCAATCGGGTCGTAAGCAGAATCAGCCTTTCCCTCACCCAAACAGCCCCTGCAGATACCAGTCCGGCATCCCCCCGCGCCCGTCGGTCGGCAGGCCATTGCGGTAGATCCAGTAGCGGCGGCCTGCCTCGTCCTCCACGCGGTAGTAGTCGCGGAGGCGGGCGGAGCCCTTCTCGCGCCACCATTCGGGCGCAATGCGTTCGGGCCCTTCCACGCGGGTCACTTCGCACACCTCTCCGCGCCAGCTGAAGCGGCGGGGATAACCCTCGGGCGCGGCGTAGAGCACCGAAATGCGCTCGGGCCGCTCCAGCAGTTTGAGGGGCCGGGTGTGGAAGGCGAGCTGGTGCTGTTCGACAGGTTCAGGCTCCAGCGGCGGTTGCCAGCCCTGCGCGCGCTCGGGAATGTGGCTGGCGCGCGGGACGGGGCGCTGCACCGCCGCCGTGCCAAGTCGCGTGGTGAGGCGATCCATGCAGGCCGCCAGCGAGGTGCCGTGCTGCTCTGCCGCCGCCTCAAGGTCCGCCTGATCCAGCCCAAGCGGCTGCGACCAGGCTGCGCGCAGGCGCAGCATCTCGATGCCGAAACCGGCGTCGGTATCGTCCAGCCGGTCCGCAAACAGACGGCAGATATGGGCAGGATCGCGCGTGGCGGCGGCCATTTCCAGCTCGCGCGTCAGCACTTCGCCATCCACGCGCCACAGGCCCAGTTGCAGACGGCGCGCGCCTTCGCCCTTCGCTTCCAGCGTGCGCGCCATGTCTGCGGCAAGGTCTGCCACCACCCTGTCGAGCAGTTGCCGGTGCCATATCGGTTCGAGCAGGCGGCGCTGCACCATCGGCGCGGTGACGGGGACGACGGGCAACAGCGGCTCTGGCACCCGGTCCAGCAGCTGGTCCATGCGAATCAGCGGGTTGGCCGAGGGTGACTTGCGGTTACGGAAACGGCGTTGCAGCGCATCGCGACCCCTGAGGTCATTATAGCCCTTGCGGTCGCACCCTTCCTCTATCCCTGCAAGGTCGGACAGGCGCTTGAGGCCAAGGCGGCGCAGCACCAGCAGCACGTCACTGTCGAGCCGCAAGGCCGCCACGGGCAAGTCGGCGAGGCGCGCTTGCATGTCGTCACCCGGCGCCAGCACCGCGCCCGATGCAGCATAATGCGCCAAGGCCCAAGCCGCGCCCGCCGTGGGGGCGATGGCCGTGCGCACGGAAAGGCCGCGTGCGCTGCACCGCGCCTTGACGTCGGCCAGCAGGCGACGCTCTCCACCGAACAGGTGCGCGACGGCGGTGACGTCCACCAGCACGCCATCGGGCGGGTCTATCGCGCTCCACGGGCCCCAGCGCTGCGCCCACAGGGCAAGCCGTTCAAGGAAAGCGAGGTCGCCCGCAGGATCGCTGGGGCGCACGTCCAGCGATGGACACAGCGTGCGGGCATCGGCCAGCATCATCCCCTTGGCTGCGCCCGCTTCACGCGCGGCAGCGTTCGCGGCATCGATGCGCGGGCCGTGGGCGGTCTCTGCAATCAGCGCCAGCGGGGCGGCATCCGCGCCCTCCCCACGCTGGCAGTTCTCAGCGTGCCGCCAGCGATCGAGCGCCAGGTCCGCGCACCAGATCGCCATGATCCGGCGTGGTGGCCGTTGGAATTCGCTCGGCAGCGAGGCCTTGTGGCTCATCGCGCAATATCCATTCTCCGGTCAGGTGGGATCGGGCGCGGAACAGCTGTGCGCACCATACGGGGCGGCCGGGTGCGGCAATATTCCAGCGCGGCGGGGAGGACGGCACGCTTGCCAGCCGCCAGCGCATGCGGGCGGAGCTGAGGTCGGCCTCGGCATCGAGACGCACCAGCAGCAGCGGCACGCCGTGCTTCTCCGCCGTCAGCGTCAGGCGGCGCGAGGCAATGAAGTCCATCGCGCGCGGATTGCCCGCCACTTCGCCCACCACCGCTGCCAGGTCGCGGCAGCGCAGCCCCTCTTCCATGGCGAACAGCGCGTCTTCCGGTGTTTTCGCGGCGACATGGATCACGCGGTGGCGCAAGGCTTCGGGCAGGCCGGCACGGTAGGGCCGCCCGCCCAGCTTGATCGCGCGGGCATCCTGCACCCACAGAACGTTGCACTCCTCCAGCAAGGCCGCCTCGTCATTATTCCCGCGCAGGGCTGTCTGCAGAAAGGCAAGCGCCGCCCCTGCCCCGGCACCTTGGGTGGCGGGGGCGAAGATCTCGCTGTGCAGCGGCAGCGGTGCGCCCGGCTGCCAGCGCGGGTTGTAAGCAACGCGGAGGCCCAGCTCTGCCGCCTTGGGCAGTGTGGCCTTGGGCAATGTGCCAGCGTCCATGACGAATCGACTCCTATGTTCGCTGTATGTTCCAATCGAGAACCAAAGGCAATCGCTCATGCAAAAGGGCCGCCGCCCGGCTTCGGGAAGCGGCCCCTTCAGAACGCGGGAATATCAGGCGAACAGGTCGGGGAAGATGCCCACCACCATGATGGCCAACAACGCCACGGGGCACAGGAAGCGCACCAGAAACAGCCACGTCAGGTGCAGTGCGCCGCCAAGGCCGTTCTCGACATCCACCAGCTTGCGATCGGCAACCCAACCCACGAACACCGCCGTCAGGATCGCCCCGATCGGCATGAAGAACTTGGCCGTCAGCCCATCGAGGACATCAAAAAAGCCCTGCCCTGCGAACACCGGGATGAAGTCCAGCGGATGCCAGTCAGACAACACGTTGAACGATAGCGCCGCCAGCGCGCCCAGCGCCATGGCACCCGCAGCCACCATGATCGCACTCAAGGGGCGGACAATGCGGAAGCGGTCGATCAACCACGCGGTGGGCACCTCCAGCAGCGCCACCGAACTGGTAAGCGCGGCAAAGCCGACCATCACGAAGAACAGCAGGCCCACCAGCGAGCCGAAAGGCATCTCCTGGAAGGCATGTGGCAGGGTCTGGAACATCAGCCCCGGCCCAGCACCCACGGCCAGTCCGGCGGCAAAGACGATGGGGAACAGGCACAGGCCGGCCAGCAGCGCCACCAGCGTATCGGCACTGGCGATGATGGCGGACGTGCCAGCCAGGTTCACGTTGCGTCCGACATAGCCGCCGTAAGTGATCATGCCAGCAACGCCCAGCGACAGCGAGAAGAAGGCCTGTCCCAGTGCAGCCAGCATCACCGGTCCGGTAAGCTTCTCCGGTTCGAAGGTGAAGAGATAGGCCAGCGTCTCGGAAAAGGCACCGCCGAAGGCACCGTAGATGGTGATCAGCACCAGCAGGACGAAGAAGGCGGGCATCATGTAATTCGCCACGATCTCGATCCCGCCGCTGACACCGCGCGCCACGAAATACAACGTGATCGCCAGGAACAGCGCGTCCATCCCCACCATCATTGGTCCGTTGGCAAACAGGCCGGGCAGCAGGCCTTCGATCGCTTCCGCCGATTGGCCTTCGAAAGCACCACCAGTAATGCCGGTGTTGATAAGATCGCCGATAAAAATGCCGATGTAATACAGCACCCAACCGCCCACCACGCAGTAGAAGCTGAGGATCAGGAAGGCGGCAAGCACACCCAGGCCCGCCAGGATATCCCAGTGCGGGCTGGCACGCGATGCGCTGGCCACCCGGCGCACGCTTTCGGGCGCGGCTGCCTGGCCATGGCGACCGATCAGCGTTTCGGACAGCAGGATCGGCAGGCCAATGAGGATGACACAGCCGATGTAGAACAGCACGAAGGCCCCACCACCGTTGGCCCCCGCTTCGGCGGGAAAGCGCCAAAGGTTGCCCAGCCCTACGGCCGAACCGATTGCTGCAAGGATGAAAGCGCTTCGTGACGACCAGTGGTCCCTGGTCGATCCCGATTGCGTAAGTGCCATTAACCTGTCCTCCCGGCCCGAAGTCGTGGCGTCATGCAATGAAATTGGGCCCGCGTCGAGGGACTCTCTACAGCCGTCCACGACCGACACATTGCCATAGCATGCACCATCAGGCTATTCGGCGCCTCATGTCCACGACCTACAAGCTCGATGCGTCCACCAGCCGCGCGAATCCTACGCCGCAGCCGATGCGGCGCCTGACCGTCCCCAAAATCCGCGAGCGCAAGGTTGACGGCGTAACCGAGGAACCGCTGGTGATGCTGACTGCCTATACCGCACGACAGGCACAGCTGCTCGATCCGCATTGCGACCTGCTGCTGGTGGGCGATTCTTTGGGACAGGTGATCTATGGCCTGCCTTCCACCATCCCCGTCACCATGGACATGATGGCCAACCACGCCGCCGCCGTGGTGCGCGGCAGCTATCATGCGGTGGTAGTGGTAGATATGCCTTTCGGTGCCTACGAGGCCTCTCCCGAAGATGCTTTCGACAGTGCGGCGCAATTGCTGAAGGCCAGCGGCGCGGCAGCTGTGAAGCTGGAAGGTGGTGAAGCCATGGCCGAGACCGTGGAATTCCTGGTCAAGCGCGGCATCCCGGTGATGGGCCATGTCGGCCTGACGCCGCAGGCGGTCAACGTGCTGGGCGGCTACGCTGCGCGCGGGCGCAGCGATGCCGAGGCTGAAAAGATCGTCGGCGATGCCAGAGCGCTGGAACAGGCCGGAGCCTTTGCCATCGTGGTTGAAGGCGTCGTGGAACCCATCGCCATAGCGGTGACTGAGGCCGTGTCCTGCCCCACCATTGGCATCGGCGCATCAGCCAGGTGCGACGGGCAAGTACTGGTGACAGACGACATGCTGGGCATGTTCGAACGCGTGCCACGATTCGTAAAACGGTATCAGGACCTGGCGACCACCATTTCCGAAACCGCCGCCCAGTATGCCGAGGAAGTGCGCAACCGCAGCTTTCCAGGGCCCGAACAACTCTACCAGCCGAAATAATCGGGGGCCCGCGCGCCAGTGGCGCGAAAACGGAACCCGATCTGCTCTTGAAACGGAAATACCACCTGCATGGCAACCCTGCTGCGCTATTACAAATTCTCCCTCGTGTTCACCGCGATCTGCTTCGCGCTGGGCCTGTGGTACGGCATTGCCAGCACCAGCACAGTAGCTGGCGTGCTGGAGATCATGTGGATCATCCTGATCCTCTCGATCCTCGAAGTCTCGCTCAGCTTCGACAATGCCGTGGTCAATGCCTCCATCCTCAAGGAGATGGACGAGAAGTGGCAACAACGGTTCCTGGTCTGGGGGATCGCCATTGCCGTGTTCGGCACGCGTATCGTCTTCCCGCTGGCGATTGTGGCGATTGCTGCGGGGATCGGGCCGCTCGAGGCGATCGACCTGTCGCTCAACGATCCCGAACAGTACGAGACCATCGTCTCCGGCGCGCATATCGCCATTGCCGGGTTTGGCGGCGCCTTCCTGGCCATGGTGGGCCTGAAGTTCTTCTTCGATGCCGACAAGGAAGTGCACTGGATCGACGTGATCGAGCGCAAGCTGTCGCGGGTCGCGGTGCTGCCCGCGCTGGAAATCGGGTTGCTGCTGGTGGTGCTGTGGGTAATCTCGCTGCAACTGCCCGCGGACGATGCGCTGACCTTCCTTACCGCGGGCCTGCTGGGGCTGGTAACCTACATTTCCGTCGATGCCCTGGGCGAATATCTCAACCTGCGCGAGAAGACGCGCAAGAACGCCTCCGGCGAAGTCATGCGCTCTGGACTGGGCGGTTTCCTCTATCTTGAAGTGCTAGATGCCTCGTTCAGCTTCGACGGGGTGATCGGCGCCTTTGCCCTGTCCAACAACATGATCATCATTGCGCTCGGGCTTTCCATAGGCGCCATGTTCGTGCGTTCGATGACGATCCACCTCGTTCGCAAGGGTACTCTTTCAGAATACCGCTTCCTCGAGCACGGCGCGTTCTGGGCGATCATCGTGCTGGGCGCGATCATGCTGACATCGGCAGTTCTGCATATTCCGGAGACGATCACCGGCCTGATCGGCGGCGCGCTGATCGGCCTGTCGTTCTGGTGGTCTCTGCGTCACAACCGGCGCGAGGCAGACGGGCTTATCGATCCGCCGCCGCCGCACTGAGCCGACCGGCCACGGGTGCCGAGACAATCATCTGCAACAGGTGATAGGCCAGCACCGGCAGCAGCACGAGGCCAGCCGTGGCTGGCGGGAACAGCACGGTGGCCAGCGGCGCGCCAAGCGCGATGCTTTTCTGTGCACCGGCAAACAGGAAGGCGATCCGGTCTCCATGCGCAAGGCCCAGCGCGCCGCCCGCAATCCATGACCCGCCAAAACCCAGCAGCAGGAAAGCGGCGATCAGCAGCGCCAGCCAGCCCCAAGCCGACAGGTCCACCAGCGTCCACAGCCCCTGCTCCACCGCAGCCGAAAAGGCGATATAGACGGCGATCGCAATCGCGCTGCGATCTGCCCAGCCTAGCAGCACGCGGTTTTGCGCGACGAAGTGGCCAAGCCGCGTCTGCAGCACTTGCCCGATGGCAAAGGGCAGCAGCAGGATCATGCCGATGCGCTGCAAGCCAGCCAGGTCGATGCTCACCTCATTGCCAGCCGCCAGCGACAGCAGCGGCGCGGTGATGAACACGCCCATGAGGTTGATCACCGCTGCCGCCACGACAGAAGCCGCGACATTGCCACCCGCAATCGAGCTGTAGGCCGTCGCCGACTGCACCGTGGATGGCAGCAGGCCAAGGAACAGTAGCCCCAGCACCACGGAGGGTGGCAGCACGCTTTCGCCCAGTTGCGAAAGCCCCCAGCCTGCCAAGCCCATCACGCCGAAGACCCAAACGATCAGCGGCAACAGGAACCGCGCATTGCCCATACCGTGCAACACCTGCTGGCGCGGCAGGCGCAGGCCATTGAGGAGGAACAGCAGGAAGATCGCGGCGTCGGAGACGATCCGCGCCACGGCCCGTCCCTCGCCCGTCACCGGCAAGACGGTTGCAAGCGCAATCGCCAGCAGCAGCAACCGCACAAGTGGATCGAACAGGGTTTTGACGCGGGCAATCATTGCCGCGCGCTGTGCCGCCGCAAGGTCAGGTCTGCAAGTCGTATTGCTTGAGCAAATCGTAAAGCGTGGGACGGCTGATCCCCAGCATCTTGGCCGTGCTTGAGATATTCCCCTCGCTACGCGCCAACGCGTGGCGGATCATCTTGCGATCCGACTGTTCCCGCGCACTCTTGAGGTTGAGGACGAGCGCATCCTCTTCCTCGCCATCACCAAGGTCGAGATCCTCGGCACTCACCAGCTTGCCATCGGCCATGATGACCGCGCGCTTCACCCGGTTTTCGAGTTCGCGCACATTACCGGGCCAGCCCCAGCCATCGATGGCTGCCAGTGCATCGGGCGCAAAGCCGGTGATGGCAGGGTTCATCTCTGCGGCAAACCGTTTCAGGAAGACCTTAGCGAGCAGCGTGGCATCGCCCGGACGCTCTGCCAGCGCCGGGATTTTCACCACCACTTCGGCCAGGCGATAGAACAGGTCTTCGCGGAAGCGCCCGTCGGCGATCATGCCTTCGAGGTCCTGGTGCGTGGCGCAGACGATACGCGTGTCGACGGGAATCGACTTGCGCCCGCCGATACGCTCGATCGTGCGTTCCTGAAGAAAGCGCAGCAGCTTCACCTGAAGAGGCAGCGGAATATCGCCCACCTCGTCGAGGAACAAAGTGCCGCCGTCAGCCAGCTCGATCTTCCCCTCGGTGGTTTTTACCGCACCGGTGAAGGCGCCCTTCTCGTGCCCGAACAATTCGCTTTCGAGCAGGTTTTCGGGGATCGCCGCGCAATTGATGGCGATGAAATTGCCGCCCTTGCGATCGCTCGCATCGTGCAGGCCGCGCGCGAGCAGTTCCTTGCCGGTGCCGCTGGCCCCAAGCAGCATGACCGAGACCTTGGTGTTGGCCACGCGCTCGATCGTGCGCGCCACCTTCACCATCTCGGGGGCGGAGGTAATCAGGCCGCCCAGCACCGTATTGCCCTCGCCCGCCTTGGCAGCCAGGCGACGGTTCTCTTCCTCGATATGGTGCAGGTTGAGCGCGCGGCGCACGATCAGGCCAAGCTGGTCGATGTCGACGGGCTTCTGGTAGAAGTCGTAGGCCCCGCGCTCGATGGCATTGAGCGCGGATTCGCGAGCACCGTGGCCAGACGCCACGATCACCTTGGTATCAGGCTTTAGCGCCATGATCGCATCAAGCACGGCAAAGCCTTCGGTCGTGCCGTCAGGATCTGGCGGCAGGCCCAGGTCAAGCGTGACGACCGGTGGCTCTTCAGCACGCAAGGCGGTAATGGCACTCTCGCGATCGCCGGCGATGATCACTTCGAAATCCTCGTAAGCCCATTTCAACTGCGCCTGCAGGCCGGCGTCGTCCTCGACAATCAGCAGTTTGGGCAGCAGCTTGGGTTTGGTGTCAGCCATCATGCAACCTCGTTGGCCTGTTCATGTTCATTCATGGTCTTGATCAGCTCTGCGGTGGAGTTGAGCGGCAGGCGGATAATGAAGCGGGTGCCCAGCCCTTCACGCGATTCCACTTCCAGCTGGCCGCCCATCCCGCGTACCAGCTCGCGCGCTTCGAAGGCCCCAATGCCAAAGCCCCCGGGCTTGGACGAGTGGAACGGCTTGAACAGGCGCGTACGGATGAATTCCGGGCTCATGCCTTCGCCAGAATCCACCACTTCGATAATCGCATTGCCCTCGTCGCGGCGCAGATCGACGAACACTGGTGACGCGCTCTTGCTCGCCTCGATTGCGTTCTGCACCAGGTGGACAAGTGCCTGTTCCAGTCCTTCGGCATCGGCCCGCACTTCACAAGGCTGACGCTGAGGCACGACGACTTCGTGCTTGCCCCTGTACTGCGCCACGATCCGATCGAGCACCGCATCGAGGCGCACCGCCTCGCACTCTTTCCCGCCATGGCTGCCGTAGCGCCCCAGACGCGTCAACAGCGCCTGCAGCTTGTCCGTCGAGTTGCGCAGAGTCAGGATCATGTCTGCCCGAAACTCGGGCTTTTCGGCATGCTTTTCCGCATTGGCGGCCAGCAGCGACAGCTGGCTCGCAAGGTTCTTGATATCGTGCATCACGAAAGCAATGCGGCGGTTGAACTCGTCGAACCGCTGCGCCTCGCCCAAGGCATCCTGACTATTGCGCTCGGCAAGGTAGCTCGCCAGCTGGCGTCCGACCACGCGCAACAGGTCGAAATCCTCCCAGTCCAGCCGCCGCGCCACCGTCGGTCTTGCAAGCACGACGACGCCCACCAGCCGCTCGTAATGCAGCAGCGGGACCAGCGCCCATGAACGTTCGTCCTCCACCAGCCACGTCGGCGTTGCGACGCTAGGGACATCATCGGTATCGCCTGCGCGCAGGTCGTCGAGGTCGACGATGAACTGGTTTTCCGCGAGGAACTTTGCACCAAGGGTATCGATGGCTTCGGCGGGCACCGCGATACCGGGCCATTGCCAGCGCGCTTCCAGCCCGAGGCCACCCTCTTCACGCGGGGTCAGCAGCAGGCCTGCGGGGCTGTCGGTGATGTCGGCCACGGCCTGTACCGCGCGCTCGGGCAGAGGCGGGGCCTGCGGGCCGGCACGCCCAATGGTCTCGGTGAAGCGCAGCCATTCGGCGCGGTAGTCATAGCGGTGCTGGAACAGATTCTTCGACAAGGTCACGCGCAGCCAGCCGCGCAGCTTTTTCGACGGCAGCACGGTAAGCGCGACAACGCTGGCGAGCAGCACGAAGCCAGTTTGCAGCAAGCGTCCGTAGTCGCTGCCAAGGTAGGCAAGGCCCTGCGCCACGACCACCATCACCACCAGATAGGCGCCGATCAACAGCAGCGAGAAGGACTGGAAGGTAAAGCTGCGCGATGGGCGAAAGCGCAGTTCGCTTTCATTACGCACCAACCCCATGGCGAGCAGCACCACGGCGATGGCCAGAGCCACGCTCCGCAGGTTAATGAGCAGTTCGGGCAACGCGTCGCCTAGATAGGCCACGGTGTAGAGGTTGAGGTCGTACAGCCACAGCACCGCCAGCGCGGTGGCCGGCCAGCGCAGACCCTGCCGCGCCTGTGCGGCAGCGCCAGCGTAGAGATTGTGGACCAGCACCAGCGCGCCGATGCAGAACAGCAGGCGAAAGGTAATGGCGAAGCGCAGGACCAGCAGTTCCGCCTCGGTGGAACCGCCATATTGAACCAGCACGGCGATGAAGGCGAATTGCAGCAGTTCGACAAAGCCCAGTGAAAACACCACCGGACGGATCGGGCGCATGGACTTGTCACGATCGTCGTGCCCGAACAGACGATAGAGCATCCACAACCAAGCCAGGTTGCTGCATATCGACAGCACTCCGGTGGCGACATTATCATAGCCGAGACCGATGATGGAGAAGGCCCACAGGGCTGCGATGAACAGCGCGGCAGCGGCGGCATTGATGGCGGGACCTTGCGCGCGCTGGCTGGTCGCGAGCCACATGGCCAGCGCCACCGCACCGCAGGCGGTCACCAAGAATGCCAGGTAGCTGGCGATATCCCAGACCGAAGTCATTACCGCGCACCTTCCGGCCACAGCACCACACGCAACGTCTGCAGCATGATCAGCAGGTCGAGAAACGGGGTGTAATTCTTGGCGTAGTAGAGATCGTATTCCAGTTTGTGTCGGGAATCCTCGATACTTGCGCCATAGGGATAGTTGATCTGCGCCCAGCCAGTGATGCCCGGCTTCACCATGTGGCGTTCGGCGTAATAGGGCAGCTTGTCTTCAAGGTCTTCGACAAAGGTGGGCACTTCGGGGCGCGGACCGACAAAGCTCATCTGGCCCTTCAGCACCGTCCACACCTGCGGGAGTTCGTCGATCCGTACCTTGCGGATAAAGGCACCCACGCGAGTGATGCGCGGATCGTTCTTCTCCGCCCACCTTGCGCCGTCTTTCTCGGCATCGGTGCACATTGAACGCAACTTGATAAGCTCGAAAGTCTGGCCATAGAGACCCACGCGCTTCTGACGGAAAAAGGCCGGGCCCTTGCTTTCCAGCTTCACAATGATCGCAAACAGCGCGATCACCGGGAAAGTGATCAGCAACAGCAAACCGCTGGCGACAATATCGAACACGCGCTTGGCAAATGAAGAGATCGCCCGTCCTGACGAAAAGCCATCGGAAAAGATCAGCCAGCTGGGGTTGAGCGTATCGAGATCAACGCGGCCGGTCTCGCGCTCCATGAAGCTGGAGAATTCGTTCACGTGCACTCCTGCGGTCTTCACCCGCAGCAGGTCTTTCAGCGGCAACGAATTACGGCGTTCTTCCAGCGCCAGCACCACCTCGCTTGCACCAAGCCCGGCGACATGGCTGGACAGGTCGGCAATGGCAGAGCGTTTCACCGCATCGGGCACATGGTCAGCAGTCTCGGTCATGCTGACAAAGCCAACGATGGTGAAACCGCTGCCGTCCTTCTCTGCCAGTTCCTTCAGCCGCTGCGCGCGCAGGCCGGCACCCAGCACAAGGATACGGCGGCGAAATGCCGAAGTTCCCAGCAATCCGCCCACGATGGCGCGGTTAAGCACCAGCAGCACCGTCGCCAACACCATCGCATAGAGCAGGATAGAGCGCCAATAGGTATGCCCCGGCAAGAGGAAGTCGAGCACCGCCAGCGCCATGATCGCCAGGCTAACAGCCACCAGCAGGCGCGCGCAGGCGAACCGCAGGGATCGCAATGCTTCCGGTCCGTAGACCCCCACGGCTATCATCGCCGCCATGGTGGTGATGGCATAGCCGACCAATGGGCCCAGGCGCGAGGCAAGGTGGCCAACGTCGCTATCGATCTGGCTGGTGCGCAAGTTCCAGGCCAGGTCAGCGGCGAGGAACAGCAACACGAAGTCCAGCACGCCCAGCAACAGCACGGCGTGGGGAATATAGTGTTTGAAGAGACGGATCATCGCGCCAACCGTTCCCTGCCGGAGGGATTTCCGGCTTTGGGTTCGGTTAACGGCGAGGTGTGAAATGTCGGTAAACTTTACACACGAAAGGCGCGGAATGACGAAAAATCGCACAATCCCGCGTGATTTCACAGGTCCGTCGGGGGGGCGTCCATGGCTCGCAAAACCTCTAGGATCGCGGCTAACCGCGAATTAACCACGTCCCGGTCCCACCGATTAACGGATGCACGGTAAGACGCGCGGCATGGCGAAGATCTCGAAGCCTCCCGTTCCGGAGAAGATGTACAAGCACTTCGCGGCTGTCACCGTGGTGCTGACGGCGGCGATTGCGATGTTTGCCGATGACAACCAGCGCGCCGCAACCGAGCAATCATACGAGCGCGCCACGACGCCCACTTCGAGCACTCGCAATACCCCCGCCTATGGCGAGGCACGGCTAGTGCGCGCCGAGGCTCGGGTGCAGGGCTCGTTCGGCGGTGAGGGCGACGATGGCTTCGGGCAGCCGATGATGGAAACGGGAGGCGATAATCGCTCTTCTATCGCCCGCCGCGCAGTCAGCACCAGCCGCCAGCCGCTGCCCAACATGACACCAGAGGAAGTGGCCGCGTTAAGCCAGGAGGAATACGAACGCCTGCTCGCGCTCTATGCCGCAGCTGGCGTAATCGAGGACTATGATCGCAGCGCGCAGATCAGCGAACTCGAAGCCGCCTCGGCGCGCCGTTCCGGCCATGGTGGCAGCGACAGTTGAGCCACCGCCGCGCGACTACATCCCGTAGGTGACCACCAGCAGGAAACTGAGCGTCGTCACCATTATCAGCACCAGTGGAACGCCGGTGCGCAGGTAATCGGCGAAGGAGTAATTCCCCTCCGCCATGATCAGCATGTTGGTCTGGTAGGCAATCGGCGTGGCGTAACACAGGTTGCAGCCGAACAGCACGGCCAGGATCAGTGGCTCCTGCGGCAGGCCAAGCTGGCTGGCGATGTTGAAGGCAATGGGCGTGCCCACGGTGGCCGCCGTCGCATTCGAAGCAAAGTTGGTGAGCAGCGTGACGAACAGCATGATCGCGGCAAGCACACCTGCGGCAGGCAGGTATTGCAGCCCCATTGCCATCAATTCGCCCAGCCACGCCGCAGCCCCGCTATCCAGGATGATACGTCCTATGGCGATACTGGCGGCAACCAGCACGATGACCTTGCCTGACAGCGCCCTTCCCACCCGGTCGAACTTCACGCAGCCGGTCACGAACATCAGGATTGCGCCCGCCAGCGCGGAGATCGCGATGGGCATCTTGAGCAGGTAAGGCCCGTCGCTGCCGATCCACGGGATCCCGACCGAGGCCACCGCCACCGCGCCGAACATGATGAGGGCGGCAATCGTCGCCTTGGAACGGCGCGGCACGTCCTTGCCGCCTTCCAGCTGCAGCAGGCTATCGCCAGAGGCGAACGCGGAAAGACCATCGGGCAGGCCCGTCACCAGCAGCACGTCGCCTTCGGCAAGGCGGATATCGCTCGTTCCCGGCTCGGACGCGCCGATCAGGCGCTCTGGACGGTGAATGCCCAGCACGGCGACGCCATAGTGATCGGCGATGCCGGAACCGGGCAGCGTGCGTCCAAGGATGCGGCTGTCTGCCGTAACCACCATTTCCACCACCTGGATATCCTCACCCAGCGCGCGCGAGCGGCGGGAGATGCGATCGATGACCCAGCTTGGCGCGACTTCGCTGCGCAGCACGCGCATGGCATCTTCCAGCCCCTGGTGAGTGCCCGATATCAGCAGCCGCTGGCCCACCTCGAATGCGCCCACCGGCCTTTCCTCGAAGCGGAATTCAGCCGGAAGGCGTTCGACAATCTCGTCGAAATGTTTGCCGGCCAGATCGCTGTTCGGGGTGACACGCAGCCGCGCATAGAAGCGGCGTTCCTGCTTCTCGTCGTCGGTGGAGTTGTCAGGCAGCAGCCGTGGCATGACCAGCCACAGGTAGGGAAAGGCCACCAGGGCCGCCATCAGCACGATCGGGGTATAGTGGAATACCGACATCTGCGGCATACCCAGGTCCCGCGCGATGCCCACCACCAGCAGGTTGGTGGAGGTGCCAATGGTGGTGGCCATGCCGCCGATCAGCACCGCGGCATTGAGCGGGATTAGCGTCTTGGAAGCTGGCATCGCCCCGCGCTGCGCAAGCGCAACGAAGATCGGCAGCAGCAGCACCAGCACCGGCGTATCGTTGACGATCATCGACAGGGTAAGTGCCAGCAGCAGCGATACCAGCAGGCCGAGCTGCAAATTGATCTTCCACACCCGCTCCAGCGCGCGGGCGGCAGGTTCCAGCGCGCCGGTAACCACCAGCCCGCGGCCCATGATCATCAGCGCGCAGATGGTGATCAACGCATAGTGGCCGAAGCCCCCGAAGGCGAGCACCAGGCCATCGGTTGGCTGGGTGTGCGGCAAGGGATAGAAATACAGGAACACCGCGATGAGAGCGATGGTCAGCAGGGAGATGATCTCGGTCGACACGCGGCCACGGGCAAAGGCGATGAACACGCCCAGCGTAAGCACCATTGCGGCGATGGCATGGAATGATGGGACTTCGATCACGGTCGTTGCGACAAATCCCAAAGCCTTGCCGCAAGATCAAGCGAATTCAGCTTGTGTGCCTGTTACCTAAACTCGCTTGCCCGCTGGTACCTCCGGCCGGACTCGAACCGGCACTTCCGAAGAAACTCGATTTTGAGTCGAGCGCGTCTACCAATTCCGCCACGGAGGCCCCTTGGGCAGGACAGCGCGCTTAGCGTTACTTGAGCGCGGCGGCAAATCCATTCTCGCGCTACCGCTTAGCTACTTGAGCGCGGCGGCGATCTGCTTGTGCAGTCGCGAGTGGATCTGGTCGTTGCCGGCAATCACTTGGCTGTCGCAGATCGGCTGCGAACGGCCGCGATAGTCAGAGACGAAGCCGCCCGCCTCGCGCACCAGCAAGCAGCCGGCAGCGGTATCCCACGGCGACAAGTCGCTTTCCCAGAACCCGTCGTAGCGGCCAGCGGCAACCCAGGCGAGATCAAGCGCGGCCGAACCGAACCGACGGATTCCCGCCACCTTGGGCCCGACAGCGCCGAAGATGCGCGCCCATTCGGCAAAGTCGCCATGGCCCTGATACGGCGTGCCGGTGGCAATCAACGCCTCGTCAAGGTGGCGACGGCCAGAGACGCGCAGGCGACCATCGTGCAGCCAGGCGCCGCGCGTTTTCTCGGCCCAGAAGGTCTCGTCGGTGATCGGCTGATAAATCACGGCGGCGGTAACATCGCCCCAGTCATCACTGCCCAGCTTGCGCTCCTGCACTGCGATGCTGACCGCGAAGTGCGGGATGCCGTGGAGGAAGTTGCTGGTGCCGTCGAGCGGATCGATGATGAAGCGCGGTTGCCCTTCATCACCTTCGATCTCACCCGCTTCTTCCAGCAGGAAACCCCAGCCAGGACGGGCCGTCTTTAGCTCGTCCCACAGGATGCGCTCTGCCGCCTGGTCCGCCTTGGACACGAAGTCCGAGGGGCCCTTGCGGCTGACCTGCAAATGCTCGACTTCGCCGAAGTCGCGGCGCAGCCGGCCACCCGCCTTGCGGGCAGCCTTTTCCATCACGCGGATAAGACCTGAGATTGCCGCCATTTCGCGTCAGCCAGCCTTCCCGACGTAGGCCTGTTCGTAGACATCCACCACGATGCGCGTGCCGCTTTCGATATGTGGCGGCACCATGATGCGCACGCCATTGTCGAGCACGGCGGGCTTGTAGCTGGAGCTGGCGGTCTGGCCCTTTACCACGGCATCGGCCTCGACGATGGTGGCTTCGATCTGCGCGGGCAGTTCGACCGAGATCGGCTTCTCTTCCCACAGTTCCAGCGAAACCTGCATGCCATCCTGCAGGAACGGGCGGGCATCGCCTAGCAGGTCGCTCGGCAAGTTGATTTGCTCGTAGGTGTCACTGTCCATGAACACCAGCATGTCGCCGTCTTCATAGAGGAACTGGTAGTCCTTCGTGTCGAGACGCACCTTCTCCACCGTGTCGGCGCTGCGGAAGCGGACGTTGGTCTTGCGGCCGTCGATCAGGTTCTTCATCTCAACCTGCATATAGGCACCGCCCTTGCCGGGCTGAGTGTGCTGGATCTTGGCGACTTTCCAGATGCCGCCTTCATATTCGATGATATTGCCGGGACGAATGTCCACGCCGCTGATTTTCATTTTCACTCGCCTTGAGTCTTGCAGGGATTGCGCCGCGCCCTACCCGAGGGCACGCGCGGCGGCAAGCATAGAGGATGTGGCACGTGGATGTTCATGACGCGGCAAGCGTCGCCTGCTATGGGCGCTGGCCATGAACCGCATCCTGATTTCCCTCGTGCTCGCCGCCTCCACCTTGGCAGCACCTGCAGCTGCCCAGGGCCAGATCGGCACGATCGAACGCGGCCCCTATGTCTGCGAACTGCCCGGCGATGCTGCCGGTGCGGCTGGCATCCCGCAACCGGAGGAAAGCTTCACCATCGAAAGCGCCTCGCGCTATTCCTCGCCACAGGGCAATGGCACCTACCTGCGCCGCGGCGACCGGCTGACCATGACCAGCGGCCCGCGCAACGGCGACAGCTATGAGGTGGTCGGGCCCGGCTTCCTGCGCAAGATCGTGAACGGCGAAGTCAGCCGCCTGCGCTGCGTGCGAGAAGGAAGCTAGGCCGGCCTCATCACCGCTGGCGCACCAGCAGCGGATAGGGATTGACTGAGGTCGCTGGCTCCCACCACTCGGCATTGGGCGTGGTGCGCATCACTTCGAAATGAAGGTGCGGTGCACCGGGTTCTGCGTGCCCTATGGTGCCTACCGTGCCCAGCCTTTGCCCCCTCCGCACTTGCTGGCCTTCGTTCAGGCCGGGCGCATATTCGCCGAGATGGGCGTAGTAATAAATCGTCTCGCGATCCTCTGACCGGATATATACCGTGTTCCCACCCGCATCGGAGCGAAACATGCGCTCAAGCGTGCCCGGTGCCGAAGCGACCACGGACGTGCCTTCTTCGGCGCTGATATCCAGCGCCTCGTGCAGGCGCGTGCCGCCGCCCCGCCCGTCGCTGAACGTGTCCACAAGGTCGCTCGCTGCCACGCCCATCACGGGGATCATCAGCGTTGCCGTCTCCTCCTCTGGCGGGGTGGAGGCATTGTTGCTGCCCGTCGCCTGCTCGGCTTCAGCCATGGCTGCTTCAGGCGAGACTTCGGGCGCCGGGGTCTGGTTGGCGGCGATCTCAGCTTCGATCGCTTCGGTCTCGGCCCGGTCGAGCACGAATGCGCCCGCGACGATCCAGCCTGCAGAAACAAGCGTGGCGGTAACGGCGGCGACTTGCACCTTCTCGACGAATGCGGATGCCATGATCCTGCAAATATACCCCAAGCCATGGCCTGCGCCAAAGCACAAAGATCAGGCCGCTTCGGCGATCGCCTTTGCAAATGCCCGAACGACCGCCTCCTCGTCCCCGCCCCACACGGCGCCCGACACCGCAAGGAAGTCTGCGCCCGCCTGCACCAGCGGAGCACAGTTTTGCGGCGTGATGCCACCAATGGCGACGCAGGGGATCTCGAACAGTGAGCTCCACCATCGCAGAATTTCCGGCTCGGGTCGGTGCTCGCTCGCCTTGGTCTCGCTCGGAAAAAACGCGCCGAAAGCGACGTAGTCCGCACCTGCTTCGCCCGCCTCCATTGCTAGGTGGCGACTGGCGTGACAGGTAACGCCGATCTGCATGTCGCGGCCCAGTTCTTCGCGCGCTTCACGCAGATCGCCATCGGATTGGCCCAGATGCAAACCGTCTGCCTTAAGGCGCTTGGCCAGCGCCACGCTGTCGTTGACGATAAAGCCGACATCGCGCGCGGTGCATACTTCCTGCAGCGGCGCCGCCAGCCGCGCAGCTGCATGCTGGTCGACATCCTTCACCCGAAACTGGAAGGCGGTGGCCAGTCCCTCCCCCGCCGCCAGCGCGCGGTCGAGTCGCTCGGGAAAATCACCGCCGACATCGAGCGGGGAAATAAGGTACAGTTGGCAATCGAGTGCATTCATGCCAGCGCCATTAGCAAGGGGTTATCGAAGCTCAAATGGTTATCCGTTCGATCATCATCCTTGGGGCGGCCTTCACGGCGATGGGCTGCGCCACACCAGAGGCTACCGCCACCGATTGCGAGGGCACGCCGTGCGCCGCAATCGGCGAAGTTTTCGAAAGCGGCGGTGCCACCATCACCGCGCTCGAAGTGCTGGAGGACAGCCGCTGCCCGGTCGAGACAGAGTGCGTCTGGGCAGGCCAGGTCCGCATCCGCGCGCTGGTGGAACGCGCCGGACGGACACGCGAAGTCGAAATAGCCACGGGCGAGCCTGTCGAAATCGTCTCCGGCATGCTCACACTGACGCAGGTCTGGCCCGCAACGTCAGTGCAGCACCTGATCAGCGATCCGCAAGCCTATCGCTTCAGCTTCAGCTGGGTGCCACACATGCTGGACCGCCCGAACTGACGATCAGGCAACCGAGGCCGCCGCAATCTTGTCGATGGCCTTGCCAAGCGCCGCGTCGAATTCTGCGTCGCTCTGCTGCGCGCGCATGTCCTGCAGCAGGGCGCGACTGAAGCTGGCGATCATGCCGTGGTTCTTGGCCAGTTCCTCGCAAGCTTCCTCGGTTGAATAGCCGCCCGACAGCGCCACAACGCTGAGCACCTTGGGGTGGTCGACCAGGTCCTTGTAGAGGTCCGGCTTTACCGGAATCGACAGCTTCAGCATCACCTTGCGGTCGTCAGCCAGCTTATCGAGGTTCCTGAGGATCTCCGCCTTGAGGATCTCCTCGCCCTCGGCACGGTCGGCGGCCTTGATGTCGTACTCCGGCTCAAGGATCGGCATCAGGCCCGCGTCGATCACCCGATTGCCGACTTCGAACTGCTGGGCAACGATGGCGGCGATGCCAGCTGGATTGGCGGCCTTGATGACCGAGCGTTCCTTGGTGCCGAACATGCCCTTGGCCACCGACTTTTCCAGCAGCGCGTCAAGCTTGGTCAGCGGCTTCATCAGTTGCACGCCGTTCGCTTCGTCTTCCAGGCCCTGGTCGATCTTGATGAAGGGCACCACGCCGCGTTCCTTCAGCGCATCGGCCGTGGACTTGCCATCGACCTCACCGTCCATGGTCTTTTCGAACAGGATGGCGCCGATCACCTTGCCATTGGCGAAACTGGGAGAGGTAATCACGCGGCTGCGCATCTCGTGAATCTTGGCAAACATCTCCTCTTCGCCGTCCCACTCATCTTCGCTGATGCCGTAACCGGCCAGCGCCTTGGGGGTGGAACCGCCCGACTGGTCCAGCGCGGCGATAAAGCCCTGCCCTGCGGCGATCTTGGCGGTCATTTCCTCGGTTTTCATGCGGAAGCTCCTCAGTTCCGGATTGGATTTGCCGAGGCTCCTATGCTGCGCTGCGACATTAGGCAAGTTGACGTAATGCATCCGTGCACATGCGCTTCCGGGCACAGCCCGCAAGCACGGCAACTGCCCTGTAGGAAAGCGAAAAACCGCGTCAGGCGGGCTTTTTCATCGCCGGGATCAGGTTGATCGCAATCGAGATTCGCGTCCCTTCGCCGTGGAAGGGGCGCACGGCGTGTTGCAGCCAGCTGGGGAACATCACGATCATTCCTGTCCGCGGGCGGACCGAG
This sequence comes from Alteraurantiacibacter sp., assembly GCA_963675825.2. Classification (GTDB taxonomy): domain Bacteria; phylum Pseudomonadota; class Alphaproteobacteria; order Sphingomonadales; family Sphingomonadaceae; genus Alteraurantiacibacter. The sequence goes on along the minus strand of CAXXJY010000005.1, from coordinate 502,027 downwards.
ACCTCGCTCGGCATCGGCTGACCGCCTGCATCCAGCAGCCGCAGGTCGGGCGCGGTCATCCGGATCATCGGCATGCGCGGGTCAAGCAGTTGCAGCTCACCGCCCAGCGCCGGATCGTCGCTGCCCTGGTAGCCATCGTCGAGATAGGCCACGGCCGACCAGAAGCTGCCCGGATGGGTGTGATACTGGTTGGCATCGCCCTTGCGGTTCACGTTCGCCCACATCTCGGGAATCCAGCCAAAGCGGCTTTCCTGCGGGCTGCGCACGTCCACGGTCTGCGCATCGGCCATGGTCATCGCCTTGTAGGCCAGCGCACGCGCCGCCTCCCCGCCCCAGTCCACCATCTGCGTGTTGGAATGCCAGCCGCCGATGTTGCTGATGGTCATCCCGCCGACATCGCGCGCCATTTCCGCCTCAACCGCCTCGCGCAGCATGGCCATGCCGGCTTCGCTTTGCAGCTGGTCGACAACGAAGGGCGTGGCGAAGAGGCTGTTCGTCTGGCTCATGGCGGTGTGATGATAGTGCCGAGGTCGGGGAAGTCGATACGCAGGTTGGGCAGCATCAGGCCACCGACCATCTTGTCCTTCACTGCGCCGGGCACGCCGCCCAGCCGCCGGTAGAAGGCAATCGCGCGGGTGTTGGTGGTGAGCACGTCGAGATAGAGCGCGCGCCTGCCCTGCCCGCGCAGCTGCCGGGCAGCAGCTGCCATCAGCGCCGCGCCCACACCGCCGGAGCGGTGCTGCGGCAGGACGTGAAGCGTATTGACCCAGCCCGGCTCGCCATCCCAGGCGAGGATGAAGCCGACCGGACCGAGGTCTTCGGCAAGCAGCAGGATGTCCCGCTCACCCAGCAAAAGCTCCGCCCAATGGCGCGCCATGTTTGCATCGATGGCGGCAAGGTAGTCCGGCGCAATGACGTCGGCATAGCTGGCGCGCCAGCTGGCTGCATGCAGCGCTGCGATTGCCTGCCGGTCGGTGTCACCGGCGGGGCGGATGTTCACGCAGAGAGCGCCGCGACGCCCGGGAGTTCCTTGCCTTCCATCCATTCGAGGAAGGCCCCGCCCGCAGTGGAGACATAGGTCACATCGTCAGCAACACCGGCATGGGCCAGCGCTGCGACGGTGTCGCCACCGCCTGCCACCGATATCAGCGAGCCATCCTGAGTCAGCGCGGCAGCGATCTTGGCCAGCGCCACGGTCGCCTCGTCGAACGGCGGCGTTTCGAAGGCCCCCAGCGGGCCGTTCCACACCAGCGTTGCGCAGGTCTTCAGAACGTCGCCCAGCGCTTCCACCGCCTGCGGACCCACATCGAGGATCATCTCGTCGGCGGCAACTTCGTGGACGTTGCAGGTGCGCAGGCTTGGCGGATTGGCGGCGAATTCCCTGGCCACCACCACATCATACGGCAGGTGCACGGTGCAACCTGCCTCGTCAGCAGCGTCGATGATCCTGCGCGCGGTGTCGGTCAGGTCGTGCTCGCACAGGCTCTTGCCAACGTCCACGCCATTGGCGGCAAGGAAGGTGTTGGCCATGCCGCCGCCGATGATCAGGTGCTGCACCTTGGTGACAAGGTGTTCCAGCACCGCCAGCTTGGTGGAAACCTTGGCCCCGCCCACCACCGCCGCAACCGGCGGCGTGGGGTTGCCCAGCGCTGCGTCGAGCGCCTTCAGTTCCTTTTCCATCGCCCGGCCAGCGTAGGCAGGCAGCAGGTGCGCCAGCCCTTCTGTGGTGGCGTGCGCGCGGTGCGCGGAGGAAAAGGCATCGTTGACGTAGATATCGCCGTTGGCGGCAATCGCCCTGGCGAATTCGGGGTCGTTCTTTTCCTCGCCCGGCCAGAAGCGGGTGTTTTCCATCAGGCCGATATCGCCCGGCCCAAGGATGTCGATCGCCTGCGCGGCCACGGGTCCGGCGACTTCGGGGATGAACATGATTTCCTTGTCCAGCACCCCTTCCACCGCGCCCAGCACTTCGCTTAGCGACAAGGTCGAGTGGCGTTCGCCCTTGGGGCGCCCGAAATGCGCCAGCAACAGCACCTTGGCACCGCGATCGCTCAGTTCGAGGATCGTGGGCGCCACGGCGCGGGCACGGGTGAGATCAGTCGCACGGCCATCTGCCATCGGCAGGTTAAGATCGACGCGAACCAGCGCACGCTGGCCGGTGAGATCCTGCGGCAGATCGTCGAGGGTCTTGAACGCACCCATGCCAGCCTCCTTTAAAGGAACTTCGCCATCACACCTGCAGTGTCGATCATGCGATTGGAGAAGCCCCATTCGTTATCATACCAGCTTACCACGCGCGCCAGCTTGCCTTCCATCACCGAGGTTTCGAGGCTGTCGATGGTGGAGCTGGCCGGGTAATGGTTGAAGTCGCTGCTTACCAGCGGCTGGTCAGTGTAGTCGAGCACGCCCTTCATCTTGCCTTCGGCAGCGGCCTTCAGTGCTTCGTTCAGTTCTTCTGCCGTGGTGTCGCGGCCGGGGGTAAACACCAGGTCCACCAGGCTGACGTTCGGCGTCGGCACGCGGACCGAGGAGCCGTCCAGCTTGCCCGCCAGTTCAGGCAGCACCAGGCCCACGGCACGGGCCGCGCCGGTGGTGGTGGGGATCATGTTCTGCGCGCCGCCACGGGCACGGCGCAGGTCGCTGTGCATCTGGTCGAGCATGCGCTGGTCGTTGGTGTAGGAGTGGATCGTGGTCATGAAGCCACGCTCGATCCCCACCGTGTCGTGCAGCACCTTGGCCATCGGCGACAGGCAATTGGTGGTGCAACTGGCGTTGGAGACGATGACGTCGTCCGCCGTCAGCACATCGTGGTTCACGCCGTACACGACCGTGGCCGACACGCCTTTGGCCGGAGCCGAGATCAGCACGCGCTTGGCGCCCGCATCAAGGTGCGGCTTGGCAGCATCGTGGCTCTGGAAGAAGCCGGTGCATTCCAGCACGATGTCGACGCCCATTTCCTTGTGCGGAAGGTTGCCCGGATCCCGCTCGCTGGTGACGGCGATGGTCTTGCCGTTCACTACCAGGTTGTTGCCCTCCACTTCCACCGTACCGGGGAAGCGACCGTGCGTGCTGTCAAAACCGAACAGCAGGGCATTGGCCTTGGTGTCTGCCAGGTCGTTGATCGCAACGAGTTCGAAATCGTGATCGTCACGCTCCAGAAGGGCGCGCGCGACAAGCCGCCCGATACGTCCGAAACCGTTGATCGAAACCTTGGTCGCCATGTGAGAAACTCCTGCTTAGTCGTTCAATTTGCTGATGATGTTGGGCACGATGGCATCGGCAGTAAGGCCGAACTTCTTGAACAGTTCGCCTGCCGGGGCTGAGGCGCCGAAGCTGTCGATGCCGAAGTTGAGGCCGTCGGTGCCAGTGTAGCGTTCCCAGCCGAAGGTGGTGCCGGCCTCCACGCTGACCTTCAGCGCATCGGCGGGCAGAATGTCGGACCTGTAGGCGGCGTCCTGCTCGTCGAACAGTTCGGTGCACACCATGGAGACGACATCGGCGCCAATGCCTTCCTTCTCCAGCCGCTCCGCGCAGTCCAGCGCCAGCGAGACCTCGGAACCGGTGGCCACCAGCACCACGCGGCGCTTGTTGCCCGCGCGCTTCAGGCGGTAGCCGCCCTTGGAACACATATCGGTTTCGTCAGGCGCATTGCGCACCTGCGGCAGTCCCTGGCGGCTGAGCGCAATGATCGAGGGACGATCCTTCTGCGCCAGCGCGATCTGCCAGCATTCGGCCGTCTCCACCCGGTCTGCCGGACGCATAACGAGCACACCCGGCATGGCGCGAAGGGATTGCAGGTGTTCGATCGGCTGGTGTGTGGGTCCGTCCTCACCCAGGCCGATGGAATCGTGCGTCATCACGTAGATCACACGCGCATGCTGCAGTGCCGAGAGGCGGATCGCGCCGCGGGCATAGTCGGTGAACACCAGGAAGGTGCCGCCATAGGGGATCACGCCGCCGTGCAGCGCCATGCCGTTCATCGCCGCCGACATGCCGAATTCGCGGATGCCGTAATAGACATAGCGGCCTGCATAATCGTCTGCCGTGAACGGCGTGGTGGCAGCCGTCTTGGTATTGTTGGAACCGGTCAGGTCAGCGCTGCCGCCAATCATCTCGGGTACTTGCGCGGTGAGCACGTCCAACGTGTTTTCGCTCGCCTTGCGGGTCGCTACTTTCTCTGCGCTTTCCAGCCACTTGGCGAAGGCTTTTGCCGCCTTGTCGCCAGCCGGCAGGTCGCCCGCCATGCGGCGCGTGAACTCGGCCTTGTCGCTGGAAGCCTCCAGCCGGGCCTGCCACTCTGCACGGGCAGCCGCGCCGCGGGTGCCGGTGGCGAGCCAGTTGGCACGGATTTCTTCGGGCACTTCGAAGGGCGGATAGTCCCAGCCCAGCGTCTTGCGTGCAGCGGCGACTTCGTCCTCGCCCAGCGGCGATCCATGGGTGGCGCTGGTGCCCTGCTTGTTGGGCGCACCCTTCCCAATGATGGTGGTGCAGCGCACCAGCGTCGGGCGACTGTCGTCCGCCAGTGCCTCGTCCAGTGCACGGCGGATGTCGGCGGGATCGTGGCCATGGCAACCCACCACCTGCCAGCCGGTGGCTGCGTAACGGGCAGGCACGTCTTCCGAGGAAGACAGCGAGACCTTGCCGTCGATGGTGATGTCGTTGTCATCCCACAGCACGATCAGCTTGCCCAGCTTCAGGTGGCCGGCGATGCCGATCGCTTCGTGGTTGATGCCTTCCATCAGGCAGCCATCGCCCGCGATCACCCAGGTGCGGTGATCGACCAGGTCGTCGCCGAACACGGCGTTGAGGTGGCGCTCTGCCATGGCCATGCCCACGGCCATCGCCAGGCCCTGGCCCAGCGGGCCGGTGGTGGCTTCCACGCCAGGGATCAGGAAGTTTTCCGGGTGGCCGGCGCAAGGCGAACCCAGCTGGCGGAAGTTCCTGATATCGTCCAGCGTGGGCGATTCGTATCCGGAAAGATGCAACAGCGAATAGAGCAGCATCGAACCGTGGCCCGCGCTCAGCACGAAGCGGTCGCGGTCAGCCCAGTCGGGCGCCTTGGGATCGAACTTCAGGTAATCGTTCCACAACACGGTGGCGACGTCGGCCATTCCCATCGGCATGCCGGGGTGGCCGGAATTGGCTGCCTGCACCGCGTCCATGGAAAGGGCGCGGATGGCATTGGCCATATTGGTGAAACGGGCGGTATCGTCGCTCATGCGTTTGAGCCTCCTCGCGAGAGTGCCGCCGGGAATGCGGCGATTCGGTTGCGCGCTGTGTGGTGGCGACGGCGTGGAAGGTCAAGCAAGACACCCATGAGATCGCACAAGCGTCAATTCGCAGATCGAGAGTTATTCACAGCTTGCCGAGCCATCTCTTTGCCCCTGTGCGCTTTGCAGCTAATTCTGCGCGGATGGAAGGGGACCGTATCGCCAGGGCCTTGGCCCGCATCGAAGCCGCCTCGGCCCGGATCGAGGCCGCGGCTTCGCAGCGTGCGTCTGCCGATCCTGCCGTCCAGGCTCGCTACGACAGGCTGCGCAGCGAAGCCGAACACGCGCTGGCAGAGGTCGATGCGCTGATCGAGGCGCTGGAATCATGAGCAATGTCACGCTGGAAATCGCCGGGCGCCGCTACACCATCGCCTGCGCGCCGGGCGAGGAGGAGCACATCGAAGGGCTTGGCGCGTCGATCGATGCCAAGCTGCGCCAGCTCGACAGCCTGAACGGCCAGTCGCCCGAGCGCATCCTGCTCTATGCCTCGCTGCTGCTGGCGGACGAACTGCACGAGGCGAAGATCGCCCCGCCCTTCGCGGAGCCGGAGAGCGCACACGCCGAAACGCTCGAAAAAATGGCCGATCGACTGGAAAGCCTTGCAGACCGGCTTGAGAGTAGCGCTGCCAGCACCTAAGTGAGGTTTGGCGGGACTGCCCGGCACGAGCTGTTCGAATATCCCTGAGGCTATAAGCAATCCAAGGGAGCTGTCCCTACTGCGGTCACGGGTTCGTCCCGGGGTCGCGGATATACGGCGCCCACCTGACGTTGAGGCGTCAGAGGATTTCCCGGCAAACGACCCATGGTGGTTCCGCCACACCTGTATGATGCGCTACCGTTTCGCTACTTGAGCGCGGTAATGGAGATTTCGAGCGGAGCGTGTGTGACTGACATTACCGAACAGAAAGCCGCCGTCCGCAAGGCCTTGCGCAAGGCGCGACGCGAACATGCCGCCGCCCTGCCCGCCGAAGTCAGCGCGCTGGTGTTCCGCGCTCCGCCCGCCCCCATCCGCGACATGGTGCCTGAAGGCGCCACCATCGGGCTCTACCGCGCCGATCCGGGCGAGGCACCGGCCAGCAGCTATGCCCGGCATTTCATGGAAACCGGCCATCGGATCGCCTTGCCCCGCATCACCACGCTGGATGCACCGATGCAGTTCCACCTGCACACCGATCCCTACGGCGAGAGCGACCTTGTCGAAGGTCCGATGGGGCTGATGCAACCTGCTGCAGATATCGAAATCGTCGAGCCCGAAGTGCTGTTCATGCCGCTGGTGGGCTTTACCGAAAGGGGCGAGCGGATCGGCCAGGGCGGCGGGTTCTATGATCGCTGGCTGGCGGCCCACCCCGAAACGCTGGCGATCGGCATGGCGTGGGACGTGCAGCGCGTCGATTCGCTGCCGGTGGAGGACCACGACATGCCGCTGGCGGCCATCATCACCCCCACCCGCATTTACGGACCGTTCTGATGCGCACCGAACCCACCTGGCGAATCCCCGTCGGCATCCTTGGCCTGATCTTCGGCCTGCTGGTCTATGGCGTGGTGATCGCGCGCTATGCGCCCGGCATCATTGGCGACTGGCCAGTCTGGGCGCAGACCCTGGTCTACATCGTACTGGGCGTGATCTGGATCAGGCCGCTGCGCCGTTTTCTGATCTGGATGGAAACCGGGCGCTGGTCTGCCCCGACCGGGGACGACGACTAGGCTGTGGGGAAAGTCCCAAGTGGCGCGAGTGACGGGACTCGAACCCGCGACCCTCGGCGTGACAGGCCGATACTCTAACCAACTGAGCTACACCCGCGCATCTAAGCGGCTCTAGCGCCTCTTGGGAGCCGCGCATCTAGTGGAGGGTTTTACCCCTGTCAACACACCAGAAGCGGCTTTTTGAACTATCTTCAGAATGCCTCGATCACGAGGCCAGAATCGTCGCCGGAGCCTCGATCAGTTTCTTCACTTGCTGCACGAATGCGGCAGCATCGTAGCCATCGACGACGCGGTGGTCGCAGCTGATCGACACGTTCATCAGCTTGCGCTTCTCGATCCGTTCCTGCCCGTCCGCACCAGTCACGAACATCGGTCGCTCGATAATGCGATTGGGGCCAATGATGGCAACTTCGGGGCGGTTGATGACCGGCGTGGACGCGACCCCGCCCAGCGGCCCCAGCGACGTGATCGTCAGCGTGGAGCCGGACAACTCCTCCGACTTCGCGCTGCCATTGCGCGCAGCTTCGGCCAGGCGGGTAATCTCGCGCGACAGTTGCCACAGGTTCTTGCCCTGCGCATCACGAATCACCGGCACCATCAGGCCGCCATCGGTCATGGTCGCCATGCCGAGGTGCACCGCGCCGTAGCGGGTGACGACTTTCGCCTCGTCATCGTAACGGGCGTTGATCATGGGGAAATCCGGCAGTGCCTTGCAGATTGCGCTGATCAGCAGCGGCAACATGGTGAGCTTGGGGCGATCGCCAAGATTGGCGTTCAACTGTGCGCGGGCGTTTTCCAGCTCGGTAACGTCGCATTCCTCGACATAGGTGAAATGCGGGATGTTGCGCTTGGCCGCCTGCATGTTGTCAGCGATCCGCTTGCGCAGGCCGATCACCCTGATCGTTTCGTCGGCGCGCGCCGGGGCTGCGGCGGCAAAACCGCCGGTGTAACTGACGAAGGCGTCGAGATCGGCATGGCGCACGCGGCCGTCTTCGGCAGGCTTGACCTGGGCAAGGTCAATGCCGAGGTCCCTGGCACGCTTGCGCACGGCCGGGCTGGCGAGGACCTTGGTCGACGCAGGCGCCGAAACAGGTTCGGACCTGGGTTCAGCTTCAGGCTCAATCTCAGGTTCGGATTCCGGCTCAGGCTCGGGCGCTGGCTTCGCAGCGGGAGCAGCCTCCGCCGCCGCCACGCTCTCTTTCGGCACGTCCTCTGGCATGTCGCCTGCGACTTCGATCACCACCAGCATACCGCCGATGGCCACCGTGTCGCCCACTTCGCCGGCGACTTCGAGCACCTTGCCCGCCACCGGGCTTTCCATCTCCACCGTCGCCTTGTCGGTCATCATGTCGGCCAGCTGGCCGTCTTCCTCCACCATGTCGCCCGGCTTCACGTGCCAGGCGACGATCTCGGCCTCGGCAATGCCTTCGCCGATATCGGGCAGGTTGAAGGTGAACTTGGCCATGGCCTTACGCCTCCAGCAATTTGTCGATGGCCTCGCCGATGCGGACGGGACCGGGGAAATAGGCCCATTCGAGGCTGTGCGGATAGGGCGTGTCGAAACCGGTCACGCGCTCGATCGGCGCCTCGAGATGGTAGAAGCAGCGTTCCTGCACCATGGCGGAAAGCTCTGCACCGAAGCCTGAAGTGCGGGTGGCCTCGTGCACGATCAGGCACTTGCCGGTCTTTTCGACCGAAGCCTCGATCGCCTCGATATCCAGCGGCACCAGCGTGCGCAGGTCGAGGATCTCGGCATTCACGCCCTTCTCGCGCGCCACGCTTTCGGCCACGTGGACCATGGTGCCATAGGCCAGGATGGTCATCTCATCGCCTTCCTGCACCGTGCGCGCCTTGCCCAGCGGGATGCGATAGTAGTCCGTCGGCACCTGCGCCTCGGCAAAGCCTTTCCAGCTCCTGGCCGGCTTGTCGTAATAGCCGTCGAACGGGCCGTTGTAGATGCGCTTGGGCTCGAAAAAGACGACCGGGTCGTTGTCCTCGATGCAGGAAATCAGCAGGCCCTTGGCATCATAGGGCGTGGACGGCACCACCGTCTTCAGGCCCGAGACATGGGTGAAGAAGCTCTCCGGGCTCTGCGAGTGCGTCTGCCCGCCGAAGATGCCGCCACCAAAGGGGCTGCGCACGGTCATCGGGGCGATGAATTCGCCGGCCGAGCGGTAGCGCAGCCGCGCCGCTTCGCTCACCAGCTGGTCAAGTCCGGGGTAAATATAGTCGGCGAACTGGATCTCGGGCACCGGACGCAGGCCATAGGCCCCCATTCCCACCGCCACGCCGATGATGCCGCATTCGGATATCGGCGTGTCGAACACGCGGGTCTTGCCGTATTTCTCCTGCAGCCCGGCGGTGCAGCGGAACACGCCGCCGAAATAGCCGATATCTTCGCCCAGCAGGATCACGTCGGGGTCGCGGCCAAGCATCACGTCGAGCGCGGAATTGATCGCCTCGATCATGTTCATCTCGCGCACGTCGCCAGCGTTCGGGGCTGCGACTTCTGAAGTCATCTCGTTCATTCCGCCGGCTCCTCCGGCCACTTGATCTGGCGCTCGCGGATCGCCTGCGCGGCCTGTTCCTTCAGGTGCCAGGGCAGTTCCTCGAACACGTCTTCGAACATGGTGTGGAACGGATGGTGCAGGCCGTGGCCGAGGATGCCGTTCTTCTCGGCCTCCTTCATCGCCGCGCGGACCTGTGCGTCGAGTTCCTCGTCCATCGCCTCGTGCGCTTCCTTCGACCATTCGCCCAGCACGACAAGGTGGCGTTTCAGCCGCGTGACGGGATCGCCCAGCGGCCATTCCTCGCGCTCCTCGACAGAGCGGTAGGCGCTGGGATCGTCGGAGGTGGAATGCCCCTCTGCGCGATAAGTGAAGTGCTCGATCAGCGTGGGGCCGGCATTGGCGCGGGCGCGGTCAGCCGCCCAGCGTTCGGCGGCGAACACGGCGAGCGGATCGTTGCCGTCCACTCGCAGGCCCGCGATGCCATAGCCGATGGCGCGCGCGGCGAAGGTGGCGCGCTCCGCCCCGGCGAAACCCGAGAACGACGAGATCGCCCACTGGTTGTTGATCACATTGAAGATCACCGGCGCGTTGTAGACGGTGGCGAAGGTGAGCGCGGAGTGGAAGTCACCCTCCGCCGTGCTGCCCTCGCCCACCCAGGTCGCGGCGATGCGCGAATCGCCTTTCGAGGCACTCGCCATGGCAAAGCCGGTGGCCTGCGGCAGCTGGGTGGCCAGGTTGCCGCTGATGGAGAAGAAGTTGAGCCGCTTCGAGCAATACATGATCGGCAGCTGTCGGCCCTTCAGCTTGTCGGCCTTGTTGGAATAGATCTGGTTGATCATCTCCACCGGCTCGTACCCGCGCGCGATCAGACAGCCCTGCTGGCGGTAGGAGGGGAAAATCATGTCCTCTCCGTCCAGCGCATGGGTGGCGCAGACGCTGGTCGCCTCTTCACCGGTGCACTTCATGTAGAAGCTGGTCTTGCCCTGCCGCTGGGCGCGGTACATGCGGTTGTCGAAGGCGCGCACCAGCGCCATTTCGCGCAGCATCCTGCGCAGCGTGTCGGCATCGAGGCGCGGGTCCCACGGTCCGTATGCCTGGTGATCGTCGCCCAGCACGCGGATCAGGTCGTTGCACAGCGGGAAGGTTTCCTTCGCCTCGCAGGCCTCGTCCGGGCGCGGCTGCTTGCCGGGGCCGGGAATGTCGAGATCGCTGAAATCAACTGTGTCGCCGGGGCGATAGCGCGGTTCGGGCACGTGCAGAGCTAGCCTTGGGCGGTTGCTGCCCGTCTCGTCTGTGGCAATGGCCATGACCTGCTCCCACGAATGCTGTTAGATTATTCCACTAGGGCAGAATTATATTAGTTACATCTGTAACGGTCAATCCGCCCTACCACAGGAATTCTCAAACGGCCACAGGTGCGCGCAGGACTCCTTGCGGTTCGTAATCAACCACCTCGAAATCGTCGAAACGGTAGTCGAAAATTGTCGGCGGCACCCTTTTGAGAACAAGTTTCGGCGCGCCCGCCGGTTCCCGCTGCAGCTGCGCTTCCACCAGTTCGGTGTGATTGAGGTAGAGATGCGTGTCGCCGCCGCTCCACACCAGCTCGCCCGGCTGCATGCCCACCTGCGCCGCCATCATGCGCGTGAGCAAGGATGCGCCGAACAAGTTGAACGGCAGGCCCAGTGCCACGTCGCAGCTGCGCTGGTAGAGCAGGCAATTGAGTCGGGCCTGATCGCCCTCGCCCGCGACATGGAACTGGTAGGTCTTGTGGCACGGCGGCAGCGCCATGCGATCCAGCTCGGCAACGTTCCAGCCTTCGATGATATGGCGGCGGCTGCCCGGATTGGTCTTCAGGCTTTCCACCACCTGCGCCACCTGGTTGATGCCGGGGCCCTTGGTATACTTGCCGTCCGGCCCGTACTGATAAGTCGGCCAGTCCACCCATTGCTTGCCATAAACCGGGCCCAGGTCACCCCAGTTCCTCGCGAAAGCCTCGTCCGCGACAATGCGCGCCTCGAAGTCTTCCTGGCTGATGTCCTCTCCGCTCGCCTTGCGATACTTCGCCAGCGGCCAGTCGGACCAGATCGTCACGCCCAATTGCAGAAGCGGACGGATGTTGGTGTCACCGGTCAGGAACCACAGCATCTCTTTCGCCGCAGCCTTCCAGTAAACACGCTTGGTGGTGAGCAGCGGAACCCGGTCCCCTCCAAGGTCGAATCGCAGCATGGTGCCGAAGACAGAGCGCGTACCCACGCCGGTGCGGTCCATGCGCTGGTCTCCATGCTCCCAGATATGGCGCATGAGATCGAGGTATTGCCATTCGGGGTGGCGCTGCGGAGTCGTTGTCATACCCTGTTGGCTACCACCGGGGGCAGCGGCAGGCCAAGGTCACAAACCGTGATATTCCCGATACCATTCGACGAAGCGCGGTATGCCTTCCTCGATAGTGGTGGTGGGGGAATAGCCCAGGTTTGCACTGATCGCGTCGATATCGGCATAGGTGCGCACCACGTCGCCCGGCTGCATCGGTTGCCAGTCGATCTTCACCTCGCGCCTGCAGGCCTCGCCCAGCAGCTCGATCATGCGGGTCAGCTTCTCGCTGCGATGATTGCCGATGTTGTAGAGCGCATGCGGCTTCGTCGATCCGCCAGCCTTCACCGCGCCATCATCGGCGGGCGAATTGTCCAGCACGGCGACAACGCCCGCGATGATATCGTCGATATAGGTGAAATCGCGCCACATCTCGCCGTTGTTGAACACCGGGATGGGTTCACCCGCCAGGATCTTCTTCGTGAAGATCCACATGGCCATGTCGGGCCGACCCCACGGGCCATAGACGGTGAAGAACCTGAGGCCCGTCAGCGGGAAGCGATAGAGATGGGCATAGCTCTCGCTCAGCAACTCGTCCGCGCGCTTGGTGGCGGCATAGAGCGAGACCGGGTGATCGGCGCGGTCCTCCACGCTGAAGGGAACCTTGTCGTTGCCGCCGTAGACCGACGACGAACTGGCATAGACCATGTGCTCCACGCCGCGATGGCGAGCCAACTCCAGCATGTTGGCATGGCCGACCAGGTTGGACTGGATGTAGGCGGCCGGGTTCTCAAGCGAATAGCGCACCCCTGCCTGCGCGCCGAGATGCACGATGCGGTCGACCTCTTCACCTTCCAGCACCGATTCGAGCGCGGCCATGTCGGCAAAGTCGATCTTGTGGAAGGTAAAGTCTCCGCCCCGCCCATGCAGCCGATCGAGCCGCGCCTGTTTCAGCGCCGGGTCGTAATAGGCGTTGCAGTTGTCGATCCCGATCACGCTGTCGCCGCGCGCCAACAGATTTTCTGCCAGCGCCGCGCCGATGAATCCTGCCGCTCCGGTAACCAGAACCTGCATTCGAACAATCCCCTTCGGCCCTTGTCCCGTATGGCCAGCGTAGTGACAGCGCCTTACCCTTTTCGCAATGCGCGAAACTCGCTCTTGCCAGCTTGATATGCCCTCCGTATAGGGCCGCCTCTGCCTCGCGGGGGTTAATCCCTCGCAAGCACCGGTCGGGGAGTAGCTCAGCCTGGTAGAGCACTGTCTTCGGGAGGCAGGGGCCGGAGGTTCGAATCCTCTCTCCCCGACCATTTCAGCCAATTTGATTGGTGATCACTGGGCATCTCTTTGCCTACCCCCCTTGTAATCGACCCGTAACATCGCCATTGGGGCAGCGCTGCTGGCCACAAACGGAAATCGATGAATTTCACCCATCCCTTTTTGAACGGTGACGGTGACGACAAGCTGCACGAAGAGTGCGGCGTGTTCGGCATCATCGGCGCTCCCGATGCCTCCGCCGCCTGCGCGCTGGGGCTGCACGCCCTGCAACATCGCGGCCAGGAAGCTGTCGGCATCACCAGTTTCGACGGCACGGAGTTCTTCACCCGTCGCGGACTTGGCCACGTGGCGGAGAATTTCTCCACCGCCGAATCGCTGGCCGAACTGCCTGGTCACATGGCGGGTGGGCACGTGCGCTATTCCACCACCGGCGGATCGGGCATGCGCAATGTCCAGCCACTCTATGCCGATCTTGCCAGCGGCGGCTTTGCCGTGGCGCATAACGGCAATATCTCCAACGCCATGGCGCTGAAGCGGGAACTGGTCGCCAAGGGTGCGATCTTCCAGTCGACGTCAGACACCGAGGTGATCATCCACCTTGTCGCCACCAGCCGCTATCCCACCATGCTCGACAAGCTGGTGGATGCGTTGCGACTGGTCGAAGGGGCCTATGCGCTGATCGTGATGACGCCGCGCGGCATGGCTGCCTGCCGCGATCCGATGGGCATTCGACCACTGGTGATGGGCAAGCTGGGCGATGCCGTGGTGTTCGCCAGCGAAACCGTGGCGCTGGACGTGGTGGGCGCCGAGTTCACCCGGCAGGTGGAACCCGGCGAGTTCATCGAGGTGGACTTCGATGGCACGATCCGCTCGCACCGCCCGTTTGGCGAGACCAAGCCGCGCCCATGCATCTTCGAACATGTCTATTTCAGCCGGCCCGATTCCATCTTCAACAAGCGCAGCGTCTACGAAAGCCGCAAGAACATCGGCGCGGAGCTGGCGCGCGAGGCACCATGCGATGCGGACCTGGTGGTGCCCGTGCCCGACAGCGGCGTGCCGGCCGCCATCGGCTATGCGCAGGAAAGCGGTATTCCCTTCGAACTGGGCATCATCCGTTCGCACTACGTCGGGCGCACCTTCATCCAGCCGTCGGACGGCGCACGCCATGCCGGGGTGAAGCGCAAGCACAATGCCAACCGTGCGATCGTGGAAGGCAAGCGCATCGTACTGATCGACGATTCCATCGTGCGCGGCACAACCAGCCTCAAGATCGTGCAGATGATGCGCGATGCTGGGGCAGCAGAAGTGCATTTCCGCGTCGCCAGCCCGCCCACCGGCCATGGCTGCTATTACGGCGTGGATACGCCTGAACGCTCCAAGCTGCTGGCAGGCCGGATGGACCTTACCGCCATGCGCGAATTCATCCAGGCCGACAGCCTCGCCTTTGTCTCGATCGACGGGCTCTATCGCGCCGTGGGCCTGAAGGGCCGCAACAATGGCTGCCCGCAATATTGCGATGCCTGCTTTACCGGCGAATATCCCACGCCGCTGACCGACCTGGCAGGCAAGAAGGCAGAGGATGCGCAGCTGACACTTCCTGTAAACAAGGTCGCCTGAATGACTGACAATACGGAACAAAAGCCGCTCGCAGGCAAGGTTGCGCTCGTCACCGGAGCAAGCCGAGGGATCGGTGCGGCCACGGCCAAGGCGCTCGCCGCCAGGGGCGCGCACGTGGTGCTGGTGGCGCGCAAGGTGAAGGACCTGGAAGAGGTCGAGGATGCCATCCACGATGCTGGCGGCACCTCCACCATCGCTCCACTCGACCTGACCGATGGGGAAAGCATCGGTCGTCTGGCGCAGGCAATTGCCGAACGCTGGGACCGGCTCGACATCCTCGTGATATGTGCCGCTCAGCTGCCCACACTCACCCCGGTCACCCAAATCGACGGCAAGCAGTTCAACCAGGCCCTGACGCTCAACGTGCTAGCCACGCAAGCGCTGCTGGCGGCCTTCGATGCGCTGCTGAAACGTGCCGAGGGCGGGCGTATCATCGGCCTCACCAGTTCCGTCGGCGAGACGCCTCGTCCGTTCTGGGGGGCCTATGGCGCGACCAAGGCCGCTTTCGACAACCTGTTGGAGACGCACGGAAAGGAGATCGAGCGAATCTCCGAAACGCGCGTTGCCATTGTCGATCCGGGAGCCACCCGCACCGACATGCGCGCCCGCGCCTATCCCGGCGAAGACCCCGATTCGGTGAAGCCGCCGCAGGTGGTGGGTGAGCATATCGCGCAGATGCTGGTGGACGATTTCCCCAATTTGTGCCGCGAAAGAGTGGAAACGCCGCGTTAACCACTGGTGTTAGGCCCCGTTTAACGGTGCTCCGACATTCTGCGCAAAGCAAACGGCCCAACGGGCCCGGTTGGGGAACCGCAGGAAACGGGAATCTACTGCGATGAGCATGCAGAACACCATGGGCCGCTACGATATCGCCGCACAGGAAGATCGTAGCGCACCGCGTACCAAGATCATGATCCCTGCCCAATTGCGGGGCTCTGGCATGCGTGCCTTCCAGACGGTGGTGAACGACCTGTCGCTGTCGGGCTTCTCCGCCACGGCGCTTAACCGCATGCACCCTGGTTCGGTGTGCTGGCTGACCCTGCCGGGCCTGGAATCGCTGCAGGCCGAAGTGGTATGGTGGGAAAATGGCATGGCCGGTTGCGCCTTCACCAACCTGCTCTCGCCGATCGTGCACGACAATATCCTTGCCCGCTATCGCGGCGACGGCACCTATCGCGGGTAAGCTAACCCAGCCAGTGGCGACGGTTGGCTGCCTGCCGTAGTTGCAGCCCGGTCGCCACGATCACCAGCACGGCGGAAGCGATCGTCGCATAGGCCACCGGCGTCGCCACCTGTCCGCCTTGGGTGTAGATCGCCAGCAAGGCCCACAGGAAAACCGCCGCGTAGACCGGATTTCCACGCCCGCGCCACACTGCAAGCGCCACGATGATGCCGCCCACCACCACCACGGCAGCGGCAAGCATGGCGTTCGCGGCACCGGCATCCATGCCGTAATAGGTCAGCGTAGCCGCGATATTCACGATGCTGGCAGCCGTCAGCCAGGCGGCCAGCCCGCTGAACGGCAAGACCACCAGCCAGCGCTCCCCGCGCGTGAAATCACGCTGCGCGCCCACCAGAATGTGGTAGACGGCCATCAGGCACGCCAGAGCAGTCAGAATAATTGCCACCGAGACCGCCGTCAGGGCATAGAACTGGGTGTAGACCGCCCATAGCCCGATCACGGCAAAGGCACCCGCCGCAGGCCAGGCGAGCTTGTCCAGCAGGGCGTTGTCGCGTTGGGCAGGCAAGGCCTGGTAGATGGCGAACAGCAGCGATCCCGCAAATAGCGGGCCCCAGATGGAAAAGGCCCAGCCCGAAGGCGTCAGCAGCGTGCGCGTGGCGTCCGATCGTTCCTGGATCGGGTCGCCAAGCCCGAGGTTGGGCAGGAAGGTCGCGCCAATCTCCAGGATCATGGCCAGGATGACCGTGATCCGCTGGACGGTGCTGCGTGATGCAGCGGTGGGTAATGTCGAAGCGTCAGTTGCCATGAAACGCCAACGACGCCGGCTCGTACCGGTTCCCGCGCTCAATTCCCCTGAGGCCGCACATCGCCGGCCGGCGTGCCCAGCGGCGGCAGTGGTTGCGGCACCAGCGGGGAGACAGGCTCTGCCGCAATCTGCTGCGCCAGCAAAGCTATGGCAGCCTGCAACTGCGCGTCGGTTCCTGCGAAGCGCGCGTGCGGCAGGTTCTCCACCTCGTAATCGGGGGCAATGCCGTGGCCTTCGACGATCCAGCGGCCGTCGATCGCATATTGCGCATTTTCGGCAATGCGCACCGCGCCGTTGTCGACCAGCCGGTTGCGGTCGGAAAGCCAGATGCCTGCCCCCGCCGTGCGCGTGCCCACCAGTGGCGCAAGGCCCAGCGACTTGATCGCGCCAGCGAAAGTCTCGCCATCGGAATAGGTGCGCTCGTCCACCAGCACTGCCACGTGACCGCGATAGGCGTTCTGCATGTTGGTGGTGGCAACGCCGGTGCCATCGGGGTTGGTCCAGAAGGCCCACGGCTGGCGCATCAGCATACCGATGATGATCGAATCGATATTGCCGCCGTTGTTGCCCCGCACGTCGATAATCAGCCCGTCCATGTCGAGCTGGGCGAAGTAGTCGCGCGCGAAGCTGGCCACGTCGCTGGGCCCCATGGCGCGCAGGTGCAGGTAGCCGACGTTGCCGCCCGACATGGCGAGCGTGGCCGCGCGGTTGCCTTCGACGAAGTCGTAATAGCTGGCCATGCGCAGACCATCGAAGGTCATCGGCTCGACAATCGCGCTTACCGCGCTGCGCCCGCGCATCAGGTCGAGGCGCACCTGCTGCCCGGCCTTGGACGCGAGCGCCAGGCGCAGGTCCGCGAGCGAGGAGACAGGACGCCCGTCGACGCGCTGGATCACGTCACCCACGCGCACGTCTACGTCAGGGCGGCGCAGCGGCGGGCGGGTGGCGACGAGATCGTCCTCGGCCACGTAGATTGAATCGATCCGCAGGCCGCCTGCTACCGGCGTATAGCGCGCGCCAAGGAAGGCCATCTGGCCGTTCTCGCTATCCTCGGGCAAGTCGCCCGGGCGCACCTGGCTGTGCAGGATGCCCAGTTGCGAGGCCATCAGGCCAAGCACGGTATTGAGCTCCGCGCGGTGGCCGATCCGGCTCAGCAGCGGCTCGATCCGCGCGCGCACATCGTTCCAGTCGACCCCGCGCAAGGCCGGGTCGTAGGCAAAGTCGCGGTGCATGCGCCATGCGTCCACGAACATCTGCTGCCACTCCGCCACCGGATCGATGGTCGGATGCCAGTCCCCCAGTCGCACGCGGTTGAGCGTGGCGTCCTCGGGCTGCTTCGCAGCGGCAGGCACCAGCGCCAGCACCGGGGCATCGCGCGTGCCGGTTACCAGCAGGGCGGTCTCGCCATCGGCGGCAAGGTCAAAGCCCAGTGCGTCCTCGGCAAAAGTCTCCTCCTTCGGATCGCGGCGGTCGATCTTGATCGAGATCACGTTGTCGCCGCGCCAGGTGTAGAGAAATTCGTCAGTCGCAAGCAGGCCGCGCTCGACGCCCGGCTCGGTCGGCAGCTTGTAGAGCCGTCCGGCGAGCCCCTCCAGCACCACATTGGCAGGCGCTGTTTCCTCGGCATCGTCGCCGTCAGCACCGGAGCCGCTCGCCGCCTCCTCCTCGTCACCCGTTTGCGTCAACTCGTTCTGTTCGGTGAAGCGGAACTCGGCTGCGGGATCGAGCTGAAGCGCATAGATCTCGCCGCGATCGGGAAAGTCGACACCCATGTTGCGGTCGCCCCACGGACTGCCCGGGCTCGGCGTGAAGTTGCGGTCGGAAATGAAGTAGAGCCACGCCCCGTCATGGGCGAAAGCCGGAGCATAATCGTGATACTTGCCCGATGTCGCCATCACCCGCGCGCCGGTGGCCAGGTTCTGCACGTAGATATCGGCAGTGTTGGCGTTGTTGCGGCGCGAAACTTCCGAATAGGCGATATAAGCGCCATCAGGCGAGAAAGTGACGCCGTCGAAAGCGTTGTCTGCGCCGGTATCGTTTTGCGCCAGCAACGTGGTGCGCCCGGTGGCCAAATCCACCCGCTGGAGCCGGGCATCCTTGTCCCACACCACCAGCGAGTTTCCATTCGGCGACACCGCGAAAGACCAGATATGCGCATCATAGCCGCGCGTGATCGCCACCGGTTCGCCCGAACCATCGGCAGGCATGGCATAGATATCGCCCCGCTCTCCCTGGTCGAGTACCAGGAACACGCGCTCGCCATCGGGCCCTTCTACGGCTTCGCGGGCACGCGCGTCCATCGGGATCGCCAGTTCGACCCGGCGGCGCTGACCGGCAGCACCCAGCGCCGCACGGCCGCGCGCGGTAATGGCCACGCTGTCTCCTGAAGGCGCAATGCGCGCGTCCTCTATCAGGCTGAGCGGGTTTTCAAGCGTGCGAACGCGAGCCTGTTCACGATCGGTGATGATGTCCAGCGCCAGCGTCTGCAGGGTGCCGCCGCTGATGGAGAACACGTGGATGTCCGCAGCGTTCTGCAGGAAGATATCGCCGCCATCCATGCTGGCCTGCAGCACCGGCAGTGGCAGTTCCTGCGACTCCTGCCTCACACCGCTACCATCCCCGGCCACCGACCACACGGCATCTGCCCCGCTCTTGTCGGAGATGAAGTAAATGCGCCCACCGTGAGCCATGGGCATGCGGATCGGCGCGCCGAAATCGGCCAGCAGCTGCGTCGCCTCCTCGTCGCTGCCCATGGTCCAGCGCCACAGCTGCGCCATGCCACCACCGCGATAGAGCACGGCGTTGTCGCTGGAGCGCGCGCGCAGGCCGCGGCGAGTGAAGAACAGCGTGCCGTCCTGCCCGAAGGTGGCATCGTTTGCGCGCCACAGCGGGATCGGCGTCGCTTCTCCGCCCGTGGGATCGACCGTATAGAGAATTTCGGCCTGCCCGCCGCCCGGCAAGCTGTCGGCAAAAACCACGCGCCCGTCGGGTGTCCAGCCGACCGTGCGCACGCTGCCGCCCTGGAAGGTAAGCCGGCGCGGCGCACCACCCGCCACGGGCATGACATAGACATCGCGCGGGCTGTCATAGCTGGCGGTGAAGGCGACCAGCCGCCCATCGGGCGAGATGACGGGATCGGTCTCCTCTTCCTCGTGGTTGGTCAGCCGGATGGCCGAACCGCCAGAGCGCGCCGCGCGCCACAGGTCGCCTTCGCTCGCGAACACCAGCACGTCACCCCGCGCCGCCGGGTATTGGTAGAAACCCTCCTCTGCCAGCACGGGCGCGGCGGTGGAGGCGAGCAGGATGGCGGCGATGGTGGCAAGACGCTTCATGCGAGGTGGTCCCCTGACTGTTTGCCGGGGAGAATGGCCAGCCGCGACTGGTTGCGCAAGATACAAGATTGGCTGCGGGCGACAGTTCTGCGAACGCCTTACCCCGTCAGACCAGTGACTTGGCTCAGTTCACCATCGGCTCTGCCGGTTCGCCGACATAGACGCCGGTCTCGCCCCGGCGCGCGTCCACGGCGGCCTGCACGGCGGCATAGAAGCGGTTGCGCTCGATCCCCTCACCACCGCCGCCGGTGGAATTGCGCCAGTTGGAATGGGTAGCGATCACCAGGTTGCGCGCCGGATCGACGAGGATGCCCTGCCCGTAAAGGCCGCTGGCGGCATAGGCACCGCCGGGGTAGGTCCACCACTGGTAGGCATAACCGCGATCGAACCGCCCGGTCTCGAAGGCGGGCGTGGTGGCTTCCTCGAACCAGCCCTCGGGCACGACGCGCTCTCCGCCAGCCATGCCGCCGCCCATGGCGAACAGGCCGAAGCGGGCCATGTCGCGGGTGCTGGCCTGAATGCAGCAGCCGGAAATCTCGCTGGCGGTATTGGACAGCAGCCAGGTGGCGTCCTGCTCCATGCCGAACGGCGCCCACACCTTCTCGGAGAGGTAATCGGCCAGGCTCTTGCCCGTGGCATTGCGCACCAACACGCCGATCATGTTGGTCTCGCCCGTGTTGTAGAGCCAGCGCGTGCCCGGCTCCGCCTCGCGCGGCAGCTGGCGCATGTAGTCGACCAGCGAATCGACGCCTTCTTCAGTGGATTCGTGTTCGTTGAACAGCGCGACGTCGCTCTGCGGGTCCGAATAATCCTCGTTCCACTTAACGCCGCTGCTCATCGTCAGCAGCTGGCGGATGGTCACGCCGTCGTAGCCGGAGCCTGCCAGTTCGGGGATGTACTTCGTCACCGGATCGTCGAGACTGTCGATATAGCCGTCCGCGATGGCCGCGCCCACCAGCGTCGAAGTGAAGCTTTTGGCAGCGGAAAAGCTGGTCCACTTGCCGTCCGCGCTGAAATCGAGACCGTAGCGTTCCAGCACCACTTCGCCATCGTGAACCACCACGACGCCGGCCGCGTTCTGCGCTTCCATGAAGGCGTCCATGTCGAAGTCGCCAAGGTCCAGCGCTTCGCCATCGGGCAGCGGATAGGTCGCCTCGCCAGCCTCGATCACGCGGGCTTCGGCCAGCGCCGGAAAGCGGTCCATCGCGCGGAATGCGGCGGTGCGGGTTTCTTCCGGCCAGAACAGCACGTCGCGGTCGGTCGGCATGTTGGCCAGGACATCGCGCTGGTCTTCATCCAGCGACAGCCAGAACACGCCGCCGGCAATCGCCAGCAGGGCGACAATGCCGAGAATCCATTTCTTCATTTGCTTTCCTTCACCAGGGTCACCTGGCTGACGGTGATCCCGCCGCCACGAAACCCGCCTTCGCAATACATCAGGTAGAACCGCCACAAGTCGCGGAAACGCTTGTCGAAACCGCTAGGCAGACGGCCTTCGTCGTAGGCGGCATCGAACCGCTCGCGCCAGCATTTCAGCGTTTCGGCGTAATCGAGTGCGAAATCGCGCTGGTCCTGCCAGGCAAGGCCGCGCTCTTCGGCCAAGCGACGGAACTCGCTGGCGCGGATCAACATGCCGCCGGGGAAGACATAGGCCTGGATGAAATCGGCGCTGGCGGCGTAGGCATCGAAGATCGGCTCGGCGATGGCGATATACTGGATCGCCGCGCGCCCGCCGGGCTTCAGGTTGCGCGCCACACAGTCCATGAAGGCAGGCCAGTATTCGCGGCCCAAGGCCTCCACCATCTCCACGCTGACGATGGCATCGAACTGGCCCTGCATGTCGCGATAGTCGCGCTTCTGGAACCTGGGCCCGGCATTGCGTTCGCGCGCCCATTCCAGCTGGCGATCGGAAATGCTGATGGCAGTGATATCGTGACCCCGCCCCGCGAGGTGCGATGCGAGCGAACCCCAGCCACAGCCGATCTCCAGCACGCTTTGCGCAGCGCCAATCCGCTGCGACAGTGCCTGCCATTTGCGCCGCTGCGCCGCTTCCAGACCATCATCACCGAAATCCAGCGCGCTGGAATAGGTCATCGTCGGATCCAGCCAGCTGGCATAGAAATCGTTGCCGAGGTCGTAGTGCGCGTGGATGTTATTCTCCGCGCCTACGCGGGTGTTGCGTTTCAGCGCATGTGCCGCCCTTGCCATCCACCGCCACGGCCCCTTGGCACGTGCGGCATCGCCCAGCGACACGGCATTGGCCATGAACAGCGCGAACAGCGGCACCGGATCGGGGCTGGACCACTCGCCCGCTTCCCACGCCTGGTACCAGCCGACCGAGCCGCCCGTCGCCAGCCGCAACAGCGCGCGCCAGTCGTGCAACGCAACCTCGCATTCGAAACCCGGCGCATTGCCGCCCAGCGTGCGCCTGGAACCATCGGGCAGGGTCGCATGGATTGCCCCGCTCGCAAGGCCTGCGTCGATACGGTTGAGTATCCGGCTGACGGCAGGCACGAACAGGCGCGCAAGCAATCCGGGTTTCGACCCGAACCGCTGGCCGCCTTCCAGCAATACTTCTCCGCGTGCGTGACCCGCCTCCATTCGCCGCTTTATGACGCCGCGCGATCAGCTTCTCAAGGCGTGTTTACACAAGTGTTTATTCCTTGGCCGCGCGATAGGTCGCCAGCGCCCGCTCGCGCGCTTCCTTGTGGCCGATCAGCTTGGCGGGATAGGCGGCAGGCTTGCATCCATGCGCTTCAGGATCGTGCACATAGGGATCGCTCAGGTCCGCCAGTTCGGGGACCCATTCGCGGATATAGCCGCCTGCGTCGAACTTTTCGCTCTGGCTCAGAGGCGCCATGATGCGCACGAACATGTTGGAATCGACGCCCGTGCCGCTGACCCATTGCCAGTTGGTGCCATTGCTGGCGTAGTCGGCATCCACCAGCGTATCCCAGAACCAGTGTTCGCCGTGCCGCCAGTCAATCAGCAGGTGTTTGACAAGGAAGCTGGCGGCGATCATGCGCACGCGGTTGTGCATCCAGCCAGTTGCCCACAACTGCCGCATTCCGGCATCGACGATGGGGTAGCCGGTGCGCCCCCTTTGCCAGGCTTCCAGTTCCTCCTGGATCCGGTGCCCCCGATTGGGATTGCGCCAGAAGCTCTCGCCATAGCCGTCGCGATAGGGTTCCTGCGTGTAGCCGGGGAATTCGCAGATAAGGTTCTGCGCATAGTCGCGCCACACCAGTTCCGCCTTGAACATGCGCGCACCGCCGCCCGTACGGCTGCTGATCCGGTCCCACAACATGCGCGGGGACACTTCGCCGAAATGCAGGTGCGGCGAGAGGCGGCTGGTCGCGTCCACTGCCGGAAGGTTGCGGTCGTCGGAGTAGTCCGAGATGACATCGAGGAAGGTATCGAAGCGATCCATCGCGGCAGACGTGCCATGCATGCCAGACCAGTAATCGCGCATGCCCCTTGCCCAGTCGGACTTTGTAGGCAGCAGGCCGAGGTCTTCCAGCGAGAGGCAGACTGGCCACCGATCGGGGCTGGAAAGGCTGGGTTCGGGCAGGATATCGAAATGGTCGATGGCCTCGAACATGGCGTTCTTGAACGGGGTGAAGATCTTGTAGGGGCTGCCCGATCCGGTGGTCACCGCGCCGGGCGGCAACAGGTAGTTGCCGTCGTGCAATTGCAGGTCCAGCCGTTCCTTCAGCTTGCCCTGCGCACGACGCCACCATGGCTCATAATGACGCAGGGCATGGACGGTTTTTGCGCCCGTCTCCTCCGCCAGCTTGCACAATTCCTCCGCCGCGTTGCCGCGCCGCAGGACCAGCTGCGAATGGTGGCGCGCCAGATCATTCTGCAAGGCTTCCAGGGCGTGGTGCAACCACCAGCGGCTGGCTCCGCCCATGCGGCGATCAGCAGCAGTCTCATCATCGAGGATGTAGACCGGGATCACCGGCCCGGCCTCCGCGGCAGCGGTAAAGGCAGCCTGGTCGGTCAGGCGCAGGTCGCGACGCAGCCAGACGATTTGCGGTTCGGACAAGTCGAAACTCCCTTCTGCTTGCCCTCTGCCCTATCACTCCTCGCCCGGTTCCGAACACAGACTATCGGGCAGGGTCATGCTGAACCGCCCGTCGCGCACGCCGTAGTAGCGTGCATCGCTGAGCTGCCAGCGACCGTCCTCCAGCAGATCGAGCACCGGCGCGCGGCTCCAGAACAGGAAGGCGTCAACCTGGCTGCTTTGCGCCCGCGCCGCCTCGAGGTCGCAGGCCGACAGCGGACGATTGCCGACCCGCTCACCATCGATGAAGAAGCCACCGGCCCCGCTCACGCCAATCGAATCGCGCTCCCAGAAAGCGAGCGGCGGGGGCGAGGAAATCGTTTCGTGGAAGGCAGCGTTGTCCGCCCGGTCCTTCATCGAGATGGCATAGTTGGCGACGAGGTAGAGCCCGCACAGCCCCAGCGTGGTGCGCGCCACCTTGCGCCAGTCGCCGCCGCGCTTTTCCCGCCGCAGCGACAGCCACAGGCCCACGCCCATCACGATCCACAGCCACAGGTCGATGATGAACAGCACGTCGCCATAGAACCAGCGGCTGGAAAACGGCTCCAGCAGGCGGATGCCGTAGACGTTCAGCCAGTCGAGCGCCGGGTGCGTGAGGCACCCGATCAGCGCCAGCGCATAGAGCCAGCCGAAATGGACAGGCAATCGCTTGTCCGGTCTCTTGCCACGCCGCGCCTGCCATCTGTCCCAGCCATACAGCAACCCCGCCAGCGCCAGCGGCAGCACCAGCAGGGCAATCGGCCCGTGGGTGATGCCCCGGCGGAAGGCGAGATGCTCCACCCCTTGCAGCCAGAAGAAGCACGCCGCATCAACGTCGGGCAGATTCGCGCCAATGATCAGCGCGGGCATGGCGAGGCCGGTCTTCCTTTTCAGCCCCGCCTGCCCGATCAGCGCGCCGGTGAGCGAATGTGTGAGATTGTCCACTTACGCCCCCGCAAACGCGCTTCGTTCAATCAGACCGGGTCGGATGCAGTTCCGCTGACAGTCCAGGTCTGTCCCTTGGCCAGCAGGTGCGCAAGGCTGGTGTCCTTGCCTTCGCTGGCGCGGGCCTTTTCCGCAATCACGGCGGATTCGTATGTCGGTGCGGGATCGTCGTAGATCACGCCCAAAGGCATGGGGAATTCACCGAAGGGCAGTTCCACCAGCATGTGCGCGATCACGCGGTTGGTGGCATCGTGCACCTGCACGCCGGCTGCCTGCCAATCGCCGTCCGCCACGTCGACCACTTCGAAGGCTAGCGTCTGCGTATTGAGCTTCAGCCCCTTCACGCCGCCGGTCTTCTCGCTGCCAAATAGCATCGGCTCGCCATGGGCCAGCCACAGCTGCTGCTGTTCCGCCCCCTTGGGCTTGGCGAAATCGTCGAACACGTCCTTGTTGTAGACGATGCAGTTCTGGAAGATTTCGATGAAGGCCGCGCCCTTATGTGCGTGCGCGGCCTTCAGCACGTCGGGCAAGTGCTTCGACACGTCGATGCCGCGCCCGACGAAGCGCGCGCCGCTGCCCAGCGCGAAGGCGCAGGGGTTGGCCGGATGGTCGACCGAACCCAGCGGGGTGGACGGCGAGCGCGTTTGCTCGCGGCTGGTGGGCGAGTACTGGCCCTTGGTCAGGCCGTAGATCTCGTTGTTGAACAGCATGATCTGCATGTTCACGTTCCTGCGCAGCACGTGCATCAGGTGATTGCCGCCGATCGACAGGCCATCGCCGTCACCAGTGATCAGCCAGATATCGAGATCGGGATTGGCCAGCTTGATGCCGGTGGCAAAGGCCGGCGCGCGGCCGTGGATGGTGTGGAAGCCGTAGCTCTCGATGTAGTAGGGGAACCGGCTCGAACAACCGATGCCGGACACGAACACGGTGTTCTTCGGGTCCGCCCCCACCTCAGGAAGCGTGCGCTGCACGGCCTTGAGGATGGCATAGTCCCCGCAACCGGGGCACCAGCGTACTTCCTGGTCGGTTTCCCAGTCCTTTAGCGTGGTTTCGATCTTGGTCATCTCGTTCATGACAGTCGCTCCCCGATCGCGTCTTCAAGCTCGGCGATGGTGAATGGTTGGCCACTGGTCTTGGTCAGGCTTTCGGCATCGATCAGCAGCTGGTCGCGCAGCACGGTCTTGAACTGGCCGGCGTTCATTTCCGGCACCAGCACCTTGTCGAAGCGCGACAGCAATTCGCCCAGATTGCCGGGCAGCGGCCAGATGTGGCGTACATGCACGTGGCTGACCTTGGCGCCCTTCTCGATCCAGCGGTTCACCGCCTGCTTGATCGGGCCATAGGTGCTACCCCAGCCCACAATGACCAGCTCGCCCTCGTCATCGCCCCAGGCCACGTCCTGGTCTGGCACGTCGATGCCCAGCACCTTGTCGCGGCGCAGGTTGGTCATCTTCTGGTGGTTGGCCGGATCATAGGAGATGTTGCCGGTGAGCTCGTCCTTCTCGATACCGCCTACGCGGTGCATCAGGTGCGGCGTTCCGGGCTTCACCCACGGGCGGGCCCCATTCTCGTCGCGCCTGTAAGGCAGGAAGGCAGCGCCTTCGGGCAGCTCTTCCAGAAAGGAGACGGGAAACGGCTCGTAAGCCGCCGGATCGGGCACCTTCCACGGCTCTGCCGCATTGGCGATATAGCCGTCGGTCAGCAGCATGACCGGGGTCATGTACTGGGTGGCGATGCGGCAGGCCTCGATGGCGACGTCGAAGGCGTCTGCCGGGCTGCACGCGGCGATCACCGGCATGGGCGCATCGCCGTTGCGGCCATAGACGGCCTGGTACAGGTCGCTCTGCTCGGTCTTGGTGGGAAGGCCGGTGGACGGGCCGCCGCGCTGGCTGTTCACGATCACCAGCGGCAATTCCACCATGATGGCAAGGCCCATCGCTTCGGTCTTCAGCGCGATGCCGGGGCCGGACGAACTGGTGACCCCCAGTTGCCCGGCATAGCTGGCGCCGATGGCAGAGCAGATCGCGGCAATCTCGTCTTCCGCCTGGAAGGTGGTGACGCCGAATTCCTTCAGCCGCGCCAGGTTGTGCAGGATGGCCGATGCGGGCGTGATCGGATAGCCGCCGAAGAACATCGGCAGGTCGGCCAGCTGCGCGCCGGCGACGAGACCCAGAGAAACGCTCTCTGCCCCCGTTATGGTGCGATAGAGCCCCGGTTCTGTCGGCATCGGCGGCATGTGCACCTGCTTCAGCGGACCGGAAAGCTCGGCCGTCTCGCCATAGGCATGGCCGGCATCGAGCGCAGCAATATTGGCATTGGCGATATCGGGGTTCTTGCGGAACTTCTGCTTCAGCCAGTCGTGGATCGGTTCGCGCGGGCGATCGAACATCCACAGCGCCAGCCCCAGCGTCCACATGTTCTTGGACCGCAGCGCGTCCTTGTTGCCAAGGCCGAAAGGCTTCACCGCCTCGATCGTGCGTTCGGAAATGTCGAAGGCCAGCAGGTCGTATTTTGCCAGGCTGCCGTCTTCCAGCGGGTTCGTTTCGTAGTGCGCCTTTTCCAGGTTGCGCTTGGTGAAAGCGCCGCTGTCGGCAATGATCAGGCCGCCGGGCTTGAGCGATTCAAGGTTCACCTTCAGCGCCGCGGGGTTCATCGCCACCAGCACATCGGGCGCATCGCCCGCTGTGTTGATCTGGCGGCTGCCGAAATTGATCTGGAAAGCCGAAACGCCAAACAGCGTACCTTGCGGCGCGCGGATTTCAGCGGGAAAATCGGGGAAAGTCGCAAGATCGTTGCCCGCCAGCGCGGTGGACAGCGTGAACTGTCCGCCGGTCAGCTGCATGCCGTCGCCGCTGTCACCGGCGAAGCGGACCACCATCGAGTCCAGCACTTCGGTTTCGGGTCGCTTGTCGACCGTCTGTGTCGCCATGTAATAGTCTTCCTGCCGCTCAAACTAGCGTGAGGCGCGCCCTACGTTTCTGTCGCGGGCAAAACAATCAAGTTTTTCTGTCCGTCTCGCAATAGCTGGCTTTCGCCTCTCCACCACCTTAAAGCGCCGGACATGAGCAGACCTGACCGCCTCGACTACCGCCCGTGCGTTGGCACGATGATGATCAATGCTGCCGGAGAAGCGTTCGTCGGCAAGCGCATCGACAACCAGGAAGGCGACTGGTGGCAGATGCCGCAAGGCGGGGTCGACGAAGGCGAAGACCTGGACGAGGCCATGCTCCGCGAACTGGGGGAGGAGACAGGCGTCGCCCCGCAGCACCTCGAAATCGTCTACCGGCTGGAGGACGAACTGTATTACGACCTGCCGGATGAACTCGTCGGCAAGTTGTGGAAGGGCAAGTACAAGGGCCAGCGACAGGCGTGGTACCTGGTGCGCTTCACCGGCAGCGACAACGACATTGATCTCGAGGCGCACAAGCACCCTGAGTTCTGCGAATGGAAATGGGTCGACCCGGACCTGCTGCCCGAGCTGATCGTGCCCTTCAAGCGCGAGGTTTACGCGACAGTGGTGGCGGGGTTCAAACCCCACCTCTGATTGCGAGCAGTCAGTTCTGCACCACCTCTTCGTCCGCAGACACTGCCTCGGCGGTCATCACCGGAGGGCCGCGGTCGATGGCGGCGGCGAGCTGCACGGTTTCCACGCAGGTTTCGCCGCAAAGGCTTTGCAGCCGTTCAAGGTTCTCGCGCGCTGCCGTCAACGCGCCCTTTTCCACCAGGGCCTCTCCCTCGCCGGTGATCGCGGCAAGGTTTTCCGGATCGCGCTCCTGCGCTTCGCGGTAGTAGTGGATGGCCTTTCCCTGCAGCCCTTCGACACGGGCGGTATTGGCGAGTTCGAGGTAGACCTGCGTATAGCCGGGATCGACCGCCAGCGCGGCTTCGAAAGCGTCCACCGCGCCTTGCGTGTCACCCAAGTCCAGCGCCATGCGCCCTTCGGTCACCAACGCCTCTGCCCGCGGATCAGCCGCGTAGTCGCCTGCGTGCCCGATACTGGCCGTAACGGCGAGCGCGAGTGACAGGGCGGCGGCGGCAGGTCCGAAACGCATGGCGTACTCCTTGAGCATGGACGGGTAAGATGTGCGGTAAACGTCCATTACAAATGAATGCTAACACGCCTTGGCTAAACGTGCGATGAAAAATCCATCCGTTCCGTCACGGGACGGCGACAGGCGCACACCAGCGCCGCGCGGCGATCCCAGCGCAAGATCAAGGGTTTCCGCTTTCCAGTCAGCATGTTGCGCCAGGAACTGCTGCACCTGCACTGCCCCTTCATCGTCCAGCAGCGAGCAGGTGACATAGGTCAGCGAACCGCCCGGTTTCACCAGTTGCGCCGCCACCTCCAGCAAGCGCGCCTGCAACCGGGTGAGCCGCAAGAGCTCGCCTTCGGACAAGCGCCAGCGGGCTTCCGGATTGCGACGCCAGGTGCCGGTGCCCGAGCACGGCGCATCGACCAGCACGCGGTCAGCCTTGCCCAGCCACGCTTGCAGTGCCTGCAATTCCTTGCCGGGATCGAGCAGCAGTTCGGCAGCGATGCGCGCGCCTGCACGCTCTGCCCGCGGACCAAGCTGCGACAGGCGGCGGCGGTCTGAATCGGCTGCCACCAGCGTGCCCTCGTTGCCCATGGCAGCCGCCAGCGCGATGGTCTTGCCCCCTGCCCCTGCACACAGGTCGACCACGCAATCCCCCGGCTGCGCGCCCACGGCGTGGCAGGCAATCTGACTGCCAAGGTCCTGCACCTCGATAAGGCCTTGTTCGTAGGCCTCCCAGCCGCTCACCTGCGTGCCCGAGGGGAACCGCAGCGCACCGGGAAGCGCAAGCGCTTCGCCTGCAATCGGCAAGCCCTGTGGATCTCCAGCGACCTTCAGGCTGTTGATCCGCGTATCCAGCGGGGCGCGGGACAACAGTGCTTCTGCCTCGTCCTGCGAAATGCCGGAAGCGATCAGGCGATCTTCCAGCCATTCGGGTGCGATACCGCCTTCGGCAGGCTCTTCGCCGGGTACCACGCGTGCCGGGCCATAGCCCTCGCCGGTAAACAGCGCGCGCAGGTCCTGCTGCTCCTCGGCCAGCCCCAGCATGGCTGCACGGCCAGAAGCGGGCACCGGGCCACAAGTGCGGATTGCATCGTACACAAGCTCGCGGATGGCGCGCTTGTCCTTCGATCCGGCAAAGCGGTGCGCCTTGAACCAGTCGGCCACCAAGCGGTCTGCGGGCGGTCCGTTGCTGCGGGCAGCGTCGATAATCGCATCGAGGACCTCGATCGCCGCCTGGACGCGGGCTGCGGGGGTCATGCGCGCACCAACATGGAACGCCAAAGCCCCCTTCTTTCAAAAACCGCACAGGGCAAATTCAATTTCCAATCAATAGCTTGCATGGCAAAAGTGCGCCAAGAGATGTGACCTTTCGCACGGCCGGCCCCGGCAAAGACGTCAAGGCATGTCATGACAGGTTATCTAGGGCTGCCCACCAGGGTAGGAAAGGCGGGCTGCCGGGGTCACTGTGCGTCGGCACGCGGGCGATAGACTTCGATCACCGGGTCGTATTCGACGCAGCGCCAAGCGAACCCGCCTTCGTGGCTCTCTTGGCGATAGGCTTCTATTTCGGCCCCGCGCGCCTCGCATGCCTGCTGGTCAAGATACAGCCGCGTCTCCACGTGCATCGATCCAGCCGGATCATCGGCGTTCCAGCTCATCAGCACCAGCAGGAAGGGGACGTAAATCTCGACCACGTCCACCTCAGCGAGTCGGGTAGTTCGGCGCTTCGCGGGTGATACTCACGTCGTGCACGTGGCTTTCGGAAAGCCCGGCATTGGTGATGCGCACGAACTGCGCGTTGGTCTTCAGGTCTTCGATGGTGGCGCTGCCGGTATAGCCCATGGCCGCCTTCACGCCGCCCACCAACTGGTGGACCACGTCGCGCGCCGGGCCCTTGTAGGGCACCTGGCCTTCGATCCCTTCGGGCACCAGCTTCATCTGGTCCTTGATATCGGCCTGGAAATACCGGTCGGCACTGCCGCGCGCCATCGCGCCCACGCTGCCCATGCCGCGATAGGCCTTGTAGCTGCGTCCCTGGTAGAGGAAGGTCTCGCCCGGAGCTTCCTCCGTACCCGCCAGCAGGCTGCCCACCATCACGGTGCTCGCGCCCGCTGCCAGCGCCTTCGCCGCATCGCCAGAGGTGCGCAGCCCGCCGTCGGCGATCACCGGCACATCGCCCGCAACGCTGGCGGCATCCATGATCGCGGTCAGCTGTGGCACGCCCACGCCGGCAACGATGCGCGTGGTGCAGATCGACCCCGGACCGATGCCGACCTTGATCGCATCCGCGCCTGCATCGATCAGCGCCTTGGCCGCATCGGCGGTGGCGATATTGCCCGCCACCACCTGCACGCTGTTGGACATCTGTTTGACGCGCGCCACCGCTTCGCTGACCGACTTGTTATGGCCGTGGGCGGTATCGATGATGATCACGTCGCACTCGGCATCCACCAGCGCTTCGGTGCGGGCAAAGCCCGTGTCGCCCACGGTGGTGGCCGCTGCCACGCGCAGGCGGCCGCCGGCATCCTTGGTGGCATCGGGGTGGAGCACGGCCTTCTCGATGTCCTTCACCGTGATCAGGCCGACGCAGTGGTAATCATCGTCCACCACCAGCAGCTTCTCGATCCGGCGCTGGTGCAGGATCTTGCGCGCCTGCTCCTGCGTCACGGCTTCGCTGACGGTGGCGAGGTTGTCGCTCGTCATCAGTTCCTTCACCGGCTGGCCCGGATTGTCGGCAAAGCGCACGTCGCGGTTGGTCAGGATACCCACCAGCTTGCCGCCCTTGTCGGTCACGGGAATGCCGCTGATCTTGTGGCGGTCCATCAGCATCTGCGCATCGCCCAGAGTGGCATCGGGGTGGATGGTGATGGGGTTCACCACCATGCCGCTTTCAAAGCGCTTCACCCGCCGCACCGCGTCGCACTGTTCCTCCACCGTCAGGTTGCGGTGGAGCACGCCGATCCCGCCCAGCTGCGCCAGCACGATGGCCATCTCGGCTTCGGTCACCGTGTCCATGGCGGCAGAGACGATCGGGATGTTCAGCCCGATTTCGCGCGTCAGGAAAGTCTTGGTGCTGGCCTGCGAGGGGAGGATGTTGCTTTCGGCGGGCTGCAACAGCACGTCGTCGAAAGTCAGGCCGGTACGGATGTCCATAAGGGGGGCGCCACTTCGTGTCTCGGGTGATTCGTGGCGGCCCATGTAAACGCACTGTGTGGCATTTGGTAGGGGGTGCGGTGGGAAAGAGGGGAATGGCGGGAAAGGGGTGGGAAGTGGACGTGCGTTCACGGAGCGTCCTTATAAACCATGACAGCGGTAAAAAACGCCGAAAGAAACCCAATTACAGCAAATGAGACACACGCAAACACGCGTGCCAGCGCTCGTTTCCATAGTAAGAACGAAGGAATGAAAGATGAAAGGAGCATCGCTGCCCAAAGAGGGAACCGCGGAGTTCCATACTCATAAGCGAGCACCGTCCAAAGGACTCCCGCACAGACGCTGATCAATACTCCCAGTCCAATCTGTGCAAGTGCTTTGATGGCCATTCTCTTACCTTGGCGGTATTGACAGGTGTCCGCAATCGGTTCGTTAGCGGACAGTTCCCCTACTGCGCCGTCCACCCCCCATCGATCTCGTAGTTCGCGCCGGTAATGTTCTGCGCCACGTCGCGGCACAGGAACACGGCCAGCGCGCCCACGTCCTCGGGCTGGGCGAACTTCTTGCTCGGCTGGCGTTCCAGCAGCACCTCGTTGATCACCTGTTCGCGGGTCATGTTCC
Source organism: Alteraurantiacibacter sp. (assembly GCA_963675825.2). Classification (GTDB taxonomy): domain Bacteria; phylum Pseudomonadota; class Alphaproteobacteria; order Sphingomonadales; family Sphingomonadaceae; genus Alteraurantiacibacter. Next base: position 469,220 of record CAXXJY010000005.1, on the reverse strand, counting down.
GGCTCTTCATCGTGTCGGGGATCTGGGCTTCCACCAGCGGGGTCCACACGTAGCCGGGCGAGATGCAGTTGGCGGTGATGTTCTGCTCGGCCAGTTCCAGCGCGATGGTCTTGGTGAGGCCCGCAATACCGTGCTTCGCGCTGACATAGGCCGCCTTGTAGGGGCTGGCCGTGGTGGAATGCGCGCTGGCGGTGTTGATGATGCGGCCCCAGCCGCTGCGCTTCATGTGCGGCACGGCCAGGCGGCAGGTGTGGAACGCGGCGGAAAGGTTCAGCGCGATGATCTTGTCCCACTTGTCGACCGGGAACTCCTCCACCGGGGCAACGTGCTGCATCCCGGCGTTGTTGACGAGCACGTCCACCCCGCCCGCCTCGGCCATCATCGCCTCGATCGCGCTCACGTCGGTCAGGTCCGCGCCCGAGTGCGTCGCGCCCAGTTCCTCGCACAGCCTGGCGATTTCGTCGGCGTCGCCAAAGCCGTTCAGCACCACCTGCGCACCTTCGGCATGCAGGGCGCGGGCGATGGCAAGGCCGATGCCGGAAGTGGAGCCGGTGACGAGCGCACGCTTTCCTTCAAGGAACATTCGATTCTCCATGTGATTGAATTCGCGCTAGGGTGGTAATCACATGGTGGCTATGGTCCAGCCAATTCTGCGAATTTCGGGAGGGCGCGCGCAGTGAGACTTAATCCGTTCGACACCAGCAAGATCAATGTCGGCACCACCGGCGGCGGCAGGCCACGCGTGGGGCGCGCTGGCGGGCTGGGCTGCGGCACCATCGTGATCGCGGCGCTGGGTTATTTCATCTTCGGGCTGGACCCGATGGAAACCGCCGCCACGGTGGAAGGGATGCAGCAGGGTCAGCAACAGCAGCAGCCAGCCCCCGTGGGCGGCGAGGACGAGGCGGCGATCTGCAATTCCAACCGCTACGCGCAGGAAAGCTGCAACGCGCTTATGTCGCTCAACCAGACGTGGCAGGCGCGGTTCGAGGAAGCGGGCCTTGGCAATGCCTTTCGCCAGCCGACCTTGCGCTTTGCCACCGAAAGCCAGTTCAACACCGCTTGCGGCATGGGTTCAGTTGGCATGGGGCCGTTTTACTGCCCGGCGGACGAGACCATGTATATCGATGTCGGTTTCTACGACCAGCTGGCGCGGATGGCGGGCGAAGGTGGCGATTTTGCGCGGCTATACGTTGTCGCGCACGAGTACGCTCACCATGTACAGACCATCACCGGCGTTTCGGACCAGATCCGCAGCGCCCAGGCGCAGAACCCGCGCCTGCAGAACCAGCTGCAAGTGCGCATGGAACTGCATGCCGATTGCTATGCCGGGGTCTGGGCGGGCCGCAATCGCAATGCCATCGAGCCGGGCGATTTCGAGGAAGGCATGAACGCCGCCGCCGCCATCGGGGACGACACGCTGACGGGTGGACGCGTGAGCAGCGAAAACTTCACCCACGGCACCAGCCGCCAGCGCATGGAGGCGCTGCGGTTGGGCATGGAGACAGGCGATGACAACCAATGCGACGCAGCCTACCTGCGGATCTGACCTGAAGGCGCTGGCCACCGCGCTGGCGCTTCCCCTACTGACCATCACAAGCCCTGCCCTGGCGCAGGAAGACGTGACCGACCGCACACCCAATGTCAGCGATGTCGCGCTGACGCCGCTGTCCGACCTGAACCTGCGGCGCGATCCCATCCCGCCGATCCTGATCTGGGCGCGCGAAAATCCCTATGCCAACGATGGCATGGATGAATGCGAGAATATCCGTGTGGGCATCGGTGATCTTGACGCGGTGCTCGGCGACGATGTCGATGCCCAGACAGAGGAGGAGCAGCGCCTAACTGTCACTGGCGTGGCACAGAGCGCGGTGGGCATGTTCATCCCCTTTCGCGGCATCATTCGCGAGATTTCGGGAGCCAACAGCCACGAATACGAGTTTCGCCAGGCGATTGCCGCCGGGCTGATGCGCCGGGCCTACCTGAAAGGCCTCGGTGAAGCGCGCGACTGCCCCTATCCCGCGCGCCCGATGCCTGCGGACATGCAGGCGGCGTTGCGCCAGGGCCAGCCGCTGATTCCGGCGGAACAGGAAGTGCAAGTGGTGACAGCGGCAGACGGGACGCGATTTGTCTCACGCCCCGTCGTCCAGTCGACGGACTAGGCGGCAATCAGGCGCGAACCGCGCTGTCCTCGCAATTGGCATCCGCCGCCGGGACGGGCGCAATCGCCGGAACTGCGGGCACGGGCGCCACGGTCTGAACGCGGATGGGCGAGACCATCCGTCCCTGCCAGCGCATGGCAACAGCGGCGGCGCGGGCGTTGGGCGCCAGCGCCGCACGGCTTTCCAGCTTGGCCTGGGCGCGGTGCCGCACCTGGCGCTCGTTGGCGCTCATGCGTTCCAGCGACCGTTCGAGCGAACGCAGGATTTCCTGGCGCAGGTGCTCCGGAATGTCCGGGTCGTTGGCAATCTCGTCTCGCGCCTCGCGCAAGCCTTCGGCTGCTTCGGCGCGGATGGCGGCGCGACAGATCACCATCGCCCGGCGCCCGTCCTCCAGCTCATGCTCGACTACCGTATCATCGCCATCGCACGACATTTCGAGATTGTGCAGGCCCGCTTCGCTGTCGGACATGATGATGCGGTGATGCTCCATCCCCGCCAGCGCTTCCTCGCTGGCAGCCATGGCGATCTCGATGGCGGTTTCGATCGTGCCGTCGATGCCTTCGAACTCACGCTCCAGTTCAGCCATCATCTGCTCGATCTCGGCCTCGCTCATGCCGTCGCCGTCACCGCGCCGGATGCGGTGGCGGATCACTCGGCGCTCACCGTCCTCTTCCTCGATCTGCACGAATACACGCTCGTCGGGATCGACGGTTTCGATGGCAGGCGCGGCAGGTGCCTGCGGAGCCTGCGGTGCGGCAGGCGCCAGCGGCGCGGCAGGTGGCTGCAGGGCGACGGGCGCTTCGGGCGGCTGCGGCGCTTCGCCTTGGGCGTAGGAAATCGATGCAGTCAGCGGCAAGGCCAGCGCGGTGGTGGTGATGGCCAGGATGCCAAGCCGGCGGCGGCCGGACGATACTTCGGACATGGTGAGGCTCCTCAAACGGTGGATAATGGACTTCTCGCCCAGCACCGGACAGGCCATCGGAGCCGCCAGGGCCAGGTGATCGCCTGCGGCAAAGCCGGCAATCACCTGGGCATAGGCAGCCCGTTCGGACCACGCACGGCCAGCGACAACGCGCGCATCGCACGCTGCCTCCTGATCCCTGCGCATCGCTCGCCAGCCCCACCAGGCGAGCGGATTGAACCAGTGCAGAGCCAAAAGCGGCTGGGCCGCTAAATTGGCAACGAGATCGTAGCCGCGATGGTGCGCAAGTTCGTGCGCAATCGCCATGTCGCGAGCTGTAATGTCGTGATGCGCCATGAAGGCAGGCGGCAGGGCCACCACCTTGTCAGCAATGCCGAAGGCGACCGGGCCACAGACGGCGGGCGTTTCCACCAGCCGCACCTTGCCCGCCTCGCCAACGGGAATCGCTTGCTCCAGCAAGTCGCGGCGCATCCGCACGTATTCGCGCACGCGCCAGCCAAGGAATACCAGCGCACCGCCAATCCAGAGCGGCAGCATCAGGTCTGCCACGGCGATGCCCACTTCGGGCGCAACGGCAGCCGGGGTAGCCGCAGCGGCCTCGACCGGATCGGAAATGATCACCATCAGCGGCTGCGCGGCGGCATCGGGCATCGTCAGCGGCTCTGTCGGAGCCATCCAGGCAGGCAGCACGATTGGTGGCATGATGAAGCGCAAGAACGGCAGCAGCCACAGCGCATAGGCCACCTGCGGTCCGCACCAGCGCGAAACCGGACGCCGCAGCAGCAGCACCAGCGCGATCAGCAGGCCGGTGTAGATGAAGGTGTCGACCAACCAGTCCGCCAGCCCGGTCATTTCTTCATCTCCTGCAGCAGACGCTCGATTTCGGCGATGTCATCGGCAGTCAGCGCCTCGGCCTCGGCCAGGTGCGCGAACAGCGGCGCGGCGCGGCCACCGAACAGGCGATCAACCAGCCGCCTGCTTTCGGTGCCGACATAGGCAGCGCGGGCGATCAGCGGGGTGTAGAGATAACGGCGACCATCAGGCTTGGTGGCCAGGGCCCCTTTCTGCACCAGCCGCGAGAGCAGCGTCTTGACCGTGGGGATGGACCAGCCGCGCTGCTTACACACGCTTTCGCAGACTTCAGCAGCGGTCTGCGGGCTGCGCTGCCACAGCACCTCCATCACCGCATGCTCGGCATCGCTGATCCGTTCGCCTGCCGGTTCGGGTACAGCCTGAGTCTTTGTGGCCACTTCGTCCTCCCTCAACGACTACATCTGTAGGCATTACGATTACGCCTGTAGTCTGAACACCTTGTGAATGCAAGTTTCCGATGGAACCTTTTCCCGTGCCACACGAACTATGGGCGCTGCACGAAATTGGTGTAACCTCGCTGCGGGAAGGGACGAATGGACGATCAGGCGAATTCTCGAGGCGACATGCTCGACCATCTGATCGCGGCAGCGCGCGCCGGGGATTCCGCAGCCTATCGGCAATTCCTGGCCGAGGCCGCGCAGCGCATCCGTGCCAGGCTGGCCCGCAAGATCGGCGCGGACAGCGAGCTGGAGGATCTGGTGCAGGACTGCCTGATCGCCGTGCATCAAAAACGCCACACGCTCGATCCCGATCGACCGGTGGCACCGTGGATGAACGCGATTGCCAACTACAAGCTGATCGACCACTGGCGAAAGCGCGGTCGCAGCCCGATCGAGCTGGACGACGAGGCCGACATCGCCGTGCCTGCCGACACACTGGCCGAGGTGGATATCGAGACGCTGCTGGAAAAGCTGCCCCAGGCACAGGCGGAGGCTATCCGCCTGACGCATATCGAAGGCCTCACCAATCGCGAGGCGGGCGCGCGCATCGGGGTGGGCGTTTCGGCCATGAAGCTGCGCGTCCATCGCGGGATGCAGCGGCTGAAGGAACTGGCGGACGAGGACAGGCTATGACCGACACCAATTCCCTGATCGACCAGTTGGCCAACCGGGGCGCGGCCCCGCCTGCCAATGCGCTGGCGCGTTTCGTCGCCCCCCTCGCGGCGGCGGGCGCTGCCTGCGTGCTGGGCGCGGCGCTGGCGCTCGACGGGGCCTTTGCCGCCATGGCGGCAGACGGAATTCGGCCGATGATCGTCAAATGGGGCTTTTCGCTTGCCCTGCTGCTGCTCAGCGCCTTTGCCCTGTGGGCGATGGGCAGGCCCGGTCGGCGGACAAGGGGAGCGATGGTGGCCCTGGGGGTGCCCTTCGGTCTGGTGGCCGCATTGCTGCTGCTGGACCTTGCCGTGGGCAATACGGCCTTCCCCGGCACGACCTGGCAGACCTGCCTTGCGGCGATGGCGGTGATGAGCCCGATGGCCTTTGCCGGCGCGATCGTGGCGACCCGTTGGCTGGCCCCCACCAAGCTGCGCCGGGCCGGCCTGGCAGCAGGCCTGTTCGGCGGAGCCGTTGCGATGACGGCCTATGCGCCTTACTGCCCGGAGCATGGCATGCTCTACATGGCAGTATTCTACTGTCTTCCGATTCTCGTCATGGCCGGCCTTGGCTGGCTGCTCGGCCCCCGCCTGCTGCGCTGGTAAGGCATCGCGCGCATGAGGGACCGGCACGATTACCGCGTCCGCCGCCTGTCGGACTGCCACAAGATCGCCGATTTCCGCGAACTGGCGCGGCGCCGCCTGCCCTTCCCCGTGTTCAACTATATCGACGGCGCGGCGGACGACGAGGCGACCAGGGACCGCAACACCGCCGCCTTTGCCGACGTGGACCTGGTGCCCGACGTGCTGGTGGGCGCAGACAAGCTGGACCTTTCGACCACCATCATGGGCCGCGAAACCGCGATGCCGCTGATGCTGAGCCCCACCGCGCTGCAAAGGATATTCCACTGGCAGGGTGAGCGCGCGGTGGCCGCCGTGGCGGAGCGATACGGGCTGTGGTTCGGCATCTCCAGCCTCTCCACCGTCAGTATCGAGGAAGTGGGCGAGCGCTGGCGCGGCCCCAAGATGCTGCAATACTACTACCACAAGGATCGCGGGCTGAACGCGGCGCTGGTGGAGCGCGCGAAGGCGGCAAGGTTCGATGCCGTCACGCTGACGGTGGACACCGTGGTTTCCGGCAATCGCGAACGGTGCAAGCGCACCGGCTTCACCACCCCGCCGCGTTTCACCCCGTCCAACGTGCTCAGCTACGCCATGCATCCCGCGTGGGCGCTGAACTTCCTGTTTCGCGAGAAGTTCGACCTGCCCAACCTCTCCACCCACGTGGAGGCCGGCAGCGGCAAGGCGATTTCCATCCAGGACTATTTCGATTCCATGCTTGATCCTACGCTCAACTGGCAGGCGGCCGAACAGTTGCGCGATGACTGGGGCGGCAAGTTCTGCCTGAAGGGCATCATGTCGGTGGGCGATGCGCGGCGCGCGGCGGACATGGGCGTCGATGCGATCATGGTGTCCAACCACGGCGGGCGACAGCTTGATGGCGGACGCGCGCCGTTCGACCAACTGGCCGAAATCGTCGATGCCGTGGGCGACCGGGTGGAGGTAATCCTCGATGGCGGCGTGATGCGCGGCAGCCACGTGGTGAAGGCGCTCTCCATGGGTGCAAAGGCAGCCAGCGGCGGGCGGCTCTACCTCTATGCGCTGGCAGCAGCGGGCGAGGACGGCGTCGAGCGTGCGGTGCGCATCCTCAAGGAAGAGATCACCCGCACCATGCACCTGATGGGCAAGGCCAGCCCGGCAGAGCTTTCGCGCGCAAACCTGCGTTCCCGATAGGCGAAGGGCCGGGCCCACAGCGGACCCGGCCCTCCCTTGCCTTGCCTGACGGGGGTATCAGGCGCGTGCCTGTTCCTCCTCGCTCTCGCTCTTGCGCACGGCGGACCAGTCCACCTTGCGGGTGGCGAACATGATCCCGGCCAGCGCAGCGAACAGCAGCAGCGAGCCAATCAGGAGCGAATAGGTCTCTGCGTTCAGCAGCACGTAGAGCACGCCGTAGAGCGCCGCCAGCATCAGGCCGATGAAGCCTGCCCTTCTCCACGTACCAAGCACGGCTGCATTATAGGCGGTCAGCAGGCCGATGATCGCCGCTGCCGCCACCAGATAGGCAAGCGAGAAACCGATCACTTCGGCAAAGGCCAGCAGCATCACGAAGAACAGCACCAGCCCTGCCCCGGTCAGCAGGTATTCCGCCGCCGCCACGCGCGCGCCGCCGACAATGTCGAACATCAGCAAGGTGGCAAAGGTGAAGCCGATGAACAGGAAGCCGTATTTCACCGCGCGATCGACCTGGCTGTAGAGATCAACCGGGTCGACCAGCCCGATGGAGACCGCCTGCGTCGGCCCTGCCGTGGCCACGCGCACGGATTCGATCTCGGGATAACTGGAACTGACGGGAGCCGGCGGGCCTGCGGGCTGGTCCGAAACGGACAGCAGCTGCTGCCCCAGCGCCAGGTTGGTGATGCCGGCATAGGTGGCGGTGAAGCCCGCGGACGAAATCTCGCGCTGGTCAGGCAGGAAACCGCCGGTAAAGCTGGGATGCGGCCAGGGCGAGGTGACGTGCCACGCGGTCTTGCCGCCGCGCGGGATCATCGCCAGCGAATGGCTGCCGCGCAGGCCATAGCTCCAGCTGACCTCCAGCGGCTGGTCGGCAGTCCAGTCCGCAACCGGAGCGGAAAAACCCGATCCGCCCGTGGCGAGCGGGCCGTTGCCCGGGCTCAGTTCCACCTCGTTGCCACTGGCGACAACCTGCGCATTGTCGGTCAGGCCGCGCGGATCAGAAATACCGAACCGCAGCTCTGCCTGTGCCAACAGCAGGTCTTGGCGATCAATGTCCAGCCGCCCCAGTTCGTCGGTCAGAGCGAAACGGGCCGTGCCCTGCATCTCGCCGGAATAGACCACGCTTTCGTATATGGCGTAGCCCTTGCGGTCGGGATCCAGCGAGGTCTCGATATTCTGTTCAAGCGGGGAGACGAAGAGTTCGCGGCGCACCTGTCGCCGCCGCTCGGTCACCACGCCGTCGACCGTTTCGGCCTCGACGCTTTCGGCCATGAAGGGGATAACGAGCACCGGCCCGGTAACCGTCTGCGCCCCGCCCCAGCCTTGCGTGATCTGCGCCTGCGCCTGCTGCGACTGGTTCTCGCGGTCGTAGACCAGCGCATAGACCATCAGCAGCGGCACGATCAGCACCCCTGCGACAAGACCGGCAAGCAGAAGCTTCATGCCGGGGCTCCGTTCACGTTTCATCGCTCGATTCTCCCTCATAGAATACGACGAATTGTGCATTGTGAGCGACGAACTGAATGTCTGGTGAACTGTCGCAAGCGTTGCCGAGCCATTCGCCGAGGTGCACCATTGCGCCCATGCTGAAACGATTCGCAATCCCACGAATTGGGGGGTCTGCACTGCTGACCCTTCTGCTCACCGCTCCGCTGGCCGCGCAGGACGCGGGCGAAGCTGCCCTGCCCGGGGAGGCTTACGAGACGACCGAGGTTGTCCTCGAAACCACCATGGGCGACATCGTGATCGCGCTGGAAACAGAGCGCGCGCCGATCACTGCGGGCAATTTCCTGCGCTACGTGGAAGAGGATCGCTTCGATGGCACGGTGTTCTACCGCGCCATGCACCTTGATTGGGGCGACCAGCCCAATGGCCTGATTCAGGGCGGCACCCAGTGGGATCCGGAACGCGTGCTGCCGGGCATCGCGCATGAACCGACGACGCTGACCGGCCTGAGCCACACGCGCGGCGCGCTGTCGATGGCGATGGGCGAACCGGGCACGGCCAATGGCGATTTCTCGATCATGCTGGGCGACCAGAGCGGCCTCGACGCCGATCCCCAAAGCGACGATCCGGTATGGCAGAACGGCTATGCCGTGTTCGGATACGTTACACAGGGCATGGACGTGGTCGAAGCCATTCACGCCGCCCCCATCGATCCGGAGAAAGGCGAAGGCTGGATGCAGGGCCAGATGCTGGCCGAGCCGGTAGAAATCGTCGAGGCGCGAGTGGTTGAGCCGACACCCGACGAGTAGCGGTCAGTCCCGCGCAGGCCTCTCCGTCGCCAGCCTGCTCATCAGGATTGCCGTGCGCTGCGCCTGCCGGGTGAAACTGCGCAGGTCCACGCTCTCTCCCACCGCATGGCTGCCCGATCCGTCCGGACCCATGCCCGCAAGGCCATCGGCAAAGGGGGCAACGAAGCTGATATCGGCTGCGCCGCGACGCGAGGGCGGGAAAATGCCCATCTCCTCCAGCCCCATGTCGGCGTTGATCGCGTTCAGCCGTTCCAGCAACGCGGTATTGCCTTCGCTGGGCGACATCGGCGGATAGCGAAATTCGAATTCGATTGTCGCATCGGTGCCGGGCAGGTTGTCATCGACGATTTCCTGCATGGCAGCAGCGATGCGGTCGGTCTGTTCCTGCGAGATGGTGCGCAGGTCTCCGCGTGCCACGGCGGTCGATGGGATGATATTGGTCTTGCCGATGGTGGAGGCGGAAAGCTCGTCTTCGGCCAGCGTGGCCGGCGTACCACCCGCCATGAAGCCGACATTGAAGGTCAGGTTTTCCTCCGGCAGGTCCTCGCGGAAGGTATCGAGGATGCGCGCCATCTCGTAGATCGCGCCATAGCCGGCATTCTCAGAGAAGATGCCCGAGGAATGGCCGGTGCGGCCCGATGTCGTCAGCGTCCAGCTGTTGGATGACCGGCGCGCCACAACGCCCATGTCACGCCCGTCCAGCACCGAAAGCCCTTCGAAGCCCAGCGCCACGTCGGCCCATTGGCCGGCCTCGACAAGGTGTGCGCGCGCTTCCTCGATCGGGTCGCCGACGTCCTCCTCGTCACCCGTCAGCGCGACGATGATGTTTGCACCATCCAGCGTGCCTGCCGCCTGCATGGCGCGCAGGGCGGAAAGGATCACCATGATGCCGCCCTTGTCGTCCACCACGCCGGGGCCGGTCGCCGTGTCGCCGTCGCGCACGAATTGCTGGAATGGCGAATCCGGTTCGAACACCGTGTCGATATGGCCGATCATCAGGATGCGGGTGGCATCGGGACTGCCTTCAAGCGTGGCGAACAGGTGCCCTGCGCGCCCGACATGATCCTGCTCGATCCATTCCACCTCGAAGCCCAGCGCCTCGAATTCGGGCGTCAGCATCCGCCCGACTTCGCGCACGCCCTCGTGGTTGTGCGTGCCCGAATTGACGTTGGTGATCGCCTCCAGCAGCGCGACATCGTCCTCGAAACCGGCTTCGACGGTGTCGATCATCACCTGTTCGGCAGGCGAAAGCTGTGCAAGGGCGGGCGTGGCGAAGCCGATGGTGCTGGCGAGGCCCAGCATTGCGAGATGAACTTTGTGCATGGAGCACGAATTGCACGCGGCGATGGGATGGGCAAGCATCGTTGCCACCGGCACGCAGCCTGGGGAAGAAACGGACGGTTCCGCGTGCCTGCTTGCCACCCTGCGGGACTGGCGATAGTCCTTGGCCGATGAACGGGTCCAAACGACTGCAGCACTTGAATTTCCTGACGGCTGCAGGCGCGCTTGGCGTAGTGACTCACCTCGTCTTCTCGCCCCAACTCGATCCGGGTTCCAGCTTCGGCGTGTTTGCGGCATCCGACACCTTCTTCTGGCGCCTCAGCCTGGCCATCGGTGTGACGTTCCTTCTGCTGTGCGGCCTTACGGCGCAATTCCGCGGCCTGTTCGACCGGATGGGAAGATGGGGGAAGGCAACGCTGGTGCTGGCCTTCGCCGGCACCGCAGTGACCTTCGCCCACGAATGGGGCCAGATATTCTTCCTGCGGGAGGTAGCGCTCGTCGCGCCGGAAGCACTGGACACGCTGGAAGACCAGTCCGGTTTCAACCTGTTCGACCTTGAAGCTGCAATTGCAGCTTCGCTGTTCATGCTCGGCTGGGTGGCTTTCACGATCGCGCTGTGGCGTAATGGACTGGTCAAGCGGCGGGGAGCGCAGCTGGTGCTGGCCGGGTTTGTGCTGATACCGTTTCTTACCCTGCTGTTACCCGGCATGTGGGGGGCAGCGCTCGGAAATGTTGTTCTGTCCGCAGGCTGGATGGTCCTGGGTTACGACCTGACCGCCCATTCCGAAGGCTAGGACACCCACGAAACCTCGCAGGTGTCCTCACTTGCTTGGAAGGGCACCGGATGCGCGGCCCCGGCGCCTTCGACTAGTACACCCGCTTCTTCGGCTTGATGTACTCCGCATCGTCGGTGAGCGTGTATTCGTGCACCGGGCGGTAGTCGATCTTCACCGATCCGCCGTTGCCGCCCCAGCCTTCGAACCAGGCAGCAGTGTGCTTCATCCAGTTCTTGTCGTCACGCTCGGGATAGTCCTCGTGCGCGTGGGCGCCGCGGCTTTCCTTGCGGTTTTCCGCGCTCGACATGGTCACCACGGCCTGCGCCATGAGGTTGTCGAGCTCGAGCGTCTCGACCAGATCCGAGTTCCAGATCAGCGAGCGATCGTGGACCTTGATGTCCTGCATCCGCTTGTTGATCTCGGTCAGTTGCTTCACGCCTTCCGCCATCAGTTCGCTGTCACGGAACACGGCGGCGTGCTTCTGCATGGTCTTCTGCATCTCGGCGCGCACTTCGGCCGTGGGCGAACCGCCATCGGCGTGACGGAAGTGGTCCAGTCGACCAAGCGCGAAGTCAGCGCTGTCGGCGGGCAGTTCGTCATGTGCCTGGCCGGGCTTGATCAGCTCCTTCAGACGGAAGCCGGTCGCGCGGCCGAACACCACGAGGTCGATCAGCGAGTTGGAGCCAAGGCGGTTGGCGCCATGCACGGAAACACATGCGGCCTCGCCCACCGCGAACAGGCCGGGCACCACGGTATCGGGATTACCGTCCTTGCCGATGGTCACGACTTCGCCATGATAGTTACACGGGATGCCGCCCATGTTGTAGTGCACGGTGGGGGTAACCGGCAGCGGCTGGCGCGTCAGGTCGACGCCGGCAAAGATCTTGCCGCTTTCAGTAATGCCCGGCAGGCGCTGGGCCAGCACGTCTGGCGCGATGTGGTCGAGGTGCAGGTAGATGTGGTCTTTTTCCGGCCCCACGCCGCGCCCTTCGCGCATTTCCAGCGCCATGGAGCGCGACACGACATCGCGGCTGGCAAGATCCTTGGCCGAGGGCGCATAGCGTTCCATGAACCGCTCGCCCTCGGAGTTCGTGAGATAGCCGCCCTCGCCGCGTGCGCCTTCGGTGATCAGCACGCCCGCGCCGTAGATGCCGGTGGGGTGGAACTGCACGAATTCCATGTCCTGCAGGGGCAGGCCGGCGCGCAGCACCATGCCGCCGCCGTCACCGGTGCAGGTGTGGGCGGAAGTGGCGGTGTAGTAGCAGCGGCCATAGCCGCCGGTCGCCAGCACCACGCCGTGGCTGCGGAAGCGGTGGATCGTGCCATCGTCCAGGCACATCGCGATCACGCCAACGCAGGCACCGTCCTTCATGATCAGGTCGATGGCGAAGTATTCGATGTAGAAATCGGCCGAGTACTTCAGGCTCTGCTGGTAGAGCGCGTGCAGCATGGCGTGGCCAGTGCGGTCCGCTGCGGCGCAGGTGCGCTGCACGGGCGGGCCTTCGCCCATGTTCTGCATGTGGCCGCCGAAGGGCCGCTGGTAGATCGTGCCGTCCTCGTTACGGCTGAACGGCACGCCGGCATGTTCCAGCTCGTAGACTGCCTGCGGTGCCTCGCGCGCCAGGTATTCAATCGCGTCCTGGTCGCCCAGCCAGTCGGCGCCCTTCACCGTATCGTACATATGCCACGACCAGTGGTCGGGCGTGTTGTTGCCCAGCGAGGCAGCAATACCGCCCTGTGCCGCCACGGTATGGCTGCGGGTGGGGAAGACCTTGGTGATGTTCGCCGTCTTCAGCCCGGCTTCCGCCGCGCCCATGGTGGCGCGCAGGCCCGAACCACCCGCGCCAACGACAACCACGTCATAGGTGTGGTCGATGATCGGGTAGGCGCGGCCGTTGATTTCGAAAGTCTCTTTGCGGGCCATCAGGCGGCTCCTCCGGAGAAAACAAGGCGGGCAAGGCAGAACAAGCCGAAGGCGGCCCCTGCAAAGCTGGCGATATTCAGAAGCAGGATGGCACCGAACTTGGTACCGGCATCATGCAGGTAGTCCTCGATAACCACCTGCAGGCCAAGGCGCGCGTGCCAGAAGGTGGAAATTACCAGCAGCGCCACCATGAAGGCGGGCAGCGGTGCCGACAGCCAGCCGGCGACGCTGGCATGGGAATAGTCGCCAAGCAGCGCCAGCGACACACCAAGGAACAGCACGGTGACAAGGTTGCCGACAGCGGTGAAGCGCTGCATCAGCCAGTGATGCGGCCCCTCATGGGCGGCGCCAAGGCCGCGTACCCGGCCGATCGAAGTTCCGTTACCCATTTTCGCCTCCCTCAGCGCAGCACGATCAAGGCCCAGAAGGCCACGGTAAGCACGACGCCTGCGACCATCGAGATCACGGAGAAGGCGCGATTGGCGTTCAGTTCGTATCCCGCGCCGATATCCAAGACGAAGTGGCGCAGCCCGGAAGACATGTGGGTGAAGAAGGTCCAGGTCAGGCCGATCAGCACCGCCATGCCATACCAGCTGGAAGCATGGGTGTGGAACGTTTCGTAAGCCTCCGGCCCGCTGGCCAGGGCGCCCAGCCACCACAACAGCACGCCAAGGCCGACGATGGCCATCCCGTTGCCAGAGATGCGGTGCAGGATGGAAACCGTCATGTGCGGTCCCCATTTCCAGATTTGCAGGTGCGGTGAAAGCGGGCGATTGGCCATGGCATGTCCCGTTGGTTGCGAATGTGGGCCCCATCTAGCGGATGTGGCGCGCGTGGCAAGCGGCCCTTCGGCCATATCGCCCATTTGTCAAAGCGCCTGTGGACAGCCTTCCCCCCTGCCCTGACGCTCGCTATGACCTGCGCCCATGACCAATATTCTTGTTACAGGCAGCAGCAGGGGAATCGGCCAGGCAATTGCCGACCAGCTGGCAGAGCGCGGCTGCAATGTCATGGGCCACGCCACCCGCGCCATCGATTCGCGCACCATCGCCGCCGATTTTGCCGATCCGCCCGCCCCGCAGATGCTGTGGCAGGAAGCGCTGGACCGGCTTGACGGGCGGATCGACGTGCTCGTCAACAATGCCGGCCTGTTCGAACAGATTCCCCTCCACGCCAGTGACATCGAGTGGCTGGATCGCTGGGAAGATACCCTGCGCATCAACCTGACGGCGGCCGCGCAGCTGAGCCGTTTTGCCGTGCGCCACTGGCAGGATCGTGGTTGTGGCGGAAGGATCGTCCACATCGCCAGCCGCGCAGCCTATCGCGGGGACAGCCCTGCGCACTGGCACTATGCCGCAGCCAAGGGCGGCATGGTGGCCATGCACAAGACCATCGCCCGCGGCTATGCCGCGCAAGGCATCCTCTCCTTCGCCATCACCCCCGGCTTTACCGACACCGCCATGGCGGGTGACTACCTGGAAAGCCGCGGCGGCGAAGGCCTGCTGGCGGATATTCCGTTGGGCCGCGTGGCCGAGCCCGAGGAGATCGCCGATATCGCGGTGTTCTGCTCGCTCGATGCCCCGCCCAGCATGACCGGCGCGGTGATCGACGCCAATGGCGCCAGCTATGTCCGCTAGGGTGGTCGCGGCATCGCTGGCGATGTTGTTGACGACAGCCTGTGTCGCTCCGCAACCTCCGGTTCCGCGCGCCAGCACCGCCCTGCTCGATGCCGCGCGTGCCAATGCCGATGACGGCTCGGCCTGGGCTGCGGCCTGCACGGACTGGGACGACTGGGACAAGCGTGCCCAGCCGTTCCAAGTATTCGGAGATACCTATCACGTCGGCACTTGCGGCATTTCCGCCATCCTTGTCGCCGGGGTTGAAGGGCATGTGCTGATCGACAGCGGCACACGCAACGGCGCGCGCGTGGTGCTCAGCAATATCCGCACGCTCGGCTTCCAACCGGAGAACGTACGCGTGGTGCTCACCAGTCACGAACATTTCGACCATGTCGGCGGCTTGTGGTGGGTGCAGGAAAACAGCGGCGCGCGGATTCTCACTTCGCCAGAGGCGCTGGAAGTGATCGAAAGCGGCGAGGCCGACCCGGCAGACCCGCAATTCGGGATGCACGATCCGATGCGACCCCTCGCCCGCCATCTCGTCAGCGCCATCACGCCTGGCGAGGCGGTTACGCTGTTCGCAGGCGAGTTCCTGCCCGTGGCCACCCCCGGCCACACCCCCGGCGCGCTGACGTGGCAATGGGAAAGCTGTGAGGGCGAGGACTGCCGGACCATCGTCTATGCCGACAGCCTCAGCCCGGTCAGCAGCAATGACTACCGCTTCTCCGACCATCCCGACTATGTCGCCGCCTATCGCAATGGCCTGACGCGGCTGGCGGCGCTCGATTGCGACATTCTGCTCACGCCCCACCCGTCCGCCAGCCACATGCGCGACAAGCTGCTGGCAGGAGACCTTGAGGGCGGGATGGGCTGCGCTGCCTATGCTGCTGATCGGCTTGAACGGCTGGAACAGCGGCTGGCCCTTGAGGCCCAGGGAGCTGGCGGACAATGAGCTGGAAACTCACCGCCGTCACCTCGAAATCAGGCGTCGAGCTGGCGCTGGAACGCCGCGAGATGACCATCGGCTGGGACGAGAACGTGGTCCTCACCGGCTTCGAGGTCGATCCCGAACAACCCGATATCTGGCGGCTGGAGGCCTATACCCCCGGCAAGCCAACTGAAGAGGAACGCGCCGCCCTGCATGCGCTGTTCGACGATCCGGTGCCGCCAATCCTGGCGGAAGAACTGCCAGATACGGACTGGGTGACCGAAAGCCAGAAGGGCGTCGATCCGATCCGCGCAGGCCGTTTCCGGGTGCGCACGCCCGATCACGAGGGACTGGGCGATCCTGCCCTTACCGAATTCGTGATTCCCGCCGCGCAGGCTTTTGGCACCGGGCAACACGAAACCACGGCGGGCTGCCTGGAAATGCTCGACGAGATGCATGCGCAGGGCCTGCGTCCCCGCAACGTCGCCGATATCGGCACCGGCACCGGCCTGCTGGCTTTTGCCGCATTGAATCTCTGGCCGCTGGCCAAGGCCATCGCCAGCGATATCGATCCGGTTTGCGGCCCCGCAGTTGTCACCAATTGCGAGCTTAACGAAATACCGCTGGGCACCGATCGCGGCCAACTGGCGATGGTAATAGCCGATGGCATGGACGATCCCGCTTTGCAGGCGCGCGCACCCTATGACCTGCTGATCGCCAATATCCTGGCGAAGCCGCTGATAGACCTGGCATGGGACTTTGCCCAGGCGGTTTCCCCGCGCGGCAGCGTGTTGCTGGCAGGCCTGCTAGAAACCCAGGAAGCGGCTGTGCGCGCCGCCTATCGCAAGGCGGGCTTCCGCCTGCACCATCGGATCATCAACGGCGACTGGAGCATCCTTTGGCTGCGGCATCGCTTCCAGGGCTGATGCGCCACCTGCTGCGCGGCGTGCTGGCGATTATTGCTGGGCTGGCGGTGCTGGCAATCGGCTATCCCCTGGCGGCATGGGTCGGCAGTTCGATCCCGGAGACTGACGCGCTCGATCTCGACTCCCACACCGAGGACACCGTGCAGATCATGGTGGAGACGAACGGTACCCACACCAGCATCGTGGTGCCCGTCGTCACCGCCACGAAGGACTGGCGCGAAACCTTTCCCAGCGCCGCCATCCCGCGTCCGGACGGGCAAATGCCCACGCACCTTTCCATCGGCTGGGGCGAGCGCGAGGTGTTCCTGCACGTGCCCACCTGGGGCGACCTGAAGGTCTCCACCGCGCTGCGCATCGCCACCGTGGGCGGCGATCCGCTGATGCGCGTAAGCCATTACGTACGCCCCGCCCCCAGCCCGAACCATCGCCCGGTGGAGATCACCATCGCGCAGTATGCACGGCTGGTTACCGCCATCGAGCAGGCGCTGCCCGAGGTTGCGCCGGGCGAAACCCGCGCAATCCTGCAAGGCACCTATGTCGACGATGCCTATTACGATGCCGTGGGCAGCTATACGCTGGCCAACACCTGCAACAGCTGGGTGGGCGACCGGCTGGCTGAAGCGGGCGTGGAAATGGGCATGTGGACACCCTTTGCCGGCGGGGTGATGAAATGGGTTCCCGAGCCAGAGTCTCGCCTTGCCGACCCATCGTGATGGTTTATCGCCATGGTTAATTCAGGCTCAAGACTTTCCGAAATCGTCGTTGTCGCCACTTCTGCCGCGTTGTAGGTCTTCTTGTGCGGGGACCATATCGGGGGAATGGAATCGCATGGCTGAACGCGACACACAACGCCACGATATCTCCATCTTGGGAAAATTGCGCACCGGCACGGGCAAACGCGACGTGACCATCGTCGACCTGTCCGAGCGCGGCTGCCGCATTTTCGACCGGATGGGCTATCTCTCGCCAGACCTTGCGGTGACGATCAAGATCGGACCTGTCGGCCCCATCGATGCGACAGTGCGCTGGCAGGGCCAGCCCTATGCGGGGATCCGTTTCGACAACCCGCTGCACCCGGCCGTGCTCGATCACATCCGCTCCCATTTCGACCTGCGCAACCTGGGCAGGGGTGAAATCGACAATCCCGGCGAGCAGGATAGCTGACCACTTCCAGGCGGGCTAACCGTCGGCTGCAGCGACGATCTCCGCCCAACCTGCTTCGTCGATCACCTCGATCCCGAGTTCCTGCGCCTTCTTCAGCTTGGAACCAGCACCGGGCCCTGCCACCAGCAGATCTGTCTTGGCGCTGACCGAGCCGGACGCTTTTGCGCCCAGCCGCTCCGCCTGCGCCTTGGCTTCGTCGCGGCTCATGGTTTCCAGCTTGCCGGTGAAGACCACGGTCTTGCCTGCCACCGGGCTGTGGAGCGTTTCGACCTCGTAGCGTGGTACGTCCAGTTGGCCGAGCAGGTCTTCCCACACGGCGACATTGTGCTCCTCGTGGAAGAAGTCGCCCAGCGCCTCCACCACCGCGTCGCCGATCCCGTCGATGGAGGTAAGCGAGGCGGCTGCCTCCTCATCCCCTGCGCGCGCCTTTTCGGCGGCTTCGCGCAGCAGCGGTAATTCGTGGAAATACTTCAGCAGGTCGCGCGCCGTCACCGCGCCCACGTGGCGGATGCCAAGGCCGAACAGCAGCCGTGCCGCATCGGGCTGGCGCTTTGCCTCGATGCTGGCGAGCAGGTTCTGGACCGATTTTTCCTTCCACCCGTCAAGCGCAAGGATTTCTTCCTCGCGATCCGTCAGGCGGAAGATGTCGGCGGGGCTTTCCAGCCAGCCGAGGGCAAAGAACTGGTCGATGGTCTTCTCGCCCAGCCCGTCGATATCCAGCGCCGCGCGGCTGACGAAGTGCTTCAACCGTTCGGTGCGCTGTGCCGGACAGATCAGCCCGCCGGTGCAACGCACGTCGACCTCGCCCTCTTCGGCCACGGCTTCGCTGCCGCATTCGGGGCAATGATCGGGGAAGACGAACGGCTCGCGCTCCACGTCGCGGGTGAGGTTGTCGACCACCTGCGGGATCACGTCGCCCGCGCGCTGGATCACCACCCGGTCTCCGGGCCGGACACCCAGCCGCGCGATCTCGTCGCGGTTGTGCAGCGTGACATTGGTAACGGTCACCCCGCCCACCAGCACGGGGGCGAGCCGACCGACGGGGGTCAGCTTGCCGGTGCGGCCGACCTGGATATCGATCGATTCCAGCGTGGTCTCCATCTGCTCTGCCGGGAACTTGTGCGCCAGCGCCCAGCGCGGGGCCTTGGCGACGAAACCCAGCCGGTGCTGCCAGTCGAGCCTGTTGACCTTGTAGACGACCCCGTCGATCTCATACGGAAGGTCTGCGCGACCTTCGGAAATGCTGCGATAATGCTGCAGCATTTCCTTGACATCACGGCACAATTCCAACTCAGGAGAGATCGGTAAGCCCCAGTCCGCAATCTGCTGCATTACCGCGATCTGGGTGTCGCCCGGCACTTCGCTTGCCGCGCCCCAGCCGTGCGCCCAGAAGCGCAGCTTGCGCCTGGCGGTGACGCTGTCGTCCTTCTGCCGCAGCGATCCGGCCGCGGCATTGCGCGGGTTGGCGAACAGCTTGCCGCCGGCTTCCTCCTGCGCAGCATTGAGCGCGGCAAAATCCTGTTTCGCCATGTAAACCTCGCCGCGCACCTCGAACACCTCGGGCACGTTCTTGCCGGAGAGGCGCTGCGGGATATCGGCGATGTGGCGGACATTGGCGGTGACGTTCTCGCCCACCTGCCCGTCGCCGCGCGTGGCAGCCAGCACCAGTTCGCCCTTCTCGTAACGCAGCGAGCAGGAAAGGCCGTCGATCTTGTCTTCGGCAGTGAAGGCCATGTCCTCGCTCTCGTCCAGCGACAGGAAGCGCCGCACGCGGGCGACGAAGTCCTCCACTTCTTCATCGGAGAAGGCATTGTCGAGGCTCATCATGCGAACCTCGTGTTGCACCTTGGAGAGCGGCGAGGCGGCCACTTCATAGCCCACCGCCTTGCTGGGCGAATCCGGACGGATCAGGTGCGGGAACTGCGCCTCCAGCTCGGCATTTCGTCGCACCAGCGCATCGAACTCCGCATCGGAGATCTCGGGATCGTCCTTGGCATGGTAAAGCCTGTTGTGATGCGCGATCTGCTTCGCCAGCCGCATCAGCTCGTTGGCGACTTCGGCTTCTGTGATGTCGGCCATCACACCCCCTCCAGCAGCCGGTCCGCCTGCGCGCGGGCTTCTTCGGTGATCTCCGCACCGCTGAGCATTCGGGCGATCTCTTCCTGACGGCCGCCAGCGTCGAGCAACGCGACCGAGGTCTTGGTCACCGTGCCTTCGCTCGACTTGGCGATCATGTAGTGCGTGCGCCCGCGTGCGGCGACTTGCGGGCTGTGCGTCACCGCCAGCAATTGCCCGCCGTCGCCGGCCAGGCGCGCCAGACGCTCGCCAATGGCAGAGGCCACCGCGCCGCCCACGCCGCGGTCGATTTCGTCGAAGATCACCGTGGCCGCCCCGCCCTGCTCCGCCAGCGCCACCTTCAGCGCGAGGATGAAGCGCGACAGTTCGCCGCCCGAGGCGATCTTGTTGAGCGGGGCGAAGTCGGCGCCGGGGTTGGTGGCGATGAGGAATTCGACCGCGTCCATGCCCTGCGGTCCCCACTTTTCCTCCGGCTGCTCGGCAACGGCGGTCTTGAAGCGCGCGGCATCCAGCTTGAGCGGGGCGAGTTCGGCAGCGACCGCTTCGTCCAGTTGCATGGCTGCGGCCACGCGGTTCGCGTGCAGCGCCTCCGCCCGCGCGCGGTAGACTTCGTGCGCCACGCGTTCGGCCTTCTCCAGGTCGGCGAGGTCGGCATCGCCCTGCTCGATGGCATTCAGCTTGGCGCGCAACACGCGCATCACTTCGGGCAGGTCGTCCACCTGGCACGAATGCTTGCGGGCGAGCGCGCGCAGTTCGAACAGCCGCGTCTCGATCCGGTCGAGCTCGAGCGGGTCGTGCTGCATGGCTTCGGCGGCGGCTTGCAGCTTTTCCTCGGCCTCGCCTGCTTCGATCACCGCACGATCGAGCGCGCCCAGCGCTTCGGCCAGCAGTGGGTGTTCCTCGGCGATTCGGTCCAGCTTGCGGGCGGCTACGCGCAAGCTGGCCAAGGGCGAATCCGATCCGTCCCACACTTGCCGGAGGTCTTCGAGGTCGCCTGCCAGCTTCTCGCCCTTCTGCATGTCGGCGCGGGCATTGGCGAGGGTCTCCTCCTCGCCTTCCTCCGGCTCGATGCTGGAAAGTTCGGAGAGGTGCGCGAGCAGCAGGTCCTGGTCTGCCTTCGCCTGTTCGATGGCACCGCGCGCGTCTGCCAGCTTTTCGCGCGCCTCGCGCCAGTCGTCCCACGCGGCGGTCACGCCTGCCACGTCGGCATTGGCATAGCGATCCAGCAGCGCGCGGTGGCCGCGCGGGTTCACCAGGCCGCGATCGTCGTGCTGGCCATGCAGTTCCACCAGCGCGCCAGCCAGCGCGCGCAGCAGCGCCACGCCCACGGGCTGGTCGTTGACGAAGGCCTTAGATCCGCCGTCTGCCTTCAGGCGGCGACGGATGATCAGCGGCTCACCCGGTTCGATCTCCACTTCGGCTTCGTCCAGCGCTTCACGCATTGGCTGCGGCAAGGTGGAAAACTCGAAGGTAGCGGTAACACTTGCCTGCTCCTCCCCCGCGCGCACCAGCGCGGAATCGGCGCGATTACCCAGCACCAGCCCCAGTGCATCAAGCAGGATCGACTTGCCCGCCCCGGTCTCGCCCGTCAGCACGCCCAACCCCGGCCCGAATGCAAGGTCGAGCGCTTCGATCAGCACGATATTCCGGATGGAAAGCGCGGTAAGCATAGGTGTCCAAGGCTTTACGGCGCAGCCGTTCACAGCGCAACGATTGGCCATCGCCAAAAGGTGGAAGGTTAGGAATTCTTAACCATTATCTGCGCAGATTATCGGAGCAATTCAGGAGGGTCTGACCGCGATGTCGGTGCTCACGATCAGGGCATACAAGCGATACGCCACACGGCTGCCTGTCGCGCTGCGCCGTGAAGGCCGCAAGACGGTGTCAGGCCTGCTGATCGAGCTGTCGCAGCAAGGCGCCCGGATCAGCAACCTGGGACGCAGCAAGTTCGAAGCGGGTGACGCGGTGGTTATGATCGCCGCTAGCGATATCGCGATCGAGGGCACCATCCGCTGGGCGCATGATGGACTGGCGGGGGTCCGGCTGGACCGTTCGCTGCACTTGCCGGAAATGCGCGACCTGCTGGAACTCAACCGCCGCGAGCAGTCGGGCGCCGACTGGCACTATGGCACCTGACTTTCACCGGAATCAGCCACCCATGCGTTCGGGGGCGTGTTCCTCCATCAGCTCGTAGGCCTTTTCATACCATTCGGAGCCAGGATAGTTCGCCCCCAGCACCGCAGAATAACGCATCGCCTCTTCATGGATGCCCAGCGCCAGGCTGGTTTCCGTCAGGCGATAGAGCGCTTCGGGGGTGTGGCTGGTGGTCTGGTAATCCTCGATCACGTTCTGGAAGCGCAGCTGCGCGGCCAGCCACTGGCCAGTGCGTTCATAGAATCGGCCGATTTCCATTTCCTTGCCCGCCAGGTGGTCGTTCACCAGGTCGATCTTCAGCCGCGCATCGTCAGCATAGGGGCTGTCAGGGAAACGGCGCACGATTTCAGTCAGGGCCTGCAGCGCGCGCTCGGTAATCGCCTGGTCACGCTCCACATCGCTGATCTGCTCGTAATAGCTGATGGCGATCAGGTAATAGGCATAGGGCGCATCGCGGTTGCCCGGATGGATCGAGAGGAAGCGCGAAGCCGACTGGATGGCGCGGGTGTAGTCGCGCGCGGCATAATAGGTGAAGGCGCTCATCAACTGCGCGCGGCGGGCCCACGGCGAATAGGGGTGCTGGCGCTCCACCTCGTCGAACAGACCGGCGGCCAGTTGCAAGTCGCCACGGTCAAGCCGTTCCTTGGCCGCCATGTAGAGCGATTCGACGTCGCGCGCGACATAGGCAAGGTCGGTAGCGCCAGTATCGCGGCCGCTGGAACAGCCGACCAGAAGCATGGCACAAGAGGCGCCCAGCAGCGCGCTACGGATGGAAAGCTTCGCGTTCATGGGGCTGCCTATAACTAGCCTCGCGCTGAACGCCAAGTGAAGTGCTGCGCTGTTTGCCGCTTTCTGATCCCGTTTACCCGCCAAAGTCGCCAACTTGCCGATTGTTGCCGCGCTCAGCTCCCCCGCCGCAGCATCGTTGCGCCTGAAAGTGGATCGACATTGGTCGGGCGCAGTTGGTCGATTGTCGATGCCGCTCGGAGTTTGTCGAAGCCAGCCAAGACCCGGTCGAGCATCGAATGCCATGGCGCAGCCCCTCCCCTACATCACAGTCATCGCTCCGGCCCAGCCCCCCAATTCATTCGGGGCCGGAGCACCCAAGGAGGAGGAAGAAGATGATGACTATCTCGATGAAAGCCGGTCTGGCCGCCGCACTCGCCGCCAGCACCCTGATCGTTACCCCGGCGATCGCCGCCGAGGCCGAAGGCGCGACCATTGCGGTGCGCTACAGCGATCTCGACCTGTCGACGCAGGAAGGCCAGCGCGCGCTGGAACGCCGCATGGAAAACGCGGCCGAGCAGGTTTGCGGCATCGACCGCCGCACCTCGGGCAACGTCCTGCCGAGCAATGAATCGCTGCGCTGCTATCGCGAAACGGTGAAGAACTTCGAGCGGGAAATCGCCGCAGTTGCCGAACGGCAGCAGCGCGGCTGAAGCCCGGCCTGATTACTACAGCGAACCGGTACCAGGCCTCAGCCCACGCGTAGGGTAAGATGCGCAAGGGGCTAAGCCCAAGCGGCGCCAAAGGCAAGGTATCGTTCTGACCCGCTGTGTGGCTCCTCAGGGAAGCCGCGCGGCGGGTCTCTTTTTTCGACCGGGACTGGCGCAAGAATGCCACGCTTTCTATAGCCTGTGGACATGGCCAAAGCCCTCTTCGAACTAAATCCGAATCTCGACCGCGCCGCGCTGGCACAGCGCTTCGCCGCCGATACGCGCCTGCAGGTGGAGAATATCCTGACAGAGGAAACCGCGCGCGAGCTGCGCGAGATCATGATTGCCGGCACCGAATGGGGCGTGGCCATCCAGGCCGGCACCCATGGCCAGCCGCACAGCTGGCGCGGCAGGGACCTGCGCGATCCTGCAACCGGGCAGCAGGTGGTGGAACTGGTGAAGGAAACAGACCGCGCGGCCGCTTCTCGCGACTATGCCTTTCGCTGCAACCGCTATTCGCTGGTGGAAGGACTGCAGAAGCAATGGGAACCGGGCGGCCCGCACGAACTGCTGCTCGAATACCTCAACGCGCCCGATTTCCTGGGCCTGATGCGTGAGATCACCGACATCCCGGAACTGGCCAAGGCCGATGGCCATGCCAGCTGCTATGGCCCCAACCACTTCCTGGGCAAGCATATCGACAGCCACGTCGAGGAAGGCTGGCGCATTGCCTATGTGCTGAACCTGACCATCGATGACTGGTATCCCGACTGGGGCGGGTACCTGGTGTTCTATGACGATGACGGCAATATCGAGACCGGCTTCATGCCGCGTTTCAACACGCTGAACCTGTTCCGGGTGCCGCAGGCCCACGCCGTCACCTACGTGCCGCCTTTCGCCCCGCGCGGGCGCTATGCCATCAGCGGCTGGCTGCGCGACCGGTGAGCATGTCGCCCGAGCAATACCGCGCGCGGGCCCAGGCGCTGGCCAGTGCTGGCGATTCGGCGGGCGCGGTGCAGCTGCTTGAAAGCGCACTGGCCGAGCATCCCGGCAATGCCGCGCTGGCCAACAGCGCAGGCAACATGGCGATGAAGGCAGGCGATTGTTCGGCGGCCGAAAGGCACTTCGCACATGCGGCCGAGCTTGCCCCGACATCGGTCGAATTTGTCACCAACCGGGCCATCGCACTGGCCGCGCTGGAGCGGCACCGCGAGGCGCTGGCGGCGCTTGCCCCGCTGGAAGCTCAAGGCAGGCAGGATGCGCGCTATTGCTCGGTCCGCGCCAATTCAGCTCGCGGCGTTGGCGATCTGGCGGAGGCGGAACGGTGGTACGATCGCAGCCTCGCGCTTGCCCCCGCAGGTACCAAGGCCGCGCATGGCCGCGCGCGCGTGGCGCTGGAACGCGGGGCGAGCGATGCCGTCGCCCGGTTCGAACGTGCCCTGTCACTCAACCAGGCCGATCCCGAAGCATGGCTGGGGTTGACCCATGCGCTGGAAGCGGCCGGAGAGGTCGAGCGCGCGCGCGGCTATGCCGAGCAGCTGGTAGCACAGGCCCCGCACTGGATCGCCGCCTTGCGCCTGCTGGCACAGATCCGGCTGGCAGCCGGCGAAGCCGATTTCGCCAGCCATTTCGCCGAAGCCGAACGCAAGCTGCCCGGCGATCCCGCGGTTGCACGCGCGCATGTGCAGGTGCTGGACAACCATGACCTGTTCGACGAAGCGCTCGCCGTAGCCGCAGCTGCCCATGCGCGGCTACCCGGCGATCCCGGCATGGCCCTGCTGGAGGCCGCGCAGGCCAGCGCCGTGGGCCAGGATGATCGGGCGGAGGCGATCTATGCCGCGCTCGATCTCGACACGCCCGATCGCTGGTTGCAGGAAGCCCGCCACCGCCTGCACCTGCACCAGCTCGACCGCGCCGATGCGCTGCTGGCGCGGGTGCTGGAGATCGACCCCGACCACATTTCTGCCTGGGCGCTGCGTGGCCTTGGCTGGCGTATTGCGGGGGACGAGCGCAGCAAGTGGCTGCATGCCCAGGAAAACCTCGTCCAGCTGCAACAGCTGCCCGATGCCGATGCCGTGCTGGCCGAAGTGGTGCCATTGCTGCACCACCTGCACGACGAGGCGGCCTTCCCGCTGGGCCAGTCGTTGCGCGGCGGCACGCAGACGCGCGGCAACCTGTTCGACCGTGCCGAGCCGGAGCTGGCGCACCTGCACGAGGCGCTGCGCGCGGCGCTGGAAAACTACCGCGCTGCCCTGCCCCCGGCTGATCCCGATCACCCGCTGCTGCGCCATCGCGACGCGCCGTGGCGGATCAGCGGGTCATGGTCGGTTCGCCTGTCGGCCGGCGGCGATTACCACGCCGCGCACCTGCACCCGCAAGGTCTGATATCGTCTGCCAGTTACCTGGTGCTGCCCGCCGACCTTGGCCAAGGCGAGGCGCGCGAAGGCTGGATCGAACTGGGCCGCCCTGCCCCCGATCTCGGCCTTGACCTGGAACCGCTTTACCAGGTGCAGCCCAAGCTGGGCCATCTCGCGCTGTTCCCCAGCACGCTCTACCACGGCACGCGCCCCTTTGCGGATGGCCAGCGCATGACGGTTGCCATCGACATCACCGTGGCTGATAGTCCGCAGGCATGAGCAGGAAGAAGGAAAGCCGCAAGGCGTGGGACGCCTTTTGGGACCAGGGGCATGCCAGCGGCTCTGCACGAGGTGGCTGCCTGCCCGATGCCTGGCAAGGGATTGACCGGACACAGACCGAAGTCTGGACCGACTTCGCCCGGAAGCTGCCGCGCGGCGCCCGCGTGCTGGACCTCGCCACGGGCGATGGACGGGTGATGGCAAAGCTGTTGCATGCCCGGCGCGACCTGAAACCGGTCGGTATCGACCAGGCGAGCGAGCTGCCCCCACCACCCAAGGGCGCCAAGGTGCGCACCGGCGTGCTGATGCGTGACCTGCCTTTTCCAGACGAGACCTTCGCCGCCGTCACAAGCCAGTTCGGCTTCGAATATGGCGATGTGGAAGCGGCTGCCGCCGAAGTCTGGCGCGTCCTGCGAAAAGGGGGCCAGGTCGGCATGATCACCCATCGCCAGGACAGCCCGATCGTGGCGCACAATTGCAGCCGGCGCGAGCAGATCGCCTGGGCAATCGAGGAACAGGACCTGCCCGGCAAGGCCAGTCGCAGCCTGCAACTGCGGCAAATGGGCATTGCCACCGTGCCGCCCGAGATCGAGCAGGCTCCAGCACAGGGCGCTGTCAGGTTCGGGCAGACTTCCGCCGCATGGGAGATCGCCGAGGCAATCCGCCAGACGGTTGTCCTGGGGCGGAATGAGCCGCCAGCACGCACCGCGGCAGTGATCGCGCAGATCGTGGATCAGGCCCGGAACGAACTGGGCCGCATCGATTCACTGGAGATGGCCGCCGGGGCAGCGGGCACAGGTGAAGCAATCGCCGAAGTGCTGACGGCCCAAGGGCTGGAATTGATCACCAGCCAACCGCTGCACGACAAGGCAGGCGATCCACCCTTCGCCACCTTTCTAGCCCTAGCCAAGCCCGAATAGGGCGCTTCCCGGCAACAGGCGCACCGCGCCAGCGCGGGGCCACCGCCGCGCTACGCCGCTTTTCCTTCAGACAAAGAAAAGGGCGGGAGACCTTTCGGTCCCCCGCCCCTTCTAGGCGATAGCTCGCTCTGTCGGTTCGCTTAGAAGCGAACGGCGACCGAAGCGAACCAGTCGCGACCCAGCACGTCGTAGGTCGACGGATAGGTGTTGGCCTGTTCCTGGTTGTCACCAATCAGCGTGCCGTTGTTGGTCGACGTAACGTTGCCGGCAGCGTCGAACGTCGGCGTCTGCGGCAGAGTGTCGAACAGGTTACGCACACCGACCGTGAAGGTGACCATGTCGTTGTAGTCATAGGCCAGCGTCAGGTCGATCAGGTCGTAGGCGTTGACGTTTTCAACACCGTTGAACGCTGCGTAGTCGATGGTGTCGTCATCGTCACGCACCGAGCTCAGGTGGCGCCAGCGCGTCGACATGGTGAACGGACCGTCCACCCAGCTCAGACGCGAGGTCCACTTGAACGACGGGGTCGGCTCGCCGCACTCACCACCGAATTCACCGGCGCATTCGATCGTACGAGCGAGCGCGGGAACCGGCACGAAGTAGGAGCTTTCGGTCCAGGTGCCGAGGAACGACAGGTTCAGGTCCGAAACGCCGCCATCGGTGAACAGCGAGAACGGCATGTCCATGCCGTAGTTCACCTGAAGGTCGATACCCGACACGCCGAGTTCGGCGATGTTCACGCCCGACACGAGCGGCGGAGCGTTCACGGTGATCGCACCATCGTTGTTACGGATGCCAGCAAACGGCGTACAAGCCGGGCTGGTGACATCCTGGATGTCGCCGTAGCACAGGTTCATCAGACCCTGCAGGCTACCACCGGCAACCGAGATCGTGTCTTCGATCACGATGTCGAAGTAGTCAGCGGTGATGGTCAGGCCCGGAACGAACTGCGGCTGCAGCACCACACCGAAGGTCCACGAGTCCGAGGTTTCTTCCTGCAGGCCGGGGTTACCGCCGAACAGCGCCGGGATCTGCGCGTTCAGCTGAACGACAGAGGAGTTACCCAGGTTCGCCTGCGGCACACCGTGAGCGATACAGATTGCATCGGCACCCGGGTTGGCTGCGAGGAAGGTGGCGCTACCGCACGGGTCGGTTGCACCGGGGAAGCCGATGGCCTGGCCACCGAACAGTTCGCCCACGTTCGGAGCGCGAACCGCACGCTGGTACTGACCGCGGAACTTCACGTCGGGGATCGGGGCGAACTCGATGCCGGCGGCATAGGTCCACACACCGCCAACGTTGGCCAGCGAGTAGTCGGAGTAACGAGCAGCGCCGTTGATTCCGAGGTACTCGACGCCCGAGTCGGGGCCAAGGATCGGAATGTTCAGCTCGGCGAAGACCTCGTTCACGCTGTACTTGCCGTCGGTCGGGCTACCGGCGTTGAAGCCGATCACGTCACCCGAAGCCAGAGCGGTGTCGGGGATGAAACGCGAGCCCACGGAGCGGTATTCGTAACCGACAGCGAAACCGATCGGATCGGCGCCACCGATGGCGAAATCGCCGAAGGTACCGTTCATGCTGGCGGTCGCGACTTCGAGAGTCGAGATGTCGCCGTTCTGCGCCTGGATGCTGACCGCATCAACCATATCCTGGGTCAGGGTGCCCGGACCGAAAATGTTGATGGCGGTGCCAGTACCGTCGAGGCCGGCCTGGAACAGCGAACGCGAGATGTTGCCCGCCTGGACGTTGGCGTTACGCGTACGGGCATACATGTAATATGCATCCCAGTTCACGTAGCTGCCCAGTTCACCGCGCAGGCCGGCGAGAACGCGGAATGCGTTACGCTCGTCCAGGCTGTTACGCGGACCGGTTTCCAGCATACGACGCTGCAGGAAGGTGCTGACCACGCCCAGTTCCGCAGTCGGCAGCGGCGAAAGGCCGTTTGCAACGCGTGCGGCGCTGGCTGCGGCTTCGTTGGCATCCAACTGCTGCAGCTGAGCAAAGGTAGCAGCGTCGAAGAACGGCTGCACCGTGTCGAGATCAAGGTTGAACGTGCCGGTCACCGGGGTGGCGGCCAGCTCGGTAGCGACGCGGTTGTTGACGAAGGAAACTTCGGTGTAGGCTTCGACGCCATCGAAGATTTCGTATTCGGCATAACCGCCCAGCAGGTAACGTTCCTGCGGGATCTGCAGGTAGTTCACCGGAGCGTAGTTGTAAGTGTCACCGGCGCGAGCGCGCGCAACACCCGGGGTGTCGAAGATCGCATCATCGATGGTCAGGCCAGCGGCCAGCGGCAGAGTGTCGCCCGCAGCATTGATGATGGACGTACCCGGCGTGTTCATGCGGCCCTGCGGCACGGTCGACGAACCGAACTGCAACATGTTGAGGCCGAAGCTTTCACCGCCCAGCGCGAAGTTCGAGAAGGCGCGATCGCCCTGGAACACGCTTTCACGGTTGTAGTATTCGGCGAACACCGTGGCACGGCCACGACCGTCGGAGAATTCGGTGCCGATCGCACCGTACAGCTGATAGCGGTCGCCATCGCCACGGTCGGTAACCGAGTACTGGGCACCAGCTTCCACGCCGTCAACGTGACGCAGGCGGAAGTTGACAACGCCCGACATGGCGTCCGAACCGTACACGGCCGAAGCACCACCGGTCACAACGTCGACGGTTTCCAGCAGGAACTGCGGAATGGTGTTGAGGTCGACCTGCTGCGAGGTATCGTAGAACATCCAGCGGCGACCGTTGACCAGCACCATGGTGCGGGCCGAACCCAGGCCACGCAGGTTCAGCGTGGAGGTACCGGTGCCGGGGTTGTTCGAGTTCGAGGTGAAGCCGGGAATAACCTGCGGCAGCTGGTTCACGACGTTTTCGACGTTCACCGTACCCGAGAGGTTGAATTCTTCGGCGTCCACAACCGCGACAGGCGCGGCGGATTCGGTGGTACGGCGCTGGATGCGCGTACCCGTGACGAGGATCATGCCATCGTCGTTCGAGGCCCCTTCGTCCTGCGCGATAGCCGGGGTCGCGACAAGCGATCCGACGATCACGGTGCTCGCCAGCAGCGAGGCCTTCATCATCTTGTTAGTCATTAAAATGCTCCTGGTAAGAGGGAGAATTCATCGGAAGGAAAGTCACCGAAACAGCCCGGTTTTATCCATAGGTCAGCTTCTGGCGTCCAAACCCCTCCTTCCTGAGGTGCCTCAAACACGATTGCGGCGCGCCATACAACGCCCCTGTGAAAAGGTTTCACACGCAAGCGTTTCGTGTGACATTTTAGCGACATTAATGGAATTGGGGTCGGTTGCGTGGACCGAGCTCGCTGTGAAATTTTATTCCCAGAAAGCCACGCTGCGGCATTCGATACTTTCGCGAACGTGCGGATTTTGCGCGGAATTATCGATGAAGGCCGAATGCGGGCAGCGCCAGGTCCGCGAGTGGTCGCTGTCGTGGAATTTGAACAACAGCACGTCGTCGCGCTGCATCCCGGCGAAATACCACCAGCGGTGCGAGGGGTGGTAGGAGAAGATCGTTGCCGCCATCATCTGGTCTTCGCCGGGCACCGGCGCGGTCAGCGCATCGCCTTGCGGAAATTCATCGACGATCAGCATGGTGTTGTCCTTCTCCTGACCACCGAAACTGGTGCGCCCGTCGCACAGCGCCAGCGGCACGTCCTGCGGCGGCGGCGAAAAGGTGCGCCAGTGGCTGGTGATGAGGAAGCGCCTGAAGCCCGGCCCGTCGGGAAAGAACTGTTCGTATGTGGCGCGCGCCATGCGCTCTGCCGTGCCGGTGCTGACATCGACGTGGGCCTCGCCCGCCGGTGGCTGCAATCCCCCGTGGTGGGTATAGCCCTCGGCCTTCTTCGCCGCATGGTCCGACAGGTCGGCGCTGGTCCGCAGCATCCAGCCGCGCGCGGCGCACTTGTCCGCGCCTGTAAGCCGGATCACGTCTGCCTCCACCTCGCGCTCGTACAGGCGCTCCACCTGCTCCTTGTCATGGAAGTCGGTGACGGCGCTGGGGCAGCGCGCGATCATGAAGCCATGGGTGTCGAGCGTGAAGTGGTCGCGCAGCGGCATGCCATCGCGGATCACCACCTCGTGATCGGAATAGGTGCCCGTGTTGATCTCCTTGCCCTGGCTGACATAGCGCCGGGTTACGAAATCACCTTCATCGACATAGCGCATCATCGCGCGCACCTGCCGCGCCCGATCCTCGATATCGGCGTGTGCAATACTGGCCATGGCTTTCCTCTTCCCGTCGTATCTAACGATCGTTATCGTCATGCCATGAGGAGCCCGCAGCGGGCAAGCTTCGCGCCGGGATGGAAGGGAGAGACATCATGGGACCACTGCCGCCGGGCACTGACGATCGCCCAATCTGGGATATCTGGGAATCGCAGTTCACCCTGCCCGCCGTCACCGTGGCAGACGAACTGGGCATCTTCGAACACGTCGGCGACCAGGCGATGACGACCGCCGATCTGGCATCGACCCTCGCTGTAAATGAACGCGCCCTCGGCATCCTGATGGGCGCGCTGGCATCGCTCGGCATGGTCGAAAAGCGCGACAGTCGCTGGTCGGCAACGCCCCCTGCGCGCATGTGGCTGCACCCGCAGGCAGAAGGCTATTGGGGCGGTTTCCTGTTCCGCTTCCGCGAAACCATTCCCATCCATGCCGACCTGATCGCCATGGTGCGCACCGGCGTGCGTCCGGCAAACAAGGTGGCAGGCGGCCCCGAATGGGAACGCGGCACGATGAGCGCCGAGGTGGCGAAACGGATATCCGATTTCATGCACGCCCACTCGATGGGCCCGGCGCGCGGAGTGGCGGTGCAGCCGGTTTTTGGTGAAGTCAGTAGCCTGCTGGATGTCGGCTGCGGTTCAGGCGTCTACGGCATAGAATTCGCCCGCGCCAACCCGCAGATGGAGGTTGCCCTGCTGGACCTGAAGGAAATGGTGGCGGAAGCGCAGAACCACGTTGATGCCGCTGGCCTTGCGGACCGCATCTCCAGCTGCGGCCTGAACATGTTCGAGCAGGACTGGCCCACCGGACACGACGCCCACTTCTTTGCCAACATCTTCCATGACTGGTCGGAAGAGACCAATGCCATCCTCGCCGAGAAATCGTTCAAGGCCCTGGCGCCGGGCGGGCGCATCTTCCTGCACGAGATCCTGATGGACGACGATGGCACCGGCCCTTGGCCCGCTGCCAGCTTCAGCCTGATGATGCTTCTGGGCACGCTGGGCAAACAGTATTCCCTGCCCGAATTCCGCAACCTGCTGGAGGCCGCCGGCTTCGAGGACGTGCGCGCCTGCCGCTCTGGCGGGGGCTATTATTCGCTCGTCTCCGCGCGCAAACCAGCGTGAGCTGCCGCGCGTCATCCTCAAGATCGCCTTAACGACGCTCGGAAACCCATTTCCGCAGCACGACGCTAACCGCGCGTTTCCATACTGCATCAGTGGCAGTGGGGACCGCCGCATGCGCCATCCGGCGCGATAGGAATTGGAGACTGGACATGGCCGTAATCAAGGCCCTTTACACGGACGAAACCGGTGCCACCGGCATCGAATACGGCTTTCTCGCCTCGCTGATCGCGGTGGCGATGGTGAGCGGCTTCGAAGCGTTGGGCAACGAGATCGACAACACCTTCGGCTACGTCGAAGAGGAATACTCGGCAGTGAATTGAGGGTGTTTCCTACAGGGGCGCCACTGGGGGACACCCTCCCCCATGCCCCGCCGCAACACCACGCCTGACACCACCGACCCGCAGCAGCCCACCAGCGCCCGCGCCGCCACGCTGCCCGCGTTCACCCCCGTCCCGCGCAAGAAACAGCGGCACAACGGTTGGACGCCTGAACGCCAGCGATTGTTCGTGGAGGCGCTGGCCGATACCGGCAGCGTGAAAAGCGCCGCATGCTCCGTCGGCCTCACCCCCGAAAGCGCCTATGTCCTGCGCCGCCAGCCCGGTGCGGAGCAATTTCGCAAGGCGTGGGAGGCTGCCCTCGATATCGGCGTGCAGCGGATCGAGGACGTGGCGATGGACCGCGCGCTGAACGGCGTGGAGCAGCCCGTGTTCGCCTATGGCGAGTTCGTCGGCACGCGCCGCGTCTATAACGACCAGCTGCTGATGTTCATGCTGCGCGCCCGCGCGCCCGAACGCTTTGCCACCGGCGGCGGAGCCAGGGCGCTGAACGGATCGGACAAGTTCCAGTTGAAGCTGCTGAAGAAACAATGGCGCGCCGAATGGGAAGCCGAACGCGCCGCGCTGATGCAGCAGGAGACCGAGGACACGGTGGAGGCGCTGGCCACCCGCTTCGACAAGGCCGAGGAGCACTGGCTGAGCACCCTAAGCCCCCGCACCCGCGCCGCGTGGGACGCGTTCAAGGCGCTGGAAGCCGAGGACAAGGCCAGTGGCTACGAATGGTGGACCGACCCGGACCACCCGCTGAACCTGGACGCAGGCTCGCAAGCGCCGCAGGCCGAGGACGACTGGCAAGTGCCCATGCCCTCGCCGGAGATGCTGAAACGCCTACCCGACCACTCGGTGCGCGCGGTGGACGATGGGTGGGAGATTGTGCGCGGTAACGAGGACGGCGCGGAGGACGACGATGGCAAAGCGTGAGCGGCCCGGCCAGGTGCGGGTGCATCGGGGGTTCTTGAAGGCTGAGGGGGTGGAGGTGCTTTGGCCGGAGGGGGTAAATCTAGCCAACCGTAGTCGCGCTCAGAGCTTGTCGAAGACCGAACCAATTCTGGGGGAGAAGAGGCGCTCGTAAGTCTTCAGAAGATAGGTATCTGTCATGCCAGCAACATAGTCGCAAATGTCGCGTAGTGGATCATCGCTTCCTTGGTATTTTTGAAAGATGTCTGCGGGTAAGAAGCTTTTCGGATCAGACTTCAGGACTTCGAAGACAGAGATGACCATCATCTGGCCCTTGAATTCCAGATGCTGAACGCCCGGGCTGAAGATCACTTCTTCGCGAATGAAATCCTTCACTGCCTCCACAAACTGCGCCACTGGTTCGGGCAATCGCGCGCGATATCGCAGGCGCGGCTCCTCAAATTCCGGCAATTCGACAATTTCCACGCTGGGAATGACGAAATTCAAGATGCGATTGATCTGGTGTTTCCGTTCGGCTCCGTCCGCGAAAATCCGTTCGACCAATCCGCCGTAGACGTCATTGCCGTACTTTCCGGCGTAGTGACTGTTCAGATAATCGAGCAACCCCTCGCACTTCTTCGGAGTTACGTGTCGTCGAAACCCATCTTGATCGACTAGTTGGAGCGCCAATGCGTCTTCCATGTCATGGATGCCGAAGCTGATATCGTCAGCTAAGTCCATTATACTGCACGCAAAGGACTTGTGGCGAGCCTTGCCATGCTTGCCTTCCTTCATATCGAAGGATTGGAAAGCCTCTCTGTCGGTTTCAGAGAGAGGCTCAAGCAACCATTCCACCACGTCCGCTTCTCCGTCCATGTAGCACTTTGGCGGCCTTGAAGCTGCGCGATCCAGAAGCGGCGTGCCACTCGTGTCCGGTAGCATTCGCGGAATGATATCCGGATTTGCGACTGCGCTAAAAGCCACCGGATATTTCAATACGCCAAGGAGTGCCTCGCGGCAGAGATCGGCACCATCCCCTTCCGAAAATTTCTCCAGCTTCGAGAGAATACGCAGAGTCTGGCCATTGCCTTCAAAGCCGCCGTTCTTGCGCATGCAGTAGTTCAGCGCGACCTCTCCGCCATGACCGAACGGTGGATGCCCAAGGTCATGGGTACAGGCGATGGCTTGCAGCATGCTGCGATCCGGTATGAAGTCGATAGCATGATGATCCGGAAAGTTTTGGCAGAGCTGGGCACCTATGCCGCCTGCAATCTGCGCCACTTCCAGCGAATGAGTCAGGCGGGTGCGATAGAAGTCGCTGTCGCCCAGGTTGAGAATTTGTGTCTTGCCCTGAAGGCGTCGAAATGAAGCTGAATGAATGACGCGTGCATAGTCAATGTCGCCCGGCGTCCGTGCATCCTGGGCCTTTTTGGTCCACCCAGAGCGGCGGGCCGGCCAATTGGTATCCTCTACGATCATACCAGTCACCTAATCATATTCTTGGCGGAGTATATCGCGCTCGCGAATGAGGCGAGCATAACGAGATTCAAACTCAGCTTCTTCATCACCCACTAGTGTTGTGCGATCTGTCGAAAAAGTTGTTCCTCTAATTATATCAAGGATTCTCAGTTCTTCTTGAGGCACATTCGGGAAAGCCTCTCCCAAGAGCCATAGTCCCAACCGTGCCGATGCTTCAGTTACCGCAGGCCGTGGCGAGAAATATGAGTAAACTATATGTTCAGCGCCATTGCCGTCTACAACGGTGAGAATGTTATCGATTTTTACGACTGCATCTAGGCCGGGAAATGCGAAACGCGCTTTCAGCTTGCGACCAGGCATAAGCGGCAAATTGGTCCACCGCCGCTTTTCATCCCACCAATCAAGAAAGCCGTCGCGCAATTGTGGGTAGAGATTGAGACGGCGCGCGTTAGCCCCGATACGCAAATCTGTTGCTTTTCTTAGATCGGCATTGCCGAAGACATGGGCTTTCGCATCCGCCCAGAATGGCGAATAGAAGTCGCCTCCGCCCCCAGATGCTCCAGCTTCCCGACGCAAATCTTCTCGGATATCCGCGCGCAAAGCGGATCGGCGCCTTTGCTCGTCCGAAAAGAAAAGCATCAGCAGTTTGCGGAGGTGAATGTTTTCCAACGCCATTTTTTTAAACTCGCCTTAATCTTGCTCTTCGGCTGTGGAAAACACTGTTGACAGTGTGTTCCCAAAACCAATGGCAATTTAGAGCGGTTGCTTGACGGGTCCGGCCCCACGCGATCATACACGCGAGGTTTCCACCACGGAAACGACCTCCACCACAACCGCTCAGGTTTCGGTGGTTGAAAGGGGGGTCAGGCGCCAATCCTGACCTCCCACTTTCAGTCAATTCCATTGATTCGCACTGGCACTCGCTTCACGCAAGTGCCAGACGCAGAGCTTTCCCCAATGAAATGGGGTTTTTCCCCGATTTTTGACGGCATCCAAGACAGTGGCCGCTAAGAGACCCGGCACGCTTAGGAGTGTAATGCTTAGTTTAAATGGCCTGCGCCCCCATATTTACTTGAGGACTTTCAAATGAGGGCCTCTCTTCCCCCATCTGCAGCGCCGCGATAAAGGCCTCCTACGGAACGCTCATATTCCCCCCGGCCTTCGCAGGGACAGGCCGCCCTTCGGGCGCTCCCGCATCCTCAAACGTCGCAAGCCGCCACGCGCCGTTCCGCGTTTGCTTGGCCAACGCTCCATGCGCCGCGTGACGTCAGTCGGGTCGCACAGGCGCGACCCGCTGGCCGGAGTTACAGCCTCTCGCTTCTAGCTTGACGATTGCTACGCAATCGCCTGCGCTAGGCGCGGGGCTTCACTCCTCCCCCATCCGCAGCGCCGCGATAAACGCCTCCTGCGGAATACTCACGTTCCCATATTCGCGCATCCTTGCCTTCCCCTTTTTCTGCTTTTCCAACAGCTTCTTCTTGCGCGTGATGTCGCCGCCGTAGCATTTGGCGGTCACGTCCTTGCGCAGGGCGGGGATGGTTTCGCGGGCGATGATCTTGCCGCCGATGGCGGCCTGGATCGGGATCTTGAACAGGTGGCGCGGAATCAGTTCCTTCAGGCGTTCGCACATGCCGCGCCCACGTTCTTCCGCCACATTGCGGTGGACGATCAACGATAGCGCGTCGACCGGCTCGGCGTTCACCAGGATGTTCATTTTCACCAGGTCGCCCTCGCGCAGGCCGATCTGTTCGTAGTCGAAGCTGGCATAGCCGCGGCTGATCGATTTCAGGCGGTCGTAGAAGTCGAACACCACTTCGTTCAGCGGCAGTTCGTAAGTCACCTGCGCGCGGCCGCCGACATAGGTAAGGTCGGTCTGGATGCCGCGGCGGTCCTGGCACAGCTTCAGGATCGCGCCGAGGTATTCGTCGGGCGTGTAGATCGTGGCCTTGATCCACGGCTCCTCGATCATGTCGATGCGGTTCACATCCGGCCAATCGGCGGGATTGTGGATGTCGATGGTCTGCGCATCCTCGTTC
This sequence comes from Alteraurantiacibacter sp., assembly GCA_963675825.2. Classification (GTDB taxonomy): domain Bacteria; phylum Pseudomonadota; class Alphaproteobacteria; order Sphingomonadales; family Sphingomonadaceae; genus Alteraurantiacibacter. The sequence continues at coordinate 432,172 of CAXXJY010000005.1, read as the reverse complement.
TTCGTATGCGCCAGGTGCACACGGTAAACCACGCTTGGCGCTGTGGTGATCAGGTCCAGATCGTATTCGCGGCTCAACCGTTCCTGGATGATTTCCAGGTGCAGCAGACCGAGAAAGCCGGCGCGGAAGCCGAAGCCCAGCGCAGCGCTCGATTCCATCTCGTAGGAGAACGACGCGTCGTTGAGGCGCAGTTTGCCGATGGACTCGCGCAGCTTCTCGAAATCCGCCGCGTCCACCGGGAACAGGCCGCAGAACACCACCGGCTGCACTTCCTTGTAGCCGGGCAGCGCCTTGGTGGCGCCGTTCTTTACCGTGGTGATGGTGTCACCCACGCGGGCCTGTTCGACTTCCTTGATCTGCGCGGTGATGAAGCCGATTTCGCCGGGGCCGATCTCGGGCAGGTCGGTGCGCTTGGGGCCAAAGCAGCCGACGCGGTCTACCAGGTGCTGCGTGCCGCCCTGCATGAACTTGACCTCGAGGCCCTTCCTGATGACCCCGTCGATCACCCGCACCAGGATGACCACGCCGAGATAGGGATCGTACCAGCTATCGACCAGCATGGCCTTCAGCGGGGCATCGCGTTCGCCCTTGGGCGGCGGGATCTTGGCGACGACGGCTTCGAGCACGTCCTCGATGCCGATGCCGGACTTGGCGCTGGTCAACACCGCCTCGCTGGCATCGAGGCCGATGATGTCCTCGATCTCGGCCTTGACCTTTTCCGGCTCGGCGGCTGGCAGGTCGATCTTGTTGATGACCGGCACGATTTCGTGGTCATGCTCGATCGACTGGTAGACGTTGGCCAGCGTCTGCGCTTCCACGCCTTGCGCCGCGTCCACAACCAGCAGCGCGCCTTCGCAGGCCGCCAGGCTGCGCGACACTTCGTAGGCAAAGTCGACGTGGCCCGGCGTGTCCATCAGGTTCAGCTCGTAGGTCTCGCCGTCCTTTGCGGTGTAGTTCAGCCGCACGGTCTGCGCCTTGATGGTGATGCCGCGTTCACGCTCGATATCCATGTTGTCGAGCACCTGCTCGGACATCTCGCGCTCGGTCAGCCCGCCGCAATGCTGGATCAGGCGATCCGCCAGCGTGGACTTGCCGTGGTCGATATGGGCGATGATGCTGAAGTTACGGATATGCGCGAGGTCGGTCATGGCGCGCCTTTAGCCTCGCCGTTGCCCCGTGTCAGCCGGAATGTGCAGGCTGCCTAGCCTGCGCGCGAGGCGCCGCCGTGGACATCGACCTGCATGAAGCGAGGACGGCTATTGGACGTGCCGCTGCCCGCTGCTTGCGCGGCCAGATGCGTGCCGCTGGGCAAGGCCTGCAACGGCATGCCGACAGCGGCCAGCATGTAGGGCGAAACGCGGTGCCGCGTGCACAGCCCCCCGGCTCCGTCGGACACCAGCGGCACCTCGAATTCGATGCCCTGCGTCGCATCCTGCGAACGGCGCACCTTGCCCACCACGATCTGCCCTTCGCCAAGGTCGATCACCAGTTCGGTGCCGATCGGCACATCCAGCAGGCCCTCGATCTTCGCCCCGGAGCGCGACAAGTCGCGCAGCATTGCGACGTAGTGATGGTCTTCATGCACCACGCCGATGCGGCGGAACAGCGTGCGCCGCTTGGCCCGGTGCTTGGCCGGGCCCACGGCTTCGTAGCGCAGTTCGCCGGATTGGAGCTTGGCCATCACTTCCGCCTGCGACACTGCGCGCGAGAAGATGAACCCCTGCACCAGGTCGATGTCGAGCCTGCCGATCGTTGCCAGCTCGTCCATGGCTTCCACGCCTTCGGCCGTGGTGGTCATCTTCATCGCTCGGGCAAGATCGGCAATCGCCTTGATGATGGCGAGGCCGGAATTGGATTCTTCCGCGCAGCCACGAACGAAGCTCTGGTCGATCTTGATCTTGCTGAAGGGCGCCTGCCTCAGGTAGGCGAGCGAGGAATAGCCGGTGCCGAAATCGTCGAGCGCCAGCTTCACCCCCAGCTTGCGCAGCTTGGCGAACATCGCCTCGGCGCTGCCGATATCGCCCATGAACACGCTTTCGGTAATCTCCAGCTCCAGCAGCGAGGGTGGCAGACCGGAGTCCTTCAGCGCCTTGTGCACGATGTCTGGCAGGTCCTCGTTCAGGAACTGGCGCGCTGAGACATTGACCGAGACCGGCAGGTCTCCGGGCCACTCGGCGGCATCCGTGCAAGCCTGCTTCAGCGCCCATGTTCCCAGCTGGTCTATCAGGTTGCTGTCTTCGGCGATGGGAATGAAGGTTGCAGGCGAAATCGGGCCATGCTCGGGATGTTCCCAGCGCATCAGCGCCTCGAATCCACGCACGTCATGACCCTTGGCGCAGACCTGCGGCTGATAGTGCATGACCAGCTCTTCGTGCGCGATGGCATCGCGCAGGTCTTCCTCGATTTCGCGGCGGTCCTCCGCGTGCTCCTTCAGGTCGTTGGAATAGAAGCGGAACTGACCGCGTCCGCCACCCTTGGCTGCATATAGAGCAAGGTCAGCCGCCTTCACCAGCTCCGCCGGTTCCAAACCATCATAGGGCGCCACGGCAATGCCCACCGAGGTGCCGATGATCGCGCGGCTGCCTTCGATCGAATAGGGCTGCGAAATCATCTGGATCATGCGGTTGGCGCTGTCGCCCAGTTTCCCGCGATCATCCAGGTCAGGCACGATCAGCTGAAACTCGTCCCCGCCGATCCGGCCGATCTCGGCCCCTGCCGGAGCCACCCGCTGCAACCGCTGGCTTACCTGGCGCAGCAGTTCGTCACCTGCGGGGTGGCCCAATGTATCATTCACCTGCTTGAACCGATCGAGGTCGAGCATGATGAGCGCGCAGCTGCGCTTTTCCACCTTGTAGGCGTTGAGCGCCGCGGTGAGGCGCTGCGTCATCCGATGGCGGTTGGAAAGCCCGGTCAGCGCATCGAAGGCCGCCATGCGGCTGGTCTTGCGCTTTTCCTCGTAGGTCGCGGTGATATCCTTCACGATCCCGCGATAACCGACGAAGTTCTGGTGCTTGTCGAACTGGGGACGACCGGTGAGCGACCACCATTTGCGGCCACCCTCGGTGTTCTCCTCGCCCTTCAGACATACCACCAGTTCGGTGAAGCTTGAGCGCGCGCTGAGCAGGTAGGAGATGGGCTTTGTCTCCTGCCGGTCCTCTTCCAGGTGCATGGCCTGCACCACGTCGGCAACGGGTTCGCCGATCACCGGGCGCTGCGCGTCGAACTGGCTGAGCGCCTTGCCCGAAAGATAGGTGAAATGGCCATTGGCATCGCTCGCCCAGAACCAGGCGAGATCGCTGCGCTCGAAACTGTCGAGCATTTCCAGCCGTTCGCGATCGCTGGCAACAGGCACCCGCGCGGCAGCCGCTTCTGCGTCGGGCACGCGGACGGGATTGGCATCATTGCCGCCAAACCCTTTCCAGATTCCGCGTACGCCCAAGGCTTAATGCTCCCTTTCCGGTGCATCGCGCCCTCGGACGAAACGCACCCGCGCCAATCTGATTGTCGTAAACGTTCAGCCTTACCAAAGTGCTAAGGTACTACCCTGAGGTATTGATTCAGCTGGCCTTCTGCAGTGCTTTCTTGCCAATTTGGTGCGGCGCAGCCCCCTGGATGGCGGCAATGCGGCCCGATGCATCGCGCGTCAGGGCATTGGCGAATTCCACGCCCATGCGATCCTCCTCGCTCCAGCGGGTGGTGCAGGTGACCGAATGCGCCTGCGCGATCTGCACCTTGAAGATCGTGCCGACGGGCACGTTCCACAGCCCCTCGATCATCGCCCCGGTGGTGGAAATGTTGCGGATGGTGCCGTTGTAGAGGTGGCCGTTGTGATCCAGCACTACCTTACGCAGCATGGTCTGGCGCGGGGCGCGGCTGCAGCGTGGTCCGCGCGCGACGGCTTCCAGCCCGGCAGCCAGGCGTTCAGTCGCCTGCTCGGCGGTCAGCGGTCGTTCATAGATGAAGCCCTGTACGTGGCTGCACCCGTGCATTCGCACCAGATCCAGCTCGTCCATCGTTTCCACGCCCTCGGCCGTGGTTTCCATGCCCAGAGAATGCGCCAGACTGGTGATAGAGGCGATGATGGCCGCATTGCGGCTGCCTTCCTCGGTAATTCCGCGGATGAAGCTCTTGTCGATCTTGATCTTGTCGAACGGCGCCTTCTTCAGATAGCCGAGCGAGGAATAGCCGGTGCCGAAATCGTCGAGCGCCAGCCGTACGCCCAGGTTCTTAAGAGCGGTAAACATGGCATCGGTGCTGGCACTATCCTGCAGGAAAACCGTCTCGGTGATCTCCAGTTCCAGTTGCGCGGCCCTGATGCCCGACTGGGCAATGGCGTTGGCCACGATCTTGGGCAGCTGCGGATTGGCGAACTGCAGCGGCGAGACATTCACCGCCACGCGGATCTCATCCGGCCACTGTGCCAGCTGCTCGCAAGCCTGGCGCAAGGCCCATTCGCCCAGTTGCTGGATCATGCCGGTGTCCTCGGCACTTTCGATGAAGCGCTGCGGCGTGATCCAGCCCTTCACCGGGTGATGCCAGCGCATCAATGCCTCGAACCCGCCGATGCATTCGTTGCTGGTGGCCACCACCGGCTGGTAGTGCATTTCCAGCTGCCCCTGGCTCAGGGCGTCGCGCAGGTCTTCTTCCATCTGCGAGCGCGCTTCGGCGTCGGCGTGCAGGTCTTGCGAATAGAAATGATAGCGCCCGCGCCCGCCATCTTTGGCGGCATAGAGCGCAAGGTCGGCATTGCGGATGATTTCCTCGCTGGTCGCCCCGTCGTCAGGGGCAATGGCGATCCCCACCGACGCGCCGATGATGACCCGCTGTCCCTCGATCGAATAGGGCTGCGACAGCGAATTGATGATCTCACGACCCAGTTCCGCGAGCTTCTCGCGCTGCACTCGCGTGGGGATGATGACCTTGAACTCGTCGCCGCCCAGCCGGCCGACCTGGCCCATCTTGCCCACCGCGCGCTGCAACCGCTGCGAAACCTGCTTCAGCAGCGCATCGCCGGCGGGGTGGCCCATTGTATCATTGACCTGCTTGAAGCGATCGAGATCGAGCAGGAACACCGCACAGCTGCGATTGGAAATCTGCGGAGCCGACAGGATCTTCTCCAGCGCCTGGCTCATCTGGAAGCGGTTGGCGAGCCCGGTGAGCGAATCGTAGCGCGCCAGACGCGTCGCATGTTCCTGGCTGCGCTTGCGCTCGGTCAGGTCGGTGCCCGAGCCACGGAAGCCGATGAAATTGTCGAAATGATCGTACAACGGACGCCCGGAGATCGACCACCAGCGCTCTTCGTCGACAATCGCAGCCCGCACCGAAAGCTCGCTGAATGAGGACCGTGCGGAGAGGTGGAACATCAGCGTGCGCTCGCCTTCTTCCCCGGTATCGGCAAGGTCGAACAGGCGGGTCAGCGGCTGGCCGATCAGCTTGTGCGGCTTCAGCTTCAGCGCCTCCGCCACGGGAGCCGAGACATAGGTGAGCAGCGCCCGGCGATCGGTTTCCCAGAACCAGCCCTGCCCGGTCTCTTCATAGTCGGTGAGAATGTCCTGCGCGCGGGTGTTGATGCGCTCCTGCGCGGCGCGCGCTTTCTCTTCGCGCTTCTGCTCCTGCGTCTGCTGCCTGCCGACATAGAGCGCCAGCGCAAGGGCCGTCGTAAAGCCAAGCACGCCGTAGGCGACATCGTGGTTCAGGAACATCGGCGCATAGATGCCGACCTGTGCCGCCACGATCGCCATCGGGTTGCGGCGCAGGTAGATCGCGGCAATGGTGAAGATCGCCGCTGCGCTGGCCCCGGAATAGATCGACGGAATACCGCCTTCGCTGACCCAATGCGTCAGGGCATACCCCGACAGCGTCAGGGGCAGGACGACAGCAACCACCAGGCCGCCAGCACGCGCCATATGCGAACGCGTGATCACCAGGTCATAGATGAACCGCACCAGCAGCATCAGGATGACGGAGGCCGCCAGCGCAAGAGCTGACTCCAGGGGCAGGGGCTCGCTCGCCACCAGTGCGCAACCGATCGCGCAGAGGAATACCGTCAGCGGCAGGAACGGCCAGGACCGGGGGAAGTACTGGCGCGAAAGCAGCACGTGCTCCGGCGGGCGAGTGGTTGCAGGCCGCGAAGCCTTGCGTCGCTCCTGCGTGCGCCGTTCTTCCACCTGGGGTTTATCCTCGGGTGTTGCCGGGGCAGCTTGCCGGGCCTTCGCAGGCATGGATTTGCCTTTTCCAGGCGCGTCAAAACCCGCCTGCTCAGACGCAGCGGCTTTCCTGACCCGTTGAATGGCACTTCCTGCGGAACGTTCCATGTCGGCCCCGTGCCATAAACCCCTTTGAAGAAGGGTTAATTCGCGCGCAGGAAATGCCAACCAATTCTCCGGGCATGAGTGAGCCGCATGCATTGCCGGACGCGGTTAATGCGCTACAAAACACATGGGGCGCGGAAGGCTATTCGGGGGAACAGGCAGATGCGGCACATTGCGATCATCGGCTCGGGGCCAGCGGGATACTATACCGCAGAGGCTGCCCAGAAACAGTTCGGCGAGGACGTACGCGTCGATATTTTCGACAAGTTACCAGTGCCTTACGGCCTGATCCGCACTGGTGTCGCGCCCGACCACCAATCGATCAAGGGCGTTTCGCGCCGCTACGAGAAAACCGCGCTGACCGAGAATGTCCGCTTCGTCGGCAATGTCGCGGTTGGCGAGGATGTGTCGATCGCCGAGCTGCAGGAGCTATACGACGCGGTCGTGCTGGCCACCGGCGCACCCTCCGACCGCGATCTCGGCATTCCGGGAGAGGACCTGGGCAACGTCTTCGGCAGTGCTGCCTTCGTCGGCTGGTACAACGGCCACCCGCAATTTGCCGGTCTCGACCCGGACCTGTCCGGTAGCACCGCCGTGGTGATCGGCATGGGCAACGTGGCGCTCGACGTCGCCCGGCTGCTGGCGAAGAAGGACTGCGAGTTCGACGGGTCGGATATCGTCAGCCACGCGCTTGAGGCGCTGTGTGCCAGCAAGATCGAACGGGTGATCCTGCTGGGCCGACGCGGGCCGCACCAGATCATGATGACGCCCAAGGAACTGGGCGAGCTCGGTCGCCTCGAAAACGCCGCACCGCATGTCGACAAGGATGACCTGCCCGACCCGGAAGAGGACGCCTTCCTCGAACCCGGCCTGCGCAAGTCTGTCTCCGTGCTGCGCGAATTCGCTGCCACGCCCGAACATATCCGCGCGGAGAAACGCATCGCGCTCGAATTTGCCTTCATGGTCAGGCCCAAGGCCCTGATCGGAAATGGAAAGGTAGAGGGAATCGAGGTCGAGCGCACCGAAGTAGTGAAAGGCCGTGCGGTGGGTACGGGTGAAGTGCGCCGCTTCCCGGCCGATCTTGTCGTCAGCTGCATCGGCTATCGCAGCGTGCCCATCCCCGGCGTGCCGTTTGACGAACGCGCGGGCCGCTTCGCCAATGACGACGGACGGATCCTGCCGGGCCTCTATTGCGTCGGCTGGGCCCGGCGCGGGCCATCGGGCACGATCGGCACCAACAAGCCCGACGGCTTCGGCGTGGTCGACAAGATCGTGGAGGACATCGCCAACGGTTCCCTGGGCCGGGGCGGCAGGCAGGGGCGCGAAGGCCTCGACGCGCTGGCCGCCGAAAAGGGGCTGGAAGTGGTCACCTTCCGCGACTGGAAGAAGATCGAGGAAGCAGAAGCCAAGGCCGCCCGCGAAGGCGCCCCGCGCGAGAAATTCGTCGATATCGAGGCGATGATAAGGGCGGCGAACTAGGCTGTAGGTTGCAACGCGTCATCGCTGCGTTCGACCAGTTTCTCACCCGTGCGCCTGATCACCATCAGCCGCAATTCCACGGGACCGGCGAAATGCAGGTCCCACATGGTGAAAGCCAGCACCTGGCGCTCCTTCGTGGTGATCTTGTCCCATGGCACGAAGATCGGCGTGGCGAACGGGGCGAGCAGTTACACGATGCTCACGCGGAGCCCGCGCGCACAGATGGCGAAGTTCAGCGCGTTGCGGAAGCTGACGCCAGTGATCGGCCCGCGCCCGACTGCACCGGTCTGCCAGCGCAGGGTGGCGCGCGCGATGTCGTCCTTGTCAGGATAGCGTTCGACAAGCTTTTCCCAGCCAGACAAGCGTACCAGCAAGATGGTGATACCCAACCACAGCGCGCTGAAAAAGAACAGGAAAAGCGCGAGGATCAGCAGCGTGAGTTCCAGCTGACCCATCGTTCATCTCCCTCTTTCTTGTGGCGGTTACACCCGCATCGGCATCAGCACATATAGCGCCGGACTGCCCTCGTCCTTGCGGATCAGCGTGGGGGCGCCGGCATCGGCGAAGTGCATTTCCACGCTGTCGGCGTCGATCTGGTGGAGGATGTCCTTCAGGTAGCCGGCGTTGAAGCCGATCTCCATCGGTTCCGATGCGTACTGGGCGGAGACTTCTTCCACCGCGTTGCCGTTGTCCGGGCTGGTGACTGTCAGCGTCACCTTGTCGCCCTCCAGCCCCATCTTCACCGCGCGGGTCTTTTCGGTGGCGATGGTAGCCACGCGGTCAACACCGGAAAACAGTGATTTCGGGTCGACTTTCAGCAACTTGTCATTGCCCGTGGGGATCACCCGGCTGTAGTCGGGGAAGGTGCCGTCGATCAGCTTGCTGGTGAGGACCACCCCGCCCTCGCCGCCCAGCGTGAAGCGGATCTTCGACGGCGACAGGTCGATCTCGACATTGCCTTCCATCGCCTCTTCCAGCAGCTTGCGCAGCTCGGCCACAGCTTTGCGCGGCACGATCACGTCGGGCATGCCTTCGGCCCCGGCAGGGCGCGACAGGGTGAAGCGGGCCAGACGGTGGCCGTCGGTGGCTGCGGCCTTCAGTACGCCGCCATCCTCGTCCGCCACGTGGAAGAAGATGCCGTTCAGGTAATAACGCGTCTCCTCGGTGGAGATGGCGAAGCGGGTGCGGTCGATCAGTTCGGCCAGCGTGGCGGCGGGCAGTTCGAAACTGGTCGGCAGGTCGCCTTCCACGATCACCGGGAAATCGTCACGCGGCAGGGTGGGCAGCGAGAAGCGGCTGCGCCCGGCCTTGATGGTCATGCGGTTGTCGGCGGTCTCCAGCGAAACCTCGCTGCCGTCGGGCAGCTTGCGGGCAATGTCGAACAGCAGGTGCGCGGAGACGGTGATCGCCCCGCCGCTTTCCACGCTGTTGGCTTCCAGGCTTTCGACAACCTGCAGGTCAAGGTCTGTCGCCATGACCTTTACATGGCCGCCCTCGTCCGCCTCGATCAGCACGTTGGAGAGGATCGGAATGGTGTTCCGCCGCTCCACCACGGACTGCACGTGAGAGAGACAACGCAGCAGCTTCGCGCGTTCGATGGTGGCCTTCATCGCAATCAATTCCCCAAACTCTGACGCTGCGGTGCCGGGAAAGCCCGGATTCGCATGGCTGCGCCGGTAAAATGCCTGTCTATCCTTAGCGGAGGCGCATTTACGGGCAAGGATTCGGATGCGAGAGCGCGGATTCGCTGGGGAAAAGTTGGGATTTTCCTACCCCAGCATGGCCATGCCGCCGTTCACGTGCAGCACCTGCCCGGTGACATAGCCTGCTTCCTTCGACGCGAGATAGGCGACCGCAGCACCGATATCGTCGCCCTCGCCCATGCGGCCCATGGGGATTTTCCCGTTGATCGCATCCTTCTGCTTGTCGTCCAGCGCATCGGTCATGGCAGAGCGGATGAAGCCCGGCGCCACGCAGTTCACGGTGATGCCACGCGCGGCCAGTTCCTGGGCCATGGAGCGGCTCATGCCGACCACGCCCGCCTTGGCGGCGCAATAATTCATCTGTCCCGGATTGCCCGTGGCGCCAACGACGCTGGTGATGTTGACGATGCGACCGAAGCGGGCCTTCATCATCGGGCGGGCGCTGGCGCGCATCAGGCGGAAGGTCGCCTCCAGGTTCACCTTGATGACCGCGTCCCACTCCTCGTCCTTCATGCGCATGGCCAGGTTGTCGCGGGTGATGCCGGCGTTGTTCACCAGGATGTCGATCTTGCCGAGCGTATCGACCGCAGCGGGCACCAGTTCCTCCACCTGCTCGGCGTTCGACAGGTCGCAGGTGATCTCGACGTGGCCGTCATGGTCGTGGTGGGCGAATTCGCTGTTCAACTGCTCGCGGAACGAGCGCAGCTTGCTGCCGTTGGAGCCCGACAGCGCGAGGCGCGCACCCTGCCTGGCCAGTGCGCAGGCGATCGAAGAGCCGATCCCGCCACTGGCCCCGGTTACGAGAGCGGTCATTCCGGTGAGGTTGAACATCATCAAATCTCCTTCGCCAGCGCTTCAATGTCTTCCATGGTCACCACGCTGGTGGCGGTCACATCAGGGGCGATCTTGCGGATCATCGGGCCCAGCACCTTGCCGCCCAGTTCCACGAAGTGGGTGACTCCTGCCGCCTGCATGGCCAGCACGCTTTCGCGCCAGCGCACGCGGCCGGTGATCTGCTGCACCAGCAGGTCACGCTCGGTCGCGGGATCGGTGACTTCGGCAGCGGTGACATTGGCGTAAAGCGGCAGGCGGAAGGCATGCGGCGGGGTGTTGTTCAACGCCACGTCCATACGCTGCGCCGCAGGCTCCATCAGCGAGCAGTGGAAGGGGGCGGAAACCGGCAGCTTGATCGCGCGCTTGATGCCGTGTTCCTTCGCCAGTTCCACCGCGCGGTCGATCGCCTCAATGTGGCCGGAAAGCACGACCTGGGTCGGGTCGTTGTCATTGGCCACTTCGCAGACCTGTCCTTGCGCGGCAGCATCGGCCAGCGTCTGCGCCTTTTCCAGGTTCGCCCCCAGCAGCGCGCACATGGCGCCAAGGCCAATGGGCACGGCATCCTGCATGGCAATGCCGCGCGTACGCAGCAGCTTGGCCGTGTCGGAAAGGCTGAAGGCGCCGACAGCGGCCAGCGCGGAATATTCGCCCAGCGAGTGGCCGGCCACGCAATCGCCCTTTTCCGACAGCGAGAAGCCGCCAGCTTCCAGCACGCGGGCCACAGCAATGGCATTGGCCATGATGGCAGGCTGCGCATTGGCGGTCATGGTAAGTTCGGATTCCGGCCCCTCGGCCATCAGCTGCGCCAGTCTCTGGTTCAGCGCGTCGTCCACTTCCTCGAACACTTCGCGCGCGGCGGTGCTGGCTTCGGCCAACTCCACGCCCATGCCGACTTTCTGGCTCCCCTGACCGGGGAATACGAATGCAATCATTGTGACTCCTTCTCTCCGGCGCGGGACTATGCGCCGTTTGCTCCGCGCGCAACACCGAAGGGCACAATCGCGTTCGCTGCATCGTGGCCGATGTCAGCGCGGCCGAGATAGGCGATGCCGCTGCGCTGGCACCAGTAGCGGGCGATTTCCTCCTCGGTCATGCCGAACGGACGGTCATTCTCGGGCACGTCGCTGACGCGCCCCAGCCGCAGGCCGGCAATGCCCTGCAAGTGCTGGGTCACGTGGAAAAACAGCCGGTCGATGGCGTAGAGGTGCTCCGCCACCTCCTCCACCAGCACCACGTGGCCGGACAGGTCAGGCATCAGCTCGGTGCCGCACAGCATGGCCAGCGTCATCAGGTTGAAGGCAACCGTGGGCCGCTCGTCCAGCCCGGCTTCCAGCGGCACGTCCTCTCCGGAAAGATAGCGCAGCACGCGGCGCACCGCGTCCTCCCCACCCTCCCGCCGGATATCGCCTGCCAAAGGTCCGTGCACGGGCTGGCCGATGCCATGCTTATACAGCGCGCCCAGCAGCGTGCCTGCGTCCGAATAGCCAAGCCAGGTCTTGCCGCGCGCTGCCTGGGTCAACCCGGCCAGGGCGGGAGCGGCAATCCGGTTGGAGCCGTATCCGCCCATGGCGAACCACACCGCATCGATGCCGGGATCGTTGGCAGCGGCAAGGAAAGCCGCGAGACGCATGGCATCGTCTCCGGCGAAATGGCCGTGTTCGACAAAGCACTGCGGATCGAAGCTGAGGTCCACCTGCGGAAACTCGGCCGCTGCCAAGGCCAGCACGGCCTCCGCCCGATCGCGAAGGATCGGCTTGCCGGGGCAGACACAGGCGATGCGGGTCGTCATGGCCTTCCCTCTAACATCCGCTTCACAAAGTGCCATGGGCCGCATAGTCACTTCCCCCATGAATGATTCACCGGGCACTCGCGCCAAATCCTATTTCTTCTGCGGCATTGGCGGATCGGGCATGTTGCCGCTTGCGCAGATCGTCAAAGGCCTGGGCGCCGAAGTCGGCGGGTCCGATCGGAGCCGTGACCAAGGCCGCACGACGGAGAAATTCGCCTGGCTGGAAAGCCACGGGTTCAAGCTGTTCCCGCAGGACGGCAGCGGACTGGTGAGCGGGGATCAGGTGCTGGTGGCCAGCGCCGCGATTGAGGATACCGTGCCCGAAGTGGTGCGCGCCAAGTCGCTTGGTTGTCCGCGTATGACGCGCGCCGAATTGCTCGCCCAGCTGTTCAACGCCGCGCCCGTCTCGCTGGCGGTGGGCGGCACCAGCGGCAAGTCCACCACCACCGCCATGCTCGGCTGGATTCTGGAATATGCCGGGCGTGAGCCCACGATCATGAACGGCGCGGTGATGAAGAATTTCGCTGCGCGCGATAACCCTTTCGCCAGCGCCGTCGTCGGCAGCGGCGAGGTCTTCGTCAGCGAAGTGGATGAAAGCGACGGCTCGATCGCACTTTACAACCCGACCGTGGCGGTATTGCTGAACGTCAGCCTCGATCACAAGAGCATGGAGGAACTGCGCCATCTGTTCGGCGATTTCCTGTCCCGGGCTGATGTGGCCGTGGCCAATTTCGACAATGACGACGCCGAATTCCTTTCGCGCCAATGCGGCAAGATGATCTCCTTCGCCATCGACAATCGCAAGGCCACGCTGGGCATCGAACCCGGCACCATCGTCGAGAGCGCGATGGAGATCGATGCTGTGCTGGTGGATCGGCGCAGGGATGTGGGCCATTCGCTGCGCCTGCCGATGCCGGGGCGGCACAACCTCGAAAACGCGCTGGCAGCGATTGCCGCTGCCGTCGCGGTGGGTGTGCCCGTGCACGATGCGGCCATGGCGCTGGCAAGCTTCAAGGGCCTGGCGCGCCGGTTCGACGTGCTGGGCACCAGCGCCAGCGGCGTGACGGTGATCGACGATTTCGGCCACAACCCGGAAAAGGCCCGCGCCACGCTGCGCACGCTGAAATCGCAACCCGGGCGCGTGATCGCCTTCTTCCAGCCGCATGGCTACGGCCCGCTGAAGCAGATGGGCCGCGAACTGGCCGCAACCTTTGCCAGGGAACTGGGGCCGGACGACGTCACGATCATGTGCGCGCCCGTCTATTTCGGCGGCACTGTGGACCGCAGCGAAGGCAGCGAGCGCATCGTGCAGCTGATCAAGGACGCGGGCGGAAAGGCGGAATACCACGAAACCCGCGAGGCCTGCGGCGACCGCATTGTGGAACTGGCCCAGCGGGGAGACCGGGTGGTGGTGATGGGCGCGCGCGACGATACGCTGACGGTGTTTGCTGAAAGCCTTTTGCAACGATTATGAGCCTATGCTTGCCGCTCGATTGCAGTCGATCAGGGGCAAGAGCCGGACAATGCAGAAGAATTACCGCCAGAGCGGTGTCGGCATGCTGGATGCAGCGCCGGGCACCTACATGGTCCACGCCTATTTCGACGATAACCAGGTCGACCTGGTGAAGGCCAACGTGATCGGCTGGCAGGTCGCGCAGGACCGCCGCCTTACCCCCCTCGTTCTCGATCCGCGCGCGGTGGACGAGGATGGCTGGGTGATCCTGCATCCCGATGGCCGCGTGGAGTCTGGCGATGGCCGCAACTGGCCCAGCGAAGATGCCTGGCTGCAAAGCGAAAGGCGCGAGCGCCGCAGCGCTGCCTGAAAGGTCGGCTAGTGCGCTGCCTCGTCCTTGTGACCGAAGCGCAGCACCTTGTGCAGCACGAACACGATCAGAGCGCCCAGCAGCAGGCCGAACAGCGCTGACAGTCCGGCAAAGCTGATCCAGCCCAGCACGCCCCCGGCAATCGCGGATATGCCGTGCTCGATCCCTTCGATCCAGTGTTCCGGGCCGGAGATGCCCACTTCGGCAAGGCCGTGCAGGATGATCCCGCCGCCCACCCACAGCATGGCCACCGTGCCGACCACCGACAGCAGGGTGAGCAATTTGGGCATGGCGTGCACCAGCATGTCGCCGAACTTGCGGCCCGCCTCGGTGCGGCCTTCCTGCGCCAGATGCAGGCCGACATCGTCCATCTTCACGATCAGCCCCACTGCGCCATAGACCGCCAATGTCACGATCACGCCAACCAGCGCCAGCACGCCCGCGCGGGTCAGCAGGTCTTCGGCGGCGACTTCGTTCAGCGTGATCGCCATGATTTCCGCCGACAGGATCAGGTCAGTGCGGATCGCGCCCGAGATGCGCTGCTTCTCGAAGGCGACGGGGTCCTCGATCACGTCGTCCACGGTCTTGCCGTGCTTTTCGCCGCCCAGTTTCTCCACCACCTTTTCCGCGCCTTCGTAGCAGAGGAAGGCCCCGCCCAGCATCAGCAGGTAGATGATCGCCTGCGGCAGAAATTCGCTCAACAGCAGCGCGCCCGGCAGCAGGATCAGCAGCTTGTTCTTGAGGCTGCCCTTGGTGATGTTCCAGATGATCGGCAATTCGCGCGCCGGCGAAAGCCCGGTGACATAGCTGGGCGTCACCGCCGCATCGTCGATCACCACGCCCGCCGTCTTGGACCCCGCGCGCCCGGCGGCAGCGGCAATATCATCCACGCTGGCAGCGGTGGCGCGGGCGATGATCGAAACGTCGTCAAGCAGGGCTACAAGGCCACCGGGCATGCAAATTTCCTTCTGTCGTGCGAAACCTGATTACGCCAGGAAGGCGTTATCTGTCCCGCCGCTGTGGTTCAATGCGCCCTTTGCTACTTCGCATGGTAAATGGTGATAACCACATGCGGTTCTGTCACTTCGGGGTCAAAACCAAGCGTTCCGACGAATGCACCGCGCGTCAGCCAGTCGTATTCGCCCAGCGGCGCTTCGAATGCCGGACTGGTGCGTACCGGCGGCGGCGGAGCTGCGCCGGGAACCGGCATGCACAAGGTGCCCGAATTGACGACATTGATCACCACGTCGTCATCCGTGCGCAGGAAATAGTCGGCCACGATATCGGTGCAGCCGTCGGACCGGTCCAGTTGCCAGTCCCATCCCATCGGCAGGATTTCCCCGCGCATCCGTGGCCCTTCAAAGGTGCCGCCGGTTATGGGAATGATCCGGCGCACGCCGCGGGGTGTCTCGCCCACGTTGATTGCCTGGCCCAGCGTCACGACCGAGCGGTAAAGCAGTTCCAGCTGCAGGCCGGGCGGGGGTGACGGAGTCACCTCTTGCGCGACAGCGGGCGCGGCGGTGGCCAGTGCCAGGACACTGGCGGCGGCAATGATCGAACGCATGGACGATTCCTCCCTTGCGCTCCCTCGTAACCACGCTTGCATTCCATCGCAATTTCGCTATGTGCGCGCCTTCCGCAGATTCCGGGCATAACTTGCCCCTGGGCGGAAATCGAAGAAAGCCGGAGGGACGCGCACGGAATTCGCCGTGCCAATGTCAGCGATCGGCATGGAGTGAAAGGAAGCGCGCATGGCTCTTTACGAGCATGTTTTCCTCGCGCGTCAGGACCTGAGCCAGGCTCAGGTTGATGCGCTTGCTGCCAGCGCCACGGATATCGTGGAAAGCAACGGCGGCAAGGTCGTGAAGACCGAGACCTGGGGCCTGAAGTCCCTCGCCTACAAGATTGACCGCAACCGCAAGGCGCATTTCGTCATGCTCAACATCGACGGGCCCGGCTCGCTGGTGTCCGAGCTGGAGCGTCAGAATCGCATCAACGAAGACATCATTCGTTGGCTGACGATCGCCGTGGAAGAGCATGAAGACGGCCCGTCCGCCATGATGCGCAAGAACGACCGCGACAAGAAGCGCCGTTCCGACCGTGAGGAGCGCAACTGATGGCCCGTCCGTTCTACCGTCGCCGCAAGTCCTGCCCGTTCGCGGCCAAGGACGCCCCGCAGATCGATTACAAGGACGTGCGCCTGCTGCAGGGCTTCATGTCCGAACGTGGCAAGATCGTGCCCAGCCGCATCACCGCCGTTTCTGCCAAGAAGCAGCGTGAGCTGGCCAAGGCCATCAAGCGCGCCCGCCACCTGGGCCTGCTGCCCTACATCGTGAAGTAAGGGGAGTACCGAATCATGGATATCATCCTCCTCGAACGTATCGGCAACCTCGGCCAGATCGGCGACATCGTCTCCGTAAAGGACGGCTATGCCCGCAACTTCCTGCTGCCGCAGAAGAAGGCCCTTCGCGCCAACGAGGCGAACAAGAAGGTCTTCGAAGCCAATCGCGAGCGCCTGGAAGCCGAGAACGCCGAAAAGCGTACCGCTGCAGCAAAGCAGGGCGAAACCGTTGCCGGCACCGAAATCGTACTGATCCGCGCCGCCTCCAACGCTGGCCAGCTGTACGGCTCGGTCAACGTGCGTGACGTCGCTAGCGCCCTGCAGGAAAAGGGCCACGACATCGACAAGAAGCAGGTCGTCATGGGCGCGCCGATCAAGACCATCGGCATGTTCGACGTGACCATCGCGCTGCACGCCGAAGTCGAAGTCACGGTGAAGGCCAACGTGGCCCGCTCCGACGATGAAGCCGAACTGCAGAGCCAGGGCGTCGACATCCTCGCACAGGCTGCCGAGGAAGAAGCCGCCGACCGCGCTGCCGAAGGCTTCCAGGAAGAGCTCGATCCCGACCGCGAGCTGGGCGAACTGCCCGCTGCGGAAGGTGAGGAAGCTGCGGCGGAAGAAGAGGCTCCGGCGGAAGACGCTGCCGAAGGCGAAGAGAACGCCTGAGGCAGTCTGGTCTGACCACAGAAAGGGGCGCTGCCGGCAACGGCGGCGCCCTTTTTCGTTGGAGCAGCCCACTTCCGGCGGACGGAGTGCGTGCTGTCGACGGCGAAAATGCCGGATGATATATTCTCTCTTGCAAATCAGAGCGAATCACTCCATTTAGCAAACCAGCGGGACCGGGCCCCTCTGGCGCAGGCATTCTTGCCGCGTGATGTCGGACCGCATCATGCAGCAGGGGCCGGGACTTCACTTCCCACGATCAACTCCCCTGCCGCGTTGCGAGTTAACGCCGCGGCGTTCTGCGTCCGGCAGACATGGAGTATTTGGGAATGAAGAAGTTTGTTGCTTATCCGCTGGTCGGCGCCGCCGCCCTGGCGCTTGCTGCCTGCGGCGATGCCGCCACCGATACGGCCGAAACGACCAGCGAAACCGCCAGCCCCATCACCGCCGAGGATGTTGCCGCCGCGCAGCAGGCCTGGGGCGAAGGCATCGTGAACATCGGCCAGGTCAGCACCGATGGCGGCGATGTGACCGCGGCTGCCACCGACCACATCAACACCTTCTACGGCTATGAAGACGGCATGGAGATCCTGTTCAAGCCGACGCTGGCTGCCGAAGACCAGTTTCGCGGCACCTTTGACGAGGCGCTGAGCTACTTCATCGGCACCGAAGGCACCGAAGATGGCGGCTTTGCCCTCGCTCCCTACACCGCCGTGCGCTGGGAAAACGAAGGCACCATCATCGACGAGGATGCCGACACCGCCATGGCGATGGGCAACTACTATTTCACCGGCACTGACGGCAACGAGACCAAGGTGGAATACACTTTCGGCTACGAGCGCAATGATGCAGGCGACCTGGTGATCGTGCTGCACCACAGCTCGCTGCCGTTCTCCGCAGGATAACCCCCTGCGAATTGCACGACTTGTTGGTCGTGCCCTTTCCCCCTCCCCTTCCTCTTCAGGGCACGGACAACACCCCCGTCGGCCATCTGCCGGCGGGGGTTTCTTTTGCCGGGAAGCGAAGCGGGTGGCTCGCCACAGCCAGGCGTCCCCGCTCGCTGTCTCGCTAGTCTTCGGAAACCGGTTCGCCCGATTGCAGGCGCATCATGTAGGCCACCAGCGAATCGACCTGGTGCGGTTCCAGATGCACGCCCATTTCGATGGGATAGTTGTGCGCATCGCGCAGCCATGTGGCCAGCCGGTCAGGTGTCATGCCCGGCCGGTTGATGATCTCGCGGAACGGCGGCGCGTCGGAATCGGGGGATTCGCGCGATGAAGAGATTTCGTGGCAACTGCGGCACGAATCGCGCGCGATCAGCATGCCCATCGAAGCGTTGGCTTCATAAGGCGGGCTGTCCGCCGTGGTCTCGCACCCGGCGAGCGCCAGCAGCAGCACGGGCAGTGCCAGTCGCGTGCCGATCGATCCCTTGCGTGTCATTGTATTGTCCAATCCTGTTGCAGGCGCGCCTGCTGTCCCGCAGATCACGATAGAAGCGGAAGGCTGGCCGGGAAAGGCCTGCTTCGCCAGATGCCGCCAAAAGGCAACCGGCCGGGAAGCGTAATGCTCCCCGGCCCTTGCTCTTGCCAGCGGCCTAGAAGTTGGCCAGCAGCCTGACCCATACGCCGCGGCCGTAGCCGGGCAGGCGTTCGCCGGTCGGCACGTCCGATGCGCCGACACGGCTGCGACCCGCCAGATGCGGCTGGTAGTACGTGTCGAACAGGTTCTCGACACCCGCTTCCAGCGTCACCGTGGGCAGCAGGGCGAAGCGGCCGAACAGGCCGACCACGGCATAGCCGTCGCTGGGCGTCTCGCTGTTGGTGAGCGAGACTTCCTCCTGCGCGGCAGCGGCGAACAGTTCCGCTCCCAGCGCCAGGCGATCCCCCTGCCACACCGCAGACAGCCGCAGGTTGGCAGGCGAGACACGGTAGAGGTTATCGGCACTGTCGCGCCTCTCCCCTCGCACGAAGCTGGCCGTGCCGGAGAGCTCGATGCTTTCCACCGGGCGCAGGGCGAAATCCATGTCCACGCCGTAGAGCTCGGCATCAACGTTGGCGAAGCGCAGCGGCGTGGGATCGCCATTCATCGCGGCGACCATTTCCACCGGCGTATCAATCACGCCCACGGTCGCATCGAAAGGCACGCCCTGGATGTAATCGTCCACCCGGCGATAGAACAGCGTCGGGCGGAAGCTGGCGACCTCGCCGTCGAAGTCGACGCCGATCTCGGCAATCCACGCGGTTTCCGGGTCAAGGGCCAGGTTGCCGACGTAGATGTTGTCATCGGCAAGGCCGAAGCTGGCCTCCGTCGGCAACCAGCCGAACCGCTCCAGCAGGCTGGGCACGCGGGTCTTGCGCGCCAGCGTCAGGCGCGGGGTAGCCGTATCCATCGGCATCCATGCGCGCAGCACGGCATCGACGGTGGTTTCCGAGTACTCGCGGTCTGCCGCCGTGAACATGTTGGCGAGCATCACCGGCCCACCCATCACCGCGCTGCCCAGTTCGGGCACGCCGGCCTGCTGGTTCGTGTGATCCAGCCGCGCTCCAAGCTCTGCCTCGATCGGCCCGGCAGAGCCGCGCCATTGCAGGTAGCCGCCGAAGCGCTCGGATTCGAGATTCGGCTGGGCATCGAGGAAGAAGGCCGCGTTGGTGGGATCGGTGATGCGCACGAACTTGTCGACCGCTTCAAAGTCCGCACCCAGCTCGACATGGCTGGTGGCAGAACCGAATCGCAGCGAAGCTTCCGCCGTGGTGGTATCGGCATCGGCAAAGGTGGCACGCGCACGCGGCGCGGGCGGCTGGCGCAGGGTCTGGTTGTCCATCAGGTGGCGTACGGCCACGTGGCCCAGGCGCAGGTCTAGGTGGACGTTCTCGGCAAGATCACCGCGATAGCCGCCCTGCACGAAGTCGGTATTGAAGTAGATGATATCCATGGCGAAGGGCGGATTGCCCGAAGGGTCGGTCTCGCTGCGGCGATATTCGGCCCAGATCTCGCCTTCTCCCACGCGCACGCCGCCGTGCACGCCATAGAGGTTGCGCTCAAACAGGGTTCCGACAGCGGTGCCGCCGGGAAACTCGTAGTCATCGCCTTCCTCTCGGGCAGCAATGACGCCCACGCGCCACTGGTTGTTCGCCAGCGCAGCCAGCCCGCCCACGGCATAGCTGTTGTCCACGCTGCGATACTGGCCCGCGAGGCGCACCTGCGGGATCATCTCGGCGCTATCGGTGAAGTGTGCCTGCGCCAGCTGGGCGTTGACCGCACCGGCAAGGGCGGGACCTCCGGAAACCGGGGCAACGCCGCGCGCCACCTCGATCGTGTCGACCAGGATGGAAGGAGCATAGTGCAGCGGCGGGTCCATCGCATTGGGGCCACCGGTGACAAAGCGCTGGCCGTTGACGCGCCCCAGCACACGTTCGCCGGAAAGCCCGCGATAGGACAGCTGGCCCGATAGCGCGCCGTTGCCCACCAGCGCCCCGCCCGGCGTGCGCGCGGCAATGGCCGCGGCATCTGCGGGCAGCGCGATTTCCTCGGGGAGCTCAAGCTCGTCTGCAACTTGCGTTTCGAGGCGGACGGCGGTGACGACGATACGGTCCGTCAGGACGCTATCGCCAGTATCATTGTCCTGCGCGGCAAGGGGGGTGGCCGCAAACAGGGTGCAGGAGGCGAGCAAGCCCGCCCTGCAAAGGGTGTTCTTCAACATTGTTTCGTTTCTTTCGCTGACATGCGCGATGGCGCGTGCGCCGACAGGTGTCGGGCAGCTCCAGGAAGTGTCGGAAAATAAGGTGTCAGCCCTTGCGGGGCGGTGCGCGCAGCGGTGGCCGCAGGCGGTCAGCGTCCTGGACGGCGAATTCGGGCAGCGGCGGGATATCCGCAGCAGCGCCGTCGCGAATCAGAGGGTCGAGTGAGAGCTTGCCCGGATCGATGGCGGCAGAGCCCAGCGCGGAGAAGGCGCAATCCGGCTTGGCCTGCGCACTGGCGGGCGTACCACCGTCGCCGGGCCCATGGCCCATCGCAGCGTGATCGACCCCGCCCTTGTCCATGGCCATGGCGGAGTGATCCATCCCGCCATGCCCCATGGCGGCATGATCCAGCGCGGGCTGTTGCGCCTCAGCCTCGAGGGCCGCGCGCGCCAGCGGGTGGGTGACGGGGCACATGGTGACCGCCAGTCCGTGCGTGGTCGTGGCCGATACCATGTGGCCAACGGGGACAAGCGCGTGCATCCCCAGCACCGCCAGCAGCAGCACCAGGGCTTTCGACCCTTTCAGGGAAATGAGTTTGCGCAGACCCGTCATTTCGCAGGCCAGCTAGCCGCTTTTTCCGGCGATGTCATTTGATCGGGGGCAATTTGCGAAAATTCCTTGCCGCAACCCGCAATCAGCCACCCGGCTGCCCCGCCGTTTCCGCAATCACCCAGGCTCCGACAACGAAAAACAGCAGCGCTGCCACACGCCGCACAACCTGCAGGGGAACCCTGTCGACGATAGCATTGCCAAGGAACACTGCGGGCACATTGGCCAACATCATCCCCAGCGTGGTGCCGATCGTCACCAGCACCACGTTCTGGAACTGCGCGCCCAGCGCGATGGTGGCGACCTGCGTCTTGTCACCGATCTCGACGATGAAGAAGGCTACGGTTGTCGTGACGAAGGCGCCGAAGCGCGCAGGCTCGTGATCTTCCTCTTCCAACTTGTCGGGCACCAGCGTCCACAGCGCGATGGCGATGAAGCTGGCGCCTACGGCATAGCGAAACCATGCGCTGTCAAGAAAGCTGCCGACTGACTGGCCAAGGAAGGCGGCAATGCCGTGATTGGCCAGCGTGGCGACAAGGATGCCAAGCACGATCGGCACCGGCTTGCGGAACCGCGTGGCCAGCACGATGGCCAGCAGCATGGTCTTGTCGCCGATCTCGGCCAGCGCGACAGCAAGCGTGGATGTAAGGAGCGCGTCCATCGGGAGCCAGTCCCGCGGCTAGCACAAGTTGGCAAGCTTGCGCCGACCGGGGTTCCTCAATCCACCACCGCCAGCCCGTCGCCGCCGGGCCCCGTGGGGATGCGGCGCAGCACTTCGCCGCTGGCGAAGTCGACTTCGGCGATGGTGTCGGTGGCGGTCTCGGCAGCGTAGAGGCGTGTCCCATCCTCGCTGAATACCAGCGTTACCTGCGCGGCATCCTGCGAGCCGGAGACGGGGATCGTGCGCACTGCGATGTTGGTGCGCGTGTCGATCACCGTCAGGTCGCCGCTGCCGTAGTTGGAACTGACAACGAAGTTGCCCGAAGGATGCATCGCCAGCCGGATCGGCACCTGACCAGTTGGAACTTCCGCCTGCACCGCCAGCGTCATTGCATCGAGGCGGTAAGCCACGTTGTCGGCATTGGAGGCAACCCACAAGCTACGCCCGTCAGGCGTCAGCGCGATCGCCTCGATCTGCGGGCCGAGCCGCGCCCTGCGCACCTCCGAATAGGACGCAACATCATAGAGCACCACTTCACCTGTAGGGATGATGGTGCCCCAAACATGGCGGCTGTCGGCATCCATAGCGATCAGGTGCGGACCGGGCGCCGTGTCCGGCAATCCGTCACCGCCAATTTCCCAGCTTGCCGTAGCGGGCGAGTTGTCGCCCGCAATGGTGCCAAACGCGATCAGGTAAAGCGAGCCGCGCCCTTCAGCGCCTGCCACCACCAGGTCGCCATCATGCCACAACGCGGAATGCACCCGCGCACCCTCGTCCAGCATGATCTCGCCCGAGCCGCCGGGGGTGAGATCAACGGTGTGATAGACTTCCAGCGTCCGCCCCGAATAGCAGGCGACGATCACGAACAGCCCGTTCTCCGGCACCGTCAGCTCATGCGGGTTCTCGCAGGTCTCCACCCTATGCGTCTCCACGCCCGTGGCAAGGTCGATGCGCGAGAGGCTGGCGCCGCGCTTGTTGGCGACGAACATGGTGCCGGCAAGGCTGTCGGAGGGCACGGCCGGGGGCTGGACCCCGCTGGCGGTGTTGCACGCGGCCAGCGCGCTGGAGGCTGCGATGACAAGTGGAAGGCGCATGGGGCGAAGCTCCGGCATTCTCAGGACTGTCGCGGCACCCTAGCAGCGCACCTCAGGAAAGGAAGTTCAGGATCGCACGCCCCATGTCGGGCTTGGTGACGGAGCCCATGTGATTGCCGGGAATGACCGCCATTGTGGCATCGGGCAGCGCATCGCGCAGCCGCTCGGGCGAGCCGTTGTCGCGGTCCTCGTCGCCGATCAGCACCAGCGTGGGCATGGTGATCCTTGCCAGGTCCTCCAGCGCGATATCCTCGACACCCCGCGTCAGCAGCAAGCGGGCAGCGACGGGGTCGATACCCTGCTGTTTCATGAAGCTCTTGGCGAGGAACGCCGGATCGCCGCGCTCGATCGTGGCAAAGCGGTCGATCATGTCGACGAAGAAGGAAGAGCGTTTCTGCCAGTTCGACAGCCCCTCTATCCCCATGCCGCCCAGCACCAGCCGTCGCGGCGCAAGGCCCGCAATCACCGCGCTGGTGGCCGTGCGCGCACCCAGGGAGAACCCGACCAGGTCGTAATCCTCCAGCCCCAGCACATCCACGATATGCAGCGCATCGCGCACCAGTACACCGGGGGAATAAAGCGCAGGATCGGTAGGCGCATCGCTTTGTCCGTGTACGCGCCAGTCGGGCATGACGCATTCGAACCCGTTGTCCGCCAGCAGCGCGGCGTGGCCGAACCTTATCCAGTTCATCTGCGCGCTGGAAAACAGGCCGTGCAGCAGCAACACCGGGCGACCCGCTCCCATGCGGTGAACGGCGATACTGGTGCCATCAGCGGCGGAAATGAAGTCCGTCTTGGCTTCGCTCATCGCGCGATGCAGTTTTCGCCCGCCCACAGGGCCTGTACGGCCGCATCCTCGCCCGCGCCGTCGAACAGACCGGCAATGTCCGGGCCTTCGGCCGCCCCGATCACGAATTCCTCACCCACGGTGCTGCCGTCCACGAGAGCGATGTTCTCGCCCGCCAGCATCTCTGCACGGGTGGTTTCGGGCACGTAGGGCGCCTCCGCCCAGTAGCCGACGAATTCGTCGTTGCGGAAGTTAAGCGTCAGCCCTTCGTAGGCGGTGAAGGTCAGGCCGCAGTCGTTGGGCTGGCTGGTCTCATCCAGCGCGCTGCCCAGCACGTTGCCCAGCGTCGCCTCGGTCGGCGCGCGGGCAGAGCCGAAGGGCACGGCCAATTCCTCGAAACCCGACTGTGCGGGAATGAGGATGCCGGTGCCCTGCAGTTCCAGCGTGGCGTCGGCCATGGGCGCTTCAGTCGCCTCCGGCGCAACGCCCTGCCCACCTTCCCCCGGCGCATCCCCGCAGGCGGCAAGCGAAAGCGGGAGGGCGATCAGGGCAAGGCGGCGCATAAGACTATCCTTTCTGCAGGTGGCGACGGCCGAGAAGCTCGGCGATCTGCACGGCGTTCAATGCCGCACCCTTACGCAAATTGTCGCTAACGCACCACAGTACGAGGCCGTTATCGACGGTGGAATCCTCGCGCACGCGGCTGACATAGGTGGCACCGTCGCCCGCGCATTCAACCGGGGTGACGTATCCGCCGTCCTCGCGCTTGTCGACCAGCATGATGCCCGGCGCCTCGCGCAGGATGTCCTGCGCCTCGGCAGCGGAGATTTCCTTCTCGAATTCCAGGTTGATCGATTCCGAGTGGCCCACGAACACCGGCACGCGCACGCAGGTTGCGGAGACCTTGACCTTGGGATCGAGGATCTTCTTGGTCTCCACCACCATCTTCCACTCTTCCTTGGTGGAGCCATCGTCCATGAACACGTCGATGTGCGGGATGACGTTGAAGGCGATCTGCTTGGTGAACTTCCTGGGCTCCACCGGATCACCCACGAAGATGGCGCGGCTCTGTTCGAACAGCTCGTCCATCCCCGCCTTGCCTGCGCCGGAAACCGACTGGTAGGTGGATACGACGACGCGCTTGATCGTGGCGGCATCGTGCAAGGGCTTCAGCGCCACCACCATCTGCGCGGTCGAGCAGTTGGGATTGGCGATGATGTTCTTCTTCTTGTAGCCGTCGATGGCATCCGGGTTCACCTCGGGCACGATCAGCGGCACGTCAGGGTCCATGCGGTAGAGGCTGGAGTTGTCGATCACTACGCAGCCGGCCGCTGCCGCCTTGGGCGCATATTCCTTGGTCGCCGCGCTGCCGCAGGCGAACAGCGCGATATCCCACCCGGAAAAGTCGAAATGCTCGAGGTTCTTGCACTTCACCATCTTGCCGGAGTCGCCGATCTCGATCTCGGTGCCGGTCGAACGCGAACTTGCGACAGCCGCCACCTCGTCCATCGGGAACTCACGCTCGGCCAGGATGGCGAGCATCTCGCGCCCGACATTACCCGTCGCACCGACCACGGCAACACGATAACCCATTTTCAAACTCTCTTTGTTGGTTGACGGGCGCTAGCTAGCGCCCCTTTTCGCGCATGCAACACAAAAGGCGGTTTCACACGATACCGGCCAGATGCAGTGCCAGTACCACGATGGTGGCAAAGGCGAACAGCGTGCCCGGCACGGTGATCCAGCGCCGCCCCGCGCCTTCGCGCCAGGCAAAGGCGTTGAGCGTGCCGAATACCAGCAGGAAGACGAAGCTGGCGCCCGTTACCAGCCCGTCCAGCCCGCCGACATTGGCCAGCACAAGCGCCAGCGCTCCGATGGCCAGCACACCCAGCGAAGGCGATCCGGCCTTGTTCCGTTTGGCGAAGCTCTGCGGCAGGTCACCATCCTCAGCCACTTCGCGCGCCAGCCGAGCGGAAGAGAACAGCGTGGCATTGATGGCCGAAACGGTGGACAGCGCCGCCGCCAGCGTCACCAGCAACAGCCCCGGCGTGCCCAGCGCCGCCTGCCCGGCATTGGCCAGCGCGATCTCGCCGTCCTCGATTACCGCCTGCGTGCCCGTGAGCATGGGCACGGCCAGCGCCACCAGCACGTAAATCAGCGCTGCACTGCCGATGGCCCAGGGCATGATCCGCCCCATCAGGCGCTTGCGGTCCTTCATCTCGTCATAGTCGTAGGCCAGCAGTTCGAAGCCTTCGTAAGCCATGAACACGCTGGCTGCCCCCACGATCACGCCCAGCAGGCCAGGCGAGGCATCGATGGCAAGCCTCGCCCCGTCGAACTGCGACAGGCCGAATGCGGCAAGCCCGGCGAGGATTGCCAGCTTGGTCACCACGATGGCGATTTCCACGCCTGCGGCCTGCCCCGCCCCGCGCAGGTTCAGCGCCACCATCGCAAGGATCGCCGCCGTGGCCATGGCTTGCGGCAGCCAGGCCGGCCCGCCCAGCACGTTGCCGGTGTAGGCGCCGAAGGTGAAGGCATAGACCGCGCAGGTCAGGACATAGCCCAGCAGCAGGACATAGGCGGAGATGCGCGCCATCGCCGTGGCGCCGGCATCGCGCAGGAAGGAATAGATACCACCGGCCTCGTTCTTGGCCACGGTCAGTGCGGCAAGGCTGTGCCCGGTGGCATAGGCCACCAGCCCGCCAAACGCGAAGCTGAGTGCCGCCCATTTCCCGGCATTGGCAATGACCACGCCCAGGGTGGAGAATATCCCGCCGCCCACCATGCCGCCAACGGCAATGGCCCAGACGGCGGCAAAGCCCAATTTGTCCTTCTCCATGCCCTTAACAGCGCCGCAACGGCGACAGGGTTCCGCAGGCGGACCAAACGCGGCGAAACACGGTCAACTTCATGTTTACCATAACCGGCAAGCCCATCTTAACCGCCCGGCTTCAAATTTGCGAAAGGTGGCACGGGAAACCCTGGTCCCTTCAGTCACTGATCGATCCCGGTTAGATCGATCGCCGAGAGAAACGACAAAGGGGCGGCTTCCACCTTCTGGGAAGCCGCCCCTTTTTCTTGGCTGGGATCAACCGTCTCGCGCTTACTTGGAGACGTTCTCCCGACGTTCGGCGATACGTGCACGCTTGCCGGTGCGGCCGCGCAGGTAATACAGCTTGGCACGACGCACGACACCGCGGCGAACCACGGTGATGGAGTCGATGTTCGGCGAATACAGCGGGAACACACGTTCCACGCCTTCGCCGAAGCTGATCTTGCGAACGGTGAAATTCGAATTGATCGAACGGTTCGAGCGGGCGATCACCACGCCTTCGAAGTTCTGCACACGGGTACGCTGGCCTTCGACCACGCGCACGCCGACGCGCACGGTGTCACCGGCGCGGAAATCGGGAATGTCCTTCCCTTCGCTGAGGCCCTGGATGGCTTCGGCCTCGAGTTCCTGAATCAGACCCATCGGTCGGTTCCTTAGTCATTTCGCTGCGCGCCAGAGGCAGACCGATCCGGATCGCCACCGTGGCGTTCCCAAAGATCCGGCCTGCGTAACCGTGTATCGTGTTCACTTCTTGCCTTGCGCCAAGCAGCGATCTTCGCATGATCCCCCGATCGCAGCACTTCAGGGATCGTGCGCCCTTCCCATTCTTGAGGTCGGGTATATTGCGGGTATTCGAGCAAACCGTCCTCGAACGATTCCTCGGTCCCGCTGGAAGCCGCGCCCATTACCCCCGGAAGCAGGCGAATGCAAGCATCGAGTATGGCCAGCGCGGCCGGTTCTCCGCCCGAAAGCACGATATCGGCAAGGCTCACCTGCTCGACTTGCGGACGGGCCTCGAAAAAGCGCTCGTCGAAGCCTTCGAAGCGGCCACACAGCATCACGACCCCGGGGCCTGTTGCGATCTCGCGGATACGTTGCTGGGTGATGGGTTTTCCACGCGGGGTCATGGCGAGGATTGGCCTCTCAACCAAGAACCCCGCTCGTCCTGAGCCTGTCGAAGGACCGCTTTTGTCTTCTTGCTTCGCGCTCGAAGAAAAGGACGACCCTTCGACAGGCTCAGGGTGAGCGGATCTTGAGGCGGTGACGGAATCGAGCGCGCTGGCCAGCACATCGGCCTTCAGCACCATGCCCGCGCCGCCGCCTGCGGGCGTATCGTCGACCGTGCGGTGCTTGTCCGTGGCGAAATCGCGGATCTGCACGGTCTCGCACAACCAGTCGCCGCGTTCGAGCGCCTTGCCCGCGAGCGAAATGCCCAGCGGACCGGGAAACATCTCCGGGTAGAGGGTGAGTATGGTGGCGGCGAAGGTCATTTGAGAGCACCAGTTGGTCTGCGAAGTTTAAGCCACCATGCAAGCGCTAACGCACTCGCAAAGCACACAAAAATGCCGGGCAGCAATTGATACATGAACCGACGCAGCCCGATAATCTCAAGCATCTTATCGGTGAAGGTGAAAATCGGAGCGATAAACTCGGCTGTGAGGCCCGAGGCAACCAGAGCCAAGATCGAGGCTAGAAACGCTGTAACAATAGGCCAGCGGTTTAGGTTTAGTCGCCGGATGCCCCACACAAAAAACAATGCAAACGGAACCAAGACCAACCCGTCAAGCGCAGATGCTAACGCATCAACCCACCATTGTGACTGATCGCCGGTCCAAAACTCGGTCACCGGCGCCTCATTAGCAGCAGCCGCAAGTAGCTCCGGACCAGTCACTCCCACTTCACCCCATCCTTCGCCCGCGTATCGACACTCAACTCAAACACATCGGACCTCGAGTAATGTCCGTCGGTGTCGAGGCTCGCCAGCCCCTCGTCGCGCTCTGACAGGTCCAGTTCCGCGAACAGTGTTTCCTCGCCCTCGCCCGCCTGTGCGACAACGCTCGCATCAGGTGCGGCGATCAGCGAGCCGCCGCGGTTGAGCACGTGCGCCTCAATGCTTTCGATCAGCTCACGCCCTTCCGCTGAACCACCTGCCCGCTCCAGCCCGTCGAGCAGGTCTGCCTTGGCCTGCACAAGCCCCGCCGCCAACACGAAGCAACGGCCTTCCATCGCGTAGTGACGGCTGGCGATGGCGTAGCTTTCGCGCACGCTCGGCCATGCCGCCACATGCACGCTCTCGCCAAGGTTGTGCATGGCGGCGCGCGCCAAAGGCATCCAGTGCTCCCAGCAGATCAGGTTGCCGACCTTGCCCCATTCGGCCTGGTGCACGTTCAGCGTCGAGCCGTCGCCGCGCATCCACACCAGCCGCTCGCCATGGGTGGGCACCAGCTTGCGGTGCGGCTGGGGGTCTTCGCCGGGGCGGAAAGTGAACTGGGTGTTGGTGAGCGAACCCCGCACCCGCTCGTGCGCGCCGATGGAAATCACCGCGCCGCTTTCGTCGCAGAGTTCCTGCAAGGGCAGCAGCCGCTCGTCATTCGCCACCACGGCCTGTTCCAGCAGGATGCGGTGCAGCGCCTTCGTCCCCGGATGGTCCCACAGGGCAGCGCCCGGCGCCTCGTCCAACCACAGCGGGTATCCGCCAAGGAAAGTCTCGCCAAAGGCGACCAGCTGCGCGCCGCCCTCAATCGCCTCGCGCGCTAGCCGCACGGCCTTGGCGATGCCGTCGCCCACGGCAAGCGGCACCGGGGCGGCCTGGCAGATGGCGACGTTCAGCGTGGTCATTCGGCGCGCTTATTGGCCCGGTTGCGGGCATAGGCATCACCCAGCAGGCCGACGCCGAAGCCGGTCACACCTGTCAGCACGCCGATGACGTAGAAGGCCATGGCCCACAGCCGCGCGGTGTTCTCGCACGGCCCCTCTGCCGGGCAGCTGAGGTCATGGGTCAGCGTGATCCACAGGGCATAGGCAAAGCACGGCAGGCTGATCGGCAGCGCCGCGATCAGCGCGTTCTTCAGGTTGCGGCTGTTCGGGCGGAAATGCGCCAGGGCAAAGCCGATGGGGAACGGGATCACCACCACGGCCACGAAGATCAGCAATTCGTCTGTCATGCCCACTTCGTTACGCGCGCAAGCCCCGGCGCGCAATTGATCAGCCTCGCGCTTGGCTATTCAGCGGTTTTGCGCGCGGCGATGCGACCGATCCAGGCAAGGCCGAACCCAACCAGAAGCGCCAGTACACCGATGAACACCATCGCATCGAACCACAATGGCGCCATGTTGCCACAGGGCGGATTGTCGCAAGGAGAGATATCGGAGGTGGCTGCGATCCACGCGGCAAAGCCCAGGAACGGCAAGCTCGCGGGCAGTGCGGAGAGCGCGGTCACCAGCCAGGGCGACCACTGCGGGCGGGCGGCGGTCAGCCGCATCGCCAGCAAAACGGGCGCACCGATCGCCACGGCCAGCACAACCAGGACGGCAAGGGTGATAAGCGCTTCAGACATGCCGCCTGACTAGGCAAGGCTGCGCGGCAAGGCAATCGCACGTACGCCTAGCCCTCGATCAGCTCCGGATCGTCGCTGTCCAACTGCGGCACATCGCCCTTGCCGCGCCCCAGCCGAGTGGTGGCCCACCAGGCGGGCGGCAGGCAGCAGACCGAGAGGATGACGAAGCTGAGCAGCACCAGCGCCAGGGTGCTGAGGAAGAACTCGTCATCCGCAACATCGGCCTCGAGGAAGAAACCACCGAAGGCGAGGCTCATGGGCAGGAAGGCGGCAAGGCCCGCGGCCCAGATCACGCGCGCCCGCTCGCTCATGCGCGGGAACAGCAGGTGCATGCCCAGCGCCAGCCCGGCAGACATGGCCGCAATCACCACAACGCCCAGCACAACCCACAAGAGCCACATGATGTTCTTTCCTTCGCCTCGTGTCCCGGCAGGTGTGTTAGCGTTATAAAACGCCCACCGCAAGGCAGCGGTTACTGGTCGGCAAAATCGTCGGTAACGGAGAGTGTTTCCTCGTCCCAGGCGGGCACGGCTTCCACGCGCATGGGGACCATGAAGGTCTTGCCGGGCTTGCCGTTTTCCGGGGGACGCTGGATCTCCACCACGTCACCCGCGCCGAAGTTGTGCACGGCGATCACTTCGCCCAGCGCATCGCCAGTGGTGGACACGGCGGCAAGGCCGATCAGGTCGGCGTGGTAATATTCGCCCTCTGCGAGGGGCGGCAGAGCCTCGCGCGGGACGGTGAGGGTGGTGCCGCGCAGCTTCTCCGCGGCGCTACGGGTCTCGACTTCGGCAAAGCGCGCGATGGCGCCGCCCTTGTTGTCGTCGCGGACCTTCTTCAACGTCAGCGCGCCGTCATTGAAGCTCTTGTGGCCCTTCAACGAGGCAAAGCCCTCGCCGAACAGCTTCAGGCGGACCTCGCCCGTCACGCCATGCGCACCGATTACGGCTGCGAGGGTGACGGGCTTGGAACCGGGCAAGATCAGCCTTCCGACTTCTCTTCTTCGGCAGCTTCCTCAGCCGGAGCTTCCTCGGCGGGGGCTTCTTCGGCCGGTGCTTCCTCGGCCGGTGCTTCTTCCGCAGCAGCTACTTCAGCAGGAGCCTCTTCCGCCGCCGCTTCTTCGGTCACGACTTCTTCAGCGGCAGTTTCTTCCTCGGCAGCGGCCTTGGCAGCTTCCTCGGCTTCGGCAGCCTTGGCAGCCTTTTCCTCGGCGCGTTCCTTGGCAGCTTCGCCCGGCTCGCCCTTCTTCGGGTTGTTCTTCGGCGCGCGCTCGAGGATGCCTGCAGCATCAAGGAAGCGGTGAACGCGGTCGCTCGGCTTGGCGCCGACGCCCAGCCAGTAGCGGACGCGGTCTTCGTTGAGCTTCACGCGCTCTTCCGAATCCTTCGGCAGCATCGGGTTGTAGGTGCCCAGCTGCTCCAGATACTTGCCGTCGCGGGCGCGGCGGCTGTCAGCGGCCACGATGCGATAGTACGGACGCTTCTTCGCGCCACCACGGGCGAGACGAATTGCAATTGCCATTGTAACTTACCTTTCCAGTCCAAATTCTTGAATTAACTTATTTCTTCTTGAGAAAATCCTGCATTTCCGGGGGCAGCTGGCCACCCGGCAAACCCGGCATGCCGCCGCCCGGCAGGCCGGGCGCGCCGCTGGGCGCCCCACCCATTGGGCCCATGCCGCCACCGCCGAACAGCGCGGCAAGGCCCTTCATGCCGCCCATCTTGCGGATCTGCTTCATCGCGCGGCCCATTTCCTGGTGCATCTTGAGGATCTTGTTGACCTCCTGCACCGATGTGCCGCTGCCGGCGGCCACGCGCTTCTTGCGCTTGGCGTTCAGCAGTGCCGGATTGGCGCGTTCCTTGGGCGTCATCGAGCCGATGATGGCATCCATGTGCACCAGCACCTTGTCGTCCATGTTGGCATTGGCCATGGCCGCCTTGGCCTTCTTCATGCCCGGCATCATGCCGGCCAGCATGCCCAGCCCGCCCATGTTCTGCATCTGCTGCAACTGCTTGCGAAGGTCGTTCAGGTCGAACTTGCCCTTCATCATGCGGTTGGCGAGTTCCTCGGCCTCTTCGGCCTTGATCGTCTCGGCAGCCTTTTCCACCAGCGAGACGACATCGCCCATGCCAAGGATGCGATCGGCCACGCGGGCCGGGTGGAAGCGCTCGATCGCGTCGAGCTTCTCGCCCGTCCCGGCAAACTTGATCGGCTTGCCGGTGACGGCGCGCATGGAAAGCGCCGCGCCGCCGCGGGCATCACCATCCATGCGGGTGAGCACCACGCCGGTCAGCGGCACTTCGTCAGTAAAGCTCTGCGCGACGTTGACCGCGTCCTGGCCGGTCAGGCTGTCGACCACCAGCAGCACTTCGGCTGGGGTGGAGACGGCGGCGACGGCCTTCATCTCAGCCATCAGCGCTTCATCAACATGCAGGCGGCCAGCCGTATCGAGCAGCAGCACGTCGACGTTCTGCAACTTCGCCGATTCGAGCGCGCGCCTGGCGATATCCACCGGCTGCTGGCCCTGCACGATCGGCAGGGTGGCGACACCGGCCTGTTCGCCCAGCACGGCCAGCTGTTCCTGCGCCGCCGGACGGTTGACGTCGAGCGAGGCCATCATGGCCTTCTTGCCCTGCTTTTCCTTGAGCAGCTTGGCGATCTTGGCGGTGCTGGTGGTCTTACCCGAGCCTTGCAGGCCGACCATCATCACCACGGCGGGCGGACGAACGTCGAGGTTAAGCGGCGAGGCCTCGCCGGCATTCTCGTCTTCGCCGCCAAGCATGGCGACAAGTTCGTCGTTGACGATCTTAATGACCTGCTGGCCCGGCGTGACCGACTTGAGCACTTCCTGGCCAACCGCGCGCTCGGTGACGCGCTGGATGAAATCGCGCGCTACGGGCAACGCCACGTCAGCTTCAAGCAAGGCAACGCGCACTTCGCGCATGGCATCGCGCACGTCCTGCTCGGCCAGTGCCCCGCGACCGCGCAGGCGGTCGAAGACATTGTTCAAGCGATCGGACAGCGTATCGAACATGCGCTACTTCAACTCCAAACCAGCGGCGGGGCAGGACCAAACGCGAAAAACGCCGGCGGACGAGAACTCGTCGGCCAGCGTGAGCCCGTAGGCCCGCCCAATAATAGCACCAGGCTCAGGCCTGGTGGGTGTAATCATTGCCGATGGTGGAGCCTAGCGGGATCGAACCGCTGACCTCAACACTGCCAGTGTTGCGCTCTCCCAGCTGAGCTAAGGCCCCTGATCCATCGATGTTTGGCATCTTAACAGATGCCGATTCCAACCGCCAGTGCGGCCGGGAGGCAGCCCTTTATTGCGAGGCTGCCTCTGACGCAAGTCCTAATTATCGTCGTCGCTATCGTCGTCGGCCGTCTGCACGCCCAGATCGTCGTCGCCGCCGAGGTCGACATCGTTGTCGGGCGAATCATCGTCCTCGTCGATATCTTCCAGATCGTCATCGGCCAGGTCCGAATCGGTATCCTTGCCTTCTTCCTTCTTGGCTTCCTCGAACGGGATCGGCTGCTTGGACTTGAGCACCGGCTCAGGCGTCCATTGGTTGCCGCATTCGATACAGGTGACCGGGTCTTCCTTACCCAGGTCGTAGAAGCGTTCACCGCATTTGGGGCAGGTACGTTTGGCGCCCCATTCTGGTTTGACCATGTGTATGTCCTTAACTCGTCCGGAGGTTTCCGGGGAAATTCGTTTGCGATCCGTGGCAGTCACGGAATCGCGAGCCGGCGCGCCTTGCCATAGGCCTGTCGCACTGTCAAAGCACCGCGCCGATACACCAGCAAATAGGCAAGCCCTTGAGCCATTCCAACCCGCCCTCCCCCAGATGCTTTACCGCCAGTGGCGCGCTGACCGGGCGCGTGCGCGTGCCGGGCGACAAGTCGATCAGTCATCGTTCGATCATGCTGGGCGCACTGGCCGTGGGCGAGACCCGCGTCACCGGCCTGCTGGAAGGCGAGGACGTGCTGGCCACCGCCGCCGCCATGCGCGCCATGGGCGCGAGTGTGGAGCGCGGCGAGGACGCCACCTGGCACATCAACGGTGTGGGCGTGGGTTCGTTGCTGCAACCCGATCAGGCGCTGGACATGGGCAACAGCGGCACCAGCACCCGGCTGCTGTTGGGCCTGGTAGCCAGCCACCCGATCAGCGCCATGTTTACAGGCGACGCCAGCCTGTCGAAGCGACCGATGGGCCGGGTGATCGAGCCGCTCAGCCAGATGGGCGCCTCGTTCGAGGCTTCTCCAGGCGGCACCCTGCCCCTGATGCTGCGCGGCATTTCGCCTGCCGTACCGATCACCTACCGCCTGCCGGTCGCCAGCGCCCAAGTGAAGAGCGCGGTACTGCTGGCGGGCCTCAACACCGCCGGAATCACCCGCGTGATCGAGCCGGTGCCCACCCGCGACCATTCCGAGCGCATGCTGCGCGGGTTTGGCGTGCAGCTGGAAGTTGGCGAGGAAAATGGCGAGCGCGTAATCGCCATACACGGCGAGGCCGACCTCAAGCCGCAGGATATCGTGGTGCCAGGCGACCCTTCGTCCGCGGCCTTCTTCGTCGTTGCCGCGCTGCTGGTGCCGGGCAGCGACCTGACCATCGAGAACGTCGGCCTCAACCCCACCCGCGCCGCGCTGTTCGACGTGCTGCGCGCCATGGGCGGAAGCATCGAGGAACTGGACCGGCGCGAAGTCGGCGGAGAACCGGTGGCAGACCTGCGCGTGCAGCACTCGGCGCTTCAAGGCGTGGACGTCGATCCGGCAGTCGTGCCTGCCATGGTCGACGAATTCCCGATCCTGTTCGTCGCCGCCGCACTGGCGCAGGGCACCACCACCACCAGCGGCCTTGAAGAACTGCGCGTGAAAGAATCGGATCGCCTCGCCGCCATGGCCGCCGCGCTGACGCTGGCAGGCGCCAGGGTGGAGGAACGCGAGGACGGGCTGGTGATCGAAGGTACCGGCGGCGATCCGCTGCCGGGCACGCCCGAAGGTGCGCAGGTGGCGACACACCTCGACCACCGCATCGCCATGTCCATGGCCGTGGCAGGCCTTGCCAGCCGTGATGGGGTGACGGTGGACGACACCGCTCCGATCGCCACAAGCTTCCCGACCTTCATGGACCTGCTGCAAAGCGCGACCGCATGACCACCGACCTCGACATCTACTCGATCATCGGCTTCGTCGGCACCGCCTGCATTATCGGCGCCTATTTCTACCTGACCGCCTCGGACAAGCCCAACCCTTTCATCCTGCACGGGACCAACCTGACCGGCGCGGCGCTGCTCACCATATCGCTGCTGGTGCACACCAACTGGCCCAGCCTCGTGCTCGAAGGGTTCTGGGCCG
Source organism: Alteraurantiacibacter sp. (assembly GCA_963675825.2). Taxonomy (GTDB): domain Bacteria; phylum Pseudomonadota; class Alphaproteobacteria; order Sphingomonadales; family Sphingomonadaceae; genus Alteraurantiacibacter. The sequence goes on along the minus strand of CAXXJY010000005.1, from coordinate 396,651 downwards.
CCATTGCGATCTGGGGGTTGAGCAAGGCGCTGCGCGGGCGCAGCCGCACGGAAGAAGGAGCGCGCGACGCATGATTATCGCCGTCGATGGCCCCACCGCCTCGGGCAAGGGCACCATTGCCAAGGCGCTGGCCAGGCGCTTCGGCCTGCCGCATCTCGATACCGGGCTGCTCTACCGCGCGGTCGGCTATCAGGTCTCGCTCTATGACGGCAATCCGGACGATCCGGCAGAAGCGCTGGCGGCGACCAATTTCCCCGACGAGTTACTCGGCCATCCCGAACTGCGCAGCGAAGCGACCGGTGGCCTTGCCAGCCGCGTCTCGGTGCATCCGGGCGTGCGCAAGGCGTTGCTGGAACGGCAACAGAAGTTCGCCGGACAGCCCGGCGGCGCGGTGCTGGACGGGCGCGATATCGGTTCGGTCATCGCCCCCAATGCCGACGTGAAACTGTTCGTCACCGCCAGCGTGGAGGCGCGGGCCAAACGGCGCTGGCAGGAAATGCGCGAGCGCGGCGAAAGCCACACCCTGCTGGAAATCGAGGACGACCTGCGCCGCCGCGACGAGCGCGACCGTACCCGCGCCGCTGCGCCGCTGGTAGTGTCCGACGACGCCTACGTGCTCGACACCACGAGCCTGGACAAGGACGCCAGCATCGCCACCGCCATCGACGTCGTGCTGCAGGCGACCGGGCAGCAGCCCTGCCCGTGAGCCAGACCCGCGCCCTGACGCTGCTGAGCGCAATCTGGGCGACCATGCTGCTCTGGTCTGGCTGGGCCCCTTACGATCGCGGCACCTGGCTGATGGAAGTCGCCCCGGTACTGATCGCCCTGCCGATCCTGTGGTTTACCCGTCATGCCTTTCCGCTCACCCCGCTGGCGCTTTCCCTGATCGGCTTGCACGGGATGGTGCTGATGCTGGGCGGCGCCTATACCTATGCCCGCGTGCCGATCGGTTTTACGGTGCAGGACTGGCTGGACCTTGCGCGCAATCCCTACGACCGGTTCGGCCACCTGATGCAGGGCTTCGTGCCAGCCATAGTCTTTCGCGAGATGCTGCTGCGCCTGTCTCCCCTGCGCCCCGGCTGGCTGCTGTCTGCGCTGCTGCTGGCCTGCTGCCTGGCCGTCAGCGCGACATACGAGCTGATCGAGTTCGGCGCGGCCATGGCGCTGGGCCAGGGCGCGGAGGAGTTTCTCGGCACGCAGGGCGACGTGTGGGACACGCAGTGGGACATGCTGATGTGCCTCATCGGCGCGGCATTGGCGCTGGGGCTGCTGTCGCGCTGGCACGATGCGCAATTGGCGCAGCTGGGCGCACGCTGAGGGCATCCCGACAGACTGTCAGCAAGGCGTCAGGTCGCTGCTCCAATCCCGTCGGCGGAGGAGGAGTAACAGGATCAATGCCATGTCTCCCAGGACAATCGCCACACCGCTTGCCACCGGCCTGATGGCGCTGGCCACGCTTTCGCTTGCCGCCTGCGGCAGCGACACCATGGCCACCAGCACCACCACGCCGCCGCCGGTCGCCAGTGCCACGCCGACACCGACGCCTGCGCCTACACCCACGGCGACCGCCACCAGCACACCGGTGTCCGCGAACGTCATTTCCGCGCTCAACGCTTCTCTGGATGACGAGCGCAAGGCCGTTGCCACCTACGAGGCAATTATCGCCAAGCTGGGCCCGGTCGCACCGTTCGAGAACATCCTGGCGGCGGAGCGACGCCACGTCGAATCGCTGCTGCCGCTCTACACCGTGCGCGGACTGGATATTCCGGACGATATCTGGGCGGGCAACGGCACGGCAGCCGACACGGTGCAGGAAAACTGCGCGCTGGGCGTCATCGGCGAGATCGACAACATCGCCATGTACGACATCCTGATTGCCTCTCTGACAGCCGATGATCAGGACATCATTGATGTCTTCCTGGTGTTGCAGGCCGCCTCGCGCGACAACCACCTGCCCGCGTTCCAGGCCTGCGCCTGACGGCCTAGCCTTCGATTTCGCGCTTGAGGCTGCCCATCAGCCCCAGCGCGAACAGCCCTTCCACCACCACGAACAGCGGGCCGAGCAGGAAGCTGCGCAGATCGTCGACGAAAGCGGGTTTACGACCTTCGAACTTGTGCCCCACCAGCTGGAATATCCAGCCGATCACGAACAGGCCGATGCCCCCGCCCAGCCAGGCGGCGTCGGAAGTATGGGCGATGATGTGACCGGCGGTGACGAACACCGCCAGCAAGGCAGTCATCAGCACCCCCGTCAGGAGGTCTAGCCGCAGATAGAACACCGCCGCCAGGCCCGCCGCAATAATGGCCGGGGTGATGGCAATGCCTCCCTCCACCCACATCGGCCGCGCCAGCAGCGTGGTGATCGACAGCACGATCATCGGGATGCCCACCGAGTGGGTCAGCACGTTGCGCTGGTCGCGGTGGTATTCGCGGTATTTGGCGAGATGGCGCGCCAGGGGTTTGTCGCTGGTCATGCCCGCTTCCCTACACGCATCTGTGCAAGGCAGGAAGACGCCGCCATGCCAGCTGCCCTTCGCCTTGTCCGCCCCCCGCATCGGCACCCGCCGCGCGGCTTCGGGATTATCTCTTCAGGACAGTGTTCCAGGTGTTCCACATTAGCCGCTGCTCACCCGGCACCCAGAGTCGCTTTCGCCTTGCGTTCCACCGGGTTTTCGCCTAGGCGCGCGACCGTTCGACGGACGGATCACATGTCCGCGGATGCCAAGCCAGCATGGTCGGCTTTCCACCGGGGCGCAATGACGTCCAAGCCATGTTCGTTTCGCGCCCGCTTGCATGCCTTTCGAAGAGCGCCTGTGTCGGTATTCGGCCGCATGGGCAGTTCGGCCCTTTGGCCCGCACGCCTCGCAATGGTGCGAAAGCGGCGGAGATAAGACCCCGGGATCAAACCCGGTGGCCGGAAAAAACGTGAACCAGGAAACACAGATCATGGCAACCAGTGCCAATCCCACCCGCGACGATTTTGCGGCAATGCTTGACGAACAGCTCGGCGGTGCCGACGGCGGCTTCGAAGGCCGCGTGGTCAAGGGAACCGTCACCGCAATCGAAAACGGCATGGCCGTTATCGACGTCGGCCTGAAGAGCGAAGGCCGCGTCTCCCTGAAGGAATTTGCCCGCGGTGAAGACGACCACGGCCTGACCGTCGGCAGCGAAGTCGAAGTGTTCGTCGACCGCGTCGAGAATGCCGACGGCGAAGCCATGCTGAGCCGCGACCGCGCCCGCCGCGAAGCCGCGTGGGACAAGCTGGAAAGCGAGTTCGGCGAAGGCAAGCGCGTGGAAGGCCGCATCTTCGGCCGCGTGAAGGGCGGCTTCACCGTCGACCTCGACGGCGCCGTCGCCTTCCTGCCCGGCAGCCAGGTTGATATCCGCCCCGTGCGGGACGTGACCCCGCTGATGGACGTGCCGCAGCCCTTCCAGATCCTGAAGATGGACCGTCGCCGCGGCAACATCGTCGTCTCGCGCCGCGCCGTGCTGGAAGAAACCCGTGCCGAACAGCGCAGCGAGCTGATCGACAAGCTGGCCGAGGGCCAGATCGTCGACGGCGTGGTGAAGAACATCACCGATTACGGCGCCTTCGTGGACCTGGGCGGCATCGATGGCCTGCTCCACGTTACCGACATGAGCTACAAGCGCGTCAACCACCCCAGCGAAGTGATCGAGATCGGCCAGACCGTGACCGTGCAGATCATCCGCATCAATGCCGAAACGCAGCGCATTTCGCTGGGCATGAAGCAGCTGGAAAGCGATCCGTGGGAAGGCGTTGGCGCCAAGTACCCGGTGGGGGCAAAGGTCACCGGCCAGGTCACCAACATCACCGAATACGGCGCTTTCGTGGAGCTGGAGCCGGGCATCGAAGGCCTGGTGCACGTTTCCGAAATGAGCTGGACCAAGAAGAACGTCCACCCCGGCAAGATCGTCTCCACATCGCAGGAAGTGGAAGTGATGGTGCTGGAAGTGGATTCCGACAAGCGTCGCATCTCGCTTGGCCTCAAGCAGGCCCAGCGCAACCCGTGGGAAGAGTTCGCCGAGGCACACCCGGTTGGCGCGACCGTGACCGGCGAAGTCAAGAACGCCACCGAGTTCGGCCTGTTCATCGGCCTGCCCGGCGACGTGGACGGCATGGTTCACATGTCCGACATCGCCTGGGGCATCTCGGGCGAGGACGCGCTGGCGCTGCACCGCAAGGGTGAAGAAGTCCAGGCTGTGGTGCTCGACGTCGATGTCGACAAGGAACGCATCTCGCTGGGCATGAAGCAGCTCGAAAAGGGTGCTCCCACCGAAGCTGGTGCGGCTGCTGCGGGCTCGCTGCGTCGCGGCGAAGTCGTCACCGTCACCGTGCTGGAAGTCCGCGATGGCGGCCTCGAAGTGCAGGTGGGCGACGATGGCGCGACCGGCTTCATCAAGCGCTTGGACCTGGGTCGCGACCGCGACGAACAGCGTCCGGACCGCTTCCAGGTGGGCCAGAAGGTGGACGCCATGGTCACCGGCTTCGACCGTTCGAAGAAGCCCAACTTCTCGATCAAGGCGCACCAGATCGCCGAAGAGAAGGAAGCCGTGGCCCAGTTCGGTTCGGCCGATTCCGGCGCCTCGCTCGGCGACATCCTGGGCGAAGCCCTGAAGAAGAACGACTAAGCTCTTCTTTCCCTGCAAGGGGATTTGGAAAAGGCCCGTCCGGAGCAATCCGGGCGGGCCTTTCCTACATCTGGGGGTGGTGTAAGATGAGTGCCCTCAAGTAGCGAAGCGATAGGGCCCCACAAATTCCATGTTACAAGTCCACCAGTTCCCCTGCCTTTCCGACAATTACGGCTTCCTGCTGCACGATCCCGACAGCGGTGAGACCGCCTGCATCGATACACCCGATGCCGAGGCCTACCTGCGCGAAGCCAAGGCAAAGGGATGGACGATCACGCAGATCTGGAACACCCACTGGCACCCGGACCATGCGGGCGGGAACGCGGCGATCAAGGCCGCCACAGGCTGCACCATTCATGGCCCTGCCGAAGTGGGTGAGCACTTCCCTCTCGATCATTCGCTGAGCGAGGGCGACACGGTGGCGCTGGGGGCGCACAGCGCACGGGTGATCGACGTGGGCGGCCACACCATGGGGCATATCGCCTACCACCTGCCCGATGCCGGAATCGCCTTCGTGGGAGACAGCCTGTTTGCGCTGGGCTGCGGGCGCATGTTCGAAGGCACCGCCCCGCAATTCTGGGACAGCCTCTCCCGCCTCAAGCGCCTTCCTGGCGACACCACGCTCTACTGCGCGCACGAATACACGCAGGCCAACGCGAAGTTCGCGCTTCACGCCGATCCCGACAACGCCGCGCTGCAAGACTACGTCGGCGAGATCGACGAAAAGCGCGCGGCGGGGGAATGGACCGTGCCCTTCCCGCTTGCCCGCGAGCTGGAAACCAATCCCTTCCTGCGCGCCGACGATCCGGCGATGCAGGCCCGCTGGGGTGGTGAAGCGCCTTACGAGACGTTTGCGGCGCTGCGGGCCGCGAAGGACAGTTTCTGAGGCCAGGGCAGCAAACGAGGCTGCCAGAAGGGAGTCGGCTATCCGACTCTCTCAGGCGAAAACCAGACTCTCCGCTAACGACCCGGTTGCGGACATTCGCCAACAGCATGGATTTGGATTAATCCATTCTTTGTTTGTTGTGTTAAATCTGCATAAGGCAGCAATATGAGTGCATTCGAGTTTCACGGTTGGGCGATAATCCGCGAATCCTACAACAAAGAAGGAGAATGCGAGGCACGCCTAAAGGAGGCGATGGCAGCGATTGGTTCTTTCATAGATAACGAATTCGATTTCCCGGCCAAGGCCTTCGCAACCAACGGCCAGTATCACCTGATGATGAGTGGTAACTCCAACCACTATCGCGACGGTCCGTTGCAACTCTTTAGTTTGATTCGGGACATTGCTCCCGGTTCTTATGGCCTTTTGCACATACATGACGACGAAGATCGTGACGGCTGGGACAACCACTTCCAAGTCTGGGTCCTCAAGAAAGGATCGTTGGAAAGGTGTAGAGATACTCTGCTTTCGCCGTATATCCCCGAAGTTGAGGAACTCTGATAACTTAGAAGGCCCATCGCCCGGCGGCAAAGCCCGGCTGAAACGTCAGCTAACCACCCCATTTCGGTCGTCGCAGGCATATGCCAGGCGACCTGAAATCAGACCGTTCGGCACGATATACGGCCGGGAACGCAGACCTTTTGCGCTCGCTCAGTACCCCACGGTAAACCGCGCGCGGCTGTGGTTATGCTGTTCCAGTTCGTCGATCATGGCGATAGCATAGTCGGCATAGCTGATCCTGGAATTGCCTTCGGCATCGGTCACCAGCTCGTCACCGCCAAGGCGGAAACTGCCAGGGCCTTTCCGCTCGCCTTCGAAGATCTGCATGGCGGGCGAGAAGAAGGTCCAGTCGATATCCATTTCCTGCCGCAGGGCATCGAGGAAGTGGATGCCGCCGATGACATAGGGTTTGATCTCTTCAGGGAAGCCGGGAGAATCGTAGAGCCGCACGCCGTCTGCTCCCTTGAGGCTGGCCGCGCCGCCCATCACCAGCAGCCGGTTGACGCCTGCTTTCTTCACGCCGCTCAGCAATGTGTTGCAGGCGATATCGAAATGCACCGCGCTGATTACTGCATCGACACCTTCGATCAGCGGCGCCAGCTCGTCGGGCTTGCCGGCATCGCCTGCCTTGGCGGTAACGCCGTCCAGCTGCGGGATCTTCTCCGGATGCCGGGCAATGCCCACAACCGTGTGGCCGCGCGCCACCAGTTCCTTGACGATTTCGGAGCCGCCCTTGCCGCTTGCTCCCAATACCGCAACATGCATCTGCCTTCTCCCACTTGTCGATTGCCCGGCCCCCTGCCGTGCATTTGCGCAGCACATAAACAAAAAGCCCCCGCCAAAGCGAGGGCTTGATGTTCGCCTTGCGACTACGGAGCCTTACAGACCGGCAATCACCTCATCCGCGAGCGCCTTGTCCGCTTCGGCGTCGTGCTTGGCAGCGATCAGCGCGGCAGCGGCGGCGGTGGAGGCATCGGCGGCCTTCGCCTTCAGCTCTGCGACAGCCTGGCGCTCGGCAGCGGCGATCTTGTCAGTCGCCATGCGTTCGCGGCGAGCGATCATGGCAGCGGTGTCCTGCTCGGCCTTGGCCACGATGCCCTCGGCTTCGCGGCGGGCGTTCTCGAGCATCGCTTCGGCGTCCTTCTCGGCACCGGCGATCTTGGCGGCATATTCTTCGCGCAGGGCCTCGGCCTCAGCACGTAGCTGCTTCGCTTCGTCAAGATTGTCGCGAATGGCCTTGATCTTGTTGTCGAGGCCACCGGCAATGGTCCTGTGCACCTTGGCGCCAAGAAAGGCGATCAGCAGCAGCACAAGCATCGCCACCGATACCCACTGGTACGGCTCGAGGCCGAGCAGTTCGGGCTCTACGACATGCGTTTCACCTTGGGCGTCAGCCACCTCGATCTGCGCCTCGTCGGTGGCGAAGACTTCGGGCAGGTTGGAGTGTGGTTCAGCCATGGGCCATCGCCTTCTTCACCGCCGAACGGGCATCGGTCTTGGTGACTTTGATATTGGCCAGACGCGCAGCGATATCCTGCGCGGCTTCGGCGGCCACGGTCTCGATCTCGGCGGCGGCTTCGGCGCGGCTCGCATCGATGCGAGCTTCGGCGTCTGCCAGCTTCGTGTCGATCGCTACCTGAACCTCGGCCAACTTGCTTTCGGTCGCCGCCTGCGCCTTGCTCTTGGCTTCTGCCACGAGAGCCTGGGCAGCCTCGCGATTGGCGTTTTCACGCTTGCGCCAGGCTTCCTCGGTCTCGTCCGCTGCATCACGGGCGGCCTGGGCAGCAGCCAGGTCGTCAGCGATCTGCTTGTCGCGCAGGCCCACGGTATCCATGACCTTGGGGACCATGCCCCGGCCGATCACGAAATAAACAAGGCCGAAAATCACCAGCAGCCAGAACAGCTGGCTGGACCAGATTTCGGGCAATTGGGCTATCTGGGGCATGGACGGATTCCGTCTGTGAAGGCGAAGTCAGGTGGCATCCGGCCGGACGCGGATCGCCCGACCGGACAGGTCGTCTGAATGGATCAGACGAACAGGATGATCATCGCCACGACGAACGCCAGCAGGCCGAGAAGCTCGGCAGCGGCGAAGCCGATGAACAGGCGGCCCTGCTGGCCGTCGGCGGCACCCGGGTTGCGCAGCGCGCTTTCGAGGAACGAGCCGAACACGTTACCCACGCCCAGTGCGGCCATGCCGGCACCGATTGCAGCGAGGCCAGCACCGACCATTTTCGCAGCTTCGAGATCCATGAGATTATCCTTTCAAGTGAATTCGTTGGAAGAGACAGTATTGGTAAACTTAGTGCAGGTTCTCGGCGTCGTTAATGTAGAGCGACGAGAGCAGCGCAAAGACGTAGGCCTGGATGCCGGAGACGAGGATCTCCAGCGCGCAGATGGCAACCATCAGCACGAAGCTGGGCACGCCCACCAGTAGGCCGAAACCGGCGCCCGCGTTCCAGCCATCGATCACGAAGCTGGACAGGACTTCCAGCAGGACGTGGCCGGCCATCATCGCCACGAACAGGCGGAGGCCAAGGCTGAAGGGGCGGAACATGAACGAGATGAACTCGATCGGGGCGATGAAGATCGCCATGATCAGCGGCGTGCCGCTGGGCACGAACAGGCTGAAGAAGTGCAGGCCGTGCTTCCAGAAGCCGACGGTCAGCACGATCAGGAAGCTCATGATCGCCAGCACACCGGTAATGGTGAAGTGGCTTGTGAAAGTGAACGGGTGCAGGCCGACAACGCCGAGCGGCATAAGCCCGAGCAGGTTGGCGAACAGGATGAACATGAACAGGCTGAAGATATAGGGAACGTACTTGCGCCCGGCCTTGCCGATGTTCGCTTCCAGCATGTCGTCGATGAAGCCGGTGAAGGTTTCCACCATCATCTGCCAGCGACCGGGCACCAGCTGGCGCTTCATGCCACCAAGCATGAACACCCACAGCACGACGGCCGTGATCAGCATCCACAGCGCCGAGTTCGTGAAGGCAATGTTGTATCCGGCGATGTCCAGATTCTGCGTACCGAACAGTGGTTCGATCGTGAACTGGTGCATCGGATCGACTTTTGCCGTTTCGCCTGCCACGTCTCTGTAAACCCTTGCGTTTGTGTTCCGTTCAGTCGCCGGACGGCGGCTGGTTGGATGCCCGAAGAATGTTCCTGAAGGCGACCACGATCCCGAGGAACAGGCCAACCAACAGCGCCCAGGGATTGGTGCCGGTCAGCCAGCCGATGGCATAGCCTACAACACATCCACCCAGTAGCCCACCAAGCAGGTCTGCCAGCGCCCGATTGCCCGCCTTGTAGCTGGCATCGGAGCCTTTCACCTGCGGTGCGTTGCGCTTCTCTTCCCGCTCGCGCGCGGCTCTTAGCCGCTCCTCGAGCGCGTCGATACGCGCATCCTCACCGATGGGTTCCCGTGCGGGCTTTTCGTCGCTCATGCCGCCTCTCTGTAAGACAGGGAAATGACACGCACAACGCGCGACCCGCCAAGGGCGCCGCCCCCTTAGAAGGGGGGTGATGGCGAGTCAACACGTGGAGGGGCGGGTTTTACCGGGATAGTCTAAAAGTCGAAGTCTCGCTTCTGGCGTCTGGCCGCTCTTGCAGCATCAATCCCACCTACCCGCCAGAGGGTTCGCCCGAAAAAATGCAGGGCCAGAAACACATTGATGCCAGCGCAATAGGCAATCGTTTTCGCGGACAACCCGAAAGCTTCGGCTCGAGGATCAATAAGGTTCGCGCCTGCCAGCAGCATCGCAAGCAGAGAAGCGATCGCGTAAGCTTGAATCAAACGCGCCTTTAGCAGGTTGCCCTCCTTTTGTTGCCTTACGGACAGCGCGGATCGCGGTCGGGCGCGGCGCTGGTGCGCTGGGTCCAGGTGCCGGTGGAATAGGCCTGGTACATTTCGCCCGGCACGGTGCGCGAGATGGCGAGGCACCCGGCGGTGAAGGCATATTCCTCCAGCGTGGCATTGTTGGCCTGCGCCTGTTCGGCATAGACCGCGCGGCGGCGGTTGTTGAGATCGTTGACCATGGCCCGCAGCGCGGGCGTTTCGGCGCCGACGATGCCGAGATAACCGTCCATCTTCTCGCCCACCTGCCCGCTTTCACGCGCGGCCTGGTAGGCCGGATCGCGCTGCGCCTGCGCGGGCGAGGCCAGCAGGCCCAGCGCCACACTGGCTCCGGCAATCTTCAACAGGGTCCTGGCACTCTTCATCATGCTTGCTCCTCGGCAACGCACCCGGTCAGAAAATCGAGGCGTTTTCGTCAATCGTGTTCCCGGCGTCTTGCGCCAGGCGGTAAACAACTTCCTGCGTGATGTTGATGTTGAGCTCGATCACGATCGGCTCGTCAGGCGCTTCCAGCGTGATGCACCCGGCAAGCGGGACAAGCCCCGCCATCACCATCACCGCCGCCATCTTGCGCCTCGCCCCTGTCATGCGGGGACTATGCGCAGCGTGGCCGCAATTCGTCAATTTCGTGTTCCTCATGGCACAGGCTCGCTTTCCTGGGGCTGAATATCGGGTTCAGTGTTCTGCGTGGCTTCAAGCAATTGCTGCTCGGCGGCAGCCGCTGCTGCGGCGTCGGCTTCGTCCACGCTTTGCTGATTGATGGATTCGCGCAATCGCACGCCGTCATCGGTCAGCAGGCCAAGGCTGCGCGGGTCGCGGATCGCCGCCGGGTCGTACAGCGCGCGGATCGAGGTCATCAGCTTGTAGAACGGCGCGCGGATATTGATGCGCAGCTCTATCGGCAGGCGGGCGATGGCACGGGTGACGATATTGCTCTCAGCGCTTTCGCCCTGGCCGATCCCCTCGAAGCGCACCTGCGTCACCAGTTCGCCCGTCAGCGGGCCGTCCATCAGGATCTCCATCCGGTCGTAGCTGAGGTCGCGCAGAGCGGTGAAGGCGTAGTTGGCGAAAAAGCTCATGTCTTCGTAGGTGAGGTCACCGACATAGGCGACATGGCCACCGGGCGGGCGCGAGGTGAGCAGGCCCCCCTCCAGCCGTCCGTTGCCCATCTCGTCGAAGATGATTGGCACCACGCCGTCGAAGGTGCCGCTGGCGGCCATGTTGCCGAATTCCATCTCCTCGACGAATTGCGCGGCTTCCAGCCCTTCGATCTCCATCACGTAGGCGCGCACTTCCTCCACGCCAAAGCGGATATCCACCGGGCGCATGGTCAGCGTGCCGCCCATGAAGGGCCAGGTAGCGCCTTGCAGACGCAACAGTTCGCCATCCACCAGCTGGAAGGCAACCACGCCATCAAACACCTCGATACCGGAATTGACCGAGGCGACGGCTATGCGCTGGTCCGGCGCGGTGGTGAGCGCCAGCAGGTCCGTGAACTCCACCGTGCCGCTGGCTCCCTGCACCGGCCCGAAGGCAGCCGCGAGATCGAGCGAGGTGCTGGTGAAACTGCCGCTGGAGGTCACCGCATTCTCATCCCAATCGATCCGCCCGGTGCCGCTGACGCTGCCCGAAACGTCGCTGACCACGCCCAGCACCAGGCAAGAAAGGCCATGCGGGGGAACTCGCGCCGAGCCTACGCGATCTAGGCAATGCGCGGCCGAGGGCGCAGGTTGCAGGGTATCATCGAAACTGAGATCATCCACGATCAGGTCCGCATGGCCGGCGCTGGTGGAAAGATCGTGAGCAATGCGCACGCGCGTGATCGCCCGCCCGCTGTAGGGTTCGCGCAGCACGGCATAGGCAGTGATCAGGTTGTCGAACAGCGTCAGGCTGGCCTCGCGCGCCACCAGCGGCTCGAACCGGTCGCGGCTTTCGCGATCCTCCACCCACAGCTGTCCGCCCGTCAGCAGCAGGCGATCATCGGTATAGGTCCAGCTGCCCGATGCATCGAACAGATCGAGCGGCACGCTGGCCAGCACCACGTTCGCGCCGGAGAAGTCGCCGCCGATTGTCTCGGCAGACAGGTCCGCGCGCAGGTTCGCCAACTTGAAGCGCTGGACGTTGTCGGCAGGGCCCAACTCGATACCGAGGTCGCGCGCCGTCAGGCTGCCCGGCCAGGCGATTCCGACCGGACCCGAGGTGATGCTCATGGGTGTATCGGCCAGCGAGCCCGCCAGCTGCAACCGGTCCACACCGGCGGCGAATTGCAGGCCGTTGGCGCCATGGCGCAGGATCGGCTCGCCCGGCTGCGGACACAGTGTCAGCGACTGGTGTCCCAGCGACAGGCTGGCGAGGGACAGGTTCTGGAAGCGCAGGTCACGACAACCGCGCCAAATGGCGAAGCTGCCATCGGGTGACAGAACAGCATCGATCGGCACATCCAGCCCGGAGACCATGCCGCCCGGCAACGCCCCGCTCGCCAGCGCGCGGCCAGTAAGGGCAAGCTGCCCGCCCTGCCCCTGCAGCAGCCGCATGTCCTCCAGCGCCAGGCTGGAACTGCCCGCGCGATATTCCCGCATCGCCATGCGCAGTTCCAGCGCGCCGCTGGCGGCCTGTTCCATGCGCCCGGCCATCTGCGGCAAGCCTGCACCGCCGGTCTGGAAGTTGCCCGAGAAGAGCGGCAGGCCACCTTCGCCCAAGCTCACCTGCCCGCGCGACACCGCGAGCAGCGTCGTGCCGCTGCCGCCGCGCAGGAAGGCTTCGGGGACGGAGAGGCTCGTGCGCTCCTCCACCTGCCGCGCGGTAAAGCTGGCGGACAGCGTGCTGCCGACAAGCTCGCGCGAAAGGCTCTGGTCGAACCGGGCGAGCAACGGCTGCAGCAAGGTGTCGGCGCTGGCATCACGGGCATCGGCCAGCAGCGCTTCCAGCTCCGGCCCCATGCGCAGGTCCTCGCCGGAGAGATCGCCTTCCACCTCCAGCTGGTCGAACCCGCCCAGCGCCCGCGCGCGGCCTGCAACGCCAAGCTTGCCAATCGCCGCGTGACGCGCCTGCATAGCGCTTGCGCCAATATCGTAGCGCACATCCAGATCGTCATCGCGCCAGGTGAAGCGCCCTTCCCCGTCAAGCGCCGCCTGCATGTCTGCCAGCATTACCGATGCGGCGACGAATTCAAGATTGCCTTCGTATTCGGCCAGGTTGCGTTCGGCCTGCAGGTCCAGCTCCACCCCTGCATCGCGCACGGCCAGCCCGCTCGCTTCGCAGTCGAGCGCAGCAAGGCGCAAGGGGCCGCGGAATTCAGGGCGCTCGGCGTCGATTGTCACTTCGCCGTACAGCGTCACTTCCTCGCCGACGCAGCCGGCGCCGGAAAGCGTGGGAGCAACCGCGGCCAGTTCACCGCTGAAGCCTCCACGCAGGTGACCGCTGCCGTTGAGCTTCAACCCCACTCGGCCATAGTCGGTCTCCAGCAAGGCGCGGCCATCGTCCACTGTCAGCTCGATGGCCGGGAATTCGAACGGTTCATCCGACCCCGTGAACACGAAGGGATCGAGTTCGCCGAAACTGGGCATGCCCTCGTGCAGCGTGCCGAACAGGCGTGGCCGGGTAAGATGCAGGCGGGTGATCGCTGGGAAGCCCAGGCGCGGCTGGATTTCCACTTCCAGACGCTCGATAGTGAGATCGGGGAGCGCAGGATCGCCGATCACGATATTGCTCAGCACTTGCCGCCTGGGGGCAATGCTGTCGACCTGGTAGCTCGCCTGCACCCCGCGATCCGCGAGAGCCGTGGCGATGGCATCATCGGCCAGCTGCTTGCGCTGCATCCATGCAACCGCCAGCACCAGCAGCACAAGCAGCACGAACACTGGCAAGGCAAAGCGCAACAGGCGGCGCTTGCGACCCAAGGAGCGTGCTTCATCTGTCTCTTGCGGAGATTGCGCCATTGCATCGCCACACTTGCGCGAGAGCGGTGACAAAGGCAATGCATGGCGTAATGGAGCAGGGGGCCGCGTGGCGCAGCACGTTCAAAATTCAGACAAATCGGGCGCAGCGGGCCACCGGGCGCGACTGCGCCAACGACTGCTGGGCGGCGGGGCCGAAGCGCTGGCCGATTACGAAGTGCTGGAATACCTGCTGTTTGGCGCGCTGGCGCGCGGCGACACCAAGCCGCAGGCCAAGGCGCTGCTGGCCCGCTTCGGCACGCTGGCAGGCGTGCTGAATGCAGAGCCTGCCGCGCTGAAGCAGGTGAAGGGCGTAAGCGATGCCAGCGTCGGCCAGATCAAGATCGCCGCGCTGGTCGCCCGCCGCATGGCGCGCAGCGAAGTGCAGGACAAGCCAGTGCTGGGAAGCTGGCAATCGCTGCTCGACTACCTCGCCATCGACATGGCGCACCTTCACACCGAACGCGTGCGGGTGCTTTACCTGAATTCGCGCAACCGGCTGCTGCTGGACCATCATTTCGGCGATGGCACGGTGGACGAGGCGGCGATCCACCCGCGCGAAGTCATCAAGCGCGGGCTGGACCTTGGCGCATCGGCGCTGATCCTTGTCCACAACCACCCCAGCGGCAATCCGGAGCCGAGCCGCGCCGACATCCAGATCACCCGCAAGATTGCCGAGGCCGGCAGGCCGCTGGGCATCCTTGTCCACGATCATGTGATCGTGGGCCGCGAAGGCCATGTTTCCATGCGGGCAAAGGGGCTGATCTAGGCCCTACATCCAACCCCTAGTCTGGTGCGACAATCCCATGCCGGGTGTAGAACTCTGCCAGATGCGGTGCCATGCGCAGGGCGATAGCCAGATCGTCCTCGCCGCCTTCCATGCCAGCATGCATCTTCGCCATCCCGCGCAGGTAATGCGATTCGGCCAGACCCGGCGCAATTGCCAACGCCCCGTCCAGATCGGCGATAGCGCCTTCGTAGTCGCCCTGACGAAAGCGGATCAGCGCGCGGCTATCCAGCGCGGCGGCAGCATTGCTGGCGCGTTCCACGGCCTGCGTGCAGATCGTCAGCGCGTCGTCCATGTTGGTGTTCCACAGGCCGCGGAACCAGCAATCGGCGTTCAAGGCGTCGGAACTCTGCGGCGCTTCGGCCACGGCATCGGCCATGTGGGCGATGGCATCGTCCAGGTCGCCTTCGGTGGCTGCGATCGAGGCAAGGATCTCATAATACCACAGCATCTCGTCATCGCCGAAGGTCAGGAAACCGAGCAGTTCGCGCGCTTCCTCAAAGCGGCCCTCGTAAGCCATCTCGCGGGCAATCTCGCGCGCGGTATTGTTGTCGAGGTCAAGTTCGTAGGCGGCCTGCAAGTCCGCTAGCATCGCCTCGGTATTGCCCCGAGTGCGGTGCAACCATGATCGCTGGACATAGGCCCAGGCGGAAGGCTGTTCCTCCACCAACGCGTCGAAATCGGCGATGGCGGCATCGAAATCGTAGATCGAGCGCAGGAAAAGCGCGCGGGCCATCAACGGGGTGAAATCGTCCTCGTCGGCAAAGTCGATCGCCGCATCGTAGGCTTCCAGCAGCGGCGCGGCGCGTTCGTTGCGCTCCGCATCATCCAGTTCCCAGCGCCAGGTGACACTTTCGGGCGGCACCAGTTCCAGCGTGGAATTGCTGATGCGGCGGGCAGCACGGCGCGCCTCGGGCAAGTCGCTGGCGGGAATTTCGCCCAGCAGGGCGAAGGTTTCACCCATCGCGTGCAGTTCGCCCCCTTCGATGCTGGCCCGGCGCGTCACGCGGGTGTTGCCGAAACCCATTTCCAGCAAGGGGTCGCCTTCCAGCCTGAACCCCGCGCCGTCCTGCGGCAGCACCATGCGCATGCCGAAGGCCTGCCGCATCGGGCCCGGCGTGGCGACCGGGATCTCACGCCATGCCGGGCGTGCGCGGTTGGGATTGAATTCGGAGAAATCATCGCCCGGATTGACGCTGGAGCGCAGGCGTCCGTCCACCCATTCAAACTGCGGCTGGGAAATGCCCTCGACGTGCAGCGTGGCCACCGCCTCTTCCTCGTCATAGGAAATTTCCAGCGAGCTGACCTGCATTGCCATGTCGTCAGTACCGCTGAAATTGCGCGCCATGGCCCGCAGCATGGCCGGGTTCTCGGCATCGACCATGGCTTGCATCTGGGCCGCACCAGGACCGACGAAGGTCATTTCGACGCGCATCAGCGCCGGAAAGTCTATCCCCGCGGAATGGTCCATGGTGACGTTGGCCCGCATCTGCGGCACGGCCAGGTCGCGCTGAGTCATCGGCACCAGCTGCGCCCCGCCCTCGCGCAGCGGCAAGGCATAGTGAAACGGCGGCACATTGGCGATAGTGGCCAGCCGCGTGGCGGCGCTGGTGCCATCCAGCCAGTAGTCCGTTTCGTCGATCACCGCGTGCACGATCACGTGGTCGAAGGCGGCCGGCAGCGGCAGAAGCTCTGGAATTGCATCGCCCATCTGAGTGCTGACCAGCACCGGCTCCGCATCGATATCCATCTGCCGCAGCAGGGCGAGCAGCAGTACCGTCTTGGCCTTGCAGTCGCCATAGCGCACGTCCCACGTCTCGTCCGCCGATTGCGGCAGATAGTTGCCTCCGTCGAGACCGTTGAGCAGGTAGCTGACCTCGTCCTGCACCAGCCGCACGGCCAGCGCGGCACGCGTCAGCGGATCGTCGGACTGCGCCATGATGTCCCGCGCAAGGGCAGCAACTTCCGAACCTTCGGCCACGCTCGCGGCTTCGTCGAAATGTGGTGCCATCACGGCAGAGACTTCCTGCCAGTCGGCGAAGGAGCCTGCGCGCAGGATCGACGGGCGGCGATAGCGCGTGGGCGCGTCCATCGGCACCGGGTCCGGCTCGGCCAGCGGCAGATCCACGCGGATGTAGCGATAGCCGTCGCGCAGTTCCGGCTCTGGCAGATCGACGCGATCTTCGACATCCCAGAAGATTTCCTCGTCCGCCGGCCAGCTCAGCGTGGCGCGCGCATTCTGTACCTGCCACGGCTGTGTCGGGAGATACTGTGTCGCCTGCACCTCGTCACCCAGCGCCTGATCGTCGGTGGATATGCTGTGCGCGATGCGCAGCACGTCACCTTCGCGCAGGCCCGGCACGGAGACGGTTGCCGTCAGGCTGCCATCGAGCAAGCGGTCCTCCAGCCCTTGCTCGCGGCGCAGCACGTCGAAAGTCACGCCCTGCCCCAGCAAGTCGATCACCTCGCCGTCGCGATAGACTTCGAGGCGGTGGATCGTCAGGTCGCCCTTGTCAGGCAACCATTGCAGCGTCTGCGTATTGAGCTGCATCAGCGATTGCGGGTTATCGATGCGCTGAGCCCAGTCGACATAGGCCCAGGCAACCCCATCCTCCAGCCGGTGCTGCCAGTCATACAGGATCGTGGCGGGGCCTTGTTCGGAAATCAGCGAATCCACGCCCGCCACGTCCACCCATGCCGGCGCCGGCTCGTACAGCGGCTCTTCCCCGGCATGGGCGGGCGCGCTGATCGCGATGCCGACGAGCGGCAGGGCGAAAATGGATCTGTGCATCGATATCCCCTGTACACTGCCCGCGACACAGGCAGCAAAGCCCGCGACACAGTCAGCAAATGTGGCGCAATTTCACCATGAAGCCGCAGCGAAAGCAACGGCGCGTGTCGCACGTCTTGCCAATTGCCGATGCAGAGCCTAGCCGCGCAACAAGATTTCCCAGCAGACATCCCTCGGAGTTCACGAATGGTCCCCCGCTACGCCCGCCCAGACATGACCGCGATCTGGGAGCCGGAAACCAAGTACGAGATCTGGTTCCTGATTGAAGCCCATGCGACACAGAAGCTGGCAGAGCTGGGTGTGGTGCCGGAAAGCGGCGCCAAGGCGCTGTGGGACTGGTGGAAGACGGGTCCGAAGATCGACGTTGCGGCGATCGACGAGAAGGAACGCGTACTGAAGCACGACGTCATCGCCTTCCTCGACTGGGTGGCGGACGAAGTCGGCCCCGAAGCGCGCTTCATGCACCAGGGCATGACCAGTTCCGACGTGCTCGACACTACGCTGGCGGTGCAGCTGACGCGCGCCACCGATATCCTGCTGGCCGACATGGATGCGCTGCTCGATGCGCTGAAGCGCCGTGCGATGGAGCACAAGTACACCGCCACCATCGGTCGCAGCCACGGCATCCATGCAGAGCCAACCACCTTCGGCCTCAAGCTGGCGCAGGCCTACGCCGAGTTCGACCGCTGCCGCGATCGCCTGCAGGCCGCGCGCGCCGAAATCGCCACCTGCGCCATTTCCGGCGCGGTGGGCACCTTTGCCAATATCGATCCTTCGGTCGAGGCCTATGTGGCAGAGCAGCTGGGCCTCACCGTGGAGCCCGTCTCCACCCAGGTGATCCCGCGCGATCGCCATGCCATGTATTTCAGCGTGCTGGCCGTCATCGCCAGTTCGATGGAGCGGCTGGCAGTGGAAATCCGGCACCTGCAGCGTACCGAGGTGCTGGAGGCAGAGGAGTATTTCTCCCCCGGCCAGAAGGGCTCCAGCGCCATGCCGCACAAGCGCAACCCGATCCTGACCGAGAACCTGACCGGGCAGGCGCGCATGATCCGCAGCTATGCCATCCCCGCGCTGGAAAACGTGGCGCTGTGGCATGAGCGCGATATCTCGCACTCCAGCGTCGAGCGGTTCATCGGGCCTGACGCCACCATCACGCTGGACTTCGCCCTCGCCCGCCTGACAGGCGTGGTCGACAAGCTGCTGGTCTACCCCGAGCGGATGCAGAAGAACCTCGACAAGATGGGCGGCCTTGTCCACTCGCAGCGTGTCCTGCTGGCGCTGACGCAGGCCGGCATCACCCGCGACAACGCCTATCGTCTGGTCCAGCGCAACGCCATGAAGGTGTGGGAATCGGACGGCCAGCTGTCGCTGCTCGAGCTGCTGAAGGCGGACGAGGAAGTGAAAGCCGCGCTTTCGGACGAAGATCTCGAGGAGAAGTTCAACCTCGACTATCACTTCAAGCACGTCGACACGATCTTCGCGCGGGTTTTCGGCGACTGATCGCCCGCCCTTTCCAAGCTCGGGCCAAGCGCCTAGCATCGGCTGCAACCGGGAACTGGACAGGAAGGTAACGCATGCAAATCGTTCGCACGGTCATCTGGGTGCTGCTGCTGGTGGCGCTGCTGTTGTTCTCGATCACCAACTGGGACCCGACGGTTACCGTGCGGATATGGGATGGCATCGTGGTGGATACCAAGATCCCCGCCATCGTGATCGTGTCTTTCGCCATCGGCTTCATCCCGATGTGGCTGTATCACCGCGCCAGCAAATGGCGCCTGACCCGC
This sequence comes from Alteraurantiacibacter sp., assembly GCA_963675825.2. Lineage (GTDB taxonomy): Bacteria > Pseudomonadota > Alphaproteobacteria > Sphingomonadales > Sphingomonadaceae > Alteraurantiacibacter. Next base: position 377,404 of record CAXXJY010000005.1, on the reverse strand, counting down.
AAGATCGCCAGCCTGGAGAACGCCGCGCGCACCGCTGCCTCCACGCCTGTAAACGCGCAGCCGGAGACGGAAGCCGAGCCGGTCCGCACCGAGCCGGACCTGCGCGCCGATCCCAATACCCCGCTCAAGCCCACCTCACCCGAGGACATCGACCCGGCGGCGGCAAGCGAAACCCCCGATTCCGGTATCGAAACCGATAATCCCGAGGACCCGAACAAGGCATGAGCAATCCCGTATACCTGGCGCTGGACCTGCCGCAGCTGGATGCCGCCAAGGCGCTGGCAGAGAAGGTCAAAGGCCATATCGGCGGCGTGAAGCTGGGGCTGGAATTCTTCTGCGCCCACGGCCATCACGGCGTGCATGAGATCGCCCATCTCGGCCTGCCGGTGTTTCTCGACCTGAAGCTGCACGACATTCCAAACACCGTGGCCGGTGCCATGCAGGCGATTCACGTGCTGGAACCCGCCATCGTCACCGTTCACGCCAGTGGCGGACGCGCGATGATGGAGGATGCTAAGGCAGCAGCGGGCGAGGACTGCAAGGTCGTCGCCGTTACCGTGCTCACCAGTCTGGACGACAAGGCGTTGCAGAACACCGGCGTCAGCGGATCGGCGCATGATCAGGTCATGCGGCTGGCGGAACTTGCCCAGGCGAGCGGCCTGGACGGCATCGTCTGCTCGGGGCACGAGGTCAAGGCGGTCCACAGCCATTGGAAGAAGGGCTTCTTCGTCGTCCCCGGCCTGCGCCCCGGCGGCAAGGCCTCGGCCGACCAAAAGCGCGTCGTCACCCCGCGCCAGGCGCGCGACGACGGTGCCTCGGTGCTGGTGATCGGCCGCCCGATCAGCCGCGCGGACGACCCCTTGCAGGCTGCCCGCGATATCGAGGCGACGCTCTAGCCACGTGGCCAACCACGCAACGCCCAACCTGCCCAGCCGCGCCTTCCTGGCGACCGAGCGGTTCTATTCGAAGCTCGGCTTTGGCGCGTCGTACCGATCGGGCCACTGGCTGATCCTGCGCCGCGAAGGAATCCAGCTGGAATTCTTTCCATGGCCCGATCTCGATCCGGCGCAGAACAATCATTCGTGCTGCATACGTCTGGACGATCTCGATGCCATGGTGACCCAGTGCCGCAAGGCGGGCATTGCCGATGCGCGCGAAGGTATTCCCCGCCTTGTCTCGCCACAGAAGGATATCAGCGGGCTGACCATCGCCTATCTCGTAGACCCTGACGGCAATCTGCTGCGGCTGGTGCAGAACCCGCCGGAATAAGCGATTACTTTCTCGTCGGTGCCTCTGGCTTGCCAGTCGGTGGGGCGGAAACTGCAGGCGTGGGCATCTCTATCGTCGTGCCGATCAGGGCATCGGCCTGCACGTTGTAGCCGCCCAGCGCCATGCCCTGGCCCGTTCCAAAGAAAGTGAAGGTCTCCGTCCCCTCGTCGTTGGCGAAGGTCGTGTCGCGCACCACCACGGTGGTGGTGACGCCGTTGTTGGTGTTGATGTTGAAGCTGGTCTGGCTCGAATCCGCCACCGGCCCCAGCACCTGGTAGGTGTGCCCCATGATCGCGGCCCACTCGGCCTCGCTGGTGACTTCGCGGAACTCTGGCGCCGTCATGGCATAGACCGCGGCGCTGTCCTGCGCCGCGTAATGCTCGTGAAACTGGTCGATCTGGCTGTCCGCCTCGCCGATCTGGGCCACCGGGTTGCAGGCGGTCACAAGTAGGCCGGCAGCGGCTAGACCAAGAAATTTTCGCATGGAACACCTCCCCAAAAGTGTTTCGTTAAACAGTCTGGCCGACTTTCACTCACCTGTCGAATCACCTATCTAGGGCAGCATGACCAACCAGCTCATCAAGATTTGCGGACTTACCACGGCTGAAACCATTGATGCCGCGGTAGAAGCTGGCGCGACTCACGTGGGGCTGGTGCATTTCGAGAAGAGCCCGCGCCACCTGTCCATCGCCGATGCCGCCAAGCTGCGCGCCCGCGTGCCGGACAGCGTGAAGGTGGTGCTGCTGACGGTGAACATGGAACCCAAGCCCACGGCGGAGGCGTTGCAGGAAATCCAGCCAGACGTGCTGCAACTGCACGGCAAGGAAAACCCGGAGTGGCTCTCGCTCATCCGCGACAATTCCAAGCTGGAAATCTGGAAGGCGATCGGCGTAAAGGACCGCGCCTCGCTGGAACGCGCGGCGAAGTACAAGGATAGCGCACATCGCCTGCTGTACGATGCCGCTGCTGGCGCGCTCCCGGGCGGCAACGGGCTGGCGCTCGACTGGCGGCTGCTGCTGAACCACCGCCACGTGCTGCCCTGGGGGCTGGCGGGCGGCCTGGGTCCACACAACGTTGCCGATGCCATCCGCTACACCGGCGCGCCGTTGGTGGACGCCTCGTCCGGCCTGGAAAGCGAGCCGGGCAAGAAGGACCCGGATTTGATCGCCGCCTTCTGCAAGGCCGCGCAAGAAGCCCGCGCCAAGGCCGCCTAGCCCTTAGACTCGCTGGACTTGGCCGCGCGGCTCTGCCAATCGGCGGGCCATGACCGAGCAGAAACCCAATTCCTTCCGCAACCAGCCCGACGATCGCGGGCATTTCGGGCAGTTCGGCGGGCGCTACGTCGCCGAAACGCTGATGCCGCTGATCCTGGACCTGGAACGCGAGTACAAGGCCGCCAAGGTCGATCCCGCCTTCAAGGAGCAGTTCGACGACCTGCTGGAACACTATGTCGGTCGTCCCAGCCCGCTCTACTTCGCCCCTCGGCTGACCGAGGAATTGGGCGGCGCACAGGTGTGGTTCAAGCGCGACGAGTTGAACCACACGGGCGCGCACAAGATCAACAACTGCATCGGCCAGATCCTGCTGGCCATGCGCATGGGCAAGACCCGCATCATCGCGGAAACCGGCGCGGGCCAGCATGGCGTCGCCACGGCCACCGTCTGCGCGCGCTTTGGCCTGCCGTGCGTCGTCTATATGGGTGCAGAGGACGTGCGGCGGCAGTCGCCCAACGTGTTCCGCATGAAGCTACTGGGTGCCGAAGTGCGCCCCGTCACCGCCGGGCGCGGCACGCTTAAAGATGCCATGAACGAGGCGCTGCGCGACTGGGTCGCCAATGTGCACGATACCTTCTACATCATCGGCACCGCTGCGGGTCCGCACCCCTACCCTGAGCTGGTGCGCGACTTCCAGAGCGTGATCGGCAAGGAAGCGCGTCAGCAGATGCTGGATCGCACGGGCAAGCTGCCCGACCTGCTGGTGGCCGCCATCGGCGGCGGCTCGAACGCCATCGGCCTGTTCCACCCCTTCCTCGACGATCCCTCGGTGAAGATGCTGGGCGTGGAAGCGGCTGGCCACGGCCTCGATGGCGACGAACATGCCGCCAGCCTTGCGGGTGGCTTCCCTGGCGTTCTCCACGGCAACAAGACCTACCTGTTGCAGGACGAGGACGGCCAGATCACCGAAGGCCACTCGATTTCGGCGGGCCTCGACTATCCCGGCATCGGCCCCGAACACGCCTGGCTGAAGGAAACGGGCCGCGTGGAATACACCTATGCGACGGACACAGAGGCACTGGACGCCTTCCAGCTGCTGTGCCGTACCGAGGGCATCATCCCCGCGCTGGAACCCAGCCACGCCATCGCCGCGATCACCAAGGTCGCCCCGACCATGCCCAGGGATGCCACCATCGTCGCCAACCTGTGCGGCCGCGGCGACAAGGATATCTTCACCGTGGCCGAGGCGCTTGGAGTGGAGATGTGACCTTCTCCCCCGGCCGTGCGGGTGTGTTTTCCCTGATCGGGCTGCCGATCGGTTTTATCCTCTCGGCCTTGGGATTTGTCGTAAGCGGGCAGCCCATAAGCGCTCCCGATATCGCGCCATTCGCAGCCGCAATCGCTCTGGCGGTCGGACTGACTGCCGGATTCTGGAAACCTGAATCATGACCCGCCTTTCCGATACCTTCGCCAAGCCCCATCCCGCCCTCGTCTGCTTCATCACCGCAGGTGATGGCGACACGGCGGCCAATCTCGATGCGCTGGTGGAAGCCGGTGCGGACGTGATCGAGCTGGGCATGCCCTTTACCGACCCCATGGCCGATGGCCCGGCGATCCAGGCGGCCAACATTCGCTCGCTGAACAGCGGCACCAAGACCGCCGACGTCTTGCAGATCGCCACCGACTTTCGCGCACGGCATCCGCAAGTGCCGCTGGTGCTGATGGGCTATGCCAACCCGATGATCCGGCGCGGGCCGGAATGGTTTGCCGACGCCGCCGAGAAGGCCGGCGTCGATGGCGTGATCTGCGTCGACCTTGCGCCGGAGGAAGACCAGGACCTTGGCCCCTTCCTGCGCGAAAAGGGCATCGACCTGATCCGCCTCGCCACGCCCACCACCGATGCCAAACGCCTGCCCAGGGTACTCGATGGCTCGTCAGGCTTCCTCTACTATGTCTCCGTCGCCGGGATCACCGGCAAGCAGCAGGCTGCCCTCGATTCGATCGAGGAAAACGTCGCCCGCATCAAGCAGCACACCGACCTGCCCGTGGCAGTGGGATTCGGCGTGCGCACGCCCGATCAGGCAGAGGCCATCGCCAGGGTCGCGGATGGAGTGGTGGTCGGCTCCGCATTGGTGGAGATCGTCGCCGAGCATGGGGAAAACGCGCCCCGGCACCTGCGCACGCTTACCGAAAAACTTGCCAATGCGGTCCATTCTGCCCGATAGGCGCTTCCCATGAGCTGGCTTACCCGTGTCCGAGAGCGCCTGCCCTTTGGCAACAAGCGCGAATCGCCCGACAACCTGTGGATCAAGTGTCCGCGCTGTCAGGAGATGGTGTTCCGCACCGAATACGAACAGAACCTGAGCGTGTGCCCGCATTGCGACCACCATGGCCGCATCGGCGCCGATGCCCGGCTGGACCAGCTGCTGGACGAAGGCGATTTCGAGCTGCTGCCACCGCCACAGGTCGTGGAAGACCCGCTGCGCTTCAAGGATTCCAAGCGTTATACCGACCGGCTGAAGGCCGCGCGCGCCAGCAATCCGCACCCCGATGCCTTCACCGCCGCTTTCGGCTCGATCGAGAGCCAGCCCGCCGTGGTCGGCGTGCAGGATTTCACCTTCATGGGCGGCTCCATGGGCATGGCCGTGGGCGATGCCTTCTGCAACGCGGCCCAGCGCGCGCTGGACGAGCGCTGCGGCTTCGTCTGCGTGACGGCGGCGGGCGGTGCGCGGATGCAGGAAGGGATTCTCTCGCTGATGCAGATGCCGCGCGCCACGGTGATGACGCGCCGCCTGAAGGAAGCCGGCCTGCCCTACATCGTTGTGCTTGCCGATCCCACCACGGGCGGCGTTACGGCCAGCTATGCCATGCTGGGCGACGTGCAGATCGCTGAACCCGGTGCCCTGATCGGCTTTGCCGGCCAGCGCGTGATCCAGGAAACCATTCGCGAGAAGCTGCCCGAAGGCTTCCAGCGTGCGGAATACCTGCACAAGCACGGCATGGTGGACATGGTGGTCCCACGCAAGGACCTGCGCGCCACGCTGGCGCGGCTGCTCGAATACCTGACGCCGGCGAAGGCTGCCTGACAGGCCCCGCGCACCCGCGATGAAAGACTTTGCCATCTCGGAGGACCCGGCGGTCCAGCAGCAGCTCGATCGCCTGGGCGCATTGTCGTTGCCGCAGGGGCGCATCGGGCTGGAAGTGATCCACGAACTGCTGGCGCGGCTGGGCAACCCTGAGCGGAGCCTGCCACCGGTGTTCCACGTCGCCGGGACCAACGGCAAGGGTTCCACCTGCGCTTTCCTGCGTGCCATGCTGGAGGCCGAGGGGCTGAAAGTCCACGTCGCCACCAAGCCGCACCTTGTCCGCTACAACGAACGGATTCGCGTGGGCGGCAAGCTGATTTCGGATGCGATGCTGGCCAGCCTGCTGGAGGAAGTGCTCGACACGGCGGAAGACCTCTCGCCCAGCTTCTTCGAAGTTACTACGGCGGCCACCTTCCTCGCCTTCTCGCGCGATCCTGCCGATGCCTGCGTGATCGAAGTCGGCCTTGGCGGACGTTTCGATGCCACCAACGTGATGGAGCGGCCCGCCGCCTGCGGCATCGCTTCACTGGGCGTCGATCACGAACAGTTCCTGCTTAATGAAGACCCCGATGCGCCCGATCCCAAGGCCAATCCGATGGTGCGGATCGCCTTCGAGAAGTCCGGCATCGCCCGCGCGGGATCGCCGCTGGTGACGCAAGCCTATGCGCCCGATGTCGAAGCCCGGATCGAACAGAGTGCCGCGCTGGCAGGGGCGCCGCTGCACATGCGTGGGCGCGACTGGTGGGCCGAAGCGAGCGCGAACGGTATCGCCTATCGCGACGCGAAGGGTGAACTTGACCTGCCCCTGCCCACCATGCCCGGTGCGCACCAGGCAGACAACGCTGCGCTGGCCGTCGCCATCCTGCGCCACCAGGACATTGTGCCGGTATCGGCAGCGGCCATGGCCAAGGGTATCCGCAAAACCAGTTGGCCCGCCCGGCTGCAGAAGCTGGGCGCCGGCCCGCTGACCGAACTGTTGCCGGAACGGACCTTCCTGCTCGATGGCGGACACAATCCCGACGCGGCCAATGCCCTCGCCCGCTATCTGGGCGAAAAGGCGGCAAAGCCCGTCAACGCGGTGATTGGCATGATGGCAGCAAAGGACGCGCGCCGTTTCCTGGCCATTATCGCACCGCATGTGGATTCGATCACCGCCGTGCCGATCCCCGGCAACGATTGCGTTGCTCCTGAGCAGCTCGCCGAACTGGCGCGCGAAGCGGGGATTGCGGTTGTCGATACGGCAGAGGACGTGCCCGGTGCCGTGCAGGCGCTGGACAAGGAGAGCGAAGGCACCGTGCTGGTCTTCGGTTCACTCTACCTTGCCGGCAAGGTGCTCAGCCTGAACCGGGAATTTCCGGACTAACCTACTCTGCCGGCTGCACCGCCGCGTCATGCGCATTGGGCGTCACCACGCCCGAGCGCTTGCTGCGCGTCTCACGAATCCATTCGAACACGCACAATACCACTGCAATGCCACCAATCAGGGTGGTGAGGATGAAGACGTCGAAATAGCCCTGGTCCTCTATCATCTCGCCCAACGCGCCGCGCCCCAGCGTGCCCACCAGCAGGGTGAGCGAGGACAGCAGCGCATATTGCACGGCGGAATACTTCTTCGACACGATAGAGCTGAGCCAGGCGACATAGGCCGCACCCGCGATGCCGATGGCCAGGTTTTCCCACATGATGGTAAAGGTCAGCCGCGGCAGAGCCTCCGATCCGAACGGCGCAATCGTGCTGATGAACCAGGAAAAACCGATGGCATCGCTGGCCGCCTGCATGTTCGCCCCGCCAATGGCCATGTCGGCATAGAGCAGGTTCGTCAGTGCGGCGATCAGCGCGCCCAGCGTCAGCGTTGCCATGCGCCCGATCACCGTCAGCAGGTAGCCGCCAAAGGCCAGCCCGGCGATAATCGCGCCGACGCCGAAGAACTTGGAGGCAAAGGCCACCTCGTCGTTGGTGTACTGCAATTCGCCAAGGTAGAACGGATAGGCGAAGGTGCCCCAGATCGCGTCGCAGATGCGGTAGGTGAGCACCAACGAGAGGATCAGGACCAGCGACCAGCCCATGCGGCCGACGAACTCCACCAGCGGCATCACCAATGCGCGGTAGAGGTGGTCAAGTGCGTAGGAATTGCCTGCCCGCTCGGGCAGGTCTTCGGTCATCACGTTCACACCCTTGGCCCTTTGCGATGCCAGCCAGCCCGCGATGAAGGCCGGGATCACTACCGTCGCCACGATGATCCAGGGGCCGTAATTCAGCGTGAATTCGGTGGGATTGGGCCGCTGTTCAGGCGGATAGGCCAGCGACATAACCATGAAGGTGAGCACCACGCCGATAGCAATAGCCCAGAGCAGGCCGACCGCTGCCAGCGCTTTGGTCCGCACTTCGGGCCTCAGCTCACCCTTCTTGCGCAGGCTCAGCAACAGTTCGTCGCCCACCGTGCCATCGACGTTCTCGCCGGCCTTGCTGTCGGGCGCAAACAGGCCCGCGATGCCGATGGCCAGCAGGATCGCGCCCATCATCAGGTAAGTCTGCGGCCAGCCGATGCGGGCAGCGATGATCAGGCCCAGCGCGCCGCCCACCAGCGCGGCCAGACGATAGCCCATCTGGTATACGGTGGAGAGGATATCGAGCGTCGCCTCTTCGTCCGCCACGTCGATACGCCAGGCATTGATGGCAATATCCTGCGTGGCGCTGGCCAGCGCGCCGATCCCGGCCAGCAGGCTGAACCAGCCGATCGCCTCGTTGGTGGGGTTGGACAGGCTGAGCGCGATAAGGATCACCCCCAGCAGGATCTGCGAGGGCACGATCCATTGCTTGCGTCGCCCCAGCTTGCGGAATCCGGGGATCGAAGCCTTGTCGATCAGCGGCGACCACAGGAACTGAAAGGCGTAGGCAAGCCCGATCAACGAGAAGACGCCCATCGTCTCCAGTTCCACCTCGGCTTCGGAAAGCCAGGCGTAGAGCGTACCCAGGAACAGCGCGAAAGGCAGGCCGCTGGCAAAGCCGAACAGCGCCATGTAGCCGCTCTTCGGGTTCTTCAGCGAACGCGCCAGCGTGCCCCAGCCGGGCTTGGTCTTTTTCGTTTCGGCGACCGCTTCGGCCATTAAGGGTGCCTCCGTCTCTCTCCCGATCAAGGTCTAGCCGTAATCCACGGCAATGGAAGGCTGGATGAACGGCCCATCACCGACTAAGGGGCGCTGCATGTCACAAGAAGACCGTCCCGAAGGCGACCGCATCGCCAAGTTGCTTGCCCGCGCAGGTGTCGCCAGCCGCCGCGAGGTGGAACGCATGATCGAGGAGCGGCGCATCAAGATCGACGAGGAGGTCGTCACCACCCCCGCCACCTTCCTCACCTCGCTGCGCGGCGTGACAGTGGACGGCAAGCCCGTGGGCAAGCCCGAGCGCACGCGGCTGTTTGCCTTCCACAAGCCCACCGGGCTGCTGACGGCGGAGCGCGATTTCTCCGGACGCCCCACGATCTACACCGCGCTGCGCAACGCCCTGCCCCAAGGTACGCCGCGACTGATGCCGATCGGGCGGCTGGACATGAACACCGAAGGCCTGCTGCTGCTGACCAATGACGGCGAGTTCAAGCGGCAGCTGGAGCTCCCCTCCTCCGAAATCCCGCGCACCTATCGCGCCCGCACTTTCGGCGACGTGACGCAGGAGCAGCTTGAAGGCCTGATGGACGGGATCGAGATCGACGGCATGCGCTATGCCCCGATCGATGCTAACCTGGAGCGGCGCACCGGTCGCAACCAGTGGATCGAGGTGACCCTGACCGAAGGCAAGAACCGCGAGGTTCGGCGGGTGCTGGAACACCTTGGCCTTGAAGTCAGCCGCCTCATCCGCACCGCCTACGGCCCCTTCGGCCTTGCCGACCTGCCGCGCGGCGCGGCGGTGGAAATCCGCAAGGAAGACATCGAACGGTTCCGCTCCTCGCTGAAGGGGCCGCGCAAGTGAGGATCATCGCCGGCGAATGGAAACGGCGACAATTGCGCGCTCCGGCCGGAGAGGGCACCCGCCCGACAGCAGACCGCACGCGCGAGACGCTGTTCTCCATGCTGGTGAGCCGCCTGGGTTCCTTTGAAGGCCTTTCAGTCGCAGACCTGTTCGCAGGCTCGGGAGCATTGGGGCTGGAGGCCCTTTCGCGCGGCGCGGCCCATTGCCTGTTCGTGGAGCAGGATGCCGCCGCGATCCGCGCGATCCGACAGAACATCGCTGCCTTCCGCGCGCAGCCGCAATGCGACGTCGTGGCGGGTTCTGTGCTGTCGCTCGGCCCGGCCAAGGCCCCGCTGGACCTGATCCTGCTCGATCCGCCCTATGGCACCGGCGCGGGCGCGGTGGCGCTGGACCGGCTGGCACGGCTCGGCTGGATCGGCCCGGCCACGTGGGTCGCACTGGAAGTGGGCGCGAAGGAAGACGTGAAGATCAAGGCGCTGGAGATCGAGACCGAGCGCAAGGTCGGCCCGGCCAAGCTGGTGCTGCTGCGTTTGCCAGAGGGCGGGCACTAGTACTGTCGCGCCCTTGCGCGGCAGGCCCTTGTTCCCTAGTTGTTCACAGGTGACCCAACCCCTTTCCGACAACGATTCCCTGCCCGCCGCAGCCGTTCCCGAGTGGCTCACCCACCTCAACGCGCCGCAGCGCGAGGCGGTGCTGACGACTGAAGGCCCGGTGCTGATGCTGGCAGGCGCAGGCACCGGCAAGACCGCCGCCCTCACCCATCGCCTGGCCCACATCGTGCGCGAACGGCTGGCCTGGCCCAGCGAAATCCTGTGCGTCACCTTCACCAACAAGGCCGCGCGCGAGATGCGCGAACGCGTCAGCACGCTCACCAACGGCGCGCTGGAAGGGATGCCTTGGCTGGGCACCTTCCATTCGATCTGCGCCAAGATGCTGCGCCGCCACGCCGAACTTGTGGGGCTGGAGTCCAACTTCACCATCATCGACACCGATGACCAGCTGCGCCTGCTGAAGACGCTGATCCGCGAGCATGACCTTGACGAGAAGCGCTGGCCCCCGCGCCAGCTGGCGGGCCTGATCGACGGCTGGAAAAACCGCGGTCTCAATCCGGGTGACCTGACAGCCGTCGACAACGAAAGCTATGCCAACGGCAAGGGCGGCGAGATGTACCGCCTCTACCAGGAGCGGCTGAAAAGCCTGAACGCCTGCGACTTCGGCGACCTGCTGCTGCACATGCTCAACATTCTTCGCCGCCATACCGACGTGCTGAAAATCTACCAGCAGCGCTACAAGTACATCCTGGTGGACGAATACCAGGACACCAACGCCGTGCAGTACCTGTGGCTGCGGCTGCTGGCGCAGGAACGCAAGAACATCTGCGTGGTAGGGGACGATGACCAGTCGATCTATTCCTGGCGCGGCGCGGAAGTGGCGAACATCCTGCGCTTCGAGAAGGATTTCCCCGGCGCCAAGGTGGTGAAGCTGGAGCAGAACTATCGCTCCACCCCGCAGATCCTAGCCGCTGCCAGCGGGCTGATCGAAGCGAACAGCCAGCGGCTGGGCAAGACGCTGTGGACCCAGTTGCCAGAAGGCCAGAAGGTGCGCGTGATAGGCGTGTGGGATGCGCCCGAGGAAGCACGCCGCCTGGGCGAGGAGATCGAACGGCTGGAGCGCGAAGGCGCTTCGCTGGAAGAGGTCGCCATCCTGGTGCGCGCGCAGTACCAGACGCGCGAGTTTGAAGACCGCTTCATCCAGATCGGCCTCTCCTACCGCATCATCGGCGGTTTCCGCTTCTACGAACGCGCCGAAATCCGCGATGCGCTGGCTTACCTTCGGGTGATCGCCCAACCGGCGGACGACCTGGCGTTCGAGCGGATCTACAACCAGCCCAAGCGCGGGCTTGGCGCCAAAACGCTGGAGAAGATGCACCTGCACGCTCGCGCGCAAGGCATTCCCCTCGCCGCTGCCGCACTACAATTGGCCGACAGCGACGAACTGCCGCCGCGCGCGCGGGGCACCATTGCCGCGCTGATGGGCGATTTCCTGCGCTGGCGCGAGATGAGCGAGGCAGTGACGCCGGCAGACCTGTTGCGCTCCGTGCTAGAGGAATCCGGCTACGACGCCATGCTCAAGGCCGATCGCTCCGCAGAAAGCGCGGGGCGCGCCGAAAACCTGGTCGAACTTGCCCGCGCGATGGAGGAGTACGAGACGCTCGGCGACTTCCTCGAACATGTCAGCCTCGTCATGGATAACGATGCGAACGACGATGAGGAAAAGGCCACTATCATGACGATGCACGCCGCCAAGGGGCTGGAATTCGACCATGTCTTCCTCCCCGGCTGGGAAGAAGGCGTGTTCCCCTCGCAGCGATCACTGGACGAAGGTGGCCTCGCCAGCCTCGAGGAAGAACGCCGCCTCGCCTATGTCGCCATCACCCGCGCGCGCCGCCGCTGCACCATCCTGCACGCTGCCAATCGCCGCATTTATGGCCAGTGGACCAGCTCGATCCCTAGCCGCTTCATCGAGGAGCTGCCCGAGGAGCATATCGAGCAGGAGACCACCATGACCGGCGGCAAGTCGCTGTGGCAGGCCAACTGGAGCGAGAGCGAAGACCCCTTCGCCCATGTCTCAACCAGTCGGCCGGACCGCTCGCAGCAACGCGGCCCCGGTTGGCAGCGCGCGCTCGCCACCGGCTACGATACCAAGCCCGCCCGCCTGAAGGAAAGCACCCGCTCGGCCGCTAGCTTCGCCGCTAAACCGCGCGAGGACGTGGCCGTGGGTGCGCGCGTGTTCCACGACAAGTTCGGCTATGGCGAAGTGATCGGGCAGGAAGGCAACAAGCTGGAAATCGATTTCGAAAAGGCCGGAACGAAGCGCGTGATCGACAGTTTTGTAACACTGGCCTGACGCCCTGCTATTTGCTGGAATTCCCGTTTCGGGAGTATGTTGGCTTTTATGATCACCCGATACACGTGAGGCATCGATGAAGACCGGCCCCAAGGGGGAAGACGAAAATGTCGAAGCGATCCGCTCAGGCGAGCCAGATCGCCCTTTGTCGGTAGCAATGGAGCGGTTGCTCGCGCCACTTCGCGCGGAGTTCCCCGGCGCCCATGCCATCAGCATCGAATACCAACACGACCTGCACCTGCATGTGGACCTGCGCACACTGGAAGATGCGCATGTCGTCGAGGTGCGCTTGCCCGCCCTGTGCGGCGGAATCTTCGATCATGTGTTCACCGGCAGTTCGCCCCACCACCCGTTTTTCCACCGCGTGAGTGCAAGGGTGAAGAAGTAGGATCGGGCAGAAGGCCGGCATTTCTGCCTGACCCGCACCTCGCCCGGTGCTAACGCGCACGCCATGCCATTCCGCGACTTCGCCCTCCTCGTCCTCCTCTGCATTATCTGGGCGGCCAATGTCATCGTCAGCCGCATTGTCGTTACCGACCTGGCCGTGCCGCCACTTTGGTATGCCATGCTGCGTTCGGTCGTGGTGGCCCTGGCGCTGGCGCCGTGGCTCAAGTGGCCGGGACGCAACTGGTGGCGCGTTGCGCTGGTCACCACGGCGGTGAGCGGCGGCGGGTTCGCCCTGCTGTTCGTCGGTCTGCAAGACGCCACCGCATCGTCTTCCGCCATCGTCCAGCTTTCAGGCGCACCGCTGACGGTGATTTTCGCCATGCTGATCCTGAAGGAACAGGTCCGCTGGCGACGCGGGATCGGCATCGCCCTGGCGCTGGGCGGAGTAGTGCTGGCAGTGGCCTCGCCCACCGGGTGGGAGAACAGCGCCGGACTGCTGTTCGTCTTTGCCGGCGCGCTGGTGGGCGCCCTGGCATCGGTTTATCTCAAGACCATCGAGATGCCCGCCCCGCGCCTGATGGCCTGGGCGGGGTTCTTTTCCACCTTGCTGCTGTTGCCGCTAAGCCTGCTGCTGGAGCGTGACCAGATTACCTCCATGATCGCCGCGCCATTGGAAGTGGCCATTGCGCTGGCTTTCTCCGGCCTCGTCGTCTCGGTCTTCGCGCACACGCTCTATTTCCGCATCCTGCAAGCGAACGAGGCGGGCGTAGTCGCGCCGATCACGCTGCTGACACCGGTATTTACCATCCTGATGGGAGCAACACTGACCGGCGAGGCTGTGGGTCCCGTAATGCTGGCAGGCGCGGTGCTGGCGGTGGCCGGTGTGCTGGTGATCGCAGTGCGACCGAGCCGGACCTTCTTCAAGGGCTTGCTGGTACGTCCAAGGCTCTAGCGCTCAGTCGCCGAATCCCACGCCCAGGAAGCTTGGCTTTGGCCCGTTCCACTCGCCCGCAGGCACCGGCTCGTCATCCTCGTCGCGGCGGCGGCTCTGGCCCCCTGCACGCTGACTGGGCTTGTCTTCGCGCCGAGGCTTGCTTTCGCGCTTCTCGCGGCTTGGCGGCGTACGCTCTTCCTGGCGATCGTCGTCGCGGCGCGAGCGAGAGCGGCGGGGCTTGTCCTCGCGCTCTTCCTCCTCGCCTTCGTCCTCGCTCTTTTCCTGCGTCGGTTGTGCCTTGGGCAGTTCGACGCGCACGTCCTTCTTGCCGAACACTGGCACTTTCGCGCCAGTCAGCTTCTCGACGTTCTCGATTGCCTCGGCATCTTCGGGCGCCACAAAGGTGAAGGCGCGGCCCTTGGCTCCGGCGCGACCCGTACGGCCGATGCGGTGGACGTAGTCATCCGGGTGCCACGGCGTGTCGAAGTTGAAGACATGGCTTACGCCCTTGATGTCCAGCCCGCGCGCCGCCACGTCGCTGGCGACGAGTATGTTTATTTCGCCGCTCTTGAAGCGCTGCAACTCGGCATTGCGCTGGTTCTGATCGATATCGCCGTGAATCTCGCCGCTGGCAAAGCCGTGGCTCTGCAGGCTCTTGTTAAGCTCGCGCACGGTGGTCTTGCGGTTGCAGAAGATGATCGCGGTTTCCACCAAGTCGTTGCGCAGCAGCCAGCGCAGCGTCTCGCGCTTCTCCCGGCTCTTCACCGGAATCTTGAAGGCGGTGATATTGACGTTGGTGCTCGCCGCGCGCGTCACCTCGATACGCTTGGGATTGTCGAGGAACTTCTTCGCCAGCTTCTCGATCGGCGGCGGCATGGTGGCGGAAAACAGCAGCGTCTGGCGCTGGTCGGGCAGCTTGTCGCAGATGAATTCGATATCGGGGATGAAGCCCATGTCGAGCATGCGGTCGGCCTCGTCGATCACCACCAACTCGCAGGCGTTGAGGATGATCTTGCCGCGCTCGAACAGGTCCATCAGGCGGCCCGGCGTGGCGATCAGCACGTCGACGCCATCGTTCAGCGCCTTCACCTGGTCGCCCATTTGCACGCCGCCAATCAGCAGCGCCATCTTCAGATCGTGGTTCTTGCCGTACTTCTCGAAATTCTCGGCCACCTGTGCGGCCAGTTCACGCGTCGGCTCCAGGATCAGGCTGCGCGGCATCAGTGCGCGGCGACGGCCACTGGCCAGCACGTCGATCATCGGCAGCACGAAGCTGGCGGTCTTGCCGGTGCCGGTCTGGGCGATGCCCAGCACGTCCTTCATCATCAACACCGCCGGGATGGCTTCGGCCTGGATCGGAGTCGGCTCGGTGTAGCCGGCCGCTTCCACGGATTGGAGCAATTCAGGCGATAGGCCGAGATCGGCGAAAGTGGTCAATGCAAAAGGTCCGGAAATAAGAGGGGGTGCTCGTCAGCGGCACCGTTCATCCGCCGCGCCCTATGCAGCAGGCACGCGGAAAGTCAAGATTTACGGATAAATCGGCGCTATTGGCTGACGGCGACGAGGCGGCTGATTTCGGCCACTTCGCAACTGGCCCCGGCGCGCGATTGCAGCAGGTCGCGCGAAACGCACAGGCGGCCATCCTCGCTGCGTTCGACATAGAAGCCAGCGTAGAAGGCCCGTGCCGAGCAGCTTTCTTCCAGCGTGGCAGCCAGGACCTGGCGCTGGCGGGTGAAGACCAGCAGGCGATTGTCGCTAGTGGGTTGCACGCCGACGATGTCGTTCACGTCCACGCAGTCGCCGTGCGCCACTTCCTCAAAGCTTTGCCGCATGGGCCGACGTGGCAGGTCCGCCAGCATCTGCGTGCGAGCGCGCGGCGGCGCTGGAGATACGCGCACGATCACGCGCTGCTGGATGCGCACCTGATTCGCCTCGGGCGGGCGATAGGCTTCGTCGAGCAAGGTGGTTGGCGAGGTCTGCGACGGCCCGAAACCCAGCGGCAACGAGCTTTGCGGCCCGGTCAGAGCCCCCACGTCCTGCGCCGCCACACGCGACGGCAATTGCGCCGCGACCAGCGGGATAAACAGGGCGACAAGCGCGAGAAGGGCTGCAATGCGTTTCATGCTGGTATGTCTTGCGGTGAAACGTCCTTGTCCGTCCACCCCGATGCGTCGCAATAGCAGCGTGGATTGAATGTTGGCTTAACCTGCGCTTCGGCCTTTGCAAGACGGGTGCAATACTGGCAACGGGATCGCCATGAGCAAGATTGAGCAATTCGCCAACGCCGCTGCGGACCTGCTGGGCCCGCGCGGCTGGACGAGCGACCCTGAACTGGTGACCCCCTGGCTGACCGACTGGCGCGGGCGCTTCACCGGGCGTGCGCTGGGTCTCGCCTCGCCTGCCGATACGCAAGAGGTTGCCGCACTGGTCAAGCTGTGCGCCGAATACGGCGTGCCGATCGTGCCGCAGGGCGGCAACAGCGGCATGTCGGGCGGCGCGACTCCCGATGAAAGCGGCCACGCCATCGTGCTTTCGCTGCGGCGCATGGACGCGGTGCGCGAATTCGATGTCGAGGCGCGGCAGATCACCTGCGAGGCCGGCCTGATCCTGCAGACCCTGCACGAGACGGTGGAGGCAGAGGGCCTGCGCTTCCCGCTGACGCTGGGCGGCAAGGGATCGGCCACCATTGGCGGACTGATCTCCACCAATGCGGGCGGCACGCAGGTGCTGCGCCATGGTTCGATGCGCGCACAGGTGCTGGGGATCGAAGCGGTCATGGCCGATGGCACGGTATTCAATTCGCTGCGCCCGCTGAAGAAGGACAATCGCGGGTTCGACCTCAAGCAGCTGCTGATCGGCTCCGAAGGGACCTTGGGCATTGTCACCGCCGCAACCTTGCGGCTGCTGCCGGCGACGGCAGACCGCGCCGTGCTGTGGGCCGGGCTTGGCGACATTCGCGATGCGCGCAAGTTGCTGCTGCACGCCGAGAAGGTGGCTGGCGACGCGCTAGAAGGCTTCGAGGTGATGCCGCGACATTCGCTGAATGCCGTACTGGCGCACAACCCCAAGGCTCGCTCGCCCTTGCGGGATCCGTATGAATGGAACGCGCTGATAGAGCTGACCGCCGATGCTTCCACAGCAGAGGCTCTTCCCGCCCTCGCCCAGACCCTGCTGGAAAGCGCGTTCGAGAAGGGGCTCGTGGCAGACGCGACCATTGCCCGTAACGAGGCGCAGGCTGAGGATTTCTGGATGCTGCGCGACGAGATCGCTCCGGCGGAACGCGCGCTGGGTCCCGCAATGCAGCATGATATCTCCGTGCCGGTGCCCGACATGGCAGAGTTCGTCGCCGCGGCGGTACCCAAGGTGGAGAAGACCTTTCCCGGCTGCAAGGCTGTCGCTTTCGGGCACCTTGGCGATGGCAACGTGCATTTCCACGTGCTCGCGCCAGTTGGCGCGACAGCGGGCGACTGGGAGGAAAGCGAAGGCAAGGCCATCAGCGCTTTCGTGCACGACGAGGTCACCGCCTGGAAGGGCTCGATCAGCGCAGAGCACGGCATCGGCCAATTGAAGCGCGACGAACTGGCGCGGCTGAGCGATCCAGCCCAGCTGGCGATCCTGCGTCAGGTGAAGCGCGCGCTCGATCCCAATGGCCTGCTCAATCCCGGCAAGCTGGTGGCGCTTGAAACCACGCCGGAACCTCTTTAAGGCCCCGCACGAGTTTGAAGGTATTCTTTTTCGGATCCTGACACTTCAGTCGGACACCGGAATTCCAATCTGATCGGAGAGAACGATGGCCAGCGCGCCGAAAGCCAGTTTGCCCGTCCTTTACAAGGACCTTATTCCCCTCAACAGCAACGACCATGGCGACTGGAACGCCCGCACGGTCGACAAGGCCCCGTGGGTTGCCGGCCAGCACGCCATTCCGCTGACGGTGGAGGAATTCCCCGCCGCACAGCGTAGCTACCCGATCGTGTTCTCCGCTGGCGACAACTCGGTGCCGCTGGCGCTGATGGGCTTGAACGAAGGCGTGAACGTCTTCTTCGACGATGACGGAGCGGTCCGCGACGACGTTGCGCCTTACATCCCGGCCTACATCCGCCGTTACCCCTTCCTGCTGGCCAAGCTGGACCCGAAGTCGGAAAACCTTTCTCTGTGTTTCGACCCGAAGAGCGAGTTGGTCGGCAAGTTCGATGACGGCCAGGCGCTGTTCGGCGAAGACAAGCAACCCAGCGAGCACACCAAGGGCCTGCTGCAGTTCTGCGAAAAGTTCGAGGAAGCGGGCGCCCGCACTCAGCTGTTCATGAAGGAGCTGCAGGACCACGATTTGCTGATGGATGGCGAAATCGCCATCAATCGCACCGACAAGCCGGACCAACCGTTCATCTATCGCGGCTTCCGCATGGTGAACCAGGACAAGCTGCGCGAACTGCGCGGCGACCAGTTGCGCAAGTGGAACGAGAACGGCCTGCTGCCGCTGATCTTCGCGCACCTGTTCTCGCTTGACCTGATGCGCAACATTTTCGCCCGCCAGGTGGAACTGGGCAAGGGCCCGCAGGGTACCGCCCCCAACGGCGCAGGCAAGAAGTAGGCAATAGCTGCGCGGCGTCGACAGGGCGCCCTGCTGCCACGACGAAGGCGGCCTCTCGGGGCCGCCTTTTGTTCATGTAACCTTGAAACATTGGCAGGCCCGACTATCTAGGACTTGTCCGGTCGACGCTCCCCTCATGGCTCGGCTGGATAGGTACGCTTCGGCGTACCTCCTCCCTGAACCTTGGCCGCCCCGTGCTTTATGCGCGGGGCGGTTTTTTCATATTTATTCAGCGGCTTGCGCGAATCCTTGCGCACCCTTTATCACCTCGTCAGCCAACCTGCGAACAAGCCCTGCCACCAGCTGCACCACGCTTTCCACCCCGTCGCCAGGCTCACGCAGCCGCGAGTCGAGATAGGTTGCGCGGCACACTTCCAGCTGCATGGCGGACAGGCCACGCGCGGGAGCGCCATGGCGATCGAGCACATAGCCACCGGCATAGGGACGATTGTGCGCCGCGCGCGCGCCTTCCAGATCGAGGTGATCCATGGCGGCGGCTACGAGGTGGCTCTCGCACGAGGCACCGAAGCGATCGCCGATGACGAAATCGACTGCCGCGCCCTCGCCCGTCTTGGGACCCAGCGGCGGCATCGAATGCATGTCCAGCAGCAGCGCCGCCCCCCAGCGATCGCGCAGGTTCTCGAGCATCTGCGACAGCGCGAGGTGATAGGGTGCGTGGACCTGTTCGATCCTTTGCTCCAGATCCGCGATGGGCAGGCGCTGGCGCCACAGTTCGCCCAATCCCGGCAGGCGTCGCGGCACCAGCCCCAGTCCGCTGCGCGAACGCCGCCCCGCCGCCAGCCGCGAGCGCATGAAACCGCTGCGCGGGCCCGAAACCATGTCCCAATCCACATCTTCAGGCGAACGGTTGAGGTCGATCATCGCGCGCGGGGCATGGGCCACCAGAAGCGCCGCGCCCGTTGCCTGCGCCACTGCGCGCGCGACAAGGTCGATATAGCGATCCTCCAGCCGGGGAGCAGCCTCGGCCGGGTGGCGCATGCGCTTGACCAGGCTGGCAGGATATTCTCGGCCCGCGTGCGGCACCGCGATCAGCAGCGGGATCGCCAGCTTCTGCGGGCGATGCAGCACATAGGCAGGCTGACCTTCCCCGCCAGGGATCAGGCCGCCTTCCTGTGCCAGCGAATCGAAGGGAGCGGGTTCGCGCGTGCTCATTTGCCCTATTGCTGGCGGCGAACGCGCGTTGTGTCAAAGGGCTGGGCCGCAAGCTGCCTGTCCCAATGCTGGGCAGGTCGCACGCGGATGCAGATTTTTAACGCGGATGTGCCTAAAGATGCTCCTCATCCATATTGACGGGAAGAGACACAAAGCATGATCCGGATCCTGCTGGCCGAAGACGACACTGCGATGCGCACCTACCTGACGCGGGCGCTCGAACAGGCTGGCTATTCGGTCATGTCGGTGTCCTGTGGCACCGAAGCATTGCCGCTACTGGAAACCGAGATCTACGACCTGCTGCTGTCTGACATCGTTATGCCCGAAATGGACGGGATCGAACTGGCGCAACGTTGCAACGAGTTGAGCCCGTCGACCAAGGTGATGTTCATCACCGGCTTTGCCGCCGTCGCGTTGAAAGCCAATCGCGACGCACCGCAGGCTAAAATGCTGTCCAAGCCCTTCCACCTGAAGGACCTGGTGATGGAAGTGGAACGCATGTTCGAAGATAGTGCTGCACTTTCCGTCTAAGGCTGATCATAGCCTCTTGCGAAACGGCAATGGCGACGCTAGATGCCCCGCCTGCCGAGCGTGCAATGCGCGGCAAATCCCGAATGGTGTGGGCGTATAGCTCAGTGGTAGAGCACTATGTTGACATCGTAGGGGTCCCAAGTTCGAACCTTGGTACGCCCACCATTCGCGGCTCTGTTTCCTGAAATCCTGATCCGCCCTGGCTCTCGTGCTCTAGGAGTCCTTTTGGGCCAGATGTTCGCGCGACATCGCCTCGATGCTTTCCAGTTCGGAAATCGTCTGGTCGATCGCCTCGCGCTGATGGCGCAATTCCGCCAACCGTTCCTGCGTGGCTTCCAGCATCCTTTTGGCCTGCACCACCTGGTCGGGATCGTGATCGTAGAGGCTCAGGAATTCGCCGATCTCGCGAATGCTGAAGCCCAGCCGCTTGCCGCGCAGGATCAGCTGCATGCGGCCCATTTCGCGCCGCGAATAGACCCGCATGGAGCCCACGCGGCCCGGCTGGATCAGGCCCTTGTCCTCGTAGAAGCGCAAGGTCCGCTGGGTAACGCCAAGCGCCTCGGATGCCTCGGCGATGCTCTTCAGGTCGCCCTGCTTCATGTCTTCGAAGCCCGGCAATTCGCCGGTGATGCGTTCTCGCTGTTCGCTCATGTCTGTCCCCCCTTGGCCCCTTCAGCCTTGGCTTCGGCCTTGGCCTTTTCCTCTGCCACCAGCGCCTTTTTCTCCAGCTTGCCGACGAGAGTCTTGGGCAGTTCGTCGCGGAATTCGTAGGCATCGGGCATTTCGATGGGGCTGAGCCGCATCTTGAGGAATTCGTTGAGCTGCCCCGCGTCCAGTTCCTCGCCTTCATGCAGGGCGACGAACAGCTTTGGCGCTTCGCCGCGGTATTCGTCCGGAATGCCGATGGCGATCGCTTCCTTCACCGCCGGATGCTCGTAGGCGGCATCCTCGATCACCCGCGGATAGACGTTGTATCCGCTGCACAGGATCAGGTCCTTGATGCGGTCGACGATGAACAGGTAGCCGTCCTCGTCGAGATAGCCAATATCGCCCGTGCGCAGCGCGCCATCGATAAAGGTCTCCGTCGTCGCATCGGGGCGATTCCAGTAGCCCTTCATCACCTGCGGCCCGCGCGCGCAGACTTCCCCGCGCTCGCCCTGCGCCAGGATCTTGCCCGTCTCGGGATCGCGGATTTCCACCACCGTCTGCGGGAAAGCCGGCCCGGCGGAATTCTCCTTCACCGGCTCCCGTCCCAGCAGCGGATTGCTGGTGATGATGGGTGATGCCTCGGTCAGGCCATAGCCTTCTGCCACGGGCGATCCGGTGCGCGCCTCGAACGCCTTACGTACGTCCAGCGGCAGCGGTGCCCCACCCGAAATGCTGGTGCGCACGGCGCGCAGATCAGGCACCTTGTCGTCAGGCAGCGAACCGATGGCATTGTAGATCGTCGGCACGCCGAACAACTGGGTTGGTGGCTTGCGCTTGATGGTGGCCAGCACCTCGTCCATTTCGAAGCGCGGCAGCAGCACCAGTTCAGCCGCGATTTCGACCCCGAAATTCAGCACGCAGGTCAGCGCGAAGACGTGGAACAGCGGCAGCACGCCAAGCGTGCGTTCCTGCATGTCGCGTTCTTCCCCCACGTGCAGCAGCATTTGCGCCGAATTGGCGGAAAGATTTGCATGGGTGAGCATGGCACCCTTTGGCCGCCCGGTCGTTCCCCCTGTATACTGCAGGACTGCAACATCATGCGGATCCTGTTCAACCGGGCGGAGACTGGCCTGATGCGCCGCAAGATCGCTGTAATGGGAATAGGTGATGCCGGGCCGCGTGCTGGCGAGCGAGGAGCGCCTCAGCGTGCGCAGCCCCACACTCTTCCAGAACGGCAGCACGTCCGCCATCGAACACAGCACAATGCGTTCCATCGCGCTGCCGTCAGCGCCCCAGGCATTGGCAACCTTGGCATGCAAGACCTCGAGGTCAGGCACGGCGACCATCCTGGCACCCGAATCGGTGATGAGGAATTCCACCTCGCTGTCGGAATAGAGCGGGTTAAGCTGCACCACGATGCCGCCCGCGCGCAGCACGGCGAAATAGAGAATCACAGAATAGGGCGTGTTGGGCAGGCACAGGCCGAACCGGTCGCCCTTCTCGAAGCCCAGCGCCTGCAGGCCGCTGGCGACTCGCTCCACCTCCCGGCCCAGCTCGCCATAGCTCCACTCGCGCCCGAGAAAATCGATCGCCACGCGATCGGGAAAGTGGGTTATGGCGCGGTCGAAGGCTTCCGTCAGCAGGCGCGGACGCAGTTTTCCCTGCTCATCCAGGATCCGGGAGGGATCCAGCGGATGGGACACCGCCGCCGCCTCGGTCATGAAACATCCTTTCCTTGTCAGCGCAGGAAATGCATCAAACTGCGCCTTGATTTGTCTTTGCTTGACGTATACGTCAGGTCGCAGACTTTATCGTAATCATTCGGCGCAAAAGGTCAACGCGCAAGAAGAAAGGCAAAGCAGAACCATGAGTGATGTCGTCATTGCAGGATATGCCCGCTCCCCGTTCCACTTCGCATACAAGGGTGCCCTGGCAAAGGTTCGCCCCGATGACCTGGCGGCGAACACCGTGCTGGGCCTGATCGAACGCACCGGCGTCAAGCCGGAAGATATCGAGGACCTGCTGATGGGCTGCGCCTTCCCCGAGGGCGAGCAGGGTTTCAACATCGCGCGCCTGGTGGTGCTGCTGGCAGACCTGCCGCTGAGCATCGGCGGGATGACGCTGAACCGTTTCTGCGGTTCTTCGATGAGCGCGGTCCACTATGCCGCGGGCCAGATCGCTTGTGGAGCAGGCGAAGTTTTCATCGCCGCAGGCGTCGAATCGATGAGCCGTGTGCCGATGACCGGCTTCAACCCCATGCCCAACCCTGCTCTGGCCGAAAAGAGTGCGGCCTATATCGGCATGGGCGACACGGCGGAGAACGTAGCCAGCAAGTACGGCCTTTCGCGCGAAGAACAGGAAGCCTTCGCCGTACGCAGCCAGCAGAAGGCCGGCGAGGCAATCAAGAAGGGCGCCTTCAAGGACGAGATCGTGCCATACACCCTGCCCGACGGCACGGTAATCGACTCCGATGGCACCCCTCGCCCGGACACCACGGCTGAGGCGCTCGCAGGCCTCAAGCTGGCTTTTGACGAAAACGGCACGGTGACCGCTGGCACCGCTTCGCCGCTGACCGATGGCTGTGCCGCCGTGCTAGTATGCAGTGCGGACTATGCCGCGAAGAACGGCCTGAAGGTTATGGCGAAGATCAAGTCCATGGCCATTTCCGGCTGCGCGCCCGAGATCATGGGCATCGGCCCGGTCGCATCCTCGCAGAAGGCGCTGGCGCGTGCCGATCTGACCATCGACGATATCGACATTGTCGAACTGAACGAGGCCTTTTCCAGTCAGTCGCTCGCCAGCATGCGCGATCTTGGGCTGGACGAAGCCAAGGTGAACCTGGATGGCGGCGCCATCGCCATCGGCCATCCGCTGGGTGCCACTGGCGCGCGCATCGTCGGCAAGGCCGCCAGCCTGCTGCAGCGTGAAGGCAAGAGGTATTCGCTCTCCACCCAGTGTATCGGTGGTGGCCAGGGCATCGCGACGATCCTGGAGAATGCATGATGACTGACGCAACCATCAAGAAGGTCTGCGTAATCGGCGCCGGCACGATGGGTGCCGGGATTGCCGCACAGATCGCCAATGCAGGCGTACCGGTGCTGCTGCTGGATATCGTCCCCAAGGACGGCGATAATCGCAACGCGATCGCCGAAGGCGCGGTCAAGAAGATGCTCAAGACCGACCCTGCCCCGTTCATGGGCAAGCGGGCGGCCAAGCTGGTGGAAACCGGCAACATCGAGGACGACCTGGCCAAGGTTGCCGAGTGCGACTGGGTGGTGGAAGCCATCATCGAGCGGCTCGACATCAAGCAGAACCTCTACGCCAAGCTGGAAGAGGTGCGCACGCCGGGCACGGCGGTGTCGTCCAACACTTCCACCATCCCGCTGGAACAGCTGACCGACGGGCGCAGCGACCAGTTCAAGCAGGATTTCCTCATCACCCACTTCTTCAATCCGCCGCGCTACATGCGGCTGATCGAACTGGTGGCAGGTCCCATGACCAATCCTACTACGCTGGAAATGGTGCGCGATTTCGTTGACCGGAAAC
The DNA here is from genome assembly GCA_963675825.2 of Alteraurantiacibacter sp. GTDB lineage: Bacteria > Pseudomonadota > Alphaproteobacteria > Sphingomonadales > Sphingomonadaceae > Alteraurantiacibacter. The sequence goes on along the minus strand of CAXXJY010000005.1, from coordinate 353,155 downwards.
TGGGCAAGACCCCGGTGGATGCGGAGGACTCGCCCGGCTTCATCGCCAACCGCGTAGGCACGTTCTGGATCCAGCAGGCCGTCAACTCGGCCTTTGACCTGGGCGTGAGCGTGGAAGAAGCCGACGAAATCGGCGGCAAGCCCATGGGCGTGCCCAAGACCGGCATTTTCGGCCTGATCGACCTCATTGGCATCGACCTGATGCCGCACCTGATGAAGTCGCTGACCAGCACCCTGCCGGCAGAGGACTGGTACCAGAAGATCGCCCGCAGCGAGAAGCTGATCGAGGACATGATCGCCGAGGGTTATACCGGCCGCAAGGGCAAGGGTGGCTTCTACAAGCTTGAAAAGGGCGCGGACGGTTCTCGCACGAAGATGGCGAAGGACCTGCAGTCCGGCGAATACCGCAAGGCGGCTCGCCCCGGCCTGGTGCGCGGATCGGCAGCGAAGGGCGATCTTGCCAAGCTGATTTCCACCAAGGGCAAGGTGGGCGAATATGCCTGGGCCGTGCTTGGCCCCACCCTTTCCTACGCAGCCAGCATCGTGCCCGAAGCAACCGCCACGATTGTCGGCGTGGATGACGCGATGAAGCTGGGCTACAACTGGAAGTTTGGCCCGTTCGAGATGATCGACAAGATCGGCGCGGCAAAGCTGGTCGAGCGGCTGGAAGCTGGCAACATGCCGGTTCCCGAAATCCTGAAAATGGCGGGCGATCGCAGCTTTTACCGGATCGAGAACGGCAAGCGCCAGTATCTGGGCACCGATGGTGAGTACCACGACATCGTGCGTCCCGATGGCGTGTTGCTGCTGGAGGACATCAAGCTGGCTTCCGAGCCGCTGATGGCCAACGGTTCCGCCGCGCTGTGGGATGTGGGCGATGGCGTTGTTGCGCTGGAATTCACCGGCAAGATGAACGCGCTCGACGAGCAGGTGATGAAGCTGATCCAGAAGGCCATTGCGCTGGTCAAGAAGGATTACAAGGCGCTGGTCGTCTATAATGAAGGTCCGAACTTCTCCGCCGGGGCCAACCTTGGCTTGGCCATGTTTGCGCTCAACATCGCCGCGTGGAGCGAGGTAGAGAAGCTCGTGAAAGGCGGGCAGGATGCCTACAAGGCGCTGAAGTACGCCCCCTTCCCCGTTGTCTCCGCCCCCTTTGGTATGACGCTGGGCGGCGGCTGCGAGATCTGCCTCAATTCCGATGCCATCCAGGCCCATGCCGAGACCTACATCGGCCTCGTCGAGACAGGTGTGGGCATCGTCCCCGGCTGGGGCGGCTGCGGCGAAATGCTGACACGCTGGGAAGAAAACCCGCGCCAGCCGAAAGGCCCGATGCCCGCGGTGTCGAAGGCGTTCGAGATCATTTCCACCGCCACTGTCGCCAAGTCGGCCACCGAAGCAAAGGAACTGGGTTTCCTGCGCAAGGATGACGGTGTCACCATGAACCGCGATCGCCTGCTGCACGATGCCAAGCAGCGTGCGCTGGCCATGGTCGATGGTTATGATGCCCCCAAAAAACCCGAATATCACCTGCCAGGCCCCACCGGCAAGGCAGCGCTGATGCTGGCGGTCGAGAGCTTCCGCAAACGCGGCATCGCCACCCCGCATGACGAGGTAGTGGCAGGCGAACTCGCCACCGTCTTGACCGGCGGCGACACCGACATCACCCAAGTACTGAGCGAGGCAGACCTGCTGAAGCTGGAACGCGAAGCTTTCATGCGCCTTGTCCGCAACCCAAATTCGCAGGCGCGGGTCGAGCACATGCTCGAAACCGGCAAGCCGCTGCGAAACTGATCGAGAGGATCTGTCCGATGCAAGTCTATGAAGCCCCCATCCGCGACATGCGCTTCAACATCTACGAGCTGCATGAAGACGACGGTTTCGGCGATCTCGAAGGATTCGAGGATTTCGACGAGGACGTCACCATGGCCATCCTCGAGGAAGCCAACAAGCTGTGCCGCGACGTGCTGCTGCCGATCAACTGGCCGGGCGACCAGGAAGGCTGCCGCATCGAAAACGGCGTGGTCCGCACCCCCAAGGGTTTCCAGGATGCCTACAAGGCCTTCTGCGAAGGCGGCTGGGCCGGGCTTGGCGTGGCGCAGGAATGGGGCGGCCAGGGCGCGCCGCACTCCATTGGCAAGATGGTGGAGGAGATGACCTGCTCGGCCAACCTTTCCTTCGGGCTCTACCCCGGCCTTACCAACGGCGCGATGGTGGCGCTGGAGGCCTATGGCAGCGACGAGCTGAAGAACTTCTATATGCCGCGCATGGCCAATGGCGAATGGACCGGCACCATGTGCCTGACCGAGCCGCATTGCGGCACAGACCTTGGCATGCTGCGCACCAAGGCAGAGCCCCAGGATGACGGCAGCTACCTCGTCAGCGGCAACAAGATCTTCATCAGCGCGGGCGATCATGATCTGGCGGACAACATTGTCCACCTGGTGCTGGCCCGCCTGCCCGATGCCCCTCCGGGCGTGAAGGGGATCAGCCTGTTCCTGGTGCCCAAGTACCTGCCCAACGAGGATGGTTCGCTGGGTAACCACAACAATGCCGGCCCCACCGCAATCGAGCACAAGATGGGGCTGAAGGCATCGGCCACCTGCCAGATGACTTTCGACGAATCGAAGGGCTGGCTGGTCGGCAAGCCGCACCGTGGCCTTGAAGCCATGTTCGCCATGATGAACACCGAACGCGTGGCCGTGGGCATCCAGGGCCTTGGCGTGGGCGAAATCGCCTACCAGTCCGCTGTCTGGTACGCCAAGGACCGCCTGCAGGGCCGCTCGCTGTCAGGCGTGAAGAACCCCGATGGGCCCGCCGATCCGATCATCGTGCACCCCGACGTGCGCCGCATGCTGATGACCATGCGCGCCTACAACGAAGGCAGCCGCGCGGTATCAGCCTGGGTCAGCCGTGCACTGGACGCGGAACACGCCGCGAAGGAACCGGAGGTGCGCGCACGCGCCAGGGATTTCGTCGCCCTGATGACACCTGTGGTGAAGGCGCTGTTCACCGATCTGGGCCATGAAAGCGCGCACCTGGCGGTGCAGGTTTATGGTGGCCACGGCTACATCCAGGAAAGCGGGGTGGAGCAGTTTGCCCGCGACGCCCGCATCGCGCAGATCTACGAAGGCACCAACGGCATCCAGGCGCTGGACCTTGTCGGTCGCAAGCTGCCCGACCGCATGGGCCGCAACCTGCGCAGCTTCTTCCACCCGGTCTCGCAGTTCATCGAGGATCATGGCGCGGACGCCAATATCGGCAAGATGATCGGCGGGTTGCAGCAGGCCTTCGGCGCCTTGCAGATGTCCACCGGCCATATCGCGCAAAAGGGCCTGAAGGACCCTGAAGAGGCCGCAGCGGCGGCAACCGAATACCTCAGGCTGCTGGGCTATGTCGCCATGGGCTATTGCTTTGCCAAGGCCGCGAAGATCGCCCATGCCAGGCTGGCAGAAGGCACCGACGAGGCGGCGTTTTACGAAGCCAAGATCATCACCGCTCGGTTCTTCTTCGATCGCCTGCTGCCGCCGGTCATGGCGCAGATGATGGCAATCACCAGCGGCAAGGCGAGCATGATGGACATGCCGGAGGAGGCGTTTTGAGCGCCGGAGCCGTGAACCCGGCGCTGCGCAGCTTCGCGGGCGGACTGAAAGTTCCCGCCATCGTGGCGCCGATGTTCCTCGTTTCCGGGCCGGACCTTGTGGTGGAAACCTGCAAGGCGGGCCTGTGCGGCACCTTCCCTGCGCTCAACCAGCGCACGACGGAAGGTTTCGACGATTGGCTCTACGAGATCGAGGAGCGGCTGGGCGATGAAGGCGCGCCCTATGGCGTCAACTTGATCGTCCACGGCTCCAACCCGCGCGTCGAGGCGGACCTGGAGGTGTGCATCAAGCATAAGGTGCCGCTGATCATCACCTCGCTGGGCGCGGTGCCGGACCTGGTGAAGGCCGTCCATTCCTATGGCGGGCTGGTGTTCCACGACGTGATCCAGCGTCGTCATGCAGAAAAGGCAGCAGAAGCCGGCGTTGATGGCATCATTGCCGTGGCGGCTGGTGCTGGCGGCCACGCGGGCACCTTCAGCCCCTTCGCACTGACGCAGGAAATCCGCCAGTTCTGGGACGGGGCGCTGATCCTGTCCGGCTCCATGAGCCACGGTGGCCATATAGCCGCTGCACAGATGATGGGATGCGATTTCGCCTATTTCGGCAGCCATTTCATCGCTGCTGCGGAAAGCATGGCCCCGGAAGGCCAGAAGCAGATGATGATCGATTGCACCGCCAAGGACATCACCTACACCAACAAGGTAACCGGCGTTGGCGCAAACTTCCTGACCCCCAGTCTGGAGGCAGCAACGCTGCACGATGCGCCGGGTGAGATGTCGCTGAACGAAGAGGCCAAGGCGTGGAAGACCATCTGGTCTGCCGGGCACGGCACGGGTTCAGTGCACGAAACGCGCCCGACAAAGGACATCTGCGAACAGCTGATCGCCGAGTACGAGGCCGCACGCGCGAAATTCTGCGGATGAGCGGCACCGGCGGCCTTCCCGCTCGTTGTTGCCACTGAATGTCGCATACTTTCGCCCGCAAGACGCCGCGAATAACCGCCATCGCCACGGCAGTCCCCGACTGTGACGTGCACCAGGGTTATACCGACTGGGCAGCCAGCCAGTTGGTGGACGATCGCAAGCGCATGCTGTTCCGACGCATGGAAGCGCGCGGCGGGATATCGCACCGTTATTCGGTATTGTCGGGCGGCGATGCGCAGATAGACTATGGCAGCTTCTACATGGACGGCGCAGAGCCGGGCACCGCGGCGCGGATGCAGCGTTATGCCGCCAGTGCGCCGAACCTTGCCATGCAAGCCATCGACGGGCTGCCTTCGCTTCAGGGCGTGACCCATGTAATAGTCGCCAGCTGCACTGGCTTCATGGCGCCGGGGCTAGACCAGCTGATCGCGCGCCGCCTTGGCCTTGATGCCAGTGTAGAGCGTATCTCCATCGGGTTCATGGGGTGCTATGCCGGGGTCACCCTACTGCGCACGGCAGCGCACATCGTCCGCTCCGATCCAGCGGCGAGGGTGCTCGCCGTGGCGGTGGAACTGTGCACGCTGCACTTGCAGCGGACGGACGATATCGAACGCCTCCTCGCCATGGGCCAGTTTGCCGACGGTGCCGCTGCGGTGCTGGTGAGTGCTGAGGGCGAAGGACTCGCGCTGGGCAAAGGCCTGTCTCTGGCGCTTGAGGAAAGCGACGAGCTGATCACCTGGACCGTGGGTGACAATGGCTTTGCGATGCAGCTGTCGGGCGCAGTGCCCGGCAGGCTGGCCGAGGCGCTGGAGGATCGGGCCACGCAGGAAGCCATTCTTGGAAACAGATCACCGCAGGCCTGGGCCGTCCATCCCGGTGGCCGTTCGGTGCTCGACGCCGTCGAAAGAGGCCTGGCCCTGCCGACTGAGGCGCTCGCGGCATCGCGCAGCGTTCTCGACCAGTTCGGCAACATGTCGTCGGCCACGGTGCTGTTCGTGCTCGAACGGCTGGCGCGCGAGCGGCCCGCGAATGGCATCGCCCTCGCCTTCGGCCCCGGCCTTGCCATGGAAGGCCTTCGCTTTGGTTGGACAGACGGCCATGCTGACTGAGCGGCTCGATACCGAGGAACTGATGGACGATCCCGCGCTGCCAGAGCCGGTCTATCGCGCGGTCCTTGCCGATCTTTCCCGCATCAACCGCCTGACACTGGCCTATCGCCCCACGCTGCAATTCCTCGACCGCGCGCTGGCAGGCCGCAACAAGTTCAGCTTGCTCGACGTGGGATTTGGCCAGGGCGACATGCTGCGCCGGATCGCGCACTGGGCGGCAGCGCGCGGGATCGAGGCCGATCTGGTCGGCGTCGATCTCAACCCGCGCAGCGAAGCCATTGCGCGCGAGGCAACACCGGCGGACTTGCCGATCACCTATCGCACCGGCGACTATGCCAACCTGATGGGCGAGCGCTGGGATGTCATCACCTCCAGCCTTGTCGCCCACCACATGAGCCGGGATGAGCTGGTGCTGTTCCTGCGCGTGATGGACAGCGAGGCGCGCACCGGGTGGTTCGTGAACGACCTGCATCGCCATACGCTCAGCTATCTCGGCTACCCCGTGCTCGCGCAGCTGGCAGGCGTGCACCGGATCGTGCGGCTGGACGGACAGACATCCATCGCCCGCGCCTTCCGCCCCGGCGACTGGCAGGCCTTGTTGGCCGAAGCAGGCGTTACAGCAGCGCGGATCGAGCGCATGTTTCCGTTCCGGCTGTGCGTCTCGTGCCTGCGCTAGAGCCGCCGCTGGTGCTGGGCGCCGGCCCGGCAGGCTGCGCCGCAGCCATCGCACTCGCACGCGCCGGCGTGGCCACCACGATCATCGATCGATCGGCGCAAGTCGGCGATCCGCTGTGCGGCGGGTTCATGAGCTGGCGCACGCTGGCGCAGCTCGATGCCTTGGGCGTTCAGACCGACGACCTTGGCGGCCAGCGGGTCGATCACTTGCGCCTGTTCGCTCACGGACGCGACGTGCACACCCCCCTGCCCCAGCCTGCCCTCGGCCTGTCGCGTCACGCCTTCGACAGTCGCCTGCGCCAGGTGGCCCTTTCGCTGGGCACAGGGCTGGAGATCGACACGATTCGCTCGCTAGCTGGCGGCATGGCCCACGGCCAGCAGCGTGACTGGTCAGCGCGCACGCTGTTCCTCGCCACCGGCAAGCACGATATTCGAGGGTTCTCACGCCCTCGCGCAGCCCGCGACCCTGCGCTGGGCCTGCGTATCCGCCTGCCTGCCGACGCCACGCGTACAGCGCTGATCGGTTCGGCCATCGAATTGCACCTGTTTCGCGGCGGATATGCCGGGATCGTGCTGCAGGAAGGCGGTTCTGCAAACGTGTGCCTTGCCCTGCGCAAGTCGGCGCTGGCGAAAGCCGGTGGCGATCCTGCCTTGTTGCTGGACAGCGTCGCCAGCGACAACGACCATTTCGCCGCACGGCTGGGCAGCGACTGGCGCACGGCGCGGATCGAGACCGTGGGCGCCGTGCCCTATGGCTGGATCGCCCGGACGACCGAGCCCGGCCTGTTCCGGCTGGGCGACCAGGCCGCAGTCATCCCCTCGCTGGCGGGCGAAGGCATGTCGATCGCGCTGGCCAGCGGCGTGATGGCCGCGCGGCACTGGCTGGCAGGTGGGGCAGAGGCAGCGCAGACCTACCAGCGTGCCTTCGCCACCCGCGCCCATGCCCCCGTGCAGTTGGCGAAGGCCGCGCGCACGCTTGCCGAAACGCGACTTGGCAGCACGTCGGCGTTGGCTCTGGCCCGCGTGTTTCCCGCGCTGGTGCTTGACCTTGCCGAACGCTGCCGGATTGGGGGCGACGGGTCCGGACAGGCCAGCGCGACTTGCGCCTAGGCACGTCCCTGCTAAGAGGCGCGCAAATTCAGAACAGATTCCAGAAATGAGGCAGAACCCCATGGCGAAGATTCAGGTCAAGAACCCCATCGTTGAGATCGACGGCGACGAGATGACAAGGATCATCTGGCAGTGGATCCGTGAGCGGCTAATCCTGCCCTATCTCGATGTCGACCTGAAGTACTACGATCTCTCGGTCGAAAAGCGCGACGAGACCGACGACCAGATCACTGTCGACGCCGCCAATGCCATCAAGCAATACGGCGTAGGCGTGAAGTGCGCCACCATCACTCCTGACGAAGCGCGCGTCGAGGAATTCGGCCTCAAGCAGATGTGGCGTTCGCCCAACGGCACGATCCGCAACATCCTGGGCGGCACTATCTTCCGTGAGCCCATCGTGATCGACAATGTGCCGCGCCTGGTGCCCGGCTGGACCGACCCGATCGTGGTCGGCCGTCATGCTTTCGGTGACCAGTACCGCGCCACCGACACGCTGATCCCCGGCGCCGGCAAGCTGCGCATGGTGTTCGAAGGCGACGATGGCGAGACCATCGACCTGCTGGTGCACACCTTTGACCAGCCCGGCGTCGCCATGACCATGTACAACCACGACGAGTCCATCCGCGACTTCGCGCGTGCCAGCTTCAACTACGGCCTCGACCGTGGCTGGCCGGTGTACCTGTCGACCAAGAACACCATCATGAAAAAGTACGATGGCCGCTTCAAGGACCTGTTCCAGGAGGTGTTCGACACCGAAGGCTTCAAGGAAAAGTTCGAGGAAGCCGGCATCACCTACGAACACCGCCTGATCGACGATATGGTCGCCGCTGCGCTTAAGTGGAACGGCAAGTTCGTCTGGGCCTGCAAGAACTACGACGGCGACGTGCAGTCCGACGTGGTGGCGCAGGGCTTCGGCTCGCTGGGCCTGATGACTTCTGTGCTGATGACGCCCGACGGCAAGACCGTGGAAGCCGAAGCGGCCCACGGCACCGTTACCCGTCACTATCGCCAGCACCAGCAGGGCAAGGCGACCAGCACCAACCCGATCGCATCGATCTTCGCATGGACGCGCGGCCTGATCTATCGCGGCCGTTTCGACAACACGCCCGACGTCGTCGCCTTCGGTGAAACGCTGGAGCGCGTGTGCATCAAGTGCGTGGAAGACGGCAAGATGACCAAGGACCTGGCGCTGCTGATCGGCCCGAACCAGAGCTGGATGACGACCGAACAGTTCTTCGAAGCCATCGTCGAAGGCCTCGAAGCCGAAATGAAGAAGCAGGGCCTCGCATAACCTGCTAGGCTTGCGGCCATGACCAAGGCCCGTCTCGAAGTCCGCCAGGCGCAGATCGGCGATATCCGCAGGATCGCCGCTCTCGCCAAGCGGGTCTATGAGGACTTTGCACCCTACACCCAGAGCGAGATCCGCGGGCAGATCAACAACTATGCCGAAGGCTGCTTCGTCGCCTTCCTCGACGACAAGCTGATCGGCTATTGCGCCTCGATAAGGATCGGCGGTGACAAGGCGCTGCGCCCGCACAGCTGGGACGAGATCACCGGCAACGGTTATGGCAGCCGCCACGATCCCAAGGGCGACTGGCTGTACGGCTATGAACTGTGCGTCGATCCCAAGACGCGCGGCACCCGCATCGGGCGGCGCCTGTACGAGGAACGCCGCAAGCTGGCCGAACAGCTAGAGCTGAAAGGCATCGTCTTTGGCGGACGAATGCCCAACCTCTCGCGCTCATGGCGCCGGGTGGACGGACCCGAAGACTACCTGGAAAAGGTGATTTCGGGCAAGATCCACGATCCGGTCGTGCGCTTCCAGCTGGCCAACGGGTTCGAACCCATCGGCGTGCTGAAGAACTACCTGCCCGAAGACAAGCGCAGCCGCGGCAACGCGGTGCACATGGTGTGGCGCAACCCCTTCGTCGACCAGGAAGCCAGCCCCAAGGCGCGCGTGCCGCGCGGGGTGGAGAACGTGCGCGTGGCTACCTGCCAGATGCAGGCCCGCGCGGTTTCGGACTTCGACGAATTCATGGGCCAGGTCCGCTATTTCGTCGATGTGGCAAGCGATTACGAAGCAGACTTCATCCTGTTTCCAGAGCTGTTCACGCTCATGCTGCTGAGTGCGGAGGAGGAAGAACTCTCACCAGTGGAAAGCATTGAGCTGCTTTCCGGATACACCCCGCGCATCCGCGAGGCGCTGTCGGAAATGGCGTTGAAGTACAACATCAACATCATCGGCGGATCGCACCCCACGCGCATGGACGATGGCGACATCCATAATGTCGCCATGGTGTGCCTGCGCGACGGCTCGACCCACGAACAGGAGAAAATCCACCCCACCCCCAACGAGGCATACTGGTGGAACATCCACGGCGGCGATGCGGTGGACGTGATCCAGACCGACTGTGGCCCGATCGGCGTGCTGATCTGCTACGACAGCGAATTCCCGGAACTCGCCCGCCGCCTGGCCGACGAAGGCGCGCGGATCATCTTCGTGCCCTTCTGCACCGACTCAAGGCAAGGCTACATGCGCGTACGCTATTGCGCCGCCGCCCGCGCGATCGAAAACCAGTGCTTCGTGGTGATGAGCGGCAACGTCGGCAACCTGCCCAATGTCGCCAACATGGATATCCAGTACGCGCAAAGCTGCATCCTGACGCCATGCGACTTCCCCTTCGCCCGCGACGGCATTGCAGCGGAAGCCAGCGAGAACGTGGAAACGCTGACGATCAGCGACGTGAACCTGGCCGACCTGGCCTGGGCCCGCGCCGAAGGCACGGTGCGGAATTTGGCAGACCGCCGCTTCGACCTTTATCGGATCGAATGGGAGCAAAAGGGTTCGGGCGGCGAAGGCCCGTCAGAAGCTCCGCACGGCGCCCCCCCGATGCACCAGCACGGGCCGGGCGGGGGTTGATTGGCAGCTCCTGGCGGCTGGCTAGCAGATGTGTTCGGTCTGCAATTGGGGTGGAATGCGGACATTGGGTTGCAACTGGCCCGCTGATTGCGCTGGCGGCGAACCTACGGACGGGTTTCGCGCTTCCTTTCAGCCGCCGCCGTTGCGCTTTCAGTCCGGTGATATTCAGGTGCCAACTTGAACTTTCCGTCTTCGTCGTATGCGCGGTCACATTCGACCGCTTGCGCCTTCATCACGACAAAATAGCGCCAAGTGACAAAGGTGAGTGCTGCCAACGACAAAATACTTGCGACGATGATGGTCAGCACACTTCGGTGAGCAGCGACCAGCATCCAAGGAAGCATCGGGAAAAACAGTAGCCCTCTAGAGCGGATGCCTTCGGCTGCAATGCCGTCCGTCCAATCAACTATCGCTCGGGCCACGCCCATCTGTATCACTCCCGAATGTTCGGATCGTTCATAGCGAAGAAGGAATGAAGGACCAATGTCCGCAACCGGGTCGTTAGCAGAATGTCCGCAATTCAGCAGCCAAGGTGACGAGACTGGCTATCAAATTCGCTGAGCTCCACCCTCCACATCCTTGCTCGTCGCCAAGCTCACCACCCAGATCGTCAGCCAGGCGGCAACGAAGCCCGGAATGATTTCGTAGACACCGGTCGTCTCATTCAGCCCCGTCGCGATCCACGTCATCACAACGCCGGCACCTACTACCAGACCCGCCACGGCCCCCATCCCTGTCATCTTCTTCCATGTTAGTGACAGGATAATCAGCGGCCCAAACGCCGCACCAAAGCCTGCCCAGGCGTTAGCCACCAATGACAGCACGCCGCTTTCGGGGTCGCTGGCGATGATAATCGCCGCTACCGAAACCAGCGCCACGCACACGCGGCCCACGTTCACCATCTCGGTCTCGCTGGCGTCCTTGCGCAGGAACAGGCGGTAGAAATCCTCGGTCAGCGAGCTGGAGCTTACCAGCAGCTGCGAGGAAATCGTGCTCATGATCGCGGCCAGCAAGGCTGCCAGCAGGAAACCGGTGACGAAGGGGTGGAACAGCGTGTTCGCCAGCAGGATGAAGATCGTCTCCGGGTCTTCCAGTACCAGGCCGTTCATCTCCACGTGCGCGCGGCCGGCAAGGCCCACGCCCAGCGCGCCGATCAGCGCCACGAACATCCAGCTCAGCCCCACGTTGCGGGCTGCGGGGATGCCGCCTTCCTTCACCGCCATGAAGCGCACGATGATGTGCGGCTGGCCGAAATAGCCCAGGCCCCATGCCACGGCCGAGAGGAAGCCGATAAAGGTCAAGCCGCCGAACCAGCTGAGGAAATCGGGGTCCACCGCGCGCAAGGCATCGCCCGTCGCCGTCCAGCCATCGCCGAACAACACCACCAGCGGCATCACCACCAGCGCCACCACCATGATGCAGCCCTGCACGAAATCGGTCAGGCTGACCGCCAGGAAACCGCCCACCATTGTGTATGCGAGCACCACCAGCGCGGTGACCAGCACGCCTGCCATGTAGGGCGACAGGCCCATCACCTGCGTGTCGATAAAGGTGCTCTCGAACAGCTTGCCGCCGCCCACCAGGCCTGCTGCGGAATAGACCGCGAAGAACACCACGATGATCACGGCAGAGACCACGCGCAGCATTGTCGCCTTGTCGGGGAAACGGTTGGCCAGGAATTGCGGGATCGTCAGCGCGTTGCCGTAATGCACGGTCTGTTGCCGCAGGCGCGGCGCGACGACGAACCAGTTCACCACCGCACCGACAAACAGGCCGATGCCGATCCACGCCTCCACCAGACCGGCGGCATAGAGCGCGCCGGGCAGGCCCAGCAGCAGCCAGCCCGACATGTCCGAAGCTCCGGCAGACAGCGCGGCGACAGCCGGATGCAGGTTCCGGCCACCCAGCAGGTACCCCTCGCTATCGTCGGTGGAACGCTTCCAGGCATAGAGCCCGATGCCCAGCATGAGGATGAAATAAAGGGCGAGTGCGATCAGTGTAGGTGTCTGCATGGGCGCCATGCATAGTGATCGCGGCTGCTGTGTCACCCGTCTGCGGGAAACTTGCCATACCCTTTCAGAAAGCGGGCACAACGCGCAACAATGCGATTGTGCAATGCGGCAATATTGTTGATACTGTCTCGCAATGCACGGTGCCGAAGCCATTTCCCCGATGATGAAGGACGCGCTGGTGATCCTCGGCGCAGCCGGGATCGTCATCCCGCTGTTCGCCCGTTTCCGGGTCACGCCAATCATCGGCTTCATCCTCGTCGGCCTGCTGGTGGGGCCCTATGGCCTTGGCCGGATGGTGCCCGATCACGACTGGTTGTCGCACATCACCATCACCGATCAGGAACGGCTGGCGCCGTTCGCCGAATTCGGCATAATCCTACTGCTGTTCGCCATCGGGCTGGAGCTGAGCTTCAACCGCCTGTGGCAATTGCGAAAACTGGTCTTCGGCCTTGGCGCGCTGGAACTTCTGGTGATCGGTTCGCTGCTCACCGCGATCCTTTCCATGATGGGGCAATACTGGACCGGCGCCCTGGCGCTGGGGCTTGCCCTCGCCTTCTCCTCCACCGCGCTGGTGCTGCGCATATCGGGCACCAATACGCCGGTCGGGCGGGCAGCGCTGTCGATGCTGTTGTTTGAGGATATCATGATCGTGCCGGTCATCTTCCTGCTTGGCGCGCTGGCGCCCTTTGCACAGGAAGACGGGCTGACCGGTCTGATGGACACGCTGTGGCAGGGGCTGCTGGTTGTGCTTGTCATGATGGTGGCGGGCCGTTTCCTGCTGCCGCTCCTGTTCGCGCAGGCCGCCCGCACAAAAAGCCCCGAACTTTTCCTTGCCGCCAGCTTGCTGGTGGTGATCGGTGCCAGCCTCGCCACGGCTTTCGTCGGTCTCTCGCCCATCGTCGGCGCGCTGATCGCGGGCCTGTTGATTGCCGAGACCGAGTATCACACCGAAGTCGAAGGGATCATGGAGCCATTCAAGGGGCTGGCGCTGGGTATCTTCCTCATCACCGTTGGCATGAGCATCGACCTGGCCACCATCTGGGACAACCTGTGGCTGATCCTTGGCGCGGTGGTGGGCGTGCTGACGCTGAAGGCCGTCGTCACCGGGGTGCTGCTGCGGCTGATGGGCGCACGGCGCAGCACCGCGACCGAAACCGGCATCCTGATGGCCAGCCCATCGGAAACCACGCTGATCGTACTGGCAGCGGCCACCAATGCCCTGCTGATCCAGCCCGGCACGGCACAGTTCTGGCAGATCGTTACTGCCATCGGCCTGACGATCACCCCGCTGCTGGCGCTGCTGGGCAAACATGTCGCAGGCCGGGTTGAGCCCATGCCATCGCTGGACGAGGTCGGCGCGGACAAGGCCACGCCGCGCGTCATCATCATCGGCTTCGGTCGTGTCGGCAAGCTGGTGGCGCAAATGCTGGAGAAGCACGACAAGCCCTATGTTGCGATCGAGGCCGACGGCGACCTGATCGAGCAGGGGCGCAGCGAAGGCTACAATGCGGTGTTCGGCAACGCCATGCGCTCCGACGCGCTGCAACGGCTCGGCATCGACTATGCCCCCGCCGTGATCCTGACCATGGACGAACATATCCTCGCCCAGCGGCTGGTGAAGAAGCTGCGCGCCGCGCGGCCCGACATGCCAATCATCGCCCGTGCACGCGACAGCTTCCACGCTGCCGAGCTTTATCGCGCCGGTGCCAGCACGGCAGTGCCCGAAACGCTGGAAAGCTCGCTGCAGCTATCCGAAGCCGCGCTGGTGGACCTTGGCGTGGCGATGGGTCCGGTGATCGCCTCGATCCACGAAAAGCGTGACGAATTTCGCGAACACATCCGCGAAGAAGGTGCGCTGGAAGAGAAGCCCAAGCTACGCACCAGCACGGTTGAGAGCTAAGCCAACGGCGCGTTGACCTGACTGAACAGTCAGGCAGCCACACTCGCCAGTGCGGCGCGCACGGCGGCCATTGCATCCTCGGCCTTGTCGCCATCCGGGCCACCGCCCTGCGCCATGTCGGGACGGCCACCGCCGCCCTTCCCGCCCAGGGCTTCAACGCCTGCACGAACCAGGTCGACGGCGCTGAAACGATCAGTCAGATCGTCAGTAATGCCAACGGCGAAGGCTGCCTTGCCCTCGTTCACCGCGCAGATCGCCGCGACGCCGGAACCCATGCGATTCTTGGCCTCGTCCAGCAGGCCGCGCAGTTCCTTGGGATTCATGCCCTGCAGCACCTGGCCGGAGAACGTCACCCCGCCAATCTCCTCGTCGGTCTGCGGCGCAGCGCCGCCGCCGCCACCCAGCGCCAGCTGCTTCCTTGCTTCGGCAAGCTCGCGCTCCAGCGCCTTGCGTTCGTCAACTAGCGCAGCAACCCGCGCCTCGACTTCGTCAGGCGCGGTCTTGAGCGTGGCGGCAACCGCCTTGAGCGCTTCCTCACGGCCAACGACCCACTGCCGCGCGGCCTCGCCCGTCAGCGCTTCGATACGGCGCACGCCTGAGGATACCGCGCTTTCCGAAATGATCCGGAACAGGCCGATATCGCCTGTGGCGCGCACGTGGGTGCCGCCGCACAGTTCCACCGAGTAGTTGCGGCCCGAGCCCTGCCAATCGGGCTGCCCCATCGACAGAACGCGCACTTCCTCGCCGTACTTCTCGCCGAACAGCGCCATGGCACCCGCCTCGATGGCATCCTCCGGGCTCATCAGCTGGGTGCGAACGCCGTCGTTGGCGCGGATTTCGGCGTTCACTTCGGCTTCGATCGCCGCGATCTCCTCTGCCGTGAGCGGCTTGGGATGCGAGAAGTCGAAGCGCAGGCGATCTTCCGCCACGAGCGAACCCTTCTGCGTGACGTGTTCGCCGAGGTGATTGCGGAGGGCTGCATGGACAAGGTGCGTTGCCGAGTGGTTGGCGCGAATTTTGTCGCGCCGTTCGGCATCCACCTTCAGGTGCACCGTATCGCCCACGGCAATCGTGCCGGACTTGATGGTGCCGTGATGGCCATGCAGGCGGCCAAGCGGCTTGGAGGTATCGGAAACGGCAATCTCAAGTCGGTGATCACCAGTGATCGTGCCCGCGTCACCGGTCTGGCCGCCGCTTTCGCCGTAGAAGGGGGTCTGGTTGGTGAGCACGGTCACAACCTGCCCGGCATCGGCGCGTTCGACTTCCTTACCGTCGATTACCAGCGCCACCACCCGGCCCTCGCCTTCGGTGGAGGAATAGCCGGTGAACTCGGTCGCGCCCTCCCGCTCGGCAATATCGAACCACACTTCGCTGTCGGCCGACGCGCCAGAACCCTTCCACGCAGCGCGCGCAGCAGCCTTCTGCTGCGCCATCGCGGCGTCGAAGCCATCCTTGTCGACGCCCACGCCGCGTGATCGCAGCGCGTCTTCGGTCAGGTCGTATGGGAAGCCATAGGTATCGTAGAGCTTGAAGGCAGTCGCGCCCGGCAGGCTGTCGCCCTCGCCCAGCGAAGCGGCTTCCTCGTCAAGCAGGCGCAGGCCCTTTTCCAGCGTCTGGCGGAAGCGGCTTTCCTCGCGCTCCAGCACCTCGGTGATCAGCGCCTGGGCGCGGCCAAGATCGGGATAGGCCTGTCCCATCTCGCTCACCAGCGTGGGTACGAGGCGGTGCATCAGTGGCTTGTCCGCACCCAGCAGGTGCGCGTGACGCATGGCACGGCGCATGATCCGGCGCAGCACGTACCCGCGCCCTTCGTTGGACGGCAGCACGCCGTCCGCAATCAGGAAGCTGGTGGAACGCAGGTGGTCTGCAATCACACGGTGGCTGGCCAGCGCATTGCCTTGGGCGCGCGCGCCGGAAAGGTCTTCGCTGGCAGCGATGATGGTCTTGAACGTATCCGTCTCGAAGACGTTGTGCACGCCCTGCATGACGGTGGAAATCCGCTCCAGTCCCATGCCCGTGTCGATGCTGGGCCGCGGCAGATCGCCCACGATCTGGTCGGCTTCCTGCACATGCTGCATGAAGACAAGGTTCCAGATCTCGACGAAACGGTCACCGTCTTCATCCGGCGAGCCGGGAGGGCCACCAGCGACATCGGGTCCGTGGTCCCAGAAGATTTCCGAACAGGGACCGCAGGGACCATCCGAGCCCATCGCCCAGAAGTTGTCCTTCGTGGCGATGCGGATGATGCGGTCTTCGGGCAAGCCGGCGATGCGCTTCCACAGGTCAAAGGCTTCGTCATCGGTGTGGTAGACGGTGGCGGTCAGCCGGCTCGGGTCGAGGCCCAATTCCCTGGTGACCAAGGTCCAGGCGAGCTCAATCGCACGTTCCTTGAAATAGTCGCCAAAACTGAAGTTGCCGAGCATCTCGAAGAAGGTGAGGTGCCGCGCGGTGTAGCCGACATTGTCGAGATCGTTGTGCTTGCCGCCTGCACGCACGCATTTCTGGCTGCTGGCAGCACGCGGCGCGGGCGGCGTCTCGACGCCAGTGAACACGTTCTTGAACGGCACCATCCCTGCGTTCACGAACATCAGCGACGGATCGTTGTACGGCACCAGCGGCGCCGAGGGCACCACCTGGTGATCGTTGGCCGCGAAAAAATCGAGGAAGGCGCGGCGAATATCGTTGGTAGAAGTCATGGAAGGCGAATTAGGGTGAGAAGCGCGCCCCGGCAAGCCGTGACGCGCGACTAACCGGCCTTCCTTGCCGAAACAATCCACGCCGCAGCTGCAAGCGCGACGATCCCCTCATGACAATGGCGCTCGCACAGCTCACGCACCCGGGCCAGAAAGCGCGCTTTCGCATCGTCGTCCATTTCGGATGCGGCTCGCGCTGCGGGGCCGATGAGCGAAAAGTAGGTGACAGCTTCATCCACGGCATTCTCCCCCGTACCGGCGATCATCGGGAAGTCGAATCTCTCAAAGGCGATATGGTCCCACCCGCCCGAACGCAGGATCGAAGTGACCCAGTCCTGCTCGGCAAAGGCGAAGGGCCCCGGCGCAGTCGGATCGGCAGGCGTGGGCGGCTCCGGCAACAGCCTCAAGATCTCGGTGAAGAAGGGATTCTGCGGAACTTCGCGGAAGCAGGAAAACATCAACGAGGAACCCGGCTGCGCCTGCCGTGCGAGGTTACCGAAGGCTGCTGGCGGATCGTCGAAGAACATCACCCCGTGGCGCGAGACCAGCATGTCCGGTGCATTGTCGCTGTCACAGGACCATTCCGCCGCATCGCACAGCACGAAGCGAACATTGCCGAGATGAGCGCCGCGTTCGCGCGCAGCCGCCACGAGCTGAGGCGAAACGTCCACGCCGGTGACCGTGACATCCGGCCGCCCGCGCGCGATGGCGAGCGAGAGTTCGCCCGCCCCGCAGCCGACATCAAGCACGTCGTTGAAGGAGAATTCACGCGTGCGTTCGAGCAGCCGTTCGGTCAGGCGAGCGAAGCTGCGATCGGTCCGGCGCCACTGTGCTGCCCAGGTTTCGCCGCTGCTGCCTTGCCATTCACTCTTGTCGACCAATGTCATTCTCCCGATTTGGGCTGTGGGCTTATCGCCCCGGCCAGCGAGAGACAATCGTTCAAGTGCGAAGAAGCCGGCGGCGGTGGCTGAGGTGGCCACCTGGCGCCGGCTCCGGTTTCGCAAGGCCCCGGGGGACTGCGGTCGACCGGCGGCTCCAGCTAATGTGGAACACCTGGAACACAGTCCTGGAGAGAAAGGTCTCCAGCGGCCTTCTTGAGGATCAGTCTTCGGGTTCCGCGTCCGGGCCCGTCATCATCTCCTCGGCGACTTCGTCGGTTTTGCCGCGAATGGCAGCCTCCAACTTGTCGCAAACTTCGGGGTTCTCCTTGAGGAAGGTCTTGGCGTTCTCACGCCCCTGGCCGATCCGCACGCTATCGTAGCTGAACCACGAACCGCTCTTTTCGACCACACCTGCCTTCACGCCGAGATCGAGGATCTCACCGATCTTGGAAATGCCCTCGCCATACATGATGTCGAATTCGACCTGCTTGAACGGCGGGGCGACCTTGTTCTTCACCACCTTCACGCGGGTGGCATTGCCGATCACCTCGTCACGATCCTTGATCTGGCCAGTGCGGCGAATGTCGAGGCGGACCGAGGCGTAGAACTTCAGCGCGTTGCCGCCCGTGGTGGTTTCCGGGTTGCCGTACATCACGCCGATCTTCATGCGCAGCTGGTTGATGAAGATCACCATGCACTTTGAGCGGTTGATCGAGCCGGTCAGCTTGCGCAGCGATTGCGACATGAGGCGGGCCTGCAGGCCGACGTGGCTGTCACCCATCTCGCCCTCGATCTCGGCGCGCGGCACCAGGGCAGCGACCGAGTCCACCACCAGCACGTCAATCGCGTTGGAACGCACCAGCGTATCGGTGATTTCCAGCGCCTGTTCGCCAGTATCGGGCTGCGACACGATCAGCTCGTCGATATCGACGCCCAGCTTCTTGGCATAGACCGGATCGAGCGCATGCTCGGCATCGACGAAGGCAGCCGTGCCGCCAGCCTTCTGCGCTTCGGCAATCACATGCAGCGCCAGCGTGGTTTTCCCTGAGCTTTCCGGCCCGTAGACTTCGATCACGCGGCCTTTCGGCAAGCCGCCGATACCCAGCGCGATATCCAGGCCGAGCGAGCCGGTGGAGATCGACTCCACATTCATCGTTTCCTTCTGGCCCAGCTTCATCGCCGAACCCTTGCCGAATGCGCGATCGATCTGTGCAAGTGCGGCGTCCAGCGCCTTCTGACGGTCCACGTTGGATTCCTTTTCAACCAGCTTGAGATTTGCACTTGCCATGACATGGCCTCCATCAGTTCGCTAGGGTTCAGAACAACTCTTCAACGACTGCAGTTGTACGCACTTTGTTCTCTAAGAACAAGAGTGGAACAGAATTTTTGTTGGATTCGCGGTTTTCCGCGGGTTTGCGTTATCTAATGCACTGTGAAAGCGTGATTAGCCGTCAATCTCGGCAACGCGCCAGTGCAGTGTTCTCGTGCCATTTGCCGGAACATCCACCTCGATGATTCGCTGCCCGTCCTTGATCCGTTCGCGAATATCGCGAAAGCGCCATTGCGCAGGCGAACCAAGATTGAGCCGCACTCTCACCGGCGATGGATTGGCATTGGTCAGCGTGGCTTCGAAACGGGTCCACGCCTTTTCACTGGTGGTGGGATCCTGCCGGTCGATGCTCTGACAACGCGCGAACACCTGCGCGCTGGTTCCAAGCGACAACTCGACGTCCTGCCCGCTGGCATAGTCGCGCAGGGTCTGTTCTGCGACAAGCAGCTCTCCTGCCGCCCCGCGCTCGAACACGCTCACCGTTCCGGTTGGCAAGGCCACGCCCAGCCCGTGGTCCTCGTCATTGACGGTCTCGATCTGCATCGCGGTTGGGACGAACTGGGTGGTGTCATAGTTCCACGGGCTGCAATCGGCCTCGTAAACAAGCGCCCCCTCGACGTCCTCCCGCCGCAGGAAGGCAACCTGCTTAAGTCCCTGCGCATTGACATCCACCGGCACCGGCACGCGGTAGAGCTTGAGATCGCCCAAGGCCTCTTCGCCTGCCATCACGGCTACCGGCGATGCCATTTCCAGGCTCTGCGCGCGCATGGCACCGGTGACGACGATCATCTCCGCATCGGCATAGGCCATTCCGGGAGCCGGCGGCGGCGGAGGTGGAGGAACGGGACGCGGAACGGGTGATCCGCTCGCCGTGCTGCCGATGGGATAGCAGGTCAGGCGCAAGGGCCGCGCAGTCGGCGGATCGGACAGGTCCTCGAAATCGCTGGTGACATTGAGCGTGCCCGCGACCGCCATCAATTCAGCGCCCTCGAAGCTCTGGCCGTTGTCGTTGAGGATCGTCAGCCAACTGGTGAGATCGAAGCGCACGTCGTCGGCATCGCGGCCTTCGTGCAGCGTGGCGACATAGCTCGCCTCCCAGTCGAAACCCCAGGCGAGGTAGGACAGCGTGACGGTATAGGTGCCGCCGCTTTCGTCGCGGGTGTCGATGGAGAACACCGGGTCGGACGACAGGCCGTCGGGCACCGTGTCGAACGTCAGCCGCTCGGGCAGGCCGGAACAGCGCACGGCCTCGTATCCGTCCTGGGTTTGCAGCACCAGGCCGCCATCGGCGCGGGTGCGGATGATCGCGTCTTCGCTGGCCGACTGCCCGGTGCCGGGATTGGTGCGGGTGATGCGCACGCGGTTGCCCAGCGTGCCGTCCACCAGCGCGGCGGGGCTGAGCAGGTCTGCATTGCGGTTCTTCTCGATCGTGCCTCCGGGCAGGCCGGTGACGATGGCCGAAACCGAGACCATGCCTTCCGCGACCCCTTCGAAACGGATGCGCGACTCGCCGGGCGGCAAGGTGACGGTGCGGGTTTCGGAGATCATCGCGAAGCCGCGCGGCCAGCCGGGGTTCAACGTGCCGCCAACCCTCCGGTTGGGGTCGCGATAGACGGTGACGGCAAGGCTCTCCGGCTCGGAGGCTTCGACGACCGGGCGCTCCTGCGCCAGCGAAGGTGTCGCCAGCGCCAGTAAGGGAAGCAGAAGGAATGCCGCGCGGGCCATGCCGCCCGCTCCTAGTACCGCGACTCGTAAGTCACGCGCACCACGCGCTCGCCGTTGGCGGGCACGGTGATGCGATAGAGGCGCGCGTCGTAGTTTATCTGCTCACCCGGCACGTCTTCGGCAACCACGCGGTAGTCGAGCGAGTACCAGCCGCGGTTGAGGCCGCTCTGGGTCAGTTCCACCTCCACCGGTTCGGGCTTCGCATTGGTGAGCGTGTAGCGCATGGTGGTGCGATAATAGGTGACCGAGCGATCCACCTCGACCGTGCGCACCAGTTCGCCATCCTCGTAGACGCGGTAGCGCGCGCTACGCTCGTACTCGTCAGCGGTGATGCGCTCGCGGTTCTCGATTTCAGACTGGGCATAGATGTCGAAGGCATCGCCGGTGCGCAAGGATAGCGTGCTGCCCATCGGCGTGTGGCCGATGCCGTTTTCGCCAATAAACTGCGGATTGCCCTGGGCATCGCGCTGGTAGAAGCGCACGGTGCCAGCCGGCAGCGCATCGCCGAGGCCACCTTCCCGGCTGGAGTTGAACGAGATGGCGGTGGTGACGGGGCTCGGGTCCTCCTGGTTGGTGAGCCAGCCGAACTGGGTGGAATAGACCCGCCGCGCGGGCACGCCCTGCACGTCGAGGAAGCTCACCTGCTTGGTCTGGGCGTTGGCGATCGTGGTGCGGCCTTCGATCGGGTAGAGGTAGAAATCGCCCAGCCGTTCGCGGTCAGCCGTCTGCGTGCCGGGCCGGACAAGGTCGCCGCGCGAAGGGGCGTAGCCGCCGCTGTTGGGGTTGCCCGCGACCAGCAGCGTGTCGCTATCATGGAAGGTGGTGCCGGTGGTGTTGGTCAGCGTGACCCAACCCTGCATGTCCACCGTGCCGCGCCCCTCGTCGAACAGCGCGACATAGTCTGCCGTCCAGCCAAGGCCGGGGGTGAGATAGCGGATCGAGGCATCGCGCGTGCCGCTGCGGCTGGAATTGAGCGTGACCGACAGCGTTGGGCGCGCGCGCAGGTTGGGCGGCACTTCATCAAACACCACACGCACGGGCAGGCCATCGTCCCGCAGCACCTCGATCCTGTCGCCGATGCGCACCACCACGCCGCCGGCGGTGGAGAGCACTTCGGCGCGCTCGCGCGTTTCGGTGCCCGTGGCGGGATTGGTGCGGATGAGGGTGACGGTCTGGCCGATGGCCTTTTCCATCAGCTTGCTGGGCGTCAGCAGGTCGAAATCGAAGTTCTGCTCGACAATCGCCGTGTCAGGCGCGTTGAAGCTGAGCGTGGCCGGGCGGATCTGCGCCGAGACATCGGGAAATTCGATCCGCGTCGTGCCGCGCGGGATATCCAGCCGGCGCACGTCCTGCACCAGCGACTGGCCGTTCTGGTAGATGGTGACAGAGACATCGCCCTGCGCGGTGTCCTCACCCTGCTGCGCGGCGGCGGGCAGAGCCAGGGCGCTGGCGGCAAGCAGTGTTGCGGCGGATTTGCGAAGTGATGTCATGGCAGTCCCTCCCTCTATGCGCACATGATATAGAGTATCACCACCTGTATCGTCCCTGAATACCCGGAACATGCCCAAGTCATGGCGCTAGGGTGTAAGGCTAACCGCCCCTGCGCGGGTTCGCCAGCACTTCGCCAACCTTGTCGGCAATTTGCCTTACGCTGAAGGGCTTGGGGATGAAATGCATCGCCTCGATATCAATCTCGCTGCGCAGCTGGCTTTCGGCATAGCCCGACATGAAAAGCACCGGCAGCTGGGGTGCGATTGCACGGATCTCGCGCGCCATGGCGGGGCCATCCATGCTGGGCATTACCACGTCGGTTACCACCAGGTCGAACTGGTGCTGGCCGGACTTGACGATCTCCAGCCCCTCGTCCCCATCGCTGGCGGTGACGATGGTATAGCCCTGCCGCGCCAGCGCTCGCTCGGCCACGGCGCGAACCATGTCCTCGTCCTCCACCAGCAGGATACAGCCACCGCCCGACCAGTCGCGGCCCTTTTCCTCCACCTCGGCGCGAGCGAGCTCTTCCTCGGTCGCCTCGTGCACCGGCAGGTAGATGGTGAAGCGCGCGCCCTTGATGCTGCCGTCCTGCGCCTTGGCATTGCCGGCGAAGATGAAACCGCCCGACTGCTTGATGATGCCGTAGACGGTGGAGAGGCCAAGGCCAGTGCCCTTGCCCTGTTCCTTGGTGGTGAAGAAAGGTTCGAAGATCTTGCCCAGCACATTGGCGGGAATGCCGCCGCCGGTGTCCTCTGCCACCAGCACTGTATAGTCGCCCGCCGGGATGATTTCGGAACCCATGCGGCGGATATCCTTCGCCTCCACCCGGCGGGTGACGAAGGTAAGCGTGCCCGAGGCCCCCTCCCCGCCGCCATTGGCCTGGATGGCATCGCGCGCGTTCACCGCCAGGTTGATGATCACCTGCTCCAGCTGGCGCGGATCGGCACGTACCGGGCCAAGGCCCCGATCATGCCGCACGCTGAGGGTGATCTTCGCCCCCAGCAGCCGCTTGAGCAGGTGGCTGACCTCGCTCAGCACATCCGGCAATTGCAGCACTTCGGGCTGCAAGGTCTGCTGGCGGCTGAAGGCGAGCAATTGCCGCGTCAGGCTGGCGGCGCGGTTCGAATTCGCCTTGATCTGCTGGATATCGTCGTAGTCGCTGTCGCCCGGCGTGTGGCGCAGCAACATGAGGTCGCAATACCCGATGATGGCAGTCAGCACGTTGTTGAAATCGTGCGCCACGCCGCCGGCCAGCTGGCCCACCGCCTGCATCTTGGTGGCCTGCGCCACCTGCCGCTTGAGCCGTGCTTCCTCGGTGGTGTCGGCAAGGCTCAGCAGCACCGCCGCCTCACCCAGACCGCGCACGCCGGCAAGGCCAAGGCTGATCGGCTCGTCCGGTTCGTTTCGCAGGCGCACGGCGATATCGCCGCTGGACGCCGGGCCTTGTCCGTGGCGACGCACGGCGTCGGACATCGCGGTCTTGTCGCGCGGCACTACGAGGTCCGACGGATAGGGCGGCAAGTCCGCCCCGATCCCGGCAGCACGGCGGAAGGCGGGGTTGGCGAACAGGAACTTGCCGTCGCGGTTGGTGGTGGCAAGGCCCAGCGGCAACTGCTCCAGCAGGCTTTCCAGCTGGGCAGCCTGGCCCTGACCCTTGCTCTCACCACCCCAGCCACCAAGGCCGATACCGCTGTCGATCAGCAGCATGATCGAAGGTGCCTCGGCAGCGGCCTGCCCCGGCACCTTTTCGGCGGCTGCCACGTCCGGATCGACCAGCGGCACCTGCACCAGCGTCTGCGGAGAACCCTTCTGCCCTTCGCGCGCGAAGAAAATCCGTTCGCGATCGTCGGAGCGCAGCAGGCGGACGAATTCCTGGCCTGACATGCTGGCGTTTTCGTCCCCCAGCGCCCGGCGCGCCAGCGCGGGATTGGCTGCGCGCACCATGCCATCGGGAGAAACCAGCGCGGCAGCAATGCCCGCCGCGCCCAGCACGTGCCCGAACAGGCCGGTGAGATGGCCGCCGATGCCCGCCAGCGGATTGCTGCGGGTGACCGGGGAGAAGCGCCAGACGAGGTAATCGTCGCCGCTGCCCGCCCGCACGGCGCGTGCTTCCCAGCTCTTTTCCTCATCCGCGATGACGACCGATTTGTCACCCTGACCGTCACGCCAGGCAGCACGTGCCAGCCGGGTGAGCTTTTCCGCACTGGTGCCATCCACCGGCAGGCGCGGAGGCGCATTGCTGGAACCGAACCACAGTTCGAAGGTGGCATTGGCGCAGACCAGCCGGTTGGCGCGATCGGTGATCGCCACCGCTGCGTCCGCCCGCTCGATCGCGGCAACGGTGACAGACCAGTCAGGCAGCGCCTGTTCCGCCTTGTCCTGCCCGCCGCCGCGCGCGCGCGCGGCGGCAAAGGCAATCAGGCCCAGCACCACCAGCCCGCCGGCATAGGCCAGCGTGGCGGTAGCATTGTCTGTGGCAAACTGAATCAGCGCAATACTGGCGAGCACGGCGGCGGCCACGGCAAGGCCGTCGATCAATCGCCGTGATTCCTGCGCTTGGACAATCTTCATCGCGAAGGCTTTAGCACCGGCCTGGCCCAGGCCCTAGACGGCTGGCCAGGCAAATACCCGAAAGAATTCACTCGGCCGGGTGGGGAGTCCTGATCTTGGCCGGACGCTTGCCCCACTTGCGCGCCACCACGAAACGCCAGACGAAACCGGAAAGCAGGTAACCCACTGCCGCACCAACCACGGCCAATACGACAAAGCCGAAAGCGGTTACCCCGGCGATTTCCGCCCACTGAGCAAATTCCTGGAACCAGCCGCTTTGCACATGCTCGTTGGCGGCGCCTGTAGTCGCAGCATCAATCTTCAACACGAACACGCCCAGCTTGTGGGCCACCACGGCCCAGAAGGCGACGGTTAAGGGGTTGGTGACCAGCGTGGTGACAGCCGCCAGCGGGAGGTTGGCGCGTGAAGGCAGCGCCAGCAGCACGGCAAGAAAGGTCTGCCCCAGCGGGATGATGAAAGCGGCGAACACCCCAAGCGCTACGCCTCGCGGCACGCTGCGGCGGGTGAAGCGCCAGAGTTCCGAGCGCGCAATGGTTCCAGCGACAGGTGCGAGCCAGCGATTCTTCGCCATCTCGTCCTGCTCGGGCATTTTCGGCAGGCGTGCCGAAAGCCACCGTTTCGCCTTGTCCATCATGAGATGGCCCATACTCCTTTGCGCTACCATTCCTAGATGGTTTTAGCCGAAGCGAAGACAACCGTCGCTTAACGGCCACAGCAAAAAAGCCCCGAGCGCGAAATTTTTTCTGGAGAGCCGAGTCAGCCCTTTTCGCGCATGAGGCGGGCCTTGTCGCGCTGCCAGTCGCGATCCTTGATCGTGGCGCGCTTGTCATGCGCCTGCTTGCCCCTGGCCAGCGCCAGTTCCACCTTGGCCCGGCCGCGGCTGTTGAAGTAGATCGACAGCGGCACCAGCGTCATGCCCTTGCGCTCCACCGCGCCCACGAACTTGGCGATTTCGCGCGCATGCAGCAGCAATTTGCGCGGACGCTTGGGTTCGTGGTTGAAGCGGTTGCCGTGGCTGAATTCGGGGATGTTGGCGTTGACGAGGAACACCTGCCCGTCGCGCACCTCGGCATAGCTTTCGGCAATCGAACCCTCACCCGCACGCAGCGCCTTCACCTCGGTCCCCTGCAAGGCGATGCCGGCCTCGAAGGTATCCTCGATGAAATACAGATGCCGCGCCTTGCGGTTCTCGGCGACGACCTTCTGCTTGTCGAACGTGGCGTGTTTGGGGCGAGCCATAAGGTGGCGGCATGTAGGGGGCGGTCAGCCGAAGCGCAATGCTCCCCCTCCCCCTCTGCTACATCAGGTCCTCCGGAAGCGTCGGTGTGCTCAGGATCCCGATAAACCGCTGCCAGCGCGTTTCCATGTCCGCATCGCCCGCTTCCACGGCCGCGCCGACAATCTCCTCGCCCAGCCCGTAATTGATCACGTAACTGCGATAGGTGTCCATGAAGCGCAGGGACTGCTCGGCGCGTTCGCGGCTCTGCAGGCGGTAGCGCATCGAAGCCTCGATTACTTGTTCGGGCGTCATCGTCTCGTCGAGATAGGCGGCAGCCAGGGTGTAGTAGGCGCCAGAGAGGTCCTTCAGCGCCTCACGCAGCTCGTAATACTGTTCGATATCGCTGGCATCGATGCCTGCCAGCGGGGCCAGCACGTCGCGCTCGTAGGCCATCTGGCTGTCGCCGGGGAAGGCCAGCTTCACGCCGAATTCGGCGCTGCCTTCGGAAATGATCGCGCGCGGGGAATAGAGCGGCAGCAGGGTAAACTCGACCTGCCCAAGCGCGTTCACCCGGTCGCGCTCGATCAGTGTCGAGTAGACGTGGTGGCCGGGATAGGCCTCGTGGCAACCGACATCCACCGCACGGTCCAGCCGGGTGGGCAGGTCGGTGTTGATCTCGATCACCGAGTGATAATCACCCTGGTAATAGTTGAACCCACCCCACGGCTTGTCGGTGACAAGCGACAGGCTGAAGCTTTCGCTTGTCGGCAAAGGGATATGCGGCAGGGTGCGGGCGCGGCATTCGGCAACGGCTGCATCGATCACCGCGCGCAAGGCTTCGTTCGGAATGATGAAGCGATCCTGATAGGCGTTGAGCCTTTCATTGAGCGGGCCGTCGGACGGATCGCCCGGTACCAGTTCCTCGATCCGCGCCAGCACGGGGTCGAGCGTGGTCAGGTCGATCAGTTCGGGCCGCACGCCGAACAGGCCCTCGGCCTCGTCCTGGAAGGAAATTTCCTCGCCGCGCAGCATGCGCAGGCGCACCTTGGCGCTGCCCAGCATGGCGCGCAGGTAGCGCACGCGTTCGGCTTCCAATGTGCCGGGATCGGTTTCGATGAGCCGCAGCGTGGCATCGAGCGCAACGACCCGGGCCTGCAATTCGCCCAGCATGGTCTCGGCATCGCGAGCAGCGGCGCGCTCGGCCAGTTCGGGCGGGCCGTAATAGGCATCGACATAGCCAGGGTCCTTCTCGCCAATCGCCAGCTGGATGGCGAGGTAGTCGCGCGCCAGCACGTCGAGCGAAGGCGGCTGGATGCCGGGCACCGTTGCGCAGGAGGTGAGCGCGAGAGCAGTGGCGGCGAGGAACAGCTTGCGCGCCATCATGCGATTCCCGCGATCTCCATCGCCTTGTCGACCGCAGCTTTTGCCGCATCCGAGCACTCCACGATCGGCAGGCGAACATCGGGGCTGAACCAGTCGAACAGTTTGCTCAGCGCATACTTGGCAGGCGCGGGAGACGCGTCAGCGAACATCGCGCGGTGCAGCGGGTAGAGCCGCTCGTTCAACTCGCGCGCGGTGGCGTAGTCTCCCGCAGCCGCCGCCGCGTGGAAATCGGCGCACAGCTTGGGCGCGACATTGGCCGTCACCGAAATACAGCCCACCTGCCCCAGCGCATAGCCTGCCAGCACCAGTGGATCGTCGCCCGACAGCTGGCAGAAGTCTGGCCCTGCGCCCATGCGGTGGGTGACCACGCGCGACAGGTCGCCGCTCGCATCCTTCAGCGCCACGATCTTGTCCGGAAAGCGCCGGTGCAGTTCGATCACCGTTTCAGGCAGGATATCGGTCACCGTGCGGCCGGGCACATTGTAGAGCACGATCGGCAGTTCGGCGCGCTCTGCCAGGTAGCTGAAATGCGCCAGCAGCCCGGCCTGGCTGGGGCGGTTGTAATAGGGCGCGACCAGCAGCAGCGCGTCCGCGCCAGCCGCCTGCGCTTCCTTGATGTGCCACAGCGCGGTCTGCGTGTCGTTGGAGCCTGCCCCCGCGATCACCGGCACGCGGCCCCTGGCCACCTCGGCGCAGACGGCGATCACCTTGTGATGTTCGTCATTGTCCAGCGTGGCGCTCTCGCCCGTGGTGCCGCAAGGCACCAGCGCGCTGCTGCCGTTTTCGATCTGCCAGTCGATGAAGCGGCGATAGGCCTCCTCGTCGAAGTGCTCGCCTGCAAAGGGCGTAGCCAGCGCCGGTATCGATCCTGAGAACATATTCGCCTTCCATGCGTTCTTTTCTTGCGGTGAAGGGTTGGAAAATGGCGTTGAAAAATCGCGGTTTCCAAATAGCCTTACCGGTGAGAACAATCTATCTATTCAGCGCCTGATAAGGATGCGCCCCACACAATGTCCAGCATGGTTAGACTGCCCCTGTTCACACTCGCCGCGGTGATTGCCGTTTCTCCCGCTGCTTTCGCGCAGGATGCTGCGGAGTGGGATCGCAACCGTGCGCAGCTTGTCGCGCAGCAGCCCGGCCCGATGGCGGCGGAAATCGCCCGTTGGCAACGCCTGTGGGAAGACCGGCAGGCGCAACTGCCCTTTACCGACTACGCCGGGTTCATGCTCGCCAACCCCGGCTTTCCGGACGAGACCACGCTGCGCGCCCGCGCCGAACAGCGCCTGCGCGAAGAATTTACCGAGCCCGGCCTGCTGCTGCGCTTCTTCGAGGGCAACGAACCCGTCACCAACTATGCCAAGGCGCACTATGCCCTGGCGCTGATGGGAGAGGATCGCGGCGCATCCGAACGCTGGGCGCTGGCCGCATGGCGCGGCGGCGAGATGAGCCCGACGGCAGAGGCCGCGCTGTTCGCCATGTATGGCGACAATTTCACCCAGGCCGACCAGGACGCACGGATGAACGCCCTGTTGTGGCAACGCGATGGCGATGCCGCCGCGCGCCAGCTGGACCGCGTTTCCCCCAACAAGCGCCGCGTCTTCGCCGCGCGCCTCGCCATCCTGCAGGGCGGCGACGGGGCGACCGATGCGCCCGGCGCGCTGGCCGATCCGGGCTATCTCTACAACCGCAGCCGCGAACTGCGGCAGGAAGGGCGCAGTTCGCAGGCCGTGCGCATGATCGTTGACGGGCCGGAGCTTTCCACCCTCCCCTTCGACCAGACCGCATGGGTCACCGAACTGCTGGCCGTGGCCCGCGCCGCCGGCACCCGCGATTCGGTGCGCGTGGCGCAGCGCGCGATCGAGGCGTTCGAGCCGGGCTATGACGTGTCCACCGGCGAATATCGCCTGCGTGACGATTACACCTCGCTGATGTGGCTGGGCGGCACCAATGCGCTGTGGCAACTGGGCGACGGAACGGCAGCCGCACCACTGTTCTACCAGTACGGCGCCGCCGCGCGCACCCCGCAGACCCGTTCCAAGGGATTCTTCTGGGCTGGCGAGGCCTACCGGCAGGCAGGCAACGTCGCCGAGGCAGAGCGATATTACGAAATGGCCGCCGCCTTCGGTGACCGCTTCTACGGACTGCTGGCGCTGGACCGGCTGGGCCGCGACGTGCCGAGCTTCGATACCTCGCCCGAAGGCGAACCGACGGCTGAGGAGCGCGCAGCATTCCTTTCCCAGCCCATAACCCGCGCCGTTGCCGAAGTGGCGCGCGATGCGCCGTGGAGCACCGGCATCCGCTTCTACCGCGCCATTGCCGACCAGGCCGAAACCGTGGGCGAGCATGTGCTGGTGGCAGACCTTGCCCGCCAGATCGGGCGGCGCGACCTTGCCGTGAACCTGGCGGATGCCGCCATGGCCCACGGACACGAGGGCTTTACCCGCATCGGCTATCCCACTCTGCCCACTCCGCCGGGCGCCAACTGGACGATGATCCACGCCCTCGCCCGGCAGGAAAGCCAGTTTGCCGAGAATGCGATCAGCCATGCGGGCGCGCGCGGCATCATGCAGTTCATGCCCGCCACCGCGCGCGAGGAAGCGCGCCTTGCCCGCGTGCAGTACTCGGCCAGCCGCCTGATCGACGATCCGCAGTATTCGATGCAGCTCGGCTCCAACCATATCGAGCGGCTAATCGCCTATTACGACGGCAGCTATCCGCTCGCAATTGCCGCCTACAATGCCGGCCCCGGCAACGTGAACCGCTGGCTGCGCGAGAACGGCGATCCGCGCACCGGCGAAGTGGACTGGTTGCGCTGGATCGAGGAAATCGGCTTCTTCGAGACAAAGAACTACGTGCAGCGCGTGGTGGAGAACGCCGTGGTCTACGAGCACCTCTATCCCGACCGCACCGGGCGTGCGGGAGAACCGCGTCACGTGATGAGTTTCCTGCGATAGGCAATCTGGCGTAAATCAGCCGCGTGAGCACCGACAAGAGCAACCCCATCACCCCGGCAGGCCTGGCCGCGCTGAAGGCGCGCTATGACCACCTGCTGGGCACCGAGCGGCCCGAGATAGTGGAGATCGTCAGCTGGGCGGCCGGCAATGGCGATCGCAGCGAAAACGGCGACTACCTCTATGGCCGCAAGCGCATGCGCGAGATCGACCGCGAGCTGGCCTACCTCGCCAAGGTGATGAAGCATGCCAAGGTGGTCGATCCCTGCCAGCAGCCGGACAAGAGCCGCGTGTTCTTCGGCGCGACTGTCACCATCGCCGACGAGGACGACGAGGAGCGCACCCTCACCATCGTGGGCGACAAGGAACAGGATGCCAGCGAAGGCCGGGTCGGCTGGTCCAGCCCCATCGCCCGTGCCCTGCGCGGCGCCGAAGTGGGCGACCTTCGCACCGTGCGCCTGCCGGGCGGCAGAAAGGAATGGGAAGTGGTTTCGATCAGCTACCCGGAAGGCAGCGGCTGAACGATGGCCGAGATCGTCAATCTGCGCATGGCGCGCAAGCGCCGCCACCGGGCAGAAAAGGCTATGGCCGCGTCCAATGCTCGCGTGAGGCATGGGGCGAGCAAGGCGGACAAGGCCATGACCAAGGCTGAAGCCACTCGGGCTGCGCGCGAACTCAACGGGGCGAAACGAGAGCGTGACGCCTGATGCGCTCGACCTATCTCGACGCCAGCGTGCGACTCTATTTCCTCAACCTCGAGGCCGAGGGCGGTGCGGCAGAAACGCTGTTCTACGGCCCGCTGGCTGAAGCCATGCATATTGCCGCTGCCCAGCCAGAGGAAATGCAGGAAGGCCTGTTCCTCGCCACCGACAACGACGTGGTGGCCTATATCGACCTGCTGGAAGGCTGAGGCAGCACTAGGCGGCGCTCGGCATGGGCGCGCGCGGGGCATCGGCAAAGATACTCGGTCGCAGCCATTCAGTGACATTGCGCAACAGTGCGGGTTCGCCTTCGGCCAGCAGATCGCCCGATCGCATGGCATCGCGGAAAGTGCGATCGCCCATCCAGCAATCATGCATTACCCGCAAGGTTGAGCAGAAGTAGACATCTACGTCGCGGCCCGGATCGGTGATACACAGGTCTACGTTCTGCGCCTGCACCAGCAGCCAGTAATCCTTGTGCCGTTCAAGGTCGTTGAACTTGAAGCGGATCACGCTGCTGTCCCCAACCAGCTTGCCCGGATCCACGCTGCGCTCGAGGTAGAGCATCAGCAATTCAGGATCGATATCGCTGTCGAGCACGTTGTGCCGCGCCCATTGCAGGCCCCATTGGCCCAGCGCCACCAACACGGGGGTAAGCTCCATGCAGGCCTGCGTTGGCCAGTATTCGTGGCCGCGCTGGCCGGGAATGCGGCGGCGAGCGACAAGGCCGTCTTCCTCCAGCGTCTTGAGCCGCTTGGTCAGCAGCGCGGGGGAGATGTCGCCAAGGCCTCGCTGCAACTCGCTGAAGCGCCGACCGCCCATCACCAGCTCGCGCACGATCAGGAAGGTCCATTTCTCGCCCAGGATTTCGTTCGCCTTGGCGATCGGGCAAAACTGGCCGTAATTCATCACATTGTCTCCCGCGCGACCCGCCGGATCCAGCAACGATGCGCATTGTGTAGCACGTTACTTCAGAATCTGTAGCGGCTTGCTTCAGATTGCGCAGTAAACTCGTGGCGTCCGATCGGTCAGAAGCTCCTCATCGCCGGACGAACCGGCACGACATGCAGAGGAGAAATTGCAATGCCGATGGTTACGATTGATGTCATCAAGGACGTTTTCACCCCCGAACAGAAGCAGGACATGATCCGCAAGGTCACCGACACGATGGTGGGCATCGAAGGCGAGGCGCTGCGCGGCGTCACCTGGGTGCGCGTGGTCGAGATCGAAGAGGGTGACTGGGGCATCGGAGGCCAGTGCCTGACCGCTGCAGACGTGCACGCGATGGCCCGACAGCCCGAGCCGGCCTGAGCGCATTCTCTGCCAGCAAAACGAGAAGGGGCCCGCAGAACGGGCCCCTTCTTATGTGTGCGTCTCGCAGATGAGCGTTACGCGGCAGTTATTCGGCGGCTTCGGCCTCGGTGCCGTCTTCACCGCCTTCGGTGTCGAACAGCGAGGGCGTGCCGCCTTCATCGTGAAGCTCCGGCCCAGAAGCGAATGGGGCGTCGGCATGACCATTGGCCGCGCCTTCCACCAGCTTGCCGAGCGAGCTGCCGTCGAGGCCGAGTTCCTTCATCAGCCCGTCCAGCACCGGCGCCTGCGCGCGGTAGGCCAGCGCTGCGGCCACGGCATCGTTGGCCAGGTTGCCGCTGCCGCCGCCAGCGCCATTGCCCACGGTGGAGCCCGGTGCCCCGGACCGCTGGGTAAGACCATCGACCTGCACGATCTTGATCGAGTCGATTGCTTCCATCGGCTTGGCGCTTTCGCGGATGACTTCGGGCAGCACCTTCAGCAGCGCCAGCTTGGTCTGCAGGCTGATCTGCTCCATCGACAGGATGTTGGCAGCTTCGTTGACGGCGCGCTGGCCGGCCGCTTCCACTTCGAACTTCACCCGGTCGGCTTCGGCCAGCAGGCGGGTAGCGTCGGCCTCGCCCTCGGCCGCACGACGAGCGGCTTCGGCGCGGTTGATGGCGGCATCCTTGTCGGCTTCGGCATCCACCTTGATCTTGATCGCATCGCGCTCGGCCTGCTTGGCCGCTTCGATCAGCTCGATCTTCTTCTGGCGCTCGGCGATCTCGCTTTCGCGGGCCGTGACCACGCGCTCTTCCGCCTCGACAGCCTTGGCGCGGGCGGCGTCGGCTTCGGCCTTGGCCTGGCTTTCCTCGCGAGACTTGTTCTGCACCGCGATCTGCTGTTCCTGGCGGGCGATTTCCAGCGCGCGCACCTGGTCGATGCGGGCTTCTTCCACCAGCCGGTCGGCCTCGATCTGCTGCGCGTCGACCAGCTTCTTCGCCTCGATCCGCGCGGCATCGGCCTCGCGCTGGCGCTCGGCCTGTTCACGGGCGATCTCGGACATCTGCGAGGCGCGACGTACTTCCACCTCGCGTTCCTGCTGCAGGCGCGCATATTCCTTGTCGCGTCCGATCTCGAAACTGCGGGTATCCGCTTCGAGGTTCTTCGTCTCCATTTGCACGCGCGTGTCCTGCTCGATATCGTTGCGCAGCTTCTTGCGCGCCTCGATCTGCTCGGTCAGCTTGGTCAGGCCCTCGGCGTCGAAGGCGTTATTGGCGTTGAAGTGCTCGATGCTGGTCTGGTCGAGGCCGGTCAGCGAGACCGATTCCAGCTCCAGGCCGTTCATGGCAAGGTCGTTCGAGGAGACCTGCTGCACCTTCTGCACGAAATCGGCGCGCTGTTCGTGCAGTTCGTTCATGGTCATGCCGGCAGCAACAGAGCGCAGCGCGTCAACGAACTTGCCTTCGACCAGGTCCTTCAGCATTTCGGGCTGCATGGTGCGCTGGCCCAGCGTTTGCGCGGCCATGGCGATG
This sequence comes from Alteraurantiacibacter sp., assembly GCA_963675825.2. GTDB lineage: Bacteria > Pseudomonadota > Alphaproteobacteria > Sphingomonadales > Sphingomonadaceae > Alteraurantiacibacter. Next base: position 319,138 of record CAXXJY010000005.1, on the reverse strand, counting down.
GCTTCGCTATCGGGCTTCACGCGGACATAGAATTCCGCCTTCACATCGATACGCAGGCGATCGAGCGTGATCAGCGCCTCACCGTCGCGGCGCACCACGCTGAGAACCAGCGTGTTCATGTTGACGGGCATGGTCTCGTGGAAGATCGGGAAGACGAGCGCGCCCCCGTTCATCACCACCTTTTCGCCGCCCACGCCGGTACGCACGAAAGCGATTTCCTTCGAGGCACGGCGATACATCTTCAGCAGGAAGATGATGATTACCAGTACGGCAATCGCGCCCCCAACTACGGTTACAAGGCCAAGGTCCAGCAAACTCTCCATTTCTTCTCCTGTCGTTATCTCAATAAATCAGGACATCGGCGCCAGCTTGCGCTCTGCCAGGGGCACGCCGAAAAAGGTGTGTCCCTCGCGGCGCACGAGCAATACCTCGTCCCCCTCGTGAATGATGCTCGCATCCTCATGTGGCTCGAGCATGACGTAATGTGCATGGCCATACCGGTCGCGCACCTTCGTTCTGGCCGGCGATCCGCGCGCGGCCTTGCCGGTGGTGATCGTGCCCCGTCGGCCGACAAGGCTGGCAAGCCCCACGGCGCTGGTCTCGTCCTGCGGCAGCAGATGGCCCAGCGGGCGCACCAGCACGGCTGTTGCGGGCACGCTCGCCCCGCCGGAAAACAGCGCGGCCAGCCATGGGTACAGCGGCGTGCCGACAAGGTCGGCAGCGAACACCTGGATGCCCATGCCCACCACGGTGAACAGCAGCAGGAACACCATCAGCCACACCATCAGTGGCACCCGGCCCAGCCCCAGCAGGGTGAGCAGGGCTCCGCCCAGCCCGGCTTCGGGCGCGGCAATCGCCTCTGCATCGAAATCGCCATCAAGGTCGATATCGAGTTCCACGTCGCCGCCGAAATCGAAATCACCAAGGCCGATCACCTGCAGGACAAGTGCAAGCACCATCAGGCCAAAGGAAATGGCAAATGGCAGGTTGTAATCGGCAAGCAGGCTCATCGTATTGCGCACCGCTCGGCGCGTGCCGGGGGCGTCCTTTCCATCTTGGGGCCAATTTTTCCGGTGTCCCTTCCCGTGGAGATTATTTGCCAGAAATCGCGGGATAAATCCAGAAAAACCGGATTCAGATGATACGATTTTCGGGATTCCATCGGCGCGGAAAAGACGCCTATATAAGTGCCATGAAGCGGCTCGCCCTCCCTCTCTTGTTGCTCGCCCTCGCCGCCCCGCTGGCAGCGAAGGACAGCCTTGGCGTGTTCGGCCAGTGGGGCGCGTTCCGCGATCCCGACGTGCCGCGCTGCTATGCCATCGCCGCCGCGAACGACAGCCGCAACCGCCGCGACTTCGATCCCTACGCCAGCGTGGGCACATGGCCACAGCGGCAGGTCCGCGGGCAGGTCCACTTCCGCCTCAGCCGCGAACTTTCTGCCAGCCCGCGCCTGCGCCTGGCGATTGCGGGCCAGCGCTTCGACCTGGCTGGCGGCGGCAGCGACGCCTGGGCGGCCTCTGCCAGCGACGATGCCGCCATCGTTGCCGCCATGCGCGCTGGCTCTGCGATGAGCATCAGCGGCACCGATCGTCGCGGCAACCGCTTTACCGATCGCTATTCGTTGGAAGGCGCTGCAACCGCCATCGATGCCGCTGTGGTGGGCTGCGCCAGGCGATAGCGTTACCGGCGGGCGGCGACTGATCGCTTCCCAAATGCGCCGCACATGCCTATATGCGCGCCTCCCATGGCCGATACGCAACTCATGAGCATTCCCGGGCAGGTAGACCCGGTTCCCGTCGCGCGAAACATCACGCCGCGCGAGGATGGACGCGTGGACCTGATCGGCCTGCCGAAGAAGGATATCGCCGCACTGTTCGAAGGCGCCGGCCTCGACAGGAAGCAGGCCAAGCTGCGCGCCAAGCAGGTGTTTCACTGGCTCTACCACCGCGGCGTCACCGATTTCGAAGCGATGACGGATATCGCCAAGACCATGCGGCCGTGGCTGGCCGAACGCTTCGTGATCGGTCGCCCGGAGGTGGTGGAGGCGCAACACAGCACCGACGGCACCCGCAAGTGGCTGCTGCGCACGGCTGACGGCCACGATTTCGAGATGGTCTTCATCCCCGATGCCGATCGCGGAACGCTGTGCGTCTCCAGCCAGGTCGGCTGCACGCTCAACTGCCGGTTCTGCCACACCGGCACCATGCGGCTGGTGCGCAACCTGACGCCGGGAGAAATCGTGGGCCAGGTCATGCTGGCGCGCGATGCGCTGGGCGAATGGCCCAAGGGCCGGATGGACGTGCCGGACGAGGAAACGGCTGCCGAATATACCGCCGACGGTCGCCTGCTCACCAACATCGTGATGATGGGCATGGGCGAGCCGCTATACAATTTCGACAACGTGAAGGGCGCGCTGCAACTGGTGATGGACGGCGACGGCCTGGCCCTGTCGAAGCGCCGCATCACCCTGTCCACCAGCGGCGTGGTGCCCGCCATGGCGCGCTGCGGCGAGGAAATCGGCGTGAACCTTGCCGTCTCGCTGCACGCGGTGACCAAGGAAATCCGCGACGAGATCGTGCCGATCAACAGGAAGTACGGCATAGAGGAACTGTTGCAGGCCTGCGCCGACTATCCCGGTGCCAGCAACGCCCGGCGCATCACCTTCGAATACGTGATGCTGAAGGACAAGAACGACAGCGACGATGACGCGCGCAAACTTGTCCGCCTCATCCGCAAGTACAAGCTGCCGGCGAAGGTTAACCTCATTCCCTTCAACCCATGGCCGGGAGCGGCCTACGAATGCTCGACGCCCGAACGGATCAAGGCTTTCTCCAACATCGTTTTCGAAGGCGGCATCTCCGCCCCTGTGCGCACGCCGCGCGGGCGCGATATTGATGCGGCCTGTGGCCAGCTGAAGACGGCTGCCGAAAAGAAAAGCCGAGCCGAGCGGGACCGTGAGGCCGCGCAAGCCGCAGCCGAGCGGGCATGACCGACGAGGCCACCCTCGCTTTTTATAACCGCGAAGCGGCAGACTATGTTGCCGCTGCCCCAATGGGAGAGCCGCGCTGGCTGGATTCGTTCCTCGACCAGGTTGAGCCCGGTGCGCATGTGCTGGAACTGGGCTGCGGCGGAGGCAAGGATGCGGCGCAGATGATCGCGCGCGGGTTTTCCGTCGACATGACCGATGGCTCCACCGGCATGGCACAGGAAGCGCGCAAGCTTACCGGGCAGGACGTACGGGTTTTGCGCTTCGAAGAGCTGGATGCCGCAGAGGCCTATGACGCCGTGTGGGCCCATGCCTCGCTCCACCACCAGCCGCTGGCGGGCCTCGGCGACGTGCTGGCCCGCGTCTACCGTGCCGTACGGCCCGGCGCCTTGTTCTTCGCCAACTACAAGCTGGGACAGGGCGATGACCGCGACAGCTTCGGACGCCTGTACAGCTTCGCCCCGCGCGAGCAGTTGCTGGACCTCTACCGCCAGGCCAGCTGGCAGCTGGACACGGTAGAGGACTATCGCGACGGCGGGCTGGACAAGGTGATGCGCGACTGGATCGCCATTATCGCCAGAAAACCAGACTGAAGCAAACACGGCTGAACGAGGCTCAAAAACGGTTGGTCGCAATTTGCGCTGCCCAACGAGTTGTTCATCTTCAGTATCACCTGAATGAACGAAATTGCCTTTCCGACACCAGAGTGATGTCGAATCGGAAAGGTAACGCCCATGAACAAGACCCTGCTTGCATTCGCCGCCGCCACCTCGCTGGCCCTTCCCGCAGCGCCTGCCATGGCACAGGACGGCCCGCCCCGCTGGGCGCCCGCCCATGGTTATCGCGACAATGACCGGCATGACCGTTACGACCGCTATGACCGTTACGACCGCTATGATCGCTACGAGGTCCGCTACGACCGCGACGACCGGCGCGATCGCCGCCGCTATCGTGAGCATCGCCGCGAGCGGGTCTATGACGATTACGGTCGCTATTACGAGCCGCGCCGCGTGCGCCGGGGCGACCGCGTGTGGCAGGGCCGCGATGGCCGCTATTACTGCGAGCGCGACAACGGCACGACCGGCCTGATCATCGGCGCTGCCGGCGGCGCACTGGTGGGCCGGGCAATCGATACCCGTGGAGATCGCACGGTCGGCACGCTGCTTGGAGCGGCCCTTGGTGGCCTGCTGGGCCGCGAAATCGACCGTGGCGAGGCGCGCTGCCGCTAGTCCTCCGGCACGCGTAGCCCCCCGGAAACGCCGTCGCTCCCCTGTCCCCGGAGCGGCGGCGTTTTGCGTTGCCAACTGTATCCTTTTGGGATACTTAAACAACCATGCACTTGGCTGGACAGAAAATTCGCGCCTGGAGAGAGGCGCATGACCCGCCGCTGAGCGCGGAAGAATTCGGCCAGCGATACGGCTTACCCAGGCCATGGCCCAGCCGCACCGTCTATGGCTGGGAAGCAAAAGGCAAGGTGCCACGCGCTGCGACGCAGAGGCGCCTTGCCGACCTTGGCATCTGCCAGCCCGGCGACTTCCTCGAACCCGCAACGAGCGACATTTCCATGCGCGAAACCCACCCCTTCTTCGACATGCACACCCACGGCTTCGTGCGCGTCGCCACCAGCACGCCCAAGGTGCGCACCGCCGATGTTGCCTATAACGCGGCCGGTATCATCGAACAGGCGAAGATGGCGCATGAGCGGCACGTTGACCTGCTGCTCTATCCGGAGATGTGCCTGTCCTCCTACGCGCTGGACGATCTGCACATCCAGGGCGCGCTGCTCGACAGCGTGGAAGCGCACATCGAGGACATTCGCAAGGCCAGCGAGGACCTGTCGCCCGTGCTGGTGATGGGCGCGCCGCTGCGCCGATCGGGCCGCATCTACAATTGCGCCATTGTCATCGCCCATGGCGAAGTGCTGGGCGCGGTGCCCAAGAGCTACCTGCCCAACTATCGCGAGTTCTACGAAAAGCGCTGGTTCGCCCGCGGCAACAATTGCCGCGACCTGTGGATCGGCGTGAACGGGGCGGAGATCCCCTTCGGCGTGGACCTGATATTCAGCGCGCAGAACCTGCCGGGCTTCACTTTCGGGATCGAGATCTGCGAGGATTACTGGAGCCCCACCCCGCCCGGCACCATGGCCGCGCTGGCGGGCGCCACGATCCTGCTGAACCTGTCCGCCAGCAATATCACCATCGGCAAGTCGGACGAGCGGCACATGTTGTGCGCGGCCAGTTCCAGCCGTTCGGTCTGCGCCTATGCCTATTCGGCCAGCGGCTTTGGCGAAAGCACGACCGACCTTTCGTGGGACGGCCAGGGCATGGTCTACGAACTGGGCGACCTGCTGGTGGAAAGCGTGCGTTTCGAGCTGGAGCCGGAACTGTGCGTGGTCGATGTCGACACCCGCCGCATTGTCAACGAGCGCATGCGCATGGGCACCTTCAACGACGCCGCCGAAGATGCCGGACGGCCAGAGGACTCCTACCGCACCATTGCCTTCGAACACGCCTACGAAGCGGGCGACGTGGGCCTGCTCCGCCCGATCCGCCGCTTCCCCTTTGTGCCCAACCGGCAGGACAAGCTGGACCACGACGCTTACGAAGCGTTCAACATCCAGGTCGATGCGCTGATGCGGCGGATCCAGGCGACCAGTCCGCAGAGCCTGGTAATCGGCATATCCGGCGGGCTCGATTCCACCCACGCGCTGATCGTGGCGGCAAAGGCCTGCGACATGCTGGGTCTGCCGCGCTCCACCATCCGCGCCTACACCATGCCCGGCTTCGCCACCTCGGACGAAACGAAGTCCAACGCCTGGAAGCTGATGGAGGTGTTCGGCACCACCGCCGAGGAGATCGACATCAGGCCCGCCGCGCGGCGCATGCTGGAAGACATGGGCCACCCCTACGCCGAAGGAAAACCGCACTACGACGTCACTTTCGAAAACGTGCAGGCAGGGCTGCGGACGGATTACCTGTTCCGCCTGGCCGGCCATCACAAGGGCTGGGTGATCGGCACGGGTGACCTGTCGGAACTGGCGCTGGGCTGGTGCACCTATGGCGTGGGCGACCACATGAGCCACTATGCGGTGAATTCAGGCGTGCCCAAGACGCTGATCCAGTACCTGATCCGCTGGGCCGTGCGCACCAACCAGTTCGATGCGGCGTGCGACGAAGTGCTGGAGGCCGTGCTCGATACAGAGATCAGCCCCGAACTGGTGCCCGCCGATGCCGAAGGGCAGATCCAGAGCACGCAGAGCATAATCGGCCCCTACGAGCTCAACGACTTCTTCCTCCACCACACCATCCGCTGGGGGCAGAAACCCAGCCATATCGCCTTTCTGTGCTGGCATGCCTGGCGCGATATCGACGAAGGGCTGTGGCCGCATGCCTTCCCGCAAGCGGCGAAGAACGCCTACGACCTTGCCACCATCCGCCACTGGCTGGAAAACTTCGCGCGGCGGTTCTTCCAGTTCAGCCAGTTCAAGCGCAGCGCCATCCCGAATGGCCCGAAGGTAAGTGCGGGCGGCGCGCTGTCCCCGCGCGGAGATTGGCGCGCGCCCAGCGATGCCGTGGCTGACGTGTGGCTGGCCGACCTGCGCGACAACCTGCCTGGCTGATGTCTGACTGCGGGCAGGCGTCAATCGGCCTGCGTTGACGCCCCGGCAGGCGACACGTAGGATTGGAAGATTAGTATTCTGCCGGTTTGACCGGACTTAGTGTTCTGCCGGATCGACCGGACAATGCCGATACCATGAATAGGGCAGGCAGCATGAAATCGATCATTCACCTTCTTGGCTTCATCGCCGCGCCGCTGGCTCTGACCGGACTGGCGGCACCCGCGCAGGCGCAGTTCGGCGGACTTGGCCGCATCATCAACGATGCCCGCAACGCCGCAGGAAATGACGAGGAAGAGGAGGAAGAGCAGACGCCGGAGGAGTGCGAGCAGGATTCCAGCCCCTCTGTCGGACGCGCCGTGCTCGGCGGCATCCTGGGCCGCGCCAGCCGCGATGCGGCAAACCGCGCCGGCATCGGGTCTTTCGTTCCGGTGAGCGAATTCTCCGACCAGCTGACCACGGCCATTGCCTGCCGACTCGATCCGGACGAACAACGCCAGGCTGCCGATGCCACGCTGGAAGCCACGCGCGGGACGGGCGAGGATGGCGGCGCGGAAGTGGGCGCAAGCGCGGCCTGGACCTCCGAAACGCGCGAGGGCGTGTCGGGCCGCTCCACCGTAACCGGGCGCCAGGCAGAACCGGGCGACGGGCTGGACTGCATCTTCGTGACCGATGTGATCATCGTGGAGGGCGAGGAAACCCGCGCCGACAAGCGCATGTGTCGTCAGCCGCCCTCGCCGCGCTATTCCATCCGCGCATGAAGCCGCTGCCGCGCATCCTGCTCGCGCTTGGTGCATTCGCTTCGCTGTCGGCCCAGACGGCGATGGATCCCGATAATCCCACCTGTCCCGCACAGCCCGACTGGGGGCCTGCCGAACGCATGACGCTGACCGTGCGCGAAGGCGAAGGCATGAACGTGCTGGTGGCAGAAGGTATCATCGATTCTACCTTTCCCCGACGTTTGCAGGAAGCGATCGATGCCGACCCGATGATCGGCGAGGTGTGGTTGCGCTCGCGCGGAGGCGATGCCCGCGCCGGGAACGAGGCAGGCCGGATCATCCGTTCCTATGCCCTGCAAACGCGCATACCGAGCGGCTGGACCTGCTTTTCCGCGTGCAATTTCGTGTTCATGGGGGGGCTGGCGCGCAATGTGGAGCCGGGCGGCGTGTTCATGGTGCACATGTTCACCCACACCGGCGACCGCTCTCTGATTGCGGAAACGCGGATGGACGGCACGCAGGCGACTGCCGAGCTGATTGGCGAAATCGAGCAATCGAGCGCGCTGCTTGCCACCGAGGATAACGACTTCCTGATCCGCATGGGCATCAGCCGCGATCTGCTGACCGACATCATGTACCAGGTGCAGGCGGTGGGGACCGATGAGGATCCCAGCACCCGCTATTGCCTGAGCGACGAGGAAGTCGAACGCTACAACGTCAAGGTGCTGCCGCGCCCGGCGCAATAGCCAAAAACAAGGGCGCCGATCCCGCAGGAACGGCGCCCTCCCCCTTAAGCAGCGTCCAGCTTACGGATGTGAATGCGTGAACAGCGTGGTTGACCGCTCTTCAAGGCTGTCCATCTCGTCGAACATGGCTTGGGCGGCCTCTTCCGATCCTTCACGCGCGACCATGGCCTCCCACAGCGCGCGGCGCTCTGGATTGTTGTGCGTGTCGAAGGTGCCCATGCCGCGCGGCATGGTATTGATGACCACGTAGTCCCAATCGTTGTTGGCCATCACCCAGTGCAACTGCGGGCGGTCCAGCCCGGCATCGTCGTATGCCGGCAGCACGTGCTCCATAAAGATTTCTTCCCAGCGATTGCCGGCATCGTCATTCAGTTCGATCGCGGTCACCGTCCAGGTGGTGCGCGCCTCTTCCGCTTCCTGCGCGGCGACAGGTACCGAAACTACGGCCAAAGATGCCGCAGCCAGCGCGGCAGTAACAAATGCGTTCATGATTTCCCCCCATTGGTGTCACAAGTTGAGCTTACGACCCGCCTGAAGGGTACACCTCGGGCGCTTACGAGGGAAACCAAATGACTCCCGCCAATTCAGCGAGTTATGAAATCAATTATGGGGCACTCAGCCGCAAAACCGCGCCTTCCACCTGGTCTGTCAGCAGGTAGATGCTGCCGTCAGGTGCCTCCTGCACGTCGCGCCAGCGCTGGCCGAGATCGCGCAGCAGGTACTCAGGCTCGCCGATGGGCATGCCGTTATTGTCGGTGTCGTAGCGCAGCAAGCCTTGCGTGAAGCTGCCCAACAGCATGTCGCCGTCCCAGCCAGGAATGCCATCACCCGCATAGAACAGCAGGTTGCCGGGATTGAAGCTGGGCGGACCGTAGACCAGCACCGGGTCGATCATGCCGGGTACATTGCGAATGTGTTCGGCCTGTTCGCCGTTGTAGTGCATGCCTTGTGTCACCGGCATCCAGCCATAGTTGCCTCCGCGCAGGATGCGGTTGACCTCGTCTCCGCCGCGCGGGCCAAATTCGCTTGACCACAATTCACCGGTATCGGGATTGATGGCCAGCCCCAGCGGGTTGCGGTGGCCGGTGGACCAGGTCAGCGGCTCGTGCCCTTCCAGGCCAACCCACGGGTTGCCGGGCGGAACTTCGCCGGTGTCGGTCATGCGAAAGATCTTGCCGTAGTGCGAGCTTGGGTCCTGCACCCGCTCGCCATAGTTGCGATCGCCGCTGGTAACGAACAAGAAGCCGTCGGCATCGAACAGCAGGCGCCCGCCGTAGGAGCCGAAGGCCGGGCCCTGCCCGCAGCAGCGCTCTGGCAGGGGCATGGCGCCATACCAGGTGTCGGCCACGAAAATGTCTTCCAGGTCGGTCAGTTCGTGCGAACCGGGCGCCCAGCGCCCACGCACCACGGCCAGGGTGGAGACGCTTTCGTCCTCCGGATCGATCTTGGAATAGGCCATGTAGACCAGCCGGTTGCTGGCGAAATCGGGATGCAGGGCGATCCCTTTCAGCCCCGCAATGCCGAAGGTGTACATCGCCGGCAGGCCCGCGATGGGCGTGGGGTCGAGCACGCCAGTGGCGTCGATATGGCGCAGGCGCCCCACCCGCTCTGTTACCAGCATGCCGCCTTCGGGCAGGAAGGCAATGCCCCAGGGGCGTTCCAGCCGGGCGACAACCTCGAGATGGATGGGGCCGTGCTCTGTATGGAAATCCCAAGGCCCTTCGCCCAGTTCGGCGCCGCCGAACATCGGCGGCGGGGGAGAGGGATCGTCCTGCGCCTGTGCGGTTACCGCAGTCAAAGCCAATGCCGCCAACCCCGTGGCCAGCCCCAAGCGCAAACCCATTATCTTCTCCCCGTACCAAAAGCCCGGTTGTCTCCCCGGCGCTGGTGACTATCGTAAGCCCATGCGAGCGTTCTCACAATTGACTTTGTCCTTTTTTCGATGACGCGCAAGTCTGTCCTTGTCACTGGCGGCGCGAAACGGGTAGGCGCAGCCATCTGTCGACGCTTTGCGGAGGCGGGCTGGCATGTGATGATCCATTTTCACAAGTCGCGAGACGAGGCGGAAAGGCTCGCCGCAGAGCTGCCCAGCGCGCAGGTGGTCCAATGCGACCTGGTGGATCTCGATGCGGCCAGTGCGATGGTGCGGCATCTGGCCCGGCAACTGGAGGATTGGCGCTGCCTCATCAACTCCGCATCGATTTTCGAGCCTGACGATGTAACCGCTCTGGATATCGAGACGAACCGGAGGGCAATGCGAGTCAATGCCGTCTCTCCTGTCCTGCTGGCGCAGGTCTATCTTGCACAGGCCACCAGCCGTGCCGGGCGCCGGGTGGTGCAGGTGACGGACCAGAAGCTGGCGAACCTCAACCCCGATTTCTTCAGCTACACGATGAGCAAGGCCGCCGCCGATGTCGCTGCGCGCATGCTGGCCATGGTGCATGACGGTGCCGACAGGGTTTACACGCTGGCCCCCGGCGCGATCCTGCCCAGCCACGACCAGACCAGCGCCGAGGCCGAACGCTCGCACCGGCTCAACCTGTTGGAACGGCACACCAAGGCCAGCGAAGTCGCCGATGCCGCGCTGTTCCTGGCCGAAGGACCGCTGGTCAGCGGGCAGGCGATCCATGTCGATTCCGGCCAGCATCTGCTTTCCCAGCCGCGCGACGTGATCTATCTGGAACGCGAGGGAAGCGAATGATGGCCAGGCCGAGCAAACGCCACGCATTGTCCACGCGGCTGTGGCACTGGATCAACGCGGTCAGCGTGATCATCCTGTTCATGAGCGGGCTGAACATCTCCAACGCTCATCGCCGGCTGTACTGGGGCGACGAAGGATTCGCCCCCTCGCAGGCCTGGCTGGAAGTGCCGCGCTTCCCCGGCTGGATGACCATTCCCGACTATTACAGCCTGGCCGTGGCGCGCGACTGGCACGTGGTGTTCAGCCTGGTGTTCGCCTTCTCGCTGCTGGCTTTCATGGTGCTGGCCCTGGTCAATGGCCACATGAAGCGCGACATCTTCGCCCGTGCGCGCGAATGGTCGCCCCGGAACATCGGGCGCGACATCGTCCAGCACCTGAAGTTCAACTTCGAACATGGCGAGGGCAAGTACAACGTGCTGCAGAAGATCGCCTATTCCGGCGTGATCCTGGTGCTGATCCCGCTGATGATCGTCACTGGCATGGCGATGAGCCCCGGCATGGAAGCCACGTGGCCGTGGCTGAGCGAGATTTTCGGCGGACGGCAGAGCGCGCGCTCGATCCATTTCCTCGCCGCCTGGGGACTGTTGGCCTTCTTAGTGATCCACATCCTGCTCGTCCTCGCCTCCGGCCCGGTCCGCCAGGTGCGCGACATGATTACCGGAGGGCAAGCGTAATGCAGCGCCGCAATTTCCTGGTCGCCGCAGGCGCAGCCTTCCTTGCCGGGTGCAACGAGATCGGCAAGTCCGAATGGTTCGGCAAGCTGGCCGAAGGCGCGCAGGGCTGGCATCGCGGGCTGCACCGCGCGCTGGCTGGTGGGCGCATCGCCATGGCGCCCGAATACACCCGGGCTGATCTCTCTCCCTACTTTCGCGGCAACGGCAGCCTGACGGTCGACACCGATGCCTATCGCGCCGCCGAGGCAGAGGGCTTTGCCGGTTGGCGGCTGGCCGTGGACGGGCTGGTGGACACCCCGCTGGACCTGTCGATGGACGATATCCGCGCCCTGCCCCAGCGCACCCAGATCACCCGCCACGATTGCGTGGAAGGGTGGAGCGCAATCGGCGAATGGACCGGGCCGCAACTGTCGCACCTGCTGGATGCAGCAGGCGTGCAGCCGGAGGCCAGGTTCATTGTCTTCCGCTGCGCCGACAACCTCAATGGCGACGACTATTACGAAAGCTGCGACATGGACGATGCCCTGCACCCGCAGACCATCATCGCCCACCAGCTGAACGGCGAGCCCCTGCCCGTGCGCAACGGCGCGCCGCTGCGGCTGCGGATCGAGAGGCAGCTCGGCTATAAGCACGCCAAGTACCTGACCGGCATTGAAGTGGTCGCCAGCCTCGACCACATCGGCAAAGGCAAGGGCGGCTATTGGGAGGATCGCGCGGGCTACCAGTGGTATGCCGGGATCTGATCAGGCCTCTGCCGGGTAGCGCTGGAGCGAATACTTCCACGACAGCACGATCATCTCTTCCAGCACCGAAAGGTCGATATCGGCCAGCTTGTTGACGTAGAGGCAACCCTTCCCGCGGCTGTACTTGCCCATCCGTTCACGCAGGGCAGCGAATTCAGCCTCGTCCATGTCCGCGCTACAATTGAGCAGGTAGAGCGAATGCTTCGCCTTGCGGGGTGAGAAACCCACCCGGCACATGTCGCCCTCGTGCCCGCTGTCGTAGCGATAGTGATGCTGGCCGTAGCCGACGATCGTGGGCCCCCACATCACCGGCTGCTGCCCGGTCGCCTTGCGGAACAAGGCATCGAGAACCCAGGCATCCTCGCGCTTTCCCGCATGGTCCACGCTCTCGATAAACGCCGCGACGCTCGCCTCGGTTGGCTTGGTCTTGTTCCCGTTCATGGGGATGTAGGCTAGCGCAGATTTGACAGTCGGCCAAACCACCCGCAAACCTCCACTGCAAACAACTCACGAGTGGGGGGACACCAAGCCTATGTGGCTGCTCGACAAGATGCTGACAAAACTGATCCGGGCGGGCAAGCTCGTGATCACCGATTACGATGGCAAGGTCTACGAATACGGCCCCGGTGGGGATGTGAACGGCGAGTACGGCGAGCCGATCAGGGTGCGCCTCACCAACAAGAAGGCCAGCAGCCATATCGCGCGCTATCCGCAGGTCGGCGCTGGCGAAGCCTACATGTGGGGCTGGCTCGAGGTCGAAGAGCCGCACGATATCCGCGACATGGTGCTCTACGTCACCAGCCAGGCCAAGGTGCATGGCGACCGCGCGCTGCAACCGCAGGGCCCGCTGAAGCGGCTGGCGCAGAAGACCGCGGCGAAGATCGATTCCATTAACCTGCGCGGCAAGGCTCGCAAGAATGCCGAGCATACCTATAACCTGACCCGGCGGTTGTACGAGCTGTTCCTCGACGAGGACCGGCAATACACCATGGGCTATCACCGCACCCCCGACGTCAGCCTGGAGAAGGCGCAGCTCGACAAGAAGGCGCACATCGCCGCCAAGATGTACATGCAGGCCGCGCGCGACATGGATCGTCCGCTGCGGGTGCTGGATATCGGCTGCGGCTGGGGCGGCCTGGCGCTGTACCTCAACAAGCATTACGGCGCGGAAGTACTGGGCGTGGCGCTGGCGCCCGACCAGATCGCCTTCTGCAAGGAACGCGCCGAAGCGGCGGGCGTCGCCGACAAGGTGAAGTTCAAGCTGATGGACTACCGCGACGTGGAAGGCGAGTTCGACCGCATCAGCTCGGTTGGCCTGCTCGAGCATGTCGGCACGCCGCACTACCCGCAGTTCATGAAAAAGACGCACGAACTGCTGGCGCCCAAGGGCGTGATGTTCAGCCACTGCTGTGGCCGCGCGGGCCCTCCCGGCTTTACCGATGCCTGGACGCGCAAGTACATCTTCCCCGGCGGCTATATTCCCGCGCTGTCCGAGCTTGTGACCGAAAGCGAAAAGGCCGGCTGGCAGGTGATGGACGTGGAGGCCATGCGCTTCCATTACAGCCACACGTTGGAGGAATGGTACAACCGCACCACCATGCACCAGGCGGAGCTGGAAGAGCTCTATGACCCGGAATTCTTCCGCATGTGGCAGTTCTACCTGGCCGGCGCGGAGCAGAGCTTCCGCCACGGCACGCTGGTAAACTGGCAGCTGATCTACGTGAAGGAACGCGATGCCATCCCGATGACGGGCGATTTCGTCTACGAGGAAAGCGCCCGCCTGCGCGACCTGGAAGAACCGCCGCAATGGCATCTCGACCCGGCGCTGAAGGAAGCGGCGGAGTAGCAAGGGGCGGAGCGATCCGGCCAGACTGACCGAGGAGTTCCCATGAGCCAGACCCTTATCGACCGGCTGATCGGCAAGGCCATCACCCATGGCACGCTGAAACTGACGATGCACGATGGGCGCAGCAGCACCTATGGCGCGCCGCATCCTGACTATCCCGACGTCGAAATCCGTCTGGCAGACAGCAAGGTGATCCGCGACATCGCGCTCGACACCAAGCTGGGCGTGGGCGAGGCCTACATGGATGGCCGCATCATCATTGAGCGCGGCGGGATCATGGAACTGATCGAGCTGGCGCGGCGCAATGCCCCGTGGGAAGCCAAGGGCGGCTTCGGCCAGACCGCCCTGCACCGCCGCGCGCTGAAGCGCCTCGCCTTCATCAAGGACAGCTTCAACAACCCCTTCAAGTCGAAGGACAACGTCGCGCACCATTATGATATCGGCAACGGTCTCTACACACTGATGCTCGATGAAGAGCACATGCAATACTCTTGTGGCTACTGGCCTCGAGAGGGGATGACGCTGGGCGAAGCACAGGAGGCCAAGCTCGCCCACATAGCCGCCAAGCTGATGCTGGAACCCGGCCAGCACGTGCTCGATATCGGTTGCGGCTGGGGCGGCATGGCGATCTTCCTTGCCAGCCGGGCAGAGGTGAAGGTGACCGGCATTACGCTGAGCGAGGAACAACTCGCCCTCGCCCGCGAGCGTGCCGAGGCCGCAGGCGTGGCTGACAAGGTCCGCTTCGAGCTGGTCGACTACCGTGACCTTGCCGCGCGCGGCGAAACTTTCGATCGCATCGTCTCGGTCGGCATGTTCGAACACGTCGGCGTGCCGCAATACGAGACCTTCTTCCGCGACTGTGCGCGCATGTTGAGCGGCGACGGGGTGATGCTGCTGCACACCATCGGCCGCTTCGGCAGCCCGGTCGCCGCAGAGGCCTTCACCCGCAAGTACATCTTCCCCGGCGGCTATATTCCCTCGCTCAGCCAGATGATGGAAGCCAGCCAGAAGGTGCGGCTGATGGCCACCGACGTGGAGGTGCTGCGCGTCCACTACGCAAAGACCCTGCGCGAATGGTATGCCCGCTGCATGGAAAACCGTCAGGCGATTATCGACATGTTCGACGCGCGCTTCTTCCGCATGTGGACGTTCTACCTCGCCGGCGCGGCCTCCACCTTCGAATGGGGCGGCCTGTGCAACTTCCAGGTGCAGTACAGCCGCAACCGCTACACCCTGCCGCTCACTCGCGACTATATGGAACAAGCCGAGCGCAAGCTGCTCTCCCGCTAGGCCGTGACTACCCCTGCCCCCCTTACCCGGCGCGCCATTTTCGCGCAGGCCTGGCCAATCATGCTCGGGCAGGCTTCGGTGCCACTGGTGGGCATTGTCGATACCGCGGTGATCGGGCGCACCGGCGATGCCGTGGCGCTGGCAGGCGTGGCGCTGGGGGCGACCATCATCACGCTGGTGTTCTGGACCTTCGGTTTCCTGCGCATGGGCATGACCGGGCTGACCGCGCAGGCGGAAGGATCGGGCGACCGGACGGAGGTGGAGGCGCTGTTGCTGCGCGCGCTGGCCATCGGGCTGGGCCTTGGCCTGGTGCTGCTGGCGATCAGCTGGCCAATCCGCGAGGCAGCGCTGGCGGTGTTGTCCGGAACGGCCCCGGTCAATGCCGAGGCCAGCGGTTACATGCAGGGACGTTTCATCGGCGCGCCTGCTGCCCTGGCTGTCTACGCCATCAACGGCTGGCTGCTGGGACTTGGCCGCACGCACGAGGCGCTGGCGCTGCAGATCGTAATGAATGTGGCCAACATCGGCCTCGATATCTGGTTCGTCTGGGGCATGGGTTTCGGGGCATATGGTGTGGGCCTTGGCACCGCCTGTGCCGAGGGCATTGCCTTGCTGCTGGGCCTGCTGATCGTGGGCCGCGTAGCCGGTGCAAATGTACTGGCTATCATTGCCCGCACGCCGCGCCGCCTGCTGACGGACCGCGCGCGGCTGGCACAGCTGTTTGCCGTCAACCGCGACATCATGATCCGCACCGTGGCATTGCTGGTTCTGTTTACCTGGTTCGCCAATGCGGGCGCCCGGCTGGGTGCGACAACGCTCGCTGCCAACCATGTGCTGCTGCAATTCGTCAGCTTTGCCGCCTTCATCCTCGATGCCTTTGCCTTCACCGCCGAACAGCGCGTGGGCAGCGCCTATGGCCGGGGAGACCGGCAGCGCTTCCTGCGCGCCATCCGCCTGACCGGCGAGTTCTCGCTGATCAGCGGCGCGCTGCTGGCGCTGGCCTTCCTGCTGCTCGGCACGCCGCTGATCCATTTCCTCACCACCGATGCCGAAGTGCGCGAGGTCGCCCGCAGCTTCCTGCCCTTCGCCGCGCTGATCCCGCTTGTCGGGATGCCGAGCTGGATGCTGGACGGCGTGTTCATCGGCACCACGCGCGGTGTCGCGCTGCGCAATGCCGGTGTGGCGGCGACAGTCCTCTACATCGGGCTCGACCTTGCCTTGCGCCCGTTCGAGAATACCGGCGTGTGGATCGCCATGACTTCCAGCTATCTCTTGCGCGCGGGCGGGCTGGCATTGTATTTCCCCCAACTGCTCGAGGACGTTCGGCAGGCACAGGCAAGCCCACCCACATGATCGCGCAGTCCCTTTCACGCTTTTGCGCCCGCGCCATGGCCGCCGTGCTGCTGACACTGGCCGCACTGGGGAACACCAGCCCTGCGCAGGCCGAGGTGCAGGTGCATTTCCACTCGATCGCCGGCAGCATGTTTGGCGGGCGCTATCCACATGCCTTCGTGGTGTTCGAGGGTACGTTGGCGGATGGCACCGAGGTGAAACAGAATTACGGCTTTTCCGCGCGCTACACCTCGCAGGTCATCTCGATGGGCCCGGCGGAACACATGATCCAGACCGAGACCGATCGCACCGTGGCCAATACCAACAGGCATTTCACCGTCACCGTGTCTGACCAGACCTATCGCCGCCTGCTCGCCACCGTGTTGGCCTGGCGCGACTATCCGGGGCGCTATTACAACCTCAACGAGAACAACTGCATCCACTTTGTCGCCGCCCTGGCGCGCGTGGCCGGGCTGGATGCCGACGTGCCCGAGGAATACGTCCGCGAGCCTAAGGACTGGCTCAACTACGTAGCCCGCTCCAATCCGCAACTGGGTGCGCGCGAGATTCCCTGACCTTCCGTATTTGCCGTATGCGAATTGCGCTGCTAACCGGCGCCGCGCAATTTTTGTGAACGGGAATCGCCCATGTCTGACATCAAACGAGTCGTCCTCGCCTATTCCGGCGGGCTGGATACCAGCGTGATCGCCAAGTGGCTGGAAAGCGAGCGCGGCCTCGAAGTCGTCACCTTTACCGCCGACCTTGGCCAGGGCGAGGAAATCGAACCCGCCCGCACCAAGGCGCGCGCCATGGGCATCCCCGACAAGCACATCTATATCGAGGACCTGCGCGAGGAATTCGTGCGCGACTTCGTGTTCCCGATGATGCGCGCCAATGCCCGCTACGAAGGCGACTACCTGCTCGGCACCTCGATCGCCCGCCCGCTGATCTCCAAGCGCCTGGTAGAGATTGCGCACGAAACCGGCGCCGATGCCATCGCCCACGGCGCCACCGGCAAGGGCAACGACCAGGTGCGTTTCGAGCTGTCTGCCTATGCGCTCGATCCCGATATCAAGGTGATCGCCCCGTGGCGCGAGTGGGACCTCACCAGCCGCACCGCGTTGATCGCCTGGGCCGAGGCGCACCAGATCCAGGTACCCAGGGACAAGCGCGGCGAAAGCCCCTTCTCCACCGACGCCAACCTCCTCCACACCTCGTCCGAGGGCAAGGTGCTGGAAGACCCGTGGCAGGAGACGCCCGACTACGTCTACTCGCGCACGGTCAACCCGGAGGATGCGCCGGACGAGCCGGAATACATCGAGATCGGCTTCGAGAAAGGCGACGGCGTGTCGCTCAATGGCGAGGCGATGAGCCCGGCCACGCTGCTGACCGCGCTCAACGATCTCGGCCGCAAGCACGGCATCGGCCGACTTGACCTGGTCGAGAACCGCTTCGTCGGCATGAAGAGCCGCGGCATGTACGAAACCCCCGGCGGCGAGATCTATGCCCGCGCCCATCGCGGCATCGAGCAAATCACCCTCGACCGCGGTGCAGCGCATCTGAAGGACGAACTGATGCCGCGCTATGCCGAACTGATCTACAACGGCTTCTGGTTCAGCCCCGAGCGCGAGATGCTGCAGGCCGCCATCGACCTGAGCCAGGAGAAGGTGAACGGCACCGTCCGGCTGAAGCTCTACAAGGGCCAGGCCAGCGTTGTCGGTCGCAAATCGCCGAACTCGCTCTATTCCGAAGCGCATGTCACCTTCGAGGACGATGCCGGCGCCTACGACCAGGCCGACGCGGCAGGCTTCATCAAGCTGAACGCCCTGCGCCTGCGCCTGCTGGCCAAGCGGGACCGCTAAGGCGAGCAGCCAACAAGCGGCGACAAGTCATTGTGCACATGCGGCATTTTCGCCACATCCATGCTGCAATGGCGAGATAGTTTCACGCTTTGCGATGAGCCGTTGACTTATCCACCCTTGTCCACTGGCATTTCGCCCAAAAGTGGATAAGTCGACGCTCGCGCCCTTGCCCGACTCGGTCAACCCGCGCATCTTCCAGATATCGAGAGCGAAAACGGATCGCTTCCCTGGATCGCCTGCCGAACCAGGACAGAGGAAACCGGAGCGAGCTCGACGCGATGACAGCATCGTCGCGGAGTAGGAAAGGGAAGACGGAGCCTTCGGGCAAAGCCATCCCGGACTGTTGAGACCGCAAACGAACTGCCATCGGTTGGTCGGAGTGATGAACCCCGGCGTCGATGGGAAGAAGCGCAGCTTGCTGCGAAGTCGAACCGCTTGAGACGTTTGGTGACAGCCCCGGCTGCGGACAGGCCGCCAGACCTGTTGGGACCAGCCTTCGGGCCTCCTGATTGGACCAGGCACCAGTCCGGCACCGGCGCGAGCGCCGGGCGACATATCCGGATGGCCAAACCCTTCGGGGTGAGGAACAGAAGGAGACACGCCAGGCGATAAGCGTTCCTTCGGGAACCCACCGCCGGTGAGAGTGGGGTCGGTAGCAATACCGACCCCATTTTTCGTCTGCGCTCCGGATTCGCGCCGCCAGCGCCATTTCTGTCCAACATTTCGTCGCGTTTTCCCTTCAACTCGCGCCGGATCGCCCTGCTCCCGCGCCGATATCCCCAGCCGGATTGGGCCTTTTCAGCCTCTTGCGCTAAGAGGCCCTCCCATGAACGGAACGAACCTCCCCCGCGCCATGACGCGCTGGCTGGCTCCTGCGGCTGCCCTGGCCCTGCTGGGCGCAACCGGCGCGGGCCTGGCGCAGGAGTCGGTCGACATGCACGCCGACTATGCCGCCACCAGCCCGGAAGAGCCGCGCGGCCCCGCCTTCCAGCCCAGCACCGAGGCGCAGTTCGAGGCCGCCTTCGCCACGCTGCCCGCACCGGTGCAGCCTGCCCTGGCGCCCCATGCCGTGGACCTGACCACGATCGAGCCCGCAGAGCCCCAGGCCACCGCGCTGGGCCAGGGCATTGCCAGCTACTACGGCCGCCGCTTCCACGGCCGCCCCACGGCCAGCGGAGAGGCCTTCGACATGAATGCCCTTACCGCCGCGCACAAGACGCTGCCCTTCGGCAGCCGCGTGCGGGTGACCAACAAGAGCAATGGCCGGTCGGTGGTGGTGCGCATCAACGATCGCGGCCCCTTCGTGCGCGGACGGCATATCGACCTGTCACGCGCCGCGGCAGAGCAGATCGGCATCATCCGATCGGGCCACGGCACGGTGGAGCTGGAACTGCTCGACAGCTAGGCCGCCGGCATCGGCGCGCTAGTCCCCGCGCGGCAGCCACCATTCATCCTCTCCCGCCTCGAATGCGGCGAGCCGGTCTTCCTCGGCGCGCAGCCATTCGACAAGGCCCAGCCCGCTCTCCGCTTGCGCCCCGGCAGGCAGCGCCGCCTCCATCGCGCGCAGCCGCCGTTCGAGCGGGGGGAGATCGTGCGGATCGTCCCACCCGGCCTTGTCCGCATGGGGGTCCGCATGGGGGTCCGCATGGGGCAGATCGGCGGCTAATGTGGAACACCTGGAACACAGTCCTGGGGCGAAATCTGCAGGTGCAGGATCGCCCGCCCCTTCGCCGCCTGCGGCCAGCGCCTCCAGCGCGGCGTCGAACTGGTGTTCGCCCAGCAGCGGCGCATCACAGGTGACGCAGGCCGCCGCCTCTGCCGCCTTCCTGTCAAGCCGGGCGAGATGGGCGAGCAGCAGGCGCGAATCGTAGCGGGTGCGCGTGGCGACCTCCTCGCCGTGGTAGAAGACCGTCTCCTCCACCCCGTTGATGGCGCGATCGGCGAGCACCTGCTCGACATGCTCGCGCGCGATGACAATGGCGGCATCCCAGCACTGCCGGAACTGCGCCGAGGCCCGCCGCGCGCGATAGGCCGTCTGCGGCGAGACGGCGACCGCGCAGCAGGCGAGCCGGACATTGCCGTGATCCGCAAGCGCCTTGCAGAACGCCGCCTGCTTGCGCGGCGTAAGCAGGTGCTGCGGGCCGGGGGTTGGCGGGGTGTGCGCGGGGTGGAGCGGGATCAGCGCGGTGGTGTCGGGGGTTTGCATCGTGGGGGCCTCGCTGTGTGGTCTGGACGACCGCGCAGCAGGGCATGGATCAGGAGGTGTAGGGAAGTGGGAATTGTCCAACCAAGTAAAAGTGATTTGGTGTCCCTTCAGATACTTGCAATTGCTGACCGGGATACCATGTTCACTTAACGCCTCTGGCGATGCCCACGGAGTCAGCCGAGATAATCGGTGTGGCGAGTGAGCAGGACGGCGAAGCTCTGGGCGGCGCGAGCACTCAGGGCCTAGCGGGGAACGAGACCAAGTCACGTTGCCCAGAGGATAGCGCAGTCCCATCCGGCTAC
This sequence comes from Alteraurantiacibacter sp., assembly GCA_963675825.2. GTDB lineage: Bacteria > Pseudomonadota > Alphaproteobacteria > Sphingomonadales > Sphingomonadaceae > Alteraurantiacibacter. Next base: position 298,115 of record CAXXJY010000005.1, on the reverse strand, counting down.
CGTGATGCCGTTATCGTACCGACAAGGGTTACCCGCTCGACGGCTAGTAGGAAATTTAAGATGGAAGGGAAGGCCAGCATGCAAGTCAAATTTCGCGGATTTCGGGCGCGCGCCGGGATTTCGGGGAAGGCGAAACTGCCATGCAAAAACGTGCCAGTTTCATCTGGCGCATCGCGGCGGCATTGCTAGCGCTAGCTGTTGCGTATTCGCCTCTGGCGATGCAAACTGAGTCAGCCGAGATAATCGGTGTGGCGAGTGAGCAGGACGGCGAAGCTCTGGGCGGCGCGAGCACTCAGGGCCTAGCGGGGAACGAGACCAAGTCACGTTGCCCAGAGGATAGCGCAAGTCGGATGGGTCGATGAGAGCGGGGCCCGGAGACTGGGAGAAGCGTCATCACCGACTTCCTAGGATATGTCAGGAAACACGGAAATCTGAAGCGCGCTTGGCAAGTGATCAAGGCTAACGGTCGGCGATCGTCTTCACCTTACGTGAAAGACGATATCGAGAACTTTTCTACTAGCGAAGACACAAACGTCAGGTCGATTTCAGCAAGGATCCAACACGGAACCTACATCTTCTCGCCAGCGAAAGGCGTTGCTCTAGAAAAGCCCAATAAGCCCGGCAGTGTCCGACCAATAGTTATTCCGAGAGCGAGAGATCGAGTGGTGCAACGCTGCATACTCGACGCTCTAATTTCAGATCCCACAATCAAGGCGACCGCTTTCCAGCCTACAAGCTTTGGCGGTATCCCAAAGCGAGACAACGCTAGTCTCGCCGGAGTACCTGCTGCAATTGAAGCAGTGCTTCAGGCCATAGCGGACGGTGGCAGCCATGTGATTGTAGCTGATATCGCCTCATTCTTCTCGCATATTCGGAAGTCGGATGCCCTTAGCAAGATCGCTGAGCATACCTCCGATCCGAAGTTTCTCACGCTTTTTCAGAATGCTATCGACATTGATCTTGCAAATCACGAGGAGATTTGGAAGCACAAGGATGCGTTTCCATATGGAGACATTGGTGTCGGCCAAGGCGTCTGCCTTTCACCGTTTCTTGGAAACTTGATCCTCAGCGATTTCGATCATGAAATGAATGTCGGAGATTGCACTTGTATCCGATACGTCGATGACATCATCATTATTGCGCCTTCTGGCAGGGCGGCTTCAGCTAGGCTAAAGAAGGCAAAAAGGTTGCTGAGCGAACTGGGGATGGCCTTCGCCGAAGATAAGACCTCTCAGACTCCAATCGACGTTTCTCAAAAGTTTGAGTATCTTGGAATTGAGTTCAAGAACGGGTTGCTCAGACCCGCACCGAAGTCGCGAACTAGCATTGTCCGCCGAGTAGCTGACGTCGCTGGAAAGTCGCTACAAGCTATTCGCAGCACGCAATCGTCTGTCGAGTTCAAGAACGATTATTCGATCCCGAAAACACTATCAAAAATCTCTGGTATGTCGCGTGGGTGGGCCAACCACTATCGGTTCTGCAATGATCTGGAGACCATTCGGAACGTCGACCGGCAAATCGTGTCAATCTACTTAGAGTATTCTTCAAAGGCGACAACGCTTGCAGATGACAAGATGAAGTCTGGCAAGCCAGACTTAGCTGCCGCGTACTTGGGATACCAAGGAATCCAAGGCATAGATTTCTCGCCATTTTCTTGGCCAGACATGCCGGTGTAACGAATTCACTTAGCGTCGGACTTCTCGCTCCCCAACATCCCCCGCAAATACCCCCCCGTGTAACTCCCCTCGACCTTGGCGACCTCCTCCGGCGTGCCCTGTGCGACCACTTCGCCGCCGCGCACGCCGCCATCCGGGCCAAGGTCCAGCAACCAGTCCGCCGTCTTGATCACGTCGAGGTTGTGTTCGATCACCACCACGGAATTGCCCTGGTCCACCAGCCGGTGCAGCACTTCCAGAAGCTTTCGCACGTCCTCGAAATGCAGGCCGGTGGTCGGCTCGTCGAGGATGTAGAGCGTCTGGCCGGTGCTGCGCTTGGCCAGTTCCTTGGCCAGTTTCACCCGCTGCGCCTCACCCCCCGATAGCGTGGTGGCCTGCTGGCCCACCTTGACGTAGCCCAGCCCCACCTCGTTCAGCATGTGCATCTTGTCGCGGATGGGGGGCACGGCCTTGAAGAATTCTTCCGCGTCCTCGATCGTCATATCCAGCACGTCGGCAATGGACATGCCCTTGAACTTCACTTCCAGTGTTTCGCGATTGTAGCGCTTGCCGTCGCATTCCTCGCAGGTGACGTAGACGTCGGGCAGGAAGTGCATCTCGATCTTGATCAGGCCGTCGCCCTGGCACGCCTCGCACCGGCCGCCCTTCACGTTGAAGCTGAAGCGGCCCGGCTTGTATCCGCGCGCCTGCGCTTCGGGCAGGCCGGCAAACCAGTCACGGATATTGGTGAAGGCGCCGGTGTAGGTGGCCGGGTTGCTGCGCGGGGTGCGGCCGATGGGCGACTGGTCGATCTCGATCACCTTGTCGCACATTTCCAGCCCCGTCACCTTGTCGTGCGCGCCTGCCACCACGCGGGCGTTGTTCAGCGTGCGCGCGGCGGCGGCATAGAGCGTGTCGATGGTGAAGCTCGACTTGCCGGAGCCGGACACGCCGGTGACGCAGGTGAAAGTGCCCAGCGGGATGGAGGCGGTGACGTTGTTGAGGTTGTTCGCCCGCGCGCCGTGCACGGTGAGCTGGTGCCCGTTGCCCTTGCGGCGCGTTTTCGGCACCTCGATCTTGCGGCGGCCGGTGAGGTAGTCGGCAGTGAGCGAGTTCTTCGCCTTCAGCACCTGTTGCAGCGTGCCCTGCGCCACGACCTCGCCGCCGTGCACGCCCGCGCCGGGGCCAAGGTCCACCACGTGGTCGGCGGCGCGGATGGCGTCTTCGTCGTGCTCCACCACGATCACCGTGTTGCCAAGGTCGCGCAGGCGCTTGAGCGTCTCCAGCAGCCGGTCGTTATCGCGCTGGTGCAGGCCGATGCTCGGTTCGTCCAGCACGTAGAGCACGCCTGACAGACCCGAACCGATCTGCGATGCGAGGCGGATGCGCTGGCTCTCCCCGCCGCTCAGTGTTCCCGATGTGCGGTCGAGGTTGAGGTAGTCGAGCCCGACGTTGTTAAGGAAGCCCAGCCGCTCGACAATTTCCTTCAGGATGGCGCGGGCGATCTGGTTCTGCGTGTCGGTGAGTTTCTCCGGCAGCGCGGTGAACCAGTCCAGCGCGTCGGACACGCTGAAACGGGTGGGCTGCGAGATGTCGGTGTCCGCGATCTTCACCGCCCGCGCCTTCTCATTGAGGCGCGCGCCGCCGCAGGTCTCGCACGGCTGCGAAGTCTGGAACTTGGCCAGCTCCTCCTGCATCCAGGCGCTTTCGGTTTGCGCCAGGCGGCGGTTGAGGTTGCCCATCACCCCTTCGAACGGCTTGGTGACGGTATATTCCTTGCGCCCGTCCTTGAAGGTCAGCTCCACCGGATAGCCTTGCGTACCGTAGAGGATGATGTCGCGCTGGTCGGGCTCCAGCTGGCTCCACGGCGTGTCGATATCGAAGCCATAAGCCTTCGCCAGGCTGGTAAGCACCTGCATGTAATAGGGCGACGGCGGGTTGCTCTTGGCCCAGGGCACCACGGCGCCCTTCTTCAGCGAGAGTTCCTCGTTCGGGACAACCAGTTGAGGGTCGAACAGCTGCTTCTCGCCAATCCCGTCACATGTCGGGCAGGCGCCCTGCGGCGCGTTGAACGAGAACAGCCGCGGCTCGATCTCCTCGATGGTGAAGCCGGAGACGGGGCAGGCGAATTTCTCGGAAAAGACGATGCGGTTGGCGGGAATGCCCGCGCCTTTCAGGTTGCCGCCGCTGTCCGCCTCATCCTCGCGCCCCGGCACCACGCCGTCGGCAAGGTCGACATAGGCCAGCCCCTCGGCCAGCTTCAGCGCCTGCTCGAAGCTGTCGGCAAGGCGCGTTTCCAGCCCCTGCTTCACCGCCAGGCGATCGACCACCACCTCGATATCGTGCTTGAACTTCTTGTCGAGCGCGGGCGCATCCTCGATCGCGTACATCTCGCCGTCGATGCGCACGCGGGTGAAGCCGGCCTTCTGCCACTCGGCCAGTTCCTTGCGGTATTCGCCCTTGCGACCGCGCACCACGGGGGCGAGCAGGTACAGCCGCGTCCCCTCGGGCAAGGCCATCACCCGGTCGACCATGTTGGACACAGTCTGCGCCTCGATCGGCAGGCCGGTGGCGGGCGAGTACGGCACCCCCACCCGCGCCCACAACAGGCGCATGTAGTCGTAGATCTCGGTTACCGTCGCCACGGTGGAACGCGGGTTGCGGCTGGTGGTCTTCTGCTCGATGGAAATGGCGGGAGACAGCCCGTCGATATGCTCCACGTCGGGCTTCTGCATCATCTCCAGGAACTGGCGCGCATAGGCAGAGAGGCTCTCCACATAGCGGCGCTGCCCCTCGGCATAGATGGTGTCGAAGGCGAGCGAGCTTTTGCCCGAACCGGATAGCCCGGTGATGACGATCAGGCTGTCGCGCGGGAGATCGATGTCGATCCCCTTGAGATTATGCTCGCGCGCGCCTTTGACGGATATTGTGGTGAGAGCCATGGCGGGTCACTTGGGGGCTGTCGGGACAGGAGTCCAGTGGGACTGAAGGCGGTGGTGCCGCACAGGCGCGCGGGTGAGTAATGTTCATGAAATGTTCGGACGCGTCAAGTTCAGCGTCCGCCCGCTCTGTGGACGGGCCATGCGAACCGCGGCGGCTGGACGAACGAGCGCGCAATTGCCAAGTCGGCACCATGACCCACCGCCTGTTCATCGCCCTCCCCCTTCCCGAGCCTGTCGCCGAGGCCCTGCTTGACACACAGGAGGGCATTACCGGTGCGCGGTGGCAGGATGCGGACAACCTGCACATCACCTTGCGCTTCATCGGCGAGGTGGATCGACACATGGCTGCCGATATCGAGAGCGCGCTGGAAAGCCTCAGCTTCGCGCCCTTCCCGGTGACCATTGCCGGCGTGGGGCAGTTCGAGGGCAAGCGTGGCGCCAATGCGGTGTGGGCGCGCGTGGCTCCCAGCGCGCCGCTGGACGAGCTGCAGATGCGGGTGGAGCTGGCCTGCCGCCGCGCCGGGCTGGAGCCGGTTACGCGCAAGTTCATTCCGCACGTCACCCTCGCGCGGCTCAATGCCGGCAGCGGCCAGATCGGCGAGTGGTTGCAGGCCCACGGCACGCTTGCGCTTGGCCCCTGGCGCGTGGGCCACTTTGCCCTGTTCGAAAGCGACCTGACGCCCAATGGCCCGATCTATTCGCAGCTGGCCCGCTTTCCCGTTTCCGCGCGCTAGGACGTTCAGCCTCTTGGCAGCTTCGTCCGCTATGCCTATGGCACCCGTTTCACCAGTAACGATTGTTCGGCACTGTCCGGGCTCGTCAGAACATCGCAACAAGGAAGATACGCCGCAATGCGCAAATCCACCCTCCTCGCCACCACCATGATCGCTGCCCTTGCCAGCGGTTGCACCACGATGGAAAATGCTGAAATGGCCAGTGCCGCCTCGCTTCCCGCAGTCGTTGACTACAATCCCGAAATCCCGACCGCGACCAGCATTTTTGCCGAGCCTTCGCCGCTTTACATGCACGCCCCGCAGTTCGACCAGATCGAGGATGGCGACTGGCAGGGCATCATCGAGGAAGCCATCGCCATCCAGCTGGCCGAGATGGAAGCAATTGCCAACAACCCCAACCCGCCCACCTTCGACAACACGCTGGTGGAGATGGAACGTTCGGGCCAGGTCTTTGCCCGCGCCTATGGCGCCTTCGGGCAGGTGGTTTCGGCCAATATCAACGATACGATTGCCGCCACCGACGAGGCGCTGGCGCCGCAGATCGCCGCCATGGTCGACAGCATCTATATGAACCCGCAGCTGTTCGCGCGCGTGCAGGCGATCTACAACAATCGCGCGGCCACGAGCATGACGGCGGAAGACGCCATGCTGCTGGAGACGACCTACGCCCAGTTCGTCCACCGCGGCGCGCTGCTGGGTGACGAAGCGCAGGCCGAACTGCGCACGATCAACGAGCGGCTGAGCTCGCTCTCCGCGCAGATCTCGCAGCGCATCACCACCGGCCAGAACGAGGCCGCCATCATCATCGACACGCGCGAGGAGCTTTCGGGCCTGTCCGACGGCCAGATCGCCGCTGCCGCCGCGCTGGCGAGCGAGCGCGGGCATGACGGCAAGTACATGCTGGGCGTGTCCAACACCTCTGGCGTGCCGATGCTTTCGCAGCTGGACAACCGCGACGTGCGCGAACGCCTGCTGATGGCCAGCCTCAATCGCAACCAGTCGGGCGAGGCGGAAACGCTCAGCCTGATCCAGGAAGTGGTCGCCCTGCGCAATCGCCGGGCGCAGCTGTTCGGCGAACCGACCCATGCCAACTGGCAGATGTACGATCGCATGGTGTCCGATCCGGCCCGCGCCATCGGCTTCATGACCGACATGGTTCCCGCCCTGCGCGCCACGCAGGAACGCGAGGCCGCCATGCTGCAGGCCCGCATCGAACAGGACGGGCATGACTTCACCCTCGCCCCGTGGGACTGGCAGTACTATGCCGAGAAGGTGCGGCAGGAGCGCTACGCCCTCGATAACGAGGAGATCAAGCAGTACTTCGTGGTCGATCGCGTGCTGGAAGACGGCGTGTTCTACATGGCCGAACAGCTCTATGGCCTGACCTTCGAGAAGCGCGACGACATCCCCACCTATCACCCCGACGTGAGCGTCTATAACGTCTATCACGACGGCGAGCCGATCGCGCTGTTCTACTTCGATCCGTTCCAGCGCGACAGCAAGCGCGGCGGTGCGTGGATGAGTAACTTCATCGAACAGAGCCACCTGCTGGGCCTGCGCCCGGTGGTCACCAATACGCAGAACGTCGCACCGCCGGCTGCGGGCGAACCCGCGCTGGCGACCTGGGACGATGTGGAAACCATGTTCCACGAATTCGGCCACGCGCTGCACGGCATCTTTGCCGACCAGCAGTATCCCTCGCTTTCGGGCACCAACACCGCACGCGACTGGGTGGAATTCCCCAGCCAGTTCCACGAGAATTTCGCCGCGCTGCCCGAAGTGCTGCAACGTTATGCCCGCCACCACGAAACGGGCGAAGTGATCCCGATGGAGCTGGTGGAAGCGATCGACCGCGCCAGCCAGTTCAACCAGGGCCACAGCTTCGGCGAAGTGATCGCCGCTTCGCTGCTCGACATGGAATGGCACTCGCTCGATCCCAGCCAGTCCGCACCTGGCGACGTGATGGCCTTCGAGGCCGAGGCGCTGGAACGCATCGGCCTGCGCAGCGACCTGGTGCCGCCGCGCTATCGCACGCCCTACTACCGCCATATCTTCGAGCATGGGTATGACGCGGGCTACTACGCCTACACCTGGACGGAAATGCTGCACCACGATGCCTACAGCTATGTCGAGGCCAATGGCGGCATGACCCGCGAGATGGGCGACCACATCGTGGCGACCTTCCTCGGCCAGGGCCATTCGAAGACCTACGAACAGATGTTCCGCGATTTCACCGGCCGCGATCCGCGCGTGCAACCGCTGCTGCGCGCCCGCGGCCTGCTGGCTGACGGCGAATAAGTCCTAGGACCTCGTCACCAAGGCACGCTGGCCCGGTTCGCCCAGCCAGCGCGCCTCGACACCCCAGGCATCGCGAATAGCCTCAAGCGACAGCGCCTCTTCGGGGGCGCTGTCTGCTTTCAGGCGTCCCTTGGCGAGCACGACAACCCTGTCGGCGTGGTTCATCGCCAGCGCGAGGTCGTGCAGCACCAGCACCACGCCGGTGCCGTTGTCGGCCTCTGCCCGCAGCACTGTGAGCAGGCTCAGCTGGTGCGCCAGGTCAAGCGCGGCAAGCGGCTCGTCCGCCAGGATCCAGCGGGGTTCGCCTGCCAGCACGCGGGCCAGCAGCGCGCGCGCCTTCTCGCCGCCCGATAGGGTCGAGACCGGACGTCGAGCGAAGTCCGCAAGGTCGGTCGCGGCCATGGCGCGAGCCACGGCGAACCTGCCGCGGTCGCGATGTGGCAGGCGTCCCAGCGCGACGAGATCGGCAACCGACACGTCCCAGGCCACCTCGCCCGATTGCGGCAGGTAGCCGATGGCCTGTGCGCGCTGGCGGGGATGGATCGCCCTCGTCGGCTGGCCGTCGAGCAGCACCTCTCCGCTGTCGGGTTCGAGCAGGCCCGCCAGCGCCGACAGCAGCGTGGACTTGCCCGCGCCGTTGGGGCCGCAGATCGCGGTGATCTGGCCGGGTTGCAGCGCGGTGCTCAGGCCCTCCACCCGCCCGGCCATGAAAAGATTGCGCGCTTCCAGCATCAGGCCAGCCCCTTCCGCATCCGCAGCAACAGCATCAGGAAGAACGGCGCGCCGATCAGGCTGAGCGCTATGCCCAGCCGAAGTTCGGTCACCAGCGGCAGCACGCGGCAGACCACGTCCGCCAGCAGCACCAGCAGGGCGCCCGCAAGCGCACTCGGCACGATCAGGCTGGAAGGCCGCCGGTCGGTCAACGGACGCACCAGGTGTGGCACGATCAGCCCGACAAAGCCGATGATCCCCGCCACCGCCACGCCGCTGCCCACGGTCAGGCCGGTGCCCAGCACCAGCAGTGCCATCAGCCGCCCCGGCTGCACACCCATGGACCGCGCGGCGGTCTCGCCTAGCGTCATCGCGTCGAGATCGCGCCCCGCCAGCCGCAGCACCGCCACGCCCGCCAGCGTCAGCGGCGCGGCCAGCGCAACGTCTGCCCAACTGCGATCGGTCAGCGCGCCCATAAGCCAGGTGACGATGGAGCTCATGGCAAAGGCGTTGGGCGCCAGGCTGATCGCGAGGCTTGTGAGCGCGCCGGCAAGGCTGGCGATCATCATGCCCGCCAGCGTGAACAGGGCGATCCCGTGCGCCGGGTTGGCCGTGCGGCCCGCGATCAGCGCCAGCAGCGCCATCGCCCCGCCTGCGCCGAGAAGGGCGAACAGCGGCAGCAGCCATGCACTCGCCACGCCGATGTAAAGCGCGATCACCGCGCCCAGCGCCGCGCCGGGCGCAATGCCGAACAGGCCCGGATCGGCCAGCGGGTTGCGCAGGTATCCCTGCATCGCCGCCCCCGCCGCGCCCAGCCCGCTGCCCACCACCAGCGCCAGAAGGCTGCGCGGCAGGCGCAGTTCGGCAAGGATGGGAATGGCATTGGGCGTCACCTCGGGATCGACCCAGACGCGCCCGGCCAGCAGCGACAGCGGCACGGCGATCGCCAGCAGCAGGACGAAGGTGAGGTTCGCGCGGGTCATTGCAATTGCCGCCTTATCGCGCCCAGCCGATCCAGCGCGCGCGGGATCGTCGGGCCGCCGCAGTAGAGTAGTGCGGGGTCGAGCGTAAAATGCTGCACGTCCGAGGCCAGGCCTATCGCCGGATGATCGAACATGCGTTCATCGCCTGCGGTGATCACCACCCGCGGCGGGTCGGCCAGAACGCGTTCAAGCGGCACATAGGCGCCTTGACCAAGGCCGCGGGCGGCGGATTGGCTGGCAAACCCGCTTTGTTGCAGCAGCGCATGGGCCAGCGAGCCCTCGCCGGGCACCAGCCCGCCCTGCTGCCAAAGCAGCACCGAAACCGGCTCTCCCGGCCAGCGATGGGTCGCCCAGCTATCGGCGATGTCGCGGGCAAGCGCCCTGGCGCGCGTCTCGTTCCCGGTCGCTGCCCCCAGCGCTTCGATCTGCGCCAGGCTGTCATGCACAGTGCCCGCCATGCCTACGCTCACCACCGTCATGCCCGCCTGCTCCAGCGCGCGGCGCGTGGCGGGCTGGATGAAGGGATCGGCAACTACCACGTCCGGCGAGAGCGCGAGAACCTCCTCCGCATTGCCGCCGGTGCTGGGGAAACGCGCGGCCTCGTCAGCAGGCATCGAGCTGGCCCGCGGATCGTGGCTATAGTGCGACACCGCCAGCAACTGCCCCGGCACGGCGATTTCGGCCAGGATCGCGTCAGCGCAGGGGTTGAGGCTCACAATGGTGGGCTGCTCACCCGCAACGCGCGGCTCCGGCCCGGAACAGGCGGCCAGCAGCAGCACGAGGGTGAGCGCCATCCTCACAGCGCCACCCTTGCGCCGATATGCGCAGATGTGCCCGGCGTCGCATATCCGGCAGCGGTCTGGTATTGCTCGTCCCACAGGTTCTCGATCCGGCCGAACAGCTGCACCTGCTCGCTCACGTCCCAGCTGCCGCGCAGGGTGAGCGTGGCGTAGCCGTCCAGCCGCACGGTGTTGAACGCGTCGTCAAAGCTGCCCGAGACCACCCGCAAGTCCGCCCCCAGCACCACCGCCTCTGCCGGACGCCAGTCACCCGCAAGTGTCGCCGCGTGACGTGGGCGGCGGGCCAGCGCCAACCCGGTGTCGCGGTTTTCGGCATCGGTAAAGGCATAGACCGCGCCCAGCGTCACATCGTCGGCCAAGCTGCCCCACAGTTCCGCTTCCGCACCGCGTGCGCGGGTGCGGGTGACGTTGTCGTAGGTGCCGAAGGGACGATTGGCGCAAATGCCGCTCGTCACGCCGAAGCAGCTGACATAGGCGATCTGGTTGTCGGTATTGCGCTGGAACAGCGTCACCGCGCCATAGAGCCGACCGCCCGTACGCTGGCCATAGGCGATGCCCAGATCGAAACTGGTGCTCTGTTCGGGCCGCAGCATCAGGTTGCCATAGTCAGAATGCAGCTGGAACAGCGTGGGTGCCTTGAAGCCTTCGCCAAGGCTCGCCCGCAGTCGCCAACCAGCTGCAATCTCGTAGCTCACATCAGCCCCGAAGCTTACCGCGGTGCCGTAATCGGCGTGATTGTCCACGCGCGCACCCACATGGCCGGACAGGGCATCCCATTCGATCCCGAGCTGCGCATAGGCGCCGGTGCTGTGCGTGTCCTCGCCTGCATCGAACAGCGTCCGATAACTGGTCCACTCGTTCTCCGCGCCGAAATGCAGCAGCAGCGGGCCGAAGAAGCGCCACTCGCCGCGCAGGTCCAGCCGGTCGGAACGGCCACGGCTGGTAAAGGATGGCGCGCCGGTGCCGTCGAGATTGTCGCGGTCGGTATCGGCAAAGCTGTAGGCAGCGGATACGAACAGGGGCCCGGTATCGAGCACCGCCCCGGTGGAGCCGGTGAACTGGCGGGTCTTCTGCCTATCGAGCGTATCGGCGAGCGTGAAGCCGGGTGCAGGGAAACCGTCGATGTCGAGATCCCCTTCAGCGTAGCGCGCGCGGGCAAAGATCTCGAAGCTTTCGCTGAAGTAATAGCGCGCGTGGCCGTTCAGCGCCCGTTGTTCGAACCCGTCAGCTTCGGTGCCCGCTTCGGCAGCGGAGATACCATCGGTCTTGAACCACGTGCCCGAGACACCGAGGAACCCGGTGTCGGGATCGCTCAACCCGCCCGAGATCATGGCGCTGGCCGTATCGCGCGAACCGTATTCGGCCACGCCGCGCAGCCCGCTTTGCGCGCGGGTGGAGGCGACCACCACGCCGCCGATGGCATCCGATCCCCACACCGTGGAGTTGGAACCGCGCAGGATCTCCAATTTGTCTAGATCGAGCGCCAGCAAGGTGCCGAAATCGAACCCACCCGATGGCGCGGCAGAGTCTGCCATGCGCACGCCGTCGAGCACGGTCAGCACCTGCTCGGCCTCGCTGCCGCGCAGCCGCACGCCAGTGAAAGCGCCCATGCCGCCGTTGCGGGTGAGCGTGACGCCCGGTGCGCGCTCCAGCACGCGGGTCAGGTCAGCGCCCTGCACCGCCTCGACTTCTTCCTCACCGATGACGGTGACGGCCTGGCCGGTGTCTTGCAGCTCGATCCGCGTGCCGGTGGCGGTGACGGTGACGGTGATCAGGTAATCGTTGAGTTCGTGCGGACCCTGAGCAGGTGGAAAGTCCCCGTCTTGCGCCAGGGCAGGCACGGCAAATGCCGCAAGGGAAACACCCAAAAACATATACTTGTACACAAGACCTCCAACCCTGAACGAACGCGTCGCTCAAGACGGAGGGAGCGCCGCAAGGGCGCTCTCCCGCTGGCTGTCGGTACACCCCGCCCGATAGCGTCAAGCGACCATCGCAGGCAGGTCTCCTGGCTCCCGGATCTCCGCGCCGCGCCCCGCCTTCCCGCTTTTCGCAGTGGCATATGGAGCGCGCACTCCCCGGTCACAGTTGCGGGGGCAGCGGAGGTCTTGCACCTCCTTCCCTCTTAGGCCCGGCTTCCCGGACAACCCGTGACGTCGCCGCCGCCATATGCCGCTGCCCGCACCAAGGCAAGGCTGGCGGTGCCTGGTTAACGGCCCGGTAAGCGGCGTCCCGCAGTGAGACGCCCCGTTCGCGACTGCTGTTTGCACATGGCATTCGCCCTAGATGAAAGGCGTGGACCAGACTGCCCGCCTTACCCCGCAACAGCTGCTTGCCCAGCGGCGCCGCGCGCGCGCATCGCGCCGCTGGATGCTGGTGCGCAAGCTGGGCGCGCTCGCTGCGGTGCTGGCAGTTCCCGCGATCGCGGCGGAGACGGCGTTCGAGCCCGAAATTCCGCAGGCTCCCGCCCCGGTGGTGGCACCGATGGGGTTCGAAACACCGGGCGAAAGCTTCCCCGGCTCGGCATTCTACTACCTCGAGGATGCGCCGCAGGCGGCCGCCGCATTCGTGGCAGATGCTGCGGTAGAGCGGCAACCCGCGCTGGCCTCTGCCGCGCAGCCGCAGGTCGGCCCGGTTGCCGCAGCCATGGTGGCGATGGCCAGCGGCAATGACATTGCCCGCGCGCAGGAATGTCTGACCACGGCGATCTACTATGAAGCTGCCAGCGAGAGCGATGCCGGACAGCGCGCGGTGGCGCAGGTGGTGCTGAACCGCGTGGCGCACAGCGCCTGGCCCAACACCGTGTGCGGCGTCGTCTACCAGGGCTCGGCCCGGCAGACCGGCTGCCAGTTCAGCTTCACCTGCGACGGATCGCTGGCGCGGCGCCCCTCGCGCGGGGGTTGGGAACGCGCCGGCCGCATTGCCCGCGCGGCGCTGGCGGGAACGGTCTACGCACCTGTCGGCCTTTCCACCCACTACCACACGCTGGCGGTGCATCCGTATTGGGCCGACAGCCTGAACCGCACCACGGTGATCGGCGCGCACGTGTTCTACCGCTGGCCGGGTGCTGCGGGTGAGCGCGGAGCCTTTGCCTTCGCCTACGACGGCGGCGAACCGGCACCCAGTCGCGCAGCCTCACAAGCTGCCGGGCCCGACCCGGTGGCGCTGGCCGATGCGGCTTCGCTGGCAGAGGTTCCGGGTAACGAAGCGGATCCCGCTCCCGCCCCCGCGCCAACGCCCGCGGCGGCCAGCACACCGAGAGCTGCCGAGAGCCGTCTGCCGGCCTCGGGCAGCGTGCGCAGCGAGTATGCGAATGCCGGACGCTGGATCGAGCGCCCCTGACTGCTGCCCGCTGCATTAGGGACAACATTTCGGAAACCATCCCTTCAAACCTTCGCTTAGCGGGCGCTGGCTAAAAGGCCGTCTGTCGCGACACGCGGCCAAGAGACACCAGCCGGAAGCCCTCGATCGCCATGCCCATTCGCTTTGCCGCCTCGCTCAAACGCACCCGCTGCCGGATGCCGCAGAGCCGTGTTCGCGCGATGCATTTCCGCCCGGCCAACGACAATCGCGGCAAGCACGTGGCAAGCTCGCACCTGCACGCAGCCTTGCGCCACTTTGCCGAACACGGCCTGGCTGCGGCTGACCACGCACGCCAGCAGGCGGTGGCCGCCGCCGATGCAGGCGACCGGCAGAGCTTCGAGTGGTGGCTGGAGATATGCCGCGCGCTGGACCGGCGCATGGCCAATTCCATCGACGATACCGCCAGCGCAGGCGCCTAGGCCTGCTTTCTCGCACCTTTTCATGGCAGTGACGCTTCGCCGCCCAGACGGGTGGGGAACCAATGGCGCATTCCGACGTCGTTCGACTGTCGGTTAGGCGCCTTTGCCCAGACCTTTATTGCTATTGCGAAGTGTTTGCAAGAACAGAGGCATTTCGCGGTTGCAATAAGATTGCTCGCGCCTTAGGGCGACCCAATCGACTCCGAGTGGCGAGTCCCGCGTGGGCGCAGGGCAGTCACCATCGGCAGGCAGACGCGCCCGAGTAAGGACCAAGGCTCACATGGCTCGCAAGAAAATCGCCCTTATCGGCGCCGGCATGATCGGCGGCACCCTCGCCCATCTCGCAGCGAAGAAGGAAATGGGCGACGTCGTCCTGTTCGACATCGCCGAGGGTATGCCGCAAGGCAAGGCGCTGGACCTGAGCCAGTGCGGCCCGATTGAAGGCTTTGACGCGAAGATCACCGGCACCAACGACTATGCCGACATTGCTGGCGCGGACGTGGTGATCGTTACCGCCGGCGTGCCGCGTAAGCCGGGCATGAGCCGTGATGACCTGCTGGGCATCAACCTGTCGGTGATGAAGGCCGTCGGCGAAGGCATCAAGAACAACTGCCCCGATGCTTTCGTGATCTGCATCACCAACCCGCTGGATGCGATGGTCTGGGCGCTGCGCGAATTCTCCGGCCTGCCGCACAACAAGGTGGTGGGGATGGCCGGCGTGCTGGACAGCGCGCGCTTCGCCACCTTCCTCGCCTGGGAATTCGAAACCAGCGTGAAGGACGTCAACGCCTTCGTGCTCGGTGGCCACGGTGACACCATGGTGCCCGTGCTCTCCTACTCCACCATCAACGGTATTCCGGTGGCCGACATGGCCAAGATCAAGGGCGTTGCGGAAAACCGCCTCGATGAAATCGTGCAGCGCACCCGCAAGGGCGGCGGCGAGATCGTCGGCCTGCTCAAGACCGGCTCCGCCTACTACGCCCCGGCCACCAGCGCCATTGCCATGGCCGAGGCTTACCTGGGTGACCAGAAGCGCGTGCTGCCCTGTGCCGCCTATGTCGATGGCAAGTACGGCGTGAACGGCCTTTATGTCGGCGTGCCCGCCGTGATCGGCGCCGATGGTATCGAAGGCGTGGTCGAGATCGAACTGTCGGCAGACGAAGCCGCCAACCTCAAGGTTTCGGTCGACGCGGTCGAGGAACTGCTCGAAGCGTGCAAGGGCTTGGATAGCTCGCTTGCCTGAGGCTCGAACCTCAGCCCGGCACGGGCGCCCTCTTCGATTTCACAGCCAAGCGAGAACTTCATGAGCATCCTCGTCAACAAGGACACCAAGGTCATCACCCAGGGGATGACCGGCAACACCGGCACCTTCCACACCCAGCAGGCGCTGGATTACGGTACGCAGATGGTTGCCGGTGTGACGCCGGGCAAAGGCGGCTCCGAGCATCTCGGCCTGCCGCAGTTCAACACCGTGCGCGAGGCGAAGGAGGCCACCGGCGCCAGTGCATCGTGCATCTACGTGCCGCCGCCGTTTGCCGCTGACGCGATCTGCGAGGCGATCGAGGCCGAGATCGAGCTGATCGTGTGCATCACCGAGGGCATTCCGGTGATGGACATGGTGCGCGCCAAGCGGGCGCTGTCGGGCAGCAAGAGCCGTCTGATCGGCCCGAACTGCCCCGGCGTGCTGACCCCGGAAGAGTGCAAGATCGGCATCATGCCCGGGTCCATCTTCAAGAAGGGCAGCGTCGGCGTCGTCAGCCGTTCGGGTACGCTGACCTACGAAGCGGTGCACCAGACCACGGCGGTGGGCCTGGGCCAGACCACCGCTGTCGGCATCGGCGGCGATCCGGTGAACGGCACCAACTTCATCGACGTGCTCGACCTGTTCCTGTCCGACGACGACACCAAGTCGATCATCATGATCGGCGAGATCGGTGGTTCTGCGGAGGAGGAAGCAGCAGAATTCATCAAGGCCGAGGCGGCTAAAGGTCGTTCCAAGCCGATGGTCGGCTTCATCGCCGGTCGCACCGCCCCTCCGGGCCGCCGCATGGGCCATGCCGGCGCCATCGTGTCGGGCGGCAAGGGCGATGCGGAAAGCAAGATCGCGGCGATGGAAGATGCGGGCATCCGCGTGTCCCCCTCGCCCAGCGAGCTGGGCACCACGCTCGACGCGCTGCTGAAGGAACTGGCGTAACCGCCACGCTTTCCTCTCTAATGAGGTATGGACATGGGTAAAGAGCCGCAGAATTTCCTCCCCGAACTGCCCTCGCAGGACGGCGCGCAACCGGGGCCCTCGTGGGGCAACCCGCGCTGGCCGCTGAACGACGACGGCGGGGACTGGGCGCAAGCGATGGACCCCACCGACATGCAGGTGGCGGTGAAGCAGGCAGCGGCCAAGGCGGGCAAGCCCACCGATGCAACCAGCATCGAGGCCGCCGCACGCGATTCCATCCAGGCCATGCTGCTGATCCGCCTGTACCGCGTGCGCGGTCACCTGGCGGCTAATCTCGACCCGCTGGGCCTGTCGCACACCGACGAGCCGGAAGAACTATCGCTGAAATGGCACGGCTTCGAAGGGCAGGAAGACAAGGAAGTCTATGTCGGCGGCGCCTTCGGCTTCGACTGGGTCAAGGTCGGCGAACTCTACGCCGCGCTGCGCAACACCTATTGCGGCCATGTGGGCCTGGAATACATGCACATCGCCGATACCGAGGAGCGGCGGTTCCTGCAGGACAAGTTCGAAAGCCCCGAAGACACCATCCAGTTCACCGATCAGGGCAAGCGCGCCATCCTGCAGGCGGTGATCCGCGGCGAGGAATACGAAAAGTACCTTGCCAAGAAATACGTCGGCACCAAGCGTTTCGGCCTCGACGGCGGCGAAGCGATGATCCCGGCGCTGGAGGCTGTCATCAAGTACGGCGGCTCCATGGGCGTGCGCGAGATCATCTACGGCATGGCGCACCGTGGCCGGCTGAACGTGCTCGCCAACGTGATGGCCAAGCCTTACCGAGTGATCTTCCACGAATTCTCCGGCGGTAGCGCCAATCCCGACGATGTCGGCGGCTCGGGCGACGTGAAATACCACCTCGGCACCAGCACCGACCGCGAGTTCGACGGCATCAAGGTGCACATGAGCCTGGTCCCCAACCCCAGCCACCTCGAAGCGGTGAACCCCGTGGTGCTGGGCAAGACCCGCGCGCAACAGGCCTTCCGCGACGACCTGGACGATCACCAGCAGGTGCTGCCGGTGCTGATCCACGGCGACGCCGCCTTTGCCGGGCAGGGCGTGGTGTGGGAATGCTTCGGCCTTTCCGGCGTGCGCGGCTATTCCACCGGCGGTTGCATCCACTTCGTGATCAACAACCAGATCGGCTTTACCACCAGCCCCAAGTTCGCGCGTAGCTCGCCCTACCCGTCCGACGTGGCCAAGGGCGTGCAGGCACCGATCCTGCACGTCAACGGCGACGATCCCGAAGCGGTGACCTTCGCCTGCAAGCTGGCGATCGAGTACCGTCAGACCTTCAAGCGCGATGTCGTGATCGACATGTGGTGCTATCGCCGGTTCGGCCACAACGAGGGCGACGAACCCAAGTTCACCCAGCCGCTGATGTACGACGCGATCAAGGCGCACCCGCGCGTGTCCGAGGTCTATTCGCAGCGGCTGCTGAGCGAAGGCGTGCTGGAGGAAGGCACGGCCACGCAGATGCGCGCCGAGTTCATCGCCCACCTCGACGAGGAGTTCGAGGCCGGCAAGAGCTACAAGCCCAACGAGGTGGACTGGTTTGCCGGTCGCTGGAGCGGCCTGCACAAGCCGGCCGACCCGGAAACCGCGCGCCGCAACGTGCATACCGCGATCGAGGAGAAACTGTTCAACTCGCTAGGCCGCACGCTGACGACGGTTCCCGAGCATCACGCGATCCACAAGACGCTGCAACGCGTGCTCGATGCCAAGCGCGAGATGTTCGAGACCGGCAAGGGCTTCGACTGGGCGACGGCAGAAGCGCTCGCATTCGGCAGCCTCGTCACCGAAGGCTTCGGCGTGCGCCTGTCGGGCCAGGATTCGGGTCGCGGCACCTTCAGCCAGCGCCATGCCATCTGGGTCGACCAGAACACCGAGGAAAAGTACATCCCACTCGCCACGCTGCCGCATGGCAAGTTCGAAGTGTACGATTCCACGCTGAGCGAATTCGGCGTGCTCGGCTTCGAATACGGCTTTGCCCTGGCCGATCCCAAGACGCTGGTGCTGTGGGAAGCGCAGTTCGGCGATTTCGCCAATGGCGCGCAGGTGATGATCGACCAGTTCATCGCCGCCGGCGAGGTGAAGTGGCAGCGCGCCAACGGCATGGTCCTGCTGCTGCCGCATGGCTACGAAGGCCAGGGGCCGGAACACTCCTCCGCCCGCCTCGAACGCTTCCTGCAACTGTGCGCCAACGACAATATCCAGGTGTGCAACATCACCAGCCCGGCCAATTATTTCCACGTGCTGCGCCGGCAGATGCTGCGCCATTTCCGCAAGCCGCTCGTCATCATGAGCCCGAAGAGCCTGCTGCGCCATCCGGCCGCCAAGAGCGACGCCTATCGCTTCATGGGCGACCACCACTTCCAGCGCATTCTGTCCGACAAGACGCAGATCGACGACAACAAGGTGCGCCGCTGGTGCTGTGCAGCGGCAAGGTGGCCTACGACCTGATGGAGAAGCGCGACGAGGAAGGCATCGACGACGTTTCCATCGTGCGCATCGAGCAGCTCTATCCCTTCCCCGGCGAACCGCTGGCCGTGCGCCTGAAGCGCATGACCAACCTCGAAGAAGTGGTGTGGTGCCAGGAAGAGCCGCACAACAACGGTGCCTGGTTCTTCGTGCAGAACCGGATTGAGGATGCGCTGACCGCCGCCGGACACGAGGGCATGCGTCCCCGCTATGCCGGCCGCGAGGAAGCCGCCTCGCCGGCCACCGGCTTTGCCAAACGCCACCAGGCACAGCAGGAGGCGCTGGTCTCCGTGGCGCTGGGCCTTTCCGAACGCGGCAAGACCGCCGCACAGCGCAAGTCGCGCAAGTAGAATTTGCAGAGCCCCGAAGACAGGCAAGGAACGCTAAGTCATGGCAACCGAAGTCAAAGTCCCCACGCTTGGTGAATCGGTCACCGAGGCCACTGTCGGCGAATGGCTGAAGCAGGTCGGCGATGCCGTTGCTGCGGATGAGCCGATCGCCAGTCTGGAAACCGACAAGGTGGCCGTGGAAGTGCCCTCGCCCGTTGCCGGCGTGCTGACCGAACTGACGGTTGAGCTTGGCGCAACCGTGGAAGTGGGCGCGGTGATCGCGCGGGTGGAGGAAGGCGCCACCGGCAAGGCGCCCGCGCCTGCTCCGGCTACGGCCAAGGAAAGCGCGCCCGAACCGGTCGAGAAGGCCGAAAGCGGCGATGCCCCCACCATGTCGCCCGCCGTGCGTCGCGCGGTGCTGGAACACGGGGTCGATCCGACCACCATCAAGGGCAGCGGCAAGGATGGCCGCCTGACCAAGGAAGACGTGCTGGCCGCAGCCAAGGCGAAGGATAGCGGCGCTGCCCCTGCCCCGTCGCCCTCGCCTGCCCCCGCTCCCGCCGCTGCAAAGGCGGAGCGCCGCGAGGAACGCGTGAAGATGACGCGCATGCGCCAGACCATCGCCAAGCGCCTGAAGGGCGCGCAGGAAGAGGCCGCGCTGCTCACCACCTTCAACGATTGCGACATGACCGCCGTGATCGAGGCGCGCGAGGCCTACAAGGACCTGTTCGCCAAGAAGCACGGCATCAAGCTGGGCTTCATGTCCTTCTTTGCCAAGGCCGCCGCGCTGGCGCTGAAGGACGTGCCCGCCGTCAACGCGCAGATCCAGGGCGACGAGATCGTCTACTTCGACTACGTCGACCTGTCGGTGGCCGTGTCGGCTCCGAACGGGCTGGTGGTGCCGGTGGTCCGCTCTATCGACCAGATGAGCTTTGCCGAGATCGAACTGGCTATCGCCGACTTTGGCAAGCGCGCCAAGGAAGGCGAGCTGACCATGGAAGACATGAAGGGCGGCACCTTCACCATCTCCAACGGCGGCGTGTTCGGCTCGCTGATGTCCACCCCGATCATCAACCCGCCGCAAAGCGCGGTGCTGGGCCTCCACCGCATCGAAGACCGCCCCGTCGCCGTAAACGGCGAAGTGGTGATCCGCCCGATGATGTACCTCGCGCTGTCATACGACCACCGCATCATCGACGGCCGCGAAGCCGTGACCGCGCTCAAGATCATGAAGGAGGCGATCGAAGATCCGATGCGGATGCTGATCGACCTTTGAGGGAATAGTAATGGCCAACTACGACTACGACGTCCTTGTTATCGGTGCCGGTCCCGGCGGCTATGTCGCGGCAATCCGCGCGGCGCAGCTGGGGCTGAAGACCGCTTGCGCCGAAAGCCGCGCAACACTGGGCGGCACCTGCCTCAACGTCGGCTGCATTCCGTCGAAGGCCATGCTGCACGCGTCCGAATACTTCGACGCTGCCGCCAACGGCACGATGGAGCACATGGGCATCGAAGTCACGCCGAAGCTCAACATGGACAAGCTGCACGGCCAGCGGATCGACGCGGTCGACGGGCTGACCAAGGGCATCGAGTTCCTGTTCAAGAAGAACAAGGTCGACTGGAAGAAAGGCCACGCTACCTTCGTGGATGCCCACACCGTGGACGTGGCCGGAGAAAAGGTGACCGCGAAGGAAGTGGTGATCGCCACTGGCTCCAGCGTTACCCCCCTGCCCGGCGTCGAAGTCGACAATTCCAAGCACGTGGTGGTCGATTCCACCGGCGCGCTGGAACTGCCCAAGGTGCCCGAACACATGGTGGTGATCGGCGGCGGCGTCATCGGCCTCGAACTGGGCAGCGTGTGGCGTCGCCTAGGCGCCAAGGTTACCTGCGTCGAATTCCTCGACGAGATCCTGCCCGGCATGGACGGCGATGTGCGCAAGGAAGCGCGCAAGATCTTCAAGAAGCAGGGTATCGAATTCAAGCTTTCCACCAAGGTCACCGGCGTAACCGTGAAGGGCAAGAAAGCCACGTTGACGCTGGAGCCCGCTGCGGGCGGCGATGAAGAGACGATGACGGCTGATTGCGTGCTGGTGTCCATCGGTCGCAAGCCCAATACCGAGGGGCTGGGCCTGGAAAACATCGGGCTGGAGACCAACCAGCGAGGCCAGATCGAGGTGGACGGCGAATTCCGCACTGCCGTGGACGGCGTGCGCGCCATCGGCGACGTGGTTCCCGGGCCCATGCTGGCGCACAAGGCCGAGGACGAAGGCATCGCCGTGGCCGAATGGATCGCCGGACAGACCGGCATCGTGAACCACGACGTTATCCCCAGCGTCGTCTACACCCTGCCCGAAATCGCCGGCGTCGGCCTGACGGAAGAGCAGGCCAAGGAAAAGGGCGCGGTGAATACGTCCAAGTTCCCGATGATGGCCAACTCCCGCGCCAAGACCAACCATGAGCCCGACGGCTTCGTGAAGGTGATCGCCGATGCCGAAAGCGACCGTGTGCTGGGCGTGTGGGCCATCGCCTCTGTCGCGGGCACGATGATCGCCGAAGCCGCGCTGGCCATGGAGTTCGGCGCGACATCCGAGGATATCGCCTACACCTGCCATGCCCACCCGACCCATTCGGAAGCGTTGAAAGAGGCGGCAATGGGTGTTCAGGGCAAGCCGATCCACATCTAGGGTGCCCATTCGTGATCGCCTCACCGCGCTGCTGGCGCTGGCGATTCCGGTGCTGGCTGGCGCGCTCTACATGGCGTTGGGCGGAGCGCCGTCGCACTACGCGCTCACCAATGTGGGCGCGCTGGGGGTGGCGGGCATGTGGATCATGTTCGGACGCGGCCCTCATACCGCGCTCAGCCGCCACCTGATGACTGGTGTGCTGCTGTTCACCCTGCTCACCCCGCTGGCGGTCAGCCCGGCAATGACGTCGATCACCGGAGACGCGGTGTTACGCTGGTTTCCGCTCGGCCCGCTCACCCTGCACACCGGCATGCTGGTAACGCCCGGCCTGTGCGTGCTCGCCGCGCGCAACCGCAGGCTGGCCGCGCCCATCCTGCTGGCAGCGGTGGGCCTTGCGTGGCTGCAACCCGATGCCGCCACCGGTTTTGCCCTCACCTTTGCCGCCGTCGGACTGCATCACGTGACAAGGGACTGGAAGGTGGGCGGCGTGGCGGTAATCGGCTTCCTTGCCTCGATCAACATGGCGCTGCGCGGCGAGCTGCCGCCCCAACCCTTTGTCGAGCGCGTGCTGGTGGAAGCGGCGGGCATAAGTCCCTTCCTCGCCGTGGCGCTGGGCCTGGCGCTGGCTGCCAGCTTTGCGCTCATGCTGTTTGCCCTGCCCTTCGACCGGGCCAAGCGGTTCACCCTTGCCGGACTGCTGTTCGGCTTTGCCGTCATTTCCCTGATGAGCAACTACCCCACCCCGTTGATCGGCTATGGCGCAGCGCCCATACTGGGTTTTGGCATTGCCCTTGGTCTGCACAGGATACCGTTACGATGAGCCAGCTTTCGCCTTTCCACCTCGCCTTCCCGGTCGACAACCTGGAGGCCGCGCGACACTTCTGGGGCGAGGTCATGGGCTGCCCGGAGGGCCGCTCGAGCGACGACTGGTGCGACTTCGATTTCTACGGTCACCAGATCGTGGCGCACCAGGCCCCCTCCATCGTTGCCAAGGCCGGGCACGGCACCAACCCGGTGGACGGCGACGACGTGCCCGTGCCGCATTTCGGCATCGTCATGGACATGGACGACTGGAAGGCACTGGCCGAACGGCTGATCGCGCAGGGCATCGCATTCGATATCCCCCCGCGCGTGCGCTTCGAAGGCCAGCCGGGCGAGCAGGCCACCATGTTCTTCCGCGATCCCAGCGGCAATGCCATCGAGATGAAGGCCTTTGCCGACCGCTCGAAGCTGTTCGCGACGGACTAGCGACGCGGCGCCAGAGCGCCTATCGCGCGTTCATGGCACAACAACAACTGATGCAAACCTTTGCCAAGTGGCATATCTGGCTGGCCTGGCTCACCGGCGTGCCGATCCTGCTGTGGACGCTGTCCGGCCTCATCATGATTATCCAGCCGATCGAGACCGTGCGCGGAGAAGACCTGCGCGCGCAATTGCCTCCCGTCCCTGCCGACGAACTGGTGCTGCCTGCGCTGAGCGGGCCCGTGCGCAGCGTCACCCTGCAGAACTTCGTCGACGGGCCTGGCTGGATCGTGGTGGAGGACGACGGCGGACGCTATCGCTACTCGGCCAGCGACGGACGACTCTACAACCCGGTGACCGAGGAACAGGCGCGCGAGATCGCGCAAGCCTTCTTCACCGGTGACGCCGCGCTCGAAAGTGTCACCTTCTACCCGGCGGATTCGGTGCCGTTCGATTTCCGCAGGCCCGAGAACGTGTGGCAGGCGCATTTTGCCGACGACACCAATCTCTACATCGCCAGCCAGACCGGCGAGGTGCAGGCCGTGCGCACGGGCTGGTGGCGGATCTACGATTTCTTCTGGGGCCTGCACATCATGGACCTACAAACGCGCGAGGACTTCAACCATCCGACGCTGATCGTGTTTGCCGCACTGGGCATGCTTGGTTCGCTGCTGGGCGTGGTGCTGATGTTCCGGCGACGGAAAGCGCGAGTGAAGGCATGATCGCGCCCGTTCTCCCGCCCTTCGTCGACCTCGGCGGCACTGCCGTGTTCGCGCTGTCGGGCGCACTGCTGGCTGCACGGCTGAACCAGACATTCGTCACCTGCGCCTTTTTTGCGCTGCTGACCGGCGTCGGCGGCGGCTCCTTGCGCGATGCCCTGCTGGGCGTGCCCGCGTTCTGGCTGCGCGATTTCTGGGTCGCACCGGTGATCCTGGGCGTGGCGCTGATCGCGTGGTTCACCCCGCGCAAGTGGTGGGAAGGTAGCTGGCTGGAATGGGCGGATGCGCTGGGCCTTGCCGTGTTCAGCACGCTGGGCGTGGCCAAGGCGCTGGCTTTTGACGTGGCTCCGCTGCCCGCGATCATCCTGGGCGTGGTGACCGGCTGCGTGGGCGGCATAGTGCGCGATGTGATCGCCGGCGTGCCCTCGATCCTGATGCGTCCGGAACTTTACGTGACGGCAGCCGCGCTGGCCGCCTCGCTCACCGCCGTGCTGATCCTGCTGGGCGTGCCGCAAGCATGGGCCATGGCGGTCGCCGCGCTGGCAGGCTTCGTGCTGCGCGGCGCGGCGATGTATTGGAGGATAGAGCTGCCCGCCTATTCGCGGGAAGTCAGCGACTAGCGCGCACCCTGTGTGAAATCGTCGGCCTGCGCAGTGGTGTAGCGGCCATCGTCTTGCCACTCACTGTCGAGGTCGCCATCGACCTGCCAGTCTTCGTCATAGCCCTCCTCACCCGGCAGCGGGCCGCCGGGATAGGCCGGGCGCGGTTCGTCAGCGGCAGGGGCGGTATCATAGCTGTAGGCGGTATCTGCCGGGGTGCGCGTCGAGGCGCGGGCACGGGCATAGTCGACATCGCTCAGCTGTGTGCCTGACGAAGTGGCTGCGCCCGACTGGTAAGCCGCGCGGCCATAGTCGATGCTGCGCACCTCGCCCGAGTTGTCGATGAAACAGCTCCAGCGCTCACCGTCGGAGAGCGTGCCTGACACGTTCCAGCCGCTGGCGCTGCGATCCGCCCGGTCGACATTCTCCACGCGGTTGTCGCGATATTCCACTTGATCCACGCACATGTCGACGGCGCTTTCGATGCCCCTGCTTTCGTAGCCGCGATCCCGGCGGTCATCGTAGCGCACGCGCCGTTCCTCGTAGCGGTCCCGGTCGCGACTGCTGCGGCTGGCGGAGCCGATCAGCGCGGCCAGCGCTCCCACGACCACCACACCGGCAATCACGTCACCCGCGTCGATCCCGCGATCGCGGTGGCGGCGGTAGCGACGCCAGCCATCGGCCTCGCCTGCATCGCCGGTATTTACATGGGTATAGCCATGGGCAGACTCGAAAGGTGCGGGCAAATCGACAGCGGCAGCAGGCGTTGCCACCATGGAGAGCGCGGCAGCCGCCGCGGCGGCACTGGCAAAACGGGACGGGCGGAAAGTCATTCTCGGTTCCCCCTGGGAATTCGGATTACGGACATGGCTAGGCGGTCCAGACTGACTTCAGCCTGAACCGCCTGCCGGTGGATGTGGGGATCAGCAATCAAAGACCGCGGATGCCGCGGAAGTCGAGATCGACCACCCGGCCGCGACGGACGTCGCAGGTAAAGCGGCCCTCATCCCAGCCATCGTTGCGATAGCCGCGACGGTAGTCGTTCCGGCCCCAGCCACGGCGCTGGTCGCGATAACCGTCGCGCACGGCAATCCGGCCTTCCACTTCCCAACCGCGCCGTTCGCGGTCGACATCGCGGATCTCGTAGACCTCCGCCCGGGAGCCGGTGCGGCGCTCGGCGCGGCGTTCGGCGGCGCGCACGCACTGCTCCACGGCATCGCGAGCGCCATAATTATTGTAGCCGCCACGATAGTCACCACGGTAGTCGCGCCGGTCATAGCGATAGTCACGGTCGTAGCGATCGTTGTTGCTCGAGGCCAGGATTGCGGCGATGCCGCCCAGCACCACGGCACCGGCAATCACTTCGCCAGCGGAAATGCCGTCGCGGTCGCGATGATGGCGATCCTGCGCAACAGCGGGAGACGCCGAGGCCACCGCCATCGCGCCAGCCGCGACGGTTCCGAGCGTGCCCTTGGCGAGAGCTTTGGTAATGGACTTCATGAGGTGTCTCCTTCTCGTCCGGGCGGCGGGATTGCCACCTGTGAGAAGGGTTCTAACCGAGTCGCGCTGATGCGACGCTGAACTCGCATGTTAGCCGGTGTTCAGAAAAGTCTACGTTTACATGAACATCGTTATTCGCCCGGTTGCAGACCCGTCCAGTAGGCCAGGAAGGCTGCAATATCAGAGGCTTCGGCAATCGCCTTGTCCGTCGGCTTGCCCGAACCGTGGCCCGCGCGGGTCTCGATCCGGATCAGTTGCGGGCGATCTCCCAGGCCTGCCGCCTGCAAGGCAGCAGTGTACTTGAAGCTGTGGCCGGGCACCACGCGGTCGTCGGTATCGGCCGTGGTCACCAGCAACGCGGGATAATCCGCGTCCGGTTGGATGTTATGCAGCGGCGAATAGGCGCGCAGCACGCGCCAGTCCTCTTCGCGGTCCGGGTAGCCATAGTCGTCCACCCAGTAGCGACCGGCGGTCCACTGGTCGAAGCGCAGCATGTCCATCACGCCCACGGCAGCATTGCCTGCCGCGAACAGGTCTGGCCGCTGGTTGACTACAGCACCCACCAGCAGGCCGCCGTTGGAGCCGCCCTGGATGGCGAGGCCGCCCGCCAGCGTGATCCCCTCGGCATTCAGGAATTCGCCTGCCGCGATAAAATCGTCGAACACGTTCTGCTTGTTGGCGCGGCGACCGGCATCGTGCCAGGCCTTGCCGTATTCTCCCCCGCCACGAATGTTGGCGAGGGCGAAGGCGCCGCCCGCTTCCACCCATGCCAAGCGGCTGGTGGAGAAGCTGGGCGTAAGCGAAACGTCGAACCCACCGTATCCATAAAGCAAGGTCGGCACGGCCTCGCCGCTGGCGGCAACATCTGCGCGGCGCATGATGAACATCGGCACGCGGGTACCGTCCCTGCTGGCGTAGAAGCGCTGTTCGACCACGAAATCGTCCGGGTTGAAGGTCAGCTCAGGTTCGGCGAATACCGTGCTGTCACCGCTGGCCACGTCGTAGCGGTAGACCGTGGCCGGGCGATTGAAACTGGCAAAGCTGTAGAACATCTCCGGGCTGCCCGGCGAGCCGTAGAAGCCTTCGGCGCTGCCGATCCCGGCAAAGTCGATCTCGCGCACCAGTTCGCCGTCGAGTGAATAGATATAGGCCGCGGAAGAGGCGTCCTCGAGGTATTCGAGCACGAGATGGCCACCCACCAGCGAGGCGTCGGCTATCGGTTGCTCGCGCTCGGCAATCACCTCGGTCCAGCCTGCTGTGACATCGTCCATGTCTATGGACACCACGCGATACAGCGGCGCGTCGGAATTGGTGGTGAAGAACAGGCGCGAGCCGACGCTGTCGATCAGACTCCAGCTGTTCTCGAAACCGGGCACCAGCAGGCGGGCATCCCAGCCCGCCGAAAGGTCGATCAGGTTCACCTCGTAACGGGCATCGGTGCCAGTGGAAGAAGTGACGATGGCCCAGCGATTGTCGGTGGTGGTCTGCGCCGTGTGATTGCGCTCAGGGTAATCGGGCGTGGCGAAAACCAGCCTGTCGTCCGTCTGATCGGTACCCAGTGCGTGGAAAAATACCGCCTGGTTCAGGTTGAGTGCCTGAAAGTCCTCGCCCTCCTCCGGCTCGGGGAAGCGCGAATAGAGGAAGCCTTCGTTGCCAACCCAGGCAAGGCCGGTGAACTTGGCCCAGCGGATCTCCCCGCCGATCTGTTCGCCCGTCGCAACATCCAGCACGCGCAGGATGCGCCAGTCGGTGCCGCCGTCCTGCACGCTGTAGAGCAGCCTGGAGCCATCTGGCGAAGGCACCCAGCCCGCCAGCGCGGTTGCGCCATCGTCGGCCCATTCGTTGGGATCGATCAACAGCCGCGGCTCTGCCTCCAGGCTGTCGCGCACATACAGCGGCGACTGGTTCTGCAGGCCCGAATTGCCAGTGTAGAAATAGCGCCCGCCGCGCTCCACGGGGACGGAGTAACGTTCGAAATCGTAGAGCTCGCCGATGCGGTCGAGGAACCATTGGCGTGCAGGCAGCGCTTCCAGATAGGCATCGGTAACAGCGTTCTGCGCCTCGACCCAGTCGGCCACTTCCTCGCTGTTGCGAACATCCTCCTCCAGCCAGCGGTAGGGATCAGCAATATCTTCGCCAAAGAATGTCTCGACGACATCGCCCTGACGGGTCTGGGGATAGTCGGGTGCGGTCATGTCCTGGGCACTAGCGGGAATCGCAGAAGCGGCAAGCAGCGATGCTGCAAGGATCGGGAAACGCATGGAAACTCCGCAGTTTGGTAGATGGTTAGTGATGTAACCACCCTCAGCGCGGATGCAAGGGCGACCTTCGTCCTAGTCTGCCAAGGCAGCCAGCACGTCGCGGGTGAAGGCAGCGATATCGAAGCCGGAGCCGCCCGCCGGATCCTCCCCGCGCCGCACGATCACCACGCCCGCGCTGGGAATGACGACGACATATTGCCCGCGATTGCCGCGTGCGGCGAAGGCATCATCGGGAATGCCCGCCATCCCGCGCATGGTCCACCACCCCGCGCCATAGCCCCATGCGCCGTCAGGCTGCGGGCCGGAGGGGGCGGAAACGTAGTCTACCCAGCCTTCTGGCAGCACGCGCGTGCCATCGGGCAACACGCCATCGTTCAGGTAGAGCTGACCAAGCCGCAGCAGGTCCGGCGCGGTTGCCCACACCTGGCTGGAAAGGATGAAATTCCCCTGCCAGTCGGTCTCCGCCACGGTGCGCGCCATGCCCAGCTGCGCAAGGAGTTCGGCGGGCGGGTGTGCTTCGAGCGTTTCCTCAATGGCCTGTATGGCGATCAGCGTATCGTTGTTGGCATAACGGAAGACGGTGCCCGGTTCGTGAACAAGCGGCCAGTTCACCGTGCGCTCGTCCACCGTGGCACCGCCGAAATAGAGCGGATCGGTGCGGTTGCCCGGCGTATCGGAATAGCGGCCCGTGGCCATGCGCAGCCCGTGGTCGATGGTGATGGCGCGGCGCGGATCGTCCTCGTTCACGCCAAGGCCAGCGCTTTCCATAACGTCCGCTTCACCGCGATGAACCGCCGCGCCCACGATGGTGGCGGCAATGCTCTTTGCCACCGACCAGGTGCGCTGTGGCACCGAGGGGCCGAAGCCGTCGGCATAATACTCCACATCGCCCTCGGGCAGTTGCGGCGCGGAGACGATTACCGCTGTCGTGCGGCTGGATTCGCCATAGGTATCGCCGAACGCCTCCTCGATCGGCAGGTCAAACGGGTTGTTCTGGCGAGTAAGCGGGATCGGCGGATTGAGGCGCTGCGGCGCATCGGCCGCCTGCGCTGGCAGCATCTGCGGATCGAAGCCGATGGGGTAGATCGAGCACCCCTCGCCCGGCGTGTGCACCGCCACGCGGTCGGGCAGATCGGCAGACCAGTTGGCGGTGACGTAATGCACCGCGCCGCTCGGCCCGCGCACGACTGCATAGGGCATTTCGCCCACCATCTCGTCGAGCGGGGCCTGGATGCCTGCCAGTTCCCACTCCATCACACTTTCGTAGCTGCGCGTGTCACCCGCGCGCTCGGCGTTGGCAATGGCCCCGCACAGGAACAAGGCCTTGTATCCAGCGGCCAGCGCCCAGTCGTAGGAGGCGTCGATCTCGGTCTGGGAAACCTGCCCCTGGGCAGGAAGGGCGAAGGACAGCACGGCAGCTGAGAGGATACATTTGTGGATCATGGCAAGCTTTCTGCCACGCCCAATCCAAATGAAAAGAGGGCACAAAAGAAAAGGGCCGCCAGATCTCTCCGACGGCCCTTCGCTTGTCAGGTTACGGAAGCTTACGCCTCTGCGTATTCTTCCATCTCGGCCATCACCGGACCCGAATCCTGGCCCTTGGCCTCTTCGTCGCGGTCGACGAGTTCGATGTAGGCGATGGGGGCGGCGTCACTGGCGCGATAGCCGGCCTTGATGATGCGGGTGTAGCCGCCGTTACGGTCGGCATAACGCTCGGCCAGCACTTCAAACAGCTTCTTCAGCTGCGTGTCGTCCAGCAGGCGGGCGTGCGCCAGGCGACGGTTCGACAGGCCGCCACGCTTGGCCAGCGTGATCAGCTTTTCGACATAGGGGCGCAGTTCCTTGGCCTTGGCCGTGGTAGTGAGGATCTGCTCGTGCTTGATCAGCGCGGCAGCCATGTTGCGGAACATGGCAGTGCGGTGCTGCGACTTGCGGCTGAGTTTACGGCCGGAAATACCGTGACGCATAATACTTACTCCAGTTCGTTATGGGCCCGTATCAGGTTGCCCGTAGCAGGCCGGAAGACGGGGTCCGGCCCATGCCCCTGTTTGGCAATTAGCCGAGCAGTTCCTGCTCCAGCTTCTTGGCCATTTCCTCGATGTTCTCCGGCGGCCAGCCGGGGATGTCCATGCCCAGGCGCAGGCCCATCGAGCTCAGGACTTCCTTGATCTCGTTCAGGGACTTGCGACCGAAGTTCGGCGTGCGGAGCATCTCGGCCTCGGTCTTCTGGACCAGGTCGCCGATGTAGATGATGTTGTCGTTCTTCAGACAGTTGGCCGAACGCACCGACAGTTCCAGCTCGTCCACCTTCTTCAGCAGGTAGCGGTTGAGCTGGTTGGTGTCGCTTTCCTGCGGCTCTGCAGCAACGCCGATCATGGCGCTGGAGGGCTGCGGGATACCGTCTTCGAAGTGGACAAACAGCGTCAGCTGGTCCTGCAGGATGCGCGCTGCATAGGCGATCGCATCTTCAGGGGTGACGGTGCCGTCGGTCTCGATCGTCAGCGAAAGCTTGTCGAAGTCCAGTTCCTGGCCAACGCGGGCGTTCTCGACCTTGTAGCTCACCTGCTTGACCGGCGAGTACAGGCTGTCCACCGGGATCAGGCCGATCGGGGCATCGGCCGGACGGTTCTGCACCGCGGGGACATAGCCCTTGCCGGTATCGGCGGTGAGTTCCATGTTCAGCGTGGCACCTTCGTCGAGATGGCAGATCACCAGATCCTTGTTGAGGATCTCGATGTCACCCGTCACGGCAATGTCGCCAGCCTTCACTTCGGCCGGACCGGTAGCGGAAAGCTGCAGGCGCTTGGGGCCTTCGCCTTCCATCTTCAGCGCGATCTGCTTCACGTTGAGGACGATGTCGGTCACGTCCTCGCGCACGCCGGCGAGCGAGGAGAATTCGTGCAGCACGTTCTCGATCTTGATCGAGGTGATCGCGGCACCCTGGAGGGAGGCCAGCAGCACGCGGCGCAGGGCGTTGCCCAACGTCAGGCCATAGCCACGCTCAAGCGGTTCCGCGACAAAGGTCGCCTTGCGCTTCTTGTCGGCGCCTTCCTTGATTTCGAGGGTGTTGGGCTTCTTCAGTTCCTGCCAGTTCTTCGTATTGACGGACATGGACTTCCCCTAAAGGTATTTCGTGGCGCAAAGACCGCGGCGGTTCCAGTGAACGCCGCGGCCGATGCGAATGACTGGTTGCGGGACCTGCGCCCCGCGGCAGGCTTCGATCAGACGCGGCGACGCTTGGACGGCCGCACACCGTTGTGCGGGATCGGCGTCACGTCGCGGATGCTGGTGATGGTGAAGCCCACCGCCTGCAGCGCCCGCAGCGCGCTTTCACGGCCCGAACCCGGGCCCTTGATCTCTACCTCGAGCGTGCGCACGCCGTGTTCGGCGGCCTTCTTGCCGGCATCGTCGGCGGCGACCTGCGCGGCATAGGGAGTCGACTTGCGGCTGCCCTTGAAGCCCATCATGCCGGCGCTGGACCAGCTGATCGCATTGCCCTGCGCATCGGTGATGGTGATCATGGTGTTGTTGAAGCTGGCGTTGACGTGGGCAACGCCGCTGGAAATGTTTTTCTTGTCACGGCGCCGAATACGGCCTGGTTCGCGTGCCATTGTTCGTGTTCCTCGTATCTAGTCAGAAGGAAAAAGCGTGCAGAACGCTTACTTCTTCTTGCCGGCGATCGGCTTGGCCTTGCCCTTGCGGGTACGGGCGTTGGTATGGGTGCGCTGGCCGCGGACCGGAAGGCCCTTGCGGTGGCGCAGGCCACGATAGCAAGCGAGGTCCATCAGACGCTTGATGTTCATCGCGGTATCGCGACGCAGGTCGCCTTCCACGGTGTGATCGGCATCGATGGTTTCACGGATCTGCAGGACTTCGGCGTCCGTCAGGTCCTGCACGCGGCGCGAGTGATCGATGCCGAGCTTGTCGGCAATCTTCTTCGCAGTGGTTGGACCGATACCGTGAATATAGGTGAGCGCAATGATAACGCGCTTGTTGGTGGGGATGTTTACCCCGGCAATACGAGCCACTTAATTCTCCATGCTCCACAGGGGCTAATCTCTGTGGATGCCCCTATCTCATCGCTACAAATATCCACCCGCATGTGCCGAAAGCGAAAACAGGAGGCTTGCCGAAGGCTGCCGCCTGATAGTGACTATCGATACTATTGGACGAATAGAGCGCGCAGATAGGGTGATTCTGCCTGCACGTCAACAGGCGAAAGAGCGCATACGGAACATTCCGTTGCGCTTGCCGAGCCACCCGGCTCCGATGACGGTCTTATAACCCGCCGCGCCGGCCTAGTCAAAATACCTTTCAGTCGCTTTCGACAGGCATTTCCACCGCCCCGCCGAGTCGACCCACCAGCCCGCCGAGAAATTCCGCTTGCACGCTGTCCACGATATTGGCCAGGCTGCCGGGCGGGTAATGCGCCTCACCCCCGGTGATATAGTCCCAGGTGATGCGCGTCCCCTCGCCCCCGCCCACGTCCTCGTCCGCCAGCGTGACGGTGAGCGTGCCCACCATACCTTCCGCCTGGAGCGGGCCGAGCGAGCCCGACATACGCAGCATGGTGCCCGGGAACACGGCAATCACGCGCATGTGCTCCACCGATCCCGCCGACCAGCCATTGGCAGCGGGAATGGTCTCGCAAAAACAACCGCCCGCGCGCACGTCGAGCCGCAGGTTGGCCGGATTGTCGGACCAGGTGTGGCTCCACCAGGTTTCCGGATGTACCAGTTCGCGCCAAACCGCTTGTCGGTCGGCATCCACGACCACGCTATGGGTGCTGGCAAAGCCGCCGTGGTCGCTTTCCACGACTTCGGCTGCGGCAGGTGTGGCCAGCAGGCTGGCAGCCAGTGCTATGGCAAGTGTTCGCATGATCCCTCCATCGGTTTACGGCAGGGATAACGCGCGGCCTAGCTGGAGGCCAAGACCTTCTCGATCGCCGTCGTCACCGTATCGATGGCGGCCATGCCATCCACCCGCTGCACGATGCCGCGCTGCTCGTAATGGGGCAGGATCGGCGCAGTCTTGGCGCGGTATTCCTGCATGCGCGTGCGCACGGTCTGCTCGTTATCGTCGGGGCGACGCTTGAACTCGGTGGAACCGCACCTGTCGCACACGCCTTCATTGGCGGGCAGCTTATAGCGATCGTGATACCCTTCGCCGCAACTGGCGCAGGTGAAACGACCGGTGACGCGATCGACCAGTGCCTCCTCGTCCACCACCAGTTCGATCACGTGGTCCAGCTTGCGGCCATGCCTGGCAAGGATCTCGTCAAGCGCAACGGCCTGCGCTTCGGTACGCGGATAGCCATCGAAGATCGCGCCGACGTCGTCACCCATGGCGGTGAGTTCGTCATCGATCAGGGCTGATACGATCGCATCGGAGACCAGCTCGCCGCGTTCCATTACGGCCTTTGCTTCAAGGCCGACCGGCGTCTGCGCCTTTACCGCAGCGCGCAGCATGTCCCCGGTGGAAAGCTGGCGCATACCGTGGTGTTCAACCAGCAGGTTGGCCTGCGTACCCTTGCCTGCACCCGGAGGCCCGAGAAGGATGATATTCATGTTAGACGCGAATCCCCTCTATGAAGAACCCCCAGCGCTAGCCTAGCGCATGCGGCCCTTCAACTTCGCCTTCTTGATAAGGTCACCATACTGGTGCGCCAACAGGTGCGACTGGATCTGGCTGATCGTGTCCACAGTCACGTTCACCACGATCAGCAGGCTGGTGCCGCCCAGGAACAACGGCAGGCCAGTCTGCGCGATGCCCCATTCGGGGATGATGCACACCGCGGTCAGGTAGATGGCGCCGACCACGGTGATGCGGGTGAGCACGTAGTCAAGATAGTCGGCGGTGCGCTTGCCCGGACGAATACCGGGGATGAAGCCGCCGTTCTTCTTCAGGTTCTCCGCCGTATCTTCCGGGTTGAACACCACAGCGGTGTAGAAGAAGGCGAAGAAGATGATGCCCACGGCATAAAGCGCCATGTACAGCGGCTGCCCGTGCTGCAGATATTGCAGGACCTGCTGCAGCACCTGCCCGGTGGTTGTCGAGGGATCAAGCGAGTTGCCCGCGAACTGGGTGATCGTCAGCGGCAGCAGCAGCAGCGAGCTGGCGAAGATCGGCGGGATCACACCGGCGGTATTGAGCTTCAGCGGCAGATGCGAACGGTCTGCCTGCATCCCGCCGCGCTGGGCAGCGCGCTTTGGATACTGAATCAGCAGCCGCCGCTGGGCACGCTCGAAAAAGGTGATGACCAGGATCAGCACCACCAGCATCACCACCAGGCCCGCGATCAGCACACCGCTGATCGAACCTGTGCGACCGCCTTCGAACAGCTGGGCGGTGAAGGTCGGGAACTGGGCGACGATGCCCGCCATGATGATCAGCGACACGCCGTTGCCGATACCGCGACTGGTGATCTGCTCACCCAGCCACAGCAGGAACATGGTGCCGCCCACCAGGTTGATGACGGCCACCACGCGGAACATGATGCCGGGGTCGACCACCGCCTGCAGCCCGCTCTGCGCGCCGTAGGCTTCCAGGCCCGAGGCGAGGAACCAGCCCTGGATGGCGCACAGGAACACCGTGCCATAGCGGGTGTACTGGTTCAGTTTCTTGCGGCCCGCTTCGCCTTCCTTCTTCAGCGCCATCAGGCTGGGGTGCAGCGAGGCCGCCAGCTGGATGACGATGGAGGCGGTGATGTAGGGCATCACGCCCAGCGCGATCAGGCTCATGCGTTCCAGCGAGCCGCCGGAGAACATGTTGAACATGTCGAGGATGCCGCCACGCGTCTGGTCGTACAGCGATTCCAGGATCAGCGGGTTGACGCCGGGAAGCGGCACGAAGCTGAGGAAACGGAAGACGATCAGCGCACCGATCGTGAACCAGATGCGCTGCTTGAGCTCGGTGGCCTTGCTGAAGTTCGAAAAGCTCAGCGTGCTGGCCAGATTATCGGCGCGGGATGCCATGAGAAATATCCAAGTCCTGGTACTTTGGCGCCGGTCCCTCCCGGCACAGGAAGGCTAGATAGGGACGCGCGGGCCGGATGTCGAACCCGCGCGGCACCTTTTTACCGGATCAGCCAGCCTTCTTGGCCTTGTTGGCCTCGCGGCGGGCAGCCTTCTTCTCGTGTTCAGGCTGGCCCTTGTCGATCAGTTCGACCTTGCCGCCGGCCTTCTCGACCGCTTCGACAGCACCCTTGGAAGCGCCGGCCACCTTGAAGGTAAGCTTGGCGGTGAGTTCGCCCTTGCCCAGCAAGCGCACGCCGTCCTTGCCGCCACGGGCCACGCCGGCAGCCTTGAGCACTTCGTGGTCAATCACGCCCTTGGCGTCGAGCTTCTTGGCATCGACCAGCTTCTGCACCATGCCCACGTTAACTTCAGCATAGTCCTTGCCGAACGGATTGTTGAAGCCGCGCTTCGGCAGGCGCATGTGCAGCGGCATCTGGCCACCTTCGAAGCCCTTGATGGCCACGCCCGAACGGCTCTTCTGGCCCTTCTGGCCACGGCCGCCGGTCTTGCCCTTGCCCGAGCCGATGCCACGGCCCACGCGAATGCGGCCCTTGCGGGCGCCTTCGTTGTCACGGATGTCGTTGAGTTTCATAGTCTGCACTCGCTTTCGCTGTTTTCGCGCCAAAAACTGGAATGGGTAAAATGGATGCGGCCCGCTAGGCCAGCGGGCCACAACCGTCAAATTGTTTCGCGGACTGCGAAGGGGTTAACCCTCCACGATCTCCACCATGTGCGGCACCTTGGCGATGGCGCCACGCACTTCGGGAGTGTCCTGCAGTTCGACGACCTTGTGCATCTTGTTGAGACCCAGACCGATCAGGATCTGGCGCTGGCTCTTCGGTCGACGGATCGGCGAACCGACCTGCTTGATCTTGATGGTAGCCATTGTGTCTTACTCCGTGATCGCTTCGGCTTCGGCCTGCGCCTCGGCTTCGCTCACCTGGCCGCCGCGACCCAGCAGGTCGGCAACCTTCTTGCCGCGACGCTGGGCAACCGACTTCGGCGAAGACTGGTTGACGAGCGCGTCGAACGTGGCGCGGATCATGTTGTAGGGGTTGGAGGTGCCGATCGACTTGGTCACCACGTCGGCAACGCCAAGGCTTTCGAACACGGCACGCATCGGACCACCGGCGATGATGCCGGTACCGGCGGGAGCCGAACGCACGTTCACCTTGCCGGCGCCGAAATGACCCTTGCCGTCGTGATGGAGGGTACGACCTTCCTTCAGCGGCACGCGGATCATCTTCTTCTTGGCAGCGGCGGTCGCCTTGTTGATGGCTTCCGGCACTTCGCGGGCCTTGCCGTGGCCGAAGCCGACGCGGCCCTTGCCGTCACCCACCACGACCAGCGCGGCGAAACCGAAGCGCTTGCCGCCCTTCACCACCTTGGCGACGCGGTTGATGTGGACGAGCTTTTCGATCAGCTCCTCGCCATCGTCTTCACCCCGGTTGCCACGACGATCGTCGCGGCCACGGCCTCGGCCACGGCCGCCGCGGTCGTCACGACCGCCACCACGACCGCCACGCTGACGCGGGCGACCTTCATCGGCCTGCGCCGGCGACTGGTTATCAGCCGCTTCGGTGGGTTCCGTAGTCGGCGTCGGGGTCGAACCCTCGATGTTCGCCTCGACCTGGGCTTCCGCCTTGGTTTCTTCGGTGTTGTTTTCGTCAGACATCATCAGAACTCCAGCCCGCCTTCGCGCGCGGCATCGGCCAGCGCCTTGACGCGGCCATGGAACAGGAACCCGCCGCGATCGAACACGACAGTCGTCACGCCAGCCTTCTTGGCCGCAGCGGCGATATCGCTGCCGACCTTCTTGGCAGCTTCGACATTGGCGCCCGAGCCATTGCCACCCAGCGTGCTGGCGGCGGCCACGGTACGACCGTCCTTGTCGTCGATGATCTGCGCATAGATATGCTGGCCGGTGCGGTGCACCGACAGGCGTGGCTTGTCACCGGCACGCTTGCGCAGCGCGGTGCGCACACGGCGGCGGCGACGTTCAAAGAGGGAAAGCTTTGCCATCTTACTTCTTCTTCCCTTCCTTGCGGAAGATATACTCACCGCGATACTTCACGCCCTTGCCCTTGTAGGGCTCCGGCTTGCGCCATTCGCGGACCTCGGCAGCGAACTGCCCGACCTTCTGCTTGTCGATGCCCGAAATCTCGACCGTGGTCTGGTCGGGCGTCTTCACCTCGAGGCCTTCCGGCACGTCAAGGTCGACATCGTGACTGAAACCGAGCTGCAGCTTGAGCTTCTTGCCCTGGGCCTGCGCACGATAACCCACGCCGGTGATTTCCAGCACCTTGGTGAAGCCTTCGGTCACACCGTCGACCAGGTTCTGCACGAGCGTGCGCTGCATGCCCCAGAACTGGCGGGCCTGCTTGGTCTTGTTGATCGGGTTGACCTGGATTTCGTCGCCTTCGATCTTGTATTCGATCAGGTCGAACATCGACATGCTGAGCTCGCCCTTGGGGCCCTTCGCACTCAACACGCCGTTCTCGGTCTTGACGGTAACCCCGCTCGGGATTGCCACCGGTTTCTTGCCAATGCGGCTCATCAGAACACCTCCGCCAGCACTTCGCCGCCGACGTTTTCCAGACGCGCTTCGTTGTCCGAAAGCACACCCTTGGGCGTCGAGACGATGGTGATGCCAAGGCCGTTACGCACAGCCGGCAGCTCTTTCGAGCCCGAGTAGATGCGGCGACCCGGCTTGGAGACACGGGCAACATGCTTGATCGCAGGTTCGCCCTCGAAATACTTCAGTTCGATCCGCAGCGCCTTGTGCGGGCCGGAAGTATCCTCGCTGTAGCCACGGATGTAGCCTTCGCGCTGGAGCACTTCGAGCACGTTCGCGCGCAGCTTAGACGCCGGCGAAAGGACGGAATCCTTCTTGGCCTGCTGGCCGTTGCGGATGCGGGTGAGCATATCACCCAGGGGATCGGTCATAGCCATCTATCGTTTCCTCACCAGCTCGACTTGGTCACGCCCGGGATCAAGCCCTTGTTGGCCAGATTCCGGAGTTCGATGCGGTTAAGCCCGAACTTGCGGTAGTAGCCGCGCGGGCGGCCGGTGGTGGTGCAGCGGTTGCGCACACGGGTGGGGTTCGCGTTGCGCGGCAGCTCGGCCATCTTCAGGCGGGCCATGAGACGCTCGGTATCGTCGAGCGACTCATCGTCGGCAATCGCCTTCAGCCTGGCATACTTGGCCGCGAACTTCTGAACGAGCTTCTTGCGCTTCTCGTTCTTGTTGATGGAACTCAGTTTCGCCATTGGACTTAAGCTCTCTCTTGCTTTCTCAGTTCAAGGCAGCGGCTCACGCCGCTTCCTTTTCTTCGGCGCTTTCGGCCGGGAAGGGGAAACCGAACAGGCGCAGCAGTTCGCGCGCTTCTTCGTCGGTCTTGGCGGTGGTGGTGACGATGATGTCCATGCCACGCACCTTCTCGATCTTGTCGTAGCTGATCTCCGGGAAGATGATCTGCTCCTTGATGCCCATGGCGTAGTTGCCATTGCCATCGAAGCTCTTCGGATTCAGGCCACGGAAGTCGCGAATGCGGGGCATTGCAATCGTCACCAGGCGATCGAGGAATTCATACATGCGATCACGACGCAGGTTCACCTTGCACCCGATCGGCATGCCGTCACGCAGCTTGAACTGCGCGATCGACTTCTTGGCCTTGGTGATCACCGGCTTCTGGCCGGCAATGGCCTGCATTTCCTCGGCAGCGGTCTGGACCTTCTTCTTGTCCTGGCTCGCTTCGCCGACGCCCATGTTGAGCGTGATCTTCTCCAGGCGCGGAACCTCCATGTGGTTCTTGTAACCGAACTTGTCGGTCATCGCCTTGATGATCTCGTCCTGATACTTCTTCTTCAGGCGGGGGGTATAATCAGCCATCGATGGTCTCCCCGGACTTGACGGCAACGCGCACCTTCTTGCCGTCCTTTTCCTCGAAACGGACACGGGTGGGCTTGCCGTCCTTGGGATCGGCAACGGCGACCTTGGAGATCGCCATCGGAGCGGGCACGCGGTCGATGCCGCCCTGCGGATTGGTCTGCGAAGGCTTGCGATGACGGGTCATCACGTTGACGCCCTCGACCACGATCTTGCCTTCCTTCGGCATGACCTGCTGGACAGTGCCGGTCTGGCCCTTGTCCTTGCCCGAGAGCACGACGACCGTGTCGCCCTTCTTGATCTTAGCAGATGCCATCAGAGCACCTCCGGAGCGAGCGAGATGATCTTCATGAAGCCCTTGCCGCGCAGTTCACGCACCACCGGGCCGAAGATACGGGTGCCGATCGGCTCCTCACTCTTGTTGACGAGCACCGCAGCATTGCTGTCGAATCGGATCACGCTGCCATCGGGACGGCGAACGTCCTTCTTGGTGCGCACGATCACGGCACGGTGCACGTCGCCCTTCTTCACGCGGGCGCGCGGTTGGGCTTCCTTCACGGAAACCACGATCACATCGCCGACAGACGCGGTACGACGCTTCGACCCGCCCAGCACCTTGATGCACTGGACGCGCTTCGCGCCGCTGTTATCCGCGACGTCGAGATTGGATTGCATCTGGATCATCGATCCGGTTCCTTCTCAATTGGCTTGCCGGAACCAGTCCGGCAGTTCCTAACGCCTGCCCCCGCGAAGGCGGAGGCCAATTACTTACTCGGCACCACCGGGGGTGGCTTCGGCGACCTCGAGGTCCGCTTCCACGGCCTCGCCACGGCTGGCGACCAGACGGTCCTTCACCGCCCAGGTCTTGGTCTTGGAGATCGGCTTGGTCTCCTCGATTCGAACCTTGTCGCCAACGACGTATTCGTTGTTCT
Source organism: Alteraurantiacibacter sp. (assembly GCA_963675825.2). Taxonomy (GTDB): domain Bacteria; phylum Pseudomonadota; class Alphaproteobacteria; order Sphingomonadales; family Sphingomonadaceae; genus Alteraurantiacibacter. Next base: position 258,332 of record CAXXJY010000005.1, on the reverse strand, counting down.
CATCGTGCGCGTGGTACTTCTTCGAGCGCTTGATGATCTTGCCGTAGAGCGGGTGCTTCACACGGCGCTCGACCAGCACGGTCACGGTCTTGTCGGTCTTGTCGGAGGTGACAGTCCCGGTCAGGATACGCTTGGGCATTGTCTACTCCTTACGCTTTCGCTGCTTCGCGGGCGCGTTCGCCCTGAAGCGTCTTGATGCGGGCGATCTGGCGACGGACTTCCTTCACGCGGGCCGGACCTTCCAGCTGGTTGGTCGCGGCCTGGAAGCGCAGGTTGAACTGCTCCTTCTTGAGCATGGTCAGCGCTTCGGCGAGCTGGTCGTCGGTCTTGGTGCGCAGGTCTTCGGTGTTGCTCTTGTCAGCCATTATTCGCCTCCCAGGTGCGAGGTGTCGCCGAAACGGGCGATGACCTTGGTCTTGATCGGCAGCTTCATGGCGGCGCGTTCGAAAGCAAGTGCAGCGATCGGGCCGGGAACCCCATCGAGCTCGAACAGGACACGACCCGGCTTCACGCGGGCAGCCCAGTATTCGACCGAGCCCTTGCCCTTACCCTGACGGACTTCGGCAGGCTTCTTCGAAACCGGCACGTCCGGGAACACGCGGATCCACAGACGACCCTGACGCTTCATGGCGCGGGTGATGGCACGACGCGCTGCCTCGATCTGGCGGGCAGTCAAACGTTCTGGTTCCAGGGCCTTGAGACCGTAGGAGCCGAAGTTCAGCGTGGTGCCGCCCTTGGCATTGCCGTGGATCTTACCCTTGAAGGCCTTGCGGAACTTGGTCTTTTTCGGTTGCAGCATGGTTCTCTACCTCAACGAGCCGGGCGGACGCCGGACGTCTGCGATTCCATCATCAGGCGATCCTGCGAGGTCGGGTCATGACCCAGGATTTCACCCTTGAAGACCCACACCTTGATGCCGATGATGCCATAGGCGGTTAGCGCCTCGGCTTCGGCATAGTCGATGTTGGCGCGCAGCGTGTGCAGCGGCACGCGGCCTTCGCGATACTGTTCGACGCGGGCGATTTCCGCACCACCCAGACGACCACCGCACATGATCTTGATGCCTTCGGCACCAAGGCGCATGGCCGACTGCATCGCGCGCTTCATGGCGCGACGGAAGGCAACGCGGCGAACCAGCTGGTCGGCAATGCCCTGGGCGACGAGCTTGGCATCGATTTCCGGCTTGCGGATCTCGACGATGTTCAGCTTCACTTCGCTATCGGTCATGGTCGACAGCTTCGTCCGAAGCTTCTCGATGTCGGCGCCCTTCTTGCCGATGATGACGCCGGGACGCGCAGCATAGATCGACACACGGCACAGCTTGGCCGGACGTTCGATCACCACCTTCGAGATGGCTGCCTGCGGCAGGTTCTCGATGATGTATTTGCGGATCTCGATGTCTTCCTTGAGCAGCTTGGCATAGTCGCCACCTTCGGCGTACCAACGGCTGTCCCAGGTGCGGTTGATCTGCAGGCGCAGACCGATCGGATTGCTCTTGTGACCCATCTTACGCCTCTTCTGCTTCGCGTACGACGATCCGCAGCCGGCTGAACGGCTTCAGGATCCGCGTGGACTTGCCACGGCCGCGCGTTGCGAACCGCTTCATGGTGATCGACTTGCCGACCGACGCCTCGGCGACGACGAGGGCGTCGACATCCAGGTCGTGGTTGTTCTCGGCATTGGCGATTGCCGAGGCGAGCACCTTCTGTGCGTCCTTGGCCATCGCGCGCTTGGAGAAGGAGAGGATGTTCATCGCTTCCTCGGCCTTCTTGCCGCGGATCAGGGCGGCAACGAGGTTCAGCTTCTGGGCCGAGCCACGAATGGTCGTGCCCACAGCCAGAGCCTCGTTTTCCGCGACGCGGCGGGGAGCCTTAGCCTTGCCCATTATCGCTTACCCTTCTTGTCGGCTGCGTGGCCCGGGAAGCTGCGCGTAGGCGCGAACTCGCCAAGCTTGTGACCGACCATTTCCTCGTTGACCGAGACGGGCACGAACTTGTGCCCATTGTAGACGTTGAACGTCAGGCCGACAAAATCGGGCAGGATCGTCGAACGACGCGACCAGGTCTTGATCGGCTTGGTGCTGTTCGCTTCCTGCGCTTCCTGCGCCTTCTTGAGAAGGCTCAGCTCGACAAACGGACCTTTCCAGACGGAACGTGCCATGGTGCCTTACCTCTTCTTCTTCGCGTGACGCGAACGGATAATCATCTTGTCCGTCTGCTTGTTGTTGCGCGTGCGGGCGCCCTTGGTCGGCTTGCCCCACGGGGTAACCGGGTGACGGCCACCGCTGGTGCGGCCTTCACCACCACCGTGCGGGTGGTCGACAGGGTTCTTGGCGACACCGCGCGTCAGCGGCTTGACGCCCATGTGACGCTTGCGGCCGGCCTTGCCCAGGTTCTGGTTCTGGTTGTCGGGGTTCGACACCGCGCCAACCGTGCCCATGCAGTCAGCCCGCAGGTAACGCTGCTCGCCGCTGTTCAGGCGCACGATCACCATGCCGCGGTCACGGCCGACCAGCTGCACGTAGGTCCCTGCCGAACGCGCGATCTGGCCGCCCTTGCCCGGCTTCATCTCCACATTGTGAATGATGGTGCCGACCGGCATCTGGCCCAGCAGCATGGCGTTGCCCGGCTTCGTGTCGACCTTCTCGCCGGCGATGACCTTGTCACCCGGAGCGAGACGGTTGGGCGCGATGATGTAGGACAGTTCGCCGTCATCATACTTGATCAGCGCAATGAAGGCCGTGCGGTTGGGATCGTATTCGATCCGTTCCACGGTGGCTTCCATGTCCCACTTGCGACGCTTGAAGTCGATGAAGCGGTACTTCTGCTTGTTACCGCCGCCCTTGCCGCGCGAGGTCACGTGACCCTTGTTGTTGCGGCCGCCGGTCTTGGTCTTGCCCCTGGTCAGCGACTTGACCGGGCCACCCTTGTGGAGGCCGGTCTTGTCGACCAGGACGAGGCCACGGCGAGCCGGGCTTGTCGGTTTGTAGTTCTTAAGTGCCATCGGATCAGCCCACGCCTTCGGTGATGTCGATCGGATCCTGACCCTCTGCGAGAGTCACGATTGCCTTCTTTTGGTCGGAACGCTTGTAGGGCTTGCCCTTCCAGCGCTTGCTCTTGCCCTTCGCGACGATCGTGTTCACGCTCTTCACCTTGCGATCGAAGAGAGCTTCAACAGCTTCCTTGATCTGCGGCTTCGTAGCGTCGTTCGCCACCTTGAACACAACGGCATTGTCTTCCGACATGAGCGTTGCCTTCTCGGTGATGTGCGGAGCGAGAATCACGTCGTAGTGACGCGCGTCGATTTCCTGCTTCTTAGCCATTGAAACGCGCCTCCAGCTTCTCGACCGCGTCCTTGGTCAGGACCAGCGTGTCGTGGTTGAGGATGTCGTAGACATTGGCGCCGACAGCCGGCAGCACGTCCACGCCCGGCAGGTTGCGGGCAGCCTTGGCGAAGCCATCGTCGACGCTTTCGCCGCCAATCACCAGCACCTTGCCATTCCAGCCATTCTTGTCGAAGTGACCCTTGAGCGCCTTGGTCTTGGCATCCTTCAGCTCAAGGCTGTCGATGACGACCAGGCCGTCCTTCGCCTTGCTGGAGAGAGCCATCTTCAGGCCGAGAGCGCGGACCTTCTTGTTGAGCGACTGTTCGAAGTCACGCTTGCGCGCACCGTGAGCCTTGCCGCCACCGATGAAGATCGGAGCGCCGCGATCGCCGTGACGAGCGCCGCCCGAACCCTTCTGACGGCCCCACTTCTTGCCGGTGCGGGCAACGTCCGAACGCTCACGCGTCGGACGAGCAGTGGCGCGGCGGTTTTCCAGCTGCCACGTCACCACGCGGTGCAGGATGTCGGCACGCGGCTCGACACCGAACACAGCGTCGTTCAGCTCGACGTCGCCGGCGGCCTTGCCGTCAATCTTCTGGACCTTGACCTTCACGATCAGGACTCCTTGTTCTCGTCAGCAGCCGGGGTGCCGTCTTCGGTACCTGCGCCTGCATCCTGTTCTTCAGCCAGCTTGGCCTGCTGCTCAGGAGACACTTCGGTGTTCACCTCGTGCTCCGCAGCGCTTTCGACCAGGCCGGGGGTGGCGTCTTCACTGGCGGTTTCATCGGCATTGCGACGCATCGCGCCGGGGAACGGCACGCCGTCGGGAAGCGGCAGCTTCACGGCATCCTTCACCAGCAGCCAGCCGTTCTTCGAACCGGGCACAGAGCCCTTGACGAAGATCAGACCACGCTCGGCATCGGTGCGCACGACTTCCAGATTCTGCTGGGTGCGCTGGCGATCGCCCATGTGGCCGGCCATCTTCTTGTTCTTGAAGACCTTGCCCGGATCCTGGCGGTTACCCGTCGAACCGTGCGAACGGTGCGAGATGGACACGCCGTGAGTGGCGCGCAGACCACCGAAGCCCCAACGCTTCATTGCACCGGCAAAACCCTTACCCACGGTGTGGCCCGTGATGTCGACCTTCTGGCCGGCAATGAAATGGTCGGCGGTGATGGTGGCACCAACGGGAAGCAGACCCTCCTCGTTTTCAACGCGGAACTCGGCAACCTTCATCTTCAGGCCGACATTGGCCTTGGCAAAAGCCTCACGCTGCGGCTTGGCAACGTTCTTCTGCTTCGCCTCGCCGGCGCCGAGCTGCACCGAGTAATAGCCGTCGCGATCGGCCGTGCGATTCCCGGTGACCTGGCACCCCTCCAGCGACAGAACAGTCACGGGAACGTGACGTCCGTCCTCCTGGAACAGGCGGGTCATCCCGACTTTCTTCGCGATCACGCCTGTGCGCATGATCCAAACTCCTTACACAGAGGCACAAGGGGACCATCCCCAGGTGCTTGCCAGCCCAAGTTTTGATGCTTCGCCCCGTCCGGGCTGTACTGCTCTTTCGACCGTGGTCGATTGAGCGAGACGGGGGACGCAGCCCGGACATGTCCGGCGGTATCCCTATGTCTTGCCGGAAATCCAGAACCTCTGGCGATCCGGCGGGGCCGTAGGAGCCCCGAAAACTCTCTGGACGTTTAAGGTCCTCCAGAAGGACCGGTCGAGCGCGGCTTAGGCCAGCTTGATCTCGACGTTCACACCCGCAGCGAGGTCCAGCTTCATCAGCGCGTCGACCGTCTGGGCGTTGGGCTGCACAATGTCGAGCAGCCGCTTGTAAGTGCGCACCTCGAACTGCTCGCGCGACTTCTTGTCGATGTGCGGGCCGCGGTTCACGGTGAACTTCTCGATACGCGTCGGCAACGGAATGGGACCACGAATAAGCGCGCCGGTGCGGCGTGCGGTGTCCGCAATCTCGCCAGTTGCCTGGTCGAGCACGCGGTGATCGAAGGCCTTGAGGCGAATACGAATATTCTGTGCGTCCATGATTTCCGTCTACCGATGCGAAAGAGCCAAGCGAGCCTTAAACGTTTCCGCGTCCAACCCGCAAAATAAAAAGGCCCGCCCCGCATAAGCCCGGTTTCCCGGAACGGGCGGCCTCCCGTAAAATTCATTTCGAGTGAGACGAATCTCCCTCGACTTGGCGCGCGTATACGGAGGAGAGGGTGATCTTGCAACCCCGAAATCCCGCATTTTTCGCGCCGCGTTCGCCAGCCATTCCCTCCCCCGACTTTCTTGCGGTGAAGTTTTTAGCCGGCTTACATAAAAAGAGCCCGGCACTCGAGGTGAGTGCCAGGCCCCTTTTATTCCGCTGCGCCGGGTGGGGCAGGCGGGATTACTTGGTGATCTTCGAGACCACGCCCGAGCCGACGGTGCGGCCACCTTCGCGGATAGCGAAACGCAGGCCTTCGTCCATGGCGATCGGGGCAATCAGCTTCACGCCGATGGTCACGTTGTCGCCCGGCATCACCATTTCGGTGCCTTCCGGCAGGATCACTTCGCCGGTCACGTCAGTCGTACGGAAATAGAACTGCGGACGGTAGTTGGCGAAGAACGGGGTGTGACGGCCGCCTTCGTCCTTCGACAGGACGTAGACTTCAGCCGAGAACTCGGTGTGCGGGGTAACCGAACCCGGCTTCGCGAGAACCTGGCCACGCTCCACCTCGTCACGGCCCACGCCGCGGATCAGGGCGCCGATGTTGTCGCCAGCTTCACCACGGTCGAGCAGCTTGCGGAACATTTCCACGCCGGTCACGGTGGTCTTCTGGGTGTCCTTGATGCCGACGATTTCGACTTCGTCGCCAACGTTCACAACGCCGGTTTCAACACGACCGGTAACAACCGTACCACGACCCGAGATCGAGAACACGTCTTCGATCGGCATCAGGAAGGGCTGGTCAACCGGACGGTCCGGCTGCGGGATGTATTCGTCGACAGCCTTCATCAGCTCGAGGATCGAGTTCTTGCCGATTTCGTCGTCGCGGCCTTCCAGAGCAGCCAGGGCCGAACCCTTGATGATCGGAATGTTGTCGCCATCGAAGTCGTAGTCGCTCAGCAGTTCGCGAACTTCCAGCTCGACCAGCTCGAGCAGCTCTTCGTCGTCAACCTGGTCAACCTTGTTCAGGTACACGACCAGCGCCGGCACGCCGACCTGACGCGACAGCAGGATGTGCTCGCGGGTCTGCGGCATGGGGCCGTCGGCAGCGTTCACCACCAGGATGGCGCCGTCCATCTGCGCCGCACCGGTGATCATGTTCTTCACATAGTCAGCGTGGCCGGGGCAGTCGACGTGCGCATAGTGGCGCGCTTCGGTTTCGTATTCGACGTGGGCGGTCGAGATGGTGATGCCGCGCTCGCGCTCTTCCGGAGCCTTGTCGATGTTTGCGAAATCGACAGCAGAGCCGCCGTAGGTCTCAGCCATCACCTTGGTGATGGCAGCCGTCAGCGTGGTCTTGCCGTGGTCGACGTGACCGATGGTGCCGATGTTGCAGTGCGGCTTGTTCCGCTCGAATTTTTCCTTCGCCATTTTTCTAATAACCTCTGTTAGTCAAAAATTGAATTTCACCGGGAGAGGAAGCGGCACCCGTTGAATCAGGCGCCGCCCCTAGACGCTTGCCTCATCTTAGGCAAGCTTCTCCTTGACCTCCTGCGCCACATTCGACGGAACTTCGTCATAGTGGCTGAACTGCATCGTGTACTGGGCGCGGCCCTGGGTGAACGAACGCAGTTCATTCACGTAGCCGAACATGTTGGCCAGCGGCACGAAGGCGTCCACAACCTGGGCGTTGCCGCGGCTGTCGGTGCCCTGGATCTGGCCACGACGGGAGTTCAGGTCGCCGATCACGTCGCCCATGAACTCTTCCGGCGTCACCACTTCCACCTTCATCACCGGCTCGAGCAGCTTGATGCCGGCCTTCTCGGCCACTTCGCGCATGGCGCCGCGACCGCAGATTTCGAAGGCCACGGTGCTCGAGTCGACGTCGTGGTAGGCGCCGTCGACCAGGCGGATGGTGAAGTCGATGATGGGGAAGCCGACAAGGTAGCCGCTTTCGGCCTGCTCGCGCATGCCCTTCTCCACGGCCGGGATATATTCGCGCGGAATGTTACCGCCCTTGATCTCGTCCTCGAAGATCACGCCCTGGCCACGCTCGCCCGGCGCCACAACAACCTTGGCGCGGCCGAACTGACCCGAACCACCCGACTGCTTCTTGTGAGTGTAGTCCACTTCCACTTCGCGGGCGAGCGATTCGCGGTAGGCCACCTGCGGCGCGCCGACGTTGGCTTCGACCTTGAATTCGCGCTTCATGCGATCGACGAGGATGTCGAGGTGAAGCTCGCCCATGCCCTTGATGATCGTCTGGCCCGATTCGTGATCTGTCGACACGCGGAACGAGGGATCCTCGGCGGCCAGGCGGTTGAGGGCAACGCCCATCTTTTCCTGGTCGGCCTTGGTCTTGGGTTCCACCGACAGCTCGATCACGGGCTCGGGGAATTCCATGCGCTCGAGGATGATCGGCGCGTTGGGCGCGCACAGTGTGTCACCCGTGGTGGTTTCCTTCAGGCCCGCGATGGCGACGATGTCGCCGGCGAAGGCTTCCTCGATGTCCTCGCGGTTGTTCGAGTGCATCAGCAGCATGCGGCCGATCTTCTCGCGTTTGTCCTTCACCGAGTTCAGCACGGTGCCCTTGGAGAGCTTGCCCGAGTAGATGCGGGTGAAGGTGAGCGAGCCGACGAACGGGTCGTTCATGATCTTGAAGGCAAGCGCGGCGAAGGGCTCGTCATCCGAAGACGGACGGGTCTCTTCCTTGTCGCTGTCGGGCAACACGCCCTTGATCGCCGGCACGTCGATCGGCGAAGGCATGTAGTCGACAACCGCGTCGAGCAGCGGCTGCACGCCCTTGTTCTTGAACGCCGAGCCACACAGCACCGGCACGAAAGCCTGCGCCATGGTGCCCTTGCGGATCAGCTTCTTCAGCGTCGCCGCATCGGGTTCTTCGCCGTTTTCAAGATATGCTTCCATCGCGTCGTCGTCCTGCTCGATGGCAGTCTCGACCAGCTTCTCGCGATATTCGGCGGCCTTGTCGGCCAGGTCGGCGGGGATATCAACATAGTTGAACGTGGCACCCAGACCGTCGTTCTCCCACACGATACCGCGCATGTTCACCAGGTCGACAACGCCCTGCAGGTCGCTTTCGGCGCCGATCGGCAGGTACAGCACCAGCGGCGTGGCGCCGAGGCGATCGATGATCGACTGCACGCAGTAGTAGAAGTCGGCACCGGTGCGATCGAGCTTGTTGATGAAGCACATGCGCGGAACCTTGTACTTGTCCGCCTGGCGCCACACGGTCTCGGACTGCGGTTCAACGCCGGCCACGCCGTCGAACACGGCAACCGCGCCGTCGAGCACGCGCAGAGAGCGTTCGACTTCAATGGTGAAGTCCACGTGTCCGGGCGTGTCGATGATGTTGATGCGGTGCTTGGGACCCTGGCCATCTTCGGCCGACCAGAAGGTGGTCGTGGCAGCCGAGGTGATGGTGATGCCGCGTTCCTGCTCCTGCTCCATCCAGTCCATCGTCGCGGCACCATCGTGCACTTCGCCGATCTTGTAGGACTTGCCGGTGTAGTAGAGAATACGCTCGGTCGTGGTGGTCTTGCCGGCATCGATGTGCGCCATGATGCCGATATTGCGATAGCGCTCCAGCGGATATTCGCGGGCCATAATCGTGTTCCTCAGTGTTCGGGGGCGAAATCAGTCGCGCCCCATATAGTCTCGAATGTGACCGCTTGAAGACCGCGCCGAGGACAATCCCCCACGCGCGGCCCTGCAAGCAGCACGCCTTACCAGCGGTAGTGGCTGAAGGCGCGGTTGGCGTCCGCCATGCGGTGCGTGTCTTCGCGCTTCTTCACGGCATTGCCGCGGTTGTTGGCGGCATCCATCAGCTCGGCCGAGAGGCGCGCGCTCATGGTGGTTTCGGCACGGCCGCGGGCTGCACCGATCAGCCAGCGGATGGCGAGGGCCTGGGCACGCTCGGGGCGAACCTCAACCGGCACCTGGTAGGTGGCACCACCGACACGGCGGCTGCGCACTTCGACCTGCGGCTTCACGTTGTTCAGCGCTTCATGGAACAGCGCCACCGGATCGGTCTTCGCACGCGCTTCGACAGTGTCGAGCGCGGAGTAGACGATACCTTCGGCCACGGCCTTCTTGCCGTCCAGCATCAGGTTGTTCATGAACTTCGACAGCACCTGATCACCAAACTTGGGATCGGGCAGGATTTCCCGCTTCTCGGGACGACGACGACGACTCATCTTTCAATTCCTTCGGAATGCGGCGGACCCGGCTGGGCTCGCCTTGCGGCGCGAGGCCGCTCCTAAACCTTACTTCGGACGCTTGGCGCCGTACTTCGAACGGGACTGCTTGCGGTCCTTCACGCCCTGCGTGTCGAGCACGCCGCGCAGCACGTGGTAGCGCACGCCGGGAAGGTCGCGCACACGGCCGCCGCGGATCAGCACCACGGAGTGTTCCTGCAGGTTGTGGCCTTCGCCGGGGATATAGGCGATGACTTCGCGCTGGTTGGTCAGGCGGATCTTGGCCACCTTGCGCAGCGCCGAGTTCGGCTTCTTCGGGGTCGTCGTGTAGACGCGCGTGCAAACGCCGCGCTTCTGCGGGGCGGATTCCATCGCCGCAGACTTGCTCTTCTTGACGATGGGCTGGCGGGGTTTCCGCACAAGCTGGTTAATAGTCGGCATTAGTTCTCACTTCACCTGTTCGGTGATGCTTCCGGCTTGCCGAGTGGAATGTATCGGGATCGTGCAAACAGCGCCCCTAGCCGCTCCGTGCAGGAGGGCCTGGCGACCATTCGCGCGAGCCTGAAACGCTCCACCCGGAAACCTTGGCACCGGGTTACTTTGACGGCTGCCCCACAGCTTTCGCTGCAATAGAAAAAGGCTCCACCGCTTGGGGGAGCCCCGGGACATGACCGGCAATGTTCAGCTCTATCTGCCCGGGGGCTCACTGCGACAGCGGCCCTCGGATGGGCGCGCCTTTAGTTGGATTCGCTCCAACGGTCAAGCGCACGCATCCCAAAGGGGGCTGTCAGCCCGGACCCTCGGCCCAGACCCCTAGCCCGGACCGTGCCCCCTGCCCCGGTTATCGGCACCAGGGCCGCCGGGATAGTTGGGCAGCCGCGTGCCCGGCGGCGGCTGGCGCACGCTGCCTTCGTGGAAACGATACCGCTCCCGCTCGCGATTGGGCCGCTGGTGCAGGAAGTGCCCCGGCGCCGCGCGGCGGAAACTGCTGTAGAAATCGATGCGGAAATAGAAATAGCCGTCGGTGCCCCAGTACCCATCGTAGAACGGGCCGTAATAGCCATCGTACCACACGGCATAGGGGTGGCTGTACCACACCGCACCCGCGCGGTAGACAAAGTGATCGGCACAGGCCGACAGCGCCAGCGGAGCGGCACAGGCCAGCCCGATCGCCACAAACATGCGTTTCATGACAACCTCCTTCCTCTTGCCCCGCCCCTGTCTGGTGGGAGTGGAGAATGGAGGTAGCCGCGAAGGCTGTCATTGCGCTGACGCAAATTTGGGGGTGGGCCGTGCGGGCACTGGGTTGAATTGGAGGTCGGGGTCAAGGACTAGCGGCTCACTCTGAAGCGGTGTCGCTAGCCAGAAAACCTCCTAATCCGACTAAACCAAGAAGTCGGAAGGCAAAAGAACTCTTCAACGGGGGAAAGTCTCTGTAAAAAGCAATCTCGCAACCGTGGACCAAGTCTTGCACGAGGCTTGCGGTTTGGAACACACGTTCGGAATCACTGACCTGACTTCGCCGACGCTTTGCACTTTCGAATGGCTCGCCGGTAGCCTCAATGCGAAGTTCGGCCATCAGGTCTGCGCCATCGTACCTCAAGCCTGCAGCCTCAAGCAAAGCCAACCGATTGGCGAGCCTCTTCAAATCGGCCTTGAGCCGAACTGCTGCCTTCGGCCATTTGGCCTTTGTTGCTTCTAACCAGTAGAATTCACAAGATTGGTCAACTGCATCCGCCGCTTCGCGCAATTCCTTGACGCGTTCTCTGATCTCTTTTCGAAATTCGCGCTTTTCAGCCTGACGCGAGATAAAAAACCATCCAAAGATGGTGACCAAAATAGGTAACATTAGTGCGGCCGTGAGACCACTCATGCACTATCGCCGCCAATAATTATGGATTTCTGAACTCAGCGATCTGTCGTTGGAAACGATTTCAATAGCGTCAAACAAAACGTCGCTAACAAAGCCTTTGCGCCGCAACCCACCAAATGCTTCTTCGAGAAACGACGATCCGTATCCACGCGTTCCATCCATCTCGATTCTCACGCTCCTCCCGCTTTCTAAGGCCGGAATAAGAAATTGCTCGCGGAACCGTTCGCCCGAATTTGGTCCATCAGAAATGAAACGCCCAGCGGGCGCTCGGGAGAAGTCTTTTGCAACGTTGATCACTAGTCTTTCCATTAGCCTACCGGATTGACAGGCACACGCCATGAAACCAAAGTGCCGAGCACTGCCCCATGATATTGCCCTCCAGTTACCTGGCCGCCGACGCTACCTAAATAGGCACGACCCGAGTAGATTCCAACTCGGCCACCATCAGCGCTTGTGGTCGCCTCCCACACCTGAGGAAGGCCGTTCCCTCGATGCTCATCGCCAGAACTTGATTCGCCGAGCACAAGGGCAGTCTTAATAGCGGCTAATTCTGGGCCGTCATCAGAAAACCATTCACGAACCTTGCTCAAGAGTTTGTGGTCCCATCGCGTCGGCAATGATCTTGGGATACCGATACCCAAGTCACAAACTAGAACTTCAAGCATCCCATCCTGTTCCTGCGTGAACATCCACCATCGCCGCTCAGCGAACCGTCGGCACCCATCTCGTCGGTCACCCTCATACGCATGATGCAGTGAATTGATGATGGCTTCGGACAAGCCAATATGCATCTTGCTCAGCAACGCTGGCGCGATTCGTCCCTCATGTTCGTCAAGCACGTCACCGGGCTTCTCGTCGATCCGAGTTCCTGTGGCATATCGCCAGTGACGAACAGATTCGTCGAAAGCGCTGCGATCATGGTCATCTGGCGCGGGCTGACCTATCCTTTCAAGAAGTCCGATCTGATTTAGGACTTGCCCAACGATCTTGGCTGGCTCGGATCCTCCATCTGGCAGCTTGCACCTTATTCGTTGACGCTTTGGAGCCATTCGTACTGCACGATCCAATTCAGCGACAAAATACAACATCGCTGGCGCTTCAATGGCTTCGGTCTTTGAAAAATCGAAAACAACGTCTTGAGAATTTTTCACTATCGCAGTGCGCAATCTATCGCAGACCTGAAGGCAATGTTGGCGGTAGATCGCGGTTGCTATGCTAATTCGTTTTGGCAGATGGAGTCTGACAAGAGTGGCTGGATCCTTTGATCTGGCAAACGGCCAACGATGCTCGCCACCCAACCTTTGATGACGCTTTTCCCGTTGCCGGACCTTACGCTTCGCGCGCTTTAGAATGACTGAGCGTGGCAAACCCATACCGCCATTGGGGCTGAAGGGAGAGAATATTCAAGTCACGACATTGGTTTATCAAAGGTTTTCTCGGCAAGCTCACTGATGATGTTGAAAACCCTTCCCTACAACCCCACCCCCATGCTCCACCGCCGGGCATGACCCAGAACCTCCCCCACCGCCCGCGCGCCAAGCCCTCGCAAGCCACCTCCTACGTCACCGCCCCGCCCGCGCCGCTCGATGCCGCCGATCCGCTGCTCGACTTTGCGCCCGTCCCGCATGTCGCGCCGCGCCGCAATTCCATCACGCCCGATCGCCAGCGCAGGTTCATCGCCCATCTCGCCGCCACCGGCGTGGTCAAGCAGGCCGCGCTCCATATCGGCGCCAGCCTGGAGGCGCTGTACAAGCTGCGCCAGCGGCCCGGTGCCGAGCACTTTCGCGCGGCGTGGGACATGGCGGTGGATCGCGGGGTCTCGCGCCTCGAGGACTGCGCGCTCGCCCGCGCCATCGAGGGGGAGGAGCGCATGGTCGTCTCTGCTGGAAAGGTGCTGGGCACCGAGCGGCGGCATAACGAGGCGCTGGTGATGTTCTTCCTGCGCCAGCGCCGCGCGCACCGCTATGGCGCCGACATTCGCCCCGGCCACCCCTTGTACGAACGCATCCGCCGCGAAGTGCTGGACCAGCAGCGCGCCGAGGCCACCGTGGACGAGGAAAGCGTGCTCGAAACCCTCAACGCCAAGATCGACGCCATGCGCCGGCGCGAGCTGGAGGTGCAGGCCCTCCTTGCTGAAGATGGGCTGCGCGAGGACGCCGTGGCGCAGGACGGCACCGGCTGCGACTAGCCGTCCGCAGGGCCCTCGCCAGACAGCAAGGCCCGACAGCTTGTGGAGAGGGCGCGCCGTTTCGCGGCGCAAGCCTTGCCAAGCCGCAGCCTTCGCCTCCACCCTTCGCGGCCATGAGCGGCATCGCGGCGATCATCCATTTCGACGGGCAACCGGTCGGCCAGCGCGACATCGCGCCGATGACCGCTGCGATGGACTATCGCGGGCCGGACGGGATCGTCCACTGGACAGGCGGCGGCGCGGCGCTGGGTGCCTGCATGATGCACACAACGGCGGAATCGCGCGAGGCCCCGCAACCGTGGCGCAACGAAGACGAGAGCCTCGTCCTGGTGCTCGATGGCTACTTCCAGAATCATGAGGACCTGCGCGGCGAGCTGCTGCAACGCGGTGCAAGGCTGCGCAACCGCTCGGACGCCGAGCTGCTGCTGCGCGCCTACGAGACATGGGGTCCGGATTGCACGGCGCGGATCGAAGGGGAATTCGCCTTCATCATCTGGGATGCCCGCGCACGGCGGCTGGTCTGCGCGCGCGACCACCAGGGCTTGCGTCCGCTCTTCTATTGCCGAAAGGGCAGCAGGCTGCTGCTGGCTTCCGACTTTGCCGCCTTGCGCGCAGGTTCGGATGCACCGTTTGCGCCGAACATGGACGTGCTCACCCAGCTTGTCGCCAATCAGCCATGCTGGCGAGAGGAGACGGTGTGGCGGGAAGTGGGACGGGTCTTGCCCGCTCACCACCTCACCTTCGCAGCCTCGGGCGGCGAAATCACCAGCCGCGGGGCGCGCTACTGGGCCCTGCCTGCGCCCTACAGCATCCGCTATGCCAGCGACGGCGAATATGCCGAGCACTATCTTGCGGTCCTGACCAGCAGCGTGCGCAAGGCATCGCGAAGCGACGGGACCGCCGCTTTCGAGGTCAGCGGCGGCCTGGATTCATCGGCCGTGTTTGCCGTGGCTGACCGCTTGGCCGGGCGCGGCGACCTGCCAGCTCCGCACATGCAGGGATATGCCCTCTCCGGACCGCCGGGCAGCGATGCCGACGAGACAGCCTTCAGGCATGACGTTTCCGCTTTCGTCGGGCGCCCGATCCATGAGACAGCACTGTTCACCCCCGAAATGGCCTGGTTCATGGAGGGCGGGCGAGAAGCTGTCGACATCCCCTATTTCCCCAACGCGGCCATGACTGTGGGCATGTATCGCGCCATGGCGAACGACAACTGCCGGATCGCCGTTAATGGACTTGGCGGTGACGAATGGCTCAACGGCAGGGTCACGCTCTTGCGCGAATGCCTTGCCCATCGCGATTGGGCGCTGGCCTACAAATCACTTGCCGCCGTGCGGGCAAGATGGGGGCGGCGACGGGCTGCACAGGCCTTTATCAAGGCCGGGCTGCGCCCCTTGCTTGGCAGGCCGCTCGCCAACCTTGCGCGCCGGCTTAGGAGCGATGCCCTGCTCGGACAGCCTCCGGAAACACCATGGCTCTTGCCAGCCGCGCGCACGAGGCTCGTTGCAAGCTGGAAGGAATACGAAGCCAGCATGGCGCAACAGCAGAGTGGGGAAGGCCGTTTTCGAACCCTGACCCACCCAATGACCATCATGATGGTCGAACACGCATCGCGCCTGCGCGCTCAGTGCGGGATCGAAGGACGGCACCCGCTGTTCAGCCGCGAGTTCATCACGTTTTCCGCTGCAACGCCCGAGGCAACCCGCCTGCGCGGAGCACAGCAGAAATTCACTCATCGTATAGCATTGGCAGGCCTGTTGCCCGAACCTGTGCTGACGCGCACAAGCAAAGCCGAGTTCGGCTGCGTGCTCGAGACGCAACTTCCGGCAATAAACCGGTTGCTGGGCCATGGGGGAGCCCCGGACACAGACCGGTTGATTGATCCCGCAGGCCTTCAAGACTTGTTAACAGTTGCGCAAAGTCATCGCGTTGACCAGTCGTGGAAATGGCCGATATGGAGCAGCATCGCCTATATGGCTCTGATCTCAGATTGGGGAAAAGACCTTGCTGGGTTCGAATAGCGAAGCAGTCTCGGACATGGATTGTTCGAAACGGAAACCGTATTCCAAGCCGCTGCTTACGGTTCTGGGCTCGGTTCGCAATGTGACGGGGGGAAGCTCCTTCATCAATATCGATCAGTTCTGCGGAAGCGGCAACGATGGATTTGAAGACTGTTTTCGCTGATCAGTCGAGAATTTGCGACGTGAGTTGAACCGCTGAATTTTCCGCTGACATCGCGGCGAACCCTCGCGCGCAGGTGCCGCGCGGTCCCCAGGACGAAGCGAATGGCACAAAGGGCGCACTCATGCAGGTTGACACAAGAAACGGGCAAACGCGCGAAGACGCTCACCACCTCCCGTCTTGTCCCCGTCGGCAATCCTCATTACAACCCGGACAAAATCAATCTGGCTTGTAACTATGCTGGCCAGACCTGTTTGGGAGAACAGACCTTATGATCCGCCGCATAACCCTCGCCCTTGCCGCTTCGACATTGGCACTCTCTGCTGCACCGGCACTTTCGCAGGAGCGGCCTGCCGACCTGACCGAGCTGCCGCCCATCCCCACCGACTACACGCCCGATCGCCTGCCCTGGGGTGACTACGATTTCACCGGCACCTGGCCGATCGAGCCGATCAACAACGGCCACATCCTGTTCCAGCGTCCGGAGCACTATGGCGACCGGTTCTGGGTGAACGACGAGGAATTCGAACGCCGCCTGGCCGCCGCGCGCGGGGACGACAGCAGTTTTACCCAGGCCAACGAAAGCGGCATCGGTGCCGGCGGCACGGAGGGGCTGGAGGAATGGTTCCTCAATACGCCCTGGGCCAAGTCCACCGCCATGCTGGTCTCCCCCGCTGACGGCCAATTGCCCGACCTGACGCCCGAGGCCATGGAGCTGTTCCGCGCCGGTCGTTCCGGCTGGGTGCCGGGGCAGGCCTATGACTGGGTTGACGATTTCGACAGCTGGGATCGCTGCGTGTCGCGCGGCTTCCCCGCCTCGATGTATCCGTTCCGCTACAACAACGGCATCCGCGTGTTCCAGTCGCCCGGCCAGATCACCATCATGCTGGAAATGCTCGGCACCCGGGTGATCAAGATCTACGGCAGCGCGGAAGAGGCCCGTGCCGCCAAGTGGGAGGAGCCGGTCGAGGCGTGGATGGGCAACTCCCGCGCCTGGTGGGAAGGCAAAACGCTGGTGATCGAGACGACCAACATCGTCAGCGGCGACAGCGCTACCGAGGATGTCTACGCCCGCTCCGCCGCGCCGCTCAACATGGCAACGCAGTTCACCGGCACGCTGGAGGTGCCTGCCTTCAACACGGTGCCGATGAGCAGCGAGGCGATGACGGTGGAACGCCTGACCATGACCGGGCCGAACATCATCATGCACGAGCTGACCTATTCCGACCCCGAGGTCTATACTGAGCCGTGGACCACGCGCCTCGCCTGGGTGCGCGACGATGACTACCAGTTCTTCGAATATGCCTGTCACGAGGGCAATTACATGCCGCGCGACTACATCAGCGCCAGCCGCGCGCAGCAGGCCCGCATCGCTGCGGGCGAGGAAGAGGCAGTGACGGCAGAGAACGACGACCGCAGCCGCTTCGCCCGGCCTTTCGATCACGATCCGGGCACCGGCCCGCGCCCCGGCTTCGGCCCGCCCCCGCCGCCCGCTGATGAGGACAGCGAGGAAGGCGAACGCGGCTAGGCTGCTCGCAGGCGCAAACGAAAAAGGGCGGGGAGATGATCCCCGCCCTTCTTTCTTCTGACTGTGTCGGCAGAGCGATCAGTCGCCACTGTCGAGCATGATCGGCGCGTCGGACGGAGTGATCCCCGCAGGCGCTTCCATGCCTTCGCTGATCACCAGCGTATAGGCACCTGCAGAACCCCCATAGCCCTGCGCGCGGATGCGCAGCATATCGAGCAGGCCGGGCTCGTCGGCGATCGGACCAAGGTCGATCGCCAGCAGCGCGTTGAGCTCGCCACCGCTGTCGTCGTCGCTCGCCACCGGGGCAAAGCCCAGTGGAGTGTCGAACCCCAGTTCCACGAAGGGGTCGATGGTGCCGCCGAAATCGGCGTCGCCCGCTCCGCTGGCGGTCATGCGGATCGAGACTTCGCCGTTGCCGGCGCGGATCGCCGCCTTGGCTGCCTCGCTCAGCTGGTAGTCGATGTGCGTCGGCGTCATCGCGTCGTCGCCCGCGCTGTCCCAGCTCGATGCAAGCTCGCCGCTCGCTTCGTCCGCGATACCAATCACCTGCAAGGGCAGCTGTGCCATCACCTCGCGCTGTTCGCGCACGCGCAGACGATAGTCACCGGTACTGTCTCCAAAGCCGTTGGCGGAGATGGTGTAGGTGCCGTTTTCGGGGAAGGTGTGGCGCAACAGCGAATTGAGCCCCTCGCCGCCATCGTCGTCGGAGGCGATGGTCTCACCCGAGGGACCGCGCAGCTCCAGGTAGGGATCGAGCATGTCGTCAGTCGCCACCAGCGAGATTTCCACCGGCTCGCCAGCGCGGCCCTGCATGGTGAACAGGTGCTCCTCGCCCATCAGCGTGCCCGTCTCGCGCGCGCCATAGCTCACCGCGCGGGTGGCTACGGCGACAAATTCATTTATTTGCAGTCGCAGGTCGAAGCTGCCGCCATACTCGCCCTCGGCCCATTCGGCATCAAAGCTGTCGACCTCGATGGTGATCCGGCGGCTGCGTTCTTCGGCACCAAGGCGCACGCGCGAGTTCAGGTTGTCGCCGCCATCATCGTCCTCGGCAATCAACTCGCCGCGCGCATCCAGCACGCGGACCACGGGATCGAGGTCGCCAGTGGCAATTACGTCGATCTGCAGGCCGGTGTCGGCAGGAATGGTGAGGCTGAACACGGCGGGTGCGCCTGCCAGCTCGCCCTGGAACACGCGCACATCGCTTCGCTCCCCATCCAGATCACGCACCTGCGCCAGCGCGGGCGGTGCCACCAGCGCGGCGGCGCCAGCCAGCAGGATGGAGTAGCGGATTGACTTGAGCATCGAGAAGTCCCCCTTTTGAAACCGGTAAAGCTGCCGACAGGCAGCACATTCACCCTATCGCGTCAAAGCTTAATCGCGCCTATGGCGCCCATTCATCGGCCAGCAGGCCCCACATCCACGTATCGGCCCAGCCGATATGCGTTTTCATGGTGTGCCGCAGGTGCCCCTCGCGGGTAAAGCCCAGCCGTTCCAGCAAGGCGTTCGAGCGAGCGTTGCGCGGATCGACATCGGCGAAAACGCGGTGGAACCCCTCCACCCGGAACAGGTGCGTGATCAGCGCGGAAATGCATTCGCGCGCAATGCCCTGCCGCTCGTTTCCCGGCACGAGGATATAGCCGATCTCGGCCACCTGCTCGACATTGCTGCTGGCGACCATGCGAAAGACCGGCGGGCCGCCGTCCTTCGGCTCGCAAATCCACGTGCGACCACCCCAAGCGCCATCGCTGTCGAACAGGTAATCGCGAAACTCGCCGCGATTGTCGAACGGCCCGCGCGACCAGTAACGCATCTGGCCTTCGTCGGAGAAGGCGGGCCACAGCGCGCCCTCGTCGCCATCGCGCAGCGGGCGACAGTTGAAGCGCGGAGTGGTTATGATGGGCGTCTGCGTCATGATGCCGATCATAACAGCGACAAGGCATTGTGCCACACCTGGCAGCAGGCTGGCGCTTTGCGCAGACAGACTTGGCAATTGATCAGAGCGCTGCAAGGATGGACGCAAACGAGGGAATCGGGACCGCGCTTCCCGACATGAGGGGATCTGAGTCATGGGCAAGCAATCTCGGCTGCTGCTTCTTTTCGTGTTTCCGTTTGTCTCATTCATGCTTGGCCTCGGAGCTGCCGCCAGGGCGCAGGAGACACACGCAGGAATGGACGCAGGTGCAGACGCGTCGTCCCCTTCGGCAAGGCACTTGCTGTGGTCTGATCCCGCCTCATGGCCTAACGGGCAGGTGCCAGGCGAAGGCGATGCTGTGACAATCGAACGGGGGACGGAGATTGTCCTGGACGTCGATCCGCCAGCTCTACGCAGCCTGACCATCGACGGCACGCTCCGCTTTGCGAGCGACCGCGATTTCCAGCTCGAAACCGAATGGATCTATGTGCGCGGGGGACAGTTGCACATTGGCAGCGAGGACCGTCCGTACACGCGCAATGCCACCATCATCCTGACCGACAACGTGCCCGGCGAAGACATCAATACCATGGGCGATCGCGGGATCATGCTGATGGCCGGCACGCTAAGTCTGCATGGCGACCGCGAGCACACCTGGACCCAGCTGGCCGCCACCGCGGAGGCAGGCAGCACGCAGATCGAAGTGCTGGATGCCAGCGGCTGGCGGCAAGGCGACGAAATCGTCCTCGCCTCGACCGACTTCGATCCCCGTCAGGCAGAGCGGCGCACCATCGCCGCCATCCACGGCAATACGATCACGCTGGATCGTCCTCTTGAATACATGCATTTCGGCGAGGTCACTTTCGGTGTCGACCAGCGCGGCGAAGTCGGCCTGCTGACGCGCAACATCCGGATTCAGGCATCGGAAGATGCGGAAGAGAGCTGGTTCGGCGGCCACATCATGGCCATGGCCGGCAGCCGCGTGAATGTGTCCGGCGTCGAACTTTCGCGCATGGGGCAGCACCTGCAGCTGGCCCGCTATCCGATGCACTGGCACCTCGTCGGCAATGCCGCCGGGCAGTACATCCGCAATTCCTCGATCCACGATACCTACAGCCGCTGCGTGACGGTGCACGGAACCGACAACGCCAGGGTGGAGAACAACGTCACCTTCAACACCGTGGGTCACTGCTTCTTCCTCGAGGATGGGGTGGAGACAGGCAACCAGTTCATCCGCAACCTGGGGATCATGACCAAGTGCCATCCCACGCTGCCGTGCGAGCCGACCAACCTTGCGCCGGGCAGGCAGGGGATTGCAGAGGCGCAGGCCGGACAGGCTTCGGAACATGTCCTGCTGCCATCGGACAACACGGCTTCGACATTCTGGATCACCAATCCCGACAACGTCTACCGCGGCAACGTGGCTGCGGGCTCGGACCAGATCGGCTTCTGGTTTGCCTTGCCCGTGCATCCGACAGGCCAGTTCGAAGGTACAGAGATCAGCGCCAACACCTGGCCGCGTCGCACCCGCGTGCGCGAGTTCAGCGGCAATACCGCACACTCAAACTTTGACGGGCTGATGTTCGACCGCGGGCCCAACCCCGATGGCACCTTCAGCGTTGGCGGCAGCAATTACCACTTTCCCGTCGCCGATGGTGCTGACCCGAACGGCGAGCCGCTGGTGTCGGAGTTCGCCAGTTTCACCGCCTACAAGAACCGCAACGGCGGCGTCTGGGGCCGAGGCGAGAT
Source organism: Alteraurantiacibacter sp. (assembly GCA_963675825.2). Classification (GTDB taxonomy): domain Bacteria; phylum Pseudomonadota; class Alphaproteobacteria; order Sphingomonadales; family Sphingomonadaceae; genus Alteraurantiacibacter. The sequence continues at coordinate 237,207 of CAXXJY010000005.1, read as the reverse complement.
GCACCTGTTCACGAACCTGCGAGCGGCGGACAATGCCATCGGCTTCACACACGCGGCTTCGGCTGTCGGGCGCGCCGAATATACCTCGCGCGTTGTGGATTCGATCTTCGTCGGCGAAAGCGACAACATCGGCAATCCCACAACGCCGGAAGAACTGGCCTATGGCCGCAGCCTGCCCGGCGAATCCGCCGATTTCCCGATCCGGGGCTACGAATTCTACGATCTGCGCCACGACGTGCTGAACACCACTTTCATCAACTTCCAGCCGAATGAACTGCGCGATGCGGGGGCGCTTTCCTACCTCATGTATACCAGCTTCGGGATGAGCACGGAAAACGCCGTCGAAGGCGCAACGTTCGTCGACGCAAAGCCGGTCAGCTTCCCGCCCGTCGTGCAGCGCTGGGCTTCCGATTTCGGTCGCATGAATGCCTGGCGCGGCGCCGCGATTCACGATCGGGATGGCTCGGTCGGCGGTATTCCCGGTGCCTATATCGTGATCGACAACGGCATCGCCTCCGACGCAGAAGCCTGCGAACTCAGGCCCGCCTGGGGTGCTGCCGTGTGCCGGGGTGACATGGGCCGTTTCGGGATCGGCGGCCAGTTCGGTTTCGGCAATGGCCCGATTGCCGAACCGGTGGTGCTCAGTCGCAATGGCAGACGGTTCGAATATACCGGGGAAACCACGATCCGCAGCGGCGCCGAAGTCAGGGTGGAAACCGGCAGGGATTCGCTGTCGCTCACCTTGCGGGAAATGGCCGATGGCTCGTCGCTGATCGTTGAACTTCCCGGCTTTACGACCGCCGCGGGAGGCGTGGAGCAACCCAACCTCGAGGTGCTGCGCGCGGCAAGCGAGACTTCCTATTTTCGCGCCGAAGATGCCCTGTGGGTCAAGCTGGTGGTCAACAATGGCGGCGAGGCGAGTATGCCCAGCCCCAGCGGCGGGGTCGGTGCAAGCCTAACAGGACCGCGACCGGGCGGCGCTTTTGTGGCCGGGGCAAGTCTCGAGGTGAGCCGGTAAGGCTGCAAGGCAGGTTCGCGCTTGAGATCGGTTGCGCTCGCTTCAAACCGCGGCCGGCGCTGGCCGCGCCTGCAAACGCCTCAAGTCCGCCGCGTCAGGCCGTCAGGAACTCCACCAGCGCCTTCACCTTCTTCTGCCGCCATTGCGGCCTTGGCGCGACCAGCCAGTAGGCGCGGCGGCAGTCCTCGGGTTCGCTCAGCGCTTCCAGCCGTCCGTCCGCCAGGGCATCGGCCACCAGCGGCAACGGCAAGGTAACGCGGCCCAGCCCTGCCAGCGCGGAACTGAGCGCCTGCCCTGCGCTGCCAACCGTCAGGATCGGTTTGGCATCGGCAGGACATTCGAAGGTAGGCCAACTGATCCAGCCGTCGGGCGCGCCGGGCGCGGCCACAACCACGCGCTGGCCCGCTTCCAGTTGCATGCCTTCCAGCTCTCCCGGCCCTTCCACCAGCCGCACGGCAACATCGAGGTTGGCCTCGGTAAAGTCGGCATTCTCGTCGGCCGCGATCTGGATACGGATATCGGGGGTGGCCTTCTGGAAGCCCGCCAGTCGCGGGGCCAGCCACTGAGCATAGAATTCGCGCGGCGCGGCGATGGCATAGTTGGAGGACGACTGGCCCGCCTGCATCGCCTGCACGCTTTCCTCAAACCGCAGGAACCCTTCGCGCAAGGCATCAAGGCCAGCCTCGGCCTCGCCCGTCAGTTCCAGCCCCTTGGAGGTCCGCCGGAACAGGACCACGCCCAGCACATCCTCCAGCGCGCGAATCTGCTGGCCCACGGCAGCAGGCGTCACCGCCAGCTCGTCTGCCGCGCGCGTGAACGACAGGTGCCGGGCGGCGGCATCGAATACGCGCAGGGCGTTCAAGGGCAGGTGTGTACGTTTCATGGCATCTGTTCGCTGCCCGGCTCTAGAAAACGTAGGAGCTTGCGGCAAGCTGCTTGACCGCGCGCGTGCTTCACCACACTCTAGAGGAATCAGGGATTCCAGGAGTACTCAATGATCCGCCACTTGCTCGGCTTTCTCGCTGCCGTGACCGTTCTTGCCGCCCCTGCAGCGGCGCAAAGCTTCCTGCAGGGCGAGTTCGATCCCGCCATTCCCACGCTGGAAGAGGTGGCAGGTCACCGCTCGGGAGAGCAGATCACCCGGCCCGCCATGGTCATCGAATACATGGAAACGCTGGCGCAGGCCGCGCCCGAACGGATGCGGCTGGTGCAATATGCCACCAGCTGGGAAGGCCGCCCGCTCGTCTACGCGGTCATCTCCAGCGAGGCGAACATGGCGCGCATCGATGCCATCCAGGCGGATATCCAGCGGATCGCGAACGGCGGCGCGCCGGCGGCGGACAGCGTGCCGGTGACCTGGCTCTCCTATGGCGTGCACGGCAACGAGATCAGCAGTTCGGATGCCGCACTGGCGCTGGCCTATCACTTCGTCGCTGCGCGGGGAGACCAGCTGGTCGACATGATCCTGGACAATACCGTCGTCATCATCGACCCGATGCAGAATCCGGACGGGCGCGCGCGCTTCACCAATTCCTATTACCAGCAGCTGGGCATTGCTCCCTCGCCCAACCGCGCGACGGCTGGCCATGACGAACCGTGGCCGAACGGACGCGTGAACCACTACCTGTTCGACCTCAACCGCGACTGGTTCGCGCTTACCCAGCCAGAAACCCAGGGCAAGGTGGCCGCGGTGCGCGACTGGCAGCCGGTGGTGCTGGTGGACGCGCACGAGATGGGCGGTGATGAAACCTATTTCTTCCCGCCCAGTGCAGAGCCGTTCAACCCCTACATCACTGCCGGCCAGCGCCAGAAGCAGGACCTGCTGGGCCGCAACAATGGCGCCTGGCTGGACCGTCTGGGCGTGCCGTACTTCACCCGCGAGGTGTTCGACGCCTTCTACCCCGGCTACGGCGATACCTGGCCGACGCTGAACGGCTCCGTCGCCATGACCTTCGAGCAGAGCTCTGCCCGCGGTCTGGTGTGGGAGCGCAGCAACGGCGAATTGCTGACCTACGGCGAAGGGGTGCGCAACCACTTCATCACCACGCTGGCGACGGCGGAAACGGTGGCGCGCAACGCCGACATGTTCCTCAATGACTATGCCGAATACCGTCGCACCACCGCGCAGGGGGCAGCGGGCACCGGCTGGTTCGTGATCGACCTGGCAGACAAGCGCTGGAACGCCGAGGCGCTGGCGCGCCGCCTGGCCCACCAGGGCGTGGCCGTGGGCCGGGTGGAAGGCCCGGCCAGCGCCTGCGGTCGTTCCTATCCGCAGGGCTATCTCTCGATTTCGATGCGCCAGCCCACCGCGCGGCTGATCCGCAGCCTGCTGGACCGCGATATCGAACTGCCCGCCGATTTCATCGACGGCCAGGAGGAACGCCGGGCGATCGACCTGCCGCACGAAATCTATGACACCACCGCATGGTCCGTCAGCCTGATGAGCGGGCTGGACGTCGCGCAATGCGGCAGCGCGGCCAGCGGCACGCTGGTGCAGGCCGATACGCCCGTTCCCTCCCTTGCCCGCGCGCCCGGTGCCTTTGGCCTGGCCGTGCCGTGGACCGACAGCGGCCAGGTGCGGCTGGTGGCTGAAGCCATCGAAGCCGGCATGGTCGGCCGCGCCACAGACACCGCCTTTGCCGTGGGTGGCCGTGAGTTCCCGCGCGGCACGGTGGTCTTCACCCTGACCGACAACGACGGCAGCCTCGATGCGCTGCTGACGCTTGCCAGCCAGATCGGCGCGGAGACGGTGCCGCTCGAATCGGGCTGGGTCGACAGCGGGCCCAACCTTGGCAGCGACGCCTTCGTGCGCCTCGCCGCGCCCAGCATCGCGATCCTGTGGGACGATGGCGTCTCGCCGCTGTCCGCCGGTTCCACCCGCTATGTGATCGAACAGCGTTTCGGCCTGCCGGTCATGCCAATCCGCACCGGCAGCGTGGCGAGCGCCGACCTGTCGGAGTGGGACGTGATCATCGCGCCCGACAGCTACAACCTGCCCGCCTCGGCGCGCTCGGCGCTGGCGGGCTACGTGCGCGATGGCGGGGTGCTGGTGGCCTATGGCAGTGCGCTGGGCAGCTTCACCACCGGCGACGATGCCCTGTTCGCTGCCCGCGCCGAGACAGTGCTGGGCGGCGATCCCGACGGCGAAGAGGCGGAAGGCACCTCTGCGCCTGGTACCGCGATCGAGAGCATTGATGACTACCGCGAAGCCATCGCCGATCCCTCGCGCCGCCCGGACACCCTGCCCGGCGCGCTGCTGAATACCGAAGTGGACCCGGAGAACTTTCTCGCTTCCGGCTATGACGGCATGGCGCCCACGGTGTTCGCCGACGGATCGCTGATCCTCACTCCGCTGACGCTGACCGAAGGCACCAACGTGGTGCGCTATGCCAGCGCCGACCGGCTGGTCGCCTCGGGCTATGTGTGGGACGAGAATCGCCGCCAGATGGCCTTCAAACCCTACATGATCGCGCAAGGCAACGGTCGCGGCCTGGCCATCGGCTTTGCCCACGATCCCAGCGTGCGCGGGTACATGGACGGGCTGGACATGCTGCTGGCGAACGCGGTGATCGTGGCCCCGGCGCGGGTGAGGTGAGGCGCTTGTTTGTTTTTCGATTGCGCCTCCGCGCAATCGTCCACGCTAGATGCGCAGCAAGCTGCGCCCGCTGCGGGCGGGCGTTCGCCCTTTCGGGCTGCTAGGCGCAGCCCGTTTCCAGCGCGGATCTCGATGAAGATCGCAAGTCTCGGTCGCGACCATCGACCGACCGAGCCCGAACTTGCGATCCGCAGGTGCCGCGCAGCAACGCGGAGCGAATAGCACCGAGGACGCTCCGACGGAGGTCGGAGCGAAAAGCAAACTATACAGAACTATTCTCGGGGGCAGCCAGCGGGAAGTAGGGGATCGCCACCAGGAATTCCGTGCCGTCGGCATGGGTGAAAGTGTAGTGCCCTTCCATCGCCCCCTGGTTGGTCGTCAGCTCGCAGCCGGAGACATAGTCGTGCGTCTGGCCCGGCGCCAGAACGGGCGTTTCGCCCACCACGCCTTCACCGTCGACGATGTTTACCATCCCGTTGGAATCGGTGATGCGCCAGTGACGGCTTTTCAGCTGGATCGTCTCGTCGCGGCCGTTCTCTATCCGGATATGGTAGACCCAGAACCACCGCCCGGCCCCCACGCGCGATTGCTCGGGCATGAAGTTCACCGCCACACGCACGGTAACGCCAGCCGTAATGGCCGTGTGCTGGAACAGCGAAGATAGCGCGGCGCGACTCATTTCCCGGTAAAGGTAGCGGCTTTGGCGCGCGTCACAAGGGGACTTTGGGCCTAAACCCCCGCCCGATCCAGCGCCTGGCCGATATCCTCGATCAGGTCGGCCACGTCTTCCAGCCCCACGTTGATGCGCAACATGCCGTCCTCGATGCCCGCCTCGGCGCGGCCTTCCGGCCCCATGTTGTGGTGGGTGGTGGTGGCCGGGTGGCACATCAGGCTCTTCGAATCGCCGATGTTGTTGGAGATGTCGATCAGTTCCAGCGCGTTGCAGATCGCCATCGCCTGTTCCTTCCCCGCAGGCGCGAAGAAGGCAAAGATAGGGCCTGCAGCCACCATCTGGCGCTTGGCGAGGTCATGCTGCGGGTGGCTGGGCAGCCACGGGTGCAGCACGCGCAGGCCGCGATCCTCGATGAACCTGGCCACCTGCAAGGCAGCGGCGCTTTGCGCAGGCGCGCGCAGCGGCAGCGTTTCGAGGCCCTTCATCACCACCCAGGCATTGAACGGCGCGCAGATCGGGCCGGTGTTGCGCTGGAAGGGAGAGAGTTTCTCCTCGATCCATTCCTTCGATCCGCACACCGCGCCCGCCATGACGCGGCCCTGCCCGTCCATCAATTTGGTGGCGGAATAGGCTACCACGTCGGCGCCGAAGTCCATCGGCTTTTGCAGCACGCTGGTGGCAAAGGCGTTGTCGACCACCGTGGTGATACCCTTCGCGCGGGCCAGGCCGCAGACGAATTCGAGGTCGACCAGGTCCATCGTCGGGTTGGCCGGGGTTTCGAAGAAGAACACCTTGGTGTTGGGCTGCACGGCAGCTTCCCACGCGGCATTGTCGGTACCGTCCACCACGGTGTGGGTGATGCCGAAGCGATTGAGCACGTTGTCGAGGATCCAGCGGCACGAGCCGAAAGCGGCGCGGCCCGCCACCACGTGATCGCCAGAGGACAACATGCACAGCAGCGAAGAGGTCATCGCCGCCATGCCGCTCGCCTGCACCAGGCAGGCTTCCGCCCCTTCCATCGCCGCAATGCGCTGTTGCAGCATGTCCACCGTGGGGTTGCGGAAGCGCGAGTACTGCATGCCCTCGGCCTCGCCCGCGAAGCGCGCGGCGACTTCCTCGGCGCTGTCATAGGTGAAGCCGCTGGTGAGGTAGAGCGCCTCGCTCGTCTCGCCGTGCTGACTGCGCAAGGTGCCTGCGCGCACGGCCTGCGTTGCGGGACGCCACTTGGCAGTGACGGTGGGATCGGAACCGGTGGTTTTCTTCATGATGCCCCAGCGTTTAGGACCCATGGCAGCATTTGCCAATTGCCCTTGGTGCCGCGCGCACTTATCCCACCTGTTCCATGACCGCAGCGCCCAGCCATCCCCGCGATCCCTTCGCCTGGAACTGCGCGATCGCCCTTGCCTTCCTGCTCGCCTGCCTGGTGCGCATCACCGTGCCCAGCACTCCGTACTTTGACGAAGTGCATTACCTGCCCGCCGCCCGCGCCGTGCTGGATCTGGGCCAGGCCACCAATATCGAGCACCCGCCGCTGGCCAAGCAGATCATCGCCATCGGCATCGCGCTGTTCGGCGACACGCCGCTCGGCTGGCGCATTTTCAGCGCGCTGTGCGGCACGCTGGCGCTGTTTGGTGCCATGCGCGCCATGTGGTTTGCCAGCGGCACGCGCGGTGCCAGCCTGCTGACCGGCCTGTTCGTGGCGACCAATTTCCTGCTGTTCGTGCATGCGCGCATCGCCATGCTCGATGTGTTCATGGTCGCCTTCCTGATGCTGGCCGCGTGGATGTTTGCAGCTGCCCTGCGCGAGAATGAGACTGCGCGCTGGCGCCTCGCGATTGCGGGTATCGCGCTGGGCTGCGCCATGGCGAGCAAATGGAACGCCATTCCCCTGGCGGTGCTGCCGGGCCTTGCCTTCCTCGCCGCGCGGTGGAGCGCCGGGCGGCGGCGACTGGTGCTGTCGGCACGCGGCTGGCCGATTGGCGGGATGACCTTGTGGGAAGCGGGCATCTGGCTGGGGCTGGTGCCGCTGCTGGTCTATGCCGCCAGCTTCTGGCCCTTCCTGTTCTGGCAGGTGCAGTCGGGCAATCCCACCGGGCTGATCGACCTGCACCAGCGCATGCTGGCGATGCAGACGCAGGTGCCAGAGGCGCACCCCTACCAAAGCCAGTGGTGGGACTGGGTGATCAACCGCCGGGCGATCTGGTATCTCTACGAACCCGTGGATGGCGCCATGCGCGGGGTCATGCTGATCGGCAATCCAGTGATCATGTGGTTCGGCCTGGTGGCGCTGGGCTGGTGCGGCTGGGCCGCATGGAAAAGCCGCGCAGAGGGCGTGCGGTGGGACTGCGTGGCGCTGGTGGTGGTCTATCTCGCCAGCCTCGGCCTGTGGGTGGTCGCGCCCAAGGCGGTGCAGTTCTACTTCCACTATTTCCTCGCCGCCATGGCGCTCTCTGCCGCGCTGGCCCTGGGCGTGGAGCGCCTGTGGCAACGCGGCGAACGCGTGATGCCGATCGTGCTGTGCCTGGGCGCGCTGGGGTTCTTCGCCTACTGGTTCCCGATCCTGACCGCGGCCCCGCTGGCAAACGAGCAGGACTTCCTCATGTGGGCCTGGACGGCGGGCTGGCGTTAAGCCCCCGGCCGATCACACCTTGATCGAGCCGTCGAGCCAGCCTGCCTCCAGCACCGCGAGACTTTCGGCCACCAGCGCATGGTCCTGCTCTAGCGGGCAGTACACCCAGATGCCCGCGTGCCCCTGTCGGTAGCAGAATTCCATGCCGTCGGCACCGGGGCGCCCGATCACCAGATCACCGCGTTCCACGCAGGGTTCGACTTGGTCCCGCCGGTAGATGAACCACAGCTGGGCGAGGTCGTCGAAGCGGCCCGCGAAAAAATCGCGGAAGTATTCCGCGCAGTCTGGCAGCCAAGGTGAAGGATCGAAGGTGGCGGGATCGCTGCTCATGTGGCTTGCGCCTTGCGCGTTCGAATTGGTGGAACCGGACCGAACCGATTGGGGCCTTTCGTGGGAGGCCACAGCACAATCGCCAGAAATGCGAACCCGGATACAGTCAAAAAAACACTCAGCGGATAATCGAGGCTCGGCGTCGGCGCTTGCAGGGTCTCGAACAGATACGAGCCATAAGCCTTGAGTCCGAAAAGCGGCGTGACGACAAAGGCAAGCCATCCGGTGAAGCCTGCATCGTGCAATCTTCTTACCGTAGGCACCACCAGCAAGAGCCCCATGCCGGCATTGGCCAGTGCATCGGAAATTTGTTCCTTTTGGCCAAAGATCGCTTGAAGTGCCGAAGCGCACAGCCCGCCAAGAATCATGACCAGAAACATGAAGGCAACCAAGCCAGTTCGGCTCGTTCTCCCTCTGGGATCAAACAGCCCCCTCAAGATAGCAAGCACTTCCGCGCGGAAGGAAAAGAGTACCTTCTCGACCATGCCGCAAAGATTATCTCATTGAATGCTAAGCCACAACCCTGCGCCCTACCTGAACCGCCCCCACACGAACTTGCTCGACAACGCGTAGTTCCACACCGAGGCAATGGCCACGCCAACCAGTGCGGCGGCCCACCAGACCAGTCCCTGGTCGTTGAGCACGGTGGCAACGGCCACGTTGGCGAAGGCGCCCACAGCGCAGGCGCCGCAGAACTTCAGCCAGCCCCAGAACATGGCGCTCGCTCCCCCCAGCTTCTTGTCGCGGTAGGTCAGCAGGTTGTTGAGCCAGAAGTTGAACGTCATCGCCACCATGGTGGCGGTGGCCTGCGCCCAGCCAAAGCCGATGCTTTCGGGCCAGTACAGCACGGCCAGCACGGCCATGTGCACGAATACGCCCAGCCCCCCGACCATGCCGAACAGGGCATAGCGCACCGGCACCCAGCGGCCGATGTAGCGATCCATCAACCCGGCGACGAAATCCAGCACCACGCCGTTGTCGAGCTTGCTTTCGCCAGAGAGGCGGGTGGCGAATTTCAAGGGGAATTCCTTCACTTTCAGGCGCGGCTCTGCGGTCGCGAGAATATCGAGCATGATCTTGAAGCCGATGCCGGACAGGTTGGGCGCCTGCTTGCGCAACTGATCGGTGCGCAGCAGGAAGAACCCGCTCATGGCGTCGGTCAGCTCGGTGCCGGTCAGCTTGCGCGCGAGGGCATTGGCCACGCGGCTGCCCTTTTCGCGGCCCTTGCTGGAAAGGCCATCGGCATTGCCACCCTCGGCAAAACGGCTGGCATAGGCGAGATCGTAGTCGCCCGATTTCACCGCCGCCAGCATGTCGTTGAGCAGCGCAGGATCGTGCTGGTGATCGGCATCCATCACCGCCACGAACGGCGCTGCGGTGGCGCACATCCCCTCGATCGCGGCGCTGGCCAGCCCCCGCCTGCCGATCCGCTGGATCACGCGGATGCGGCTGTCGGTCTGGCCGATGCGGCGCGCCTCCTCGGCGGTGCCATCGTTGGAATTGTCATCGACGAACACGGCTTCCCAGCCACCGGGGCCAAGTGCCTTCTCCAGCCGCTCCACCATCGGCGCGATATTGTCGCGTTCGTTCAGCGTGGGCAGGACGATCGCCAGCTCCAGCGGGCGCGCGCCTTGCGCCCCCACCTTCGCTCGGGCCAGCGTGGCGGCGGCATCGATATGTTGCTGGAACTGCTCGTGGCTCATCTTCATGCTTCCCGCCTAAGGGGAATTGTTAACCATAAGGTTACCGACGCGAAGATTACAGCCGCTCCAGCACCGCGTCGCCGATTTCCTGCGTGCCGGCCTCGCCGCCAAGATCGCCGCCCAGCACGCCGTCTTCCAGCGCGCTTGCCACGGCAGCCTCGATCCGCGCGGCATCTTCCTCACGCCCCAGCGAGTGGCGCAGCAGCATGGCAAGCGACAGGATCATCGCCATCGGGTTGGCCTTGCCCTGCCCGGCGATATCCGGGGCAGAGCCGTGGATCGGCTCGTACATGCCGAAAGTGCCGTATGCGGTCTGCCGCTCGCCCAGCGCGGCGCTGGCGAGCAGGCCGATGGAACCAACGCACATGCTCGCCTGGTCGGACAGGATGTCGCCGAACAGGTTGCCGGTCACGATCACGTCAAACTGGCCGGGCGCGCGCACCAGCTGCATGGCGGCATTGTCGACGTACATGTGGCTAAGCTCGACGTCGGGATATTCGGCCGCGGTCTCGATCACCACGTCGCGCCACAGCTGGCTGGTTTCCAGCACGTTGGCCTTGTCCACGCTGCACAACTTGCGCTTGCGCCCTTGCGCCGCGCGGAAGGCGACGTGAGCGATGCGGCGCACCTCGTCCTCGGCATAGGACATGAAATCATAGCCCTGCCGCCGCCCGTCTTCCAGCGTGCGCATCGCCTTCTCGCCGAAATACACGTCGCCGTTCAACTCGCGCACGATCAGGATATCGATCTGGCTGGCCACTTCAGGACGCAGAGCGGACATGTTCTCCAGCCCGGGGAACATGGTGGCCGGGCGCAGGTTGGCAAACAGGCCAAGGTGCGCGCGCAGGCCCAGGATCGCCTGTTCGGGCCGCAGGTGCCGTTCAAGGTTGTCGCACTCGGGATCGCCCACCGCGCCGAACAGGATAGCATCGGCCTCGCGCGCCGTGGCCAGCGTTTCCTCCGGCAGCGGGTGGCCGCGCTTGCGATAGGCCGCGCCGCCGACATCGCCTTCCATCAGGCTCAGGTCCGGCAGGCCCAACGCATCCAGCACGCGGCGCGCCTGCGCCATGATTTCGGGACCAATGCCGTCTCCGGCGAACAATGCTATTTTCATTGGGCAACCTTCATTGGGCAATCCGTCCAAGCAATTCACGTAAGCGGGTGCGCGCCGCCATAACGTCTGCGCGCCGGTCGGCAAGCAGGTAGTGATCAAGCGCGGGGTCCAGCGCGTCCATCGTCTCAAGCACCTGCGCCATCTCGCCCTGCGGCCGTTCGCCTGCTCCGCCATAGCCGAGTTCGCGCAGCAGCAGCACTTCGTAGCCCACCAGCGCCGATGCCCAACCGCGTGCGCTGGGCGCGTGACAAATGGCGGTAAGCGTGCCTTCCATGGCATTGAAAAGCGATGGATAGGGCTCCCGTTCAGGCAGGGCGCTGGCGGTCAGCGCGGTGATCCAGCCGATGGCGGCGGCAGGCAGCGGTTCGGCCAGCCAGGGCCCGCGGCTTTCGGTCAGTTCGACCTTGGCAAACGGCAACTGACTGGCCGAACGCGCCGACAATTGCAGGTCCACCAGGTTACCCGGAATAACCACCGGGCGCAGGTTCCGCCCGCGCCCGCCCGCGACATAACCCGCCACCACGCCGAACTCCTCCGTCAGGAATCGTGCCACCACGGCGGTTTCGCCGTGCTGGCGAGCGGCAACGAGGATGGCAGGCGCGCGGACGTGCATCAGTCAGTCGCCAGAGTAACTCAACCACTTGCGGTAAAGAGCATCGTGCCCGCCGCTGGAATACTCCCGATGCACGGCTCGTTTTGCCAAGCCGTAAGTGAGCGGTATGCCGATCCAGAACAGTGACGAGCTCACAATGGGAAGCAACCTTGTCGGTTCGGCGATCAACGCCACGACCCAGAAGACGGTCCAAAACCCTGTCCACCAGAACGCCAGATAGTATGGCCACTTGCCGGGCGGATTGAACTGATGCCGCTTTTGAGCATTCCGCCAAAACCAAGCCTTGAGTTTGTTCACCTTAGTCCTCGCCGCCTTCCCCAAGCACGTCTTCGAGGAATTCGGCCTGCTTGCGGTAATAGTAGAGGCGGTTGGAGAGCTTGCGCCAGCCGTGCCCTTCATCCGGGATACGGATGAAGTCGGCGCGCACGCCATTGTCGCGCAGCGCCTGCACCATCACCTCGGTCTCCGAAATGTCGATGCGCGGGTCCATCGCGCCGTGCGAATAAAGCACTGGCACACGGATCTGGTCCGCGCGGAACACCGGGCTGATCTCACCGTAGAATTCCTGCCAGCGATCTTCGCTGATATCGCCATATTCGATACGGTCGGCAGCCTTGAGGCCAGGTGAGGCAATCTCCAGCGCGGTGATCCAGTTGCCCACGCCGAACAGCGAGACACCGGCCGCAAAGACATCGGGGTAATCGGCAAGCACGGCATTGACCATGTAGCCACCGTAGGAGCCGCCCATCACGGCCGCGCGGTCGCCATCCACCAGCCCATCGGCATCGAGCGCCGCCAGCAGGTCCACCAGGTCGCGCACCGAATCGAGCCGCTTCTCGCGGTCGTCCAGCGTGGAATAGGTGCGCCCGAGGCCAGTAGAGCCGCGCACGTTGGGCTCGAACACGGCCACGCCGCGCGCCACGTGATACTGCGTCACCGGGTCCCAGGTGGGGCCGGACTGGCCGCTGGGCCCGCCATGCACGCTGAAGACCACCGGCGGTGCATCCTCGCCCGTGCCCGCGCCTTCGGGCAGGTAGAGCATGCCCTGCAATTCCACCCCGTCGCGCGCCGGATAGCGCACCACCTGCGGTCGCACGAGGCTGTCGGGATCGAGACCGGCGAAATTGGGGAAATAGACCTGCTCGGCGAAATCATCGTCCAGCGCGACAGTCCACAGCTCGCCCGGCGTCCTCCAGCCGTTCACGCCAACCAGCAGCTTTGCCGGATCCCCTTCGCAATCGAGCGCATAGCTGCCCTCGGCCAGCTCGGGTGCAGGCAGGCTCACCTGCGACAGCCGATCCCACAGCTGCAGGTCGTCAAAGCCGTCGCGGCTGACGGTCCAGGCAAGATAACGATCATTCGCGCCGCACAGTACGAGATTGCCGATATCGCCGCGCGCCTCGGTCACCAGCGTCATCCGGGCAGAGGCAAGATCGTAGAGCATCAGGCCGGCAAATTCGCGGTCGACATTGCTGGAGAAGTAGAACCCGCTGCTGTCGGACAACCACGCGAACCCGCCCAGCGAATGGCTGGCGCGATCCTCCACCGGCGGCGCGCTGATCGTGGTCAGCGCACGGCTTTCCATGTCGAGCAGATAGAGATTGTCGGCATCTTCGCCCACGCTCTCGCTGACAACGGTATAGCGCCCATCGGGCGATATGCTGCGTGCGTAATAGCCCAGCGTGCCTTGATAGATCAGCTCTGCATTGCCTTGCAGGTCGGCGCGCCAGATATCGAAATCGCTGCCGTTGCGTACGGTGGAGGAGTAGACGAAGCCGCCATCATCGGCGAAACCGCCGAAAATGCGGAAATCGCCTTCAGCGGCAGGCAGGATCTCGCGTTCCTCGCTGCCATCGCGGCTTATCCAGAAATATCCGGGTTGTTCGTTGCCGTCGCGGTCTGCGGAATAGAGAATCCCGCTGCCGTCGGACATCCAGCGGAACATGCTCGGGTTGGTGCGGAAGGTCAGCTGGCGCGGCTGGCCACCGCTAGCAGACACCACCCACACCTCGGGCTGGCCGGTGACGCTGGAAGAGAAGGCGACCTGCTCGCCATCGGGCGACAACTGCGCACCACTGGCTCCGCTGGCGAGCAGGTAGCGGGCGATATCGACCGGCTCCTCACCGGCAAGGCCGATATCGACGGCCGAGCCATCTGGCTCCATCGCCTCGATGCTCATATCGGGGCCGGACTGGCCACCAAAGGCGGTGTCCTGCGCCAGGGCAGGCGCGGCGGTGAGCGCGGTTGCGGTCAGGAAAAAGGCGGAAAGGCGCATAGGTCGGCTCCCTGAATGGTCAGGGGCAGACACAAGCATGTTTCGCAGATTTGCGGAAGGGGGCGCCTCAGTCGTGCTTGGCAGGCGGGCCTTCGTGGCCAAACACCTCGGCTTCCAGCGCGTCAATGCGAGCTTTCAACGCATCGTTTTCCTCGCGCGCCCTGGCGGCCATGTCCTTGACCGCGTCGAATTCCTCGCGGCTGACGAAATCGAGGCCACCCATGGCTTCCTTCAGCTTCTCGCGCGCACTGTCGCGCGCCTCCCGGCTCATCCCGGCAAAGGTGCCAGCGGCCGCATTGGCGAGTTTGACGAAATCGGCGATCAGGGGGTTCTGGCTCTGCATGGTTGTTATCTGGGCCCTTCAGACAGAAAACTCAAGGAACAAACTACAACTCAATCCGCTGCACCGCGCCCGATTCCTGCACTTCCCCCGCATTCGGGTTAAGCTGCAGGAACTGGTAGTTCAGCAGCGTCGCGAACAGCACCCAGGCAAGGTAGGGTAGCAGCAGCACGCCAGCCCATTTGCGCACCTTGAAGAACAGCACCACGGTGGCGATCAGGACGATATCCAGCGCGATTATCACGCCCAGCGCAGCCACGATATCGTGCATGGCGAAAAACGCGGGCGACCACGCCAGGTTCAGCGCGAACTGGATCACGAAAGCGACAATCGCCCAGCCGCGCAGGCGCGATCCCCAGGCCGCGCAGACCACCGCCAGCGACAGGCCCATCATGAAATAGAGCGCCGACCACACGATGCCGAAGGTGGCGGGCGGCGGGAACAGCGCGGGTTTTTCCAGCGCCTGGAACCACGGGCTGCCTGCCCCGCTGCCGCTCAACTGGCCGGAGAGAAACCCCAGCAGCATCACGGTAGGCACGATGAACAGGGCCCAGCGCAGCAGGCTGGCGCGCAATTGCGCAGGGGAAGCAAGGCGATTCATCGGTTTAGGCGACTCCGTGATTCGGCTGCGCAATCTGGCGGGCAGTCAGCCATCACGCAAGGCGGCGACGAGATATTCCACGTTGCCTTCGGTTCCCGTTATGGGACTCTGCGTAATCCCCTGGATCTGCCATCCGCCCGCTTCCAGCCATTCGCGGACCTCGTCGCACACCCGCTGGTGCAGAGCAGGATCACGCACGATGCCGCCCTTGCCCACCTCGTGCTTCGCCACCTCGAACTGCGGTTTGATCAAGGCCACCAGCTGGCACTCCGGCGCGGCCAGAGCCAGCGGCACTTCCAGCACCTTGGCCAGCCCGATAAAGCTGGCATCGCACACCACCCAGTTGCACGGCCGGTCGATAATTGCGGGCGTCAGCGCGCGGGCGTTGGTCTGTTCCAGCACGGTGATGCGCGGATCCTGCCGCAACTTCCACGCCAGCTGGTTGGTGCCCACGTCCACGGCGAAGACATGGTCCGCGCCGTGGTGCAGCAGCACCTCGGTAAAGCCGCCGGTGGAGCTGCCGATATCCATGGCCACGGCGCCGGTGGGATCAAGGTCGAAGTGCTTGATCGCATGATCCAGCTTCATGCCGCCGCGTCCCACCCAGGGGTGATCGCGCCCGCGCACCTCGATGGCCCAGTCTTCAGGCACTTGCTGGCCAGACTTGTCGATCCGGTTGAGCTTGTCCGGAGGCCCCGCAAACACCAGCCCGGCCATGATCAGCGCCTGCGCGCGGGTGCGCGATTCCGCTTCGCCGCGCTCCACGAGCATCTGGTCAATCCTTTTACGTGATGGCTTGCGCTCGTTCATCTGCGCAGCGATAGAACCGGCAGTGGCCCAAGGTCCAGAGAGGACATGCCCTATGTCCTTGCTCTCGCCCTTGCCATGCAACAGGAGGTCCCGTGCGTTTGACGGCAATGCAGATCAAAGCCAGCGTTTCAGCCCTGCTCACCGCTGCGGCCCTGTCAGCCTGCGTGCCGCCTGCGCCAGAGCCGACGCCAGTGCCTTCTCCCACGCCGACACCGACACCGACACCGACGCCCACCGCGGCCCCTCCTCAAGCGGCCACGCCTGCCGTCGTCGGCTGGATGGATGCCCCGCAGACGGCCGGAGACTGGACATACGTGGCGGAAAGCGGGGAAACGCTGGCCGTTTTCGGGACCGGTCGAACACCCGAAACTGTGCAGTTGATCATCCGCTGCAACCGGCAGACCCGCCGCGTGGGGCTTGCCCGCGCCGGAACGGCTGCTGGACAGGTGGAAATGCTGGTGCGGACCGAAACGCAGGATCGCCGCCTCACCGCATCCCCCGTGCAGGGCAGTGCCGCACTGATCGTGGCCGAACTTGCCGCCAGCGATCCGCTGCTCGATGCCATCGCCTTCTCGCGCGGACGCTTTGCCGTGGACGTGCCGGGCACCGATCCGGTCTATGCCCCCGCCTGGCCCGAAATCACGCGGGTGGTGGAGGATTGCAGGGGATAGCCTGCATGAAAAAAGGGAGCCATCTCAGGCTCCCCAAGCAGACGATCCATACTGACTGTGAAAAAGAAAAATACAAGACTTGTCTTCGCAACCGCAGTGATTCACACATGCAGACAAGGCCAGCGGTACACGCGGTCTTGGCCCCCGGTGAAACGGCAGGGTTCTGGCTCAAAAGCGCGAAAGGAGGTGATCCGATGTCTCATGGTTCAGCAGGGAGGTCGGTGATGACCCATGCGGAGCATATTCGGTAATTCTCAGTTCGCCGAGTAAGGCTTCGTGGGCGGTCTAACTGGCCGCTGACCATGCGAAGGGCAGTTACGCAAAGCGCGTAGCTGCCCTTCTCATTTCCGGGGTCAGGTCCCGTGAACGCAGGGCACAGCGCGCACCCTTTTGCAGAATTTTCTAGTCAGCTTGGCGCGTGTGTCTCATAAATCCGGCATGACCGAAAGAAAGCCGAACAGGATGCTGCTGCGCCGACTTGGCAATAGTCTGCGCCGGCAGGACTGGTTTGCAGCAGCCACAGAACTCGTCGTGGTTGTTGTCGGCGTGTTTCTCGCCCTGCAGGCGTCCAACTGGAACGAGGCGCGACAGGAGCGGGAAGACGAGCAGGCGATCCTCGAGCGTCTGTACGACGAGACAGGTGATCTGATCGAGGCCGTGCGTGCGGAACGCGCCAGCCTGCAAAACAAGGTTGATACGCTGCACAGCATCCAACCGGTCATCTTCTCAATGGAGCCCGCGCGGCCGCTTACGGCTAACGAATGCGAAGTACTTGCCTACGCGCACGTCTACCGCAAACCCTCCGACGAACTGCCGATCCTTGACGAGATGATTGAAACCGGTCGCTTCGACCGCTTGCAGGATCCAGAGATTCGCCAGATGCTGCGATCCTATATCCTGTTTCGCGAACGCAATCGTTCCAACCACGAAGAGCGGACGAACGAACTCTACCGCCTCTATAGCCGTCATCCCGACGCGATCAGGATAACCGCGGTTCCCGCAGACGCAGACCCTTCGGCAAGGGCTGCGGTACCGAGCAATGAAGCCTACCGCTGGCGTCCCGTGTGCGATGTCGGAAGCATGCTCGCGAACCAGCAGTTTCTCAACGAAGCCTTCGACAACATGGGCCGCAACAGCATTTTCCTGGCATCCTATGCCGAGCACGAGGAAATGCTCACCGAGCTGCAGCAACACCTGGCTGAATTGATCGAATCCTGACCCGCCCCAAATGGGTCGCTCTGCGACCGTGTAAAGCGACATCCTCTTGCCTCGCCCCGCGCCCGCTACTAATCGGCGTGACCTATGCATTTCGAACACTTGCCCCACCCTGCCCCTGTCCCCGCAGCAGAGCGCGACGCGCTGATTGCCGACCCCGGTTTCGGCAAGGTGTTCACCGATCACATGGTGATGATCGACTATGACGAGGGCGAAGGATGGCACAATGCCACGCTTGGCCCCTGCCAGCCGATTCCGCTGCACCCAGCCAGCAGCGTGCTGCACTATGCGCAGGAAATCTTCGAGGGGCTGAAGGCCTACAAGCTGGCGGACGGATCGATGGCGCTGTTCCGGCCCGATGCCAATGCGAAGCGCTTCAACGCCAGTGCCCGGCGGCTTGCCATGCCAGAAATTCCGGAAGAGGTTTTCATCGATTCCGTGAAACGCGTGGTGGAAGCCGACGCCGACTGGTTCCCGACGGTCGAGGGCGGCTCGCTCTACATCCGTCCGTTCATGTTCGCCAACGAGCACTTTCTGGGCGTGCGTCCGGCGACGAAGTACAAGTTCCTGGTGATCCTCAGCCCTGCCGGCAATTACTTCAAGTCCGGCGCGCCCGCGGTTTCGGTGTGGATCAGCGAATATACCCGCGCGGCCCCCGGCGGAACGGGCGCGGCCAAGTGCGGCGGCAACTATGCCGCCAGCCTGGTGCCCACCGGCGAAGCCTTCGCCCATGGGCACGACCAGGTGGTCTTCCTTGACGCGGCAGAGCGCAAGTGGATCGAGGAGCTGGGCGGCATGAACCTGTTCTTCGTGTTCGAGGACGGCAGCATGGTCACGCCCCCGCTGCGCGGCACGATCCTGCCCGGCATCACCCGCGATTCGATCATCACCCTTGCCCGCGAACAGGGGCTGGACGTGCGCGAGGAGATGTATTCGATCGACCAGTGGCGCGACGATGCTGCCAGCGGCAAGCTGGTGGAAACCTTCGCCTGCGGCACGGCTGCCGTGGTGACGGCGGTGGGCAAGGTGGCCGGCCGCGACGGCGAATTCACCATCGGCAGCGGCGGCCCCGGCCAGATGACTTCCAGGCTACGCGAAAAGCTGGTGGGTATCCAGCGCGGCACGGTGGAGGACAAGCACGGCTGGGTCGTGCGGTTGGGATAGGCTGACCGGCGATGGCGGCGCGCAAGGTCCAGATCTACCTGCCCGAGGCAAGGGTCAATGAGCTGGAGACGATCCTTGCCAAGCACAGCCGCCGCTTCTGGCGCGAGACCGTTCCTGGCGGGCAGGAGAAGTACACCTGCGTCGTGCAGCAACGCTATACCGAGCGGCTGCTGGATGAGCTGGAGGCCGCCTTCCTGAACGATCCCGATTTCACCGCGCATGTCGAGCTGTTGCAGGCAGTCTTGCCAGCGGTGGAGGAAACGCCGGAAACCGAACTGCTGCTGGCAGGCGAAATCAAGCCACCAACCGCATTGGAGCGCTTCTTCAGCCGCGACCGGTTGAGCACGGACGAAATCTACGACGACATCGAGGAGAGCCTGCACATCTCCACCTCCTACCTGCTGACAGTGACGCTTTCCGCCATCATCGCCGGGCTGGGGATGCGCAGCGGACAGACGGCCGTGGTGATCGGCGCCATGATCATCGCTCCCCTGCTGGGGCCCACCATGGGCATGGCGCTGGCCGCTACCGTAGGCAACAGGCAACTGGGCTGGCAGGCCTTGCGGACAATGGTGGTAGGCTGCATGCTGGCGATCCTTGCCGGATGGCTGCTGGGCATGATCGTCGCCATAGATCCGCTGGTGCCCGAACTCCACAACCGCACGCTGGTGCAGCCAGCGGACGTCACCTTGGCACTGGCTTGCGGGGCGGCGGGCGTGCTTGCCTTCAGTCGCGGGGCATCCGCTGCGCTGGTGGGCGTGATGATCGCCGTGGCGCTGGTACCACCGCTGTCCGCCTCGGGCATCTATTTCGGCGCGGGCTA
The DNA here is from genome assembly GCA_963675825.2 of Alteraurantiacibacter sp. Classification (GTDB taxonomy): domain Bacteria; phylum Pseudomonadota; class Alphaproteobacteria; order Sphingomonadales; family Sphingomonadaceae; genus Alteraurantiacibacter. The sequence goes on along the minus strand of CAXXJY010000005.1, from coordinate 217,633 downwards.
TCCGACAGAGGGCGCAAACGCGTTCTTTCTTTTCACGGTCAATCTGGTCTGCGTGAACATTGCCGGCATCGCCACCTTCCTGTTCCAGGGCCTTCCCCCAAAAGCTGGCGCATGACCGGTGGAGTCCTTGCCTTGTGGGCGCTGCTGCTCCTGGGGCTGCTATCGATGATGGCCGGCAGCCTGCTGTTCGACATTGGCGAACTTAGGCTGGCTCTGCCCTAGCCCGGAAGCGCCAAGGCGATCGGCGCGTCGCCAGGCTGCCACGGCTTCTCGCGCCGCATCACCGTGGCGAATAGCGGCGAGTCCAGATGCCCTGCCAGCCACGGGTGCAGGTGCGGCAGGTCCTGCGCATCGAACCACTTGCGGTCGTGGTTGGCGAACTGGCGCACGAAAGGAAAGATCGCCGCATCGGCCAGCCCGCGCCGCGCACCGCACAGCTGGCCCTGCACGCCGATCCGCGCATCCAGCTCTCGCAGGAAGGCCAGTCCCGCCTCGCGGTGTGGCAGCGGGTCGCAGTCGTCGTAGCGGTTGGGGTATTTATAGCGGTCGAGCGCGTGCTTGAACGGGCCATCGTTGCGGGCGATCAGCTCCGCATCGTCGCGCTCCAGCCAGCCCTCTGGATCGTTGCGGGCAAGCGCCCAGTGCATCACGTCGATGCTCTCCTCGATCACCGTTCCATCGGGCAGTACCAGCACCGGCACCGTGCCCTTGGGCGACGCATCCAGCATGGCCTGCGGCTTGTCTGCCAGCTTCACCTCGCGCAGCTCGCAGGCCGTGCCGCTCACCACCAGCGCGACGCGTGCGCGCATGGCATAGGGGCAGCGGCGAAAGCTGTAGAGGACGGGCTCACCCGTCATCGGCATCCGCGTGGCTGACCAGCGTGGCACCCACGTGCACACGCCCCTGCGCGGCGGCGAGTTCCTCCTGCCGCTGCCGTTCGCGATAGGCGACGCGCTGTTCGTCCGAGCGCTCATCGTAACAGGCAGGACAACTCACGCCTTCCTCGTACAGCGGCGACTTGAGATCGTCCGCGCTGACCGGGCGGCGGCAAGCAAAGCACAGTTGGTAGCTGCCCATGGCGAGACCGTGGCCCACGGTCACGCGCTGGTCGAACACGAAGCACTCACCGCGCCACAGGCTCAGTTCCTCGGGCACGGTCTCGAGATATTTCAGGATGCCGCCGTTGAGATGATAGACCTCTTCAACCCCTTCGGCCTTGAGGAAGGCGGTGCTCTTCTCGCAGCGGATGCCGCCGGTGCAGTACATGGCCACCCTGGGCGTCTTGCCCTCGCCCAGCAACCGCTCGCGCTCGGCACGGAACCACGCAGGAAAATCGCGGAAGGTGGCGGTCTTGGGGTCGATCGCGCCTTCGAACTGGCCGACCGCCACCTCGTAGTCGTTGCGCGTGTCGATCACGATGGTGTCAGGGTCGGCAATCAGGTCGTTCCAGTCCTCGGGCTCGACATAGATGCCGGCGTTGCTGGCGGGGTCGAGATCGCCCTCACCCATCGTCACGATCTCGCGCTTCAGCCGCACCTTCATGCGGTGGAAGGGCATCTCGACAGCGCCCGAAAACTTCACCTCGATATCGGCGCAACCCGGCAGGGTGCGGACATGCTCAAGCACCTTCGCGATGCCCTTGTGCGTCCCCGCTATCGTGCCGTTGATCCCTTCCTTCGCCAACAGCAGCGTGCCCTTGATGCCTTCCTCCTGACACACCGCCAGCAAGGGCGCGCGCAAGGAAGCCGGGTCCTCGAACCTAGCAAAGCGATAGAGCGCGGCCACGCAGATCGGCGCATTGTCGGCGGGGGACGGACTGGTCATGCGCCGCCCTTTAGCGGGCGGATTGCGGCGGTGCCAGAGCGTGCTTGCGCGCGGCAAGCTGCCGGGCAGGAATGGCCTCTGGTCCCGCCGTCTCCATCCCGACTTGCACTAGTTGCGATCCCAGTGGCCCAGATATCGCGCAATCACGTGCTGGTTGTGCAGCATCTCATCGGGCGTGCCGCTGAAGGAACTCACGCCGTCTTCAATAAGATAGGCGCGATCGATCACCTCCACAATTTCGGGAATGTTCTGATCGGTCAGCAGTACGCCGATTCCGCGCTGCTTGAAGTCGCGAATGATGGCCTTGATGCTGCCGATCGTCAGCGGATCGATGCCGGCAAATGGTTCGTCGAGGAGGATGAAGGAGGGGCGAAGGGCAAGAGCCCGGGCGACCTCGCACCGCCGGCGTTCCCCACCCGAAAGCGACGTGGCCGAGGCGTCACGCAAATGCGCAATGTTCATGTCCCTGAGCAATTCTTCCAGACGCTGGTGGCGCACGTCCCGGACTGGTTCCACCACCTCCAGCATCGCCATGATGTTCTGCGTGACTGTCAGACCGCGAAAGATCGATGGCTGTTCGGGCAGGTAGCCCAGTCCCATGATGGCGCGGCGATAGAATGGCAGCCGCGAGATATCGCGGCCGTTGAGCATGATGCGGCCGGAATCGGGCTTCAGGATTCCCAGGATGCAATTGAAGGTGACAGTCTTGCCCGCGCCATCGCGCCCGAACAGACCGACCGCTTCGCCCGCATTCACCGTCAGGGAAAGGCCGTTGAGCACGGGCCTTGCACCAAAAGATCGATGAATGTCGATGACCTCGAGCCTTGCTGGCCTCACGTTTTCCTCCCAAGCGAATTCTTCGCTTGTGAAAGTGTGGCCCCACTTCCCCACGTTGCCGGATAGTTACATTGTCGATCGTGTCTCAAGCGAATTGGCCATTTCCAGGCTGGAAGCTGCCACCGATCATCGGCTTGAGCATATCGTGCGGAGGATTTTCGGAAATCTTGCAATCAGATAGCTCGCCGCAATCCTCTCAAATGCTGTCAGGATAGAGCGGGCGGATGTCCACCGGGATATCTCCCATCCCCGCGATCACCGCTTCGGCGTGTTCGTCGAGATGGGCATACTCTTCGAAGAAAGCGATGGTGCCCTCGTAGTCGCCGGTGGCCTGCAGCATCAGCTCAGTGCGCAGCAGCTGTGTGATGCCGCTTACCAGCCGCTCCTCGTCGATCGCGTAGTGGCCTGCGCCTGAGTCCCAGCTGAAGGCGCCATAGTTGAGCAGGTAGCCATATTGCGCCGCCGCGCCCTTGCCGTGGGCTTCCTCGATGCCGAACCGCATCGAGCGGAACAGGCCCGCGACATAGGTCGCCAGCAGTTCGCTCTTTTCGGCAGTTGGCAGTTCGCCGCGCTCCATCATGTAGAGCAGGTTGTAGATGCCCATGACATCGGCCTTGCTTTCCTCCAGCGCCGAATACTGTTCGCGCAGTTCGGCGTTCACCGTGGTCTCGCGCCCGTCGACGGTGATCGTGCCTGGCCCCAGCGAGTGGCTGAGTTCGTGGAACAGGGTGAACAGCTGCATGTACTTGCGGCTGACCAGCGCGGCCTGTTCCTGCGACAGCACTACGTCGGCGATGGGATCGAGGATCATGTCGAACTTTGCCCCCAGCACGTTGGCCAGGATCACCTTCTTCGCGCCCTTGGCTTCACGCACGCGCTCGTCATTGGGCAGGTTGAAGGCAATGGTCTGCACGCCCGGCACATTGTCGCCGCCGCCGTGCACCTGGTCTGCCACCGCGATGGGGCTTTCAAAGCCGCGCGTGAAATTGTGATGTTGCGGATCGATGGGAAGGTTGCCCTCCATATCACGCAGGTAGCCGACATAGCGATCCAGCGCGACGCTTTCCTCGGGGTTCTTCAGCGTGACGAAGCTCTCGAAGGCGGTCTTGGTGCCGTAGAGGCGATCGGTGTAGACTTCGTACGGGCCAATGGCGACTTCGATGGGAGTGCCTTCCAAGTCCATCCACGCCATCTCGCTTTCGAAATAGTCGTCGCTCAGGAAGCTGTCGGCGCGCAGGTTGAGAAAGCGCTTGAGGCTTTCGTTGGTGGTGATTGCAGCAGCCTGCCGCAGCAGGTCGGCGGCGGGTGCGAGGAACTCGGCATATTCCATGCTGTAGGGCACGGCAACGAAGCCGCCCGCGCCATCGTGCATGTCCGGATCGCGCCGCACCACGGTGTAGGGGCTCATCAGCGCCTCAGCCTCGTCCGGATGGGCTGCCAGGTACGCGTCGAACTCCTCGCGCGTCAGGTCTGCGGGGTAGAACCCTGCTCCTTCAGGCCATTCGGCATCGCCGTAGAATGGATGGTTGTCCGCCACCGAATCCCACGGGCCGAAATTGCGGTCGAACATGTCGAGCACGTCGGCGTCGCCGCTGGCTTCAATCTCGGCGAGCAAGCTCGGCAAGTCAGCACCACGCTGGCGCAGGTAGATCTGGTCCATGTAGCCGGAAGCCTCGATCAGCAGGTTGACCACCTGCCGCTCCTCATCCGTCAGGTAGCTGGTGTCCGGCGCCATCTCCACTTCGGCAATGCTGGCACGGCTGGCGGCCATGTCATAGCCACCCTCGCCTGCCTGCTCGGTGGCTGGCGAGCAAGCCGCCAGCAGGGCGAGCGGAGCGGTGGCAAGGCAAAGGGCGATCAGGGCGCGGCGCATGGGGGGGAATTCCTTCACTTGGTAACAGGCGCAGGCATCTAGCCGAGTGACCTTGAGGAGTCACGCCAACAGCTGGCTTTGCGCCCGGCGGCGCATGGGTCTATCGCAGGGCCATGGTGAACAGCGACGAAACACTGACGCGCAAAAGCGCCGGAGACCGGCTGGTGCTGCTGCTGGACAGCTATCGCCGCGTCACCGACCAGCCGCTGGCCGCCAATGCCGAAGCCCTGTGGACCGCCCCCTATGCCGTGCTGGCGCATGATACGCGCGTTCCGCCCGAATTCTTCTACGCCAACGCGCGAACGCTGGGCCTGTTCAAGCGCACGGCGTCAACGATGATCGGCCTGCCGTCCTACCTTTCGGCACAACCCGACGCGCGCGAGGAACGCGCCGACATGCTTGCCCGACTGGAAGCGAAGGACGTGGTGACCGGCTACTCCGGTGTGCGCGTGGCAGCTGACGGCACCCGCTTTCGCATTGTCGATGCGGTGATCTGGAACCTGCGCGATGCGGCGGGCACGCTGCACGGCCAGGCCGCGCGTATCGATCGTGTGGAGATGCTGGGCTAGGCTCGCAGGTCAGCCAGCGAAATCGGGCAAGGCCAGTATTTCGCGCGATTCCGCCTGCGCGGTCATCTCGCTGGCTTCGTCCCACGCCTGCGCCATCAGCATGTCGGCCAGCATGGCCTCTACCGGGTTCAGGCCGTCGCGGGCATGGTTTAGCGCAGCACGTGAATAGAGGAACACGTTGCGCGTCGCCTCGCCCGTTTCCGGCACTTGGACGCTGGTGAACTGACGCGCGTCGTCAGCCAGCTCCACGGCCACGCGATGCTCGCCCGCGCGCAGCCCTTCGAAGCGATAGACACCCTCGGCATCGGTGGTGGTGGACAGGCCCAGCGCGGGGATCGTCACCGTCGCGCCCGCCACGGGGCTGGCCGCGGAATCTCGCACGGTGCCCGACAGGTCCCCGGCAAGGGCACTGGCCGGAGCAACCGCCAGGACACAAGCGCTGGCAAGGAGGGCGACGTTCTTCATCACCCTGCCCCAACAGCACCAATGTTACGCCTTTAAGACTCCATGTGACAATTTCGTGGTGGCTCACCTTCTCCGCCCCTAATTCACCCGCGGCGCCGGTCCCGGAGATTCGGCCAGCACCTTGGCCACCTCCTTGTACCCCGCGCGGCGCGGGAAATTCGCCAGCAGCATCACCATCAGCCCCACGAAATGCAGCGCAATCACCACGCCGAACATGCTCGGCAGCCCGCCAAGCCGGTCGGAGAGGCCAAACACTGTCGCGCCCAGCGTGATGCCAAGGTTGGAACAGGCCATGTACAGCGTGAACTGCGTCGCCGCGACGCTGGCATCGCACAGCCGCATCGAGATCGGCAGCGCCGCCACGGTGAGCATGATGTCGAGCGCGAACCAGCCGTAGATGAAGAACATGAAGTAGCGGCTGTCGCTCCACATCGCCTGGCTCGCCAGCATGGTGGCGCTGAATACCATGTACAGCGCGAAGAAGGCGATGGTGGTGCGTTTCGCGCCGAAGCGATCGCCCAGCCAGCCGCCCAGCGTCAGGCCAAGAATGCCCGCCAGCAGCTGCGCCATGCCCGCCGTCGCGGTGATCGCCGCCTCGTCCCAGCCGACGTAGTTCGCGCCCATCATCGGAGTGATTGCGGTGAACATGCCGTAGTGAAACCCGCGCACCAGCAGCACCGGCAGCCACAGCAGGCTGGCAGGCAGGATCAGCGATTTGAAGGTGTTCTTCAGGATCGGCCACCATTCGCCGAGGTGGATTTCGCGGTTGCGCCGGTGCGCCTCTCCCTTGCCCCATGGCAGGCGGCGTTCCCCTTCCCGCTCGCGCAGGAACAGCACGTAGAAGGTGATCACGGCAATGAAGCCAGCGGCCAGCAGGTAGGCCGCAGAAGGGCCGAAAGCGGCAATCGCCATGCCAGTGATGCCGGTGGCGGCAGCGATGCCGATATATTGCCCGCCGAACATCATGCCGCTGGCGCGGGCGCGTTCGTCTTCCTCCATGATGTCGACAGCAAGGCCGTCCACCGCCACGTCCTGGAAAGTGGTGGCCATGTTCACGACGAAGCCGGCCACGCCCAGCAGGAGCACGTCCTTCACGCCTGGCTGCAAGAAGGCACAGGCCAGCAGCAAAGCGATCATCAGGCACTGGGCGCCAGCGATCCACGCCCGCCGCCGCCCCATGGCCATGAAGGTGTAGCGATCCATGATGAAGCCGTTCACCAGCTTCAGCGTCCACGGCAGCGCGGTGAGCCCCAGCACATAGCCGATGTCGCCCGCGCTCGCGCCGTTGGCGGCCATCCACGCCGGGATGGCGGTCCAGAAAAGGCCGATAGGCACGCCTTGTGCCACGTAAAGGATGAACAGCGTGAACAACCGCAGGCGGCTGGACTGTGCCAGGATGAATTTGCCGTCAGGCGACATGCTCGCGATAAGACCCCCCGTCTTATGCGACCCGATGCAGACCCTGTAGCGGGCAGTATGCGCACAGATGGGCCGGATGTGCAAACGCGAGGCCCCAAGCGCAGCTTTACGCAGGCCCAACCAAGCCTTGCTTGCGGCACACCGAGCTGAAACCTATTGAGCGCGCCAACAGACCCGTTTCAGGAGAGCCGCCCATGTCCGACACCTACACCCCGCCCAAAGTCTGGCAGCCTGCGGAAAGCGGCGGCCAGTTCGCCAGCGTCAACCGACCGACGGCGGGCGCCCGCAAGCAGAAGGACCTGCCGCACGGCGAGCATCCTTTCCAGCTCTATTCGCTGGGCACGCCCAACGGGGTGAAGGTGACGATCATGTTCGAGGAGCTGCTGGAGGCAGGCTTTTCGGAAGCCGAGTATGACGCCTGGATGATCAGGATCTTCGAAGGCGACCAGTTCTGGTCGGGCTTTGTCGAGCTGAACCCCAACTCGAAAATTCCGGCGTTGCTGGACCAGTCGGGCGACACTCCCTTCCGGGTGTTCGAGAGCGGCGCGATCCTGCAGCACCTGGCGGAGAAGTTCGACTACCTGCTGCCCAAGGTGAACCCGGCGCGGGCCGAAGTGCTCAGCTGGCTCAATTGGCAGGTGGGCACGGCGCCGTTTATCGGCGGCGGCTTCGGCCATTTCTACGTCTACGCGCCCGAACGCTATCGCTATCCGATCGATCGCTATGCGATGGAGACCAAGCGCATCTTCGACGTTGCGGACCAACAGCTGGCGAAGACCCGCTTCCTTGCCGGCGACGACCTGAGCATTGCCGATATCGCCGCCTATCCATGGCTGGGGAACCTTTATCACGGGGCCTACAACCGCTGCGACATCTTCCTGTCGCTGGACGAATACGAACACGTCGGGCGCTGGGTGAAGGAAATCGATGCCCGTCCCGCGGCCATTCGCGGACGGCTGGTGAACACGCAGGCCATGCCCGAACGCCACAGCGCCGCCGATTTTGACGCGGTGGAGGATCACAGCCTGTTCGATCCCGTCAGGAAGCGCGCCGACGTGTAACGCGGATGGGCGAACGGCACGGGTTGCGCCGCGCGCGCGGCGAGCTATATGGGCGCCCACCTGCTGGGGTGTAGCCAAGTGGTAAGGCATCGGTTTTTGGTACCGACATTCGCAGGTTCGATCCCTGCCACCCCAGCCAGATTTCCTGCGGAAACATGCCCGGCGTGTGCGGGTGGCGCAGGTTCGATCCCTGCCACCCTGGCGATATTTCCCTAGCTTGTCCGCTTCGCCGTTAGCGCGAAACCGGCCACGCTCACCAGACTGGAACCCAGCACCACCAGCGCAGCACCTGCCGCGCCCAGCCAGTCAAGCAGCCACGGCAGCGCGATCAGCCCCGCCGCAAGGGGCACGGCGCGGATCAGGAAATTGGCGATCGCCCGCCCGCGCGCCACCAGCAAAGCCTCCAGACTGGCGCTGACCAGTTCCAGCGATGCGGCGGCAGCCAGCACGATCATCGGCCAGTAGGCAGGCAAATAGTCGCTGCCCGCAATCGCCAAGATCAGCCAGTGGCCGCCAAGCAGGCCCAGGGCCACCACGATCACCCCGGTGATAGCAGCGATGCGGGTCAATCGGCGCACCAGCATCCGCGCGTTGTCGGGATTGCGCACCAGTTCGGGGTAGACCGCGCGCAGCAGGGCCTGAGCCAGCTTCAGCAGCCCCTCGCCCAATTGCGAGGCAACGCGGTAGATACCCGCCAGCGCCGGGCCGCCGAACACGCCGGTCAGCAGCACCAGCAGCTGGCGGCTTGTGATTGCCAGCATTCCTGTCAGGCTGGTGCCGATCACGAAATGCCACACCTTCTCGCCCGCCCGGTGGCGTTCGCGGGGCAGGCGCGTGAGGCTGATGCGCGAGAAATGGATGGGTTCGGTCCGCGCGGCAAGGCGCCAGTACATCGCGGCCGTCGCCAGTTCCGCCACACCCCATACGATCAGGAAACTCTGGATTGAGGGATGGGTGAAGATGACCACTACTGCGCCGATCACCCGCACAATGCTGGTAGTGGCATCGGCCAGCGCCGCGCGGGCATAGCGGTCGTGCAGGCGCAGCAGACCAGTGGGTGTGGAGCGGATCGCCAGCAGCGATGCCACGGTGAACAGGAAAGTGGGAAAGCGCATCTTTTCAGGCAACAGCAGCCAGTCGCCCGCAAAGCCCAGCACCAGTGCGGCAATGATGGTCCCGACAAGGATCGTCACCCCGTCCAGCGCCAGCGCAAATCCGGTCGCGGTCTTGCGGCCGTCCTCGTCCTGCCCCCAGCGGATGATCGACTGCCAGGTCTGGAAGCTGGAGAAACCCACCACCAACTGGGCGAAGGTAAAGGCGATCACGAACAGGCCAAAACGCTCCGGCCCCAGCTCGCGCGTGGCCAGCGCCAGGTAGACGAGACTGAGCACGGCATTAATTCCGCGCGCGCCCATCAGCCAGCCGGTGTTCTGTAGCGCGCGACGCATCATGGGTAGCGCCCCTGCCCCAGCGCGGCAGGAATTGCAAAACACAAAAGCGCCCGCCACAGTCCCGCCGCAAGGGAGAGACAACCATGGCCATACCCACCGCGCGCCTTGCCTTCATGAAGCTGCACACCGGCGACCTCGAAGCCGCAACCGCATTCTGGCAGGCGGCCTTCGGCTTTGCCGTCACCAATTCCTATGACGTGGAGGCCTTTCGCGAGAACATCATGGCGCTGCCCGGACAAATGGAAAGCGGGCCGCAGCTGATGCTGGTGGAGCCCAAGCCCCGCGCCCCGCAACCGGTGGGGCCGGGCCACGGACCGCTGGGGCTGGTGGTGGCCGATATCGCCGCCAGCCAGGCGCACGCGATTGCCAGTGGAGCCGAGGAAGTGATGCCGCCCACCGATGTCGGTGGAGTGATTGTCTCGCTGCTCAAGGCTCCCGATGGGCACGAGATCGAACTGGTGCAGCCGCTCGGCTAGGCTTCCCTGGCAATCTGCCGCCCGCCGATCACCCCGCCATTCACCACGCCCAGAGCGAACACCAGCGCGGCAATCACCAGCGCAGGGATCGCGGTGAGGCCAAGGATCATGTCCAGCGGCAAGGCAGCCGCCAGCGCCAGGCCGCCCAGCGCCGGGAAGACGATGCCGCCCAGCCGCCCGAAGCCGCCCGCCCAGCCGATGCCGCTCGAACGCATTTCCGGCGGATAGCTGAGCGTTGCCAGGTTGTTGATCCCGGTCTGCCCGCCAACCTGCGCGAAGTTCCACACCACCAGCGCGGTGACGAAGGCCACGGCCAGCTGTGGCGGGATCTGTCCGAGCGAGTAAATCGCCACGGCATCGATCACGAAGTAGCCGGTGATCAACCAGTAGGGGTTCATCCGGTCCATCAGCCAGCCCATCACCAGCGTGCCGGAGGCGCCGCCGAAATAGCCGATGATCATGTAGAAGGCGAAGGTCTCCAGCGAGAGATCGGCAAATTCGTACATGAAAGTGGCGAGGTAGTTGGCCAGCACGGCAATGTTGCCGAGGCTGAAGAAGCACAGCGCAAACAGCAGGATCGTCTGGATACGATAGCGTGAGCCGAACATGGCGAGCGGCCCGTACTTCGACACCTCCGCCTGGTCGCCGAGGTAGAATGTCGCACCTTCGGGAATTTCGACAGACGGGTCGCGCTTGCGCAGCTCCCTGGCGATGCGTGGATCGCTGGCATTGCGGTTCACCCGGAAAGACAGGCTCTCGGGAATGAACAGCAGCAGCACCAGCGCCGCCAACGGCACCACCCCGCCAACAATGAAGAAACCCTGCCAGCCCAGCTCGTCAAGGAACTGGTTGACCATGATCCCGCTGCCCAGGTTGCCGCCCGAAAAGCACACCAGCGCGATCGCCATGAACAGCGAGCGGCGACGCCTGGGCGTGCTTTCGGATAGCAGGGCAAGGCCGATGGGCAGCAAGGCGGAGAAGAATATCCCGGCAACGCCGCGTAGCATGGCCAGCATCTGGAAGCCGGTGGAAAAGGCCGCCCACAAGGTAAGTGCGCCGAACACCGCCAGGCACAGCCCCAGCACCGGCTTGCGCCCGATCCGGTCTGCCAGCGGGGGCATCAGGAAGGCGCCGATGGCCATGCCGATCTGCTGGTGATTCACCACCGGCACCATGTCCTCGGAAACGCCGCCAAGCCCTTCGGCGATGGCGGGCAGGATCTTGCCGAGGAAATACATGTCGAACCCGTCCATGAACAACACGGCGGATACGATCACCAGAGTCGCGATCTCGCGCGTTCCGATGGGTCTCTCGTCAATGAATTTGGCCACGTCGAACCGCGTAGCCCCGGTCGCCTCACCCACCATTGTCTCTCCCTCGAGCGGGAGACTGACCTAGCCCGGGCCTCGCGTCAATCTGCCGATCAATCGGCTGGACGAAGCGGCTCAACCGGATCGTTTGGCACAAGGATCAGTTCGCCCTGTTCGATGCGCACGCTGGCAAGGCGCGACAGCAGGTTCATGCCGATGACGTTGGTCTCCCCCAGCCCCGGCGCGATCACCGCATCGAGACCACTGGCCGCGACATTGCCGAAGCGCAAGCTGTCGATATTGGTGAGATGCGCGGCCACCGTGCCGTTGGCGGTCTGCAGGCGGATCGGCAATCCGCCGTCGCGCGCTTCCAGTCCAGCGGCTTCGGCCGTCTCCTCGCTCACGGCTGTCAGCGTTGCCCCGGTATCCACCAGGAAGGGCACGCTATGGCCATTCACCTCTGCCTGCAGCCAGTAATGCCCGTCGCGCGAGAGGGGGACGCGCGTCTCGTCGCCTTCCACTACCTGTGCGGGCAGGCCCAGTTCGGGCACGGCCATGGAGAAACGCGGATCGAGGCGCGAGAGCTGCAGCACCACCAACACCAGGATCGCCATCAGCACAAAGGTGCTGCCAAAACGCAGCAAGCGCCCCAACGCCGGCACGCGCGGCAGCAGGATCGATCCCAGCACACCGCCCACCATCGCCGCCACGGCGGCCATCAGCAGGCCCGATTGCGGGATCTCGCGGATCATCAGCGCAAGCTGCTCAAAGATGGCGGATGCGTCCATGAACGCCATATAAGGCCAATCCTTCGATTTTGCGAACCGGGACCTAGGGCGCGGCGCGCGGGATGGTGGCCCTGGCCAGCACCACCGAGAACCGGCCAGCCGCGTCGGTCCAGCGCGCGGTGGGGGTCCAGTGCCCGGCCAGCAGCAGCATGTTGGAACTGCGCAGGTCGAACTTGTGGCTGTTTTCGGTGTGGATCGTCTCGCCCGCCTGCATCGCGAACTCCTCTCCCGCCACGCCGAAGCTGACATCCGCCCCGGCCACGGCGTGCATTTCGATCCGGGCGAAGGTGTCGTTCCAGCGCGCTTCGTGGTGGAACTGCTCGACCGGGATCGTGCCGTCCAGCTCGCGATTGATGCGGCGCAGCAGGTTCAGGTTGAACTCGGCCGTCACGCCTTTCGCATCGTCATAGGCGGCCTTCAGCACCGCGGCATCCTTGATCAGGTCCATGCCGATCAGCAGCTGCGCATCGGTGCCTAGCGTCTTTCGCATCTCGCGCAGCAGGTCCACCGCCGTGCGCGGCACCATGTTGCCGATGGTGGAGCCCGAGAAGAAGCCGAGCTTGGGCATGTCGGCCACTTCGCCCGGCAGTTCCACGCGACGGGTAAAGTCCGCCTCCACCGGATAGACCGGCAGGCCGGGAAACTTGGCGGCCAGGTCCGCCGCAGAGGCGCGCAGGAAATCGCCCGAGATATCCAGCGGCACATAGGCGCCAGGATCGATGGCTTTCAGCAGCAGCGGCGTCTTTCCCGAGGAGCCGCTGCCGAATTCCACCACCGCGCGGCCCGGCCCGACCGCCGCGGCAAATTCCGCCCCGCGCGTCTCGAGAATCTCGGTTTCCGCGCGGGTTGGATAATATTCCTCCAGCCGGGTGATATCCTCGAACAACTGGGACCCCGCATCGTCATACAGCCAGCGCGCGGGGATCGCCTTCTGCGCCTGCTTCAGGCCCGCCAGCACGTCAGCGCGAAATGCACGGTCGACCCCGTCCTCGTCGAGATCGACGAGCTGAATACCTTCGGTCTTGGGCATCAGATGTCCTTTGCCAGCCTGAGGCCGGTGAATTGCCAGCGCTGCTGGGGATAGAAGAAATTGCGATAGCTAGCCCGCGAATGGCCGCGCACAGTGGCGCAGCTGGCGCCTTTCAACACCCATTGGCCCGCCATGAACTTGCCATTGTATTCGCCCACCGCGCCCTCGGCAGGCTTGAAGCGCGGGTATGGCAGGTATGCCGAGCGGGTGAACTGCCATACATCGCCGAACAGCTCGCCCGTCCCGAGCGGAAGCGGCGGAGATGCGTCATCGAGCTGGTTGCCCGCTGCTGCATCGAACCGCAGGTCGCTTTCGGGCGCATCCTGCCCGCGGGCAATGGCTTCCCATTCGAACTCGGTCGGCAGCCGGCAGCCCGCCCAAGAGGCATAGGCATCGGCTTCGTAATAGGAGATGTGTGCCACCGGCGCGTGCGGATCACGCTCTTGCCAACCGCTGTGGGTGAAGTGCTCCTCCCGGCGCCAGTAAAGCGGCGCGGTGATGTTGCGGCGCTGCAGCCACGCCCAGGCGTCGGACAGCCACAGGCGATGATCCTTGTACCCGCCATCGGCGATAAACTCAGCCCACTCGCCATTGGTCACCAGCCGCCGTGACACTGCAAAAGGCTCCAGCAGCACGCGGTGCGCGGGGCCTTCGTTGTCAAAGGCAAAGCTGCCGGACTTGTGCCCCATGCGGGCCACACCACCCGGATGGACGAGCCAGCCGTCGTCCTGCCTAGCTTGCCCCGCTGGCGGCGCCTCCCAAATGGCCGGGCCCAACGGGTTCTTCCACAGCGCATGTTTTATGTCGGTCAGCAGCAGTTCGATGTGCTGCTGCTCGTGGGCAATGCCAAGTTCGATGAGGTCGGCCAGGCGTTCCTCGTCCAGCAGCGGCTGCATCGCCTCGTCCACATGGGCGCGCCAGTCGAGCACCTCGGCCAGCGTGGGGCGGGTGATCAGTCCGCGCTGGCGACGTAGCAGGCGTTCGCCTTCAGCCTCGTAATAGGAGTTGAACAGGAATGGCCAGCGTTCGTCATGCAGGCGATAGCCCGGCAAGTGGTCGCGCAGCAGGAAGGTTTCCCAGAACCAGGTGGTGTGGCCTGCGTGCCATTTGGCGGGCGAGGCATCTTCCATCGACTGGATCGTGGCATCGGCTTCGCTCAGCGGCTTCAGCAGGTCTTCAGTCAGGCTGCGCGTGGCGGCATAGCGCTGTTCCAGCGATGGCGGGCTCGAGGCGTTTGGTGGGCGCGTAATGGCTTGGGGCAAGGCCCTCTCCCGGAAGTGGATTTCCTAGGTCCTACGCATGAATGACGCATCGGGTTTCCGATTGAAACCCCGTTCTGTGAACAAATTCCCGGCCAAAATGGCCTAGGCCGCGCGTTGCACCCGGTTGCGACCGCTGCCCTTGGCTTCATAAAGTGCGGTGTCGGCGCGGGCCAGCAGACATTCGCAAGTGTCCCCGGGGCGAAAATGCGCAAGGCCCACGCTGACGGTGACCTTCGGCAGCCGAGAGCCCTTCAGGCCTTGTTCCACCGCAGCGCGTAGCCGCTCTGCCAGCTGGCGCACGGTCTGGCCGGGCATCCCCGCCACAAGCCACACGAATTCCTCGCCACCGATGCGCCCGACGATATCGCCCCGGCGCGACTGGCCGCGCGCCATGTCGGCAACCTGCTGCAGCACCGCGTCACCCACACCGTGGCCATAGGTGTCGTTGACGCTCTTGAAATGGTCGATGTCGAACAGGATAGCGCTCAACGGGCTGCCGCAATTCTCTGCCACAACGATCATCGATTCCAGTCGGTCGAAAGTACAGCGACGGTTGGGCAGCGCGGTCAGCGGGTCGGTATTGGCGAGCTTCTGCGCTTCGGCGGCCAGCCGCATGGCGCGACCCCGGGCATTGTCGAGCGCTTCCTCGCGCCGGACCTGCTCGGTCACGTCCATGGCCACGCCGAACACGGCCACGCGCTGGCCGTAGCGGTCGAATTCGTTGCGCATCGCCATGCGCAGCACGCGCTCCAGCTGATGCGAGGGGCGGATGCGATAGGTGAAGCTGTAGGTATCCTGCGTGTCGCGATGGCGGGCGATCTGGCGGAACAGCTCCTCGCCGCCATCAGACAGCCGCCCACGTACGTCGCCCGGATCGGGCGCAAGGCTGCGCGACAGGCCATTCATCTCCAGCATCTTGGGCGACCAGTCCTGCGTTCCGTCTACAAGGTTAAGCCGCCAGCGCCCGATGGTGGCGGTTTCCTCCGCCAGGTTGAACATCATCAGGCTCTGCTGCATCTGCGCATTGCGCTCCAGCAATTCGCGCTGCAGTTCCTGCCGCTTCAGCAGCATTGCAGCGACCGGCAGCACCGTTGCCAGCATGGTCAACAACCAGCTTTGCAGCACCAGCGTGGCCTGCGCTGGCGGCATGTCGAGGGAGGGCATGGGCGAGCCTGTCAGCACGCTCAATCCGGTGGCAATCGCAGCATAGATCAGGATCAGCAGCAGGCTGGCCTGCTGGCCATAGCGCACCGTGGCGAGGACGATCCCGGCCACCAGCAGCGGCATCAGCGTCACTTGGGCCACCTGCAAGGCCACCAGCGCCAGCAGCGCACCGCCCAGCAGGAACGGCACCAGCGAACGCTCGAAGGCGAACCGCTGCACCCTTGGCCCGATGCCCAGCATCTGCCGCGCAAGCAGCAGCAGCGGGCTGAGCGTGAGGATCCCCAGCACATTGGCCAGGAACCACCAGGCGAATTCGGCCAGCGTTTGCTCGGCGCGGAAGGGAATGGCCACCAACGCACCCGCCAGCGAGCCCAGCACGGCGGCCAGGAACAGGCCCACCACATGGCGAAAGCGATCAGGCACCTTGCGCCGCCCGCCCAGCGCCATGATCCCCAGTTGTGCGGCAATCAGCGACTGGATCAGGCTGGCGACGGAATAGACAAAGGCCTGCTCGACAGGAGTACCCACCAGCCACACGGTGAGGGCCTGAATCGGCAGCAGCACTGCCGACAAGGTGATCCAGCCGCTGCGCCGCGTGGCGAGGAAGGCTGCCACCGTCACGCCCGAAGGCGCCCACAACAACAGCACCGCGCCCAGATGATCGCGCAGGGCAAGGCTGCCGAGCGCCAGCATGGCCCAGGCCACCCCCGCCAGCAGCGGTTCGCGAAGGAAGCGCAAGTCGCGCAAAGGTACACCCCTTTCTATCGTGAAAGGGATGTAGTGCGCCTTGGTAAGGCAGGCTCGACAGCTGCCCTAGGGATTAGGCCCTAGGCCCAGGGAACGATCAGGCCGCGTCCTGGCGTGCTTCGCCCAGCTCAAGGTTGATCATTTCGGCCAGCAGGAACGACAGTTCCAGCGCCTGCGCGGCGTTGAGGCGCGGATCGCAATGGGTGTGATACCGATCGGCGAGGCCAGCATCGGTGATGGCGACGGAACCGCCGGTGCATTCGGTCACGTCCTGCCCGGTCATTTCCACGTGGATGCCGCCGGCATGGGTGCCCTCGGCCCGGTGCACGGCGAAGAAGCCGCGCACTTCGGACAGGATGCGGTCGAACGGACGGGTCTTGTAGCCGCTGTCGGACTTGATCACGTTGCCGTGCATCGGGTCGCAGCTCCACACCACCGGATGGCCTTCACGCGCCACCGCGCGCACCAGCGGCGGCAGGCCTTCTTCCACCTTGCCCGCGCCGAAACGGCTGATCAGGGTGATCCGGCCCGGCTCGCGCGCGGGGTTGAGAATGTCGAGCATCTGCAGCAGCGCATCGGGTTCCAGCGAGGGGCCGCACTTCAGGCCGATGGGATTGTTCACCCCGCGCAGGAATTCCACGTGGGCGCTATCGATGAAGCGGGTGCGATCGCCGATCCAGAGCATGTGGGCAGAGGTGTCATACCAGTCGCCGGTCAGCGAATCCTGCCGCGTCAGCGCCTGTTCGTAAGGCAGCAGCAGCGCTTCGTGGCTGGTGTAGAAGGTGGCGGTCTTGAGCGACTGCTGGACTTCGATATCGACGCCGCAGGCCTCGATGAAGTCCAGCGCCTCGCCAATTCGATCGGCGATCTGCTTGAACTCGCGCGCCCAGGCGCTGCGATCCATGAATTCCAGCGTCCAGCGATGCACTTCGCGCAGGTTGGCATAGCCGCCCCCGGCAAAGGCGCGCAGCAGGTTCAGCGTGGCCGCTGCCTGCGAATAGGCGCGCAACATGCGCTGCGGATCGTTGGTGCGCGATTCGGGCGAAAACTCGATCGCGTTCACGTTGTCGCCGAAGTAGCTCGGCAGCGTCACGTCGCCCTGCGTTTCCGTGTCGGAACTGCGCGGCTTGGCGAACTGCCCGGCCATGCGGCCCACTTTCACCACCGGCATCTTGCTGGCAAAGGTCAGCACCGCTGCCATCTGCAGGATCACGCGGAAGGTGTCGCGGATGTTGTCGGGGTGAAACTCGGCAAAGCTTTCAGCACAATCGCCACCCTGCACCAGGAAGGCCTCTCCGGCAGCAACCTGCGCCAGATCAGCCTTCAGCGCGCGCGCTTCGCCGGCAAACACCAGCGGCGGAAACCCGGCCAGCGCCTTTTCCGCCTCGGCCAGGGCGGCAGCGTCTTCATATTTGGGCAGGTGCTTCGCGATGAAACGGTCCTGCTTCCAGCTATCGGGGGTCCAGTTCTGTGCCACTTATTCTACTCGTCAATGCGCGCCCGTTCCCCAGCGGGCCGAAAATCCAGTTTGTCGGGGACGCGCCGCTCCTACAGCGCAGCGCGGGCTGGCGCAAAGGTTACTTGCGAAACGGTAACCGCGCCTTCCCTGCCTGCCCGAGGCCCTACCTGCCAGCGGTCATCGCCGCAGTCCCGCCACCTGCCGGATCGGGCAGCACCGAGATGCGCAAACCGGGTCGCGAAACGAGATACCGCTGGGCCAGCGCCTGCACTTCCTGCGGCGTGGCATCGGCATAGTCGCGGTACAACGATTGCAGGTAAACTGCTCGGTTGGGATCGAAAGTGGCACCCTGCAACTGGTTGAGCCAGAAGGTATGCCCGGTGCTGGCACGTTCGATACGCTGGCGCACCGGCTCCACCACACGGGCCAGCTCGTCGGGCGTTGGGCCGTTCTCGGCAAGGTCGGCGGCAATGGCCTCGGCCTCGTCGAAGAAGGCCGGCACCAGCGCGGGATCGAGCTGCACCAGCGCGAAGATCAACCCGCCGGTATCGGTATCGAGCGGCCAGTTGGAAGTTACGAAGGGCGAATAGGCCGCGCCCGCCTGTTCGCGCAGGCCATCGAGCAGGCGAATCGAGAAGATCTGCGCCAGCAGGTCGAGCTTGCGGCTCTGCACCAGCCCTTCGGACCCGCCTGCCGTGGGCCAGGCGATGACTGCGGCGGCCTGGTCAGGGTCGCCTTCGTGCACCAGCCGCACGGGCGGACTGCCGATGTCGGGGAACGCCAGCGGGCGATTGGCCACTTCGGGCGCAAGCGGCCGGCGCGGGTCGATGGCGCCGAAGGTGCCTGCCAGCGCCTCGATCGTCGCTTCGCGGTCGATATCGCCAAACACCGCCACTTCTACCGGTCCTTGCGAAAGCAGGCGCGACCAAGTGCGGCGGAACCCCTCTGCCGATGCGTCGCGAATCATCTCCGGCGTGGGCGTTTCGAAGCGCGGATCGTGGTCGCGCAGCAGGTAGTCGAGATCGCGATTAAGCACGCCGTTGGGATCGCGGCCGTAGGAGTCATAGCCCAGCAGCGCGCTGGCCTTGGCGCGCTCGAACGGTGCCGGGTCCCAGCCGGGCATCTGCAATTTGGCAGCGAAGAGATAGAGCTGCGCGGCAAGGTCTTCCTGCCTGGTCAGTCCTTCGAACACGAAGGCGCCATCATCGATGCGGAAGTCGAAGCCCAGCTTGCTGCCGGCCGCCGCGCGGTCGAGATCGTTCTGGTCCAGCGGGCCGACGCCCGAGTTCACCAGCGCCATCGGGGCAAGGTGGGCATAGGCGGCCTCGTCATCCTCGAACCCGCGCCAGCCCGCGCCGAAGCGCACGCGCACGGTGACGCGGCCAGGCTCGTTGTCGCGGCTGAACAGCAGCGCGCGCACGCCGTTGTTGAAAGTCAGTTGTTCGACATCGAGCACGCCCAGCGGCTCTCGCACGCTGGGCAGGGTTGGCTCGCCGATCGGCGGCAGGTCGGCAAAGTCAATGGCTTCGGCATCGTCGCGCGCGTCAGCAATGGCGACGGCCGGGGCCTCCAGCGCGGCGCGCAGCTGCCCGGCCTCGTTGCCGTGCGCTTCCGGGGTGAGCATGATGGCGCGGATCACCTCGCCGTTGAACAGCTCCTGCGTGGCTTCCAGCACCTGTTCGGGCGTGAACCGCGGGCTGATCGAGCGGAACACTTCGAGGAAGGTTTCAGGGCTCGCCACGGCCTCGCGAATGTCAACTGCCTGGGGGATCGAATCCGCCAGCTGCGAACCAGCCTGGATGCGCGACTGTTCCACCATGTCGACGAAGGCGACGTCGAACAGCGACACCGCCTGGTCGATCTCGGCCTGGCTGGGGGGATGATCCAGCGCATCGGCGATCACGCCGCGAACGTCTGCCAGCGCGGCTTCCCAGTTTTCTCCCAGCGGGGTGACGGAGACGAAAGTGCCGTCCACGCTGCGACTCACCTTGCTGCGCCCGACCTGCGCACCAAGGTAGCTGCCCCCGGCGCGTGCGGCATTTTCCAGCCGCCGGTTCACGATGGCGGCGGCCACCTGCAACAGCAGGTTGCGGCGGTTGTATTCGAGGTTGTCGACCACCTGCACCCACGGGCGCATCACGGCGAAGGTAAGCGCGCGGGTCTGGCCGGGTTCGACGATCACGTTCACCTCGCCCACGGGATTGTCGGGAGCTGCCCCCGGCGGGGCGACGGGATCACCGAAATCGGGCGCAGGCTCGACCGGCCCTTCCCCCTGCCAGTCGGCGAAATGGCGTTCCACCATCGCGGCTAGGACGCGCACGTCGGCATCGCCGACCAGCACCACGGTGGCGTTTTCCGGGCGATACCAGCGCTTGTGAAAGGCCTGCACGGCCTCGGCGGTGGCGCCTTCCAGCGTTTCCACCGTGCCGATGGGGCTGCGGTTGGCAAGGCGCTGCCCGGCGAAGAAAGTGGCCGTCGTCGCTTCCTGGACCCGGCGCGCAGGGCCAGCGCGCTCGCGCCGTTCGGCCAGGACGATCGGCACATCGGTGGCGACGTTGCGCGCCGACAGGTTCGGCTGCGTCACCATGCCGGTGAACAGGCGCACAGCCTCGTCCATGCTGGTGCGCGTGGCGCCCGGCAGGTCCAGCTTGTAGACGGTCTGCGTCGGGCTGGTGGTGGCATTGGTATCGTTGCCCAGGGCCGCACCCTGGCGCTGGAAATGCGGAATCGCCTCGCCCGGGCCGAAATAGACCGATTCGCGGAACACCAGGTGTTCGACGAGGTGAGCAAAGCCGCGTTCTTCCTCGCGCTCGTGGATAGAGCCGGCATCGATGGCGATGCGCAGGCTCATCTGGCACGGCGGCACGCCGTTCTCGCGCACGGCATAGCGCACGCCGTTGGGCAGCTCGCCGAACAGCCACTGCTCATCAATGGGAATATCAGTGCCGCGATAGATCCACGGGTCGTCGGGCTCGGCATATTGCGGGGCGTCTGCCTGCGTCGCGGGGATCGTGCAGTTGAACTGCGCCAGCGCCGGTACGGGCACGAGCAGAACGAGGGGCAGGAGAGCGCGAGCGGCGCGCGAAAGGAAGGTCATGGTGCCTCTTTAGGCCAGCAAGCTATGAAGCAAGCGTGAATAGTGCGGAACATGGCTTTGCGCTACCTGTCCGTTTGCCAGTCTTGCCCCGAAGGCGCCTCGTCCCTACATCGCCTTCCATGTTCATCGAGACCGAAACCACGCCCAACCCCGCCACGCTGAAATTCCTGCCTGGCCGGACCGTCATGCCTTCTGGCACCCGCGATTTCGCCAGCCCGGAAGAGGCCGAGGCCAGCCCGCTGGCACAGGCGCTGTTCGATACTGGCGAAGTATCCGGGGTGTTCTTCGGCAGCGATTTCGTGTCTGTCACCGCCGCGCCGGGCGCGCAATGGCCTAACCTGAAACCGCAGGTGGTGGCCGTACTGCTCGACCATTTCGTGTCCGAGGCCCCGTTGTTCGCCGGCGGCGATGCCAGCGGCCTTGCGGTTCCGGCAGAGGATGACGAGGGCGATATCGGCGATGACGAAGGCACCGAGGAAATCGTCGCCCAGATCAAGGAACTGATCGAAACCCGCGTGCGGCCCGCCGTGGCCAACGACGGCGGCGATATCCGCTACCGCGGCTTCCGCTCGGGCGTGGTTTACCTGCAGATGCAGGGTGCCTGTTCGGGCTGCCCCAGCTCCACCGCCACGCTGAAGCACGGCATCGAGGGGCTGCTGAAGCATTACGTGCCCGAAGTGTCCGAAGTGCGCGCAGCCTGAGGAGAGCGTCGTGAGCCAGAGCCTCTCCGATTCGGCGCTCGACACGCTGTTCCGCGAAGCCCGCAGTTTCAGCCGCTGGCAGGACAGAGGCGTATCGGACGCGCAGATCCACGCGATCTACGAACTGCTGAAGATGGCCCCCACCTCCGCCAACCAGCAGCCCGCACGCTTCATCTGGTGCAAGTCTACCGAGGCAAAGGCACGGCTGGCGGCGCACGCGATGGAAGGCAACCACGACAAGATTACCTCTGCCCCGATTTGCGTGATCATCGCCCACGATCTGGATTTCCACGAGCAGTTGCCGTGGTTGTTCCCGCATACCGACGCCAAGAGCTGGTTCGACGGCGACGAGGAAGGTCGCGCCGAGCACGCGCTGCGCAACGGCAGCCTGCAAGGTGCCTACCTGATGCTGGCAGCGCGTTCGCTGGGCCTCGATTGCGGCCCGATGTCGGGCTTCGACAATGCGGCCGTGGATGCCGATTTCCTGGCCGACCAGCCGCGCTGGCGCAGCAATTTCATCTGTTCCATCGGCTATGGCGACCGCGCCAGCCTGCATGGCAGAAGCCCGCGCCCCGAATTCGACAGCTTCAACCGATTGATCTGACCCGAAGACGCCCCTAACCGGAGCGGGTGAAGACACTTGCAATAGAATGTGCGACCGAGGCCTGCTCGGCAGCGCTGTTCGACGGCGCGAAGCTGGTCGATGGCCGCTGCGAGACGATCGGGCGCGGCCATGCAGAACGGCTGGTGCCGATGATCGCCGAACTGCCAGACAAGGGGCGTGCGGACCGCATTCTCGTCTCGCTTGGCCCGGGCAGCTTCACCGGCGTGCGCATCGGCCTGGCTGCCGCCCGCGCGCTCGGGCTGGCCTGGGGTGCGCAGGTGCTGGGCTACCCCACGCTGGAACTGGTGCGCGCGCGCAGCTGGCAGCCCCAGCCCCGCGCCGTCACCGTGTGCATGAACGGCGGGCACGGCGAATACTTCATCCAGAACTTTGCGGCCGATGCCAGCGCCGAGGACGAGGTGCGCTCGTTGCCGCCCGACGAAGCTGCCAAGGCCGCGCGGCACCACGTGATCGTGGGCAGCAAGGCGCAGGCGCTGGCAGACCTGCTGGATGACGGGCGGCTGGCGCTCGACCTGCTGCCCGATGCGGGCTACGCCCACCTGCTGCACGAGACTCGCCTGCGCCGCGATCTGACGCCGATCTACGGGCGCGGCCCGGATGCAACGCCGATGCGGGCCAGACAAGGGCGGGATGGCGCATGACCGACGCGCTGGATGCCATCATGGCGGTGATGGAAGAGGCTTTCGATGCCCGCTACGGCGAGGCATGGACGCGGCGGCAGGTGGCGGATTCGCTGACCTTGCGCAACGTCTTCTTCACCCTGATCGACCCCGATGGCACGCGCGATGTCGATCCTGACAGGGTCACCGGCTTTGCCCTCACGCGGCAGGTGCTCGACGAAGAGGAAGTGTTGCTGATCGCGGTGCGCCCGGCCTTTCGGGGGCAAGGCGTGGGCAAGCAATTGCTGCGCGAAGTGATCGCCCGCGCCCGCGGGCGCGGCGCCGCCCGCGTGTTCCTGGAGATGCGCGACGGCAACCCCGCCGAACATCTCTATCGCGCATTCGGTTTCGAAAAGATCGGCCAACGCAAGGGCTATTATCGCGGTGCTGTTGCCGGACCATTGGATGCGATTACTTTTGCAAAAGATATTGTTTGAAAAATACAACCATACCGAAACAATAGTTCGCTATTAGTATTTAGATCTCGATTTTCCGCTATTTCTTGATTGTGGCGCTTGTGAACAGGCTGCAAAGGCGTAAATGCGGTTCATCTGTCCCGTAAAAAGAGGACAGTGCAATAACCGGGTCCGAAAACGCAGAGGTACAAATGGACAATACTGAAAACGGCGTAAACGAAATGCTGATCACGCTGACGGCAGATATCGTGACCGCTCATGTCGCGAACAACAATGTCGACGGCGAAACACTCCCCTCCCTGATCCAGAACGTCTACGGCGCTCTGGCTGGCCTGGGTGCGGAGGAAGAGGCGGAAGCCCGCCCCGAGCCTGCCGTTTCGGTGCGTGCCTCGGTAAAGAGCGATCACCTCGTCTGCCTGGAAGACGGCAAGAAGATGAAGATGCTCAAGCGTCACCTTATGACCGACCACGGTCTGACCCCCGACGAATATCGCGAGCGCTGGAACCTGCCTGCCGACTATCCGATGGTCGCGCCGGATTATGCCAACAAGCGCCGCGAACTGGCGAAGAAGATTGGCCTGGGCCGCAAGCCCGGCCAGAAACGTGGTCGCAAGAAAGCCAGCTAGGCATCTGGTGACGGCCTAACGCCCATGCTTGAGTGAAACGCCTCGCGCCTTTATGGCTGCGGGGCGTTTTCATTTTGCCCGGGACATACCTTGCACCAGCAGATCGATCTTGAAGCCCTTTGTGCAGAGCGCGGCCTGCGCATCACCGACCAGCGGCGTGTGATTGCCAAGGTATTGTCGGAAAGCACCGACCATCCCGACGTGGAGAAGGTGCACGAGCGCGCTTCAGCCATCGATCCCAAGATCTCCATCGCCACGGTCTATCGGACTGTGCGCCTGTTCGAGGAGGCAGGCATCCTCGATCGCCACGATTTCGGCGATGGCCGCGCCCGCTACGAAGCCGCGCCCGAGGCGCACCACGATCACCTGATCGACGTGGAGACCGGCAAGGTAGTGGAATTCGTCGATCCCGAGCTGGAAGCCCTGCAAAAGCAGATCGCGGAGAAGCTGGGCTATCGCTTGGTCGACCATCGCATGGAACTCTACGGCGTGCGCATCGACCGCGAAGACAAGGGCTGAGGCCGGTCTTGGCGCAGGCGGTGGCACCCCAACAAAGGCGCATCGCCCTGCCCGCCTATCTGCTGATTGGCTTTCGGCTGGTACTGATGGTCCTGTTGCTGCTGCTCTGCATTCCATTTCATTATCTGTGGAAGCTCGTCGGGCTCGACCGGATGTGGCCGCGCGTATTCCTGTCCGGAGTGGGGGCGATTGCAGGCATTTCCCTGCGTCGCCACGGCAAGCGCGTGCCCGGTGCGCTGCTGTTGTCCAACCATGTCAGCTGGCTGGATATTCCCGCACTCTCGCATGCTGCCAATTCCGCCTTTATCGCCCATGACGGGCTGACGCAGTTCGGCTTCCTGAAATGGCTGTGCGACATGAATGAAACGGTCTTCGTCGCCCGCCACAAGCGCGCCGACGTCGGCAACCAGACCCAGGCCATCAAGGAAGCCATGGACCATGGCGGCACCCTGACACTGTTTCCCGAAGGCACGACCAGCGACGGCACTTCTATCATCGCCTTCAAGTCGAGCCTGCTGGGCGCGCTGGAGCCGTTGCCCGAGGGCGCCGTCGTGCAGCCGGTGGCGCTCGTCTACGAAGACGTGCCCGAGGTAAGCTGGGTGGGCGAGGAACCGGGCCTCGACAATTTCAAACGCATTCTTGCCCGCCTGCGCCCGGTGCGGGTGGACGTGCACTTCCTGCCGCCCGTTGCGGGGGACGATCTCACCAACCGCAAGACGATCACGGCAGCGGCGCGGGAAGCGATCGGCAAGATAGTCAGGTAGCTGCCGGGGCACCGGGCACGGCACCGGAGTCTTCACCCCGCGCGGCATTTGCTGTAGGGGCCGCTTCCTCATGAAACCGACCACCACTCCCAGGACCTACAGGGTCAAGAGCTTCGGCTGCCAGATGAACGTCTATGATGGCGAGCGCATGGCCGAATTGCTGGAGGCTCAAGGTATCACGCCCGCGCCCGATGGCGAGGACGCGGACCTTGTCGTGCTCAACACCTGCCACATTCGCGAGAAGGCGACCGAGAAGGTCTACTCCGACATCGGGCGCATCGTGAAGTCAGGCGCCGAAGCAGGCAAGAAACCAATGATTGCGGTGGCCGGCTGCGTGGCGCAGGCCGAGGGCGAGGAAATCATGGCGCGCGCGCCGGCGGTGGGCATGGTGGTTGGCCCGCAGGCCTATCACCGCCTGCCCGACATGCTGGAGCGCGCGGTGAAGGGCGAACGCAGCACCGACACCGACATGCCCGAGGACGCCAAGTTTGCCGCATTGCCCAAGCGGCGTAAGGTGGCGCCCACGGCGTTCCTGACGGTGCAGGAAGGATGCGACAAGTTCTGCACCTATTGCGTGGTGCCCTATACCCGCGGTGCAGAAATCTCACGTTCATTCAATGACCTGGTCGATGAAGCCGCGAAACTGGTCGACGCCGGCGCACGCGAGATCACGCTGCTGGGGCAGAATGTCAACGCGTGGACAGGCGAAGATGCCGGGGGCCATGCGATTGGCCTCGACGGGCTGATCCGCGAACTTGCAAAGCTGCCGGACCTTGGGCGCATCCGCTACACCACCAGCCACCCCAATGACGTGACTGACGGCCTGATCGCCGCGCATGGCGAAGTGGAGAAGCTGATGCCCTACCTCCACCTGCCGGTCCAGAGCGGATCTGACCGGGTGTTGAAGGCGATGAACCGCAGCCACACGGTGGAAAGCTATCTCAGGCTGCTGGACCGCTTCCGCGAAGCGCGGCCCGACATTGCCCTGTCGGGCGATTTCATCGTCGGCTTCCCGGGCGAGACCGAAGCCGAGTTTGAAGAGACGCTGCGCGTGGTCGATACGGTGGGATACGCGCAAGCCTTCAGCTTCAAATATTCCGCCCGCCCAGGCACGCCCGCCGCCAGCATGGATGGCCACATCGCGCCTGAAGTGATGGACGAGCGCCTCCAGCGTCTCCAGGCCCACCTCAACCGCGACCAGTATGCCTTCAACCGGGCGAGTGTCGGGCGCACCTGCGACGTTCTGATTGAACGCAAGGGCAAGCACGCCGGGCAATGGCTGGGCAAGTCGCCATGGCTGCAATCGGTGTTCTTCGATGGCGATGCGACGATTGGCGACATGGTGCGGGTGGAACTGGCCGAGGCGGGGCCAAATTCGCTCAAGGGCCGCGTTCTCGAGCCGGCAACGTCAGTCGCCTGACGGGGCACCCGCTTCCAGCGACACGAACTCCGGTTCTTCGGCTATCAGTTCAGTCCCGGCACTATCTGTCATCTCCGCCGGAGCGACTGTCGGGTTCGCGGGATAGGCCTCGCCGTCGAACTTCAGCAGCGCCGTGCCAGCTTCACCGCCGCCGCCGCCGATCGCCACAGTCAGGTCCTGCCAGCCGTTGGTGGAACTTTCAGCAACGCCGATGGGCGTGCGCGAAACGCTGATATTGGCCACTTCGCGCCACATCGGTCCGGCGGGCGTCAGCACCAGCGTGTTGCAGCCCCCTGTCCCGCAATAGAAAGGCGAGACGAGGTGGACGACCGCCTCGTCCGCGCCGTCGCCATCCAGATCGTGCCAGGCCAGGGCATAGCGCATGAGCGCAGCGTCAGGGTAGGTTTGCAGCAGATAGTGCTGGATATCCTCTTCGCCCGACGCTGCCGCCGTGTCTGCGGCAGCCTCGGCCTCGGTCGCCTCCGCCATGGCAGTTTCGTTTTCGGCGGGCGCTTCCTCGCCCCCAGAACAGACCGACAGGGCAAGACCGCAAGTGGCAAGAGCAAACCGGCTGGACTTCATGGCAGGTCTCCCATGGCTGGAAATGGATGCACTACGACTATTCGGCCTCCTCGTAAGCCCGCGCCACAGCGCCCGCCAGGCGCAGCGCGGGCGCGTTGGGAGGCAGGCTGTAGAGCGCTTCCAGATAGGCGGCGTCGAATCGGGTCAGCCCTGACCGCCGCGCGCGCACTTCGGCAGGCTCTTTTAGCGCCTCTCCCTCGACCACGATATCTACGGCTGCGGGCGGGGTTTCCTGTGCGACGGCAACGGCGGGAAGCACCAAAGCGAAAGCCGGCGGCATCAAGGCGAGGACGCGTGTTTTCACGGGCTTGGCCTTACCGCAAATGTGACCGCTTTGCTACTTTCCACCGCCATATCGACCCGCGCGTCTTGCCAGCGCGCAGCCGAAGCCTATCTTCAACCACACCAAGTGCGAAAGGAATCGCCAAGCCCGCATGGCCCGCAAACCACACCGTGACGTCGGCGAACATGCCGCCACGATCGCCCACCCGGAAGAACGTCGCGATGCCTCACGCCGCGCCCGGGTAGAGGTCTCCTTCGATGAACAGGCCGCGCTGGGCGCGCTGTTCGGAGAATTCGACGCCAACCTCGTGCAGATAGAGAACCGCCTCGGCGTCTATATCGCCGCGCGCGGGGACAGGGTTTCCATCGAAGGCGCAGAGGACGACGTGGCCCGCGCGCGCGACGTGCTGGTGAAGCTGCACGAAAAGCTGCTAACCGGCGAGGAGGTGGATGCCGGCGTGATCGATGCGCTGATCACCATGGCGGACGAGCCCACGCTGGATGGGATCATCACCGGCAAGGCCAAGGGCCCGCCGATCATGATCCGCACGCGCAAGAAGACCATCACTCCGCGCAGCGCCGCACAAGCCGACTACATGCGCCAGCTGGCCAGCCGCGACCTGATCTTTGCGCTGGGCCCGGCGGGCACGGGCAAGACCTATCTGGCCGTGGCGCAGGCCGTCAGTCAGCTGATCACCGGCAGCGTGCAGCGCCTGATCCTCTCGCGCCCCGCGGTGGAGGCGGGTGAACGGCTGGGCTTCCTGCCGGGCGACATGAAGGAGAAGGTCGATCCTTACCTGCGCCCACTGTACGACGCATTGTACGATTGCATGCCGCCCGAACAGGTGGACCGGCGCATCGCCAGCGGCGAGATCGAGATCGCGCCGATCGCCTTCATGCGCGGGCGCACGCTGGCCGATGCCTTCGTGATCCTTGACGAGGCGCAGAACACCACCCGCGAACAGATGAAGATGTTCCTCACCCGCTTCGGCCAGAACAGCCGCATGGTGGTGTGCGGAGACCCCAAGCAGGTGGACATTCCCGGCGGGAATTCGATGAGCGGCCTTGCCGATGCGGTTACCCGCGTGGAGGGGCTGGAAGGCATCGGCGTCACCCGCTTCACCAGCGCCGACGTGGTGCGCCACCCGATCGTGGGCCGCATCGTTGAAGCCTATGAAGGCCCCGCCGAGGGACGCGGGCACGCGGATTGACCTGGACGGATTGACCCGGTGGAGCTGGAAATCGATATCGAAGACCCCTGGCCCAGGGGAGATTGGGCCGCATTGGCGCAGCGCGTGGCCGAAGCGGCGCAAGCTGTCGCACCGGAACTGGCCAATCCCCGCCTCGTCACCAGCCTGCTGTTCACTTCCGATGCCGAAGTCCACGAACTCAATCGCGATTGGCGCCAGCGCGACAAGCCCACCAACGTGCTGAGCTTTCCCATGCTCGAACGCACAGACCTTGTGCATCTCGACCCGGACGAAGGCCCGCCAGAAATGCTGGGCGATATCGCCCTCGCCCAGGAAACCTGCGCGCGCGAGGCACAGGCCAAGGGCGTTGCGCTGGAAAGCCACGCCGCGCACCTGATCCTGCACGGCCTGCTGCACCTGGCTGGCCACGATCACGAGATTTCCGAGGAGGAGGCCGACAAAATGGAGGCCCTCGAAGTCAAGGCGCTTGCACTTTTGGGTATCGACGACCCATATAGCGACATCACATCCTGAACGGGGAAACAACAGGGCAATGCCCGAGAACGACAGAACGGACGATTCCCAAACCGGAGAATCGGAGAGTAGTAGCGCCAATACCCAGGCCAATACCCAGGGGGGCGGATTGTGGAACGCGATCCGCGGCCTGTTCGAAGACCAGGGCGACACCAGCCTGCGCGCACAGCTGGAAGAAGCCATCGACGAGCATGAAGGCGAAGCTGCCAGCGGCGGCGAGCAGCCTTCTACCGGAGACCTGTCCCCGGTCGAGCTGACCATGCTGCGCAACCTGCTGCACTTCAGCGAGCACGATGCGGACGACGTGGCGATCCCGCGCAAGGAAATCATCGCCGTCGAAGCCAGCGTGCCGTGGGACGAGATGGTCGCGCTGTTCGCCGAACACGGCATCAGCCGCATGCCCGTCTATCGCGATCAGTTGGACGACGTGATCGGCATGATGCACCTGAAGGACGTGTTCGCCTATCTCGCCAGCGGCAAGCAGCCGCCGGCAGACTGGACGGTGATGATGCGCCAGCCGCTCTACGTGCCGCAGGCACGCGGCGCGCTGGACGTGCTGGCCGACATGCGCTCTCGCCGCGTGCACCTGGCCATCGTGGTCGATGAATTCTCCGGTACCGACGGCATCATCACTATCGAGGACCTAGTCGAGGAAATCGTCGGCGAAATCGAGGACGAGCACGACGAGGCTCCGGTGGAGCAGGTCGTGGCGGTAGGCGAAGGCATCTGGGATGCCGATGCCAGCGCCGAGCTGGAGGACGTGGCCGAAGTGGTTGGCGACCCAGCCCTGGCGGAAGTCGAGGAAGCCGTCGACACGCTGGGCGGCCTTGCCTTCGTGCTGGCCGAGGAAGTGCCGCAGCCCGGCACCGTGCTCACGCACCCCAGCGGATGGCGCATCGAAGTGACTGCGGGCGATGAAACCCACGTCACCCGCCTGCGCCTGCATAGCCCGGAAAAACAAGCAGAGCCGACGGACGCGTGACGTCGATCCCGTCGCAAGCCCGAATTCTTGCTGCAATGCGGCAAAAATGTGCATGACACGGCCAATTTGGTCTCGACAGAGACAATTTTTCTCCGGACAGTAACCGCATGCGCCGCCTCCCGCCCCTGCGTGCCCTCGAAGCCTTCATCCGCGTCGTCCGCCTGGGATCGGCGCGCTCGGCAGCGAACGAGCTGGGCCTCAGCCCCTCGGCGCTTTCACGGCGAATCAGCAACCTTGAAAGCTTCACCGGACGCAAGCTGTTCTCGCGCTCGGGCCAGACCATGAAGCTGACCGATGAGGGGCGGCAGTTCTATGATGCCGTGGCGCCGCACCTGGAATCGCTGGCGGCAGCGGTGGAAGCGCAGAGCGAGAACCTGCAACTGCTGCGGCTGCGGCTGGGCGTGATGCCGCTGTTCGGTACGCAGCGACTGTTTCCGCGCCTCAACGAACTGCGCGCCGCGCATCCGCGCCTGCACCTCGACATCGACACTGGCCCACACCTGATCGACCGTGTGGGCGATACGCTGGATGCTGCTATCGGCCTGATGGTGCAGCCCGACAAGTCATTCTATTCGGTGCAGCTTGATCACAACACCGTCCACGCCATCGCCAACCGGCAGCTGGTGGAGGAGCTGGGCGAGAGCCCCGATATCCACGCGCTGGAAAAGCAGACCTTCCTGCTCCACACCGACATGCCGCTGAGCTTCGATGCGTGGAAGGCGGCGCTGGGGCTGGAAAAGCTGCAACCCGCTGCCATCGATCACTACGATTCCGGTCAGCTGATCCTGGAAGCGGCAGCGCAGGGCATGGGCATCGCCATGATGCACGACGACCACATGGCGCGGAACCACGATCCACGCCTCGCCAAGCTGTTCGACGTCGAAGTGCAGAGCCCCTATTCCTACTGGTTCGTCTGCCGCCCGGCCGACCTCGAGGCACGACCGGTGCGGATCTTCCACGATTGGCTGGTGCAGGCGGGGCTCTAGGCCTCTAGCATACAGCGGGGAAATCGGGCATCCTCGGGCAAAGTCAACAAGACTTGGGTCAATCGAGGGAGAATTGCCTGATGAAACTTGCCACTCTGTTTGCCGCCACCGCTGCGGTTGCTCTTGCCACCCCCGCCGCCGCGCAGATGCGCGCGCTGAACGAACCGGTGGTGGGCCATCCCGATCCCGAAAGCCTGTTCGTCGATGACGATCCGGTTCTACACCGCAACAAGCAGGCAGCGCTGCACATCCAGCGCGAACTGCTGAAGTGCGGGCACTGGGCCGATGCCGGCAACTGGCTGACCGACGCCTATATCCAGCACAACCCTGTCGCCGCATCAGGCCTGGAGGGCGTGATCTACTACTTCACAGAAGTCGCCGGGGTCGAGCCGATCGAGCCGTGCCCGGCGCTGAGTTCGGAAGACCCCAACGCCGTGGTCGCGGTGATCGCTGAGGATGACTACGTCACCATCCTCACCCGCCGGATCGTGCCCT
Organism: Alteraurantiacibacter sp.; assembly: GCA_963675825.2. Lineage (GTDB taxonomy): Bacteria > Pseudomonadota > Alphaproteobacteria > Sphingomonadales > Sphingomonadaceae > Alteraurantiacibacter. The sequence goes on along the minus strand of CAXXJY010000005.1, from coordinate 186,020 downwards.
ATGTCGCTGGCGACATGAGCGATACCTATACCACGACCTGGTTCGATACCTGGCGCTTTGTCGACGGCAAGGCCGACCAGCACTGGGATCCCGCCACGCTTCCCGGGACGCCAGCCGCCCCCGCTGCCGCGCCGGAGGATGAGGAGCAGGCCCGCGCCGCAATCGAGGACCTGATGTGGCGCTATGTCCGCGCGATCGACAGCTGGGATGCCGATGCCTACGCCTCTGTCTTTACCGAAGATGGCACCTTCATGGGCACCAGTGGCCGCGATGGCCTGCGCGCCATGGTGACCGGCATGGCCGAGAACCGTGGCCCCGATGCGCCCGACCTGCACCACTTCATGGCCAACCAGACCATCGACTTCACCGGGCCCGACAGCGCCGTGGTGAACTACTACTGGCAGACTGTCACGCGCGGTTCCCCGGGTGCCAATTCCCCGCAACTGCTGGCCGCAGGGCGCGGGCGTGACGAGGTGGTGCGCGTGGATGGCCAATGGCTGATCGCCAACCGCGACGTAACGCCCGACGAGGGCTGAACGAAAAAGGGGCGCCGCAACGGGCGCCCCTTTTCACATCAGGCACCATTCAATCAGGCGACAGTAGCCTTCACGATCTTGCCCGGTGCAGCGGGCGGCTCGCCCTTGGGCAGTGCGTCGATATGTTCCATGCCGCTCTCCACCTCGCCCCAGACGGTGTACTGGTTATCGAGGAAGCGGGCATCGTCGAAACAGATGAAGAACTGCGAGTTGGCGCTGTTCGGATCCTGCGTGCGGGCCATGGAACACACGCCGCGCACGTGCGGCACGTTGTTGAACTCCTGCTTGAGGTCGGGCTTGTCCGATCCGCTCATGCCGGTGCCGGTGGGATCGCCACCCTGCGCCATGAAGCCGGGAATCACGCGGTGAAACACCACGCCGTCATAGAATCCTTCCTTCGCCAGCTCGGTAATGCGCGCCACATGATTAGGGGCAACATCGGGGCGCAGTTTGATGACGACGTCGCCGCCCTTGCCATCGCCGCAGTCGAGGGTGAAAGTCAGTTTCTCATCGGCCATGAATTGGTCTCCTTCAGAATTTGGGGGCGGGTTAGAGGATTGGATCGACAAAGTCACGGCCACCTTGCGGGTGCGCCTTGCTTTTGTAGCCATAGTGCATAGACCGCCAAGACATGGCCGAAACCGATCTCCACGAACACGACGCCGAAACACCCGTCCAGGGTGAAGGCGAGCAGTTCGACGAGGAGAACCGGCTGAAGCCCGAATTCGTACGGCAGGTGCGCGAGAGCCTGCGCGACGACAATGAAGACAGCACCTACGACCTGGTAGAGCCGCTGCACCCGGCCGATATCGCCGACCTGTTCGAACTGCTCGACCGCGACGATCGCGCCGAACTTGCGGCTGCCATCACCGACCTGATGAGCAGCGAGGTGGTGGCCGAGCTCAACGATTACGTGCGCGAGGACATGATCGAGGCGCTGCCGCCCGAGGCCGTGGCCGAGATCGTCGGCCAGCTCGATACCGACGATGCCGTCCAGCTGATCGAGGACCTCGACGAAGGCGACCAGCGCGCCATCCTGGCCGAGGTGCAGGCGGAAGATCGCGCGGTGATCGAGACCGCGCTCGCCTATCCCGAGGAATCCGCCGGTCGCCTGATGCAGCGCGAACTGGTGGCGGTGCCCGATTCCATGACCGTGGGCGACCTGATCGACTACCTGCGCAGCGAGGATGGCCTGACCACCGAGTTCTGGGAAGTCTTCGTGGTCGATCACCGCTTCCATCCGGTGGGCACCTGCCAGCTCTCGTGGATCCTGCGCACGCCGCGCAGCGTCAGGATAACCGACGTGATGAAGCGTGACCAGACGCTGATCCCGGTCGACATGGACCAGGAAGAGGTGGCGCTGCGGTTCCAGAAATACGCCCTCATCTCCGCCGCCGTGGTGGACGAGAACGGACGGCTAGTGGGCCAGCTGACCGTCGACGACATCGTGCACATCATTTCCGAGGAAGCGGGCGAGGATACGCTGCTGCTGTCCGGCGCGGGCGAAGGCGACATCAACGAGCCGCTGCGCGATGCCTATTCCGCGCGCGTGCGCTGGCTTGTGGCGAACCTGGGCACCGCCGTGGTCGCCAGCGCGATCATCGCCTTCTTCGGCGCCGCAATCGAGCAATTGGTGGCGCTGGCCGTGCTGATGCCGATCGTCGCCAGCATCGGCGGCAATGCCGGCACCCAGACCATGGCGGTGACCGTTCGCGCCATCGCCATGAACCAACTGACCAAGTCCAACACGCGCCGCCTGGTGCTGCGCGAGCTGAAGGTGGCGCTGATGAACGGGGCGACCATCGCCCTGCTGATCGGTATTGCCACCGCACTGATCTTCACCCCGCAACTGGGTGGTGTGATCGCTGCGGCCATGGTGATCAACATCATTGTTTCGGGCATGGCGGGCGTATTGGTGCCGGTCGCCTTCGAGCGGCTCGACCAGGACCCGGCGGTGGCCAGCAGCGTGTTCGTAACGATGATTACGGACTCCATGGGCTTCCTCGCCTTCCTCGGCCTGGCCGTAGCCAGCGGTCTGGTGAGCGTCTAGCCGCGCCAATCTGGAACGGCTGGGCTAGCGTTGCGCCGCTTCCGGCGATTCTCCGGATTGCCAGCCGCCTTGCGCCATCCACAACGGCTCATCGCACGTCGCGCTCGAATGACCTGCAAATTTGACGATAACGCCGGATACGTTCATCTGCGCGACAGGTAACCCTGAACAGGCAGTTTTTGACAGGCGTTCACAAGTATCGTGAACGAAATTGTGCAATCCTTTTGTATCAAGGATTTAGGGATTTATGGCAGACCTTTTCAAAGGCTGTCGAAGGAAAGCCGCAAGATTACGGAAGCGGCGGTCGCAATCTGGAGGACTATCGTAATGCGTATCAATTCCAAACGGGCCACGGCCCTTCCCCTGTTGGCCATGCTGGCCGTGGCAGCGCCGGCCAGCTTGTCCGCACAGGAACTGGAGCCTGCCGCTGCCACCACGGCAGCAGCTGTCGAAGAGAACATCAATGTCTACGGATCGCTGCCGACTGACCTTTCCGGTCTTGTCGAAGGACCCGAGCTTGAGGGCATCATTTCCGCCCGTAGCGGGCGCCAGATGCAAGTGCGGATGCCGGGCGGACAGGCGCAGACGGTGATCATTGCCGACACCACCGAAATCAGGGCACGCGGCGGATTCCTTGGCCTTGGCCGCACCGAGCTGGGCGCGGATGCGCTGCTCAACGGCCTGCCGGTCAACGTCAAGACGGTGCAGTGGGAGGGTGCCCTCATCGCCAGCAGCATCCGCTTCAGCGACGATGATCTTGAAACCGCGGAAATGATCCGCAACGGCACTGACCAGCGCTTTACCATGAACGAAGAGGCGATCGAGGAAAACGCCGCCGCCACCGAAGCGCTGCGTGGCCGGGTCGCCAATATCGACCAATATAATGTCGTGAGCACGACCAATGTCTATTTCGACACCGGACGCTGGGAGCTGACTCCCTTTGGTGAGCGCGAACTGTGCAATGCCGCGCGCCAGGCCGAAGCAACCGACAATGCCCTGCTGCTGGTCGTGGGCTACACCGATTCGGTGGGTGACCAGGACTATAACCAGGTGCTGAGCGAACGCCGCGCGGGCCGCGTGGTCAACCACCTGCAGCAGCAGTGCGGCTGGCAGCCGTGGCGTATGCTCACCCCCACCGGCATGGCCGAAAGCGATCCGCTGGCGGACAACAGCACCGAAGCCGGCCGCGCGCAGAACCGCCGCGTGTCGGTGAACATCCTCGTCAGCAAGGCGCTCGAGGGGATGTGATCCTGCGGCCGTGAACTGCCCGGGGCTGGACCCGCCCTGCCCCGGGCTTCACGCGACTACCGGATAGCCACCGGGTTGATGATCGCCTGCACGCTGCCCTGCAGGCGCGGCGCGCCCAGCACGAACATGAATTCGTTCACCCCGTCCGCAGCAAGGCCACGGGTGTCGACCGTTTCGAGAATGTAGATGCCCTTCTCGGCGATCAGCAGGGCGTGGACAGGCAGAACGCCGCCATCCTCGTAAGGGGCATTGGTCTCAAGACCCGCGGTGTCGGAGCCGACCGCAACCACGCCCTGTTCTGCCAGCCATTGGGCGGCATCGGTATTGATGCCGGGCGCCTGGCTGATGAACAGCTCGCCCTCGTCCATGCGATTGAGCCAGCCGGTGTGGAACAGCACCACGTCGCCCGCGCCGATTGTCACGCCCTGTTCCGCCGCTGCGGCCTGTACGTCTGCGGCATCGAAGGAATCGAGCGGCTCGTTCACCTCCACCCCGCGATAGGCGGCCATGTCGATCAGCACGCCGCGCGTGGCGATGGGCGGAATGTTCTCCGCGCCATAGCGGATCAGCCCGTCGGGCCGCATGATCTCGGTATTGGGGACGCCGTTGTAGTGCACGCCGTCGATGCCGACATGGCCCAGCCCGTCGATCTGGGTGCCGATGCCCAGGTGCGTTTCCACGCGGTCGTCGTGTCCGGTCACCTTGTTGGGGCCGTTCTCGCCAAGGTCGAAGATCTGCATTTCGAAGGTGCGCTCGCCCCACACGGGCGTGTCCGGCCCGCTCACCACGCCCAGCGCATAGACCTTGCCTTCGGTCACCAGCCCAGCGGCATTGCGCACCATGGCGGTGGTGAGGCCCGTCAGCGCACCGGCATCGGGGTCGCTGTAGAGCTGTTCGCCCTCGCCGCCGGCATCGGTGCTTTCGCCGGGCTGCGTACTGCAAGCTGCCAGAGACATTGCCACGGCCATTGCCGCTGTCGCGGTTACGAATTTACGCATGATATTCCCCTCCAACTGTGTCTGGCGGCAGACTGCGACGGGGAGACAGAGGTTGCAAGCCTTGAGCGAATGCCGCCGGGCTCCCATGTTCCACCCCATGCCGCTGCACCTGACCAAGATCGCCTTCGGCGCGAACAGCTTTGCCGATATCGAAAGCTGGTACGCCGGGCGGCGCAGCCCGCATGTCACCACTCGCTATCGCCCGACAAAGTGGGAGCAGTGCATCGGCGGCTCGCTGTTCTGGATCCACCAGCACAACATCGTCGCCCGCTCCCAGATCCTTGGCTTCTCGCAGACCGACAACGGCCGCTGGCAGATCGAGCTGGAGCCGCGCCTGGTCCGCGTAATGCCGCGTCCCAAACGCGCACACCAAGGCTGGCGCTACCTCAAGGGTGATCCCCCGCGCGACCTGGCCGAGGGCGAGGAGATCGGCGACGTGCTGCCCGGCAAGCTGGCAGGCAAGCTGCAACGACTTGGTCTGATCTGACGTTTCGCACCGATACGGGACGGTTGCCCGATACGCTTGTGCAGTGCAGCATATGTCCGCTATGAGTCGGAATCGGATTCAGGATCAGAACAGCTGGTTAAGCCGTCATGGCAAATCGTCAACACATGCAGGCCGACAAGACCCTGATGGCACGACTGCACGCAGCTTGTCAGCCTTCGGATAACCGCAGCGCCGTAGACATGCGCGCGACGGATTCGGGTGACTACCTGATCGAAACGGCAAAAACGGGGACGAGGCGCTCCACGCTGGGCAGTTCGAGCAACTACAACCCCGCAAACGCCTGAATGGTGGCCTAGGCCGCCGCTTCCATATTTGCGATCTGCAACAGCGCGCGGGCGAAGTTCTCCGGCTCCTGAGCGCCTTGCAGCATGTACTTGTGGTTCACCACGAAGGTAGGCACGGCGCTGATCCCGCCGCTGACGCCGCGCTCTTCCTCGGCCCGCACGGCCAGCTCCAGCGCTTCGTCATCCAGCGCCTTGCGCGCGGCCTTGCTGTCCAGCCCTGCCGCCTCGCACTGCTCCGCCAGCACGTCTCTATCACTCATGTTGCGTCGCTGCTGGAAATGGGCGGTGAACATTTGCTCTACCAGCCGCGTCTGTTCTGCCGGACCGTAGGCTGCCAGCGCCCAGCGCAGCAGCTTGTGGCAATCGAAGGTGTTCCACATCATCGCGGGCGGCTCGTCGCCCTCACCCTGCCAGGTGATGGGAAAGCCCACCCGCTCTGCCGCGCCTTCCAGTTCAGTGCGCATGGCGGCGATTTCTTCGGCGCTGCGGTTGTAGGTCTGCGCGAGATGTTCGGCCTGTAACTTGCCCTCGGGCGGCATCTGCGAATTGAGCTCGAACGGCATCCAGCGCACCGTCACATCGACGTCGTCCGACGCCATGTGCGCGCCCTCGACAAAGCTGCGCCAGCCGACCAGGCACCACGGGCACATCACGTCGGCCCAGATATCGATCACCATCGGCGTGCTCATGCCATGTTCTCCAGCCAGTGTTGCAGCAGGTAATGGGCGATGGCCGTACGCGGCGGGGGGACGAAGCTTTGCGCGTCTTTCCCATTCGCCATCGCGTCTTCCACTTCGGCTCGGGTGAACCAGCGCGCATCCTCAATCTCGGTTTCGTCGATGTCGAGCGCGCGACAGTCAGCAAAGCCGTGGCAGCCGATCATCAGCTGCGAGGGGAACGGCCAGGGCTGGCTGGCGATGTAGCTGACGTCGCGCACACGCACGCCCACCTCCTCCCACACTTCGCGCAACACGGCTTCCTCCACGCATTCGCCTGGTTCGATGAAACCGGCCAGCGCGGAATAGCTGCGTTCGGGCCAGCCGCGCCCGCGACCCATCAGCAACGCCCCCTCGTGCTCCACCAGCATGATCGCCACCGGGTCCACGCGGGGGAAGTGCTGCGCCTTGCATGACGGGCAACTGCGCTGCCAGCCACCCTTGGCAATTTCCGTCCCGCCGCCACACTGGGCGCAGAAGCGGTGCCGTGCGTGCCAGTCGGCAATCGAGCGCGCGCCGCCGAACAGGGCCAGCTCTGCCGGGGCCAGCTGCGAGAGTGCCAGCATCGTCTCGCGCATGGTGACGGCCTGCCGCAGGTCACCTTCTCCAGGAACGCGCACGAACAGCGGCACGCCGCCGCGCAGGCCGAGATAGACCAGTTCGGCATCACCCGGCACCCCGGCAAGGTCGCGCGTCAGCAGGCCGTTCGCGTCATGGCGCGGCAACAGCCCGTCGAAATCCAGCAGCCGCGCTGCATCGCTGGCGCGCAGGCTGGCCAGCTTGTCAGGATCGGCACGGGTGTGGTCGTCGCGGTCGAGATCGTGGCCGGTAAAGAGGATCGGCACCGGCATTACGATTGCAGCAGCCGCGCGGCATCCTGCGCCACGACCAGCGGAAATTCAGCCTGGGCCTCATAGGTCTCGGCAGGCATGTACTGCGTCATCAGGTTGTGGCGCAGGCCCCATTTCAGATTGACGAGGCCGACCGTGCCCGCCGCGCCGAACCAGCCGAACAGCCCCTCTGCATCGCCGGTGCCAACCAGCCCGCCCGCGCCAAAGCCGAACTGCCTGCCATTGGTCGCAAAGCCGCCACCGGGTGCCAGCGTATCGGGGAACAGGTTGGACGTGGCCAACCGCACGGCCGGTTCGCTGGCCACGCGCGTCCCCTCGATCTCGCCCCAGCCAGCCAGCATGCGCAGGAAACGGTCGTAATCGCGCGGGGTGGAGACCAGCCCCGCCCCGCCGAAGGGGAAGGCCGGTTCGCTGAGATAGACAGAACTATTGGGCAGGTCGACCGGCACAGGCAGGCCGCCAAGGATGAAATAATTGCCGGTAAAGCGGTTCACATCCTCGCGCTGCACGCGGAAGCTGGTGGAGGTCATGCCGCAGGGAGTGAGGATGCGATCCTGCAGGAAGGCATCGAAACGCTTGCCCGTCACCACTTCGATCACCCGGCCCAGCAGGTCGAGGCTGACCGAATAGCTCCAGCGCGTGCCGGGTTGCAGCACCAGCGGCATTTCCGCCAGGCCATCGGCAAATTCGGCCAGGCTGCTCGCGGGCGTGCCGCCAAAGATTTCCTGCGCGATGGGCAGGCTGCTGATCTGCCCCGGCACCAGCCCGTTTTCACGATAGGCAGCGGAGATCGGTCCGCTCTGGACGATCGAATAGCCCAGCCCTGCGGTGTGGGTGAGCAGGTGGCGAATGGTGATCTGTCGGCGTGCTGGCTCGAGGTGGCTGCGCGTGATCGGCCCGTCGTACTCGCGCTGTACGCGCATATTGGCAAAGCCCGGCAGCACGTCAGCCAGCGGCTGGTCGAGCGAGATCAGGCCATCTTCGATGCACAACACGGTGGCAAGGCCGGTGATCGGCTTGGTCATCGAATAGATGCGATAGAGCGTATCCGGCCCCACCGCGCCCGCGCCGCCGAAGGTGGCCGCGCCTGCCGCGATGGTTTCCGCCTCTCCCTGCCCCCAGCCCAGCGTTGCCACCATGCCGGCAACCTTTCCCTGGTCCACGAAGCCCTTGACGAAATTGGTCACTCCCGGCCATCGCGCCTCTGCCGCGGCACTGGCAAAAGCCGGGCTGGCAAAGGGCATGGTGGCGGCAAAGGCACCGGCGCCAAGCATGGCAGAGCCGCGCAACATGGCGCGGCGGGTGACGAAATCAGCAGCGGAATAGTGGAGCATGGGGGGCAGCATCCTCTCGTGTCAGCTATGGTGGCGCACGGCTTACGCAGCCATCGGGCTTGCCGCAACCTTGCAGAGCCGGACTGTGTTAGCTATGTATAACACATGCTGAACATCATCTCGATCCTCATCGGCCTCATCTCGCTGGTCATCGTCATTCCCGCACAGATCCCGCTGCTGGGCTGGGCCAACTGGATTGCCCTGCCCCTCGTGGCAATCGGCATCGTGATCGGCCAGCTCTCCAGCAGCAATGGCGGGCGCAATTTCTGCCTGATCGTGCTGCTGATCGCGGCGGTGCGCCTGATGCTGGGCGGCGGGGTGTTCTAGTCCCGGATCGCCAGCACCAGCCGCGCGGCCTTGGCAAACAGCGTCGGCAGGCCTGCGTCTTCCAGCCGCTCGAGCGGCCACCATTCGCCCTCGCCTTCATGAGAGGCTGCATCGCCGGCGTGGATCGCCACGCCCAGCTCAAGGTCGAAATGGGTAAAGCCGTGCCGCACCACGCCAGCGGCCTTCCACGCGCCCGGCAGCGGCGCCTCGCCGTGGCCGTCGCCGCGCGCAGACCAGCCATCGTCCGGCAGTGCACGCATCCCGCCCAGCATTCCCTTGCCCGGCCGTTTCACCAGCCAGACCTGCTCGTCGCGCTCGATCCAGAAAGCCGTGCCCGTACGGCTGGGCCTGGGCTTCTTCTTCGCCTTTACCGGCAGCTCCAACGGATTGCCCTCGGCGCGGCCCTGGCACTCGGCAGACAGCGGGCACAGCAGGCATTTGGCATCGCGGGCGGTGCAGATGGTGGCGCCAAGGTCCATCATGGCCTGGGCAAAGTCGCCCGCCCGCTCACCCGGCGTGATGGCATCGGTGGACGCGCGGATCCGTGCGCGCGATCCCGGCAGCGGTTCGCGAATGGCGAACAGGCGGGACACCACCCGTTCAACATTGGCATCCACCACCACAGCACGCTGGCCAAAGGCAATCGCCGCTACCGCTGCCGCCGTATAGGGCCCCAGCCCGGGCAGCTTGCGTAATTCCTCTTCGCTTTCGGGAAAACCACCCCGTGCTGCCACGTCGCGCGCGCATTTCACCAGGTTGCGGGCGCGCGAATAATATCCGAGCCCCGCCCAGGCGGCCATCACCTCGTCCTCGGGCGCTGCCGCCAGCGCCTCCACCGTGGGCCAGGTCGCAGTGAACTTGCGAAAATAGGGCGCGACAGCCGCAGTGGTGGTCTGCTGCAACATCACTTCGGACAGCCACACGCGATAGGGATCTGGCGGCGACGCACCGGGCGGCTCGCGCCACGGCAGGTTACGCGCGTGCGCGTCATACCAGTCGAGAAGCTTGGCTGAAACGGTGGCGGTCACGCCGCGCCTATGGCATGGGTGCGACACTCATGGAACGCGATACGCCACCGAAATCGGGGAAGAGTGCCAAAAGCACGCCGGGCAAGCCGAAGACAAAGGCGGCCAAGCCCTATCAGCGCCCGCGTGGCGGCCCGGCAAGGCCGGTGGCGGAACTGGTGCCGCAGATCGGCCGCGCCGCCTTTCGCCGCTATGGCTTCGTGCAGTCGAGCGTGGTCACCCGCTGGCCGGAGATCGTCGGCCCCACCCACGCCAGGGTTTGCGCGCCGGAAAGCATCCGTTTCCCGCCGGGCGAGAAGAGCGAAGGCATCCTGCAACTGGTGGTGCTGCCTGCCCATGCCCCGCTGATCCAGCACGTGATCCCGGAAATTATTGAGCGGGTGAACCGCTTTTTCGGCTATCGCGCCGTGGCCCGCGTAAAAATGCGGCAAGGTGCGGTTAAGCCGCCGGCTGCTGAAGTAAAACGCACCACACCGCCATCGCTCAAACCCATCCCCATGGAACTGGGCGACAGCTTGCGCGATATCGGCGATCCCGAATTGCGTGCGGTGCTTGAATCACTCGCGCGTTCGGTGGCGCAAAAGGAAGAGGACGAGAACAGATGAAACGCTGGCTGGCCGCAGGCCTGCTGTTTGCAGCAACCCCGCTGGCGATGGTTGCCGCGCAGGACTGGAACCTGACCTACCAACAGACCGAGCGCGGTCACCGCGTCGGCAACCCGGAAGCGCCAGTCGCACTGATCCAGTTCGTCAGCTATACCTGCCCGCATTGCGCGCATTTCGAACAGGAATCCGAAGCCGCGCTGCGGATGCACTACATTCACGGCGGGCTGGCCACGGTGGAAGTGCGCCCGGTGATCCGCAACCCGGTCGACCTGGCCGCCTCGCTGCTGGCCGAATGCGGCACGCCGGAGCAGTATTTCGGCAACCACCGCGCCCTGATGCTCAGCCACGATCGCTGGATGGAAAAGGCCCGCAATGCCACGCCGGCGCAGATGCAACGCTGGGGCACCGGGACCATCGCCAGCCGCATGCGCGCGATCGGCGAAGACCTGGGTTTCCACGAGCTGATGGAACCGCGCGGGCTCTCCACCAGCCAGGTCAACCAGTGCCTGTCAGACGAGGCGAAGGCGCAGGAAATCCTCCAGCACGCCGAAGCCGACAACGCGCAGTTCGACATTCCCGGCACGCCCAGCTTCGCCGTCAACGGCACCCTGTTGCAGGGCGTGCACAGCTGGGGCGCCCTGCAACCGATGCTCGACAACCCCGCGCTGGCCGAAACCGGGGTTGAATCCTCCGCCCAATAGGGGACAAGCCTGTGCAAAAGCGCCGATTCGCTGCTGTCGGCGCTTTTCAAATCACCACCACCCCGGTTTACTCTGCGGCCTCGCCCCGGATGCCGGACAGATCATGACGGAAGATGACACCATGACCATTTCGCGCCGCATCGCCTTTGCCACCCTCGCCGCGCCGCTGGCACTGGCGCTGTCCGCCTGTGGCGACAGCGCAGACGACGCACTGACCTCAGCCGAACCGCTGGAGCATGTCGCTCCGCCCGCAGGCCAGTCGTGGACCGACGTGGTCGAAGTGACCGACAGCGACGGCTACCTTGTCGGCAATCCCGATGCGCCGCTGAAGCTGGTGGAATATGCCTCGCTCACCTGCGGCGCCTGCGCCAACTTCGCCCAGACCGGCGCCGATCCGCTGAAGGAGCAGTACGTCACCACCGGCATTGTTTCCTTCGAACTGCGCAACCAGGTGCACAACGCCTTCGACCTGACGCTGGCCGCGCTGGTGCGCTGTTCCGCACCGGAGAGCTTCCAGCCGCTGTCGCACCAGGTGTGGACCAATTTCCAGCAGGTGATGGGCCAGATGCAGGGCGCGCAGGCGCAGCTCGCCAATATCGGTGACTTGCCGGAAGACCAGCGCTTTGTCGCCATCGCCGATGCCTCGGGCTTCCTCGATTTCTTCGCCGCGCGCGGCATCAGCCGCGACCAGGCCAGCGCCTGCCTGGCTGACAGCGCATCGGTAATGGCCATCGGCGAACGGTCCGATCAGCAGTCCAGCGAACTGGGCGTCAACTCCACCCCCACCTTCATCCTCAACGGCCGAGTCCTCGAAGAACGCAGCTGGGAGGATCTGGAAGCCGTGCTGCAGGCCGCAGGCGCGCGCCCGGCCGAAGGCTAAGGGTAGCGGCGGGCGCCCATGGAGTTTCGCAAGCTTCGCCTCAGCGGCTTCAAGAGCTTCGTAGAGCCCGCCGAACTGCGCATTGAGCCGGGGCTGACCGGCGTCGTCGGCCCCAATGGCTGCGGCAAGTCCAACGTGCTGGAAGCCATCCGCTGGGTGATGGGCGAGAACTCGCCCAAATCCATGCGCTCCGGCGGGATGGAAGACGTGATCTTCGCCGGCACCGCCAACCGCCCGCCGCGCGATTTCGCCGAGGTCGTGCTGCACGCGGTGGACGAAAAGGGTGAACCGCTGGAGGTCACCCGCCGCATCGAACGCGGCGCAGGCAGCGCCTATCGCATGAATGGCGACGACGTGCGCGCCAAGGACGTGTCGCTGCTGTTCGCCGATGCCGCCACCGGCGCGCATTCGCCTGCTCTCGTAAGCCAGGGCAAGATCGCACAGGTCATCGCCGCCAAGCCGACAGAGCGGCGCATGATGCTGGAAGAGGCCGCCGGGATCGCCGGCCTGCACGTGCGCCGCCGCGATGCCGAGAGCAAGCTGCGCAGCACCGAGAAGAACCTCGAACGCCTCGAAGACCTGATGGCGGGGCTGGATTCGCAGATCGGATCGCTGCGCCGACAGGCCAAGCAGGCCGAGCGCTACAAGGTCCTGTCCGACCAGATCCGGGTGGCCGAAGCGCGGCTGCTGTTTGCCCGCTGGCGCGATGCCGCTGCCGCTGCCGAGGCCGCGCGCGAACAGGCCAAGGGCGCCGAAGCCAAGGTTGCGCAGGCGCAGGAAGCCGCGCGCGAAGCGCAGAAGGCGCAAGGCTCGCTCGCCGAAAGCCTGCACGAACTGCGCGACGAACTGGCCGACCGGCGCGACGATGCCAGCGCCCACGGTCACCGCATGGCCGCGCTCGCCAGCCAGCTCGAAGCTGCCGAACAGCGTCTTAAGGACCTCGCCCGGCAGAAGACGCGGCTGGAAGAAGACCGGATCGATGCCGACCGCATGACGCGCGACGCGGCAAACGCGCTGAAAGACCTTGAGTCCGCGCTGGAAGCCGGAGCAAGGGCGCTGGTGGCCGATGAGGCCCTTCGGCCCGATCTCGCCCGGGCCGTGGAGAAATCCGAAAGCGAAGGGCGCAAGGCCGAACTGGCGCTGGCCAAAGCCACGGCCGACCACGCCGAGGTGGAAGCCGAATGGCGCGTGGCCGAGGCGGAGATTTCGCAGGCGCAGTCGCGGGTGGACCGGCTGGACATGGAAATGCGGCGGCTGGAAGACCAGCGGGCTGCGCTGCTGGGCGAAAGCGATCCGGAACAGGACGTGGCAGCGGCGCAGCAGGCGGCCCAGCAGGCTGCCGCGCGCGTAGCGGACCTGCGCGCGGCGCTGGAAACGGCGCGCGCCCGCAAGGATGACCTGGCGACAGCGCGGGACGAGGCGGCCTCTGCGCTTTCCACCGCACGCGCCGAACTGGCGGGCGTGGAGCGGGAATGGCAAGCGCTGAAGCGCGACCGCGAAGCGCGCGAGCGGCAGAAGAAGGGTGGCCACGGCCTGCCTGCCGCGCTGGACAGGGTATCCGCCGAACCCGGCTATGAACGGGCACTCGCCGCGGCTCTGGGCCGCGATGCCAGGGCGCTGCTGGGCACACCCGAAGGCAAGGCAGAGGGGCGATACTGGACCGGCTCGAAAGCCCCCTCCCGTGTGGCTGACAGCCTTGCCGCGCATGTGCGCGATTGCCCCGAACAGCTCGCCGCGCGCCTTGCGCTGGTGCACGTTGCAGAGACTGACGACGCTCGCCTGTTGAACCCCGGCGAATGGCTGGTGACCAAGGATGGCTTCCTGCGCCGCTGGGACGGTTTCGTCGCGCGGGGCGAAGGTGCTGCCGAGGCCGCGCGGTTGGAAGCGGACAACCGCTTTGCCACACTGGAAAGCGAGCTGCCGGCACTGCGCGTTGCGGTGGAGGAGGCATCCACCGCGCAGGAGGCAGCACAGGCCGGATTGTCCGAATTGCAGCGCGGCCTGGTAGCGCAGGAACGCAGCATCAACGAGGCTGCCGAAGCCGAGCGGCAAGCCCTGCGCGGGCTCGACCAGGCCGAAGCCCGGCGTGAACGCCTTGCCGCCCGGCGCGACGAGCTGGCGACAAGCGGCAAAGACCTGGAAGAACAGCGCAAGGCCGCGCTGGCCGAACTCGAAGCCGCGAGGGCCAAGAAGGCCGAACTGCCTGATCCGGAGGCCGGTCGCGCCGCGCTCGAAGCCGCGCGCGCCAAGAACGAGGCCGCGCGCGGGGCTGCCCAGTCAGCCACTGCCGCGATCGCCGTGCACGACCAGGCGCTGGCCGTTGCGCGTGAGCGCGTCGCTACCCAGCGCAAGGACATGGCCGCATGGCAAGCCCGCGCCGGCGAAGCGGCACAGCGGCTGGCGGGCATGGAAGCCCGGTTCGAGGAGATCGCCGAGGAACGCGCCGTCATCGCCGCCAAGCCCGCCGGGCTGATGAAGGAAATAGAGGGCGGCGAAGCGGTGCGCGCACGGCTGGGCGAGGAACTGGCCAAGGCCGAGGCCGCCGTACGCGAGGCAGAGGAACAGGCGCGCCTGGCGGATGCGCAGCTGGCCCAGCTCAATGAAACCCTCTCCGCTGCGCGCGAGGAGCGCGCCACGCTGGCCACTCGTGCCGAGAACGAGGAACAGCGACGCGAGGAGATGGCGCGCGTTTCGGGCGAGCGTTTCCAGGCCCCGCCACCGCTGCTGCCGGGAAAGTTCGAATTCGACGAGGAAGCGGTCAAGGAGTCGGGTACCGAGAGTGAGGAGATGGACCGCCTCGTCGCCAGCCGCGAGCGGATCGGCCCGGTCAACCTTGTCGCGGCTGAGGAACTGGCGCGGATCGAGGAAGAACACGGCGCCAATGCCGCCGAGCAGGCCGAACTGGCCGAAGCCGTGGCGCGCCTGCGCGGTTCCATCGGCAATCTCAACCGCGAAGGGCGCGAGCGGCTGCGCAAGGCGTTCGAGGAAGTGGATGGCCACTTCCGCAAGCTGTTCGACCGGCTGTTCGAAGGCGGCCAGGCCCACTTGGCGCTGGTCGACAGCGACGACCCGCTTGAAGCCGGCCTGGAAATCTACGCCCAGCCGCCGGGCAAGCGCCTGCAGTCGCTCAGCCTGCTGTCAGGCGGCGAACAGGCGCTGACCGCAACGGCGCTGATCTTCGCGCTGTTCCTCACCAATCCCGCGCCGATCTGCGTGCTCGACGAAGTCGATGCGCCGCTGGACGATGCCAATATCGAACGCTTCTGCGATCTGCTCGATTCAATGAACCGCGAGACCGCGACGCGCTATCTCATCGTCACCCACAACGCCGTAACCATGAGCCGCATGCACCGCCTGTTCGGCGTGACCATGGTGGAACGCGGCGTCTCACGCCTGGTGAGCGTCGACCTGGGCGAAGCGGAGGCGATGGCGGCGGAGTAAGCCGCATCCTGCCCGGATTTGTTGTGAGGAACCGATTGCCGCCGGCGAACCGCGCGATCAGGCGCTGACTGCCGTTGCCAGGTGCGAGGCGCTCCACGCGCAGGAGGCAGCAGCGCCCAGACCTTGCTGGAACGTGCTGATCCGCCTGGCGATGAGGGACGCCTGCGCGAGACTGGCTCGACGATCGCATTCGTGTCGCGCCAGCCCTGCATGCATCAGCGCCTGTTGGTGGGCGGCATATTCCTTGTTGAGGTCCATCGGTATTCTCCGGTCTGTTACGGGAATGCCGGGAGCACGTCCGCTTGTCTGAATGATCCTCAATCGACCATCTCCGCGACAAGTCGGCGCAGCTCAAGTGTCGAGAGAATGCCGGGCAGATCAAATTTGCTGTCGATGTGCCCGTGATTGCCCTGGCTGGTGCCGGGGCGGCTAGAATGGCGCTTGCTTGCGCCCGAAAACGTGTAATTCATTATGTCCTTGTCGGCAGCACCCTGGCTGCCCTGTTCAAAATTGTGTCAACGCCTGAATCCGCGTTTGCGAGCACCGCCAGGGCCTTGCCCGGGTGTTCGCTCGCGGAAGACGATCCGACCCTTGGTCAGATCGTAAGGCGTCATTTCAACGTGCACGCGGTCTCCGGCGACGGAGCGGATGCGGTATCGCCGCATCTTACCCGCCGTGTAGGCGATGAGTTGATGCCCATTGTCCAGTCTGACGCTGAAGCGTCCGTCAGGCAGGACCTCGTCGATCTCGCCTTCCAGGGTCATGAGCTCTTCTTTCGCCAAATCGGATCCCCACATGCAAAAATAGTCTGCGCACGGGCGTATCCCGTAGCAGAGCCAAGCAGCGTGAAAGGGAAGATTAATCGCCTCTGGGGCGCAAATCTGGTTCCGTCGCAGGCGACGTAAGGCAACTTCCATATAGCACGATGTAAAAAAATTGCAAGGTCCCGGTTGCAGGGGGCGCTACTGTATCGGTTGCGAGCCCCTTGCGTGCTTGGCCTGCCAGCGGCCTAGTCCAGCACCGCCCTTGGCCCCGGTCCCTTCAGCCCGAGCTTGTCGTCCTTGTTATAGAGCTGGCACTTCTGCAAACTCAAACAGCCGCAGCCGATGCACTGATCCAACTGGTTGCGGGTGCGGTTCAGCAGCTTGATCCTCTCGTCGATCTGTTCGCGCATGGCGCGGCTGATCTTCTGCCAATCGGTAAGCGTGGGATTGCGCCCCTCGGGCAGCTGGGCCAGGTGATCCTCAATCTCTGCCAGCCCCAGCCCCAGCTTTTGCGCGATCAGGATAAAGCTGACGCGGCGGATATCGCTGCGCAGGAAACGCCGCTGGTTGCCGCTCGTGCGCAAGGGATGCAGCAGGCCCTTCTCCTCGTAGAAACGCAGCGCCGAGACCGCGACTCCGGTGCGACTTGCCAGGTGGCCGATCGAAATAAACTGTGCCTGCACCGCGTTGTCCCCGCTATCCCCAATTTCCACAAAGGCTTGACCTCAACTTAGCTTGAGGTTGCATGAAGGCGCAAGCAGTGATTCGCGATCCGCTTGCACGAGTGCCTCGTCATCATTGCAGGACAAAGACTTACAATGAGGATTTAGACCTATGTCTCAAGGAAGAATCGAACACGTCAACATCACCGTGACAGATCCCGAACGCTCAGCCGCGCTTTTTGAAAAGCTGCTGGGATGGACCATCCGCTGGCGCGGCCCCGCCCAGAACGGCGGCGAGACGATCCACGTGGGCGAGGAAAACACCTATCTCGCGCTCTACACCGACGGTGCCAACCACGAGGGGCAGCGCAAGGGCCGCCCGCTGAACCATGTCGGCCTGCTGGTCGACGATCTCGCCGCTGCGGACCGCGTGGTAACCGAAGCAGGCCTCGAGCCATTCGGCCATGACGATTACGAACCCGGACGCCGATTCTACTTCTTCGACTGGGACGGCGTGGAATTCGAGGTGGTCAGCTATGCTTGAGTTCGTTCCCGAAGAACCCATGTTCGCGCCGCGTCAGCGCGCTGACTGTCATGCGAGCAGCCGGATGCAGCCTTTGTCCTCATCCAGGCGCAGGCCTCAGAAAGCCTCTTCGTAGACCCGCGAAATGTCGCCACCCCATTCGCCGTGGTACTTGTCGAGCAGGCGCTGTGCCGGCACCTTGCCGCTGTTTACGATCTCCCTCAGCGGGGAGAGAAAGCCGCTTTCGTTATCGCCCATCGAGTTCTGGCGGCCACGCGCCACCAGTCCGGCATGGGCGATGTCGAGTACCTCGCGCGCCAGATCGCGCAGAGAGCCGCCACCCGGAACAGGTGCCTCCAGCGCCTGCGCAGGCACGGCGTTGCGCAAGGCCTCGCGCTCCTCCATCGACCAGCCCTTCACCAGGTCCCACGCGGCATCGAGCGCGGTATCGTCATACAGCAGGCCCACCCACAGCGCGGGCAGCGCGCAGATGCGGTTCCACGGGCCGCCATCGGCGCCGCGCATTTCCAGGAAGCTTTTCAGCCGCACTTCGGGGAAGGCGGTGGAAAGGTGGTCCCACCAGTCGCTGGGCGTGGGCAGTTCGCCCGGCAGCGCGGGCAGTTGCCCCTTCATGAAGTCGCGAAAGCTCTGCCCGGCAGCGTCGATATATTTGCCCTCGCGATAGACGAAGTACATCGGCACATCGAGCATGTAGTCGACATAGTGTTCGTAGCCGAAGCCCTCGTCGAACACGAACGGCAGCATGCCGGTTCGCGCGGGATCGGTGTCGGACCAGATGTGGCTGCGATAGGACAGGAAGCCGTTGGGCTTGCCTTCGGTGAACGGCGAATTGGCGAACAGCGCGGTGGCGAGCGGCTGCAGCGCAAGGCCGGTGCGGAACTTCTTTGCCATGTCGGCTTCGCTGGAATAGTCGAGGTTCACCTGGATGGTGCAGGTGCGCAGCATCATGTCGAGCCCCAGCGAGCCCACGCGTGGCATGTGCCGCATCATGATTTCATAGCGCTGCTTGGGCATCACCGGCAGTTCTTCGCGGGTCTTGTCGGGCCACATGCCCAGGCCCAGGAAGCCCACGCCGCAATCCTTGCCCACGGTGCGGCACTGGTCGAGGTGACGGCCGGTTTCGGCGCAGGTCTGGTGCAACGTCTCCAGCGGCGCGCCGGAAAGCTCCAGCTGGCCGGCCGGCTCCAGACTGATGGTGCCGTCGCCGCCGCTCATGGCGATGGTGTTGACGCTGCCGTCCGGCCCCATTTCATCCACCGGCTTCCAGCCGAACTGGCGCATGTCCATCAGAATGTCGTGGATGCCGCCGGGCTCGTCGTAGGAGGGCGCGTGGAAATCATCGAGCTTGTAGACCAGCTTCTCGTGCTCGGTGCCGATGCGCCATTTCTCGCGCGGCTTCTCGCCAGCCTGCATCGGGGCGACCAACTGGTCGCGGCTTTCGATAACAGGCTCCTGGCTGCCTGATGACGTGCGCGTGCTCATGACTGCCTGCCTCTAGCCGATCACAACGGATTGGCCACCTGCAAATTGACAGAGTCCACACTCAATCGCTTGCGTCCCAGTCGCCCGCCAACCCCATCCACAGCGCGAGCGCGGCAATGGCGGCGGTTTCTCCGCGCAGGATACGCGGACCCAGCGCAATCGGGCGAGCTTGTGGATGGGCGCGGATGGCTTCGCGCTCGCCATCGTCGAAACCGCCTTCGGGGCCGATCAGTATCGCCGCCTTGTGCGCGCCTCCCCCTCTTTCGGGAAACTTGCTGAAGGCGAAAGCCTCCGCCGCAGGTTGCCCGCCCTCCTCGTCGGCGAAGAACAGCAGGCGATCCTCCGGCCAGTCGCGCAGCAGGGCATCTAGCTTTTGCGGCGCTTCGAGCGATGGCAAGGCCGTGCGCGCGCATTGTTCCGCCGCTTCGGTGACGATCGTGCGCGCGCGCTCCGGGTTGAGCTTGTCGGCCACGCAGCGGCGGGTGATGAGCGGGTGTATGGCCGCAACGCCCAGCTCGGTCGCCTTTTCCAGCACCATGTCGAAGCGGTCCTTCTTCAGCAGCGCCGGGCACAGCCAGAGATCGGGCACCTGCTCGCGCGGGCGCAATTGCCGCTCGGCCGAGAGCGTGACGGCGCGCTTGCCGGCCTCCGCCACCACGGCCAGCCATTCTCCGGTCACGTCGTCGCACAGGATCACCGCGTCGCCGGGGGCTACGCGCATCACCTTGGCGAGATAGTGGCCCTGCTGGCCGTCGATAGTGAGCATCTGCCCTTCGGACAGCGCGCGCTCCACGAACAGGCGCGGAGCGGACTTGGGCGGCCATGCTGGTGTTGCGGGCATGGCTTTCCACTAGGGCCAAGCGCAGCTAACAGGCAAGTCATGTCAGCCGAAACCATCACGCCCGACAGCGAACACAAGTCCCTGGCCGAGCGCCTGCCGCAGCCGGCGCGCGACTATGCGCTGCTGGCGCGGTTCGACCGGCCGATCGGCTGGTGGCTGCTGTTCTGGCCCTGCGCCTGGGGCACATGGCTGGCAGGTGCAGGGCTGCAATGGCAGCTGGTGGCGTGGTTCCTGTTCGGCTCCATCGCCATGCGTTCTGCCGGATGTGTCTACAACGACATTGTCGACCGCGACCTCGACAAGAGCGTGGCGCGCACCGCCAATCGCCCGATTGCCAGCGGACGGGTGAGCCGCAAGGCGGCGTGGGTGTGGTTGCTGGCGCTGTGCGGCATGGGGCTGGTGGTGCTGCTGCAACTGCGCTGGCAGGCGCAGCTGGTGGCGCTGGGCAGCCTGGCGCTGGTGGCAGTCTACCCGTTCATGAAGCGCATTACCTGGTGGCCGCAGGCCTGGCTGGGGCTGGTGTTCACCTGGGGCGCGCTGGTGGGCTGGACTGCCCTGCGCGGCGACAACCTGGGCGTGATGCTGGCGCTGTATGGCGGCGCGTTCTTCTGGTGCATGGGCTACGACACGATCTACGCCCTGCAAGACCGGGAAGACGATGCGTTGGTGGGCATCAAGAGCTCCGCCCTGCGCCTTGGCGGCAAGGTGAAACCGGGCGTGGGCGCATTCTACGCTGCTGCCCTATTGCTGTGGGCCCTCGCCTTCTGGCAACTGCGCGGCGACTGGCTGGCACTGCTGGCGTTGATGCCTGCCGCGCTGCACCTTGGTTGGCAGGTGGTGACGCTGGACACGGACGATCCGCCCAACCCGCTCACCCGCTTCCGCTCCAACCGTTATGCCGGCGCGCTGGTGGCAGCGGCCTGTTTCGTAGTGGGCAATTCGGGCGGCTGACGCCTACTCCGCAGGCTGCGGAAAGGGCTGGCCCTTGCGCGGATTGGCACGGCGGATCAGCCTTGCCAGGCGCGCGGTGATCACGCCGTTTTCCTGCATCCAGTCGTAATACTCGCGGTATTTCGGGTCTTCGGCCAACAGGTGCGCCTCTTCAGTGCGCGCGCGCCAGTAGTAAATCGCGCTCACCACGCCCAGGAACACGGTGTTGCGGATCGCATCGGTCAGCGAATCCGAAGTGACCAGGAACGGCATGTAGCAGAACCACCAGAACGCGTTCTTCGAGAGGTAGGCCGGGTGGCGGGTGTAGCGGTACGGCCCGTTGGTGATCACGCCGCGATAGGTGAGGTTGGAAAAGCGGATGCCGAAGGCCACCGTCGCCCAGGCATAGACGGCGGTGAGGAACACCAGCCATGCCGCCCACAGGTACAGCATCGGCGTGTTGCCCGCGAACCAGAAGGCCCAGTCGGCGGTGTTGACTTCGTACTGGATCACCCCGCCGTTGCCCATGATGCCATAGACGAAGGGCGGATAGCACAGCAGCGCCGCCAGCCAGCCGGCCAGGAACGGGTTGCCGCTGCGGATATGCGCATCGAGCGGACGCAGGGTGAGCAGGTAGCCCACCGTGCCGATCTGCACGTCGATCACGAACAGCAGTTCGAACAGCGTCACGCCCAGGCGCACCGGATCGTGCAGCAGGGCCGCGCCGTCAGCCTCCACCACGGCGGCAAAGCCGGGCGGCAGGATGGAGATCATGAAGGCGCTGAAGAAGCCCTTGATGATCCACGCGCGCCAGTGCTTCTTCACCTGCTCGCCATCCCATGCCTCGCGCCCCACCAGCATGGCGCCAAAGTGCCAGCAATGGTCTTTCGGGTTCACCATGACCCGGTCGATCCAGATCATGTAGGGTACCGACAGCACGAACAGGGGCACGATCGCCCAGCCGATCACGCGCATGGCAAACAGGTAGTTGCCATCCCAGTAGTAGCGCAGCAGCATGTACAGCGCGCCGATGATGAACCAGGTCGCCCACAGACCCGCCAGCTTGGTGATCGAAATGTCGAGCACTTCGGACATCGCACGGCGGCGCGACCAGTCAATTCCCGTGCTGGGATTGCGGTGAACCTTCTCCACCAGCACTGACCATGTCGCCATGGCCAGGCCGGTAAGGATCATCGCCGCCAGCGCAGCATTGGGGCCGGACAGGCGACCGCGCTCGTTAGGCCAGCCGAGCAACTCGCAGATCTCGGGCCAGCTGCGCGCGAACAGGATGAAGGACACCAGGGTGACAAGGCCGACAAGGCCCACCCACGGCGATACATCGCTGACCGGCGGATTGCGCCGCGACTCTTGTTCATGCGCGTTCATGCTACGCGTGGTAGGCGCGAAGGGTTAAAGGGCTGGTAATGCCTGCCCCTTCTCGCCCCCTGCTGTCCCGCCGCGGGACAGCTTAGCGGTAAGCGTGAATCGTACCGTCGTCGTCGAGGATATAGAGCGTGTTGTTGGCCACGATTGGTGGCAGCGACACGCCGTCGCTCAGCTCGGTGAACTCGGTTGCCTGACCGGTCATCACGTCGACACTCTGCACCACGCCGCGGCTGCTGGCGATCCACAGCCGTCCACTGGCCAGCACCGGGCCGGTCCAGAAGATCGGTCCTTCGCGATCGCCCGGATCGCGCCAGCGGTCGAGCTGGGTGATCCAGCGGATACGTCCGGTGCCGCGCTGGATGGCCAGCAGCTGCGCTTCGTCAGTCAGCGTGAACACCCATTCGCCCACCACCGTGGGGGTGGAAATGCCTGCCAGCGTCAGTTCCCAGATGCGCTGCCCGGTCAGCAACTCATAGGCGGCCATGCGCCCGCCCTGACCCAGCGCGTATACCCGGCCCTGATCGATGATCGGATCGGCGTCGACATCGGTCAGCGTGCCCACCTGGGTGCTGATGGAGGTGCGCGCCAGTGCATCGGACCACAGCTCGCGGCCGTTCTCGTAGCGATAGGCCACCAGTTCGCCGGAAGAGAACCCGGCAACCACGGTGCCCTGTCCGGCGGCGGGCGCAGCCACGCCGAACACGCCCGACTGGCCGGAGGCGGCAGCGCGCTGCCACACGATGTCGCCATCGTCGGTGTTCAGCGCAAAGATCTGGTTGTCCTGCGTCATCACGAACACTTCGTTGAAGGCCACGGTCGGCGCGCCGCGCAGCGGGCCGGCGGGCTTCACGCGCCACAGCTGTTCACCGGTCTGCGCATTCAGTGCCACCACGTCGCCCACGCCATTGGTGGCATAGACGCGGCCATCATCGAACGCGGCACCGCCGCCGAACGTCGCATCTTCCAGGTCACCGCTGACCTGGATCTGGTGGCTCCAGCGGCGCGCACCGGTCTCGGCGTCGAAGGCATGGATGACCGCGGCGGTATCGACCACGTAGAGCATGCCATCGCCCACCACTGGCGAGGCGGCCAGGCGGCGGGTCTTAGTGGTGCCCGCAATGCTGGCGGTCCAGGCGCGGCCGGGATTGTTCGACAGGGTGACGTGGCCAGCCACCTTGGCGGCATTGCCACCGGTCTGCGGCCAGGCCTGGTTGGTCGCGGCAGGCGGCACCACGACAGCCACATTGGCCAGCGCGGGATCAGCCGTGATCTCGGTGGCGATGCGCGAGAGGATGGGAATACGATTGCCGACGGTGGGCGTCTCGTCCTCGTCGTCTCCGCCGCCGCCGAACAGGCCGCCACCGGCACAGCCAGCCAGAGCCAGGGCCACCAACGGAGCGGCAAAGTGTTTGACCCAGGAACGGTTGGGGCGGCGCAGCTTCGTCATCGTCATCATACTCGCTTCTATTCGACCAGCTCGACTTCGGGCTGCTCCGGGTCCTCGCCCAGCATTTCGGCAAGGGTGGCATCGACATTCTCGATGGCATCAAAGCCCAGCAGGCCCGCCAGCTGGCGCGCCCGGCTGCGGATCGAGGCTGGAATATCCTCGTTGGCGGCAAGGTCCAGCAGCAAGGCGCCGGCCTCGTCAATCTTGTCCTGTTCCATATAGGCATGGGCGACCAGTTCGCCGGCGCTGCCGTAATAGGGATTGTCCGGCACGGCGAGCGGGCCCACGCGGTCGATCACTTCCTGCGGGTCCATATCGTCAAATCGCGCGGTCACGCTGCGGATGGTGGCAATATCGCGCAAGGCGGCGGGCAGGTCGGCATTGGCCGAAAGCTCGTCATACAAGGCCGCAGCAGCTTCGGGATCGTCGTTCTCCACGGCGATGGCCGCGCGCAGCATGGTGGCCATGGCAGCAGCGCCGCCTTCACCCTCGGACAACACGGCCAGTTCGCCATCGGCGATATCGGTATTGCCCGCTTCCAGCTCGTCAATCGCCTGCACCAGCGCTTCCGACTGGCGTTCCAGTTCGCTCTCCTGGCTGCCCTGCCAGAACAGGAAGCCGCCGAAAGCAGCCATGCCAAGGACGAAGACGATCCCCAGCGGCCAGCCGTACTTCCTGGCGAAATTGCCTACCTCGTCCTGGCGGACGGCCTCGTCCACTTCGCGCATGAGCATTTCCTGCTCTGCATCGGCGCGTTCTTGCGATTTCGATTTCGCAGGGGCGTTGGGGTTGGTCGGTTCTTTGGCCACTATCTGTCGATCATGCTGGATTTGCTATCAAGCCGCGCTCTTTAACGGATGGCACGGGCATTTCAATCGAAGAGGGACAAGTGTCCCCGCCCTGGTGAATGATCGATGAAGTGCATTTCGGCCCAAGTCACTCGCCTTTGGGGTATTTCTGCATCAAGCCCCAGTAGAGCGCGCGGTAGCGTTCGATCATGCGGCGCTCGTCGAATTCCTCGCGCGCCTTCTGGCGGTTGGCCTGCCCCATGCGCTTGCGGGTGACGGGATCGTCCGCCAGCCGGGTGAGTGACTTGACGAGCGCCTTCTCGTCGTCCGGAGACGTTATGGCATCCACCAGCGCCGGGCCATTGTCGCTGGACACCATCTGGCCGATATCGCCCACGCGCGGGGCGACCACGGGCAGGCCCGCGGCCATGGCCTCCACCACCGAGATGGGAAATTGCTCGGACTGGCTGGACAGCGCGAACATGTCGAACAGACCCACCAGCTTGGCAGGCTCGACGACGAAACCGGGCAGATGCACGCGGTCTTCCACCCCCACACGCTCGGCTTCGGCCAGCAGCGCCTCGCGCTCGGGCCCCTCGCCCGCGATCACCAGCTGCCATTCCGCCGGCATGCGCTCCATCGCCCGCACCAGCACGTCGAGCTGCTTGACCGCGCGCAGGCCCGCGATGGAGCCCAGCCAGAACTCGCCCTTGTGCTTTATCAGGCCGGGCAGGATGTCGCGCTTGGGCGGCGCGGCGAAGGCGCGCGTGTCGATGCCGTTGGGAATCCGCCGCACGCGGGTGCGCGGCTGGTCCCATAAGTTCAGCGCGATATCCTCCAGCGTGGCAGAGGGCACCACCAGCGCCGCCGTGCGCCCCAGGGCGATCTTGCGATACCAGTTGCGGCGCCGTTTCAGGCGCTTGGCCTCGTCCTCGTTGAAGCCATCCTCGTGATGCACCAGCGGCGGCAACTTGAAGGCATCGGCAAAGACGGTGTGCGCCATCACCGAGTCGATCGCGCCCCAGTTGTAGGTGCAGACAAGGTCATATCCCGCCATGGCCCTGGCCAGCGCCGCCAGCCGCCCGGGCGTGGGCTTGCCCTGCAGCGAGGGGAACTTTGGCCATGACACGCGCGCCTTCTTGCCGATCAGGCGGGCAGCGCCGCGCTTCTCCAGGTCGCCAGAGACGATGGCGTGGTCCACTTCCTTGCCCCATTCGTTGATGAGGCGGACGTTGCGCAGCTCCTTGCCCCCGGCATCGAAGGTGGAATGCAGGTGGAGGATTTTCGGCACCTTGCTCATGCCACGGCCGCTTTCGTAACCTTGGCCAGCAGGCGGGCGATGGCCTCCAGCGCCTCGGGCTCCTGCAAGGTCGGGGCATGCCCCACGCCCGGCACAGTCACCAGTTCCATTCCCTCGACCTCCTCACCCATGCGGCGGAATGTGGCCGCCGACAGCAGGTCCGACAATTCACCGCGCAGCGCCAGCAGCGGGCGCCCCTCCAGTGCATGCAGCGCGGGCCACAGGTCGAAATCCATGGCGGCGCCCGGAGCGCTGAACGGTTCGGCAATCTTCATGTCATAGTCGAAGGTGATGCGGCCACCCGCCGACACGCACATCAGCCGCTTGGTATAACGCAGCCAATCCTCGATCCCGAAATGCGGATAGATATGGCTGGAGCCATCCTTCATCGCCCAGGCCGCGTGCATCCACGTGGGATAGCTGCGGCCCTGCCCGACATAATCGCGAATCCGCTCCAGTCCCGCTTCCTCGATCAGCGGGCCGATATCGTTGATGACCGCACCGGCAAATTCGACCCCTGATTGCGCCAGCAGCATGGTGATGATACCGCCCAACGAGGTGCCGATGGCCACCACCTGGCCCAGCTGCGCCTGGACGAACAGCGCCTTTACGTCTCGCACGTAATGCGCGGGCGTGTAGCTGGACGGGTCCTTGGCATAGTCGCTTTCGCCGCGGCCGCGCAGGTCTACGCAGATCACCCGCCATTCCCCGGCGAAGGCATCGGCCACCGGCTCGAAATCACGGGCATTGCGGGTCAAGCCGGGGATGCACAGGATCGGCGGGCGGTCGTCACGCCCCGGATAGTCGCGATAGCGCAGCGTCAGCCCGTCATCGCTTTCCCATGTCCCAACCGAAAAAGCGGCGTCGCTCAATTCATGCCCCTTGTTTGCCTGCGCCTTGCAGGCGACCCGTTCAAGCCCCACTAATGGATGGATGCGACACGATCCGCAACCGGCTGAATACACCCCCGACACACGAATTGGCGAGGTAGCAGGCTTCCTTGCCGATCCGGTGGCTGCCGCCAGGTTTCCCCGCCACCAATTGCGCTTCCGCAACGATCGCTGGGACACCGCCGTAGGGCTGCACACGCTGTCGGACGAAGACTGGGTGCGCCACTTCGGCCGGTTCGAGGCTCTGCCCGACAACCTGCCGCAGCCGCTTGCCCTGCGATACCATGGTCACCAGTTCCGCGTGTACAACCCCGAGATTGGCGACGGGCGCGGGTTCCTGTTCGCGCAAATGCGTGGCGGGGATGGCCGCCTGCTCGATCTTGGCACCAAGGGCAGCGGCACCACACCCTACAGCCGGACGGCGGACGGGCGGCTGACGCTGAAAGGCGGGGCGCGCGAAATCCTCGCCACGGAAATGCTGGAAGCGCTGGGGGTGAATACCTCAAAAACGTTCTCCATTGTCGAGACAGGCGAATCGCTGGTGCGCGGCGACGAACCCTCGCCCACGCGCTCCGCCGTGATGGTGCGGCTGTCACACGGGCACATCCGCGTGGGCAGTTTCCAGCGGCTGATGGCGTTCGAGGAAAACGAAAACCTCGCCAAGCTCGTCGACTATTGCCTGCACACTTACCCTGGCCCGCCCCCGCCTGAGGATGCGCCGGGCCGCGACGAGCCCGCGGTGCAACTGATGCACCAGGTGACCGAGCGGCTGGCAGACCTGGCCGCCAGCTACATGGTGGCCGGTTTCGTCCACGGCGTGCTCAACACCGACAACATGAACGTGGCCGGCGAAAGCTTCGACTACGGCCCGTGGCGCTGGCTGCCGCAATGGGACCCGGGCTTTACCGCCGCCTATTTCGACCATGCCGGGCTCTACGCCTTCGGCCGCCAGCCCGAGGCGATTCGCTGGAACCTTGGTCAGTTTGCCATCTCCCTGCGTCCGCTGGTGGAGGCCGAACCGCTGGTGGCCGCGCTGGAGCGGTTCGGCCTGCTCTATCATCAGGCGATGGCGCGCCGCTTCATGTGGCGGCTCGGCGTTGTCGGGCGCGGGCTCGAGCAGGACGCCGCCATCATCAACGCCGCGGAAGTGGTGATGCGCGAAGGCAAGATCGGGCCCGACGACTTCTTCTACCGCCATCGCGGTGGGCGCGATGCGGAAGGTCCGCTGGCAGAGGCGCTGGAGGGTTACGAGCCGATCGACAGCAGCCACGACTACTGGTCCGAGGGCCAGCCCGAGTCGATGCTGATTGACGAGGTAGAGAGCCTGTGGTCCGCCATCGACGAGCGCGACGACTGGGCCCCGCTGCACGACAAGATCGCCCGCGTGCGCCGGATGGGAGAGGCGCTGGGCGAACCGCCCGTCCCGCCGGGGCATTCGGGCTGATCGTCGCAAGGGGGCTGCATGCAGGCCCGCGCGATGTTACGTTTGTGCCTGTTTTTGAATTGAATCGGGGGAAGACATACCATGCGCAAGTTCGCCATCGCCGGAATCTCCACGCTCGCCATTGCCACGTCTGCCTGG
The DNA here is from genome assembly GCA_963675825.2 of Alteraurantiacibacter sp. GTDB lineage: Bacteria > Pseudomonadota > Alphaproteobacteria > Sphingomonadales > Sphingomonadaceae > Alteraurantiacibacter. Next base: position 157,900 of record CAXXJY010000005.1, on the reverse strand, counting down.
GCCATCGAGCCGGGCAACTGGGAAGCCACCAGCCGGATGACCGATATCACGCTGCCGTCCGACCTGCCCCCGCAGGCTGCGGACATGATGCGCAATATCCTGGGCGGCGAAGGCGTGACCGCACAAAGCTGCATTACGCAGGACCAGCTTGAGAATTCGCCTGAGCGCATCTTCGAGGAAACCAATGGCGAGTGCCGTTATACCGAGTTCGAGATGTCGGGCGGTGAGATCCACGCCGTTGCCCAGTGCGATGGCGACCAGGGCACGATGAACATGACCATGGACGGCACCTACACCGATTCCACCTACGACATGACCATGCAGATGCAGGGCAACATGGGCATGGGGCCGATGACCATGACATTTGCCGTCACCGGGCGCCGTCTCGGCCCGTGCAGCTGACCAGAGCGGCAAGCCCGCCTGCTTCGGTGAATCTGGTATTAAATGAAACCGGTTTACTCTAGGGACTTTTAACCTCATGAGTTAACCGCCACTTTGCGCGTGCAGGCTAATTTCATTAAGGCCCGCTGCACGATCATTTTAACGAAGGGCTTGGTGCCTTGAGCCAGACCGCCGAACTGATTTCCTACGAACCCGCCACGGGCGCAGAACTGTGGCGCGGTCCCCATGGCAACGTGAACGAACTTGTCGATCGCGCGCGCAAGGCCTGGCCTGCTTGGGCCGCCGAACCGCTGGCACGGCGAATCGAACTGGTGCGCCGCTTTGCCATCCATGTGGAAAAGGACCAGGAAGCCTTCGCCGAACTGATCGCCCGCGAGACAGGCAAGCCACTGTGGGAAGCCCGCACGGAGGTGGCAGCGGTGATCGCCAAGGTCGATATCTCGGTGAAGGCCTATGCCGAGCGAACCGGCCAGCGAAAGCTCGACAGCGCCATGCAAGGCACCGCCGCGCTACGCCACAAGCCGCATGGCGTGATGGCGGTACTAGGGCCGTACAACTTCCCCGCGCACCTGCCCAATGGCCATATCGTGCCCGCGCTGATCGCGGGCAACGCCATCGTGTTCAAGCCATCGGAAAAGACCCCTGCCGTGGGCGCCAGGCTGGCGAGCTATTTCGCCAAGGCCGGGATTCCCGCTGACCTGGTGCAATGCCTGATCGGCGGGCCTGACGAGGGCAAGGCGCTGGTGGCGCATCCCGGCGTCGATGGCGTGCTGTTCACTGGCAGTGCGCAGGTAGGTATCGCCATCAATCGCAAGCTGGCGACTGATCCGGGCAAGATCGTGGCGCTGGAAATGGGCGGCAACAACCCCATCGTGCTGTGGGACACACCGCTGATCAAGGATGCCGCCGCGCTGATAATCCAGTCGGCCTTCACCACTGCGGGGCAGCGCTGCACCGCCGGGCGACGCCTGATCGTGAAATCATCGATGTATGACGAAGCGGTGAGCGCAGTGAAGGCGCTGGCCAACCGCATCATCATCGGCGCGCCATTCGACGAGCCGCAACCTTTCATGGGCTGCGTGATCGACAACAGGACCGCAGACCAGTTGACCGAAAGTTTCCTCTACCTGCTGTCCAACGGCGGCAAGGCGATCAGCCACATGCGCCGGTTGGACGAGGACAAGCCGTTCCTGACCCCGTCGATCATTGATGTGACAGGCATGGCCGAACGCCCCGATGTCGAACTGTTCGGCCCGCTGCTGCAAGTTATCAAGGTGGATGATTTCGACGAGGCGATTGCCGAGGCGAACAACACCCGGTTTGGCCTTTCCGCATCGCTGATCGGCGGCGATCCCAAGCGGTACAACCGCTTCTGGGCCAATATCCGCGCCGGGATCGTCAACTGGAACCGCCCCACCAATGGTGCCTCCAGCGCCGCGCCTTTCGGTGGGATCGGCTTTTCCGGCAACCATCGCCCGGCAGCCTATTACGCGGCGGATTACTGCGCCTATCCGGTAACCAGCACCGAAATGGAGCAACCGCGCGCCAGCCTGGGCGTGGGCTTCAGGGAAGACTGAGGCCTCTCCTCATCCCGTCAACGAACAAGACGCCCGGATGGAACCATCCGGGCGCCTTGGCGCGACCCCCCAACACGACCCGAAGAGCCGCGCTACGATGCTGCCCGACAGGGGGAAGGCAGCACCGTTATCGCTGTGAGCGAACACAATGTTACGAAGTGCGGCGCGCCCCTAGCGCAGCGAAGTTTAACCTAAGGCAACGTCTCAATAGTTCATCACAAGATCGTTTTGCGCAATTTGCCGCTGGAAAATGCATGGCGAACAGTCTCTCCAGCGCCTAGGAGGAGGCGATGGCCGAGAACGAGACCAGCCACAGCCACGCGCTGATTCTCGCGCTGTGCACCCATGCGATCTGGGGCTCGATGCCGGTCTATCTGATCCTGGTGGACCATGTGCCGCCGCTGGAATATGTCGCCTGGCGCACGCTGTTCACACTGCCGGTGTGCCTGTTCTTCGTCATCCGTGCGGACATGCTGCGCGAGTTGTGGCGCACGCTGGCCAACCCGCGCACGATGCGCACTCTGGTGGCCAGTGCCTGCATGATCGCGATCAATTGGTTCTTCTACGTCTGGTCGATCCAGAACCACTACGTCTACGCCGCCAGCCTGGGATACTACATCCTGCCGCTGAACATGATGCTGCTGGGCTTCGTGTTCCTGAAGGAGCGGCTCACCCGCTTGCAGGCCATGGCCGTGGGACTGGCGGTGATCGGCGTTGCCGCACTGGCGGCGGGCGCGCTGACGACCATGTGGGTCAGCCTGCTGCTGGCGACGACTTTCGGCATCTATGGCCTGCTGCGCAAGACGGTGGCGGCAGGTCCGCTTATCGGGCTGACGACCGAATCGCTGATCCTGCTTCCGCTGGTATTGGGCTATCTGACCTGGACGGGGACGGCAGGCCCTGGCCTCACTTTCGGGCGCGACGCGCTGGAGACGGTGGCGATCATTGCCGGCGGGCCGATGACCGCCATTCCGCTGCTGCTGTTCGCCACTGCCGCGCGGGCGCTGCCTTACACCACGATCGGCTTCCTGCAGTTCATCTCGCCCACGATCGTGTTCCTGCTGGGCCTTACCGTGTTCGACGAAGTGCTGAAGCCCGCGCAACTGGTTTGCTTCATGCTGATCTGGACAGCCATCGCGCTGTTTACCTGGGACCTGCTGAAGAACGCCAGCCGCGCACGCAAGGCGCGGCCGGAGGAAACGCCCGCTGCCTAACCGGCGAAGCGCCAGCGCAGGGCCTCGCCCGCATGAAAGGGCACCAGCTGGGTGCCTGCTGCTGCGATGGCATCGGGCACCACGCACTCCTCGCGCACCAGCGTCACCCGGCCCTCGTTCAGTGGCAGGCCGTAGAAGCCGGGGCCATGTTCGCTGGCGAAGCCCTGGAAGTGGCCGATCGCGCCCTCTTCCTCGAACACGGCAAGATAGCTTTCCAGCGCGTAGGGCGCGTTGAAAATCCCTGCGCAGCCGCAAGCGCTTTCCTTCGCTTCGCGCGCGTGCGGCGCGCTGTCGGTGCCGAGGAAGAACTTGTGACTGCCGCTGGTGGCTGCACGGCGCAGCGCCAGCCGGTGCTTCTCGCGCTTGGCGACAGGCAGGCAATAAGCATGTGGGCGCATCCCGCCCACCAGCATGGCGTTGCGGTTGATGTGGAGGTGCTGAGGGGTGATGGTGGCCGCGACATTGTCGGGCGTGCTTTCCACGAACTGCACGCCTTCCTCGCTGGTGAGGTGTTCGAACACCACCTTCAGTTGCGGCAGGTCCTTCAGCAGCGGGCTGAGCACACGGTCGATAAAGACGGCCTCGCGGTCGAAAATGTCGATATCGGCGTGCGTGACTTCGCCATGCACGCACAGCACCATGCCGATTTCCGCCATCACCTCCAGCACGCCGCGGATGTTGGCGACATCGGTCACGCCGCTGTCGGAATTGGTGGTGGCGCCTGCAGGATAGAGCTTGCAGGCGGTGAACACGCCTTCCTCAAACCCACGCCGCACCTCAGCCGGATCGGTGTTGTCGGTGAGGTAGCAAGTCATCAGCGGGGTGAAATCGGTGCCATCGGGCAGCGCCGCAAAGATCCGCTGGCGATAGCCCTCTGCCGCTGCAACCGTCGTCACGGGCGGAGTGAGGTTGGGCATCACGATGGCACGGGCGAACTGGCGCGCGGTGTGGCGGGCAACAGCCTCCAGCATGGCGCCATCGCGCAGGTGAACGTGCCAGTCATCGGGGCGGCGGATCGTCAACGTGTCGGTCATGCGTTGCCTATGGCGCGAGCCGCCCTATCTGTCACCCATGAGTTCGACGCATCTTGCCTCCCGCGCGCTTGTTCGCCTGTCCGCCACCGACGCAGCGGAAGATCCCGCTGCCTTCCTGCAGGGCCTGGTGACCAACGACGTAACCGGGGAACTGCCCGCCTATGCCGCGCTGCTGAGCGCACAGGGCAAGTGCATGTTTGACATGATCGTATGGCGGCAGGGCGCGGATGTACTGCTCGATTGCGAGGCGACTGTGGCCGAGGACCTGACCAAGCGCCTGTCGCTCTACCGCCTGCGTCGCAAGCTGGCGATCGGCGTGGACAACTCGCTGGCGGTGCACTGGCAGGCGGGCCCGCGCGCAGGCGCTTCACCCGATCCCCGCCTGCCCGCGCTTGGCTACCGCTGGCTCGCCCCTGCCGAGGGTGACAGCGCTGATGATGCCTGGCGCGCGCATCGCCTGGCTCACGGCGTGCCCGAAGGGCGCGAGGAACTGGGCGACATCTTGTGGCTGGAGACCAACGCGGTCGAGCTGCACGGCGTCAGCTTCACCAAAGGTTGCTACATCGGGCAGGAAAACACCGCGCGTATGAACTGGCGGCAAAAGGTCAACCGCCGGCTGGTAATCGTGCCGCTGGATCGTTCGGAGGAGAAGCGCCGGAAAGCAGCCTATCCCGATCTTGGCCTGGCGGTCGACCACCTGCGCGTTGAAGATATCCCCGCCGACCTGGCGCCCGACTGGCTGGACCTGGCCGCGCCGGAGTAGCCTAGAGTACCGTGTCATCGGCCTGGAAGGCCGCGATCACCATCGCTTCCGCCCGGTCGCGCGCGGTGGTGCGTTCCACCCCCAGCGATTCGGCAAGTTGCTCGCCCAGCAGCGCATCGCCCAGCGCCAGCAGCACCAGCGAGAAGGTGGTCTCGTGCAGGGATAGATCGTTATCATGCGAGACCTCTTCGGGGTTAAGATCGTGCACCAGCGCATGAATCGTCTCGACAATGGGATTGAGCGCGTCCTCGTTGCCCGATGCCAGCATCCAGCTGGCCAGCGCCCCGCCCCCTTCACGCCCGAAGGCATCGAAGGTCAAGTCCACCACTTCGCGTGGGCTCCCGATCCCGGCACGGGTGGCGCGCACGGCCTCGCCAATGGAATCGCACACCGTCTGTGCCAGGTGCCGCGCCAGTTCCTTCTGCAAGCCGGCCGCCGAACCGAAGTGGTGCAGCAGGTTAGCATGGGTGCGCCCGATGCGCCCGGCTACGGCCTTCAGCGTCACGCTTTGCGGTCCGGCTTCGATCAACAGCGCCCGTGCTGCCTCCAGCGCTGCCGCGCGACTTTCCTCTGGACTCAGTCGCTTTTTTATTGACACTGGTGTAAGTATCCTTCAGCCAAGTAAGAGGGACAGACCCGATTCGGACCGTGATATGACCGCATATAACCCTGCAAAGGCAAGCCCTGCCGATATTACCCTCACCGTGCGGGACCGCCGCTTTGGCCGCGGCACGACGCGCAAGAGGGGGTGCGATCCCGTAGCAGCGGCCTGGTTCCTGGCGCTTTCCACCAGCTTTCCCCGTGGCGAAGCGATGTTCATCGAAGCCGTGAAGGCCCACCGCGACGGGGTGCCCCCCCGCCTCGCCGCCGAGATCCGTGAATTCATCAAGCAGGAAGTCAACCACAGCCGCGAACATCTGGCCTTCAACCGTGCTGCGCAGGAAGCCGGCTACGATGTTGCCAGGATCGACAGGCGCGTGGCGCAGATGGTGGCGGAGACGCAGGAAAAGCCGCCGCTCGTCCAGCTGTGCATCACCATGGCGCTGGAGCATTTCACGGCCATCTTCGCCCACCTCTTCCTGACCGATCCCGACAGCCTCGTCAGCGAGGGGTTGGGCGATCCCGAGTTGTGGCGCTGGCATTCGATCGAGGAAATCGAGCACAAGGGCGTCGCCTTCGACACGTGGAACCACGCGACACGCGACTGGAAGCCCCGCAAGCGCTGGATCGTGCGGTCGCTGGTGATGCTCCGGGTGAGCGCGCGCTTCATCCGCAACCGCAGCCAGGATGCGCTGGACTTCATGGCGCAGGATGGCATCACCGGATGGCAGGCGCGGTGGAAGCTGTTCGCCTACCTCGTCGGCAGGCCGGGCATGTTGCGGCGGATATTCCCCGCGTGGCTCGGCTATTTCCGCCCGGGCTTCCACCCTTGGGACCATGACGACCGCACGCTGATCCAGCTGAACGACAGCGCCTATGCCGACGCCAGGATGGCAGCCGTGCCCGCCGAGTAACGGCAGGCACGGCGCACCTCAGGCCGCTTTCGCGTCCGGCATTTCGGCCTTTTCGGTCAGCTCGCAGACATAACGACGCGCCAGCATCATGGCCCCGCCCCGCGCGGCACAGGCTGTCGGGCGGATCTCACCGGTTTCCACAAAGCCGTTGGCTTTCAGAACCTTGCCGCTGGCCGTGTTCTCCAGGTAGTGCCCGGCATGCACGCGCTCGATGCCCAGCGCCTTGGCCGTCTGCAGCACGCCGCGCACCGCCTCGCTCGCGTATCCGCGACGCTGCCACTTGCGCCCGATCCAGTAGCCCAGCTCATGCCCGTCCTCGTCGGGCTGGATACCGATCTGCCCGATAACGGGGGCGCCGGTAAGTTCGGGGAGCGTTACCGAGAATTTCAGGGTGCCTGCCGGCACCGGCATTCGGCAATAATTCCTCGCATCGACTTCGCGATAGGGCCAAGGCGCGCGCGCCAGCATGCTGACGACACGGAAATCGGCGATGCCGCGATAGATTTCGCGCCAGTCTTCGGGGAATGTGGGCCGCAGGAACAGCCGCTCGGTACGCATGAACATTGTTATTCTCCCCACTACCGAATGCCCGCCTCCAGTGGGCCGTCGGTGTTTCAAAACGAGGAAGGAGAATCAAAAAAGGAGACGGGGCGGCCCCATCTCCTTCCGTGCTTTTCAAACCTGTCGAGGCTCGAAAGGGGCCATCCCGGTGGATGACCCCATTATCGAATCATCCGGTTATTCGGCAGCTTCCGCCATGGCGTCGACCGATACGTATTTGCGGCCGAGCTTACCGTCGTGGAAACGGACCTTGCCCGCTTCCAGCGCGAATAGCGTGTGGTCCTTGCCCATGCCGACGTTGACGCCCGGGTAGAACTTCGTGCCGCGCTGGCGCACGATAATGTTGCCGCCGATCACGTCCTGACCGCCGAACTTCTTCACACCAAGGCGACGACCTGCTGAGTCGCGACCGTTACGCGATGAACCGCCTGCTTTCTTATGTGCCATCGTTCGTGATCCTTACTTCTTGGCCTTCGCCGCTTCGGCCTTGTCGACCGCAGCGCGCGGGGGCTTGCCGGCAAGCAGTTCCTTCGCCTGCGCGACCCATTCGTCCTTCACCGGGCGATTGCCCAGCTTGAGTTCTGCGTTCATCTTCTCCGCGGTGGTGTCGTCCCACGCGGCGATGTCTGCCCAATCCTTGATGCCGGCAGCGTGCAGCTTCTTCTCGATGGTCGGGCCGATACCCGAAATCAGCGACAGGTTGGTCGTGTCGAGATCAGCCTTGGCCGAGCCGGCAGCTTCCTTCACCGGAGCGGCCTTGTGCGCCTTGGGCGCGGCCTTTTCTTCAGAAGTGTCCTTCACCGGAGCGTCGGCCTTCTTGGCAGCCTTCTTCGGCGCAGCCTTGCCTTCACCCACAGCCACGATGCGCAGCAAGGTCATCTGCTGGCGGTGGCCGTTCTTTCGACGATAGTTGTGGCGGCGGCGCTTCTTGAACACCGTCACCTTTTCGCTCTTCGCCTGGGCGATCACTTCAGCCGAAACCGTAACCTTGGATGCATCGGCCAGCTCGGCGCCATCGCCGGCCAGCAGCACATCTTCCAGCACGATCGTGTCACCGGCGTCACCCGCCAGCTTCTCGACTGCAATCTTGTCTCCTTCGGCGACGCGATACTGCTTGCCGCCCGTGCGCACTACTGCGAACATGGTGCTCAAATCCGTTTCTACTGGTGTCTTCAGCTGCAACCCGACCGGAGCCGATCCGCAGCAACGACAAAAAAGGCGCCCACAGGGCACCGGAAAGTGCGCTGCCGTTAGGCGAAGCGCTGGTAGCTGTCAACCATCACATGGTCGAATCTGCGGCCAAAATGCATGCTGGAAAGCTTCCCGGCTGGAATGTAGGGAACAGAGCATATGGTGCAAGTATCCCGCCTTTCGCCTGTGCTGCTGTTCGCGCTGCTGGCTGCATGTGCCTCGCCAGCTGAGGAATACCCCTCGCTCGCTGTGCGCGATATCGAGCGGGTGAGCGGCACCATGGCGGTGGCACCGGCTCCGCCCCTGCCCGAACCCGCACCTGCAACACTTGCCGCGCTGGACGATCTGGCCGCCACCGCGCAGGCTGCGCACGAACGATTCATGCAAGCCGAGCCCCAAGCCCGTGCGATCACCGCCTCTGCCGCCGGAACGCAGCCGGGCAGCGACAACTGGGCCCGCGCGCAGGTGGCGATTGCCAACCTCGAGGCGCAGCGCAGTCAGGCGATGATCGCGCTGGCCGATCTCGACCGGATCTTCGTGGAGGCGGCCAGTTCCGCGCTGAATACCGATTCGATCACCCAGGTGCGCAGCCGGATCGATTCCCTGGTGGCGCAACAGGACGCCGTGATCCGCTCCCTGCTGGCAACGCTGGCGGGATAGGCGCGCGCCATGGCCCTCGCCTGCGCGACCTGCCCCGTTCGCGACAGCGCCGCCTGTTCGGTGCTGAGCGAGGAGGAACGCGACGAACTGGCCAGGGCCGGGCGCACGCGCCACCTCTCTCGCGGGGAAATACTGTTCGCGGCGGGGGACGAGGATACCGCCTGTGCCACGCTGGTTTCGGGCGCGCTCAAGATCGCTGCCTATGACGAGGACGGCAACGAACGCATCCTTGCGCTGATCCACCCCACCGGCTTCGTCGGCGAGATGTTCGCCCCCTTCCCCGCGCACGACGTGGTGGCGCTGACCGATTCGCAACTGTGCGTGTTTGCCAAGGCCGACATGACCCGGGCGCTGGAACAGCACCCTGCCCTCACCCGCGCACTGCTGCGCCGGTCGCAGGAAGACCTGCACCTGGCGCGCAAGCTGCTGGCGCTGGGTTCAGGCTTTGGCGCCAACGAGCAGGTCAGCAAGCTGCTGTTGGCGCTGGCGCAGGCTGCCAGCGATTCGCCCTGTCACCTGCGCATGAAATTTGACCTGCCGCTGACGCGCGGCGAAATGGCCAGCATGCTGGGCGTGACCATCGAGACGGTCAGCCGCGTGCTGACCGCGCTGGAGCGCGCTGGGATCATCAGGCGCGAAGGCGTGCGCGGGATCGAGATCCTTGATGCCAGCGCGCTGGAAACCTTCGCCTGAGTGGAAGCGTCAGTCGCCCCAACGGGCAAGGTCGCTGTGATCCTGCTGGCGCGGTTCGATCCAGTGCCAGCCATTGCTGCGCTTCTCACGCTTCCAGAACCAGCTGCGGGACTTGAGGTGATCCATGGCGAAATCCACTGCGTCGATCGCCCCGCGCCGGTGCCGGGCGCAGGCGGAAACCAGCACGATCGGCTCTCCCGGACGCATCACGCCGACCCGATGGACCATCAGCAGCCCCATCAGGTCGAATCGCTCCACCGCCTGTGCGGCCAGTTCCTCCATGCCGGGGCGGGTCATGCGCTCGTAGTGCAGCAGTTCCAGCGCTTCGACATCGGCATCGCTGCGCACCTCGCCAACGAAGGAGCACAGTCCGCCCAGCCCCGGGTGGGCATTGGTGAAGGGGCCGACGAACTGGCCGGGGTTGAACGGCTGATCGAGCAGGTCGACGGTAATGGCCACGTCAGCCGCCCGATACCGGAGGCAGCAGCGCGACCTCGTCACCATCGCCGGCGTTCAGCCCGGTCTTTTCCGCCAGCAGCTTGCCGTTCACCGCGATCTTGGTGCGATCATCGGCGGCAGCAGCGGCAAGGTCTGCGCCCAGCGCCTCGCCCAGCCCTGCCCAGGTCAGCGGCGCGGCAACCTGCCGCTCATCCTCGCCCGCCAGATCGGCGAGCTTGCCGATGAATACGACGGTGACTGCCATCACCCGCCCGTGACCGACATGTGCCGTGGCTGTGCCGGGCCAGCGCCTTCCTCGATGCGGAAATGGTGGCGCTCAGGCTTGATCCGCATCGCCTCGTCCAGCGCGGCGGCAAGGTTGGCATCGGGAGCGTCGGAACGCAGCGCGGCGCGCAGGTCCACCTGCTCCGCCCCGCCAAGGCAGGCGTAGAGCTGGCCCGTCGCGGTGACGCGGATGCGGTTGCAGCTGGCACAGAAATTGTTGGTGAGCGGAGTGATGAAGCCCAGCCGCCCGCCGGTCTCCTCCACCCGCACGTAGCGTGCAGGCCCGCCGGTACTGTCGGCAATGTCGGTGAGGGTGAAGCGCTGCTCCAGCACGTCGCGCACCGCGGGCAGCGGCAGGTAATGCTCCACCCGCTCTCCATCCACCTCGCCCAGCGGCATGGTCTCGATCAGCGTCATGTCGTGACCGTGCGTGCCGGCCCATTCGACGAGGAAGGGAAGCTCCTCCTCGTTCAGTCCCTTCAGCGCCACGGTGTTGATCTTGACGTGCAGTCCGGCCCGCCTGGCTGCGGCAATACCGCGCAGCACGGTGTTGAGCCGGTCACGCCGCGACAGTTCCTGGAACAGCGCGCTGTCCATGGTGTCGAGCGATACGTTCACCCGCCGCACGCCCGCTGCATAAAGGTCGCCTGCGAACTCTTCCAGCCGGGTGCCGTTGGTGGTGAGCGTGAGCTCGTCCAGCCCATCACCCAGCTTGCGGCCCAGCGCCTGCACCAGCTCGATCACGTCGCGCCGCACCAGCGGCTCGCCTCCGGTCAGGCGGATCTTGGTGATGCCGCGCGCGATCATGGCCAGGCCCAGCTTGTGCAGTTCCTCCAGGCTCAGCACTTCCTTCTTGGGCAGGAAGGTCATGCGCTCGGGCATGCAATAGGTGCAGCGCAGGTCGCAGCGATCCGTCACCGACAGGCGCAGGTAGGAAATACGGCGCTGGAACGCGTCTACAAGAGGTTTCGAACACGACATTCAGCTGCCAACCTAGTCCTTCTCGCGCGGATTGCCATCCACGGCGAACAGTTGCCCGGTCACGCCCGGTGCATTGTCGAGATAGTCGCACACCGCCTGCACGCTGGCGCTGGAGCCACCGACAGCGCCGTTGACCCGGCACGGCGCCGCCTCGCGCGCCAGTTCCTCCACTGCGGCGGTGCGCCAGTGCAGGTGGGTATGGTCAGCCGGATCGAACAGCAGCACCAGGTCGCTGCCCGCCGCGCGGCGCGCTTCGGGCAGGATGCGCGCGTGAAAGGCAGCGGCTGCATCCAGCGGCGAATCCGGCAGTTCGCGGGCTTCGATACGCACGGTGGCCATCACTTGCGCTCCCGCACCAGAGTGATGCCGATCTCCTCGTCCGCTTCGCTCAGCGCCAGCTTGACGATCTTCACGCTGACTTCCTCCACGCGGCCATCCTGCAGGAACAGCGTTTCGCACACGTGGTCCGCCACCGCCTCGATCAGCTTGTAGTGGCGATCGCCCAGGCTTTGCGAGCAGGCGAACTTCAGGTCCATGTAGTTCTTGCTGGCATCCAGCGGCGTGTCGGCATCGTAGTGCCGCTCCACCTTCAGCTTCACCCGCACGGTGAAACGCAGCGGCTGCGGCTGGCCGGTTTCCTCGGAATAGATGCCTGTGTGCACCATGTGCACATAGTCGACGAGTTCGAGATGAAGGCTGTCTGCCATGGCCCCGCGTGATTACAGCCTGCGGCGCGATTGGCAAGAATACAGACACAGTCAACGAATGACGCGGTCGCATGGCCTTTCGCCGCAGTTGACGTCGACCCCGGTTTGTGGGCAATCCTGTCCCCAGTCAGGGAAAGGGAGCCAGACCATGGCCGAAGCAAGCGAAACCGCGGCAGCGCCGAAGGCAGAAAACAAGTACATCCGCTGGATCGGCAATTTCGTGCTCGGTGGCGCACTGCTGATGGTGGCGATCGTGCTGGTCGCCGCCACGCTGGCGCGGTTCGACATTATCGACAAGCTTTCCGGCTTCATCCCCTTTGCCATGGCGCTGAACCCGGCCCGCGCACTGACCATCATTGGCGGCGTTGCACTGGTCTTTGCCCTGGTGAAGAAGGTCGGGCCTACCAAGAAGCTGCTGGCAGGCACGCTGCTGTCGATCGCCATGGCTTTTGCGGTCTATACCATGCTGGTGATCCCTGCTGGCAAGGTGCCGCCGATCCACGATATCACCACCGATCTGGACGATCCGCCGCAGTTCACCGTTCTCGATGTCGATGTGCCCGTCAGCACCGGCCCGTTCAGCCAGGAGGAATGGCGTGCCTTCCACGAAGGCGCATATGCCGACATCCAGCCGATCGTCATTTCCGCCCCGCCCCAGGAAGTGCTGGCGCAGGCGCAGGCGCTGGCCGAGGAACGCGGCTGGGATATTGCCAGCTACGATGCCGAGGCCGGCAAGCTGGAGGCGACGGCGACCGCGGGCTACGTGCGCTTCTATGACGACGTCATCGTGGAGGTGACGCCAATTGCCGATGGTTCCACGCGCGTGGACATGCGCAGCGTCAGCCGCGTGGGCGTCAGCGATGTCGGCTACAACGCCGCGAGGATCAGGGATTTCCTGGCAGAGATGCCGCGCGGCTAGACGTTGCTCCACCGCGCAAAGATCGCGGTGGGCAGCAGACGGCCATCGGGCCCGTCTTCCTGCACCGCCAGGTCGCCGTGCTCCACTGTGCCGGGCAGATTGGCAAACACCTCTGCCAAAAGACCGCCGATGGCGAGCGAGCTCATGCGCACGGCATATACCGTCAGGAACAGGAAGCGGCTGTCGGCATCGAGCAGGCGGCGGCAGTCGGCAATCAGGCCGGGCAGGTCTTCCTCGATACGCCAGGTCTCGCCCTTGGGGCCACGGCCGAACTTGGGCGGGTCGAGGATGATCCCGTCATAACGCCGCTCGCGCCGCACTTCGCGCGCGGTGAACTTCACCGCGTCGTCCACCAGCCAGCGAATCGGGCGGTCCTCCATGCCTGACAGCGCGGCATTATCGCGCGCCTGGGCCACCGATTTCTTGCTGGCATCGACATGCGCCACCGGGCCGCACTGGCTGAGCGCCAGCGAGCCGACACCGGTGTAGCCGAACAGGTTCAGTGTCTGGGCGTCCTCGCGCCCCGCCAGCTGCCCGCGCATCCAATGCCAGACGGGCGCCATGTCGGGAAAGAAACCGAGGTGGCGGAACGGGGTGCACTGGGCGGTGAAGCGCACCTCCTCCCAGCCAAGCGACCAGCCTTCACGTGGCACGTCGCGGGTGAACTGCCAGCGCCCGCCGCCATCCTCGTCGCTGCCGGGCACGAATTCGCCATCGGCCTGCCAGTCTTGCTGGCGCGGCGACCACATGGCCTGCGGCTCGGGCCGAATGAAGCGACGGTTGCCGTAGCGTTCCAGCTTGCGGCCATGGCCGGAATCGACAAGGCCGTAGTCGGCCCAGCCCTCGCCAATCATCACGACAGGTGAGGTAACAAGCTCAGCCATCAGGCACTGGGCGTGGCGTGCTTCGCGACGTAGTCGGCCACGGCATCGTATTCGCCGGGCAGCTCCTCGAACGCCTCGGTGCGTTCGAACAGGTCGCCCACGCGCGCAGGCAGCGGCGGGCGCACGCCGGTGGCGCGTTCCACCGCGTCGCGGAACTTGGCCGGGTGTGCGGTCGCCAGCGTAACCACGGGAGTGGCGGCCTCGATCCCTGCCTCGCGCGCGGCCTGGAAGCCGATGGCAGTGTGCGGATCGAGGACGTATCCGCAATGCTGGTTAGCCCAGCTCATCGCCTGCGCCATCTGCGCCTGATCCACCCGTGCGCTGGAGAACAATCGCGCCGCACCCTCGCGCTGGCTGTTGGTGAGTTGCATGGCCTTTGTCCCCTCGAACCCATGCATCTGCTCGGCCAGAGCTGCGCCGTCGCGCCCGTTCAGGTCGAACAGCAGCCGCTCGAAGTTGGAGCTGACCTGAATATCCATGCTGGGCGCTGCCGTGGGCGTGACCGTGCCTGCCGAATAGTCGCCCGTGGCGAGTGCGCGGTGGAGGATGTCGTTCACGTTGGTGGCGACGATCAGCCGCTCGATCGGCAGGCCCATCCGCGCAGCGACATAGCCGGCGAACACGTCCCCGAAGTTGCCCGTGGGTACGCTGAAGGCGACCTTGCGGCGCGGCGCGCCCAGTTGCAGCGCGGCGGCGAAGTAATAGACCACCTGCGCCATCAGCCGCGCCCAGTTGATCGAATTCACCGCGCTGATGCGGAACTGGCCTCCCCTGGAGGAAGCCATCACCGGATCGCCGAACATGCGCTTCACCATCGCCTGGGCATCATCGAAGCTGCCTTCGATGGCAAGGTTATGCACGTTGGGCGCGCGCACCGTGGTCATCTGGCGGCGCTGCACGTCGCTGACGCGGCCCTTGGGGTGAAGCATGAAGATATCCACCCGCTCGCGCCCGGCCACGGCATCGATGGCGGCGCTGCCGGTATCGCCGCTGGTGGCACCGACGATGGTCAGGTGATCGTCGCTCTTGGCGAGGAAATGCTCGAACAGCCGGCCGAGCAGTTGCAGCGCCACGTCCTTGAAGGCCAGCGTGGGGCCGTGGAACAGCTCGAGGATCCACTGCTGCTGGTCCAGCTGCACCAGAGGGGTGACGGCGGCGTGGGAGAACCGGCCATAGGCGCGCGTGCACAGGTCGCGCAGTTCCTCCACCGTCAGCGAGCCTTCGACGAAGGGCGTCATTACCTTCACCGCCAGCTCGACATAAGACAGACCGGCCATCGCCGCGATCTCGGCTTCCGAGAACTGCGGCCAGCTTTCGGGCACGTAGAGGCCACCATCGCTGGCGAGGCCAGCAAGGGTAACGCCTTCGAAATCGAGCGCCGGTGCGCTGCCACGGGTGGAAATGTATTTCATGGTGCCCTTCCGAATTCGCTGGGCGGCGTAGCGCCAGCGGGCGAGCGCGGCAAGCGCTCTTAGCCCTGCTCCCGCCAGCGCCGTCGCAGGGCCAGCCAGTAGATCACCAGCGCGGTGAGCGCGAAGAAGAACCACTGCCCGGCGTAGGCGAGGTGGTTGTTGGGCAGGTCCGACGGGTCTGGTTTCGCCAGTGGCTCGAGGCCTGCCTGGCCTTCATCGGCCACCAGCTTCACCACGTCGCCATAGGGGGCGATCAGGCCGCTCACCTCTCCGCCGGCCCATTCGGGAGGGTTCGGATCGCGCGACCATCCGATCGCCACGTCCGCCGTACCTTGGCCGTCAAAGGCGCAACGTGCGACCAGCGCCCATCCGGCCACGCCGCTTGCTGAGCGACCCGCAATACTGTCGATCCCGCGCACCTGCGTGCAATTGACCGTGGCACGGCTGAACAGGCTGGCTTCGTAGTCGGACGGCGATGTCGGCCAGGCCACTTGCGAGGCGGAAGACATGGCCGCCTCGTACCGCGCAATCAGCGCCGCCTTCTCGTCCGCCCTTCCCAGCTGCCACACGCCCAGCGCCACCATCACTGCAACGGCTGCCGCAACAATAACGGTCGGGATGATCGGCACGCGCCGCGTGTTTGCAGCGGCGCTCACGACAGGTCGCTCCCGTCATGGCGATGTTCTTCGGCCCGGCGCTGGTATTCGGCCACCAGCAGCCAGGCCTTGGTGGCGCGCAGTCCGGCTATCACGCCAATGACGGTTAGCGGCACCCACAGGATCACGTGGACCCACCATGGCGGCTCGAAGCTGAGTTGCAGCCACAGCGCCAGCGCCACGACGATGGTGCCCACCCCCAGCGTCAGGAAAGCCGCCGGACCATCGCCCACGTTGAAACGGGAATATTCCAGCCCGCAGCCGCTGCACTTGTCGGCGAACCTGATCCAGCCGTCGAACAGCGTCCGCGCGCCGCAGCGCGGGCAGGAACCGAAAAGGGCGGCCTCGCGCACGGCGGGCCGCCCCTTCGTGGTGTCAGTCTTGTCGGTCACGAAAGGTCCTAGTGGACCGGTGCGCCCCAGCCGCCCCAGACGTAGACGGCGATGAACAGGAACAGCCACACGACGTCGACGAAGTGCCAGTACCAGGCAGCGGCTTCGAAGCCGAAGTGCTGCTTGGGCGTGAAGTGGCCAAGGTAGGTACGACGCAGGCAGACGATCAGGAAGATCGTGCCCACGATCACGTGGAAGCCGTGGAAGCCGGTCGCCATGTAGAAGGCCGAGCTGTAGGTCACGCCGCCGAAGCCGAACGGGGCAGCGGCATATTCATAGGCCTGGATGCAGCTGAACAGCACGCCCAGCGCGATGGTCAGCCACAGGCCCTTCTTCAGCCCTTCGCGGTCGCCGTTGATCAGGCTGTGGTGCGCCCAGGTGACCGTGGTGCCCGAACACAGCAGGATCAGCGTGTTGAGCAGCGGAAGGTCGAAGGCGTTAAGAACCTCGATACCTTCGGGCGGGAAGTTGGCGAGACGGGCCGCGCCTTCCTGGCCAACCATGTTGGTCCACAGGCCTGCTGCCGCATCATAGGAAAGTGCGGCGGGGAACAGGGCGAAATCGAACCAGCTCCAGAACCAGCCGACGAAGAACATCACTTCCGAAGCGATGAACAGGATCATGCCATAGCGCATGTGCAGCTGCACAACCGGAGTGTGGTCGCCGCGCTGCGCCTCGTTCACGATCTTGGAAAACCAGCCGAAGAAGGTGGCGATCAGGCCGGCGATGCCCAGCCCCAGGACCACGCGCCATGCCGGACCGAAGAAATCGTCGTGCATGAACATCACCATGCCGGAAGTGAAGGTGAGGCCCGACAGGGCGCCGACCAGCGGCCAGATATCGGGGTCTAGAATGTGATAATCGTGGTTCTTGGCACCGGCCATGATGGTATTCCTGATCCTTGGGTTTATGGGCCTGTAATGCGTGTGTGCGTTCGGGTCCAGAGCCTAGCTGGGGTTCTCTTCGTCGTCGATCGCACGGTGGAAAGTGTAGGAGAGGGTGATCTGTTCGACACCCTCCATGTTCGGGTCGTCCAGAGCTGCCGGATCGACGTAGTAGAGCACCGGCATGCGGATTTCCTGGCCGGGCTGGAGCGTCTGCTCGGTAAAGCAGAAGCACTGGATCTTGTTGAAATAGATACCAGCCTGCTCGGGCTCGACATTGAAGGTGGCCGTGCCGGTGATCGGCACGCTGGAATTGTTGCGCGCGGTGTAGAAGGCCATGTCACGCTGGCCGATGGCTACGGTGTCGGTCACCTGCACCGGCTTGAACTCCCATGGCATGTCGCGCGAGGTGTTGGCATCGAAGCGGATCGAATAGGTGACCCCGCCCGCGCTTGCTGCCAGCCGGGCAGCCAGATCGGCATCGGCTTCGCTGGCCACCTGGGTGGTGCCGCCAAAGCCGGTGACGCGGCAGAACAGATCGTACAGCGGCACGGCCGCAAATCCCATGCCCAGCATGCCCAGCGCCATGCCGAATGCCATCAGCATGGTGCGCTTGTTGCGGTTTTCCAGTGTTGCGGTGGTCATCAGTCGCCCATCCTTACAATGGTGATGAGATAGAACAGGATCACGAAGCCGGCCAGCACCAGCCCGATCACGTTGTTACGCTGCCTGCGACGGCGCTTGAACTCCACTTCTTCTTCAGGCGTCATGACAGCACCATGCGATCTGCGACAAGCGCGGTAAAGAGCGCGAAGAGGTAGATCACCGAATAGCCGAACAGCCGCTTTTCTGGCTGCATCCGATCTTCCGGCTGCGCCATACGCAGGCCGACGGGCACCGAAAGAGCCACGAACAGGGCTGAGAGCACAAGGGCTGCAATACCGTAGATCATGCCGGTTCCACCGATGACCCAGGGCAGCAGCGATATCGCAAACAGCAGCACCGCATAGGCCAGCACCTGGCGTCGGGTGCTCTTCTCGCCAGCGACAACCGGCATCATCGGAATGCCGGCCTCGGCGTAATCGGTCTTCACGAACAGCGCCAGCGCCCAGAAGTGCGGCGGGGTCCAGATGAAGATGATGGCGAACAGCAGCAGCGGCATGGCGGTGATCTCGCCGGTCACCGCGATCCAGCCAATCAGTGGGGGAAAGGCCCCGGCCCCGCCGCCAATCACGATGTTCTGCGGCGTGCGCGGCTTCAGCCACATGGTGTAGATGACGGCGTAGTAGAAGATCGAGAACGCCAGCACCACGGCGGCCAGCCAGTGGATCGCCACCAGCATCACAAACACCGATGCGCCTGCCAGCAGCATGCCGAAATCGCGCGCATCCTGGCGACGCAGCCGACCCTGTGGCAGCGGACGCCCGGCAGTGCGCTTCATCTTGGCATCGATATCGGCTTCCCACCACTGGTTGAGCGCAGCGGCTCCCCCTGCGCCCATGGCGATGCACAGGACAGCGGTGAAGCCGAGGACAGGATGGATCGTGCCCGGAGCAGCCAGCAATCCGGCAAGGCCGGTGAAGACCACCAGGCTCATCACCCGCGGCTTGGTCAGCGCGAAGAAATCGCGCCATTCGGCGGGCAATGGTGTGCTGGCCAATCTTGCCTCTGGTGATGCGGTTGCGGTCACGTCTCTTGCGTTTCGATGCGAAAGGGGCGCCCCGTTCCCGGCGCGCCCCCTCCCGTTTTCAGTCAGGCGAGGGTCGCCGGTCAGGCGGTCGCCGGTTTCGGGCTGATGTGATCGTCAGACGAATGGTGGTCTTCGATCACGGGCAGCGTTTCGAACTGGTGGAACGGCGGCGGGCTGGAAAGGCTCCACTCCAGCGTCGTCGCACCTTCACCCCAGTAGTTACCTTCGGGCTTCTTGCCGAAGAAGATCGCGTACAGGATGTTGATGAAGAAGATCAGCACCGAAACGGCCATGATCTTGTAGCCCAGCGTGGCGATCTCGTTCCAGTAGGTGAACGCCGGGGTATAGTCCGGATAACGACGCGCCATGCCCTGCAGGCCGAGGAAGTGCATCGGGAAGAAGATGATGTTCACCCCGATGAAGAATACCCAGAAGTGAACGTGGGCAAGGAATTCGGAATGCCAGCGGCCGAACATCTTCGGGAACCAGTAGTACCAGCCCGCGAACATGGCGGTAACCGCACCCAGCGACAGCACGTAATGAAAGTGCGCCACCACGTAGTAGGTGTCGTGCAGGTTGTTGTCGACGCCGCCATTGGCCAGCACGACGCCGGTCACGCCGCCCACGGTGAACAGGAAGATGAAGCCCAGGGCCCAGACCATCGGCGACTTGAACTCCATGGAGCCGCCCCACATGGTGGCGATCCAGCTGAAGATCTTGATGCCGGTGGGCACCGCGATGACCATGGTGGCGGCGGTGAAGTACATCTTCGTGTTCACGTCGAGGCCGACGGTATACATGTGGTGCGCCCACACGATGAAGCCGACCACGCCGATGGCGACCATGGCGTAGGCCATGCCGAGATAGCCGAACACCGGCTTCCTGGAGAAGGTGGCAACGATCTGCGAGATCATGCCGAAGCCCGGCAGGATCATGATGTAGACCTCGGGGTGGCCGAAGAACCAGAACAGGTGCTGGTACAGGATCGGGTCACCGCCACCGGCCGGATCGAAGAAGGTCGTGCCGAAGTTGCGATCGGTCAGCAGCATGGTGATGGCGGCCGCCAGCACCGGCAGCGCCAGCAGCAGCAGGAAGGCGGTGACCAGCACCGACCACACGAACAGCGGCATCTTGTGCAGGGTCATGCCCGGCGCACGCATGTTGAAGATGGTGGTGATGAAGTTGGTCGCGCCCAGGATCGAGCCGGCACCGGCAAGGTGCAGCGAGAAGATCGCGAAGTCGACCGCAGGGCCAACCGAACCGGTGGTGGAAAGCGGCGCATAGACCGTCCAGCCGACACCGGCGCCCATGCCCGTGCCGCCGGGCACGAACATCGAGAACAGCAGCGAGAAGAAACCCGCCACGGTCAGCCAGAAGCTGATGTTGTTCATGCGCGGGAAGGCCATGTCCGGCGCGCCGATCATCAGCGGCACGAACCAGTTGCCGAAGCCGCCGATCATGGCCGGCATGACCATGAAGAACACCATGATCAGGCCATGCGCGGTGATCAGCACATTCCACATGTGGCCCTGCTGGTCGAAGCTTGCGCCGTCACCACCCAGCATATCCACGAACATGCCCATGTATTGCAGGCCGGGAGCCGCAAGTTCTACGCGCATCGCGCCCGAAATCGCGCCGCCTATGACCCCCGCGATAATCGCGAAGATCAGGTACAGCGTGCCGATGTCCTTGTGGTTGGTCGACATGAACCAGCGCGCGAAGAAGCCGGGCTTGTGATCGGCATCGTGCGCGTGCTCTTCGTGGTGAGCGTCGAAACCTTCAGCGGTGGTGGCCATGGGTTTGGGACCTTGTCTACTTGTCGTCAGTTATTGGTTCAGGCAGCTTCGGCGGCAGCTTCGGCCGCTTCGGCTTCCTCTACAGCTTCGGTGTCGCCAGCTTCGGCGGCATCTTCAGCCGACTGTTCGTCCTGCGCCGCAACCGAGGCAGCCTGCGCCTCGATCTGCGCGCGGGTCATGCCGCCGGGCTGGTTCATCACCCAGGCGTTGAATTCTTCCAGCGGGCGCGCTTCGATGGCGATCGGCATGTAGCCGTGGCGAGCGCCGCACAGCTCCATGCATTGGCCATAATAGATGCCCGGCTCCTCGATCGTGATCATCTGCTCGTTGATGCGCCCCGGCACGGCATCGAGCTTGAACCACAGCGACGGAATGCCGAACGAGTGGATCACGTCGGCGCCGAAGGTCTGGATGCGCAGCGGCACGCCGACCGGCACGACCATGCGGTTGTCTACCCCCAGCTGATACGGTTCGCCAGCTTCGGTAGCGGCGTCGGCATCAAGCATGTTCGACACGACTTCGAAGCCGCCGTTGTCGACATATTCATAGCCCCAATACCACTGGTAGCCATTGGCCTTGATGGTGATCGCGTCTTCGGGCGGCGACTGGTACTGGCGTGCAATCAGCGTGATCGAGGGCACGGCGATGCCGACCAGAATCAGCACCGGGATCACCGTCCAGATAACTTCGATCAGGGTGTTGTGACTGGTCTTCGAAGGCACGGGGTTGGTGCGCTTGTTGTAGCGCACCATCACCCACAGCAGCAGACCGAGCACCAGCAGCGAGATCACCGTGATGATCGGCAGCAGCAGGTCGTCGTGCAGCCACAGCGCGAACTGGCCGTCTTCGGTGTACTGCGGCTGGAAACCCAGGCCGCCGTTGACGGGCTCTCCACGGATCATGTCGGGGCCATAATGCTCGAAAGCCGGCGCACTGGCAGCTTCATCGGCAGCCGCGGCCTCCGATTCCGGTGCGACCTCTTGCGCCAGGGTAACCTGCGGCAGGGTAAGAACGGCCATGGCCGCCATTACCAGAAGTGCGAGGAAATTGAGCTTATTGCGGGCGAATGCGCCGAAATTCATTGGTCCAGTGCTTTCCATCTATCGTCCCGGGCACAAACGCCCCCGACCCCTTGCGGGGCTTCTCAATCCGGGGCCTATACGCACGCTTGCCCCATGCCTCAAGCGCCTCTACTGACTTTTTTCCACTTGATATGCAGTTACATTAGCAACCCCTCATATATATCGCGAAAGGCAGGCCGCGCAATCCGATGACTCAGGACGAGGTACTCGAAGAATTCCGCGCCAGCGGCGCCCTTCTCGAAGGGCATTTCAAACTCTCCTCCGGACGCCATTCCGGCCATTACCTGCAATGCGCCCGCGTGCTGATGAACCCGCAGCGCGGCGCGCGGCTGGCCGAGGCGCTGGCGGCGAAACTGCCTGCCGACATTCGCGATTCGCTCGATGCCGTCGTCAGCCCGGCGATGGGCGGCATCATCATCGGCCAGGAAATGGGGCGCGCGCTGAACCTTGACGCGATG
Organism: Alteraurantiacibacter sp.; assembly: GCA_963675825.2. GTDB lineage: Bacteria > Pseudomonadota > Alphaproteobacteria > Sphingomonadales > Sphingomonadaceae > Alteraurantiacibacter. The sequence continues at coordinate 135,707 of CAXXJY010000005.1, read as the reverse complement.
TTCCTTGAACGCCCGGATGGCGAATTCCACCTGCGCCGCGGCTTCGCGCTGGAACCCGGCGCGAAGGTGCTGATGGTGGAGGACGTGGTCACCACCGGCCTTTCCAGCCGCGAAGCGATTGCCGCCGTGGGCCGCGAAGGCGGCGAAGTTCTGGCCGAAGTGGCGCTGGTGGATCGCAGCAGCGGCACGGCGGACCTTGGCGTGCCCTTCTTCCCGCTGATCGACATCGATTTCCCCACCTTCGCCGTGGATGAAGTCCCGCCCGAACTGGCGGCGATACCGGTAACGAAGCCTGGCAGCCGGAAGTAACGTGACCAGCACGCTTCGCCCCAACCAGCTGCGCCTGGGCGTCAACATCGATCATGTCGCCACCATCCGCAATGCGCGCGGCGGCGATCATCCCGATCCCGTGCGCGCGGCGGAAATTGTCGCACGGTGCGGCGGCGATGGCATCACCGCCCACCTGCGCGAAGACCGGCGGCATATCCGCGACGAGGACCTGCGGCGCATCCAGCAGGCGACAGACCTGCCGCTGAACCTGGAAATGGCCGCGACCGAGGAAATGCTCGCCATCGCCATCGCCCACAAGCCGCACGCCGCCTGCATCGTTCCCGAAAAGCGCGAGGAGCGCACGACCGAGGGCGGGCTCGACGCAGCAGGACAGCACAACCACCTCGCCCCCATCGTCGGCAAGCTGCTGGACGCAGGCATTCGCGTGTCGCTGTTCATCGAGGCGAGCGAGCGCCAGATCGAGGCGGCCTTGCGCCTTGGCGCGCCGGTGGTGGAGTTCCACACCGGCGAATATGCCCATGCCGGCCTCGATGGCGATGCCGAGCGACTGGCGAAGGAATTGAAACGGATCACGGACATGGCAGCGCTGGCCGCCAAGAACGGCATTGAGCCCCATGCCGGCCACGGTCTCACCTACGAGAACGTCCAGCCGATTGCCGCCATCCCGCAGCTGGCCGAGCTCAACATCGGCCACTACCTGATCGGCGAGGCGATCTTCTGCGGGCTGGAGCCTGCGGTGCTGAAGATGCGCGAACTGATGGACCATGCACGGTGAGGCGGGCCCGATGAGGTGGACGCGATGAGGTGGACGCGGTGAGGTGGCGAGCATGATCATCGGCCTCGGCAGCGATCTGTGCAATATCGAGCGCATCCAGAACTCGCTCGACCGCTTTGGCGAGCGGTTCATCAACCGCGTCTTCACCGACGTGGAGAACGCCAAGGCCGCGCGGCGGCCGCACACCATGGCGGGCACCTATGCCAAGCGTTTCGCCGCCAAGGAGGCGTTCAGCAAGGCGGTGGGCACAGGTTTCAAACGCGGCGTGTTCATGAAGGATATCGGCGTGGTCAACGCGCCCAGCGGGGCGCCTACCCTCGCCCTGACCGGCGGGGCCCTGGTGCGGCTTGAAGAACTGACTCCGGCGGGCCACATGGTCTCCATTCATCTCACCCTCACCGACGATCATCCATGGGCGCAGGCCTTCGTGATCATCGAAGCCCACCCGAAAGCCTGACCTGCCCCACCATGAGCGACGCCAAGGATAAAGAGCCTATCAACTGGTTCGCAGAGATTCGCGGACTTGCCCTGATGCTGCTGGCGGTGCTGGCGTTCCACACCTTCGTGGCCAAGCCGTTCTACATCCCGTCGGCAAGCATGGTGCCCAACCTGCTGGTGGGCGATCGGCTGATCGTGAGCAAGTATCCCTATGGCTGGTCATGGGTCTCGGCCAGTTTCCACCTGGCGCCGCGCAGCGACTGGCGCATTGCCCCTGACACACCCGAATACGGCGACATCGTGATCGCCGTGCCGCCGGACAAGGCAGAGGATTACATCAAGCGCGTGGTGGCCCTGCCCGGCGATACCATTGCCTTGGTGAACGGGCAGATCATTCTCAACGGCGAGCCCATCGCCCAAGAGGTCGAGCCGCCGGTGCGTCTGCCGGTCGAGAACGACAACCTGTGCAGCTTCGGGCAGGAATGCCTGTCGGCCTTCACGCCGTACCTCGTCGCGCTGGAAGACGGTACGCAGGTGTACGAGCCGCCGACCTATCGCGAAACCTTGCCCAATGGCGCCAGCTACCTGATCATCGACCACGAAGACCAGCCGCTGGACGACATGGCCGAGATTACCGTGCCCGATGGCCACGTGTTCCTGATGGGCGACAACCGTGACCATTCGGCAGACAGCCGCGCGCCGGTCTACGCCAGCGGGCTTGGCGGGCCGGTGCCGCTGGAGAACGTGGGCGGGCGCGCGGAGACTATCACTTTCTCGCTGGACGGGCGGGCCACCTGGAATCCGATAAGCTGGTTCCAGGCCTTGCGCACCGGTCGTGCCTGGACCAGTCTGCGCCCCGAACTGCGGGGAGACTGAGCGGCATGGACACGCCTGCCGATTTCGAGGACGACGACGGCCCGCTCGGTGCCAGTCCGACGCGCATTTCCACGCCCGAACTGCGGCTCGAGGCCTGGCGCGCGCTGACCTGGACGACCGTTGTCGGGCTGGTCATCCTGGCTGTCTACATCTCGCAAAGCCTGCTGGTGATCTTCGGCGCGCTGGTGTTCGCCTCGATGGTGGATGGCGGCGCGCGGCTGCTGGGCCGGGTGCTGCCTATCGGGCGCAGCTGGCGCATCGTCATCGTGCTGTTGTCCGGCACGGCCTTCCTTGTCTGGCTAAGCTTCTTTGCCGGATCGCAGATCTCGCAGGAAGCCGCCGAATTCCCGTCGATCGTGCAGGAACAGGCGCAGCAGGTGTTCAGCTGGATGCGCGAACAGGGTTTCCAGATCGACATCAACACCGTGCAGAACATGATCAACCAGGCCGCCAGCGGTTTCGGCACCGTTACCCGCGCGCTGGGCGGCCTGCTGGGCGGGCTCACCACGCTGGTGCTGATCCTGATAATCGGCATCTATCTGGTGATCGAGCCGCGCCTGTACGAACGCGGCGTGGCCTGGATGCTGCCCAAGGCTCGCCGTGCGGATTTCTTCCACACTGCCAACCGCATGGGCTTCGCCATGCGACGGCTGATGTTCGGGCGGCTTGTCGGCATGGTGTTCGAAGGGGCCTTCACCTACGTTTCGCTGGTCGCCTATGGCGTGGTGACCGGCGACCCGATCCCGATGGCGGCGCTGCTGGCAATCCTCACCGGCCTGCTGGCCTTCGTGCCAAATATCGGCGCGGTCATCTCGGGCGCGCTGATGGTGCTCGTGGGCTTCTCCGGCGGGGCGGAGATGGGTATCTACACCATCGCCGTCTATTTCGCGGTGCAGAATATCGACGGCTACATCGTCATCCCGATGATCGCCCGCAAGACGGTCGACCTGGCGCCTGCGCTGGTGCTGGCGATGCAGCTGATCATGGGCATCCTGTTCGGCATCCTCGGCCTGTTCCTGGCCGATCCGCTGCTGGCCATGATCAAGGTCGCGCTGGAAGAACGGGCCAAGGCCAAGGACGCCGAAGACGCCGGCGCCCAGCGCGAAGCATCACTACAGGAGGTCAACCCTGCGTAGATTCCTCTACATCGTCGCCATTCTCATCGTGCTGGTGATCGCCGGGCTGTTCGTGCTGCGCATCTATGCCGAGGAGCTGACCGAGCTGGCGCTGGTGCCCAGCGTCGATTTCGTCGAGCAGGATGCACTGGCGGAGAACGCCTACCAGGATCCGGACATGTGGTTCAGCCGCCCCGGCAAGGGCGCGCTGAACGATCCGGCGCGCTGGCAGCCTGCCTTCAGCGAAGAGCGTTCGCTGCTGCCGACCCCTGCCGAACCCTCCGAAGCTGAGGCACCGCGTTTCGCCGTGTTCTTCGTTCACCCCACCAGCTTCATGGAAAACGACGCGTGGAACGCGCCGCTCGACGACGAACTGTCGCAAGACCGCGCGCGGGTAATGGTGCGCGGCATGGCCAGCGCCTTCAACCAGGCGAGCGAGATCTGGGTGCCGCGCTATCGTCAGGCGACCTACGGCACTTTCCTGACTGACGCGCCCGAGGCGGGCCGCGCGCTGGATGCCGCCTATGCCGACGTCTCCGCCGCCTTCGATTTCTTCATCGATTCCGTGCCCGAGGACATGCCCATCGTGCTCGCCGGGCACAGCCAGGGCGGCTATCACGTGGTGCGCCTGCTGCTCGACAAGCTGAAGGGCACGCCGCTGATGGGCCGCGTGGCGGTGGCCTATCCGATCGGCATGCCGATCTCGATCCAGACAGACCTGCCCGAACTGGGCCTGCCCGCTTGCGCGGCTGCACAACAGGCCGGCTGCGTCGCCAGCTGGGCCAGCTTTGCCGAGCCTGCCGAGACCGACCAGTACCTGCGACTCTACAACGAAACGCCCGGCATCAACGGGGAGCAGCGCGCAGGAACTCCGATCCTGTGCGTCAACCCGCTGACCGGTGTGCTGAACGGTACGGCCGGGGCCGAACTGAACCTTGGCACGCTGGTGCCGGGCGAAGACCTCGCCAGCGGCGAACTTGTGTCAGGCGCCGTGCCCGCACGCTGCGATCCGGCAACTGGCGTGCTACTGATCGGCGATCCGCCTGAGCTTGGGCAATACGTGCTGCCGGGCAACAACTATCATGTCTACGACATCCCGCTGTTCTGGAAGAACTTGCAAGCCGATGTCGTCACTCGCGTGAACCAATGGCAGCCAGCACAGCCCTCGTAACCGAAGACGCCGCCATGTTCCGCGAGGCGCTGCCCGATGGCGGCGTGCTGCTGGGACTGGACCTTGGAGCCAAGACCATCGGCACCGCGCTGTGCGATGCCGGGTGGAGCTTTGCCACGGCAGGCAAGACGCTGCCCAAGGGCAAGTATTCCCGCGACCGGGCGGCGCTGGAGGAGCTGTGCGCGGCGCGCAGCGTTGCCGGCGTGGTGATCGGCCTGCCGCTCAATATGGATGGCAGTGCAGGGCCGCGCGCGCAGGCCAGCCGCGCCTTTGCCCGCAACCTTGCAGGCGCCCAGAACGGCCTTGGTCTACCCGTGCTGCTGTGGGACGAGCGCTGGTCCACCGCCAGTGCCGAACGCGACATGATCGCGCAGGACGTGAGCCGCGGCAAACGCGCCCAGCGCATCGACAGCCATGCCGCAGCGGTGATCCTGCAAGGTGCGATTGACCGGCTGGCCGGAGGAATCCTCTAGGAGGAATCCTCTAGGCCAGTTCCAGCTCCCGCCGACGCCGCGTGGCCTCCATGGAAACAAGGCGGCTGGCATTGCCTTCCGCGCGGCGCCAGAGCTCGTCCCGTTCAGACAGATCGAGCACCCCCGCCTGCGCTTCCAGTGCCACCAGCCGCATCCGGTCGCTGGGGTGCGACCCGGCGAAGCTGTGCGCAAGGTCGCGCGCCTCTTCGCCCCCCAGGCCGACCGCCACGCGCAGGAACACCTCGCTCCCGCCCGGACTGATCACACCGGATATCTCGTCTTTCTCGACATCGAACTTGTACTGATCGAGCAGCCCCTGCGCCCCGTTCGCATGCATGATGTTGATCGAGACGGAGAGGCTTTCGGGCGGCAACTGCGAGTGCACGTCCACATGCGCGCGGTAGAGCATCAGCTTGCCCGGATCGAGCCTGGAGCGCTCGACGAAGCGCAGGCCGGCCTTCTCGCCGATGCCGCCTGCAACCTTGTCGTAGTCGTATTCGTAATAGTCGCTGGCGTAGCCGGGGCCGAAATAGCCCACGGTTAGGAAGTCGAAATTGTGGTCGTGCGGCAATTCATAGGCAAAGGCGGAGGAACCGCTGGCGCGGAACATGTGTTCGTCCACGCTCGGCCAGAAATTGGCCCGCATGTAGTATTCGCGGCCAAGGCCAGAGAGCATGACGACCTGCGGACCGTAGCTGCTGGCATCCTCCGCCACGTCCACGCCCTGCTTCAGCTCTTCCAGCATAATGTCGCCAAGGAACTGCCGGTTATTGCCGAGCCGCCGCAGCCAGGTGGCCGCATGCAGCAGGCTTTCCTCTTCGTATGGCTTGTAGCCCTCCCGCTCGAGCGCATCGAGGCAGTCGCCAAGTTCGCAGGTTGCATCGTCCTGGCAATCGATCACGCGGGGCATTGGCCGGTCTCCAGCTGGGCAAGTTCGGGATGGGTTTCGAGCAGTTGTGCGCGCAGCGCGCCCGCCTGGGCCGCCAACGGGTCGTCGCTGCGGCGCGCCACCCTGGCCAGCGCGGCAAAACCGGTGGCGGTATCGAGCGCCAGCGCCTCGCGCAGGGCCTGCCAGCGCAGCGACAGGTCGCCTTCGTCCATGGCCAGGCGCGCAATCTGCGGCGCGGCATCGGTGCGGCCCATGCGGCCCAGCAGGGCAATGATGGCCTCGCGCCGACTGGTGCCGATACGGCCCGCGCTCTGGTGCAGCAGCTTGCCGCTAGCGGCATCGTATTCGCGGCCCGGTGCAGGTTCCTCGGCCACGCGCAGCAGGCGCAGCACGACCAGCCGACGATCGACGCTGTCCATCACCAGCGTTTCGGAATTGAGGTCGAAGGCCAGCCGGTGGCCGGGGCGCAGGGAAAGCGCTTCGGTGGTGAAGCGCGCGTCCCTTTCGCCGCGCTCGGCAATGCGCACGATGCGGGCCTCGCCCGCACCGGCCAGCACCGCGTCGAAGCGGGTGGCATCGGTGAAGATATGGCCGGAATTGTCCGTTACCCCCGGTTCGCGCGCCTGGATCATCAGCTGCGCGCGGCCCGTGCGGGCGAGCAGGATCGAGGTCGACTTGCCGTCATAGCCCTGGCGGAAAGGCGGGTGGCCGATCGGGTTTGCCGCGATGGCGCGGCAGTAATGCCTGCTCATCAGATCCATCAACCGCTCGGCCTCGCCGGATTCGGTGAACATGGACTCCAGCGTGGGGCAGGCGTCCAGTGGCGCGCCCTTGCCGTAGGCTTCCAGTTCAGCCTGCATTTCAGCCGCGCCAGGCTCGGCCGCCCAGGCCTCGCGCGCACCGAGGATCGCGGTCTGCGCTTGGCGTTGCGGAGCGCGGTCGCTCCGCAACGCTGCAATGTCGGGATGGACCTGCATTGCGCTGGGCTCAGACCAGGCCGCCGCCGGGCGGGTTGCTGTCGTAGACCACCGTTGCAATCACGATGATCGAATCTTCGTGGCCGGGGTTGCGCATCGAACCGAAGAATCCGGTCAACGTGTCGAGATCGGGCAGGTTCGCCAGATCGATCTTGGGCAGTTTCATTGCTGTTGTCTCCTGCATGGAAACGACACCGTGTCGTTCCTGCAGGCGTGTGTGCCGCGCGCGAGCCGAGAGCTTAAATTAAATGACTGTAATCGGCAGAACTGCGCCGTTTCAGGCGCGTTGGAGCACCACCACCAGACCCCTTGGCATCGGCCCGTCGTGCGGCAGGGTCAGCCGCTGTGCATCGGCCCGCGCCCGCGCGAGCACGGCGGGCGCAATGGAAGGGTCGGCAATCACCGCGTCCGCGCTGCCCAGCAGCCGCGCCTGGCGAATGGTCAGGTCTTCCGGATCATCGCTCGAAAGGGTTACGATTTCTGTAGCATCGGCCTGTCGGTCCTCCGCTCCATCCAGCCACGCCTGCAGCCGGGATTCACTCCCGGCAACCAGCGGATCGAGCGCCCCACCTTCGCCCAGCGCCTCGTCCAGCGCGCGGCGACGCGCCGCCATGTCGGGAAAGCGTGCCTTGATCGCCCCGCGCATGGCGAACAGCCTGTCCGCCAGCGCGCCCAGGTCCGAGGGCAGCAGCCTCTCCAGCCGCAGTCGCACCTGCTTGGCCAGGCCAGCCGAAGCACCACCCGTGCTCACCGCCACCAGCACCGGATCGCGATCAAGCACACTTGGCGTGGTGAAATCGCACAGGTCAGGGCGGTCCACCACGTTCACCAGCAGGCCGGCACAGCGCAGGCGAATGGCATCGCCTTCGCACATCTTCGCATCGTCATGCGCGATGAAGGCGAGACGCGCGCCTTCGTCGATGCCCTGCTGCATGTCCGCAACCACACGCCCACCGGCGCGCTCCACCAGCCGCCGCTTGGGCTCTGCCGCCGGGCCTTCTCCCAGCACGATCACCGGCTGTCCGGCAATACGGTGGAAGAGCGGCAGCGAGTGCATCAGTCGAGCAGGAAGTCCGGCACGCGCTCGGCGTCCATGATGGCATCGGCGGGAATGCGATCGGCGACGACCGCGAACTGCCCCCCGTCCACCAGCACTTCGGGCACGAAACCGCGCGAGTTGTAGCTGCTGGCCATCGTCGCGCCATAGGCGCCGGCAGTGCGGAAAACGGCAAGGTCGCCCGATTGCAGCGCGTCGCATTCACGATCGCGCGCAAAGGTATCGCCCGTCTCGCAGATCGGGCCGACGATATTGGCGGTCATCGTTTCGCCCGTGGGCTTCACCGCGTCGAAATCGTGCCACGCACCGTAAAGCGCGGGCCGCGCAAGGTCGTTCATCGCCGCATCGACAATCACGAAAGGCGGACCGTTGCCGCCGCGCTTCACCCGCACCACGCGGGTCAGCAGCACCCCGGCATTGCCCGCGATAACGCGGCCCGGCTCGAAGGTGAGGTGGACGTCCCAGCCCGCCGTGGCGCGCGCGACCATGGCGCCGTAGTCCGCCGGACTCGGCGGGGTCTCGCCTGCCTTGTAGGGCACGCCCAGCCCGCCACCCAGATCGACGTGGGTGATCGTGTGCCCGTCGCTGCGCAGGTCTGCCACCAGCTGGCCAACCTTGGCAAAGGCAGTTTCCATCGGTTCGAGATCGAGCAGCTGGCTGCCGATGTGCACCGCCACGCCGCGCAGGTTCAGCCCCGGCAGCGCGGCCAGTTCGCGAAAGACTTCGCGCGCCCGCACCAGCGGGATGCCGAACTTGTTCTCTGCCCGGCCGGTGGAGATCTTCTCGTGCGTCTTGGCATCGACATCGGGATTGATGCGCAAGGTTGCCTGTGCTTCCAGCCCCTGGCTCGCCGCCAGTTCGGCCAGCTCGCGGCCTTCCTCGGTGCTTTCGATGTTGAACTGGCCGATCCGCTTCTCCAGCCCGAGTTGCAGCTCGGCGCGAGTCTTGCCGACGCCGGAAAAGACGATCTTGTCCGCTGGCACGCCCGCGGTCAGCGCGCGTATCAGTTCCCCGCCCGAGACGACGTCAGCACCAAAGCCCTCGCGGCTGAGCACCTTGAGCACGGCGAGGTTGGGGTTGGCCTTGACCGCGAAAGCGCAGAGCGGCTCTTTTCCGCTCGCCTTGGCCACCGGAGCCAGCCCTTCGCGAAAAACGCGCGCGTGGCGTTCCAGCGTGGCGCGCGAATAGACATAGACGGGCGTGCCCACCTCTTGCGCAATGCGCGAAAGCGGCACGTCCTCGGCGTAGAGCTCGCCGTTCTTCAGCTGGAAATGGTCCACCTAGCTTGTTCCAATCAACGTTCGGGCGGGAGATCGAAGGGATCGTCCTCGCGCTCCTCGCTCTCGCGCCGCAATTCCACGCTGCGTTCGGGCGCAGCCTGCGGATCGAGTTCGAGCAATTCCTCTGCGGTCAGCGGCTCGTTCGCACCATAAGGTGCAGACGGCAGGCTGTTGCCCGCGGCCGGTTCAAGGTCTGCGGTCTGCGCGCAGGCCATCAAGGCAAACATGGGCAACAGGGCTGCCGTGGCGATAGCTGCGCGCCTCACTGGTCCAGCCCCAGTGCCGTGCGGGCCTCGGCCACGCGTTTTCGCACCTCCTCGGGCGCGGTGCCGCCGTGCGACTTGCGGGCGGCGACAGATGCCTCGACCGACAGCGCAGTATAGACACGCTCGTCCACGCGCCCGTCGATGGCCTTGAGCTCGTCAAGCGACAGCTCGTCCAGCGCCACCCCCTTGCTCTCCGCCAGCTTCACCGCTGCGCCGGTGATGTGATGCGCCTCGCGGAAGGGAATGTCCGCCTCGCGCACCAGCCAGTCGGCAAGGTCTGTCGCCGTGGCATAGCCCAGCTCGGCTGCCTGCCGCATCCGTTCGGTGCGGAACTCGGCACCCGCCACCATACCGACCATCGCCGCGATGGAGAGGCGCAGCAGGCCCGCAGCTTCGAACACCGGCGGCTTGTCGTCCTGCATGTCCTTCGAATAGGCGAGCGGCAGGCCCTTCATTGTCACCATCAGCGCCGTCTGGCATCCCACGATGCGTCCGGCATGGCCGCGCACCAGCTCGGCGGCATCGGGGTTTTTCTTCTGCGGCATGATCGAAGAGCCGGTGGACAGCGCATCGGGCATGCGCACGAAGCCGAAGGGCTGGCTGGCCCAGATCACGAATTCCTCTGCCAGCCGCGACAGGTGCAGCGCACACTGGCTGGCGGCGGTGAGGTAATCGAGCGCGAAATCACGGTCGGACACGGCATCGAGGCTGTTGGCGGTGGGCCCGGCAAAGCCCAGCGCCTGCGCGGTCATCTCTCGGTCGATGGGAAAGCCCGTGCCGGCCAGCGCCGCGCTGCCGAGCGGACACTGGTTCAGCCGTTCGCGCGCGTCCCTGAACCGGCTCACATCGCGCGCGGCCATCTCGTAATAGGCCATCAGGTGGTGACCCAGCGTCACCGGCTGCGCAGTTTGCAGGTGGGTGAAGCCGGGCATGATGCTCTCGGCATGTTCACCCGCGCGGGTGACGAGCGCGCGTTGCAGCGCCTGCAAGCCTGCAATCGCCTCGTCCATGGCATCGCGCACCCACAGGCGGAAATCGGTCGCCACCTGGTCGTTGCGACTGCGCGCGGTGTGCAGGCGTCCGGCGGCAGGGCCAACCAGTTCGGCCAGCCGCGCCTCGGTGGTCATGTGGATGTCCTCGAGGTCCCAGTCCTCGGGCACGCCGCTGGCTTCGTACTCGGCAGCGACCTTTTCCAGCCCGTCGATAATGGTCTCGGCATCGGCATCGCTCACGATGTCGCAGGCCGCCAGCATGGCGACATGCGCCTTGCTTGCCGCGATGTCTTGCCGCCACAAGGCCTTGTCGAACGGAATCGACGCATTAATTTCGCGCATGATCGCAGAGGGGCCTTCGGCAAAGCGCCCGCCCCACATTGCATTGGAGGATGTATCCTTGGCCAAGTCGCGCCTGTTCCTGTCTGCCTGTGCCGCGCTTGCGGCTGTATCTCTCGCGGCGTGCGATAACGGCGGCGAGGATGCGGCGCAAGAAAACCTCGGTACGCCTGCGTCAAGCGAAACTGTCGAACTCACAGGAACGCTGGACCGTTCTTTTGTCGGCGAGACCATTCCCGAGGTGGCCGTGGTCAACCCGGAAGGCGAGGAACTGCTGCTGTCCGAAGTCGGCGAGCCTGTGCTGCTGAACCTGTGGGCGACGTGGTGCGCGCCCTGCGTGGTAGAGATGCCGCTGCTGAACGAGCTCGCTGGCGATCTCGACGGGCAGGTGCGCGTGCTGACGGTGAGCGAGGACATGCGCGGCGCCGAAGTGGTGGTGCCCTTCTTTGCCGAACGCGATCTCGCCAACCTGCCGCAATGGCTGGACCCGCAGAACGAGCTCGCCTTTACCTTTGGCGGCGGGCCGGTGCTGCCGCTAACCGTGCTCTACGATGCCGAGGGCAATGAACTGTGGCGCGTGATCGGCGCCTATGACTGGGGCAGCGAGGAAGCGCGCGCCGAAGTGCTGGATGCTCTGGCAGCAAGCGATTCGTAATCGGGCGCGGGCAATCCAAGTTTCTCCAGCGGCGATCCGGCAAGGCCCGAAAGCGTAACCGCCTTCAGCCGCGGCCCCGGCGCAATGCGCGATCCCGGTGCCATGAAATGGTCTCTAAACACCGCCGGCCATGGCGAATCGGACTGGAATGGCGGGGTGAACCACCAGGTCATCCACTGGTAGAGCCGCACATGGCCGCGGCGCAGCTTCAGAAAGTGCGCGAAAGCGGTGTCGAGGTCGGCTGACCGTGCCAACGCCAGCGACAGCCCCCAGGCATCGAGCAGCGCCATGTTAGCCCCCTGCCCCAGCTGCGGGCTTGCCGCATGCCAGGCATCGCCGATGTGCACGATCCGCTCTCCCACCGGAGCCTTGGTGGTGCGGTGGGCATAGCGGGCAAAGGTGAGCTGGGCGGGATCGGTGAACTGGTCGATAAGGTACGCGCATTCGGGCCACAACGTGCAGACATCATCACGCCAGGGCGCAAGGCCGCGATCCTGCCAGCGCTGGTGATCCTCGCCCCTAAGCGACCAGAAAAAGGCCGCGCGTCCTTCGGCCAGCGGCAGCAGGCCCACCATCTGCTGTGCCCGGGCATAGCGCTGTTCCAGCAGGCGCGGCTGGAACGGGCCGCTGGCGGGCCAGTCGATCGTCGCCCACAGCGCGCCATAAGGCAGCCAGTCGGCAAATCCGGGCACGAGGCGCGATCCAAGGCCAGCCGCGTCGATCACAAGATCATGCGGTGAGGACTGCGAGCCATCGGCGAAGGCGAGACGACGCTTGTCGCCCTCCAGCACAGAGGCTTCCACTTCGTGCCCGGTGGCAATGGCAATAGCAGCCGTCTGCACCGCCTGGTAGAGCACGCCGAACAGGCTGGCGCGGTGGATTCCGAGGCCGAAGGCAGCAGGGATGGCGAGGTGGCGATACTCCGCCTCCAGCACCGGCTCGCCCTCGGTATTGCGGCCCAGCAGGGCATCGACCGGCGCTCCGCTTGCCACTGTCGCCTCGGCCAGCCCGAGCGCGGCCAGCACCGCCAGCCCGGTGGGCTGCACCATCAGGCCCGATCCCATCGGGCGCGGCGCAGCAAACCGTTCGTAAAGCGTAACGGTGTGGCCCTGCCGGTGCAGCAACAGCGCGGCCGCCAGCCCGGAAATGCCGCAGCCGACAATGGCAATATCAAGCCTCACGCATGTTCCCCCTTCCCATGCGGCATAACCTTACGCTAAGGCGCGCGCGCTACAAGCGACAGCATACTGGTGTTGGGGCGATTAGCTCAGTTGGTAGAGCATCTCGTTTACACCGAGAGGGTCGGCAGTTCGAGCCTGTCATCGCCCACCAGCGTGTCGCCCGAGTGAACCGAAGGGTTCTGGCCTTCATTACCGCTCGAGGCTAACCCCCTGCCTATGCGCGATGCATCGATCCTTGTCCTTGCCACCGGCGGCACCATCGCCGGACAGGCCGGTTCCGCCACCAGGCGCGACTATCGGCCCGGGCAGATCGACATCGCCGATTTCCTCGCCGATTTTGCCACGCTGGGCGTGGATGCCCGGCTGACCGGGCGGCAGGTGGCCAATATCGATTCGGCCAATATCGGGCCGGCCATCTGGCGCGACCTGCACGAAGGAATCAGCGCGGCATTGGACGATCCGCGCTGCGACGGGATCATCATCACCCACGGCACCGACACGGCGGAGGAGACTGCTTTTCTGCTGGATCTGACCCTGCCAACCACCAAGCCGGTGGTGCTGGTGGGCGCGATGCGGCCTGCCGATGCGGTCGGCAGCGACGGATTGCGCAACTTCGCCAATGCCGTGCGCGTGGCGGCTGATCCCGACGCGCCGGGGCGCGGCGTGCTGCTGGTGATGGGCGACCAGGTCTTGTCGGCACGCGATGCCAGGAAGGCGCGGACCACCGGGTCCAACGCCTTTGAAGGCTTCCCGCGCGGCGCGGTAGCGCTGGCCACGCCCGCCTCGCTCGACTGGCTGCAACCGCAATGGCGGCTGGGAGAGGGAGCGCGCTGTAATTTTCCGGGTGATTTTCCCGAGGTGCCGATCCTGCACTGCTATGCAGGGCAGGGCGCGGAAAGCGTGACCCGGCTGGTAGAGGCAGGCGCACAGGGGATCGTATTGGCAGGCCTTGGCGACGGCAATGCCCCCGATGGTGTGCGGGAGGCGCTGGCCGAGGCAGTCCGGCAAGGCGTATTGGTTGTGCGTTCAACCCGCGTGGACGAAGGCCTGGTCGACCGAGCGCCGAATGACGACGCCAACGGCTTCATAGCCGCCCGCGCACTGGGCCCGGCCAAGGCGCGGATCCTGCTGCAAGTGCTGATCGCCAATGGCGTGACGGACCTCGCCCGCATGCAGGACGCCTTCAGCAAACGCTAGACGCTCACCCGATCACACCAGCTGCTTCGCGTCCTGCCCCAGTTCGGCGAAATAGCGGGCCATGCCGTCGGCGGCCTTGTCCGACAGGCGGATGAAGGCGCGGCGGCGGTCGGTGTCGTCCTCCACGCGTTCGAACAGGCCGGCCTCGGTCATCTGCCCGATCCAACGCAAGGCGGTGGTGGGCGGCACGCACGAGGCGATGCACAGAGAGGTGACCGAGACGCGCGCATGTTCAACCCGTGCCGCCGTCAGGTCGAGCAGCATGTCCCACGCCGGATCGGCGAACAGCTCCCCATCGAGGAAACGCGCGCGCAGGCGGCGGGCGGCGATGATCTTGCGCACCAGCGTGGCGCTGGGCAGCGCAGGGCGGGACTTGCGCTGCGGCACCTGGGTGAGCTGCCGTTCCATCCCCGGCGCGCAATAGGCATCCACCGGGCTTTCGAAGCGGAAGGCGCTGTCGTTGGCGGCCTCCGGCTCCTGCCCCCAGCCACGCCTGTCCAGTCGGTCCAGCCGCTCGGCAATCTTGCCCACCTGTTCGGTAAGGCGCAGCAGCGCGAGGCGATCGGTCTCCGACAGTTCGCGCAGCCGCAGGCCCGGCACTTCGGCCAGCGTGCGGCCCAGCGCGATCACCCGCTCAGCACGGTTGGGATCGACCAGGATCTGCGCGCGTGATTCGGCGCAGGCGGCGAAAACATCGTCCAGCCCGTCAACCGAGGTCGAGACGATCAGTTTCCCGCCCGCATGGGCTACCCGGCTGTCGAGCCGTGCCAGGGCCGCCATCGAAGCGACATCGGGGCGCGGGCAATCGACCAGCACGAGATCGCCCAGCGCGCGCGCATCGCCTGCCAGCAACTGGTCCATCGTGCCGCTTTCGCGCGTGGCGAACCCTGCCGCCTCGACATCTTCCTGCAAGGCGCTGCGCACATCGTCGTCGTCCGCGAAGATCGAGACAGACAACGGCAGGCCTGCTGCATCGGCGGCCATGTCATAGGCGAAATCGGCTTGTGCCACTGCATGTTCTCCCGCGAATCACATGAGAACATGAGTAGAACAAAATGCGATCATGTCAAGAATTTGTGGGACTTAACCGTTACGCCGGCCGACCAGCGTCCCCTTGCCACCACCCAGATATGCGAAGTGGAAGCCCGGCCAGTCGCGCCGCCAGCGGCGCGCCACCAGCCGTTCGCCGGGTCGTGCCGCATCGTCGAGCAGGACGAGCCCTCCGTGTGCCAACCGATCGAACAGCACCTCTGCCCGCCCCCGGATGGTGGGGTTGAGCGCCCAGGGTGGGCCGTCGATCACCAGCAGGTCGATTGGTTCGGGCACGATCGGCAGGGCATACCATAGCGATGACCAGTTGCTGGGGTCGGGCACGATCGGCGCGGGCCGCAATTCTGCCTCTACCCCGTTGCTCACCAGCCACTCGCTCGTGCGGTCGACGAAATCGGCGTTCTGATCGAAGCCGTACAGCCGTCCCCCGCCATGCAGTTGCAGCGCGCGGGCGATCACCAGCGAGGTGGCCCCGCAGCCCAGTTCGACCACGATCTGCGGACGGGTGCGTTCGATCGCATCGACCAACCGGTGGAGGAAGACGGTATCCGCCTTCCAGCTGCCGAGGTTGGGCAAGGCGTCAGGCTCAAGGCCGAGCCGCGCGATCAGCGCCCGCTTGTCCGCCTGAGAGCCGCCCCACAGGCTGCGCAACAGCCATGGCCACTGGATAGCCCCGAAAGCCATGGTGAACAGCCGCTCCGAAACGGGCCGAAGATGCTGGCTGGTACCGACCGCAAGAAGGCCGGTTCTTTCGCGCGTTGTCATGCGAGCGCGGCGCTAGGGCGCGGCACGCCCCCGGGATAGGGGCCAGCGCCAATGTGCCGCTATTTTACGACCGGGCGAAAGGCAGGACTGCTAGTCCGCAAAGGGATCGCGCACCAGGATCGTGTCCTCGCGCTCCGGGCTGGTCGAGACGCTGGCGACCGGGCATTCGATCAGTTCCTCGATGCGGCGGATGTACTTGATCGCCTGCGCCGGAAGGTCGGCCCAGCTGCGCGCGCCCACCGTGGTGCCTTCCCAGCCTTCGAATTCCTCGTAGATCGGCTCCACCCGCGCCTGTTCCTGCGCATTCGCGGGGAGGTAATCGAGTTCCTTGCCGTCCAGCCGGTAGCCGGTGCAGATCCTGATCGTCTCAAACCCGTCGAGCACGTCGATCTTGGTGAGCGCGATGCCGGTGACCCCGGAAAGCGCACAGGTCTGGCGCACCAGCACGGCATCGAACCAGCCGCAGCGCCGCTTGCGCGAGGTGACGGTGCCGAATTCGTGGCCACGCTCGCCCAGCTTCTGCCCGATCTCGTCTTCCAGCTCTGTCGGGAACGGGCCGCTGCCCACGCGGGTGGTGTAGGCCTTGACGATGCCGAGCACGAAGCCCGCAGAGCCGGGGCCAAGGCCGGACCCGCTGGCCACGGTGCCGGACACTGTGTTGGAGCTGGTGACGAAAGGATAGGTACCATGGTCCACGTCCAGCAGCACGCCCTGGGCGCCTTCGAACAGGATCTTCGCACCCGACTTCTTCACGTCGTTCAGCCGCTTCCACACCGGCTGGGCGAACTGCTGTACGAAAGGTGCGATCTCGCGCAGTTCGGCCAGCAGGGCCGCACGGTCGACCGGGTCCTGCCCGAAGCCCGCACGCAGCGCATCGTGATGGGCGCACAGCCGATCGAGCTGCGGGGTCAGGTCATCAAGGTGGGCCAGGTCGCACACGCGGATCGCGCGGCGGCCCACCTTGTCTTCGTAGGCAGGGCCGATGCCGCGACCGGTGGTGCCGATCTTGCCCTTGCCTGCCGCCGCCTCGCGCAGGCCATCGAGGTCGCGGTGGAGCGGCAGGATCAGCGGGCAGTTGTCGGCAATGCCGAAGTTCTCGGCCGTGATGGAGACGCCCTGCGATTCGAGCTTGGCGATCTCGTCACGCAGCGCCCACGGATCGAGCACAACGCCGTTGCCGATCAGGCTGAGCGTGCCGGTGACGATGCCGCTGGGCAGCAGCGAGAGCTTGTAGGTCTGATCCCCCACCACCAGCGTGTGGCCGGCATTGTGGCCACCCTGGAAACGCACCACGGCATCGGCGCGCGCGGCCAGCCAGTCGACGATCTTGCCCTTGCCTTCATCGCCCCACTGGGCGCCGATCACGGTGACGTTGGCCACTGCACCATTCCTTTCGAGAGAAACCCGTCGCGCCCTAGGACGTGGACGGAGCAAGAGCAAGCACCCGTGGGGACTTCATCGTCAGGCGGGGGAAATGCTCAGCGAAGAAGCCGTTTCGTCACAGCGACATCTTGCGGCAATTTGCGACTGGCCACGTTCATACAGGATCATGATAACCGGCGCAAAAAGGAGAACGCGATGCGCCTTACCCCGTTCCTATTGCTGGCGACCGTCACCATCGTTGCCCTGCCTGCCTTGCCGCCGGAGCCTGTGGAGGCCCAGCAGACATCTGTCGCGCAGCGCCTGTCATATGGCAGCGATCGCCTGCAAAACCTGCTTTACTGGCCCGCCACCCAGCCCGACGCACCGCTGGTGGTGTTCGTCCACGGTGGCGGCTGGTCGCGCGGCGATGCGCGGATGATGGAAGGCTCGGACAAGCTCGAACACTGGCGAGAGGCCGGCTACGCGGTCGCCTCGGTCAACTACCGACTCGTGCCCGATGCCACGGTGGAGCAGCAGGCAGGCGACGTCGCTGCTGCTCTCGCCTATCTCAGGCGCAATGCCACGCGGCTCGGCTTCGATGCAGACCGCGTCGCGCTGACCGGCCATTCGGCGGGCGCGCATCTGGTGGCGCTCGTGGGAACCGATCCCCAATACCTGAGCGCCGCCGGCCTTTCCTTCGCGAACTTGCGCGGCGTGCTGCCGCTGGACGGCGCGGCCTACGACGTGCCCGCACAGGTGGCAGAGGGCAACCGGCTGATGCACGACCGCTACCTGCAGGCCTTCGGCGCGGAGCCGCAGCGCCAGCGCGCGCTATCGCCCACGCTGCACGCCGCCGCACCCAATGCGCCCGAATTCCTCATCCTGCATGTCCAGCGCACCGATGGCCGTCGGCAGAGCGAGGGCCTGGCCGCAGCCCTGCTCGCGGCAGGAACGCCGGCAGTGGTGCAGGAATTTCCCGGCCGCGGGATGCGCGGCCACGCCCAGATCAACCGCCAGCTGGGCGATCCGGACTATCCCGCAACGCCCTTGGTGGATGCCTGGCTGGCGCGGATTTTCAACTGATCAGAGCGCCTTGGGCGCGCCACCTTCAAGAACGTGCGAACAGCCAAGGCGCGCCGCATCGTCGCTGTCCGACAGCGCGGCCACCGTGCGCCAGCCTTCGCCGCGCAGCTTTGCAGCAGCGGCCGGATCGTGGCCCAGAGGCAGGAACAGTTTGTCGCCCAGTTGCTCGTCAGCCTTCACCGCTTCCACCAGTTCCTCAGGGTAGAGCGAGAAGCCGGTGGCCGGTTCGTCGCTGCCGCCGATCTGGTAGGTTCCGCCCCGGCCCAGTTCGCCGCGCACGCCCTCGGCATAGAGGGTGAAGCCGAACCAGCTCTGGTATTCGAAACCGTGGCGTTCGCTGGGGTCGAGCGTCAGCCGCGCACGGTCAGCCACGCGCTCGGCAATCTGGCGAAGGCCCGCGATGCGGCTTTCCAGCACGCCCGCGGTGTCGAGCGCTGAGAGTTTCTCCACCGCGCTGGCAAAATCCCCGGTGGCGTGGATCAGCGGCAGGTAGGCTTCGCCGCCCGCCTCCACCAGTCCGCCAGCATCCTTGGTATCGAGCTCCCGCCGGACACGCGCGCGCGCCTCGGGGTCAAGCGGGAGCGGGCCGTCGGCCAGGGTGTCGACAAGGTCGGGCAGGGTGAAATCGACCGAAATGCCTGTCGCGCCAGCCGCTTCCAGCGCGGCGATGGCGAGTTCCACCACCTCGCCCGCAGCGGCCACGGTATCGCGACCGATCAGTTCGGCCCCCACCTGCAGGTTCTCGCGACGCGGTTCCAGCTTGGTGCCGGTGATGCGCGCCACCTGCCCGGCATAACACAGCCGCAAGGGGCGCGGCGCATCGGCAAGGCCGGTGGCGGCAATGCGCCCGACCTGCACGGTCATGTCGGTGCGCAGGGCCAGCGTGCGCAAGCTGGCCGGGTCAACGAAGCGGAACATGTGCCGCGTCATCAGCCCGTCCATCCGGCGGCTCATCGAGCGTTCGAACTCGATCAGCGGCGGGCGCACACGGTCGTAGCCATGCGCGCCCATGACGCCCAGCATCGCACGTTCGATACGGGTCGCCGCTGCCGCTGATTGCGGCAGGCGGTCTTCCAGCCCCTCGGGCAGCAGGTCCTGCGTCGGATCGGTCATGACAAGCGCCCTAGCGGCTTCACCGCGACTGCGAAAGACGTCAGAACGACAGCGGGCGAACCCGATGGACGTTCGGGACCTGTTCGATCTTGGCGATAAGTTCGGGCGGAACCGGGCTGTCGACGCTCAGCAGCAGAATGGCCTCGCCGCCCTGCTCGCGCCGACCCAGGTGGAAGGTACCAATATTGATCTGCGCCTCGCCCAGGATCGCGCCGACCGAGCCGATGAAGCCGGGCACGTCGCGATTGGCGATGTAGAGCATGTTGCCCACAAGGTCGGCTTCGATCGAGATACCGAACATCTCGACCAGGCGCGGTGCCCCGTTGGAAAACAGCGTGCCGGCGACCGAACGGTTGCCCTGGCTGGTGGCCACGGTGACGCGCACCAGCGTGTGGTACACGCCTTCCCGATCGTTGCGGATCTCGCGCACTTCCATGCCGCGTTCCTTGGCGATGAAGGGCGCATTGACCATGTTCACGGTATCCGAATAGCGCTTCATCAGGCCTGCCAGCACGGCGCCGACAATCGGTTTCTGGTTCAGCTCTGCGGCATGACCTTCGGTCTCGATGCTGATCTTTTCGAGGTTGCCATGAGCCAGCTGCCCGATCAGCGAGCCGAGGTTTTCGGCCAGCGCCATATAGGGCTTCAGCTTGGGCGCTTCCTCTGCCGAAAGGCTGGGCATGTTGAGCGCGTTGGTGACACCGCCATTGACGAGGTAATCGGCCATCTGCTCGGCCACCTGCAGCGCGACATTGACCTGCGCCTCGGTAGTGGAAGCACCAAGGTGCGGGGTGCAGATGAAGTTGGGCGCATCGAACAGCGGGTTGTCCCTGGCCGGTTCCTTCAGGAACACGTCCAGCGCGGCACCAGCGACATGACCGCTTTCCAGCATGTCCTTCAGTGCTTCCTCGTCGATCAGGCCGCCGCGCGCGCAGTTGATGATGCGCACGCCTTTCCGGGCCTGCGCCAGCCGCTCACGCGAGAGGATGTTGCGCGTCTCGTCGGTCAGCGGGGTGTGCAGGGTGATGAAATCTGCACGCGCCAGCAGCGTATCGAGATCCACCTTCTCCAAACCCAGCTCGATGGCGCGTTCGGGGGTGAGGAAGGGATCGTAGGCGATCACCTTCATCTTCAGCCCCAGCGCGCGGCTGGCGACGATGGCGCCGATATTGCCGGCACCGATCAGGCCCAGCGTCTTGCCGGTCACCTCGATGCCCATGAAATCCTTCTTCGGCCATTCGCCTGCCTTGGTGCGGGTGTTGGCATCGGGAATCTGGCGAGCCAGCGCCATCATCATGGCAATCGCGTGTTCGGCGGTGGTGATCGAGTTGCCGAACGGCGTGTTCATCACCACCACGCCCTTGGCGCTGGCAGCTGGGATATCGACGTTGTCGACACCGATCCCGGCACGACCGATCACCTTCAGGTTGGTGGCCGCTTCGAGGATTTCCGGCGTTACGGTGGTGGAGGAGCGGATGGCGAGACCATCGTAGTTGCCGATGATCTCCTTCAGCTCTTCGGGCGTCTTGCCGGTGATGACATCGACGTCACAGCCGCGCTCGGCAAAGATGCGGGCGGCGTTGTCATCCATCTTGTCGGAAATGAGGACCCGGGGCTTCTTGGGGGCATTGGTCATGATAAATCTCTTGCTGTGGCCGGTGCGCCAAACGGTTTTCGGGCGTATTCCGGGCATGAATTCAAAAGCGGAGGGATGCGCGCCCAGCCATTCAGGCGGAGCTACGCGGTCAGGCTGACCTTAGAGGTTGCCGGCCTTGAGCTCTTCGTAAGCCCATTCGATCCACGGCAGCAGGCGAGCGATGTCTTCGCTTTCCAGCGAGCCGCCGCACCAGATGCGCAAGCTTGGTGGAGCGTCACGATAGCCGTTGAAATCGTAGCCGATATCCATCTCTTCCAGCTTGGAAGCGATCTTCTTCGGCACGGCCGCCGCAGCTTCGGGGGAGAGGCTGTCGATCCACTCGCCCTGGAAGCACATGCACACGCCGGTGTTGGTCTGCATGGCAGGATCAGACACCATGTTGCGCAGCCACGGGGTGGACTCGATCCAGTCCTTGACGATCTTGGCATTGGCATCGGCGCGGGCGAACATGGCCTGGCGGCCACCGATCGACTTCACCCATTCCAGCGCGGCGATATAATCTTCCGTCGCCAACATCGAAGGCGTGTTGATCGTCGCGCCTTCGAAGATGCCGCGGTTGATCTTGTCGCCCTTCTTCAGGCGGAACAGCTTGGGCAGCGGCCATTCGGGATCGTAGCTTTCGATCCGCTCCACCGCCTTGGGGCTGAGGATCAGCATGCCGTGCTGCGCCTCGCCGCCCAGCACCTTCTGCCACGAATAGGTGGTGGCATCGAGCTTGGCCCAGTCCATCTCCATGGCGAAGATGGCGCTGGTGGCATCGTTAATGGCCAAGCCTGCGCGACCCGGCGCTAGCCAATCGGTGTTGGGGATCTTGGCGCCCGAGGTGGTGCCGTTCCAGGTGAAGACGACATCGTTTTCCTGCGGAATCTGGCTGAGGTCCGGGATTTCGCCGTAGCCGGCGTCCAGCACTTGCAGGTCCTTCAGCTTGAGCTGCTTGACTGCATCCTGGATCCACACGTTGCCAAAGCTTTCCCATGCGGCGACGGTCGCGGGACGTGCGCCAAGCATGGTCCACATCGCGCATTCCAGCGCGCCGGTGTCGGAACCCGGCATGATGCCGACGAGGTAGTCGTCAGGCACGCCGAGGAGTTCGCGGGTGAGGTCAATGGCGTATTTCAGCCGGCCCTTGGCATATTTGCTGCGGTGCGAGCGACCCAGCGACCTAGTGTCGAGCTTGTTGAGCGACCAGCCGGGCGGCTTGCAGGTGGGACCGGATGAAAAGAAGGGGCGCTCCGGACGGAGCGTCGGTTGTGCAGTCATTTGTATTCTCTCCTTACAGAGAGCACGCGCGGCGTTGGGACCGCGTGGCCCGCAGCCGCCACTAGAGATGGCCACGCTGGAGTCAACGAAAATTGCGGTTTCCCGTGTAACCGGTGGGACGACCGCCCCGCGGGGGGATTTCCGAATGGTAACCCGAACATTAACCATAAATTAGGTGTGGGGGCTTAACCATGTCGAGGCACGGAGATCGCCATGAAACACGCATTCTTGCTATCGCTCGCGACAATCGCCCTTTCGGCCTGTTCGGTGGTGCCGCAGGCTTCGGGTGGCCGCTACATGGCAAGTGAATCATCCTCTCCCGTCAATCGTGCAGGATCGGTGCCCGGCTCCACCCGCGTCACCGCGCCGCCGCCGATCGCGCGCGGCGCTGCCGAAAACCAGTGCCTGTCGCAGCTGGGCCAGGTCGGCGTGCGCTTTGATGCCCTGCCTGACCGCTATCTGGGCCAGGGATGCAGCACCCTCAACACGGTGCAGGTGCATGCACTGGCGGGCGACACCGGGCAGCTAAACGTCAGTAACCTAGGCCCGGTAACCTGTCCTGTCTCCAGTGCCTTTGCCGCCTGGGCCCGCTATGGCGTGGACCGCGCGGCGCAGCAGATCTTCGGATCGCCGCTGGCCAGCATCCAGACGATGGGCAGCTTTTCCTGCCGCAATGTGGCGGGCACATCGCGCCGCAGCGCCCACGCCAGCGCCGATGCCATCGATGTCAGCGGTTTCGTGCTGGCGGACGGACGGCGGATCAGCGTGCAAGGCGGTTGGTCGGGCAGCCCGCAGGAACGCGAATTCCTGCGCGTCGTGCAGCGCAGCGCCTGCCGCCGGTTCGACACAGTGCTGGGACCGGATTACAATTCCGACCACCACGATCACTTCCACATCGAAGGGGTGATCGATGGCAATTCCTATTGTCGCTGAGGCGACGCCTGCCGGGTCGGCGCGTTAACCACCCATCCTGTTCGGGATCATCACATCGTGGATAAGCACGGCGCCCTCTGCGGGCGCCTCAGGCTTTTTTCCCAGGGGGTCCTTCTCCTCATCCGGGAAACCCGCTTCCAGCCGCAGGCGTACAGCCTCTGCCGCGTGGTTTGCCCCCAGCTTGTCCATCATGTTGGCGCGATGGATTTCCACCGTACGTGGGCTGATCTCAAGGTTGCGGGCAATGGCCTTGTTCGAACATCCCTCGCTCAGCCAGTCGAGCACTTCGCGTTCGCGCTTGGACAGGGTGCCGATGCGGCGGCGCGCGTCGATCAGGCGTCGGCGTGCCTCGGCATGGCGACCGGCATCGGAATGCACATGCGCGATCATGCGGCGCAGTTCGTCCTCGGTCAGCGGCAATTGCAGGAAGTCGAGCGCACCAGCCTGAATCGCCTGCACCACCTCCTCCACGTCAGGATCGGGTCTGGCCGCCACCAGCGGGATCCAGACCCCGGCATCGGCCAGCTCATCCAGCAGCGCGGCAACACCGTATTCCAGCGCATCCTCGCTGGCGATGATCACCCCCGATCGTGGCGGCCGGTCGATCAGTTCCACAAGGTCGGAATAGACTTCCGCATGATGGCCCATGGCCAGGATGAGGCGCGACTGCTCGGCGCGGGAGCGGCTGTTGCCGCCTACGATGTGGATAGAAATACGCTGTTCCATGACGCAGGTTCTGCGCAGGAATCCCGATCAGAACCAATCCGTAGTAACTCTGAATCCCACCTATAACGGGTTGATGTATAAGGAAGAGCTAGGCTTTCTGCGGGTTGGTAAACATCCGTTTACGATGTTTCTCAGGGTTTTCCCGAGGGCACGGAATGGCCCGGATATCCGGCTCTACCCGTATCCGTGACTCTAGTTAGGTAGAACCACCTATTCCGTCTTGTCTGGCTGGTAGAAGCTGTAGTCGGGCAGCGAGTGAAAGGCGCTGCGCAGAGCTTCGCTCCAACTGTCGCTGATGGCAGTAAAATAGCCATCGCTGGCCTCGACCCGGCGTTCGTGCTTGGGTGCAAACGCGTCGCGTTCGATCACCATCAGGTCCAGCGGCAGGCCCACCGAGAGATTCGCCTTGAGCGTCGAATCGAAGCTGACCATCAGCAGCTTCACCGCATCCTCGAAACTCATTGCGCGATCGTAGCCACGGATCAGGATCGGGCGCCCGTACTTGGTCTCGCCGATCTGGAAAAATGGCGTGTCGAAGCTGGCCTCGATGAAATTGCCTTCGGGGTAGATCATGAACAGGCGCGGCTCCATGCCCTTGATCTGCCCGGCCAGGATGATCGAGGCAGTGAAGCGTCCCTGACTGTTCTGACCGTTGTCGGCCTGCGTTTCGGAAATGACTTCGCGCAGCAGCTTGCCCGTCTCGGCAGCCACCTGGAACATGGTCGACAGTTCCATCAGCGAATTCTGCCGCTCTTGCGGAGCCTTGGTGCGTTCTTCCAGTCGGCTGATCACCGCCTGGGTGGTGGCAAGGTTGCCTGCCGTCATCAGCGTGATGATCCGCTCGCCCGGAACCGACCAGCTGAACATCTTGCGAAATACCGAGATATTGTCGACGCCCGAGTTGGTGCGCGTGTCGCTCATCAGGACCAGGCCCTTGTCGAGCATCAGGCCAACGCAATAGGTCATTGTTGCTGCTGTTCTTCCATTTGCTGTTCCACGGCCAGGTCCACCGACAAGTCTTCTGTCACGGCGCCATAACTGATGCCCGTTATCGGCGCCGCATCGCTGTAGTCGCGGCCCGTGGCCACGCGCACATAGCGCGGATCGGGACTGATGCCATTGGAAATGTCGAAACCGACCCAGCCCAGGCCCTGCACCCAGGCCTCTGCCCAGGCATGGGTGGCTTCCTGCTCGATCCGGTCGTTCATCATCAGGTAGCCGCTGACATAACGCGCCGGGATATCCAGCGATCGCGCGGCGGCGATGAAGATATGCGCATGGTCCTGGCATACGCCGATGCCTTCGCTTGCCGCTTCTTCCGCCGTGGTGCCAACGCCGGTTGAGCCGGTGCCGTATTGCACATGTTCGCGGATGGTGCTGGACAAATTGTGCAGCGTCTGGACCATGCCTTCCCCGCTGCGTTCGACCTCCCCTATCAGGGCCTTGATCTTCGGGCCCGGCCTGGTCAGCGGGGTCTGGCTGAGGAACGACCACAGCGGCAGGTGCCCGGCGTGATGGCCGATCACGCCGGCCTGGTCATGCGTATCCACCTTGCCGGTGCACGACACCACGACCTCAGTCGCACCTTCGTCCACCGACACCAGCGTCACGTGGTTGAAGTTCTGGTCGTCGTAAGTCAGCTGTTCGCGCGCGCCTTCGAACCGCATCTTCCATTCCAGGATGGTCTGCCCCTGCGTTTCCTTGGGTGTCAGGCGCAGGCGCTGAATACCGTGAGCCACGGGCGAGGCGAAGCGGTAATGCGTGGTGTGGCGAATGGAGAGGCGCATAAAAGGTTCCCGTCAGGCGACGAAGCGATAATCCTCGGCAATGGCGCTGGCCAGCGCCTGGTTTCCGGCGATGAATTCCAGCAGAAACTGATGCAGCCCCTGTTCGAAGATGTCCTCCACATTCTTGCCGGTCAGGCGGATATCCGCCGCACGCATGGCTTCGTGGCAGGTGGCCTCGTTGCCATGCAATTGCGCCAGTTCAGCCAGGTTCTCGCGCATGTTGGAATAGCAGAACACCAGGCTGCGCGGGAAACGTTCGTCGAGGATCAGGAAGTCGGCGATGGAGCGGGCATCCATCCGGCCCGAATTGAGCCAGCGATAGGCGCGCTCCGCCGAAAGCGAGCGCAGCACGTTGTCCCACTGCCCGGTATCCAGCGGCGTGCCGACATAGGATAGCGAGGGCAGCAGCAGGTAATACTTCACGTCAAGGATACGCGCGGTGTTGTCCGCCCGTTCAAGAAAGGTGCCCAGCCGGGCAAAGCCGTAGGTCTCGTTGCGCAGCATCGAACCATGGGTCGCCCCGCGCGCGAGCGTGCTTTCGCGGCGGATCGCGGCAAGCGAGGTATTGAGGTTGGATTCGCGCACCGGACGCGCCAGCAGGTCGCGCAAGGTCATCCAGCCTTCGTTGACAGCCTCCCACACTTCGGCCGTGAGCGCAGAGCGGCAGGCGCGGGCGTTGGTGCGCGCACGCTCCACCATGCTCATCACACTTTCCGGGTTGTGCTTCGATCGCAGGACGAAATCGCACACCTGCGCGCCTTCGTAGTCATCATAATGCGCTTC
This sequence comes from Alteraurantiacibacter sp., assembly GCA_963675825.2. Classification (GTDB taxonomy): domain Bacteria; phylum Pseudomonadota; class Alphaproteobacteria; order Sphingomonadales; family Sphingomonadaceae; genus Alteraurantiacibacter. Next base: position 109,216 of record CAXXJY010000005.1, on the reverse strand, counting down.
GAAGGATTGCCGCAGGCCCAGCGTGGTGAGGATGGATTTCCATTCCTGATCGGCCATGTCCTTGCCGCGTGTCAGCGTCATGCGCTGCCCGGCCGCCAGCAGGCGCGCGGTATTCTCCGCCCGCTCCAGATAGCGGTACATCCAGAATATTCCGTGGGCGACGCGTCCCAGCATCAGAAGGTTTCTCCGCTCTGAATCAGTATTTCGGGCATCAGTCGTCCAGCACCCAGGTATCCTTGGTTCCGCCGCCCTGGCTGGAATTCACCACCAGCGAGCCCTTCTTCAGCGCCACGCGGGTCAGCCCGCCGGGGGTGATATCCACCCCTTGCGGCGAGCACAGCACGAAAGGCCGCAGGTCCACATGGCGCGGGGCCAGGCCCTTCCTGGTGAATATCGGGCAGGTCGACAGCGCAAGCGTGGGCTGGGCGATGTAGTTTTCGGGGCGCGCTTCAAGCTTTTTGCGGAACTCGCGAATTTCCCTCTTCGACGCGGTGGGGCCGATTAGCATACCATAGCCGCCCGAGCCGTGCACTTCCTTCACCACCAGTTCGGACAGGTTGTCGAGCACGTATTTAAGCGAATCCGGATCTGCGCAGCGCCAGGTATCGACATTGGGCAGCAGCGCCTTCTCGCCAGTGTAGAACTCCACAATCTCGGGCATGAAGGAATAGATCGCCTTGTCGTCCGCAACCCCGGTGCCCGGCGCATTGGCGATGGTGACGTGGCCCGCGCGGTAGACATCCATGATGCCCGGCACGCCCAGCACGCTGTCAGGATTGAAGGTGAGCGGATCGAGGAAATCGTCGTCCACCCGGCGGTAGAGCACGTCCACCGGGCGAAAGCCCACCGTGGTGCGCATCTGCAACTTGCCCTCGATCACCCGCAGGTCGCTGCCTTCCACCAGTTCGGCCCCCATCTGGTCTGCCAGGAAGGCGTGTTCGTAATAGGCGGAATTGTAGATGCCCGGAGTAAGCACGGCGATGCGCGGCTTGTCCCCGGCGCTTGCAGGTGCGCAGGCCGAAAGGCTCTTGGCCAGCCGCCGCGGATAGTCGGAAACCTGGCGCACCTTCACCTTGCTGAACAGCTCGGGGAACATGGACATCATGGTCTCGCGGTTTTCCAGCATGTACGAAACGCCGCTGGGGGTGCGGGCGTTATCCTCCAGCACCATGAATTCATCCGGCCCGGTGCGCACCAGGTCGATTCCCACGATATGGGTGTAGACGCCCCCTGGCGGGGTGAAGCCGACCATCTGCGGCAGCCAGGCGGCATTGTCGCGGAACAGGCGTTCGGGCAGACGACCGGAACGGATGATCTCCTGCCGGTGATAGAGATCGTGCATGAAGGCGTTCAATGCCCTCACCCGCTGCTCGATCCCGCGCGACAGCCGCCGCCATTCACCAGCGGTGACGATGCGCGGCAACATGTCGAAGGGGATCAACCGCTCCTCGGCATCGTCCTCGCCATAGACGTTGAAGGTGATGCCGGTCTTGCGGAAGAAGCTCTCGGCCTCGAACGCCTTGCGACGCATCCAGCCATCGTCCTGCCCTTGCAGCCATTCGTTGTACCCGCGATAGGCCGGGCGCACAGAACCATCAGGCATGTGCATCTCGTCAAACTTGGCCGTCTCGGGCGCGGTCACTCAAATCCCCTTGTTGTAGCTTGAATCAGCTTTTTCGCACATGCAACATGCGCGAAAGTTCTCCTGATGCAAAGCCTGATTAGCGCTTCAGTTCCTCAAGCAGCGCCAGGATCACTTCGCTGGAGTTGCAAAAACCCATGTGGGTGCAGCGCAAGGCGACGGCGCGATCGCGTTCGCCGGGCCGGCCACAGGCGCTGCGGCGCGAGATGGCCCCGTCGCGCGGGCTCCAGAATGCAACGGTCTCTACCGGTGGTTTTTCAGCAAGATCCGCCTCGATGGGCAGTTCTTCCACGCGGTGCCCGGCGGCAAACTGATAGATCCGCCAGAGGTTGTTGGAATAGGGCGTGTGACTGAACGGGGTGCCCAGCGTGATGACCTTGGCAACGCATTCGGGGTGAACCTTGGCCACTTCGCGGGCAAACACCCCGCCAAGGCTCCAGCCGACCAGCACCACGTCCTGCCCGTAGCGTTCGCGTACGGCCTGCACGCGTTGGCCCAGCATTTCGAAGTTCTCCGGCGTCGGGCCGAGATTGGTTCCCATACCCCAGCGCTTCACCTTGTGGCCCGCGCGCTCCAGCTGGCGGGCCATGAATTTCATGCTCTCGGGATTGGCCGCAAAGCCAGGCAGCAGGATGATGACGCGCGGCTGGTCCACTCGCACGATCGGCAGCGGGCGCTGCACCAGCCGCGCAACAGGGGCGAAGACGTGGCCGGCTTCCGCCAGGAACAGCCGCAGCGGCGGTGCGTGGGCGTCGGGCGGGGCCTCACCCTTTAACAGGCGCAGGCGATATTCGGTCGAATGGCGCAGGGATCGCAGGCCATCGAGCAGATTGCCGCGGTCCTCGCCAGCCGGGTCTTCACCGGCGGACATCGGGCATGCCCTGCGCGACGTTCATTCGCGGCCCCCAGCCGCGGACTCTGGACGGAAATGGGTCTTGCGGCGGCTCATCACCGCGAGGATATCACGCTCAGCTGCAATCGCCAGTGCGTTCGGAGATCACGCGCATCACGATGTTGGCGTCGCCGATGCCGGGAATCGGTTGGGTGAAGCTCATTTCCAGGTTGGACGAGGTTTCGCTGGCCGTGCCGCTCATGGCGATGCTGCCCTGCGGACCGTCCTCGGCGCTGCAGGTCATCGCCAGGTCGATATCGCCGCCCTCGGCCACGAACCGGGAAATAGCGCACTGGTTATCGGTCATTTCCGAAATCCAGGTCTCGCGGTCCATCTCGTCGGTAATGCAATAGGTGCTTTCGGAGGCCGCGCCCTCTTCCATCTCGGCCAGCAGGGTGTCCATGTCGATATTGCTGCTGGCGATGCCGGGCACTTCGAAGGAAACCAGCTCGACATTGGCGGTGTAGAGGCCGGGCCGCGGCATCGCGCCGTTGTCCTCGATCTCGGCCATCACCTCGTCCATCGAGAGGGCCTCGTCGGTCAGTTCCTCGTCCGGATTGTTGCCGCAGGCGGCCAGCGCGGCAGCGGCAAGCAACGGAAGGGCATGGATCAGGCGCATTGGTTTTCCCCGTAAGCAGGCGGCAGGCACACGCCCACCATTCACGCCTGCGGGGATACCAAGCCCCTGAAACCATGCCAATCGCGCCTGCGGGGCGCGTCCCAAATCCGGTCAGCTTTGCGCAAGATCGGCGCAGGTCAGCCCGCGGTGCATTCGCCCACGCGCTGTGAATTCATGCGCACGACCATGTGCATATCGCCCATGGTGGGATCGCTGCCGTCGACGGTCATGGTCATGTCCATGCTGTCGCCGGTCACCTCGCCGGCATAGGTCATGGTGCCGGAATTGCCGGTGTCGTCAGCACAGGCCATGCGCGCGGTGAACCCGTTGCCGCTGGTCTCGAAGCTTTCCATTTCGCAATCATCATCGCTCTGCCCCATCTCGCTGATGAAGCGCTGGTAGCCTTCGGCAGCCTGCTCGGCGGTCAGGCACTGGGTCTGCGGCTCGCTGAAGACGGCGGACATCATGCCCTCGATCATCTGCGTTTCCTCTGCCGACATGCCAGGCACCTCGAATTCCACCAGTTCTCCGGTCATCTGGTATTCGCCGGGCTCGGGATTGGGCAAGCTGGCCATGGCGTCGGCCACGTCCTCGGGATTGTTGGCGGGATCGTCCACCGTATCCGACCCGCCGCAGGCAGCAAGGGCAAGGCCGGCAGCAAGCGGCAAAGTGTGAATCAAACGCATTGAAATTCCCCTGTTTGCACGGCGACCCATTGCTGCCGCATAATCGGGGCGGGCGATAACAAGCATGCAGGCCCTTGCCAACGCGCTTGCGACAAACGGTCAACAATCGCCGGTGCGGGTGCCTTCCTGCACGGCGATCAGGCGGATGTAGCGGGTGCCCTGCTCGGGGATTTCGGCAGAGCCTTCCATGTTCACCACCATGCGATAGGACTCCTCGCGCTGCACCACCGACACGTCGAAACGCGGGTTGAATCCGTCCATCCCGCCCACGGCCTGGCAACTGCCGCTGGTGGTGACGCGCGCACCGTCCACACCATAAGTCTCGAACTGGCAATCTCCGCCGGCGCGCCAGTCGAGCACGTCCTGCTGGCCAGCCCGATCCTCGAACACCGGCTCACCGCAGCGATTGTCGGTCTCTTCGAGCTGACGGATCGCGCGCGGCAACTGTTCGGGCGGCACGATCATGCCGTCGATCGTCAGGCTGTCGAGCCGCGTGGTCATTTCCCAGTTTCCACGCAGTGGGATGTTGTCCGGATTGTCCCCGAAACAGCTCGCAAGCAGCGGCAACGCGAGCACGATGGCAAATGGTTTGACGGTCATGCTCTGGCCCCCAGCTAGATCGCTGGGGACATTGGCGAACACTGGTAAAGATCCGGCAAAGCGCGTTGCCAAGGCGCTGTGCGTCTCCCATATCGCTGCCCATGGCCGAACTCGTCATCCGCCGCGGACTGGAAGAACCCGACACCAGTGGGGAATTCACCCCGCACAAGCCCGCTCGCCCGGAAAAGGCGGAGGAGCAGAAGCCGTTCAAGCTGGTTTCGGAATACGAACCCTCGGGCGACCAGCCCACTGCCATTGCCGAGCTGGTGGAGGCGACCAGGGACGGCGAGCAGACGCAGGTGCTGCTCGGCGTGACGGGTTCGGGCAAGACCTTCACCATGGCCAAGGTGGTGGAGCAGTTGCAGCGCCCCGCGCTGGTGCTGGCACCCAACAAGATCCTCGCCGCGCAGCTCTACGGCGAGTTCAAAAGCTTCTTCCCCGAAAACGCGGTGGAGTATTTCGTCTCCTACTACGACTATTACCAGCCCGAAGCCTACGTCCCCCGGTCGGACACCTACATCGAGAAGGAAAGCTCGGTGAACGAGGCGATCGACCGGATGCGCCACTCCGCCACCCGCGCGCTGCTGGAACGCGACGACGTGCTGATCGTCGCCTCGGTTTCCTGCCTCTACGGTATCGGCTCGGTCGAGACCTATTCGGCCATGGTGTTCGACATCAAGGTGAACGACACGGTCGACCAGCGCGAGTTGATCCGCAAGCTCGTCGCCCTGCAATACAAGCGCAACGACACCGCCTTTGCGCGCGGCTGCTTCCGCGTGCGCGGCGACAACCTGGAGCTGTTTCCCAGCCACCTTGAAGACACCGCCTGGCGCATCAGCTTCTTCGGCGACGAGATCGAGGAAATCAGTGAATTCGACCCGCTGACGGGCAAGAAGGGACAAAGCCTGAAGAAGGTGCGCGTCTACGCCAATTCGCACTACGTTACGCCCGGCCCGACGATGAAGCAGGCATCAGAGGCCATCAAGTTCGAGTTGCAGGAACGGCTGAAGGAGCTGCACGAGGAAGGCCGCCTGCTGGAAGCACAGCGGCTGGAACAGCGCACCAATTTCGACCTCGAGATGATCGCCGCGACCGGCAGCTGCAACGGCATCGAGAACTACAGCCGCTTTCTCACCGGTCGCCTGCCCGGCGAACCGCCACCCACGCTGTTCGAATACCTGCCCGAGAATGCGCTGCTGTTCGTCGACGAATCTCACCAGACGATTCCGCAGATCGGCGCCATGGCGCGCGGCGACCATCGTCGCAAGCTGACGCTGGCCGAATATGGCTTCCGCCTGCCCAGCTGCATCGACAACCGCCCCTTGCGCTTCAACGAATGGGACGCGATGCGCCCGCAGACCGTCGCCGTTTCCGCCACTCCGGGGCCGTGGGAGATGGATCAGACCGGCGGCGTGTTTGCCGAACAGGTGATCCGCCCCACCGGCCTGATCGACCCTCCGGTGGAGGTAAAGCCGGTGGAAGACCAGGTGCAGGACTGCATTGCCGAGGCCAAGGCTGTCGCCGCGAAAGGCTACCGCACGCTCGTGACCACGCTGACCAAGCGCATGGCGGAGGATTTGACCGAGTTCATGCACGAACAGGGCGTGCGCGTGCGCTACATGCATTCCGACGTGGAGACGCTGGAACGCATCGAGCTGATCCGCGACCTGCGGCTGGGCGTCTATGACGTGCTGGTGGGCATCAACCTGCTGCGCGAGGGGTTGGACATTCCCGAATGCGGGCTGGTGTGCATCCTCGATGCCGACAAGGAAGGTTTCCTGCGCTCCGAAACCTCGCTGATCCAGACCATCGGCCGCGCCGCGCGCAACGTGGATGGGCGCGTGATCCTCTATGCCGACCGCATTACCGGCTCCATGGAGCGCGCCATGGCGGAAACCGAACGCCGCCGCGAGAAGCAGCGCGCCTACAACGAGGAACACGGCATCACGCCAACCACGATCAAGCGCCAGATCGCCGATATCGTCGCGCATTCCGCCGCCGCCGATGGCGTGACGGTGGACCTGGAGGCGGAAGACGGACGCAACAACCTGGTTGGCCACAACCTGCGCAGCTACATCGAGGAACTGGAAAAGAAGATGCGCGATGCCGCCGCCAATCTGGAATTCGAGGAAGCCGGGCGCCTGCGCGACGAAATCCGCCGACTTGAAGCGGACGAACTGGGCATTCCCGACGAGCAGAAGAAGGCGCCGCTGGTAGGACGCAGCAACGAAGGCAGGCCGGGCACGCGCAAACTGCGCTACGGCAAGACACAGCGCAAGTTCGGGAAATAGCTGGGCACCTCTGCTGATGGCACGAGGATGGTCAGATGCGCGACTGCAGCTTTACGACGAACAGGGACAATGCGCAGCGCAGTCTTGATAAGTCGCCAGAGCCAGAGCAGTGCTGCACCCATGCTGCGTATCCCGCCTCTCCTGCTGCTGCCCCTTGCACTTGCCGCTTGCGAGCGGCAGGCGCAATCGCCCTTGCCGCAGGGCAGCGTGCAACGGGTGGAACTGGAGGAATCCGGCCAGCGCCAGGCCGTGGCAGACCCCTCCCCCGATACCAGCGAGGCTGGCTGGACCGTTGCCGACGATGGGCAGGCAATCCGTTTCGGCAATGTGGGGCAACCGCCGTTCCTGACGCTGGCCTGTGACCTTGAAGCAACCCCGATTGAATTCGTCATCATCCGCCACGCCCGCGCCTATCCGGGCCAGAGCGCGCTGTTCCCGGTGCTGGGCAACGGCATGAGCAGCCGGTTCCTGGCCGATACCGTGCTGGCCGATGGCGAATGGCACTGGGAAGCGCGCCTGCCCGCTGATGATCCGCAACTGGACGTATTCTCCGGCACGCGCGACATCACCGCCACCTTGCCGGGCCGCGGAACGCTGGAGATCGGCGGCGGGCGGATTGCCGGCGAGTTCCTGGAATGGTGCCGCGCCGGCGGCGCGCCGGAGCCAGTGGCAAGCGATGCACCCAGCGAGGATGAAGCCGAAGGTTAGCCGGAGTCGGCGACCAGCTCGGCCAGCATGTCCGGCGTCAGCACCTGCGGCAATTGCTCGCCCTCTCCGCCTGCCGGATACCAGACGTAGAGTGGCACGCCCGCCACCTGCCATTGTTCGAGGAAACGGGTGATCTCGGGATCCGCCTGCGTCCAGTCGCCGCGCATGGCGATAACACCGGCCTGCTCGAAAGCCTCACGGGTCGTCTCGCGCTCGATGGCGACCTGTTCGTTGACCTTGCAGGTCAGGCACCAGTCGGCGGTGAACCACAGGAACACCGGCTGGCCCGAAGCGCGCGCCTCGGCCAGCGCGGCCTGCGAATAGTCGACCGGCTCGAGCACGCTTTCGTTGCTGGCCACCTGCTGCTCCACGCGGAACGGCAGCGATCCGGCGAAATAGAGCACGGCGAGCGATGCAAGACCGACCATGACCATGCTGCGCTGTCGCAGCGAGACCAGCCCCACCACCAGCATTACGCCGACGGCCAGCGCGGAAAAGGCGAAGTGCGCGCCGCCAAGGCGCCAGGCGAGCCATGCCAGCGCCAGCGCGGTCAGGCCCATGGGGACGGCCATCACGCGGCGGAAAGTCTCCATCCACGCACCCGGCCTGGGCAACAATCGACGCAGCGCGGGCACGTAGCCCAGCAGCAGGAAGGGCAGCGCCAGCCCCAGGCCAAGTGCAGCGAACAGCAGCAAGGCCTGCGGTGCGGGTAGCAACAAGGCGGCACCCAGTGCCGCGGCCATGAAAGGGCCGGTGCACGGTGTGGCAACCACTGCTGCAAGAAGGCCGGTGGAAAAGGCGCTGGCCTTGCCGCCACTGCGGATCGCCAGCGAAGGTATCTCGAACAGCCCGGCGAAATTGGCGGTAATCAGCATTGCCAGCACCAGCAGCGCGACGACCACCAGCGGCTGTTGCAGCTGGAAGGCCCAGCCCACCTGTTCGCCCGCCGCGCGCAAAGCAAGCATCAGCGCGCCCAGCGCCACGCAGGCCAGGATAACGCCTGCGGTATAGGAAATCCCCTCGCGCCGGGCCTGCGCCTCGCTCTCGCCCGCTCGCGCCAGCGTGAGCGCCTTCAGGCTCAGGATCGGGAAGACGCAGGGCATCAGGTTGAGCAGCAAGCCGCCCAGTAGGGCCCCGCCCAGCAGTAGCGCCAGCGGCGTTTCCACAGCGCGCGGGCCGATGCGCGTGCCGCCCGTGGGCACGTCCCCTGGCACGGCTTCGAAGCGCACACCCTCGCCGTTGTCCGAGAAGGCAAGGATACCGCTCAGCGCCTGCGGCTCGGTCCGCAGGCCACCACGTGCGATCTCTGCCACCAGCATGTCGCCGGCGCGGTAGAAAGTCTGCGCGGCGGCGTAGTCAACTACATCCTGCTGCGCGATGAAGACATGCGGATCGGCAAGCTCAAGGCTGGCAGGCAGCGGAATCGCGAGGCGCAGGACATTATCCTCCAGCGCCATGTTTGCCTGCTGGTCGATCAGCGGCGCGATGGCAGCCTGCCACTCGGCAAAGCGCGGGTGGACAGGGCCGCCTTCGCCCACCTGCACGGTGGTGGACAGCGATGCACGCTGCGGCACGCACAAGGTATCGCTGCAAGTGAGCCAATCGGCGTAGAGCCCCACCTGGTAGGCACCAGGCGCCGTTCCTTCGGGCACGGTCAAAGGCAGCAGCACGGCGTGCTCGCCTTCGAAAATGTGGTTCATCAGCCCTTGCGTCACATAGGTCTGCGGCACGGGATAGAGCGGCTCGCCCGCCTGCCAGCCTTCGGGCACGTCCCAGTCGAGGCACATCCCCTGCCCGGCATCACCCGGATTGCTCCAGTAACCGTGCCAGCCTTCGATCGGCAGGAAATCAAGTGCCAGCTGGCTGCTTTCACCCGGCGCGATGGCGCCGCCCGCCACCAGTCGCGCGCTGCCGCGGTCCATCAGGTCCGGCCCGCGCGGACATTCGCGCATGGTGTCCTGCGCAGCCACCGGCATGGCCAGCATGGGGGCCAGCAGCAGCGCGGCAATCATCCCGCACACCAGCGCCACCAGCGCCCGCAATTTCCTTGCCTCTGTCACGCTCGTCGATCTAGGGGTCTGATCCATGAGCGACAAGCGCGATCTCCTCATTCTCGGCGGCGGCCTAGTAGGCATGACGCTGGCCCTTGCAGCAGCGAAGAAGGGCATTTCCAGCCACGTGGTGGACCGGGCAGACCCGGCAGAACTGACGGCGGAAGGCTTCGATGGCCGCGCCTCGGCCATTTCCACGGCCAGCTGGAACCTGTTCAGCAACATCGGGCTGGCCGAAGCGCTGGAGCCGCACGGCTGCCCGATCGAATCGATCGCGGTAACCGACGGGATGAAACCCGGCCGCATCGATTTCCAGCCCGAGCCGCACGAAGGCACTCTGGGCCGCATGTTCGCCAACCGCCAGCTGCGCCTCGCGCTGTTCGAAGCGGCAAAGGACGAACCGCTGATCGCCTGGCACGCTAAGGCCAACGTGGTGGAACGCCATCGCGGCGAGCACGGCGTCTCGGCCACGCTGGAGGATGGCACCGTGCTGAAGGCAAGCCTGATGTGCGCTGCCGAGGGCCGTGGATCGCCCACGCGCGAGGAAGCGGGCTTCACCATGGCGCACTGGGACTACAGCCACCGCGCGATCATCGTGGGCCTAACGCATGAAAAGCCGCATGGCGGCGTGGCCTGGGAAATCTTCTACCCGGACGGCCCCTTCGCTCTCCTTCCGCTTCTCGACGACGACAAGGGCCGCCACCGCTCGGCGCTGGTGTGGACGGTGGACGAAGCCGATGCCGCGGGCGTGCTGGCCTTGGGAGACCGCGCCTTCAAGCACGAGATCGAAAAGCGCATGCACGGCATCTTTGGCGCAATCACCGTGGAAGGACCGCGCTCAAGCTATCCGCTCAGCTTCCAGCACACCGCAAAGATCGTCGATCACCGGCTGGCGCTGGTGGGCGATGCGGCGCACGGCATGCACCCTATTGCGGGGCAAGGCCTGAACCTGGGCCTGCGCGACGTTGGCGCCCTGGTGAACGTGCTGGCCGAAGGCATGCGGCTGGGGCTTGAACCCGGCGATGCGCAGCTGCTGGCAAAATACGAGAAATGGCGGGCGATGGATTCGCTGATGGTGATGGGCGCGACCGACACGCTTACCCGCCTGTTCGGCATTCCCGGCAAGCTGGCCAGCGCCGTGCGCCGCTTCGGCATGGCGGGCGTGCAGCGCACCCCGGTGCTGAAGAACTGGTTCATGGACGAAGCCCGCGGGATGAGCGGCGACCTGCCCGAACTGTTGAAGGGCTGAGAGGCCTCTAGTCGACGCCCTGCGCGCCCGGCAGCGCCGGGCTCAACTGCTGCACCGTCTCGCCTTCGCTGTCGCGCAGACCGCGCGGATCGAGCACGGCGGCGGTCTCCAGCGTTTCCAGTGCGCGCTGGGCGGCAGCAAAGCGTTCCGCATCGGCAATCCACTGTTCGGCTTCCACGGCATTGGGCAAGCTGCGCACTTCCTGCACGGCGGCCTCTATCCGGCCGCTTTCAAGGAACAGCCGAGCGCGTTCCAGACGGCGCTCACCCACCGGCGAGGGGGTATCCTCGCGCCGGACGATGAACAGCGAAGAAATCTCGCGGCCCAGCATGGTGAACACGTCTTCGTCAGCCGGGGCATCGTTCAGGATCGGGGCAAGCCCTTCCAGCCGCGCCACCAGCCGGTCCAGCGTAACGGGATCCTGCGCTGCATCAATCACCGTCTGCACGGCATTGGGCCGCGCCTCGCCAAAGCGCAGCCGCAGCTGGTCTGCCAAGTAGCCCAGCGGCGCGCCGCGTTCGATCGCGCGGCGGCTGGCGAAGGCGATCAGCAAGCCTTCGGCGCGCGCGGCATTGCCGGCAGCGGCCTGCGACTGGATATCGAGCCGGGTCAGGCGCTGTTCCATCGCCGCTACGCGGCTGTCGAGCCCGCCTTGCTGCTCTGCCACCTGGGCGACGCGTTCGACGGCTTCCTCCACCACGGTATCCGCGCTCTGCGTAGCGCTGGGCGTGGGTTCGGGCGCGGCAACCTCTTCGCTGGCCAGCGCAGCGGAGGCGTCATCCACCGGCTGGGTCGCGGCCTCTTCGTCGCTGCGCACGCTGAACACGCTGCCGATGCCAAGATCGCCGCCGCGGGCGAAATAGAGGGTGATGGCGATGCCGAGCACGAAGGCAAGGGCAAGCGCAATCAGTCCGGAACGCAGGGAAATACTGCGCTTTGGCGCCTGTGCGCGGGTGAAATCGTAACTTTGATCCATACTATCCTTTGGCGACCCGTCGGAAGGCTTCGCCCGGCCTTCCGTATCGGTGAGGCTCAATTAATGGCACATGTCGCGCGCCAAGGCCAATAGGGCCGAGTCTGAGGGTTGTGGAGCACTGTCGACCCTTGCCCAGCCATCCCCCGCCGCTGCCGCCACGCGCGGACCGATGCAGGCCAGCTGGATGGCGGCGCGATCGAGGCCAAGGCGGTCGACTTCGCTGGCGAAATGGCGTGCTGCAGCGGCGCTGTGCAGCAGCATGCAGGGGCTACCCGCCCGCAGGCTGACCTGCGCGCTGCCGCTGATCGGCAAGGCACGCACCTCGTAGACGTCGCGCTCTGTGATGCTGTGCTTGCCCGGTTCGAGCGGCACGGTCTCCACTCCGCCCAGCCGCAGGTAGCGGGTTGGCCTGGCGTTGGCGTCGAGCACGGCCTGCAATCCGCCCTCGCCCACGCGATCCACGGTGAAACCGGCTTCCTGCGCGGCTTCGGCCGTCGCCGTGCCCACGGCGTGGACCGGCAAATGCCGATACTGCTCCAGCGCCTGCCCGCCGTGGCGCAGGGCATTGGCGCTACCCAGCAGCAGGGCATCGAAATCGGCGGGGTCAGGCGCTTGCCAGCGCAGCGGCAGCACTTCGAACAGCGGCATGCCGACAGCCGCCAGGCCCATATCGCGCGCGCCTTGCAGCGTGGCCTGCAAACCGGGCTCGGGCCGGATGACGAAGATCATGGCCGGCCTGTCATTCTGGGCCGTTGAACACGGCGGTGATGCCGGAAGTGGCCGTGGCCAGCAGCGTCGCCGCCAGCCGCGCGGGTGACCGCAGGTCTCCCTCGGCAAAGCTGTCGCGCGCCTCGACACGCTCCTGCCCGGCCGGGCTGAACAGCACCGCGCGCATGGTCAGGTGGCCATCGGCATGGTCGCAGCGTACGGCGATGGGCGAATGGCAGGTGCCGCCCAGTGCCAGCAGCAGCGCGCGCTCGGCCATCACTTCTGCACGGCTTGGCGCGTGGTCCAGCACGCTCAGCAGCTCGCGCACGCGGGCATCGTCGCTGCGGCATTCCACGCCGATGGCGCCCTGTGCAGGCGCGGGCAGCCAGTGTTCGGGATCAAGTGCCACGCCAGTATCGTCCTGCCCCAGCCGGGAAAGGCCGGCAGCGGCCAGGAAGGTGGCATCTGCTCCGCCCGCTTCCAGCTTGCCAAGGCGGGTGGCGACATTGCCGCGAAAGGTGACCACCTTACAGTCAGGCCGCAGGTTCAGCAGCTGCGCCGCGCGGCGTGGGGCGCTGGTGCCCACCACGGCGCCCTGGGGCAGATTCTCGATGCTGGCCGCGCCGATCAGCCGGTCGCGCTTGTCCGCGCGGGGCAGTACGGCAACAATGGCAAGGCTATCCGGGCGCACTGTCTCCACATCCTTCAGCGAATGCACCGCGGCATCGATGCTGCCATCGGCCAGCCACGAATCGAGTTCCCTGGTCCACAGCGCCTTGCCGCCGATCTCTGCCAGGGCGCGGTCCTGCACCTTGTCACCGCTGGCCACCACGGGCACCAGTTCCACCGCATTGCTGTCCCAGCCATGCGCCGCGCACAGCCGTGCGCGCGTCTCTTCGGCCTGTGCCATTGCCAGCGGCGAGCGCCGCGTTCCGAGTTTCAGGATTGGTTGCTGTGTCATGGGTGCGCTTGCCCTAGCGGCGGGACAGTCTAAGGGGAAGCGGGATGACACTGGTTCTGGGCATCGAAAGCAGCTGCGACGAAACGGCAGCGGCGCTGGTAACGGGCGATCGCCAGATTCTGGCGCAGGCCATCGCCAGCCAGGAGGCGGAGCATGCGCCCTATGGCGGCGTGGTACCCGAAATCGCCGCGCGCGCCCATGCAGAGCGGCTGGCCCCGCTGGTGGGAAAGGTGCTGGCCAAGGGCGGCAAGACGCTGGGCGACTGCGATGCCATCGCCGCCACCGCCGGCCCCGGCCTGATCGGCGGCGTGATGGTGGGGCTGGTGACGGCAAAGGCGCTGGCCATGGCGAGCGATACCCCGCTGCTGGCGATCAACCACCTCGAAGGCCACGCGCTAAGCCCCCGCCTCGCTGATCCCAATTTGCGGTTCCCCTATGCCCTGCTGCTGGTGAGCGGCGGGCACTGCCAGATCCTGCGGGTGGCAGGCGTGGGTAAGTACCAGCGGCTGGCGACCACCATCGATGATGCCCTGGGCGAGGCTTTCGACAAGACCGCCAAGATCCTGGGCCTGGGCTATCCCGGCGGCCCCGCGGTGGAGAAGCTGGCGCGCGAGGGCGATCCCTGCGCCGTGCCGCTGCCGCGCCCGCTGATGCACAGCAAAGAGCCGCATTTCAGCTTTGCCGGCCTCAAGAGCGCAGTGCTGCGCGCGCACGAGGCGGGCGAATATGCCGACGCCGATATTGCCGCCAGTTTCCAGCAGGCCGCGCTCGACTGCATTCTTGACCGCACGCGCCGCGCGCTGTCGGCCATGGAGCCGGTCACCGCGCTGGTCGTGGCAGGCGGGGTTGCCGCCAACCAGACGATCCGCGCCGGGCTGGAGAGCCTTGCCGCAGAGTTCAACCTGCCCTTCACCGCCCCGCCGTTGCCGCTGTGCACGGACAACGCGGCAATGATCGCCTGGGCGGGCGTGGAACGGCTGGCAGCGGGCTTTGCGCCTGACCCGCTGGACTTGAAAGCGCGGCCGCGCTGGCCACTTGATCCCGATGCAGAGCCCGCAAGAGGCGCAGGAGTGAAGGCATGATTGGTGTAGTCGGAGCGGGCGCATGGGGCACCGCCCTGGCGCAGATGCTGGCATCGGACGATCGCGAGGTGCTGCTGTGGGCTTTGGAAGACGGGCTTGCAGAAGCCATCAACACCACCCACTGCAACGAGCTTTTTCTGCCCTCGGCTGATCTTGCCCCCACGATCCGCGCAACCGGAGACCTGGCCGACATGGCGGCCTGCGACGTGCTGCTGATGGTCACCCCTGCCCAGCACCTTGCCAGCGTACTTGGGAAAATGACGCGGTTTCCGCGTGATATCGTGCTGTGCTCCAAGGGAATCGAGCAAAGCACCGGACGCATGATGCACGATGTGGCAGGCGAAGCCGCACCGGACACCGATATCGCCGTACTTTCCGGCCCCACCTTCGCGCACGAAGTGGCCGCAGGCCTGCCTGCCGCCGTCACGCTGGCCTGCGGCGGCGGCGAGGCGCAGTGGAAGCGGCTCTCTCCCGCAATCGCGCGCCCGCATTTCCGTCCCTACTTCTCCGACGACGTGACAGGCGCCGAGATCGGCGGCGCGGTGAAGAACGTGCTCGCCATTGCCTGCGGTGTCGTCGAGGGACTGAAGCTCGGCCAGAACGCCCGCAGCGCGCTGATCACCCGCGGCTTTGCCGAGATGATACGCTTCGGCGTGGCGCTGGGCGGTAAAGCGGAAACGCTGACCGGGCTGTGCGGTCTGGGTGACCTCGTGCTTACCTGTTCCTCCACGTCCAGCCGCAACTTCTCGCTGGGCAAGGCGCTGGGCCAAGGCATGAGCGCAAGCGAGGCGCTGGCCGACAAGCGCACCGTTGCCGAAGGCGCGCATACCGCGCCGGTGCTGCGCGAGCTGGCGACCAGGCATGGCGTCTCGATGCCCATCACCGATGCCGTGAATGCGCTGCTGGAAGGCGCAGCGGCGCAAGACGTGGTGCAGGCCCTGCTCGCCCGCCCGCTGACGGCCGAAGGACACCAGGCTTGAGCAGGCCTAACCCCATTGCGGAGGATGCGGACAAGCCCGGTGGCGATATCGCTGCGCTGGCCAAGGGCGGGCGCACCAATTTCTTCGGCTTCGTGCTGCGCCTGCTGGCGCGGCTGCCGTTCCTGTTCATCGCCGGCCAGCTTTACGGGGCAGAGGCGCTGGGCGTCTATGCCTATGCCCTGCTGGTGGTGGAACTCACCGCGCTGGTCTGCTCGATTGGCGAGAAGCGCGGCCTCGCGCAGCGATTGCGCGATGGCGACGATGATGACGATGCCGGGCTGATCGCCGATTCCATGCTGGTGGCGCTGGTGTTCTCCGGCATTTTGGCAGCAGTGTTTTTCTTCTGGCCCGCGCCGCTGTTTCCCAACGGCATGTCGCACCCGCTCGATCGCTGGATCGTGCTGGCCATCCCTGGCTACGCGCTGACCGAGATCGTGCTGGCAGCCCAGGCCTACAAGTACGATATCGGCACCACAGTACGCGCCCGCGCCGTGGTGGAGCCGTGGACCATTTCCATCCTCGCAGGCGCCTTCTGGTTCGTGCCCGCCATCGGCAGTGCCGGGCTGACCCTGGCCTACCTCGCCTCGATCTTTGCCGGCCTGGCGACGGCGCTGGTGCCCTTTTTCAGGACCTATGGCCGCCCGCAAGGCTGGACCCCGCGCCCATCGCGCATCGGCCCCATGGTGATGCGCGCTCTACCGCTGGCTGTCACCGACGCCATCGAATGGGGCACCCGCCGCGTAGACCTGCTGATCCTTGGCTGGTTTGCCGGGCCGGTGGCCTTGGGCATCTACTGGATGGCGCAGCAGGTCGCCAGCCTGCCGCAGAAGCTGAAGACCAGTTTCGAGCCGATCCTTGGCCCGGTGATCACCGCCAAGCTGAAGGTGAAGGACTACGCCGCCATCGCCCGGCAGGTGTGCCAGGTGGGCTTCTGGATCGTCGCCGCGCAGGCCGGTATCGCGCTGGCGCTGGGCATTCCGGGCGAGGCGCTGATGGGGCTCATGGGCGACGATGGCGAATTCGTGCCCGGTACGGGGGCGCTGGCCTTCCTGCTGGCGGCAGAGGTGGTGGCCGCCACCGCCGTCGTTTCCGAAGCCGCGCTGATCTATGTCGCCCGCGTTCGCAACCTGTGGGTCTCGATCGGCACCATCCTTCTGCAAGCACTGCTGACCGTGGCGGCCATGCTGGTGATCGACCAGCTCGACTTCGCCGACCCGCAAAGGGCAGATATCTATCGCGCCGCCGCGGCTGCGGGCGCGCTGATGGTGTCACTGGCGGTGGCATCGCTGGTCAAGGCGGTGATGCTCAGCCGCATCCTTGGCTATTCGATCAACAACTGGCGCTGGGCACTGGTGTGGGCGGTGGGCGCTGCCGTGCTGGTGGGCCAGGTCGCCATCATGCTGCCCGAATGGGCGGAACTGGCTTTCGGCATTCCGGCGATCCTGGCGGTCTACGGCATCATCATCTGGACCAAGGGCTTCGGCCCGGAAGACCGCGTTCTGTTCAGCAGGAAGCCCAGGCCCGTGGCAGAGGCAGACGCGACACCCCGCTAGCCTGCGCCAGGATCACTTTTGCCTGTTTCCCAGTCCGTTGGGCAGCATCCAGAACTTGGGCACCACTACCGGCGGAGCTTCTGACTGGCCGGCTCGGCAGAGGCCCTCGACGGGCGGTGAGTTGACGCGCTAAGATGCGCGCCATGGATTTCCTTCGCAAGCCGCATATTGCCATTTTTGCCGGGCTGTTCGCCTGTATCGTGCTCGCCTACGCCGTGGGCGGTGCCAGCGCGCCCGGCATCGCCCAGCGTATCGCTGCCCCCGTGCCCGCCGCCATTGCCGAGGCGGGCGGCGGCAGTCAGGTGCAGGCGCGCTTTTCCCTCGCCAACGGCTGGCCCAGCCGCCATCCGGTGTTGACCGGGGCAGAGCAGCTGGACGAGGTGACCCGTGCGCGCATCGCCAGTGCCGTGGCCGCGCTGCCCGGCGTCGGCGGCATCAGCTGGGCAGACGGCGACCTGATGGTGGAGCAGCACTTCAGTCCGCTGCACTGCCAAGAAGACGTGCAGGCGCTGCTGCGCGCGCGCACCATCCGGTTCGAAGAAAGCTCTGCCCGCATTGATGCTGCCAGCCGTTCGCTGATCGACGAGGTGGCAGCGGCGCTGCGACCATGCCTTGGCGCGGTGATCCTGGTGAGCGGGCATACCGATCGTTCAGGGCCGGAGGAGGCCAATATCGCCCTTTCCACGGAGCGCGCCGACGCCGTGCGCCAGGCACTGGTGCAGCGCGGCATCCCGGCAAATGCTCTGCGCGTGGCAGGCCGGGGCTCATCCCAGCCGGTTGACGGGCTGGAACCGGGCGATCCCGCCAACCGCCGGATCGAATTCTCGGTGATCTCGACCGAGCCGTTGGTGCCGACCCCGGTCGACACCCCCGCACCGCGCTAGCTGCGATTGCCCATTCGCCCAAGCTGCGGCAAAGGGGCGCACGAAGGAGTTGCAATGCCGATCTGGATGGAAGTGCTGGTGCTGATGCTACTCGCCTATGCGGTGGGGCTGGGTCTTGGCTGGGCCATCTGGGGGCGTGACAGTTGACTGTTCGGAGAGTGAAACATGGCTGAAATTGTGCAGGCGAACTGGTTTCTGATCCTCGCCGCACTGGTGATCGGGCTGCTGGTTGCCTGGTGGATCTTCGTCGTCTCGCGTCGCACCAGGGTGCAACTGGAAGACAAGGAGGAGAGCGAAGGCAAGCCCGCCAGGCGCAACCAGGCGCTGATCGATGCCCCGCCCGCTGCGCGCCAGGAAGCGGACCTGCCGCCGCCCTCCGCCGCGCCGCTGGGCACCGATGCCGAGGCCGGCGACGGCACGCCCGCAGCGGCAGCGCTGCAAACGCCTCCGCCGCCCCCTGCCCCCGCCCCTGCATCGGGCGGCGACGACCTGTCGCGGATCAAGGGTGTGGGCCCCAAGCTGGTTACCCTGCTAGCCGAACTGGGCGTGCACAGCTTTGCCGATATCGCCGCCTGGAGTGATGCCGACATCGATCGCGTGGACGCGCAGCTGGGCCGCTTCCAGGGCCGCATCCGCCGCGACAACTGGGTGGACCAGGCGAAGATGCTGCAAGCGGGCGACATGGCTGCCTACGAGGCGACTTTCGGTCGCACGTCCTGATCGGGCTGATCGGGCGTTTCGACCAAGCGGGAACACTCGCTTCCTTCCTGCGTATCCCAGAAGGTCGGTCAGGGGACACAGAAGGAAGGCAAGATGGCAAGCGAAGCACAGAACGACCAACCCACGGTGTTGGTAGTGGAAGACGAGGTGATCGTCGCCCTCGACCTGAGCGAGACCGTACGCGACATGGGTTTTCGTGTCGAAGGGCCCTATGCCAACAACAGCCACGCCTTCATCGCCATCGACCAGGAGATGCCCGATTTCGCCATTCTCGACGTAATGGCTGCCGATGGCGAAGTGTTCGCGCTGGCCGATGTGCTGACGCGGGCGGGAGTGCCGATCATCTTCCATTCGGGCCATGCCACCGCGCAGGAGATTGCCGCACGCTACCCTGATGCGCAGGCCGCCGCCAAGCCTTGCCCGCCCAGCAAGCTGATGGCCATGATTACTGCCGCGAATAAAATGGCACATTGAGCCTGGACCTCCTTGCCCCGTTTCTTCCGACGAATTAGGGCGGTTTCAAAGGAGACTATCCACGATGGCCGACATGGTGCCCTTCGATTGGGCTGACCCATTCACTCTCGACGACCAGCTGACCGAGGACGAGCGGATGATCCGCGACGCCGCCCACGGCTTCGCGCAAGGCACGCTGCAACCGCGCGTGATCGACGATTTCGCGCGCGAGAACGATGCCAGCGAGCTGTTCCCGCTGATGGGCCAGGCCGGCATGCTGGGCGTGACGATCCCGGAGGAATACGGCGGCGCGGGCGCAAGCTATGTCGCCTATGGCCTGGTTGCGCGCGAGATCGAGCGGGTCGATTCCGGCTATCGCTCGATGGCCAGCGTGCAGTCCTCGCTCGTCATGCATCCGATCCATGCCTATGGTTCAGACGAACAGCGCAGCAAATATCTTCCCGGTCTTGCCTCGGGCGAACTGATCGGCTGCTTCGGCCTGACCGAACCCGATGCCGGGTCCGACCCCGGCGGCATGCGCACCTATGCAAAGAAGGATGGCGACGGCTATTCGCTCTCCGGCGCCAAGACGTGGATTTCCAACTCACCCTTCGCCGATGTCTTCGTGGTCTGGGCAAAGTCGGAGGCGCATGGCGGCAAGGTGCGCGGCTTCGTGCTGGAAAAGGGCATGAAGGGTCTGGAAGCGCCCAAGATCAAGGGCAAGATCAGCTTGCGTGCAAGCACCACCGGCATGATCCAGATGGACGAGGTGAAGCTGCCGGCAGACGCGCTGCTGCCCGGCGTCGAGGGGATGAAAGGCCCCTTCGGCTGCCTCAACCGCGCGCGATACGGCATTTCGTGGGGCTCCATGGGCGCTGCCGAATTCTGCTATCACGCCGCGCGGCAATATGGCCTCGACCGGCACCAGTTCGGCGTGCCGCTGGCATCGAAACAGCTTTACCAGCTCAAGCTGGCCGACATGGTCACGCAAATCGCGCTGGGCCTGCAGGCCAGCTTGCGTGTCGGCCGCCTGATGGATGAAGGCCGGTTCGCGCCGGAAATGATCTCGATCGTCAAGCGCAACAACGTCGGCCAGGCGCTGGAGATCGCACGGGCCGCGCGCGACATGCACGGAGGCAATGGGATTTCCGAGGAATATCAGGTTATTCGCCACATGGTGAACCTGGAAACAGTGAACACCTACGAGGGCACGCACGACGTTCACGCGCTGATCCTGGGCCGCGCAATCACCGGCCTGTCGGCTTTCTGACAGGGCTGGTCTGCGGCGACGCGCAATCTGCCGACAAGTCATGTGGATTTTTAGCAACAGTCTTTTGAACATGTTGCCAGCTAACTCCCAAGCCCGGAACAATATGCCTGACCTGCGATTTAGCGGGTGGTACGGGCGCAATCCCGTGGTCGTAATGAGGACAAACATGAAAAAGCTATTGATTGGCGCCTCGGTGCTCGCACTTGCCCTGCCGGCAACTGCGCACGCGCAGGCTTACATCGGCATCAGCGGTGGCGTGGTCACCAACGATGACGCCGAGAACGAAGGTGTATTTACCGATACCCTCGCGGCAACCGATACGGCTGGCGCGATCCCTTCGGGCACACCTTACGAGTTCGAAACCGAGGTTGGCTGGGGTTGGACTGCCGGTGCGCAGCTCGGCTACGCTTTCGAAAACGGTTTCCGTCTTGAACTGGACGGTAGCTACCAGTCGATGGAAATCGAAAGCCACGGTGGCCTGGCCGTTGGCGGCACCGCTGTTGACGCAGCTGACCTTGGCAGCGTCCTGCTGCGCGGCGCGCCCAACGGCACCACGATCGGCACCTTCCTCGCAGACGCGCGCGGCGATGTGGAAACCTACGGCCTGTTCCTGAATGCGCTGTATGATTTCCAGCTCGGTGCGGTCGAGCCCTACGTTGGCGTGGGTGCGGGCCTGTTCGTCGTCGACCTGGACTACCTGCCCAGCAACGTGACGATCGTCGACGATGGCGACACCACCTTTGCCTATCAGGGCATCGTGGGTCTTTCGACCAACCTGTCCGACGACGCGCAGCTGTTCGCCGAATACAAGTACCGTCGCATGTTCGACGAGCCGACGTTCGAGCCGACCAGCGTCCTGCCGATCACCATGACGACAGAATTCGCGCAGCATTCGGGCACGGTGGGCCTGCGGTTCTTCCTGGGTGGCGAGGAAGCCCCGCCGCCGCCGCCGCCTCCGCCCCCACCGCCGCCTCCTCCGCCGCCTCCCCCGCCGCCTCCGCCGCCGCCTCCCCCGCCGCCGCCGGCTCCGGTGTGCGAACAGGGCCCGTACATCGTGTTCTTCGACTGGGATCAGTCGGACATCACGCCCGAGGCAGCGTCCGTGCTCAACTCCGCGATCACCGCCTACGGTGACTGCGGCAGCGCCGCGATCATGCTGGCCGGCCACGCCGACCGTTCGGGTTCGGCAACCTACAACGTCGGCCTGTCGGAACGGCGCAACGCATCGGTGCAGGCCTACCTCACCGCTCGCGGCATCCCGGCAGCGCGCATCGCCAGCGAAGCCTTTGGCGAAAGCATGCCCCGCGTGCCGACCGCCGACGGTGTGCGCGAACTGCAAAACCGCCGCGTGGAAATCACCTACGGTCCGGGCTCGGGCATGTAAGTGGCTTCGCGCAAGCGAACATGAAAAGGGCCGGGAGCGATCCCGGCCCTATTTCTTTGCCCGGACCGCTGCCGGGCCTGGCCGGTTCCCCTGACAGTCCGCGTTCATCGTCGCTGACCTAAGGGCCCGGCTTTCGTTGCATCGGGAATCCCTCGCCATCCACCCCGCAGATCCAGACCTGGCACAGGCCCCTTGGTGGCGCGGGCTGAAGCTTGTCCTGCCGACGGATGTTTCGCGCCGCAGTGCAGGCCTCGCCCTCGCCATCGCGATCGAGCTGCTGATCGTGCTGCATGTTGCTGTCGCTGGGCTTCACGCGCAGCGAGCCGGACGAGGAGACAGTGGCGATCACCAGCTTCGATGTCAGCGAACCGCCTGCCGAACCTGCCGAAGAGCAGGCCGCTAGCGAACCCGCAGCAGCCAGCGCGCAAGAGACAGCCGAACCGCAGATCGAAGAGTCGGTTCCGGCAACGCCCGCGGTTGTGCCGCTGCCATCCGCGCTGCCCCTGCCCAGCGTGCGCCCCACGCCGCAGCCTACTCCGACGCCTGTGCCCGCACCTTCGCCCACGCCGAGCTCGCGCATCGGCGCGGTGGTGCGCTCGGACAGGAGCTATGGACCCCGCCGACACCGGCTCCAGCCGGGGAGAGGACAGCCCCATCGTCGGCACCGCGCCCGATGGATCGCCGCTTTATGCCGCGCGCTGGTATCGCGAGCCGGGACCGGAGGAACTCTCGGGCTATCTCTCCACCGCCAGCAGCACCGGATGGGGCCTGATCGCCTGCAGGACCGCGCCCCAACTGGCGTGTGGAGGACTGCGCCGTGGTGAGCGAGTACCCGGCAAATTCGGGCATCGCGCGCGCGGTGCAGGCCCGCCGCCTGGCAGTTCCGCGTGCGTCCGCCGCGCATTGGCGGGCAATACCAGGTCGGCAGCTGGGTGCGGATCAGGATCGACTACACAAGGTCGCGCCGCCCGCAGAATTACTGAGGCGTCAGTCCACCAGCATCAGCGCATCGAGGGCGATCACGCCTTGGCCCCTGGGGTAGACGATCACCGGGTTGAGATCGACTTCGCGGATCGAGGGGTTGCCTTCCATGATCCGGCCCATGGTGACGATCATCTCGGCCAGGGCATCGACATCCAGCGCAGGGCTGCCGCGCCAGCCGGTGAGCAGCGGCGCCTGCTGCAATTGCAGCAAGCCTTCCTTCACCTGCTCCACGCCGAGATCGGTGGTGAACAGCTTCACGTCCTTGAGGATTTCCGCCGTCACGCCGCCGAAGCCCGCCAGGACCACCGGACCCCACTGCGGATCGTGCTTGGCACCCACGATCATCTCGGTACCCATCGTGCCCATCTTCTCCACCAGCACGCCGTCCAGCGTGATCGAGGAATCGTAGGCGGCGACATTGCCATGCATGCGATCGAACGCCTCGCGCACAGCGTCGGCGGACTTGAGGTTCAGGATCACCCCGCCCGCGTCCGACTTGTGGCCCAGCGCTGCGGCCTGCGCCTTCATTACCACCGGATAGCCCAGCGCATCGGCAGCCCCGGCGGCATCGTCTGCCGTGGCGGCAAAGGTGCTATCGGGGAACGGCACGCCGAGCGGGCGCAGCAGGTCCTTGGCGCGGTATTCGGGGATGACGCCGTGCTCCCCCCTCGATGCCGGGCACCTTGAGCGGCTCGCCCGAACGATCGGTCAGGTCACGCTTGGCAAGGTCGGCCAGCCGGGCGATGGCGCGATAGGCGCGTTCGGTGGAGCGGAAATAGGGTATGCCCACCCGCGCCAACCCGTCGATGTATTCCTGCGGCACGTTGGCGCCTTCGTCGACGCCGGCGAACACCAGCGGCTTGCCCAGGTCACCACCATCCAGCACCTTCTGGATCGGCGGGAACTTGATCTTGCTGGTGATCGGGTCAGACTGGATGATCGAGGCGACCACCGAGCCGATGCGATCGTCTTCCAGCAGCGCGGTAAGCAGCTTGGTGTAGATCTCCGGCTCCGACAAGCCGATGGCGGTAATGTCGGTAGGGTTCGACACCGGCACGAAATCGGGCAGCACGGCGCGGATATTGGGGCTGTTTTCGTCGTTCAGGTCGACAAGGTCGAGGCCAATGTCCTCGGCAATGTCGAAGGCCAGGCCGCGCAGCGCGCCGCTTTCGCCCAGCACCGCCATGTTCGCGCCCGGCAGGCTTTCGCAGGTGACGGCGATGGTGGCCACATCGGCCAGCTCTTCCAGCGTATCGGCAAAGATGATGCCTTCGCGCGCCAGCTTGGCCTTCATCAGGGCATAGTCGCCCGCCATCGCGCCGGTGTGGGTGGCAGCGCTTTCCTGCGCCTTGTCGCTCTTGCCGGGGTGCAGCATCACGATGGGCTTGCCGGCCGCGCGCGCCCGGCGCGCCGCTGCGACGAAGGCCTGAGGACGGCGGAAATTCTCCACGTACATGGCAATGACGTGGGTGGCGGGATCGTCCACCAGCCATTCGACATAGTCCTCCACGCCCGATGCCGCCTCGTTGCCGGTGGAAACTGAGGTGGAGACGTAGCAGCCGCGCGGATGCAGCGTGGTGGCCAGCACGGCGGCCAGCGCGCCCGACTGGCTGGCCACGCCCACGGCGCGCGCGCCTTTGGGCGGAGTCTGCATGTTGGTTTCGACGAAGGTCAGCGGGATGCGTTCAACATAATTGGTGCAGCCCAGGCAATTGGGGCCTTCGATCACGATGCCGTATTCCTCGGCGATGCGCGCCAGCTCAGCCTGGTCCTTCGCGCCTTCCTCGCCCGCTTCGGAGAAGCCGGCGGCATAGATCACCACCGCGCCGCAGCCATTGGCGGCAAGATCGCGGACGGTATCGACCACGAAGGGCCGCGGGATCGCCAGCACCGCGCAATCGACGCCGTGCGGCAGTTCGTTCACCGACTTGTAGACCTTTAGCCCCTGCAGCTCGTCGCGTTTGGGGTTCACCGGGTAGACGTCACCATCAAATTCGTACTGCACGAGGTTGTTCAGCAGCGTGCAGCCGAGCGCGCCGTGGCGGTCGGACGCGCCGACCACGGCGACGGACTTCGGGCGCAGCAGGCGATCGATCTGTTCGTTGGTGAAACGGCGGGTGGTCATCGGGCAATCCTCTTCCCTGAACAATCCTGCTGCGCGTCCTAGCGAGCAGCCAAAACAAGGTCACCCCCGCCTTAAGGCAGGGGTGACCCATGTCGCTTTGATGGAAATCAGTCCTTCTGTACCTTAGTCTTGTCGAAGGCGCCAAGACCGGGCTTGAAGGTCTTCTCGTCAAGGAACTGCTTGGTCGCTTCCTTGCGGGTTTCCCAGCCGCCGAAATCATTCAGCGCTTCCTGGGCGCGGATCAGGTAGTCCTCGGCGTTGTCATAGGTCATTTCCATAACCCGGCGCATGGCCCACTTGGTGGCGCGCAGAGCCTGGCTGTCCTTGGCCTTCAGCTTGTCGGCCACTTCCTGGACGCGCGCCTTCAGCTGGTCGTCCGGCACGCATTCGGTGACAAGGCCCTGTTCCTCGGCCTGCCTGCCGGTGAGGTTCTCACCCATCATCGCGTGGTACATCGCCTTTCGGTACGGCATCAGTTCGGCCGCCACCTTGGAGGCGCCGCCGCCGGGCAGGATGGCCCAGTTGATTTCGGAAAGACCAAACTGCGCGCTCTCGCCGGCAATGGCGATGTCGCAGGCGAACAGCGGGCCATAGGCCCCGCCGAAACACCAGCCGTTGATCATGCCGACGGTGGCCTTTTCATACCAGCGCAGGCGTTCCCACCAGGTGTAGGCTTCGCGCTGAGCCTTGCGTACGGCACCAAGCCCCTTGGCTTCGTTCTCGCGGAAGTATTCGAGCAGGTCCATGCCCGCCGACCAGGCATCGCCTTCGCCGGTGAGGACCAGCACCTGCACGTCATCGCGGAATTCCAGCTCGTCCAGCACCACTTTCATCTGGCGGTTGAGCTTGGGGCTCTGGCAGTTCTTCTTGTCCGGGCGGTTGAGCGAAACCCAGGCGACACCGTCGATCACTTCGTATTTGACGGTCTCTTCCTGCGGACGCGGATCGGGTTGTGACGGCATTGCCATGACTGGTCTCCTCTTTCACCGGGCAAGGCTGCGACTCGCGAGCCACCCGTGCTGCTTGCTGGGCGCGGTGTAGTTTCCGATATTGTTATATGCAACAACAATCGCTACAAGCGACGGCAATGCAGGATCCACTCAGCCGCTTTCCCGGATATTCGCTGCGTCGCGCGGCCAATTCCACAGCTGCCCAGCTGGGCCAGCGCCTGGCCGAGCTGGACCTTCGCCAGTCTGAAGCGTCGGTCTTGCTGATCGTGGGGGACAATCCACACATCACCGCCAGCGCACTGGGACGACAGCTGGACATCCAGCGCGCCAACATGGTGCCGCTGCTGAAGCGGCTTGAAGCGGCCAAATTGGTGGAGCGCCACGCCATTGACGGAAAATCCCAGGGACTGGTGCTGACGGCGAAGGGAATGGCGCTGCGCGACAAGGCACTGGGCGTGATCGAGGCGTTCGAGGCCGAACTGGTCGCCCGCGTCCCGGCGCAGCACCGCGCGCACCTGCTGCCCGCGCTCAACGCCATCTGGCAGACGGGCGAGGAGAGCTGACTCTCCCTCTGGCCAAACGTCGCGAAATTGATAAAGTCTGCGGCTCGGGAGTGAGGGGAGAAACACCGATGATCCGGATGATTGCAGCCGCCAGCAGCGCGGCATTCCTGTCGCTGGCCATGCCAGCGGGTGCGCAGGTTGGCGGCGTGCCGCTGGAAGAGCATGCCTGCCAGCGCGAATGTCTGGAAGACTATGTCGAGCGCTACCTGCAGGCGATGAGCGATGGCGAGGTGTCGGACGAGCTGTTCGCCCGCCACGTGCGCTTTACCGAGAACGGCGTGGAAATGCCGCTGGGCAACGAAGGCCTGTGGGCCACCACCGTCTCTCCGCAAGGCTACCGGCTGATCGTGCCCGATGTCGAAACGCAGCAGGTCGGCGCGCTGGTGACGGTGCAGGAATCGGCCACCACCTCCGCCGCCGGCGCGCAGATGGATCCCGAACCGGTGGGCGTGAGCCTGCGCCTGCGCATCGATGCCGATGGCAAGATCAGCGAAGTCGAACAGATCGCCGCGCGGCCCGAGCGCGCGCTGGGCGGCGGGGAGGCCGACCCCGGCATTTTCGGCAACACCGGCGAAATGGTGGAAGCCATGGGCCAGCCATGGGAAGGCTATCGCACCGCGATTCCCGAAGGCGAACGCGCCAGCCGCGCCGAGCTGGTAGCCGTCGCCAACGCCTATTTCGAAGCGATCCAGCGCAACGACGGCAACGGCTACTATCCCTTCACCGACGATTGCCTGCGTTACGAGAACGGCATCATCGCCGCCGCGTCCGAAGGCGCGCCGGTCGGCTCGCTAGGCCCGCGCCTTGGCTGCCGCGAGCAGCTGGAAACCTCGCTCTACGACGTGGTGACCAGCATCCGCGACCGCCGCTTCGTGGCGGTGGACCGCGAGCGCGGGATCGTGTTCTCCTTCGCTTTCTTCGATCATCGCTCGATCAACTGGACCTGGCAGCTGGGCGAGCTGTTCAAGATCGAGAACGACCAGATCAGCCGCATCGAGGCGATCTTCATCCGCGGCCCCTATGGCATTTGCTCGGGCTGGAGCACTTACGCGCAATGCCGCAGCGAGGAGATCCAGGATGTTCGCTAAGGCCCTGCCCGCCGCGCTGGCCGCATTCGGCTTCGCGCTGACCGCCGCCCCCGCCCTCGCCCAGCAGGGCCTTGGCGAGAGCCCCTACGCCGCGCGGGTGGATCGCCCCACCTGCACGCGCGACGAGCTGGAAGCGGCAACGCTAGCCTATGTCGCGGCGCAGGAAGCAGGCGACATTTCCGCCCTGCCCCTGGTCGAAAACGCGCACTTCCTGCAGAACATGGAAACGGTGGCGCGCGAGGACGGGCTGTGGAACACCGCCCTGCCCGTGGCCAATGCCATGAGCGTGCACGATGCCACCCGCTGCAAGACCTTTACCGAAATCGTCGTGACCGAAGGCGACACGCCCTACGTCATCGGCACGCGGCTGTTCCTGCACGATGGCCAGATCATTCGCGTCGACAGCCTTGTCACCACAACGGGCGACTGGCTGTTCAACGCCAATGCCTATCTACGCTATGCCCAGGCCGAGGACTGGGAACCGCTACATCCCTACCAGCGCACCGACCCGGCGGAGATGATCCGCGGGGCCAATGCCTATCTCGATGCCTTTTCCGACAAGTTCACCGACATCCCCTGGGGCGTGCCCTGCGCGCGGCTGGAAGGCGGGGCCTATACCAACCGCGACGGGCGGCCCGACGCATCCTGCGAA
The DNA here is from genome assembly GCA_963675825.2 of Alteraurantiacibacter sp. Lineage (GTDB taxonomy): Bacteria > Pseudomonadota > Alphaproteobacteria > Sphingomonadales > Sphingomonadaceae > Alteraurantiacibacter. The sequence goes on along the minus strand of CAXXJY010000005.1, from coordinate 81,145 downwards.
GTCGGCATCCCGCCGGGCGTGCTCTACATCGTGGAGCGCGATTACCTGATTGATGAGGAAATGGGCGTGATCAACGTGTTCTGCCGCTTCGGCAATTCCGAAGGCGCGCCCGATTCCCACACCTTCCGCTACATCGACGGCAAGTTCCGCCTGATCCACACGCTGAACCCGATCCCCGGCCCGCAGGCCGCCGACGATGGCAGCGTGCCGGGGTTCAATCCCAATGCGAGCTAGCTGCCGGTCTAGGTAAACCAGCCTAGTCCTGCGCTTGCGAAATCGACAGCGTAATGCGCGATGGTCTGCCCCATCATGGGCACGCAGACCATCCCGACCACCGGCCAGCGCCGCGACAGCCGCCTGCGGCTGGCGCTGCCTGCGCGGATGGTTACGCTTGGCGGCTATTCCAGCGTGCTGCTGGCTGACCTGTCGCAATCGGGCGCGCGCGTGCAGCTGCACGAAGGCGAGGTGCTGAAACCCGGCGCACAGGGCATGCTCTCGTGGCTGGGCTACGAGGCCTTCGGCGCGGTCGTGTGGTGCCGCTATGGCTTTGCCGGGATGGAATTCGACGAACTGCTGCCTGCCGATATCCTGCTCGACACCCGTGAAAGGGTCGACCGCGGGCTGGCCCTGAGCGAGCAGCAACTGGACTATCTCAAGGCCCGCGAGTGGTTCGAGCAGCACGGCTGACGCGGTCGGTCAGACGAGATTGCTTTTGTCCGAAGCTGAGGCCTGCTAGGGCAAGGCCATGCCACGTACCCGACTCTACCCGCTCGAGGACCTGGAAGACATTCCCGGGACCAAGGTGTTCACCGCCCGGGCCAGCCGTCAGGCCTATCACCTGCACAAGTTCTGCATGAGCCTGATGAAGGCCGAGAACCGCGAACTCTTCAAGGCAGACGAGCGCGCCTATCTCGACAAGTTCAAGATGACCGAGGCGCAGAAGCAGGCGGTGATCGACCGCGACATGACCAGGCTGATCGATCTGGGCGGGAACATGTACTTCCTGGTCAAGATCGCCAGCACAGACGGGATGAGCGCGCTCAAGGCCGTCAGCACCACTTCGGGCATGTCGGCGGACGAATATGCAAAGATGATGCTGGCAGGCGGCCGTTCGCCGGAAGGCATGCGTTCCATCAGGGACAAGACCTGATGGCCCGGATCACCGCAGGCATTGCCACCAGCCACGTGCCCGCCATCGGCGCGGCGATTGACCTTGGCAAGCAAGAAGACCCCTACTGGAAGCCGGTCTTCGAAGGCTACGAGTTCGTGAAGGAATGGGTGAAGGACCACACGCCCGACGTGGTGATCCTGGTCTACAACGACCATGCATCGGCGCTGATGCTGGATATCGTGCCCACCTTCGCCATCGGTTTCGCCGACGAGTTCCTGCCCGCCGACGAGGGCTGGGGCCGCCGCCCCGTGCCGACGGTGTACAACCATATCGACCTGGCCGCCCACATCGCCGAACAGCTGGTGATCGACGAATTCGACATCACCCTGATCAACGAGATGGACGTGGATCACGGCCTGACCGTGCCGCTGTCGCTGGTGTTCGGCCAGCCGGAGGAATGGCCGTGCAAGGTGATCCCGCTGGCGGTGAACGTGTCGCAGTTCCCTACCCCATCGGGTGAGCGCTGCTGGAAGCTGGGCGAGGCGATCCGCAATGCGGTAAAGACCTTCCCCGAAGACCTCGACGTGCAGGTGTGGGGCACAGGCGGCATGAGCCACCAGCTGCACGGCAGCCGTGCCGGCCTGATCAACGAGAAGTGGGACATGCGCTTCATCGACCTCCTCGCCCACGAGCCGGAAGAGCTGAAATACATCACCCGCCTCGAATACCTGCGCGAAGCCGGCACCGAGGGGATCGAGCTGATCATGTGGCTGATCATGCGCGCCGCGCTGGGATACGGCGTGGAAGAAAAGCACCGCTTCTATCGCGTGCCTGCGAGCAATACCGCCGTGGGGCATGTAGTGTACGAGGCGAAGAGTTGACCCAAAAACAGGACTGACAATGACCGACCAACCCACCGCCGCCGATCTTTCCGCCGATATCCAGCGCGTGTTCGAAGCGCAGCAGGCCAACCAGTGGAACGTGAAGGCCAGCGATGCCGCCACCCGCAAGGCCAAGCTGACCAAGCTCAAGGAAGCCGTTGAAAAGCACGCCGACGATATCGTCGCCGCCGTGCTGAAGGATACGCGCAAGCCCGAGGGCGAAATCCGCGTGACCGAGGTGATGAACATCGTCGGCAATATCCAGCTCAACATCGACAATGTCGCAGAGTGGATGAAGCCTGCCGAAGTCACCCCCACCAACAACCCCGACGACAAAGCGCGGATCGTGCCCGAAGCCCGCGGCGTGTGCCTGATCCTGGGTCCGTGGAACTTCCCGCTGGGCCTGACGCTGGGCCCGGTCGCCGCGGCCGTGGCCGCCGGCAACACCTGCATGGTGAAGCTGACCGACCTGTGCCCCAACGTGGCCAAGATTGCCAAGACCATCATCGAAGAGTGTTTCGACGAGAACGAAGTCGCCGTGTTCGAAGGCGACGTTTCGGTGGCCGAAGCACTGCTGGAACTGCCGTTCAACCACATCTTCTTCACCGGCTCCACGCGGGTGGGCAAGATCGTGATGGCAGCCGCTGCCAAGCACCTTTCCACCGTCACCCTGGAACTGGGCGGCAAGAGCCCGGTGATAATCGACGAAGGCGCCGATTTGGCCCCCATCGCCGCCGCGCTGGCGGGTGCCAAGCAATTCAACGGCGGCCAGGCCTGCATCTGCCCGGACTATGTCTTCGTGCCCGAAGACAAGCAGGCCGAGCTGGTCGAGGGCTTCCGCGAGAACGTGCAGAAGAACCTCTATGGCTCTGGCGAACTTGATAAATCTTCCATTGCGCAGATCGTCAACAAGTCGAACTTCGACCGCGTGAAGGGCATGGTGGACGATGCCATCGCGCAAGGGGCGACCGTGGCCGTGGGCGGGCAGATGGACGAGGAAGACCTCACCATCCACCCCACCATGCTGACCGGCGTCACCCCGCAGATGAAGATCATGCAGGACGAGATCTTCGGCCCCGTGCTGCCGGTGATGACTTACGACACGCTCGACCAGGTGGTCGACTACATCGAGGCACGCGACAAGCCGCTGGCGCTGTACATGTTCAGCCCCAGCGAAGAGCACATGGACAAGGTGCTCAAGCGCACGTCATCCGGTGGCACCACGCTGAACGGCGTGTTCTCGCACTACCTCGAAAACCGCCTGCCGTTCGGCGGCGTCAACGGCAGCGGCATGGGCAGCTATCACGGCTACTGGGGCTTCAAGGAATTCAGCCACCACCGCGCCGTGTACCAGCACATGGCGGCCTGAGCGGTTCAGCTTTCCGTCGCAGCCGGGCAGCCGCGCATCATCGTGCCGGCATAATCCTGGCTGCGGCCGAACAGCGCCACCATTCCGCTGGTGGAAACCGGGATGGCGCGCAGCCTGCGCGGACGTTCGTCGTCGGGCTGGAAATCCAGCTGCAATTCGAACTCGTCGGAATCGCGTTCCGCAAGCCTGCGGATCATCGCAGTCGGCTGGGGGGCGTCGTCACTCTCGTCGAACAGGAACTTGCTGCGACCGTCGAGGGCATCCCAGCCGAAATTCAGATCGCCAGTCGTTCGCCAGAACCAACCACGTGCGTGATCGACCACCGCGAATTGCAGCTCGCCAGCGTAATCGCCGCTTTCGAACTCACTGGTGCCGGGTTCGCGGGGAATATCGTCGAAATAGGTCCTGACCGATTGCGTTTCGAGCAGCGGTTCCAGGTTGAACCCGGGCAGCATGGTGCGATCCTGGAACACCCGCACGGTGACCGAAAAGCCGCTTGGCGTATGCTCGTAGTGGTAGCCGACCCCAGGCTGGTCGTAGAGGAACCCGGGTTCCTGGTAGAACACTTCAAGTTCCCACTCGCCAGCCGCGTAGGTGGCCGAACATTCTTCCTGTGCTATCCGGGTCTGCGCCGTTGCAGACAAAGGCAGCTGCATGGCTATCATTGCCCCGATGGTGGCGATCGTCTTGCGCAAGGGTCTTCTCCTCAAAGCTTGGCCACCCGCACCCGTGCCTTCAGGTCGGTGCGGCAGAAGGCGTGAAGGAAACAGGTCTGTTCGCCCATGTCGAGCGCGGTGCGGGCGAAGGTGCTATCCTCCTCGCTGTCGAGGTAGACGTGGGTTTCGACCGGGTCTGCCTGGCCCGCCTGCCCCGTCCCGCCCGAGGCGCCGCCGAGCGAGAAGTGGATATCCTGCACCACGTTGTAGGCGGCGAGGTGCTTCTTCGCGATCTTCGCGTAGCGGCCCAGCTGGGTCATGAAACAGAAGCCGATACCTGCCGCCATGTAGCTGACCGCATCGGGCGCGCGGCCTTCCTCGTCGCAGAGGAAATGGAACACGCTGCCGTGCGGGTTGAACAGCTGCTGCTCGACCTGCTTCACCCCGTCATCGCGCAGCGTGCAGATGCCGCGGATATGCAGTACCCGGTCCTGCTCTTCCGCCAGTGAAGAGCCTTGCGAAGACGTCGCTTCGTCGGTCAGCGGGCTCATGCCTGCGCGGCGCGGCATCGACTCGGCCGCCAATGGGTGCACCCCTTCGATCAAGTGCGCCGGGTCCGGCGGAGGATCGGACTGTACCGGCTTCGCCTTGTCGGGGATCACCTGCCGGCCCTTGTGGGTCAGCGTGAACAGCGAATCCTTTTCCCCGCGCATCAGGCCGTTGAGCGGCGATGCTGCCACCGCATCATAGACCAGCGCGCGCAAGGTCTCGGGATCGGCGGGGCTCTCGATCCGGGCTTCCAGTTCGATATCCTTGGCGCCGCCGGTCATGGTGCCCTTCAGCGCGCTGCCCTTCATAGTGTAGAAATTGTCCTGCACCAGTTCCACGCGGTCCAGCGCGATGCCACGCGCTTCGGCCAGCGCCAACAGCTCGGTCATGTAGCTGGACACCATGCCCACGGTAAGGAAGCTCAAGGGGCACGGCGCTTCGTTGAATCCGTCAAGATAGGCGCCCTCGTCCGAGACCACGCGCCAGACCTGACCGCTGGCCGACGATGCGACGAGTCCCTCCTTCTGCATAACCGACAGCGAGCGCGCGGCAAAGCGCACCGCCTGCCCCAGCCGGTCGGGCGGCGGGGAAAGCAGGTCGCTGCCGTGCTCGACAGGGAAGAACAGCGGGCGCGGATCGGCGCCCAGGATGTTGTCGTGCGCCGCCATCACCCTTCAGGCGCGATGTGGAAAACGCGTTCGGCGTTGCCGTGGCACAGCGCGTGCATTTCAGCCTCGGTGCAGTCGAAGCTCTCGATGAAGTCCACCGCCGGCTGCATCGGCTGGTAGGGGTAGTCGATCGCCCAGATGACGTTGTCGATCCCCATCCGATCGATGGCATAACGCAGCGCCAGGTGGTCCTCCACGCCGCTGGTGGTGAAGACGAAGTTGTCGCGGAAGTATTCCTCCATGCTGCGCTCGGTCTTTGGCGCGCGGCCCACCTTCTGCGCGCGGCTGTTCATGAAATTGATGCGCCAGATGAAGAACGGCACCATCTCGCCCATGTGGCCCACGCAAATGCGCAGGTTCGGGAAATGGTCGAACACGCCGCCTGCCATCATCCGCAGCATGTTGGTGCCCACTTCCACGCCGTAAGCCCACATCGCCGAATCCATGGCATAGTCCATCAACGGGCCCTTCAGCGTGTCCGACGGCCCGCGCGGGTGGATGTAGATGGTGGCATCGTGCGCCTCGGCGGCTTCGAAGATCGGCCAGAACTTGGGGTCGTCAAAGTACTCGCCATTGGTGTGGCTGTTAACCACCAGCCCGTTCAGCTTGAGCTCGGTCATCACCCGCTGCACTTCCTTCGCCGCACGCTTCGGGCTGTGCGGGGCAAAGCTGGCAAGGCCGGCGAACCGCTTCGGGTACTTGCGGCAGATTTCCGCCATCCGGTCGTTGCTGAGCGCGGCGAGTTCGGTCGCGGTGTCGGCATCGAACATCTGCACGCCCGGCGCGGTGAGCGTGAGTAGGTGCATGTCCACGCCAAACTCGTCCATCTGCGACAGGCGCTGGCCTTCCACGTCCTTCAGCCCGTCAAGAAAGTTCATCTTGCCATAGCCGGTGGTGTCGTGGTCGGCATCGTAGATACCGCCCACCAGCAGCTTGTCCGAACTTTGCGAGGGGCCGCGCGCCACCTTGCGCAGTTCCTCGGCCACTTCGGGGATCGTCCAGGCTTCCTCGCAGGCGATCAGGCGGCACTTGTTTCCCATTGTTCTCTCCCGGTTAGCTGGTCTGCAAGGCGTCGCGGTAGTAGACGAGATCGCCCAACGCATAGATGAAATCGGCCCACCAGCCGGTCCACGAAACAAACGGCATGGCGATCTGCGGCAGCACGATAACCGCTGCGCCGATCCATGTCGCGCGGGCAATGCTGCCCGTCACCCGCCACTCGTGCCACAGCACGGCGGCAAGGAAGGCGTTCATGGTCATGTAGGTCTCGAAAAAGGGCACGTAGTCCAGCCCCAGCCCCTGCATATAGACGCGGTTGATGCCCGGCATCAGGATCGCAATCGTGGCAATCAACATCAGGTTGCGATGCACCGCAGGACTGCGCGCGGCGCGAATGGCCATGGCGAACAGCAATGCGAAGCTGGGCGGCGCCACCACCGAGAGGTAGAACACCCCCGGCCCGCTGCCCGAGAGATCGGTGGTGGAGGCCCCCACAATGGTGATGAAGCAGCCCATCGCCACCACCATGGTGCCCACGGCGATGCCGAATGTGCCCAGCGAGCGGTGCAGCTTTACCTTGCGCGCGTTAACCAGCGCAGCTTGCACCACCAGCAGCACCATCCAGCTGAAGAAGGTGATCCCGTGCAGGTGGACGATCGGCGGCGCAGGCGGGAAAGTGCCGGTTGCCAGCGGGCCAAGATAGGTCATGCCGAAGCCGGTGAAGACGAACGCGCTCATGCCCAGTGCCATCAACAGATGGAAACTGGGCCGCGCCAGCGAACGCGCGGCAGGCGATGTTACCGAACTCTCCATTTGGCCCCTCTCTCCCTGAACCAACACCTCACATTATCACGGCTGCGCAATTGCCAAATGAGATTTTTGCGCGTTAAATTGTCCTATGGCTACCGCGCGCACCGTTGAAGACCAGAGCTGGACCTCGGCCGGGCTCGACCGGCCAGAGGCTCTGCGCGAGTGGCGCGAGTGGGCCGCCAGCACGATCGCGCCGATCGAGGTGGAGGTTTTCGATGCCGATGCCTTTGCCGCGCGCTGGGTTTCGCACGGAATCGGCCAGCTGCGCCTGCTGCACCTGCATGCCCCGGCCCAGCGGGTGACGCATACCGGCGCCGAAGGCAGCGCGGGCCGCGCGGCGCCATCTATCCAGCTGGTCTATTCGCGCCACGGGGCGATGAAGACGCTGATGGGCGGCAAGAGCTTTACCATCGAACCGGGCCAGTTCGTGCTGCTCGACAACACACGTTTCTACCAGATGGAAATGCAGACCGAGCACGAGTGCCTTGACCTGATGATGCCCCAAGGCTGGCTGGAAAAGCACCTGCCCGATCCCGGCGCCCTGCTGGCGCGCCCGATCGAAACGCGCGAAGGCTGGGGCAGGCCGCTGGGCGCGCTGCTCGAGACGATGCTCGATCGGCTCGACCAGGCCCCCCTGCCACGCCCGCTGATCGCGGAACAGGTGGGCACGCTGCTGTCGCTGGCCACGGGGGTGGAGGAACCCGCGCACGGCACGCGCCATCGTGGGCAACTGGCCCGTCGCATCCTGCGCCGGATCGAAAGCGACTATGCCGATCCCGGCCTGTCACCAGAACGGGTGGCGGAGGACTGCGGCATTTCCAAGCGCTATCTGCAAACGCTGCTGGCGGGCAGCGGCACCAGCTTCGTGCAGGAACTCAATGCCATGCGGCTGGACCGGGCAAGCGACATGCTGGCCGATCCGCGCGCCGCGGGCCTGCCGGTGGCCGATATCGCCTTTCGCAACGGGTTCCTCGATCCCGGCTATTTCACGCGGTTGTTCCGCAAGCGCTTCGGCATCACCCCCAGCGCCTGGCGCGCGGGCCATGCGCCGCAAAGCTGAGGGGCTTTCGGCATGAAGATGCTCCTCGCGCTGGGCGTGCTCATGGTGCTGGCCGCGCTGGGCCTTGGCCTCGCCTATCTCGTCTCGCCGCTGCACACCTTCGATACCTTGGTGCCCAAGGATGCCGGGGGAGAGAAGGTGGCCGAGGGGCTGGCCTATGGCGAGGACGAACGGCAGGCGCTGGATATCTATGCCCCCGTTGGCGATAGCGAAGCGGCGCGCGCGGTGGTGGTGTTCTTCTACGGTGGTAGCTGGAACAGCGGCACGCGCGCAGGATACAACTTCGCCGGACGCGCGCTGGCCGCGCAGGGTTACCTGGTGGTGGTGCCCGACTACCGGCTGGTGCCGGAAGTGCACTTCCCCGCCTTCGTCGAAGACGGCGCGCAGGCGGTGCGCTGGGTGCGGCAGAACATCGCCGGCTATGGCGGCGACCCGGACAAGGTCGTGCTGATGGGCCATTCCGCCGGCGCGCATATCGCCGCGATGCTGGCGAACGATCCGCGATGGCTGGGAGAGGATCGCGAAGCCTTGCGCGGGCTGGTGGGGCTGGCCGGCCCCTATGACTTCGCACCGTTCGATACCACCGCCTCTATCGAGGCGTTTGGCGAATGGCCGCGAGTCGAGGAAACCCAGCCGGTGTCCTATGCCGGTCCCGGCTCTCCGCCTGCCCTGCTGCTGACCGGGGCTGACGATACCACGGTCAAGCCGCGCAACAGCGCAGCCCTGTCCGCCGCGCTTGCGGCTGCGGGCGTATCGGCGCAGATGGTGAGCTATCCCGGCGTCGATCACATCGATATCCTGATCGCACTTGCCCGCCCCTTGCGCAGCCGCGCGCCGGTGTTGGCCGATGCCAGCGGGTTCATCGACCGGGTGACTGATCGCAGGATGAGCAACTAAGACAAAACACCCTGCGCTTTTGTCTTATTGCCCTTGCGCGGGAATCCTTGGCCATTGCACGCCCACAGCGTAGTCTAATGATCCTACCGCCCGGCGTGGACGATGTCGCAAGAGACGGCCCGCCACGCCAAGGCCAGCATTTGAGAGGATGCCACAGCTATGTCTGACAAGAGCTTTCCCCTGCCCAGCTCGATCAAGGTGATCCCGGGCACCGAGGAGGCGCAGGCCGCCTACCCCTATTACACCCAGTTCGTGCCCGAGGATGACGAGAAGTTCTGGTTCTACAACTCGATGCACTTCCCCGAGCCGATGCATCACTTCGACATGATCACGGCAGAGGCGGCCTATGTCGCCATGGGCGCCTTCAACACCCGCGTCCACGTGCTACCCACCGCCAAGGGCGTGGATCACCGCATCATCAACGGCCGCGTCTACATCGGCGGCGTGGTGGTGACCGATCCTGACGAGATAGCTGAGCGCACCGAGGAGTTTCAGCAACGCGCCTTCTATTACTACGAACACTGGGAAGACCTCTACGCCCAGTGGAAGGACAAGATGAAGGCGCTGATCGCTGATGCACAGGCGCTGCCCAGCCCGACGTTGCCGAAGTACGAGCCGGTGGAAACCTTCAAGGAAGGCGACGCGGTGCCCGCCAGCCACGACCTGCTGAAGATCTACCAGCAGCAGATCGAAGGCTACCACCGCATGTGGCACCACCACTTCGAGTTCCTGCTGCTCGGCTATGGCGCCTACATGACGTTCTTCGATTTCTGCAAGAAGGCCTTCCCCGAGATTTCCGACCAGGCGATTTCGCGCATGGTGGCGGGCATGGAAGCCGAGATCTTCCGCCCCGATGAAGAGGTGAAGCGCCTGGCCCGCCGCGCGGTGGAACTGGGGGTCGATCACCATTTCACCGACGCCATGGATATCGACGGGGTGCTGGCCGACCTCGATGCCCTGGGCGAACACGGAAAGGCCTGGCTCGAAGACCTCGAGACCAGCCGCAACCCGTGGTTCAACGTCTCCAGCGGCGACGGGTTCTACCACTACCATCGCAGCTGGAACGACGATCTCTCGCTGCCCTTCGCCGCGCTGCCCGGCTATATCGAGAAGATCAAGGCGGGCACGAACATCACCCGTCCCACCGAGCAGCTGATCGCCGAGCGCGAGGCGCTGGTGGCCGATTACCGCGAGTTGCTGGATACCGAGGAAGACAAGGCCACCTACGACCAGCTGATCAACCTTGCACACCGCGTGTTCCCCTATGTCGAGGGGCACAAGTTCTATTGCGAGCACTGGTACACCAACCTGTTCTTCAACAAGATCCGCGAATTCGGCGCACTGCTGGCAGAGCATGATTTCTTCGGGCCGGATGGGCGTGAGGAAGACGTTTTCCACCTGACCCAGTTCGAGCTGGAAAGCGCGATCATCGACCTGATGCTGAGCTGGGGCGTAGGCGCCGAACCGCGCGGGCCGCGCCACTGGCCCGCCCTCGTGGCGCAGCGCAAGGCAGCGATCGCAGAATGGGATAAACATGCCACCCCGCCCGCCTTGGGCAACGTGCCTGACGCCATCGACGATCCGGCCATCAACATGCTGTGGGGCATCACCCGCGAGAACCTCGACAGCTGGCTGGATGACGGCAGCGAGAACGAAAAGGAACTGAAAGGCTTTGCCGCCTGTTCCGGCGTGGTCGAAGGCACGGCGCGCGTGGTGAAGTCGGTTTCCGAGATCGGCCGCATCCAGCAGGGCGATATCCTGGTGTGCCAGGTGACCAACCCCACGTGGTCGCCGATCTTCCAGAAGATCGGGGCGGCCGTCTCCGACATCGGCGGATCGATGAGCCACATGGCCATCGTGGCGCGCGAATACGGCCTGCCCGCGGTGGTCGGCACCGGCAAGGCCACCACCCGCATCAAGGACGGCCAGCGCATCCGCGTGGACGGCGGCAAGGGCACCGTCACCATTCTCGACGACGAACCCGTGCTTGAGGACGCGTGATCCCATGACCGATGCAGTTGCATGGTTTGCCGACGTCGGCATTGCCGACCGCCCCACCGTGGGCGGCAAGGGCGGCTCGCTGGGTGAGCTGACGCAGGCGGGGATCGACGTGCCCCCCGGCTTTGTCGTCACCGTCGCCGCGTTCGAGCGGTTCCTGGCCGTCCTCGAAGCGCGCGAGCCGATCCGTCCGCTGGTGGAGGCGCTCGACCCGAGCGATCTCGGCGCGGCCACCAGGCTTTCCGAACAGCTCCGCGCCCGCGTGATGGAAGAACCCATGCCTGCCGACGTGCAGCAGGCGCTCAAGAACGCCCATGCGCAGCTGTGCGAGGATGGCCAGCCTGTCGCCGTGCGCAGTTCCGCCACGACAGAGGACGCCGAGGACGCCAGCTTTGCCGGCCTCCAGGACACCTTCTTGTGGGTACTCGATGCCGACACCATGCTGGAACGCGTGCGCGAATGCTGGGCCTCGCTTTATTCGGTGGAGTCCATGACCTATCGCCGCAAGCAGGACTTTCCCGAAGAAGGCGTGTCCATGGCGGTGGTGGTGCAGCGCATGGTGGATGCCCGCTGCGCCGGCGTAATGTTCACCCGCAGCCCCACCAGCGGCGACAAGTCGGTGATCACCATCGAGGGGGCCTGGGGCCTTGGTTCCAGCGTCGTTTCCGGCGAAGTCACGCCCGATAAATGGGTGGTCGGCAAGATCACCGGCGAGATCAGCCAGCGCGACATTTCCGACAAGCACGCCCGCCAGGTGCCTGCCGAAGGCGGCGGGATCGTGGAGGTGGAGAACGAGGCGGACAGGCGCTCTGCCCCCTGCCTTAGCGACGATGAACTGATGGCCCTGCGCGAAGTGGGCCGCCGGATCGAGCGGCATTACGGCAAGCCGCAGGATATCGAGTGGGCGCTGGACCAGCAGGGCAAGGTGCTGCTGCTGCAGTCGCGCCCCGAAACCGTGTGGGCGATGAAGGATGCCGAGGCGAAGCCGGTGGCGGAGCCGACCGGCAACCCCTTGAGCCACGTGATGGGCATTTTCAGCGGAGGCCCCAGGAAGTGAGCCTGACTGGCAAGGACGTCGCCGAAATCGCGCGGCTGCTGGGCGAGAGCCAGTTCTCCTCGCTCGACCTGAAAATGGGCGACTTCAAACTGCGTATCCGCCGCGATCGCGGTGGTGGCCGCTGGGTGGCGGACGAGGATGACGAGCCGGAAGCCGAGACATCGCCCGTGGCAGCGGCACCCGCTCCGGCTGCGGCTCCCGAAGCCGCACCGGCAAGCGCAGCCGGCGCAGGCGAAGTCGACGTGCCCGCCCCGTTGCTGGGCAACTACTATGCCGCCCCGCGCCCCGGCGAGGATCCCTTCGTGGCTGTGGGTGACCGGGTGGAGCCCGATACCGTGATCGCCATTATCGAGGTGATGAAGTTGATGAACTCGGTGCGCGCGGGCGTTTCCGGCACGGTGACTGCCGTGCTGCCCGAAAACGGCAGCGCCATCGAGAAGGGCCAGCCGATCATCCGGGTGAAGGTGGACTGATGCTGCCCGCTCCCGATCAACAGTTCGTCACCCTGGGCCTGCGAACCTGGCCCTTCGGGTCGCACCGAGGCGAGAACCCGGACAAGGCCCAGGGTGGCGGAACAGGCAGGGAATAAGCGATGGCCAACATCCAGATCGTTGAAACGTCCTTGCGAGACGGCAACCAGTGCCTGTGGGGCGCCACGGGCATCGATACCGCGAAGACGCTGTCCATCGCGCCTGCCATGGAGCGTGCGGGTTTCTCAGCCATCGATTTCACCACCTCCACCCACATGGGCGTGGCCGTGCGGTACAAGCAGGAAGATCCGTGGGAACGCATCCGCGCCATGGCGGATATCTGCCAGACCACGCCGTTGCAGTTCCTTTCCACCGGCTTCCGCTTCATCGCCTGGGAAACCGCCACGCCCGATTTCATGGAGCTGGCCTTCGCCACCCTGGCAAGGAACGGCATCCGTCGTTTCGCGCTGGCAGACCCGATGAACGACGCGCAATCGAACGTGGACGTTGCGCGCATGGTGAAGCGTGCAGGCGGTGAGCAGGTGGTGGGCGCGCTGGTCTTCTCGATCAGCCCGATCCATGACGATGCGCACTATGCCCATGCCGCACGCACCATGGCGGCAGCCGAGGATATCGACGCGCTCTACATCAAGGACCCGGGCGGCCTGCTCACCTCCAAGCGTGCGCAGACGCTAATCCCCGCGATCATGGCTGAGATTGGCGACAAGCCGCTGGAACTGCATTCGCACTCCACCATCGGCCTTGCAGAACAGGCCTATTGCGAAGCCGCCGACATGGGCATCACCGCGCTGCAATGCGCCAGCGGTGGTCTGGCCAGCGGCACCTCGCATCCCTCGGTGAAGGGCACCGTCGCCAACCTGCGCGCGCTGGGGCACACGGTCGATATCGACGACGAGGCGGTGGACGAAATTGCCGACTGGTTCACCGCCATTGCCGATGCCGAGAACCTGCCCAAGGGCGAGCCGATGCATTTCGACGCCGCCTATTTCCAGCACAACCTGCCCGGCGGCATGGTGGGCACCATGCGCCGCCACCTGGTCGACCAGGGCGTGCCCGAGCTGGAACATGCGGTGATCGAGGAAATGGGCCGCGTGCGGCAGGAACTGGGCTGGCCGATCGTGATGACGCCGTTTGCGCAGATGTTGCAGACGCAGGCTGTGATGAACGTGACGTCGGACGAACGCTGGTCGGTCATCCCCGATGAGATCATCCGCTTCGCCATCGGCAAGTTCGGGCGGCCCAACGCGCCGGTCGATCCGGACGTGTTGGACCGCATCATGGCCAACCCGCGCACCAAGGAGCTGGAGGCGGAAAAAGGCATGGCCGACGTCGCCACCCTGCGCAAGAAGCTGGGCACGCACCTGTCGGACGAGGAATTCCTGCTGCGCGCCACCATGCCGCAGAACCTTGTCGATGCGATGGAGGCAGCCGGCCCGGCAGAGCGCGAATACGATCCGAAGAAGGTGCCGCTGATGAACTTGCTGCGCGAGGTTCTGGCACGTACCGATATCGACGAATTCAGCTTCGAGAACGAGGATATCGAACTGGCTATCGGGGCCTAGCCATGCCTCGCTTTCCTACCCTGCCCTCGCGAGCCTAGACAGAACCGATGTTCTCTCTCCATTTCCCTGATATTTCGATATTTTCCAATCCAGCACATAGCGGAACGATTCCTTCCCCTGGACAGTGTTCCATGTGTTCCATGTGTTCCAAATTAGGTGACATCTAGATGCGCGCACCCAAGGGTTTCATGTTCGATCTGGACGGGACGCTGATCCTGTCGAACCGCAAGCTGGGCAGCTATGATGCGATTGCCGGCGCGGCGGAGGCCTTGCACGAGCTGGACGAACTGGGCGTGCCCTGGATCGCGCTCACCAACGGCAGCGCCTACGCTTCTCGCGTGCAGGCCCCACGCCTGCGCGCCGTGGGCCTGCCGGTGCCGGACGAACGGTTGTTCACGCCCAACTCGGTGGCGGCAAAGGTGATTGCCGATGGCGGCTATGAACGCGTGCTGGTGCTGGGCAATGCCGGGGTAAGCGAGGCGCTGGAGGAGCTAGGCGTATCCTGCGTCTCCCCCGATGCCGAGGATACCGCCTGCGATGCCGTCTACGTCGCCTGGCATCCCGATTGCACAATGCCGCACATCCATGCGGCTTGCGAAGCGGTGATGGGCGGCGCGGCCTTCCTCTCCGCCTCGGACGTGCCGTTCTTCGCCACCAAGGAAGGCCGCAGCTTCGGCTATTCGTGCGCCATCAACGGCGCGGTGCAGCGGGTGACGGGGGTGGAGCCGCAGCCCACCGGCAAGCCGAGCGCCCATGCGCTGGACTTCATCGCCAGCCAGCTGGGCGTGGCCAAGGAAGACGTGGGTGTGGTGGGAGACGATGCGACGGCGGAGATGCAGATGGCGCGTGAAGGCGGGGCGATCGGCATTGCGGTAACATCCGGCGCCACCAGCGCGCAGGAATGGGCCAGCCAGCCACCGGGCAAGACGCCCGATCTGGTGATCGACAACATCGGCGAGTTGGTGACACGGCTGGGATTGCGCTAAGGGCCCCTGGCAAAGGAGACACTCATGCAGCTTGGCCGTTTCAACCACATCGGCGTTGCCGTTCCCGATATCGACGACGCCATCACCTTCTACCGCGATGTGATGGGCGCGAGCGACATTACCGAGCCGTTCGACCTGCCCGAGCAGGGGGTGAAGGTCTGCTTCGTCAACACGCCCGGCGCTGGCGGAACAGAAGGCACGCAGGTGGAACTACTCGCCCCGCTGAGCGAAGAGTCACCGGTCACGGGCTTCCTCGCCAGGAACCCGCTGGGCGGCCAGCATCACGTGTGCTTCGAAGTGCCCGATATCGAGGCCGCGCGGGCAGAGTTCGAGGGCATGGGCAAGCGCATCCTTGGCCCCACCCGCATCGGCGCGCACGGCACGCCGATCTTCTTCGTCCACCCCAAGGACATGATGGGCCAGCTGACCGAGATCATGGAAAGCCCGAAAGGCGAGCATTGAGCTTCGACTACCGCGCCTATCTCGACTGTTTCCTGAGCGGCGACGACGAGGCGCTGGTGGCGCACTTCTTTGCCGAGGATTGCGAGATGCGCTCGGCCAGCGGCACGCGGCGCGGGCGTGCCGGGATGCGCGAATTCCTCGCCTGGGCGCATGACGGGGTGCGCGAATGCCCGCGCGTGCAGCACTATGTGCAGGACGAGAGTTGCGTGTTCGCCGATATCGACATGGATTTCCACGCGACGAAACACCGACCGGATTTCCCTTTCGGCGAATTGCACCCCGGCGACAGCCTGACGGTGAAATTCCTCGCCCGCTACGACCTTGACCAGGACGGGCACGTAAAGGTCCTCACCACGGCGGCATGGCCACCGGGCGTGGGCGTCACCAGGCTGCCGCCGCTCGGCGGGCATCCCAGCCAGGTCGCCGCCTATCATGCCTATGCCGCCGCCTTCTCGGCTGGCGATGCGGAGCGCTATACCCGGTTCTACACCGATGACGTGGTGCTGGAACTGGGTTCCGTCCCGCGCATCGAAGGTGCCGCCGGGATCGCTGCGTTCTACACGGCGATGTTCCAGACCGTGCGCGAGACGCTGACGATCCACGATCTCGATGCGAATGACGAACGGCTGGTGGTCGACTGCACCAGCCGTTTCACCGCCATTGCCGATGCGCCCGATTTCGTGGTTGCGCCGCTGGCACAGGGTGATTTCGCGGAAGTGGGCGTGAAGGTTACCTATGCCCTGCGCGATGGGCGCGTGGCGCATATCGGCGTGGAACGCACACGCCCGCCACAGGTGACGCGTGCCGGCTGATGCGGCTCAGCGCCGGTTCAGCCCAGCAGGCGGATAGCACTGGCACGAAAGGATGAATCATGAGCCTTGCCTACGTGCTCCTCCCCCTGCTTGCCCAGTCCGGTGCCGAAGTCGACGCGGCCGAGTTCGGCGATACGCCGCCCGAATGCGCAGAGCCGATAACGCAGCAGGACATGAACTATTGCGCCGCGCTGGAATGGGAGGCCGCCGATGCCGAGCTGAACCGGCAATGGCAGGCAACCGCTGCCGAAATGCAGCGCCTGGATGCGCAAGCGACGCCGGGCGACGGCAGGCCGGGCTATTTCGAGCAACTGCTGGATGCCCAGCGCGCTTGGCTGAGTTATCGCGACAATCACTGCGCCAGCGTGGGCTACCACGCCCGTGGCGGCTCGCTGGAGCCCTTGCTGGTCGCCAATTGCCGAACCACGCTGACGCAAGAGCGCACCGAGCAGTTGCGCCAGCTGGAGGAATATCCCGGCTAGGCAGACCGCTGGAGCAGCAGTTGTGCCACGCGCGCCAGGTCTTCAGGGCTGTCCACATCGGCCAGCATGGCAAGCGGCGGATCAAGGCTCTCAAGGGCGTCCAGCCCGGCCAGCAGCTGCCCCGCCCCGCGCTCTCCACCGAGATCGCGGAATTGGCCAAGGTCTTTCCTACAGATCAACGCGGGTACACCAAGACGACCATCGGGATGCGCGGTGGCCGCATTGGCCGGGGAGCGGACGAGGTTTTGCAGGTGTGCAGGGTCGAGCAACGGCATGTCGGCAAGCAGCAGCAACAGGTCTCGCGCTTGGGCTTCGGCGTGGCGCACGGCCAGCGCCACCGAAGTGCCCAGCCCGGCTGCGGGTGCCTCGTTGACGAGCAGTCGCCACTCCTGTGCAGTCTTCGCAAAGGCGGGTGTCTCGGGACCGACGACGATCACGCCCGGCTCCAGCCCGGCAGCCGCCACGGCATCGAGCGCCCATTGGCCCAGCGGCTTGCCGCACAGGTCCGCATCAAGCTTGCCCCCGCCGAAACGGCGGGCAAAACCAGCGGCGAGCACCGCCACCAGCGGCTGGTCGTCAGGCATGGTGCGGGTGGCGCAATTCGTATTCGCCAGCGATGCCCGCCAGCGCCGACAATGCCAGGGCAAGCGGCTCGCGGCTGTGCTTCACTGTGCCGATGGGGCTGGCGATGCGCGCTACCTGCTCCGGCGCGAAGCCGAGATCGAGCAGCTGCCCCTCACGCGCCGCGCGTGCCGGTGCCCCACCCTGCGCGCCGATCAGGAATGCAGGCGTGGTCAGCGCCCACTGCAGGATCGCGCGTTCCCATTCGTGGTCGTGGAACAGCAGGACGATCGCGGTCCAGCGATCGGCGGTAAGATGATCGGGCACCTGTCCCAGCGCCATATCACTGTCGTCGCGCGCATATGTCTCCACTGCAATTCCGGCAGCCCCGGCCACCTGCGCCATGGCAGCGAGTTCCGGCCCCTCGCCAAACAGCGCCAGCCGCAAGTCGGGCACATAGCGGCGCGCGGCAAGCGGGGTTGGTTGCGGCAAGGCAAGGCGCGCGGCTTCGCGGGCATCGAGACTGGCCACCGCAGCGCGGCAAGCCTCGTGATCGGGATCGGGATCGATCAGAATGTCGAGCCCGCCGCCGCACGGCAGGCGAAAGTCGATCTTGGGAGAGCCTGCGCCATAGCGGATCACACGGCGTTCCCCGCCGCTGGCGACCTCGCGCGCCAGTTCCTTTTCCAGGCAGCCATCGGCGAGGCTGCCGGTCACGCTGCCATCGGGGTGAACCGCCAGCTGCGCGCCGAGCCGCCGCGAGAAGCTGCCTTCGATGTTGACGATGGTGCACAGCCCCACTCCCGGCTCGCACGCCGCGCGCAAGGCGGCCTGGTCGCCTGCCAGTGGAGCGCCCATGGCTTACCGGCTGCGCGCGGGGATTTCCGCCGGGTCGATACCCATGCGCAACTGCGCTTCCTCGCCGCGCAGTTCCTCGAAGGCCACCATCAGGTTGATGTAGGCGCGCCCGCGCGGCGTGCCGCCGTATTCGAGGCCGGGCAGCAGCTCGTCGCCCAGGAAGATGGCGAAGCTGGGAACGCCTTCCAGCCGGGCCAGCGCATCTGCCGGCGTACCGCCCATCTGCGCGGTCTCCTCCGCGATCTGCACCAGGCCGCGGTTGAAGGTCATGAAGCTGCCGAATTCTTCCCAGGTGCTGGTGCCGCCGTGGCCCTGGATCACGGTATCGACGTCGTCGATGGTGTAATAGGCGGCGGTAAGCGTGGTGGGAGCAGCCAGGATCGAGCCGCCCGAGGCCGGATCGATCAGCCCGCTCATGTGCCAGGCGTAGACGTCGCCCGCCATCAGCACGCGGTCTTCGGGGAAAACGACGAAGGCATCGCCATCGGTGTGCGCTGCGCCGAAATAATAGACATCGACGCGGTCTTCGCCTTCGCCGATCTGGCGATAGGTGCTGAACTCGTGATCGACGCGGTTGGGCGGGAACGGCCCACCGCCTTCGCGCATGCGCGCGGCGGTGTTGGCCTGGGCGACAACCTGCACGCCGTCGTTGTCGGCAAAGAAGGCGTTGGAGCCAATATGGTCTGGGTGCGAATGGGTGTTGATCAGCGTGGTCACCGGCTTGTCGGTGAACTTGCGGATCTCGGCCAGGATGGACTCGCCCGAATTGGGCAGCTTGGTATCAACCAGCACCACGTCGTCGGACCGGACAAAGACAACGCTGTTGCCGCCCGCGCCGGGAATCCGCCAGACGTTCTCGGAAACCTGCACGGCCTCGGTGATGCCCGGCAGGCCCTGCGCCATTGCACCGGTTACGGCCACGCCGCCAAGAAGGATTGCCGAAAGGACTGCCACGCGCTGCATTGTTATCCGCTCCCCAGATTCAGGACTCTGTCAACGAACCAATAGGCACCTGCAAGCACCACCGCAAGCGATCCGGCAATCACGATACGCTTTGTTACCTTTGGCCAGCGCGCCCGCAGCCACGCCAGCGCCAGCGCCGCGGGCACCACGATGGCCAGCTGGCCGATCTCCACGCCCAGGTTGAACGCCAGCAGCGACCAGCCAAGGTTGCCCGTGGGCAAGCCGAATTCGCGCAGCACGAAGGCGAAGCCGAAGCCGTGGATAAGGCCGAAGAACAGCGCGAAGTAAGGGCGCAGGTCGCGCTGGCCGGGCTTGCGCAGCAGGTTGTCCACGCCGACGATCACGATGGTGAGCGCGATCAGCGGCTCCACCAGCCAGGCAGGCGGGGCCAAGGTGCCGGTGGCGGCCAGCGCAAGGGTAACCGAATGGCCCAGCGTGAACATGGTCACGATCAGGGTCAGCCGCCGCAGCGATCCACCCAGCAGGATCAGGCCGAGCACGAACAGCACATGGTCCGGCCCGATCAGCACGTGATGCGCGCCCGAGGGAACGAAGGTTCCCAGCACCGCCATCACCCCGGCCGCCGTGCCGGCATAGTGCACCTGCGGCGGGCTCTCTTCGCCGAACAGGAACTGCTGCCGCAACTCGCCATCCTCGTAGATGTTGACGAAGGTCTGGTGCATGGGATCGTAGGGGAAAAGATGCGCATCCACCGTCAGCGCGGGCGGCGGCACTGCGGTGGAGCGAAAGGACAGGTGCAGCGCATCCTCTGCCTCGGCCGGAGAAATCTCGCCGAATTCCAGCAGGATCGGATTGCCATCACCATCCAGCAGGCTGATGCGCTGTGCCATCAGCGCCTTGATCCTACTGTATTGAGACGTTAACACACGTTCGTCGAACAGGGTCGACGGTTCCTCGATAGCCAGTTCATGTGCAACATCTATCGTGTGAACGCTCAGCGTGCCCTCGATGTGCTGCTCATGCAGTTGCACATCGACATAGCTGAACGGGGCCGGATGGGCATTTGCCGGAGCGGCAATTAATGCAAGGGCCATCAGGAGGCTGGCAAGAAGAATTCGAAATGGCTGCATTGTTAACATTTTGTTGCGCGAATAGCACGACTACGCTGCTTTATGTGCATAAATACAAACAGTTGGTTGGAACGACAGAATAGCGTGCGTAGAGCGATCTTCGGAGACAGGGACTTGGTGGACAGGGCAGGGACTATGGCAAGCACGGCAAAGATGCGACGCAGCCTTGCGGTTGTCGCTTCGCTAATGGCTGTGTCGGCCTGCGCAACCCCCAATGTCGAGATCGCCCAGCCCGAAGTGGTGGTGCCTGCCGACTGGCAGGTTGCCGAGCCCGCCCCGATCAGCACCGACCTGACCCAGTACTGGACCATGCTGGGCGACCCGCTGCTCACCAGCTTCGTCGAACAGGCGATTGTCGAAAACCGCGACCTTGTGCAAAGCGCCGCCCGGCTGGAGCAGGCTCGCGCTTCGCTGGTGCAGGCACGCGCGGGCTACCTGCCTTCGCTCTCCGCCAGTGGCGGGGTGAACCGCGACGTGGGCGACTTTGCCCGCGACGGCGTGCAGTTCAACCTGGGCGCCGATGCATCGTGGGAATTGGACCTGTTCGGACAGATTTCCGGCAATGTCGCCGCGGCTCAGGGTGATTTTGCCGCGCAAGGTTATGCACTGGCAGACCTGCAGCGCCTGATCGTAGGGCAGGTCGCCATCGCCTCGATCAACGCCCGCAGCCTGGCAGAGCAGCTGGCGATTGCGCGCTCCACGCTCGCCTACCAGGATGACAATCTGCAGATCGCCCGCTGGCGCAACCAGGCGGGGCTGGTCTCCAGCCTGGACGTGGAGCAGGCGCGCACCCAACGGGCGCAAACCGCCGCCACCATCCCGCTGCTGGAAAGCAGCCTGACCGCAACGGCCAATTCCATCTCCACGCTGATCGGCGAAGCGCCCGGCCGCGTGCTGGAGGAGATCACGGCCGGTGAACCGCTTCCCGTCCCCGCGCCGCCCATGCTGGCAGGCTTCGAAGCGCCTGCCGAGGTGCTGCGACGCCGCCCGGACGTGCGTTCCGCCGAGGCGAGCCTGGTCTCCAGCACCGCGCGCATCGGCGTAGCGCGGGCGCAATTGCTGCCGCTGGTGCGCCTCACCGGCTCTATCGGCACAGGTCCGGTCAACGCGGGCAGTCTGTTCGACATTGTCACCGGCGGCCTGTTCGCCAGCGTCAGCCAGCTAATCTTCGATGGCGGGCGCACCGCCGCGCAGGTGGACAGCGCCGAAGCCGGGGCCGAGGCTTCCCTTGCCGCATGGGAGCAATCGATCCTCGGCGCGCTGGAAGATGTCGAGACTGCCGCCGTCGACCAGCGCACGGCTGGCGAGCGTGTTGTCATCAATGAAGAGGCGCTGGACGCAGCCAACAATTCCGCACTGCTGGCGCGCAGCCAGTACCAGGCTGGCCTCACCGATTTCCGCACCCTGCTGACGGCCGAGAACCAGCTGCTCTCGGCGCGCAACCAGCTCGTCTCCGCCCAGGCCGACCGGGCCAGTGCCTTTGTCCGCCTGACGCAGGCGCTGGGCGGCGGCTGGAGCCTTTCCGATTACGATCTCCCGCTGGTGGCCGCTGCCGCTGCGGATAGCGACAGGACCGCCCAATGAGCCAGACCGAAACCGCCGCCGAACAGGATATCGGCGAATACCTGGAAAGCGGGAAGCCGCGCAAATGGTACAAACGTCGCTGGGTCTGGCTGCTGGCCGCGCTGGTGCTGCTGGTGGTGCTGTTCCTCACCGTGTTTTCGAAGGGCGACGACAGTCCGGACTATATCACGGTCTCGGTGGAAGAGCGCTCGTTGGACCTCACGGTAACCGCCACTGGCAACCTACGGCCCACCAATCAGGTGGAAGTCGGCTCCGAAGTCTCCGGCCGGATCGACGACGTGCTGGTCGACGTGAACGACGTGGTGACGCGCGGGCAGGTGCTTGCGCGCATCAACACCGACGTGATCGAGGATCAGATCACGCAAGGCCGCGCCAACCTCAACGCTGCGCGCGCAGCGGTGCTGCAGGCGCAAGCCACCTTGCAGGCCGATGCCGCCCAGCTTGCCCGCCTGCAAGAAGTGCAGCGCCTGTCCGACGGGCGCGTGCCCAGCCAAGCAGAAATGGAACAGGCCGAGGCTGCCGTGAGCCGTGGCGAAGCCGCCGTGGCGAGCGCCCGCGCCAATGTCTCAAGCGCGCAGGCGCAGCTGTCCAGCGCACTGACCAACCAGGATCGCGCGGTGATCCGCTCGCCCGTATCCGGCGTGGTGCTGGCGCGCCAGGTGGAACCGGGCCAGACCGTGGTCGCCAGCTTCAACACCCCCACGCTGTTCGTGCTGGCGGAAGACCTGTCCACCATGCAGCTGCGCGTCGATATCGACGAGGCCGACGTGGGCCAGGTGCAGACGGGCCAGCAAGCCACCTTCACCGTGGATGCATATCCCGGCCGCCGCTTCCCGGCGACGGTGGAGCGGGTCGACCTTGCCTCCAACAACATCGCCCTGACCGACCAGCAGCAGCAGGGCCAGCAGGTCGTCAGCTACGAAGCTCGGCTGATCGTCAGCAATAACGACGCGCTGCTGCGCCCCGGCATGACCGCCACCGCTACCATCGCCACCACCAGCACCGGCACGGCCATGCTTGTGCCCAACGGTGCGCTGCGCTTCGATCCGGGCGAGGAAGAGGAGGAAGGCGGCATCTTCGGCCCGCAGAGCTTTGGCCTCGACGACGAGGAAGAAGCCACCATCGGCGTTGGCAGTCGCCAGACGGTGCATGTGGTGGAAGATGACGGCTCCCTGCGCGAGATCGAGGTGACCACCGGGCAGAGCGATGGCCGCCTGACGGTCGTCAGCTCGGACGAGCTTGAAGTGGGCATGGAAGTCGTCACAGGCGTCAGGGCCGGCGGCGCGTGAGCGAAGCCCCCCTCATCGAACTGGAAGGCATCACCAAGACCTTCGGCGAGGGCGCAGCCGCGTTCCAGGCGCTGAAAGGCGTGGACCTGACCATCGAGCGGGGCGATTTCGTCGCCATCATGGGGCCGTCGGGCTCGGGCAAGTCCACCACCATGAACATCCTGGGTTGCCTGGATGTGCCCACCAGCGGCCGTTTCCGCTTTCGCGGGGTTGAGGTGCAGGACCTGACGCGCGACCAGCGCTCGCTGCTGCGGCGGCGCTACCTCGGCTTCGTGTTCCAGGGCTTCAACCTGCTCGCGCGCACCAGCGCGCTGGAAAACGTCGAGCTGCCGCTGCTCTATCGTGGCGAGAGCAAAAAAGCCCGCCGAGCGGCAGCCGAGCGCTCGCTCGACCTCGTCGGCCTGTTGCCCTGGGCAGACCATACCCCGGCAGAGCTCTCCGGCGGCCAGCAGCAGCGCGTCGCCATCGCCCGCGCGCTGGTGACCGACCCCGACGTGCTGCTGGCGGACGAGCCGACCGGCAACCTTGATACCGAGCGTTCGCTGGAAATCATGGAACTGCTGACCGACCTCAACAAGACCGGCATCACCATCCTGATGGTGACGCATGAGGAGGAGATGGCGGAATATGCCAGGACCATCGTGCATTTCCGCGACGGGCTGGTGGAACGGATCGAGCGCGGCCTGAAAGCCGATGCGCCTTCCGCCAAGGCAGCAGGGGAGCACGCCTGATGCTGGGCATGATCGGCGCCACAATGCTGCTGGCCCTGCGCGAGATCCGCCGCCACCTGCTGCGCAGCTTCCTCACCACCCTGGGTATCATCATCGGCGTGGCCGCCGTCATCACCATGGTGACGCTGGGCCGCGGCCTGACGGCGGACGTGCAGGAAGATATCGCCGGGCTAGGCTCCGACGTGTTCATCATCTTCCCGACGCGTGCGGATCCCAACATTGCCCCGCCGCCGTTCGACGACGAGGATATTCGCGCGGTCGAGATGCAGATTCCCGGCGTCGAAGGCGCAGCCGGATCGGTGCAGACCAGCGCCACGGCCTTCCACAACGGGCAGGACTGGGCCACCACTGTGCAGGGTGGTGACCGCGAATTCTTCGCTGCCCAATCGATCGACATCGTCGAGGGGCGCGGCTTCTCCGACACGGAAGAGGCGCGCGGCGAGAGCGTCTGTATCCTCGGCCCCAAGGTGGTGGAGGAGATCTTCCAGCCAGACCAGATCCTGGGCGAGGAAATGCGCATGGGCAATGTCTCGTGCCGGGTGATCGGCGTGATCGACGAACGCTCCAATGCAGTGGGCGGCGGCAACGATGCCGACGACGTGGTTTTCATGCCGCTGAAGACCGTGCAACGCCGCTTCATCGGCAACACCGATGTGCAGTTCTTCGTGGTGAAGTACGATCCTGCCTATTCCAGCGCCACGATCCAGCAGCAGTTGATCGACCTGCTTCGCGAACGCCGTGTGATCCAGGAAGGCGAGGACAACAATTTCAACATCATCGACACCGCCGAAATCAACGACACGGTGAACCAGGTGACCGGCGTAATGACGCTGGTGGTGACGGTGATCGCCGCGATCAGCCTGCTGGTGGGCGGCATCGGCATCATGAACATCATGCTGGTTTCGGTGACAGAGCGCACGCGCGAGATCGGCATTCGCCTGGCTATCGGTGCCCTGGCACGCGAAGTGCGGCTGCAATTCCTGACGGAAGCAGTGGTGCTGTGCTGCTTCGGCGGGTTGATCGGCATCGGCCTTGCCTTCGGCCTGTCGGTACTGCTCGCCAATGCGATTGACCTGCCGTTCATCTTCGATCCGACGGTGAACCTGCTCAGCTTCGTGTTCTCGGCGGTGATGGGAATCATCTTCGGTTACTACCCCGCCCACCGCGCCAGCCGCCTCGACCCGATCGACGCGCTGCGGCACGAATAACGCCGCCAGGGGAATCGGGGCCGCGTCCGTGGGGAACGCGGCCCCTGTTCGTCAGGCAGTTTCCACCAGCACGACTTCGCTGTCTTCCAGCGCGGTGATGGTGATGTGATCAAGGTCGGCGATCGCTGCGCCATCGCGCTCGTTCACGAATTCACCGTTCACCTCAATGCTGCCGGTGGCTGGCACAAGGTAACCCTTGCGGCCATTCAGCGCGTAGTCGAGCGTTTCGCCCGCCTTGATGGTGGCTCCCACCACGCGGGCATCGGCATTGATCGGCAGCGCCTGTGCATCGCCCCTGGAATCCATGGCGCGCCCGCTGGCGAGCACCACCCACTTGCCCGCGCGATCACCCTTGGGAAAGGGCTTCGCACCCCAGGTGGGCGGCAGGCCCAGCTTGTCCCTGTCGGGCAAGATCCAGATCTGGAACAGCGTGGTTTCCTCGTCCTCCAGATTGTACTCGGCATGCTGGATGCCCGTCCCCGCGCTCATAACCTGCACGTCGCCAGCTTCGGTGCGCCCTTCGTTGCCCAGGCTGTCCTTGTGCGTGATCGCGCCTTTGCGGACATAGGTGATGATTTCCATGTCCTTGTGCGGGTGCGGCGGGAAGCCGCTCTTGGGCGCGATGTGGTCGTCATTCCAAACGCGCAGGGCACCCCAGTGCAGGCGGGTCTGTTCGAAATAGTCGGCAAACGAGAAGTGATGCTTGGTATCCAGCCAGCCGTGGTTTGCGCCGCCAAGGCTGTCGAAGTCTCTTACGTCGATCATGGCGTTTCTCCTTTGGCAGGGAGATGGGGCTGCTTCCCGCTCCGGCAATATGGGCACTTCTTGATCGTGCCCAAGCCGGGCTTTAGTCCCTCCCCACCCGGTAGCCGAGCGGATAAAGCGGGTCTTCGCTGTCTGCCGGGGCACCGGGCCGCTGTGCTTCGACGGCAGCCATGGAAGCGGGAAGTTCGAAGGGCAGGCGACCGCGCGGGACCACTGTACCGGTCAATACGTCGAGCAGTGCTGCATCGCTGGCACCGAAGCTGGCGAGCAGCACGCTGGCGCGGACCTTCAGCGGGGTCACGATAGCCGGGCGGTCCAGCTGCACATCCACCGTCACGGGCAGGCCCTGTGGCAGGCTGGCAAGGAAGGCCAGTGCCGGGTGATCGGGCGGGAAGGCAAGGCTGCCCTCCTGATGCATCGATCCGAACATGTACTGTGGGTGGAGCAATTCGGACGGTGAACGTGTGCGGACAATCGCCAGCTCCGCCTCAGCAGGATCGTCTACCGGTTGCAGGCCAGCCATATGCACCGCATCTGCGTCCACCCCGAACAGGGCCACGCGGGTGCCTTCGGGGATGGTGAGGTCTTGCCCTGATTTCAGCAACACCATGGACTCCGCCATCGCCCTGCGGCCCATGGCATTCTCGTCAGGCGTGCCGATCTCGGCCGCGGCCTGCGCTGGATCGACGAAGGGGTTATCGAACAGGCCCAGCGCGAAGGCCTGGGTCAGGATGCGGGTGGCAGCGGCATCGATCAGCCGTTCCGAGACTAGCTCCTGCGCCACCGCGTCGATGATCGGCTGCGGATCGTCCTCGCCGCCGAATATGTCGAGACCGGCCTCGATGCCCTTGGCAAATCGCTCCACCCGCGAAAGGTCGCGCACGCCCCAGGCGGTGGAAACGGTGGCAAAGCTGGGCGGCTCGCCCTCGGGGTGGCCGTTGATGCATTCCTCAAGGCAATCCTTGGTGATCGCCCAGTCCGACAGGATCACACCGTCGAAACCCAGCTGCCCGCGCAGCACGTCGGTGAGCAGGTAATGGTTGTAGCCCACGCCCACCTGCTCCAGCGGCTGCCCGTCCAGTTCCAGCTCCTGCAGGATCGAATAGGCGGGCATCACGCCTGCGGGATGGGCTGCCAGCGCGCCTTCGAACGGGCGCACGTGCTGTTGCCATTCCTCTTCGTTCAGCCGCGAATGGCGGCCGTAGAAATTGTGCGCGTCGAACCCGGTGGCAGAGGCGGAGTAGCCCGCGAAGTGCTTGATGACGGCGGCGACAGATCCGGGATGCACGCCGCCTTCCCCGCCCTGCAATCCGCGCACGAACGCAGCCGCCATCCGCGCGGAGACCTCGGCATCCTCGCCGTAGGTATCGAAGTTGCGCGGCCAGCGCGGTTCGCTGGCAAGGTCGATCTGCGGGCCCAACAGCATGGCAAAACCCGTGGCGCGCAGGTCTCCGCGCACCAGTTCGCCATAGCCTTGCGTGAATTCGGCATCGTCCAGCGCGGCAATACCCACGCCGTTGGGGAACTGCGCGAACTGCCCGCCTTCCACGCTGGCGCCTGCCAGTTCGGTATAGCCGTGGCGCGGGTCGGTCATGATGAGTGCAGGGATGCCGAGCCGCCCGCCTTCGGCCACTTCCTGCACCGCGTTGTTGGCTTCGGCCAGCGCGGCATTGGTGGTGGCAAGGCGGGAAATCAGGTGGGTGACGCCGCGACCGACGACCCGCGCCGCCACCGCTTCGAGGTCGTAACCCGTCGAAGGCTCTCCCAACGGCGCGTTGCCCGCCAGCGAGCCGACGACCATCAGGCCCGCCTTCTCCGCCAGCGTCATGCGCGCCAGCAGGTCCGCCGCGCGTTCAGCGGGCGTAAGCCGCCAGTCCTCGTAGGGCGTCAGCGCGCCATCGCGATCGAGGTCGCGGAATTCCAGATCACCTTCACTGACGAGCGGGATCGCGCGGGTGGAGATTGCTGCTTCAGGCGGGTCACCCTTGTAACAACCCGCCACCAGCACCGCGCCGCCCAACAGCGCGGCAAGACCCCGAAATTTCGTCATGATCCCTCCCGAAACGAACGGTCAGCCTATAATCACCGCGCGGCATTCGCCAAGCCCGATGCGGGCAAAGCCTTCCCTTTCGGCATAGGCGGTCATGATGACCTCGTCCCCGTCTTCCAGGAAAGTGCGCGTCTCGCCATTGGGCAGAGTGATGGGCTGCTTGCCGCCGCGCGTCAGCTCGATCAGGCTGCCCTCGCCGCCTTCCTTGCCGCTGGTCAGCGTGCCGGTGCCCAGCAGGTCTCCGGGGCGCAGGTTGCAGCCGCCCACGGCATGGTGCGTCACCAGCTGGGCGGCAGTCCAGTACATGGCCGTCATCGGGCCGGTGCTGAGCCGGTGCGGCGCCTCGCCTGCTGCGCGCATGGCCTTGGTGGTGATGAACACGTCCATGGTCACGCCCAGCGCGCCCGTCGCCTGGTCACGCTGGTCGAACAGGTAATCCAGCGGCGCCGGATCGCCTGCGGGGCGCGCAGGCTGCGCCACGCGGAAGGGCGCCAGCGCATCCATGGTGACGATCCACGGGCTGATGGTGGAGTGGAAGTTCTTGGCCAGGAACGGGCCGAGCGGCTGGTATTCCCACGCCTGGATATCGCGCGCGGACCAGTCGTTGAGGATGGAAATGCCGGCGATATGCTCTTCCGCCTCGCCAATCGGGATGGGATGGCCCAGCGCGTTGCCCCTGCTGATCCAGATGCCCATTTCCAGCTCGTAATCCAGCCGCTTGGAGGGACCGAAGCTGGGTGCATCGGCATCCGGTGCCTTGGTCTGGCCGCTGGGGCGCTTAACCTCTACGCCCGACAGACGGATCGACGACGAGCGCCCGTGATAACCGATGGGCACGTACTTGTAGTTCGGTAGCAGCGGATTGTCCGGACGGAACAGGCTGCCGATGTTCTCGGCATGGTGGATGCCGGTGTAGAAATCGGTGTAATCGCCAATGGTGACGGGCAGGTAGAGATCGCAGTCCGCCGCCTTGTGCAGGGATGGCTTGATCGCGCGCTTCTGGCTGTCGTCGGTCAACAGCTTGAACACGCCCTGCCGCAGCGCGCGCAAGCTGTCGGTGCCGCGGGCCAGCAGGTCGTTCAGCGTGGTTGCCCCGGCCATGCGCGCGGCATTGGCTGCTTCAAGTTCCAGCAGGCCCGCAATATCGCCAAGGTCCAGGATCATGTCGCCAATCGCCATGCCGCCACGCGGGTCTCCGCCGCTGGGCGGCGAAAAGACGCCAAGCGGCAGGTTCTGCACCGGGAAGTGCGCGTGGCCATTGGCGCTTTCCACCCAGCTGGTGGCTGCGGGGTCGTGCGTGAAGTCGGTCTCTAAAGTCATCTAGGGCAGTTTCGCTTTCTCGAAGCCTGTCCAACAGGCGTCGTAATCGTCTTGCAGCAGCCCGCCGGTCATGGCGAACTCGCTGGTCTGGATGATGGCGCGGCTTTCGAACATGAAAGCCAGCGTGTCGTCGATTCTGGTGGGTTTGAGGTCGGCTTCCATCGCCTTGCGCGTGCTTTCGGCATCCGGCCCGTGGCCGTTGTGCTGATTGTGCAGGCTCGCGCCACCGGGCACGAAGCCCCCGCCTTCCTTGGCATCGTAGACGCCGTGGATCAGGCCCATGAACTCGCTCATCACGTTGCGGTGGAACCAGGGCGGGCGGAAGGTATCCTCGCCCACCATCCAGCGCGGCGGGAAGATCACGAAGTCGCAATTGGCCGTGCCCGGCGTGTCGCTGGGGCTGGTGAGCACGGTGAAGATCGAGGGGTCCGGGTGATCGAAGCTGACCGTGCCGATGGTGTTGAAGCGCGACAGGTCATATCGGCAGGGCGCGGAATTGCCGTGCCATGCCACAACGTCGAACGGCGAATGGTCGATGTGGGTGGTCCACAGCTTGCCATTGAACTTCTGCACGATCTCGAAGCTCTCGTCACGGTCCTCGAACCATGCCACAGGCGTTTCGAAATCGCGCGGGTTGGCAAGGCCGTTGGCGCCGATGGGGCCAAGGTCGGGCAAGCGAAAGGCCGCGCCCATGTTTTCGCAGATATAGCCGCGCGCAGGCCCTTCGCGCAGCTCGACGCGGAAGCGCAGGCCAGCGGGAATCAGGGCGAGGAAGCCGGGGGCCACGTCCATGCAGCCCAGTTCGGTGACAATGTGCAGCGTGCCCTGCTGCGGCAGGATCAGCATTTCGCCATCGCTGTTGTGGAAGGCCCGCCGGTCCATGCTGGTGTTGGCGGCGTACAGGTGGATGCCGATCCCGCCATTTCCGCCGTAGGTGACCATGCCGTCGATGAAATCGACCTCGCCCTCGGCCAGGGGCAGCGGGTCCCAGCGCAAGCGATTGGGCGTGGTGTGGCTGCCATCGGGCGCGGCCAGCAGCCCGGCCCCCGCATAGAGCTGGAACGCACCGTGCGCCGTGGTCGGACGCATGCGGTAAAGCCAGGTGCGGCGGTTCTCGGCCCGGGGCGCGGTGAAGGCGGTGCTGCTGAACTGCTCGGCATAGAGGCCGAACGCCGGGCGTTGCGGGCTGTTGCGCCCTTCGGGCAAGGCCCCGGCAACCGCCTCGGTGGCGAAGTGATTAAGAAATCCCGTCTGGTAGCTCATGTTCAGTTAGTATCACCTGAAACTTTATTGCACAATGCCCCTCGTCCGGGCATGGTGTATCCTCCCAACGATCCAGCACGCAGGAGGTGCCGATGAAACTCTATGGCTATTGGCGAAGCTCGACCAGCTATCGTTTGCGCATCGCGCTGGAACTGAAAGGTCTGGCTTACGAACAGGACCCGGTGAACCTGCTGGAAAGCGCCCAGCGCGCCGATCTGTTCACCGCGCGCAACCCCTTTGCCGGCGTGCCGATGCTGGAGGCTGACGGGCGCGACCGCGCGCAGAGCATGGCGATCATCGCCTGGCTGGACGAACGTTATCCCGACAAGCCGCTGCTGCCCGAAGACATCGAAGCGCGCTTCACCGCCCGCGAACTGGCCTATGCCATCGCCACCGAACTGCACGCGCCCTTGAACCTGCCGGTGCTGAAGTACCTCAAGGACGAGCTGGGCCAGTCGCAGGACGCCATCGACGCCTGGTATCGCCACTGGCTGGCCAAGACTCTGGTCCCGGTCGAAAAGCGGCTGGCGCAGCTGGATACGAGCGACTTCCTGTTCGATGCTCCCGGCCTGTTCGAAGCGGTGCTGGTGCCGCAGCTCTATAACGCACGTCGCTTCGACTACGACCTGTCGGCATCACCTCACATGGTGCGGATCGAGCGGGCCTGCCTCGCGCTTCAGCCCTTTGCGCGCGCGCATCCGGACAACCAGCCGGACGCCCCCAAAGTAGCGTGACGATTTGCGCGCTTGCTCCGCTTGCCATGCCCATTAGATTGGCAGGCAAAGGAGAGGCCGCATATGGAAGAGATCGTCCGCAACCCCGCCAATTCGCCGGACCCGCACTGTACGCCGGAGGAATACGAAGCGCGCTACAAGCGCTCCGTGGAGGATGCCGACGCTTTCTGGCTGGAAGAGGCGCACAAGCGGCTCGACTGGTCCACGAAGCCGACCAAGGCGGGCGAATGGTCTTTCGACCCGGTCGATATCAAGTGGTTCGCCGATGGTTCGCTGAACCTGTGCCACAACTGCGTGGATCGCCACCTGCCCGAGCATGCAGAGCGGACCGCGCTGATCTTCGAGCCGGACGATCCCGCTTCGTCCGACCGCAAGCTCACCTATGCCCAGCTGCATGCCGAAGTCATGCAGATGGCCAATGCGCTGAAAGCAATGGGCGTAAAAAAGGGCGACCGCGTCACGCTCTACATGCCGATGGTGGTCGAGGGGCTGCTGGCCATGCTCGCCTGTGCGCGCATCGGGGCGATCCATTCGGTGGTGTTCGGCGGCTTCTCGCCCGAGGCGCTGGCAGGGCGGATCGAGGCCTGCGAAAGCCGCTTCATCGTCACCGCTGACGAAGGCCTGCGCGGCACCAAGACCATTCCGCTGAAAGCCAATGTCGATGCCGCACTGGAAGAGCCGGACCACGACCTGCATGTCGAAGGCGTGCTGGTGGTGCGCCACACCGGCGGCGCCATCGCCATGCAGGAGGGCCGCGACCACTGGTATACAGACCTCGCCAATGACGACGATTGCCCCTGCGAGGAGATAAACGCGGAGGACCCGCTGTTCATCCTCTATACCTCGGGCTCCACCGGCAAGCCCAAGGGCGTGCTGCACACCACCGGCGGTTATGCCCTGTGGGCGGCGGCGACGTTCCACTACACCTTCGATTACCAGCCAGGCGAAGTGTTCTGGTGCAGTGCCGATATCGGCTGGGTGACCGGCCACAGCTACGTCACCTACGGCCCGCTGCTGAACGCGGGCACCAGCCTGGTGTTCGAAGGCGTGCCCAATTATCCCGACCATGGCCGCTTCTGGGAAGTGGTGGCCAAGCACAAGGTCAACATCTTCTACACCGCCCCCACCGCCATCCGCGCGCTGATGCGCGAGGGCGACGACTGGGTGAACAGGCACGATCGCTCGTCCCTGCGCATCCTTGGCACTGTGGGTGAGCCCATCAATCCCGAAGCCTGGCGCTGGTATCATGAAGTAGTGGGCGAGAGCCGCTGCCCGGTGGTGGACACCTGGTGGCAGACCGAAACGGGCGGACACATGATCACCACACTGCCCTACGCCCATGACATGAAGCCGGGCAGCGCGGGCAAGCCGTTTTTCGGCGTGCAACCGCTGCTGGTTGATGGCGAAGGCCAACCGCTGGACGGCGCGACATCGGGCAACCTGTGCATTTCCGCCAGCTGGCCGGGCCAGGCACGCACCGTCTACGGGGACCATGATCGCTTTATCGAAGCCTATTTCAGCACCTTCCCCGGCCGCTATTTCACCGGCGACGGCTGCCGCCGCGACGAGGACGATTATTACTGGATTACCGGCCGGGTGGACGACGTGATCAACGTTTCCGGCCACCGCATGGGCACCGCAGAGGTGGAAAGCGCGCTGGTACTGCATCCCAAGGTGGCAGAGGCCGCCGTGGTCGGCTACCCGCACGACGTGAAGGGACAGGGCATCTATTGCTACGTCACGCTGATGGAAGGCGTGCAGGCGTCCGACGAACTCTACGCCGAACTGAAACAGCAGGTGCGCACGGAAATCGGCCCGGTGGCAACGCCCGACCACCTGCATTTCACCGACGGCCTGCCCAAGACCCGCAGCGGCAAGATTATGCGCCGCATACTGCGCAAAATCGCCGAAAATGACTACGGCGCGCTGGGCGACACCTCGACGCTGGCAGACCCCTCGCTGGTGGATCGCCTGATCGAGGGACGGCAGAACCGCTGACAGGAACCGCCAGGGTGCCTAGTGCATATGCGGGGTCTCGGCCCCGCGCGGCACGCGGATATTGTCGACAAGCTTGCGAATGTGGGCAGGTGGGGCCTTGGTCAACGCCGATACGGTAATGGCCACGGCGAAATTGATCACCATGCCGACAACACCGATCCCTTCGGGTGAGATGCCGAGCAGCCAGTTTGCCTCGACATTGGCAGCAGGCTCCCACAGCTTGAAGTACGCGATGTACAAGAAAGTGAAGCCAAGCCCGCTCACCATCCCGGAAATCGCGCCTTCGCGGTTCATGCGCATGGAGAAGATGCCCATCGTGATCGCCGGGAACAGGCTGGCAGCGGCAAGGCCAAAAGCAAAGGCCACCACCTGCGCCACCCAGCCGGGCGGATAGACGCCGAGATAGCCCGCCACCACGATCGCTGCCGTGGCCGCGATGCGGGCGGCGCGAAGTTCGCCCTTCTCGGTTATCTTCGGGCGGAAGGTCTGCTTCAGCAAGTCATGGCTGACGCTGGACGAGATCACCAGCAGCAGGCCCGCCGCCGTGGATAGCGCTGCCGCAAGGCCGCCTGCGGCCACCAGCGCGATCACCCAGCCGGGCAGAATTGCGATCTCGGGGTTGGCCAGCACCATGATGTCGCGGTCGACATAGACCTCGTTGTCATTGTTGGTGGTGGGGTTCTCCACCAGCCGCTCGCCCGAAAGGCCCGTCTCGCCCTCGATGAAGACCGGCGCCCCTCCAAAAGGTTCGCCCGGACGATATTGCATGCGCCCGTCGAAATTCTTGTCGCGCCAGGCGATCAGGTCGTTGGCTTCCCAGTTGGTGAACCATTCGGGTGCCTGCGAATATTCCTGCTCGTTCACCGTCTGGGTGAAGTTGAGCCGCGCAAAAGCGCCCACCGGCCCCGCCGTGGTGTAGAGCAGCGCAATGAACACCAGCGCCCAGAAGGCGGACTTGCGCGCATCGCTGGCCTTCGGAACAGTGAAGAAACGCACGATCACATGCGGCAGGCCCGCCGTGCCCACCATCAGCGCCATGGTGATGCAGAACACGTCGATCATTGACTTGCTGCCGTCGGTATAGGCGGCAAAGCCAAGGTCGGTCAGCACCAGGTCGAGCTTTTGCAGCACGTAGAGACCGCTGCCATCGTTCACTTCGCTGCCCAGCCCCAGCGCCGGGATCGGGTTGCCCGTCAGCATGAAGCTGATGAAGAAGGCAGGCACCATGTAGGCGAAGATCAGCACACAGTACTGCGCAACCTGCGTGTAGGTGATGCCCTTCATCCCGCCCAGCACGGCATAGATGAAGACGATGCCCATGCCGATCACCACGCCCCACAGGATCGGCACGTCGAGAAAGCGGCTGAACACGATGCCCACGCCGCGCATCTGGCCTGCGATATAGGTGAAGCTGATGAAGATCAGGCAGATGACCGCCACCACGCGCGCGGCCTTCGAGTAATACCGCGTGCCGATGAAGTCGGGCACGGTGAACTCGCCGAACTTCCTCAGGTATGGCGCCAGCAGCAGTGCCAGCAGCACGTATCCACCGGTCCAGCCCATCAGGTAGACGCTGCCGTCATAGCCAAGAAAGGCGATCAGGCCCGCCATTGAGATGAAGCTGGCCGCGCTCATCCAGTCGGCAGCCGTGGCCATGCCGTTCACCACCGGGTTCACGCCGCCGCCGGCAACGTAGAACTCGGACGTGGAGCCTGCACGGCTCCAGATAGCGATGGCAATATACAGCGCGAAACTTGCGCCTACGAACAGGTAGATGAGCGTCTGCGTTTCCATGGTCGACGCCTCAATCCTCGTCGTCGTCGAGATCGAACTTGCGGTCGATCCGGTGCATCACCACCACATAGACGGCGATCAGGATCAGGAAGACGTAGATCGCGCCCTGCTGGGCAAACCAGAAGCCCAACGGGTATCCGCCGATGCTGAACTGGTCGAGGAACGACCGGAAAAGGATGCCCGCGCCGAAAGAGACGGCGAACCAGATCGTCATAAGCACCCCGAGCAGGCGCAGGTTGGCGTGCCAGTAGGCGCGATGCGACTCGACTTGGTCGTTCGCGTCGACTCGCGCCTCGTCGCCGTCAGCCCGCTTGCTGTCAGGCTCGTCCATCGGATTCTCCCTGTCCACGCCTCTTGGTGCGCCCTAGCGAGAGGCTATCGCATCTGCGGCGCGCCTGCCAGCCGTTTGACCCCGGGATTTCCGCGCTTCTTCCCTGACGCGAGGCCAGGCGAAGGCGTTCGAAGCGAAGGTTCCGTCATCTTGGACAACAATTTTGATTTGGCACAATGCATGTCCTCTGCTGCCCGGGCAGAAGAAACTGCGCAATTTAAGGAGACCTGAAATGCTTCCGTTTTCGAAGCTCGTCAGAGAGGGGAAACGCGCCATTCCGGGCACGCTGGTGTTCGATGGAAACGCGGCGCAGGCTGGCTATGCCATCAATGCCATGTGCTATTCTTTCAACAACGCCGAGAACCGCGCCAGTTTCGTCGAAGACGAAGAGGCTTACATGGACCGCTTCAACCTGACCGAAGACCAGCGCAAGGCGGTGCGTGATCGTGATGTGCTGGCCATGCTCGCGGCAGGCGGCAACGTCTATTATCTCGCCAAGCTGGCCGGCATCCTCGGCCTTAACGTACAGGACTTGGGCGCATTGCAGACCGGCATGTCGCTGGAAGACTTCAAGGCCAACCTGATGAGCCACGGGATGACCGAAACCCACGTGGCCGATGATGAAAGGATCGGGGCGTGAGCGAGATCATCGGAGGTATCTTCACCAGCCACGTGCCCGGCATCGGCAATGCCATTGCCAGGGGCCTGCAGCAGGATCCTTACTGGAAGCCGTTTTTCGACGGTTTCAACCCGGTCCACAAATGGCTCGCAGCGGAAAAGCCCGATGTCGCCGTGGTGTTCTACAACGATCATGGGCTGAACTTCTTCCTCGACAAGATGCCGACCTTCGCCATTGGCGCAGCGCCAGAATACAGGCACGAGGACGAAGGCTGGGGCATCGCCTTCCAGCGCCCCTATCCCGGACATACCGATCTGTCCTGGCACATCATCGAGCAGGTCGTGGAAAACGAGTTCGATCCCGTCACCTGCCAGTCGATGCTGGTGGACCACGCCGTGGCCGTGCCGTTCGAACTGTGCTGGCCGGGTGACGAGCCCTTCACCATCAGGCTGGTGCCGATTGCGATCAACACGGTGCAGCACCCGCTGCCCAGCCCCAAGCGCTGCTATGATCTGGGCAAGGCCGTGGGCAAGGCCATCGAAAGCTTCAATAGCGACGAAAAGGTCGTGGTATTCGGCACGGGCGGCCTGTCGCACCAACTCGAAGGCGAGCGTGCGGGCCATATCAACGTCGATTACGACAAGTTCTGCCTGCGCAACCTTGCGCCCGATCCCGAAAGCCTGCTGCAGCACGACACGCTCGACATAGTCGAACTGGCGGGCAGCCAGGGCGTCGAGATTCTCAACTGGATTGCCGCACGCGGAGCCATGCATGGCAGTGTGCGCGAACTTGCCAGCAACTACCACGTGCCGATCTCCAATACGGCAGCGGCAACGGTACTGCTGGAGAACCGGGCGACGGTCGGCGCCTGACCTTTACCGACCCTCCCTGACCTACTTGGGCCTCGCGAGGTAAGCGCGGGGCCCTTTCTTTTGGGCGGTGGCTTTCCATGATGGTGAAGCGCGGCAGGCGGTGCGCGCGCCAGCCGCGATCAGATCGCGGAACTGAACTTGCGCGCGCTTTGCTGGCGATAGGGATCGAAGGCCGCGGCAATGCTGCGGGCATAGGGCACGGCATGCTCGCCAATGGTGACATAACCGTTATCGAGCGAGCACAGCCCGGCCTCGAGATAGGGGGTCAGCCGCTCGCGCGCAGCCGCCAGCGCGGTGCTGTCCACCCGCGCGCGTCCTCGACACAGCAGTTCCTCAATGATCGCGCCGCAGCGTCGATCGGCGATGCTGCGACGTTTCCCGCGCGTGGCCGTCAGGCTGCCCTGCGACAGCAGCATACGGTAGCGACCCGAGTTTTTCTCGTTCTGGGCCAGCAGGCTGGGGAAGGAACTGATCGCCGACGCGCCAAGCCCGATCAGCACAGGGGCCTGGTCTTCAGTAAAGCCCTGGAAGTTGCGCCGCAGCTTGCCTTCACGGGCAGCCACGGCCAGCGGATCACCGGGCAGCGCGAAATGATCGAACCCGATCGCCTGGTAGCCGGCCTCGGTCAGCTGGCGATGGCCCTCTGCCGCCATGTTGAAACGCGCTTCGTTACCCGGCAGGTTGCTGTCGTCGATTTGCCTCTGGCGGGGGAACATCGACGGCACGTGAGCATAGCCGAACAGCGCGATGCGATCGGCCGCGAACTGGCGGGCATGGGCCAGCGAATCCGTCAGGTCATCCATGGTCTGGCCCGGCAGACCGTACATCAGGTCGAAATTCATCGAGGTAATGCCGGCGCCGCGCAAGATTTCCACGCCGCGTTCGATCATCTCCAGCGGCTGCACCCGGCCGATCGCTTCCTGCAGCCGCGGGGCAAAGGTCTGTACGCCCATGCTGGCATGGGTGGCACCGACACCGGCCAGGACCGCCTGCCAACCATCCGTCAGGTTGCGCGGATCAAGCTCTACCGAAACGGTGGGCTTCTCGAGCGGGAACTTGACGACCAGCTGGTTGAACAGTCGCACGAAGTCGACTGGTGCCAGTGCGTTGGGGCTTCCCCCGCCAAAGGCGACCCGCGTAACCCGCGAATTGGCAGGCAGCAGCGCTGCAACCAATGCGATCTCGCGGTGCAGCGCTTCGAGATAGCTGTCCAGGCGCTGCTTGCGATTGGCAGCGGCGGTGTTGCAGCCGCAATACCAGCAGATCTTCTCGCAAAAGGGAATGTGGATATAGAGCGAAACCTCTCCCGAGGCGGTGGAAATCGCATCGGCAAGGTCCGCCGGACCGATGTCGTCAGCGAACTCTGCCGCAGTGGGAAAGCTCGTATAGCGCGGTACGGGCACCTCGAGCAGTCGGGGATGATATGGCCACATGCCAGCCTTGCTAGAAAACCCTCAGCCTACGATCATTGTTCTGGATCAACGACTCCGCGCTTGTCGCGCCGGTGGCACCCCTTGGCGCAGCACACGGTAGCAGGCGCGGTAGGTACGCTGTCATTGTTGACCGGGATGACGAAGCTGCCGCCCTGGCACAGCGCCACAATCAGGTCGGCAGGGCCACCTTCGTCAGGCAGACTGATGGGTCCGGCCATGGCGGGCACGAGGGCAACGATGCCGATTGCTTCTGCCAGCACGCTCATGCGTCCTCGTCCTTCTCTTCGTCATCGATCAGGATGCGCGCAGCGGCGCCCTCGGGATCGTCGAACTGGTTGTTGCGCAGCGCCCAGAAGAATGCCGCAAGACCAAGCGCGCCCAGGAACAGGGCGATCGGCAGGAGGAACAGCACGCCGTTCACTTGGCCGCCCCATATTTGGCTGCTCGGGCCAGGCGCAGCGAATTGGCGACCACCAGCAGCGAACTGGCAGACATCGCCACGGCCGCGATCAGCGGCGTCACCAGCCCGGCAATCGCCAGCGGCACGGCAAAGATATTGTAGATGATGGCAAGGGCAAAGTTCTGCTTCACCACCTGCAACGTCTTGCGGGCGGCGCGCACGGTGCGCGGCAGGGCGGAAAGCGAATCCTGCACGAACACGAAATCGGCCGCCTGCAGGCCCACGTCGCTGGCCGAACCCGGCGCGATAGAGGCATCGGCCGCTGCCAGCGCAGGGCCATCGTTCAGCCCGTCACCCACCATCAGCACCTTGCGACCGGAAGCGCGCAGCTGTGCCACCAGCGCCTGCTTGTCTGCCGGACGGGCATTGGCCTGCGCAGGCAAGTCAGCCTGTTCGGCAACACCGGCCACGGCCTTTTCACCGTCGCCGGACAGGATGGAACATTCGATCCCCTGCCCTTCCAGCGCTGCAATCGCCTCGCGCGCATCGGGCCGCAGGGCATCGGCAATCGGGATCAGGCGGTCGGGCCCTTCCCCCGTCTTCAGTAGCACTGCGGTGGTGCCGCCACTCTCGGGGCGTTTCAGAGCCACGGCGCGGCCTTTGAAGGTGGCAAACACACCATCGCCCGCACGCTCTGCCACATCGGCAAGCGTGGCTGGCGCGACGCCCCTGGTCAGGAGCGCCTTTTCCATTGCCCGCGACAGCGGGTGGCGGCTGTGCGAAGCTAGCGCCAGGGCAATGCCCGCCTCCTCGGGCGACAGCATGGCCAGCGCCTGCGCATCGGGCACCGGGCGGCCCAGTGTCAGGGTGCCGGTCTTGTCGAGCAGCGCGCGGTCTACGCTGGCCAAGCGTTCGAAGGCAGAGCCGTCCTTCACCATGATCCCGGCGCGCATCAGCGCGCCGCTGGCCACCACCTGCGCCACCGGCACCGCAAGGCCCAGCGCGCAGGGACAGGTGATGATCAGCACGGCGACCCCAATCACCAGCGCTTCGTAAAGGCTCGCGCCTGCCACCAGCCAGCCGACCACGGTCAGCAGGGCGAGCGAATGGACAGCCGGGGCATACAGCCGCGCCGCGCGGTCGGCGATACGGACATAGCGGCTGCGATCCTGCGTGCTGGCTTCCATCAGCCGCGCAATTTCGGCCAGCGTCGTGTCCCGCCCGGCGCTGCTGACGCGCACTTCCACCGGCGCTTCAAGGTTGAGCGTGCCGGCCAAGGCCTCCTCGCCCGTTCCCAGCGGCACCGGTTCGCTTTCGCCCGTCAGCAGCGACTGGTCGAAGGCGCTGCGCCCGGAAATGATCTCGCCATCGGCGGCCAGGCGTTCGCCCGTCGCCACGCGCATCACCATGCCCGGTTGCAGGTCTTCCGAAGGGATGTAGCTGAGCGCGCCATCCGAGCCCACCACCTGCGCACCGCGCGCAGCCTGGCTGACCAGCGCCTCTACCCCGCTGCGCGCCTTGTCGCGCATCATCGCATCAAGCACGCGGCCCGCCAGCAGGAACGTGAGCAACATCAGCGCGCCGTCGAACCAGGCATGCGCCCCGCCCACCCATGTCTCGTACAGACTCAGTGCAGCGGCGATGATGACACCCAGCGAAATCGGCACGTCCATGTTGGTGGTGCCGCGCCGCAGCGCGCCCCAGGCGGACTTGAAGAAGGGCCGACCGGCAAAGCCGATGGCAGGCAGAGCAATCAGCGCCGAAATCCAGTGGAACAGCTCACGTGTGGAGCCTTCCGCGCCGGACCACACACTGACCGACAGCAGCATGACGTTCATTGCGGCAAAGGCTGCCACCGCCAGCGGAGCGAGCAGCGGCTTTACCGCACTGTATGGCTTTTGCGCCTGGTTGCGGCGCGGCTGCGCCTCGAAACCGACATCGGCGATGAAGCGGGTGAGATCGTCCTCGTCCACGCTTTCATCATGAGTGACCGTGACCATGCGCGACGACAGGTTGACCCGCGCGGCCAGCACGCCGTCGTGATCCATCAGCCCGCGCTCGACCTTGCTCATGCAGCCCGCGCAGTGCATTCCCGGCACCGCGAGAACGCAGGTCCGTTCATCGGCAATGCTGGGCTGCGCGTTCACGACAAGTCGTCTTCCCGCCGCCAGGTGGAGCTGCCGCTGGTCAGTTCCAGCCGGACGGTCCAGCGCCCTTCAGGCAAGGGATCGTGGGAAAGATAAGTGTTTTCGCCAATGCGGTAGAAGGTCAACGCCTGGTCAGGCATGCGGCCCAAGGGATGCCGCGCCGTGGCCTCGGCCTGAATGTAGTCGGGCGCATCGCTGACCGACAGCACCAGCCGCCCGTCAGGCCGCCAGGTGGTGACGACGTCCCAGCCAAGCCGCTCGCTTTCGCGTGCTTCCTCCAGCCAGCCGTTGAATTCCTGGCTGGCGACGTAGGAGTTCTCCACCACCACTCCGCCGAAGGTGGAGGTGGCGAAACCCGCCATGGTCACGTTGACCGCCGCCACCGTACCGAAGAAGGCGACGAGGATACCGGTCATATGCCAGCCGGTGAAACGTCTTGGCGACCTCTGTCCCATCATTCTCCTCCGGGCGTAACAAAGCGGGTTTCCACGGCATCGGTTTCAGCCTGTTCGTCCAGCGAGACAACCGAGAGGCTGAAGTCCTGCGCATCGGTACCCTGCGGCGCCCTCACGTAGATGCGCACGGTCTGCGTGGCATCGGCAGGCACGTCAACGTCGATAGTGCGGGCAGCATCTTCATTGGCCATGGTGTCGGACCACATGGTGGCCCCTGCCAGTCCTTCGATCCCCACGCGCATGGTGCGCGGGCGCGCTTCCATGTTGCGCAGCTTCACCGTGTAGTTGTTGCGCACGGAGCCATCGCTCATCAGCATGTAGGGCGGGTTGCGGTCGGGTGCCGCGTTGATCTCGGTATGACTGCGCGCGCCAAGGGCAAACAGCAAGCCAAGGCCGATGCCGGACCAGACGAAGAAGTACAGGATCGAACGAGGACGCAGAATCTTCTTCCAGGTCGGACGATGATCCTGTCCTTTCATTTCGCCTTCGGAGTCTTCCAGCGTGAGATAGTCGATCAGCCCGCGCGGGCGACCAACCTCTTCCATCACCCGGTCGCAGGCATCGATGCACAGCGCGCAGGTGATGCACGAGATATCCGGTCCCTTGCGGATGTCCCAGCCGGTGGGGCAGACCGCCACGCACTGGTTACAGTCGATGCAGTCGCCATACTCGCCGGGGTTCTTTTCCGCCTTCTTCACGCTACCGCGCGGTTCACCGCGCCAGTCCTTGTAGGTGACGGTAAGCGACTTCTCGTCCATCATCGCCGTCTGGATGCGCGGCCAAGGGCACATGTAGATGCACACCTGCTCGCGCATGAAGCCGCCGAAAATGAAGGTGGTGGCAGTCAGGATGCCCACTGTGGCATAGGCCACGAAGGGCGCCTCCAGCGACCAGAAATCGACTACGAGAGTGGGTGCATCGGCGAAATACATGATCCACGCGCCGCCGGTCCAGAAGGCGATGACAAGGTAGATCGCCCACTTGAACAGCCGCCGCGTGATCTTGGAAGCGGTCCACGGCGCAGCATCCAGCTTCATGCGCTTGTTGCGATCGCCGTCAACGAAGCGGTCGACATGCTGGAACAGGTCGGTCCACACCGTCTGCGGGCAAGCATAGCCGCACCAGGCACGCCCCACCATGCTGGTGACAAGGAACAGCCCGATGCCCGCCATGATCAGCAATCCGGCGACGAAATAGAATTCGTGCGGCCAGATTTCGATGTTGAACATGTAAAACCGGCGATTGGCCAGGTCGATCAGCACTGCCTGGTCTGGCGCATAGGGCCCACGGTCCCAGCGAACCCACGGCGTGCCGTAATAGATCGCCAGGGTGACGACCATGATCAGCCATTTGAAGCGACGGAAAAAGCCGTCGATCCGTTGGGGATGGACCTTCTTGCGAGCCTGGTAGGTGCCTAGCAGGCTGTGGTGCAGTTCAGGGTCAGGACTGTTCATCGGTTGTTACCTCGGGTTCTTCGGCGACCTCTACCAGGTCTTCACCTCCCCCGAGCGAGTGGACATAAGCGGCCAGCATATTGATGGTAACCGGGTCGAGACGATCCCCCCACTTGGGCATCATGCCCATGCGCGGATTGAGGATCTGCGTCGCGACCGCTTCCCGGCTGCTCCCCCGCAGCCAGATAGCATCGGCAAGGTTGGGCGCGCCGAACTCGCGCAGGCCCGTACCATCTGCTCCGTGACAGATAGCACAATTCTGGTCGTAAAGCTCTGCGCCCTGCGCATTGGGCTGCGCCTGGCCGCTGAGTGACAGCACGTGATCGACCGTGGCCTCAAGCTGCTGGGCATCAAGGATGCCATCGAAGCTGGGCATGGCACTGGTGCGCGTCGCGGAATCGCCCTGCTGGCGGATGCCGTGCTGCAGCGTGTAATGAATGGCGTCTATATCGCCGCCCCACAGCCAGTCGTCGTCATTCAGGTTGGGATAGCCCAGTTCCTGGCTGCCGGCAGCGCCAGAGCCATGGCACTGGATGCAGTTGACCTGGAATGCTGCGCGGCCACCGGCCACGGCCTGCTGCATCAGTACGGGATTGTCGGCCAGCTGGCTCAACGGGGTTGCGGCGATCTCCTCGCGCACGGACGCACGCGATTCATCGGCAAGGCGCATTTCCTCAGCCAGCTGACTGCGGCTGGTCCAGCCGAGCACGCCTTCGGTACCCTTCTCGATCAATGGCCAGGCGGGGAACAGGATGACATAGCCCAGCGCCCAGATGCAGGTGGCATAGAAGGTCCACAGCCACCAGCGCGGCAGCGGCGTGTTCAGCTCCT
Source organism: Alteraurantiacibacter sp. (assembly GCA_963675825.2). Lineage (GTDB taxonomy): Bacteria > Pseudomonadota > Alphaproteobacteria > Sphingomonadales > Sphingomonadaceae > Alteraurantiacibacter. The sequence continues at coordinate 37,544 of CAXXJY010000005.1, read as the reverse complement.
CGATGCCGTCCCATTCGTGGCCGACAAATTCGGTGCCAGTGGGTTCGTCGACGCGCTTGTTACCCATCGTTCTCGTCCTTGAAAATCATGTTTGCAGCATCGCGGTGGTGGTCCCTTGCGCTGGGACGGAAAGCCCAGAGCGCAAAGCCCAGCCACAGCAGCACCATTGCCAGCAGGCCCCAGCTGTCCGCCAGTTCCCGCAAGAAGTGGTAGATCTCGGGATCGTTCACCGACCGGTCTCCGTTGCCAGTTCCTCCTGCGCGGCGGCACTGTTCACATCGACCAGCGTGCCGAGCATCTGCAGATAGGCGACGAGGGCGTCCATTTCGGTGACGCGGGAGGGATCGCCATCGAAGTCACGCACCTGCGCGCCGGGATAGCGTTCCTCCAGATCGCCCGCCGTCACGTCGGGATCGGCTTGGGCGATCAAGTCCTGCTCGGCCTGGGCCACGTCTTCGTCCGAATAGGGAACGCCGACGATCTGCAGCGTGCGCAGCGTTTCCTCGACATCGGGAACGTGCAGGGTGTTGTCTGCAAGGAAGCCATATTGCGGCATGATGCTTTCGGGCACCACGGCCTGCGGATCGGTGAGGTGCTGCACGTGCCATTCGTCCGAATAACGGCCACCCACGCGCGCCAGGTCAGGCCCGGTACGCTTGGAGCCCCACTGGAAGGGGTGGTCGTACATGCTTTCCGCCGCCAGCGAGTAGTGGCCGTAGCGTTCCACCTCGTCGCGGAACGGACGGATCATCTGGCTGTGGCAGACGTAGCAACCTTCGCGGATGTAGATGTCGCGTCCGGCCTGCTCCAGCGGGGTGTAGGGACGCATGCCCTCCACTTCCTCGATGGTGTTGTCGATCCAGAACAGCGGAGCGATCTCCACGATGCCGCCGATCGCCACCGTCACGAGCGCCGCGGCGCCCAGCAGGGTGACATTACGCTCCAGCTTTGCGTGACCCTTCACCGTTGCTGCGACATCGGGCGACGTTTCGGACAGTGGCGGTGCGGACTTGGGTTCGTTTTCAGTGGTCATGTCCGTAGCTTTCATTCGGCGGGAACGGCGACGGCGGGGCGATCAGCCTCTTCGTCATACGGAGTTTCGGTCATCGGGGCTTCGGTGCGAAGCTTGCCGGCGATGGTCATCCAGACGTTGACCACCATGATAACGGCGCCCGAGAGGTAGAGCACGCCGCCAAGGGCACGCAGCAGGTACATCGGGTGCAGCGCGGCAACGGTGTCGACGAAGCTGTTCACCAGATAGCCGGTGTTGGGATCGTACTCGCGCCACATCAGGCCCTGGGTCACGCCCGCCACCCACATGGAGGCGGCGTAGAACACGATGCCGACGGTCGCGAGCCAGAAGTGCCAGTTGACCATGCGCAGACTGTAGAGGCGTTCACGCCTCCACAGGCGCGGCACCAGGAAGTAGACTGCGGCAAAGGTAATCATGCCGTTCCACCCCAGCGCGCCGGAGTGCACGTGGCCAATGGTCCAGTCGGTGTAGTGCGACAGCGAGTTCACGCTCTTGATCGACAGCATCGGCCCTTCGAAGGTGCTCATCCCGTAGAAGGCCAGCGCCATCACCATCATGCGGATGATCGGGTCGGTGCGAATCTTGTCCCATGCGCCGTTCAGCGTCATCAGGCCGTTGATCATGCCGCCCCAGCTGGGCATCCACAGCATGATCGAGAACACCATCCCCAGCGTCTGCGCCCAGTCGGGCAGCGCAGTATAGTGCAGGTGGTGCGGCCCCGCCCAGATGTAAAGGAAGATCAGCGACCAGAAGTGGATGATCGACAGGCGATAGCTGTAGACCGGGCGTTCAGCCTGCTTCGGCACGAAGTAGTACATCATGGCGAGGAAGCCGGCGGTGAGGAAGAAACCCACCGCGTTATGGCCATACCACCACTGCGTCAGCGCGTCCTGTACACCGGAGAACAGCGAATAGCTCTTCGCGCCCAGGAAACTGACCGGCACCGCCAGATTGTTGACGATGTGCAGCATGGCGATGGTCAGGATGAAGGCCAGGTAGAACCAGTTGGCCACATAGATATGCGGCTCCTTGCGCTTCATGATCGTGCCCACGAACACCAGCAGGTAGGCCACCCAGACGATGGTCAGCCACAGGTCCACGTACCATTCGGGCTCGGCATATTCGCGGCTCTGCGTGACGCCCAGCAGATAGCCGGTCGCAGCCAGCACGATGAACAACTGGTAGCCCCAGAACACGAACCGGGCGAGACCCGGGAAAGCCAGTCGCGCGCGGCAGGTGCGCTGCACGACATAGAAGCTGGTGGCGATCAGCGCGTTACCGCCAAAGGCGAAGATCACCGCGCTGGTGTGCAGCGGGCGAACGCGTCCGAAATTGAGATAGGGTTCGAAATTCAGCTCCGGCCAGACCAGCTGTAAGGCGATGAACAGGCCTGCGGCAAAGCCGGCAATGCCCCAGAACACGGTTGCGATCACGCCCCAGCGCACCGGATCGTCGTCATAACGCGAATCGTCAGCCGGCAGGCGCAGCACGTCGCGCGTCCTGGCGTCAAATTCGGTGGTCCAGACCGATGCGATCAGGCCGATGAAGGCCGCGATCGAAACGATCAGCATGTGGGCGGAGAACAGACTGTCGTGCGCATTGGCCAACGCGGCCAGGCAGAACAGGAGGATTGCGAACCAGATACCGGTCCTAGTGAGTGTTGCGTCCATGATTCGATCCCTTGAGAACGGCCCGTCTCTGCGTCGGTTCGGTATGGGAAGCGTTGATCCACGTCAAAAACAACATTTCCATGAAAAGAAATATTAGTTCGCGAAAATTGCGTTGGATCAAAGCCCCCGTATCGCATTCGTCGCACATATCCTCTCGCCGCGAAAGGGGTCTCGAATCGGACGGCCATGGCGGCGATGATGGAGATGTTTAAATGAAGACTGCTATGGTTTCGAAGGCGTGTGGAGTTGCCCTCGCCGCTGCCGCCGGACTGGCTGCGCTGCCTGCCGCTGCGCAGGAAGCCGGAGATATCCAGGTCAAGGTACTGGGCACCGCCGTGCTGCCCGATGGCGAAATCGACCAGGTCAATCTCGACCTCGTCGGCCTTCCCGCCGGCACCCAGACCGAAGCGAATGACAATGTCGTTCCGACCGTCGCGATCGAATATTTCGTCGCCAACAATTTCTCGATCGAGACGATCTGCTGCGTGACCCAGCACGATGTTGACGCCGTTGCCGGCGCGCCGGGTGCAGAGCTCGTTTCCGATGCCCTGCTGCTGCCCGCCACGGTTACCGGCAAGGTCCATCTTAACGCCGGTGGCATCTCGCCTTATGTCGGCGCGGGTGTCGCCTACTTCATCTGGCTGGATGACGAGCCCGGTGCAGCAGCAGTTGCCCTCGGTGCCGACGATTTCTCGCTCAGCGACGAATTCGGTTTCGTGCTGCAGGCCGGTGTCGACGTGCCGGTAAGCGAGAATGCCTTTCTGTCGGTGGACGCCAAGCGATATTTCATTGGCACCACGGCGACCTGGTTCGCCAATGGCACGCCGGTGATCGAGACCGAGCACAACCTCGATCCGTGGGTGCTCAGCGCGGGCGTTGGCTTCCGCTTCTGATATATCGGCTGGCCGGGTTCGCCCGGCCTAGCCGGCAATGTCCTCCAGCGCCGTTCGGTCGATAATCTCGACCGAACGGCGCGTTGGCAATCCGATCACGCCATCGCGCTTGAGCATGGTCATTTGGCGACTGACCGTCTCGATCGTCAGCCCCAGCACGTCTGCCACCTGCTGCCGAGAAAACGGCAGGTCGAACGCCCTCAGCGGCATGCCCGGCACGTGATCGCAGCCGGTTTCCAGAAGCCTTTCGGACATTTCCAGCAGAAAGGTCGCGACCTTTTCCTGCGCCGTCTTGCGCGACAGCAGCACCATCCACTTGCGCGTACGATCCAGCTCGCCCAGCGTGCGTTCGAGCAGCTTGTGCTCCAGCCTCGGGTGCTCGGACGCGAAACGATCGAAATCGGCCCGGGCAAACACGCACACGCGCGCTTCGGTCAGGGCGGTCACCGAATGGCCTGCTGCCCCAGCAAACGGTCGTCCGATGAAATCGGCGGGATAGACCACGCCGACAATCTGTTCGCGCCCGTCTTCGGTGGCCGAAGACAACTTGAGCACGCCCTCTATCACATTGGCGACGAGTACCGACTCGTCTCCTTCCCAGATCAGGGGCTCGCCCGGCTCCAGCTTGCGGCGACGTCCCATGGTGTTGAGTGTTGCCAGTTCCTCATTATCGAGACCGGCACAGATCGCACGGTTGCGGACAAGACAGGTGTCACAAGCAGACATGGCGTTCCGGTAACACCTGCTTGCACATGTCTCAATCGCTGAAATTGCGGCGCACAGGTACTTTTTTCACGACGACTATGCAGCCGGGCTTGGCATGGACTATGCCTGACTGCACTGTGCGCGGCACCAAATCCCGGGAGAGGACATGAGATGAAACGGCACAGACCGGATCATTCCCGCGCAATGACTGCGCCAGCGGTCATCCTTCTCGCGCTGGTCGCGTGCGCCGACCAGCCTTCCGGACAGGATCCGACGACCCCGATTGCGGAGCGTACATGTGGCGTGCCCGACGAGGCCCCAGTCGCGCTTGCCGGCGGGACCTTCGCGATGGGGCAGGATGACGTCTATCCTGCGGAAGAAGGTCCCGTGCGTGCAACGACGGTGGGCCGCTTCTGGATCGATCCGCACGAGGTCACCAATCGCCAGTTCGCGGCATTCGTGGAGGCGACCGGCTATGTCACGCTGGCGGAAAAGCCCGTCGATCCGGCGCTGTTTGCCGTGCCCGAAGACCAGATTCCGCGCGAGATGCTGCAACCCGGCTCTGCCGTGTTCGTGGCCCCCGAAAGGCCGAGCAGTCGCTACGCCGACTGGTGGAAATACCTGCCGGGTGCCAGCTGGCAGAAGCCCTACGGCCCCGAAGGCCCCGATTTCGTGCCGGAAGAGCCCGTCGTCCACCTCGCCTACCAGGACATGCTCGCCTATGCCCAATGGCGCGGTGGCCGCCTGCCGACCGAAGCGGAATGGGAATTCGCCGCCCGAGCAGGGCAGGGCAACTACACCGAGCAGCCGTCCGAGGCGAACAGCTGGCAAGGCGTGTTTCCGGCCTTCAACGACGAGAGCGACGGCTATCGCGATATCGCCCCTGTCGGCTGCTACGAGCCCAACGCCTTTGGCCTCTACGACATGATCGGCAATGTCTGGGAAATGACCATCGACTTCTACCGCCCCGGCCATGATCCCGAGGATAGCGACAACCCGCGCGGGCCCGGCGAGAACGCCGCCTACGATCCGCTGAACCCCAACTTCCCGTCACGCGTGACCAAGGGCGGCAGTTACCTGTGCGCGCCCAACTATTGCCGTCGCTACCGTCCTGCGGCGCGCATCGGGCGCGACCCGGCGCTGGGGGCCAGCAATGTCGGCTTCCGCCTGGTCTACGACGAAGCGCCCGCCAATTCTCCGGGCTGATCCTCGCCACGCCCAAACCAGCGCTTGAACCGGTCCACCGCGCGCATCTGCAGGATGGCCAGCGCAGGCACCAGCAGTTGCTGCATCAGCGTGCCGAACAGGATGCCGAAACCCAGGCTGGCTGACATCGGGATCAGGAACTGTGCCTGCAGGTTGGTCTCGAAAGTGATCGGTGCGACGCCCAGGAAGGTGGTGATCGCGGTCAGGATGATGGGGCGGAAGCGCGACTTGGCGGCATCGATGATGGCGGCCTTGCGCTCCATGCCATTTTCAAGGTTCTCGTTCATGAAGTCGATCAACACCAACCCGCCGTTGATGACCACGCCGGACAGGGCAATAATCCCGAACATGGAGACGATACCCAACGAGATACCCAGCAACAGGTGGCCGATCAACGCACCGATCGCACCGAAGGGGATCGCCGCCATGATCACGAAGGGCTGGACATAGGACCTGAATGGGATTGCCAGCAGGGCATAGATTCCCGCCAGCGCCAGCAGGAATGCTCCGCCGATATCGCCAAAGCTTTCCTGCTGCTGTTCCTGTTCCCCGCCGAATTCGAACTGCAATTCCGGATAGTCCGCGGCGATGGCGGGCAACAACTCGCCTTCCAGCAAGGTGGCCATTTCCTGGCTGGTGACCACGTCGGTGTCGAGATCGGCGGTGACAGTGTGGATGCGGAAGCCGTCCTCGCGCTGGATCGATGTCGGCGCGTTGGTGATGGATATGTCGGCCAGGCTCGACAGCGGCACCTGCCCGCCGGGTACGCGCACGCGGTAGTTGCCGATATCCGGCACGGAATCGCGCTGATCTTCGGGCAGGCGAACATAGACGCGCACGTCTTCACGTCCGCGTTGCACGCGCACCGCCTCGGCCCCGAAGAAGGCCGCTCGCACCTGTCCCGCCAGATCCTGCAAGGTGATTCCGAGCGTGCGGGCAGAGGGTTTGAGGGTGAGATCGACCTGCCGCACGCCATCATCCTGGTCGCTTTCGACATCGTAGGTGCCGGCCACCTTGCCAAGCTCCACCATCAGCCGCGATGTCGCTTCCTCCAGCACCTCGCGATCGGGATGCGAAACGCGTACGTTCACCGGCGCGCCGGCCGAGATGAGGCTGGAACTTATGGAGATCGAACGTGCCTCGGAAATCTGGCCCATTTCCTCGCGCCAGGCCTGCTCAAACTCGGTCGCAGTAAAGTCACGCTCAGCTGAGGGAATGAGCCCGATCTGTACATTGGCAACATTGGATTGCAGGGTCTGGTTGTTGTTGATCGGGTTGGCTCCCGAGGCAATCAGGCCGATGGTAGTGTAGGAAGCTTCGAAGATATCGTCATGGCCTTCTTCCTCATCAGAGAAGCGGCTCAACGCCCGCTCCGCTGCCTGCTCGATCCGATCGGTCACGAGCGCGGTGCGTTCGATCGAGGTTCCGGCAGGCATCTCGATTGATGCGGCCACCACGTCAGCCTCGATTTCGGGGAAGAACTGTACCTTGATGATACCTGCTGGCACCAACGCTCCCACCACAATCAAAAGTGCCACTGCCCCCGCCAGCACCAGATAGGGCATGTTGACAGCAAGCTTCAGACCGCGATCGAGTGGACCGTCGATGAAGTTCTGGAGATAGCGGTCGAAACCGCGCTGGACAGCTTCAAGGCGAGCCCGAAACTTGTTTGTCGTGTGTGTTCCCGCGGCAGGCAGGTGGCTGAGATGAAATGGCAGGATAAGCAGAGCCTCGACCAGTGACAGGCTGAGCACGGCAATCACCACCAGCGGGATATCGGAGAGGACCTTGCCGATCGTGCCGCCAACCGCCAGCAGGGGCGAAAATGCCACAATGGTGGTGGCAACCGCGAACACCACCGGCACCTTTACGCGCTGCGCCCCGGCGATGGCCGCGCCAAGGCCGGACCGTCCGCGCTCGCGCTCTGAATAGATGTTCTCGCCCACGACAACCGCGTCATCCACCACCAGTCCCAGCGCGATAATGAAGCCGAACAGCGAGAACATGTTGATGCTCGTGCCCATCTGCTCGATCAGGAAGATCGCACCGACGAAGGTGGCCCCGATGCCGACTGCAGTCCACGAGGCCAGCCGCACGTCGAGAAACAGCGTCAGTGCCGCCAGCACCAGCAAAAGACCGATGCCTGCGTTCTTCAGCAGCAAGGTCAGGCGATCGTTGAACAGTTCGGAACCGTCATCCCAGATGGCATAGCTGACGCCAGGAGGCAGGACGCGCGCGGATTCCCGCTCGAGATAGGTCTTGGCCGCATCGGCAACATCCAGAACCCGCTCGTCAGAGGTGCGGTAGACATCGACGAAGGCGGCAGGCTGGCCGTTGAAGCGGGTGACCAGGTCGTTGTCTTCAAACCCGTCGGTGATCGTCGCTACGTCGCCCAGTCGCAGAATGGTGCCGTCGGGTCGCGTGCGCAGCACGATGTTCTCGAAATCCTGCTGGTCGTAGTTCTGCCCCACGGTGCGCACCCGCACCTGTTCCTGGGCGGTCTCGACCGAGCCAGCCGGACTGTCGAGGCTGCTTTGCGCCACGATGCGGGAAATGTCGGTGAGCGACATGCCGAGCGCCTGCAACCGCTCCTGCGGCACATCGATGAACACCTGGTACTGCCGCACCGCGCTGGTTTCGACATAGCTGATTTCGGGCAGGGCCGAGAGCGCATCTTCCAGCTGGTAGGCGCTTTCCTTCAGGGTGCGCTCGGACACGTCGCCGTAGAGCGCTATCCGCAGGACGCTTTGGCGCGTGGTGTTTTCGCGGATATCGGGTTCCTCGGCATCGACCGGGAAAGTCTGGATCTGGTCGACTTCGCCCTTCACGTCATCCAGCGCGCGATCGACATCGGCACCGGTCTCCAGTTCCACGCGCACCGTGCCCAGCCCCTCCGCTGCAATGCCGACCACCTTCTTGACATCGTCGATCGCCTGCACCGACTCCTCGATCTTCTGGACAATCGATTCCTCGACCTCTTCCGGCGTGGCACCGGGGTAGGCGACGCTGACGGTGATGGTGTCCTGGCTGATCTCGGGGAAGACTTCCTGCGCGATGCGGGTGTAGGCGGCATACCCCGCCACCAACATGAAGATCATCAGCAGGTTCGCGGCCACGCCATTGCGCGCCATGAAGGCGATCACGCCCTTGCGGTCGCGGGCGCGGTCTTCAGCCTTGTGGCCGAACCGGTCGCGCGGCGCCTCTTCAGGCGATCCTGGCGGGAAGGCTCCCTCGCTCACTGTGCTTCAACCTCTTCGCCGCGCTCGCCTTCGCTGCGCAGCGGCATGCCTTCCACCGGCGTGCGCAACGGACTGGTGATCGCATGGCCGTCCTCGCCCAGCGCTTCACCGGTGACATAGGCGAAGGCATCGGTCCGCTGGAGCACTTCGACCGGGACGATGTGCAGCTTCCCCTCGCGCAGCACCCACACCTGGTTGTCAGGCCGCAAGGCGGCGAGCGGGATACGGGCAAACGGCACGGCGCTGCCGCCGGTAATCGCCGCGCTGACGAAACTGCCTAGCAACAGCGGCGGATGCGCGAAATTGGAGGCCTCGTCGGGATCGACAGGCACACCGCCGCCCATCGGATTGGGCACGCGCAAGAACACATCGATGGTGCGCGTTTCTGGATCGAGGATCGGATCGACCCGGTCGACATAGGCGCTCCAGCGGTAGGCATGGTCACCATAGTCCAGCGTGACCTCGGCAGGCACGCGCGCCCCTCCGGCCTCGAACAGCGCGGGCACCAGCACGGCTTCGGACTCGGTCAGCGAAATGCGAACTTCGTAGGATGAACTGGCCACCAGCGAGCCAAGCGCCTGCCCCGGCTGCACCAAGGTGCCCACCGAAGCGCTTTCGCTGCGCACTATCCCGGCAAAGGGCGCGCGCACAACGGTGCGCGACAGCGCCAGCCTGGCATCAGCCAGTTGTGCCTCGGCCCGTTCGCGTGCGGCCTGGGCAGAGCGCAATTGCGGCTCGCGTGTGGCCAGCACGTTGGGATCGTCCGCCGCCAAAGCAGCAGCTTCAGGCACCGCGCGGACCAGCCCCTCCGGCGGCAGGATGCGCGCGGCATAGTCGTTGGCGTCGATCGACCGGCTCAGCTCCTCGCGCGAGGCCTGCCTGCTGGCAAAACGCTCCAGCTCGGCAGCGGCAATCGCCATTTCTTCCTGCGCCTGCAACACGGCCACGTCCTGCGCGGCGATATCGGCCTGGGCACTGCGCACGCGGTTGTTGTAATCGGAAGGATCGATGCGGAACAGCACGGCGCCCGACGGCACCCGATTGCCTTCCTTGAACGCCGGATTGACGTAGACCAGTCGGCCCGAAACCTCTGCCCCAAGCGTCACTTCCTCCAGCGGCTGCACCGTGCCGGTGCCGTATACCTCGATCGCAGCGATGGAGACCTCGTAAGGCGCGGTCTGCACCAGCGGCACGCTTTCGGCTGCTTCCTGCTCCTCAGGCTGGGGTCGCAAGGCGATCATCACCGCGGCAATCGCAACTGCACCGACCAGGAGCAGGATAGCCCACTTTGCCTGCTTGCTCATTCGCTCATGTCCTCTTCGGTTTGGCTGAACCAGTCGCCGCCCAGCGCGCGGTGCACGCCCAGCCGCGCCAATGCGACATCGCAGCCTGCTGACGAAAGGCTGCTTTCAACCTGCAAATAGCTGCGCAGGGCGTCGAGATAGCCGACGTAGTCGCCCACGCCCGATCGATAGCGCCGGGCCTGCAGGTCCAGCGTGGCGCGCGCTTCTTCGGCCTGCGCGGTGACCAGGCGATAGCGCTGGCGCTGTTCCTCGTAGGCATCGACGGCACTGCTCACTTCGCGATAGGCATTGAGCACGGCATTGCCATAGGCCGCTGCCGCCTCGTCATAGGCCGCGCGCGCGGCAGCCACGTTGGCGGAGATACGGCCACCGTCGAAAATCGGCGCGACAAAGTTGGATGCCAGCGACAGCAGCCAGTTCTGGGCGACATCGAAGGCATCGCCGGGGTTCGCCCCTTGCGTGCCGGTGCTGGCCGAGAGGCGTAGCGCAGGGAACCGCTCTGCCCGGCGAGCACCGATGCGCAGGCGCGCGCCTTCCAGCCGCTCCCAGCTGGCGGCGACATCGGGGCGCTGCGCCAATAGCTCGGTAGGCAACCCCGCCGGCACCGGATCGAAGACCAGCTGCGGCAGCAGCGGCTGGTCGAGCGAGGGGGACAACGCCTCCGGATATTCGGCCAGCAGCACGGCAAGCCGACCCTGGGCATTGGTCAGCACGACTTCGCGCTGCGGCAGGCTGGCTTCGGCGCTACGCAGTTGCTCGCGCACCTGGTACAGCTCGAAACTCTGCGCCAGGCCGCGCAGGTAGCGTTCTTCCGTACGATCCGCCCGCTCGCTCAGCACGTCGACGCTTTGCAGCGTGGTGGCGATCTGGAAGCGGGCATCGACAATGTCGAAATAGGCGGAAATCACTTCCGCCGCCGTGGCAAGACGGACTGCGCGCAGATCATGCTCGGCAGCAACGGCATCTGCGCGCGCAGCGGCCAGATCGCCCCGCACGCGGCCGAACAGGTCGATCTCGTAGGCGGCGGCAAGGCCCAGAGTGTAGTTCTCGTTGGTGATCCGGGTGGGGGCACCGGGGAAATTGGCGAAGGCCCCGCCGGCCACCGGCGTATCCGAATAGTTGGAGCCGACGCTGGCCTCCAGCGAAGGCAGCAGCCCTGCCCGCGCCGCACGCGCCTGCGCACTGGCCCGTTCCGCCCGCGCAGCAGCCTGCGCGATATCGAGATTGGCCCCTAGCGCGCGCTCGACGAGGCTGTTGAGCACTGGATCTTCGAAACCCTGCCACCAGGCGGCGGGGCGATAGGCGCCCTGGCTCTCGGCCGCGGCATAGGCCTGCGGCATCCCGGCCACCACGGCTGGCGTCTCGGGGTCCGGCGCCATCGAAACGCAGCCGCCCAGCGCAACCAGCAAGCCCGTTGAAGACATTCGGAACAGAGTCATTGCTTGCCTCCCGTCAGCAGCGCACGGGCGGATTGCTCGAGCTGGTCCAGCAGCATTTCGCGGGTTGCAGCATCGAATTTCTCGCGCCCCATCAGCAGGTTCAGCGAGGTGCGCGAGTGGCGCAGGGTTATCGCCATGCCGAACAGGAAGACGGTGACAGCCTTGGCCTCTTCCTCATTCAAGTCCGGTCGCAGGATGGCCACCTGTGATGACAGGCCCTTTATCATCGGCAGTATTTTGGCCTGCATCAGCACCTGCACTTCGGGCAGGGGATCCTGCTGTTCGCGGGCGACAAACAGGGCGAAGGGCGCACTGCGTTCGCTGAGCATGAAAGCCCCGGCGGACCGTATCATCGCGCAGATGGCGGCAATACGCTGTTCCTCTGTCGCATCTTCGCTCGGCAGTTCCAGGCGATCCGCGCCCAGCACCTCATGCAAGTGATCGAAGATGTGCTCGGCCGCAGCGAGGTAGAGCCCTTCCTTGCCACCGAAGTGGTAGGTGATCGACGACATCGGTGTATCGACAGCGGCCGCAATTTCGCGCGTACCCACGCCATCGAAGCCGCGTTTACCGAATCGTTCGATCGCTGCGTGGATGAGCTTGTCGCGCATGCCACCCGGTTATTCGTTCGATTGAACAAAAACAAGTGGACTTTTTGCCAAGGGCAATCGCCCCTGCCCGTCACAGGTGTTGGGAAAGGCCTGGCCTAACAGGCTGTAAAAAGGGTGGTCGTGCAACCCAGGTACTTGATCACGCCGGACTCGGCTTCGCGTTTCGCCTGCTCGATCCAGTCGTGGTAGAAGCCCACATCGGTGAAGATCCGGGCTGTCCTCGGCAAACCGCAGCCCGCGCCCCAGGACACAAGCCCCACCAGCTCGCGCTGTCCCTGGTCGTTGCGGATCAGCGGGCCGCCGCTGTCGCCCTTGCATGCGTCCACGCCGGCATTGTTGCCAGCGCAAAGCTGGCCCGGCTCGATCGTGACGCCGGAAAGACCGCCGGTATTGCCGCATACCGCGGGATCGCGCATGTACAGCTGTCCGCCCAGGAGTTCGCGCGAATAGCGCTGCAGTTCCCGGTTATCTGCCCGAATGGCATTGGCATTGTGCGTCGCGCCGGTGATGCCCCAGCCGGACATCTCCATCGCCGTCGTGAAAGTCGCCCTGCGGTTGGCCGTCTCGGGCACCCGCGCGGCTTGCACCCCGCGTATGTCCACGCGGGGCGAGAGGCGCAGCAAGGCGATGTCGTGGCGCCAGTTGTCGCCCTCCCCCTCGTAGTCCGCGTGCACCACGGCGCCGGTGATCTCGTACTGCCAGCCGCCCAGATCGGCGCGGTTCGAACCCAGCCGCACGCGCATCAGCTGTCGCAGCTGGGTCACGCTCCAGCCCTCGATACAGTGGGCAGCGGTAAGGACCCAGCGATCGCCGACGAACACGCCGCCACAGATGTGGCGCCGCTCCCAGCCGGGCCGGTTGAGGCCGAACGTCTCGCGCTCGTCGCGCAGCAGGACTTCGGTCTGGAACAGGGCAAGCCCTGCGGCCGAACGGATCAACTGCGCCTGCCACGGCGCATCCGCGAGATGGAACGGCACCCCCTGGATCACGTACTCGGTGGTGGGATTCCAGTCCTCCATGAAGGCCCGCGTCGAAGGGTCGCATTCAGGGTAATAATACTCCGCAAGCGAGCCATCGGCAGACTCTTCGACGTAATAGGCTCGCGGACCGGGATAGGCCGGCTGCGGGCAGCCGCCGTACTGGCCCGCCACCAGCACCGACCAGGCCACTTCGCCATAGGGCACATTGCGCGTGTAATCGATCAGGGCGCCCCACTTGCGGGGGAACCTGTCGGTGCCGCGCTCTACCAGGGTCTCCCTTGACTCGGTCGACAGGAATTCGAGGAAACCGATGAAGGTGCGCGCTGCGTCCGACGAACTGTCGATCAGTGCAGCGGCGAGGATGCCGCGTTCGCCCGCTTCCATCCGGTCGATGAAATCGAGCAGCGTGTTGCGCTCCTGCCGATAGAGCGTGGCGTAGAAAGCTTCGAAGCGCAGCTGCTCGTCCGGATGCAGCTCCGCTATGATGGCGCCGTACACGCGCCGTTCGTAATAATCGTCGGGGGACCAGTCCGGATCGTCGGCAATGACGTTGTCGTAGAAGATTTGCGCGTCTTGCGGCTGCTCTTCCTCGACCGGGACAGAGTCCTCCTGCACCTGAGCGTGCGCTGCCGACGCTGCCCCGAAGGCCAGCGCGGCGGCTGCAATGGTGGCAAGGTGCCTGGGCATGTCAGCGGCCATGCAGCGGAAGGCATCTTTCACGAGGCCTCCCGCACATGTGCCCTCTTCCCTGCTCAGTCGCGCCTCGGTGTCGGCCCGTCGGTATCGCCGCTGGGCGAAGTCTCGACAGGCGCTTCCGGACCGTCAGGCATGTCACCTGCCTCTTCGGCAGGCGCTTCGCCGTCCATCTCGCCCTCGGCTGCCATGTCTTCAGCCGGCCGCGAAGCGGCCTCCTCCTCCACGGCGGCAGTGTCGTCCTCCATCGCGGCATCATCGCTTGCGCTCTCGGCACATGCAGCAAGGCCAAGCGACGCGGCAGCAACAAGGCTGGCCAATACGAGCTTCTTCATCAGTTTTCCCCCTTCCGAACAACGGAATTCCCTACCTCAGGTGAGGCCGAGACGCTCAAGGATTGCCGCAAAACGCGGGTCTTGTCGAATCCCATCCAGCATGGGATCCACGCCCGTACGGCCCAGTCCGGGATCGCCTTGCACAAGCCCTGCCTCCAGCGCAGTGAGCGCGCGCTCGTTTTCGCCCCACATCGCAAACACTTGTGCCTGCTGGAACAGGCTGTTGTCGCCATAGGCCGCCACCAGTTCGCCAATCCGCGCTTCGCCTGCCTCCGGGCCATCCAGCCGGTATTCCACCATCGCCAAGCCGGGCAATCGGCCAAGCCCGCGCGGCTCCTGCTCGTAGAATTCGCGCGCCGCATTCAGGTCGCCTTCGAGCAGGGCCATGTCGCCCTGCAGGCGCCAGGCGGTGCTGACCTGGTCGTTCAGGGCCAGCGCCGCCTGCACGTTCGCACGCGCGCTGTCGAAATCACCGGCCAGATAGTCGATGAAGGCAGCAGAGCGGAAAACCTGGGCGTTGAGCGGGTCGAGCCGCATGGCCCGGGCCGTAGCCTCGCGGGCCTGCTCGAAATCGCCGATGTAGGCTTCGAACTGGGCATAGGCGCCGATGATCTGGGCATTGCCGAAGCCCAGCTCGAAACTGGTCTGGTAGGGCTCGCGCGCGCCCCGGAAATCGAGGTCGTACTGGCGGATCAACCCCAAGGCGGCATGGCCTTCGGGCGCGAGTGGCTCCAGTTCTATCGCGCGCAGGGCCAGTTCCTGGGCACGTTGCTGCAGTTGCACCAGTTCTTCGCCGCTGGCGTGCGAGGCGGCGACCAGCGCCATGGACCAGCCATAAGTGGCGTAGCCGACGGCGTATTCGGGATCGATGGTCACGGCCTGCTCGAATTCGTCCAGCGCCCGGCGGTCGCTCTCCTCGCTGGCGGCAAGGCGGACGAGCGCGAGCCCTTGCAGGTAATGGTCCAGCGCCTCGCTATTGCGGGTCCCGCCGGGCCGCTCGGTAATCAGCACCCCTTCCTGCTGCGTCGAAAACAGTTCGTCCACCACGCGCGTCGCCAGTTCACGCTGCAATTCCAGCGCATTGGCAGGATCGCGCTCGAAGGCTTCCGACCACACTTCAAACCCGCTGGCCACGTCCACCAACCGCGCGGTGATGCGCAGCAGGTCGGCAGAGCGGCGCACCGATCCTTCCAGCACGTAGGCAACGCCCAGCCGCTCGGCCACGTCGGCCATGTCGTCCCCTGCCTGCTCGAACAGGCGCGAGGATGTCTCCGCCGCCACCAGCAGTTGCCGGTTGAGGCTGAGCGTGACGCGCAGTTCCTCCGCCAGCCCGGCCGAAAGGTAATCCTGCTCGGGGTCACCGCTCAGGTTTCGGAACGGCAGCACGGCGATACTGTTGGTCTCCACCGCACCGCCAAGGACACCGCGATCCCACAGCGCATAGCCACCAGCCGCGGCCACGATGGCCGCTGCGCCTGCCGCCAGCACGCCGCGCCGGGAAATCCTGCCCGTTCCGCTTGCAGGCTTCGCCGGCATCGGCGCCGGTTTGTGCCCGTGCAGAGCTGCCACCGCCGCCACCAGCTTTTGCGCCACCGGATCGCTCGCATCCCCGCTCCAGTCCGAAAAATCCAGCGCCTGGAACTGGCGAAAGCCCAACGGCGCCACGCTGCCATCCAGCGAGACCGGGACAAGGCACTGGCGGTCGCGCCCGCTCATCGCCTCGTCACGCACCCAGTTGGACCCGGTGGAGGTCTGCGTCCACAGCACCACCACCGCCTCGGCGCTTTCCAGCGCCCGTTCAGTGGTGTCGAGATATTGCGCGCCGGGTTCCAGCTGGCCGTCCCACCACACGGTGAAACCGGCCTGCTCCAGCAGGGCGATCACGCGTTTGGCGGCGGGCTGGTCTGGGCGGGAATAGCTGACGAAGACGCTCGTCGCCGCGGCGCCGCCTCCTGCCTGCTGTTCCTCGTCCATACTCGGCCCCTTCACAAGCGACCCCGCTGCAATGCTACACCGCGCCGCTGGGCAGCGTCAAAGCCGAACAGCGCGTCATGCCGGAAGCGAAATATGCTTGACACTGAACACCGCCTGCCAGTTTTCCAGCTCTTCCAGCACGATTTCGTCCACCGCATGGGCAAGGCCACTGACAGGGCCATAGCTGATCGCACGATCGGGCGAGGCGAGCAGCAGCGCGATCCGCTCGGCAACGCCTTCCAGCTTGCCGGCGGTCACTTCGGAAATGGCCGCGAACCTCTCGAAATCGGCGAAGAAGCGGATGCCGGCGATACTGGCGCCCAGCGTGGGAAAGGCGATGCCAAGGAAGGTAAGCCACAGCGACACCGAGTTAGGCCAGCTGTAGGGCAGCAGCCCCAGCACCGCGCCCAGCTTCAGCAGCAGGTAGATCGAGACCGAGACGATCGCGAGCACGAACAGCGTCTCTGCGATGTGGTCCAGCCGGTGATCCACCTGGCGCAGGCGCCGGGCCTTGGCGCGGTGGTAGTCGCGCTGCCCCTCGACATGCGGCAGCAGCAGCTTTTCCAGCACGGATTGCAGATACAGACGGTCGAGCGCGATTTGCGGCAACCCGGCAAAGCGGAGGTGGTGGCGTCCGTATTGCTCGGGCCAGGCCCGTTCGGCACCGCCCGGCCATTTTCCGGTGGGGCGAAACACGCCCAGCAACAGCATGATCGGGCCGTGACGCAGGTATTCCGCCACACGCCGCGTTTCGAACCAGCGGGCGTGCCAGGCATATTTCCTGCCGATCAGCGTCAGCGAGACGATCATCAGCAACAGCGCCAGTTCGATCCCCGCGAAGATCCATTTCTGCTCCCCCAGCCCCAGCGGCAGGTAGGCCGCGCCCAGGATCACCGCGAAGGCGGCCAGCACGAAGTTGAGGCACATGCCGCTGCGGTAGGCATCCGAGAGGCGGCTGGAGATGCCGTCCGCCCAGGCGAATTGCGGCAGGATGGTGGAGACGATGCGACTGACCTGTTCCTCGTCCACCCGGTGCATGCTGCGCATGGTACCGATCATCTGGTTGGCGCTGCCTGCGACGATTTCGTCCGGCTGTTCGTAGCGGGTGACAAGCGCGCTGCTTTCCCCACCAAGGGCTTTTTCAAGGCCGCGGTAGAGCGTCCAGATGCGGCTGCTGCTCTGGTGCCACCGTTCGCTTTGCAGCGGGGTGGAGGCATCTTCGGAAGAGGCGCCGATCGCCCCCTCGATCACCGCTTCCAGCGAATGGGCAGAGCGTGCCGGCAGGTTGGCGATTTCCTCGGGCCGGGTGAGGACGCGCCAGTCCTCGGGCTCGGCAGGGTCGATCAACAGCACCGGCGTGCCACTGCTTAGCGCCGCATGCGCAGTGTGCCCGGTGCCACCGATCAGGTTGCAGACCTTACAGTCCCAAACAGCGATCAGCAGGTCCGCGCGCTCGAACATTACGCGGCCCGCCAGCGCCACGCGGTCACTGCCCTGTGCTTCGAAGGCCCGGCGCCGGGCCGGGTCCTGCGGATCGGCCAGCATGGCGAGGAATATCTCCGCAATCTCCTCGTCGCGCTCTGCCAGTTCGAAGCACTGCGCCCGGTCCATCAGCATGCGCAGGCGCGACAGGCGCTGTGCAATGGCGGGATCGGAAACCTCGCCACCCGCCAGCATCGCCCGCGTGTCGTCCAGCGAGGCGGGCTGGATATTTACGCCTGCGTTCAGCGCCTTGCCGAACGGCAACGGTGCCACCAGCCGCCAGCCGCGATCCAGCGCCAGCTGCGCCGTGGTCTGGTCGATGCCTTCGGCCAGAAGGTTGTACAGCCGCACCGGCCCTAGGTCTTCGGACACGTCCGGCAGGCTCCCTGCGATACGGTCGAACAGGTCCGCCAGCACGGCCTCGACCCGGCCCAGGTTAGCCTCCAGCGCAGCGTTGTTTTGGCGGTGGCCGGTTACGGCCAACGAAAGATGGCGCCGAGCCTGTTGTGGCCGCGCGATTGTCATCGCGTGGCGCCCTTGCCGGCCGGTCCGGCTCTGGCGATCAGCTCAAGTCCATCCAAAGCACTGCCCCTGCTGTTTCGTCCACGGTGGTAAAGCTGGTGGTGGCAAAATGAAACCACCCGCCGACCCGAAGAGTGCCCTTGCCCCCAGCCTTTTGCTTTGACAGCGGGCCATTGCTATTCCACGATTTGCTTAGTTGCGCGAGCCGGGGGAATGGGTCCGCCGCAGGAACAGGGGAGTTCGATTTGCGGCCATCGCGTCATGCATCACGTAGACCATCGGCCAGCGCTCTACTGCGGGCGTGCAGCTGTGCAGCACTGACAATTCCCGCTCTGTTGCTGGCCAGCGAAGTCAGGGCCAACCCGCTGGAACTTTGCCAACCGGGTAACATCAGTGCGG
Organism: Alteraurantiacibacter sp.; assembly: GCA_963675825.2. Lineage (GTDB taxonomy): Bacteria > Pseudomonadota > Alphaproteobacteria > Sphingomonadales > Sphingomonadaceae > Alteraurantiacibacter. Next base: position 19,059 of record CAXXJY010000005.1, on the reverse strand, counting down.
AATTGCAGGTGCCTGCTGCCGAGAGCCTGCTGGCGGCAACGCAACGCGCCGAAGATATCCTGCGCGTCGGTCTGCGTGACCTGACAGCTGGTGACCAGGCACTGGTCGAACTCGATGTGGTCGATGGCACCGCACCGGCTCCGGATTACTCTGCCCTGGCCGCCTATTGCAGCGCTGCAGGCGAAGCGATGCGGCTGGCGCGCGAAGGCAGTGCTGAAAGAGCTCGCAGCTACTTGCTGGCCGCGCTTGCCTTCAGCGAGCAGGACAGCTCCCCCACGCTGCAGACGGCGATCGCCTTCCGCCTGGCTCTGGTTTCCGCCACGTTGCCGATGCGCCCCAATGCCCGCTCGGCGCGGCTGGCGCGCAGCACCACGGCGCTGCCGTTCGAACCTGCCTTGGTCGACGACGGATCGCTGGGCCTGAGCACGCAGCAAAACGCCTGTTTCGACCTGCTCCGCACGGACCTGAACGAACAGTCGAACTGGGCGGTAGCAACCCATTCGCTGCAATGCTCGCTCGACACCGCGCCCGCGCTGGAGGACCCCTCGCCCATCGCCCGCGCGCTATTACAGCTGGCGCGCATCAACATGGCCGAGGCCGAGGATCGCCCGGCAGACCGGCAGGAGCTGCTGGCCATGGCGGTGGAAGCCGCGATCGAGGGCATGCCAGAAGCGGCGCGCATTGCCGACCCGGAACTCGGCTTCGAACTGCTGTTCCGCCTGACCGAGGCGGCGCTGGATGCAGGCGCCGGGCAATCGCCGCAAATGCTGGCCGCGCTGGCGACCTTGCGCGCAGCGGCAGGCGATGATGCGGGCAAGCGCGCTAAGTCGCTGGCGCTGGACGGCCGCGCCCTGCTTGCCAGCGGCGACAATGCGGCGGCGGCGGAACTGATCCGTCAGGCGATCTACTTCGAAAGCCAGGCAGACCAGCCGCTGCGCATGGCCGACTGGTACCTGCTGCTGGGCGAGGCCGAACCGCAAGATCGCCCGCAACACGTCATGCAGGCCTACAACTGGCTGGAAACGGTCCGCCCACTGCTGCCGCGCTATGACGTGCTGACGCAGGAATCCAATTTCCAGCTGCGCATGCAGCCGGTGTTCACGGCCGCAGTGGACGCGCAGCTCAGCCGCGCGTCCCATGATGCGGGCGATGCCTCGCTGCTGCTCGCCCAGCAAATCGTAGAGAGTTTTCGCCAGGCGGAAATCCAGTCTGCCTTCGGTGCCGACTGTGTGCCTCCGCGCGAACCGGTGAAGCTGGCAGACCTGCGCGAAGGCGAGATCCTCCTCTACCCCATCCTGCTGGAGGACCGGGTCGAGGTGCTCTACGCTGCCAAGCGCGACGGCGAACCCATGCAATACCGTCGCTTCACCGCGCGCGACGGGGCCAATCGCGCGCGGATCGAACAGCTGGTGAGCGATGCCACCTATTCGCTGGGCTATGGCTTCGACGACAGCTGGCAGCAGCCGATGGCCGAGCTATACCAGTTGCTGATCGAACCGATCGAGCCACTGCTGGGCGACGATGCCTCGCTGATCGTCATCCCAGACGGCGTGCTGCGCCGCCTGCCCTTTGCCGCGCTGCGCGATGAAAACGGCGAACTGCTGATCCAGAAGGCCAGCATTTCGGTCTCCCCCTCGCTCGCCTACACCCAGCCGGGCAATTCCGAACGCGAGCGGCCTAGCGTCGTCGCCGCTTCGCTGTCGCGCGCGGTTGAACTGGCGCGCGGCAGTTTCTCGGCGCTGGCCGGCACGCGCGAGGAAGCCGAGATGGCCGTAGGCCTTGGCACAGTGGGCCAGCACCATGGCCTGCACCTCGACAATTTCCGCGCCAATGACCTGCGCAACGCACTGCGCCAGTCGCCGGTCGATATCCTGCACCTTGCCACCCACGCCTCGTTCAACGGCCGCTCGGACCGCGCCTTCATCGTCGCCGACGGCGAGGCGATCCTGCTGAGTGAACTGCGCGAATTGCTTGGCTCCAACTACGCTCGCGGCGAACTGATCTCGCTTATCATCCTCAGCGCCTGTGAAACGGCGCTGGGAGACGATCAGGCCTCGATGGGCCTTGCCGGATCTGCCGTGCAGGCGGGCGCCGAAAGCGCGGTCGCCTCGCTGTGGCAGGTCGACGATGCGGGCACGCTGGAACTGATGCGCAATTTCTACAGCTTCTACGCCCAGGGCCAGGGCAAGGCCGAAGCTATGCGTAACGCGCAGCTGGCACTGATCGACAGCGACGGCCCCCTGTCCGATCCGGGTATCTGGGCCGCCTTCACCCTGCTGGGCGCCTGGCGGTGAGTGGCGCGATGAACAGAACCGCTTTTCTGGTCGCCCTCAGCCTTGCAGCCCTCACCGCATCGCAAGCGCAGGCGCAGGTCGTCACCGACATCGCGCCTGATGCGGCTCCCGGCTTCGATACCGGAACGGTGGTTTCCACCAGCGGCAGCGACACGCAGATCGGCGGCGGCGAGCTGTCGGGCACCAACCTGTTTCACAGTTTTGCCGAATTCGACCTTGGCAATGGCGACACCGCCACCTGGGTGCGCGGCGCTGCCGATGCGAGCACGATCACCAACGTGATCAACCGCGTGCGCAGCGGCAGCCCTTCGAACATCGACGGCACGCTGCTGATGGCGGACATGCCCAATGCCGACTTCTGGTTCATCAACCCGGCTGGCGTGGTGTTCGGCGAAGGCGCTGCGGTGCAGGTGCCCAATGCTGCCCATTTCAGCACCGCGCACGAAATCGACTTCGGCGGCGGCCAGCGCTTCTCCACCGTTACCCCGGACGGATCGACCTTTTCCAGCGCGCCGCCGCAAGCCTTCGGTTTCCTGGGCGGGCAGGGCGACATTCTCGTGCGGGATGGCTTCGCCCCCGAGGCAGTGACAGGAGAACCAACCAGCCTGACACTGGTAGGCGCCAATATCGGTATCGAGGGCAACTTCGACCTGCTCCGAACAAATATCGAACTGATCGCAGTTGGTGATGGTGGCCCGTTCGATCTCGCCTTCGCAGACCGTGCGCAGCCCATCGGCGATGGCAGCATCGTGATGCCAAGCGGCGCGAGCATCACCAGCAGCGCTGGCAACATCAGCCTGACGGCGGCCAATGTCGAACTTGATGATGCGCAGCTGGGCACAGTCAGCGTCAGCGCGACGGATGCTGGCGACATTGCCATCAGGTCCGGCACGCTCACCGTATTCGATTCAGAGATCGTGTCCCATGCCAGCGACAGCGGCAATGCAGGCAATATCGATATCGCCATTTCGGGCGACGGACTATTCGCACGGAGCAATATTTCCTCCAGCGTCAGCGACACGTCCTTCGGCAACGGCGGGACGATCTCCGTGGTCGCGGGCGGCGCGCTGGATTTTGCCGAATTCAACGGGATCCGGTCCGCTGGCAATCAGCAGACGAGCGCGGGTGAAATCCGCCTCGCTGCAGACCAGCTGAGCCTTGAGACGACCTTCGTCGAAACCCGGGCAGATGTTGGCGCCGACATCCTCCTTGAAGGCCACACGATCGACGTGTTCGGAGCCATCCGGCTTGCTGCGACTGGCGGCATTTCCGCGCCGGCCGGCGATCTGCTCATCTTGGCGGACGAGAGCTTCACCATCGACGGCGACCCGTTCAATCGCGGAGGCAATGGCCTTGAAGGCCACAATGTCACGATTGGCGCAGGCGAGATGCGGATCGCAACTGCCAGCATCAATTCCTCCGCCGATCCCGCAGGGCTGAAAGGGGCGATTTCCATCAATGTGGCCGGGGCCTTCGACATGTTCGACGCCAGCATCGGTCGCGTCAGCTTCACCGATCCGACACCGGGCGCGCGAGGTTCCGTGCTCATCACCGCTGATAGCATGAGCATGACCACTTCCAAGATCTTCGCAGATTCCCGAACCCTCGAACCGGCAGGCGATGTCAGCGTCATGGTGGACTCGCTGTTTGTCGATGCCGGATCCGAGATCCGCACATCGGTTTTCGACCTCGGCCTCCCTGGTCCTCCGTCACAAGAGCCCGGAGATGCAGGCGCCATTTATATTTCTGCGCAAGACGCGCTCATCGAAGGCTCCATCAATTCGCAAGGCGGATTGGGTGATGCGGGGCAGATCACCCTGAATGTTCCCGGCCTGCTGCGGCTCGACAGCGGTCAGATAACCACGACGGCAGGACAAGACGGCGGTGCTGGCGGGAGCATCGTGATCGAAGCCGGCGAGCTCAAGATGAATTCGGGCTCCATCAACGCAGGGACAGGCAGCGCCGGAGACGCGGGCTTGGTGGAGGTGCTCGCGACGGTGCTGATGATGGACGGCGGCGTCATCGCTTCCTCCACCGAAGCTGAAGGCGACGCCGGTGACGTGCTCATCACTGCCGATGCCGCGCTGATCGGCGGCGATGCCAGAATCAATTCGGGCGCCTTGCCGGGTGCCACGGGCCAGGCTGGGCTCGTCGCCATCAAGACCAGTGACCTGCTGCTGGTCTACGACGATGCGGTAATTTCTGCCGCCACCGCAGGGCCAGGCGATGCCGGAGCGGTGGTAATCAACACGAACCAGTTGGTGATGGAAGGCGGCGAGATCGCCTCTCTCACGCAGGATGCAGGCAATGCCGGAACCGTGCTCGTGAACGCACAGTCGGCATCGCTCACCGGGCAGGCAACGATCAATTCGCTCGCGGACGGAGACAACACCGGCGATGCTGGCGGGGTGGGCATCAACGTGGCGGGGGAATTGATCGTGGCCGAGGGCAGTATTGTCGCCGCCTCCACGCTGGGCACCGGCAATGCTGGCAAGGTGGGGGTGGAGGCGGACACACTCTATCTTGACCAGGCCGTGATCACTTCTGCCACCGCAGGCTCCGGCGATGCGGGCGACGTGGCCATCTTCGCGCGCGAAATGGTTCTGTTTCCTGATGGCACGGTCAGTTCCGAAGCGCTGGAATTCAGCAGTGGCAATGCCGGCGATGTCATCGTGACAGTCTCCGAAACGCTGGGGCTAGAGCTCAGCTCGTCGATCTCCGCATCGTCGCGCGGCAGCGGCAATGCCGGTATCGTGGAGGTCAAGGCAGGCGTGCTCAACATGCGCGGCGGCGCGATCAATTCCTTTACCGGGGGCAGCGGTGATGCCGGACTGGTCGGCGTCTTCGTGGACAAGCTCAACATGTCGGGTGGACGGATCGATTCCGCCTCCGATTCCGTGCAGGAAGATGCCGGTAATGCAGGCTCTGTCTTCATCACAGCGGGCAATGCGAACATCGGTGGCTGGGCGCAGATCGATTCGCGTGGTTTCGCAGGCAATGCGGGCGATGTCACGCTGGACGTTTTCGGCCGCCTCGAGATAGCGGACACGGCGGAGATATCCGCTGCTACCGATGGGTCGGGAAATGGCGGCCTGGTGCAGGTTTCAGCAGACGAACTGGTGATGACCGGCGGCACGATCAATTCCTTCACCGGCGACAGCGGCGATGCCGGACTGGTCGAAGTCCTCGCAAGGCTGCTCACCATGACAGGTGGGCGGATCGACTCCTCTTCCGACAGCGATCGGAGCGATGCCGGCAATGCGGGCGGCGTGCTGGTGCGCGGCAACGAGGTCGCGCTCAGCGGCGACGCGGTGATCGAATCACGCGGCGTGGTTGGCGATGCTGGCGACGTTCAGGTGGAAGTCCTGGGCCCCATGTCGATCACAGATGCCGCGCAGATCTCCGCCGCCACAGATGGCTCCGGCAATGCCGGATCGGTGTTCGTAATGGCAGACCTGCTGAGCATGAGCGGGGGAGAGATCAACAGCATCACGAACGGTTCGGGGCTGGCTGGCCTTGTGACCATTGACGTTGGCGAGCTGGTGATGACCGGAGGGCTCATCTCGTCCGCTTCGCAAACACCCAGGCCCGCGGCCAGCCTGACGGCAGCCGTCGGCCCCGTGGCCTTGGCCGTTCCTGACGCGGGCGACGCGGGCGACGTGTTCGTGAAAGCCAATACGGCCGTGCTGGATGCAGGAGCCTCGATCAACTCCATCAGTGTGAACAGCAATGCCGGCAGCGTGACGCTCGAGATTGCCGAAGGGCTGCAACTGCGCGATGGCGGACAGATTTCGACGGCGGCGTTCGGCGGCGGCGATGCCGGGGCGATCGAAATCCTTGCGGGCACAGTCCTACTGGACGAATTCGCGCAGATCACGAGCACCGCCGCAGGCGAATTCTCCGCCGGCCTGATCGGCATAGCCGCAGACGAGATCCAGATCCTCAACGGCAGCGAAGTCTCCACCAATTCCGAAAAAGGCCCGGCGGGCGATATCGCCCTGCTGCTGCCCAGCGATGGCCTGTTGCGGCTTGCCGGGCAGGAATTGCCCGGCGTCATCACCACCAGTTCGGGCGCGAATACCGGCGGGCGGATCATCATATCCGATCCCTTCCTGATCGTGTCCGAAGGCGGCAGCATCCTGGCGCTGGGGCAGCAGGGCGGTGCGAACGTGGAGATCCAGTCGGCCTTCTTCATCCGCTCCAGCGACGCGCTGAACCTCGTTTCGGTCGACGGATCGCTACTTATCGAAAGCAACGTGGGTGAGCAGATCACCGGCACCGAAGTGGCCGAGGTGCCCTTCCTTGATGCCTCGGGCATCCTCAGCGGCCAGTGCGCGGGCGTGCGCCAGAGCGGCGAGCTGAGCCAATTCTCCAGCCGGATCACCGGCCCCTATGCCCCGCCTGATGGCACGGTGGTGTCCGACGAGGAAGAGGCCAGCAAAGAGCCTGCCAGCGAACGCGTGGCGCACCTGCCCATGGTCAGCATGGCACCATGCGGGTGACGCGAATGGGCCGCCAGGTCACGCAAACCGCGCTGCTGCTGGCAGCCAGCTGCATGGCGGCAAGCGCCCATGCGCAGAGCAATCCGGCTGCCGAGCGCACCGGGCCGCAAGCCACCGCGCCCGAACCGGAATTCGAGGAGCCCGCGCAGTTCCCGGAACTTGCCCCGCCTGTCGCACCGGCGATCCCGCGCGTGGCAGGCACCACGACGATCACCGATATCGTGGTGGAAAGCGACAGCGAGACCGCAGGCCCCGCGCGCGGCGACTTCGGCTCGCTGGCGAATACCACCTATGGGCTGGAAGTGGCCGCCGCGCCGGGGGAGGTGCTGGATGACGTGTGGATCGCCGCCCAGTTCCGCGCCAACGGACTGATCGGCAGCGAAGTGCCGCTCGACCGGCTGGCCGCCATGGTGCAGCTGGTGAACCGCGCCTTCGTCGCCAACGGGTTCATCAATTCCGGCCTGCTGATTGAGGGTGCACCGCCCCGCCCCTCCGGCCCCTTGCGCACCCGGCTGGTGCAAGGCCGCCTTGTCGGCGAGGACGGCGGCATCGTGCTGGCGTGGGGGGATGATCGCAGCGGCGGACTGAGCAGCACATTCGTGGCCGCACGCATGCCTTCCACGCACCGCCAGCCGCTCGACGTGATCGCGCTGGAACGCGATTTCAGGCTGCTGGCGGAAGACCCGGCCATTGCCTCAGTTTCGGCCGACCTCCAGCCGGGCAGCACACCAGGCGAAGCGCGGTTGCTGATGACGGTGCGGCCGGCGGAGCGCTTTGATCTCTACGCAAGCTTTGCCAACAGCCGCTCTCCCTCGATAGGTGGCGAACGATTGGCAGTCGGCGGTTCGATGCGCAACCTGCTTACGGCAGGCGATTTCGTCTCCGCTGAAGTGGGCCTCACCTCGGGAGAGCCCGATGCCAATTTCGGCTATGCAATCCCCTTTGCCGCACCCGGCACCACGCTGTTCGCCCGCGGCGGATTCAACCAGGCGGCCGTAATCGATCCGGAACTGCGCCCGCTCGATATCTCCGCCTCGGACTGGAACGTGGAAAGCGGGCTGACGCACCGCCTGTTCTCGCGCCCGCTCACGCCCAGTCGCACCGGCACCGGCTGGCAGTCGGCGCGCTCGCTGACGCTGGGCACCAGTCTTGCCCATCGCGTGTCGAAAACCCGGCTGCTGGGTCGGCCGTTCTCCTTCAGCCCCGGCGCGGTGAACGGGCGCGCGGACTATACCGCGCTGCGCCTGACAGCCGATTTCGTGGAGCGCGGGATCAACACCGTATTCGTCGTTTCGCTCACGGGCACGCAGGGCCTCGATGGATCGCGCAGCGACGTCCCAGGTCTGATCACGCCGGACAGGGACTTTCGCATTGTGCGTGGGCAAGTCAGCTATGCCCGGCTGCTGAGCGAGGACAACCTCGAACTGCGCCTGCGCGTGGCGGGGCAGTATGCCGACGGCATCCTCTATTCGGGCGAGCGCTTTGCCGCTGGCGGAAGGCAGACTGTGCGTGGATATCGCGAAACGCTGGTGCTGGCGGACATGGGTCTGGTCGGCTCGATCGAACTGGCGCAGCCCTTCAGCCTGTCAGGTCGGAGCGGGGAGACGAGTAGCTTTGACTGGGGCGCCTTCACCGCCAGCGCCTTTGTCGACGGCGGCCTGCTGGGCAACCGCGAGATCGCCGATCCGGTGGCGGACCGGCTGTTGAGCATGGGCGCCGGATTGACCTGGCGCCCCTCGGCCGCAGTGCAGGCGCAGTTCGCCTATGCCCATGCGCTGAAGGACGTGATCGTTCCTGGCCAGCCCGACATGCAGGACCGCGGATTTCACTTCGCGATCACCGTCCGCCCGATGGAACTGTTGCGATAGCGGTCTTATCCGGCAGCGTAGAGCAGGCGACCCTCGCCCAGCAGTTCCAGCACATCGCCGATCTCGCTGCGCTCAAAGGCGAAGCAGCCCAGGCTGCGACCGACGCGGCCCGTGTTTTCCGCCATCGCCTGGTCGACGTAATCCGCACCGTGGATGACGATCGCACGCTCGAATGCGCGGTCATTGTCTTCTTCCAGCCCGTGCAGGCGGCGCGAACGGCCATGCTTCCCGACATAGGCCGCGCCTGTCAGATAACTGCCGCGCGACGAGGCATTGGAGCCGGGGACGTTGGAAAAGTGCTCGGCAAAGCCCCTGTTGCCGGGGTCCGAGCCACGACCGTGCGAGACCAGATAGGAGCGGGTAATTTCGCCAGCCTCGACATCGGCGATGTGGAAGCGGTATTCACCCGAATGGGCGGTGTAGTCGGCAATGCCGATACGATCGGCAAAGGCGATCTGCGCGCGGTGTCGTTCAAGCGCAGTCAAGGCCTGTCCGAGTACGCCCTGCGGCTGTGCCGACGTTGGCACTGTGGGCAGGGCAGTCGGTCCAAGCGGCACTTGTCGTGCAGGGGCGGCCAGGGTTTGCGGTGTAATCAACGCACCGCCTGTGACCAGCGAAGCGCCCAGAAAGGCGCGTCTGGAGATTTTCATGTTTTGCGATCCCAATTATATTATGTTTTTCTAATTTAGGAATGACGATGCGCTTGAACAATGTAAGTGAGACCAGGTGAGTGATGCTCAAGACGATCTGCACTGCGCTGTCACTGGCCATTTGCGTCAGTCCTGCGGCTGCACAGGACAACGCGCTGTGGTCTTCTGATGACCTGACCGTCTTGGATCGCTGGATAAATTCAGCACCCGGCGAAGGCCTGCCGCTGCTTTCCACCGATGAACTCTCCGCCGCGATCGAGGCTTCCGACCATGAGGCAATCGACACCCAGGCCAATGCCCTCGCTTTGCGCCTGGCGCGCATGCACCTGTTGGGCAACGCGGGGCAATCGCAGCGCAGCGGCTGGCATATCGCCGATACCGACCGCGACCTGTCGATCGAGGACATGCTGCAATTCGCGGTCAGGCGCGACACGCTGGGCACTTTCTTTGCCATGATGCGTCCCCGCCACCGCGAATACTCCGCACTGCTGACCGCCTACCGCGCAGAAACCGATCCAGATCGCCGCGAGGCCATTGCCCGCAACATGGAACGCTGGCGCTGGATGCCGCGCGACCTTGGCGAGAGCTATGTGCTCGTCAACGCTTCCCGCTTTGAGGCGGACATGTGGCGCCACGGGGAGCATGTGGGCACGTGGCGCGTGATAGTGGGCAAGCGCAGCACGCCAACGCCGGTGTTCCGGACAACCATTGAAGGCGTGGTGCTGAACCCCTGGTGGGAAATCCCCGCCAGCATCGTGCGCGAAAGCGTGGGCGCGCTGGTGCGCAACCGTCCCGCGACGGCACGGGCCCGCGGCTACGTGGTACAGAATGGCCGCTATCGCCAGCGCCCCGGCCCCAACAATGCACTGGGACAGATGAAGCTGGTGATGCCCAATCCCTATTCGGTCTACATGCACGATACCCCCAACAGGAATCTGTTCGAGGAAGAGGTGCGCGCCTTCAGCCACGGTTGTATCCGCACTGGCGATGCCATCGGCTATGCCACCACGCTGCTGGAAGGCGTGGCCACGCGCGAGGAAGTCGACGCCATTCTCGAATCGCGGCAGACGACCACGCTCTCTATCGCCGAGCCCATGCCGATCTATGTCGCCTATTTCACTGCCGTCAGTGATGGCGAAGGCGGCGTGCTGGTGCTGGACGATATCTACAACCGCGACCGCAATATCCGGGTCTCCGCGCTGGAAGGGTCTGCGCATCCCTTCGCCTTCGCACGGGGCCTTGGTCCGCGCACAGACTTGTTGCCGCAGGAGCCACATGATCCGGCCCCGCCGCAAGATCTGAGCGAGTGCTAGCACGAGAGGCTGCGAGCCCATGCCGGAGGATCTCGAACTCGACGGGCACAAGGTTGCAGTCTCCAATCGCGGCAAGGTGCTGTTCCCCTGCGGCATCACCAAGGGCGACCTGATCGACTATTACGTGCGTATCGCGCCGCAACTGCTGCCGCATTGCCGCCACCGGGCGCTAACCATGCAACGCTTTCCCGACGGGATCGGGAAGCCCGGCTTTTTCCAGAAGCACATGCCGGACTATTTCCCCGCCTGGATCGCACGAACCGAAATGGCAAAGCAGGACGGCACGGTCGTACACGTGGTGGCCGACAATGCCGCCACCCTCGCCTACCTTGCCAACCAGGGCTGCATCACGCCGCACCTCGCGCTGGCGACAATCGAGGCTCCGCACAGCCCGGACCGGATCGTGATCGATCTCGATCCGTCGGACGACGATTTTGCCAAGGTGCAGGAATGTGCCGCTGCGTTGAAGAAGAGGCTCGATGAGCTTGGCCTGGCCGCGTTCGTGCAGACAACCGGATCACGCGGGCTGCACATCGTGATACCGATCCATCCGGAGCGAGATTTTGTTACCGTTCGCCAGTGGCTGCGCGGTTTCGCCGCTGGTAGCGTCGAGAAAACACCCGCGTTGATGACATTGGAAATGTCCAAGGCCAAGCGCGGTAAACGGGTGTTCGTCGACACCCTGCGCAACGCCTATGGCCAGACCTCGGTCGCCCCCTACGCCGTGCGGGCCCGCGATGAAGCGCCCGTCGCCACGCCGCTGCGCTGGAGCGAGGCGCTTTCGTCAGACATGTCGGCTGGCAAGTACACGATCAAGTCTATCTTCCGCCGCCTGGCGCAGGTGGAAGACCCATGGGCGGATTTGTTCACAACCGCCAACGCGCTGCCGATCTGACAAGGCCACGAGATTGACAATGCCCGGAAGCAGCCTCATCCTCGCAGTTGGACTGGAAGGGGATACCGGGGTGTCGCACATGACTGACAGCACAAGGGAAACACGCCGCTTGAGCCGCGCCGCACTAGCAGGCTCCGCCGCCATTGCCCTGGCTGCGGTCCCGGCAACCCAGCTTGTCGCCCAGCAGGATGCGCCGAGTGCGACCGAGCTGTTCTGGGGCGAGCTGCACCTCCACTCGAACCACTCGCTGGACGCCTACATCACCGACAACACCATGGTCACGCCGGACATGGCCTATCGCTACGCCCGGGGCATCCCGATCGAGCAGCCGGGGCTGGACCGCAAGGTGCAAATCCGTCGCCCGCTGGATTTCATGGCGGTGACGGACCATGCCGAGATGATGGGGCTCTATACGCTGCTGAACCGGGCGGACGAGACGCTGCTGTCTACGCCGTGGGGACGCCGGGCCATGGCCGCCCATGTCCGCGACCCGGGCCGTGGCGGCGCGCTGAGCGTCACCGGTCCGGGCATGTCCGGCCCGCCGGGGCCGGATACTGCCGAGATGATGAGCCAGATCCAGTCCGATGCCGTGCGCAGCACGGCGTGGAGCGTGGAGATCGAGGCAGCGGAGCGCAATTACGTGCCCGGCACATTCACCACCTTGTTCGGCTGGGAATGGTCCTCCGTCGTCGATGGTGGAAAGAACCTGCACCGCATCGTGCTGGCTAATACCGATGGCGAGGGGGCGGCCAGTTTCATCCCCTATTCGAGCCAGGACAGTCAGCGTCCGGAAGACCTGTGGTCGTGGCTGTCCGCCACGCGCAGCCGCACCGGGATCGACTTCGTCGCCATCCCGCACAATTCGAATATCTCGGGCGGGCTAATGTTCCAGATGACCGACAGCGACGGCCAGCCGATCTCTGCCGCCTATGCCCGCGCCCGCCAGTTGTGGGAACCGCTGGTGGAAGTGACGCAGGCCAAGGGTACGTCGGAAGTGCATCCCGAGATTGCGCCGTACGACGAATTTGCCGATTTCGAGATCCGCCGCAAGCTGCTGATCGGCCAGCCGACGCCTGCCGATGCTGGCGACTATGCCCGCTCTGCCCTGCTGCGCGGCTTGCAGATCCAGGAACGCACCGGGGTCAATCCCTACAACTTCGGCATGATCGGTTCGACCGACAGCCACACGGGCCTTTCTTCCGTGCAGGAGAGTGATTTCTACGGCAAGCTGGTGTCGGACATTCCGCTGAGCGAGCACGTGCTCGGGCCACGCCCGGTGATTTTCCCGGCGTGGGAAATGGGTGCCTCGGGCCGCGTCGCTGCTTGGGCGACGGAGAATACCCGCGAAGGCATCTTCGCCGCGCTGCGCCGCAAGGAAGTCTACGCCACCACCGGCCCGCGCATTGCGCTGCGCATGTTCGGCGGGTTCAATTTCACCGCCGCCGATGCCGATGCGCGCGATATTGCCGCGGTCGGTTATGCCCGCGGCATCCCGATGGGGGGCGACCTGACCGCAGCGCCAGCGGGACGCGCGCCGAGCCTGCTGATCCACGCCGCCAGGGACCCGCTGAGCGGCAACCTTGACAGGGTGCAGGTGGTGAAAGGCTGGGTCGACGAGAACGGCGAGGCGCACGAGCGCATCTACAACGTCGCTTGGTCCGATGGCCGGCAGCTGGACGGTGAAGGCAACCTGCCTGCCGTCGGCAATACGGTGGACCTAGCAACCGGGCTTTACACCAACACCATCGGCGCGGTACAACTGGCGACCGTGTGGCGCGATCCCGATTTCGATCCGGATCAGGCCGCCTTCTACTACGTGCGCGTGCTGGAAATTCCCACGCCGCGGCATTCGCTGCTCGATGCCATTGCGCTGGGTATCGATGTGGAGGAGACCCGCCAGCCTGCCACGATCCAGGAACGCGCCTATTCCTCGCCGATCTGGTATACCCCGGCCCGCTAGATGTCGCTGATCCGCAGGCTCCTGCAAGAGCCGCTGACTCATTTCGTGCTGCTGGGCGGGCTGCTGTTCGCAGTCTATGCCGCGCTCAACCCGCGTGACACGCTGGATGCGGATTCGCGCGTGATCACGGTAGACCGCGAGACGCTGCTCACCTTCCTGCAATATCGCAATGCCGCTTTCGAGCCGGGCTATTTCGAGGCACAGTTCGATGCCCTGAGCGATGAACAGCTGGCCGAACTGGCGCGCAACTACGTGCGCGAGGAAGCCATGGCGCGCGAAGCCCGCGCGCTGGGGCTGGACGAGAACGACTACGTGATCCGGCGGAGGCTGGTGCAAAAGGTCGAGTATCTCGTGGCTGGCGCGGAGCTGGAGCCCGAGGCGCCGACCGAGGCAGATCTGCGCGCATACTACGACGAACACCAGGCGGAGTTCGTGCAGGACGCCGAATACACCTTCACCCACGTCTTCATCGACGCGGAGAAGGATCATCCCGGCGGCATGCTGGCACAAGCGCAGCGGCTGCTCACACAGCTGCGCACGCGCAGTGCGGGCTTCAACGATGCCCCCGGCTACGGCGACCGTTTCCCTTACCAGCGCAATTTCGTGCGCCAGTACCTGCGCCCCGTCGCCAACGTTTTCGGGCCGGATTTCGCCGCACAACTGGCCACCTTGCAACCCTCTGAAGAATGGCAGGGGCCCATCGCCTCCACATTCGGCCTGCACCTTGTCCTGTTCACCGACCGCAGCGAAGCCCGAACGCCCGACTTCGAGGAAGTGCGCGCGCAGGTGCTGTCAACGGTGGAGGAAGACCGCCGGGTGGAGACGCGCGAGACGCTGCTCGACGAGCTCGTCGACCAGTATGACGTGCGCTACGTCGATGTGCCCTCGGGCAATGACGACTGATGCACTGGCTGTCCCGCCTGTGCTGGCTTGTAGTTGCCTTGGGTGCCCTTGTGCCCGCCTTGCCTGCACAGGCGCACGATGCGCGACCGGTCTCGGTCCAGATCCGCGAATTGCCGGGTGATCGCTACGCCCTGCGGGTACGCACGCCGGGTACCGTCGCGCTCGACAACCGCCCGCAGTTGCTGCCGCCAGAGATTTGCGAACCGCTGACCATCGGCGATGAGGCCGAAGCAAGCGAGGCCAGCGGCACCGTCTTTCACTGCCCCGGCGGCGTGGAGGGGCAGGCCTTTCGCCTCGTCTTCCCGATCTACAATCCCTCGCTCTCCACGCTCTACCGGCTCGATCGCCTCGATGGGGCGCCACTGACAGCCCTGCTGCCGCCTAACGAGGCCAGCTGGACCGTGCCCGAGGCGCCATCGCGGGTCGAGATGGCTGGAGACTATTTCCGCCTTGGCATGGAACATATCTTCGGCGGGATCGATCACCTGCTGTTCGTTCTGGGCCTGCTGGTGATCGCGCGGACGTGGCAACGCTCCTTGCTGGCGCTGACGGGCTTCACCGTAGCGCACTCGATCACCCTCGCCATGTCCACGCTGGACCTCGTGCGCCTCCCCTCCCCTCCGGTCGAGGCCACTATCGCGCTGTCTATCCTGTTCCTCGCCATAGAAATCCTGCACGGCGACCGGGACAGTCTTGCCTATCGCCATCCCACGGTTGTGGCATCGCTGTTCGGGCTGCTGCACGGCTTTGGTTTTGCCAGCGTGCTGCGCGAAATCGGCGTGCCGGCAGACGAGATGGCCGTGGCGTTGCTGTCGTTCAACGTGGGAGTGGAAGCCGGACAGGTTGTTTTCGTGGTGATCTGCCTGGGCCTGGCCGCAGCCGCGACCTGGCTGGCACGCCACCTGCCGCGCCTGCAACACGCGGTGAGCCCCAGCGCCGCCACCACGGCCACTGCCTACGTCCTAGGCACGATCTCGGTTTTCTGGCTGTTCGAACGCATGGCCGTATTCGCCTGAATCAGGGGCAGACCGTCAGGAGAACGAATCGCCAAGCAACCAGCTGATTGCTCACGAGTGGCGAGATCGATCGCCCCATTTTTCCAGACAAACGCGGCAAGACCCGAGCTCGAATTTCGTCAGCCGTGCCGCTGCCTGGCGGGAGCACAACAGGAATCTTCCTTTGACAAGAACGGTCTATTAGAGATATCTAATATATAAGATGCAACCACATTCCGACAATTTTCTTTCCTGCGTTCGTTGATTCGTATCAATTTGATCAGGTCAATCAAACGCCTATAATAATAATTGCGATGCTTCCATCGTGGACCACAGGAAACCAAAGAGGGTGAACAAATGAAGTTTGGCAACAAAGTGACCCTGGCGACCAGCGCTTCGGCACTTTCAATTTGCATTGCCAGCGCAGCGCTGGCCCAAGTCACACAAACGGTCGTTCCTGGGGAGGACCTGCCTCCCGATGTAACGCTGGAAGCAGACGAGGTGGAACAGACCGGGGTAACAACGGTTGGCAGTCCCAATGCGAATTCCTTCGTGATCGACGTGCCCTCGGGCACCTTCACCCAGCACCTGATGGTAGAGGAAGAAGAAGAAGCTCCCATCGGGGTAGCGGCGGTCGACGATCCCCTCACCCTCAACCTCGTCAATGATGGTTCGCTCTCGATCGTTGCAGATGCTACGGCCACATCCGATTCCATGCTGGCTTCGGCCGAAGCCTTCGTCGAAGACGCCGTCAGCCAGATCCTGACTGCGCCCGACGATGATCTGGCAATTTATCTCGGCAACAATGGCACGCTGGTGGTCGGTTCTGACGCCGAAGCGACTGGCGGCGCCGAAGAAGGCACCGTCGATGCGACGGCCTATTCCAGTGTAAATGGCGGCCTGCACCAGGAAGCCACCGTTGAAGGCGGTGGCGACGGCACGTCTCATGTCGTGGGCGAGAATACCGGCACCTACGAAGCCTATGCCAATGCCACCGCCACGGCAGATGGCAATGCGGTTGCGCAGGCCGAGCTGCAGGAAGCGCTGTTCATGCGTTCGCAGGCCAATGGCGCGGGCGATGGCGCTGTTGCCACCGACTACACCAACTCCGGCAGCGTCGATGCATCGAGCAGCGCCATTGCCACCAGCAGCGAAAGCAATGCCTTTGCCGAAGCCACCACGGGTGGCGGCGAGCACGGCCTGGTGCACATTCGCGCTGCAGCCAATGGCGTTGGCCTCGATACGGCGGACGCCACCTTCACCAATGAAGCCACCGGCACTGTCGGTGTTTCGGCAACGGCCACGGCCAATGCGCTTGGCTATGCGGAGGCTGTCGCCATCGGCGGTGATGCGTTCTCCGATGACCATGACGACAAGGGCGGCGGCATTGTTCTCAAGGCCCAGGCCAGCGGCCAGGACGATGGCATTGTCAGCGTTGCGCTGGTGAACGATGGTGCGATGTCCTTCGATTACGTTGCCACTGCAACATCGACTGGTGAACCGCCTGCAGAAGAGCCCGCCGAACTCATCATGGAGCCGACGCTTGGCGCGTTTGCCCTCAGCACCACCAACGGCGCGATCCACCAGATCGTCGAGGCTGGCGGTCCGGAAAGCTTTATCGGGCGCACTGGTCTTGCCAGCCTGGATAACGCTGGCAGCCTGGCCTTCAATGCTTCCGCCACCGCAACTTCGGCCACTTTCAGCGAAGCCATTGCCGACCTCGGCGGCGCCGTGGTGCAGCAGGGCGAGATGAGCGGAGAAGCGACGCTCGACTTCAACAACTCCGGCTCGTTCGCAGTCGGCGTCAATGCGCTGGCAGATGGCGCCGCAGCTTTTGCCTATGCCAATGCCGAAGGCGTTATCCAGGAAATGCTTGCCACCGTCGGCGCAACGTCGGTGTTCGCCAATTCCGGCGATTTCTCGGTCGATGCATCGGCAACTGCCAACGGCACCGAGGCTGCCTATGCAGGCAGCGAAGCGATCGGCTTCCAGGTAACGGCAGAGCCGCTGGCAGTTGATGCTTCGAACAGCGGTGATTTCACCGTCACTTCCACTGCCACGTCAGGCGGCTTCGCAGAAGCCTTTGCCGGTGGTCTTGGCTTCTTCGCCGATATCGACCCGACCCAGCTTCCGCCCGAAGAAGGCGGCGGCGGCAATGGCCAAGGTGGTGGCGGCGGCCAAGGCGGCGGCGGCCATACGGGTGAGGAACCGGAAGATCCCTGGGAAACCTGGACCAATGCCCTTTCCGGCACCGTTGCCAACAGCGGCACGATCGATGTGACGGCCACCGCGCTTGGCGGCGATCTGTCCGGCGGCATGATCATGCCGCTTGAGATCACCACCGCAGAGGTTTCGGAACCCAATGCCTTTGCCGAGGCAATCGGATTGTATTTCAACTCCGCGACGAACACCATGACGGTCGTCAATACCGGCACGCTTTCCGTCACCGCGATCACCGATGGCGGCTGGTCGCAGGCGATCGGCATCGAGGTAGATACCTTTGTAGATTCGCCGATCCTGCCGGGTGAGGAAGACGTCATGTCGATCCTCAACGATGGCGGCACCATCATCGCGCGCATCAGCACCGATGGCGGGGCGACCTTCCAGCACGGTACCGCCATTGACCTTACCGAAGCGCCGGTGCCGGTGGACATCGCCTTTACCAGCATGAGCCACGTCTATGGCGACATCGTGCTGAGCGAAGATGACGCGATCACCGTATCGGGCGGTACGCTGTTCCTTGATGGCACGGTCAATCCCTTCGTCGAAACGAACGGGATCGATACCGCAACCCTTACGGCCAGCATCGATCGGGTTATCGCTGCGGCAGGCCCTGTGGGTCCGCTGATTGGCACCCTTACCGTTGCCAGCGACGGCACACTGTTCCTGGAAGACCAGCCGGGCACGACGACCTACAGTGGTCCGGCTTCGGTCAACGTGGACAGCTTCACCATCGAGAGCGGAGGTACGCTAGCACTGCAACTCCCCAGCTCCACGCTGGCAGCCGATGCCCAGGCAGCCTACCCCTATGTCAACGCCAACACGGCTGACATTACGGGTGGCAACCTGGTCGTGGCGGTGAACACGCCCAACGGCCTGTTCGACGATGTCTATGTCTTCAACGACATCATCGATGCCGGCACCCTGACGGGCACCTTCGGATCGGTGACCACCGATACCGGCACGATCTTCCTCGATCCGGCGGCCATCTATGACGATCTCGACAATGTCGACCTGTCGGTGACCCGCGTTGCCTTCGGTGATGGGCGCTTTGCGCTCAACCCGAACCAGCAGTCCGCCGCCGATGGCATCGAAGGCGTCTATTCCCCCACGCTGACCGGCCCCTTCGCCGACATGCTGGTGGAGATGTTCCTGATAAGCGATCCGGACATCTATCGTTCGTCCCTCAGCAGCCTGCACGGGGCGCAATATGCCACCTACCTGCAGTCGCTGGGCTGGATGGGCAGTCGCTTCAACGGCTTGCTGGCCGATATGGGTGGCTGTGCTGCGCTGATGCTGAGCGATGGTTCGCTGTCGTGCCGCCGCGAGAACGATATCGGCATCTGGGCGACAGCCAATATCGCCAATGAAGATATTGATACCGATCCGGCGCAGGACGCGACCGGCCTCTCGGGTGATCAGTACTACTTCGCAGCGGGCTTTGACTTCGCTGTTGGTG
>CAXXJY010000004.1:0-658531 GCA_963675825.2 Alteraurantiacibacter sp. | reverse complement strand
TTCTACATCCTGTTCACGAAGATCTTCGAACAGAACAAGGTGATGAAGGAATACCGCACCAACCGTGCTGCCTTCTGGCGTGCTGGTTCGCTGAAGGAAGGCGCCACCAAGTTCGACAAGGACAGCGCCTGGCGCCAGCTGGTCGACGACGGCATCCGTGCCGGCGACGAATCCGCCAAGATGCACGACAGCCTCGAATCGCACGACTGGCTGCACGGTACCCTGTCGCGCTCGGAAAGCTCGATCATGGCCAAGCTCAACGGCGGCCTGCCGTTCCTCGCCACCGTGGGCGCAACCGCTCCCTTCGTCGGCCTGCTCGGCACCGTGATCGGTATCTACCGCGCCCTGATCAACATCGGCATCGAAGGTTCGGCCTCCATCGACAAGGTTGCCGGCCCTGTGGGTGAAGCCCTGATCATGACCGCTATCGGTCTGCTCGTGGCCGTGCCTGCGGTGTTCGCCTACAACTACCTGATGAGCCGCAACCGCAAGATCCAGGCGATGCTTTCGGGCTTCTCCACCGATCTGCAGGCCAACATCACATCCAACGGTGAAGTGAAGCCGGCCCTGCCGGCAGCCAAGGCTGCTCCGGCTGCCAAGCCGGCTGCTGCCGCTCCGAAGAAGGCCTGATCGGCTCTAGCGGAAATCAAATCTGGCGGGCGCTTTCGCATGCGAGCGCCCGCCACCAGAATACAAATCTGAGATAGGACTAGAGACATGGCCATAGCGATGGGAGATGGCGCCGGCGATACGCCGATGTCGGACATCAACACCACGCCGCTGGTGGACGTCATGCTGGTGCTGCTGATCATCTTCCTGATCGCGGTTCCGGTGGCCATCCAGACGGTCGAAGAGCTCGAAATTCCGATCTTCGCCTCGCGGGAATCCGAGGACAAGGTCGAGAACCTGCTGATCACCGTCACCACCACCGACTCGGAAGGCCGCACGCCGAGCACGCTGAACACCGCCTTCACTGGCGCCACGCGTGACGGCGAGTGCCGTATCTTCATCAACAACACGACGCTGGTGGATTCGGGCGAGCTTTACGACCGCGCGTTCGAGCGGCTCGATGCCATCGTGCAGAATGCCGGTGGTCCCGAAGCGATCATGCAGAACCCGGAACTGATCCCGCAGGTTCACATCCGCGGTGACGTAAACGCCCCGTGGCGCTGCGTCGCGGGTACGATCTTCAACGTCCAGGCGGCCGGCTACCCGACCGTCGGGTTCATTTCCAACCCCGTCGATCCGAACGGCTGATCCTGGCCATTTCGGAAGACGCGGACGAGAGACTTAAGGAGTAAGCTACCATGGCAATGTCAGGCGGCAGCGATGATGGCGAACCGATGATGGACATGAACATGACGCCGTTGATCGACGTCCTGCTCGTGCTGCTCATCATGTTCATCATCACCATCCCGGTGGCGACGCACGCGATCAACATCGACCTGCCTTCGCCTTCGAACA
The DNA here is from genome assembly GCA_963675825.2 of Alteraurantiacibacter sp. Lineage (GTDB taxonomy): Bacteria > Pseudomonadota > Alphaproteobacteria > Sphingomonadales > Sphingomonadaceae > Alteraurantiacibacter. The sequence goes on along the minus strand of CAXXJY010000004.1, from coordinate 657,067 downwards.
ACCCGGACACACCGGATGTCGATCCGATCAAGAACAAGATCGTGCTGACTCCGAATGGCGAGATCCTCTGGAATGCAGAGCCGATCAACCAGGGTGAGCTGGTGAGCAATCTGCAGGAATCGCTGACTTTCGCGGTTGAGCCGGAACTGCAGTTCGAACCCGAAGCCAACGCCAGCTACGATCTGGCGGCACGCGTCTTGAACATCATCAAGGCCAGCGGCGTCACCAAATTCGGCTTCGTCGGCAACGAGAAGTATCGCCAGTTTGGCAAGGGCGAATAGCGCGCCTTTCGAACAAGCACTGAATTGAAAAGGGGCGGAGTGATCCGCCCCTTTTTTATGCCTGCTCTCTGCGATCGCCGAAGGCCGCAACCATGCCTGACTTGACACCCTGTCATATGATGTGATGTTATTGTGTTACATACAGGGGAAAAGGAGAAGGCCATGGCACTTCGTTCCAGGATGCTCGATCGCAGCTACAACACGCTGCCACCGCCGATGAGCGAGCTCAACATCACCCCGCTAATCGACGTGCTGTTGGTGCTGCTGGTGATGCTGATCCTCTCGATCCCGATCGCCACGCACCGGCTGGATGTGGACCTGCCGGGCCCGCCGCCTCCGGGGCACGTAAGCAATTACGAAAGCGTGGCTCTCATGGTGCAGCGGAACGGCGGCGTGCTGTGGAACGGTCAGCCCGTCTCGCGGCAGGAACTCGACACCCGCCTCGCCGCCGCTGCCGGCCAGCCCGAAATGCCGCTGATCCGCTTCGAACCCGAAGCCAACGCCAGCTATGAAGACAGCGTCCAGGTGATCAACGCCGTGGCCGACGCCCACCTCGACAAGTTCGCTTTCGCGGGGAACCACCAATACCGGGAATTCGGGAAGGACTAGTCGTCGAACTCTTCCGACAGTCCATCCACCCGCATCGCCGCGCCCGCCAGCGTTTCCGCTTCCAGCAGCAGCTCGTCATCCTGTGCGCCTTGCGGCACGCTCTCGCGCCCGATCATGACCATCACCGGCACCGCCAGTGGGCTCACGCGGTTGAGCACGACATGATCGAGCCGCTCTGCTGCGGTATCGAGCACCTCGGCCAGCCGGGCAATATCGGTCAAGCGCGTGCGGGCATCGGCCCAGGCGGCTTCGATCAGCACGTGATCAGGCTCGTACTTGCGCAGCACGTCGTAGATCAGGTCAGTGCTGAAGGTGACCTGTCGCCCGCTTTTCTTCTTGCCCGGATGCTGGCGCTCCACCAGCCCGCCGATCACTGCCACTTCGCGGAAGGCGCGGCGCAGCAGGTGCGAATCCTGCACCCAGTCGATGAATTCCTCGGTCAGGATATCGGGCGAGAGTAGCGGGCGGGGATCCTCCACCGGCGTCAGGCCCCAGACGGCCAGCGAATAGTCATTTGCGACGAAGCCGCCGGGCATCAACCCCATGGCTTCCATGCGCGCGGTGATCAGCATGCCGAGCGACTGGTTCGCATTCCAGCCGGCGAAAGTGTAATAGACAGTGTAGTGCCGCTTGGCGTGCGGGAAGCTCTCCACCAGCAGGTTGTCCGGCCGCGGCAGGCGGCTGCGCCAGTCCTGCACTTCCAGCCATTCGCGCACGTCATCGGGAAAGCGCGCCCAGCCCGCGCGATCCACCAGCAGCGCCCGCACGCGGTCGGCCAGATGGGTAGTGAGCGGCAGGCGCAGGCCGCCGTAGGAGGGAATCATCGCCGCCTTGGCGCTGGCGCGCACGATCAGTTCCATGTCCTTCAGCTGCTCGACTTCGAGGTTCACGCCGCTGAACTGGAACGTGTCGCCCGGGCGCAACGCGGCAGCGAAACGCTCCTCCACCTTGCCCAGCGATCGACCGTTGCGGAAGCGCACTTCCAGCATTTCGGCATCCACGATGATGCCCGCATTCATGCGGTGGCGCTGGGCCTGCTCCGGGTGCGTCAGCCGCCATATGCCATCGCGATCACGGGTGATGCGCTTGAACTTGTCGTAGGCTTTCAGCGCGTAGCCACCGGTCGCCACGAATTCGAGCACCCGGTCGAATGCGGGCTTGTCGATCTGCGCATAGGGCCAGCACGAGCGGATCTCCGACAGCAGCGCGTCTTCATGGAACGGCGCCGCGCAGCCACAGGCCATCACGTGCTGGGCCAGCACGTCGAGCCCGCCGGGACGAAAGTCTTCACCGTCGCGCTGGCCTTCATCGACCGCCTGCATGGCCGCCGTAGCCTCGAGGAATTCGAAACGGTTGCCTGGCACCAGCAGGGCGCGGCTCGGCTGGTCAAGCCGGTGGTTGGCGCGCCCGATCCGCTGCAACAGGCGCGAAGAGCCCTTGGGCGCCCCCATCTGCACCACCAGGTCCACATCGCCCCAGTCCACGCCCAGATCGAGGCTGGCGGTACACACCAAGGCACGCAGTTCGCCCCGCGCCATCGCCCCCTCCACCTTGCGCCGCGCCTCTTTCGACAGCGAGCCGTGGTGGATACCGATAGGCAGGTTGTCCTCGTTCGCATCCCACAGGTTCTGGAAGATGTATTCGGCCAGGAAACGCGTGTTGGTGAACACCAGCGTGGTGTTGTTTTGCCGGATGCGTTCGTAAAGTTGCGGAATCGACCATGTCGCGGCATGCCCGCCCCAGGGCACGCGCTCCCCAGCAGGCAAGAGGATTTCCACCTGCGGCTCGGCCCCCTTCTCGCCCTGCACCAGATCGACCGAATTGACATCGCCCCAGGGCGCGATCCAGGCCCGAAAGCCCTCGGGATCGGCCACCGTGGCCGAGAGCGCCGCGCGCTGCATTCCCGGCGCAATCGCCTGCAACCGCGACAGGGCCAGTGCCAGCAGGTCGCCGCGTTTCTGCGTGGCAAAGGCGTGGATCTCGTCCACCACCACCCGCTGCAACCCGGCGAACAGCGTAAAACTGTCCTCGAAGCTGAGCAGCAGCGAGAGGCTTTCGGGCGTGGTGAGCAACACGTTGGGCGGGCGCGAGCGCTGGCGGCGCTTGCGGTCTGACGGGGTATCGCCGCTGCGCGTCTCGATACGGATGTCGAGGCCCATTTCCTCGACCGGCGTGACGAGATTGCGCTGCACATCATGGGCCAGCGCCTTCAGCGGCGAGATGTAGAGAGTATGCAGGCCGCCTGGCGGCGCACCATCACCGATGCGCGAGGGGCAGAACGCCGCCAGCGTCGGCAGGAAGCCCGCCAATGTCTTGCCCGCGCCGGTATCGGCCACCAGCATGGCGTGCTGGCCCGCGTCAGCGGCGACGAGCATGTCTGCCTGGTGACGCCGGACGCGCCAGTCACGGCTGGCGAACCACCGGGTGATTTCGGGGGGGATGGCGGGGGTGGTCACGCCCCTGAAGTGTTCACCCCGCAGCCCAAGGTCAATGCCCCACGCTCTCGCCGCGTTCGAGGCCACTTAGTGCCAGCTGCTCGTCGATCTGCGCCATCAGCCGTTCGAGGCCTTCCTCGCTGTCGCTTTCGGCGCGGGCAACCAGCACGTCCTGCGTGTTGGAGGCGCGTAACAGCCACCAGCCGTCCGGGGTGTTCACCCGCACGCCGTCGGTGGCGTTGACTTCGATGCCTTCGGGCACGTCGTCACCCATCAGCCGCGCCTTCACTTCGTCGATGGCGGCGAACTTGCGGCTCTCGTCCACCTGGAAACGCATTTCCGGGGTGTTGAGCATGGCCGGCATCTCGCCGCGCAACTGCGTGACCGACTTACCCAGCCGGGCAGAGGCCGCCAGCAGCCGGACACCTGCGTAGAGCGCATCGTCAAAGCCGTAGTATTCGTCCGCGAAAAACACGTGGCCGCTCATTTCGCCTGCCAGCGGCGAGGAAACTTCCTTCATTTTGGACTTAATCAGCGAGTGGCCGGTCTTCCACATCAGCGACTTGCCGCCGTGCGCGGCGACATGGTCGAACAGCGCAGCGGACGCCTTCACATCGGCGATAATCGTCGAATTAGGTAGTCTCCCCAAGAGGTCCTCGGCGTAAATCATCAGTAGTTGATCCCCCCAGATGACCCGGCCTTCGCCGTCGATCGCGCCGATCCGGTCGCCGTCGCCGTCGAAAGCCACTCCGAAGTCGAGGTTCTTCTCGGCGACAAGTGCACGCAGGTCGGCAAGGTTGGCCTCGACAGTGGGATCAGGATGATGATTGGGAAAATTACCGTCGACTTCAGTGAACAGCAGGTGGTGCTCACCCGGAAGGCGCTTGGCGAGGAGCTCGAGCGCGGGGCCGGCCGCACCGTTGCCCGCGTCCCACCCGACCCTGAGGCTGGTGAGCGCGCTTTCGTCCACCCCGTCGAGTGCAGCCAGCAGACGCTCGACATACTGTTCGATGATGGCGACGCTTTCGACGCTGCCGTTGCCGTCGACCCAGTCTCCCCGCGCCCCCATTTCCCCGAGCCGCTGGATATCGGCGCCGAAGAAGGGTCGGCCACGAAATACCATCTTGAAGCCATTGTAATTGGCGGGATTGTGGCTGCCAGTTATCTGAATGCCGCCATCCACCTCTTCGGCTGAAGCTTCGGCAAAATAGAGCATTGGGGTCGGCCCCATGCCGATGCGGCGCACGTCGCAGCCACTTGCCGTCAAACCTTCCACCAGCGCATGTTCGAGCATGGGTGAGCTGACTCGCCCGTCATACCCCACCGCCACCTTGGGCGCGCGGTCCATCCCTTCCATGTCGCGCACCAGCAGCGTGCCGAAGCCGCGCCCGATCGCGCGGGCATCATCCGGACCCAGCGTCTCGCCAATAATCCCCCGGATATCGTATTCACGCAGCACCGTGGGATGGAAATCGTGGCTCATATCAACTCCTTGGCGGCTGGATAACGCGCTCTTATGGCAATTCGTCGGGCAGTTCGTCCAGCAGCAGGTCACGCGCGGCATTGGCCTCGTGCACCTGGGCATTGGTGCCACCCCTGTCCGGGTGGACCATGGCGACAAGGCGCTTATGCGCGGCAATTATTTCACTTCGGTTGGCGCCGGCCGGCACATTCAGCAGTTCGCGCGCCTTGGCCGTGGCCTGCTGCCGGGTGGAGAGCCTAGGCTGCCACGGCCAGCGCTTGAAGATCCAGTAATAGAACAGGACCACGGCCGCGATAACGACAAGGAACTTGGTCATCGCCGTCAGGCCGGCTCGACCATCGGCGTGGTGGCGGGCTTCACCGCTTCCTCGCCTCTCCTGGGCACACGCAGGTTGAGGCTGGCGACAAGGTTGCGCAGTTCCTGCCGCGCTACCAGGTGGCTTGTGCCAAGCTCGCCCAGGTGCCCTTTGTCGAGCAATGTGAGGCCCGAGGGGAACAGCTCGCGGTAGATCACGCGCTCGGAAAGGCCCTGCACCGCGCGAAAGCCTACCCGCTTGGAAAGCTCGCTCAAGGCCTCGTCGATGCGGCGCTGGTTGCGCGCGTCGGTATAGCCGGTGCGGTTGCGCACCACGACCCAGTCCATCTCGCGCCTCTGCTGCTCGATCTGCGCGCGGCTGCGCTTGATCCGGGCTTCCCAGATCAGCTCGGCATAGAAGCTGAGCTTGCGCACCTTGAAGCTTTCCGCATCGACTTGCCCGATCAGGTCGAAATCGACGAAGCTATCGTTCATCGGCGTGACCAGCGTATCGGCGCTAGCAGCCACGTGGCGGGCGAAGGGATCATCGCGGCCCGGCGTGTCGAACAGCAGGAAGTCCATGCCCTCGCCAATGCGCGCAGCTTCGTCTTCCAGCGCCTCCACGCTGTCGCCGTGGCACACGTCGAACATGGGGCCGGGCAATTGCACGTTGCGGCGGCGTTGCGTCTCGGCGCGGTTCTCGCAATAGCGGTAGAAGGTGCGCTGGCGGGTATCGAGATCGAGCGCGGCCACCTTTGCCCCCTGGTAAGCCAGCGCCACGGCAACGTGCACGGCGGTGGTGCTCTTGCCGGTGCCACCCTTTTCATTGGCGAAGACGATACGATGCGGGGCTGTCACGGGCGGTCTTTCTCTCAAAGGTGTCAGGCGCTAGGCCATGGAAACGCAGTCTATCGGAGCCTTGCTGCCATGCAAACCGTCACCACCCTGCCAGAGCTACGCCAAGCTGTGGATGAATTGCGCTTGAGCGGACGCGTGGCGCTGGTTCCCACCATGGGCGCGCTGCACGAAGGGCACCTGACGCTGGTGCGCGAAGCGGCGAAGAAAGCGGATCACGTGGTGGTCTCCATCTTCGTCAACCCGCGGCAATTTGGCGAAGGCGAGGATCTCGACGCCTATCCCCGGCAACTGGCCGAGGATTCCGCCAAGCTGGTGGCCGAAGGCGTCGCCCTGCTGTGGGCACCGGGCGTGGAGGCCATGTACCCCGAAGGCTATGCCACCAACATTTCGGTGAGCGGTGTCAGCGCCGGGCTGTGCGGCGCAGACCGGCCCGGCCATTTCGACGGCGTGGCAACGGTGGTGTGCAAGCTGTTCAACCAGGTCCGCCCGGACATGGCATTGTACGGCGAGAAGGACTGGCAGCAGCTGGCGGTGATCCGCCGCATGGCGCGCGATCTCGACCTGACGCTGCCGCACGTCGATGCCGTGCACGGCGTGCCGATCGTGCGCGACCTCGATGGCCTGGCGATGAGCAGCCGCAACGCCTATCTTTCGGAGGAACACCGCGCTGCGGCTGCCACCCTGCCGCGCGCCATGGACACAGCGATTGCGCGTATCCGGGAGGGAGAGGACGCAGCGCCTGCGCTCGCCGCGCTGAAGGACGCCTTGCTCGATGCAGGCTTTTCCAACGTCGACTATGCCGAATTGCGCGATGCCGATTCCATTGCCCTGCTCGACGACGATAACGGCAATGCCCGCCTGTTCGTGGCGGCACGCATCGGCGGCACGCGGCTGATCGACAACAAGGCCGTTTCTGCATGATCCGCCGCCGCCCGGCATGGCTGGTTGCGGTTCTCGCCACCTGCCTGCTGGCGGCTGGCTGTTCGCGCGAAATCGAGACCGAAGCGCCGCCGCGGGTCGAGACCGCGCCAGACCTGACACGGGTCGTCTCCACCATGACGGTGCCGGTCGCCGTCTCGCTCGACCAGTTGCAGGCCGCGCTCGAACGCCGCGCCCCGCGCCGCCTGTGGCAAATGAACGAGCGCAAGGACAACTGTATTCCGGCGCAGACCGTCCGCCCGCTGGGAATCGATCTCGAGCTGACGCCTGACGTGCCGTGCACCATTATCGGCGAGGTGACGCGCGGACGCCTTCGCCTGTCTGGCAACGGCGAGCGGCTGACCATCGGTTTCACCACCAATGCCACTTTGCGAGCCGAGGATATCGGCGATATTCTGGCAGGCGAAACCGCGACGGGCTCTGCCGACGTGGCACTGAACGCGCACCTGCGGGTCACGCCGGAATGGCGCATGGCGGCAGACCTCGATCTCGACTACCGTTGGAGCCGCGAGCCGGGGATCGAATTCCTTGGCCAGCGGATCGCCTTCACCCGCCGGGCCGACAATGCGCTGGTCGGCGTGGTTGCCGACCTTGAGGAGGAACTGGAGGGCGAGGTCGCTCAGCTGCCCTTACGGCCGCTGGTGGAAAAGGCGTGGCAAAGCGGCTTCACCGTGGTTTCGCTGAACAGGGAGAACCCGCCCGCCTGGCTGCGCATCACTCCGCAGCAGCTGGGCATTGCTGGCTATCGCGTGGAAGGGCGGCAATTGCTGGTCGATATTGCACTTGTCGCGCGGATGGAGACGCGCGTGGGCGCAAGGCCGGACAATCCCGAACCCGTGCCGCTGCCACCGCCTGCGCCGGACCTTGATAGCAAAGGCCTCTCGGTCGAAGTGCCGGTGATGGTCGATTACGACCAACTGGAAGGCGTGGTGATGCGCGCTCTGGCTGATTTTGCGCAGGACGGCGTGGCTCTGCCCGGCGTGGGCACGGTCGATGCGCAGTTCCACGCGGTGGAGATCTACGCCACCGAAGGGCGGCGGATTGCCCTTGGCATCAATGCCACGGTCATCCCCCGCCAAGGGTTGTCCGCCCGCTATGGCAGCGCCGAAGGGCAGGCTTGGCTGACCGGCTTGCCCTACAACGCCGAGAACAGCCCTGTGCTGGCTGTGCGCGACCTTGCCGTGGCTGGCGATACCGACAGGCCGACGGTCGACCTGCTGCTGGCGCTGTTCGCGGACGAGCAGGTGCGCGCCACGATCGAAGGCGCGCTGGTGGGCGATTTCAGCGAGCATTATGCCCGTATCATCGAAGACGCGCGCGAAGCCGTTGCCCGGATCGAGGGCGACGGGCTGGCCTTGTCGATCACCATCGACGAGGTGCGCCACGGCCGCGTGCAGGCCACCGGGCCGGGCCTGTTCCTGCCCGTGGCGATCCGCGGCGAAGGACATCTGGCCGTGCAGCTGGGTGGGGTATAGCCATGACCGAAGACGACTTCCGCACCTATGTTGCCGCCTTCAACGCCGCCGATTTCGACGGCTTCGGACGCTTCTATGCTAACGACGTGGTGTTCGAACTGGGCAGCCGGAAGCGGATCGTCGGGCGGGAGAACATCCTCGCCTTCTACCGCGATGTGCGCGCGCACCTCGATGAACATATCGATCTGCGCGGCGTGCTGGTGGGGCCGCGCCATGTCGCCATGTATTGCCGCACCACCTTCACCACGCTGGTCGACTGGCCGGATTACGAATTCGGCGCGACGGCAAAGGGCGACGTGCGCGAGGTGGAGACGATTGCCTGGTACGATCTCGACGAAAGCGGCCAGCACTTCACCCATATCCGCGGCGGGCGCTTCAAACCCTGAACACACAGCGTCTGGACTTGGCTCGCCGACGGCCTAGTCTTGGGCACCGGAGGGGAAAGCACATGATCGCACGCCTTGGAATTGCCGTCGTTGCCTTGGGCCTCGCTGCCTGCGCACCGCAAACCACGCCCGATGCAGGTGCGCCCGAAACGGCGCAGCGTCCCAATATCCTGCTGATCATTTCCGACGATGTCGGCAGCGATGTCACCAGCGACATGTTCCCCGGCATCATAGATGAATTGCAGCTGACCTACGGGCCCAGCGGCTGGAATCACCCGCAAGTCGATCGCATCGACGGCCATCCCGCCTCCACCCCGTCGCTCAATGCCCTTGCCGCCAGCGGCATGACCTTCAGCCAGACCTGGGCGCAGCCGTTCTGCTCGCCCACCCGCGCCAGCTTGCTGACCGGGCTGAACGTGCGCGAGCATGGCGTTGCCACCTATGCCGATGCGCTCGATCCCGCGCACACCAGCTTCGTGCAGACATTGTCGGATGCAGGCTATGCCACCGCCGTGTTCGGCAAGTGGCATATGGCCGGCCTGCCCGATCCCGATGGCGAAGACTATCCGGGCATGAAGCCGCTGCAGGCAGGCTTCGACTATTTCGCCGGCAACATGCACGCGGCCCTGCCCACTTTCTGGGACTGGGAGCTGCATGTGCAGGACGCGGGAACCGGGCCGAATGCCTGGCGCACCATGCCCGCGCCCGCACGCGCGCTGCCCGGCATTGCGCCCACCACCAATGCCGCCGTGGTCAAGACCGCGCAACTGATCGACTGGATAGCCGAGCGCGAAGTGAGCGAACCGGACCGACCGTGGTTCGGCTGGTTCGCCTTCAACCTCAGCCACGCCACGATCGACCAGGATCCCAGCGCGATGATGATCCCCGAGGCAGACCTGCTCGATGCCGCCACCCGCGCCGAAGTGGAAGCCTGCGGCGGCACCTATGCCAGCCAGGAAGTCGGCGAATGTTCGGGCGAGGCGACCATGCGCTTCATGACCAATGCTATGGACACGCTGATCGGCCACGTGCTGCGCACCCTGCCGGAGAACACTTACGTGATCTATCTCGGCGACAACGGCACGCCGATGTATGGCCGCCCACAGCTGGACTATATCGACAATCTCTTCATCACCCGCGAAGGACGCGGCAAAGGCACGGCTTGGCAGGGTGGCGCATGGGTGCCGCTGGTGATTGCCGGGCCGGGCATCGAGGCGGGTGGTCGCAGCCGGGCGCTGAGCCACGTTGCGGACCTGTTTCCCACGATCCTGCAACTGGCGGGGTTGTCGGTGCCGGATCGGGTATCCGGAGGCGCGGCGGGCGGCGCGATCCCGCCGGCAGGGCGATCGCTCGGCCCCGTGCTGTTCGACGGCGCACGCAGCGTGCGCGATCCGGAAAGCGGCGTCGTGCTGACGGAAAGCGTGAACCTGATGACTGGCGGCACCCGCGTGGTGGGTATCCGCAACGAGCGCTACAAGCTGGTCTGCGCTGACCGGGTAGAGGATTGCCTGTACTTTAACCTCGCCGCCGATCCGCTGGAGCAGTATCCGTTGGAGCAACCGGCAAGCTGTCCTGCTGCAGGCGGCGATGATGATGGGCGGAACTACTGTGTGCTCCGCAGAGCTCTGGCCGAACGCAGCATCCTGTAGGCGCCCGCTGCGGTCAGAGCTTCTGCAAGATCCCAAAGCCGCGACCGATCGCGGTCAGCACGCGGACGAGCGCGGGTATGGCCTCCTCATCGGCGGACGCGGCAAAATTCCAGATCGATGGGATGCCAGAGCGGAAAAGGCTTGGAGCGGGTAGCGGGAATCGAACCCGCATAACCAGCTTGGAAGGCTGGGGCTTTACCACTAAGCTATACCCGCCCGCTCAAGACTGGCCGATTGCCACTGCAGCGGCCCTTTCGTCAAGCGTCCTGATCGCCCTCCGCGTTTTCCGTTTCCCCTTCCGGCGGAGCGATGCGGATATCCACGCGGCGATTGGCGCGGCGGCCCGCTTCGTTGGCAGAACCGTCAGGCAGGGCATTGGGCGCGATGGGGTTCTGCTCGCCGAAAGCGATCACCTCGATCCGCTCGTCATCCACACCGCGTTCCACCAGCCAGGCAGCCACGGCCTCGGCACGAGCGCGCGAGGCGCGCAGGTTGGCCTGGTCGTTGCCGCCCGAATCGGTGTGGCCCGAGAGGATCACCGGCCAGTCCTGAGCAATCGCCGTGGTTCGCAGCAGCGCGGCAAGCTGACGCTCTGCCGCCGCGCTGATGTTGGACCCGTCAGGGAAGGGCAGCGTCAGCACGACCGGCTCCGCGGCAGGCTCCAGCTCGGTTGCCGCAGGTGACGGCGAGGCTTCGTCGCGAATGATCGAGGCAGCAGGCGAAGCGCTTTGAGCGGGCGCGGGCGTGGGGGCTTCTGCAGGTTCGCTTATGGCGCTTGCGGCTGGCGTGGGCGTCTCTGCCGCGGTCCCTTCGCGGCGCACTTCGCAAGCTGACAGGGTGAGCGCCAGCGCCGTGCCGGCAGCAAGCGTGAAAAATGTTCTCATATCCGGCTCCTCATGCAGGTTGCGGCTTCGAGCCATGCTTCGCAGCGCGCCGGGCTGCCTGCTCTTCCGGTGTCTTGTGGCGCGGGGGCGAGTAGGAAACGATGGTATCGCCCGGCTGCGGTTCCGGCGCTGCGGCATGGGTGAAAAAGCGCAGGCCGCCATCGGGTTTCACCAGTAACAGCATGTTGGTCGCCTCGGGCAGGTTTTCACGAGCATCGTCGAGATCAAATTTTTCGGACAGCTTGGTGCGGCGGAATTCCCAGCCTTCCTCCAGCCGCTGCTGCACATCATCGACGCCAAACCCCGAACTGAACAGCGCGCGGCCGCGCAGGCTGTCAGGGATGGCCTGGCGATCGTCGCTGTCTGCCCCCTCGCCCAGCTGATAGACCCTGTCCGTGCCGATTTCGGGCGCGAATTCGGAACAGACCAGCGTGTTGTAAGCCTCGTTGTCGGTCGCCGCGATCAGCACCTGGTAGGGCGTCAGGTCGAGATTGTGTTCGGTCGCCTCGTTAAGGATTTCGCCATGATAGGTAGGCAGGCCGGCGGAGCGTGCTGGCTTGAGCAGGCGCCAGCTCGAATCCACCAGCATCACCGGCGTGTCCAGATCGTGCATCTGCCGGGCCAGGGAAATGGTCCATGGCGTGGCGCCGACGATCAGCATGCCGGGTCGCGAGGCGCCCTTCACCTTCAGCAGCCGCGCGACCAGGTCGATGGAGAAGCCGTGCGCGACGATGGTAGTCACTACCACGGCAAAGCTCAGCCCGATCAGGATCGTGCCGTCGCCATAGCCAAGCTCTTCCAGCCGCAAGGCGAACAGACCCGAAATCGCCACCAGCACGATGCCGCGCGGCGCAATCCAGGCGAGGAACAGCCGTTCGTTCCAGGGCACGTCTGAAAACAGCAGGCTGATCAGCACGGTGGCTGGCCGCACTAGGAAGAGCAGCACGAGGAGGAAAAGGCCGAACTGCCATTCGAACTGGCGCAGCTGTTCAAGGTCGAGGCTGGCCGACAGCAGAATGAAGATGCCCGAAACCAGAAGCACGGCGACGTTCTGCTTGAACGGGTGGATGGAGCGCAGGCTGGCGACGTGCATGTTGGCGAGCGCAATGCCCATCACCGTGACGGCCAGCAGGCCGGCCTCATGCTCGATCTGGTTGCACAGCACGAATGTGCCCACAACGGCCACCAGCAGGACCGGAACCTTCAGGAATTCAGGCACGAACCCGCGCGGGAAGCTCCATGCCACGACCCAGGCTCCGGCAAAGCCGATCAGGCCCGAAATGCCTGCAGCGATTGCGATTTCTGGAACCACGTCGTAGGCTGTGCCGCCCGTGGAGGCAGTTGTACGGAAGTATTCGTAGGCAATCACGGCGCACAGGGCACCCAGCGGATCGTTGACGATCGCCTCCCAGCGCAGCAGCGCGGCGGGGCGCTGCTGAACTTTCGATTGCCGCAGCATGGGCATGACGACCGTAGGACCGGTTACCACCAGGATGCCGGCGAACAGGATCGCCACCGGCCAGACCAGCCCGGCCACGTAGTATCCGGCCAGCGAGCCGAACAGCCAGCCAAGCGGCACACCCAGCAGCACCATGCGCCACACCCCGCCGCCGTATTTGCGCAGCTCGCGAAAGTCGAGGCTGAGCCCGCCTTCAAACAGGATCAGCGCCACGCCGATGGAAATCATCGGCTCCAGCAGATCGCCAAAGGCGTACTCAGGATCAAAGAGGCCAAGCACCGGCCCGGCAAGGAAACCGGCCGCCAGCATCAGCACGATCGCGGGCCAGCCCGTGCGCCAGGCGATCCACTGGGCACCGATGCCAAGAACCCCGACGAGCGCGATAACAAGCGCCTGTTCTTCCATCAGTCTCCTGCTTTCGTGAAGTTCCGTCCAGATTCTACCAATACCTGAAAAGGCATAGCTTTCCCATTTTGGCCATGGCCAACGGGCAAAAGCGGCTCAGTGCCCGTCAAAGGCGATCAGGGCATGGGCACGCAGGTGCTCTGCCGCCAGCACCTTTGCTCCGCCCAGTTCTGGCAGGTCAATGACGAACAGCGCGTCGGCCACCTCGGCCCCGGCGCGACGCAGCAGGCGAGCTGCGGCGATGGCCGTGCCGCCGGTGGCGAGCAAGTCGTCCACCACCAGCACGGTTTCACCCGGCGTGATGATCGTCGGGTCAAGTTCGACGCGCGCTTCGCCATACTCCAGCGAGTAATCCTCGCCGATGCATGCGACCGGCAACTTACCTTCCTTGCGGATAGGGACGAACCCCACGCCCAGGCGCAGTGCCAGCGCGGTGCCGAAGATGAAGCCGCGCGCCTCGATCCCGGCCACCTTGCTGGCGCCCAGACTGGCAGCTGCTTCGGCAAGCATGTCGATGGACGCAGCAAGCCCCTCGCCATGGGCAAGGAGCGTGGTGATGTCGCGAAACTGAATGCCTCTGGTCGGAAAATCCGGGACTGTGCGGATCAGCGCCTTCAGCGCCTCACGCGACAGTCCCGGCTTTTCGCTGCCCGGCAAGGCCCGGTCAGGCCTTGCGGCGCTTGGTGTCGGCCCAGATCTGCTTCTTGGCGAACCAGGCCAGCAGGGTTGCGAAAAGCAGGAAGCCGAGCACCGGCCAGCCTGTCTGCTTGCGCTTGATCAGCGAAGGCTCTGCCGTCCAGGTCAGGAAGGCCGCCACGTCCTGCGACATCTGCGAGATGGTCGCTTCGGTGCCGTCGGCATAGGTTACCTGGCCGTCTGCGGTCAGCGGCGGGGCCATCGCCAGGTTGAGGTTGGCGAAATAGGGGTTGTAATAGAGACCGGTGCCTGGTGCGGCATCGGGGAATTCCTCGCGCAGCTGCGCCGGCACTTCCTGATACCCCGTGAGCAGCGAGTAAACGTAGTCGCTGCCGTTGTGGCGGGCCTTGGTCATCAACGAGAGATCCGGCGGGATCGCGTTGTTGTTGGCGGCGGCGGCGGCAACGGTGTTGGGATAGGGAGCCGGGAAGTAATCGGTCGCCAGGGCCGGACGCATGGCGTCTTCACCGGTGTCGGGGTTGATGCCCGGCACCTGGAAGGTGGCAGCCTCGGCCTTCACCTGGTCTTCCGAATAGCCCAGCTCCGCCAGGTCGCGGATGGCGACGAAGTTCAGCGAGTGGCAGGCCGCACATACTTCCTTGTAGACCTGGTAGCCACGCTGCAGCTGCGCATAGTCCCAGTTGCCGAAGGGGCCATCGAAGGAATAGCCGGCTTCGGGGCCGTGAGCCTCTTCATGGAAGACACTTTCGGCGGTTTCGGCCACTTCCTCGGTCGACCAGGTATAGGCGCCGGTGACGAAGGCGAGCAGCACCACGAAGGTGAAGCCCAGACCGATCAGGATACCAACAAGGCGGATCATTGTAGTCTTTCCCCTAAACTCGGTCGATCAGGCTGCCGTCGCGGCGGCGTCGCCGGCTGCGGTCTCGTCATCGGAACCCAGCACGGCCTCGGTGATCGAGAACGGCAGCGGATCGGGCCGTTCGATCGAGGAGATGATCGGCAGGATCACCAGGAAGTGCAGGAAGTAGTAAGCCGTCGCGATCTGGCTGATCATGACGTAGGGCTCTTCCGCCGGGGCGCCGCCGCAGTAGAACAGCACCGCCATTACCGGGATCAGTCCGAACCAGAAGAACTTGCGGAACAGCGGGCGATAGTGACCGCTGCGCACCGGGCTCTTGTCCAGCCACGGCAGGAAGAACCACACCAGGATGGCGCTGAACATGGCCAGCACGCCCCACAGCTTCGCCGGCAGAATGAAGTCGAAGGTGAAGGCGCGCAGAATCGCGTAGAACGGATAGAAATACCATTCGGGCACGATGTGCGCCGGAGTCGAGAGCGGGTTCGCCTCGATATAGTTGTCCGGGTGGCCCAGCGCGTTCGGCAGGAAGAACACGAAGGTGAAGAACACCAGCAGCGCCACGCCCAGGCCGAAACCGTCCTTGGCGGTGTAGTAGGGGTGGAACGGCAGCGTGTCGCTTTCGCTCTTCACTTCCACGCCGGTGGGGTTCGAGGAACCCGGGATGTGCAGCGCCCAGATGTGCAGGATCACCGCGCCCAAGATCACGAAAGGCAGCAGGAAGTGCAGGCTGAAGAAGCGATTCAGCGCGGCATTGTCAGGCGCAAAGCCGCCCAGCAGCCAGGTCTTCAGCGGCGGGCCGACGACCGGAATGGCCTCGAACAGGCCAGTAATAACCTGCGCGCCCCAGAAGCTCATCTGGCCCCACGGCAGCACATAGCCCATGAAGGCGGTGGCCATCATCAGCAGGAAGATCACCACACCCAGCAGCCAGATCATCTCGCGCGGCGGCTTGTACGACGCGTAGAAAAGGCCGCGGAAGATGTGGATATAAACCACGACGAAGAAGAAGCTCGCACCGTTGGCGTGGGTGTAGCGCATCAGCCAGCCCCAGTTCACGTCGCGCATGATGTGCTCCACCGTGCCGAAGGCGACTTCGGTATTGGCGGCATAGTGCATCGCCAGCACCACGCCGGTGACGATCTGCAGCATCAGGAAGAAGCCGGCGAGCACGCCGAAGTTCCAGAAATAGGAAAGGTTGCGCGGCACCGGATAGCCAGCGCCCACGGCATTGTAGACAAAGCGGGGCAGCGGCAGCTTCTCGTCGAAGAAGCGCATTACCGGGTGCTTCGGGGTATATTCCTTGGCCCAGGGAAAGCTCATGTTCTTCTCTCTCGCCTCAGCCGATCACGATGGTCGTGTCGGAAGTGAATTCATACTCGGGCACCACCAGGTTGGTGGGCGCCGGGCCCTTGCGGATGCGCGCAGCGGTATCGTAGTGCGAGCCGTGGCAGGGGCAGAAATACCCGCCGAACTCGCCCTTGTTTTCGCCCTCGGCAGCGCCCAGCGGCACGCAGCCCAGGTGGGTGCAGACGCCCATCACCAGCAGCACGTCGCCATGACCGGCCTTGGTACGATCAGCCAGCGTTTCGGGATCGCGCAGCGAGGCGGCATCCACGGCGTTGGCGGCTTCGATCTCCGCCGGGGTCAGGCGACGCACGAACACCGGCTGCTTACGGAACACCGCCTTGATCGACTGGCCGACTTCCAGCGTCGAGATATCCAGCTCGGTGGTGCTTTCCGCCAGCACGTCTTTCGACGGCGCCATCTGGCTGACCAGCGGCAGCAGCGTGACGAGGCCACCGACGCCAGCCGCGGAAACGGCCGCAATATTGATGAAATCGCGACGGCGGACGCCGTCTTCGCCTTCAACCCCGTCGGTATTCACCGGAGTCGCATCAGCATTAGCAGTAGTGGATGCCATACCCTTGCCTTGCCCAACCCTTGCCTTGCCTAGTGTCGCGGGTGATGCACGCAGCCCCCGCGACGAAAAGAATCGTCCAAAAGCCGCACGACGAACCGTTGCCGGGCGGCGGCTTGGCGCGGCTGATAGACGAGCAAAGTCGCGCTGCCAACCCGCCTTTTGGCGCTAATGTGACATACGCGCTTTGACGGGGAACAACAATTCAGGCTGAAAGGGTGATCAGCGAAACCTGTCGGCCGGTCGTCGGTTCCCCGCGATGGGTGGCGCGGCGATAGGAATGAAAGCGGCGCGCGGCGGCATAGGTGTCCATCTCCAGCGCGCAGATCGAGGCAATTCCAGCTGCGGAAAGCCGCGCGGCAACAAGGCCTTCTAGGTCGAAATGCCACTTGCCGGGGCCGGTCGCTTCGAAGAACGCGTGCTCGGCTGCGGTGAAGTTCGCGCGCATGTCCGCGCCCACTTCGTAGCTGTCCTGGGCAATGCACGGGCCGATCGCGGCGGCGATGCGTTCGCGCTGCGCGCCCAACTCCTCCATCCGTGCGATTGTCGCTTCGACAACCCCGCCGTGCGCACCGCGCCAGCCGGCATGGGCCGCACCGATCACGCCTGCTGCCTCGTCCGCCAGCAGGATCGGCGCGCAGTCGGCGGTGACAACGGCCAGCGCCAGGCCCGGCGTCGCTGTAGCCATGCCATCGACTGCAGGACGCTTGCCCTCGGCAAAGGGCGCGGTAACGGTGATTGCCTCAGCCGAGTGCACCTGCTCGAGGAGCACCACGTCGGCCTGCCCCACTGCCAGTGCGAAGTCGTGCGCATCGCTTTGCGCAGCATCGAGGAAGCCGTGCGGAACGGCAAGGTTGTCGGCCCGAATGACCTTACCCGAACTACCCAAGGCTGCGACTCACCTGCTCGTGGGTATCACGCGACAGCCTGGGGGCGGCGGCGATCCTCTCCAGTTGCGCCTTCATCATGGCCGAACGCTTCGGCTCGATCCGCCGCCAGCGGCCCAGCTGCGGCACGAAGCGCGCCGCCGTCTGCGGGTTGATCGGGTCAAGCGCGAGGATCACGTCAGCCACCAGCTTGTAGCCTTCGCCATCCTCGGCGTGGAAGGCGTGCGGGTTGTAAGCAAAGGCCATGTAGAGCGAGCGCACCCGGTTGGGGTTCTTGAGCGTGAAGTCGGGATGCGTCGCCAGCGCCTTCACGTGGTCGATCGTGTTCGGGTGCATCGAGCTTGCCTGCAGGGTGAACCACTTGTCCACCACCAGCGCGTTGCCCTGGTAGCGATTGTAGAAATCCAGCAGCGCATTGGTGCGCTCGATCCCGGCCATCCCGGCGAGCACCATCAACGCGCCTTGCCGGTCGGTCATGTTGTGCGCGCCGTTGTACTGCTCCCAGGCCAGCTTGCGGCCAAGCTCGGCATTGCCGGCGGCGATGAACAACAGCGCCTGGGTCTTTACCTTGCGCGCACCGCGTGCCTCGGCAGCAAGACTGTAGGGCACCCTGGAGGCGCGTTCGTGTATCGCGGCGAATTCCGCTTCCAGCGCTGAACCGAGCGCAGCACGCAGGGCCTGGCGTTCATCATGGATACGGCCAGGATCGGCGATCAGCATGGTCTCGGCGAGATAGGTCTCGCTCGGCAGCACCAGCAGTTCGCCGCGCATCAGGTCGTCCAGGCTGTCGTCTTCCAGCACCGCCTTGATGGCGCCGGCGATGGCGGCGCGCGTAGCATCCCGCTCGCTATCGGAAAGCGCGCCCTGCACCGCCTGCTTCAGGTGCGTGACGACAAGGTCCTGCAGGGCCTCGTAGCGGGCAAAGGGATCGTCGTCGTGCGCGGCGAGGAAGACGAGGTCTTCGGTCGAAATATCGCGCTCGATCACGACCGGCGCGGAGAAGGTGCGGTTGATCGAGAGTACCGGCTTTGCGGCAAAGCCACCGAAGGCGAAGGTGGCCTCCGCCTTGTCGAGCACCACCAGTTCCTCGCCCTTGTGCGCACCTGTGGCGCGGTCGAACAGCGCCAGCTTGAGCGGGATCGGCATGGGCTGCTTGTCAGGCTGGCCCGGCGTGGACGGCACCACCTGCGACAGGCGCAACGTGGCCATGTCGCCTTCGTGGTCCAGCTTGACGGTGACCTTCGGCGTACCGGCCTGCGAATACCACAGGCGGAACTGGGCGAGGTCCATGCCTGCACCGTCCTCGATCGCCTTGACGAAATCCTCGCAGGTCGCGGCCTCGCCGTCGTGGCGGTCGAAGTAGAGGTCGGTGCCTTTGCGAAACCGTTCCGGCCCGCACATGGTGCGCATCATGCGGATGACTTCGGCACCCTTGTTGTAGACCGTGGCGGTGTAGAAATTGCTGATCTCGCGGTAGCTGTCGGGCCGGATGGGATGCGCCAGCGGGCCGCTGTCTTCGGGGAACTGCGCGCCGCGCAGGACCCGCACGTCCTCGATCCGCTTGACCGGCTCTGACCCCATGTCCTGGCTGAACAGCTGGTCGCGCAGCACGGTAAAGCCTTCCTTCAGGCTCAGCTGGAACCAGTCGCGGCAGGTGATGCGATTGCCTGACCAGTTGTGGAAGTATTCATGCGCGATCACGCCTTCGACGCCGTCGAAATCGCCATCGGTAGCGGTGTCTTCGTCGGCCAGCACGTACTTGGTGTTGAAGACGTTGAGGCCCTTATTCTCCATCGCACCCATGTTGAAGTCGGAGACGGCAACGATGTTGAACAGGTCAAGGTCGTATTCGCGACCGAACACCTCCTCGTCCCATTTCATGCTCTTCTTGAGCGATTCCATGGCGTGGCCGGTCCGCTCCAGGTCGCCCTCGCGCACGTAGATATTGAGCGTGACCTCGCGCCCGTTCATGGTGGTGAAGCTGTCAGTGTTGGCCACCAGCTGGCCCGCCACCAGCGCGAACAGGTAGCTCGGCTTGGGCCAGGGATCATGCCATTCGGCCCAGTGAGTGCCGTCGTCGCTTGCACCGCTGGCTTCGAGATTGCCGTTGCACAGCAGCACCGGGAAGGTCTTGGCATCGCCTTCCATCCGCACGCGGTAGGTGGAGAGCACGTCAGGCCGGTCAGGGAAGTAGGTGATGCGGCGGAAGCCTTCCGCCTCGCATTGGGTGCACAGCATCCCGTCGCTGGCATAAAGCCCCATCAGCTGGGTGTTGGCCGAGGGGACGATCTCGGTGGCCACGGTCAGTTCATGGGCATCGCCTGGCAGGGTAACGATCAGATCGTCGTCGTCCATCGACCAGCTGGTGGTAGGCTCTCCATCGACCTTTACCGACAGCACTTCCAGCCCGTCGCCATTCAGGCGGATCGTGGGCGAATGATCCGCCCTGGCATTGCGCGCCACCGTCAGCGTGGAAACCACGCGGGTTGCATCAAGGCCGAGGTCGAAGTGCAGGCTCACCTCGGGTACCAGCCACGGAAAGGGCCTGTAATCCTCGCGCCGGATCACCGGGGGATCGTGCGGCGTCGGCGCGGCATCGGCCAGCTGGGGGTTGTCATCCGGGTTGGAGGGTGTGCGGGCGATATCCATGCAGAGTCACTTGGGTGCTTATGTTGAGCCTGTCGAGAGGCTAAACGCACAGCATGGCACATCTGTTCATTTTCGGCCTCGGATATACGGCAAAGCGGATCGCGGAACTGGCGAAGGAAGCAGGCTGGGAGGTAACGGCAACCGGCTCGGATGGCGACCTGGACTTTGCCCGCCGCGATTCGGTGCTGGCAGCGCTGGACGGGGCGAGCCATGTCCTGTCCTCTGTTCCGCCGGACCGGGAACGCGGCGCCGACCCGGTGCTGGCAAACTATGGCGAGGCGCTGGAAGGGCACTGGCTCGGCTACCTGTCCTCAACCGGGGTCTACGGTGACACACAAGGGGCCTGGGTCGACGAGAGCGCCGCTACCGGCACCGGACGGCGCAGCGCGCGGGCAGACTGCGACGCGGCATGGCTGGCGCGCGGGGCGCGGGTGTTTCGTTTGCCCGGAATCTACGGTCCAGGCCGCAGCGCTTTCGACCGAATCGCGGCAGGCAAGGCTCACCGTATCGACCTGCCC
This sequence comes from Alteraurantiacibacter sp., assembly GCA_963675825.2. GTDB lineage: Bacteria > Pseudomonadota > Alphaproteobacteria > Sphingomonadales > Sphingomonadaceae > Alteraurantiacibacter. The sequence goes on along the minus strand of CAXXJY010000004.1, from coordinate 636,422 downwards.
GGCCAGGTTTTCAGCCGGGTGCATGTAGACGACATTGCCAGCGGGGTGATGGCCGCGCTGGCGAGCGATGCCCCCGCCGGGGCCTACAACCTGGGCGACGACCTGCCGACCAGCCAGAACGCCGTGATTGAGCTCGCCTGTCGCCTGCTGGGAGTCGAGCCGCCGCCGCTGCAAGCGCTCGATGACGCGGGGCTGTCCCCGATGGCGCGCGGATTCTATGCCGAGAACCGGCGGGTGGCGAACGGCAAGGCGAAGCGGGTGCTGGGCTGGCAGCCACGATATCCGACTTTTCGCGAGGGTCTCTCCAGTCTCACCTAGTCGACATCATGACGCAGGCGCGCCGACTGCTGCACCTGCACGCCCTTCTGCCGCCTTGCCCTGAGCGCCAGCACCATGCCGAACAGCGCCAGCGCCATCCCGGTCGCGGTCAGCAGTGTCCAGCGGTAACCCTCGAACAGCGTGGAAAGCATCATCGCCACCACGATCGTGATGATCGAGTTGTAAGCGGTGCGGCCTGCGCCGATCTCCCGCACGAGGTTATAGTGCAGCGGGAAGGTGACCACCGATCCGATCAGCGCAAGGTAGACGATGCCGCCCCAGTACTCCGCCCCGCTCGGCACGGGCGGCGGCCCGGCGGTGATCCAGGCAAAACCCAGGTCGAACAGCGTGCCATAGAGCATCGCCCAGGCCAGCAGGCTGACCATTGGCACGCCGCGCCCGGTGGGGTTGGCCTGGATCACGTTGGCGACCGATGCGGCAAGGATGCCGATCACGGCCAGCACGATGCCCAGCCCGACATTGCCGCCGATCACGCCCGCATCGGGATTGGCCTGCCACTCGTGCCACAGCAGGAAGGAGACGCCCACGATGGCCACCGCGCTGCCCAGTACGAAGCCGCCCTGCACCCGCTCACCCAGAAAGACCCGCGCGAAAATCGCATTGGGCACCATCAGCAGCGCGAACATCATCGCGACCACGCCCGAGGTGACGTAAAGCTCCGAATGGTAGACGAACAGGAAGTTGCCGCTGAACTGCGCCAGCCCCACGCCGACGGCCAGCAGGTGTTCGGAGCGATTGAGCCGCAGCCGCCGCTGCATCAGCATGGCGACAAGGAACAGCGCCGGGGTCGCCAGCGCAAAGCGATAGAACACCGACCATGCGGCAGGTACGCCGTCGATCTGCCCAGTAATCACGAACCATGTTGACCCCCAGATCGTGCCGGTCAGCACGAAGGGCAGGATCACGCGCCAGCTGAGCATTGAGGCCTGGCTTGCGCTCATAGGGCGGCGATGGCTTTGCCCAGAGCTTGTGCATGGTCGGGATCGGTGGCCCAGCTGGTGACGAGGCGAATGCAGGTCTCGTCCCAGTCATAAAAGGCAAAGCCCTGATCGCGCAGCGCGGCGCGCTCATTGGCATTCATCCGCACAAACAGCTCGTTGATCTGTGCGGGATAGATAAGCCGGTCGCTCGCTGCCTCGGCAACGATAGCCGCCGCCGCATTGGCCGCCCGGGCATTCTGGAGCCAGAGGTCATCATCCAACATCGCGAGAATCTGTGCGGCGAGAAAGCGGCCCTTGCTCTGCAAATGACCCGCGCGCTTGCGGCGAAAGCGGATCATGTCGGCCTTCTCGGTGTCGAACAGGATCACCGCCTCGGCCCCCATTCCGCCGTTCTTGACGAAGCCGAAGCTCAGCGCGTCGACGTCTCCCGCCACATGCGTGGCATCGCATCGCAGAAAGGCGCGCGCGTTAGCGAAACGCGCACCGTCCATGTGAACTCCAAGGCCGTGTTCTCTGGCCAAAGTCACGATCGCATCGATCTCGCCCGGACGATAGACAAGTCCGTATTCGCTCGCCTGCGTGATCGACACCGCCTGCGCCGGCACCTGGTGCACGCCGCGCGTGATGCCGGACAGCACTTCGTCGATCGCAGCGGTGGTCAGCTTTGCGCCTTCTCCCGGTGCCAGCAGCAGCTTCGCCCCGTGCAGGTAGAAGCCCGGCGCGCCGCATTCGTCCATCTCGATATGCGCTTCTTCATGGCAGACCACGCCGCCGTGAGGATCGACCATTGTCGCCAGCGCAAGGCAATTGGCCGCCGTGCCCGTCGCCACCCACAGCGCCGCGCATTCGCGCCCGAACAGCGCTGAAAAGCGCGCATCGAGCTCGCGGCTCAGCGCGTCGGTATCGTAAGGCGTATCGGGCGCGTCGGCGGCGCGCATCGCCTCCCACAGGCGGGGATGGACGGGGGCTGCATTGTCGGACAGGAATTGCATCGCGGAACGCCATGGCCTTGGCCAGCGTTCAGCGCAAGAAGGAGAAATCAATGGCCGAGATCGCCCGCATCGATGAAGGAGACCACGGCGAATACCGCCTGGAGGTAGAGGGCAGCGACCGGCCTGCCGTGCTGACATGGCATGTACGCGGCGATTCACGCGTAGCCAGCCATACCTTCACCCCGCCCGCAGCGCGCGGGAAGGGTGTGGCCGCCAGGCTGGTGGAAGCCATGGTGGAGGACGCACGCGGACAGGGCTTCACCATCGTGCCGCAATGTTCCTACGTCGCGGTGCTGTTCAAGCGGCACCCCGAATGGGCAGACCTGCGCGCCTAGCGAGCTGGCCTAACGGGGCAGGTGCGCGAAATCGACCACGGCAATCGAATCGAGCACCGCCGCGCGCATGGCCCGCGCATCCTCCAGCCTGAGGCCACGGAAGGCCAGCCGCCCGCCCGCAAGGCCAAAGCGCAAGGTGCAGTAGCCGCGCCAGCGCGCCAGCGGCCCCTGGGCGATCTCCACCGAATGCAGCTTTACCCGGTTGGCAATCTTCCAGCGCGGGGCGAGCCAGCCGATGCGTGACATCACCTGCTGCGGATCGAGCGCATGGCGCACGAAGCGCCAGAGGAAATACTCGCCCACCATCAGCACGGCGGCAAGACCGGCCAGCAGCAGGCTGACCAGCGTGTAGCCCAGGACGATGAGCACCAGCGCCGCCGTGCCCGGAACCAGCGCCTGCAACACCGCCCGGTCGAAATAGAAGTCGGCGCTGGCGCGGCGCCAGTCCGTGTCTTCGTCCGGCAGCGAAAAGCCCGCCTCGCGCACGATCGGCGCGATCTCTGCCATTTTCGCAAAGGGCGCGACTTCGTGGTTGGCGCTGCCCGCGTCCTGCGCAAGGCTGATGAAGGAGAGGCCATACCAGCCGAAACGGCGGCGGATCACGCCGGTCTTCAGCACCAGCGCCTGCACCCGGTGGACGGGCATCACCACGTCGGTCTTGGTCAGCAGGCCGCGGCGACGGCGAAAGCCCTTGGGCGTGCGGTCCAGCCGGAATTCCCAGTCCTGCACAAAGGTGCGCACCACGCCCGAGGCCATGCCCACCACCACCACGGCGAAAACGGCGTATGCGATGGCCGCGATCTGGGCGACGAGGGTGTAGCCGGCCAGTGCGTCGCCGGCCTCGGAAATCCTGTCGTCCTTGATAAGGTCGGCCAGGTAGTCCCACAGGTCGAACGGCAGCAGGAATTCGAATTGCTGCAGCGCGCCGATCAGCACGGCGAAGACCACCAGCGAGAAATTGAACAGGCCGAACAAGAACAGGCGCCTGGTATCCATGGCGAACAGCATTTCGCCCGCCGGCTCAGGCGCGGTCGGCACTTCCTCGCCCTCGGCAGGCACGGCAGGCCTCGTCATCTCGCCTTCCACCAGCGCGCGCACGGTCTCGCGCAGCTTCTCGCCTTCGGCTTCGGAGACGTAGGAGAGCTTCAGTTCCTCCTTGCCGCCTGCGCCGGTTTCGAACTTCACTTCGACCAGGCCCAGCAGGCGCGGGATCAGCTTCTGTTCAAGGCTTACATCCTGGATGCGCTCGTAAGGGACAGAGCGCGCCTGGCGGCTGAGGATGCCCTGCTCCACCCGCACGTCCGCCTCGCCCACGCGGTAACGCAGCCGCACCCAGCCAAGCCATGTGCCCAGCAGGTTGAAGCCGATGATCAGCACGAGGATGGGGATGATCCACGGCGCGATCTCGGCGAACTTCTCCGAATCCTGCGTGCCTGCGCCAAAGATCACGACAGCCGCGGGCACGATCGCGCTGCCCAGCGTGCGCAGCATCTGCACCGCCATCGACAGCGGATTCACCCGCAGCCACTCGTGCATTTCCACCTCCGGCGTGGAGGCGCTTTCCGTAGCGTCCGCTTCGCTCACAGCGATTCGCGCTTCACATGGGCGCGAATCGCCTCGCGCATGGTGATCGCATTGTCATGCGCCAGCCCCGGCAGCGTGACAGAGGCATTGTGCGTGCCCGCCGTGTGCAGGATCAGCCGGGCGATGCCGAACATGCGCTCCAGCGGGTTCTGCTCCACGTCCAGGTGCTGCACCCGGCTGAACGGCACCACGGTATCAGCATGGAACATCACCCCCTTCACCACCCGCAGTCGATCATCACTCATGTGATAGCCGCGACTGCGAAAGCGCTTGGTCGGCAGGTAGAACACCAGCACCAGCGCGGCCAGCGCCAGAACCACGCCGGGAACCCAGGCGGGAATCACCGAGGTGGCATAAAGCACAAGCCCGGCGATCAGCAGCGGGACAAGCGTGAGAAGCCCCTCGATCCGCATGACCGTGGAATAGGAGCGATCGAGCTTGGTGAGCGGTTCTGTGTCCATCTGGTGCACTATACTGGCAACACACCTTTTTGGAAGCCCTCACACGCTGGACGGGGCGCGCTCGCGCGCCCTTCGCTTCCGGCCTACTGGCCGACCCGCGGTCGCAGGCGGTCGTCGCCTGACGGCGCCGATACTTGCGCACTTTTCAGAAGGTGGTGCAAGCATCGGGCATGACCAGCGGCCGACCGAGCGCGACTGCGCGAGCCGCAGGTGTCGCGCAATGAAGCCGAAGGCGAATGAAGAGATTAGCACCGAGGACGATCGCGCGGAGGCGCGATCGAAAGGCAAAAGTGGTGCTGCTGGGGAGGATTGAACTCCCGGCCTCACCCTTACCAAGGGTGCGCTCTACCACTGAGCTACAGCAGCATCCGGGCCCGGAAGCGAACACGAGGCGAAACAGGCGTCGCCGGGCAGGCGCGCGCTATTGTCGCGAAGGGCGCGAAAGTCAAGCCAAGCTTGAGTGAAGCCGCGCCTTGCGCCAGATATGTGGCCCATGAGCAAGGATTTGTCCCGCGAGGAACGCCTCGCCGCGCAACTGCGCGCGAACCTGAAACGGCGCAAGGCGCAAAAGAAGGCCATGGCCAATGTCACCACCTCTGGCGGGGACGGCGATTCGCAAGACCTTTCCAATCGCGCCGACGGGGGCTAGTGCGCCTCCTCCTGCAACCAGAGAGTAACAACCCGTGCCCAAGCTGATCCTCGTCCGTCATGGCCAGAGCGAATGGAACCTCGCCAACCGCTTCACCGGCTGGTGGGATGTCGATGTCACCGAAAAGGGCGTGGAGGAAGCGAAGGAAGCGGGCCGCCTGCTGAAGGAAAAGGGGGTGCTGCCGACCGTCGCCTTCACCAGCGTGCAGACCCGCGCGATCAAGACGCTGCACCTGGCGCTGGAGGAATGCGGGCGGCTGTGGATCCCGGAAACCAAGGACTGGCGCCTGAACGAGCGCCACTATGGCGGGCTGACCGGTCTCAACAAGCAGGAAACGCGCGAGAAGCACGGTGACGAGCAGGTGCATATCTGGCGCCGCAGCTTCGACGTGCCGCCGCCGCCGATGCCCAAGGGCGACCGCTACGATCCGGGCAACGATCCGCGCTACGAAGGCATCGACGTGCCGCAGACCGAAAGCCTGAAGCTGACGATCGAGCGCGTGCTGCCCTATTGGCAGAGCGATATCCTGCCCAGGCTGGCGGCTAGCGAGACGGTGATCATCTCCGCCCACGGCAATTCCCTGCGCGCACTGGTGAAGCACCTGTCGAACATCTCGGACGACGAGATCACCGGCCTCGAAATCCCCACCGGCCAGCCGATCATCTACGAATTCGACGGCCTCGCCCCATCGGGCGAGCGCTATTACCTGAAGGACGCCTGAGCTTATGAGTGCTCCCGTCGCAATCGTCATGGGCAGCCAGTCCGACTGGCCCACCATGCGCAAGGCCGCCGAAGTGCTTGATACGCTGGGCGTCGAATACGATGCGCGCATCGTCTCCGCGCACCGCACGCCGGACCGGCTGCACGCCTTCGGCAAGGGTGCGGCGGACGAAGGCTTCAAGGTGGTGATCGCGGGCGCTGGCGGCGCGGCGCACCTGCCCGGGATGATCGCTGCGCTCACCCACCTGCCGGTGCTGGGCGTGCCGGTGCAGAGCCGCGCTCTCTCGGGCCTCGATAGCCTGCTGTCGATCGTGCAGATGCCCGCAGGCGTTCCCACCGCCACGCTGGCCATCGGCGAGGCCGGCGCGACCAATGCCGGCATTCTTGCCGCCTCGATCCTGGCGCTGGGTGATGAGGCGCTGGCCGGGCGCCTCAAGGCCTTCCGCCAGGCGCAGACCGACAAGGTGGCCGAAAAGCCGGTCGACCCGGAAAAAGGCGGGGCATGAGCGCGCTCGCCCCCGGCTCCACCATCGGCATCCTGGGAGGCGGGCAACTGGGCCGCATGATGGCCATGTCCGCCGCGCAGCTGGGCTTTCGCTGCCATATCTACGCGCCGGAAGGCGACAACGTGGCTGCCGATGTTTCCGCCCGCTATACTTGCGCGCCGTGGCACGATGGCGAGGCCATGGCCACCTTCGCGCGCGATTGCGACGTCATCACCTACGAGTTCGAGAACGTGCCCGTGGCGCCGCTGGCGAGGCTCCCGCAGGAGCTGCTTGCACCGGGCCCGCGCGCACTGGAAGTGGCGCAGGATCGGGTGCACGAGAAGCGCTTTATCGAAGAAGCCGGCGGTCGCCCGGCCGAATTCGTGGCGGTGGGCCATGACAGCGAGCTGGCCGACGCGGTGGACCGCATCGGGGTGCCGGGCATCCTGAAGACGCGGCGCGACGGCTATGACGGCAAGGGCCAATGGGCGATCAACTCCCGCGCCGATGCACAGGGCGTGCGCATCCCCGAAAGCGGCTGCGTCTACGAGGCGCGGCTGAATTTCGAATGCGAGTTCTCGGTCATCCTGGTGCGCGGGCGCGATGGCGAAGTGCGCTTCTGGGATTCGACCCGCAACAAGCATCAAAGCGGCATCCTGTCGCATTGCGAACTGCCTGCTCCCGCCATCGTCGGCGAACAGATCGGTGAGGCGCGAGAGCTGGCCAGGAAGGTCGCCAGCGCGCTGAACTACGTCGGCGTGCTGACGCTGGAATTCTTCGCTACCGCCAATGGCCCGGTGTTCAACGAGATGGCTCCACGCGTGCACAATTCAGGCCACTGGACGATCGAAGGTGCGCTCACCAGCCAGTTCGAAAATCACATTCGGGCGATCTGTGGCCTGCCGCTGGGCGAGACCGAGAGCCTGGCGACGAAGATCGTGATGGACAACCTGATCGGCGAGGAGGCGTTGGACCTTGTCGGCCACTTGTCAGATGGCCGTGCGCACGTGCATCTCTACGGCAAATCCGAAGCGCGAGCAGGGCGCAAGATGGGCCATATCACGCGGGTGGGCTGACTATGCACGACATGCTCTTCATCGTTGCCCGGGCGACCAATGGCGTGATTGCCAAGGATGGCGACGTGCCCTGGGCGATCAGCGAAGACCTGAAACGCTTCAAGAGACTTACCATCGGCAAGCCGATGATCATGGGCCGCAAGACCTTCGAGGCATTGCCGGGCATTCTACCCGGTCGGCGCCATATCGTCCTCACCCGGCAGGAGGACTGGCAAGCCGAAGGCGTCGAAGTCGCGCAGTCTGCCGAGCAGGCGCTGGAGCTGGTGGGCGATGCCGACTGCTCGGTGATCGGCGGTGCGGAGGTGTTCGACCTGTTCTGGGACAAGGCGACGACCTTCGAACTGACCGAAGTGTTCGAGGATACGGTGGGCGAGGTTTCCATGCGCGGCCCCGCCGACGATCCCAGCTGGCGCGAGGTGGCGCGCGAAAGCCGCCCGGCGAAGGACGGCTGGCCGCCCTACGATTTCGTCACCTTCGAACGCGTGCGCAGCTGATGAAGCGGGTGGCCATCGGCTTTGGCGGCGTGCTGCTGGTGGCGCTGATTGCCTTCTTCGCCTTCGCGCCGGGCATTGTCGAGCGCCAGCACAACGTGATCGACGGCCAGTCGCTGCCCGAGGTTTCTGCCGAGGCGCAGGCGCTGCACGACATGCTGGTCGTGGTCGACCTGCACGGCGATACGCTGCTGTGGCAACGCAATGTGCTCGATGCGGCAGACAGGGGCCATATCGACCTGCCGCGCCTCAAGGCAGGCAATGTCGCGCTGCAGGTGTTCTCCAGCGTCACCAAGACGCCGAAGAACATGAACTACGACCACAATTCGGACGATAGCGACAACATCACCCTCCTCGCCATTGCCCAGCTCCAGCCGCCGCGCACCTGGACCTCGCTGCTCGAACGCACGCTGTGGCATGGCGAGAAGCTGGCGCGCGCAGCAGCGGATTCGGGCGGCCAGCTCACGCTGGTGCGCACCGCTGCCGACATGGTGCCCGTGCGCGCGCCCGACAGCGACGATCCGCCGGTCGCCGCCATGCTCTCTGTCGAAGGGCTGCACGACCTCGAGGGCGATATCGACAACCTCCAGGTGCTCTACGATGCCGGCGTGCGCATGGCGGGGATCACCCATTTCTTCGACAACGAACTGGCAGGCTCTGCCCACGGCATCGAGAAGGGCGGGCTGACCGCCATGGGCCGCGAGGCGGTGCAGCGGATGGAAGCCATGGGCATGATCGTCGATATCGCCCATTGCAGCCACCGGTGCGTGGCCGAAGTGCTGGCCATGGCCAGGCGGCCCGTCGTCTCCAGCCACGGCGGCGTGCAGGCAACCTGCCCCGGCGTGCGCAACCTGACCGACGAGGAACTGCGCGGCGTTGCCGCCACCGGCGGCGTGGTCGGCATCGGCTACTGGCCCGATGCGGCCTGCGGCACCGCGCCTGCCGATATCGTGCGCGCCATGCGCCACGTGCGCGACCTTGTCGGCGTGGAGCACGTGGCGCTGGGCAGCGATTTCGACGGCAGCGTCACCACCCGTTTCGATACTTCGCAACTGGTGCAGGTGACACAGGCGCTGATGCAGGACGGCTGGAGCGCGGAAGAGATTCGCGAAGTGATGGGCGGCAATGCCCTGCGCGTTCTGGAAAACGGCCTTGAACCGATGGAGCGGCCCGCCGCATGACCCGCCTTTCCCACCGCGATACCATGCCCGAAGCCTTGCGCGGCGCGATCGTGGCGCTGGGCAATTTCGACGGGTTCCACCTCGGCCACCAGCACGTGGTGCGCGAAGCGGTGGAATGGGCACGCGAAGAAGGCCGCCCGGCCATTGTCGCCACCTTCGATCCGCACCCGGTGCGCCATTTCGCTCCGCACGTACCGCCCTTCCGCCTCACCACGCTGGAACAGCGGCACGAGCTGTTCCGCGCAGCAGGCGCCGATGCCATGCTGGTGTTCGAATTCGACGACGATCTTGCCGCGATGAGCGCCGATGCTTTCGTGCGCGACCTGCTGGGCATCCATATCGGTGCGGCGGGCGTGGTGACAGGCGAGGACTTTACCTTCGGCAAGGGGCGCGGCGGTAATGTGCAGGTGCTGCGCGACGTCGGCGCGACCTGCGGCATCAGCGCGCGCGCCATCAGCCCGGTGGGCGATGGCGGGCAGGTGGTGTCCTCCAGCCGCATCCGCGATGCGCTGAAAGCGGGCGAATGCGACACGGCCGCGCGGCTGCTGACTCGCCCGTTCACGGTGCGCGGCGAAGTGATCCACGGCGACAAGCGCGGGCGCGAGCTGGGCTATCCCACCGCCAATCTCGACATGGGCGCATACCTGCGCCCCCGCTTCGGCATCTATGCGGTGACCGGGCGAATCCTCGCCACCGGGCAGGCGCTGAAAGGCGCGGCCAACCTTGGCGTGCGGCCCAGCTTCGATCCGCCCAGGGAGCTGCTGGAGCCCTATTTCTTCGACTTCTCGGGAGACCTCTACGGACAGGAGATCGAAGTGGCCTTCCGCCATTTCCTGCGGTCCGAAGCGAAGTTCGACAGCCTCGATGCCCTTAAGCGCCAGATGGAAGAGGATTGCGACCGGGCGCGCGACCTTCTAGGTGCCGCCCAAACAGATTGAGTTCGCAATGACCGACGAAGCAGCCAAGCGGGATTACCGGGACACCGTCTTCCTGCCCAAGACCGATTTTCCGATGAAGGCCGGGCTCCCGCAAAAGGAGCCGGGCATCCTTGCGCGCTGGGAAGAGCAGGGGCTCTACCGGCAGCTGCGCGCGGCGCGTGCGGGGCGAGAGAAATTCATCCTGCATGACGGCCCGCCCTATGCCAACGGCAACATCCACATCGGCCACGCGCTGAACAAGGTGCTGAAGGACGCGGTCGTCCGCACGCAGAGCCTGCTGGGCAAGGATGCGCCCTACGTGCCGGGCTGGGACTGCCACGGCCTGCCGATCGAATGGAAGATCGAGGAAAAGTACCGCAAGAAGAAGAAGAACAAGGACGAGGTTCCGGCAAAGGAATTCCGCCAGGAATGCCGCGACTACGCCGCCGAATGGGTGGCGGTGCAGAGCGAGCAGTTCAAGCGGCTGGGCGTGATGGGCGAATGGGACAAGCCCTACCTCACCATGGCCCCCGAAGCCGAGGCGGGCATCGTTGCCGAACTGCTGAAGTTTGCTGAGAGCGACCAGCTCTATCGCGGCGCCAAGCCGGTGATGTGGAGCCCGGTCGAGAAGACCGCGCTGGCCGAGGCCGAGGTCGAGTACGAGGATATTGTCTCGACGCAGATCGACGTGGCGTTCGAGATTGTTGAATCGCCGATCAAGGAACTGATTGGCGAATACGCGGTGATCTGGACGACGACGCCATGGACGATCCCGGTGAACCAGGCTTTGGCTTATGGGCCGGATGTCGAATATGCCTTGGTCGACGTGTTTGAACAGATCGGCACAGGCGAAGCGCCTGACCCAGTAAGGTACGTTATAGCCGAGAACCTGATTCCACAGTTCGCGGCACGTCTGAGCGCAGGCAACGAATTTGCCGAAGTCAAAGTCAAAGCGGCCAAGCGCTTTAAGGGCTCCGAACTGGCCGGCACCAGGGTGTTGCACCCAATGCACCATCTCGGCGGCTTCTTTGCAGAGCCGCGACCGCTGCTGCCCGGCGACTTCGTCACCACCGATGCGGGTACGGGTATCGTCCACATGGCACCTGACCACGGCGAAGACGACTTCGACCTGTGCAAGGCCAACGGCATCACGCCGAAATTCGTGGTCGACGACGACGGCCGCTACCGCGAGGACTGGGGCTGGTTACCTCGGACGGATGAGCGGTCCGGATCGGTTATCAACCCCAAGTTCAACGCGCCTGACGGGCCGATCTGTTCGGACCTCAGGGAAGCTGGAGCTTTGCTCAGCGCGTCCGCAGACTATCAACATAGTTATCCACACAGCTGGCGCTCGAAAGCCAAGGTGATCTTCCGCTGCACGCCGCAGTGGTTCGTGCCGATGGACAAGCCGCTGGGCACTTTCGACTATCCGGTGGCGGTGGAAAGCCCCATCGGCGGCGCGGTGGCGCTCGCCACGCAGGCCGATCACACCGCCACGCTGCGCCAGACGGCCATGGCGGCGATCGAGGAAACTCGGTTTGTTCCTGCCAAGGGCAAGAACCGTATCGGTTCAATGGTCGAAGGCCGCCCCGACTGGGTGCTCTCGCGCCAGCGCGCCTGGGGCGTGCCGATCACGCTGTTCGTCAACCGTGAAAGCGGCGAATACCTGGTCGACAAGGCGGTGAACACGCGCATCGTCGAAGCCATCAAGCAGGACGGCGTCGATGCGTGGACGCAGGAGAACGCCGCCCAGCTGCTCGGCCCGGACTACGCGGTCGAAGACTACGAGATGGTCACCGATATTCTCGACGTGTGGTTCGATTCGGGTTCTACCCATGCCTTCGTGCTGGAAAGCGACAACTGGCCCGACCTGCAATCGCCCGCAGACCTCTACCTCGAAGGCAGTGACCAGCACCGCGGCTGGTTCCAGTCCTCGCTGCTCGAATCCTGCGCCACCCGTGGCCGCGCGCCGTACAAGCAAGTGCTGACCCACGGCTTCACCATGGCCGCCGACGGGCGCAAGATGTCGAAGAGCCTCGGCAACACCATCGATCCCCTGAAGGTGATGGAAGAGTACGGCGCCGACATCATCCGTCTGTGGGCGCTTTCGGTCGACTACACCGAGGATCACCGCATCGGCCCGGAAATCCTGAAAGGCGTGGCCGACCAGTATCGCAAGCTGCGCAACACCTTCCGCTACATGCTCGGCGCCTTGCAGGGCTTCGAGGAGAGCGAGCGCGTCGACGTTGCCGACATGCCCGAACTGGAGCGCTACGTCCTGGCGCTGCTGGGCGAGCTCGACACCAAGCTGCGCGCCTGCGTCGATAACTACGATTTCGACGCCTACACCCGCGCGCTGGTGGATTTCATGAACGAAGACCTCTCGGCCTTCTTCTTCGATATCCGCAAGGACCGGCTCTATTGCGATGCGCCCGGCAGCGTGGAGCGGCGCGCCTATCGCACCGTGCTGGACGTGCTGTTCAACGCGCTGATCCGCTATGCCGCCCCGGTGCTGGTGTTCACCGCCGAGGAAGTGTGGGCAACGCGCCACCCGGAAGGCGGCAGCGTGCACCTGCTCGAATGGCCGGAATTCCCGGCGGTCGAGGCGGACATGGCTCGTTGGAAGGCGCTTAGGGAACTGCGAGAAGAGGTGACGGAGGCGATTGAGCCGCTGCGCCGCGACAAGATCATTCGCTCGAGCCTTGAAGCCGAAGTCGCCATCTCAGACCTCGAAGCGATTCTGAAAGACTACAAGGATGTCGACGAGGCATTCTTGGCAGAACTCTTCATCACCGGCCCCGTGCGCTTCGTGAAATCAACTGAGACGCCCGTAATCACGAAATCTGAGCACCACAAATGCGGCCGCTGCTGGCGCTTGCTGCCCGAAGTGGCCGAAGACGGCGACCTGTGCACCCGCTGCGAAGATGTGGTCGCCGAACTGGACGCCGCGCAATGAGCCGTATCGCCAAGTTCCGCGTGATCGGCGTGCTGCTGGCGCTGGCGATTTTCGCCGTGGACCAGTGGGTGAAGAAATTCGTGGTCGAGGACTTGGGCCTTACGCACGTCGGCGACCACTATCCGCTGCTGCCCTTCTTCGATCTTACCCGCACCAACAACTACGGCGTGTCGCTGGGCATGTTCGAGGCGACCTCCATGGAAACGCGCTGGATCCTCGTCGGCGTGACCGCAGTGATCGCACTGTTCGTGGCTATATGGATGATGCGCGAGAAGCTTCTGGGTGAAATCATCGCCCTGGCCTTGGTGCTGGGCGGGGCGCTGGGCAATATCGTCGATCGCTACCAATACGGCTACGTGATCGACTATGCCGATTTCCACATCGGCACCTTCCGCCCTTTCCTGATTTTCAACGTGGCCGACGCGGCGATTACACTTGGCGTCGTGTTTATCCTTGCCCGCGCCTTGTTCATGCGCGAGAAACCGTCCAATGAGCAGGACGCTGCACCCGAACAGACCGAAGGCCAGTGAGCCTGGAGAATTAGAGACTATGCGTAAACTCACCAGCGCCATCATCGCCAGCGCCGCCGCGCTTGGGCTCACCGCCTGCGGTGGCATCAACATCGAGCGCGAGCGTCCCGATGAATTTGCCGTGCAACGCCAGGCGCCGCTGGTGATTCCGCCCGATTTCCACCTCGTCCCGCCCGCCCCCGGCGCTCCGCGCCCGGCGGAAGGCACGGCCTCGCAGCAGGCGCTCGAAGCCCTGTTCGGCGGCAGCGCTCCGCGCAGCGATATCGAAACCAGCGCGCTGGATCAGGCGGGGGATGCTGCTCCGGGCATTCGCTCGGCCATCGGCGACGTGCAGACCTACACCGTCGACAAGGGCACCGCGACGCAGGCGATCATCGCCGCCCCCGAAGGCGACGGGCAGGCCGCGCGCGTCGTCATCCCCGGTTGAGGCCGGGAAATACCACGCTTTTAGTTTGTTTTTCGTGGGCGCCTCCGCGCCCACGTCCTCGCTAGACGCGCAGTCAAGCTGCGCCCGCTGCGGGCGGACGTTCGCCCTTGCGGTCTGCTAGGCGCAGCCCGTTTCCAGAGCTTCCATTGGAATTTGACGAAAGTCTCGATCGCGATCAGCAACCGACAGCGCGTGACCACGCGCCGCCCGGTAGGACGGAAGCCAAACAGCGCGGACGCGCTGCGCCCGGCGCTTGTGGGGCCAAACCAAATGGTATCTCGGTCGCAACTAGCGACCTAGCGCGAACGCGCGACCCGCAGGTGCCCCACAGCGAAGCGGAGGGAATAGCACCGAGGACGCGTCCACGGAGGTGGGCGCATGAAACAGACTATTCCTTGCTCACCAGCAACTTGTCGATCTTGCGCCCGTCCATATCGACGATCTCGAAGCGCCAGCCCTGGTCGTGGAAGTACTCGCCCTCTGCAGGTAGGTGCTTGAGCACGAACAGCACATAACCTGCTGCCGTGGCGAATTCCTTGCTCTCGGGAAACTCGATGTCCAGCCGTTCGGCCAGGGCATCAGCAGCCAGCGCGCCGGAGACGAGGAAGCTGCCGTCCTCGCGCGCGGTGAACATCGGCGTGTCGCCTTCGTCCTGGTGGCTGGCGAAGTCTCCGGCAATGGCCGAGAGCAGGTCAGCCGTGGTAACGATGCCATCGAGGTGACCGTATTCATCGTGCACCATGGCCATGCCGGTGCCCGATTGCTGCAAGACCCGCAGCGCATCCATTGCGTCCAGCTGATCAGGCAGGACTTCGCTCTTGCGCAGCAATTCGATCAGCACCACCGGCTTGCCGGACACCAGATGCGCCAGCACTTCGCGCGCTTTTACCACGCCCAGCACCTTGTCGGGCGAGCCTTCGGCCACCGGCAGCAGTGAATGGGGCGATTCGGCGATGGTGGTGCGGATCTGCTCTTCGTCGGCAGCCACGTCCAGCCAGTCGACCTCGGTGCGCGGTGTCATCAGCTCGCGCACCGGCCGGTCCGCCAGCCGCATGATGCCTGACAGGATCGCGCGTTCCTGCTCCTCGATAACGCCGGTGCGCGTGGCGTCAGCGAAGATCATCTGCAGCTCTTCGGCGGTCAGGCGGTGGTCGCCCTTGTGGCGGATGCCCATCAGCGACAGCAGCAGGTTGGACGAGGTATCGAGCAACCAGACGAAAGGCGCCGCCACCCTGGCCAGCAGCGCCATGGGCCGGGCCATCACGATGGCAATCTGTGGCGCAGCGCGCAAGGCCAGCTGCTTGGGCACCAGTTCGCCCACCACCAGGCTGAAGAAGGTGGTGAGGCCGATTACCAGCGCGAAGCCGAGATTGTAGGCGGTGTCCTCGTCCAGCCCCAGCAGGGAGAGGCGTTCGCCCACGGGCCCGCCCAGCGCCGCGCCGGAAACCGCGCCGGCAATAATGCCGATCAGGGTGATGCCGATCTGCACGGTAGAGAGGAACTTGCCCGGATCCGCGGCCAGCTGCATCGCCACTTCGGCGCTCTTGCTGCCTTTTTCGGCGGCCATGCGCAGCCGCGCGGTGCGCGCAGAGACGATCGCCAGCTCGGACATGGCGAAAACGCCGTTGAGCACGATCAGGAAGGCGAGCGCGGCGAGGTAATGCCAGGGAAACGGGCTCATCAGGATTCCGGCGCTAGCAGGTTTAGGGCCACGCGCAAAAGCCCCAGAAACGTGCCATTCACGGAACAGCCTACACAAACTGGCGTTTCTAGGTTCATATAGTGCAGCGCTTGTCCCTTGAGTCTGCGCGTTTTTGGAGGAAGGATATCATGAATATCAAGAAGATGCTTGTCTCGACGACGGCTGCTGTTGCCCTCGTCGGCACCACCAGCGCCTGTGTCACCGATCCCAATACGGGAGAGCGGCATATTTCGCGCACGGCCATTGGTGGCATCGGCGGCGCGGGCCTTGGCTACCTGCTGGGCGGCCTGGTCGGCGGCAAGACCGCACGCATTATCGGCGCAGGCATCGGTGCAGCAGCTGGCGGCTATGTCGGCTATCGCATGGACGAGCAGATTCGCGAGCTCGAAGAAGTCACCGCGGGCACTGGCGTGGACGTGACCGAAACTCCGGGTGGCGACGGCATTCTGGTGAACTTCCCCGACGTGACCTTCGCGGTGGATTCCACCACCATCTCGCCGCAGATGCGCGACACGCTCGACGGCGTGGCGCAGTCGATGATCAACTACCCCAGCTCACTGATTGACGTGATGGGCCATACCGATTCGACCGGCAGCGAGCAGTACAACCTCGACCTGTCGCGCCGCCGCGCCGAATCGGTTGCCAATTACCTCGTCTCGCGCGGCGTCTCGCGCGCCCGTATCGAAACCATCGGTTATGGCGAGCAGTACCCGATCGCGGACAATTCGACCGAAGCGGGCCGCTCGCAGAACCGCCGCGTGGAAATCCGCATCACGCCGATTACCGAGGAAGATGTGGAAGCAGCTTACTGATTGGGCGCTCGCGCGCCGGGCGCAGCGCGTCCGCGCTGACAGAGAGGGGCGCTCCTGTGGGGGCGCCCCTTCTTGCTTGCTGACCCGCATTCGCGGGTTCATCCTCGCTGCTATTCGCTGCGTTGCGTGGCACTTGCGGGCTGCGCGTCCAGCGTAGACGAAAGCGTGGCGACGCTTTCGAGAAACGACAAGCGCCGAAACATGGCGCTACTGTTCGCCCTATCCCCCCACCAGTCGCGCCGCCCGCTCGCTCAACCGCTCCACCGCCGCGCTGTGGATGGCCGGCGCGCTCACCAGCAAGCCGAAGGCGCGCGGGTCGCGCTTGTTGTAGGCCAGCGGTTTGCCGAACGCATCGGTGACGGCAGCGCCCGCTTCGCGGGCGATCAGGGCAGCAGCGGCGATATCCCATTCGAACCCCCAGCGCACCGTGGCGACCAGATCCGCCCGGTCATCGGCCACCATGGCCACGCGCAGGGCGATGGAATTGGGTTGTTCGACCTTGGTCAGGTCCTGGTCTTCCCTGGGCAGGTCGTGCACCGGCACACGCGCGCCCGCGAAATCCTTTCGCGCGCTTGCCTTCAGGCGCTTGCCGTTGAGCCATGCGCCCTGGCCCGCCACGCCGGACCATACCTCGTCACGCGCCGGCGCTACCAGCGTGCCAATCAGCGGACGACCGGCAGAAATCAGCGCCACCGAAACCGCCCATCCCGAGCGCCCGCGCACGAAGTCGCGGGTGCCGTCGATGGGATCGACCAGCCAGATGAGGCTCTTGTCGAGTCGCTCGTTGCTATCGGCGGTTTCTTCCGACAGCCAGCCGGCCGCGGGCAGCAGCGCGCCCAGTTCGCGGCGCAGGAAAGCGTCAACTTCCAGGTCCGCCTCGCACACCAGGCTGCCGGGCTCCTTTTCCCAGCTTTGCAGGTCATGCCCGCCCCCCGGCCACTTGCGAAGCGCCATGTGACCCGCCTCGCGGCAGATCTGTTCAAGTCTCATACTGTCGATCATTGATGGGCGCTTCCATGTGCGCGCGTGGAACCGATTGCAAGTCTCGCGCGATGATGCTTTAGCGCCCCGCAAATCATCTCCCCGACTCTCATTTTGACAAACGAAGGTCCGCCCCATGAACATCCACGAGTACCAGGCGAAGGAACTGCTAGCTAAATTCGGCATTGGGGTGCCGACCGGCTATCCGGCGTTGAGCGTGGAAGAGGCGGTGGCAGGTGCGAACTCGCTGCCTGGGCCGTTGTATGTGGTGAAGGCGCAGATCCACGCCGGTGGGCGCGGCAAGGGCAAGTTCGCTGAACTGCCGGCCGATGCCAAGGGCGGCGTGCGCCTGGCCAAGTCGATCGCGGATGTCGAGGCTGACGCCAGGGACATGCTGGGCAACACGCTGGTCACCGTGCAGACGGGTGACGCGGGCAAGCAGGTCAATCGCCTCTACGTTACCGACGGCGTGGATATCGCCAGGGAATACTACCTCTCGATGGTGATCGACCGCGAGACGAGCCGGGTGGCCATGATCGTCTCGACCGAGGGCGGCATGGATATCGAGGACGTGGCGCACAACACGCCGGAGAAGATCACCACCATCACCATTGACCCTGCCACCGGCTTCATGCCGCACCATGGTCGCTCGGTGGCCTTCGCGCTGAAGCTGTCGGGCGAGCTTGCCAAGGCGGCACAGAAGCTGGCGAAGCAGCTGTATGAAGCCTTCACCACGCTCGACTGCGCCATGCTGGAGATCAACCCGCTGGTGGAGACAGCAGGCGGTGAGCTGCTGGTGCTCGACACCAAGATGAGCTTCGATTCGAACGCGCTCTATCGCCACCCGGATGTCGAGGCCATGCGCGACGAGACCGAGGAAGACGCGGCCGAAGTCGAAGCGAGCAAGTACGACCTCGCCTACATCAAGCTGGATGGCAACATCGGCTGCATGGTGAACGGCGCAGGGCTGGCCATGGCGACGATGGACATCATCAAGCTGAACGGTGCCTTCCCGGCGAACTTCCTCGACGTGGGCGGCGGCGCGACGACCGAGAAGGTGACGGCGGCCTTCAAGATCATCCTGTCGGACCCGGCGGTGGAAGGCATCCTCGTCAACATCTTCGGCGGCATCATGAAGTGCGACATCATCGCCGATGGCATCGTGGCCGCAGCCAGGGAAGTGAACCTGTCAGTGCCGCTGGTGGTGCGCCTGGAAGGCACCAACGTGCAGCAGGGCAAGGATATCCTCGCCAACAGCGGCCTGCCGATCATCCCCGCAGACGACCTCGGCGATGCCGCCCGCAAGATCGTCGCGCAGGTGAAGGAAGCCGCCTGAGCGGAGCTTTCGACCCGAGTCAGTCGGCGCGGGCGAAGTTGAACACCAGCTCACCGGTCTCGCCGCCGTCGTCCAGCAAACGTACGGCGACGACGATTCCGTCGTCGGTGTTCTCTCCATTGGCGCAACGATAGGTGAGCGCGCTGAAATAGGCCGCGCAGGGCTCCAGCGTGACGAGGCGGAAAGTGACCATCTCGTCCTTTTCTTCCCAGCCCGTCAGGTCGGGGTTGAAGTGCTTGAGCCGCAGGGCCAGCGAGCCATCGACCTCGCTGATATACATGTGCTCGGTGAACATCAGCCCGCCTGCGCCCTGCTCCTGCACGAACAGGCCGACCATGGTGTCGCCGGTGGGCGGCAACCATGCTTCGTGCGCCGGTGCGCCCTCGATACCGGAGCCGCTCCAGGCGCCAGCCAGCCAGGCGACATCCGCGATTCGCGCGGACGGAGGTACGTGGCCTTCGGGGGCAAGGCGCGTCTCCTGCGCGGCGAGCGGCGCGGCGTAGAGGAGCATTGCAGGCAGAATGAAAAGGCGCATTCCCGAACTCCTCTCAGACTTCTCTTTCGTTCGTTGGAGGGAGAGGCTAGGCGCCATCGTGAAGGGCGTAAAGCTGCATGGTTCGCGTGCTTGACCTATACGTTAGGCAGTTTACATATGCGGTAAATACGAAACCGAAGAGAGGGCGATTCCCATGAAGATCCTCGTGCCTGTGAAGCGGGTGATTGATTACAACGTGAAGCCGCGTGTGAAGGCGGATGGGTCTGGTGTTGATCTTGCGAACGTGAAGATGAGCATGAACCCGTTTGACGAGATCGCGGTGGAGGAAGCGCTGCGGCTGAAGGAAGCGGGCAAGGCCGAGGAGGTCGTGGCCGTGAGCGTGGGTCCGGCCAAGGCGCAGGAAACGCTGCGCACGGCGCTGGCGATGGGCGCGGACCGGGCGGTGCTGGTGGAGACCGATGAGACCGTGGAGCCGCTGGCCGTGGCCAAGATCCTCAAGGCGATTGTCGACGAGGAAGGCCCCGGCATTGTCATGCTGGGCAAGCAGGCGATCGACGATGACTGCAACCAGACAGGCCAGATGCTGGCGGCCTTGATGGGCCGTCCGCAGGGCACCTTTGCATCGAAGGTGGAGATCGACGGGGACAGCGTTGCCGTCACCCGCGAGGTCGACGGCGGGCTGGAGACGGTGAAGCTGAGCCTGCCTGCCGTGGTCACCACCGACCTGCGGTTGAACGAGCCGCGCTATGCGAGCTTGCCCAACATCATGAAGGCGAAGAAGAAGCCATTGGATGTGAAGACACCCGGTGACTACGGCGTCGATGTCACCCCGCGCCTTGCCACCACCCATGTTGCCGAACCCCCGGTGCGCCAAGCAGGCGAGATCGTGCCTGATGTCGATGCGCTGGTGGCCAAGCTCAAAGCCCTGGGAGCCATCTGATGACTGCTCTTGTACTTGCTGAACCCCACGGCGACGGTGTCGCCGATGCCACGCTCGCTACAGTCACTGCCGCAGCTGCGCTGGGCGGCCCGGTCCACGTGCTGGTCGCCGGATCGCAGGCCGCAGGCGATGCCCACGCCGCCATTGCCGGTGTCGAGAAGGTGCTGGTGACATCTGATGCTGCCTATGCCAATGGTCTGGCCGAGAACGTCGCCCCGCTGATTGCCGGGCTCATGGACGGCTACGACGCCGTGCTCGCCCCTGCCACCACCACCGGCAAGAACGTGCTGCCGCGCGTTGCCGCCATGCTCGACGTGATGCAGGTGTCTGACGTGATCAGCGTCGAAGGGCCCAAGAGCTTCAAGCGCCCGATCTATGCCGGCAATGCCATTGCCACGGTGGAGAGCTCTGACCCCAAGCTGGTAATCACCGTGCGCACCACGGCCTTCGACAAGGCCGAGGCGAGCGGTGGCAGCGCCTCGGTCGAGGCCGTGTCCGGTCCCGGCGATGCGGGCCTGTCCAGCTTCGTCAGCCTCGATGCGGTGAAGAGCGACCGTCCCGAGCTGACCAGTGCGGGGATCATCGTCTCGGGTGGGCGCGCGCTGAAGGATGCCGAGACCTTCGAGGCCACCATCACCCCACTGGCGGACAAGCTGGGCGCGGCCATCGGCGCCAGCCGTGCCGCTGTCGACGCAGGCTACGTTCCCAACGATTACCAGGTCGGCCAGACCGGCAAGATCGTGGCGCCCGACGTCTACATCGCGATTGGCATCTCTGGCGCGATCCAGCACCTTGCCGGCATGAAGGACTCCAAGGTGATCGTCGCCATCAACAAGGACCCCGACGCACCCATCTTCCAGGTCGCCGACATCGGCCTCGTCGCAGACCTCTTCAACGCCGTCCCGGAAATGGTGGGGAAGGTCTGACAAGGGCGTTTCGGACAAAGTCATTGAAGTGCTCCTCCCCGGTGGTTATCAAATTCGTCGGGGAGGAGTTTTACATATGCGATTTCCGAATGTTGCGCTCGCCTTCGCGGGAACCGCAATGGCCTTGGCGGCACCGGCCCACGCACAGGACGGCGCGCCGCGTGTTTTCATCATGCAAGGATCGTGGACGCTGGATGCGGGAGAGGATTATTGCCGCCTTGCCGCCAACTTCGCCCATGAAGGCGATACCATAGCCTTTGCGCTGGAGCGCAACCGGGCGGAGAATTTCGCGCGCCTGATCCTGGTAGGCGATGCCATCCAGACCTATCGCGGCACCGAGACGCTGGGCTATTCCTTCCTGCCTGATGGTGGAGAACGGCAATCGCGTTTCCTACGATCCGAAACTGCTGATGGTCAGCCCTATTTCAACCTCGGAATTGTGCCCTTCGCCCCGATGACTTTCTCTCCCGGTACGGTGCCACCCACGCCCGCCGCAGGGCAAGAGGGACTTGACGGCCCCATGGTTGTCCCCCCCTACGACCGCGAGGCGGAACTGGAATTTGCGCGCAGGATCGACGGTATTGCCATAGAGGAAGGTCTGCGTCAGGCGGTGCATATCGATACCGGAAACCTGCGTGCGCCGATCGAGGCCTTGCAGGCATGTACGGACGACCTTCTGCGGGTCTGGGGCCTAGATTTCGAGAAGCATCAAACCATGACGCGCCGCGCGCGGCCCGAAGGCATGGCATGGGAATGGCTGGCAAGCGGTACGATCGGCTTCGGGGATTTCCCCTTGCTTGGCGGCGGCGCAAATCCTGTGCGGGTTATGGTCAGCGCGGAAGGCGAACCGACCAGCTGCCACGTCCATTGGCAATCGCTCTCCGAACGCAAGAACCGCAGCATCTGCGAGCAGATCATGGAGAATGGTGCTTTCGTTCCCGCGCTGGATGCCGAAGGCAATCCGATGGACAGTTACTGGATGGTCGATCCGATCTTGGGGCTGGTTAGACCTTTCGGCAGCTAGAACACTTCCGTCAGGAAATGGATGGTCAGGCCGACGAGCCCGCCCACCAGCGTACCGTTGATGCGGATGAATTGCAGGTCGCGGCCCACCGCGCGTTCGATGCGCATGGTGATAGTGGTGGCATCCCACCCCTTCACCGTGTTCGACACCAGGCTGACGATCTGCTCGCCATAGCGCGTCACCACACCCACCAAAGTGCGGCGGGCAAAGCGGTTCACCTGCACCTGCAGCGCCGGATCGTTCTGCAGCGCCTCGCCCAGTTCCACGAAGCTGTGGCCAAGCTGGCCCGCCATGGCCTTGTCGGGATTGCGCACCATGTCGATCAGCGAGCGGCGCATGCGTTCCCACACACCCATCCACCAGTCGCCTACGGCCGGATTGGCGAGCAGGTCCTTCTTCATCCGCTCCACCTTGGCGCGGGTTGCAGGGTCGTGCTGCAGGTCCTGCGCCAGCTTGGCGAGGCCTTCTTCCACCTTGTGGCGCACCGGGTGTTCGGGGTCGACGTGCATTTCGGCCAGCAGGCGGTAGAGCCCGTCGAGCACCGAATTGGCCAGCCGTGCGTCCAGCCCGGTCCAGCGGATCACGGCGTTGGCGCGCTGTTGCACCATGTCGCGCACCATGTCCTCGTTGTCTTCCAGCGTCAGGCCGGTCCAGCGGATGAAGCCGTCGATCAGCGGGCGGTGGCGATTGTCGGCCATGGCGGTTTCCAGCATGCGGCCAAGCAAGGGCGCGACATCGAGCTTTTCCGCCTGCCGCGCCAGGCCGGCCTTTACCTGCAGGCCCAGCCGATCCGGGTCGAGCGATTCGAGCAGTTCGACGAGCAGTTCGGCAGCACCGGCGCGCAGGCGGCCTTCGGTGGTGTCCCCGCGTTTGACGAGGAAATCGCCCGCGGCCTTCGCCACGTTCATCTCGCTCATCCGCCGGGCCACCACCACCGGCGTGAGGAAGTTGGCGCGCAGGAAGCCCGCCATGGTGTCGGCGATGCGATCCTTGTTCTCGGGGATGATGGCGGTGTGCGGGATGGGCACGCCCAGCGGGTGGCGAAACAGCGCGGTCACTGCGAACCAGTCTGCCAGGCCGCCCACCATGGCCGCTTCGGCAAAGGCGTGGACATAGCCCCACGCGGGGTGAACCGTCAGCATGGTATGCGCGAACAGGAACACCCCGGCCATCGCCACCAGCAGCAGCGTGGCGGTGATGCGCATGCGGCGCGCACGGTCGGGCGGCAGGGGAGCGCCGCCCTGCATCGCCGGGTTGCGCTTACTCGGCAGGCTGGGCCCCCGCACCGGCGGGAATCTCGTCACCCGGCTTGTAGGTCAGCAGGCGATCGCGCAGCCAGGGGCCGAGCTTCTTCTCCAGCCCGTCTGCCAGGCTGAAGCCGGCTGGCACGATCAGCAGGGTGAGCAGGGTGGACAGCAGCAGTCCGCCGATCACCACCGTACCCATGGGCGCGCGCCAGGCACTGTCGCCAGTCAACGATAGCGCGGTGGGTACCATGCCGGCCGTCATGGCGACAGTGGTCATCACGATCGGCTGCGCACGCTTGTGCCCGGCTTCAATAATGGCCGCCAGCTTGTCGGTCCCGGCTTCCATTTCCTCGATCGCAAAGTCGATCAGCAGGATAGAGTTCTTGGCAACGATCCCCAGCAGCATCAGCATGCCGATGAACACCGGCAAAGACAGCGGAAGTGGCTGGCCGGTCTGGATCAGGCCAACGACAACCAGCGCGACGAAACCGCCCAGCGGGGCCAGCAGCAGCGAAGTCATGTTGACCAGCGGCGAGACCAGTCGGCGATAGAGCAGCACCAGCACCGAGAAGACCAGCAGGAGGCCGACGATCACCGCCGTCACGAAGCTGTCGATCAGGTCCGCCTGCCATTCGTCCGCCCCCACCGGCTGGTTCGATACCCCAGTTGGCAGGTTGTCCATGATGGGCAGCGCATTGATCGCGTTGAGTACCGTCCCGCGTGCATATCCGGGCGCCACATCGACGCCCACGAACACGCGGCGGTTCTGGTTGTAGCGCTCGATCGAAGTCGGGCCCATGCCCAGCGAAATGTTCGCAACCCGGCTGAGCGGTACCGAGCCACCGGACGCCGTAGGCACCGGCAGGTTCTGGATGGTGGACAGGTTGCGCCGATCGCCTTCGGCAAGGCGCACGCGGATCGGGATCTGCCGATCGGACAGCGAGAACTTGGCGGCGTTCTGGTCGATATCGCCCAGCGTAGCTATACGGATCGCCTGGCTCAGTGCGCTGGTGGAGACGCCAAGGCTGGCAGCAAGGTCCTCTCGCGGCTCGATGATCAGCTCGGGGCGCTGCAGGTCGTAGTCGATACGCGGAGCCACCGCCCCGTCAACCGTTTCCATCTGCTGCACGAGAACGCCCGCGGTCTCGAACAGCAGTTCCGGATCGGAACCCGACAGCATGATTGAAATCGCGCGGCCGGTGCCGCCGCCACCGCCCTGGTTGTTCTGGAAGTTGACGCGCGCATCGGGAATATCCTGTAGCACGGGCGTCATTTCGCGCTCGAAATCCAGGCTGGTGCGCTCGCGGTCATCGCGCAGCACAAGGCTGATGCGGCCAGAACCTTCATTCACGATGCCCAGCGCCAACGCCACTTCCTGCTCCTCGCTCAGACGAGCGGAAATGCGGTCGATCACCGCCTCGGTCTGTTCCAGCGTGGTGCCGGGCACCATGGAAACCGATACGCGGCTGAAATCGCTGTCGTTGTTGGGGAAGAACTGCTGCGGCACATTGGCGGCAATCACCACCGTCAGGCCGAGCGAGAAGATCCCCACCAGCATCATCCATACGCGGTGATCGAGGAACCGGGCTGCAAGGTACCGGGCCCGCGCCGTAAACGGCGTGGAATAGCCGTTGAAGCGTCCGAGGGTCAGGCCGACGACAAAGGTAACAAGACCGCCCACGACATAGGCAGGGACGGCCATCCAGATGAAGGTGGAAAGACCGGGCATCGTAAAGGTGGACGGAGGAGCTTCGCCTGCCGTCGCCGGGTCACTGGCACCAAAGGCCGGCAGGATCACGAGCAGCAGGTAGCCGACCAGCAAGGACGCAACATGGAAATACCAGCGCGTGGGCGCGTGGCCGATCCGCGCGCGCATGGCGCGAAATGCAGTGGTATCCAGCGTCCAGCGCAACACGGACATGTAGCGGTCCATCAGCGGGCCTTCGCCATGCGCGGCCTGGCCTTTCGCCTTCAGGAAGTAAGCCGCCACCATCGGCGTTATCAGGCGAGCGACGGCAAGGCTCATCAGCACCGATGCCACCACGGTCAGGCCGAAGTTCTTGAAGAACTGACCGGAAATGCCCGGCATCAGGCCCACCGGCAGGAACACCGCGACGATGCAGAAGGTGGTCGCCACCACCGGCAGGCCGATCTCGTCGGCGGCATCGATCGAGGCCTGGTAGGCGCTCTTGCCCATGCGCATGTGGCGCACGATGTTCTCGATCTCGACGATGGCATCGTCGACAAGGACGCCGGCCACCAGTCCGAGTGCGAGCAGCGAGAGAGTGTTCAGCGAGAAGCCGAGAAGGTCCATGAACCAGAAGGTCGGGATGGCCGACAGCGGGATGGCCAGCGCGGCGATGATCGTCGCGCGCCAGTCGCGCAGGAACAGGAACACCACCACCACGGCCAGCAGCGCGCCTTCCACCAGCAGCGCCATCGAACTTTCGTACTGGTCCTTGGTATAATCCACCTCGGTGAACAGGCGGGTGAAGGTGACGCCGGGGTTTTCTTCCTGCAGCTGCTGCAGCACTTCGACGGCATCGTCATACACCCGCACGTCGGACTCGCCGCGGGCGCGGGTGATCGAGAAGACCACCACCTGCTTGCCATCCACCTTGGCCAGCGTGCGCACCTCGCCATAGGAATCGCGCACCTCGGCAATGTCGGCCAGCTTGATCGAGCGCCCGCCGCCCAGTGAAATCTGCGTCTGCGACAGTTCATAGGCATTTGCCGCATTGCCCAGCACGCGCACGGACTGGCGCGACCCGGCGATTTCCGCCTGGCCGCCGGCCGCGTTCACGTTCAGCTGGCGCAGCGCGGTGTTGACCTGGCTGGCAGTGACGCCCAGCGACTGCATCCGGCCGGGATCGAGGATCACCAGGATCTCGCGGTCGACGCCGCCGCTGCGGTTGACTTCGGCCAGCCCTTCCACCGTCAACAGGCGCTTGGTCACCGTATCATCGATAAACCAGCTGAGTTGCTCGAGCGTCATGTCGTCCGCCGTCACGCCAAAGGAGACGATCGGCTGCGAACTGGTCTGCTGCTTGAACACGCGCGGTTCGAGAATGCCGTCGGGCAGCTCGCCACGGATGTTGTCGATCTCGCTCTTCACCTCGTTCACCGCCTCGGCAATGTCGGTGCCAATGGCAAATTCGATGACCGTCTGCGAATTGCCCTCGGAAGCGGTCGAGCGAATGTTCTCAACCCCGTCCAGCGTCTGCACTGCTGCCTCAACGCGCTGGGTGATCTGGTTCTCGACTTCGGGCGGCGCTGCGCCCGGTTGCGAAATGGAAATGATCACGACCGGAAATTCGATATCCGGCTGATCCTGCACGTCCATGTCCTGGAACGCGAAGATGCCTGCCAGCATAAGGCCGATGAAGGCCAAGATGGGGACGATCGGATTGCGGATCGACCAGGCAGAGATCTGGTTCAGGTTCATCGTCTGGGCCTACTGCTCAGCTTCAGCGGCGGCGGCGGCGGCGGCTTCGCTCACGGGACGAACGACCTCACCCTCGCTCAGGAAACCGCCTGCACGCAACACAACGCGTTCATCGCCGGCTAGGCCGGAGGCGATGACGATGCCTTCATTGCTGATCATGCCCAATTCGACCGGGCGGCGGACCACCTTGTTGTCTTCGTCGATGATGTAGACATAACTGCCGCGGTCGTCCGACAAGATGGCACTTTCGGGCAGGCGCGGTGCAACCACGGTCTGTGCCGCCAGTTCGATGCTGGCAAAGCCGCCGGGGCGCAGCGCCGGATCATAGGCCAGCGCGCACCGGGCCGTGCCCTGGCGCGTCTGCTCGTCGATCACCGGGCTCTTCTGCCACACGGTGCAGCTGAACTGTTCATCGGTACCCACAGGGGTAACCGTGCCGATGGAGCCGACCGCAACCGAATCCAGCTCCACCTCGCCGATCCGCGCCAGCAGCTCCATCTCGCCGCCGCGCGCCACGCTGAACAGCACACCCGAACCGGGGCTAACCACCTGGCCTGGCTCCACATTACGGGTGAGCACGAGGCCTGCGGCCGGAGCCACGATATTGAGCTGGGCATTGCGGGCGCGGCGTTCGGCGAGCTGCGCGCGGGCGACGTTCACGCGAGCCGCGGCAGCATCGCGCGTAGCCGTCAGCCGATCGATATCCGCCTGGCTGATAAAGCCACGCTCGACCAGTTGCAGCGCGCGATCGAGATTGGCCTGAGCAAGGTCGGCATCAGCCTGCGCCACCTCGACCTGCGCTTCCTGCGCACTCAGCTGCTGGTTCTGCACCGACCGGTCAATCACCGCCAGCACCTGGCCAGCCTGCACCCATTCACCCGGTTCGACCGGCACGGAGACCACGCGGCCACCTTCGCCCACCACGCCCACGGGCATTTCGCGGCGCGCCGCCAGCGTGCCGGTGGCGTTTATGGCACCCTGCAGCGTGCCCGCGCCAGGCGAAACGATGGTAACCACGGGCGTATTGCCGTCTTCGCTTGGCGCAAAGGGCACTTCTTCCTCGCCGCCCGACAGCAGCAGGGCGGCCAGCAGCGCACCAGCCACGACGATGGCCAGCACGATCCAGGTTTTCTTGCGACGCTCGCGCGCCTCATCAACGGCGTCATCACCAGGCACCGCAATGCCATCTTCTGTGTCAGACCTGTCGACTCGGGTTTCGTAATTCATCGGCATCATGCCTCTTTATGGGCGCGCAAGGCCTTTACCATAGTCGAAAAACCTTCGCGACCGGCCCCTTTGGCCGTGCTCGAGCGCCATAGCCGCTCTATGGTGCACTGCGCAATGCGGCCTTCTGCCAAGACATGATCGTCTCCGATGAAACGTCTCGCCGTGGCGTGAAAAAGGGCGGAAAGCCTTAGCCTTCCGCCCTTTTGCTCAAATTGTATCATTTTGTCGTGTCAGGCGATCAGCGCACCCGGCCACGCTGGATCAGGTTGACAATGCCCAGCAGCACGATGGCGCCGACGACAGCGACCACCAGGCCCATGATGGAGAATTCCTGCACGCTGGTGTTGATGCCCAGCAAGGGACCGGCGAGCCAGTTGCCGACCACAGAGCCAATGCAGCCGACCACGATGTTCCAGAAAATACCCATCGAGGCATCGCGGTTCATCACCATGCTGGCCAGCCAGCCGGCAATGCCGCCCACGATCAATGCAACAATCCAACCCATCTATCATCCTCCGTCGTAATTAGACCCTGCGAAAGGCTACGACGAAAGTAACGCCCCCACAACGGGGACGTTCCAAATTTCCAGTCTGTTGGACTCGCATCCGGCGGCGTGCCGGAGGGCGCCTAGTACTTCAACTGGCGTTCGTAGAGGTCGCGATAGTGTTGGATGCGGGTGACGCGCAGGCCCTGCATGCCTGAGCGGTCGACAGCGCGCTGCCAGCCGGCAAACTCTTCCAGCGTTAGGTTGTAGCGCTCAAGCACCTCGTCGATGGTCAGCAGGCCGCCATTTACCGCGGCGACGACCTCGGCCTTGCGCCGCACGACCCAGCGCTTCGTCTCTGGCGAAGGGAGATCGTCAATGGTTAGCGGCTCTCCCAGAGGGCCAATAACCTGCGCCGGTCGGATTTTCTGGTTCTCGATCATGCATTTCCTCGGGTGGCCGGTGTTTCGCGGTCAGCGCGTGGCTCTTCTTCTGCCGCAGGCCATTTGCCATTGCCTAAATCATCAGGGTTAACATCACGTTCGTCATCGCCGATGCGGAACGATTCGTGCTGCGAGGCCAAATGCCGCGCCGACTCCGCATCGAAGCTGGCCAGCGTGCCCGCATCGTTCATCGCCAGCTCGGCGCGCAGTTCGCGCGCGGCGGAGAGCCGTGCGACCAGATCGCTCCACCGCAACTCGCACAGGCTGCCTTCCGGCGGGTTGCCAGTGGCGGAATTGCGCGAGTCGGGCGCCTGTAGGGGTTTCCCTTCGAACATGCTCCCTGCTTTAGCGAGGAAGCGTCAAGAACAGGTAAAGCCGGTTTTAACCGAAGATTGAGTTCTGCACGCCGGGTTTTGCGCGCAGGCTGCACTGGTGTATGCGCGCGCTCATCATGTCCGCAATCGCCGACCTTCCCCTCTCGGTTAATGCCGAAGAGCTTTTCGACCTGCCGCGCCCGGCTTCGCAGTGCCGCATCGTGGTCGCCATGTCCGGCGGCGTGGACTCCTCTGTCGTGGCGGCATTGGCCGCGCGTAGCGGCGCGGAAGTGGTGGGCATTACCCTGCAGCTGTACGACTATGGCGCAGCGACAGGGCGCAAGGGTGCCTGCTGCGCGGGCGACGATATCCGCGATGCGCAGATGGTGGCCGACCGGCTGGGCATTGCCCATTATGTGTTCGACCACGAAAGCTCTTTCCGCGAGGAGGTGGTCGAAACCTTTGCCGACGAATACCTGGCGGGCCGCACGCCGATCCCCTGCATCCGCTGCAACATGGGGCCAAAGTTCACGGACCTGCTGCGCATGGCGAAGGAGTTGGGCGCCGATTGCCTTGCCACCGGCCACTATGTGCGCCGCGTACCCACCGCAACGGGTGCGCAGCTCTGGCGTGCGCTCGATCCGGCGCGCGACCAGTCCTATTTTCTCTATGCCACGACGGAAGAACAGCTGGAGTTCCTGCGCTTCCCTCTGGGCGGCCTGCCCAAGACCGAGGTGCGCGCCATCGCCGAGGAATTCGGCCTGCGCGTGGCGAGCAAGCCCGACAGCCAGGACATCTGTTTCGTGCCCGATGGCGACTATGCGAAAATCGTTAAGGCGATGCGCCCCGAAGGCGGGTGCGCGGGCGAAATCGTCCATGCCGAGACCGGCGAGGTGCTGGGCCAGCATCCGGGTATCATCCACTACACCGTCGGCCAGCGCCGGGGGCTGGAGATCGGCGGGCAGCCGGAGCCGCTCTATGTCGTCGGGCTCGATCCTGAAAAGGCTGAGGTGCTGGTGGGGCCCAAGCGCATGCTGGCGGTGCAGGCAGCGCAAGTGATCGAGACCAACCGCATCGGCCCGCTGCCGGATGAGCCGTTGACCGCCAAGGTGCGTTCGATGGCCCAGCCCGTGCCGATCACGCTGGAAGGCGCGCTGGGCCACGGCGCCACCGTAACGATTCGCTTCGAGACGCCCGAATATGGCGTGGCTCCAGGGCAGGCCGCCGTGATCTATGCCGGTGACCGGGTGGTCGGCGGTGGCTGGATCGCAGCGACGGAGAAGGCCTAACCTTCACGTTACCGGTTTTCCCAGGGCTCCAGCACGCAGCCATAGCCTTCGCGATAGGTGGCCGTGGTGCTTTCTACCAGCGGCACGCTGGCGGTGACGCTGCGATCGGCCTCGTCCTCGCTCAGCCAGATCGCCTCCATGCCAGGGAGCAGATCGTCCTGGCACTGGCTCAGCTCACGCCCGCCGATATGGCGGCACGAGCAGGCGTCCTTCGCCGCATAGGCCGTCCCGGCCTGGGTAAAGCCGGCAATGGCTTCGCCATAGAACCAGGTGACACCGCCGCCGATTACTGCGAGCGCGACCAGCACCTTGAACCACGGGACTTCGCGTTTGCTGCCTGCCTGTTTTGCGGTTGCCATTTGCCTGATCCTGCCGGAAAGGGGTGCGCCAATGACGCTTCGCCAGTCCCCTAGCCGCCCGCATGCCCGCTCGCCAAGTGTCTTGGCGACGCTGTTGCCGATTGCCTTGCCGATGGCGCTGCTGACCGCCTGTTCGCAGGATGGCCCGCCGCCCGAACCGCCGTTGTCGGCCGAAGCGCTGGAGGCCGTGGCGGAAGATCCCGGAGTCCCGCGCGAGGAGCTGGCGCGCGCCGTGGACGCACTGTTCACCGCTGACGGCATTGGCGAGACCCGCGCGCTGCTGGTGCTGCATGGCGGAGAGGTCGTCGCCGAACGCTATGGCGAAGGTTATGGCCCGGAGATCCGTTTCACCGGCTGGTCAATGTCGAAAAGCGTCACCGCGGTGCTGGTGGGAATGATGGTGGCCGATGGTCGCCTGCGGCTGGACGATCCGGCCCCGGTTCCCAACTGGCAGCGCCCCGGCGATCCGCGCAGCGCCATCACCCTGCGCCACCTGCTGCAGATGCGATCCGGACTGCGCCACGAGGAGGCGAGCGAGCCCGCCTACGAATCCGACGAAGTACGCATGATGTTCCTTGCCGGGCGCGACGACATGGCCGGCTGGGCCGAGGTACAGTCGCTGGAGCACGATCCGGGTAGCACCTTCCAGTATTCTACCCCGACCACGGTGATCCTGTCCGATATCGCCACTGAAACCATCGCGCCCGGCGCCAGCGCCGACGAACGGCAAGCAGCGATGGCGGAGTTCGTCGATGCGCGCCTCGCCGTGCCGCTGGGCATGGAATCGCTGGTGGGCGAATATGACGCCAACGGCACGCTGGTGGGCGGCAGCCATCTTTGGGCGACCGCGCAGGATTGGGCGAAGTTCGGCGAGTTCCTGCGTAGCTACGGCTCTGTCGCAGGCGCGCAGATCGTGCCGCGCGGGTGGATAGAATTCATGCGCCGCCCCAGCCCCGCTTCGCCTGATTACGGCGCGCAGCTATGGCTCAA
Organism: Alteraurantiacibacter sp.; assembly: GCA_963675825.2. Classification (GTDB taxonomy): domain Bacteria; phylum Pseudomonadota; class Alphaproteobacteria; order Sphingomonadales; family Sphingomonadaceae; genus Alteraurantiacibacter. The sequence continues at coordinate 604,323 of CAXXJY010000004.1, read as the reverse complement.
CCACCCTTCGGGCGAGGAACGCGACAACCTGTTCGACGGCGCGCTGGACGAGAACATCTTCGCCGCCATCGGCCACCTTGGCCAATATATCGTGGTCGCGCCGGATCGGCGGCTGACCGTGGTGCGGCTGGGCAAGACCAACGATCCGGACCGCGAGCTGCTGGTCGACATGCTGGAAGACGTGGTGGCGCTCTATCCTTCCAGGTAGAAGCGCCCCTCCACGACGGTCACGCAGTGGCCGGACAGCACGGCGCGGTCGCCTTCAAGCCGACATGTCGCACGACCGCCACGCCGCGAGGCCTGGTAGGCGGTAAAGCTCTCGCGTCCCAGCCGCTCGGTCCAGAACGGCGTCAGCACGGCGTGGGCAGAGCCGGTGAAGCTGTCTTCATCCACCCCGCCGCCGGGCACGAAGTTGCGGCTGATGATGTCAGTCTCCTTGCCCGGAGCCGTGCAAATGAACTGTTGGTCACCCAGCTGAGCCAGCCCGCGCAGGTCCGGGTCGAGCGCGCAGATCGTGGCGGCATCGGCATAGAGAAAGACGTTGTAGCCATCCGGATTGCGCCACACTTCCAGCGGCTCCGCGCCCAGCAGCGCCGCTGCTTCGGGAAACGCACCCCGCTCGGTGGGAATGGCAGGCAAGGCCAGCTCGTAGCCTTCCTCCATGCGCCGCACCTCCAGGATTCCGGCCTTGCGGGTGGAAAAGGTCACCGCGCGGCGAGCGGCACCGCGCGACAGCAGCACGTGGCCCGATGCCAGCGTGGCATGGCCGCACAGCGCCACTTCCACGGTCGGCGTGAACCAGCGCAGCGCGTAGTCGGCGTCACCCCCCGGGGTTTCGACGAGGAAGGCGGTCTCGGCGAACATGTTCTCCTCGGCGATCGCCACCATGGTCGCATCGTCGGGCCATTTATCCACGATCACCACGGCTGCCTGGTTGCCGGTGAACGGCTTCGCGGCAAAGGCATCGACATGCCAGTAGGGGATTGACTTGGTCACCTTGCACTTCCTTCGCTGTCGGACCGTTCCGCTAACTCGGGCAACAATTCCTCGGCTGCGACGCCCTGTTCGTCCACCAGCCCTTCGGGGTCAGGGTGGATGAGCACCTCGACGCCGGGAAATTCATGGCCGATCCATTCCTCCAGCTCGTCCATCACCTCGTGCGCCCTGGCCACGGTCATGCTGGGATCGACAGCCGCATGAAACTGCACGAAATCGCGCATGCCCGAGGTGCGCGTGCGCAGGTCGTGTACGCCGCGCAGCTGCGGGTGGCGTGCCAGCACCTCGAGAAATTCCTGCCGCTTCTCTTCCGGCCATTCCTTGTCCATCAGGTGGTCGATCGCTTCGCCCGCTGCGCGCCAAGCACCCCAGCCGAGCCAAAGCGCAATGGCGAGGCCGAACAGCGGATCGGCGCCAGAGACGTGCAGGTAGCTGTCAAGCACCAGCGCGGCGATCACCGCGAGGTTCAGCAGCAGGTCCGACTTGTAGTGCAGGTGATCGGTGGCAATCGCGACGCTGGTGGTGCGGTGGATCACGTAACGCTGCCACGACAGCAAGCCAAGGGTCGCCGCGATGGCGATGACCGAGACCACAATGCCCTCTTGTGCTGAAGCCACGCGCCCGCCAGCCAGCAATTGCTCGATGGCGCGGATGGCCAGCCCGAAGGCGGACAGCGCGATCAGCACTACCTGGAACATGGCGGCCAGCGCCTCTGCCTTGCCATGGCCGAAACGATGGTTCTCGTCAGCCGGCTGGGCAGCGATGGAAACGCCGGCGAGCGTGGCGATCGAAGCGATCAGGTCGAGCGTGGTGTCAGCCAGGCTGCCCAGCATGGCAGTGGAATCGCTTTGCCACACCGCCCACAGCTTCAGCCCGGCCAGTAGCAGGGCCACGCTGATCGAGGCAATTGCCGCGCTGCGCGTCAGCCGCGCGCGTTCAAGATCGGCCGGCGTCACGGGTACAGCAGCGTGCTGGTCCAGCCGCCATTGCCATCTGGCGTGTAGCGGCGGCGTTCGTGAAGGCGGTTGGGCCGGTCGAGCCAGAACTCGATGGCCCTGGGGGCAAGACGGAAACCCGTCCAGTGCGGAGGGCGCGGCACTTCGCCGGCTTCCTCATATTGCTCGCGGATTGCCTCGACGCGGGCTTCGTAGGTTGCGCGTTCATCCAGCGGGCGCGACTGGTCGCTGGCGGCAGAGCCAACCTGGCTGACAAAGGGGCGCGAGTGGAAATAGGCATCGGCCTCCTGTGCGCTCACCTCGGTCAGCGGGCCCTCGATGCGAATCTGGCGGCGCAGGCTTTTCCAGTGGAACAGCAGCGCGGCCTGCGGATTGGCCAGGATCTCCGCACCCTTGCGGCTCTGCGCATTGGTATAGAACACGAACCCGCGCTCATCCTTCCCCTTCAGCAGCACCATGCGCACCGAAGGCGCCCCATCGGGCGAGGCCGTGGCCAGCGCCATGGCGTTGGAATCGTTCGGCTCGCTTGCGCGCGCTTCGGCATACCATGTGTCGAACAGGGCAAACGGGTCGGTGATCGGGATGGCGTTTTTGCTTTCACTCATGGCAAAGGGAGTTAATCCCGCTTTGGGCCTTATGAAAGGCCCTGCTTGCCAAATATCATTGCCTTACCTAGCTAACACACCATGGCTGATCCCTATTCCACCCTCGGTGTAAGCCGTTCCGCCAGCGAGAAGGACATAAAGTCCGCCTATCGCAAACTCGCCAAGGAACTGCACCCGGACCGCAACAAGGACAATCCGGAAGCCGCTGACCGCTTCGGCAAGGTCACGCAAGCTTACGACCTGCTGTCCGACAAGGACAAGCGGGCGCAGTTCGATCGCGGCGAGATCGACGCCGAGGGCAATCCCACCAGCCCCTTCGGCATGGGTGGCGGCTTTGGCGGGGCGCGCCCCGGCGGCAGTGGCAACTATTCCTCGCGCGATTTCCAGGGTTTTGGCGGCGCCGAAGACCTTGACCTGGGCGACCTGTTCGAAGGGCTGTTCGGCCGTGGCAACGGACGAAATGGGCGCGCCTCGAACATGGGTGGAATGGGGGGCGGCCAGCAGGGCTTTCGTCGCCCGCCTCCGCCGCCTCCGCAGAAGGGCGCAGATATCCGCTACAAGCTGGCCGTTCCGTTCGTGGATGCGGCGACGCGCGCAAAGCAGCGCATTACCCTGGCCGACGGCAAGACCATCGACCTGTCGCTGCCCGAAGGTGTCGAAGACGGCACGACCATGCGGCTGAAAGGCAAGGGCCAGGCAGGACCAGGTGGTAATGGCGATGGCATCGTGGTGGTCGATATCCAGCCGCACCCGTTCTTCTACCGCGAAGGCGATGACGTGCGCGTCGAACTGCCGATCACGCTGGATGAAGCGGTGAACGGTGCCAAGGTAAAGGTGCCGACCGTCGATGGTCCGGTCATGCTCACCATCGCGCCCGGCTCCAGCTCGGGCAAGGTGCTGCGTATGAAGGGCAAGGGTTTCAGCAAGAAGGGCGGCACCCGCGGCGACCAGCTGGTAACGCTGGAGATTCAGCTACCGGAAGACGTATCCGACCTCGCCACCAAGCTGGAAGGCTGGGCGGACGAGGGCAATCCGCGCGAGCACATGGGTCTGTGATCCCGCACGCACGCAGCACAAGCGCTCGACAGCACCATTCGCGGTGCTAGAACCTGCATGTAATGGAGCAGTCCGCTCACCAGGACGGCGAAGCTGACCGGCCCGAGCCGGCGGACTACACGCCCGAAGCCCGGCGACGGACGGTGCAGGCAGGCGGCCATCTCAAGGCCTTCCACAGCCGTTTCGGACCCAAGAGCCGTTTTTTCGAAGTGATCCGCCGGGTGGCGGTCGGTTGCTTCAACGACGGCTCAATCCACGCTGGCAACCTTGCCTACATGTCGCTGCTGGCGATCTTCCCCTTCTTCATCCTTGCTGCTGCCATCCTTTCCACCGTTGGCGATGGTAGCGAACGCGTGGCGACGATCGAGACCATCGTCGCTGCCCTGCCGCCGACGGTTGCCAGCGTCATCGAGCCGGTGGCGCGAAGCGTGATCGATGCCCGCACCGGCTGGCTGCTGTGGGCTGGCGCAGCGGTGGGGTTGTGGACGGCCGGAAGCCTGGTGGAAACCATCCGCGATATCCTGCGCCGATCCTATGGCACGCTCCCCTCGCAGCCGTTCTGGAAGTACCGCATCGGTTCGATCGGGATCATCGTGGGGGCGGTGTTGCTGCTGATCCTCTCGCTGGTGGCGCAGGTAACAATTGCCGCGGCACAGAACGTTATCCTCGAGAATTTCCCTGATCTTGGCCACGCGCTGGAAGAATTGACGCTGTCGCGCGCGATCACCGCGCTGGCGCTGTTCGGCTCGATCTGGATGCTGTTCGTCGCGCTCACCCCCACCGAATACCGCGCGCGGCGCTATCACAAGTGGCCCGGCGCGCTGCTTGTCACCACCTGGTGGATTCTGGTGGCGGAAGCCTTCCCGCCAATCCTGCGCAGCATTTTTGCCTACAACCTCACCTACGGTTCGCTGGCCGGGGTGATGATCACGCTTTTCTTTTTCTGGCTGGTGGGCTTAGGGATAGTCGCAGGTGCCGAACTGAACGCCGCGCTGGCCGAAACTCCTGAGGAGGAACAGGATCGGCTGGCGCAGGACGAAGCCGAAACGACAGGCACGGCTGACGAAACGGAGGAAAGTGCCCGATGAGTGGATTGATGGCAGGCAAGAAGGGCCTGATCATGGGCCTCGCTAACGACAAGTCACTGGCCTGGGGGATTGCCCAAAAGCTGCATGAACAGGGCGCGGAGTTGGCCTTTTCCTACCAGGGAGAAGCCTTGAAGAAGCGCGTCGGCCCGCTGGCCGAGCAGGTCGGCAGCGATTTCCTGATCGAATGCGACGTGTCTGACATGGACGCGATGGACGCCGCTTTTGCCGAAATCGCGGCGAAGTGGGGCAAGCTCGATTTCCTCGTCCACGCCATCGGCTTTTCCGACAAGAACGAACTGCGAGGGAAATATGTCGACACCAGCCTCGACAACTTCCTGATGACGATGAACATCTCCGCCTATTCGCTGGTCGCCGCGGCCAGGCGCGCGGCGCCGCTGATGAAGGAGGGCGGCTCAATCGTCACGCTGACCTACTACGGCGCGGAAAAGGTGGTGCCGCACTACAACGTGATGGGCGTGGCCAAGGCAGCGCTGGAAACCAGCGTGCAGTATCTCGCCAACGACCTGGGCCCGGACAATATCCGCGTCAACGCCATCAGCGCCGGGCCGATCAAGACGCTGGCCGCCAGCGGGATCGGCGATTTCCGCTACATCCTAAAGTGGAACGAATACAACGCGCCGCTGCGCCGCAATGTCACCATCGAGGATGTCGGCGGCGCGGGGCTATATTTCTGCTCCGACCTTTCGTCAGGCGTGACCGGTGAGACGCACCATGTTGATGCCGGCTACCACGTCGTCGGCATGAAGCAGGAAGACGCGCCGGATATCACGCTGAGCTAGGTCGCCTGCGGGGTGGTCAGTAGCGGGACGATCAGCTGTCCGGGATAGCGTCGGGGTCGACGACTTCGGGCAACGCCTCGTCTTCCTCTTCACCCGGCAGCAGTGCGCCCTGGGCTTCACGGCGGCGCTGCAGTTCGGCCTCTTCCAGCTCCTCGACACGGGCCTGCGTCGCTGCGGCTTCGGCATCGATTTCGGCAAGGCGCTCGGCGCGCTCTTCGGCAATCAGCTCGGCAAAGCGCACATCGCTGGAGCTGGCGCGTTCGGCATAGGCCTGCTCGATCATCTGCACGGTGCAGCCCAGATCCCCGCCAGCGCCCACAGGGGTGCAGCTGAGCGGGCCGAAATCGCCCACCGCTTCCAGCGCCAGCGCGCGCCGGGTCCAGCTTTCGTTCTCGGGCGAGGTGCTGCTGCGCAGGATCGGCGGAATGCGATAGCGCTCGCTCTCGTCCAGCCGGGCGCAGACGGTGATCGTGTCGCCGCTGCTTTCCGGACATTCGTCGTCGCCGAAGATGATGACCTGGTTCACCTTGTCGCCGCCCTCGTCCTGCGCGGTGGCAGATGTGGCGGCCACACCCATGGCGATGGCGGCGGTGGCAGTCAGGGCAAGCAGGCGGGTCATGGCAGGTCCTTGGTTGTGTCGTTGGCGCAAATAGGCGCTTTGCCGGTTGAATGCACGCTGAAGGTGGGTGGTATCAGATCTTTTCCGAAATGCGGATAGCGGCGCGGCAGCCCAGCCGGATGGCGGCCGACAGCAGCGGATAGGCAGGCGCGCGCTCGGCCCCGGCTTCCAGGGCCGCATCGCGATGTTCGCGCTCGTCTTCGCGGAAGCGGTGGATCATGTCCGCCAGTTCCGGGTCGTCGCCGTCACGCTCGAGCTCTTCGAGTTGGCGCGAATAATGTTCGTCGATCTCGGTCTCGATCGCCGCCGTGCAGGCCATGGCCGCTTCCGGCCCCAGCAGCGCCGTGCCAGCACCCAGCGCATATCCGGCGACGTTCCAGAACGGCTGGAGGGCAGTGGGGCGCACCCCGCGCCTGGCCATCAGCGCATCGAATTCGGCGCGGTGGCCCTTCTCCTGCTCCGCCATGCCGCGGATTTCCGCCGAATGCGGGCCGCGCTCGCCCATCACCGCCAACTGGCCGGCGTAGATGCGCGTGGCGCCGTATTCGCCCGCCTGGTCGACACGGATCATCTCGGAGCGGTCCTTGCGCGCTGTGTCGGTCATGCCGTTTTATCCTTTGCCAGCAGCAGTACCCAGATGGCGGCTGCGCTGCCAAGGGAAAGCAGGGCGTTGAAGCCTGCCAGCGAAATTCCCATCAGCGTCCACGCTGGTTCGTCGCAGCGCACGAAGTCCAGCGAGAACGGGTCGCTGGCGGTGCAGCCAAGCGGGCTTTCCCACCAGCCGTATTCCACGCCTGCATGGAACACCCCGATAGCGCCGGATGTGGCGATGGCGAGCCCGGCAAGGGCAATCCACACCCGCCTGGGCGGAGCAACGTAGGAAACAATCGCCAGCGCCACGGCGACGAAATGCGGATAACGCTGCCACCAGCACATTTCGCATGGGAACAGGCCGAAACCGTATTCGGAAATGTAGGCCCCGGCGAGCAGCAGCGCAGGCACGGCCAGCGCCAGGCGCTGGGCATGCTTGTCCGATACGGGAAGGGTTGCTGTCATGCGCACCTTATCGGGCCGCGATCATCGGACCGCAAGCCCGCTCAAGCCGGGATCATCAATCCCGCAGGGCCACGTTCACGCTGGCCGTGCGGCGCAGGGTGCGCACCGCGTAGTCCAGCTGGAAATCGTCGATGCCCTGCTCTTCCAGTTCGGCGGCAGTCAGCTGGAAGCGCGGATCGTCCAGCCGGTCACGCTCGAGGTTCTCGTCTTCCGCGCCGATTTCGCCGACCAGGTGGCCACGCAAGTCGCTTTCGCGCAAGGCCAGGCGCTGGCGCCGCTCGGCATCGGGATCGGACAGCTGCGGCACGCGGATATCGGGTTCGATCCCGCCTTCCTGCACGCTGCGGCCCGACGGGGTGTAGTAGCGCGCCGTCGTCAGCTTCAGCGCGGCATCGCGGCCCAGCGGCAGCAGCGTCTGCACGCTGCCCTTGCCAAAGCTGCGCTCGCCCATCACCAGCGCGCGGCGGTGATCCTGCAGGGCGCCAGCCACGATCTCGCTGGCCGAAGCAGAGCCTTCGTCGATCAGCACGATGATCGGCAGGCCCGCCGCCACATCGCCCCGATAGACGGTTTCGGCATCGTAATAGATCGTCTCGCGCCGCGAGCGACCGCGCTGGGAGACGATCTGGCCTTCGGACAGGAACAGGTCGGAAAGCGCCACTGCTTCATCTAGCGAACCGCCCGGATTGCGACGCAGGTCCAGCACGAGGCCGGACAGGCGCCCGGTCGCCTCTTCCTGCAATTCGCGCAGGCCCGTGCGCACGTCGGCGCCCACGTCTGCCGAGAATTCGTTGACGCTGATATGACCGATATTGCCGTCGAGCAGTTCCCAGGTCACCGGCTCCAGCTCGATCACGCCGCGCGTCACCACCACGTCGAAACTGTCTTCACGACCGGGGCGGAAGATGGTCACTTCGATATCGGTGCCCGCAGGCCCGCGCATCTGCGCCACGGCATCGTTCAGGTCCATGCCGTAGATCAGGTCGCCATTGATATGGGTGATGTAGTCGCCAGCCTTGATGCCGGCGTTTTCGGCAGGGCTGCCGCGGAAGGGCGAGATCACCTTCACCGCGCCATCGTCCATCTGGACCGAGATGCCCAGGCCCTGGTAGTTGCCGTCAATCATAGTGGTGAGGCGCTCCAGCGCTGTGCCATCGATATAGGCCGAATGCGGATCGAGCGCGGCAAGCATGCCGTCGATCGCACCGCGAATCAGCACTTCGTCTTCCACCGGCTCGACATAGCTGGCCTTGATCCGCTGGTAAGTGGCGAACAGGCGCGCGAATTCGGGCGAGGCGCGCCCCTCGACCTGCGCGATTGCGGCGGTTGTGGCAGGCACAAGCGCAACAGCCATGCACAGGGCAGCAGCGCGGATGGCAGGGGCAAACTTCATACGTACAGTCCTCAGCAAGGAGGGAGTCCCAGATGCACGTTTATCGCATGGCAGGGCTTAACGCCACATTGCTTTACGCAGCAGCCTCCTCGCAAGGCGCGCAGCGAAGCGGGGCGAATAGCATCGGGGAGGCACCTGCGGAGGCAGGTACGTGAAACATGTCATCCAACAAACAGCAACGGATTCACCGGCTCGTTGTCTCGCCTCAGCTCCACGCTCACGCTGGGGTCAGTCGGACCTGCGGTACCTAGCGGCGCACCGCTGACGACTTCCTCGCCGATTTCGACATCGGTCCGGGCAAGGCCAGTGACAAGGCTGGTCCAGCCGCCGCCATGCTCGATGATGACGATGCGGCCGTACCCGCGATAGGGTCCGGCAAAGGCAATGCGGCCAGCAGCGGGGGCCACGACCTGTGCCCCGGCAATCGGCGACAGTGTGAGGCCTTGACTGAGTCCCGATGCCTGCGGTGCGCCGAAACCGGTCAGCGTGCGACCGGCAACAGGCAGGATATAGGGCGAGGGCGCATTGGCCTGTACCTGCGTGGCAGCAAGCGTGGGGGCTCTTGCGACTTGTGACTGCTGCGGCTGGGCGGGCCGCAGGCGTGGGCCGGGCAGCGCGGCAAGCCGGCGGCGCAAGGCAGCCGCGCGGTCGAGCTCGTCGACCAGTCCGTCGAGATCGCGCACTTCCTCTGCAAGGGCCAGCGCCCGCTCGGCCTCGCGATTGGCCGAGCCACCGGCAGCGCGCGCGGCAAGCCGCTGGCGTGTCTCGATCTCGGCCAGAGCTTCGCGCCTTTCGGCCAGCGCCACTTCCTCGGCTTCCAGCACCTGCGCCGCAGCCAGCGCTTCGCGGCGCAGCTCGCGTGCCCGCTCGATCCGGCTGCGCAGGCCAGCCGTCCCGGCGCGCACTTGCGGCACGGTGTCGTGCAGCATGGCGCGCAGGTAGACCACATCCATTACCGATCCGGGTTGCAGGATCGACAGCGCCAGCGGGCGGCGCGAGAATTGCTGGAGCGCGGCGGTAAGCTGCACCACCGGCTGCTGTTCCCGGCCCAATTGTTCGCGCAGCTCCGCCTGTTCGCGGTCGATCATGGCGATGCGCGCCTGTGCTGCCGCAATCCCTGCTTCGGCCTGCTGGATACGCGCGGCCAGCGCGGCAGCATCAGCGGCGGCGCGTTCGGCAACGTCCTGCGCGGCCTCGGCCTCTTCCTCGAACCGCTGGCTGCGCGCTTCGGCATTCTCGCGTTCGGCCAGCGCCTCGGCCAGCGCGGCGCGCATTTCCTCCGGATCGTCCGTCACCGGCGCGCGCTGGGCGAAAGCCGCCACGGCGCAGAAGGCGAAAGAGCCGACGAGGAGGAGCGTGCGATGCATCAGCAGCTATCCTGCCCGATGATAGGGATGTCCGGCAAGGATGCTGGTGGCGCGGAACAGTTGTTCCATCAGCATGGCACGGGCCAGCAGGTGCGGCCAGGTGGCCTTGCCGAAAGAAATCAGCAGGTCGGCGTCATCACGTTCAGCTTGCGAATGGCCATCGGCCGCACCGAGCACGAAGCGGCACTCGCGCATGCCGTCGTCACGCCAGCGTTCGAGAATGTGCGCAAAGTCTTCGGAGCCCAGGTTTTTCCCGCGCTCGTCGAGCAGCACGGTCCGGAACGGGGTTTGCGGATCGGGAATGCGCCCGCCGGTTTCGGGCAACTCGGTGATCTTCAGCGGCCACTGGATGCGCTTGGCATAGCGTTCGACCAGCTCCTCTTCGGGGGAACGGGCGATCTTGCCACGGGCGATGATGTGTAACAGCATGACGAGTGCTCTATCGGTCCGCGTCTGGCGAACCGCAAGGCCGAACCGCCACCCGCAGCGGGGACAGCTCTGTTGCGCGTCTAGCGCTAATGCTCACGCGGAGGCGCGAGCAAATACAGGCAGGAACAGATTAGGCCGTCCCGGCTTGCGCCTTTTGCTCGCCGTCCTCGCCGAAACCCCACATCCGCTCAAGGTTGTAGAAGCTGCGCACTTCGGGGCGGAACAGGTGGACGACGACGTCACCGGCGTCGATCAGCACCCAGTCTGCCGCAGGCAGGCCTTCGATGCGCGGGCTCGGCTCGCCCGACTGCTTCAGCTTTTCGGCCAGCTTGTTAGCCATGGCGGCGACCTGCCTGGTCGAGCGGCCCGACGCGACGACCATGAAATCGGCGATCGAACTTTTGCCTTCCAGCGGGATGGTGACGATATCCTGCGCCTGATCGTCATCGAGCTGGTCAAGGACCAGGGCGAGCAGGGAGCCGGGTTCGGCGTGGTGGGTGGTGTCGAGATCAGGCATGGAGATGATGGTTGCAGTTGCGGTGCGGTTGCCGTTGTCGGCGGAACGCATGGGCGTCCCCGTGTTGGCAGTGGTCATCGCGAAAGGTCATGCTCCGTATATGGGGTGATGGACGATAGCGTAAAGGGCCAGGGAAGGCATTGGCCGCCTCACGCGTCCACCTCCTTCATGCCATCGTGTATGAGGGAATGCGTCACTTCATCCCGGGGAGCAGGACCGGCCATGCCGTCTGCCCAGTGAGGATCCGCCCGGCGTATCTGTGTGGCCGAACGCGGATCGGGATCGAAACGCAGCTCTATCAGCGCGGGTGCGCTCCATTCGCCCCGGTTGCGTAATCCGGCAGCGGACAACCGGTAGTCGCGCAGCCAGGCCATTGCGGGGCTCGCAACAGCCTTGTCGTCATACCCCGGACGGGCGATCACGGCAATGGGCATTTCCCGGGCGATCTGCCGCCAGTTCTTCCAGCGGTGGAACTGCGCGAGGTTGTCCGACCCCATCAGCCACACAAAACGGCGACGGGGGTACCGGCGCTTGAGCGCGCGCAGGGTGTCGACAGTGTAGCGCGTGCCCAGTTCGCGCTCGATCGCAGTCACGCGGATCGGGGCGCGGCGGCTCATCGCCCTGGCAGAGCGCATGCGGGCGGACAGCGGCGCCATGCCCTTCGCGGGTTTAAGCGGATTGCCGGGAGAGACCATCCACCACACCTCGTCCAGTCCCAAGGCGGCCATGGTGAACAGGGTGATGCGGCGATGGCCCGCGTGGGCGGGGTTGAAACTGCCGCCCAGCAGGCCGGTGAGCGGTCCGCGCATTATTCGGCGGGCCGCCGCTCGGAAACGCGGAAACCGTGGCGGTTGTCCTGCGCGTTGATCGCCCAGGCCGGGTATTCATGGTCCAGCTGGCCGATGGCGCCCAGTAATGACAGCTCATGTGACGACAGCTCGACATCGGTCGCCGCCAAGTTTTGTGCCAATTGCTCCTTGCGCTTTGCCCCAATTATAACCGATGCGGTTACAGGTTGATGAAGCAGCCACGCCAGCGCGATGGCCGGAACAGTGACGCCGCGCTGCTCGGCCATCGGGCGCATCGCCTCCACCGCCCTGGCGGCCAGGGCCTTATCGGCCTTGGGAAAGTCAAGCTTCGCGCGGCGACCTTCGCCGCTGACATCGCCTTCGCCATCGAAATCGTACTTGCCCGACAACAGGCCACCCAGCAGCGGGCTCCATACCATCAGGCCCAGCCCTTCCGAGAGCATCATCGGCACCAGCTCGCGCTCCAGTTCGCGTGCCGTGACGGCATAGAGAGCCTGGTTGGACACGAACTTGTCCCACCCGCGCCGCTCGGCCATGCCCAGCGCCTTGGCAATCTGCCACGCCGCCCAGTTGGACACCCCGATGTAGCGCGCCCGGCCCGAACGCACGATGTCCTCCATCGCGCGCAGCCCTTCCTCCATTGGCGTGTGCGGGTCCCACCCGTGAATCTGGTACAGATCGACATGGTCGAGCTGCAGCCGCTGCAGGCTGGCATCGATCTGGTTCAGCAGGTGATAGCGCGAATAGCCCGAATCGTTGGGCCCTTCGCCCATCGGCCCCATTCCCTTGGTCGCCACCACCACTCCGTCGCGCGCCACGCCGACCTCGCGCAGCGCCGTGCCGAGGAATTCCTCGCTCTGCCCTGCCGAATAGACATTGGCGGTGTCGATGAAGTTCACGCCCGCATCCAGCGCCTGTTTCACCAGCGCGGTGGAGCCTGCCTGATCGAGGTCATGCTGGAAGAAGGCGGACGGCGCGGTGCCGAAAGTCATCGTACCAAGGCACAGTTCGGAAACGACGAGTCCCGAATTGCCGAGCCGATTGTAACGCATGTCTGCCTCTCCCCAATTCGATCTCAGGGCGGATCAGGGTCGGGCCTGTCCCGATCCCTTTACCTGCCACTTGTAGGTCGTCAGCCCTTCCAGCGCCACTGGGCCGCGCGCGTGCAGCCGGCCCGTGGCAATACCGATCTCTGCGCCCAGCCCGAATTCGCCGCCATCGGCGAACTGGGTGGAGGCATTGTGCATCACGATGGCGCTGTCGACTTCGGTGAGGAAGCGCTGCGCGGCCTCGTCGTTGTCGGTGATGATCGCCTCCGTATGGCCGGAGGAATGCGCGGCAATATGCTCCATCGCGGCGTCGATATCGTCGACCACTTTCACCGACAGGATGGCGTCGAGATATTCGGTGTCCCAGTCCTCGGTCGTGGCGGGCTTCACCCGGGAATCGAACTTCTGCGCGCGCTCGTCCCCGCGCAGTTCGCAGCCGGCATCGGCAATCGCCGCCAGCACGTCTGCGCCATTGGGGAAGTTGGCGTCGATCAGCAGGGTTTCCATCGCCCCGCAAATGCCGGTGCGGCGCATCTTGGCGTTGACCGCGATTTCGCGCGCCATGTCGGGGTTGGCGTCAGCGTGGATGTATGTGTGGCAGATGCCGTCGAGGTGGGCGAGGACGGGCACGCGGGCGTCCTGCTGCACGCGCGCGACCAGCCCCTTGCCGCCGCGCGGCACGATCATGTCGACAAGCCCTGCCGCCTTCAGCATCGCACCCACGGCTTCGCGGTCCTGCGTCGGCATCAGCTGGATGGCGTCGCCGGGCAACCCGGCCTCAGCGAGCCCCTTGACGAAAGCGGCATGCAGCGCGCGGTTGGAATGGATCGCTTCGCTGCCCCCGCGCAGCAAGGCGGCATTGCCGGAACGCAGGCACAGTGCAGCGGCATCGGCCGTCACGTTGGGACGGCTTTCGTAGATGATGCCGATCAGGCCGATGGGGATGCGCACGCGCTCCAGCTTGAAGCCGGACGGGGCATCGCGGCGGTCGATCACCTCGCCAACCGGATCGGGCAGGCCGGCCACGTTTTCGATGGCGCCAGCAATGGCTTCCAGCCGGTCCTCGTCCAGCTTCAGCCGATCAAGCATGGCCCCCGTCAGGCCGCGCTCCTCACCCGCTGCCATGTCCCTGGCATTGGCTTCGAGGATGGCCGGCGCGTCGGCGCGGATCGCCCTGGCCGCCGCGCGCAGGCCTGCCGCCTTCTCGGCATCGCTGGCGCGCGCCAGCTGGCGCTGCGCCGCACGCCCCTTGCGGGCAAGGTCTTCGATTAGGGTGGAATAGTCGGTCTGTGTGTCGGTTTCGCTATGCATGCGCGCGCCTCTACCATCCCGCCGGTTGCCTGTCAGGGGCGAATCACGACCCACCAGATATGGGCTATCGACATGTACAAGGCGCCGTTTAGTTCCCGTTCTTGTGCGAAGTTTTCACGCAGATGAACGATTCATCGTGCGGTGGGTTCGACTCGCCCCAAAGGTTAAAGGCGGCCCTCGACCTGCAGCGCACCTCCGCTATCGCTACCGCAACATAAATTTAAGCGAAATGACGGGGTCGTCTTGGCACAACAATCGACAGGTGGATTCTTGGATCGCCTGCGCACATGGTTTCCGGAGCGTGAATTCTTCATGCGCTCGCAGGGGCAGGTGCGGTTCCTTACCATTACCACACGGATGCAGATGGTTGCCGCAGGCACCGTCGCCGCGATCATGCTGGGCTGGGCCACGTCTATGGGCGTGATGGCCGTCAGCCAGTGGCAGGCCAGCGCAGAACGCGCTTCGTTGCTGGAGCGGGAAGCGCAGGTCGCCACCAAGGAAGATCGTTTCTCCGCCTATTCCGAAGATCTGGATGCCACCGTCGCCGATCTCGAAGCGCGGCAGGACCTGCTCGACGGCATCGTAGAAATGCTGCCCGAAGACGTCATGGCTGATGTCGATGACTCGGTTACGGATTCCAGCGCCGAGAGCGAAGGCCTGATCAGCATGATCCGCGAAGTCTTCCCCGAAGCGGAAGGCCTCGCCCGCATGGAAGCGCGCCAGCTCGCCTTTGCCGAGCGCCTGACGCGCTATGCCGATCGCCGCGCAGCGCGCGCCGAACAGGCGATGCGCCAGCTGGGCCTCGATCCGCGCGCGGTGGTGGCCGCCAATGAAGAGGCGATGGGTGGTCCGCTGGAAAGCCTCGCTTCCGAAGGCGATGGCTCGCTCGATCCGCGCTTCGAACGTCTTGGCCTCAGCCTTGCCCGGATGAGCGCGCTGGAACGCGGGCTCGACCAGATTCCGCAGGTGATGCCGGCTGATCTCAACTCGATTTCCTCGGGCTTCGGCTATCGTCGCGACCCGTTCAGCGGCGGCGCTGCCATGCATCGCGGCCTCGATTTCCGTGCGCCTCACGGCTCGCCGATCCATGCCGCCGCCGATGGCCGCGTGTCCTACGTTGGCTGGAAGTCGGGCTACGGCAAGGTGGTAGAGATCGACCACGGCGCCGGCCTGGTCACGCGCTATGCCCACATGTCGCGCTTCAACGCGACGACGGGTGCCGCAGTTTCTGCCGGCGACGTGATCGGCGCTATCGGCAGCACCGGCCGCTCCACCGGCCCGCACCTGCATTTCGAGGTGCGCATCAACAACCAAGCGGTCAATCCGCGCCCGTTCCTGGAGACAGCCCCCCATGTTCTCGAGCAAGTCAGAGCGGAATTCGCCCCGGGTAGCGGCGAGTCCGGCAACGAAATCGATGGCTAGTCCCGGCGGTACCTTTTCCGTCATTGGCCCCGATGTCACTATTCGTGGCGATATAGAGGCATCGGTGGACCTGCATGTCGATGGCAAGGTGAGCGGCAATATCGCCTGCGCCAGCCTGGTGCAGGGCGAAAGCAGCCGCATCGAAGGCGAGATCAAGGCCGAAAGCGCGCGCCTCTCGGGCGAAGTGCAGGGCACGATCGAAGTGCGCAACCTGGTGGTGCTGAAGACTGCCCAGATCGATGGTGATGTCAGCTACGACACGCTGACGATCGAGCAGGGCGCATCGGTCGATGGCCGCTTTGCACCGCTGCGCGCCAAGGCCGCGTCAGCAGCAAAGCCTGCCGCTGACGGCAAGGCCAGCGAAGGCCAGCCTGGGCTCTCGCTCGCAGGCTAGATCAATCTCACGGTTTGGAGGAGATGGGGCAGTCCATTTGGCCGCCCCACCTGTCTTGCGCGCCCTTTAGAGGTCGCTCGGGTCGGGTTCGGCTTCGCCCTGCTCTTCCGCTGCACGCTTGGCTTCCAGCCATGCTTCGGCTTCGGCTTCCTGCGCTGCCTGCGCAGCAGCCTTGGCCGCTTCCTCACGCTCGCGGCGCAGCTGCGCGATCAGTTCCTGCTTGTCGTCACGCGGCACGGCAGGCGCGGCTTCGGCTTCCTCGCCTTCCACGGCGGGCTCGCTGGCGGCAGCGCGCTTGGCAGCCTTGGCAACAGCCGCATCCAGTTCGCGCTGTGAGCACAGGCCCAGCGTCACCGGGTCCTTGGGCTGGATATTGGCAATGTTCCAGTGGCTGCGCTCACGGATCGCGTTGATCGTGTTGCGCGTGGTGCCGATCAGGCGACCGATCTGCGCGTCGGAGATTTCCGGATGGTTGCGCAGGATCCAGGCGATGCCATCGGGCTTGTCCTGCCGCTTGGACACCGGCGTGTAACGCGGCCCCTTGGTGCGGCTGACGTCCACCGGCGCCTTCTGCATCACCAGCTTGTAGTTCGGGTCAGCCTGGCCGCGCTCGATCTCCGCATGCGTGAGCTCGCCCGAGTGCACGGGATCGCGCCCGGTGTACTTGGCGCTGGCCAGGTCGTCCGCCATTGCCTGCACTTCGAGGATATGCAGACCGCAGAAATCGGCGATCTGGGTGAAGCTGAGCGCAGTGTTATCCACCAGCCAGCTGGCAGTGGCATGAGGCATCAGGGGCTTGGCTTGGTCAGCCACGGCATTTCTCCAATCGGAAATAAAAGGGCCGCCCCTCGCGGGACGGCCATCGTCACCCCATCATGTAGAACCTTTACGGACAATCGGCAAGCTTTTGCCGAGTCCGCCCTTGCGCAGGCGCCTGCGACAAGTGGGGGTGCGCGGCTTCGCGGGAGATCGGGGAAAGACCGGCCAGGAACTGGTCCGCGCTCGCTTCCCAGGTGAAGGCGCAGCCGATCTCGTGGCATTTCCGCCGGTCGAGCTGCAGCGCCCCAGCAATCGCATGGTCCAGCCGCTCTGCCATGACGCCGCTATCCGGCTGCAACACATCAAGCGGGCCGGGCACCGGATAGGCCGCCACCGGGGTGCCGCAAGCCAGCGCCTCGATCATCACCAGCCCGAAGGTGTCGGTTGTGCTGGGAAAGACGAACACGTCAGCCCCGACATAGCAGGCCGCCAGCGCATCACCGCTGCGCTTGCCCATGAAATGCGCGTCGGGAAACTGCGCCTGCAGCTTTTCCAGCGCCGGACCATCGCCCACCACCACCTTCGAGCCGGGGTGGCTGCTGCCAAGGAAGGCTTCGATGTTCTTCTCCACCGCCACGCGCCCGACATAGAGCTGGATCGGGCGCGGCAGGGTGAAGAACAGGTCTGGCGGGGCATGGTCGGGATGAAAGGTCCGCACGTCCACGCCGCGGCTCCAGTGGTGCAGCGGACCGATGCCCTGTGCGCGCAGTTCTGCCCGAATGGTCTCGGTGGCGACCATCGTGCGGGTGGCAGGCGCGTGGAAACGGCGGATGAAAGGCCAGAACCAGCGGGCGGGCAGGCCGGTGCGGCGGGCAACATAGTCGGGAAACTGGGTGTGATAGGCGGTGGTGAAGGGCAGTCCGTGGCGCAGGCAATGGCGCCGCGCCGCCCAGCCCAATGGACCTTCTGTGGCCACGTGGATGGTGTCGGGCCGGAAACGCTCCAGACGCTTCGCCAGGGTGCGTGAGCCAACCAGGGCGAGGCGGATTTCCGGGTAGGACGGCGCGGGGATTGAGCGGAACAGGTCGGGCGAAATGACCTCCACCTCGTGCCCGCGGCTGCGCAGTTCGCCAATCACGGTATCCAGCGTGCGCACCACGCCGTTGACCTGCGGGTGCCAGGCATCGGTGACGAGAGCGATCTTCATGGCGTCAAGCCGCAACCGCGACGGACTGCTCCGCCCCCCGTTCGCGCTCCTCACGCCGGGCGACTTCTTCGGGCCAGTGGAGGATTTCCATCGTGCCGTCGGCATGTTCGACCAAGGCGTTGCAGCCTTCCACCCAGTCGCCATCGTTCCAGTATTCGATAGTGTCGAACATGCGGTGTTCGGCGGTATGGATGTGACCGCAGACCACACCGTCCACACCGCGTTCGGCAGCCGCGCGGGCGACCACTTCCTCGTACTTGCCGATGAATTCCACCGCGTTCTTGACCTTGTGTTTGGCCATTTTCGACAATGACCAATAGGGCAGATCCAGCTTGCGGCGCAGGGCATTCACCCAATTATTGAGCCCCATCATGAAATGATAGAGCGCGTCGCCCACGAAGGCGAGCCAGCGGTGCGACAGCATGACGGCATCGAATTCGTCGCCATGCAGCACCATCAGGCGGCGGCCATCGGCGGTGTCGTGAAAGGCCGCCCGGCGAATCTCGATGCCGCCGAAGCTGAGGCCGGTGAACTGGCGGAACATTTCGTCATGGTTGCCTGGAATGTAAACGATGCGCGTACCGCGCTTGGCGCGCTTCAGCAGACGCCACAGGACATCGTTGTGCGCATCGGGCCAGTAGAACTTCTTTTTCAGCCGCCAGCCGTCGATGATGTCGCCGACCAGGTACATGGTCTCGGAATCGACATGGTCGAGGAAGTCGATCAGCAGTTCGGCATTGCACCCCCTGGTGCCCAAGTGGACATCGGAAATCCAGATCGTGCGATATTTGCGCCGCCCTTCTGGCGACCGCTCCGGCATGGCCGGCTTGCGCTTGTCGAAATCGCGAAAGACGGAAACGGCCGAGCCGTTACCGAAATCGCCGTCGAGATAGTTGCCAAACATGATGCGCACCTTGTCGCTGCCTGTTCGGCTTCCAGCCTGTGGGGCAGCGATATGACAGGAGCGCCACAGTTTGGCGGCAGTTCGGCGACAGTGTGACGCTTTCGAGTCAGCGCACCACGTAAGGCTGCCGGGCAATCCAGGGCGATGGCGTGTTGTAGGGCACGGTGATGAACACCGCTTCCACGTCGGCGATCTCGCCACCTTCGATCTTGAACAGTTCCAGCAGGCAGAAGCTGTGCGGGAAGTGGAAGATCGAGTCGTGCTTGCTGCCGTCCGTCCAGGTAACCTCGGTCATGCGGCCCGAATGGTCGATGAAGCCACCTGCGAGAACCAGCCCCTTCTGCTCGTCCACCAGCGGGAAACGGCGATCGCGCAGGCGGTCGTCGTACTTGTACTGGCCCAGGCGGAACTGGTCTGCCGTGCCCATGGCGGCGATGGGATAGCCTTCAATCTCGACATTCGTGGTCTGCAACCCGTTCTCGATCCGGTCGCAGTCATCGGTGAAATGGGTGAACAGCTTGCCGTCGTTCAATTGCAACGTATCGAAATAGCCGTTGGCAAGAGCGATCATCCGCTCGCGAGCGACACGCTGATCTGCGGGCACATCGGCCAGCAGGCGTTCGCGCGGACGTCGATCGAGGTCGATCACCGGGAAGGGGCCAAGTTCGTGCGGACGGCAGATGATCGCTTCGGCCTCAGCCACGCGCCCGTCGCTGACACGCAGGCGCAGGCACATGACCGCAGTATCTGGGCCCTCGACGATATGGCCGAACCAGCTCACCTGCCCGGTCGAAGGATCAACCGCCTTGAGGTCGTAGTCACGCAGAAGTGCGGTGCAGGTGTTCCACACCCCGTCACCCACGACCAGCTGCACGTTGTTTTCTGTGAACACGACATGCTCGGCCCACGGCACTTGCGAGGCATCGCGCGCCGCCAGGGCATCGAGGAAAGCGTCCATCTGCGCGGTGAGTTCTTCGCGCGAATGTACGCATGCCGGGATCGAATTCGCCATCACCTGTCCTCCCCGGCAACGTCGAGCACGATCTTGCCGACGTGTTCGCCCGCTTCCATCCGTGCGTGCGCCTTCGCGGCATCGCGCAGCGCAAAGGTCTCGTCCATCACCGGACGCAGCTCTCCGCTTTCGACCATGGGCCAGACTTCGCGGAACAGCTCGTCTGCCAGCATGCCCTTAAAGACATTGCTGCGCGGCCGCAGTGTCGAGCCGGTGATCGACTGGCGACGCACCATCATTTTCGCCACGTTGATCTCGGATGTCGGCCCGCCCAGTACGGCGATCACCACCAGGCGGCCATCTTCACTCAGGGCATCGAGATTGCGCTGGGTATAGCTGCCCGCCACCACGTCCAGCACCAGCTCCACGCCCTTGCCCTGGGTGAAGACCTTTGCCTGCTCGACAAAATCCTGCGTCTTGTAGTTGACCGCAAGGTCCGCGCCCACCTTGCGCGCGGCGGCGCATTTCTCGTCGGTTCCGCACGTGGCAATCACGCGCAAGCCAAAGGCTTTGGCCAGCATGGTTGCCATGGTGCCGATGCCAGAGGTGCCGCCATGGATCAGGATGGTCTCGCCATCACGGGCATAGCCGCGCTGGAAAACATTGTGCCACACGGTGAACAGCGTTTCAGGGATCGCGGCGGCTTCGGCCATGGAGAGGCCATCGGGCACGGGCAGGCAGTGTTCGGGCCGGGCAATGCAATATTCGGCATAGCCGCCGCCGTTCACCAGCGCGCACATGTGCTTGCCCAACTCACCCGGATCGACGCCTTCGCCCAGCGCCACAACGGTTCCCGAGATCTCCAGCCCCGGTAGGTCGCTCGCTCCCCTGGGCGGCGGATAGGACCCGGCGCGTTGCAGGCAATCCGGGCGATTCACCCCGGCGTGGCTTACGCGCACCAGCACTTCCCCCTGGCCGGGCCGGGGCACATCGCGCTGTTCCACTTTCAGCACATCCGGCTCGCCGGGCTCGCTGATTGCGACAACGGACATGGTATTCGGCAATTCGTTGGCCACCAAGGCTCCCCCTGCTTGCTGCCTCAAAGCGATGCACAGCCCTAGAGATGCCCACCATTGACAGCAAGCGTCTGCAAGGTGATGTTGCACTGCAATGGAAGATGACGACCTTCCCCGGATGCGTTCCGACGCCGCCAGCCAACTGGCCGGGGAAAGCCTCGACAGCTATTCGCAGGACGAGTTGATGGCCCGCATCCAGCTGCTGGAAGCGGAGGTCGCCCGCGTGAAGGCGCAACACGGCAAGGCCGACGCGCACCGAAAGGTCGCCGATGCGTTGTTCAAGCCCAGAGAGACCGACTGATGGGCCGCCCCCGGCCCTTTGTACCCCTCGAAATTGCGCGGATGCGCACCATATGTCTTGTAAGCCGGTTCGCGGGTTGGCCTGCGCACCGTTTAACCTCGCCCGTTAGGCTGGAATTCACCAAGCCTTGCGCAGATTCATTATCCAGCCCCGCCATGGCCTAAGGCCAGCCAAGGATCCACATGCCAAGTTTCGCGCAGAACCTCGAAAAGACCCTCCACACCGCGATTCAGCACGCGATCGACCGCGCGCATGAATATGCCACGCTCGAACACCTGCTGCTGGCGCTGGTGGAAGATCCGGATGCGGCAGAGGTGATGAACGCCTGCGGAGTGGACCTGGAGGAGCTGGCCGGCGTGGTCCGCCAGTATCTCAACCAGGAATACCAGTCGCTCAAGACCGACGATGATGCCGATCCACAGCCAACGGCCGGGTTCCAGCGGGTGATCCAGCGCGCTATCCTGCACGTGCAGTCCAGCGGCAAGGACACGGTGACGGGCGCCAACGTGCTGGTCGCGCTATTCTCCGAACGCGATTCCTATGCCGTCTATTTCCTGCAGCAGCAGGACATGAGCCGCCTCGATGCCGTCAGCTTCATCAGCCACGGCATCGGCAAGGGCGGTCGCCAGCTGGAGGATCGTTCCTCCACCGGGGCCGAAGAGGAATCGCAGGTGCGCGGCGAGGAAAAGCCGGAAAAGAACAAGAAGGATTCGGCGCTCGACCAGTTCTGCGTCAACCTCAACCAGAAGGCGCTGGACGGCAAGGTCGATCCACTCATCGGTCGCGGCCCGGAAGTCGATCGCACGGTGCAGATCCTCTGCCGCCGGTCGAAGAACAACCCGCTCTATGTGGGCGATCCGGGCGTGGGCAAGACGGCGATTGCCGAGGGCCTGGCGCGCAAGATCGTGGAAGGCGATGTGCCCGAAGTGCTCGAGCCTGCGGTGATCTACGCCCTCGACATGGGCGCGCTGCTGGCAGGCACGCGTTATCGCGGCGACTTCGAGGAACGATTGAAGCAGGTTGTCAACGAGCTCGAAAAGATGCCTGATGCCATTCTTTTTATTGATGAAATCCACACGGTTATCGGTGCCGGCGCGACCAGCGGCGGGGCGATGGATGCCTCCAACCTCTTGAAGCCCGCGCTGTCCAGCGGCGCGATTCGCTGCATCGGTTCGACCACCTACAAGGAATTCCGCAACCACTTCGAAAAGGACCGCGCGCTGCTGCGCCGGTTCCAGAAGATCGACGTGAACGAGCCGAGCATCGAGGACACGATCAAGATCCTGAAGGGCCTGAAGAGCGCCTTCGAGGAGCACCACGGCGTCAAGTACACGCCCGATGCGCTGAAGACCGCGGTTGAGATGAGTGCACGCTACATCAACGACCGCAAGCTGCCCGACAAGGCGATCGACGTGGTCGACGAAGTGGGCGCAATGCAGATGCTGGTGCCGCCGAGCCGCCGCCGCAAGACGATCACCGCCAAGGAGATCGAGAAAGTCGTGGCAACCATGGCGCGCATCCCGCCGAAATCGGTCTCCAAGGACGACAAGAAGGCGCTCGGCAGCCTCGAGAAGGACCTCAAGCGCGTCGTCTTCGGCCAGGATGAGGCGATCGAACGCCTTGCCACCGCCATGAAGCTGAGCCGGGCAGGTCTGCGCGAGGCGGACAAGCCGATTGGCTCGTTCCTGTTTTCCGGCCCCACCGGCGTCGGCAAGACCGAAGTCGCGCGCCAGCTCGCCGCCATCATGGGCATCGAGCTTAAGCGCTTCGACATGTCCGAATACATGGAGCGCCACAGCGTTTCCCGCCTGATCGGCGCGCCTCCGGGCTATGTCGGCTATGACCAGGGCGGCCTGCTGACCGATGCCATCGACCAGCACCCGCATTGCGTGCTGCTGCTCGACGAGATCGAGAAGGCCCATCCGGACCTGTTCAACATCCTGTTGCAGGTGATGGATAACGGCAAGCTGACCGACCATCACGGCAAGACCGTGGATTTCCGCAACGTCGTGCTCATCATGACCACCAATGCGGGCGCGGCCGATGCTGCCAAGCAGGGCATCGGGTTCGGAGCGGGGCAGAAGACCGAGGCGAGCCAGGAAGCGGTGAAGAAGATGTTCACGCCGGAATTCCGCAACCGCCTGGATGCCGTGGTACCCTTCACCTACCTTGGCCCGGAAACCATCAGCCGCGTGGTCGACAAGTTCATCCTGCAGCTGGAACTGCAGCTGGCCGAGCAGAACGTGCACATCCAGTTCGACGGCGATGCCCGCGAATGGCTGGGCAAGCGCGGCTATGACAAGCTGATGGGTGCCCGCCCGATGGCGCGCCTGATCCAGGAAAAGGTGAAGCAGCCGCTGGCCGAGGAGCTGCTGTTCGGCAAGCTGTCCGCTGGCGGCGAAGTGCATGTCAGCGTAAAGGACGACAAGCTCGCCTTCGAACTGACACCCGCTCCGCCCAAGGCGCAGAAGGCTTCGGCGCCGAAGCGCAAGCGCAAGCCGGCTGCGAAGAAGGCAGAGCCGAAAAAGCCGGAAGCGCCTGCTGCCGACAAAGACGCGGGCAAGGATTCCGAGGACTAGGCGGAATGCATGGCGCGGGTTAGGCTTGCGCCATGACGTCGAAAATCGCATTCGCAATTCTGGCGGCGGGGGCAATGGCTCCCGCCGCTTCCGTTTGCGCGCAGGAAAGCGCCCCTCTCCTGGACGAGCGCACCGCACAGACAGACCTGCCACTGGCAGGCCCGCGCGCGGCCATGCGGCTGGAGCATGTCGGGCTGTCCTTCGAGATCGATCCCGAGCACAAGGCGATCAATGGCGATGGCGAATACCGCGTGCGGGTGAGCGAGGCGCTGGCGCAACTCGTCTTCGATTTCGATCCACGCTTCCGGGTGAACGTGGTGCGGCTAGATGGCGCCTACGTCGAACCGCAGCATTGGGAAAACGCCGAAGGGCTGCTTACCATCGATCTACTGACCCCGGTGCCGGCAGGCGAAACGGTGCAGGTGCAGATCGGCTGGGATGGCGTACCGCACGAGGCGGTCAATCCGCCGTGGCAAGGCGGTTTCGTCTGGTCCGAGACCGAGGGCGGCCAGCCATGGATCGCCACCGCCTTCCAGGGCGAAGGATGCGACCTGTTATGGCCGTGCATCGACCATTCTTCGCACCAGATCGACTCGCTCGACCTGATGGTCACTGTGCCGGAGGGGTTAACTGCTGCCGGAAATGGTCGCCTTATTGGCACAACCGACAACGGCGACACCACCACCTTCCACTGGCAGGCCCGCGATCCCAGCAATTACGGCATTACCCTGCAGGTCGGGCCCTACGAAATCGCGCGGCGCGACTACGAAAGCAGTTATGGCAACACGGTGCCGCTGATATTCTGGCACCTGCCCGGCCATGCAGAAGACGCAAACCGGCTGCTGGACGAAATGGCCGGCCAGCTGGCCTTCATGGAAAGCCGCTTCGGCCCCTATCCCTTCGGCGACGAAAAGGCGGGCGTGGCAGAGACGCCGCACCTGGGCATGGAGCACCAGACCATCAACGCCTATGGCAATGGCTTCCGGCCCGAAGCCTATGGCCACGACTGGCTGCTGCAGCACGAATTCGCGCACGAGTGGTTCGCCAACCAGCTGCGCAACGAGACCATCAACCACATGTGGCTGGCCGAAGGCATCACCACCTGGACCCAGCCGCTTTACCTCGAATGGTCGCGCGGCGAGATGGCCTACCATGCGGAAATGTGGAAGCTGCGCCAGCGGGTGTGGAGCCGCGTGCCGCTGGTCCCGCCCGAGGGGACGCTGCCCGACTACAACGACCAACACGCGATGTGGGGTGACGACATCTACTTCAAGGGTGCGTGGATCATGCACACCCTGCGCTACCTGCTGGGGGACGAGGTGCTGTTCCCCGCGATCACGCGCCTCACCTATGGCACCGACGATCCGCAGCCCGGCGCGATCCGCCCGGTGAACCGCACGACGGAGGATTTCCGCGCAATCCTGGAAGAGATGAGCGGACAAGACCTCGCGTGGTTCTTCGATGCCTATTTCTACCAGGCCGACTTGCCCCATCTTTCGACAAGGGAAGCGAACGGCATTCTTTATCTGGAATGGGAAACGCCATCCGACCTGCCGTTCGAAATGCCGGTGGAAGTCGATGTTGGCGAATTGCGCTACACTGTCGATATGGAAGGCGGGCGGGGCCAAGTCGAGCTCGACTGGCTCGATCCATATTTGCTTGTCGATCCGGCAAACCGTATTCTCAGACACGATGCGGTTCTGGAAGCCTGGCAGAATCGCGATTCCGAAGACTGATGCGGAACGATTGTCGCGCGGCGCAACTTTCTAGGTAGCGATGGCAGCACCGTTCTCCTGGATCAGGCCCGAACCGCACGGGATTCACATCACGCCGGCCGACGTGTGGATCGACCCTTCGCGCGCGGTCGATCGCGCGCTGGTGACGCACGGCCATGCAGACCACGCGCGCGGCGGGCACGGGCAGACCTATGCCACCCCGGCAACGCTGGCGATCATGGAACTGCGCTACAATACCCGCGAAGGCGCCGTGCCGGTGGAATATGGCGAGACGGTGCGGCTGCAGGGCGGTGTCGATGCCACCTACTTTCCCGCCGGCCACGTGCTGGGCAGTGCGCAGATCCTGCTGGAACATGCCGGCGAGCGGGTGGTCATCACCGGCGACTACAAGCGCCGCGCCGATCCCACATGTCCGCCGTTCGAAGTGGTGCCATGCGACGTGTTCATCACCGAGGCGACGTTCGGCCTGCCGGTCTTCACCCACCCGCCGATCGAGGAGGAGATGGCCAGGCTGCTGACGCGGCTGGAAGCTCACCCGGAAGCCTGCGTGCTGGTAGGCGCCTATGCCCTGGGCAAGGCGCAGCGGGTGATCGCGGAATTGCGCGCAGCCGGATACACCCAGCCGATCTACCTGCACGGCGCGATGGAGAAGATGTGCCGCCTGTACGAAGACTTCGGCGTAGACCTGGGTGAGCTGCGGCTGGTTGCGGATTACGATAAGAATGCCATGCGCGGCCATATCGTGGTCTGCCCGCCATCGGCGCTGAACGATCGCTGGAGCCGCCGTCTGCCCGATCCCATCACCGCCATGGCGTCAGGTTGGATGCGGGTGCGCCAGCGGGCCCGGCAGCGCAATGTCGAGCTGCCGCTGGTGATTTCCGACCATGCCGATTGGAACGAGCTGACGCGCACGATCGAGGAAGTCGATCCGCACGAAACCTGGATCACCCACGGTCGGGAGGAAGCGCTGCTGCGCTGGCACCAGCTGCACCAGAGGCGCGCGCGGGCCCTGGCGCTGGTGGGCTACGAGGATGAGGACGACTAGGCGTGGAGGAATTCGCCGCCCTGCTCGACGCGCTGGTCTACACCCGCAGCCGCAACGAGAAGCTGCGCCTGATCGCGCAGTACCTGCGCACGACTCCCGATCCAGATCGCGGCTGGGCGCTGGCCGCGCTGACGGACGGGCTGGATTTCCCGGCGGTCAAAAGCTCCACCATCCGGGGCCTGCTGAAAGAGCGGGTCGATCCGGTGCTGTGGAGCCTCAGCCGCGATTTCGTGGGCGATACGGCGGAAACGGCCAGCCTGCTGTGGCCTGAGCCCCCAAACCGGGTCGGACATGACGTCACGCCGTCCCCCACGGTCAGCGAAGCGGTGGCCGCGCTGGCGGGCATGGCCCGCGTGACGGTGATGAGCGAACTGCCCGCCCTGCTTGACCGGCTCGATCCGGCGGGGCGCTATGCGCTGTTCAAGCTGGCGACCGGCGGCATGCGCATCGGCGTGTCCAGCCGCCTCGCCAAGCTGGCCTTTGCCCAGGCCTTCGATGTCCCGGTCGACGAGGTCGAGGAGTACTGGCACGCGCTGGAGCCGCCCTATGCCGACCTGTTCGCCTGGGCGGCTGGCTGCGCGGACCCGCCCGATACGGAAAACATGCCGCTGTTCCGGCCTTTCATGCTCGCGCATCCGCTCGAGGATACGGTGGTCGACCTTGCCGACTACGCTGCGGAGTGGAAGTGGGACGGCATCCGCGTGCAGCTGGTCCATGTGGCAGGCGAGACGCGCGTCTATTCGCGCAGCGGCGACGATATCAGCGCAAGCTTTCCCGAGATGGTACAGGCGCTGGACTTGCCGGCCGTACTCGATGGCGAGTTGCTGGTGCGCGGTGCCCAACAAGGCGGCGAAGCGGGCGGCGCGGCCAGTTTCAACGCGCTGCAACAGCGGCTGGGGCGCAAGACAGTCAGCAAGACAATGCTCACCGAAAGCCCGGCCTTCGTGCGGCTCTACGACGTGCTGATGCTGGAAGGCGAGGATCTGCGCAACTTGCCGTGGGCGCAACGGCGCGAACACCTTGAAGGCCTGGTCCCGCGCCTGCCGGGCAGCCATTTCGATCTCAGCGAACTAGTTGAGGCGCGCGACTTCGACCACCTTGCCGCAATCCGCGAAGGGGCGCGTGAAGATGCCATCGAGGGCCTGATGCTCAAGCGGCGCGATTCGCTTTACGTCCCCGGCCGCAAGACCGGGCTCTGGTACAAGTGGAAGCGCGATCCGCTGCTGGTGGACTGCGTGCTGATGTATGCCCAGCGCGGCAGCGGCAAGCGATCGAGCTTCTATTCGGACTATACCTTCGGCTGCTGGGATGGCGATCCGGATCAAGGCGCGGAACTGCTGCCGGTGGGCAAGGCCTATTCGGGCTTCACCGATGCCGAACTGAGGAAGCTCGACAAGCGGGTGCGGCAGACCACCCTCAACCGCTTTGGCCCGGTGCGCGAAGTGGAGCGCACGCTGGTGTTCGAAGTCGCCTTCGATTCGGTCCACGCCAGCAAGCGCCACAAATCCGGCCTCGCCATGCGCTTCCCGCGCATCCACCGCGTCCGTTGGGACAAGCCGGTGCACGAGGCGGATCGGATCGAGGCCTTGCGCCGATTGATCCGCGACTAGCCGGGGCCTAGGACGCGGGAATGGAAAGATTCGACCCTGTCCGGCGCCGCCTGGCAATCGGCATCGCCCTGCTGGCCGGCTTTGTCGATGCAGCCGGTTTCCTGCAGGTGGATGGCTATTACGTCTCCTTCATGACAGGCAATACCACCCTGCTGGCCATCGACATGGCCTCCGGCGCGCGCCGCGTGCTGGTGCCAGCATTGCTGATTGCCGGCTTCGTTGCCGGTGTTGCGCTTGGCACGTGGCTGGGAGACCTGCGCGACGTGCAGCGCAAGCGGCGCGTGCTGTCTCTCGTGGCCATGCTGCTCATCTGTGCCGCCTCGGCCCGGACGCTTGACTGGCAGGCTCCTTCACTGGCCTGCCTGGTGCTGGCGATGGGCGCGCTCAACACGACATTGAGCGGAAATCGGCGCAACCCTGTCGGGCTGACCTACATGACCGGGGCGCTGGTCCGCGTGGGACAGGCCATTGGCGATCGCCTGGGCGGAACGCGGCCAAGCGGATGGTCACCCTTCATGTTGCTGTGGGCGGCCTTGCTTGCAGGCGCCCTGCTTGGGGCATTCGCGGCATTGCAGGCCCCGTCTGCCGCATTGTGGATTGCGGTCGCCTATGCTGGCGGACTGCTGGTGTGGAGCGAACGGCTGGCGCGGCGCAGCACGCCTCCATAGAACCCGCATGGAATTTGCTCCGCGTCAAAGACGCTCGCACCAGCCGCCTTCATGGGCACATTTGAGAAGGCCTGTCTGGAGGAAATCCGCAAATGAATGCCGAAACCGGCAAACCGCTCACACCTTACGATGCATTGGGCGGCAAGGAGGTGATCGCCCGCATCGTGCACCGCTTCTACGACCTGATGGAAGGCGAGGAACGATATGCCGCGCTGCGCGCCATGCATGCAGCAGACCTTGGCCCGATGCGCCATTCGCTCACTGGCTGGCTCTGCGCCTGGGCAGGCGGCCCGCGCGACTGGTTCGACGAGAACCCCGGCAAGTGCATGATGAGCGCACATCGCAACCTTGGTGTGGCGCGCGAAACAGCCCGGCAATGGTCTGACGCTATGGCGCGCGCGATTGCCGATTGCGGTCCCGAGAACCGCGAACTCGGCAAGATGATGGCCGAGCGCCTAGACATGATGGCGCAGGCGATGGTGGCAGAGCCCGCCGCAGAATCCGCCTAGGGCGCGATCTGCAACAATTTCTCACGCAAAGTTGCGCCGCGCAACAATTCCACCCGCGATGGCGCACATCCCAGCGCCCTGGCAACAAGGGCGATGACGGCTGCGTTGGCAGCGCCGTCCTGCGGCCTGGCGCGGACCTTCACCAGCACCTGCCCTTCCCTGATCGTCACGCCCTCGCTCCTGGCGCCAGGGATGACGCGCACTGCCAGCCGACCTTCACCATCGACCAGTGCGCGCAGCTCGCCTGCGGGAGGAAGATCAATCTTCGGGCGTGCCACGCAGCTGTGCCAGGTGCTTTTTTGCCAGCTTGCAGTACCGTTCGGTCTGGAAGCGGATCTTGGCGATCTGCGCCTCGTCCTGCGTGCGATAGTATTTTGCCGGCCGGCCGATCCAGATCTCGCCCCTGCCGATCTGCTTGCCTGGACTGAGCAGCGCGCCTGCGCCCAGCATGCCGCCTTCGGCAATACGCGCGCCGTCCATGGCGACGGCGCCCATCCCGACGAAAGCGCGATCCTCTAGCTGGCAGCCGTGTACCACCGCCATGTGGCCGATCACGCAGTCCTCGCCGATGATCGTCGGTTCGCCATCGGTATCGGGTCGCGGGCCTTCGACGTGGAAGACGCTGCCGTCCTGCACGTTGGACCGCGCGCCAACCACGATTCTGTGAATGTCACCGCGCAGCACGCAATTGTACCAGACGCTCGCCTCAGGCCCGATGGTAACATCGCCGATGATCCGCGCACCGGGCGCGACAAAGGCGCTTTCGTGGATCTGCGGAACCTTGCCCTCGAAGGGCAAAATGGTTGCGCCGGGAAAACGGGGATCGCCAAGGATTCGGGAAGTCGGGGTCACAGGAAATTCTCCCACACGAGATAGGGCAGAACGGAGGCATAGTCGTCGGTCCACATGGGGCCTTCGGGCTCCACCAGCAAGCGCCAGTCCGCAGTGGTGGATAGCGCATCCAGCGGCGGGCGCGAAGGCGACAGCGCGATCCAGGTGGAGGAATAGAGATCGTTGCGGCGCGCCGGCTCGTCCTGCCAGACAATGGCATGCAGTCCGCGCACCTCGGCTAGCCGCGCCACCACGGGTTCCAGCCGGACATAGCGGTTGGAAGTGTGCAGCAGCATCAGCCCGCCTGGCGCCAGCGCGCGCTCGTAAATCGCCATGGCTTCCGCGGTCAGCAGGTGCAGCGGGATGGCGTCGGAGGAAAAGGCGTCGATCACCAGCACATCGAAACTGGCAGGCGGCAGGTCCTGCAGGCGCAAGCGGGCATCACCGATCAGCACGCGGGCATCCGGCGCGCATTGCTGCAGGAAGGTGAATTGCCTGGCTCGCGAGAAATGCAACACGGTGGGATCGATCTCGAAGAAGGTCCACTGCTGCCCCGGCTGACGATAGCAGGCCAGCGTACCCACACCCAGCCCGACAGTTCCGATCCTCGCGTCCGGCCCCACGATTCGCTCGGCATTGGCCAGCGCCAGCCCGACGCCCGAGGTGCGCCCGTAGTAGGCGGTAGGCTCGCGCGCATCAGCACCGCTGCGCTGGATGCCGTGAATGGTGGTGCCGTGCATCAGGATACGGTCGCCGTCGCCGCGCTGGGTGATCGAATAGATGCCGAAATAGCTGCGCTCGCGCTCGCCATCCAGGCTGGCGCGCAGGTTGGTAAGGCCGCCCAGTGCCAGCATCAGCGCAGCGCAGGCCAGCACGAAGAACAGTCGCTGCGCTGCCAGCAGCATGGCGAGGCCCAGGATCACCAGCAACCCGAGCCAGTCCGCCCATGTCAGCGCGGTCTCTGCCTGCACACGGGTGTAAAGCAGCAGCGCGGCGTTGAAGACGAGGAACAGGCCCACGATCAGCACCACCCGAGTGGTCTGCGGCTGTCTGGTGATCAGCCGCATCAGGCCGCGCCATGCGCCCAGCGGAATTAGCGCGGCGGCAGCCAGAATCAGCAGCGGGTGTTCCCATGTCCAGTCGAACAGCGCCGGGGCCAGGATGGCGGTGAACACCCCGCCTACAACGCCGCCTGCCGCCATGAAGAAGTAGAACTGCGAAAGCCGTGCTGTGCCGGGTCGCAAATCGTAGAGCCGCGCATGCAATGCCGTTGCCACCACAAACAAAAGGATCACGCTGGCAATTGCGGCCAGCAGGTCTGCCCGGCCAGCGGCAAAGATGGCAAGGCCGCCATCTACTAGCAGCACCAGTGGGGCGAGGAAGAGGAACACCTGGGCCAGCCCGCGATTTGCGGCAAAGGCGATGGTGTAGCTGAGCAGGTAGAGCCCGAGCGGAATCACCCACAGCAGCGGGATCGCCATGATATCGGTGGTGAGGAAAGTGGTAGTCGACAGCATCAGACCCGAAGGCACGGCAGGCAGCAGCAGCCACAGCGCCTTGCGCTTCCAGCCGATCCCTTCCTCGTTCTCTGCCCTCGTCTGCTCGAACGCGACGTCACGACGGCTGAACACGGCCCAGGCCAACAGTCCCAGCATGGCGACATAACCCAGCGTCCAGGCCCAGCTTTGCGCGCCGAGGCTCAACAGCGGCTCTGCCAGCAACGGATAGGCGAGCAATCCGGCAAAACTGCCGAGATTGCTGGCAGCGTAGAGCGGGTAGGGATTGCCAGCATCAGGATGGGCGGCAAACCAGCGCTGCACCAGCGGCGCCTGTGCGGAGACGGCAAAGAAGGCCGGGCCCACCGTCAGCAGGAACAGCCAGGGCACCCAAACCACTTCCCACCCGGTCTGCGGCGGCGCGAGTGGAGCCAGCGCCAGCGGCAAGGTCAAACCCGCCAGCGTCAGCACGGCGAGGTGGATCAGCCCCTGCTGACGCAGCGTGAAGCGCCCAATCACATGGGCGTAGGCATAGCCCGCCAGCAGCAGTGCCTGGTACACCAGCATGGCACTGTTCCAGACATTGGGCGCGCCGCCCAGTCGGGGCAGAGCCATGCGCGCCACCATCGGCTGCACCAGGAACAGTAGGAAGCTGCCGGCCAGGATCGTTGCCGTGAACAGCCAGCGACGCGGGTTGCCCGCTGCCTCAGCCATGTCGGCGCTGCGCCCACTCCTGCGCAGTGATCAGGTAAACAATGGTGGGGTTGAGTTCCGCGGGATAGTAGTCGTCGATATAGTCGAGATCTTCGCGGCGACGCATGCCCAGCTTGCACATCAGCCCCCAGCTGGCGCTGTTGCCATCCACCGTCAGCGCGATGATCTGCTCCGCGCCGAAGCGACCGAACCCAAGATCAAGTGAGGCAATGGCGGCTTCCTTGGCATAGCCGTGCCCCCAGGCATCCTGTCGCATCCGCCAGCCGGCCTCGACCATGCCGAACACCGGCGATCCTTCAAAATTGGCGCGCTTCAACCCGCAAAAACCCAGCATCTCGCCCGAAAGATGGCCGCCATCGTCCTTGCGCTCGAGCAACCAGAAGGTGTGGCCGTGGTCACGCCGATAGCCTTCCAGGCGTTCCATCGCGCCTTTCCGGGTTGCCTCGTCCGCCACGCCGCCCAGCCAGCGCATCACCGCCGGCGTGTTGGTCAATTCCCAGAAGCGCGGCCAGTCCTCCTCGCGCCAGTCGCGCAACACCAGCTGGTCTGTCTCGTGGTAGAAGTCAGTCATGCCGGTCAGCCATTCAGCAAGCGCGCGGCGACCGGCGCATGATAGGTCAGCACGCCGGAACAGCCGGCGCGCTTGAAGGCCACCAGCTTTTCCATCAGCAGCACGTCGCGATCTGCCAGCCCGGCTGCAGCGCCTGCCTCGATCAGCGCATATTCGCCGCTGACCTGGTATGCAAAAACCGGCACTTCAAAGCGCTCCTTCACCCGCCAGATCAGGTCGAGATAGGCAAGGCCCGGCTTCACCATCACGCTGTCTGCCCCTTCGGCCAGGTCCAGTTCGACTTCGGCCAGCGCTTCCAGCGCATTGGCCGGGTCCATCTGGTAAGTCGTCTTGTCGCCTTTCAGCACGCCGCTGGACCCCACCGCATCGCGGAAGGGGCCATAGAAGGCAGAAGCGAACTTGGCGGAATAGCTCATGATCTGGACATTGGCGTGCCCGCCCATTTCCAGCGCCATGCGGATCGCCTTTACCCGGCCATCCATCATGTCTGACGGGGCGATGATATCCGCGCCCGCCTCGGCCTGGTTCAGCGCCTGGTCCACCAGCACGGCAACGGTATCGTCATTCACGACATAGCCGCTGTCATCGACCAGCCCGTCCTGCCCGTGGGTAGTATAGGGGTCGAGTGCGACATCGGTGAGAATGCCAATGTCGTCACCGCATGCATCCCGGATTGCGCGGATTGCGCGGCACATCAGGTTGTTGGGGTTGAGCGCCTCGTCACCCTTGGCGCTGCGCAGGTTTGCCGGCGTGTTGGGGAACAGCGCAATGCAGGGGATGCCCAGTTCCACCGCCTCCCTTGCGCGGGCAGCAATCCCATCGACCGACCAGCGGGAGACGCCGGGCAGGCTGGCAACGGGATCTTCCACGCCCGTACCCTCGGTCACGAAGAGGGGCCAGATCAGATCTGCACTGGTCAGCACCGTTTCGCGGTGCATGGCGCGGCTCCAGGCGCTGGCACGTGTGCGGCGCAGGCGGGTGTTGGGATAGCTGCGGGTCATGGTGCGCCTCCTCTGCCGGAAAAGCCCCATTTGAGCAATCGGGAGTGCGGGCAATCGGCTGCTTAGCTCACCCGCTGGCGATTCTCGATCCGGTCAATCTCCCGCACCGGCTCTTCCGCAAGCGAGGGATCGGGCGGCAGGTCTGCCAGCGCCGCGCCGGGTTCAACCATCTGCAGGCGCACCAACTGCTCGCGGAAATTGGCCATTTCCGCTGCCGAAAGTTGCGCCCGATTGACGAAACGAACGCTGGCCGGGTCGATCTTCTGGCCGCCCCGATACATTTCATAGTGCAGATGCGGCCCGGTGGAGAGGCCGGTCGAACCGACATAGCCGATCACTTGGCCACGGCGCACCTGCTCACCATTGCGAACGGCGATACGGCTCATGTGGGCATAGCCTGTCGCCAGGTTGCCTGAGTGGCGGATGCGGACGTAGTTGCCATAGCCGCCATTGCGACCGGCATAGTTTACCGTGCCATCGGTGGCGGCATAGATCGGCGTGCCGTGGCGGGCGCGAAAGTCGAGTCCCGAATGCATGCGGCGATAGCCCAGGATCGGATGACGACGCATGCCATAACGCGAAGTGATGCGACCGGGCACCGGAGCGATCAGTCCTTCCTGCACCACGCCTTCGCCAGCAGCATCGTAGAACTGGCCTTCACGGCCGAACCGCATCATCTGCTTGCGCGGACGATCGTCACGAATGATCGCGGCATAGAGCAGGTCGCCCACTTCCACCTCGCCGGTGGCCGCCCGGCGATAGTCGACGATCATGTCGAATTCGTCGCCCGCAACGATATCGCGGTTTACGTCGAAGTCGGTGCCGATGGTGCGCAGGAATTGCTGCACTGCGCTGGGCGGAGCACCTGCGGCGCGGGCAGAGCGATAGAGACTGTCGCCCACCTTGGCGCGGATGCGTAGCGGCGTGGTATCGACCATGATCGGGCGCGGATCGAGAACGAGACGGCCATCGCGGCGCTCAACCGCCAGCTGCAGATCGAAGCGCGCGCGGAACGACAGCGCGTCCACCGGGCGCGGTGCATCAGGCCCCGCGCGGCGGCCAAGGGTGATATCTACCTGCGTGCCCGGCTCGATATCGTCCAGCGAAACGGCTTCGCCGACCATGGCTGCAATCAGTGTGGCCTCGTCCTTGCTGACACCGGCACGGCGCAACATGCGATCGAACCCGTCGCCCTGTGCCAGCGTGGCGACAAGGTCCACGCGCGGACGCTCGGGCGCAGATGCCAGCGGCGAAACCGCCATAGTCGCGCCCATGCGGCGACCGCTGTCAGCACCCAGCGCCAGCGGCAGGATCATCTGGCTGCGAAATTCGTCGCGCACGCGGTCGTCGATGCGCATGGCCGGCGCTGCCTCGACGGCGGAGAAACCAGGCCAGCCGGCGATCGCAATGGCAGACAGGCCGACCAGCGTGGCAACTCCGCGCAGCCAGCGGCGCGAACCGATATCGGCGCCAAGATCAGGCGCCAAGTCCACGCGAGAAAGCTTCGCGGACAGCACCGCACGCCAGTTGCCAGTGGTTTCGGCGAGGGTTGAAGCCCCCCGCGCGTGGCGCTTGCGGCGGCTGGCACCTTCGTCAACGACAGCGCCCAGCGACAGCTCGGCGGGCGGATGGTCGCCCGCAGCTGCGGCTTGTCCGGCACTGTCGCGATCGGTGAACAACGCGCCCTCCTCGATGGTCGCGCGCATCTGCCTGCTGGCGAAAAGCGGCGCGACCCGGTTATGGCCCCAGGTAATTGTCCGAAAGTCTGCGGCAATAAAGTAAATTTGCCCTTAACGTCGATGAAGCGAGTCTCCCTAGCGCCGAACCGAGTCCGGTTGCGCCGGACGCGCTGAATCGCCATGTCTGTCGGCACTGTGTCACCGCCCCATCCCGACAGCCGGATTCGCGCCGTTCTCGGCCCCACCAACACCGGCAAGACCCATCTCGCGATCGAGCGCATGTGCGGCCATTCCAGCGGCGCCATCGGCTTTCCGCTGCGGCTGCTGGCGCGCGAGGTGTACGACAAGGTCTGCCGCATCAAGGGCGAGGCGGCCTGCGCGCTGATTACCGGTGAGGAGCGGATCGAGCCGCCAAACGCGCGCTATTACCTATGCACCGCCGAAGCCATGCCTCGCGACGGGGGTGGTCATGCCTTCGTGGCGCTGGACGAGGCGCAACTGGGCGCGGATCGCGAACGCGGGCACATCTTTACAGATCGGCTGTTGAATGCCCGAGGGCGGGAGGAGACCATGCTACTGGGCTCTGCCACGCTGGAGCCAATGGTGCGCGCCTTGGTGCCCGGCGCGCAGATCGAGGAACGCCCGCGTTTTTCCACCCTCTCCCACGTCGGCAGCGCCAAGCTGTCACGCCTGCCGCCGCGCAGCGCGATCGTCGCCTTCTCGATCGAACAGGTCTACCAGGTGGCAGAGCTGCTGCGGCGCTTTCGTGGCGGTGCGGCAGTGGTGATGGGCGCCCTTTCACCGCAAACGCGAAATGCTCAGGTCGAATTGTTCCAATCCGGTGAGGTAGATTACATCGTCGCCACCGATGCCATCGGCATGGGTCTGAACCTCGATGTGCGCCACGTCAGCTTCGCCGCGCTTTCCAAGTTCGATGGCGTGCGCCAGCGCCGCCTTACCCCGTCGGAGATGGCGCAGATCGCCGGGCGCGCCGGGCGGCACCAGACCGACGGCAGCTTCGGCACGCTTTCCGGCAACAGACGAGGCGCGCCGCTGGAGCTGAGCGAAGACGAGATCTACGCCATCGAGAACCACCGCTTCGCGCCAGTCACGAA
The DNA here is from genome assembly GCA_963675825.2 of Alteraurantiacibacter sp. Taxonomy (GTDB): domain Bacteria; phylum Pseudomonadota; class Alphaproteobacteria; order Sphingomonadales; family Sphingomonadaceae; genus Alteraurantiacibacter. The sequence continues at coordinate 567,703 of CAXXJY010000004.1, read as the reverse complement.
GCTGTTCTGGCGCGAGCCGGAACTGCGCTTTGACACGCTGGACGTCCTGATTTCCGATCTCGAAGCGAAGCCCGGGCAGGATGGCCTTTCCCCCGCGCCGGAAGCGATCGACCTTGCGGTGCTCAAGCGGCTGGCGGAGCAAGACGATATCGCGCGTGACGTCTCGACACCCGGCCATGTGCGGCGGTTCTGGGAGGCGTGCCAACTGCCCGATTTCCGCCAGCAGGGCGCGGATGCCCACGCCCGCTTCGTCGCGCGGCTGTGGAATGACCTGAAGGGCGGGCATATCGGTGCAGACTTCGTCGCCGCGCGCATTTCCGAGCTTGGCAATACGTCCGGCGACATCGACACGCTGCAGGGGCGGCTATCGGGTATTCGCAGCTGGGCCTACATCTGCCAGCGGCCCGACTGGGTGCTGGCGCGCGACGAGATGGCCGCCCGCGCCCGCGCTGCCGAGGCGAAATTGTCCGACGCGCTGCACCAGAAGCTGACAGAGCGTTTCGTAAACCGGCGAACATCGGTATTGATGAAGGGTATGGGAAAGGATGCAGGGCTCTTGCGCGTTGAATTGAAGGATGATGGCCAGGTCACGGTGGAAGACCAGCCGATCGGCCATCTCGAGGGTTTCCGTTTCGTGGTCGACGCCGATGCGTCAAGTGAGGAGCGCAAGCTGATGCTTGCGGCTGCCGAGAAGCACATGGCCGGCCTGCTGGCACAAAAGGCGCAGAAGCTGGTGGCCGATGAACTGGGCGACCTGCGCATCGACAATGGCCAGGTCCTGCGCGGCAACCAGCCGGTGGCGGTGCTGGAAAAGGGCAAGAGCCCCAGCCGCCCACGCCTGGTGATGGCAAAGGAACTGGGCCAGCTCGATCCCGCGCATCGCACCCGCCTGCAGGAAGCGCTGGAACTGTGGCTGGAGGAGCAGCTTGCGCCCATCGCGCCGCTGCGTGCGCTGGAGGATGCCGCGACCGATCCCGAAGCGGGCAGCGAAGTGCGCGCCCTGCTGCTGACGCTGGCAGACCGCAACGGCACCACCCGGCGCGAGGATGCGGGGCTTGCCCATGTGCCCAAGGAAAAACGGCCCTTCCTGCGCCGCCTTGGCGTCATCATCGGGTCGCTCGACGTGTTCGTGCCCGCACTACTCAAGCCGGCACCGCGTCAGCTGCTGCATGCGCTCGGCCTCGATCCGCGGCCGACGCGCGCGGCGATGGAAGCCGTGATCGAAGGCGACAGGCAGCTGCCCGCCGGCTATCGCCGCGCCGGCAACCAGGCGATCCGTATCGACATGGCGGAGAAGCTGTTCCGCGCCGCGCACGAACAGCGGGCCAAGGCCCCGCAAGGCAAGGAGCTGCACGGCTTTGCTGTTGATACCTCACTCGCCACCAGCATGGGCCTGCTGCCCGAAAGTTTCCGCAGCCTGATGAAGGATGCGGGCTTCCGCACCGGCCAGCCGGTCGCACTGGCGGAAGGTGCCTTTGGCCCGCCGCGCCCCGTGCCGTGGACCTGGCGCGCCCCGCGCAAGGACTTCGCCCCCGCACGCGGCGAACGCGGTCCGCGCAAGTCCGGGCCCAAGGGTAAGGGCGGCAAGCCGCACAAAGGCGCCCCGCCTCGGCGTCCATCCGAACCCAAGGGCGATGGCGGGCAAGCCTTCGCCGGCCTGGCGGACCTGCTCAAGAAAGGCTGATGCGGCTCGACCTGCTCCTCGTGCGGCTGCGCTTTGCGAAAAGCCGCACGGTTGCGCAACGTTGGATCGAAGAAGGCCATATCCGCTGCAACGCCGCGCGCGTCACCCGCTCCGACCACGGCGTTGGCATCGACGACGTGCTCACCTTGCCCATCGGGCGCAGCGTGCGCGTGATTGCGATAGAGGCGCTGCCCGAACGGCGCGGCCCAGCGAAAGAAGCCCGCATGCACTATCGGGACCTTGACGCTGGGCGATCTATCGCCATAGCAGGGTCGCGAAACACGGCCTCCAGTGGCCGAGCTTGAAGGATACGCCTACCCATGACCTATGTCGTCACCGACGCCTGCATCAAGTGCAAGTACACAGACTGCGTGGAAGTCTGTCCGGTGGATTGCTTCTACGAAGGCGAGAACATGCTCGTCATCAACCCTTCCGAATGCATCGACTGCGGCGTGTGCGAACCCGAATGCCCGGCCGAGGCGATCCTGCCCGACACCGAGGGCGGGCTCGAGCAGTGGCTTGAAATCAATACCAAGTTCTCCGCCGAATGGCCCAACATCACCGAGAAGAAGGAGCCGCCGGCCGACGCTGACGACTTCAAGGGCGAAGAAGGCAAGTTCGACAAGTACTTCTCGGAAGAACCCGGCGAAGGCGACTGACCCTCCCGCGCCAACGGGCCGCACATCGATCGCGTTTGCAGGACTCGCAATTTTATTGCGAATCTGTTATACACTTGCGTCAACTGCAAGACTCTTGTGCGTCTGCAGGCGGATAGGAAGGCAGGTCCCCGCTTCTAGCTACAAGAATGGCTCTCACAGTGCGTCGCTTCACTTCGCGGCGTGGAGAGCCCTTTCGCTGCGGTGACCGCCAAAGAAAGGAATGTCCATGGCTGCGAATGCGCCCGCCTTCGATGTAGGCGATTACGTTGTTTACCCCAAGCACGGCGTGGGCCGTGTGATCGAACTGCAGAGCGAGGAAATCGCCGGCATGCAGCTCGAACTCTATGTTCTGCGTTTCGAGAAGGAGCGCATGACCCTGCGCGTTCCCACCAACAAGGTGGAATCGATCGGCATGCGCAAGTTGTCCAGCGACAAGACGCTGAAGGAAGCGATGGAGACGCTGAAGGGCAAGCCCAAGGTGAAACGCACCATGTGGAGCCGCCGTGCCCAGGAATACGAAGCGAAGATCAACTCGGGCGACCTGGTGTCGATCGCCGAGGTGACGCGCGACCTGTTCCGCCCGGAAGACCAGCCCGAGCAGAGCTATTCCGAACGGCAGATCTTCGAAGCGGCTTCCAGCCGTCTCGCGCGTGAACTGGCGGCTATGGAGAAGACTGACGAGCCCACCGCGCTCACCAAGATCCTCGACGTGCTGAAAGAGCATGCCCCGCAGTATTACGAGAATACCGAAGACGCCTGATCAGGGCCGAAAGACACCCGAACAGGGTTGACGAGACACAAGGGGCCGTTCGCAGCGCGCGAGCGGCCCCTTTCTCTTGCCCGATCTGCCAGCCGCCAAGGTAGCTCGACGAACGGCTTTGCGATTGGCTCCGCCTTTGTGTATTAGATCACCAATACACACATGGAGGAGCACAATGCGGGTAGGAAAGATGATCCGGAAAATCGGCCCATTCGTTGCCCTGGCGGCGGCGGCAGGCCTGTCGGCATGCGACGGCGTGGATGTCACCATCAATGGCGAGGAAGGCGTCCCGCTGGCCGAGCTCGACCTCAGCGGCGATCCGCCGACCGGCGTGGCGCTGGGCGGCCCCGATGCAGTGGTGATTACCACCGGTGACGAATTCGCCATCGATGTCGATGGGACCACCGAAGCGACCGAACGGCTGCGCTTCGTGCTCGAAGACGGATTGTTGGCGATCGGGCGCGAAAGCGGGAGCTGGAACGACAACGACACCGCCACCGTGCTTGTTACAATGCCATCAGTATCGACCCTAGCACTTGGTGGCTCGGGCAGCATCACCGCTGACTCGCTTACCGGGGACGCCGATATCGCGGTTGGCGGCTCGGGCGATGTTGCGGTGACGAATGTCGAGACGGAATCGCTCGAAGTTGTCATTGGCGGCAGCGGGTCCGCCGAGGTTTCCGGCATGAGCGATCGCCTTGAAATCGCCATTGGTGGCAGCGGAACAGCCAGCATGGCTGATCTCCAGGTGGACCGCGCCGAAGTGAATATCGGTGGCTCGGGCGGGGCGACCTTCTCTTCTGACGGCAGGGTCGAGGCAAACATTGCCGGCTCGGGCACGGTCCGCGTACGCGGTTCGGCGACGTGCGAGGCCAATACGATCGGCTCCGGCGAACTGATCTGCGAACCGGCTGACGAGGCCACGGAACCGGAAAGTGAAGACGCCTGAACCGAACGGCTCAGCGCAAAGATGATTGCGAACAGGCACTTGCGGGTCCATGGTGCGGCAACTCTTCCCCGGCATGGGTCCGCCAATGCATCGATACTCGCTGATCATCACTCCGCTCATCGCGCTGGCACTGTCTGGCTGTATCGCCAGGACGGCAGTTGGCGTCGTAACCGCCCCGGTGCGTGTTGCTTCGCAAGCTGCCGACTGGGCGACCACCAGCCAAGACGAAGCTGACCGGGAACGGGGCCGCGAAATCCGCCGCCGCGAGGAACGATTGGGCGAATTGCAGGAAGACCTCGCTGACCTCGAGCAAGACTGCCTCGAAGGGAATGACGAGGCCTGCCGCGAAGCCGTTGCCACACGCCGGGAGATCGACGGCCTGCTGCCGACAGTGCCGGTCGAGCCAGAAAACTAGGTCGCCGCCGCGCGCCGCAAGCGATCGTTGATCGCGCGCCCCATTCCTGCATCCGGGATCGGCGCAACCGCTATCCGTGCCTTGTCCGAGGCGGCGCCCGCGTGCAGTGCTGCGTAAAGCTGCGCTGCCGCCTCTGCCAGGTCGCCTCTGGGTGACAGGTTCACATCACCTGCCACTTCGCCGAAACCGATCACGAAGGCGTCTGGAGCAGGCGCGGTCACACCCAGCGCCACGGGCTTGCCTGGCGAATAGTGTTTCGCCAGCTGGCCCGGCGCTTCAACACGGGACGCCTCGAGAGTTGCGCCGCGCGACTTTGTCTGCGGCCCCAATAGGTCAGCGAGGTCTTCCACTGTAATTGGTCCGGGGCGCAGCAAGCGCCAGCCACCCTGGGGATCGAGCGCCACGATCGTCGATTCCAGGCCCGCCTCGCAGGCACCGCCATCGATCACTGGTGGCGCATCTTCGCCAAACGATTCCAGCACATGCTCAGGCCGCGTCGGGCTGACGGCATTGCTGCGGTTGGCAGACGGCGCCGCCAGCGCAAGGCCGGTCTCTGCCAGCAGCCGCGCGGCTATCGGATGCCCCGGCTGGCGTAGGGCAATCGTGCCAAGCCCCGCCGTCACCGCAGGCGCAATGTTCGCGCCTTCGCGCAAGGGAAGGACCAGCGTCAGCGGTCCCGGCCAGTAGCGCGCTGCCAGTTGCTCTGCCACGGCATCGAATTGCGCCAGCTCGCGCGCCATGGCCAGCGAGGCCACATGCACGATCAGCGGGTTGAAATCGGGCCGCCCCTTGGTGCGATAAATCCGCGCCACAGCATCCGCGCTGTCCGCGCGCGCGGCAAGGCCATAGACGGTCTCTGTCGGCATGGCGACAAGGCCACCGGCGCGCAGGATCGCTGCCGCCTTGGCCATGCCCACATCGTCAGGCGCTATCAGGGCTCGCTTGCCGCTCATCACGCTCGCCTATAGGGACGATAGCTATGGAAGACCAAGCCCAACTCCTCGCCCGTATCGCTGCTGCACTGGAGCAGCTGGCGCCGGGCACCCGCAGCGAAGCTGACTGGCGCGCAAATCCCGCCTATGTCTGGGATACAGGCGGTGCGCGCGGGGTGGAGGCGATCGATGCGCCTGCGCTCAGCCTGCTGCGCGGGATCGACAAGCAAAAGCACGCCGTCACCGGCAATGTCGCAAGGCTGGCGCAAGGCCAGCCAGCGCATGACATGCTGCTGTGGGGCGCGCGCGGCATGGGCAAGTCGGCACTGCTGCGCGCGGCAGTGGCTGATGCGCAGGCGAGCGGCGGCGCAGTGGCGTTGGTGCAGGTGGCGACAGACGCGGTGGCCTCGCTGCCCAGTCTGTTTGCCGAGCTGGCCGGGGTTGAGCGCAACTTCCTCGTCTTCCTTGACGACCTGGGCTTTGCTGAAGGCGATTCCACCACCCCGCGGCACCTGCGCAGCTGGCTCGACGGCGGGGTGGAAGCACGGCCCGCCAACGTGCGGCTTGCCGTCACTTCGAACCGGCGCGCGATCCTGCCCCGCCATGGCAGCGAGCAGGACGACCCGATCAACCCGCGCGACGCAGTGGACGACAACCTCGCGCTGGCAGACCGTTTTGGCCTGTCGCTGGGCTTCCACAGCGCCAGCCAGGACGATTACCTCGAAATCCTGCGCGGATATGCCGCCCAGTACGCGCTGGCGCTGGACGAAGCCGAAGCCCTGGAATGGGCCAAGCGACGCGGCGCCCGATCCGGTCGCATCGCCTGGCATTTCATCACCGAACTGGCTGGCCGTGCAGGCAAGCCACTCGACTAGAGCCTTACATGATCTCGCTGGGGTCGATCGCCCCTTCCTCAAACGCCCGCGCCGGATCACCGATCAGCTGGCGGCGCGGCGGCAGACGCTCCCCCGAATTGCGCTCGATAGCCTCAGCGCCTTGCGCGCCCGGCGCGGTGACGCGCCAGATGATGTTGCCGGTGTCATCGCTCACCAGCAGCGCTCCGGTACGATCCCATTCCACCCAGGTCGGGCGACCATGGGTTTCGCCGTCAGCCGTCAGAAACGGCTCCAGCACGGTTCGTGGCTTGCCGACCGGATTGCCACGCTCGTCGAACTCTACGAACACCACATCATAGCCCGAAGGCGGCAAGCGATTCCACGATCCGTGGCGGGCAATGAAGGCGCCGCGGCCGAACCCATCGCCCATGGTCGTGCCTTCCTCGGTAAACACCAGCCCCAGCGCGGCTACGTGAGCACCCAACGCATATTGCGGCGTGCGGGTGTAGTCGGTGAGGAAACGCGGCATGCGCGCTTCCACTCGTTCATCCACCACGTCGTTGTAATAGACCCACGGCCAGCCATAGTGCACACCGATCGGCACGTTCGACATGTAATCGGGCACCAGGTCCGAGCCCAGCATGTCGCGCTCGTTCACCGTGGTCCACAGTTCGCCCGTCCACGGGTTCCACGCCATGCCGTTGGGGTTGCGCAGGCCTGCGCCGAACAGGCGCGCAGAGCCGCTGGCAAGGCTGAGTTCGTGGATGGCCGCACGGCCTTCCTCGATTTCCATCCCGCCTTCGCCGATGTTGGAGGCGGAGCCGACCGCGATATACAGCCGCTCGCCGTCTTCGGAGAGGATGATGTTGCGCATCCAGTGATTCCCGGCAGGTGGCAGGTCCGCCAGCTTTTCCGGTTCCCCGGACACAGCGTTCGCGCCTTCCTCGTAATCGAAGCGCAGCAGGGCATCGTGGTTGGCGATGTAGAGCTTGCCGTCGGCCCAGGCGATACCCGAAGGCGAATCGAGATCGTCCTCGCGCAGCACGTGGCGCTCGTCAGAAACGCCATCAGCATCCGTATCGCGTAGCAGCACCAACTGGTTGGGCGATTCGCCAGCGGAGCCTGCTTCGCTGAACAGGATTCCGGCGACGAAATTGGTCAGCCAGCCACCGGCCACCTCGGTCTTGGGCGCGCGGGTAAGCGTAACGAGAATGTCACCATTGGGCATGGCATAAATCACCCGCGGATGCTCCAGCCCTTCGGCAAACCGGTTCACCACCAGCCCTTCCGCCGGGGTGGGAGCCAAGTCGTCCGGCCAGCCGATCGGCTTGGCGATCTTCACCGTGGGCACCGTCTGCGGGTCAGGCGCCACCAGCACGGGGTCCGTACCCTCGGTATCCTCCAGCGAGATCGTGGCCGGCTCGCCCTGGAACAGCCACCAGATGATGCCCGCCGCCAACAGCAGCAGGACGAGAAGCGCGATAAGGATTTTCTTGAGAGTGCTCATGGCCAGCACGATTAGGCGAGCCATTGCCTTGCGGCAATGTCTTTGCGGGGGCGGCGTGCTCGGCTAAGGGCGCGGCCATGTTCGATTTCACGCCCGATCCCGAGGCCACCAAGGCCGACCTCTACCGCGACCTGCTTGCCGCTGCCGAAGCGCTGACCGCTGACGAGCCCGATGGCGTGGCCAACATGGCCAATGTCGCCGCACTGCTGGGCGACTTCCTGCCGGCCTGCAACTGGACCGGATTCTATCGCCTGGTGGATGGCCAACTGGTGCTGGGCCCCTTTGCCGGGCGGCCTGCCTGTATTCGTATCCCGCTGGGCGTGGGCGTTTGCGGGGTGGCGGCAAAGACCGGCGAAACGCAGCGGGTGGCAGACGTGCACGCCTTCCCCGGCCATATCGCCTGCGATGCGCGCAGCCGTTCCGAGCTGGTTGTGCCGATCGTGCGCGAGGGCGAAGTCGTGGGGGTGATCGACCTCGACAGCCCCGATCTCGCGCGCTTCGATGCAGAGGACCAGGCAGGGATCGAGGCGCTTGCAGCACTCCTGGCAACTCGCGTCTGATCGCCCAGCCCTGCCCCGGAACGGGACAACTTTCGCGCGAGCCTAGGATTCTTGCGATCTTCGACAGTAAATACCGGGTTAACCGGGCATCCAGGCCCGATTCCGCATGAGGGAACCCGCACAATGTCGACCCGTATTTCACTGCTTCTTGCTGGTGCGGCCATGATGGCGCTCGCCACTCCAGCTGCCGCGCAAGACGATCACCCGCAAGTGCGCCATGTCGAAGTGCTCCAGACTTCGGGAGATTACGACGGCGAATGGCAGGGTCACTGGCAGGACGGCGAAACCTGGCGCGGCATGTGGAATGGCGCCTACACCACCCGCGAAGGCGAAGTGCTGGAGGGCCGCTATATCGGCACCTTCATCGGCGAAGGACGCTTCGTGACCGATGATGGCCGCATTCTGATGCTGGGCGAAGACGGCTGGCACGAGGGGGAAGGCAACTACCAGGTGCATATCCAGCGTCGCCGCGCCCCGCACGAACTGGGCGCCTCGCCTGACGGTCGCCTGGGCTACACGCTGGCCGAGCGCGAGGCCTGGCTGGCCGATTGCCGCGTACTGATGGCCAATGCCGGGGGCTACTACGATTACGATAATTACTACCGCGACGATGCCGATGGCGGGTTGATCGGCGGACTGCTGGGCGCGGTCGTCGGTGGCTTTGCCGGCAACCGCATCGACGATGGCGACCGTCTGGCGGGCACGCTGATCGGTGCGGGCGTTGGCGGCATTGCCGGCGCGGTCCTCGGCTCACTGGTCGATGGCGATGGCGGCGATCGCCGCGACAGCCGCGAGATCGACGCCAACGAGCTTTACGCCGCGCGTTATTGCGAGGCTTACCTGCGGCGCTACGAAATGGGCGGCGGCGTCGGCTTCCAGAGCATGGCCTACCAGCCGGTGATGATGGTGCAGACCGTCGCCTCCGCTACGCCGCATGGCTATCGCGGCCATCGCCATGGCCCCGAATGCACCACCACGGTACGCGAGGAATGGGTCGAGGTGGAGCAGCCTGCTCCTGCTCCGCGTCCGGCACGCCGCGTGGTCCCGCCACGTCCGCAGCCAGCACCGCAGCCGAGTGGCAAGGTTCAGCCGATCAATTAGGGCCATTGCGGGCCGCGCCTTGCTTGCGCGGCCTTAACGCATTGATTTCAGGTTAAATCCCGCCGCCTGTCAGGCGCTGGCAAATCAGGTCAAGCTGGTCCAGCGTGCGGAAACGCACGGTGACAGCGCCCGAGCGGGGATCGTCGTCGGTGGCGATCTTCACCGGCAGGCCAAGGAACTCCTCGAGGTGGTTCTCCACCGCCGCGATATCGGCATCCTGCGCCGGATCGCGCGGTGGGCGCGCCTGGCGACGCACGGGAGCTTCACCACCATTACGAGCCTTGCGCGCCAGTTTCTCGACCTCGCGGACTGACAGCTTGTCCTTCACCGCCTTGTCCGCCAGCTCGGCCGCATTTTCCAGCCCGATCAGCGCGCGGCCATGTCCCATGTCGAGTCGCCCGCTTTCGAGATACTCCAGCACACTTTCGGGCAGCGACAGCAGGCGCTGGAGGTTGGCGACGTGGCTGCGCGATTTCTCCACCAGCCCGGCGATTTCGGCCTGCGTCATCGATTCCAGATCAGCCAGCCGCTGGTAAGCCCGCGCTTCCTCGACCGGGTTGAGATCCTCGCGCTGGATATTCTCGATGAGCGCCAGTGCCATGACGTCACGATCGTCCAGATTGCGAATTATTGCTGGAATTTCATGCAGTTGTGCCTTCTGTGAGGCGCGCCAGCGGCGTTCGCCCGCCACCAGTTGGTACTTGCCACTTTCCCTCGGACGCACGATCACTGGCTGGATCACCCCGCGCGAAGCAATCGATGCGGCCAGTTCTGCCAGTGCCTCGTCATCGAAATGGCGGCGCGGCTGGTCGGGGTGCGGCTCGATATTGGCAACCGCCAGCATGGCGAGGCCGTCAGAGCGCGGCACAGAGCCTTCCGGAGCAGCGCCCCTCGACTCTCCCGTATCTTCGCCAGCAGGGCGCGGAGCCACCAGCGGCTCTTCGCGCTTGGCTTCGCCCAGCAGTGCGCCCAGCCCCTTGCCGAGCTTACGGCGATTGGTCTGCGGGCGTGCAGCCGTTGTATCGTTGGCGGCCTTGTTTGCCTTGCTCATGCCGCTTTCCTCTCTTCAGGCAGGCGACCGATCAGCTCTCGGGCCAACGCCATGTAGGCACGGCTGCCGGGGCAGGAATGGTCATAGATCAATGCCGGGAGCCCATGGCTGGGCGCTTCGGACAGGCGCACGTTACGCGGGATGACGGCTTCGAACACCAAGTCGCCCAGGCATTCGCGCACATCGTCGGAAACCTGATCGGTCAGACGGTTACGGCGATCGAACATGGTCAGCGCAATGCCGATAATGCCCAGATCGGGGTTGAAGCGTTGCTGCACCTGTTCGACGGTCTGCAACAGTTGGCTAAGCCCTTCCAGCGCAAAGAATTCGCACTGCAAGGGGACCAGCAGAGTATCGGCCGCGCACAGCGCATTGAGCGTCAACAAACCCAGTGACGGCGGACAGTCGATAAAGCAGATATCGTGACCCTGATGCGCCGCCAACGCCTTGCGCAGGCGCTGCGTGCGGTCTTCCACGCCAACCAGTTCAACCTCCGCCCCGCTCAGGTCCACCGTGGCGGGCAACAGATCGAGCCCGGGGATGGAGGAGGCAACCAAACATTCGGCAATCGGTATTTCATCCACCAGCACGTCGTAGCTCGACATATCGCGCTCGGCCGCACCCAAGCCGACGCCGGTGGAAGCATTTCCTTGCGGATCGAGGTCTATCAGCAGCGTCCGCCAGCCGCTGGCGGCCATGGCGGTGGCGATATTGATCGCGGAGGTGGTCTTGCCCACTCCGCCCTTCTGATTCGCTATGGCGATGACGATCATTAGAGCGCGGGCCTCCCTTTGCCGACCAGGATTGCAGCAGAGGGATCCGTCGCGGACTGTTCCACGTGGAACATTTCCCGAATCGCCGCCGGCTGCTCAGACAATTCAATCGCCCCCGAGCGCCCTTTGGGCAACAACCATGTGGTGGAGCGTGTGGAAAAGCGCGCGGATAACTCGAGAAGTTTACCAAGCGGAGCGAAGGCACGCGCGGTGATTACGCCCGCTTCGCATGTTTCCACACTTTCGAGCCGCGAGCCCACGACCCGGCAATTCGAAAGCTTGAATTCGCGCGCAATCCGCTCAAGCCACTCGACTCGGCGTTTACGTGATTCGACCAACATGAATCGCAATTCTGGACGGGCAATGGCCAGTGCGAGCCCCGGAAAACCCGCACCGGTACCCAGGTCAAGCCACAGACCAGTCTCGGCCTTTGTTTCACGTGGAACATGGTCAAACAGCTGTAAGCTGTCCGCAATGTGGCGCGTCCAGACCATTTCGAGGCTGGGTTTGGAGACAAGGTTCTGCTGCTGGTTCTCTGCCGCCAGCATGGGAATGAACCGCTCCAGCCGCTCCATCGCTGCGAAGTCGCAGCGTTCAGCGCAGAATGCGCGCGCCTGTTCTTCAGTCTCGATCATGCAGCCTGATTGCGACGTTTGGCGTGGACAAGCAAGGCGGCGAGTGCGGCGGGCGTAATACCCCGCACACGCCCTGCCGCCGCGAGGTTGTATGGTTGCGCTGTACTGAGCCGCTCGACCATCTCGTTGGACAGGCCGGGCACCTCAGCGAAGGGAAAATCGGGACCCAGGGCCAGCTCCTCACTGCTGCGCAAGTCGCGCAATTCGGCATCCTGTCGTGCAAGGTAGGGAGCGTAGCCCGCATCCTCTGCCAACTCCGCGGCGAGCGCCGAATGGGGATCGCACTGCTCTGGCAGCCAGGGCGCGAGGTCTGACATCGCGACATCAGGCAGCGAGAGCCACTCGCCCAGACTCTTGCGTCCGGCGTCGCGCTTCACCGGCAAACCCGCATCGTGCAACGCGGTGGCACCCACCTGCTGCTCAAGCGCACTGTTCCACGTGAAACGTTCGTTCTCGCGCTGCGCAAACCAGTCCGCGCGCTCCTTGCCCACACATCCCGCAGCCAGAGCCAGCGGCGTCAGGCGCGAGCTGGCGTTGTTGGCCCGCAGGCGCAGGCGATATTCCGCTCGGGCCGTGAGCATGCGGTAAGGCTCGCTCACGCCGTGAAGGGTGAGATCGTCGATCATCACGGCCATGTAGCTGTTGGCCCGGTCAATTGCAGGTGGAGCACGGTCGAGGATGGCGCAAGCGCCATTCAGGCCCGCCACCAGCCCCTGCGCGGCCGCTTCCTCATAGCCGGTGGTGCCGTTGATCTGCCCCGCGCAATAAAGGCCGGGCATGGCTTTCAGCTGCAAGTCCGGACCCAGCGCGCGCGGGTCGATATGGTCATATTCGACGGCATAACCAGGCACGTCCATCGTTACCTGTTCCAGCCCATCCATGGTACGCAGCATGGCCAGCTGCACATCGACCGGCAACGAGGTGCTGATGCCGTTGGGGTAAACCAGGTGCGTATCCAGCCCCTCAGGTTCGAGAAAGACCTGATGCCCATCGCGATCCGCGAATCGATGGATCTTGTCCTCTATCGAGGGGCAATAGCGCGGGCCCGCGGCACCGATAGCGCCTGTAAACAGCGGAGAGCGGTGCAAGTTGGCTGCGATGATTTCGTGCGAGCGTGCGTTGGTGCGGGTGATCGCACAGAACACCTGCGGGTTCACTCGGCGCTGCGTCAGCGGCGACATGGTCCAGTGGTCAGCGTCAGAAGGCTGTTCCTCCAGCCGAGCCCAGTCGATGGTGCGTCCGTCCAACCGGGGCGGCGTGCCGGTCTTCAGCCGCGCCATGGGCAGACCTGCTCCGCGCAGCTGCTCCGCAAGCTTGTGCGCGGAATTCTCACCGATACGCCCGCCTTCGAAACGCTCTTCCCCTCGGAACAGCGTGCCGCCAAGGAATGTGCCGGTACACAGGATGACCACCCTAGCCCGGATCTCTGCCTCATCCGCAAGACAGATGCCCTGCACGCACTCGCCGTCAAGCAGCAAAGCAGCTGCTTCACCCTCTACCACATGCAGGTTCTGCTGCTTTGCCAACAGCGCCTGGATGGCAGCCTTGAACAGCTTGCGGTCTGCCTGCACGCGCGGCCCCTGCACGGCGCTGCCCTTTGAGCGATTGAGCATACGGTAATGGATCGCTCCAGCGTCCGCCGCGCGGCCCAGCAAGCCATCGAAGGCATCGACCTCGCGCACGAGGTGGCCCTTGCCAAGGCCACCGATCGCCGGGTTACAGCTCATTGCACCAAGCGTGGCCGCGTCAAAGGTCACCAGCGCCGTGCTGACCCCAGCGCGAGCAGACGCCGCCGCTGCCTCGCACCCGGCATGGCCCCCACCTACAACGATGACATCGAAATCGTGCATTACGCGCTGGCATTTAGCCGATCTGTTTCACGTGGAACAGGCTATTTCCCGATACAAAAGCGTCCAAAAAGCGCATCCAGCACATCTTCGGTAGAGGTCCGTCCCACCAACGCATCGAAAGCTTGCCGCGTGCGCCGCAGGTTCTCGGCAACCAGCAGCGGATCGCTTTCGCTGTGCGCGGCGGCCAGGGCTGTCGCGGCATCATGGAGGCGCTCGCGCTGGCGGGCGTTGAGCGCGGCCTTCCCTGGCGCAGGCATGGTAGCGCGCGCCTGGTCTATCAGCGCCTGGCGAAGGGTATCCATGCCTTCTCCAGTGACAGCGGAGATGCGGTGAGCCGGGTTTTGCTTTCTGGCGACATCTGCACGATCAGCCTGGGCTTCGATCTCCCAAGCATCCGCAGGCCCCTCCCCTTCCGGACCAAGCCACAGGACCAAATCTGCCCTCGCGATCTCTTCGCGAGCGCGAGCAATGCCGATCGCCTCGATCTGGTCACCACTTTCATCACGCAAGCCCGCCATATCAACGAATGTGAAGGGAATGCCGGCAATTGCGACTGACCGCATCAGGACGTCGCGCGTGGTTCCGGCGATTTCGGCAGTAATCGCGGCCTCGCTTTCCACCAGCGCGTTAAACAGGGTCGACTTTCCGGCATTAGGCGGCCCGGCCAGCGCCACGCGAAAACCCTCGCGCAAGGTCTCTGCGTGTGGAGCGCCAAGCGCATCGAGCAGCGACTGGCGCAAGGCACCGAGCGCGCTGCCGAAACCGTAAGGCAATTCGGCAACATCGTCCTCGTCATCAAAATCGAGTACCGCCTCGACCTGGGCCGACAGGAGCAGCAACTCCTCGCGCCATTCCTCCACCTGTCGCGACAGCACTCCCCCCATCATCGCCATCGCACTCCGGCGCTGGATCTCGGTCTCGGCCGAGAGCAGGTCTGCCAGCCCTTCAGCCTCAGACAGGTCGATCCGGCCATTGGCAAAGGCGCGGCGGGTGAATTCACCTGGTTCGGCGCGGCGACATCCCTGGATTTCGCCCAGCGCCCTCTCCACCGCAGCAATGACCGCTCGCCCGCCATGGCAATGGAATTCAGCGAGGTCTTCCCCGGTCACCGAGTTCGGACCAGGAAAAAACAGCGCAAGACCATCGTCCAGTGTTTCACGTGAAACATCGCGGAAGACTGTTCGCTTTACCATTCTCGCTTGGGGAACACCGCCTGCGATCAGTTCAAGCGCTTGTTGCACCTTCGGTCCGGTCACGCGGATAACACCAATCCCTGCGGGCGGTTGCCCGCTCGACAGTGCGAAAATCGTGTCCATTGTGCCTGCCTAGTCGGATGTGTCCTTGTCAGCCGTGGTGGCCGAACCGGCGCTGGCGTTGCGGGCCGCGCCTTCCATGAAATTCTGGAACATTTTCAAACCCATCTGCCCCATCGGCGCCAGTTGGCGGGCATATTGTTCCAATTGTTCGGTGTTCGAAACACCCTGCATCGCCTTGGCAATCGAATCGACGTAGATGGCGTTCGCCTGCTCAACATCGGGCAAGCCCATGAAGCGCCGCGCCTCTTCGGGGGAGCAATCGATTTCGATATTGACCTTCATTGCGGACACCTTTCTCGCTTGCGCGCGTAGTAAGCATAGACCAATTCGACGCTCAGGAGAGTCTTATATGAGTGAGACAGTCAGCATTTCCACCCTTTCCGGCGGAGACAGATTCAACGCCTATGTCGCACGCCCTTCCGGAGAGGCGAAAGCGGCAATCGTCGTGATTCAGGAGATCTTCGGTGTCAACGCAGGCATTCGCCGCAAGTGCGACAAACTGGCCGAGGACGGCTACCTCGCCGTGGCGCCGGACCTGTTCTGGCGCCTGGAACCGGGCATCGAACTGGATCCCGATATCGAACCCGAAATGCAGCAGGCGTTCGATCTGTTCGGCAAGTTCGATCAGGATGCAGGCATCCGCGATATCGAGGCAACGATCCACTGGGCGTGCGAGGAGGTTTCCAGCGGCAAGGTGGGCGCCGTGGGCTATTGCCTCGGCGGACGGCTCGCCTATATGACCGCGGCGCGTACCGACGTGAACGCCAGCGTCGGTTACTACGCGGTCGGCGTGGATGGCTTATTGGGCGAGAAGCACGCCATAGCCCACCCACTCATGCTGCACATTGCCGGGAACGATGGCTTCGTGCCGTCAGACGTGCAAAAAGCGATGCACGAAGGGCTCGACGATCATCCCAAAGTCACGCTGCACGACTATCCCGGCATGGACCACGGCTTTGCCACCGAATTCGGCAATCGCCGGTCGGATGAAGCCGCCGAGCTGGCCGACAGACGCACGGCAGCCTTCTTTGCCGAAAATCTTGCTTGATGCGCTCGCCTGAGCAGACCATCGAGATCCTGCACGAGGTGGCAGAAAGCCGCGAGCCGCCTGCCAGCCTCGTACCATGGATCGCCGAGGACGCGGTGTTTCACTCCCCCGTCATGCACACCTCGCAGTACGGTCGCACGCTTGTGATGCAGTACCTCGGCGCAGCGCTGCAACTGTTCTCGCAATACGGCTTCAACTACGTTCGCAAGATCGTGGACGGGCAGCACGCAGCGCTGGAATTCGTTGCCGAGATCGACGGCATCCACGTCAACGGGGTGGACCTTATTTCCTTCGATAGAGAAGGAAAGATAAAGGATTTCAAGGTGATGATACGACCACGCAAGGCTATTGAGGCCGTGCGTGAGAAAATGCTGGAGCAGCTGGAAAAAGCGAAGGGCGACCGTTAGGCCGCCCTTCTCCTTTTCGCGCTGAACCGATGGACCTTACTGGTTCATCGTCGCGAAGAAATCTTCGTTGGTCTTCGAATCCTTCATCTTGTCGAGCAGGAATTCCATCGAATCCACCGTGCCCATCTGCATCAGGATACGGCGCAGCACCCACATCTTGGAGAGCTGTTCCTTGTCCACCAGCAGTTCTTCCTTGCGGGTGCCGGACTTGCCCACATCCAGCGCCGGGAAGATGCGTTTGTCGGCCACCTTGCGGTCCAGCACGATTTCACTGTTACCCGTGCCCTTGAATTCCTCGAAGATCACCTCGTCCATACGGCTGCCGGTATCGATCAGCGCGGTGGCGATGATGGAAAGCGAACCGCCTTCCTCGATATTGCGCGCGGCACCGAAGAAGCGCTTCGGGCGCTGCAGCGCATTGGCGTCCACACCGCCGGTCAGCACCTTGCCCGAGCTGGGCACCACGGTGTTGTAGGCACGGCCAAGACGGGTGATCGAATCAAGCAGGATAACCACGTCCTTCTTGTGTTCGACCAGGCGCTTGGCCTTCTCGATCACCATTTCGGCCACCTGCACGTGACGGCTGGCAGGCTCGTCGAAGGTCGAGGAGATCACCTCGCCATTCACACTGCGCTGCATGTCGGTGACTTCCTCGGGGCGCTCGTCCACCAACAGCACCAGCAGGAACACTTCCGGGTGATTGTCGGTAATCGCCTTGGCGATGTTCTGCAGCAGCACCGTCTTGCCGGTTCGCGGCGGCGCCACGATCAGCGCGCGCTGGCCCTTGCCCTGCGGGCTGATCAGGTCGATCACGCGGGCCGACTTGTCCTTTACCGTCGGATCCTTGGTGTCGAGGTTCAGGCGTTCATCCGGATAGAGCGGCGTGAGGTTGTCAAAATTGGTGCGGTGGCGAACGGCCTCGGGGTCTTCGTAGTTGACTTCCTTGAGCTTGGTCAGCGCGAAGTAGCGCTCGCCATCCTTGGGCGCGCGGATTTCGCCTTCCACCGTATCGCCGGTGCGCAGGCCCCATTTGCGGACCTGGTTGGGCGAGACGTAGATATCGTCCGGCCCGGCAAGATAGTTTGCTTCGGGGCTGCGCAGGAAGCCGAAGCCGTCCTGCAGCACTTCGATCGTGCCAATGCCGAGGATTTCCTCACCCTCTTCCGCCACTTCCTTGAGGATGGCGAACATCAGTTCCTGGCGGCGCAAGGTCGACGCGCCTTCGACGCCCAGCTCTTCAGCCATGGAAACCAGCTCTGCCGGCGTCTTCTTCTTGAGTTCTTTTAAATGCATTTTCGTTGTATTCCAATGGGTTGAGATGCCGGCTGGCCTTTATGGGCTTGGAGAAAGCAGACCTTGTCGCGCGAGAATCCGCGACGAATTGCCGTTAGAGGACTTCGCAAATATGGGTTTCACCGATGGCGGTCAATTCGCAAATCGTGCGCAAGCGGTGTCTCGCCCGGGAATCAGAACGGCCTGACGACCACCAGCACCACGATCACCGCGGCCAGGATGCCGGGCACTTCGTTGAACACACGGAGCTGCTTGCCCGTCAGTTTGCGCTCGCCGCGCGCCAGCTTCTTGGCGTAGCTCGCCAAGTAGCCGTGATAACCCGACAGGATCAGCACCAGCAGCATCTTGGCGTGCAACCACCCGGCACTCCACAGGTTCAGCGTGGAAGCGAGCACCAGCCCCAGCACCCAGACGACAATGATCGAGGGCAGCAGGATGATCTTGAGCAGCTTGCGCTCACGATCCACCCATTTGGCCTCTTCGTTTGAACCGGGTTCGGCTTCCTGGTGGTAGACGAAATAGCGGGGCAGCATGAACAGCCCTGCCATCCAGAAGATCACGAAGATGATGTGACCAGCCTTGAGCCAGAGATAGGTCATCGCGAGAGCATCCTGCATGATGCGTATCTAGGGATCGGATTGGCTTTCGTCATCCCTTCACCCACGTACGAGTTTGAGAAGATGTTCGACGTGGGCGATCGGCGTTTCCTTGTCGATGCCGTGGCCGAGATTGAAGACATGCGGGCGATCGGCAAAGGCGTTCAGGATCGTTGCAACGGATTCGTCAAGCGCCTTGCCGCCTGCCAGCAGCAGCATGGGATCGAGGTTGCCCTGCACTGGCATGTCAGCGGGCAGTTGGCCGTGGACCCAGGCCGGATCCTGCGTTTCGTCAACGCCCAGCGCATCCACCCCGGTCTCGCGCGCATAGGCAGGCAGTTTCGCGCCTGCGCCCTTAGGAAAACCAATCACCGGAATGCCGGGTCGGGCCTCGTGAATCGCTGCGGCAATGCGGGCATTGGGCGCGATCACCCATTGCTCGAACTGCGCAGGCGAAAGCGAACCTGCCCAGCTATCGAACAGTTGCACGGCTTCGGCGCCTGCATCGATCTGGCCCAGCAGGTATTCAATGGACGCGGCTTCGATCGCGCCGATCAGCGATCCGAATGCTTCGGGGTCGCGATAGGCCAGCGCGCGGGCCTTGCCATGGTCCTTCGATCCCTTCCCGGTAATCATGTATGTCGCCACAGTCCACGGAGAGCCTGCAAAGCCCAGCAAGGTAGTCTCTGGTCCCAAACGCGCCTTCACCAGGGCCACGGTGCGGTAGATCGCATCAAAGCGCTGGAAGGCCTGTTCCAGCCCGTTCCACGCACCATCGACCAGTGCAGGAGCAAGCCGCGGACCTTCGCCAGCTTCGAACCAGAGGTCCTGCCCGAGGGCGTAAGGCACGATCAGGATGTCGGAAAACAGGATCGCCCCGTCGAAACCAAAACGGTCGATCGGCTGGATCGTCACTTCGGCAGCAGCTTCGCTGTCATAGACCAGCTCGAGGAAACCGCCCTTTTCCGCTCGCAAGGAGCGATATTCGGGCAGGTAGCGCCCTGCCTGGCGCATCAGCCAGACCGGTCGCCTGTCGGTCCGCTGGCCGGCAAGCGTATTGAGGAGACATCCGGGCATCGAAGAGTCCAATCAAACAATAAATATATATATTAAGAAGGATTCAGGACGTTGTTGGCCCTGTGGATTACGGGAATTGCGCGCCTTTGCCTGAATTCTCCCGCGATGAACACCCATTTGCGGCTGGCGACTCACGGGTTCTGGCCGTCAACCGACAGTTCTCCCCGCAATCCCCAGCCTGTCCAAAAACAGCGCCGCCTGTCCATAGCCGGGCTGGTGAATCCGGTTCCGATCCGGGGTAAAGTCACTCGACAGCTTGTCCGCAATTCGCTCCCGTGGTTTATGCCGCTACATATCCACATGGCCCGCTTGCACCTCCACCTCCTTTCCGATTCCACCGGCGAAACGCTGGAAATGCTGGCCAAGGCGGCGCTAGCGCAGTTCGGCGATGCCGACGTGCAGCGCCATTTCTGGCCGATGGTGCGATCGGTGCAGCACCTTGAGCGGATCATGGAAGACTTCAAGGTCAACCCGGGCCTTGTCCTCTATACGCTCAGCAACGAAGCCACGCGCGAGCGGCTTGAGGAATTCTGCCGCCAGCAGGGCCTGCCGCATGTCGCTGCGCTGGATCCCGTGGTCGAAGCGCTGGAAGAGCGGCTGGGGCAGCAGGCGCACGGTCGCCCCGGCGGCAAGAACAAGATGGACGCGGCCTATTTCGAGCGGGTCGATGCCATCCAGTTCACCATTGCCCACGACGATGGCATCAGCTGGGAAGACTGGGAACAGGCCGATATCCTGTTGGCGGGCGTGTCGCGTACGTCGAAAACGCCGACCAGCATCTATCTGGCCAACCGTGGCTACAAGGTCGCCAATATCCCGCTGGTGGTGGAAAGCCCGCCGCCCAAGTTGCTGTTTGAGCTCAAGCACCCGATGGTGGTGGGGCTGACAACTGCGCCTGCCCGGCTGGTGCAGATCCGCCGCAATCGCCTGCTCTCGCTGAATGAAAAGACCGAGACGGCCTATATCGATGAAGACAAGGTGAGTAAGGAAGTGGCTTTTGCCCGGCGCATGTTTGCCGACAACGGCTGGCCGGTTATCGACGTGACCCGCCGCTCGATTGAGGAAACGGCTGCCGCGATTATCAAGCTCTACCAGGAACGCGAAGTCCGCTTGGCGGGCCAGCGTGAGCCGCAACGCGGGCCAAAGCCGATATGATCGTCCTGGCGAGCAAATCCGCCTCGCGCCGGGCGATGCTTGAAGCTGCTGGCGTCTCGTTCGAGGCTGTTCCGGCGGATGTCGACGAGCGCGCGATAGAGGAGTCTTTGAAAGGGCTGCGGCCAGAACTTGTCGCGCAGGAACTTGCTGATGCCAAGGCGCTCGCTCTGAAGAATGAAGATGCCCCCGTTCTTGGCAGCGATTCGCTTGTGGTCGTCGAAGGCCGTAGATTCGACAAGCCGGCCAATCGTGCGAACGCTACCGAGCACTTGCGCTTCTTCTCCGGCAAGGTGATGCACCTCCATTCAGCTGCGACAATCGTGGTGCAAAACCATATCCATTGGCGTTGCTCCGCTGAGGCACGCTTGCATGTGCGCGAGCTTTCGGACGCTTTCATCGAGAGCTACCTTGACGCAGAATGGCCCGAAGTCGGCTATTGCGTCGGTGTTTTCCGCATCGAGGCGCGCGGTCCGCAATTGTTTGATCGTATAGAGGGCGACCTGTTCACCGTTCTCGGCATGCCGCTGCTGCCCGTGCTGGGCGCGTTGCGCGACCTGGGGGAACTGCCGAAATGACGCGCTATGCCGAGGTGATTGGTGATCCCATCGCGCAATCGAAATCGCCGACGATCCACATGCACTGGATAGAAGGGCTTGGCCTCAATGCGCGCTATGACCGCCAGCTGGTGACCTCCGAACAGCTTGGCGACTACCTTGCTCGCCGTGCGGCTGATCCGGATTGGGCCGGGTGCAATGTCACCATGCCGCACAAGCTGATGGTGATGCCGCACCTTGCCCGGCTCGATCCGCTGGCCAAGCGGATCGGCGCGGTGAATACCATCGTGCGCGAAAATGATGGCTCGCTCACCGGGTACAACACCGATGCCGCGGGCTTCCTCGAACCGCTGGGCGAGGATCTCGACCGCCAGCACTATTTCCGCATGGCGCGCGTGCTGGGCACGGGCGGCGCTGCGCGTGCGATTGTCGCCGGTCTGCTGGAGCACGGCATCACCGTGGTGCTGGCCGGGCGTAATCCCGACAAGGCGCGCGCCATGCTCGACGAGCTTGATCCGGGCGGCCGGCACCACGTCGCTCCGCTCGCGCATTTTGCCGAACCGACCGATTTCGAATTCGACGACCGCGAGGGCTGTTTCGACCTCGTGGTGAACGCCAGCGCGCTCGGCATGCAGGGCCAGCCGCCGCTTGATTTCGATTTCAGCCACGTGCCGCCGGGCAGCATTGTCTACGATATCGTCACCGCGCCGCTCGAAACCCCGCTCCTGCGCGAAGCGCGCGAGAAGGGCTTTCGCACCATTGACGGCTTGTCCATGCTCATCGGCCAGGCTGCCGTCGCCTTCGAGAAGTTCTTCGGCACGGCTCCGCCGCGCGACGACGGGGATGCGGCGCTGCGCAGCATGTTGACGCAATGAGTGCCAAGCGACCGCATATCATCGGCCTCACCGGCTCGATCGCCATGGGCAAGAGCACGGTTGCTCGCATGTTCAAGAACGCTGGTGTGCCGGTGTTCGATGCCGATGCGGAAGTGCGACGGATGCAGGGCCCGGGCGGCGCGCTGCTGCCCGAGATCGAGGCAGCCTTCCCCGGCAGCACCGGCCCGGAAGGCGTTCTGCGCGAGAGGTTGGGCGAGATCGTCTTCGCCGATGTCGACGCTCTGGCGCGGCTGGAGATGATCGTCCACCCCGCAGTGGCAAGGCTGCGTGAGGCTTTTCTCGATGCCAACGCCGATAGGCCGATGGTGGTGTTCGATATCCCACTGCTGTTCGAAAAGGGCGGTGCGGATCTCGTCGATACCATTGTCGTCGTCTCCGCCCCGGCCGCAACGCAGCGCGAACGCGTGCTGGCGCGCAAGGGCATGACGGAAGAGAAATTCGAGCACATCCTCAAGCTGCAGATGCCAGACGCACAAAAGCGCGCCCGCGCCGACTATGTGATCGATACCGGAGTTCCGCTGCCGGAAACGCAGGCGCAGGTGCAGGCTCTGGTGGACAAGCTCAAAGCCGACTTGCACGTCTGAGCCTTCCCGCGCGATACACGCTTCATGCGCGAGATCATCTTCGATACCGAAACCACGGGCCTCGATCCCAATACCGGAGACCGGCTGGTGGAAATCGGCTGCATCGAAATGGTCAACCGCGTGGCCACCGGGCGCACCTTCCACGAGTATTTCAATCCTGATCGCGACATGCCGCTGGAAGCGGAGCGGGTGCACGGTCTGTCCGCCGCCTTCCTGTCCGACAAGCCGCGTTTTCCGGAAAAGGTGGAGGCCTTGCTGGAATTTCTCGGCGAGGATCCGCTGGTTGCGCACAACGCGCAGTTCGACTTCGGCTTCCTCAATTTCGAACTGGGCCTGTGCGGCTACGAATCCATCGGCGAGGATCGCATGATCGACACGCTGGTGCTCGCCCGCCGCCGCCATCCCGGCGCCAAGCATTCGCTTGATGCCCTGTGCTCGCGTTACGGAGTCGATCGCAGCCATCGCACCCTGCACGGGGCCCTGCTGGATGCTGAACTGCTCGCACAGGTCTATGTCGAACTGACCGGCGGGCGGCAGATCGGGTTGCAGCTGGCAGCCGACAATACCCAGGTCGAGGTGGCTGTGCAGACCCGATTTGTCCCGAAAACAGGAGAATACCGCGCCCCACGTCCGCACGCCGCCAGCGCCGAGGAAATTGCCCGGCACAAAGCCTTTCTTGAATCGTTGGAATCTCCGCTCTGGACCTCGTGAGACTATCGTCCCACATGGGGGTTGGAGCGAAAGATAAGAGAAGGAGCTACGCCCCATGGATATTCGCGTGTCGGGACACCAGGTCGATACAGGAGCAGCACTGCAGGAGCACGCTTCCGACCGACTCGAGAACATTGTCGAGAAGCACTTCAGCCGCGCGCTTTCATCCACGGTCACCTTCGGCAAGGCGCCCGCCAGCGGGTTTGCCGCCGATATCGTCCTTCACGTCAACCACGGGCTTATCCTGAAAAGTCATGGTCAGGCGCAGGATGCCCACCTCGCCTTCGACCAGGCTGCCGATAAGATCGAGAAGCAGCTGCGCCGCTACAAGCGGCGACTGAAGGATCGCCACGAACAGGCGGCCCATGCGGTGAAGGAAGAGGAAGCCGCCTACACCATCTTTGCCTCGGAAGAGCCTGAGACCGAAGAGGAAGTGATGGTGGATTCGCCGCCAGTCATCGCGGAAACGCGCATCGACGTGCCCGAAGTCAGCGTGTCCGATGCGGTCATGCTGCTTGACCTGCGGCACACCAATGCCCTGTTCTTCAAAAATGCTGGAACCGGACGGCATAATATGGTCTATCGCCGCGAAGACGGCTCGATCGGCTGGGTTGAGCCGTCCTGATCGCAAGCGGCGTGGTGCGCCGGGGGCGTGCGATCAACCCTGGGGAAGGGTGTGTATGCACCGGTCGGCCCGCCTTGTAGCGGCCCGCGTCGCCGACAGGATAGTTTGAGTTTTCTGAAGCAATGGATTCGATTTTTCTGATCAAACCCGAATCGGTCTGCGTCACACAGGCCGAGGGCAAGGATGACATCCTGCGCCGTCTCGGCGAGTTGTTCGCCAGCGCCTATGCGCTCGACGCGGCGCAGGTGCTGGAACATCTGGAGGAGCGCGAGAAGCTGGGCAGCACCGGATTCGGGCGCGGCGTTGCCATCCCGCACGCCCGCATTCCCGATCTCCATCGCCCGATGGCAGCACTGCTGAAACTGGAGCGCCCGGTGGAATTCGCTGCGGCCGACGGGCTGCCCGTCGACCTGGTGTTCGGTCTGCTTTCACCCTCTCACAGCGGCGCGACTCACCTCCATGCACTGGCGGCAATTTCGCGCCTGGTGCGCGACGAGAGTGTGCACGACGCGCTCAGCGACGCACCCGATGCCGAAGCACTTTATGGCGTGCTGACCAACGTGGCGGATCGTGACGCCGCCTGATTCGCCCGGGCTGGCTTCCTCAAGGCATGCTGATGAAAGCGGCGAAGCCCTGCATTTTCGCGCGCTGGAAAACCTCTACGCCTCTGCCCCGGTCAACGCGCTGTTCGAATCGCGGTTAGAAATTGTCGAGGCGGGGCGCGCGCGCATAACCTTCACCGCTGCGGAAAAGTTCTTCCACGCTGCCGGGGCTACGCACGGCACACTCTATTTCAAGATGCTCGACGATGCGGCCTTCTATGCCGCCAATTCGCTTGTGTCCGACCGTTTCCTGCTGACCACCGGTTTCAACCTGCACTTCACCAAGCCGCTGCGCAGCGGCAAGGTGGTCGCCGAAGGCAAATGGATTAGCGGCAAGCGGCGCGTGTTCATTGCCGAAG
Source organism: Alteraurantiacibacter sp. (assembly GCA_963675825.2). GTDB lineage: Bacteria > Pseudomonadota > Alphaproteobacteria > Sphingomonadales > Sphingomonadaceae > Alteraurantiacibacter. Next base: position 542,768 of record CAXXJY010000004.1, on the reverse strand, counting down.
CGCACCTGATGGACGAGGAAGGTGACGAGATCGGGCGTGGCACGGGCACCTTCATGCGCTCGCACATCGCCTTGTCCGGTCTGCCCGGCTATCGCCAACCGGAGTGATCGGCCATGGACGACCGCATCCCTGCCCATCTCGAAGTCAGCGGCCTGATCCGCGCTGTCGAGGCCGCGGGCGGCTTTGGAATGGTTATCTCAAAGGGTGAACGCACCGCAGGTACCTTGATGGTGATCTGTTGCAATCGCGCCACTTCGGCCCGCGCCTACGAGCGTATGCCGCAGCTGGACGGAACCCGGAAATGGACGCTTTCCAAGGAAGAAGATCCTGAAAACCCTATGGAGTTTTCCGAGTACACCCGGCGTCGCGGGCAACAGGACCCTGATCTTTGGGTGATCGAACTCGATATCGAGAATGGTGAACGATTCCTCGGCATCGACTCTCCTATTGCTTGACATTGAAAGATTCGAAGCTATCTCGCCCGCGACTTTCCGACAGCGTGGGTTGATTGGTATCGCAATACGGCGATGGCTTTCAGCGCGCAGACGGGGAGATGACCAGCAGGTCCGTTAGGGACGGAACGCGGGTGACAGACGGTAAAGCAAAGACCGCGTCCGCAGGCCTGTCAGTGTCTCTCACCGCCGTGAGTAACAAGTTAGATGACGATCATCAGCAAGCGGGTCGGGGCTGGCGCCCTGGCAGCCGCCATCTTTGCCACCAGTTTCGGCACCGCGCTCAGCGGCGCCGTCGCCCAGGACCAGGCGGAGCAGGACATGCTCGAAACGGCCGAGACAGATACGCAAAACACCCAGGCACCGGAACAGGCCACCCAGGAACCGCAGGTTCGCTTTGTCATGAACGAAGTGGTGCAGGCCCTGCCCGAGCAGCCGGAAGAACCCGACACCACTGTCAGCAATGCTGCAACCTTGCGCGAACTCGTCAGCAGCGTTGATACCAGCGATACGATGTCGCGCGACATGATGTGCCTGGCGCAGGCAGTCTACTTCGAAGCCCGCGGAGAACCACTTGATGGCCAGCTGGCCGTGGCCCGCGTGGTGATCAACCGCGCTGAGAGCAACACCTTTCCCGATGACTATTGTTCGGTCGTCACTCAGCGCGCACAGTTTTCTTTCGTGCGTGGTGGCCGGATCCCGGCTCCCAACCGCAGTTCAGCTGCCTGGACGCGCGCCAAGGCGATTGCCCGCATCGCCCACCGCGACCTGTGGGAAAGCCCGGCGCACGACGCGCTGTATTTCCATGCGACTCACGTCCGCCCCCGCTGGGCCGGTCGGATGACGACCCGCGCGACGATCGAAAACCACGTTTTCTATAGGTGAGTTTGCTTTGTGAGAGTGCGGAGGCGCAATCGCAAAGCGAACTATCCTTTCAATTCCACCCATACCGGCGCGTGGTCGCTGGCCTTCTCGCGCCCGCGGTACTCCTTGTCGACACCAGCAGCGACCAGGCGGTCGGCCGCTTCGGGCGAAAGCAGAATGTGGTCGATGCGGAAGCCGTGGTCGCGTTGCCAGGCGCCGGCCTGGTAGTCCCAGTAGGTCCACACCCCGCCGCGCGGGTTGAGGATATTGATGGCATCGGTCCAGCCGTCTGCCAGCAGGCGGGCATAGGCATCGCGCGATTCGGGCTGCATCAGCGCGTCGTCAGCCATGGCCTTGGGCGACCAGACGTCCTTGTCCTCCGGAATGACATTGAAATCGCCCAGCACAACCACTGGCTGCTCCAGTTCCGACAGTTCCCTCATGCGCGCGCGCAGCTTTTGCATCCACGCCAGCTTGTAGTCGAACTTTGGACCGGGGTGCGGATTGCCGTTGGGCAGGTATAGGTTGCAGATGCGCACGCCGTTCACCTCGGCCTCAAGGTAGCGCGCCTGTTCGCCTTCATCGTCCTTCGGCCCGGCAATGCCGAGGCCGCGGTGCTTTTCCGCCGGCTTGCTGCCGTCCGCCAGGATGGCGACGCCGTTGAAGCTCTTCTGGCCGTGCCAGATTGCCTGGTAGCCGATGTCCTCGAATTCTGAGGCCGGGAAGTTCTCGTCCAGGCTCTTGATTTCCTGCAGGCAGGCAACCGTGGGCCGGGTTTCCTCCAGCCATTCCTTGAGGCGCGGCAGGCGCGCCTTGATGCCGTTGATGTTGAAGCTGGCGATTTTCATCGCCTGCGACCTTAGATGCCGAAGGAACTTCCGCAACCGCAACCTGCGGCTGCATTGGGATTTTCCACGCGGAAGGCCGCGCCGCCCAGCGATTCGACGTAGTCCACCGTGGCACCGGCCACCAGGTCGAGGCTGACCGGGTCGACCACCAGCTTCACGCCTGCGGTCTCGCTGACCATGTCGTCAGCTTCCGGGGCGTCGTCGAGGTCGAACCTGTACTGGAAGCCCGAACACCCGCCGCCTTCCACCGAAAGACGCAGGATCGCAGGCTTGCCCTGCTTCTTGGCAATCAGTCCAACGCGCGTGGCGGCAGATTCGGTGAGAGTGAGCGGTATGGTCATGGGCTGAATGTAGGTGAGGCGATGGCCGGTCTCAAGATGGCTTCAGGCGGTGGTGATATATTCGCGCATCTGCTGCGCTTCGGCCTCGATCACGTCCATGCGGTATTTCACCAGGTCGCCGATCGAAACGAAGCCGGACATTCTTGCACTTTCCATCACCGGCAGGTGGCGGATGCGGCGGCGAGTCATCAGCGAGAGCGCCTTGAGCACGCTGGTATCGGCCTCGATGGTGATGGCAGGCGAGGTCATGACCTCGCCGACCGGCTTGTCCAGCACACCCGCACCATCACGAGCAACGCAGTAGAGCAGATCGCGTTCGGAGAAGATCCCGGCAATCGTCTCGCCATCCATCACCGGCAGCGCGCCGATCCGTTTGTCGGCCAGTAGCTGGGCAGCCTTCTGCACGGTGTCCTGCGGCGTGCAGGATACGATGGCGTAATCGCGATTCGCGATGATCTTCGATACGGTCATAGGGGCTCTCCTCCTTGCCGGGCATCCGGCCCGCTCCTCCAATGGAACTTGTCGCGATTGTGCCACGAGAGAGCGAGTCTGGGCAAATCATTGCGGAATCAGCGTTGCCAGCGACCCCGCAGACGGGCATGGCGCCAGCATGGCAAAGCCCTCACCTCTCGACGATCCCCACAATGCCGCTTTCGCCTGGGCGCGGTTCCGGCGGTTGATGCGCCTGATGATGGGCATCACGCTGGCGACAGTCATCATCGCGGTAATGGTGATCTACGAGCAGGTGGACGAGGTTTCGCCGCACGTCTTCATTGCCACGGCGCTGGGCATCGGGTTCTCGATGCTTTTGATGAGCACGCTGATGGGGCTGGTCTTCCTGTCCAACGGCACTGGCCATGACGATGCCGTGCAGCACGATCTCGACGAACTCGATCCGCATGCCCCGCGCAAGGACTACCGGACGATCGGCTGGAAGGAATAGACGCTAGTCTTCCGGGTACAGGCGGTTTTCTTCGACTGGTTGCCCGCCAATCAGGTGCCGCTGGATGATCTGTTCCAGCACCTCCTCGGTGCAGGAATGGTACCAGACCTGGTCCGGCCAGACGACCGCGATGGGCCCCGCGGCGCAGACCTGCAGGCAATCGGCCTTGGTGCGCTGGACCTTCCCTGGACCAACGAGGTCCAGTTCTTTCAATCGGGTCTTGAGATATTGCCAGGCGGGCTCCCCCACCTTGGGGTGGCAGCATTTCGCCTTGGTTGGCAGCGCGCAGAGGAAGATCTGTCGTTCAACCGACGCGCCACCGGTTTCGGCAAGCTTGCGTCTGGCCTTGGCCAGCCTGAGAGGAGACGGTGGCCTGGTCAGCGCTTCTTGCCTGCGATCCGGGCGATTTCGGCTTTCACCAGCCGTTCGACAATCTCGGGCAGGTTGGCATCCAGCCATTGCGCCAGCATCGGACGCATCATCTCGCGTACCATGCCTTCCAGCGAAGTCTCGCCTGAACGCACGATCTGTGGCTTGGCCGGGGGGTCGGAAAGCATGGCAAGGGCGGCTAGGGACTGGCGCATGGCATCGGCAGCGCGATCGGTGGTGAGGCGTTCCTCGGCCGCTTTCTCGGCGTCTTCGATCAGCGCGTCTTCCGCCTCGTCATCGCGCAGGGCAGCCCCGATCACGCCAAGGTCGAGCACGTCTTCCTCTTCTTCCTCGGCGGTTTCCTCGCGGGCAACCAGCCCCTCGCGGCGGCGCGGCTTGGCCGACTGCGCGGCGGCCTTGCTGTCGCGTGCGATCACTTTCTTGATCGAGTCGAGGATTTCTTCGACCGACGGTTCGCCTTCCTGCCGCATTCAGTCCCCCTGCGTGGTCATCGGATCCGGCGAATCGATGCCGGCGCCGATGGCGTCGACCGCTTCGCCATCGGCAACTTCTCCATCGGTTGCCGGGATGTCAACGGTGCGGGAACTCGTGGCGACCGGCTCGGGATCGCGTTGCCAGTCCCAAGCAATACCGCGCACGCGTTCGTAATTGGCGACCGGATCGTAGAGCACGCCTTCGCTATCCAGCCCCAGGTCACGCGCTTCGGCCTTGCCCATCACCGACAGCAGGTTGAAGCCGGCGACATAGGCGTTGCGCCGCGCCGTCACCAGTTGCACTTGCGCCCGCAGCAGTTCCTGCTGTGCGTCAAGCACGTTGAGAATGGTGCGGTTACCGACGGAATTTTCGGCACGCACGCCTTCGAGGCTGAGTTCCGCAGCATCGACTGCGGCTTGGCTGGAGGCGATGATGGCATTGGCCGCACGCCAGCTGGAATAGAGTGCGCGCACCTGGGCGATCACACTGCGTTCGGTGGCGATCACCTGTTCCAACGCGGCTTGCGCCTGCGCTGTCGCCTGGCGTTGCTGCGCGGCGACGCGACCGCCCTGGAACAGGGGCAAGGTCATGCGCACGCCAGCAGTGGCGCTGGTGGCGGTCTGGTCGGCCGTTGACCCGGGAATCGAGCCCAGCGTGCCGAGGAAGTTCTGATAGCCGCCATTGGTGAAGGCGCTGAAGGTGGGCAGTCGTCCCGCTCCGGCGACTTCGATATCGTATCCTGCCGCCTCGGCGCGTTCGCGCGCGGCGATCAGGTCGGGATTGTGCTCCAGCGCGATGCCCACCGCCAGTTCCACATTGTCGGGCAAGCCAGGCAGTGGTGGCGGGGGTTGCAGGTCGATCGGTGCCGCGCCAACCAGCGCGATATAGCGCTCTCTTGCGTTGACGAGATTGGCTTGCGCGGTGCGCAGGTCGCCGCGCGCCACCGCCAGTCGGCTTTCCGACTGTGCCACGTCGGTGCGGGTCAGGTCGCCGATCTCGAAGCGGTCGCTGGTCGCCTCGAGATTCAGCGCCAGCACGTCGACGTTGTTGCTGGAGAGCCCGACGATCGCCTCGTTCAGGATTACATCCATGTAGATGGTCACGACATCGGCGAAGATCGCGCTTTCGGTACCGCGCAGGTCCGCGCGCCCGGCTTCCACGCGATTTTCTGCCGCAAGGATGCCATTGCGCACGGCGCCGCCCTGGTAAAGCGGCACGCCCAGATCGACACTGGCGTTCAGCTGGCGCTCGGGCGCGATGAAGCTGACCGAATTCTGCACCAGGAATTCGGAATAGGTGGTGGTAGTGTTGAGCGAAGGCAGGCCCTGCGCGCGCTGGATCACCACCCCTTCGTCAGTCGCGCGCAACTGTGCCCGCGCCGCTTCCAGCGAAGGGTTGTCGTTGTAGGCGCGGATAAGCGCTTCCTTCAGCGTGTCAGCCGCAGCGGGGGAGGCGAGCAGGCTGACGCCCGCCAGTGCAGCAGCCAGTGAGAAGGCAGCGCGCATGATCAGAAGCTCCAGCCTTTTGGCTTGTCGAATTCGTGCAGCTGCGGAATGCCGAGGTCGGCAACCGGCATCAGCGCAACGCCGGTATCGCTCTTGCGGCCAACGGCCAGGCGGGTGACGCCGCCAGAAACCATCCCGGTCACGATGCGCGCGCCATCGGCCAGCCGCCGGGCCAGGCCAGCGGGCACTTCCTCCACCGCGCCGTCGATCACCAGCAGCTCGGCCCCCTTGCCCCGGGTGCCCTTGCCCGTGGCCTCTTCCGGGCTGAGCACGGTCAACTCGGCCACCAGCGGTCGGAACAGTTCGGCGAGGTAGCCTGACCCTGCATCGACAACGATGGCCTTTTCCGTTCCTGTAGGCGCGGCTTCCTCCAGCATCTTGCCCTGCACCAGCGGTGCCGGCAGCCAGGCGCCGCTTTCCAGCCGGATCGCGCGATCGACATATGCCACGCCCTTGCTGGCCGCAGGCACGAAGTCCTCGCGCGCGACTTCGCCCATGCGCCTCAGCACGAAGGGTTCGTTCACCCCGCTGGTGCGCAGCTGGCTGTCGATCATCGCGCGCCTTGCCGGGTTCCTGGCGGGATTGCTGGCAGTTTCGGGTTTTTCGGAAATCACGGCGTCAAACTCTCGTGCTTGTTGGACGGGAAGTGCCTTAGGGATTGCACAGCTTACGGGCAATGGTCGCTTTGTAGCAAATCGTCACCCTGTCTCTTCGGACCCCTGCGGTCGTCGAAACCGTTTTGACGAAACGGACTGCCCGGGCCTATGGGCCTCCCGACCAACAGGAGTGCAGATACGATGAGCGACATGGTGACCATTCGCGAGGAAGACCTGATCGAGACGATCGCCGACGCGCTGCAATATATCTCTTACTACCACCCGATGGATTACATCCAGGCGCTGGGAGATGCCTACAAGGCGGAACAGGGTCCGGCTGCGAAGGACGCCATTGCCCAGATCCTGACCAACAGCCGCATGTGCGCCGAGGGGCACCGCCCGATCTGCCAGGACACCGGCATCGTCAACGTATTCCTCAAATGGGGGCAGGACTGCCGCCTCGAATCGGACAAGAGCCTGCAGGAGGTGGTCGATGATGGCGTGCGCCGCGCCTACAACCACCCGGAAAACAAGCTGCGCGCCTCCATCCTGGCAGACCCGGCCTTCACCCGCCGCAACACCCGCGACAACACGCCGTGCGTCCTTTCGGTGGAGATGGTGCCGGGCAAGACCGTGGGCATCGACGTGGCGGCCAAGGGTGGTGGCAGCGAGAACAAGTCGAAGTTCAAGATGATGAACCCCAGCGACAACATCATCGACTGGGTGCTCGAACAGATCCCTTCGATGGGTGCGGGCTGGTGTCCGCCGGGGATGCTGGGCATCGGCATCGGCGGCACGGCGGAACATTGCATGAAACTGGCCAAGCAGAGCCTGATGGAGCCGATCGACATGGCCCAGTTGAAGGCGCGCGGGGCGCAGAGCGATCTCGAACAGCTGCGCATCGACATTTTCGATGCGGTGAACGCGCAGGGCGTTGGTGCGCAGGGGCTGGGCGGACTTTCCACCGTACTCGACGTGAAGATCCTCGACTGGCCGTGCCATGCGGCGGGCAAGCCCGTCGCCATGATTCCCAATTGCGCCGCCACCCGCCACGCGCACGTGACGCTCGACGGCAGTGGCCCGGCCTATCTCCCGCAGCCTGATCTTGACGCCTGGCCTGATGTGCACTGGCAGCCCGATGCCGAGGCAAAGCGTGTCGATCTCGACAATCTGACGGCCGAAGAAGTCGGCAGCTGGAACCATGGCGACCGTCTGCTACTGTCGGGCAAGATGCTGACCGGGCGCGATGCTGCGCACAAGCGCATCAAGGACATGCTGGATGCAGGCGAGGAGCTGCCCGTCAGCTTCAAGGGCCGCGCCATCTACTACGTCGGCCCGGTGGACCCGGTGATGGGCGAAGTGGTCGGCCCCGCCGGCCCCACCACCGCCACGCGCATGGATAAGTTTACCGAGATGATGCTCGACCAGGGCCTGCTCGCGATGATAGGCAAGGCCGAACGCGGCGCGGACGCTGTGGAAGTGATCAGCCGCTTCAAGGTCGCCTACCTGATGGCGACGGGCGGTGCGGCTTACCTGGTCGCCCGTGCGATCAAGGAATCGAAGGTGGTGGCTTTCGAGGACCTCGGCATGGAAGCGATCTACGAATTCACCGTGAAGGACATGCCGGTGACCGTGGCCGTCGACAGCGAAGGCAACAACGTCCACACGCTGGCGCCGCTGCACTGGCGCGAGAAGATTCGCGAAGAAGGGCTGCTGGGCGCCAAATAGGGCGAAAAACCGCGTCGAAACGGCCAATCTGATCGACCAATGACACAGTGCTTTCGATGGAAACCACTGTGCGCACTGGTTGCCTCTACGCCTCTGGGCTAGATGGGGCCTATGGATTTTGCCGAACAACCCGAAAAGCACACCGCGCGCGTGCCTTTCACCACTGTGCTTGCGTCAGTCGTGGGCCTGTGGGCGACCTATTTCGTGCTCGTCACCTTGCGGGCCGAATTGCTGGAGATGGAGTTTTCCGATCAGCTGATCGGGCTGCGCGTCCTTTCCGTCCTCGTCGGTATCCTGATCACGCTTGGCCTGTGGATCGTGCTGCGCGTTTTCGATGGCAAGGCGCTATGGGTGAAGATTACCGCTGCCCTGGTGCTGGCCTTGCCCGCGGCCCTGCTTTGCGCACAGGCCAACACCCTTATCTTTGCCGACATGCAGTCGCTGATGAACGAGAAGGTGTTGCAGGAATTTGCCGAGGCGCGGGGGCTGGACACCGAAAGCGCGCAGGAAACCCTGCTCACCGACCTGTCGGAACTGGTGGCGATCGGCACCTACCAGCAGTTGATCGAAATCGCCTTCAGCCGCTATTTCATGTTGCTGGCATGGTGCGCGCTATATCTCGCGCTGCTGACGGGCGAGAAGGCACGAGATGCGGAGCGGCGCGAGCAGCAGTTCCGCAACGCCGCCAAGGCTGCCGAACTGCGGAGCCTGCGTTATCAAGTGAATCCGCACTTCCTGTTCAACACATTGAATTCGCTTTCCGCGCTGGTGCTGACCGGCAAGACCCAGGCGGCGGAAAAGATGATTCAGACGATCAGCACCTTCTACCGCCGCAGCCTGGCGGATGACACGACATCCGACGTACCGTTGCGCGACGAGATTCACCTGCAGAAGCTCTACCTCGAGATCGAGGCCGTGCGTTTCCCGCTGCGCCTGCAGGCGCACTACGACATTCCCGCAGAGCTGGAGAACGCGCTGATCCCCGGCATGATCCTGCAGCCGCTGATCGAGAACTCTGTGAAGCACGCGGTGGCGCCTTCGTCCGGACAGGTGACTATCACCCTGTCCGCGCGCGAGGAGTATGACCGGCTGGTGGTGACCATTTCCGACAATGGGCAGAGCGCCGAGGATCGCGACGATACGCGGCCCGGCTTCGGGATCGGTCTCACCAACGTGCGCCAGCGGCTGGAAGCGCGCTTCGGCAATGAAGCGAGCGTGGTCTCAGGCCATGTGCCGGGCGGCTATGCCACGCACCTGCGCCTGCCGCTGATGCGGATCAAGGAAAGGGCGGCTGCGTGACCCTTCGACAAGCCCAGGACGATCAGGAAAGCGTGGAAAGCCTGCGTACGTTGATCGTCGACGATGAACCGCTTGCGATTGAGCGGATGCAGGTGCTGTGCGCAGAAATCCCGCAATTGCAGGTGATTGGCACCGCCAGCGACGGCGAATCCGCACTGCGCCTGGCGGAAAAGCTGAACCCCGACCTGCTGCTGCTTGATATGACCATGCCCGGCAAGGACGGCCTGCAGGTCGCCAGCGAGGCAGGCAGGATGGGCTCGCCCCCGGCGGTGATTTTCGTCACGGCGCACGAGGATTTCGCGGTCGAGGCCTTCGATCTCGAAGCGGTCGACTACGTGCTCAAGCCCGTGGCCACCGATCGGCTGGAACGCGCCATTGAGCGCGCGCTGGCGCGCAAGGCACGCAAATCGGGCGAGACGCAGGCCGCAGACCGGTGGCTGAGCGAGTTCTGGGTGCCGCACCGTTCCGAACTGCTGCGCATCGATGCATCCGAGGTTTTCCGCATCGATGCCGAGCGTGACTATGTGCGCCTGCACGTGGGCGAGACCAGCTATCTGTTGCTGCAGACCATTGCCGGGTTAGAGGAAAAGCTCGATCCGGATAAGTTCATCCGCATTCACCGCTCCACCATCCTGCGCAAGGATTTCATCGCGGGCCTCAAGCACGAGGGGCTGGGCGTGTGGTGTGCCGAACTGGCGGATGGTGAGGAGCTGCGTATCGGGCGCACGTACCTGAAAAAGGTGAAGGCGATGGCCGGACGCTGAGCCTGCCGGCAGACCAACAAGAAGGGGCGCCCCAATCAGGGCGCCCCTTCTTGTTGGCGTATGGCCGATGTTTCAACCGCCGCGCTGGGCGTCTTCGATGATCCGCGCGAAGTGGTTGTCGAACTGGCGTTTTGCCTGGCGATAGCAGGTGCGCTGCTCGCGCGTGCGGATCAGCGTGCCGACCTGCGCCTCGCCGATGCCGCAGGCTTCCTTGGCGGCGCGATCGATGCGGCGCTCCAGCTCGGCCTTGCCTTCCTCGCTCGACAGGTCGAGGTCGGTATGGGACACGCCGACGGTGCGATAGTCTTCGGCAGCGTGGGCCACGGGGGTCAATGCGAGGCCAGTCGCGGCTAGGGCCAGCGCCCCAGCGGCAAACGAACGGGTATTCATGGTGGTTTCCTCCTCCTCAAGTCCCGGGCAACTGTCTTTTGGGGGGTCGCACCGCAGTCGGTGGGACTGGAACGACTGCGGTGCGATTACGGAAGTAGGCCAATTGCCCGCGCCGCGCCGCAAGCCCTCGACCTGCGCGCTTGGCTCATCGACAAGCAGGTGGCGCGTCCGACCAACGGCATATCAGGCTCCACCAACGACCATTTGCGCTTATCGGGCCAATCGGGCACAGGCGCAGCCATGGCACTGATCATCACTTTCCTGCTGGGCATGGGCAATTTCGCCTGCCACCGTGCGGTGATCGAAAGCGGGCACCGTATGCTGACGGAAATGCCATCGACCACCTTGCAGGTCGCCCGGATTTCCAGCCTGCTGCTGGAATTCGGCCTGCTGTGCGGGGCGCTTTACGCGGCCAGCACGGGCGCGCTGCACTGGGTGTGGCTCTATGCCGGCTATTTCATCATCAACCTTGGTGCCGCCTGGTCGATCGTGACGGGACGCCTCGGATGAGCGCCGAGCCCGACCGCGTGCTGCATGTCAGCGATGTGCATTTCGGGGTCGAGGATCGCCGGGCGCTGGATGCCTTTGGTCAGGCTGTTCATGCTGCGCGTCCTGATGCCATCATCTGCACCGGCGATCTCACCCAGCGCGCGCGCCATTCGCAATTCGTCGCGGCGCGGGAATGGTTTGTGAGCCTTGGCGTGCCGGTGATGCTGGCGCCGGGCAATCACGACATGCCCTATTACAACATGATCGAACGGTTCCGCCGTCCTTACGCGCGCTTCGACGCGCTTGATGCCGTGGCGGGGTCAACGATTGAGTTGAAGCACGCGGTGATCGTGCCGCTCGATACCAATGTCACGGCGCAATGGCGGTTTCCCTGGTCGGACGGAGTGATCAAGCAGCGCAAGCTGGATGCGACGCTGGCGCAGCTGGCAGAGCTGGCCGAAGCGGGAGAGAAGCGCCTGAAGATCGTCGCTTGCCACCACCCGCTTCTGCCGGCGCAGAACGGCCAGCGTAATCCCACCATCCGCGGCGACCAGGCCTTTGCCGCGCTGGCGGCAGCTGGGGCCGATGCGGTGATGTCGGGCCATGTTCACGTGCCCTTCGACATGATGCGCGAGCGCGGCGGCCACGCCATGCGTATGATCGGCGCGGGCACGCTTTCAACGCGGCTGCGCGGTGCCAATCCAAGCTGGAACCTGCTGACGATCGCAGACGGGGAAATTTCGGTGGAGGCAGCCTACCCTTTGGGAAAATAGCCACCCAAACGACTGTGAATCGGGTGCTTTTGCGTAGAATTCGTGCTTGATTCGGCGTTCTGCCGAATTTTCGTGCCGTCCTGTCGCAAGCGAAGGAACCGAATCGGGCCTTCCGGGGTAAGGCACTTGTCATGGCGACAAAGGTTCTCATCGTGGAGGACGACCTGTTGAACCGCATGTTCTACGAGGCCGTCCTGAGCCAGCGCGGTTACGAGTTGATGCTCGTTGACGATGGCGCGCGTGTGCTCGATGCGGTTGACAGCTTTGCCCCTGACCTGATCACCATGGACATCCACTTGCCGCACGTTTCGGGCCGCAAGCTGATCCGCGAGATCAAGCGCAACCCGCAGACCGGCCATATCCCCATCCTTGCCATTACTGCCTTCGCCGGCAAGCGCGACGAGGCTGACATCCGCAATGCCGGAGCCAGCAGCTATCTCGCCAAGCCGCTATCGATCGAACGCCTGCTAGGCGAAGTCGATGCGCTGCTTGAAGGGCAGAAGGTGCACTAGCCGCACATGCAAAAAGGGCGACCCTTCGTGGGGGTCGCCCTTCGTATTTTCCTCCGTCGAGGAAACTTGTGTCGTAGCGATTAACGCTTCGAGAACTGGAAGCTGCGACGTGCCTTGGCACGGCCATACTTCTTGCGCTCCACCACGCGGCTGTCGCGGGTCAGGAAGCCGGCGGCCTTGATCACGCTGCGCAGGGCAGGCTCGTACTTGGTCAGGGCCTGGCTGATGCCGTGCTTCACCGCGCCGGCTTGGCCGGACAGGCCGCCGCCCGAAACGGTGGCGATCACGTCGTACTGGCCTTCACGCTCCGAAATCGAGAACGGCTGGTTGATTACCAGGCGCAGCGTCGGGCGCGCGAAATAGACTTCCTGGTCCTTGCCGTTGACGGTGACCTTGCCGGTGCCCGGCTTGATCCACACGCGCGCGGTGGCGTCCTTGCGGCGACCGGTGGCGTAGGCACGGCCATGGGCGTCCAGTTCCTGCTCGCGCAGCGGGGCTGCGGGAGCGGCAGGCTCGGCAGTTTCGCCAGCGGCGTCTGCGGCAGGCGCGTCGCCGACCACGTCCTTCAGGTCGGCCAGGTCGTTGGCGGTGTTGTTTTCTTCGGTAGCCATTATGCGGACACCTTGTTCTTGCGGTTCATCGAGGCAACGTCGAGCACTTCGGGCTGCTGGCCGTCATGCGGATGCTCGGTGCCATTGTAGAGGTGCAGCGCCTTCATCTGCGCGCGGCCCAGCGGGCCCGACGGGATCATGCGCTCGACAGCCTTTTCCAGCACGCGCTCGGGGAAGCGACCGGCCAGAACCTTGTCGGCGGTCACGTCCTTCAGGCCGCCGGCATAGCCGGTGTGCTTGTAGTAGTGCTTCTTCGCAGCCTTGCCGCCGGTGAACTGCACCTTGTCGGCGTTGATGACCACGACGTGGTCACCGCAGTCGACGTGCGGGGTGTAGCTCGGCTTGTGCTTGCCGCGCAGGATGTTGGCGATGATCGAAGCGAGGCGGCCGACGACGAGACCTTCGGCGTCGATCAGGTGCCACTTCTTTTCGACCTCGGCCGGCTTGATCGACCGGGTGGTCTTGGTCAGAGCCTTCATGGCTGGGTGTTCCTCAAAAAAATCAGTGCGAAAGGATCGCCGCTGTCCCCGATACCGAAGAATCACCGGCAATAGAGGCAGCGAAGGCGCGCCATTTGTCGCTTTGGGGGCCGCAAGTCAAGCAAATCCGGGCTTCTGCGCGGAGGTAAAATAATACCGTGGCCTGCCTGCCGGTGCCTGCGAGCCGACTCAGAGCGCTGCCAGGCTCCAGCTTTCTCGGGTGCCACGGCTGCTGTCCGCCACGATGGTCACGACATCGCGACTGGCTGTGCGCATCAACCCGGTGCCGCTGTCTCGCTCGCACTCGTAAACGGTAGCGACCTTGCCCTCGACGCCGCCGGGGAGCGCTACCCTCCGTTCGTCCCGGCGCGACGTTTCTGCCGGTGCAAAAAGGTCTGTCGGCAAGTGCGCGATGACGCGCTGGCTGGCCAGCTGCATGGCCGAGACGAAGCGGGACAGTTGCTCGCGCTCGTCCGCGCTGATCGGCTGGCTGGCGATCTGCTCCACCGCCGCGTCAACCGCCATGCGCACGTTCTGGCCAGCTGGCTGTGCAATCCGCGACGAAAGAATCTGGCCGAAGGGATCAAGTGCGATCGGGAACAGGTCACTTTCGTCCCGCGCTTCTTCAAGCTGGACGAATGCCGCAAGGCTGGCGGGTGCCTCGAGCTTTGCCTCGACTTGCTGCCCGTGCATCATGAAGCCACCGGCGAAGCGGCGGAAGCTGACATCGAAGATCCGGGTGGCCCTGACCATGTCGCCATCGATCAGGTCGCGCGTCACGCTGCGGGTGTAGCGCATCGGGCCATCCGGCGGAGCGATCAGCCTGTCAGGCATCGCAGCCGAGACGCGGGTGGCGCACAGCGTCGGGGCGATGGCGGCCGCCATCACCAACCGCAGCGTGTCACGCCTGTCTGTACGCCTCATCACTTTCCCTCCGCCGCCAGCAATCCAGCAAGCCATTTGCGCGTCTCTTCCGGCGCACTGTCGACATGCCAGCCACAGATGGCGGGCGTATCGTAGGGGTGCAGTTCGGCGAGACGACGGGTGGCGGCATCGAGGAGACTGGCCTCGGTCTTGAACAGCACGCCTACTTCGCTCGCTGATTGCACCTTGCCCTCATAGCGGAAGATCGAGAGCAATTCAGGTAGAATATTCGCGCAAGCTACCAGTTTCTCTTGTAACAGAATCTCGGCTACCTGCCGGGCCTCAGGCGTTGAAGCGAAGGGGCTCCAGATCATGGCGGCGCGCACGGTCATCCAATGCGCCTGCCCAGTATGTGCGCGCCCCAGGCAAAGGCGACAACGAGCAGGGCGCCAACCACCTGGTGGGCAACCGCTAGCCACAAGTCCACCGCAGTCATCACAGTGGCGATACCGAGCAGGATCTGGATCCCGAAGGCACTGTGGATGGCAATCGAGGCCCGCCTGTCGAGTGGCTTGATTCGGCGTGCGATGACAATCAGGGCAGCCACGGCAACCCAGGCCCACCATCGATGCAGGAAGTGAAGCCAGTACGGATCATGAGTGAAGGCCCAGACCGTGCCGCGCGACCAGTCTGCCTCAGGAACGAGACGTCCCTGCATCAAAGGCCAGGTGTCCGAAGCAAGACCCGCGTTGAGTCCGGCAACCCAGGCACCCAGCAGTAGTTGTACGAACAGGATTGCAGCCACGATCGTGGCCATGCCGGTAAAGCGGGCCGGGGTTCCGCGCCCTTCGGCATCGAGCTGGCGCAGGTCGAGCGCTGTCCACACCAGGCCAGCCAGTGTGAAGAAGGCGGTCAGCAGGTGGATCGAGAGCCAGAAATGCGAAACATCGGTCATCTCGCTGCCAAGGCCGGAGCGAACCATGAACCAGCCAAACGCCCCTTGCAGTCCGCCCAGCGCCAGCAGTGCCAGCAGGCGCGACTTGTAGCCCTGTGGAATCGCCCCACGCAGCCAGTACCATGCTAGCGGCACGGCGAAGGCAAGCCCGATCAGTCGGCCCAGCAGGCGGTGGAACCACTCCCAGAAATAGATGAACTTGAAGGCAGCCAGGTCCATGCCGGCAGGGCCGGTCACGTTCTGATACTCGCCGGTCTGCTGGTACAGCTCGAATTCGGAAAGCCAGGCAGCCTCGCTCAACGGAGGCAGCGCGCCGGTCACCGGTTTCCACTCGGTGATGGAGAGCCCGCTTTCGGTTAGCCGGGTAATCCCGCCGACGGCCACCATGACCAGCACCAGCGTGGCCACGACCAGCAGCCAGCGCGCCAGCGCCAGTGGCTGCGGCTTGCGGGCATTTGCTGCGCTACGGGGAATTGCTGTCGCGACCATTTGCGTGGCGATGTGCAACTTTGCCGGGGGATTCGCAAGCTTGGCTTTTGGTGCAGTGATCACACACTGACGCAAAAGCCGTCCGCCCGCCCCTTGCGCAATGTTATGACGTTACATAAATGGATGCGCATGGGCACGATCACCCCCTGGATTCGCGAACGAATCGATCGCGTTGGCGTAGCGCTTTCGGCGCTGTGCCTGCTGCATTGCGTCTTGGGTATCGTGCTGGTTGCCGGGCTGGGGCTGGGCGGCACCTTCCTGCTTGACCCAGATATTCATCGCTATGGCCTGGTGGCCGCCACCATTGTTGCCGGTGTCGCCATCGGCATGGGTGCCATCCGCCACCGCCGTGCCTGGCCCTTCGTGGTGGCGATGACAGGGCTTACGTTCATGGGCGGCGCGCTGGCCGTGGGCCATGGTTTTGAAGAAGCGGTGCTGACCATGATCGGGGTGACGCTGGTGGCCGCTGGTCACCTCCTTAACTTGCGCTGCGTCTGACATCGTCTATCTGGCGCTGGAAATGACTACGCCGATTTCCCTCACCATCAACGGCGAACCGCGCCGCACCTCTGCCACCACCATTGCCGCGTTGGTGCGCGAGCTTGGCTTGAAACCCGAAAAGGTGGCGGTTGAGCACAACGGCGAAATCGCTCCGCGATCGACGCTGGAGCAGGTCCGGCTGGCTGATGGCGATCAATTGGAGATCGTGCATTTTGTTGGCGGCGGCTGAAATCGAACTATGCTGATTGCCCCGATCGGTCTTGCCACTGTGCTGGTAGGTGGATACCGCCGCGTGCATGACCGAGATGCAGAACATTTCAACTGATGCGACCGACGACAGCTGGGAAGTAGCCGGCCACCGCTTCACCAGCCGCCTGATCGTGGGCACGGGTAAGTACAAGGACTTTGCCCAGAATGCCGCTGCGGTGGAAGCTGCCGGAGCCGAGATTGTCACTGTGGCCGTGCGCCGGGTGAACATCTCCGACCCGAATCAGCCGGTGCTGATGGACTATATCGACCCCAGGAAGGTCACCTACCTGCCCAACACCGCAGGTTGCTTCACCGCTGAGGATGCGATCCGCACGCTGCGCCTGGCGCGCGAGGCCGGCGGCTGGGAGCTGGTTAAGCTGGAAGTGCTGGGCGAGGCGAAGACGCTCTATCCCAACATGGTGGAAACGATCCGTGCTTGTGAAGTGCTGGCCAAGGAAGGCTTCAAGCCGATGGTCTACTGCACCGACGATCCCATCGCCGCGAAGCAGCTGGAGGATGCGGGCGCGGTGGCAATCATGCCGCTGGGCGCGCCGATCGGATCGGGTTTGGGCATCCAGAACCAGGTGACGATCCGCCTGATCGTGGAAGGCGCAAGCGTGCCGGTGCTGGTGGATGCAGGCGTGGGTACCGCCTCCGATGCCGCCGTCGCCATGGAACTGGGCTGTGACGGCGTGCTGATGAACACCGCCATCGCCGAGGCGAAGGACCCGATCCGCATGGCCCACGCGATGAAGCTGGCGGTGGAAGCCGGCCGCCAGGCTTACCTCGCTGGCCGCATGGGCCGACGGAAGTATGCCGATCCCAGCAGTCCTCTCGCGGGCCTTATCTGACCAAACCAAATATTAACCATAAGGGCGCAGACCTTTCCCTGACACCGCAAGGGAAAGGCCGCCATGGGCTACGAATCGAGATCTTTTTCGCTGACCATCGCCGAAATGCGCGAGTTCGCAGGATTCGTCGAATACGAGCAGCACTTCATCGAGCGCGCGCTCGATATCGCGCTGGGCCGCAGCGATGCCTTCAAGACCTGGAGCGCCTCGCCGGAAGACCAGCGCGCCATCCGCGGCCAGTACCTTGCCTATCGCGAATTGAAGCAGCTGCGCGCGATGATCCCCACCGGCGATGGCTTCGACGGGGTCGAAGGGCTTATGGGCCCGCTGTTGCGCATTTCCGCTCAGGACCTTGCACAGGAACGGCTCGACAGCTTTTCCGCCTACCGCTTCCTCTATGAGCGCCTGCTTGGCGCTGCAGTGCGGCCATTCCTTCCCGCGGCGTTCTGCGCTGCGGCCGCACTGCCCCAGATCCGCCCCGAACGCCGCCGCATGCTGCTGCAATCGCTGAGCGAGGCCGCGGCCACGGCACCGGCATGGTCGAAGAAGGAGCCTGCCTTCTTCCCGGAAAGGCTGGAAGCCGAAGCGGCCTAGTGCTCACCGTGTCGCGCTGAACTTTAGTCTGCGGATCGACCATGTCTGTCCTTCAAGGGCAGTTTCGGCAAGCTGGTAGAGACCCAGGAAGAATGCGCTGGGATGATCCGAGACAGGCGTGTTGAAGGCGAACTTGCGGGCATCGATTTGCGCCAGTTCGCCCCTGATCAGGCCCCCGGTCTGCAAGAGGCTCCAGCCAAAGCGGGCATTTGTCGGCACATCCTGGAATATGCATTCGACTGCGAAGCGGAAACCGCTGGCGCGACGAATCTCGAAATGAAACCCGCCACCAACGCTCCAGAGTTCAACCTTGCCGTCACCGCGAGTGTGCGGCACGCCAATGGCCTTTATGCCCTGCATGCTGGACCCCCATGGAAAGGCGCCGCCGCTCGCCATCGAGCGCAGATTGTAGACAATCTCGAACTGATCGTTCGCTGATGCCCCGGTTTCCCCCACTGCGAGACCCCCTCTTCAATACAACTCGTCCAGCCGGTCCTGATAGGCTTCCCTGATCTGCATCCGGCGGATCTTCATTGTCGGCGTCATCATGTTGTTGTCGACCGTGAAGGGCTCGTCAGCCAGCACGAACTTGCGGATTTTCTCGATCACTGACAGGTCCTGGTTGGTGCGGTCGATCGCGGCCTTGATGGCGCTGCGGAAGGCAGGCAGATCCTGTAGCGCGGTCATGTCGAACTTTTCGTCGTTCTCGCGCGCCCATTGCACCGCCCATTCCACGTCGGGAACGACAAGGGCGACCATGTAGGGGCGCTTGTCGCCCGCCACCATCGCCTGGCTGATCTCGGGCTGGAGGGTGAGCATGCCTTCCAGCTTCTGCGGGGCGACGTTGTCGCCCTTGTCGTTGACGATGATATCCTTCTTGCGGTCGGTGATCTTGATCCGGCCCTTCTTGTCAATGTGGCCGACGTCGCCGGTGTGCAGCCAGCCATCACGGATCGCGTTTTCGGTATCCTGCGGGCGCTGCCAGTAGCCTTTCATCACCAGTTCGCCGCGCACCAGGATTTCACCATCCTCGGCGATCTTGACCTCCACTCCGCGCAGCGGCGGGCCGACGGTATCCAGCTTGATGCCCGCGCTGGGATAGTTGCAGGCGATCACCGGCGCGCTTTCGGTCTGGCCATAGCCTTGCAGCATGGTCAGCCCCATGGCCGAGAAGAAGCCGCCGACTTCGGGATTGAGCGGCGCGCCGCCCGAGACCAGCGCCTTGATCCGACCGCCGAAACGCTGGCGGATCTTCGGCCGCAGGGTGACGCTGAGCAGCATCTCGTCAGGCTTGGACAGCAGGCCCGCGCGCCCCACCGACTGCTTTTCGCCCAGCCGCAATGCGCGCCCAAGCAGGAAGGTGGCCAGCTTGCCCTGCTTCTCGATGGTCTTGATCATCTTGCCGCGCAGCACCTCGAACAGGCGCGGCACCACCACCATGATGGTGGGTTCCGCTTCTTCGAGATTGCTCGAAAGCTTGTCCAGCCCCTCGGAGAACCAGATATCCGCGCCAAGACCCAACGGCAGGAAGAAGCCTGCCGTGTGCTCAAAGGCATGGCTGAGCGGCAGGAACGAGAGGAACCTCTCCTCTTCCCAGCCAAAATCGTGTTCGATCACATGGGCTGCGGCAGCGACATTGTGCAGGATCGCGCCGTGGTGCAGCATCACCCCGCGCGGGGCACCGCTGGTGCCGCTGGTGTAGATGATGCAGGCGAGGTCCTCGCGGGTCACAGGGGCCATGCGCGCTTCCACCGCCGTGCGCGCGGCTGACGCATCGCCGCTGGTCATGTCGTCCCACTTGTGCAGGTCGAAACTGCCCGATTGCGCGGTGGAAATGCCTTCAATCACGATCACGTTGCGCACCTTGCCTGTCTCCATGATCGCGGAGAACAGCGGCTGTGCCAGCCTGGAATTGGAGACGACCACCGCGCTGGCCCCGGAATCGTCGAGGATATGGCAGTGATCGCGCACGGTATTGGTGGTGTAGGCAGGCGTGGTGACGCAGCCGGCAGCCATGATGGCGAGATCGGCAATGCACCATTCGGGGCGATTTTCGGAGACGATCACCACCCGGTCGCCCTCGCGCAGGCCAAGCTTGCGCAGGTTTTCCGCTAGCACGCAGACCTTTTCGGCAGCCTCGGCATAGGAGATGGACGTCCAGACCCCGTCGATCTTGGCTGTCAGGAACGGCTTGTCGCCCTGTTCGTCCGCACGTTGCAGGAACAGCGCAACGAGATTGGGGGCATTGTCGATATCGGCGAGTTCCACTGGACCTTCTCTCCCTGACGGGCCGCCAACCGCCGCCCAATCCACCGCAAATAGCTAGGCCGTGCGGCTAATGCGGGCAAGGGTGTGCCGTTATTGCCTAGGGCGCAAGGGCAGCGCCTTCGCTGCGTGGATCGACCGCGCCATGCCATTCGCCATCGCGCCATTCCACCGCGTTGGCCTTGAGCGGGAGTGTGCGCGTGGTGACGGTGTGGCCAAGCGCTTCGAGATCTGCCTGCATCGTCAGGAGGGCGGAATCCTCTTCCAGCACGATTGCATCGCCGGGGGAAAACAGGATGGGCGCGGCGATGGCTTCCTGCGCGCTCATGTCCCAATCGATGTAGGCTATCAGTGCCTTTGCCACCTGCACCGGAATGGTGGAACCGCCCGCTGCACCGATGGCGAGGACCAGCTGACCCTGGGGATCGTGCACGATGGTGGGGGCCATCGAACTGCGCGGCCGCTTGCCGCCTTCCACCCGGTTGGCGACCGGCAAGCCGTCGCGCGCGGGCGAGAAGCTGAAATCGGTCAGCTCGTTGTTGAGGTAGAACCCGCCATACATTAGGCCGGAGCCGAACGGTCCTTCGATGGTGGAGGTGTAGGACACGGCATTTCCGCTGCCATCCACCACGGCGAAATGGCTGGTGCCGTTCTCCTGCGGTTCGTCTCCGTCGGCGAGGCAGGGGGGGCATTCCGCGCTTTCGAAGCGCCCGGCCTCCACTGTTTCCATGCGTGCGTCGGTGCTTATAAGCCCGCCCCGCCGGGCAAGATATGCGGGGTCGGTCAGCCGGTTTACGGGAACGGAGACGAAATCGCTGTCGGCCAGGTATATCTCGCGATCGGCATAGGCCAGGCGCTGGCTTTCGGCGAACAGGTGCCAGGCGGTGAGGCTGCCCGGTCCCAGTGCTGCCATGTCGTACTGTTCGAGCTGGCCGAGGATGGCGATGACGGTGGTCGCGCCGGAGGATGGCGGGCCCATGCCGCAGATACGATATTGGCGGTATTCGCCGCACACGGGTTCGCGCCAGACTGCTTCGTAGTCGATAATGTCCTGCGCGCGCATCTGCGCGGTGCCGGGCGTGTTGGCGGCCACTTGAGCGGCGAGCGGCTGCGCATGGTCGCGATAGAAGGCCTGTGGCCCGCCAGCAGCGAGCTGTTCCAGCGTCTCGGCCAGTCCGGGATTGGTGATCCGTGTGCCCACGGGCAGCACTTCGCCATTGTTATCGTAGAACAGCGCCAGTCCGCTTTCCTGATGGGCCGCCCTCGCCCGGAAGCGCTCGGCGAATTCCGCGCCGCGCTCCGACAGTAGCCAGCCATTGCGCGCCAGGCCGATGGCTGGCTCAAACAGCTCCGCCCATTGGAGGCGCCCGTAGCGCTCATGCGCCTGTGCCGCGAGGGCAATGGAGCCTGGCACGCCGACGGAACGCCCGCTGATCACGGCTTCCATGTAGCCCAGCGGATTGCCCTCGGCATCGAGGAACCAGCCTTCTTCGGCTTGGGAGGGCGCGGTTTCGCGGCCATCGAGCGTGGTAACCGCGCCATCGGGGGAGGCGTGGAGATAAAAGCCGCCGCCACCGATGCCCGAGCTTTGCGGCTCGACCACCGTCAGCGCCAGCATCACCGCGATCGCCGCATCGGTGGCGCTGCCGCCCTGGCGCAGCATTTGCGCACCGGCCTCTGCCGCGCGCGGATCGGCAGCGCTGACGACCCCGCCGGGCGTCGCTGCGGGCATCGCGGATGGCGGTTCGCGGTGGGGACTGGCGCAGGCCGCCAGCATGGCGAAGGAGGCAAGAGCGATCAGCCGGCGTAGTCTCATGGCCACGCCTGTTATTCGCTTCCGACTGCCTCTGCAATGGAGCCAAAGCCATCGCGGCGCATCAGCTTTTCCAGGCCCCGGCAGATATCCTTGGCGATGCCCGGTCCGCGATAGGTCATGGCGCTGTAGAGCTGGACCAGGCTGGCGCCTGCGCGGATGCGTTTCCACGCGTCGTCGGCCGTGGCGATGCCGCCGACGCCGACCAGCGGGATCGCGCCACCCGATGCCTTGCGGAAGGCGCGCAGCATATCCAGCGCGAGTGGCTTCAGCGGCGTACCTGAAAGCCCGCCGGTCTCGCCAGCGTGCGCGGACGCAAGCTCGGGCCGTGAAATGGTGGTGTTGGCGACGATCAGTGCGCCCAGCGCCTTGTCGATGGCAATGCGGGTAATTGCCTCGACATCGGCGGGCTGCAGGTCAGGCGCTACTTTCAGGAACACCGGCGGACCATCCGGCCCGCGCGCTTCCAGCACTGCACCCAGCAATTCCACCAGCGCGCCTTCATCCTGCAAGGCGCGCAGGCCGGGAGTGTTGGGGCTGGAGATATTGACTGCCAGGTAGGTGGCGAGTGGCGCCATGACCCGCGTCATAGCGGCATAGTCGGCGATGCGATCCTCGCTGTCCTTGTTGGCGCCGATGTTGATGCCCAGAACGCCCGGCCTGTTGCCGCGCGCGGCAATCCGCGCCGCCGCTGCTTCTGCCCCGCCGTTGTTGAAGCCCATGCGGTTGATCACCGCGCGGTCTTCCTCCAGCCGGAACAGCCGTGGCTTGGGGTTGCCGGCTTGCGGGCGTGGCGTGATCGAGCCGACCTCGACGAAACCGAATCCCAGTCCCAGCAGTGCATCGGTCACTTCGGCATCCTTGTCGAATCCCGCTGCCATGCCGACAGGGTTGGGGAAAGCGATCCCCGCGACCTGCGTCTCGAGCGGTCCGCCGGGTGCAGCGGGCTTGCCAGCGGGCATGGCTTTCAAGGCCGTGATGGCAAGGCCATGTGCACGTTCGGCATCGAGCATGAACAGGGCCGGGCGGATCAGCGAATAAAGCATGGCAATCTCCTTGGCAGCATCGCGGGTTGCCGCGCAATCCCCTGCGCCTGGGCTGCGCGTGCCAATCCCCGGCTGCCTCGACGGCGAAATATGTCACCTGCGCCGCCTAAACCGCCGTAATGACGCCTTCTTACAATCGCCTTGGGCATGAATCGGCTAGTTGCAGCCCTGCGACCCGAAGGGCTCGAAGCGATTGCCGCTGCGAGTTCTCTACTTGAACAGGGCGGCCTTCCCATGAGGATGGCCGCCCTCTTTTTTTGCAGGGCTTTCGAAAACGGGCAGCATGTCTTAGGGCGGCGGGGATTGTCTTGTTCGAGGATTACTCCGCTATGATCCCCACCCCGTTCCGCCTTGTCCTGTGTGCTTCCAGCGCACTGGCGCTGGCCTCCTGCGCCTCCTATCAGGCGGCAGCAGACCCCGCCCTCGCGATTGTCGAAGAACCGGTGCCCGCCGATATCGATACCTTCTTCGAAGACTACAACGAGGCGCAATTGGCGCTGTCTCCGCAGACCAAGGCCTATCGCGGCATTCGCGACGTCGACTATGGCCTGTGGACGGACCAGAGCGACGAGGCTCGCGACGCGCGCGATCAGTTGCGCATGGACTGGCTGGAGCGGATGCGCGATGGCTATGACTACGCCAGCCTCTCACGCGAAGACCAGCTGTCCTACCGTCTGTTCGAAGCCACCGCCATGCGCGACGCCTTGCTCGATCCCTATGACGATTACGGCTGGGACTTCGACCAGATGAACGGTTCGCAAAGCGGCATTCCGGCGTTCCTCATCAACACCCATGCCGTGCTCAATGCCGGCCACGCACGGGCCTATGTCCAGCGGATCGAGGGCATCGAGGGGCTGCTCGATACGCTCGTGGCCCGTTCGGCCGAGCGGGCAGACAAGGGCGTGATGCCGCCCGACTGGGTTTACCCCTACGTGCTGTCCGACATCCGCAACTTGCTCGATGCCGGGATCGACAACGCCGTGCTGGAGGATTTCCGTAGCGAAGTGGCTGGCCTCGACATCTCCGAAACGGAAAAGGCCTCGCTGGTCGCCGATGCCGAAGCGGCATGGGTGGCCCATGCCGTGCCCGCCTTCACCCGTCTGCTCACCGAGATGGAGCGCCAGCAGGCCTTTGCCCCTACTGACGACGGCATCTGGCGCTTTCCCGAAGGCGCGGCCTATTACGATGCCCTGCTGGAATACTACACCACCACCGACCTGACGGCGGAGCAGATCCACCAGATCGGCCTCGACGAGGTGGAACGCATCCATGGCGAGATGCGGGCAATCATGGCGCAGGTGGCTTTCGAGGGCAGCCTGCAGGACTTCTTCGAATACACCCGTAGCGATCCGCGCTTTTATCACACCAGCCGCGAGGATTATCTCGCCGAGGTGTCAACCGTGCTGGCCGCGATGGAAGAACGCCTGCCGGATTACTTCATCACCCTGCCCCAGTACGAATTGCAGGTGAAAGCGGTGGAAGCCTTCCGCGAACAAAGCGCGGGCAAGGCCTTCTACCAGTCGCCCGCCACCGACGGCTCGCGGCCCGGCACCTATTACGTGAACCTCTATGACCTCAACGCCATGAGCCGCAACGAGCTGGAGGCGCTGGCCTATCACGAGGGGCTGCCCGGCCATCACCTGCAGCGCGCGATCCAGACCGGGCTCGGTGATCTGCCGCCCTTCCGCCGTTATGGGGGGTTCACCGCCTATACCGAAGGCTGGGGCCTCTATTCCGAAGAGCTGGCCAAGGACATGGGGTTCTATACCGATCCCTATTCCGATTTCGGCCGCCTGCAGATGGAACTGTGGCGCGCGGCACGGCTGGTGGTCGATACCGGCATCCACCACAAGCGCTGGAGCCGCGAGGAAGCCATCGCCTGGCTCCAGGCCAACACCCCGAATCCCGAAGCCGATATCCGCAAGGCGATTGAGCGGTATATTGTCTATCCCGGCCAGGCGACCGCCTACATGATCGGCAAGCTGAAGATCATGGAGTTGCGGCAGCGCGCGCAGCAGGCGCTGGGCGAGGAATTCGATATTCGCCAGTTCCACGAGGTGGTCCTCGCCAATGGCCCGGTGCCGCTATCCATCCTTGAAGAACAGGTAGATAGGTGGATTGCCTCCGCGGCGCGGTGATGCAATAGGGGCGCAATGTCGCCACGATACAATGGGGATGCGCCTGCTGCGGTTATGCATCGCTCCATGGCCTCAAGGATGATTGCCGTGCGATCATCCTTGAGGCCAGCGGGGTCGCATGGTGCACGGGTCGCACGCGGTGCGCCATGCCACCCCCTTTCAGCCTGACCTATCACGATCCGCCGCCCTCGCTGGCGCGACACCTGATGGTGCTGTTCGAGTTCTCTACCGAGGCACCCTATATCGAGGATCTGCAGCCCGGCGGCCTTGGCCAGTTGGTGCTGTTTCCGCGCGGCCATGGCACCGCCGTGCTGCGCGGCAAGCAGCAGAAGATCGAGGCCAGGGGGCACATGATGAGCGGCTTTTCGGTCGCCGCGCCTTTTGCCCTCCACGGCCCCTGGCACGCCATCGGGGCGTCGCTGTCGCCGCTCGGCTGGGCCGCGCTGACCGGCTTACCAGCGAGCGACTATGTCGACCGCTTCGTCCCGACAGGCGAAGTGCTCGGGCCGGAGGCGACTGCCTTCTGCGATCACCTGATCGCGCGCTATTGCGCGGGTGAGGTGTCGGGCGAAGCTGCCTGCCTTGAAATCGCCACGTGGATAGAGCCGCGGCTGGGCCCCGTCCCCGCGCGGCACGAGCATCTGATGGAAACTACCATCGGCTGGCTGGGCGCTGCGCTCAATCCCGATCTCGACGCGCTGTATGAGGCGCTGGACTATTCCCGGCGGCAGGCAGAGCGGCTGGTGGAGTGCTATTTCGGACTGCCCCCGGCGGCGCTGGCGCGCAAGTTCCGCGCCTTGCGGGCAGCGGCGCTGCTGGCGCAGGACAGCATGAGCGATGCGGACGAGGCGGCACTGGCCGATGCCTTCTATGACCAGCCGCACATGGTGCGCGAGATCCGGCGCTTCTGCGGCTACACGCCCACCCGCCTTGGCGGTGATGGCCAGCCGATCCTCAAGACGCTGTTGCAACTGAAGAACTACACCCGCCTGCAGGAATTCCGGGCGTCTTGATTTTTTGATCTGGCCTCCGTGGCTTCGCCCGCGCGTTTAGCGAGGACGAAGCCGCGGAGGCGGTTTCAAGAAACAAGTGCCCCTAAATGCTAACGACTCGCAACAGGCAGAAATGGCTTGATTCTGCCGTTTTTCCGCATAGGTGGCCAATTGGAACGAATTGGTCCGAATTAGAGCTGCAGTACCCGAGATGCGACTGTCCAACCTTGCAGATTACGCCGTCGTAACGATGAGCCAGGCTGCGCGCCATTGCGGCGGCGGGCGCACCAGCGCTGCGGAGCTGGCGGAGGAAACCGGCCTGCCGGTGCCCACCGTGCAGAAGGTGGTGAGCAAGCTGACCGCCGCAGGGCTGCTGCGTTCCGCGCGCGGCGCTGGCGGTGGGCTGCAACTGGCGCGCCCGGCGGCGGCGATCAGCCTTGCCGATATCGTCGAAGCGGTGGAGGGGCCGATCGCGCTCACCTCCTGCGTCGATCAAGGGCGGCACGACTGCGCGCTGGAAGGCAGCTGCTCGGTCCAGCCGCACTGGCCGATCGTGAACACGGCATTGCGCCGCGCACTGGCGGACATTTCGCTGGTGCAGTTGGCAAGAACGGAAGAACTGGCATGAGCGAAGACGTAAAGACTCAGGATCGCACCGAAATGGACCGCGAGGCCAAGGAGGCCGCTGCGAAGCTGTCCGAGTACGAGCACGGCTGGCACGCGGATATCGAAACCGAGTTCGCGCCCAAGGGCCTGAACGAGGACACGGTGCGCTTCATCTCGGCCAAGAAGAACGAGCCGGAATGGATGCTGGAATGGCGCCTGAAGGCCTTCCGCCTGTGGCAGCAGATGGCCGAACCCGAATGGGCCAAGCTCGGCTATCCCGAAATCGACTACCAGGACGCCTATTACTACGCCGCGCCGAAGAAGAAGCCGCAGCTGGAATCGCTCGATGAGCTCGATCCCGAGATCAAGGCCGTCTACGACAAGCTGGGCATCCCGGTGGCGGAGCAGGAACTGCTCGCCAACGTGAAGGGCGCCAGCAATCCCAAGGCGGAAAAAAAGATCGCGGTGGACGCGGTGTTCGATTCAGTCAGCGTCGCCACCACTTTCCGTAAGGAGCTAGAGGCGGCAGGTGTCATCTTCCGCTCCATCAGCGAGGCGATCCGCGAATATCCCGAGCTGGTGAAGAAGTGGCTGGGCAAGGTGGTGCCGCAGCACGACAACTTCTTTGCCACCTTGAACTGCGCGGTCTTTTCGGACGGCACCTTCGTCTACGTGCCCGAAGGCGTGCGCTGCCCGATGGAGCTGTCCACCTATTTCCGCATCAATGCCGAGAATACCGGCCAGTTCGAACGCACGCTGATCATTGCCGAGAAGGGCTCTTACGTGTCCTATCTCGAAGGCTGTACCGCGCCGCAGCGCGACGAGAACCAGCTGCATGCCGCCGTGGTGGAACTGGTCGCGATGGAAGATGCCGAGATCAAGTATTCCACGGTGCAGAACTGGTATCCCGGCGATGCGACAGGCAAGGGCGGGATCTACAACTTCGTCACCAAGCGTGGCCTGTGCCAGGGCGCGCGCTCGAAGATCAGCTGGACGCAGGTCGAAACCGGCTCCGCGGTGACGTGGAAGTATCCCAGCTGCGTGCTCAACGGCGAAGACAGCGTGGGCGAGTTCTACTCGGTCGCGGTTACGAATAACCACCAGCAGGCCGATACAGGAACCAAGATGGTTCACAACGGCAAGGGTTCGCGCTCGACGATCATCTCCAAGGGGATTTCGGCGGGCAAGAGCAACAATACCTATCGCGGTCTCGTTCGCGTCGGCGCCAATGCCGACAACGTCCGCAATTTCACCCAGTGCGACAGCCTGCTGCTCGGCTCCACCTGCGGCGCGCACACCGTGCCCTATATCGAGGTGAAGAACCCCAGCGCCCAGATCGAGCACGAGGCGACCACCAGCAAGATCAGCGACGACCAGCTGTTCTACGCCATGCAACGCGGCCTGGGCGAGGAAGAGGCCGTGGCGCTGATCGTCAACGGCTTCGCCAAGGAAGTGCTGAAAGAGCTGCCGATGGAATTTGCCGTCGAAGCGCAGAAGCTGCTGGCGATCTCGCTTGAGGGGAGTGTGGGGTGAAATTGCTTGGCGTCTTGAGCGGTATAGCACTGATGAGCGCTTGCGGAGCTCAGTCAGATTCCATGCCCCCCTTCGAAGACATTCAGACGGCCGTCGTCGAACACGCTAGGTGCATCGATGACGCCGTCGATGGACTAGACTTGTCCGCTGGCTCGATAGACGACCAGTTGGAAATTGTTCGTCAAGACTGTTCGCAAGAAAGGCAGCGCGCTCTTCGACTCAAGGCGGTTCCCGTGTTTGAAGATACCTTGGAAGAATACGATACAATGCAGGATGGACTCGCTGAAGCCTTGATCGCAACGCGAACTGAGGGGGAGGTGCAGTGACTGAACGTAAGACCCTCAACCTCCGCGACACCTCGGATTCCGAAGCCCCCGCGCTCAAGAAAAAGGGCCGTGGCTGGGAAATCTCCGACAAGCGGCTCGACAACCTGCACGAGCAGGCGCGCAAGTTGCGCCGCCATGCGTCCGAAGCGCACAAGGCGCTGGCCGAGCGGTTCTCCAAGGCGGACCTTGGCAAGTACACTTTCAAGCGGTTCGCCGTGGTCGGCAGCGCGATTGTCGACTTCAATTGCCACAATCTCGGCATGGCCATCGTGATCGACGAGGAAGGCGACGACGAAAAGCTCAATCGCCGCCGCGACAAGTCTCTGGAAGCCGTTGGCGTGAAGGTGATGCACTTGAAGGCCGCAGACGTGCTCGAGAACATGGACGAGGTGCTTCAGCGCATCACGCTGGGCATGCGCCAGCGCATTGCCGACAAGGACGAGGCGCGTCGCAAGCACCTTGCAGAAAACCCCCGGCAGACCCGCCCCCGCTACGACCGCGCGGGCAATGGTCCGCCCCGCAACAAGACACGGAACGACTGATGCTGAAGATTGAAAACCTCCACGCCGAAATCGACGGCAAGGAAATCCTCAAGGGCCTTTCGCTCGAAGTGAACGCGGGCGAAGTCCACGCGATCATGGGGCCGAACGGCGCGGGCAAGTCCACGCTGGCCTATGTGCTGGGCGGACGGCCCGGTTACGAAGTCACGCAAGGCTCTGCCACGTTCATGGGGCAGGACCTGCTCGCCATGGAACCGCACGAGCGCGCGGCGGCAGGCTTTTTCCTCGGCTTCCAGTATCCGGTCGAGATTCCCGGCGTCTCCAACGTCCAGTTCCTGCGCGAGGCGCTGAACTCACAGCGCAAGAGCCGCGGCCAGGAGCCGCTGTCGGGCGGTGAATTCCTCAAGCTCGCCAAGGAAAAGGCTGGACTGCTCAGGCTCGACATGGAGATGCTCAAGCGCCCGGTGAACGTCGGCTTCTCCGGTGGTGAGAAGAAGCGCAACGAGATGGTGCAGATGGGCATCCTCGATCCCTCCTTCGCCGTGCTCGACGAGACCGATAGCGGCCTTGATATCGACGCGCTGAAAGTGGTGGGCGAAGGCATCAACGCGATCATGCGCAGCCAGAACAAGGGCGTGCTGCTGATCACGCACTACCAGCGCCTGCTCGACTACGTGCAGCCCGACAAGGTACACATTCTGGCTGCTGGCCGCATCGTGAAGACCGGCGGGCCGGACCTTGCGCGCCAGCTGGAAGACGAGGGCTATGACGAGGTGATGGCGGCATGACCGCACTTCCCACCACGCGCGACGAAGGCTGGCGCTATGCCGATATCGATGCCGTTGCAAAGCTCGGCGCGGATGCGCTTGACCACTGGAAAGAGGTATCGCTGGCCGCCGGTGAGAGCCAGCGCCACTGCATGGTGGTCGGCAGCGATGCGCCCGAACTGCATCGTATCCGCCTGAGCGTCGGCAAAGGTGCGCGGGCAGAGCTGTTCGTCGTCGTCACCGGCAGCGACTATTGCCGCGTCGAGGTGGAGACCGACCTTGCCGAAGGCGCCCATTTCGAACTGGGCGGCGTCACCATCGGCGGCGGCCACGCCGTGCGCGAGATCGTTACCCGCACTACCCACGATGCGCCCGAGGCGACCTCCAACCAGGTGGTGCGCGCGGTGCATTGGGGCGAAGCGACGGGCAATTTCCTGGGTGCCATCAACGTTGGCCGGCTTGGCCAGCGCACCGATGCGGCGCAGGATTTCAAGGCGCTGGTGCTGGAAAAGGGCGCCAGTGCGAACGCCAAGCCCGAGCTCGAGATTTTCGCCGACGACGTGAAGTGCGCCCACGGCGCGGCCATCGGCCAGATGGACGAAATGGCGCGCTATTACATGGCCAGCCGCGGCCTTGCGCCCGATGTTGCCAAGCGCCTGCTGATCCGCGCCTTCATCGCCGATGCGCTGGCTGCGCTGGAGGACGAGGAAGAGGCAGAACGCCTGCTCGAGGCCGCCTTGGAGGTTCTGGAGAAAAGGACATGATGCGATCCTTTGCCATCATTGCCCTGCCGCTTGCCCTGGCGGCCTGCGAAACGGTGCCAGTGGTGGCTGCGCCACCGGCTAGTGCCTATACTCCGCTGGCGACGCCGGGGCGGGTGTTCCAGTCGGTCGAGGATGCAATCGAACACTATCTTGACAGGTCCAACATCGAAGGTGCGGTGGTTGAGACCGAGATCGGCCGCGACGCATCGGGGGTGGGTACGCGCCTGGCCTTGGTAACGACCGATGGCTATCGCGACGATTCGGTTCGCGGCGAGCAGTGGCGCATTGTGCTCGGCCAGACAGATATCGGCTACCGCGTGATCCAGGCTGGCATTCGCTACAATTGCGCGCGCGGGGAGAACCCGGGATGGAGCCGCGACCTGTGTCCGTAGCGCAAACCATTTCCCGAAAGGCCGAGTTCCCCGGCCTGCTCAATGCCGATGGTACGCCGTGGCACTACCTCGATTCGGCGGCGACAGCGCAGAAGCCGCAAACCGTGATCGATGCGATCACACGCGCCCTCGGCGCTGACTATGCCACGGTCCATCGCGGCGTCTATGCCCGCTCTGCCGACATGACGCTGGCGTTCGAAACCGCGCGACGGCGGGTGGCGCAGTTCATCGGCGGGCGCGAGGAAGAGATTATCTTCACCCGCGGCGCGACCGAGGCGATCAACCTGCTGGCCTACAGCTACCCGGCCCAGAATGGTTCTCGGGGCCGCGTGCTACTGTCGGAGCTGGAGCACCATTCCAACATCGTGCCGTGGCAGCTGGCCGGCTGGCAGGTGGACGTTTGCCCGCTTACCGAGGACGGGCGGATTGATCTCGATGCGGCCGAGGCCATGCTCACGCCGGAGCACACCATGGTCGCCTTCGCCCATGTCTCCAACGTGCTTGGCAGCGTGGTGGACGGCAAGCGCGCGGCAGACCTGGCCCACGGCGTGGGCGCAAAGCTGCTGCTCGATGGATGCCAGGCCGTGCCGCGCGTGCCGGTAGATGTCGCCGCGCTCGATTGCGACTTCTATGCCTTTTCAGCGCACAAGCTCTACGGCCCCACCGGCATCGGCGCACTGTGGGGCCGGGCAGACCTGTTGGCGGCCATGCCCCCGTGGCAAGGCGGTGGGGCGATGATCGACAAGGTCACCTTTGACAAGACCACCTATGCCCCTGCGCCGCAGCGGTTCGAGGCCGGCACGCCCGCCATTGTCGAGGCGATCGGCCTTGCGGCGGCCTGCGACTACGTGGCGGCCATCGGGCTCGAGGCGATCCACGCGCACGAGGCCGACCTGGTGCGCCAGACGCGCGAGGCGCTGCGTGGCATGAACGATGTGACGCTGTACGGGCCGGAAGACAGTGCCGGGATCGTCAGCTTCATGCTCGATGGCGTGCACCCGCATGACCTTGGGACGATCCTTGACGAGGAAGGCGTGGCGATCCGCGCAGGTCACCACTGCGCGCAGCCACTGATGGAGAAGCTGGGCGTGCCCGCCACCGCTCGCGCCAGCTTTGGCATCTATTCCGCTGAAGATGACGTCGCCGCGCTGATCCGCGGCATCGAACGCACCAAGAGGATTTTCGGCTGATGGAAAATCAGAAGGACGAGAAAGACTTTATCGCGGCCCCCTCGCCCACCGAGGAAGTGGTGCAGAAGCCGCCGCGCGCCCGCGTGTCGGACGCACCCTTGCCGGAAGCAGAAACCGTCGGCGAAAAGCTGGAGCGCAAGCGCGACTATCTCGAAGGGTTCCTGCAGGCAAAGCCCGAAGGCGTGGCTCCCGGTGAGCCGGGCGGCGAACTGCACCAGGCAGTGATCGAGGCGCTGAAGGACATCTACGATCCGGAAATTCCGGTGAACATCTATGACCTCGGCCTGATCTACAACGTCGAGATCGCCGAGGATGCCGACGTCAAGGTGACGATGACGCTCACCACTCCGCATTGTCCGGTGGCTGAAACCATGCCCGGCGAGATCGAAATGCGCGTGATGGGCCTGCCCGGCGTGCGCGATGCCGAAGTGGTGGTTACCTGGGATCCGCCGTGGGACCCTTCGAAGATGAGCGACGAGGCCCGCCTCGAACTGGGGATGCTGTGAGCCTGTCTGCCCCCACCCTTACGGTCTCGCTGGCCGACTATGCCGATCCGGCCGATGGCGCGGCGCTGGTCGCCTTGCTCGATGCCTATGCCCGCGATCCCATGGGCGGCGGTGAGCCGCTGTCGCAGGAAACGCGCGATACTCTGGTGGATGCACTGGCCTCGTTCCCCGGCGCCTTCTCGCTGATTGCGAGGGCAGACGACGTGCCTGTGGGCCTTGCCAACTGCTTCACCGGCTTCTCCACCTTCGCTGCCGCGCCGCTGATCAACATCCACGATATGGCAGTCTTGCCCGGCCATCGCGGCACCGGGATCGGCAGGGCGCTGATGCAGGCGGTGGAAGCCGAGGCCTTGAAGCGCGGTGCCTGCAAGATCACATTGGAAGTGCTCAGCGGCAACCATACCGCCAAGGCGCTTTACGAAAAGTGCGGTTACGGGGACTATGCGCTTGATCCCGCAACCGGCACCGCCCTGTTCTGGCAGAAGAAACTGATATGACCGAGACCAAGACCCGCCCCGCCCCCAAGGCTGCCGTGATCCTGACGCCCGCTGCCGAGCAGCGCGTGGCGGACCTTATGGCCAAGGCTCCCGACGATGCCATCGGCGTCAAGCTGTCGACTCCGCGCCGCGGTTGTTCGGGGCTGGCCTACTCGGTCGACTACGTCAGCGAGGAACAGGCCTTCGACGAGAAGATCGAGACGCCCGGCGGCACCTTCTACATCGACGGCGCCAGCGTGCTCTACCTTGTCGGCAGCACGATGGACTGGGTGGAAGACGATTTCACCGCCGGTTTCGTGTTCGACAACCCCAATGCCAAGGGTGCCTGTGGCTGCGGCGAAAGTTTCATGGTATGACAACCACATGGAACCGCGAGTCAACCCAGGAACCGAGGGCGTTCTCAAGCTGATCGGCATGGCCAGGGAGGAGCGTGCCGGACTGCTGGCGGCCCTTCGTCAGGCCGATGCTTCAGACGCCAAGGCCATCAACGTCCTGCGCTGCAAGCTGGTTGAAAACGGCGACATCATGCGCAAGACTCGCCATCTGCTCGAGATGGTCAAGCGCAACAACCGTCCACCCGAAGCAGGCGTTCCCATGCCGGTAATCTCGCCAAAGGGGCCGACCCCTCGACCCGGTGGCGCCGAAGCCCCTTTGGACTTCGACTAGACGTCAGGCCTCGCCGGTTTCCTCGGCGATGAATTCCAGCAGCGCCTGGTCGTATTCGTCCACCTTGCCGCTTTCGGCGATCTGCTGCTCCAGCCAGTCCTTTTCGGCACCGGTGACTTCTGCAGCGGCGGCCACCAGATCTTCGCGGCTGGGGCCAGCGTCCTTCTTGCCGAAGACCACGCCGAAGGCATTGGGTGCCTCTTTCGCCATGCGGCCCATGAAGTGGCCCACGCGCACCTTGTTGTCGGCCACGAAAGCTTCCAGTTCCAGCTGGCGTTCGCGGCTCAGCTGGCTGCTGGCGTGAGCGAATCCCATCAGGTAGTTGCCCACCGCCTGTACGAACAGGCGCTTGAATTCAGGTGCATTGTCGGCGCCGGCAACGGCATCCTTGATGCGGAACATGACTTCGGCTTCGCGGCGGCTGACGGCAGCGGGGCGATCACTCGCCTGGCCGAACACCACGCGGCGCATGATCCGGCATTCTGCCGCGCTGACGTGCGTATCCGACAGTTCGCCGCCGCAGCGCGTGGGGCCGGTGCCTTCCAGCACTGCGCGCTCCATCACGCCCAGCACGTAGGCTTTCAGCGTTTCGGGCACGTTCTGCGCGCGTTCGATGATCCGGGTGAGCAGCTCCAGCTCGGTCATCGAGCAGACCTTGCCGTCGATCTCGACCTGGCCGATCAGCCACTGCGCTTCTTCATGGCTGGCGAAACCGCGCGGGTCGCTGCCGTTGAGCACGTAGTTCTGGATCGCCTCGACGAAGAAGTCGGACCATTCGCGCGACGGGTTGTCGATCGCGTGTTCGGTGGCGAAGACGATTTCCGCCTCGTCGCGGGTCATCTTGCCATCGGCCCAGCCTGCACCGCGCAGCGCGCGGATTTCATCGGCGCTGATGGCGCGGTCGGCGGCGGCGTGCCGGGCAATTTCGGCGAATTCAAAACTCATGGGACGAAAATCCTCCTGTCGTGGCCATGACATGCCGCAACAGGCTTAAATTCAGGTTACCAAACCGCGATTTCCCGTCTCAGCGGGGGCGCGAGAGGGCCTGGATACAGGCGAGCCGGTCCACCGCCGCTCCATCGCTGGCGCGGCGCGCCTCCACCCATGTCGCCACCGGCTCGGTATTCGGGGCGAGTGGGTAGAGGTAGATATCGAGCACGCAGGCCTGCCCGCGGAATTGCAGCTTGCGCATGTCGCCTTCGGGCGTGTCGAGCCGCGGCTGGCCAAAGCGTGCGATCAGCGTGGGCGCGGCCTCGCGGATGATCCCGCCCAGCCCCGGGCCCTGCATGATCTCCGGAATGCGGAAACCCGCTACCGGCGCAGGCGGCGGCGGAGCGGTGGGTGGCACAACTTGCGGTTCCACCGTGCGCGGCGGCGCGGGCGGCGCCGATTGCCGTGGTGTTGTGGCGCAGGCCGAGAGCGATGCGGCTAGCAGGAGGGTGGAAATCAGGCGCATGTCAGGCGGCTTTCACTGATCGCGAATTGCGATGGACGAGATGGGTTGCCGATGCCGCCCCCAGCACTGGCGCTAGGAAGTTGACAAAGGGCACCGCGAGCATGGCCGCAATCACTGCACCCAGCAGTAACCGCTCGCCCCGCCCTACCGGCGCGCAGGCATCGGGCTTGTGGCAATGGCGTAGCCACACCATGTCCTGCAATTCGCGCCCCACCAGCACGGCATTCACAGCCAAGAACAGCACGAAGGTGCCGATCCCGGTGAACAGCAGCACAAAGGCGAAAGGCAGCGCCACTAGGTTGGCGAGCAGCGCCCTGCCCGCGCTTCGCAGCGCGTTCCGCAGTTCTTCGGCAAGCGACAGCTCGCGCGCGGTATCGGCCTCTTGCGGATAGTACCGCGCCTCCACCGCCCGCACCACCTCGTCGGCGTAGAACTGGATCACGGCCATGGCCACTACGCGCCACACCAGCCACAGCCCGACCAGCGCCAGCAGCGCCGAAAGCGCCCCGCGAACTGCGCCAGCGCCGCTGAACAGCGTGTCTTCCAGCCCGCCCCACGACAGCAGCGCATCGAGCGCGAACCACCCGCCCGCTGCCACCACTACGAACAGCACGATCGTTACGCCGACGCTTTTCAGCAGCACGCGCAGTACCGCGCCGTCGAACATCTGGCGCAAGCCAAGACCCAGCGAGGTGGCCAAAGATGTGACAGGCAAGCCCATAGGTTCTTGCGATTGCGCGGCCCATCGGCCAAGTCAACGCCGCGCGGTGCGATCGCACCGGAAAACCATAGAGAAGCTCAATCGGAGACTGCATGACTGCCCCCCGTTACGACGTAATCGCCATCGGCAATGCCATTGTCGATGTGATGGCTCCCGCCTCGGATGAACTGGTGGACGAGCTTGGCATGACCAAGGGCGGCATGATGCTGGTCGATGCCGGACAGGCGAAGGACCTTTACGATGCGATGGGGCCGGCAAAGGAGATTTCAGGCGGGTCTGCGGCCAACACGCTGGCAGGCCTTTCGGGAATGGGCGCGCAATGTGCCTTTGTTGGGCAGGTGGCGGACGACCAGCTGGGCAATGTCTTCGCCCACGATATCCGCGCCGTGGGCATCGATTTCGACACTACGCCGCGCGAAGGGGAGCCGCCCACCGCGCGGTGCCTGATCTTCGTCACGCCCGATGGCCAGCGCACGATGAACACCTTCCTCGGCGCCAGCCAGTTCCTGCCGGCCGAAGCGCTGAACGAAGAGGCCATCGGCGGGGCCGAGATCCTCTATCTCGAAGGTTACCTGTGGGATCCCGAAGAGCCGCGCAGTGCCATGCGTGCGGCGATCAAGGCGGCAAAGGAAGCGGGCCGCAAGGTCGCCTTCACCCTGTCGGACGCTTTCGTGATCGATCGCTACGGCGACGATTTCCGCGCGCTGATCGACGATGGCATGATCGACATCCTGTTCGCCAACGAAGTGGAACTGGGCGCGCTGACCGGTGAAGCCGATTTCGACGCGGGCGTTGCCGCGCTGAAGGACAAGGTGCCCGTGCTGGTCGTCACCCGCAGCGAGAAGGGCGCGATCTGCGCCACCGGCGGCGAAGTCTACAAGGTCGCGGCAGAGCCGGTTGAAAAGGTGGTCGACACCACTGGCGCGGGCGACCTGTTCGCCGCCGGCTTCCTGTTCGGCCATGTGCGCGGCGAGGAGCCCGCCAGGTGCCTGAAGCGCGGCGCGATCGCGGCGGCAGAGATCATCAGCCACTATGGCGCGCGTCCGGAAACGGACCTGGCCAAGCTGATGGCCGAAAAGCTGGGCTGACCGGCTTTGCGGATCAGGGCCTGCATTCCCGCTAATGTGGAACACATGGAACACTGTCCCGGGGTGAAAAACCCAGGGGCCTGAATCCCGCGGTTTCGTGCGGGGTCGAGGGATGTTCAGGGCCATGGCGCCGGTGTGCAATCGGCGCGCCGTGTAGGAAAGCCGGGCGGGCTCAGATCGCGACGAGCATCCCGTCCACCGCTACCAGCACAGGCCCGCTGAAATGCTGCACCACACCTTCGGTATAGGTGCTATCCGGCACATCCAATAGCGCACCTGGCGCC
This sequence comes from Alteraurantiacibacter sp., assembly GCA_963675825.2. Taxonomy (GTDB): domain Bacteria; phylum Pseudomonadota; class Alphaproteobacteria; order Sphingomonadales; family Sphingomonadaceae; genus Alteraurantiacibacter. The sequence continues at coordinate 505,257 of CAXXJY010000004.1, read as the reverse complement.
AAATGGGTTAGCACAACACGCCCTGCTCCGGCCTCCGCAGCCATGCGGCCGACCTGTTCGGGCGTGGCGTGGGTGTCGATCATGTGCCGCCACACGCCTTCCTCTGCCCCGGCGAAGGCTCCGCCTGCCACCATGGCGTCGAACGCGCGGCGCATGGATACAGGCTCCAACACTTCGCACACGAAGACATCCGCGCCATGCGCCAGCGTGACGAGCTTGTCAGACCAAGTGGTGTCGCCCGAGAACACGATCGAGCGCCCCCCATTCGAACCGCCCCAGTCGAAGCGGTAGGCATAGCTTTTCTGCGTCTCCAGCCCGTCGATATCGGCGGGGTAATGGGTGTTCTCGGCGCAGGATACCCGCAGGCCAGCCTCGCGGATGGGAATATCGCCCTCGCCCACTTCGACCGAGTGGATGAAGTCGAGAAACCCAGCGGGGCGAGCTTCGTCCAGCGTGCGTATCACGGCATTGGGCGTCAGCGCATCGCGAATTCCCTGCACATAGGCATGGGTGCCCACCGGGCCATAGATCACCACATCGCGCCCGCGCCCTTGCGTCGCCATGTGAGTGAGGATCGGCGCCAGGTCGGATGAATGGTCGTCGTGCAGATGCGTGATGAAAATCGCGTCGACATCCTGATGGCGCAGGCCATTGGCGACCATGCTGGCCAGCGTGCCGTATCCGCAATCGATCAGGAACAGGTGTTCACCCACGCGCAGGGCATTGGCGCTTTCGCTGCGGGTCGGCCCGAAGTTGGGTCCGCCCTGCGTGCCCAGTGTGATGAGTTCGCCAGAGAGGCCAGCGCCTTGCGCCTGTGCCCCCAGGGGGCGCGCACAGGCCACCACCGGGAGCGCCGCCATGCCGCCCAGGATGGTGCGGCGGGTAATGGCAGTATGGTGCAGCGATGCGCTGCAATTCTCATCGGTATTCATGGCCAACCCGCCCTCTCCCGCTGTCCGGTTGTCCGGCAGTCTAGGCGGGTTGCGGCGTGGGGCAAGACTATCTCTCTCGCGCAATCTCGCGCCAGCCGATGTCGCTGCGGCAGAAGCCGCTGGGGAAGTCCACCTTGCGCACGGCTGCATAGGCTGCGGCCTGTGCTGCCCGAGTGTCCGCGCCGCAAGCGGTGACGTTGAGCACGCGCCCGCCATTGGCCACCAGCTGGCCGTCGTTCAGTGCAGTGCCGGCGTGGAAGATCTTGGCACCTTCGGCTTCGGCATCGTCGAGGTCGATCACGCCGCCCTTTTCCGGCGTGCCGGGATAGCCGCAGGCTGCCATCACCACCGTCATCGCGGTATCTTCGGCAAAGCTCGGCTCGGGCAGCCTGGCTAGCGTGCCGTTCGCGCAGGCGAGCATGTATTCAGCGAGGTCACTTGCCAGCCGCATCATCAACACCTGGCATTCGGGATCGCCGAAGCGGCAGTTGTATTCCACCAGCTTGGGGCCTTCATCTGTCAGCATCAGCCCGGCGTAGAGCACGCCGACATAGGGTGTGCCGTCCTGGCGCATCTGCCGCACGGTCGGGAAGATGATGCGCTCCAACGTTTCCGCGATCAGGTCCTCGGTCAGCACGCGCGCGGGGCTGTAGGCGCCCATGCCTCCGGTGTTGGGCCCGGTGTCGCCGTCGCCCACGCGCTTGTGATCCTGTGCGGTGCCGAAGGGGATGACTGTTTCGCCGTCAGTCAGAGCGAAGAAGCTGGCTTCCTCGCCCGCCATGAATTCCTCGATCACGACTTCCGCGCCCGCCGCGCCAAAGGCTCCACCGAACATGTCTTCCAACGCTTCGATGGCGTGCTCCTCGCTCTCGGCGATCACCACGCCCTTGCCTGCGGCGAGGCCATCCGCCTTGAGCACGAACGGCGGGGCGAAAGTGGTGAGCGCGGCCTTCGCCCGTGCCAGCGAAGTGCAGTGGACATAGCCCGCAGTGGGGATGGCTGCGCGGTCGCACAGTGCCTTGGTGAAGTTCTTGCTGCCTTCCAGCTGCGCGGCGGCCTTCGACGGGCCGAAGACCGGGATGTTGGCGGCGCGCAGGGAATCGGCCAGGCCGTCGACCAGCGGTGCCTCGGGGCCGATCACCACCAGGCCGATGGTGTTCTCATCGCAGAAAGCTGCCACGGCGGCATGGTCTGTCGCGTCGAGCGCAACCAGTTCGGCGCATTCGGCAATGCCGGGATTGCCGGGTGCGGCGTAGAGCTTTCCTCCATCCGAAGCGATGGCAGCGGATTGCGCCAGCTTCCAGCACAGGGCATGTTCACGGCCGCCTCCACCCAGCACAAGGATATTCATGGCGCAAAGCACTCCCTACGACGATTCTTCGGACGACCGGCTGTTAGCGACCAGCGAAGCAGGCGACAATTCCGCGCCGCTTTCGATCACCGATATTTCGCAAGCGCTGAAGCGCACGGTGGAGGATCGCTTCGGCTTCGTGCGCGTGCGGGGCGAGCTTTCGGGGGTGAAGCGTGCGGCCTCGGGCCATGTCTACCTGGCGCTGAAGGACGAGAAGGCGGTGCTCGACGGGGTGATGTGGAAGAGCGCGGTGCCGCGCCTCGCCTTCCAGCCGGAAGACGGCATCGAAGTCGTCGCCAGCGGCAAGCTGACCACCTATCCGGGACGGTCGAAATACCAGATCGTGATCGAGCGCATGGAGATCGCCGGCGAAGGCGCGCTGCTCGCGCTGCTGGAGAAGACCAAGGCGCGGCTGGAAGCCGAAGGGCTGTTTGCGCCTGAGCGCAAGCGCCCCCTGCCCTTCGCCCCGCGCGTGATTGGCGTGGTGACGTCACCCACCGGCGCGGTGATCCGCGATATCCTGCACCGGCTGGCAGACCGCTTTCCCAGCCACGTGATCGTCTGGCCGGTGCTGGTGCAGGGCGAAGGCGCGGCCAGACAGGTGGCGGACGCAGTGCGTGGTTTCGGTGCCTTGCCTGAAGGTGGCCCGGTACCCCGCCCGGACCTGCTGATCGTCGCGCGTGGCGGCGGCTCGATCGAGGACCTGTGGAGCTTCAACGAAGAGATCGTGGTGCGCGCGGTGGCGGAAAGCCCGATCCCCGTGATCAGCGCAGTGGGGCACGAGACCGATACCACGCTGTGCGACTATGCCGCGGACCGCCGTGCGCCTACCCCCACGGCAGCCGCCGAGATCGCCGTGCCGGTGCTGCGCGAGCTGGAGGCGACGATCGCCGATCTGGCGCTGCGTCAGCGCAAGGTGGTGCTGCGTCCGGTGGAGTTGGGCCGCGAACGCCTGTCGGCTCGCGCCGACCGGCTGCCGCAAGCCGAGCAATTGCTGCAGCCCCACGCGCAGAAGCTGGACGACCTGGGCGAACGCCTGCGCCGGGGGCTGGTGGACCGCGCCGCCAAGGGGCGCGAGCGCCTGGCAGACCTGCGCCTTTCGCCCGCCATCCTGCGCGGCAATTTGCGTGACGCACGCCATCGTCTTGCCGCCGCGCGGCTTGCGCCAGCGCTGATCACCCGCCCCATCGCCGACAAGCACGAACGGCTCGCCGCGCTTGAACGTCTGCGCTTGCAGCTTGACCCCAAGGCGCCGCTGAAGCGCGGCTATGCGCTGGTGAGTGCCGAAGGCCATCCGGTGATATCCTCGCAGGCCGAGGCCGCGCGGCAGGCGCTGCTCACGCTGGAATTTGCCGATGGCAGCCTGCAGGTCGTCCCCGGTTCAACGCCGAAAAGGCCGAAACGCCCTAGGGAGGCCCCCGAAAGCGGCCAGCCGAAGCTGCTCTAGGGGCGAAATGCCTGCATCCGTAAATTGCGCCGAAAGCCTTGGCGCACTACATAGGTCAACATGTTGATGTCATCCTCCGATAAGGTCGCCACGCTGATGTACGGCCCCAACGGCTTTCGGGTCGTCAAACCCGGCCATTTCGTCGTCTGCGCGATGAGCGGCGTTGCCGTGTCGCTGGAAGAGCTGCGCTACTGGAGCGTCGAGCGCCAGGAAGCCTATGCCAGCGCGGAACTGTCCACCCGCCGCGCGCTCGAGGACCTGTGAGGCCCGAGCGCATTCCAGCCCTTGCAATCACGGCGCTGCTGCTGCTGGTCGGCTGCGGCGCGCAGCCTGCCAATGCGGAAGGCGATCCTGCTGCGACAGCGACCGCGCCGGAACTGGCCCCCGCTGCCGAGGCAGAGCCACCTGCCCCGGCCATCCGCAGTGATTTCACCTATGTCGGCGAACTGACCCAGGGCGGCTGGATTCGCGGGCAAGTTCCCAGCCGTGCGGTTTCCGCCAGGTTGGGCGAAACACCGCTGACGCTGGCCGAGGACGGCAGTTTCTTTGCCGCCTTCGATCGCGATGCAGGGCCTTCAGACCTGCTGGTCGCCACCATGGCGGACGGCACCACTGTCACCAGCGAGCTGGCCGTTTCCCCGCGAGCATGGAATATCGAGCGCGTCAACGTCGCCCGCCGCGCAGGCGGGGCGAGCGAGAGCTTCATGCGTCGCCGCCAGCCCGAGCTCGATGCGATCTGGGACGCGCGCACCGCCAATTCCGACACCGACGGCTGGAAGCAGGATTTCATCTGGCCGCTGGCCGGACGCATATCGGGCCGGTTCGGTTCGCAGCGAATCTATCGCGGCGAACCGGGCAGCTATCATTCGGGCATCGACATCACCACCGGGCGTAGCGGCGATCCCTTCGTGGCACCAGCCGCCGGAGTGGTAACGCTGGCCGCGCGTGAGCCGTTCAGCCTCGAAGGACATCTCCTCATTATCGACCACGGCGCCGGGCTCAACAGCGCCTTTCTCCACCTCTCGCAGATTGACGTGGCGGTGGGCGACCGGGTGGAACAGGGCCAGGTGCTGGGCCGCATCGGGTCCTCGGGCCGGGCTACGGGGCCGCACTTGCACTGGAGCCTGAAGTGGCACCTGACGCGGCTCGACCCGATCCTGTTCACCGGCCCCATGCCCTGACCCAGGGCTGGCGGGGCATGAGAAGGCGCAGACTGGCCGCAGCGGCGCTGATTGCCGTGGCGCTGGCTCCGGGCACCTTCTGGCGGAGCCAGATCCCTGGCGGAGTGGATGTCCAGCTGAGCGTTTCCGCGATCAGTGACCTACCTGCCGCCGCCAGCAGCAGCGGCTTCACCCGCGAAGGGGTGTGGCAGCTTTCCAGTCCGCGAATTGATTTTGGCGGCTATTCGGCCTTGCTCGTGCTGGATGAGTCCACCTTGCGCGCCTTTTCCGATCGCGGAAAGATGCTGACCTTCGCCGCGCCGGGCCGGCGGCAAGCGCGCGATGCGCGCATCGCCAATGTCTGGGATCGCGGGGAATTGAGCCAGACGGTTCCCGATATCGAAGCGACCACGCGCGATCCGGCGACGGGCGATTACTGGCTGGCCTTCGAGAACACGCATTCGCTGATTCGCTTCACGGTCGCCAGCGGATACGCCGCTTCGCGCCGTCCGCCCGAATGGCAGGGCTGGTATGCAAACAGCGGGGTAGAAGCGATGGCGCGCTTGCCGGACGGACGCTTTATCGTCCTGCCGGAACGCGCGGCAACGGGCTTTCTCTATCCGTCCGATCCTGCCGAGGACGTGGAGCCACTGGCTTTCGACTTCACCATTCCGGGGGATTACAACCCCACCGACATGGCCGCCCTGCCCGATGGCCGCGTGCTCGTGCTGCTGCGTCGGCTCGGCTGGGGCGTGCCGCCCTTCGCCTCTGCCATTGCCATTGCCGACCCGCGCGAACTGGAAGATGGCGCTATGCTGGAGATCAACCTGCTGGTGGATCTCGCCACGATCCTGCCGCGCGAGAATTACGAGGCGCTGGCGCTGGCGGGCGTGGAGGCGGACGGGACGATACAGCTGTGGCTGATGTCGGACGACAATCTCTCCGCCTTCCAGAGCACGCTGCTGGCGCGGCTCAGCTGGGCAGGAGACGCGCAATGGCGCAAGTCACACGAATAAGCGCGCGAGGGTTAGCCCCTCACGCGCCATTCGCGTGTTCAGTGCTGTGAAGCGCCGATCAGGCAGCTTCGGACGAAGCCATGGCCTTCTTCAGCTCGCGCTTTACCTTCAGGGCGTTCGCGGAAAGCTTGTCGTCCTTGGTCTTCAGCAGCCAGTTGTCGAGACCGCCGTTGTGTTCCACCGAGCGCAGGCCCTGCGTGGAGACGCGGAACTTGAAGCTGCGGTCCAGCTTTTCGCTGATCAGCGTGACGTTCTGCAGGTTGGGCAGAAAGACGCGCTTGGTCTTGTTGTTGGCGTGGCTGACATTGTGGCCGACCTGGCGGCCCTTGCCGGTAAGTTCGCAAATGCGCGACATGGCGAATTCTCTCGTTAGAAACGGTTGTTCAAAGCAGCTTTCGGGCTGGGAAAGGCGCGCGCATACAGGGGGGGTGGAGATTCGTCAAGCGAAGCTGTAGCGCACGAGACATGGCGAAATGGCCCCAACCCGAACCGATGCGGCGCGCGCTGCAACTGGCGCACGAGGCGGCCGCACTCGGCGAAGTGCCGGTTGGCGCGGTGGTGGTCAAGGATGGAAAGGTGGTCGGCGAAGGCCACAACCTCACCCGCACCGACGCCGATCCCACCGCCCATGCCGAGATGGTGGCGATTCGCATGGCAGCGCAGAAACTGGGCGACGAACGCCTGACGGGCTGCGACATCTACGTGACGCTGGAGCCCTGCTCAATGTGCGCCGGCGCAATCAGCCATGCCCGGCTGGCGCGGCTCTATTACGGCGCGAGCGACCCCAAAGGCGGCGCGGTGGAGCACGGCGCCCGGGTGTTCCAGCAGCCCCAATGCCTGCACAAGCCGGAAATCTATTCGGGACTGGGCGAGGCGGAGGCGGCGGAATTGCTGCGCGGGTTTTTTAAGGGGCGGCGGTGATGACCGGGAATGTCCGCCAAAGAGCTATTTGCGGACATCGATCAAACGCCGCAGCCGCTAGATTTCGCCAATGATTGAGGAGTCAATGCTCTCAGAACGTATATGCTGCTTAAATAGATTGCTGATCAGGCGGTGCTGCTCTTCATAGTACTTCGGAGATGTCTCGCGGGAAATCTCCTCCGCTTCCAATGCAAGAGTGGCAAAATTGTCAGCGGTTAACTGGCCTTCGGAAGGCAAAAAATCGGAAAGGTGTTTTCTGCCACCACAGTGTCCATAGGTTACGCACATCTCATGCAATAGCCGGGTCCATTGCCTCGCTCTCATCATCTGCCAACCATATTACGCATCAGCAAGATGGGCAACGCTGCTTAACGGCTGCTATCCACCCACAATCCGACATTAAAGCCCCCGCCAGATGCGCACCTCTTCATCGTCATCCGGCCCGAACCGCTGCCTGTCACACGCCGTCGGCATGAAATCCGCGCCGTAGCAGAGGCGCAGTTCGCGCAGCCAGCCGCGTTCGTTCACCACCAGGCCTACGTCCTCCGCATCCCAATAGGGGTTCGCGTCGGCAAAAGTCGTGCGAATGTCGCCCGCGGTGAGGCCATTGCGGCGCGAGAGGCGGTCGAAATCGGGCATGCGCAGCGAGTTCCACAGGATGCGGGTGACGCGCAGGTAGGCGTCCGGGTCGCGCGTCATGCAGGCGCCGTGCTTCTCCCATTGCTCTGCGATCAGCGCGAGGTCGGGCATCATGCACATGCTTGCGCGCACTTCTGCGCTACTCGGCTGGCGGCGCGTGGGGCACCATTGCGGCCATGTGCCGGGACCGCTTTCGGGCCACAGGCCGTGGACGATAAAGGTAAAGCGCCCTGCCCGCCCGCTGCACTGGCGGGCATGGCGCGGCTCGTCATCGCGGAAGCGGCAGAATTCCGGGCTCCAGCTGAGCGCCAGCGTATAGCCGGTGACGCGCGACTGGCGGACCACGCCGTCGCGTTCGACCTGCGGCAGCGAGACGGGGTCGCTCGGCACGCGGCACTGGTACGCCTGGGCGTGGGCCATGCTCGGGACCGCGAGCAAAACGAGCAGCGGGAGAGCCGCCATCCACCTCATTCGACGGTGAAATCCAGCCCGATATCGGCGGCAGGCGCGCTTTGTGTCAGGCGGCCTACGGAAACGTAGTCCACCCCCGTCGCGGCCTTGGCGTGGATGGTGTCGAGATTGATGCCGCCGCTGGCTTCGGTTTTCGCGCGTCCGGCGATGATATCGACGGCAGCGGTCAGCACTTCGGGGCTCATGTTGTCGAGCAGGATGTGGTCTGCGCCAGCGGCCAGCGCGGGCTCGATCTGGTCCAGCCGGTCGACTTCGCAGATGATGTTCTGCACGCCGGCATCGCGCGCCCGGCGCACGGCTTCGCCCACGTTTCCGGCAACGAGGATATGGTTGTCCTTGATCATCGCCGCATCCCACAGGCCCATGCGGTGGTTGTTGCCGCCGCCCATGCGCACGGCGTATTTCTCGATGTGCCTGAGGCCAGGGATGGTCTTGCGGGTATCGAGCAGGGTGCAGTGCGAATTGTCCATCGCATCGACATACCGGCGCACCAGTGTGGCAATGCCCGAGAGGTGCTGCACGGTGTTCAAGGCGCTGCGCTCTGCCGTCAGCATGGCGCGGGCATTGCCCGCAAGGCGCATAAGGTCGGTGCCGGGGGCAACCTGCGCGCCCTCCTCCACCAGCACGTCTATCTGCATGTCAGGATCGAGATGGCGGAAGAAGGCGACGGCAATCGGCAGGCCCGCCACGGTAATGGCATCGCGGCTGTCCATCACCCCCTGGAACCGCGCGTCGGCAGGGATCACGCTGGTGGCGGTAACGTCCACCCCGCCACCGGGCAGGCCTTCGCCCAGGTCTTCGGCAAGGGTGCTACGGACGAATGCGTGAAGGTCGAAGCCGGGGAGGGTGAAGTCGGTCATGTGGAGGTCTTAGTCACGGGCGAGGCGCTTAGTCGAGACAAGTTGTTTGTTTTTCGCACCTGCCTCCGCCTTCTTGTTTAGTCCCTCAAGCGCCGGGCGGACGCCGTCCGGCGTCCTTGGCTTCCGCCCTACCGGGCGGCGCGCGGTCGCGCGCGGTGGCCTATGGCCATCTTCGGCCACGCCTTCGATTCCGTCGCCTTTCAGGCGCCGATTCTTGTGCTTCCAGACAAGACAGGTGCTGCTATCGGTCGCGCTCAGCGACCGACCGAGCGCGAATGCGCGACCCGCAGGTGCCGCGCAGCCCGAAGGGCGGAGCGAACAGCACCGAGGACGAAGCCGCGGAGGCGGCTTCGCAAGACAAGCTAATGCACGAACCGCGCAACCACGTCGCGATAGGACCGGCTAACCTTCACCTCCGCCCCCGAATCCAGCACCAGGAAACATTCACCGTTGGTGTGCGGGCGCACCTGGCGGACCTGGTCGAGGTTGACGATGGTGGAGCGGTGGACGCGCTGGAAGGTCTTGGGATCCAGCCGTCGTTCGAGGTCCTTCATCGTCTCGCGCAGGATCAGCGAATTGTCGCCGGTGTAGATGCACATGTAGTCGCCCGCGGCCTCGATATGCTCGATCGTGTCGACATCGACGCGGAAGATCTGCCCCCGATCCTTCACGTTGATCATCTTTTCGTAACGGCTGGTACCATCCTCGCCCTCGACGATGGTCTCGAGGCTTTCGGGGCTGACTTCGGCCAGCACGTCGCGCAGCTTCTCGGCCTCCTCGGCGCTGCGCTTTTCGGCCAGGCGTTCGCGCACGCGTTCGATGGTGTCGGCCAGCTTGTCCTCGTCCACCGGCTTCATTAGGTAGTTCACCGCATTGGCCTCGAAGGCGCGGATGGCGTGTTCCTGGTAGGCGGTGACGAAGACGAACAGCGGCGGTTCGATCTCCATCACGCCCTTGACCACCGAAAAGCCGTCGAAACCCGGCATCTGGATGTCGAGAAAGACAAGATCGGGTTTCAGCGTCTTGATTGCACGGATCGCCTCGCGGCCATTGGCGCAGGTTGTGATCACTTCGATATCGCTGAAGGGTTCAAGACGCAGTTGCAGGCCCTGAATGGCCAGTTTCTCGTCATCGACTATGATAGTGCGGATGCTCATGCATTGGCTCCGGTTCGGGGGTCTGGGACGGAAGGTCCGTCACTTTCGGAAGTGTGCAAGGTCCCTGTTGCTGCGGTAACTTTGGTAACACGCGACGGGCGAGGAAGTTTCGCAGGGGCGTAAAGATCGTCTTCCTCCTCTTTCGCTTCGAAAGGCAGTTCGATGATGACGGTGAAGCCGCCGTCGGGCGGCGTTTCGATCTCGAAACGGTGATCTTCGCCATAGGCCTGCGCCAGACGGTTGCGAATATTGGCCAGGCCGACTCCGGTGGAGGAAGGGGTGGCTGCCAGTGTCTCGGCATTGCGCTGGGTGCCTTGCAGGCCGGGCCCGGTATCGGACACGATCAGTCGCAGCATCTTGCCGATCACCTGCGCCGACAGGCTGATGCGCGCGCCTTCTTCCTGTGCGGAAACGCCGTACTTGATTGCGTTCTCGATCAACGGTTGCAGCAGGAACGAGGGAATCTGGCCCCGTGCGGCCTGGTCGCCCACGTTGAATTCGGTGCGCAGCCGTTCTTCAAAGCGCATGCGCTCGATATCGAGGTAAAGCTTCAGCGTTTCCACCTCCTGCGCCACCGTCACCTTTCCCCCCGGCTGGCTGACCAGCGTGTGGCGCAGGAAGCTGGAAAGGCGCGTGAGCATGGCGTTGGCGGGCTTGGTTTCGCCCAGCAGCACCAGCGTGGAGATCGAGTTCAGCGTGTTGAACAGGAAATGCGGGTTCAGCTGGTAGCGCAGCATGGCCAGCTGCGCGCTGGTGGCCTGCGTTTCCAGCCGTTCCAGTCTGTCTGCCTGCTGTTCCACCTGGAGGAAGAAGTTGATCGCGTAATAGAGCGCCGACCATGCGCCCAGCAGGGTCATGTCGATATAGGCCACGCCCAGCATCAGCTGCAGGAAACTGGCTTCGCTGCCGCCCTGGTAGACGTCGATGGTCCAGGCGTTGATGAAGGCGGACACCGCCACCGCGATCAGCAGCACCACGGCGGTCGCCGTCCAGGTGACCAGCGGGCTGCGGTTGATGAGGTTGGAATAGATCACGCTCAGCACGGTGCTGATCGAAAAGCCGGCAATTGCGCTGATGAGCACCACGATCAGGAAATCGAGCGGGCGTTCGTTGGCGATCACCGTGGCGCCGCGGAATACCAGCGCCCCGCCCCAGCCCAGCGCCTGCAACCGCCAGAAAGCGCGGTTCTTGTCGGCGAAGAACGGCGTGGGGCTGAACGGCAGCATGGTCATGCCGTTCATCTTGCTATCGCCTCCGCCACTTTGCAGCGGGCCATTTGCGGGAGGCGGCTCCCGTTCAAGGCGGTTCACCTCAGGAATCGCGCGCCTCGGCGATGGCGGCGCTCAAGGTGTCGGCACCGACGGCGCCGGACAGCACCTGGTCGCCCACCACCCACGCCGGGGTGCCGGAAAGGCCCATGTTCTGGGCGAGGAAGACGTTGTTCTGCAGCTGGCTGTCGTAGACCCCGGCCGCGATCGCGGTCTGGGCCTGCTCCACATCGACGCCGGACTGGCGCGCGGCCAGCTCGATATTCTCCGGCGAGAGGTTCTCTGCCGCGAACATGGCGGTGTGGAACTCGGCGTAGCGACCCTGCTCGGCTGCGGCCAGCGCCATGCGCGCGGCATCGGCACTGCCGGCGGAGAGGATGGGATATTCGCGGATGACCACCCGCAGGTCGGGATTGTCGGCAATCACTTCGTTCACGTGGTCAAGGCTCATGCGACAATAACCGCATGCATAATCGGTGAATTCGACAAGTGTGATTTCGCCATCTGGGTTACCCAGTACGGCGCCGGGGAAGGGGGCTTCCAGTTCGTCGCGCAAAGGCTCGATCCGGGCCACCATGTCGCGGCGCTGCAGTTCCTGCATCGCCTCGGGAAGGATCTCGGGATTGGCCAGCAGCGCCTCGCGCGTGCGATCAGGGCCAAGCCCGGCGTAATCCCAGGCGGCAGCGCCGAGAAAACCGGCGACAAGGGCAATGGCGATGGTGACAATCGAACGCATGGATACGGCCTAGTTGCGATCCCGCTGCTGTTCAAGCAGGCTGCGCGCCTGCAGCGCTACGTCCTGCGCGCGAAGCCAGTCGGGCGAACCGGTGGGCAAGCCGTTTTCCGCCGCCTGGGCGTTCACCAGCGCGCCTTCGAAATTGCCCTGCATCACCTGCTGTTCGGCACTGGCCAAGCGAGCGCGGGGAAAATCGCCGCGCTGGCCGTAGACCACGCCCAGCTGGTACCAGGCGAAGGGATTTTCCCGGTCGCGCCCCACGGCAGCGCGCAGTACCTGCTCGGCCTCGTCCAGGTTGGCGGGGTCTTCGGTGGCGAGCAGTGCATGGCCCAGGCTGGATGCGATAAGCGGGTTGGAGCCGGTCATCCGCGTTGCTTCGCGCAGGGGCGGAAGCGCGTCCTCGACATGGCCGGATTCGAGCAGGATCTGGCCTCTCAGTTCGAGGAAATAGGGATCTTCCGGATCCATTGCGATCAGCGCATCCACTTCGCGCAGCGCATCCTCCACCTGGGCCTGCTGGTGGTAGGCATAGGCCCGGGCATAGCGCGCGGGCGCACCGGTCATGTAGTCGGGATAGGCATTCAGCGTGCGCTCGGGCGGGGCGAGATAGCCGTAAAGCTTGGCTTTGGCGCGCTGGAAGCGTTCTTCGAGATCGTCGGTGGGCAAGGGCGAATTGCGACATTCGACCGGGGCGCTGTGCACCTGCTGTGCCCCGGCAAACTGCGGGTCTGCCTCAAGCGCGGCGTAAAGATCGGAAGGCGGCCCGTCCGACGCATGTCCGCTCGCCAATGCGTCCTCCAGCCGTGCGATGCGATCGCCTGTCAGCGGATGGGTTCGGTAATAGCCGGCGTCCCGATCCTGCCGGATGCCGTACCGATACTCGAGGTTCTCCAGCTTGCGGAAGAAGGTGATCAGGCCCTCGCCGTCGATCTTGGCGCATTCGAGGAACTCGACGCTGGCCGCATCAGCGCTGGCTTCCTGCGTGCGGCTGAAGGCAAGGAAACTGCCCATGGCGGCCTGCTGTCCGGCAGCCAGCACGCCCATCGCCGCCTCGCCGCCACCGGCAAAGGCCGCGCCCACGGCCAGCAACGCCGACAGCAGGGTGATGCGCGAGGCATTGCCTGCCCCTTCGGAGAAGCGGTTGATATGGCCGCCGGTGATGTGCCCCAGTTCATGCGCCAGCACGCCCTGCACTTCGTTGGCACTGTCGGCCGCGTTGATCAGCCCGGAATGCACGTAGATGCGCTGCCCGCCTGCGACGAAGGCGTTGATCGAGGGATCGTTGATCAAGACCACGTCGACCGCACCTTCGCCAAGACCTGCGGCTTCGGCGAGCGGATCGACCATGTCCTGCAGCAATTGTTCGGTTTCGGCATCGCGCAGGATGCTGACGCCTTGCGCAGCAGCGCCTTGCGCTGTGAGGGCGAGCGCGGCCAGCACGGCCATCAGGCGAGCGGTGAGGGATTTGAAGCTAAACATGTCTTTGCACTTTTGACCTAGCGCTATCGGCCCTGAACCGGAACTGAAGATTTAGGCCTGCGGTGTGCTGAGCGCGCGCACGATCCGCTCGGTCTCCCCGCCAGGCGTGACGCCGATGGCGCGCAGGAAATCCGCCCCCATTGCATAGTCCGGCCCCAGCCAGAGCGGCACGCCTGCCTGCTCGATCGCCGCGCGCGCCTGTCCTTCTGCTGCCGAGAAGGCCTGCTGCGACACCGTGCGCAGGAACACCGCGGCAATCCGCCCGGGATTGCGGCGTACCGCGTGGGCGAAGGCGGGCAGGTCGCCTTGTGTGTCGTCGCCGATCAGAGCGAAGCGCAGGTTTGGATACATCGCCAGGATGCCATCGATCGCCTGCTGCTTGTGCGCGCCATGGCTGGCACCGCCCAGGGTCTGCTGATTCAGGCCCCAGTCGCGCAGCTTGATAGGACCCAGCGGCAGGCCCTGCACGCGCTGGTAGGCGACGAGGTAGGCGAACAGGTTCCACGGGCTGGAGGAGACATAGAAGAACGGCCGTCGGGTGGCCGGGATGCGCGGGGTGGGATGCCCGTCCGCCCCCTGGGGCTGGCCACCGCCAAGCTGTTCGTAGAACGTCTCTGCCCCCGGCACGGGCACGCGTTCGTGCGGCAGTTCGGCAAATATCCGCTTCCAGTTACGCAGCACACCGCCAAGGCCGCCGGTAATGCCGGTTTCGATAATGGTATCGTCGATGTCGGAGATGACCGCCAGGTCGCTGGCGTGGCCGGGGGCGAGCACCGGTGCCTCCACCGATTGCGGTCCCTGCGCGTTCTGCCAGTGCAGCCGCACCAGTTCCCACGCCGGATGCTCGGGTAAGTCCCATGCAGGCTGCAGCGGCACGTCGAAGTGGACATAGCCTTCGGCATTGGTGACGCCGTTATGTTCCACCAGCGTCTCGGTGGCGCTGCGGAGTTCCAGTCGCACGGGAATATCGGCCGCCTCGTGGCTGACGAACTGTTCGACCAGCGTGCGCACGGCGCGCAGGCGAGAGACCTGCCGGAAGCCCGGCGGGCGGGCGTGCAGGGCGCGTGCTGACAGCACCAGCCGGTCATGGCTGCGGTGCCCGAAGAAGGGCTGCAGGCGCAGGGGATGCCGGGCAAACAGGGGCATGGCCGCTTGCGCTAGCCAATTACCCCGGCAATGCCCAGAACGACTTAGTCGAACAGTTCGCGGGCGGCCTTTTCGATCAGCGCGGCACTGGCGGGCACTTCGCCCAGCATCACCACTTCGCCGTCTTCGGTGCGACGGATCATCACCAGGCCGAATTCCTCGCCATCGCCGGCCAGCGATTCGAACCGGCGCGGCTCCATCGCGCGCAGCTTGCGCACGACCGACTTTTTCGGACCGCGCGGCTTGGGTGCGGCGGGCTTGCCTTCCTGTTCGCGGCGGTATGCGCGTTCGGCGGCGATGATGCCCTTCAGGCCACCCTCGGTGGTTTTCAGATGTTCGCCCAGCGCGCCGCGCTCGACCCCGGTGCGCCTGGCCCACGAGAGGACGGCGGCATATTCGGTGAGGCGGGTCTTGTCGTAGTCTGTGCCGAAGACCAGCTTCACCACCGGCGTCATCGGCGCGCGTTCCTGCATGGTCAGGCCGGAATCGGCGAGCAGTTCGGCAAAATCTTCCGGCGCGTCCAGCGCGGCGACGGCAAAATCGTAAGCGCGCGAGACCGCTTCGTAGAGCGAGGCGCGGGTGCGCTCCTCGCTGTTCTGGGCGGCCTGTGCCATCTCTCGCGCGGCGGCCAGCCAGTCGGCCAGTTCCATCTGCGCGGGATCGACGGCCCCGCTTTCCCCGCTGCCAAAGCTGGGTTCGGGCAGCTCGATGGTAGCCGGCCCATCGGCCCAATCAACCATTTCGCCCACCACCGGGCGGCGCGGTTCTTCAAGCAGATCGTCGTCCTCGACCTCATCCTCGGCTTCCAGCGCCTGATCGATCTCCAGCAGCAACTCGTCCGTCACGGCGCTGTCGGCCATCTCCTTCCAGTTGATGACGCCATAGATGAAATCGATGGATTCATCGTCGCTGGAAAAAGGCAGCAGGATGCCGCGATAGAGGATCGTCGCCCCGCGCTGGTTCACGAATTCGGCTTCGAACCCGATCGGCGCCTGGTTGGCGATGATCTGCATGTAATGGTCGGTGATGCGGCTCAGCAGCGAACGTGCCGGCACGTCCGAAAGCTGGCTGATTTCTCCACCATTGGTGTCGCATTCCTCGGCCAGGGTGTCGCCAAGGTAGGCCACGGCGGGGTTTTCCATCCCGCGCGAAAAGTCCAGCAGCACGCTGTTTGGCCCGAAATCGGGCAGGGTATCGGGATCGAGATCCTCGATCGCCGGAAAGTTGCGATTTTCCAGCAGGCTGGCCCAGAAATTATAGGCGCGCACCTGCATGCGGCGCTCGTCCGTGCCGATCGCCGGGGGCGGCGTGTTGTCGACCAGGTCGTCGTGCGCGTCGTCCATGGCATCGAACCCCGGTCCGAGGTCTGCCGTGTCGAGCGCTCCGAAACTGCCGCGCAATGTATCCATGCCAAAATCGCCTTCCATGTCTTCGTGGCAAAGACACCTTTGGCGTTTTTTGGTAAAAATTCGGTGAAGTTGTGCCGGACCTTTCGGCGGGAATCCGGCGCAAATCGTAATTAATCAGAGCATGTAGCGCATGCGGATCGTCTGGTGCAGGTCGCCGCTGCCCACTTCGATGGCGGCGTCCTCGAAATCCGGCGGCCCCATGTTGACCGGCGCATCGCGTGAAAAGCCGAAGCCTTCGCGCGGCATCATGCCCAGCACGCGGTCTGCCCTGCCGTTGTCGTTCTCGTCATGCAGCAGCGCAATTGCGTAGGTGCCGGGTGCGACATTGGTAAAGCGCAGCGTGGCTGCCTCTCCGGCAGGCACCACCGTGCGGTAGCCCTGCGCCGAATCCTGGCAGCGCGGGAAGCGCCGGGCATCACGGGTCATGCAGGCGCGTACAACGCCATCTTCATTGCGCAGGTTGGTGACTTCGATCACCACCTGCGCGCCGCCAGCACGAGGGGCACCCTGCGCCGCCAGCTGCGATGCCGGGGCGCCAAGCAGGGCGAGGGAGAGACAGGTCAGGAGGGCTTTGCCAGCCCGCGGTCGGTTTTGCACAAGCGATCCCAGAATCTGAAATAGAGGCCGTAGTTGCAGCGATACTCGTCATGGTGCCGCTGGTGATGGCTGGCCGTTATCAGCCAGTTCCCTACGCGGGAATGAACAAGCCAGCGAGGGAACATCTCCCAGCCCATGTGATTGGTGACGCCCATAAGCGTCATGATCGCCAGTATCAGCCCCAGCACGGCGATGTGCACGGGCACGATGAAGACGAGCACGGGGATGACGATTGCGCCGGTCAGCGCCTCGATCGGATGGAAGCTCATCGCCGCCCAGGCGGTTGGCGGGCGGCTGGCATGGTGTACGGCATGGGCAATGCGGAACCACTTGGGCCGGTGCATCCAGCGGTGCGTCCAGTAGAACCAGGTATCGTGCGCGAACAGGTAGATGAACAGCGACAGCGGCAGGTACCAGAGCGGATAGGCAGCGAGGTCGGTGTAGATGCGCGTCCAGCCCAGTTCCTGCCAGCCCCAGGCCACCACGCCTGCGGGCACGCCGTAGATCGCGGCCGATGCCAGCGACCAGTAAACCTCCTTGCGGATCTGCGGCGTCAATCCGTCATACAGGCTGGGACGCACGATCCGGGTGGCAAAGGCAAAGCCGCCGCTCGTCAGCAGGTATCGCACGGCGACGATCAGCGTCATGGCAAGGGCGGAAAGGAGGATGGCGGCCAGCATTTGTCGGCGCTTATGCCAAGGTAAGCCGCTGCTGGCGAGGGGCTTGCCGCCTTATCCCGCCAATTCCGCGCCCCAGGTGCTGCAATGCGGGTCTGCCGCGACCAGCAGGCGCCTGAGCGCGGTGCGAGCCAGGCGCTCCACCTCCACCCGGCGGCGCGCGGCGGCGAGCGGGTGGCTGGGGGCAGGGCGCACGATTTCCGCGTCGTATTCGTCGGCCACGATCACGCCGCAGCATTCAGGCCTGAAATCGGGGCTGTCGAGGCAGGCACGGTCAAGCTCTGGCGGCAGGCCCCAATAGAAGCGGTCGCAGAAATCGAGATAGTCAGGCCACTTGCCATCGCCCAGCAGGTCTCCCCGCGCGGTCTTCACCTCGACGATTACGATCTTGCCCTTGGCATCCACGCCCATCAGGTCCGCCCGCCTGCCGTTGCGCAGCGGCATTTCGGGCAGGGCCCAGATATTGTTGCGCGCAAACAGGCGCCCGATGCCGCGGCATACGGCGCGTGAGCGCAGGGTGATGGGGTCCTCCGCCGAATCGAGCGGGGAAGCGGGCGGTTGGATCAGCGAATCGGCCATGACCGAAACGTGGAACGAAAGCGGAACACCGTCAAGCGGCGATCCACATCATGCGCTTCTCCGGGGCCCCAACTCGCCGGCGGGCGGCAGCAGCTGCAGCATCGCCGTGCGCGCCGCCACGAATTCGCGCCACAGTGCGAGCGCTGCTGGCTTGCAGTCCGCGCCGCGCGCGTTCACCGCCAGCAGCGCGGCAATACCCGGTTCCATCACCGCCGCCAGGTCTGCGCAGCTATTGTCGACCAGGTCGCGCCGCCACTTCTCGGCATCGCGGATCAGCGCGGGGAAGTTGCGCACTTCCTTGCTCGGGCGCTCGGGCTCAAGCCCGGCCAGCATGGCCACCACCTGGCCTGCCTCGACCAGCGCGGCCCAGCGCATCGAGGTGGTGCTGGCGTTGGCGGTGGAGCGGGGCCCGGAAGATCTGAAACTGGGCGACGATCCGAAATTGGGCGAAGGTGCGTTCATGCGCTGCGCCATAGCCCAGCGCTGGTTGCCATTCGGTTAGCGCCGCCCCCAGGTCCCAGCCTTCACGTGGCTAGTCTTCGGGCGGTGGGGGCGGCCCGAAGGGATCGCCTTCGTCGTCGAAGCCAAGATCGACATTGGCGCCGTTCTCGTCGTCCACCAGCCGGTTGTTCTCGGCGCAGACATATTCGCGGATCTCCCAGTCCGGCTCGCGCCGATAGGCCAGCGTCTGCACGAACGGCTCCGCCAGCACGGCGGGATCGGTGATGGTGGTCTCCAGCCACAGCACGCCCTCTTCATCGAGCCAGAAATGCTCGTGGATACGCATGTCCTCGGACGGGGTGACGCCTGCCATGAAGGTGACGAAGGGATTGAAGCCGACCGTGTCCACCACCAGCATGTTGCCTTCCCAGAAACCCACCGAGGTGCCGTTGAACAGCGGATCGGGATCTTCCGGCAGCTTGCGGGTGGGGTCGACATAGATGCGCCGAGCCTGCGAATAGGTTTCGGCAAACACCGTCACGCGCCCCGGCGAATAGAGGAATTCGATGGGGTAGGGCTGGCGCATGATTCCCGGCATGCCGGGCGGGATGCAGTTGACCTGCAGGAACTGGTCCACGCCTTCGCGTGCCTGCTGTTCCTGGAAGGCCGTCAGCGCGGCCTGCGCTTGCTCGGTCAGCACCGGGCTGGGCGGCACGCGGCCATTGCGGCCGAACAGGATCGACCAGTCGGGGTTCCACACGCCGGTGAAATCGGGCCAGCTGGTGACTTCGGCATATTGCGTGGCGCGCGGCGGGGTGAAATCCCCGTCCTGCGCAGCGACCGGAACCGCCGCGATTGCCGCCAGCATTGTCACCGCGCCCAGGGCGCGCGCGCGCATCTTCTTGTCCATGATCCTCACCCCAAGTGACGTGTCAGATTGATCCTGTTTGCCCCTAGATTGCTGTGCCTTCGGTGGCCAAGTCAAGCGACGGGTTGATTTTGTCCGGCCTTTGCTGGCAAAAAGGCGCCCAAGGCCGGGGCGGGTTCGCAAGCTGCCCCGACAATCCGGAGAGCGATAACATGACCACCTTCTCGATCCGCCGTATCGGACTTGCCGCCGGCGCTGCCCTTGCCGTTGTCGCGGGCATGGCCGTGCCGGGATCGGCGCACCATTCCACCGCCATGTTCGACTGGGGTGCGGAAACCACCCTGGAGAACATGACCGTGGAACGCTGGGTGTGGACCAATCCGCACACCTTCATCTACGCGCGTGACGAGCAGGGGCGCCGCTGGGCGTTCGAGGGGATGAGCCCCAACCACCTCAGCCGTGCAGGCTGGTCGCGCCGCACGCTGGCCCCGGGCGAGACGATCGATGTCGGCTACTATCCGCTGCGTGACGGTCGCCGCGGCGGCTTCAACGTTCGCGTGTTCAAGGAAGACGGCACCGAGATGCTGCAGCTGCCCAGCGCGATGTAGGGCCTGACGGGGCCAGCTCCGCCGCAAGCGACGTGGTTTCATTCCGGAGCCAGATGGCGCATGATCGGCAGGTCGGGCGTGGTCGATGCGCGCGGCTGACGGAGGATACATGGGCTGGTCACCGGCAATCGCGCAGTTTGGAGAGACAGTGGTGCGCCTGCACTGGTCTTTCCTGCTGTTTCTCACCTGGATCGCGCTGAGCGCCCTGCTGGGCGCAGGCGTCGCTGCGGCGATCAGCGGCACCGTATTCTTTGCGCTGCTGTTCGCCTGCGTGGTGCTGCACGAGTTCGGCCATATCCTGGCGGCCCGTCGCTATGGCGTGCGCACGCCGGAAGTGCTGCTTCTGCCGATCGGCGGGGTCTCGCGGCTGGAGCGGATGCCGGAAGAGCCGCGCCAGGAAATCGTCATCGCTCTGGCCGGGCCGCTGGTCAGTTTCCTGATCGGCCTGGTGCTGCTCGCAGCGCTCGGGTTTCCGGCGCCGGACCCCATGGCCGGCTTCGACAGCCCCGGCTCCATCCTGCTCCAGCTTGGCTGGCTCAACATCTTCCTTGGCGCCTTCAACCTGCTGCCGGCCTTCCCGATGGACGGCGGGCGGGTGCTGCGCGCGGTGCTGGCCAGCCGCCTGGGTCATGCCCGCGGTACCCGGCTTGCCGCCAACGCCGGGCAGGCCGTGGCCATCGTGTTCGGCATGATCGGCCTGCTGTCGGGCAACTTCATCCTGCTGCTGATCGCCGTGTTCATCTTCCTGGCTGCCAGTTCCGAGGCCGGGGCCGCGCAGATGCGCTCCGCCACGCTGGGCCTGACGGTGGCCGACTTCATGATCACCGAGTTCGAAAGCGTGCACGTCGATGCGCCGGTATCTGCCGCGGCGGAGGTGCTGATCCGCACCAGCCAGAAGGAATTCCCCGTGGTTGACGGGCAGGGTCGCCTGCGCGGCGGGCTGGCTCGCGACGCGATCGTGAAGGCCATGCACCGCGATCCCGCCATGCCGGTTGCCGATGCCATGGCGACCGATATCCCGGTGGTGACCCCACAGCATAATGCCGACGAGCTCGTGCGCTACCTGCAAGCTGCCCAGCCGATGGTGATTGCCTGCGCGCCAGACGGGCACCCGGTAGGCATCGTGACGTGGGAGAACATGCTCGAATACATGATGGTGCATCCCGTGCAGGAGGCAGCGGCGCGCCGCCCTGCCCGCTGAGCGGGCCGCCCGTTTCCCTGACGCCAGAAAACCAGACCTAGGGGAATCCGGCGCAAGCCGTTAGACTGGTGCGGCCTGCCGCGCCACGGTGGCCGGCAAAGGTGTCATGGCGGAGAGGGTGCGACGATGAAATCAGTTCTCCGGTTCGAGGATATCACCCTTGCCGATGTGCCGGTTGTCGGCGGCAAGAACGCCTCGCTTGGCGAAATGGTGCGCGAGTTGGGTAGCGCGGGGGTGCGCGTGCCGGCGGGCTTTGCCACCACCGCAGATGCCTATCGCCAATTCATCGATGCCAACGGTTTGCGACCCGTGATCGAGGAGCAGATCGACCGCCTGCGCAAGGACACGGCCAGCCTGCAGGCGGTCGGCGCTGCCATCCGCGAGAATTTCCTTTCGGCCAGCATCCCACCAGCGCTGGAGCACGATATTGCCGCTGCCTATGGCGACCTGGCGACAAAGCTGGACGAGCCTGCGCCCGCCGTCGCCGTGCGCAGCAGCGCCACGGCGGAAGACCTGCCCGATGCCAGCTTCGCCGGGCAGCAGGAAACCTTCCTCAACGTCGTCGGCAAGCGTGCTGTGCTCGATGCCTGCCTGCGCTGCTACGCCTCGCTCTTCACCGACCGCGCGATCAGCTATCGCGAGACCAAGGGCTTCGACCATCTCGACGTGGCGCTGTCGATCGGCATCCAGCAGATGGTGCGGTCCGACCTTGGCAGTTCCGGAGTGGCCTTCACCATCGATACCGAGACCGGCTTTCCCGATGCGGTGATCATCAGCGCGGCCTGGGGCCTTGGCGAAACGGTGGTCCAGGGCATGGTCGACCCGGACAAGTATGTCGTCTTCAAGCCGCTGCTGGAAAAGCCGGGCGCGGCGCCGATCATCGAGAAGGAGGCCGGCACCAAGGCCATCAAGATGGTCTATGCCGAAGGCGGCAGCAAGCGCACGCGGGTGGTGGAAACAAGCCGCGCGCAGCGCCGCGCGCTGGTGCTGGACGATGCCGAGATCGTCGAGCTTGGTCGCTGGGCGCTGGCTGTCGAGCGCCATTATGGCCGGGCGATGGACCTCGAGTGGGCAAGGGATGGCGCGAGCGGCCTGCTCTACCTCGTCCAGGCGCGCCCCGAAACGGTGCAGTCGGCCCGGCGCGACAACCGCCTGCGCGTCTGCCGCCTCAAGGAAAAGGCCGAGCCGCTGATCACCGGCGCGGCGATCGGCGCAGAAATTGCCACGGGCAAGGCCTGCGTGATCCGCGATCCGGCGGAGATCGAACACTTTGTCGATGGCGCGGTGCTGGTCACCGGCAATACCGATCCCGACTGGGTGCCGGTCATGAAGCGCGCTTCGGGCATCGTTACTGACCATGGCGGCACCACCAGCCATGCCGCCATCGTCAGCCGCGAACTGGGCGTGCCTGCCGTGGTCGGCACCGGCAGCGGCACCCAGGCGATCAGGGATGGCCAGGAGCTGACCCTGTCCTGCGCCGAAGGCGAAGTCGGCAAGGTCTATCCCGGCACGCTGGCCTTTGCTTGCGAGGATATCGACCTCGGCGCCCTGCCCGAAACGCACACGCAGGTGATGGTCAACATCGCCGATCCCGCCAGCGCCTTCAGCTGGTGGCAGCTGCCCGCGCGCGGCGTGGGGCTGGCGCGGATGGAATTCATCATCAACACGCTGATCAAGGTCCACCCGATGGCACTGGTCCATCCCGAGCGCCTGAATCCGCAGGAGCGGCGACAGATCGCCCAGCTGACCGCAGGCCATGCTTCGCCCGAAGACTATTTCGTCGAGCGCCTGGCGCGCGGCATCGCCAAGCTGGCTGCCCCCTATTACCCGCATCCCGCGATCGTCCGCCTGAGCGACTTCAAGACCAACGAATATGCCCACCTGCTCGGCGGGTCGGTGTTCGAACCGCACGAGGAAAACCCGATGATCGGCTTTCGCGGGGCCTCGCGCTACTACGACGAACGCTACCGCGAAGGCTTTGCGCTGGAATGCCGCGCGATCAAGCGCGTGCGCGAGGAAATCGGCTTCGACAATGTCATCGTCATGGTGCCGTTCTGTCGCACGCCGGGAGAGGCGGACAAGGTGCTGGCGGAAATGCGCGCGAACGGGCTGGAGCGCGGCAAGGACGGCTTGCAGGTCTACATGATGTGCGAAGTGCCCTCGAATGTGATCCTGGCTGACCAGTTCGCCCCGCGTTTCGATGGCTTTTCCATCGGCTCCAACGACCTGACCCAGCTCACCCTCGGAATCGACCGGGATTCCGAACTGCTGGCGGGCCTGTTCGATGCCCGCGACGAGGCGGTGAAGCGGCTGGTGGCCGAAGCCATCAGCAAGTGCCACGCTGCGGGCATCAAGATCGGCATTTGCGGGCAGGCGCCCAGCAACCACCCGGACTTTGCAGCCTTCCTCGTGGAATGCGGGATCGATTCGATCTCGCTCAACCCGGACAGTTTCGTGCGCACGATCGGTTCGATCGCCGCAGCGGAAGACGCCCTGGCCAGGGAAAAGGCCGACTAAGCCAGCCAGTTCGTGTGCGGCTGGCAACAACTGCGGGGGAGGTTGCATGAACGAACGGATTTCAGACCTGCTGGCTGAAATGCAGCGGCTCGAGCTCGAGCTGCGCAAGGAGCTGGCGGACCTGCCCGAAGAAAGCGCCCTGATCGCCCGCGCCCGCGAGCTGGGGCAGAACTGGAAGCAGGAGCAGCGGGCCTTGCGCACAAGCCTGCTCAGCTATTTCCGCCGTGCGCGCCTGTTGTCGGTGCTCACCGCGCCGCTGGTCTATTCGTTGATCCTGCCGCTGGCGCTGCTCGATCTGTGGGCGACGCTCTACCAGCAGCTGTGCTTTCGCGCCTATGGCATCCCGCGGGTAAAGCGCGCGGACTTCGTCGTCGTTGACCGGCACCTGCTGCCCTATCTCAACCTCGTCGAGAAGCTGAACTGCGCCTATTGCGGCTATGGCAACGGGGTGATTGCCTATGTCCGCGAGATTGCCAGCCTCACCGAGCAGTACTGGTGCCCGATCAAGCACGCCACCACCGCGCTGGGCCTGCATCACCGCTACCGCACGTTCGTGGCCCACGGCGATGCTGCAGGCTTCAGGGACCGGCTGGAATCCTTGCGCGACGAGCTGCGCGATTCGCCGTCCGGACCCGTTACCGATGACCGGGAGGGCGATTGACAGCCGCGCCCGCACAGGTCCTCCGACAAGGCCATGGCGGGCGGGGCAATTGGCGTGACAACGGCCCGGCGCGCGCATAGACACGGCCAAGAGATGGAGAGTGGCACGCAATGCTGAAGGTTCGGCGAATACCGATAGACACCTATCCGGAAAACACCGCTTTCGTCCTGCGTCACGGCAACGGCTATTCCCCTGAACATTTCCAGGCCCTGCGCAAGATCAGGATCTTTTGCGAGGGCGGCGAAATCCTCGCCTCGCTGGCGCTGGTGGACGATGAAGCCATCGTCGGCCCTGACGACATCGGGCTTGGCGAACAGGCGTTCAAGCGGCTTGGGCTTGCCGAGGGTGCGCAGGTCACGATCGAGCAGGCGCGCCCGCCCGCCAGCCTTGAATACGTGCGGCGCAAGATCGATGGCGACACGCTGAGCGAAAGCGAAGTCTCTGCGGTGATCCGGGATATCGCGCACTACCAGTATTCGCCCATGGAGATCGCCGCCTTCCTGGTGGCCTGCGCCGGGTTCATGAGCACGCCTGAAACGCTGGCGCTGACCAAGGCCATGATCAATGTCGGCCATCGCCTGCACTGGGATGCACCGCTGGTGGTGGACAAGCACTGCATCGGCGGCATTCCCGGCAACCGCACCTCGATGATCGTCGTGCCGATCGTGGCCGCTCATGGGCTGCTCTGCCCCAAGACATCCTCGCGCGCGATCACCTCGCCTTCGGGCACGGCGGACACGATGGAAGTGCTGGCCAATGTCGACCTGTCCGAAGCGCAGTTGAAGGCCATCGTGGCAAAGGAACATGCGGTGCTGGCCTGGGGCGGCAAGATTGGCCTGTCGCCTGCTGACGACGTGCTGATTTCGGTCGAGCGGCCGCTGCGGCTGGACCGGCGCGAACAGATGGTCGCCTCGATCCTGTCGAAGAAGGTGGCTGCCGGATCGACGCACCTGGTGATCGACATCCCCGTGGGGCCCTATGCCAAGGTCCGCTCTCACAACGAAGCCGTCCACCTGCGCAAGCTGTTCGAATATGTCGCCCGCCATCTGGGGCTGGTGACCGATATCGTCTTCACCGACGGTTCTCAGCCGGTGGGCAGGGGCGTTGGCCCGCTGCTGGAAGTGCGCGACGTGATGGCCGTGCTGCACAACGAGCCCGATGCGCCTGAGGACCTGCGCGACCACGCCGTGCTGCTGGCCGGCCACATGCTCGAATTCGATCCGGCGCTGGAGGGCGGCAGGGGCTATGCCCGCGCGCTCGAACTGCTGGCTTCCGGACAGGCGCTGGCGGCCATGGAGCGGCTGATCGATGCGCAAGGCCGTCAGCCGCAGCGCTTCGAACTCGGCGTTCACCGGGCCGAGATCACAGCCGGGCGTAGCGGCCGCATCGTCGCCATTGATTGCGAACGCATTGCGCGCATCGCGCGGCTTGCCGGTGCGCCGATGGACAAGGGCGCGGGGATCGACCTGTTTCACAAGGTGGGCGCCGATGTGCGACAGGGCGACGCATTGTACTGCATCCATGCCAACTCGCTGACCGGCCTGGGCTTCGCGCGCGATCTTGCGGCGGAAAGCTACGGCTACGAGATTGCCTGATGGCAGCGATGCTCTTCGGCTTTGCTGAAAGCGCGCAGGCTGCTGGCAGGCTGGCGACAGCGCTGGATATCGGTTTTTCGGAAGTTTCGGTGCATCGCTTTCCCGATGGCGAAAGTCTGGTGCGCGTCGACCAGGTGCCAGAAGTTGCCGTACTCTACCGCTCGCTGGACGATCCCAACGCCAAGCTGGTGGAGCTGCTGCTGGCGGCCTCGGCGCTGCGCGAAAACGGCGCGAGCCGCGTGCTGCTGGTGGCGCCCTATCTGTGTTACATGCGCCAGGATGTGGCCTTCCTCCCCGGCCAGGCGATCAGCCAGCGGGTGATCGGCAAGCTGCTGGCCGAGCATTTCGACGGCGTGCTGTCGGTCGATCCGCACCTGCACCGCGTGCATGACCTGTCCCAGGTAATGCCGGGCACACAGGCGGTCAGCATCACTGCCGCCCCGGCGCTGTCAGCAGCGCTCGGCCAGGACGGCGGGGCTGGCGGCCTGGTGCTGGTCGGGCCGGACGGCGAATCGCGCCAGTGGGTCGAGGCAATTGCGGCGCCGCTGGGATGCCCGGTGCTGGTTGGCACCAAACAGCGCAGCGGCGATCGGCAGGTGGCCATCACCTTCGACGGGATCGCCATGGTCGCGGGGCGCCCGGTGGTGCTGGTGGACGATGTAATCGCCAGCGGGGTGACACTGGCAACGGCGGCGCGCCTGTTGCGCGAGGCCGGGGCGGCATCGGTGGAAGCCGTGGCGACGCACTGCCTTGCCGGCAGCGATGACCTGGCTGCGCTGCGGGACGCGGGCATTGCGCGCGTGCGCGCCAGCGACAGCGTGCCCGGACCCGTGGCCGATATCCCGCTGGCAGGCTTGCTGGCGGAGGCAATAGGTGCCCACGATTGGATCAGGAAAGGCTGACAGGACCATGACACAGGATACGCTTTCGCTGACCTTCCACGGGGCTGCGCACACGGTTACCGGATCGTGCATGCAGTTCACCATTGGCGGCAAATCGATCCTTGTCGATTGCGGCATGTTCCAGGGTTCTCGCACGCTGGAAAAGCTCAACGCCGAGCCCTTCACCTTCAAGCCCAAGGATATCGACGCGGTGGTGCTGACCCATGCGCATATCGATCACAGCGGCATGCTGCCCAAGCTGGTGAAGCACGGTTTTCGCGGCGATATCTGGTGCACCCAGCCCACCGCCGACCTGTTGCAGCACATGCTGGCGGATTCCGGGCGGATCCAGGAATACGAGGCCGAACGCCACAATCGCCGCCGCGACCGGTCGGACGAGGAAGCCTTCGAGCCGATCTATACCGAGCAGGACGGGCTGACCGCCTGGCGCCGCTGCAAGGGCATAGAGCGACAGATGATGTTCGAGCCAGCGCCGGGCTTCAAGGTGCGGCTGTGGAACGCCGGGCACGTGCTGGGATCGGCCTCGGTGGAACTCCAGGCGGGCGGCGTATCGGTGATGTGTTCGGGTGACCTTGGCCCCGAACACCGCGCATTCCTGCGCGATCCGAACGGCCCATCGGGCTTCGATTTCGTGATCTGCGAATCCACCTATGGCTCGCGCGAGCGCGAGGACGTGACGCTGGAAGAACGGCGCAAGCTGCTGGGAGCGGAAGTGCAGGCGGCGATCACCCGCGGCGGCAACCTGGTGATCCCTACCTTCGCGCTCGAGCGCACGCAGGAACTGCTGTTCGACCTCGCTTACCTGATCAACCACGGCGAGATTCCGCACGTGCCGGTGTTCATCGATTCCCCGCTGGCGTCGGAAATCACCGATGTCTTCGCCCGTTACGCAAAGGACCTGGAAGGCACCGGCGGCACCAACATCTTTGCCCACCCGGCCTTCCATTTCACGCAGAACGTGCAGGAATCGATGCGCATCAATTCGATTTCCGGGGCGATCATCCTGGCGGCTTCGGGCATGTGCGAAGGCGGGCGTATCCGCCACCACCTGCTGCACAACCTCCACCGCCGGGATTCGACGATCCTGTTCGTCGGCTACCAGGCCATGGGGACGCTGGGCCGCGTGATACTGGAGGGGGCGAAGAACGTTCGCATTTCCGGGCGCGATGTCCTTGTCCGGGCGCAGATCCGCCGGGTCGACAACTATTCGGCTCATGCTGACCAGACCGAACTGGTCGATTGGATCGAGGATCGCAGCCCCATTCGCGGCAACCTGTTCCTGTCGCATGGCGAACCCGAAAGCCTGGAAGCCCTGCGCCGCAGGCTGCAGGCAGAGGCACCCGAACTGCCGGTGAAGCTGCCGGAAATCGGTGAAAGCTATGCGCTTGCACCCGGCGGGGCAGCCAAGCGGACAGCAACCGGGCGGACCGACATTGCCAGCCTGTCGGGCCATGACTGGCAGAACAGCTACGCGGCCTTTGCTTCTTCGCTGAAGGGACGGCTGCAACAGATCCATGATCAGCAGCAAAGGGAGGAAGCGCTGGAGAGGATGCGGCAGGTGCTCGATTCCTATGCCGAATTCAGAGAGAGCAAGCGCGGCCGCCATTGATCGCGGCGCTGCTGTCAGCCCGCGCTGGCCGCCAGGCGCAGCGTATGGCGGGCAATCATGGCCTCTTCATCCGTCGGGATGACGAGCACCGCAACCCTGCTCTCCGGCGTGGTGATTACTTCGGCGTTTCGCGCATTGGCTTCGTCGTCCACGGCGATGCCCAGCCAGTCCAGCGGGCCAAGGATGGAGGCGCGCATGGCGGCGTCGTTTTCGCCAATCCCGGCGGTGAACACCAGCGCGTCCAGCCCGCCCAGGCTGGCGCACAGCGCGGCCGCCTGGCGGGCAGCGCTCCAGGCGAAGCTTTCCAGCGCTTCGGCCGCGTGCGGATCGGCGCTGGCGCGCAGCGTGCGCACGTCGCTTGAAAGGCCGGAGATGCCCAGCAGGCCGCTGTCGCGGTAGAGCATGGCCTCTGCCTCGGCGGCAGACAGCCCCATGTGCTGCACCAGGTGCAGCACCACGCCCGGGTCCAGCGCGCCGCTGCGGGTGCCCATCACCAGCCCGTCAAGCGCGGTAAAGCCCATGGTGGTATCGACGCTGCGCCCGTCCTGCATGGCACACAAGCTGGCCCCGTTGCCCAGATGCGCGGCGATCACCCGCCCGCTGGCAAGCCCGGGATGCCTTTCGTGCAAGGCCTGCGCGATATATTCGTAGGACAGGCCGTGGAAGCCATAGCGGCGAATGCCCTGTTCGCCGTACTCGCGTGGCAGTGGTAGCCGCGTGGCGACACCGGGCATGGCGGCGTGGAAGGCGGTATCGAAGCAGGCGACCTGTGGCAGGCCGGGCGCCAGGCTTGCGATCGCCCGTATGGCGGAAAGGTTGTGCGGCTGGTGCAGCGGGGCGAGATCGCAAAGCTCCTCCAGCTGTTGCAGGATCGCAGCATCGACCAGCACCGGCGCGGTTAAGTCGCTGCCGCCGTGCACCACGCGGTGGCCAATCGCGGCAATGCGCCGGTGCGGCAGGTGCTCCTTGGCCCAGTCGAACAGGTCTTCCAGCAGCGCCTCGTGCGTTAGCTGCTCACCGTCCGCCCATTCGCGCGCGGCGATCACTTTTCCGGAGCGGTCGCGGATTGCCATCCGGGGCGCGATACCGATCTTCTCCAGCTTGCCGCTGGCGACCTGGCCCAGCTTTTCTCCGGCAGTCTCGAACAGGCCGAACTTGATGCTCGAGGAACCGGAATTGATGCTCAGGATTGCACCGGTCACGCCGGTTCTTCCGGAAATCCGGGTGCGGCCATGGTCTTCGCCCGGGCCAGCAGCACGCCCACCGCGCACGATGCCATCCGCGTGCGTTCGGAATCGGCGCGGCTGGTGAGGATGATCGGCACGCGGGCACCCAGCACGATGCCCGCCGCATCCGCACCGGACAGGAACGTGAGTTCCTTGGCCAGCATGTTGCCGGCCTCCAGATTGGGTACGACGAGAATGTCCGCCTTGCCCGCCACGGGCGAGACGATGCCCTTCTCGCGCGCAGCCGCCTCGCTCACCGCGTTGTCCAGCGCCAGCGGTCCGTCGAGCAGGCCGCCGGTGATCTGCCCGCGGTCCGCCATCTTGCACAGGGCGGCTGCGTCCAGCGTCGAGGGCAGGGCGGGATTGACCGTCTCCACTGCAGAAAGGATCGCCACGCGCGGCTGCGCGGTGCCCAGCACGTGCGCCAGGTCGATGGCGTTGCGGATGATGTCGGCCTTTTCCTCTATGCCGGGCGCGATGTTGATCGCGGCATCGGTGATCATCAGCGGCAATTCGTGGCCCGGCACGTCCATCAGGTAGACATGGCTGAGGCGGCGTTCGGTGCGCAGCCCGGTGTCCTTGTTCAGCACGGCTTCCATCAGTTCATCGGTGTGCAGCGATCCCTTCATCAGCAATTGCGCTTCGCCGCGCCGGACCAGCTCGGTGCCGGCTGCGGCGGCGGCATGGCTGTGCGGCGCGGGAACCACTCGCAGACCGCTGATGTCCAGTCCTTGTTCCTGCGCCAGGGCATCGATGCGGGCTTGCGGCCCCACCAGGATCGGTTCGATCAGGCCGGCCTCTGCCGCTTCGACCGCACCCTGCAGCGCGACGGCAGAGCAAGGGTGGACGACGGCCGTCGGCACCGGCGCACCGCCGCGGGTCTTTTCGACCAGTGCGTTGTAGACATCGTGATCGGGAATCCTGAGCTCGGGCAGGTCCATTCGCTTGCGGCGCACCTTTTCGGTGGGAGCCATGACTTCGGCCTTGCCGGTGATTACCGTTTCGCCGTGCTGGTTTGTGCACTGACAGTCCAGCTCCACCACATGATGCTTCTGGCGCTTGGCGGTCACCGCGACGGTGGCGGTTATGCGATCGCCAAGTCCCACCGGCTTGAGGAAGCGCAGGCTCTGCGAAAGATAGATCGTGCCTGGCCCCGGTAGCTCGGTGCCCAGCACCGCCGAGATCAGCCCGCCGCCCCACAGGCCGTGGGCGATAACGCGGTGGAAGATGTCGCTGTCTGCATATTCGGGGTCGAGATGGGCAGGGTTGACGTCGCCCGAGGCCAGCGCGAACAGCTGGATCTCGCGTTGGCCCAGCACCCGGCTGATGCTGGCAGAGGCCCCCACGGCGATTTCAGCGAACGTGCGGTTCTCGACGTATTCCGGGTCACGCATGTGTCAGCTTTCCATCACATAGGTACCGGGCGCATCTGCCAGCGGTGGATATCCCCTTGCCGGATTGCTCATCGGCGGAGGGCTGACCGGCTTGCCGGAGTGTGTGCCCAGCCAGTGCGCCCAGGCCGGCCACCATGATCCTTCGTGCTGCTGCGCCGCTGCCAGCCAGTCGTCAGGCGAAAGCGCCGGCTCGTCCTCCGGGCGCTCCAGTATGCGGTAATGACGGTGCAGGTGGCCGGGTTCGGAAACGATGCCGGCATTGTGGCCTCCGCTGGTCAGCACGAAGGTGATGTCAGCAGGCGTGAGCCAGTGCAGCTTGTGCACCGACCGCCAAGGCGCGACATGGTCGCGCTCTGTCCCCACCATGAAGATCGGCTGGCGCAGGGCCGACAGGGTGACGACCTTGCCACCCGCTTCGAAATGCCCTTCGGCCAGCGCATCCTTCAGGAACAGTTGGTGCAGGTACTGGCTGTGCATGGCATAGGGCATGCGCGTGCCGTCGGCATTCCACGCCATCAGGTCGTTCAGGTCCTCGCGCTCTCCCATCAGGTAGTTCTTCAGCACGCGCGACCAGATCAGGTCGTTCGATCGCAGGATCTGGAAGGCGCCACCCATCTGACCGCTGTCGAGATAGCCGCTGCCCCACATCATGGAATCGAGCAGGTTGAGCTGCGCCTCATCGATGAACAGGCCTAGCTCTCCCGGTTCGGAGAATTCGGTCTGCGCGGCCAGCAGCGTCAGGCTGGCCAGGCGCTTGTCGCCGTCGCGGGCCATGGCCGCAGCGGTGATGGCCAGCAGCGTCCCGCCAAGGCAGTAGCCCAGGCCATGGACCTTGTCCTGCCCGGTAATGGCGGCAATCGCATCGAGCGCGGCCATCGGGCCAAGCTCGCGATAGTCGTCCATGTCCAGGCTGCGATCGTCGCTGGTGGGGTTGTGCCACGAGATCGCGAAGACGGTATAGCCCTGCGCCACCAGCCAGCCGATCAGCGAATTGTGCGGCGACAAGTCGAGGATGTAGTACTTCATGATCCACGCCGGCACGACCAGCACAGGTTCGGGACGCACGGTGTCGGTCGTCGGTTCGTACTGGATCAGCTCGATCAGCCGGTTGCGGTACACCACCTTGCCTGGCGTTGCGGCCAGGGTCTTGCCCACTTCGAAACCGTCGCGGTCGGTCCATGGCTCACCGCGCAGGGCCGCGGTGAAATCCTCCAGGAACAGCTGGGCACCGTCGACAAGGCAGTGACCGCCGGTCTCGATGATGCGGCGCTGCAGCACCGGGTTGGTGGCGATGAAATTGCTGGGCGAAAGCGTGTCGAGAATCTGCCGCGCGGTGAACTCCACGATCGCCTCGTGATGATCAGTCACGCCCATTACGCCGGTGGTTGCCGCGTGCCACCATTGCTGGGTCAGCAGAAACGCCTGGTAGATCTGCGCAAACGGCAAGTCCTGCCACGCCGGATCGTCGAAACGGTGATCCTGCGGCAGCGGTTCGATGGCTGGCTGCGTATCGGCGGCAGCACCTGCGAGGCGGGCATATTTGCGCATGGCCTTGGCAGCGAGCTGGGTCTGCTTGCCGGGAGAGACGGCCAGGTGCATGGCCCAGTCTGCCCAGGCCTGCATCAGCGTTGCCGGAGACAGGCCATGGGTGGCCTCGGCAATGGCGGCAAAGGCTGCGCGATCCATGGTCTCGGCCATACCGTCAAGCGGGTCGACTGGTGATGTAGGCGGTTCAGTACGGGCCACGGTCGCTCCTGCGTTGAGGCAACCATATCACGCCTGCGAATAGGCCAAAAGCGGCCATTGCCGCGCCGGATGATCTGCCCGGCCCAGATGCCCCTTGCATTGCCGCAGGGATTGCCTGCACTATCCCCGTTGTCGAAGGCTGGCGCCTTCCGCGATGCGCGAGGGGATGTGTGACCACCCAAGGGCAAGACCAAGCCGGGCAAGGCACCGGGGCAGGAGCCGAGGGACCAACTGCCTTTGGTGAGGTGATCGCGGTGCGCGGCGCCGTTGTCGATATTGCCTTCCCGCCAGGCATGCTGCCGGCCATCGAAGAAGCGGTGGTAATCGGCGAGGCTGGCGACAGACAGGTGATCGCCGAAGTGCAGGCCCATCTCGATCCTGCGCATGTGCGGGCGATTTCCCTGCACGTGACGACCGGGCTGCACCGCGGCGATCCGGCAAGGGCCACGGGTTCCGCCATTACTGTCCCGGTGGGCGATGCGGTGCTTGGTCGCCTGCTCGGCGTAACCGGCGATGTTGGTGACAGGGGCAAGGCCTTGCCAGCCGATACGCCGCGCTGGCCGATTCACCGCCGTCCGCCAAAGTTTTCCGCCCATGCCGAACCATCCGACCTGTTCCGCACGGGGATCAAGGTGATCGACTTGCTCACCCCGCTGGCGCAAGGCGGGAAGGCGGCGATGTTCGGCGGCGCCGGCGTGGGAAAGACCGTGCTGGTGATGGAACTGATCAACGCCATGGCCGCCGGCTACCAGGGCATTTCCGTGTTTGCCGGCGTGGGCGAACGCTCGCGCGAAGGGCACGAGATGCTGCTGGAGATGCGCCGATCCGGCGTGATCGATCGCACCGTGCTGGTCTACGGGCAGATGAACGAACCGCCCGGCGCGCGCTGGCGGGTGCCGATGACGGCGCTGACGGTGTCGGAATATTTCCGCGACGAACAGCATCGCAACGTCCTGTTGCTGATGGATAATATCTACCGTTTCGTGCAGGCAGGCGCGGAAATATCCGGCTTGCTCGGGCGGCTTCCCTCGCGCGTGGGCTACCAGCCGACATTGGCCAGCGAAGTGGCCAGCGTGCAGGAACGCATCGCCTCGGTGGGCGATGCCTCGGTCACTGCGATCCAGGCGGTTTACGTGCCGGCGGACGACTTCACCGATCCTGCCGTCACCACCATTGCCGCACACGCGGATTCGCTGGTGGTCCTCTCGCGCGACATGGCGGCAGAGGGGATGTATCCGGCCATTGATCCCATCGCCTCGTCCTCCGTGCTGCTCGATCCGCTGGTGGTGGGCGAGGAGCACGCGCAAGTGGCGATCGAAGTGCGCAGCGCCATCGAACGCTACCGCGAGCTGAAGGATGTCATCTCGCTGCTGGGCGTGGAGGAACTGGGTGCGGACGACCGCAAGACGGTGGGCCGCGCGCGGCGGCTGCAGCTGTTCCTGACTCAGCCTTTTGTAACCACCACCGCCTTTACCGGGGTGGAAGGACGCTCGGTCTCGCTGGAAGACACCATCGCCGCCTGCCGCGCCATTCTTGATGGTGAGTGCGACGACTGGCAGGAAAGCTCGCTGTTCATGGTCGGCACGCTGGATGAAGCGCGCGACAAGGAAAAGGCCGGACAGGAGAAGGCACAGGCATGAGCGAGCCGCTGCGCCTCACCGTGTCCACCCCTTCGCGCGTGCTGGTCGATGTGGCTGACGTCACCTCCTTCCGCGCGTCGGACAGTTCGGGCAGTTTCGGCATCCAGCCGGGCCATGCCGATTTCCTCACCGTCATCCCCGCTTCGGTGATCGCCTGGCGCGAAGGGAGTGGTGAATGGCAATATTGCGCCGTGCGCGGCGGGGTGTTGAGCGTGACCCGGGGACAGCGCATCGCGCTCGCCTGCCGCCAAGGCGTGCTCGGCACCGATCTCGCCAGTCTGGAGGCCGAGGTGCACAAGGCAGCTGGCGAGGAAACCGAAGCCGACAAGCGCGCCCGCGTGGAGCAGACGCGCCTGCACGCCCAGGCGGTGCGCCAGCTGGTGCAATACCTGGCGCCGCGCCGCCGGGGGGCGGGCTTTGCCCGGCAGGACGAGGCGGAGGTCTGATATGGCCGAAGAAGACAATTCCGGAAACGAGATGGCCGAGGCTGCGCGCCGCGCCTTGCGCCGGGCCGAAGAGAACCGCGACAATCCCGAACCCTCGCTGGGGTCGCGGCTGGGGCAGATCGGCGTGCTGGGCTGGACTATCGTCGGCCCCACGCTGCTGGGGCTGGTGCTGGGGTGCTGGCTGGACAGGCAGGCCGGCGGCGGTGTGTTCTTTTCCGCCCCGCTGCTGATGTTGGGAGCGGCGGCGGGCATGTGGTTCGCCTGGAAGTGGATGCACCGCGAGTCATGAGCCTGCAACTCGCCTTGATCGCCGTCCTGGCGCTGGCCGTGGGCACGGGCCTGGGTTTCGTGCATTATCGCGCCTTGCACGCGGTCACCCGGCAATTCATCGACGGGCGCACGGGTGCTGCCATCGGCTGGCAGCTAGCGCGCCTTGCACTGCTTGCGGGAGTGCTGGTGCTGGCATCGTGGCTGGGCGCGTTGCCGCTGCTCGCCTGTTTCGGCGGCATACTGATTGGGCGCTGGCTGGTGCTGCGCCGGGTGCGGGAGGACGCATGACCGAAAGCCCGCTCGAACTCACCGCGCTGTTCCATATCGGCCCGGTGGCGATCACCGAGCCGGTGATCACGACCTGGGGGATCATGGCGGCGATGCTGGTGTTCTGCCTGCTGGCCACGCGCAAGCTGCAATTGCGCCCGGGCAAGGTGCAGGCCGCGCTGGAACTGGTGGTGGGCGCGATCGACCACCAAGCTGAAGAAGTGATCCGCCGCGACCCGGCACCCTTTCGCGCCATCGTGGGCACGATCTTCCTGTTCATCCTCGTGGCCAATTGGTCTTCGCTGCTGCCGGGGGTGGAGCCGCCCACCGCGCGGCTGGAAACCGATGCCGCGCTGGCGCTGATCGTGCTGGCGGCCAGCGGCTATTTCGGCGTGCGTCTGCGTGGAACGCGCGGCTATCTCAAGTCTTTCGCACAGCCCACCTGGGCGATGATCCCGCTCAACATCGTCGAACAGATCACTCGCACCTTCTCGCTGGTGGTGCGCCTGTTCGGCAACATCATGAGCGGAGTGTTCGTGATAGGCATCGTGCTCTCGCTGGCCGGGCTGTTCGTGCCCATACCGCTGATGGCGCTGGAACTGCTTTCGGGCACGGTGCAGGCCTATATCTTCGCAATCCTGGGATGTGTCTTTATCGCCACGGCGGTTAGCGGTGACGACGTGCCGCCGGACACATCTTCCACGCATGGGAGCAAGTCATGACAATCGAGCAACTGAGTATCATCGCGGCGGCGCTGGCCGTCAGCTTCGGGGCCATCGGCCCGGCCTTCGCGGAAGGGCGTGCGGTCGCTGCCGCGATGGATGCCATCGCTCGCCAGCCCGAGGCCGCCGGCACCTTGTCGCGCACGCTGTTCGTGGGCCTCGCCATGATCGAGACGATGGCGATCTACTGCCTCGTCGTGGCGCTGCTGGTGCTCTTCGCCAACCCTTTCACCGGATAGGGAAGAACCCCGCGCGATGCATATCGACTGGTGGACCCTGGCCCTGCAGACGATCAACCTGCTGGTGCTCGTCTGGATTCTGAGCCGGTTCCTGTTCCGGCCGATCGCGGACATCATCCGCCAACGCCAGGCCGCAGCTGATGAGCTGCTGGAGCAGGCCGCAGCGCAGCGTCGGCAGGCGCAGGAAGAAGAGCAGCAGGCGGATCAGGCAAGGAAAGAGGTCGAAAAGGCGCGTGGCAACGTGTTGCAGGATGCCAGTCGGGAAGCCGAATCCGAAAAGGCGCAGATCCTTGCTGACGCCCGCAAGCAGGCTGAAGATCTGCGCACCGCTGCCAAGGCTGAGATCGAGCGGCAGCGCAAGGCAGAGGAAGCGGAGATCGGTGAGCAGGCCAATGCGCTTGCTGTCGAGATAGCGGCAAAGCTGTTCACCCGGCTGCCTGACAGCGCCAGGATCGACGGCTTTATCAAGGGACTTGCCGAAGCAGTCGACAAGCTGCCCGAGCAGGCGCGCCGCGAAATCGGCGCCGATGGCGAAGCGGTGACCGTAGTGGCGGCGCGGGACATGAGCGAAAGCGAGATCGCCTCATGCCGGGTTGCGCTCTCCAAAGTCCTCGGCAGCGCGGTTTCGATCACCGCGAAGACTGACCCAGGGTTGATCGCGGGACTGGAAATCGCAACACCCCACGCGGTGGTGCGCAACAGTTTCCGGGCAGATCTCGACCGTATCGCAACACAGTTGGCAAACCATGCCCAGGCCTGAAGCCGATTCCCGTTTGCCAGGCTGGCTCGACCGCGGTCGCGAAGCGCTTTCGCACCTTGACCTCGCCCCGCAGGCGCAGGCGCTGGGCCGCGTGGTGCATGTGGCCGACGGCATTGCCTTCGTCTCCGGCCTGCCGGACGTGCGACTGAACGAACTGCTGCATTTCGAGACCGGACAGACGGGCCTCGCCATGACGCTGGACGCGGAGGGCATCGGCACCGTCCTGCTCGACGATCCGGCAGGAATCGAGGCCGATGCACGGGTGACCGGGCGGGGCGAGGTGGTGCAGGTGCCGGTCGGCGGGGAACTGCTCGGGCGGGTGGTCGATCCACTGGGGCGCCCGCTTGACGGCGGGGAAGCCATCACCGGCGAAAGCCGCCTGCCCATCGAGCGCCCGGCCCCCGCCATCATTGATCGCGCGCTGGTGGAAGACCCGGTGGAAACCGGCGTGCTGGTGGTCGATGCCCTGTTTGCGCTGGGCCGCGGGCAGCGCGAATTGATCGTCGGTGACCGCGCGACGGGCAAGACCTCGCTGGCGGTCGATGTGATGATCAACCAGAAGCACTCCGACATGATCTGCGTCTATGTCGCGGTGGGCCAGCGCACCACCGCGATCGAGCGCGTGATCGATGCGGTGCGCGAACGCGGCGCGCCCGAGCGCTGCATCTTCGTGGTCGCGCCCGCGGCCTCGCCTCCGGGGTTGCAATGGATCGCACCTGCCGCCGGCATGACCATGGCCGAATATTTCCGTGATCGCGGGCAGCACGCGCTTATCGTGATCGACGATCTCAGCAAGCACGCCGCCACCCATCGCCAGCTGGCCTTGCTTAACCGCGAACCGCCCGGCCGTGAGGCCTATCCCGGCGACATCTTCTACCTCCATGCCCACCTGCTGGAGCGCGCCGCGCATCTTTCTGATGAGCTGGGCGGCGGATCGCTTTCGGCCCTGCCCATCATCGAGACCGATGCGGGCAACCTTTCGGCCTATATCCCTACTAACCTCATCTCCATTACCGACGGCCAGATCGTGCTCGACACCAAGCTGTTCGCGGCCAACCACCGGCCCGCCGTGGATGTCGGCCTGAGCGTCAGCCGCGTGGGTGGCAAAACCCAGAAGCCTGCGCTGCGCGATGTTTCCGGTCGTCTGCGGCTGGACTATGCACAGTTCCTCGAGCTGGAGATGTTCACCCGCTTCGGTGGCATTTCGGACAAGCGCCTGAAATCCCGGCTGGCACGCGGCGAGCGGATTCGCGCGCTGCTGACCCAGCCGCGTTTCGTCACCATGCGCATGGTCGACGAGGTCGCGCTGCTGGCCGCCCTTGCCGAAGGAGTGCTCGACGACGTGCCCCTGGCCACTATCCACAAGCTGCGCAGGGCAACAGCGCGCCACCTCGATGCGACCCAGCCCGGGCTGGTCGCGCGCGTATCCGAAAGCGGCGAGGTTGCTGCCGATGGCCACAAGACGTTGGCTGGCGAAATCGGCAAGCTGGCAGCACAGCTGGCTGATGAAGGGGAGGATGGATGACCCAGCGGCTCAGCCAGATCGAGGAACAGATCGATTCGGTCGGCCAGCTATCCTCTGTGGTCGCGGCGATCCGCGGCATTGCTGCCGCCCGCTTGCGCGAAGGCGAGCAGCGGCTGGTCGGCGTGCGCGCCTATGCCGAAGCGGTGGGCCTGGCGATCGGTCAGGCGCTGGCGCTTGTCGCTGCCGACAGCGAGGCCAAGGCAGGTGACGCGTCGGCAGTGGGCGGCTCGCTGGTGATCGCCCTTTGCAGCGAACAGGGGTTTGTTGGCGGATATAATTCGACAATTCTCGAAGTCGCAGGGCGGCTGGTGAGCGAACGGCAGGCTGAACTCATCGTCGTGGGCGACCACGGCGTGATGGTTGCTG
The DNA here is from genome assembly GCA_963675825.2 of Alteraurantiacibacter sp. Taxonomy (GTDB): domain Bacteria; phylum Pseudomonadota; class Alphaproteobacteria; order Sphingomonadales; family Sphingomonadaceae; genus Alteraurantiacibacter. The sequence continues at coordinate 466,409 of CAXXJY010000004.1, read as the reverse complement.
CAGAGCACGGCTTACAGGTGAACTGGAGCATCCCGATGGCGGCCCATGTCGAAGAAGCCAACGGCCTTGCCAACCGCCTGGTCGTCGCGCTGTACGACTGCGTGCGCCAGGGCGTTGCCTCGGTGGTGGTCGTCCATGCCTGTCCTGTTTCCGGGGGCAGGCCGAACGTTGTAGAAAAGGGGCTGATCCCGTTCGACTATTCGCGCTTTGCGCCGGTTGCGGTCGAGAACCCGCCGTTGCTGACGATTCCCCCGCAAGACCTGCTGGTGCAGCTGGCGGAGGAATATGTCTTCGCCGAATTGTGCGAGGCCGCCATCGTGGCCTTCGCAGCGGAAAACGACGCCCGCATGCGGGCGATGATCTCAGCCGCTGAGAACGTCGGCGAGCGGCTAGATGGCCTTAAGGCAGCGGCCCGGCGCAAGCGGCAGGAGGAGATTACCGCGGAAGTGGTCGAACTGGCCGCCGGTATCGAGGCTCATGCCGGCAAGAACCACGCCTGAGGGGAACGGGCGCTGCCTGGCAGCGCATCAGGAGGAAGGCAGGTCGTCCCGGCGGGCAAGGGCAGCGATTTCCCCGAAACCGAGGCGATGATCGCCAGCTTTCTCGATCACGTATTCGCTACGCTCTTTTTCGGGCAGCAGCATGACGAACCGGACCAATTCTGCGAGCGAACCGCGACGGATGATCTTTGCTGCATCGAGCAGGCCCCCGCCATCGTCAGCCTTGTGCAGGGAACAATAGGCGTCCCAGTCTATCGCTTTGTCCATCGCGGTGCCCCTTTTGGCGAAACGTGCAAACGGCATCATGCCCGACAAATTCTCCATCCGGCGAGAAATTTTGCGCATACCCCCTCCGCTGGAGGGAGTAACCTGTTGAAAAAATTGGCGCACCCGACAGGATTCGAACCTGTGGCCTCTGCCTTCGGAGGGCAGCGCTCTATCCAGCTGAGCTACGGGTGCTTGTGGGCCGGGCGATTAGCAACGCTTCGCCCAGCCGCCAAGATAAAAGAGCCGCGATGGCAAAAGCTATTCCCAGCCCTTTTCCAGGAACCGCAACGCGCAGCCGGCGAGGAAGGCGCTGCCCTTGGGCATTACGCTTTCGTCTACAATCATGCGGCTGGAATGCAGGCCGCAGCAACCCTGCCAGTCGACGCCTTCGGCGGCCACGCCGAGGAAGAACATCGCGCCAGGCACTTTCTCCAGCACATAGGAAAAATCCTCAGCGCCCATGGTGGGCGTTGGACGCGTTGCCCACGGCTCCTCACCGCCTAGGCTGCGCGCCACGCTTTCCCCCAGCGTGATCGCGCGGGCATCATTGATTGTCGGCGGAAAGCCGGGGGTGATGGTGATATCCGCTGTGCAGCGGTGCGCCTTAGCGATGTTCTCCGCCACCTCGCGCACGGCCTCCTTCATCGCCGCGCGGCGTTCGGGCGAGAGGTTGCGCATGGTGCCAAGCAGGTAGGCGCTGTCGGGGATGATGTTGTTGTTCGATCCCGCCTCGAGCTTGCCGATGGTCAACACGCTGGCCTCGGTCGCGGCAAAGCGGCGGGTGACCATCAGTTGCAGCGCCAGCACGATCTCGGCAGCGACGGGAATGGGGTCCACCGTATCCTGTGGCAGCGAGGCATGGCCGCCGCTGCCCTGCACGGTGATCTCCAGCATGTCTGCCGAGGCAAGCATGGCGCCGGCGCGCCCTTCCACGCGGCCGTGCGGGGCATTGGGCCACACGTGCAGCGCGAAGGCGGCATCGGGCAGCGGGTAATCCGCCGTGCCGCCCAGCAGGCCGTCCTCCAGCATGAAGCGCGCGCCGTGGAAGCCTTCCTCCCCCGGCTGGAACATGAAGCGCACTTCGCCTGCCAGTTCGCTTGCCTGCGGCGCCAGCACGCGCGCCGCGCCGGCCAGCATGGCGGTGTGGGCATCGTGGCCGCAGGCATGCATGCGGCCCGGCACGGTGGAGGCGAAGTCGAGTCCGGTGTGCTCGTCCATCGGCAGTGCATCCATGTCGCCACGCAGCAGCACGGCAGGGCCGGGCTTGCCGCCCTTCAGCACCGCGACGGCCCCGGTGCATGAAGGGCCTTCGTGCCATTCGAGCGGCAAGTGTGCGAGGGCTTCCTTTACCTTGGCCAGTGTCTTGGGCGTGTCGAGGCCCAGCTCGGGCTCGGCGTGGATGGCACGGCGCAGCGCAGTGATTTCACCTGCATGGGCGCGGGCGGCATCGAGCAGTTTCTCGGTCAGCATAAAGGTCCCCGGTTCGAGTGCGCGAGCGGTTCTATCCGCCCGGCAGAGTTGAAACCGGCCTTATGCCACCCATTTTCCCGTCTCGCACGCATGAAACCTCGCGGCTTTGTGATGCGAAAGGAACACAGTCGCCATGCGACTTGTTGCAGAACGACGACAGTGTGCGGGCTATTTGTACAAAAGCGTAGCATTTGACGCGGCCCCATGGTTAAGGCGAGCAGGTTATGCACAGGAGCATCCATCTCTTCGAGCGCTTGCCGCAAGTCGATGCGATTCCGCATGCGGCGAACGACTATGCGCTGTCTCCTGTGCGCACCCGCCCGCTGATCGGCGTGATCCGCAATGGCCGCAGCCACCGCAACGAAGGCCGCGCAACCACCAGAGAAGTGCGCGATGGCGTGCTGCTGGCAACGCCGCGTCGACGCAGTGAACTGGCGGGCGTGCTGGCGGAATTCGCCGCCAAGCGTGTCGACTACATCGCCATCGACGGTGGCGATGGCACCGTGCGCGACGTGCTGACTTGCGGTGCGGGCGTGTTTGGCGACAGCTGGCCGATGCTGATCGTGCTGCCTGGCGGCAAGACCAATGCCCTGGCGCTGGATCTTGGCATTCCCACCGACTGGTCGTTGGACGATGCGCTGGCCGCGGTTGAACGCGGCAAGCTGACCCGTCGCCAGCCGCTGGTGATCGCGCAGCGCGATGACGAGCGCGCGCAGGTGCGCGGGTTCGTGCTGGGCGGCGGCGTGTTCAACCACGTGATTACCCTTGGCCAGCGCAGCCACCAGCTAGGTGCGTTCAACCATGCAGTGGTGGCCATGACCACGGTGTGGAGCGCGCTCCAGGCGATTGTCGGCTGGGCGGACAACGAGTGGCGCCATGGTTCGAAGATGCGCATCCGCCGATCGAACGGGCAGGAACTGGCGCATTGTGGCGGCTTGCCTGCGGACGAGCGTTACATGCTGTTCGCTTCCACGTTGCAGGCCTTCCCGGCCGGGCTCGACCCTTTCCGGGGTGTGGAGGAAGCCCTGCAGGTGGCCGTGATCGACAATCCCCGTCGTCGCTTGCTGATGCGGCTGCCGTCGATGTTCCGCGGTACAACCTCGGCGAAGACCCGCAGCCGCGGCTTCCACGTCTTCGGCGACACGGCGGTGGACCTCGATATTGGTGATGCTTTCATCCTCGATGGCGAGGCCTTCCCTGCCGGGCAGTATCGCCTGTCCGCCGGGCCCAGGCTGCGCTTCGTCGTCCCGTGAGCCTGCAGTCGCGCGTCGGCGCGGCGCTATCCCGCGAGGTTGATCCTGCCGTCACGGCCTTTGCTGCGCGGCTAGCTGATGAGGCGCAGGCGCTGGCGGTGCTGTTCTATGGCTCGAACCTGCGCACTGGCTCTCGCGAGGGCGTGCTCGACTTCTACGTGCTGACTGGCGGCGAACCGGAGAAAGGACTGTGGCCCACCGTCAGCTATCGTGAGTGGGCCCATGAAGGCGACACCCTGCGCGCCAAGATCGCCACAATGACCATGGGGAAGTTCGTCGAAGCCACGCGCGGGGATACTATCGATACCACGATCTGGGCGCGTTTCGTGCAGCCCAGTGCGCTGGCCTGGTGCCGCGACGGGGATGCAGGCGAAGCCGTCATCGCGGCGATCGAGGCCGCCGCGATGACCGCTGCCCGGCTGGCAGTGGCTGTGGGCCCGGCAAGCGGCAAGGAAGCGGAATATTGGCGCGCGCTCTTTCGCGCGACCTACAGGGCGGAATTGCGGGTGGAAAAGCCGGGGCGCGAGGATTCGATCCTTTCGCTCAATGCCCGGCACTTCGACGGGCTGCTGGCTGAAGCGCTTGAGGCAGGCGGCATCCCCTTCGCGCAGGATGGCAAGATGCTGAGGCCCCAACTCCCCGCAAGCGAGCACAAGCGCGTGCTGCGCTGGTGGAGCAAGCGACGCCGCCGGGGCAAGCTGCTCAACGTAGCAAGGCTGGTTCGCGCTACGCGCACTTTCGACGGCGCGGCGCGCTATGCCGCGTGGAAGGTGGAGCGCCACACCGGCGAAAAAATCGAGGTTACGCCGTTTCGCGAGAAGCACCCGCTGCTTGCCGCGCCCGCCGTTGCGTTTCAGCTATGGCGGGCGAAGAGGCGCCGGTAGGGCTTACAGGTAACGCATTCGGATCGTCATTGGCAGCACCTCGCGGCCGATGGAAAAGCGCGTGCGGCTGATGTTCGGCTTGCCGAGGTTGAAGATGTTGATGCTGGGGTTGTTCGACATGCCGCCACCATCGCTGGTGATGTCGGTGCGGCCGTTGTTGTTCTTGTCGTGACGGATGGCGATGGCGTAGTTGCCCGGACGCGGCACCGGCATGCACACCTGCATTGTGCCACTACGGGCGGGCAGTTCGATGCGGTTGAGCCAGCGACCGGTTTCCAGCCAGTCCGCTTCGGTGCCGGGATAAAGCTGGATCCGCATGGTGCCGTTGCTGCCGTCAATGTCGGCCACCTGGATCCACACCGCCGGCCCATCACCCTGGCAGGGCGCGATCGAATGGCTGATCTCGTTGCGATACTGGGCACTCGCAGGCGCGGACATGCCGACGGCAAGCGCCGCTGCAGCGGCAAGACGAAGAATGCGCCCCTTGACCGAAGTTCCCTTCACCGAATTCATCGTCATCAAAGTCATCTTACCCCTTGGCCGTAGCAACTCCAGTTGTCGCCAGTAAATGGCGCGCAGTACTTGCGAATTCCACCGACAATAGCTGTTATTTGCCAGCCTTTTGCCCAATACGCACTGAACCGGGGCTGAAGGTCCTCGCAATCCTGCGCTAAGGGGCCGTCGCCCCGATCCCATGGCAGGACCTGTATGACATTGGTGGAAAACGCTCTTGACGCTGCTTGTTAGGCGATTCGCGCCCCTCTAACGCGGGAAGTTAACTATGGCCCGCCCGCTTATTTCGCCTTCGATCCTTTCCGCCGACTTTGCAAAGTTGGGTGAGGAAGTGCGCGCCATCGATGCGGCGGGCTGCGACTGGGTGCATGTCGACGTGATGGATGGGCACTACGTACCCAACCTGACCATCGGACCGGACGTGGTGAAGGCGCTGCGCCCGCATTCGCAAAAAGCCTTCGACGTGCACCTGATGGTGTCGCCGGTGGACCTGTGGATCGAGCCCTTCGCCCGGGCCGGGGCCGATATCATCACCGTCCACCCTGAAGCCGGCCCGCATGTGCATCGCAGCGTGCAGGCGATCCGGGCCGAAGGCTGCAAGGCGGGCATTTCCCTGAACCCGGCAACGCCGGCCAAGATGCTCGACTACCTGCTCGAGGAAATCGACCTTGTCCTGATCATGAGCGTCAATCCCGGTTTCGGCGGGCAGAGCTTCATCCCGTCGCAGCTGCGCAAGATCGAAGCTGTGCGCAGCCTGATCGACAAGCGCGGGCTGGACGTGCTGATCGAAGTCGATGGCGGGGTGAACGCCGAAACCGCGCGGCAATGCGTGGATGCCGGGGCCGACGTGCTGGTGGCGGGCTCTGCCACCTTCAAGGGCGGGCCCGATTGCTATGCTGCAAATATCACCGCGCTCAGGGGAGAAGGGCGGTGAACGCGCACTCGGCCGAGCTTGCTGGCAAGGCCTCGCGGGAGGCGCTGGAGAAATCGGGGCAACTGGCCATCCCGCTGGGGGACGAGCCGCGCGAGGACCTGATCGAAGCCGATACTGGAGCTGACACCGGCGCGCCCGAAGAACTGGCATCCGACCGGGCGCTGGTGGTCAGCGGCTTCTCTCCGCCCAAGGCCTCTGCCTCCGAGCGACTGATGCGCCTGGCCTTCGGCCTTGGTGTGTCGCACAGCACCATCGTTGCACCCTTCCGCAAGCCGCTGCGCCCGCGCCTGCTGGCGACGGTCTCCACTCCGCTCGAGGGTGATCGCGCGGCGGGCATGGCGCTGCGCGCCGGGCATTTCTACATCTTCGGCGTGAAGGCGCCCTTCGCGCAGGTCGACATGGGGCCGCTGGGCAACCTCAGCCCGCCGTTCGAGCGCGTGGTGCAGGGCTTTACCTGGCTGCGCGATCTGGCGGCATCAGGCACGCCGCCACAGTGCAGGCAAGTGGGTGAGCGGCTTCTGCTGGCCTGGCTTGATGCCAACCCGACGATCGGCAAGGGCCCTGCCTGGCATGTCGAGAACGTCGGTCTGCGGCTTATGGCCTGGTTGGTGCATGCGCCGCTGCTGATCTCGCATAATGATCGCGCGCTGCGCCACCGGGTGCTGGGCGTGATCGCTGATACGGCGCGTTGGCTGGATCGCAATGTCACCAAGGCGGATGATCGTCTGGGCGAAGTGGCCGGCTGGTGCGCCATCATTGCCGCCGGGCTTCTGCTGCCCGAAGGCAAGCCGCGCCGCCTTTATGGCGAAGCGGGGCTGGCCAAGGCGCTGGGCGAAGCTGTTGGCGTGGATGGCGGGCTGCTGTCGCGAAGTCCCGATGCGCAGATGCAGGCGATTGCCAGCCTGATCGACCTGCGGGCCTGCTATGCAGCCGCACAGCGCGAGCCGCCACAGCTGCTGGCCACCATGCTGGCCATGCTGGTGCCGCCACTGCTGGCGCTGACGCACGGCGATGGCGGCCTTGGCAACTGGCAGGGTGGCGGGGCCACCAAGGCTGCGCGTCTTGCTGCCATGATCGAAGCGAGCCGGGTGCGCACGCGTCCGCTGAAGGATCCCGGTGGCTGGGGTTACCAGCGCGTCACCGCACGCAAGGCCACCTTGCTGCTCGACGGTTCGCCGCCGCCTTTCGGCAAGCATGCGCGGCACGGTTGTGCTTCCACGCTGGCGTTCGAATTCAGCCATGGCGAACATCGCCTGGTGGTGAATTGCGGCGGCGCGGCGCTGGCTGGCGGGCAGGTGCCCGTGCGCATCGAACAGGGCCTGCGCGCCACGGCCGCCCATTCGACGATGGTGCTGGGCGATGCCAATTCCACCGCCGTGCTGATTGACGGCAAGCTGGGGGCAGGCGTCGGCAGCGTCGAGATTGATACGCGGCAGGTGAAGCTGGAGCACGGCGCCGCCACCCGCATCGAGGCCAGCCACGATGGTTATGCCGCGCGCTTCGGCCTGGTCCATCGCCGCATTCTGATGCTGCGGGATGACGGGCAGGAACTGCGCGGTGAAGACGTGCTCGTTCCCTCGGGCCGCAAGGGCAAGCGCGGCAAGGTGCCGTTTGCCATCCGCTTTCACCTGGGCCGTCATGTCGAGGCGACATTGGCCGAGGGCGGGCAGGGTGCCAGCCTGCTGCTGCCGGACGGCAGCCTGTGGCAATTCGTGACTGGGGCGGAAAACCTGTCGGTCGAGGAAAGCCTGTGGGTCGATGGCAATGGCAGGCCGCATCCGGTACAGCAATTGGTGATAGAGGGATTCGCCTCGCGCGGCGGCGGCAATTTTGCCTGGCTGCTCAAACGCATGGGATAGATTTCGAAATATGACTGACGTTGCGATCAGGCGGGCGCTGCTTTCGGTGTCCGACAAGAGCGGTATTGTCGAACTGGGTAGCCGTCTCGCCAAGGCCGGGGTGGAGCTGGTCTCCACTGGCGGCACGGCAGCTGCCTTGCGCGAGGCCGGGCTGGACGTGCTCGACGTGTCCGACATCACCGGTTTTCCCGAGATGATGGATGGCCGCGTGAAGACGCTGCACCCCATGATCCACGGCGGCCTGCTGGCCGTGCGCGAGGATCCCGATCATGCCGCCGCGATGGAAGCGCATGATATCGGCGCCATCGACCTGGTGGTGGTCAACCTCTACCCCTTCGTGAACACGGTGGCGAGCGGCGCGGATCGCGACACCATCATCGAGAACATCGATATCGGCGGACCCAGCATGGTGCGCAGCGCGGCGAAGAACCACGCCTACGTCACGATCGTGACCGATCCCGAAGACTATCACGCGCTCTACGACGAGCTGGCCGAGCATGACGGTGCTACCACGCTGGCTTTCCGCAAGGCCATGGCGGCCAAGGCCTTTGCCGCGACTGCGGCCTATGATTCGGCGATCAGCAGCTGGTTTGCCTTTGCCGACCAGGGGCAGATGTTCCCCGAGGCGCTGAGCGTTGCCAGCACGCTGGGCGATACGCTGCGCTATGGTGAGAACCCGCACCAGCACGCTGCGCTCTATCTGCCGGGTGGCCCTGTCGCCAATGGCGTGCCGCAGGCCGAGCAGGTTCAGGGCAAGGCGCTTTCCTACAACAATCTCAACGATGCCGATGCGGCGCTGGGGCTGGTGGCGGAATTCCCGGCGGACAGGCCCGCGATCGTCATCGTCAAGCACGCCAACCCTTGCGGCGTGGCCGTGGCCGACAGCCTGCTTGAAGCCTGGCAGTCGGCCTTGGCGTGTGACAGCGTGTCCGCGTTCGGCGGCATCGTCGCGGCCAACGTCCCGCTCGATGGGCCGACCGCCAGGGCGATTACCGAGATCTTCACCGAAGTGGTGATCGCGCCGGGTGCGGACGCAGCTGCGCGCGAGGCCTTTGCCGCCAAGCCGAACCTGCGCCTGCTGCTGCTGGACGAGCTGCCCGATCCCGCGCGCCCCGGCCTCGACATGAAGAGCATTGCCGGCGGCCTGCTGCTGCAATCGCGCGACAACGGCCTGATCGGCGAAAGCGATCTGAAGGTGGTCAGCAAGCGCCAGCCGACGGCGCAGGAAATTGCCGACGCGCTGTTCGCCTGGAAAGTGGCCAAGCACGTCAAGTCCAACGCCATCGTCTATGCCAGGGACGGAGTAACGGCAGGGATCGGCGCAGGCCAGATGAACCGCCGCGATTCCAGCCGCATTGCGGCCATGCGGGCGCGCGAAGCGGCTGAGGCTGCCGGTTGGGAAGCGCCGCGCACCGTGGGCAGCGCGGTGGCCTCGGATGCCTTCTTCCCCTTTGCTGACGGTTTGCTCTCCGCAGTCGAGGCAGGGGCGACGATGGTGATCCAGCCGGGCGGCTCGATGCGCGATGACGAGGTGATCGCGGCTGCCGATGAGGCGGGCATTGCCATGGTCTTCACCGGGATGCGCCACTTCCGTCATTAACATCGGGCTAACCATGCGCGACGAAACGTGGCCTGGCTGCGGCGAGTTCGCCTGCATGCAGACCAAAGTTCACTCCATCGCAAGCAAGCCCGCGTTAGGGAAGGTCGATAACGCAGACACGACCTGACCGGACCATCCCCCATGGAACTCTTCAACGCCGACCTGTTTCGCTCCTTCCTTGCCGGATTCGCGGTAACCGCTGTATTGCTTGCAGCGAATATCCTGCCGCAATTCGGAGGCATTGGATGACATTCAGATCGATACTTGCTGCTGCCGCGCTGGGTCTTTCGGTCTGTGCGCTTCCCGCCACCGCTCTGGCCGAAGAGGTGTTCGACGCGCCCGTCGCCACCCGCCAGGCGAATGAATCCGGGCTGCAGACCGCCATTTTCGCAGGCGGCTGCTTCTGGGGCATCGAAGGCGTGTTCAGTCATACACGCGGCGTGACCAGCGCGGTTTCCGGCTATCATGGCGGCAGCGCGGGCACGGCCACCTATCGCCAGGTCGTCACTGGCACCACCGGCCATGCCGAAGCCGTACGTGTGACCTATGATCCCTCGGTCGTCCGCTATGACCAGTTGCTGCAAATCCTCTTCTCGGTAGGCGCGGACCCCACGCTGCACAATCGCCAGGGCCCGGACCGCGGCCCGCAATATCGCGCCGCCATCGTGCCGGTGACTGCCGAGCAGCGCGCCGTGGCCGAGGCCTATGTCGAGCAGATGGGCAATTCGGGCGTGTGGGACCGGCCAATGGCCGTTGCCATCGAGCGCTACCGGGAGTTCTATGAGGCTGAGGCTTATCATCAGGATTTTATGCTGAAGAATCCCGACAACGCCTATATCCGCCGCTGGGATGCGCCCAAGGTGACGGCTCTGCGGGAACATTTCCCGCAGCTCTACCGCGCGCGTTTTCGTACCGGTTGACCTGCAACCCGGTAACCGCCTTCGGGCTAGATTGCCGTTATGCGCCAGCGCGCCTATGGTGTTTGGATGGCAACGCAGCACAAGCATCACGAACATAGCGGCGACAGGCTTGTCGAAGCCGCGGGCAAGGCGCTGGTCGAGGCGGGCGAGCAGTGGACCACCATGCGCGAGGACGTGTTCCGTGCGCTGGCAGACCAGCAGCGCCCCGTCAGCGCCTACGACATTGCCGAAGAGGTGGGCAAGCGGCGCGGCAAGCGCGTGGCGGCCAACAGCGTCTATCGCATCCTCGACCTGTTCGTGCGCACCAACCTTGCCAACCGCATCGAGAGTGCGAACGCCTACCTCGCCAATGCCCATCCGGGGTGTCGGCACGACTGCATCTTCCTGATCTGCGACGATTGCGGACAGGCCGAACACTTCGATGATGACACGCTGACCGACGCGCTGCGCGAAGCGGGCAGGATGCATGGCTATGCCAATGTGCGCCCGGTGGTGGAACTGCGCGGCCTGTGCCGCGATTGCGCCGGATGAGGGTTGATGGCGTTAGCGACGAACCGTGCAAATATGTCGATGAACCGTTCATCGACAGGCCAGAAATGAGCGTGTAGACGGACTCCCATGACAGCTTCCCGCCCGGATACTCCCCTGCTCGACACGGTCGATACGCCGCAAGACCTGCGCAAGCTCAAGCCTGAGCAATTGCGCCAGCTTTCCGATGAATTGCGCACCGAGATGATCGATGCCGTCGGTTCCACCGGCGGGCACCTTGGCTCCGGCCTTGGCGTGGTCGAACTGACCGTGGCAATCCACTACGTCTTCAACACGCCTGAAGACCGGCTGATCTGGGACGTTGGCCACCAGGCCTATCCGCACAAGATCATCACCGGCAGGCGCGATCGCATTCGCACCCTGCGTCAGGGTGGCGGCCTGTCAGGCTTCACCAAGCGCAGCGAGAGCGAATACGATCCCTTCGGCGCGGCGCACAGCTCCACTTCGATCTCGGCTGGCCTCGGCTTTGCCATGGCCAACAAGCTCAACGGCAAGCCGGGCAAGGCCATTGCCGTGATCGGCGACGGTGCGATGAGCGCAGGGATGGCCTATGAGGCGATGAACAATGCCGAACAGGCGGGCAATCGCCTGGTGGTGATCCTGAACGACAACGACATGTCGATCGCCCCGCCGGTGGGGGGCCTTTCCGCCTATCTCGCACGCATGGTTTCCTCCAGCGAATACCTCGGCCTGCGTTCGCTGGCCTCCAAGGTGGCGGGGAAGATCAGCCGCCGGGTGCACGATTCGCTGCACAAGGCAGAGGAATACACCCGCGGCATGGCCATGGGCGGCACGCTGTTCGAGGAACTGGGCTTCTACTACGTCGGCCCCATCGACGGGCACAACCTCGACCACCTGATCCCGGTGCTGGAAAACGTGCGCGACAGCGAGCAGGGGCCGATCCTGGTGCATGTCGTCACCACCAAGGGCAAGGGCTATGCCCCGGCAGAGGACAGCGCCGACAAGTACCACGGCGTACCCAAGTTCGATGTGGTGACGGGCGAAAAGGCAAAGTCCAAGGCTGGCCCGCCCGCATACCAGAACGTGTTCGGCGAAACGCTGGCCAAGCTGGCGGAGACCGACAAGCGCATCTGCGCCATCACCGCCGCCATGCCCAGCGGCACCGGCGTGGACAAGTTTGCCAAAGCCCATCCCGAGCGCGCTTTCGATGTGGGCATTGCCGAACAGCACGGCGTGACCTTTGCCGCCGGGCTTGCTGCCCAGGGCATGCGCCCGTTCGCGGCGATCTATTCCACCTTCCTCCAGCGCGCCTACGACCAGGTTGTGCACGACGTGGCGATCCAGAACCTGCCGGTGCGCTTTGCCATCGACCGTGCCGGGCTGGTGGGCGCGGACGGTGCCACGCACGCAGGCAGCTTCGACATCACCTACCTCGCTTCGCTGCCCAATTTCGTGGTGATGGCCGCCGCTGACGAGGCGGAACTGGTCCACATGACCTATACCGCTGCCGAGCATGACGAAGGCCCTATCGCCTTTCGCTATCCGCGCGGCAACGGCGTGGGCGTGCCGCTGCCCGAAGTCCCGCAGAAGCTCGAGATCGGCAAGGGCCGGATCGTGCGCGGCGATGCGGACAAGGGCGGCAAGGTCGCCATCCTCTCATTGGGCGCGCGGCTGGAAGAGGCGAAGAAGGCGGCAGACCAGCTGGAAGCCAAGGGCCTTGCCACGACGGTTGCCGACATGCGTTTTGCCAAGCCGCTGGACGAGGAACTGATCCGCAAGCTGGCCGCCACGCACGACGTGCTGGTGACTGTGGAAGAGGCGGCCATCGGCGGGCTGGGCGCGCATGTGCTCACCATGGCAAGCGACGAAGGGCTGACCGATGGCGGGCTCAAGATCCGCACCATGCGCCTGCCCGACGTGTTTATCGATCATGACAGCCCGGACAAGCAATACGACGAAGCGCGCCTTAACGCGCCGCATATCGTCGACACAGTGTTGAACGCTCTCAGGCACAACAGCGCCGGCGTGGAAGAGGCGCGGGCTTGATTCTTGCCCTGATTTTGGCGGGCGATTTGTCAACCGCCGCGCCGCAATGGCACATCGATGGCGCGTTTCCCGAACCGGGGGCCGTGCTCGCCATGGTTGAGCAGTGCGGCGTCGGGGGCGCAACAGCCGAGTTCGACGAGTTGCTGCAATCCGAAGCGGTGACGCTTCCGGATGATAGTGTGCTCGATGAGGCGCAGATCGATTGTCTGGCCGAGATCTCTTTCGAGAACGGCTATTTCGTCTTTGTTCCAGAAGCCTATCGTCTTGCTCTCTTCCGACGTGAAGAAGAGCTTGCAGCACCGTGGGGCCGCGAGCTTGCGGCACAACACCTCGAAGAGATGGGGATTGGGCGCCCTGCGCCAATCCGCGAGGAAGGCGAGAGCGATGAGACCTTTGCGCGCAAGCTTGAGCTGTTTTGCGATGCGCCCGGCGCGCTTTCGTCTGACTATGGACCATACACAGTTGACCCGGAATGGATTGCAGGCCGAGATGGCGATGTTCAGCAGGCGGGGGAAGCAATGCTGTGCTTGATGAGTGCGGGCACCTTGTCGGATTTCCAGATCGGATTCATCGGCAACGAGAAAGAGCGCGCAGACCCCACGACCACGGGTGATCAATAGTCCAAGCAAGGTTTGGACTGCGCGACTCTCGATCATGACCGCTGAGATTTGCCCTAGCATTGCCCGTTGGGCATAAGGCACACTCTTGCCATGACAGGGCTTTGGGCAAGGAAGGGGCTGCGAGTGTTCGTTTACTTCGGCATCACCCTCACCGTGATCTACGGCGGCCTTGTCGCCATCGTCTATTTCAACCAGCGCCAGCTGGTCTATCCTGCGCCGCCGGTGCAGGGCGATACGCCTTCGGGGTTCGAGCGCGTGACGATCCGCACGCCGGACCGGCTGGATCTGCTGGCCGGATACCGCCCCGCGCACGAGGGCATGCCAACGCTGCTGTTCTTTCACGGCAACGGCTCCAGCTGGCAAAGCTCCGTACTGGTGACCGACCGGCTGGTGGCGCAAGGCTATGGCCTGCTGGCGGTGGAATATCGCGGCTATGGCGGCAATCCCGGCACGCCTTCGGAAGAAGGCCTGTACCAGGACGCGCGCGGGGCCTGGGCTTTCCTGCGTGCAGAAGGGGTGGACGACGCGGATATCGTGCTGCTGGGCAACTCGCTGGGCGCTGCCGTCGCGCTCAACCTCGCCACCGAAGTGCACGCCCGCGCGCTGGTGCTGGTCTCCCCCTTCAACAACCTTGGCGATACGGCGGCACGGCGGATGCGCTGGCTGCCCATGCGCATGTTGCTGCACGACAGCTATGCCAACGACGAGAAGATCGTCGAGATCGGCGAGCCGATCCTGATCCTGCACGGCGAAGAGGATTCGCTGATCGCGCTGGAGCAGGCACAGGCGCTGGCATCCGCGCGCGACGACACGGTGATCGAGACTTTCCCCGGCTGGGGGCACGACCTGATCGTGAACGAGGCCTTGCAGGACCGGATTGCGAAGTTCGTCGAAGGCGTACCGTCAGCCTAGCCGATCCACCGCCATGCACCGGCGGGAATGCCCGCCAGCCGTATGTGCATCCAGGTGAACACGAACCACGTCACCAGCGCGGCCAGCCACAGCACCCATCCGGCGGACAGCAGCTTGCCCCAGCGCGGCCAGTAGCTGGTCTTGCCTTCCCAGCTGGCCCATGCCTCGCCCATCAGCGCCTCCTTCTTGCGATCCTGCAAGTGCGCGCCCACCAGCGCCAGGATCAGGATGGCGAGCGCGAGGATGTTGGTGCGCCACGACCACCACAGCACGATATGGGCCAGCGCCCAGAGCGCGAAGCCCCACATCATCGGGTGGCGGGTGACCATGAAGGCACCGCTCGGCTCGCGCGTGGCGGCCACTTTCTCCGCGCCCGGCGCGGGCAGGGCGGGGTTGGCGCGGAAGGAACCCAGCAGCAGTACCATGGCGATCACCGTCAGCGTGCTGGCGACGATCCAGCCGATCGTGCCGCTGCCGCCCAGCAACACGGGCGAGGCGGCCTTGAAGCCTTCGCCCATCCAGTACAGGCACGCCAGCGCCACCACCGAATAAAGCGCCATGAAGCCCTTTTCGCCCAGCACGCCCACCAGCGGTGCGCGCAGCGGATGCGACAAGGCGAAATGGGTGCCGACAAAGGCGATGCAGGCGGCAATCAGCGTGACAAGCGACTGGTCCATCGGGGCATTCTCCCTATGCTGGCCGCAGGCTACCACGGCCAGGTGACAAACAAAAAGGGCGGAGCGCTATGGCCCCGCCCTTTCCCCCCTGTTGGGATGGCATCACCATTCGTAGGCGCGCGGGCGCTCGCTCTCGTCCAGTGAACGATAGCGGTCGCGCAGCCGCGTCTGGTGGTTGGTGAGCGGTTGCTCCACGCCATCCACGAAGACCCTGACGGGCGCAGAACTGGTTTCCAGCGGGTCGCCATCCCACACCACCAGGTCGCCGTGCGCGCCCTCGGCCAGCACGCCGATGCGCCCGCCCAGACCGGCAACCTCCGCGGGGACGGAACTGATGGCGGCAAAGGCTTCGCCCCAGGTGAGGCCCGTGGCGCCTGGCACGCGGTTCAGCGCCACCATGTTGCCCGCCTGCTGCGGCAGGTTGCGCGGGTGGTCTCCGCTGCTGTCGTAACCGCCGATGGCCACGCGCACGCCGGCATCGACCATGCGACCGACGTTGCTTTGCGTTGCCGCCAGCTGCTCGAAGGAGACGGGCAGGTCGCGCAGGGCCACGGCGATCACCGGCACGTCGGCGGCGGCGATCTGCTCTGCCACCATCCAGCCTTCGGTGGCGCCGACCAGCACCATGTCGAGCGCGGGGAATTCCTCGCGCAGGGCCAGCATGGTCAGGATGTCGCTGGCGCGTTCCACCTTGACGTAGAGCTTCTGCTCGCCGCGCACGACGGGCACCAGCGCGGCAGCATCGAAGCGGGTCAGCAGCACGTCGCCCGAACGATCTGCATTGCCGGGCATGCGCGAATCGCGTCCGACCACGCCGCCGCTGCCGCCAGAGCTGCCTCCGCTGCGCAGTTGTGCCGCATCGCCGAACGAGCCTGCCTCGTGCAGCGCGTTGCGCAGCAGGGCGTGGGCCGAGGTACGGCTGCCACCGGCAAGGCGTGCGCCGCGCTCGCCCATTTCCACCACCTGGAAGGCACGCGGGTGACGCACGGCATCGAAATCGGCGCCAAGGTCGACAATTGCGCCTTGCCCGCCGAAGATCGAGGCGCCTGCCTCGGGCGTCACGCTGGCGCGGGTGACGCCGCCGGCGCGGCTGTAGCCGAAATCCTGCGCCATGGGGTTGATCGCGGGCGCTACGTCCAGCGCGGCGCCGAACGGCGAATCATCCGCGTCGATATCGTTGCTGTCCGACACCGCGCCGACATCGACGAGGCCAAGGCTGGTAAGCGAGGCGAACAGGCCCGGCGTCACCCACATGCCGCTGCCATCGAGCACGGGCACGCCTGCGGGCACGGCAACGCCGGCACCGGCAGCAACCACGCGGCCGTTCTGGACGACGACGGTGGCGTTCTCCACCGGGTCGCTGCCGTCGCCGATGGCCACGGTGGCACCGGTGATGGCGACGTTCTGCGCCAGCGCAGGGGTGGCGGCGGTCAGCGCAAGGGCCGAAGCCGCAAGAGTGAGAAGGCGGTTCATTTCACGTCTCCTTCACCGGGCTGGCCAAGTTCGAAATCGCTCACCGGGCGCATTTGCGGATCGTTCATGTCGTACATCACCGCGCCGTCGATCCAGACCATTTCAGGCCGCGAATAGATGCTCAAGGGGTCGCCGTTCCATAGCACTACGTCGGCCATCTTGCCGGCCTCGAGGCTGCCGGTCATGTGGTCGATGCCCATGGCGCGCGCGGCGTTGAGGGTGATCCAGCTGATCACGTCGGCATCGGCAATGTCGATGCCCATGCGGTGGCCGTCGGCCTGGGCCTTGGCGGCTTCCTGGTTGAGGCGCTGGATGCCGTTCTCGTCGTCCGAGTGGATCACCACGCAGGCGCCCTGCTGGTGGATCATCGCGGCATTTTCGGGAATGGCGTCGTAGGCCTCCATCTTGAAGCCGTACCAGTCCGCCCACACCGCGCTGCACACGTCGTGTTCGCGCAGAATGTCGGCAATCTTGTAGCTTTCCACCGCGTGGTGGAAGGCGGTGACACGGTAGCCGAACTCGTCTGCCATATCGAGCACCAGCGCCATCTCGTCGGCGCGGTAGCAGTGGTTCTGCACCAGAATCTCGCCCGAGAGCACGCCCGCCAGCGTTTCCATCGCCAGGTCGCGGTCGGGGTCTTCCTCGGCCATGAATTCCTGCGCCTCGATCCAGGTCTCGCGGTTGACCGCGAAGTTGCCCATGCGAGTGGAGGGCATGCGGTTGCGCCCGCCGTAGACCCGCTTGGGGTTCTCGCCGCAGGCCATCTTCAGGCTGTAGGGCGCGCCGGGAAACTTCATGCCCTGCACCGTGCGGCTGGGCACGTTGCGCAGGGTGACCGAGCGTCCGCCCATCAGGTTGGCCGAACCGGGCAGGATCTGCAGCGTGGTGATCCCGCCGTTGGCCAGCGCGCGGCTGAAGCCGGGGTCCTGCGGCCAGACCGAATGTTCGGCCCAGACTTCGGGCGTGGTGGGATCGGTGGCCTCGTTGCCGTCGCTGTGCGCATCGACCGAGGGCGTGGGATAGTCGCCCAGGTGCGAGTGAATGTCGATGATGCCCGGCGTGACGTAGCGCCCGCTGCCATCCACGCGGGTGTAGCCGGCGGGAATCGCCAGGTCCGCCCCGCCGATGCTGACGATTTCGCCATCGGCAAACAGCACCACGCCGTTTTCGATCATGCCGCCCGCGCCATCGTAGATGGTGGCGCCCACGATGGCGGTCGGCACGCCGGGGAACGGCTCGTAGGTCGAGGCGTAGGGTTCTTCGGAAGCGGCGGCAGGCGCAGGCGTGCTCGCCAGCGCGCTGCTGCCTGATCCGGTGGTGCAGCCGGCAAGCGTGAACAGCGCGGCTGAGGCGAGGAGGGCGGCAGAACCGCCCTTCATGAAGTGACGGCCCATCAGGCTTATTCCTTCGGCTTGGTGGTGGGGTGGATACCGGCTTCCTGCGCTTCCATCCCGGCGCCTGCCTGGCCTTCCAGGTCATCGCCGACATTGTCGTCGCGCAGCGTGTCGAGGTGCATCAGCTTCTTGACCAGCGGGCTGATGACGATCACCGCCACGCCCACGCCGACCGAGATCCAGCCGATCTGGCTGTAGACCGCGAGCACGGTTTCCTTGCCCGCGCCTTCGCCCGAGGCCGCTTCCGAACCCGTCGCCGCTGCGATCAGGCCGGCCACGAAGTTGCCGGTGGCCGAAGCGAAGAACCAGGTGCCCATGATGAGGCTGGCCATGTGCGCAGGCGCCAGCCGGTTCATCGCCGACAGGCCGACGGGCGACAGGCACAGCTCGCCGGTGGTGTGCAGCAGGTAGATGAGGAAGACGAAGATCACCGGGGTCATGTTCTCCATGCCCACGGCATTGGCTCCCAGCACCAGCACCAGGAAGCCGCCGCCCAGCTGGATCAGCGCAAGGCCGAACTTGGCAGGGGTGGACGGTTCCAGCCCGCGACGACCAAGCCAGGTCCACAGCGCTGCGAACAGCGGAGCCAGCACGATGATGTAGATCGGGTTGATCGACTGGAAGATCGAGGCCGAAACGCCCGCACGGTCGACATAGCGATCGGTGTAGAGATTGAGGCTGGACCCGGCCTGCTCGAACAGCGCCCAGAACAGGATCGAACCGATGATGAGGAACATCGCCGCGAAGATGCGGTCGCGGTCGTGCCCGCCCATCTTGATCGCCTGCCAGATGACATAGGCCACCAGGATGGCGCCGAACACGCCGAGGATGGTGCCCACAACGGCCTGGTTCTGCACCAGCCACCAGGTAACGGCCACGGCGATGAAGCCGACGATGTAGAGCACCCATTCGAACTTCAGGCCCATGTAGGGTGCTTCCAGCTTCTCGGGCACGGTGCTTTCGCCCTTGCCCAGCAGCAGCGGCTTGAACACCACGAACACGATCAGGCCCAGCAGCATGCCGATGCCCGCTGCGCCGAAGCCGTAGGCCCAGCCATAGGTCTGGCCCAGGTAACCGGCGATGATCGTGCCGACGGCCGCGCCCACGTTAATGCCCATGTAGAAAATGGTGTAGGCGCCGTCGCGGCGCACGTCGGTGCGCGGGTAGAGCTGGCCGACGATCACCGAGATGTTTGCCTTGAGGAAGCCCGAGCCGACGATGATGAAGGCCAGCGCTGCCCAGAATACGTCGATCATCGGGTTGGTCTGCCCCAGCGTGGGATCGCCCTCGAAGGCCATCAGGAAGTGGCCGATTGTCAGCAGCACGGCGCCAAACAGCACGGCCTTGCGCTGGCCGAGGTAGCGGTCCGCGAGGTAGCCGCCCAGCACCGGTGCGATGTAGACCAGCGCGGTATAGGCACCGTAGATGACGGAGGCCTTCTCGTCGTTGAAGAGCCAATGCTGGGTCAGGTAGAAGATCAGCAGTGCGCGCATGCCGTAGTAGGAGAAGCGCTCCCACATCTCGGCAAAGAACAGCACGAACAGGCCCTTGGGATGGCCCGCGAATTCGGCCTTGGAGGAAGTCACGATCGCCCCGCCGGCAATCAGCAGCAGGACAAGGAATGTCGCTGCGACGGCGACGATGATTTCTTCAAGTGTCACTTGGACAGGCTCCCCGGGCTTCGCGCTCCCTCGCGCGTCGACTTTGCGAAAGCGGGCACCGTAGCGATTGTTGCGCTTATGTGAAGCGGTTTCGGTTGCAGAGGAAACTTGCTGTCTGGGGCACGTCCGACTTGACCTGACCCGCTGTATTATGGCACTCACTCACCCATGGCCGATACTCGCCCCGTCTACCTGCGCCTGCGCGAACAGATTGCCGCCGCGATCATCGATGGCCGCTATCCCGAAGGCGAGATGCTGCCGTCTGTGCGCGCCTTCGCGGCGGAGCAGGGCGCCAACCCGCTGACCGTGGCCAAGGCCTACCAGCAATTCCAGGCAGACGGGCTGATCCGCGTGCAGCGCGGGGTGGGCATGTTCGTGCGCGAAGGGGCGGCCGAGCAGCTGCGCCAGGCAGAGCGGGAGGCCTTCCTGCAGGAAGAATGGCCCGCCATTCGCGAGCGAATGGAACGCCTGGGCCTGAATCCGGCAGAGCTGCTCGATCACGCCTGATCCGCAAGGTAAATTCGCCGTTAGCGGCAATTGTCCATCATGATTGCACTGGCGGCTGCGTTCTGGCAGTCTTGTGTTACAAGCAGCGCATTGGGTCGCGCGCATTGGATAAACAGCAGCCGCATGTACGCGCATGGCGGCACCCTTGGGGGATATAAATGATAAGGTCTGAACTGCTCCAAGCCCTTTCAGCAGACAATCCCGATCTGCGGCCTGAAGAGGTCGAACAGGTTGTCGACATTTTCTTCGAAGAGATTGCCCAGCGCCTTGCCGAAGGCGGCCGGGTGGAACTGCGCGGCTTCGGCACCTTCTCCACGCGCGAACGCGATGCCCGCGTGGGCCGCAACCCGCGCACTGGCGAAACGGTAGACGTGCCTGCCAAGCGGGTGCCCTATTTCAAGCCGGGCAAGGAAATTCGCGAACGGCTGAATTCCTGACGCGCTGATTGCCTGTACAAGACCGGCGCAAGCAAAAGGGGCGCGGACTTTACGAAGTCCGCGCCCCTTTTTGTTTGGGCTTTCGTTGCCGGGGTGGGCCCCCGCCGAAGCGGAGGCCCTCAACTGGTTTAAAAGCGGCGTTCCACCGACAGCGTCCAGGTGCGCGGCAGGCCGGGCACGCCGGTGACCATGCCGAGCGACGTGGTGACATCGCTGACCGACTGGAAGTAGTACTCGTCGAACAGGTTGTCGACGCGCAGCGCCAGCGTCCAGGCATCGCTCGGGTCGGTAAAGGCGAGACGCGCACCACCGACGAAGTACCCGTCGATTTCCGACCACACCGTGTTGAACACGTCGGTGTAGATGGTCGACTGGTAGCTGCCATCGAAGCGAGCCGACAGCAACGCGCCGTTAGCTAGTTCGTGGTCGTACTGGGCACCGATGCTCCAGGTCCATTCCGGCGTGTACGGGGTGATTTCGTCACCCACCAGGCCGGCCGGGGCCACCGAGGCATCGTCGTAGTTGAAGTTGATGTAGCTCAGCGCGCCTTCCAGCGAGAGACCATCCACCGGATAGGCCGCCACTTCCAGCTCGAAGCCCTTCACTTTGGCCTCACCCACGTTGCGCGGCTGCAAGCAGGGCACACTGGGGCAGGCCGGAAGCGTCAGGATGATGTTCTGGTAGTCGTTGTAGAACACTGCACCGTTCAGGCGCAGGCTGCGATCAAGAGCATCGATCTTGAAGCCCACTTCATAGGTGGTGATTTCTTCCGGTTCGAAGGCACGCAGCTGGTTACACGGCGCCGGGGCAACGTAACCAGGGGCGTTACAGTCGCCAGCCGAGGGGCCGAAGAACGGACGCGGGTTCACGCCGCCGCCCTTGAAGCCCGTCGAAACCGAGGCGTAGAACAGGATATCGTCAGTTGCCTGCACGTTACCCACGATGCGCCAGTCCCAACGATCGCCTTTGAAGCCGTCCGAGATGCCGAACAGACCGGTGAGCAGGCAGTTCGGGGTGTTGCCGATCGACACCGGGCCACCGCCATCGGGATCGAGACCCTGGAAGTATTCGCAGATCGGCAGGAACGGCAGATCCGCCGGCGACCAGTCACCGAATGGTACCGTGCCGTCCGGGTTCGAACGGAAGTAGGTGTAGAGCTTCTCGTCCTTGGTGTAGCGAAGGCCACCGGTGATGCTGAAGACATCCGACGGACGGATGGTCAGCGTACCGAACACCGCTTCGGTGGTGCTCGGCGTGGTGTCCGGGCCGTGGATGAAGTCGATACCGGCATAGTTCAGGTCGACGCGGGCGGTGTATTCGCCGTCCTGGTCGAGGTAGAAGCCACCCACGGTACCCTGGATCAGCTCGTCAGCGAATTCGAAGTTGAGGCGCACTTCGGCGCTCCAGGCTTCGTGGTTCAGCTGGTTGTCGAGCTGCGCCACCGGGATCGGCGTGGCATCCTGGTCCTGACCCCAGCGCGATTCGTAGGTACGGTAGGAACCGATGGCCACGAACTGAAGGTTGTCGGTCAGGTCATAGGTGACGTTACCCATGACGCCCCAGCCTTCGAACTCTGTAATCGGCAGGGCAAAGTACGGCTTGTACGGAGCCTGGCTCGTCGGCACCATGCCGTCGAGGAAGTTCGAATAGCTGACGTAACGCGGATCGTAGCCCATCGAGCTCAGGTTGGCCGTGTCGCAGCTGTACGGGCCAGCCGGCACGAAGGCGCAGGTAAGCGGAACCGGATTGCCGTCCACACCGGGCAGCCAGGCACCGCCATCGGCGTTGGTCGCCGGATTGGTCGAGAAGGGATCGAAAGTCGGGTTGCCGGTGCCGATCGGCCGGCCGGCGGCCAGCGGAACCGTCGGGATCGCGTCCGAATCCTCGCGGTTGAAGTCCGCCGAAACGAACACGTTCAGGCGATCGGTGGGCTCCCACTCGAGAGCGACACGACCGGCCACCACGTTCTGGCCACCCATCGTTTCGTAGTCGAAGTTGCCGCGACCGCGCGAGTTGTTGCCCGGCACGTTCGAGCCAGGATGGGTCAGGGCATAGTCGACGATATCGACATAGCCATCGCGCGAACGGCCCATGCCCGAAACGCGCATGGCAAGGTTGTCGGTCAGGCCGACATCCATCATGCCGCGGATCGAGATGTTGTTGAACGAGCCGTATTCGACGCGCAGCGAACCCGAACCGTCGCCGCGCGGACGCGCGGAGAACAGCTTGATGGCGCCGCCGAGCGAGTTCTTGCCGGCCAGCGTACCCTGCGGGCCGCGCAGGATTTCCACGCGGTCAAGGTCGACCAATTCGAGCAGCGAGCTCGACAGCGTCGGGATGTAGACGTCGTCGACATAGACACCCACGGCGGGGTCAAGCGCGTAGTTGAAGTCGGTCTGGCCGACGCCGCGGATAAAGGCGATGAGGCCCGAACCACCGTTCTGCGGCTGCGGGCGCAGCGTGACGTTCGGCGCCTGTGCGGCCACCTGGGAAATGTCGGTCTGGCCGCGAGCCGCCAGCATTTCGGCGTTCACGGCGGTGATGGCGATCGGCGTTTCCTGCAGATCGGCTTCGCGGAATTCCGCGGTCACGACGATCACATTGGTGCGACCGCCCTGTTCCTCGGCTTCTTCTCCCGCATTGTCCTGGGCAAAGGCCGGCGCGCTCATGCACGCGGCAATTGCCAGCGACGACGCGACGCTGAGCTTCTTAAACTTCATCAGGCATCCTCCCTAAGGCACGCCGCCCTTCCGAACGGCCTGCAAATGCTATGTCTTCGGTCACCCGTTCAGGGGCGTTGCGAATCTAAGGTGAGGGGGTGCGGTAACTCGCCGCGCGCACAGGCGACGGATTTCCGGTATTCCTCTCCACCGACCCTTGTACAATCACGACTGTTACGTTCAAGCCCGCTTGCGCACGAATCCAAGAAGCGGGGCGCGATTGTCGCAATCAAGCAACACGTGGAAGGTCTCTCTTGAAACGAACACGCTGGCCCAATGCGGCGCGGCTGCCTGCTGGTGGCTTGCGGGGCGAGCCATCTTGACTGTAGTCTGCAACCAGGAAAACGGCATAGGGGCCTGGAGGAGCAAGGTGCAGGACATCGATACGATCACCTGCGATGTGGAAGCGGATATCCGCTACATCGTGCGCGGCGAGAAGGCGACCTTTTACGCCGGCGACCGCGACCGCAGCTACTGGCCAGGCGAAGACCATGTGGTCACCATTCACGACATCCGCGGGGAGAAGGACCGCCTGTCCTTCGATCGCAATGGTTTCGTGGTGCTCGACGAAGCCTCGCCGATCTCCGACTATGACGACCCGGAGCAACTGGAACGCTACATCCGCTATTGCGAGCATACGGTGCAGCGCCTGACCGGTGCCG
Source organism: Alteraurantiacibacter sp. (assembly GCA_963675825.2). Taxonomy (GTDB): domain Bacteria; phylum Pseudomonadota; class Alphaproteobacteria; order Sphingomonadales; family Sphingomonadaceae; genus Alteraurantiacibacter. The sequence continues at coordinate 442,590 of CAXXJY010000004.1, read as the reverse complement.
CCAAGGTCGTCAGCTTCGGCGCCATTCGCCGCACCAATGCCACTGGCACGCACGGTCACAACCAGCCCGCCAATGGCGCCCACGTCGATTACGGGGCAAAGACCGTAGCCGACTACACCCGGCTGATCCTGCCGGAACACGAGGCGCAGGAACGGCTGGCCAAGCGGCACATGCTGTTCAACCTGTGGCGACCCATCACCACGGTGGAAAGCGCGCCCTTTGCGCTGTGCGATGCCAGCACGGTCAGCCGCGAGGACCTTTTCCCCAGCGAGATCGTGGGCGGCCTAGGGGGCGTCGATTTCTCGCTATGGGGCTGGAACCTCGCCTACCAGCCCGAACATCGGTGGTGCTGGCTGCCGCACCAGCGACCGGAAGAGATGATGGTGTTCAAGCTGTTCGATACCGACGATGACGCGGTGCAGTTTACCGCGCATACCAGCTTCAACCCGCCGGACGTCCCGCCCGATGCCGCCCCGCGCCAGAGCATGGAACTGCGCACCATCGCCTACTTCGATTGACGCTTGTCGGCGGGGCATGGCCTCGCCTACGCTAACGATCGTTAGAGTCGCGTAAGGCTCAACTGGGGAGAGTGAAGCTTGGCGCACATCGATATCGCGCAAGAGGTAGCAGCGCGCGGGAGCACGTTCCCGCTGCACGGCCGCGTGGCCGAGGGGTTCGAAGGCGTGGCGGAGGCCTTCGCCACGAACTTCCGCGAGGAAGAGGAGTTGGGTGCGGGCTGTTCGGTCGTCATTGATGGCGAAACCGTGGTCGATCTGTGGGGCGGCTGGGCACGCGCTGACCGTTCTGCCGAATGGGACAAGCATTCCACCGTCTGCATGATGAGCGTCGCCAAGGGCGTGACCGGCATTGCCTTCAATATGCTGGCGGACCGTGGCCTTGTCGATTTCGATGAAAAGGTGGCGACCTGCTGGCCCGAATTCGGCCAGGCGGGAAAGGAAGGCATCACCGTTCGGATGATCCTCGATCACACGGCGGCGATACCGGTGCTGACCACCGATGTGATGTATCCGGGCGGCCTGCTCGACTACGACAACTACATCCGCGCGCTGGAAGTGCAGGAACCCCTGTGGGAGCCGGGCACGGTGGCGGCTTACCATGTGCACAACCAGGGCTTCCTGCTGGGCGAGATCATGCGCCGGGTGACGGGCATGACGGTGGGGCCGTTCCTGCGCCAGAACGTGACCGGGCCGCTGCATGCGGAATACAATATCGGCGGCATGGATGCCGAAGAGCAGAGCCACGTGGCCGAGGTGCTGCCCAACACCAAGGCGCGGCTGTTCGCTGCAAAGGACCAGGTGGTGCCGGACAAGCCGACGACGCCCGAAGGCTGGCAGGACGGCGCGGTGCTGCGCAGCTTCGCCTTCCTGCAGAACGCCAAGGAGCCGTGGTACGACACGATGAACAGCGCCCGCTGGCGCGAGGTGGAGATCGCCAGCGGGTCCGGCCATGGCAATGCCAGGGGCGTCGCGCGGATATACGGCGCGGCTACCGGCGTGGTGGACGGGGTGGACTTGCTCTCTGACGCGCAGCTCGAGGCCATGATCGAAGAGCAGCACAACCAGATCGAGCTGTTGCAGGACCGGCCCTATCACCAGGCCAATGGCGTGCTGCTCAACACGCCGGAAGCGGTCTACATGGGCCCCAACATGCGCAGCTTCGGCCACCATGGCCTGGGCGGCTCGATCGGCTTCGGCGATCCCGATGCGAAGCTGGGCTTCTCCTATTGCTGCAACCAGATGCACGCCGTCGGCGACAACGGCCCGCGCGCGCGGCGACTGATCGATGCGGTCTACGCGGCTCTCTGAAAGGATACGACACGATGGACAAGGAACTCTTCGACAAGGGCATGAAGATCCGGCGCGAGGTACTGGGCGATGCCTATGTCGACAAGGCGACGGCCAACCCCAACCCGTTCAACGATCCGCTGCAGGAACTGGTCGCCACCTATTGCTGGGGCTGGACCTGGGGGCGCGAGGAGGAACTGTCGCGCCGCGATCGCAGCCTCATCAACCTCGCCATGATTGCCGTGCTGGGGCGCAAGCACGAGTTGAAGGTGCATACGCGCGGTGCGCTGAACAATGGCTTGTCGCGCGAGGAAATCCGCGAAGTGCTGCTGCAGGTGGGCATCTACGGCGGCATTCCGGCGGCAGTCGACAGCTTCCGCATCGTTAACGAGGCATTGGCCGAAATCGACGCAGAGAACGATAATGGATGACGGCCAGCGCCTCGCCATCGAACTCGCCTGCGGCAAGTTGCCGCTGCTGTTCGCGAAATATGCGGACAATGGCGATGCCGATGCCATGGGCCAGCTGTTCACCACCGATTGCGAGTTTTCTCGGCCGTTCCAGCCGGACTACCCGTTCTACGGGCGCGCGGCGGTTGAGGGCGTCTTCCGCAACCGCCCGCCGATCTTGGTGCGCCACATAGTCACCAATGTGCTGGTAGAGGCGCTGACCGAGACACGGGCGCGCGGCACGAACTATCTCACCATGCTTTCCAGCCACGCCAGTACCGAGCCGCCGCAGGAAGCGGGCGCGCTCTATGTCGGCGGGTTCGAGGATGAGTATGTGCTCGACCAGTCTGTGCCCGGCGGGGTCTGGCGCTTTGCCAGGCGCGCCGGGATGGTGGCGCTGCACATGGGCGGCGCCATGCCCGATATTCCGCCACCTTCCGACGAAGCACGCGGCCTAGCATAACGCAGAACAAGGGAGAGGATGATGGCAGTCGAAGCAAGTAACGAAAACGAACAACTGGTGCTCGATTTCTTCGAGGTCCTGTCCTCGGGCGATCTGGAGAAACTGCGCGAGTTCTATCACGAACACTCGGTGTGGGAGCCCAAGGTGAAGGACATCGCGGGGGCGGGCAAGCACATCGGGATGGACATCATCGACAAGTTCCTTGCCCCCGTGCGCGGCATGTTCGAACCCGGCGATCCCAAGGTGCACGTGCAGAACATGTTCTCGGTCGGCCCGTGGGTCTGCGTCGAAAGCAATTCCACCGGCAAGACCATGGACGGCAAGGTCTACGACAATGACTATTGCTGGGTGTTCGAAGTCTCGAACGGCAAGATCGACGCGATGCGCGAATATATGGACAGCCACTATACTGCCAAGCTGTTCGGCATGGATGACAAGGCAACCTGATGGCGCGGTTCGACAAACAGCCGATCCTGATTTCCGGTGCCGGGCGCGGGCTGGGCGAAGGCATTGCGCGCCAGCTCGCCCGCGAAGGCGCGATCGTGGGCATTGCCGATATCAACGGACAGTCTGCGCTGGAGGTGGCCGAGGCGATCATCGCCGAGGGCGGGCAGGCTTTCAGCTATGGTGCCGATTGCGGCAGCCGTTCCGAATTCATGCAGGTGGCAGAGGACTTCGCCGAGGATGCCGGCCCCTTGCGGGCGGTAATCAACAATGCCTCGGTACTGGTCTACGAACCGATCGAGGCAGTGACCGAGGAAACGCTCGACCGCATGCTCTCGGCGGGCCTGAAGAGCGTGTTCTGGGGCGTGCAGGCCTTCCTCGCGCATCGTGACGAGGACGCGCCGGGCAATGTGCTCAACTACTCGTCCCCGGTGGCCTATCGCGGGCGGCCCAACACCGGGGCCTATACCACGATCAAGGCGGGCATCGCGGGCCTGACCAAGGTGCTGGCCGGCGAACTGGGGCCGCGCGGTATTCGCGTGAACGCACTCGCACCGGGCAGCGTGCCCACGCCAGCGACGGAAGGCTTCGTCACGCCCGAGCAGTACGAGCAGCGCGCGAAGAACATCCCGCTGCGCCGCAACGGCACCGTGGAGGACGTGGCGCAGGCAGCGGCCTTCCTGCTCAGTGACGAGGCAAGTTTCATCAACGGAGCGATGCTGGCCGTGGACGGCGGCATCATCGCGGCGGGGTAATTTACATGACGGCAATCTGGCAGGAACGGCTCGACCATCTCAAGGCCACAATCGAGGCCGATGTGGCGCGTGGCGATTACTATGGCGCGGTGCTGAAGATCGGGCGCGGCGGGGTGATCGTGTTCGACGAGGCTATCGGCCACGCCTATGCAGACCAGCAGCGACCTTTGAAGAAGGACGACGTGTTCTCGCTCTTCTCGGTCACCAAGGCCTTCACCAATGTGCTGGTGATGAAGGCCATCGAGGAAGGCCGTTTCCAGCTCACTACCAAGGTGAAGGAGGTGCTGCCCGAATTCACCGGACAGCCGCGCGAAGAGGCGACGTTCTATCACCTGCTGACTCACCAGGCCGGGATGCCGGGTGTATGGTCGCCCAGGCCGGGCATGTATCTCGACCGCTTGCAGGAGCTGTTCGAGGAAAGCATTGCCAACGTCCACGGCGCCACGCCGCCGGGCGAACGCTGCGACTATTCGCCGCTGGTGAACCACGTGCTGATGGGCACCGCGCTGGTGCGCACCGATCCCAGGGGCCGCAACTACCAGACCCTGCTGGCCGAGGACCTGTTCGAACCGCTGAAGATGCATTCCACCAGCATGGGCCTGCGCGCCGACCTGGACGAGCGCCACGTGCGCCCGGACATGCGCGGCACGGTGCCGATCAAGCACCTTTCGAGGAATATCGAGGGCGATCACGCGCTGTTCGAGGACCCTGAAGTCGAGGCTCCGCACGTCGGTTGCGCATCGACCACCGGCGACCTGTGGCGCTTTGCCGAAATGCTCCGCCGTGAAGGTGAACTGGACGGCGTGCGCATCCTCAGCCCCCGCATGGTGCGCCTCGCACGCAAGGTGCACACGGGTGACAAGCCCAACGAGCTCTATCGCGGCGTGGCCTTGCGCGCCGGGTGGGAAGTGCCGCCCGCCAACCAGGGCATCGGCTTCCAGGTGCGCGGGGAGGGTGTCTTCCACCACCTGTTCGGGCAGCTTTCCAGTCCGGAGACTTTCGGCAACTACGGCGCTGGCTCGACGATGTTCATGGTCGATCCCGAAGCGGACCTCTCGTTTAGCTTCCTCAGCGCGGGTGTGATGACGCAGGCCGCTAACATCGAGCGCATGGGCAAGCTGTCCGACATCGCGCTTTCCGCCTGTCTCTAAAGGATACCCAATGGCAGACGCAGATATCATCGTTATCGGGTCGGGCCACAACGGCCTCGTTGCCGCCGCTTACCTCGCCGTGGCGGGCAAGAGCGTGCTGGTGCTGGAGCGCAATGAATGGCACGGCGGCGGCGTGGTCAGCCGCGAGCTGACACGCCCCGGCTTCATGCATGATCAGCATTCGATGAGCCACATCTTCATCCAGGGCAATCCGCTGCTGGCGAATGACGACCTTGGCCTGAAATCGAAATATGGCCTGCGCTATGTCTTCCCCGACGTGCCGATGATGAGCGTGTGGGAGGACGGCACCACCCTGCCGCTGCACCGTGATCCGGCCAAGAGCGCCGAGGCCATTGCGAAGTTCAGCGGGAAGGACGCGCAGACCTTCCTCAAGATGAGCCAGCAGGCCGCCCAGTGGCTGCCGATGATCCAGGCGGGGCTCTATTCGCCGCCCATGCCCGTGGGCGCGCAGACCGCGATGATGGACCAGAGCCCCGAGGGGCAGGAAATCATGCGCACCATGGGCGTTTCCACCTTCGACTTGATGGAGGAGCTGTTCGAGCACGAGAAGGTGCAGGCGCACTTCGGCCGCGTGGCGGGCGAGAACCTTGTCAGCCCGGACGAGAAGGCGACCGGCATCGGCGCCTATGTCTTCCTCGGCTTCCTCGAGAAATACGGCTTCGGCGTTCCGGTCGGCGGCTCGGGCAGCCTCACCAATGCGCTGATCGCCTGTATCGAGGACCACGGCGGCAGCGTGCGCGCCTCGGCTGCGGTGCGCGAAGTCACCAGCGATGGCGGGCGCGCGACCGGCGTGGTGCTGGACAATGGCGAGCGGCTGACGGCGGGGGATTGCATCATCGGTGCGCTGCACCCGCACATCCTGCCCGACATGGTGGATGCCCTGCCCGACGAAGTGGGACGCAAGGCCAAGCGCACGCACATCACCGATGCCGCCTGCTTCACCGTCCACGCCGCGCTGGATGCGCCGTTGCAATTCAAGGCGAAACGCCACGATGGCGAGCCGCTGTCCGCCGTGATGTACGAGCTGATGCCCGCCAGCTACGAGGACATGCGCCGCGCCTTCGACGAACTGCGCTATGGCAACATGAGCCCCACCCCGCTGGTGGGCGTGGGCCAGCTGCCGCAGCACGATCCCAGCCGCTGTCCCGAAGGCAAGAGCATCTTCCACGCCTGGGACTACGTGCCCTACCAGCGCAAGGACGGGCGCAGCTGGGACGAGACGAAGGACGAATTCGCGCAAGGCATGATCGCCCGGATGTCGAATTACATCGAGAACGTGCCCGACGTGGTGCTGGACTACCATTGCGACAGCCCGGTGGACATGGAGCGTACCAGCCCCAGCTTCTTCCGCGGCGACCTGCATGGCATTGCCACCACCACTTACCAGTCCGGCAGTCATCGCCCGACGCCCGATCTAGGCCAGTACCGTGTGCCCGGCGTCGACCGACTCTATCTGGTCGGACCGTTCCAGCATCCCGGCGGCGGGGTGTTCGGCGCCGGCCGCGCCACGGCCATGGTGGCTGCCGAAGACCTCGGCATCGATTTCGACGAAATCCGGGTGGCGTGATGAAGATCCGCAATGCCGACAAGAGCGAGCTGATGCAGGTCAGCAAGATCGAGCGGAAGGGCAACGACCTGGTCCTGAAAGGCAAGGCCTTCGGCACCATGCCGATGACCGCCACGCTCACGCCCGAGGAAGCCAAGGCCTTCGTCAAGCTGCTGACGCCGAAACTGGCACTGTTCCTCCTCACCCTGCCGTTCCGCAAATCGAAGGATTGAGCCCATGACCAAACGCCACGAAGGAAAATCCATGCTCGTCACCGGCGCCGCGGGCGCCATCGGTTTCGCCACTTGCGAGATCCTGGCCCGCGAAGGGGCGCGGGTAATGATGGTCGACATCGACGAAGGCGGGCTGGCAGAGCGTGTCGAGGCGATGACCAGGGCCGGCTACGAAGCCATCGGCCACGTCGCCGACGTGTCGGACGAAGCGCAGACGATCGGCTATGCCGAGGCGGCGCTGGATGCCTTCGGCCAGGTGGACGGCTTCTTCAACAACGCCGGGATCGAAGGCAACCTGGGGCCGACGCACACCTATTCGGTCGACGAATTCGACAAGGTGCTGCGGGTGAACTTGCGCGGCATGTTCCTGGGGCTGCGCTACGTGCTGCCCGACATGGTGAAGCGCGGCGCGGGCGCGGTGGTGAACACCGCCAGTATCGGGTCCGAACGCGGACTTGCAGGCGCTTGCGCCTACAACGCGGCCAAGCACGGCGCGGTGGGCCTTACGCGCACGGCGGCCAGCGAAGTGGCGCAGATGGGCGTGCGAGTGAACTGCGTGATGCCCGGCGTGATCGAGACCCCGCTGCTGGTGGGCATGCTGGAACAGATGTTCGACAGCGTCGAGGCCGGAATGCAGAAGCTGGGCGAAGTCGCTACACTGAACCGCGTGGGCCAGCCGCGCGAAGTGGGCGACGTGGTCAGCTTCCTGCTTTCGGATGAGGCAAGCTACGTCAACGGCGCCAAGTGGGAGATCGACGGCGGCGCGCTGGCGACGATCCGTAACGATATCTAGAACCGCGAGACCACGAAATTGGCGAGGATGGAGCCACGGTTGCCGCTCGCGGCGCAGGCCACGGTCGAAAGCTCCTCGTCGGCGTAATAGAGTTCGCAAACACCGCGCACGGCAAAATTGCGGCCGTTGGGAAGGGTGACCGAACTGACCGTCATGCGATCACCCACGAAGCTGCCGTTAAAGCGCGTCCGGCTCTGCCAGCTGCGCAGGCCGAAGGCGATGGAATCGGAAGAAATTTCGGCCTGGTTGCAGGTCACCAGCTCGCCCTGCGTGGCACGTTCCTGTAAGGCTTCGGGATAGAGGCAGGTGCCGTCGAACCGGCCTTCGACCGCGGGCTGCGCGGTGAATTGTGCGGCGAGAATGAGAGCGAGCGCGAACATGTGCCTGAACATGCGCCTGATATGGATTAGCCGCAATCGCGGTAACCATGATTCGTGCGCCTAGCGCTCCGGATCGAGCCCGGCGGCTTCCTCCACCACCTTGGCAATTGCGGTGAAGTCTGCGTCGGCGCCTTCGCGTGAGAGGGTGCGTTCGAGATAGTCGGCCACGATCTGCCCCAGCGGCAGCGGCACGCCAGCCGCCTCGGCCTCGTCCAGCAGCAGTTTCGTGTCCTTCAGGCTGAGCGCGGCGGCGAAGCCGAAATCGAAGGTGCGCGGCAGCACGGCGCGCGGCCACTTGTCGCGAGTGGCGGAATTGATGCCGGTGGACTGGTTGAGCACGTCGATCATCCTGGCCGGGTCCAGCCCGCGCTTGATGCCGAAGGCCATGCCTTCTGCCGTTACCGCGATGGCGACCGCGCCCAGCAGGTTGTTCACCAGCTTCATCGTTTGCCCCGCGCCCGGTGCCTCGCCCATGTGGGTGGGCTTGCCGATGGCCTTCAGCAGCGGCTCGAGGATTGCGGTGTATTCGGCCTCCGGCCCGCCGACCATGATCGAGATCGTGCCTTCCTGCGCGCCCTTGATGCCGCCTGAGACCGGCGCATCGAAACATGCGACGCCGCGCGGGGTAAGGGCAGCGGAAATCTCCTGCGCCAGCTGCGGGCCGCTGGTCGACAGGTCGCAGAACACGCGTGGCTGGCCGCGCGTGAAGATGCTGTCCGGTCCCAACGTCGCCTCGCGCACGACTTGCGGCGTGGGCAGGCTGGTGAAGACAACCTCGCATTGCCGCCCCAGCGTGGCGGCGTGGCCGGCGGCCTCTGCTCCCTGGTGCACCAGCGCGGCGACGGCATCTTCGGAGACATCGTGCACCCACAGATCGTGCCCGGCCTTAAGCAGGTTCGCTGCCATCGGTGCGCCCATGCGGCCCAGGCCCAAAAAGCCGACATTCATTTCAGAGCATCTCCGCAATGGGTGTGTGCGGGGGCAGGTCCACCCGCGCGATATCGTTTTCGGACGGAAAACACGCCAGCACAAGCGGATCGTGCCCCGGGATCAGGTGATCGAGTGAATGGCCCGCCAGCTCCATCGCGCGGGCCTGCGCGCGGGCGTAGTCATCCTCGTCCACGAAGATCGGGAAGGGAAGCTTGCGGGTGATATTGGCATAGAGGTGCGCGGCATCGCTGGCGAGCACGACCTTTCCACGCGCCGTGTCGCACACCACCATTTGCAGCCCTGCGGTGTGGCCATTCGCCAAGCACAGCGAAATGCCCGGTGCGAACTCGTCGTCGCCGTCGTGGAAGACAACGTGATCGTGGTAGAGCCGTCGCACCAGCTGCGCCACCGGCTCGCCATCGAAGGGCGCGCGCACCCCATGATCGCAGACATGGCGGCTGGTGGCGAAGGCCAGTTCGGCATCCTGCACGTGGAAGCGGGCATTGGGAAAGTCATCGAGCCCGCCGGCATGGTCATAATGCAGGTGGGTGAGGATCACGTCGGTCACGCTGAGCGGGTCGATCCCGGCATCGCGCAGGCTCTTGCCGATCGGGCGCGTGATCTCGCGCCCGCGTGCCGCCGCCGCCTCTGCATGGAAGCCAGTGTCGACGATGACGGGTGGGTGGCCGTCGCGATGGATCGCCCAGACATAGTAATCGAGCGGCATCGGCAGGTCGTGATCGTCCACCGGGGCGTTGAAGTTGGCCTGCGCGGCGCGCTCGTGCCGAGCGTAACGAATGGCCTGGATGGCCGTGACGGGCGCAGGATTTCCGGGGCTTGCCATGGTTAACTCAAGCTAACTTGAGGTCGTGTGGAGAAGTGTGGGGTCACCGGTCTGCCACGCCCAGGCCGCGGAACCAGGTCTCACCATCGCTGCCGGTGACGAAATGGCCGGCGGTGGGTTCGGCAAAGTGCATGCCGATCACCAGTGTGCCGCTGTCGCGATACTTGTCGACGAAGGCCTGGCGCGTTTTGCTGCCGGTTTCGCGGTCCATGTCGAAGGTGGCATGGCGATGGGGCATGGCGCATTGCATCGGGTGGTGCATCAGGTCGCCGGTAACGACCGCGCGTTCCCCCTTGCTTTCGATCACCACGTGGATGTGGCCGGGCGTGTGACCATGGCTGGGCTCGACATAGATGCCGGGCGCGATCTGGTGGTCGGTCTCGATCAGGTCCGCCAACCCGGCCTCCATGATCGGGTCGACCCCTTCGACCAGGTGCCGGTCGGAGTGGTGGCCATCATGGCGGATCTCGTTCTGCCACGCTTCGTACTCGGTCTTGCCGAACAGGTAGCGGGCGTTGGGAAAGGTGGGCTTGAACTCGCCTGTCTCCGGGTCCTTGTAGGTGTTCCAGCCGACATGGTCGAAGTGCAGGTGGGTGCAGAACACGGTATCCACCTGTTCGCGCGTTACGCCAAGGCTGGCGAGGTCTTCGAGGAAGCCTTCGGGCAGGTCGCAGAACACGTCGAAATCGCGTTCGCGCCCGGCGCCGATGCAGGTATCGATCACGATCGTGCGATCGCCAGAATCCGGGCCGGTCTGCAGCACGAAGCCCTGGAAGTTCATCCGCTGCTTGCCTTCCGGCGTGGCATAATGCGGGTGCAGCCAGTCCAGCGCCTTCACCTCTTCCGCCGTGGCGTCGGGCATGGTCATGCTCATGTCGTCCTGGAAATCCCAGATCTCGACGATGCGGCTGATCCTTACGTCGCCGACCTGCCAGCTCCTGATGTGTTCCGTGGCCATGATCCTTGTCCCTATTTGTAGCGCGCGACGCTTTCCGGCGGCAGTTGCGCGGGTTCCATCTGCGGCTTGCCAAGGATGAAATCGGCGCAGCGTTCGCCTATCATCACGCATGGCGCATTGGTGTTGCCGCCGATCACCGTGGGCATGACCGAGGCATCGGCCACGCGCAGGCCGGCGATGCCCTTCAGGCGCAGTTGCGGATCGACCACGGTCTCTGCCTCGGCCGGATCGCCCATCTTGCAGGTGCCGACGGGGTGGTGAACGGTATAGCCGGTTTCGCGGATATAGGCGTCGAGCCCTTCGTCGCTGTTGATGTCCGGACCCGGCGCGACTTCCACGCCATCATACTTGGCAAAAGGCTGGCTGGCGAAGGCGGCGCGGGCGATCTTCAGCGCGCGGATCAGCGGCTTGATGTCGTCCGGATGCTCCAGCAGGTGCGGGTCTATCAGCGGGTTGGCTGCCGGGTTGGGCGAGCCCAGCCGCACCGTGCCCCGGCTCTTGGGGTATAGCCCCACAGGGCTGATCGCATAGCCGTGGCCCAGCGGGAATGGCACCCTGGGGTTGGTCAGCCGCTTGGCCGGCTGGAACACGAACTGTACGTCCGGCCGTTCCAGCGACGGGTCCGTGCGCAGGAAGGCCACGCTTTCGAACACGTTGCCCGCCAGCGGTCCCTTGCGGGTAAAGAGATATTTCAGCCCGTAATAGATGTCGCGCGGCAGCACCTTCCAGCTGATGCCGTAGCTGGTGGTGTCATCGGTTTCCATGTGGATGGGGCTGGCGACATGGTCCTGGTAGTTGCCGCCCACGCCTTCCAGCGCGTGGACCACGTCGATGCCGTGTTCCTGCAGGTGCGCAGCGGGCCCGATACCGGACAGCATCAGGATCTGCGGGGTCTGCACCGTGCCCGCGCTCAGCACCACTTCGCGGCGAGCGCGGATCGTGCGGCCATCGACAAGCTGTACGCCGGTGGCGCGGCCATCTTCCACCACGATCCGGGCGACGCGGGCGTCGGTCTGCACGTGCACGTTGCCGCGCGCCAGCGCGGGTTTGAGCATCTGTTGCCAGGTGCTCTGGCGCAGCCCATTGCCGATCAGCCCCTGCCGCCTGCCATAACCTTCGGGGTCGGGCCCGTTGAAATCGGGGCAGGCCTTGTATTGCAGCGTGCCCAGCGCATCCATGAAGGCATAGTTCAGCGCATTCGGGTTCTCCACCAGCTTGACGTTGATCGGCCCTTGCGCGCCGTGGAACACGCTTTCGGGGTGATCCTCGTTGCGCTCGGTGCGGGTGAAGTAGGGCAGCACTTCGCGGTAGGACCAGCCTTTGCAGCCTGCATCCGACCAGTCGTCGTAATCGGTGGGGTGGCCGCGGAAATAGACCATGCCGTTGATCGCGCCGGAGCCGCCAAGCACGCGGCCGCGCGGCACGCCGATCTGGCGGCCTGCCATGCCGGCCTGCGGTACGGTGGCAAAGCCCCAGTTGCTATCCTTGCGGCCTATCGCGGCGGCGACGAAGCTGGGCACGTGGAAGAACGGGTGGTTGTCCTGCCCTCCCGCCTCCAGCACGCAGGTGGTGGACCCCGCATCCTCTCCCAGGCGCGCGGCAACGGCAGCGCCGGACGAACCGGCACCGATCACGACGAAATCGAATTCCCCTGCGCTCATTGCTCTCCGGCGCCTCTCCCTAACGAACGTTAGAGTGCGCGACTTGGGGGGTGAAACGCAAGAGCCAATTGGCAAGCCTGGCAGAGAGCGGCTAGGCAGCGAGCGGAATGCGGGCGTGGCGGAATGGTAGACGCCGGGGACTTAAAATCCCCTGAGCTTTGCTCGTGTGGGTTCGAGTCCCACCGCCCGCACCACCATGTTTGCGCCAAAAGTAACCGGCGCGGTAACCAGCACTTACAGGAAATTGCACAGGCTCTCCTGTCAGATTGCGAAAGGATGGGCGCATAGGACTGGTGCCCGTCAGCACGGCTCGGCCCAATCGGCTGATCCGCAACATGGGGACCCTATGCGCAACGCCTTGTCACTTGGCGAAACGCCCTCCGATACCAGCTTTGCCCCCAGCGGCGAGGTGGAGCAGCGCGTTGCCCCGCGCTATACGCTGCTGATCCGCGCGGCGAAGCTGGTGTGCGAGGCGGGCGAATTTCTTTGCGTCATCCGCGATGTTTCCGAAAGCGGCATCAGCGTGCGCATCTTTCATCCCCTGCCCGATTGCCCATACATGCGGGTGGAACTGCAGAACGGCGATCGCCATCAGATGGAAATGGTCTGGCAAGAGGAAGACCGTGCCGGCTTCCGCTTCCTCGAAACGGCGGATATCGCGCGGATCATCGCCAGTCCCAGCCGCTTTGCCAAGCGCGCCATTCGCCTGAATCTGGCTGCGCCTGCCACGGTCACCACGCTGGATGGCCGCCGCGAGGAGGTGGAGTTTGTCGACCTGTCGCAGCAAGGCGCCAAGATCACTTGCTCCAGCCGCTTTGCCATCGACGAGCGGGTCAAGATTGCCGCGCCTGGCCTGCCCGAGACCCACGCCAAGGTGCGCTGGCGCAAGGAAGGCAGCTGCGGACTGATTTTCGAGAACACCTATCAATATGGCGACCTGGCGCGGATCGCGGCGCAGTTGCAGCACGGAAATTAAGCCTTTCTGCTGCCATTTGCGGAGCGCGTTAACCTGCTCATAACCATTTTCCTTCACTCCCGGTCAGGACGAACAACCGGGGGCTTTCATGCACAACCTTAAGAGTGGCACGGCGCAAACTGGAGCGGGCGAAATCACCGTCGACGTGGCCATTATCGGCGCAGGGCCAGCGGGCCTTACGGCAGGTTACCTGCTGACCAGGCAGGGCAAGTCGGTCGCCATCATCGAGAAGGATGCGACCTACGTTGGCGGCATCAGCCGCACGGTGGAGCATGAAGGCTATCGCTTCGATATTGGTGGACACCGCTTCTTCTCGAAAAGCCAACAGGTGGTGGACCTGTGGAACGAGATCCTGCCTGACGATTTCATCCAGCGCCCGCGCATGAGCCGCATCTATTATGAGGGCAAGTTCTACTCCTACCCGCTGCGCGCTTTCGAGGCGCTGCGCAACCTCGGCCTGTGGCGCTCGACCGTGTGCATGGTGAGCTACCTGAAGGCCAAGGTGTTCCCCAACAAGGATATCCGCAGCTTCGAGGACTGGACCAGCAACCAGTTCGGCAAGAAGCTCTATTCGATTTTCTTCAAGACCTACACCGAGAAGGTGTGGGGCATGCCCTGCAACGAGATGAGCGCCGACTGGGCCGCGCAGCGCATCAAGGGGCTTTCCCTGTGGGGCGCGGTGATTGACGGGCTGAAGCGTTCGCTTGGCCTCAACAAGCTGAACGACGGCAGCGGCAAGCAGGCCAAGACCCTGCTGGAAACCTTCCGCTATCCGCGCCTTGGCCCCGGCATGATGTGGGAAGCCGCGCGCGACAAGATCGTGGCGACCGGCAAGGGCCAGGTGATCATGGGCCACGCGCTGGAGCAACTCGCCGCCGACGGTGAAGGCGGCTGGCGAATGACCGCGAGCTCCGAGGACGGCAGCAAGGTGGTGATCCGCGCCAGGGACGCGATCAGCTCTGCGCCGATGCGCCAGCTGGCTGCGCGCATGCACCCGTTGCCCGAAACCACGCTGGAGGCAAGCAAACTCAAGTACCGCGACTTCCTGACCGTGGCGCTGATGATCAAGAGCGAGGACCTGTTCCCCGATAACTGGATCTACATCCACGATTCCAAGGTGAAGGTGGGCCGCGTGCAGAACTTCCGCAGCTGGTCGCCCGAAATGGTGCCAGACCAGGACGTGGCCTGCGTGGGCCTGGAATACTTCTGCTTCGAAGGCGACGGGCTGTGGTCGATGGACGATGCCGGCCTTGTCGAACTCGCCAAGACGGAAATGGACATTCTCGGCCTCGTTGCGCCTGACAAGGTGATTGGCGGCGCGGTGGTGCGGCAGGAAAAAGCCTATCCCGTCTATGACGAGGACTATGCTGCCAATGTCGATGCCATGCGCACCGAACTGGAAGGCAAGTACCCGACGCTGCACCTGGTCGGCCGCAACGGCATGCATCGCTACAACAACCAGGATCACGCGATGATGACCGCCATGCTGACGGTGGAGAACATCCTCGCTGGCGAGCGTGTCTACGACACCTGGTGTGTCAACGAAGACGCGGAGTATCACGAAGCAGGGGACGAAGGGGCGGAAAAGGCGCTGCCTGAAAGCCGCAAGCCGGTGAGCGAGGACCAGGCCGCTGCATTGAACTCGGTGCGAGACGTCCCCGAGCGGGTTTCCGCTGGCGACAAGAAGGCGGCCTAGGCCATGCCAGCCGTGTTCATGCGTATGATCGATACGCGCCTGCTGCGCTACCTGCTGGCCAGCGTCGGCGCGCTGGCGGTGGACATGGGCAGTTTCCTGATCCTGCTTTCGCTTGGCATGTGGGCGGCTGGCGCTTCGGCAATCGGCTATTGCCTCGGCATCGTGGCGCACTGGCTGATGAGCAGCCGCGCGGTGTTCGTCGGCAATGTGGCGCAGCGCGGCGCTGCCCGCACGAAGCAGAAGGCGCTGTTCGTCGTTTCCGCGCTGGTGGGTCTTGGCCTGACCACGGCGATTGTCTGGGCCGGCGATAGCAGCGGCTTTGATCCACGCCTGGCCAAGCTGGTGGCCATTGCCGTCAGCTTTACCACCACATGGCTCCTACGCAGCCGCGTGGTTTTCCGTTAGAGACTGCTCCCGATGACCATCGGGGGGCTCGATTGGCGCGCTTTCGTGCGCACATGGCAGGCAGTGCTGGCCGTATGGCTGGCCTATGCACTGGTGCGCCTCGCGATCCAGCCGCTGCTGGGCTGGGAGCCTGTCGGCCCGGACGACTGGACGCGCCTGCTGGAAGTGCGCGCGTGGCTGGACGGACAGCATTTCTGGGACGTCACCCAATACCGCATGAACCCGCCCGAGGGGTTCTCCATGCACTGGTCCCGCCTTGTGGACCTGCCACTGGCGGCGCTTGCACTGGTGTTCGGAGAGACCGTCGCCATGGCGCTGGTGCCGCTGCTGTGGCTGCTGCCTGCGCTGTTCGCCTTGCGCGCCATCATGCTGCGGCTGCATTTTCCGCCGCTCGCCTTTGCTTTCGGCCTCCTCATCCTGCCGCTGTTCCCGCTGCTGCCGGGGAATTTCGCGCCCATGCGCATCGATCACCATGCACCGCAAGCCGTGCTGGCGCTGGTCTGCGCCGCGTTGCTGATCCGTGACAGCAGGTGGAGCGCGGTGGCTGGCGGCGTCTGCGCGGCGGCATGGGTGGTGATCTCGCTGGAAGGGCTGCCGCTGGTGGCTGTGCTCGGCGGGCTTTATGGCGTGCGCTACTGGTTCGGTGAGCGGACTTTGCTGCCGTGGTTCCTTGGCGCGCTGGCCGTCAGCTCTGCGGCCCTGAGCTACGCAACGCGCGCGCCGCTGGATGCTGCCTTCTGCGACGTGCTGCTGCCCGGCCATATCCTGACCTTTGCCGCTGCCGCCGTGATGGCTGCAATCATTCCTGTCCTGCCGTGGCAAGACCGGGTGCAGGGGCGCCTTGTCGCGCTGGGGGCCATGGGGTTGGCAAGCCTGCAACTCGCCCTGACGCTGCTCGGCCCCTGCGCCACCAATCCCATGGCCGAACTTGACCCGGTGCTGCAGACCTGGTGGCACGGCTATATCACCGAAGGCCTGCCGATTTGGAAGCAGCCGGTTTCGGTTGCGCTTATGCTGGTCTGGACCATTGGCATCATCGCTCTCGGCTGGTGGCGCGCGCATTGCCGCGGCCTGTTCCACCAGGGCCGCGCGCTGCCCTGCACGCTGCTGTTTCTCTTCGCGTTGGCGGCGGGGGGCTATTCGCTGCTGGTGATGCGTGAGGGCGTGGTGGCGCAATTGCTGGCCATCCCGTTCGCCGCGTTGCTGATGGCGGAATTCCTGCCGCAAGCGCGCGCGCTTGCGTCACCCGTGCCGCGCATTCTTGCCACCCTTGCCGCGGTCGGCCTGACGACGCCGCTGTTCGCCAGCGCCTTCGCCAAGCCACTCGACAGGCAGTTCCCGATGGATACCATGATGCCCGACGTGGTGGCGCTGATCGAGCGCGGCGAGTGCGACTATTCGCGGCTGGCTGCGCTGGAGCCGGGGCTGGTGCTGGCGCCGCTCGATGCCGGGCCGCAGATCCTCGGCACCAGCGATCACAAGATTGTTGCCGCCAGCTATCACCGTAACCAGCGGCCCATGGCCGACGTTCTCGGTGCGCTGACGGGTTCGGTGGAAGAGGCGCAGCTAATCGCGGAGCGCTACGGCGCGGACTACGTCGCCATCTGCGGTGCGGCTGCCGATGTGGCGCTCTATCGCACGGCTGCACCGGACAATTTCGCCAATGCGCTGGTCTCGGGCGAAGTGCCCCAATGGCTGGAGCGCGACGAGGTAGTGGGCCAGGACTCGCTGCGCGTCTACCGCGTGGTCAATTAGGCCGGACGGAAATCAATCGCCACGCCGTTGATGCAATGGCGCTTTCCGGTCGGACGCGGGCCGTCGTTGAACACGTGGCCCAGGTGCCCGCCGCAATCGGCGCAGTGCACTTCGCGACGCGGATAACCGAGCAGGTAGTCGGTGGAATAGCCCACGGCATCCTCTGCGATCGGCTGCCAGAAGCTGGGCCAGCCGGTGCCGCTGTCGTACTTGTGGCGGCTGGAATAAAGGGCATTGCCGCAGCCCGCGCAGACGAAAGTGCCGCGGCGGTGCTCGTCGTTCAGCGGCGAGGTGAAGGCGCGCTCGGTCCCGGCCTCGCGCAGCACGCGGAATTCCTGGGCGGTCAGGCGGCGGCGCCATTCGTCCTCGGAATAAGAGACGGGATAGCTCTGCGCGCGCGCCTCGCTGCCGCAGGCGGCGAGCACGGGCAAGGAGGCCCCGGCACCAAGCCAGGCAAGGACGGAGCGGCGGGAAATCGGTGTTTGGGTCATGACAATGCTTCTATGCGGGGGGAGCTGATGAGTTCCTGAACATACCCCCGAGCAGCCTGCCCAGCGAGCGGGACTTTCGGCCCCCGCGCGGGCCGCTGTTCATCACCCGCCTGCGAAACAGGCTGGCGCCTGCTTTCACGAACAGGGCCACGCACAGCGCCTGCCACGCCAGCGCCGCCACATGCGGCCACAGCGTGTCGTCGATGGCCGCGCGCGCCACCATGGCGAAGGGCGAGGAGAGGGGGAATGCCATGGCCGTGTATTCGAGCCAGCCCCCTCTGTCGGTTACAGCCAGGCTGGCGAAGAAGAACACCAGGATCTGGAACATGGTGGCGGGCATCGACAGTGTCTGCACTTCGCGCACCGTGGTCGCCAGCGAGCCGACGGCAAGGAAGATCGACCCAAGCAGCAGGTATCCCATGCCGAAATAGGCGGCGAACAGCAGGAAGAACGTGGGCCAGCCCACGCCCGGATTGGCATAGTCCGACAGCGACACGCCGCCTGCGGTCAGGATGGCGAAACCGGTGCTGCCCCACACCGCGATGCCGACCACGGAAATGCCCAGCATGGCGAACAGCTTGCCCAGGAATACCGCGTCCATCGGAATGGCGGCAGCCAGGATCTCGATGATCTTGTTGCCTTTCTCCTCGACAAGGTTGGAGAGCACCATGCTGGCGAGCAACATGATCAGCAGGAACAGCAGCAGTTGCCCGCCTTGCGCCGTGTGCAGGCGCCCGGAATTCTGCGAAGCGCCGCTGGTCTCCACCGTGGTGGTGGCAACCGGGGGATAGCTTTGCGCGCCGGGATTGGCGGCATGGGCAGCTACCAGCGCCACCATGCCTTGCCAGCGCACCAGTCGTCCTTCGGTGCCGGTCAGTTCGGGTGCTTGCGGCGTACCGGTGACCAGAGCGGCGAAACTGCCTTCGCCGTTCTCGAGATAGTCGACGGCGTCAAAGCTCTCGCCCGGTGAGAGCCGTTTCACCTCCACCATGCGCGGCACGGCGGGGCCGATCAGCTGGCGCACCTCGTCGCGCGCGGCCAGCATGGCATCGACATCCTGCGCCTGCATGGCAATGCCGACATCTGCGGCCGAGGCTTCGGACTGCACCTGCGCGCCAACGCCGCCTGCCAGCGCCATTACCGCGACAGGAAACAAGGGGCCGAGCAAGAAGAAGATGAACGCTCGGCTGAACAGGATCGCGGTGAAATCGCGCCGCGCGATCACGAAGGCCGCGCGCCAGATGGACAGCCTGCCGCCGTTCTGCACGCTCATGCCTTGTCTCCTTCGCCGCCGGTCACCATGTCGCGCGCTGCCGCTTCGCCGGCGATGGCGACGAAGGCATCGTGCAGGCCGGCACGCTCGATGGAGAGCGACTGGATACCTGCCTCGCCTTCGATCAGCGCCTTCAGCAGCGGTTCGATTCCGCTCTCGGGCAGCGGGAAGTAGAAGAAGTCGCCCACCTGCCGCGTTTGTGCGGGCAGGGCTGCGCGCCAGGGTCCCTCGCGCTTGCGTGTTTCCAGTCGCACCTGCGCCGGGATGCGGTCGCGTGCGTGCTCCACGCTGCCGGCATAGGGCACCTTGCCACCTGCAATGATGGCGATGCCTTCGCACAGGCGTTCTGCATGGGCGATGACGTGGGTGGAGAAGATCACCGTTGTGCCCTTGTCAGCCAGGCCGCGAATCAGCTGTTCCAGCTTGCCCTGGTTGATCGCGTCGAGGCCGCTGAAGGGCTCGTCGAACACTACCAGTTTCGGCTCGTGTACCAGCGTACCGAGCAGCTGCACGGTCTGCGCCATGCCCTTGGACAGCTGGCGGATCTGCTTGTCGATCGCGTGGCCAAGCCCGTGCGCTTCCATCAGTTGCTTGCCGCGCTGGCGCCCCTCCTCCAGCGGCAGGCCGCGCAGCGCGCCCATGAAGCCGATCGCCTCGTAGGCCTTCATCGCCGGGTAGAGCCCGCGCTCTTCCGGCAGGTAGCCGATCAGGCGCGCCACATCCTGCGGGTTCTCGGCACCCAGAACGCGGCGATAGCCGGCGTCGGGATCGATGATGCCCAGCAGCATCCGAAGACTCGTGGTCTTGCCCGCGCCATTGGGGCCAAGCACCCCGTAGATCGCGCCTTCGGGCACGGAAATGTCTACGCCGTCCACCGCCAGCGTGCCATCGAACCGCTTGACGAGGCCGCGCGCCTCGATTGCCAGCCTGCGCGTGCTATCCACGCTCGCGGTGAACTCACCAGTCGCCATATCCATGCTGTATCAGCTAATGGCGAGGAATGAACGGGATGAACCCGCTTTATGGTTAATGGACAGGCTACCTTTTCGCTTGAGGATAGCCTCAAGGCGAAGGCGCGCGAGCTGGGCTTCGTAGCCGTCGGCATTACCCCTGCCACAGACAATCCCGTGCGCGCCGAGCGGCTGCACGAATGGCTGGATGCGGGCTTCCACGGCGACATGGGCTGGATGCAGGACCGCGCGGACGTACGTCAGGGGCCGCAGAGCATGTGGCCAGCGGCTAAAAGCGTGATCGCGCTGGGCATGAGCTATGCGCCCGAGATCGATCCTCTCGCGCCCGAGGAAATGGCGCGGGAGGCGAAGATCTCGGTCTATGCCCAGGGGCGCGATTACCACGAGGTGGTGAAGAAGGCGCTGAAGGCGCTGGCGCGCTGGCTGGTGGAACAGCGCCCCGGAACCGAGCTGAAGGTTTTCGTCGATACCGCGCCGGTGATGGAAAAGCCGCTGGGCGAGGCGGCGGGGATCGGCTGGCAGGGCAAGCACACCAACCTCGTCAGCCGAACTCACGGCAACTGGCTGTTTCTCGGGGCAATCTACACCACGCTTGAGCTTGCTCCCGACATACCGCACGAGGACCGCTGCGGTTCATGCCGCGCGTGCCAGGACGCCTGTCCGACGAACGCCTTTCCTGAACCGTATCGGTTAGATGCACGGCGATGCATCTCCTATTTGACGATCGAGCATAAGGGTCCGATCCCTAAGGAGTTCCGCGAGGCCATTGGCAACCGCATCTACGGTTGCGACGATTGCCTGGCGGTGTGCCCGTGGAACAAGTTTGCCGATGTGGCCGCGCGCCATGCTCGGCTGGCCCCGCGCGAGGACCTGCTGGCGCCCGATCTGGCTGCCTTGCTGGCACTTGACGATGCCGCGTTCCGCGCGAAGTTCTCCGGCAGCCCGATCAAGCGCGTGGGGCGCGACCGCTTCGTGCGCAATTGCCTGATCGCGGCTGGCAACAGCGGTGATTCCGGGCTGCTGAGGCAGGTACAGGTGCTGGCGGACGATCCCGATATGGTGGTGGCGGAGGCGGCCAAGTGGGCGCTGGCGCGCCTTACAGCATCTCCTTGAGCGGGATCTCGGTGTTCATCAGCAGTTCGGGATCGACTTGCGCGCGTGCCTTCACCAGCTTGCCGCCCTGCACGTAATCCTTGGTGCGATTGACCGCGTCCACAGCGATCACCACGCCATCGCGCAGGTAGATCACCGAGAAGCTGCGCTCTGCCGGGTCGCCGCGCAACACCGTGGTGTCGTAATTCATGCTCAGGCCGGCGGTCTGCAGCTTGAGGTCGTACTGGTTGGACCAGAACCACGGCATGGCGTCGTAAGGCTGCGGGTCGCCGCAGATCGCCTTGGCCACGGTGTTGGCCATGTCGTGCGCGTTCTGCACGCTTTCCAGCCGCACCACTGCGCCATCGGCGTAAGGGTTGGCATGGGCGGCGCAGTCGCCGATGGCGTAAACCTTTTCCAGGATGGTGTGGCAGGTGTAGGATACGTCAACGCCGTTGGCCCCGGCTGCGCCTGCGGCAATCAGCGGGCCAACCGAGGGCACGATGCCGATGCCGACCACCACAGCGTCGCAGGGGATGGTTTCTCCGTCAGCCAGGGTGACGCCGGTCACCTTGTCCTCGCCCTCCAGCCGTTCGACCTGGCAGCCCAGCCGCACGTCCACGCCCTGGCGGCGGTGTTCCTCGGCAAAGAAGGTGGAAAGATCTTCACCCGCCACGCGCGACAGCAGGCGATCGAGCGATTCGACCAGCGTGACCTCGCAGCCCAGCTTGCGCAGCACGGCAGCTGCTTCCAGCCCGATATAGCCGCCGCCGATCACCACGAACCGCTTGGCACCGGCTGCCAACTCAGCCTTCATCCGGTCAACATCCTTGCGGTCGCGCACGGTGTGAACGCCGTCCAGCTGCGCGCCGGGGCATGACAGGCGCCGGGCATCGCCGCCGCCGCACCAGATCAGCCGTTCGTATCCGATACGCTCGCCCGAGCCGAGCGTCACTTCCTTGAACTCGGGGTCGATCTTGGTGACCGTTTCGCCCAGTGTCAGGCCGACGCCCTTGTCTGCCCAGAACTGCTCCGGGCGGATCAGGATCCGCTCGAACGGCTTGTCGCCGGCCAGGTATTCCTTGGACAGCGGCGGCCGCTCGTAAGGCGGGTTGGGGTCGCGCCCGATCATCTGGATCGAGCCTTCGAAACCGCACTGGCGCAAGGCAATGGCGGCTTGCGCGCCGCCGTGCCCGGTGCCGACGATGACAACATCATAACGGGTCATGGGATCAGCGGTTCGCGAATATTGCAGCTGGCGTCAAGCATAATGCGGGAACTTGCCCTTGAAGGTGGAGCCTAGCCATGCAGCAGATTGCGCGCCTGGCTGGCGATCTGCGCCAGCATGGCGGGCGCGATCGGCGTGGCCGACTGGGCGCGGTCGATCATGCGGCGGAACTGGCTAATCGCCTTGGCGTTCGCCTGAGCCCAGTCGTCGATCAGCACCAGCGGATCGGTCGCGGACTTGCCACGCCTCCGCGCCAGGCCGCGCAGGAACTCGAAGCGCATGGCCTGGAAATCGCGCGCCAGCCCCGCCACCAGCAGGCGTTCCCACGGATCGGACGGCGTCATCACCGCAGCGCGCGACTGCGCCCAGTCGATGCCCAGCAGCGTGCCCAGCCGAACAAAGGCATTTGCCAGTGCGAGCGGTGCGATCCCGGTGGCGCTGGCCAGTCGGGCCAGGCCGATCGCCCCGTCGATGGCAAACAGCCGCGCGACGCGGTAGGCAAGGTCGCCGGGCGCGCCCCTGTCGATCATGCTGGCGGAAATCTCGTCGACATGGGCCCGCGCCTCCGCGCCCAGCAGGCTGTCGGCTTGCTCGGTCAGCTCGGCCACGCTGCCGCCGATTTCTTCCTGCAGCGCAGAAGGCGACAATGCTCCGCCGCCCGAACGCAGCAGGTCGGCGATATGGCCGCGCAGCGCCAGCGCGGCCTGATCGAACAGCATCAGCCGGGCGGTTTCGGGCATGTCCGTGCTTTCCAGCGCCGTCCAGATATCCACCATCCCCACAAGCTTGCTGGCAGCGATGAAGGCATTGCCGATGATCTCCAGCCCGGTGCCTTCCTCTTCGGCCAGTTCGAAAGGATGCAGCATGCCCATGCGGTTGACGATCATGTTGGCCACGACCGTGCCGACGATCTCCCTGCGCAGGCGGTGGTCGAGCAGCTGATTGCGGAACTGCTGCTGCATCTGCGGCGGGAAGTCGGCCAGCACCAGGGAATCGGCTGCCTCGTCTGCCGCCAGCGGGCTTTCCTCGATGGCATCCTGCAGCACCAGCTTCGAATGCGACAGCAGCACGGCCAGCTCGGGCCGGGTCAGGCCTTTGCCGTCAGCCGCGCGACGCTTCAGCTCTTCGCTGTCGCCCAGCCCCTCGTTGCGGCGATCGAGACCGCCAAGGACTTCGAGCGAATCGATCAACTGGCCCATGGCGCCGACCGCGCGATCGCCGCCCTGTTCGGCGATCGACAGGGCCAGTGCCTGCAGGCGGTTGTCTTCCAGCACCAGTTCGGCGACCTCGTCGGTCATTTCTTTGAGCAGTGCGTTGCGGCGCTTCTCGGACAAGCGTCCGCCAGTACGCGCCGCCGCCAGTGCGATCTTGATGTTCACCTCGTTGTCAGAGCAGTCGACGCCAGCGGAATTGTCGATGAAATCAGTGTTCACCCGTCCGCCGCCGAGCGCGAATTCGATGCGGCCGGCCTGCGTTACGCCCAGATTGGCGCCTTCGCCGATCACCCTCGCGCGCAGTTCGTCGGCATTGACGCGCAAGCCGTCATTGGCGGGGTCGCCCACCTCGCTATGGCTCTCGTCCGAGCTCTTCACATAGGTGCCGATGCCGCCGAACCAGATCAGGTCGTTGGGGCTTTTCAGGATCGCGGAAATCAGGCTCTCGGGATCGAGCCCGCCGTCCTTCAGGTCAGCGTCCTCGATGCCCAGCGCGCGCATGGCGGCCTGCGACAGTTCGATCTTCTTCATCGAGCGAGGGAAGACCGCGCCGCCCTTGGAGATCAGCTTGGTGTCGTAGTCCGCCCAGCTTGATCGCGGCAGGTCGAACAGGCGCTTGCGCTCTTTCCAGCTGGTAGCGGGATCGGGGTCGGGGTCGATGAAAATGTGGCGGTGGTCGAAAGCCGCGACCAGCTTGATGGCCTGCGACAGCAGCATGCCGTTGCCGAACACGTCGCCCGACATGTCGCCGCAGCCCACCACGCGCACCGGGTCTCGCTGCACGTCCACGCCCATTTCCAGGAAGTGCCGCTGCACCGATATCCACGCGCCCTTGGCGGTGATGCCCATGGCCTTGTGGTCGTAACCGTTGGAGCCGCCACTGGCGAAGGCATCGCCCAGCCAGAAATCATGTTCCAGCGCGATGGCATTGGCGGTGTCGGAGAAGGTGGCGGTGCCCTTGTCTGCGGCAACCACGAAATAGGGGTCCTCGCCATCGTGGATCACCACGCCTTCGGGATGGACGACCTTGTCGCCAGCGTAGTTGTCGGTGATCGACAGCAGCGTGCGGATGAACAGCTTGTAGCTTTCCTTGCCTTCGGCGAACCAGGCATCGCGGTCGATCGCCGGGTTGGGCAGGCGCTTTGGATAGAAGCCGCCTTTCGCGCCGGTGGGCACGATCACCGCGTTCTTCACTTTCTGCGCCTTCATCAGGCCAAGGATCTCGGTGCGGAAGTCGTCGCGCCGATCAGACCAGCGCAGGCCGCCGCGCGCCACCGGGCCGGCGCGCAGGTGTACGCCTTCGACGCGGCGCGAATAGACGAAGATCTCGCGCCATGGCACGGGCTTGGGGAGGCCGGGAACAGCTGCGGAATCGATCTTGAAGGCGAGCGCCTCTGCCGCCGACGGGGCGAAGGCATTGGTGCGCAGCACGGCGCGCAGGGTGGTCCAGTACAGGCGCAGGATGCGGTCATCGTTGATGGCGGCGACATCGGCCAGGCCAGCGCGGATCTCGTCCTCCAGTGCTGCGCAGGCCTTGTCCCTGTCGCCCTTGGCCGCCGGATCGTGCAGCGCCGCGAACAGCCTCACGAGGCCGCGCGTCACCTTGGGGGCGCCGGCCAGCGCATCGACCACTGTGTAGATGGTGAAGGCGATGTTGACCTGCCGCAGGTAGCGATAGAAGCCGCGCAGCCAGTCGGTTTCCTGGGCCACCAAACTGCAGGCGATCACCAGGCGGTTGAACACGTCGTCCTCGGCGCGCTCGTTGAGCACGGCGGACACCGCCTCCTCGATTTCCTGCGCGCGGTCCAGCAGCTGGTCATGCGCTAGGCCCGGCGGCAAGCCGAGGGTGAAATCGTGGATCGTGCCGGCATCCTCTCCCTGCAGGCGCGAGGGGATTTCGGAGAGCACGCGGAAGCCGAAATTCTCGAGCGCGGGCACGGCATCGGACAGCGGCAGCGAGCCATGATGCTGGTAGACCTTCAGTCGCAGCCGGTTATCGGCGTCGGCTTCGGAGTGGTAGAGCCGCACGTCGCGGCCGACACCGCCGGTTTCGGCAAGGGTGGCGAGCTGGCGCAGACGATGGATATCGGCTGCTGCCTCGGCCGCGCTGTAGGTGTTGCGGTAGAAGACCGGAAAGCTTTCGGCATAGCGTACCGCCAGCGCAGCGGCGCGGCCTGGATCCTCCGTCTCGGCAAGTGCATCCTCGACCGCGTCCTGCCAGCCGCGCAGCATGTTGCTCAAGGCGCGGTCGACACCCTCGGCATCGACGGCGGTGTCCTTGCCGCGGAAATCCATGACGTAGCGCAACAGCGCCAGGTTGCCGCCTTCGACCATCAGGCTCCAGTCCAGCGTGCGGGCGCCGGTTTCGCTTTCCAGCAGGTCCTGTACCTGCAGCCGTACGGCGGTGGAAATCATGTCACGTGGCAGCCAGACGAAGCCGAAGACGTGGCGGCCCAGCGGCGCGGTAACCAGCGTGGCGCGCGGGCGCGGGCGATCGCTAAGCCCCATCATGGCCGTGGCGACGCGGGTGATGTCGTCGTCGGAAAAGCTGATGATCACGTCGTGCGGCAGCGCGGTGAGGGCGTGGACCAGCGACTTGTAATCGTGGCTGCCGGGTTCGAAATCGAGCCGGTCCATGATCGTCTTCAATTGCTGGCGCAGCACCGGCACGCTGTCGGGAGAGGCGACCAGCGCCGCACTGGTCCAGATCCCGGCGTGCACACTCAGCGCCTCGACCCGGCCTTTCTCCATCAGCGGCACGATAAACAGGTCCAGCGGCACGCGGCGATGCACGGTGGCCAGGCGATTGGCCTTGATGATCAGCGGTGCGCGGCCCCTGTGTCCGGGCTGACCGTCGCTTTCGCCATCGAACCAGGCAAAGGCCTTGGCGAAAGCCTCGTCGGCCAGCAGGTCTGGCGTGGATGCGCGGCAGATGCCGAACTCTTCGGTCTGCGTGCCATCGCGCTTGCGGCTGACATGGCCCAGCTGCGTCATCATGCCGCCCGCCAGCCAGCGCAGCAGCGCCGCGCCCTCGGCATCGGGCAGGCGGTCAGCGTCAGCGTTGAGCGCATCGACCATCTTCGGCCAGTCCGCGACAGCCGCGCGTACGTCGAGGACGGAGGCCTTCAAATCGGCTTCCAGCGCGCGGCGATCCTTCGCATCGATGCGCGGGGTCTCGATGTAGACCCAGCTTTCCTTCTTTTCGCCGGTGCCGTCGCCTTCGGGAACGTCAGCCAGCGTGCCCTCGCGGCGACGCACTGGCAACACGGGGTGCACCAGGATATCGATCGGCAACCCACGCGCGGCCATGGTGGCAGCGATCGAATCGACCAGAAACGGCATATCCTTGTTGATGATCGCGATATGCATGGCGCGATGGCCATGCGTTTCGGAGCGCAACAGGATGGAAGGCTGGCCGTCTTCGCGCTGGCGTGCGGCTTCGATCAGGAAAGCGGCTGCTTCGTCCAGCCGCTCGCCTTCGAGCGGGGTTTCACCGGGCAACAGCGAATCGCTGATCCGAGCCTTCAGCACGGCGACAAAGCCCCGCTCTTCCTTGGTGAGATCCCTGAAAGCCGCGGACGTGCTGCCAGTCTTTGCCCCCTGGGTCTTTGCCATGCCTGCCTCATCTCCTCTCGAGCCACGCTGCCACACCCGGCGCCGCAACTCCCTCATCCAGCGCTGGTCCTTACCGGAAGTTCCCGCGCGCCTCTATCGCCGTGAAAGCACGGATACCAGTAATTTGTTTCAGGAGAAACTTTATCTGTTTCATGCAGCCGCCTCTGTGGCTGCGTCCTCGCTCGATGCGCAGGCAAGCTGCGCCCGCTGCGGGCCGGCGTTCGCCCTTGCGGTCGGCTAGGCGCCCACAGCTTTCATCACCAGCCGCAGCGATTCCCGCCGCGCTGCGGGATCATGCGTGGCACCGGAGACGACGATCTCGTTAGCCCGTGTACGCTCGATAAACCGCCCGATTGCCTCGCGCACGGTGGCAGGCGAGCCGACCGCGCGGGCAACATCCATGCCCTCCAGCATCGCCCGCGCTTGCGGCGGGAGGCTGTCACGGTATCCGGGGACAGGCGGGGGCAGCTTGCCCGGATCGCCCGAGCGCAGGCGTACGAAGGCCTGGTCCTGGCTGCTGGTGAGCAATTGCGCCTCGGCATCGGTCTCGGCGCAGATCACGCTCATCGCGGCCATCACATGCGGTTTGTCGAGCGTGTCGGAGGGGCGGAAATCCTGCCGGTATATGCGCAGCGCCTCGTCGAGGTGCGTTGGAGCAAAGTGGCTGGCAAAGGCGTAGGGCATGCCCAGTTTCGCAGCCAGCTGCGCGCCGAACAGGCTGGAGCCGAGCATCCACAGCTCCACCTTGGCGCCAAGGCCCGGCGTGGCGGTGATCGGCAAGTCGATATCGCCCGTCAGCAATGCGCGCAGCTCCACCACGTCCTGCGGGAAGTATTCCGAGGCGCGCTGCAAATCCTTGCGCAGCGCCTGGCCAATGATCGGGGCAGAGCCGGGCGCGCGGCCAAGGCCCAGGTCCACTCGGCCCGGAAACAGCGCGTCAAGCGCGCCGAACTGTTCGGCAATCACGAAGGGGTTGTGGTTGGGCAGCATGATCCCACCCGCGCCCACGCGGATGGTGCTGGTGACATGGCCCACGTGGCTGATCACGACAGAAGTCGCGCCACCGGCAATGCCTTCGCTGCCATGGTGTTCTGCCACCCAGAAACGCTTGTAGCCTGCTGCCTCGGCAGCCTGCGCCAGCTGGCCCGATTCCCGAATGGCTTCGGAGACATTGCTGCCTTCGCGCACGGGAACGAGATCGAGAACTGCAAAGTCGATCATAGCGCGGCCACCGTGCGCAGCAGCAGCGCGATATCGCTGTCGCGCGACAGGCGGTGGTCGCCGCCCTTTACCAGCGTGACCTGTACGTCTTCGCTGGCCAGCGCCGCGGCCAGGCGGAGCGAGATGTCAGGCGGTACGTCTGCATCCTGCTGCCCGTGCAGTAAGCGTACCGGCGCGGTGATGGCAACTTCGCCATCGAGCAGTTTCAGGCTCTCCGCATCGCTCCAGAACAGCGCGTGGGTGGGCGTGGGATCGTAGCCGTAGTGGTTTTCCTCGTAGATGGTCACCCCGGCGCGCAGCTGGCTCTTGTGCACCTCGGTATATCCCCAGTCGGAGAAATCGGGCGCTGCCGCCACGCCGACGAGCGCGTGCAGCCGTGGCCCCAGTGCCATGCCCACCAGCAGCATCAACCAGCCGCCCATGGAGGAGCCGACCACGATCAGGCTCTCGGCCAGCACCTTCGCCCGGACCAGCGTCAGCACCTCGTCACGCCAGCGGCTGAGCGAGCCGTCGGCAAAATCGCCCTCGCTTTTCCCGCAACCGGAATAGTCGAGCAGCAGGCATTCGCGGCTCTCTGCCACGCACCAGTCGAACACCGCTGTTGCCTTGCCGCCGTCCATGTCGGACATGTAGCCGGGCAGGAACACCACGGACGGGGCACTGCCCGGATTGTGGCGATAGGCGATCTCAATGCCGCCGATTTCGAATGTCTCGATCATCGCTGCCTACATGGCGACACGATGCATTGGTGACAATGCAGCAATTGGCCCCTATGTCCTGGCTCATGGCTAAGCGTGTGACTACCACCACGACTACTACCACCTCGGGCAACCGGGGGCGGTCGGTCGCGGCTTAGTCGCAATCGCTGCCACCCGGTTTCGGGTGGCGCGGCGTCCTCCCGAAATCGGCAGCTAAGTGAACGTCGCTCTTCAAGCGCGCGCGGGCTTGTGCCATGGCGCGCGCACACGCGATGGAATGATGGTGCAATGAGCGAACTCTTGAAAATCAGCCTGCCCGATGGATCGGTGCGCGAGATGGAACCGGGCAGCACGCCTGCCGATGTTGCTGCCGCGATCGGCCCCGGGCTTGCCAAGGCGGCGCTGGCCGCGCGCGTCGATGGCGAGGTGCGCGACCTGAACCGCCCCTTCGATGGCGATGCCGAACTGGCGCTGATCACTGCGCGCGACGAGGAAGAGGCGCTGGAACTGGCGCGGCACGACTATGCCCACGTGCTGGCCGAAGCGGTGCAGTCGCTGTGGCCGGGCACGCAGATCACCTTCGGCCCCGCCACCGCAGATGGCTTCTACTACGACGTGAAGGCGCCTGACAGCCGCGATGCGTTCAGCATGGACGACCTGCCGCAGATCGAGGAGCGCATGCGCGAGATCATCCGGGCCGACAAGCCGCTGGTGCGCGAAGTGTGGAGCCGCGAGCAGCTGATCGCCAAGTGGGAAGCCGAGGGCGAGACCTTCAAGGCCGAATGGGCAAGGGAACTGCC
Organism: Alteraurantiacibacter sp.; assembly: GCA_963675825.2. GTDB lineage: Bacteria > Pseudomonadota > Alphaproteobacteria > Sphingomonadales > Sphingomonadaceae > Alteraurantiacibacter. Next base: position 412,722 of record CAXXJY010000004.1, on the reverse strand, counting down.
CGAGGACGAGGAGCTGACCGTCTACTGGTCTGGCGAGCCGAATTCGGACGGCGCCTGGCTGGACATGTGCCGCGGCCCGCACCTTGCTTCCACCGGCAAGCTCGACCCGCAGGCGTTCAAGCTGATGCGCGTGGCGGGTGCCTACTGGCGCGGCGACCAGAAGAACGCCCAGCTCACCCGCATCTACGGCACCGGCTGGCTCAACAAGAAGCAGCTCAACGCCCACCTCATGCGCCTGGAAGAGGCTGCCAAGCGCGACCACCGCAAGCTGGGCCGTGAGATGGACCTGTTCCACCTGCAGGAAGAGGCGCACGGCAGCGTCTTCTGGCACCCCAACGGCTACAGGATCTGGCGCGAGCTGGAAGCTTACATGCGCCGCAAGATGGACGGCGCGGGCTATCAGGAGATCAAGACGCCGCAGGTGATGGACGTGCGCCAGTGGCAGCAGAGCGGCCACTGGGGCAAATATGCCGAGAACATGTTCGCCGTGCCCGACATCGTGCCCGAAGTGGACGAGGAAAGCGGCGTGGCATCGCCCAGGGTGGCGGCTGACGCTGACTGGATGGCGATCAAGCCGATGAATTGCCCGGCCCACGTGCTGGTGTTCAAGCAGGGCATCACTTCCTATCGCGACCTGCCGATCCGGCTGGGCGAAATGGGCTGCTGCCACCGCAATGAACCGCATGGCGCGCTGCACGGCCTGATGCGCGTGCGCCAGTTCACGCAGGACGATGCGCATATCTTCTGCACCGAAAGCCAGGTGGTGGAGGAGGTGCGCGCCTTCATCGAGCTGGCCGACCGCGTCTACAAGGATTTCGGGTTCACCTATTCCATCAAGCTGGCGCTGCGCCCCGAGCAGCGTTTCGGCTCCGATGCCGACTGGGACAAGGCCGAGCAGGAACTGCGCGATGCCGTGGCCGAGGCGGGGATGATGAACGAGGAGTTCGGCTGGGAGGAACTGCCCGGCGAAGGTGCCTTCTACGCGCCCAAACTGGAATGGCACCTGACCGACGCCATCGGCCGCACCTGGCAGGTCGGCACGATCCAGGGCGACCGGGTTTTGCCCGAACGCCTTGATGCGACCTATATCGGCGAGGATGGCGAGAAGCACCGCCCGGTCATGCTGCACCGGGCGATCTTCGGCTCCTACGAGCGCTTCATCGGCATCCTGATCGAACACTTCGCCGGACGCCTGCCGACCTGGCTGGCCCCGGTGCAGGCGGTGGTTGCCACCATCGTTTCCGATGCAGACGACTACGCGAAGCAGGCCGTCGCCAAGCTGGAAGCGGCGGGCATTCGCGTGGAGAGCGACTTCAGGAACGAGAAGATCAACTACAAGGTGCGCGAACACTCGTTGGCGAAGGTCCCGCACATGCTGGTTGTCGGCAAGCGCGAGGCCGAGGAAGGCACGGTTGCCATGCGCACCCTAGGCGAGAAGGAGCAAAAATTCCTCTCGCTGGACGAGGCGATCGCCCTGCTCAAGGCCGAAGCCACGCCGCCGGATGTGCGCGGCTAGCCCTTGGACTTCCTCGCCGGATTCAGCTGGCTCCAGATCGCGGTGGCCGCCACCGCCACATTGGGTGCGGCCTTCATTCGCGGGCTGACCGGGTTCGGCTTCGGCATCCTGCTGGTGCCGATCCTGGCGCTGGCGATCACCCCGGTGGAGGCCGTGCTGGCGCTCAACATCATGGCCGGGCTGCTGGCGCTCAGCGAGATCCGCTACGTGCTGCGTGAGGCCGAGCGCTCCGCGCTGACCATCAGCGTGCTGGTGCTGCTGGCCACCGCGCCGGGTCTGATGCTGCTGGCTGCAACGCCGCCTGCGCTCGCCCGCCTGCTGATCGCGCTGGTGGCGCTGTCGGCCTTCATTGCCGTGCTGCTGCCGCGTCGCGCGGCGCACCAGCCGGGGCATGTTACGACCGGACTGACCGGTATCAGCGCTGGCCTGCTGACGGGCTTTGCCGCCATGCCGGGGCCGCCGGTGGTGCCCTATTACGTCGGGCGCGACATTCCGCGCGTGACCGCCAAGGCGTCGATGATCGGCATTTTTGGCGTGGCGGCCATTGCGGGCGTGGGATCAGGCGCGGCGCTGGGCGTGCTCGAATGGCGGGTGGTGGTGCTGGGGCTGGCGCTGTTCCCGCTGGTGCTGCTGGGTAACTGGGCAGGCAGCCATGCTTTCGGCAAGGTGAGCGACCGTGCCTGGCGCATATTCGTCGGCGTGGTGCTGGGCGCTGCCGCCGTGGCCGCGCTGGTGAAGCTGGTCTAGCCCGATGTTCGGTTATGCGCCCGAAGCCGTACTTGTCGCCGTGCTGGCCGCGATGGCGGCCGGTTTCGTGCGCGGGCTGGCGGGCTTTGGCCTGTCGGTGGTGCTGGTGCCGGTGCTGCAACTTGCCATCGCCCCCAGTGCAGCGGTGCTGATCGGGCTGATCTCGCTGTTCCTGATCGGCCTGACAGACGTGGGGCGCATCCGCCGCGATGCCGACCGCTCTGCCATCCCCATCACCCTGCTGGCGCTTGCCTGCATGCCGCTGGGGCTGTGGGCGCTGGTTGCGCTGCCGCCCGGATGGGCGCGCCTGCTGATCGCGCTGGTTTCGCTCGGCGCCTTCGTGCTGGTGGTGGTGCCGCTGGGCAAGGTCACCATGCCGCGTCGCCCGGCGATGGCGCTGTCCGGTTTCTTCACCGGCTTTTTCGGCGGCTTTGCCGGCATGCCGGGACCGGGCATGGCGCCGTTCTATTTGCGCGGACGGCTGGAGCCGCGCCGGGCGCGCGCATCGATGATGGCGATTTTCCTGGTGGTGACGCCGCTCTCTGCCGCGGTCTTCATATGGCAGGGCATCGGCGGCATGCCCGAGCTTGAGCTGGCCGCGCTGCTGTTCCCTGCCGTGCTGCTGGGCGACTGGTTCGGCCATCGCGCCTTTGGCCGGGTGACGCAAGGGCAATGGCAGCTCGCCACCGCACTGGTGCTGGGCGGAGCGGCGCTGGGCGCGCTGTACAAGCTGGCGGGCTAGGCCGCCGCAAGCGCGGCGACTTCCGCCAGCACGCGCTCGGCCCATTCGGGGCGGCAGATCAGCAGGTCGGGCATGTAGGTGTCGATCTGGTTGTAGACCAGCGGCGAGCCGTCGATGCGCGAGCAGTGGAGGCCGTGCGCGCGTGCGACGGCAACCGGGGCACAGCTGTCCCACTCGTACTGTCCGCCGGAATGCAGGTAGATTTCCGCTTCGCCGCGCACCACGGCCATGGCCTTGGCCCCGGCGCTGCCCATTGGCAGCAGCTCGCCGCCGATTCGCGCGGCCACGGCCACGGCTTCGGCAGCAGGACGGGTGCGGCTGACCACGAGGCGCGGCTTGTCCGCAGCGGCGGGCAGGGGCGCAGGCTGGTCGCTGCGCAGCACCGCGCCAAGGCCGGGCAGGGCAACCGCGCCGATTTCGGGCACTCCATCCACCGCCATTGCGACATGCACGGCCCAGTCGGTGCGCTCCTCGCCGTATTCGCGGGTGCCGTCGACAGGATCGACGATCCACACGCGCTGCTTTGACAGGCGCTCCTCGGTATCCTTGCTTTCCTCGCTCAGCAGGCCATCGTCCGGACGCCGGGCGCGGATCGCATGGACGAGGAACTGGTTCGCCGTCTCGTCGCCCGCCTTGCCAAGGGCCTTGCCCTCGAACATGCCCGAGGCGCGCACTTGCAGCAGGATGCGTCCAGCCACTTCGGCAAGATGGGCGGCAAGTTCGGCGTCGGTCATTTTGGCAATACTCACTTCAGCGGCAGGATTTGCTGGATGATGTAGTCGGCGGCCTCTTCTGGCGTCATCTCCACCGTGTTGACGGTGATTTCCGGTTTTTCGGGCGGTTCATAGGGGCTGTCGATGCCGGTGAAGTTCTTCAGCTTGCCCTCGCGCGCCTTCTTGTAGAGGCCCTTCACGTCGCGCGCTTCCGCAACTTCCAGCGGGGTGTCGACGAAGATCTCGATGAACTCGGCTTCGCCCATCATGTCGCGCACCATCTGCCGTTCGGCACGGAAAGGACTGATGAAGGCGGTGAGCACGATCAGGCCGGCATCGGTCATCAGCTTGGCCACTTCACCGATCCGGCGGATGTTTTCGATGCGGTCGGCCTCGGTGAAGCCGAGATCCTTGTTCAGGCCATGGCGCACGTTGTCGCCGTCGAGCAGGAAGGTGTGGCGGTTCATCAGCGCCAGCTTCTTTTCCACCTCGTTGGCAATGGTCGACTTGCCGCTGCCCGAAAGCCCGGTGAACCACAATACGCGCGGCGTCTGGTTCTTCATGCTCGCATGATGTTCACGTGTGATGTCGGTCGCCTGCCAGTGCACGTTCTGGCTGCGGCGCAGGCTGAAGTTGAGCATGCCGGCGGCAACGGTGGCATTGGTGATCTTGTCGATCAGGATGAAGCCGCCCAGCGTGCGGTTCTCGGCATAGGGTTCGAACACCAGCGGCTTGTCAGTATAGACTTCCGCCACGCCGATATCGTTGAGCGAAAGCGTCTTCGCCGCCAGCTCTTCCATGGTGTTCACGTCGATGCGGTACTTGGGTTGCTGCACGGTGGCAGAGACAGTCTGCGTGCCGATCTTCAGCCAGTAGCCGCGCCCGACGTGCATGTCCTCGTCGTTCAGCCACACCAGCGTGGCTTCGAACTGGTCAGCGGTTTCGGGCGGATCGTCCGCCGTGCACAGCACGTCGCCGCGCGAGCAATCGATCTCGTCTGCCAGGGTGATGGTGACCGACTGGCCAGCCACGGCCTCGTCCAGCTCGCCATCAAAGATGACGACCGACTTCACCGTGCTGGTCTTGCCCGAAGGCAGCACGCGCACCGCATCGCCCGGCTTCACCTGGCCGGTGGCGATGAGGCCGGAAAAGCCGCGGAAGTCGAGGTTGGGGCGGTTGACCCATTGCACCGGCATGCGGAAGGGCTTTTCCGCCGCCATGCTGGAGAGCACTTCGACATCTTCAAGATGCTCGACCAGGCTGGGGCCTTCGTACCACGGGGTGTTTACGCTGGGCGCAGAGGTGATGTTGTCGCCCTTGAAGCCGCTAATGGGCATTGCCGTGAAGCTGTCGATGCCGATTTCTGTGGCAAAGGCGGCATAGTCGGCAACGATATCGTCAAACACCTGCTGGTCGTAATCGACCAGGTCCATCTTGTTCACCGCCAGCACCACGTTGCTGATGCCGATCAGGTGGCACAGGTAGGAATGCCGACGGGTCTGCACGAGCACGCCCTTGCGGGCATCCACCAGGATCACCGCGAGGTCCGCAGTCGAGGCGCCGGTCACCATGTTGCGCGTGTACTGTTCGTGGCCCGGGCAGTCGGCGACGATGAACTTGCGTTTCTCGGTATTGAAGAAGCGATAGGCGACATCGATGGTGATGCCCTGTTCGCGTTCTGCGGCAAGGCCATCCACCAGCAGCGCGAAGTCGATCTCCTGTCCCTGCGTGCCCACTTTCTTGCTGTCGTTGCTGAGCGCTTCCAGCTGATCCTCGAAGATCATCTTGCTGTCGTAAAGCAGCCGCCCGATCAGGGTGCTCTTGCCATCGTCCACGCTGCCGCAGGTGATGAAGCGCAGCATGGTCTTGTGCTGGTGGGTGTCGAGGTAAGCGTCGATATCCTCGGCGATGAGGGCATCGGTCGTGTAGGCGGCTTCCGTTTTCTGCTCGGTCATCAGAAATAGCCCTCCTGCTTCTTCTTCTCCATCCCGGCACCGCCGGCATCCTTGTCGATCACGCGGCCCTGGCGTTCGCTGGTGGTGGTTAGCAGGGTTTCCTGGATCACGTCGGACAGGGTGGAGGCCTCGCTTTCGACGGCCCCCGTCAGCGGGAAGCAGCCCAGCGTGCGGAAACGCACCGAGCGTGTCGTGATCTCGGGCAGCTCGCCCAGCACGTCCTGCAGGCGATCGATATCGTCAGCCATGAACAGGCCGCCTTCGTAGGTGAAGGTGGGTCGCGGTGCGGCGAAATAGAGCGGGACGATCTCGATGTTCTCCAGCTGGATATATTGCCACACGTCCAGCTCGGTCCAGTTGGAGATGGGGAAGGCGCGGATCGATTCGCCTTTTCTTTTCCTGGCGTTGTAGAGGTTCCACAGTTCGGGCCGCTGGTTCTTCGGGTCCCATCCGTGGCTGGCGGTGCGGAAGGAGAACATGCGTTCCTTGGCCCGGCTCTTCTCCTCGTCGCGGCGGGCACCCCCGAAAGCGGCATCGAAGCCATAGGTGTCCAGCGCCTGCTTCAGCCCTTCGGTTTTCCACATGTCGGTGTGCAGCGGTCCATGGTCGAAGGGGTTGATCCCGCGCTCCTTCGCCTCAGGGTTGTGATAGACCAGCAGCTCCATCCCGGCCTCTTTCGCCGCCTTTTCGCGCAGCTCGTACATGGCCTTGAACTTCCAGGTCGTGTCGACGTGCAGCAGCGGGAACGGCGGCGGTGAGGGGTAAAATGCCTTCCTGGCCAAGTGCAGCATCACCGCGCTGTCTTTCCCAACCGAATACAGCATGACCGGCTTTTCTGCCTCGGCCACCACTTCGCGCATGATGTGGATTGCTTCGGCTTCGAGGCGTTGAAGATGGGTGAGAGTCGCAGTCATGGGCAAGCCTTTGCTGGGGTAGGCTTGCCCTCCTAGGGGATTGGTGCGGGTTTTGACTTCCCATATGGGAGGTATATATCACGCGCCATGCGCGTTCCCAATCTTGGCGAGACAGAGCTGCTGGTGCCCTTGCACGAGGGCATGTTCGAAAAGCCGATGTGGGATACCTTCCTCAACCGCCTGCGATCGGTGACCGGCTGCGACATCGCCAGCCTGCTGGTGCGCGCGCCTGACAGCGCCTCAGCCGTGCAACTTTCTGCCGCTGCGGGCAGCGCCCAGCCTCGGCTGCAGGCGCTGTTCGACGAGAAGTTCGGCGGTGCCGATCCGATGCAATCGCACGCCATGCGCGAAGGGCGGGTCTACAGCCTCGACGAACTGCTCGAGGGGGGTGGACAGGAGCAGCGGGCCTTTGCGCAAGAAGTGCTAGGTCCGCTGGGGCTTGCCCACATGCGATCGGTGCGGCTTGGCGATGCCAGCGGCCTCAACGTCTGGCTGGTGCTGTGTTCGCGTGAGGCAATCCCGCCATCGGCGGGCGCGCTGATGACGGCGCTGGTGCCGCACCTGCGCGTTGCCTTGCGCGTGCTGGCGCGGCTGGAGCGGGAACAGGCACGCGCTTCGATGAACGCCGGTGCCTTCAGCCATATCGATTTCGGCTGGATCGCGGTGGACCGGCGCTGCCGGGTGGTGGACATGGACGAACAGGCCGAACGCTTCCTTGGCCGCTCGGGCATGCTAAAACAGGGGCCCTATGGCCGCCTGACGCCTTCCTCGCCTGCCATCGACCGCGAGTTGACAGCACTGGTGAAGGACTTTGCCGACAATCCCGACCAGCGCCCGCGTGCGGTCAACCTCAGCCAGGACCCGTGGATCGACATTCTTGTCTCACCCGTGCGTGTCGCTTCGCTGGCGGCGGGCGGCAAGACGGTGGCCGTGGTCTATTTCCGCGGCGACCAGACCTCCTCGGCAGACCGCTGCCAGCAGCTGATCGACATGTTCAAGCTGACCCAGAGCGAGGCGCGCTTCGCCTGGTCGATCGCGCAGGGCCTGTCGATTGCCGAGGCCGCCGAGAAGCACGGCTTGACGATCGAGAGCGCGCGCAATTATTCGAAAAAGGTCTACGCCAAGACCGGCGCCAAGGGGCAGGTGGATTTCATGCGCCGCGTACTGACCAGCGTCGTCGCACTGACGGTGCACTAGGCCTGCAAGGAAGCTGTCCTCAGGCGGCGAGGATCAGCGCCAGCGCACAGCCGCACACGACCAGGCTGCGCAGCACGTCGTGCGGCATGGCGATGGTCTGACGGCTGAGGGCGATTGCATGGGCCATTCCTGGAGAATGACCGCAAAGTGCTAACGACTCGTTAAGACCTTGCACTCGGTACGTGCTGGCTGGCGCAGTGGAAGCTGCCGCCGCCGGTCAGCACGGCATCGGCGCGCAGGCCCACTGCCTGACGATCCTGGAACAGCGCACCAATAGCGGCCACGGCATCGGTATCGTGCGGCGAGCCGTATGTCGGCACCACCACTACGCCGTTGCAGATTGCGAAGTTCATGTAGCTGGCGGGCTCGGCCTCGTCATCCTCGCCAATGAAGCCGGGGGAGGGCACATCACGCACCGCCAGCCCGAAGTCGCGGGCGCGGGCGCGGGCGTCGTCGTAGACGGCGGCGTTGGGGTCGTTGGCGCCCGAGGCAAGCGGAATGGCGATCGCCCCTTCGCTCACCATGCGCGCCAGGTTGTCGACATGGCCATCGGTGTGGTCGCCCGCCAGCCCGTCGCCCAGCCACAGGATCCGCTCGAAGCCGAGGTCGCGTTGCAGGTTCGCCCAGATCTCCTCGCGCGCAAGCTGCGGGTTGCGGTTGGCGTTGAGCAGGCATTGCTCGGTGGTGACGACCAGCCCGGTGCCGTCGCTCTCGATTGCGCCGCCTTCCAGCACCCAGTCAGCCCGCGCATAGTGCAGGCCGCCTGCTGCCGCCAGCGAAGGCCCGGTCTCCTGGTCGCCTTCCAGCAGGTACTTGCCGCCCCAGCCGTTGAAGCCGAAGCCTTGTGCGCGGCGCTGGCCATCGGGTCCCATAACGGTCAGCGGCCCGGTGTCGCGCAACCAGATGTCGCCATAGGGATGGTGTTCGATCACCACGCTGGCAGAGACCAGCTTGCGCGCCTGCGCCTCGGCCACGTTGTCGCGCACCACCAGCCGCACCTGCTGGCCGGTCTCTGCCACGGCATTGGCGAAAGCGGCCATCTGCGCCTGCGCGGGATCGAGGTTCTCCTCCCACAGGTCGGCATGGGCGGGAAAGCCGATCCATATCCAGTCCTGCGGCGCCCATTCGGCGGGCATGCGAAAGGTCATGGCGCTCAGCACCCGGTCTCGGCAGCGGCGCAGCTTTCCAGCCGTACGGCTTCGAACTCGTCGCCTTCGTTCCACGCCGGCCAGTCGCTGCTGTTCCCCAGGGCGCGAGCGAGGCGATAGTAGAGATCGAGGTCCTGCATCAGGCCCGACCAGTCCCAGCTCTCGTCATACTCGTCATCCGGCCCGTGATAGCGGTTGGCGCGGTAATCGGCTTCGGCTGCCTCGCCCGCTTCGGTGCCGCCATCGACAAGGTCCACGCCCGATTTCACGTAGAACATCGGCACGCCGCGCTTCACCAGCGGGAAGTGGTCGGAACGGTAGTAATAGCCCGCCTCGGGCGCGGGATCGGGCGAGGCCACGCGGCCCTGTTCCTCCAGCGCCACGGCCAGCACGTCGTCCAGCTCGCTCTTGCCGCCGCCGCGCACGTTGACGTCGCGCGAGCGACCGCGAATGGCGATGCCGTCCATGTTGATGCCCGCCACCGTCTGGTCGAGCGGGAAGACCGGGTTCGATGCATAGTATTCGGCGCCCAGCAGGCCCTGCTCTTCCGCCGTCACCGCCAGGAACACCAGGCTGCGCTCGGTCGGTCCGGCCTCGGCATGGGCCTGCGCCAGCGCGACAAGGCCTGCCGTGCCGGTGGCATTGTCCACCGCGCCGTTGCAGATATCGTCGCCTTCCGCGTTGGGCGTGCAGCGGCCCAGGTGATCCCAGTGCGCGGTGTGCAGGATGTATTCGTCAGGCCGCGTCGTGCCGGGCAGAATGCCGATCACGTTGCTGGAGGTGTAGCGGCGGGTGGTGTTGGTGAAGCTGGTGGAAACCGGCATGCCCAGCGACACGGCTTCGAAACCCGGCTGACTGGCGGCCTGCACCATGTCGCCAAGGTCCATGCCCGCGGCATCGAAGATTGCTGCCGTCGTGGCGTTGGAGACCCAGCCGTTCATCATGGTCTGGTCCGACCCGTCGCCGCCGGTATCGGCATAGGCCTGCGCGCCGGTCCAGCTCGATTCGACCACGTTCCAGCCATAGCTGGCAGCGAAATCCTCGTGCACGATCAGCGCCGCGGCGGCACCCTGCCGGGCGGCTTCCTCGAACTTGTAGGTCCAGCGGCCGTAATAGGTCATCGCCCGGCCATCGAAGGTGCCTTCGAGCGTTTCGGAGGCGAAGTCCGGATCGTTGACCAGGATCAGCGCTGTCTTGCCGGTCATGTCCACGCCGGCGTAGTCGTTCCAGCCGCGCTCGGGCGCGTTGATGCCATAGCCGACGAACACCAGTTCGCTGTCCGCGATCGTGGTCTCGGGCACCTGGCGATAGCTCACGCCCACCCAGTCCTCGCCGAAGGCGAAGCTGAGATCGCCTACGCTCAGCGGTGCGTAGTCGCTGCCGGTGATCTCCACCAGCGGCACTTCCTGCAGCCACGAATCGCCATTGCCCGGTTGCAGGCCGGCGGCTTCGAACTGCTCGACCAGGTAGTCCACCGTCATCTGCCCGCCAGGCGTGCCCGGCATGCGGCCTTCGAATTCGTCGGAAGACAGCGTGCGGACCACCTCCTGCACGGTTTCGAGCGAAATCGGGCCTGCCAATTCGGGCTCGTCAGCAGTGGAACAGGCAGCCAGCGCAAGCATGGCAAACGGAGCGGCGATACGGAGCATGGATTTCCTTTCGCGTGAAATCGTTGGCGGCCCATTTGGCATTGCCGTTGCCCCTGAGCAAGCGCAGGCTTGAAGCGTGCCGCAGACACGGGCAGGAACCATGGCGATGAGCATCGACTGGCAATCCGCACTGGACCGCGCCGCGGCGCATGCACCTTTCCTCAAGCGCGCGATGGATAACCGCGCCGAACTGGTCGATCTGCTGGCGGCGGGCAAGGGTGACGAGGCGCTGGCCCGCGCCAAGGCCGAAGGCGAAGGTATCGAGGATACAGGCGTCGCCTTGCGGCGCGAGCGGCTGTCGCTGGCGCTGGTGCTGGCGGTGGGCGACCTTGCCGGCGCGTTCGACGTGGTGAAGGTGACAGGCGAACTTTCCGCCTTTGCCGACCGCGCGCTGGACGCCGCCATGCTGGCCGTGATCCAGAAGCGGGTGGAGGATGCCGACACCAGCGGTTTTACCGCGCTGGCGCTGGGCAAGCAGGGCGCGAACGAACTCAACTATTCCTCCGACATCGACCCGATCCTGCTGTTCGACCCCGAGCGGCTGGCCCGGCGCGAGCGTGACGAGCCCGGCGAGGCGGCACAGCGCTATGCCCGCCAGCTGGTGGAAATGCTCGGTCAGCCTACCGGCGATGGCTACGTGATGCGGGTGGACTTGCGGCTGCGCCCGGCCAGCGAAGTCTCGCCGCTGGCGATCACCTTCAACGCCGCCATCACGCACTATGAAAGCAGCGCGCTGGCCTGGGAGCGGGCAGCCTTCATCCGCGCGCGCTCGGCAGCGGGGGACATTGCCGCGGGCGAGGCCTTTCTCGACGAGATCCGCAGCTTCGTCTGGCGACGCAGCCTCGATTTCATGGCGCTGGAGGAAGTACGTCGGCTCACCCACCGGATTCGCGATGCCTACAAGGGGCCGCGGGAAGTCGGTCCCGGCTTCGACATCAAGAAAGGGCGCGGTGGTATTCGTGAGATCGAGTTCTACGCCCAGACGCACCAGCTGATCTATGGCGGGCGCGACCCCTCGCTGCGGCTGCGCGGTACCCGCGCGGCGCTGGATGCACTGGCGGCGGCAGGCATCATCAAGACGGAGGACGCACAGGTGCTGGGCGACAGCTATGACCGGCTGCGCACCATCGAGCACCGTTTCCAGATGGTCGACGATCGCCAGACGCACGCGCTGCCCGATACAGCGGCAAAGATCGACAATGTCGCCCGGCTGGAAGGCTTGCCCGACGGCGCGGCGCTGGTGAATGAGCTGTGCGAGATCTGCGACCGGGTGGCGGCGCGCTATGACGATCTGCTGGGCGAGGACGAGGCGCAGGCGAGCACGACCGTTGCCGTACCGACCGAGTTTCGCGAACATTTTGACGAGCGGGTCGAGCATTGGCGCGGATCGCTGCGCGTGCTGCGCTCGGACGAGGCGCGCATCGCCTTTGCCGCCATGCGCGATCGCCTGCTTGAAGCGCTCGCCGCCGCGCCGGACCCGGACCACGCGCTGGCGCGGTGGGAGACGCTGCTCAGCCGCCTGCCCACCGCGATCAGCCTGTTTCGCCTGTTCGAACAGCGCCCCGGCCTGCTCGACCGGGTGCTGCGCATCCTCACCCTGGCGCGCCCGCTGGCAGACGCGCTGGCGCGGCGCGCGGACCTGCTCGACGTGCTGATCGATCCCAATGCGCTGGACTTGCCCGGCTCTATCGACAGCCTGGCCCAGCGCATGCAGGCGGCCGAGGATACCGACTACGAATCGCGGCTCGACCGCTTGCGCCAGGTGGTGGGCGAAGAGCGGTTCGCGCTGGGCGCGCAGATGGTCGAATGCCGCCACGACCCGCTCGACATTGCCGAGGGGCTGTGCCGCGTGGCCGAAGCCGCCGTGCGCACCGGGGCGGATGCGGCGATAGCGGATTTCCGCGAAAAACACGGAGTGATTCCCGGCAGCGAGCTGGTGATCCTCGGGCTCGGGCGGCTGGGCGGCGGCGCGCTGACTCACGCCTCGGACCTCGACGTGGTGTTCCTGTTCACCGATCCGGAGGAGATGGGCGCGGAATCCGATGGCGAACGGCCGTTGTCGACCGCGCTCTACTACAACCGGCTCGCTGCCCGCGTAGCCGCCGCATTGAGCGTGCCCACGGCAGAAGGCGCGCTGTACGAGATCGACACGCGGCTGCGTCCACAAGGCGCGCAAGGGCCGCTGGCGGTGGGGTTCGAATCCTTCGAACGCTACCAGCGCGAATCGGCCTGGACCTGGGAGCACATGGCCTTGGCGCGCGCGCGGCCGATCTACGGCTCGCAGGCGGCGTGCGACCAGCTCTCGACCCTCATCCGCGAGGTGCTGGGCGAAGAGCGCGATCCGGAAACGCTCAAGGCAGACGTGCTCAAGATGCGCGGCGACATGCTGGCAGCCAAGCCGCCGCGTGGCCCGCTAGATGTGAAGCTGATGCGCGGCGGACTCGTCGATTCGGAATTCATCGTCCATTACCTGCAACTGCGCGAGCGGCTGGGATTCGAGCCGGCGATGGAAAAGGCGATCGCCGCGCTGGCCAAGGCCGGGCTGCTGCCGGACGATTACGCAAGGCATCATCTGGCCATCACCCGTTACCTGGTTGCGGTGCGGCTGTTTGCGCCTGATGGCGTAGAGCCGCTGGAGGCGACGCGCGGCGTGCTGGCGCGGGCCTGCGGGGAAGACAGCTATAAGGCCCTGTTGCAATCGCTGGCCGAGGCAAGGCAAGGGATAGCCACGCAATGGGCCGAGCATTTCGGCGAGACACTGGAGATCGAATGATGAGCGACACGCTGCCCGATGTTGGTGACATGATGCCCGACGTGGCGATGGAAGGCGCCGATGGCGCCACGGTGAAGCCGTCCGACTTTCGCGGGCAGAAGCTGGTGGTGTTCTTCTACCCCAAGGACATGACGCCCGGCTGCACCACCGAGAATATCGAGTTCAGCGCGGCAAAGGCGGATTTCGAAGCGGCAGGTACAGCGCTGCTGGGCGTGTCGAAGGACCCCTATGCCCGGCACGAGAAGTTCATCGCCAAGCACGATCTCACCGTGCCGCTGGCCTCCGACCCGGAAGCGGGCGGCCTGTCCGATGCGCTGGGCATCTGGACCGAGAAGTCGATGTACGGGAAGACCTTCATGGGCATGGTGCGCACCACCTACCTGGTCGATGCCGAGGGCCGAATCGCGCAGGTCTGGCGCAAGGTGAAGGTGAATGGCCACGTCAGCGAAGTGCTGGAAGCTGCCAAGGCGCTGTAATCCGGCCTGTGACTGACCTTTCGCAAGCGATCCGCAGTGCGCTGCTTACGGACGACAAGCGCGGCAAGGTGATGACCACGCGCGCGCTGGTGCGCAGCTGGCGCAAGGGTGTGCTGGCGACCGGCTTTTCGGCAGGAATGCCCGATCACCCGGCCTGGCCAAAGGGGCTGGAGGTGCTGTCGCCGGGCCGCATGCCCAAGCGCGGCAAGGGTGGCTCTGCCCGCAACCGGATCGCGCTGTGGCACAGCCTCGCGCATATCGAATTCGTCGCCATCGACCTGGCGCTGGATATCGTCGGGCGATTCGGCGCGCGGATGGGCGAGGACTTCGTGGCCGATTTCCTTGCCGTCGCGGCCGACGAGGCCATGCATTTCGCGCTGATCGAGCGGCACCTGGCCAGCATGGGCGCCAGCTATGGCGACCTGCCGGTGCATGCGGGCCTGTGGCAGGCCGCGGCAGAGACCGCGCACGATGTCGGCGCGCGGCTGGCCGTGGTGCCGATGGTGCTGGAAGCGCGCGGGCTGGACGTGACGCCAGCCACGCTGGAGCGGGTGCGGGCGCAAGGCGATTCGCGGGGCGCGGCGATCCTGCAACGAATCCTTGACGACGAAATCCGCCATGTCGCTGCAGGTGCAAGACATTTCGATATTTTCTGTCGCAGGCACGCGAACGAGCCGCAAGAACACTGGAAAATGCTGGTAAACCGCCATTTCCGGGGGGTGCTGAAACCCCCTTTCAACGACTCGGCGCGTCAGGCAGCCGGTCTGTCGCGCGATCTCTACGGCGCTATTGCCTAGTTAACGAATTGCCTCATACCCCAACATCACACGAGGCGGCGGGTTCCCCGGAAGGCCTTGGAAAACAACCCGGTGAAGAGCCACACAGGCCGGATCGCCGGAAAACCAGAAGGGCGTTGGAGAGCGCCTGACGAAGCAAAAGGGATCGTATGCTCGTCAAGATTGCTACCATTCTCGCCATGGGCACTGCGGCTGTCGCCAGCCCGGCCATGGCCGAAGACTCGCTCATGGAAGGTGTCATCGACACCGAAGCCGTGGCCCATGCGCCGCTGGGCGACGATGAAGAGTTCACGCAGCTGTTCGCCAGCTGGGAAGACCTTGAAGAAGGTGGCCGTATTACCGCTGCTGGCGAAATCATCGCTGCGCCGCGTATCGCCGTTTCGGTTCCCTCGCGGATGCCGGTTGACGGCGTTCGCCTCACCAGCTCCTTCGGCATGCGCAACCATCCGATCCTGCGCCAGCGTCGCCAGCACAACGGTGTTGACCTTGCTGCCCCGCGGGGTACGCCGGTCTACGCCACGGCAGACGGCGTGGTGGAAATGGCGCGCTACTTCGGGTCCTATGGCAATTACGTGCAGATCGGCCACGGCGGCGACCTCGAAACCCGCTATGCTCACCTGTCCAGCTACACCGTTCGTGACGGTGAAGAGGTGCGCAAGGGCGACCTGATCGGTTATGTCGGCTCGACCGGCCGCTCCACCGGCCCGCACCTGCACTATGAAGTGCGCGTGGCAAACGAGCCGGTGAACCCGATCCCCTACATGCTGGCTGATCTGGAAACTTCGGATGACGAAAACGCCGCACGCGGCGGTCCCGAGTAAGCCCGTCTACAAGCAGATTTGAAGAGGCGGGCCGTCGAGTCCGCCTTTTTATTGCGCCAGCAGCCGCATGGCCATGGCGCGCACGTCTTTGCCCATGTCCGCGCGCTCCAGCGCCAGTGCCAGCGTCGCCTCGACGAAACCCAGCTTGCTGCCGCAATCGAAGCGGCGGCCTTCGAAGGTGACGGCGTTGAACGGCTGCTTGCCGATCATCTTCGCCATGGCATCGGTCAACTGGATCTCACCGCCGGCACCCTTCTCCTGGTTTTCCAGCGTGCGCATCACTTCGGGCTGGAGGATGTAGCGGCCCGAGACGATCTTGTTCGATGGGGCTTCGGCCACCGGCGGCTTTTCCACCAGGCCCTTCACTTCGGTCAGATTGCCGCGCGTTTCGCCCGGATCGATCACGCCATAGCTGGAAACCTCTTCCATCGGCACTTCCAGCACCGAAATCAGGTTGCCGCCCACTTCGTTGTAGGCTTCCACCATCTGCGCCATGCAGCCCGGAGAGCCCACCATCATCTCGTCGGGCAGCAGGATGGCGAAGGGTTCGTCCCCCACGATCGCGCGCGCGCACCAGATCGCGTGGCCCAGGCCCAGCGGCACCTGCTGGCGCACGGTGATGATGTCGCCCGGCGTGGCGCGGGTGGGCTCCAGCACGGCCATGTCCTTGCCGCGCTCCGCCATGGTGGTTTCCAGCTCGTAGGCCATGTCGAAATGCTCGACGATGGCAGTCTTGCCCCGCCCGGTGACGAAGATCATCTGCTCGATCCCCGCCTCGCGCGCCTCGTCCACCGCGTACTGGATCAGCGGGCGATCGACGATCGGCAGCAATTCCTTGGGAATGGCCTTGGTGGCGGGAAGGAAGCGCGTGCCCAGCCCGGCGACGGGGAACACGGCCTTCTTGATCGGTTTGCGTTCGGTCATGCGCGGTTTGTGCAGCCCGGCGCGGCTGCGGTCAACCGGCTCTGTGGCGCGGTGGAAGCGCCGGAAATCCGGACCGTTTGGCCGTGCCGCGCGTTGATCGAGCAAGGAAAGGAGACAAGCACCATGCTTATCAAGCTCGCCGCATTGGGGGCCCTCGGCTACGTGGGCTATCGCTATTATGAGCGGAACGTCCGCAAGGACCGGAACGAAACCTTTGCCAGCGGACAGGCTGGTGGAGCGAACTACCAGCAGATTCGCAATGCCGGCCCTGCTGCCACGGCAACGGGCAAGACCGGCGACTGGGACATGGTCGAAGAGGAAGGCGACGAAAGCTTCCCCGCCAGCGACCCGCCAGCCAATTATTGATTGCCCTGCCGTCGCAGCTCGGCGACTAGCCACAGTCTGATTGCCGTGGCAAGGCCAGGTGCGTGCTCGGCCTCGATCCGTTCGGCGTCGATCCGCGCGACCAGCGCATTGAGCGGCAGCCCGGCGCCTGCCGCAGCCTCCTGCAACATGTCCCAGAACAGCGGTTCGAGGCTGATCGAGGTCTTGTGCCCGGCAATCTCGACCGAGCGCTTGACCGGCGGGTGATAGATCTCATCCACCGGCCTTTGCCTCAATACATGTGCTGGCCGCCGTTGATGCTCAACGTCGAGCCGGTGATGAAGGCGCCGTCCTCGCTGGCGAGGAAGGCCACGCCGCGGGCGATTTCGCTGGCGTGGCCAAGGCGGCCCACAGGGATTTTGGCGATGATCTTCTCCAGCACGTTCTCCGGCACGGCGGCGACCATGTCGGTATCGATATAGCCGGGCGCGATGGCGTTCACGGTGATACCGTAGCGCGCACCTTCCTGCGCCAGCGCCTTGGTGAACCCGTGGATGCCGCTCTTGGCGGCGGCATAGTTGACCTGGCCGTACTGCCCGGCCTGGCCGTTGATCGAGCCGATGTTGATGATGCGGCCCCATTTGCGGTCTTTCATGCCGGCAAAGGTGGCCTTGGCCATGTTGAAGCAGCCGCCAAGGTTGGTGCGAATTACGTCGGTCCAGTCGTCGTAGCTCATCTTCAGCAGCGTGCCGTCACGGGTGATGCCGGCATTGTTCACCACGACGTCGATCAGGCCGATGTCCTCGGCGATCTTCTGGCAGGCCGCCAGCGTGGCTTCGTGGTCGCCAACGTCGAACTTGTAGGCGGGGATGCCGGTTTCCTCGGTGAAGGAGCGGGCCTTTTCGTCATTACCGGCATAGCTGGCGACTACGGTGAAGCCGTCTTCCTTGAGCGCTTCGCAAATGGCACGGCCAATTCCGCGCGTGCCTCCGGTAACAACAGCAACATGTGACATAATCTGGCCTCCTGATGGCGAGTCCTCTCGCTTCGATCTTTAGAGAAGGTGTTGCGCCCAGGCAAAACAAAACCCCGCCGAAGCGGGGCCCTTCCAGTGCAGCATGCCTTGCTGGCCTAGAAGCGGAACTGCGTGCCGATGTAGACGGCTTGGCTATCCTGCTGGTCAAGATCGGGGACCGGGATCAGGTCGCGGTCCTGCTCGATCCGCACGCCGGCGGTGATGTCGAGGTTGCGCGTCAGGCTGTAGCTGCCGGCCACGTCGAGCATCTGGTCCGTCAGCGTTTCGCCCGAGACGGGGACAACATCGGCCTTGGCGTCTTCCTCAAGCTCGATCCGGGCGGCAAATCGGCTCGGCTCCTCACGTGTGGTGCTGCGCGGCGTGAATTGCGACAGGTCGGGAATGCGCGCGTTCGACAGGTTGCTCGACAGGGTCGGTGTCGCGATCGTGCGCGCAGGCGCCTGAGCGAAGCTGGAATAGCCGCGCGCCAGACCCAGATTATAACGCGTCGGCGTGACGCGCAGACTCACCGCGCTGGCATCATT
This sequence comes from Alteraurantiacibacter sp., assembly GCA_963675825.2. GTDB lineage: Bacteria > Pseudomonadota > Alphaproteobacteria > Sphingomonadales > Sphingomonadaceae > Alteraurantiacibacter. The sequence continues at coordinate 394,466 of CAXXJY010000004.1, read as the reverse complement.
GCCGCGCGAAATGCCGATGCTGGAGCTGGTGGCCAGCGCATCGGCCGTTTGCTGGTCTACCCGGACGGCAACCGTTACCGAACGTGCGACTGACGAATCGGCGGCGCCTGCCGGGGTGAAGCGCAGCATGCGCGCGTCGCCCCTGCGTCGTTCGATAAATTCAGCAAGGCGAGGGTCTGCATCAGCCGGAGTAAAAGCCAGGAAGGCCTCGGGAGCATTGTCAGCAGCATCAGCGGCAAGCGAACCGAAAGCAGAACCGGCCGTGGGGAGCGCGACAGCCAGCAGCGCAGCGGACGCACCAAGCGTCGCCTTCCCTGCCAATCCTGTGCGCATCTTTGACATAATGCCCCTATTTATCCTCACCCGATGGACTCCAGATGAACCACGCAGGAATACGAAGGTTCCGAGTCGTTTCGATCAATCCTCTTGATACGACCGGATCATGACAAATTCCAGACATCGCTTTGCCCCTGCACGGCTTTTTGCGCACTGTTGCAGCTTGTCCACAGGCGCAGGCTTCGGCAAACCATCGCATTAAGCGGCTATTCACGCCCGTCCGGTGCTTTTGTCGCCCGTGCGGCTGCTTCGCCTTGCCGCGGGCTGCATGCCCGTTATAGAGGCTGGCAGCTGCGACTATTCGTGTTTACAGGACCAATGATGGCTTTTTCCTCCCTCCGCACCTTCTCCCGCCAGATTGTCGGCGCTGCCATGCTGGGCACGGCCACATTCGCGCTTTCCGCCTGTGGTGGCGGCGATGACGGGCGTCTGCGCACCGATCTTGCCGCAGCACGGGTCACTTCGATCGGGGTGAATTCCTATCTCTGGCGCGCCAGCCTGGAAACGCTGAGCTTCATGCCGCTGACCCAGGCCGACAGTGCAGGCGGTGTGCTGGTGACGGACTGGTATGCCGATCCCGACAACCCCAACGAGCGGGTAAAGGTCTCTGTCGCCATCCTCGATCAGGACCTGCGCGCCGATGCGTTGCGCGTGGCTGCCAGCCGTCAGGTGCTGCAGAATGGCACCTGGGTGGAAGCGCCGGTGCAGGCTGCCACGGTGCAGCGGCTGGAAGACATCATCCTGACCAAGGCGCGTGACCTTCGCCGTTCCGCCGTCGGCTAACTTCCCTTAGGGGCAATTGACATGACTGCTGAACGATTCGATCCGGCCTCCGCCGACGGTCGCTGGCAAGCCGCGTGGGAAGAAGCGAAATGCTTCGAGGCCGACAGCGCCAGCGACAAGCCCAAGACCTACGTCCTGGAGATGTTCCCCTATCCCAGCGGGCGCATCCACATCGGCCACGTGCGCAACTACACCATGGGTGATGTGCTGGCGCGCTACCACACCATGCGCGGGCGCGAGGTGCTGCACCCCATGGGATGGGATGCCTTCGGCATGCCCGCCGAAAACGCGGCGATGGAAAAGGGCGTCCACCCCGGCGGCTGGACCTACGACAACATCGCCACGATGAAGGGGCAGCTCAAGCAGCTGGGCTTCGCGCTCGACTGGTCCCGCGAATTCGCCACCTGCGATCCGGAATACTACGGCCACGAGCAGGCGCTGTTCATCAGCCTGTTCGAGAACGGCCTCGTCTATCGCAAGGAAAGCGAGGTCAACTGGGATCCGGTGGACATGACCGTGCTCGCCAACGAGCAGGTGATCGATGGCAAGGGCTGGCGCTCGGGTGCCGAGGTCGAGAAGCGCAAGCTCAACCAGTGGTTCCTCAAGATCACCCATTTCGCCGAAGACCTGCTGGAAGGCCTCTCCACGCTGGAGAACTGGCCGCAGAAGGTGCGGCTGATGCAGGAAAACTGGATCGGCAAGTCGCAGGGGCTGGAATTCGCCTTCGACCTGTCGAACGGCGAGACACTGCCCGTCTACACCACGCGGCCCGATACGATCTTCGGCGCCAGCTTCGTCGCGGTTGCGGCGGACCATCCGGTGGCGCAGGCCGTCGCGGCGGACAGCACTCAGGCGCAGGACTTCATTGCCCTCTGCAAGAAGGGCGGCACCACGGCGGCGGAGTTGGAAACGGCGGAGAAGCTGGGCTTCGATACCGGTATTACCGCGAAGCATCCCTTCACCGGCGAAGCGCTGCCCGTCTACATCGCCAATTTCGTGCTGATGGATTACGGTACCGGGGCGATCATGGCCGTGCCGGGGCACGACCAGCGCGACTTCGAATTCGCCACCAAGTATGGCCTGCCGATCCCGCGCGTCGTCGCTGTTTCGATCGAAGAGGCCGACAGGCCTTTCGCTGGTGAGGCCGAAGCGGGCGACGGGGTGATCGTCAATTCGGATTTCCTCACCGGCATGGCTGTCGAGGAGGCCAAGGCCGAGGTCATCACCCGCGCCGAAGCTGGCGGCTGGGGCCAGGGCACCACAGTCTGGCGCCTGCGCGACTGGGGCGTTTCGCGCCAGCGTTACTGGGGCACGCCGATCCCCTTCATCCATTGCGAGACTTGCGGCGTGGTGCCGGTGCCGAAAGACCAGTTGCCGGTAAAGCTGCCCGAAGATGTCTCGTTCGAGCAGCCGGGCAACCCGCTGCTGCGCCATCCCACGTGGAAGCACACGACTTGCCCCAAGTGCGGCGGCGCGGCCGAGCGCGAGACCGACACGCTCGACACCTTCGTCAATTCCAGCTGGTACTTCCTGCGCTTCGCCAGCCAGCCGAAGGACAAGCCGTTCGACGCTGAGGAGGTGGCGCAGTGGATGCCGGTGGACCAGTATATCGGCGGTATCGAGCACGCGATCCTGCACCTGCTCTATGCCCGCTTCTGGACCCGCGCGCTGGCGCACTGCGGCAAGCTGGAAGTGACCGAACCCTTCGCCAGCCTGTTTACGCAGGGCATGGTCACGCATGAGACCTACAGCCGCAAGGACGGCCCGCGTGAAGTCTACTACACGCCTGCCGAGGTCGAGCGAACCGGCACTGGCGCGACGCTGAAGACCGATGGCCAGCCGGTTGCAATCGGCAAGGTCATCAAGATGTCCAAGTCGAAGAAGAACGTCGTCGATCCCGAAGACATCATCCGCGACTACGGCGCGGACGCGGTGCGCTGGTTCATGCTGTCGGACAGCCCGCCCGAGCGCGACCTGCCATGGTCCGAAGCCGGGATCGAGGGTTGCGGCCGCTTTGTCCAGCGGCTCTGGCGATTGTTCGCACAGTGCGGCAACGGCGGTGCCGGAGCCGATGCCGAGCAGGACAAGGCGCTGGAGCGCAAAGTCCACCAGACCGTTGCGGCGGTGGCCGAAGATATCGAGGCGCTTTCCTTCAACAAGGCCGTGGCGCGCATCTACGAGCTGGTCGGCGCGGTGGAGAAGGCAGGGGCTTCCGCCAGCCGCAGCGAGGCGATCCGCAAGCTGGTCCTGCTCGTCTCGCCGATGATGCCGCACCTCGCCGAAGAAGCGCGCGCGCAGTTCGCCCTCGGCACTGGCCTTGTCGCCACCGACGCCTGGCCCCAAGTCGATCCTGCACTGCTGGTGGAGGACGAAGTCACCATCGCCGTGCAGCACAAGGGCAAGCTGCGCGATACGCTGACCGCGCCCAGGGATGCCTCGAAAGAGGACCTCGAAGCGCTTGCGCTTGCCAGCGAGAAGGTCCAGCGTTCGATCGATGGCGCGGAAATTCGCAAGGTGATCGTGGTGCCCGGCAGGCTGGTGAACATCGTTACATGATACGCGCGCTCGCCCCTCTCGCGCTGTTGGCCATGCTTTCGGCATGTGGCCTGCAGCCGATTTATGCAGGCGGCGGCAACGGCTTCGTGGCGCGCGAGCTGGCAGCGATCGACGTGCCTGCCATTCCGGGCCGTGAAGGCTGGCTGGTGCGCAATGCCCTGACCGACAGGCTGGGGCGCGGATCGTCCGAGGGCAGCTCGCATTACCGGCTCGATGTCATCCTCGACGACCAGGTCGAAGGCCTAGGCCTGCTGACCGACGATACGATCGGGCGCGAGCGGCGCATCCTGCGTGCGCGGTACCAGCTGGTGGACGTCACCAGCGACACCATCCTCGTCGATGCCACGGCAGGGGCCGATGCCGGGATCGACGTGGTTTCTTCCGAATTCGCCACCATCGCGGCGGAGCAGACGGCGCTGGAGAACCTAGCGCAAGAAGTGGCCGACCAGATCGTCGTGCGCATCACGCGCACCCTGCGTGAGCGACAATGAAGGCAAGCCAGCGCGACTATGCGCAAGCCGCGCAGAAGGCAGGCGGGGGTTTGCGCATCTGCTTCTTCTGCGGTGCTGACGAGGCCGGGGCGTCTGCCGCCGTGAAGAAACTGATCGCCAGTCTCGACGACCCTGGCGAACGGCTGGAACTGACCGGGCAGGAGTTGAGGAGCGACCCCACCCGGCTGGTCGATGAAGCGCGCTCTACCTCGCTGTTCGGCGATGCCCGGCATATCCTTGCGCGGGTCTCAGGTGAGGAAGCACTGGCAGCGCTGGAGACCTATTGCGAGCTGGTCGACCGGGGCGAGGCGCAGGAGGCTTGGCCGGTGTTCATCGTCGCCACTTCCGCCACCGACAAGTCGCGCAGCGCCAAGCTGTTGATCAAGCGCGCCGATGCGCTGGTGGCAGTGTTCTACCCGCCTGACCTGCGCTCGGTCACCACCGACGTGCGGGCCATGGCCGATGCTGCGGGCATGCGCCTGAATGGCAATCTTGCCGAACGCATTGCCCACGCTGCCGGCCTCGACGTGCGGCTGGCGCAGTCTGAGATCGACAAGCTCGCGCTCTATCTCGATGCCTCGCCGCAATCGCCCAAGCAGGCAAGGCCTGAGGACTTCGACATGATCGGCGCTTCCACCGAGGAAGACGGCTTCATGCCGCTGGTCAATGCCGCACTGGGCGGCGAAGTGCGCAAGCTGCCTGCCGAGCTGCGGCGCCTGCGCGAGGTCTCATTGAACCCGGTCGGCGTGGCGCTGGCGCTGGAGCGGCGCGCGGCGCAACTGGCGCGGCTTTCGGCCAACCTGCGGCCCGGTGACGACATGCAGGGCTTCCTCAAGTCGCAAGGCGTGTTCTTTCGCGAGCACCGCGAGGTGGGTGACCAGCTGCAACGCTGGAACGGCGGCAAGCTGGAACGGCTCGTCCCGCGGCTGGCGGACCTGCACCGCGCGCTGCTGGCCAACAGCCAGACCGCCGAGCTGATCCTGGCGCAGGAACTGGCGCAGATCGCTCGCTACGCGGCCGCGCGGCGGTAGAAAAGCCTGGGTTCTAGTCACCGCTCTCGGGCACGGCGAAGGTGCCGGATACGCGGCCCGGTTGTCCGCCGCTCTGCGCGCCCGCGCCATCGACGCTGGAGAGGCCGGAATTGAGGTCGATCACCAGCCGCCCGCCATTCAGCGTATCGCTGCCGCGGCGCAGGGCGACATTGCCCGAAAGCACGATCACCCGGCGGTTGAAATCGTACACGCCGGTATTGCCGCTGGCGCGTTCGTTCCCGCGCGAGACGGTTACCCCGCCGGTGGCGTCGATGCGCTGGATGCGCAGCGTGCCGGTGTCGGAATAGGCCACGGTGGTGCGCGCGGCGGTCAGCCGCAGGTCGCCCTGTTGGATCACCACATCGCCTGACAGCACCACGCGGTTCTGCCGGTCCTGCAGTTCGATACGGTCGGCGGCATAGCTGACTGGCTGATTGGAATTGAACCCGGCAATCGACTGCGCCCCGGCGACGGAGCCGAACGAGAGCGCGGCGATCCCACCCGCCAGAAGGCCACCGGCCAGCCCGCGAAGAGCCAGTTTCCGCAAAGGTGTTCGCAAAGGGGACATGGTCATGCGGTCAGGCTCCGTCATTGCATTTCCTCGGGCAGGCGCAGGCGCCCCGGCACCATCTGCAGCCGCGCGTTGCCGTCGAGCGAGATCACCCGCTCCTGCAAGTCGGCATGCATGGCATCGGCAGAGAAAGTGCCAGCGGGAATCGCGCCGCTGACCTGCCCTTCGCCCACCAAGGTGCGATTGGGCAGGTCTATGGTCACGTTACGGGCAACGAACTGATAGCCGTCGGCAGCGCTGAACTGCACCATGCCGGGGATCCCTACCTGTTCGGCGTCAATATCGTAGGTGCCGCGCGGCGCCGTCAGCACGGCCGGGCCTTCGCTCAGCACGATGCGTGCTGTCATGTCTTCCATCTCGACGATCGGCACACTGTTACTCTGCTGTACGGCTTCACCCGCCACCAGGCTGAACGGGCGGCCATGGCTGTCCTGCCCGCGATACATGGCATTGTCGACTCGCAGGCGATCCTCGGCAATGGCCACCTTGTTGCGATCGAGCAGAAAGCTAATTTCCCCGCGTGGGCTCAGCGGCGTGATCAGCATCATCGCCGCCACCACGCCAACAAGCGCGGGCAGCCCCACCGCCAGCACGCGCACGATCGTGTCGAGCGAGCTGCCCGGAGCGGCGAAGTGCTGGCGCCTGGTGCGGATGCGATCAGCGGCCTGAGTCATTGCGGTTTGCCTAAGCGCCAAAGGTCATGACATGTGTTCATGACTCGTGGCTGAAAATGTCCTTGTCTGCCCATCCGGCGATATCCAGCCGGGCGCGGGTGGGGAGGAAATCGAAGCAGGCCTGTGCCAGTTCTAGCCGCTCTTCGCGCTGCAGGCGTTCGATCATCACCTCGCGCAACCGATGCAGATGGCGCACGTCGGATGCGGCATATTCGCGCTGCGCATCGTTCAGTTCGGGCGCGCCCCAGTCGCTGGTCTGCTGCTGCTTGGAGATGGTTTCGCCCAGCAGGTCTTCCACCAGGTTCTTCAGGCCATGGCGATCGGTATAGGTGCGCGTCATCTTGCTGGCGATCTTGGTACAGAACACCGGCGCCGCCGTGACGCCCAGGTAATGCTCTATCGCCGCCAGGTCGAAGCGGGCGAAATGGTAGATCTTCAGCCGGCCGGGATCGGCCAGCACCGCCTTCAGGTTGGGCGCGTCGTAAGCGCTGCCCTTGGCGAAGCGCACAAGGTGCTCATCGCCCTGGCCATCGCTGATCTGCACCACGCACAGCCTGTCACGCGGGGTGACGAGACCCATGGTTTCGGTGTCGACGGCAACCGGGCCATCGGCCAGCACGCCTGCGGGCAGGTCTTCTTCGTGGAAATGTACTGTCATCGTGTGTGAGCCTTAGGCGGATTGGGGATTGGAGGGAAGGGTGGCTTTGCGCACCTGTCGCCTCGGCCTATTCGGGTGGAATGTCCGAAACCATACCGCCAAGCTGGGCCTCCGTGCTCGAACCTGTCCTCGCCACGCCGGAAGCGCGGCGACTGGGCGGCTGGCTGCAGGCAGAGGAACAGGCAGGCAAGGCGATCTTCCCGCCGCGCGGCACACGGCTGAAGGCGCTGGACCTGACCCCGCTGGACAGCGTGCGCGTGGTGATCCTGGGGCAGGACCCGTACCACGGGCCGGGACAGGCGCACGGGCTGTGCTTTTCCGTGCCCGATGGCGTGCCGCAGCCGCCTTCGCTGAAGAATGTGTTCAAGGAGCTGCAGGCCGACCTGGGGCTTGCGCCGCCTGACCATGGCTCGCTGGAGAGCTGGGCGCGGCAAGGGGTGCTGCTCCTGAACAACACGCTGACGGTGCAGCAGGGCATGGCGGGCAGCCATGCGGGCAAGGGCTGGGACGCGATTACCGATGCCTGCGTCGCCGCCGTGGCTCAGCGCAGCAAACCCACCGTGTTCATCCTGTGGGGCAGCCATGCACAAGGCAAGGCGGCGCGCATCCCGGCGTTGCAGGAAGGCGGTCCGCACCTGCTGATCAAGAGCCCGCACCCCAGCCCGCTCTCGGCGCATCGCGGCTTCTTCGGCTCGAAGCCGTTCAGTCGCGCCAATGCATTTCTTGAAGAGAACGGGCGCGGGAGCATCGACTGGCGGCTGTAAGGCCGGGTGATTCCAACTAATGTGGAACACTTGGAACACGGTCCTGGAGCAAAAAAAGCTCCCGTTCCGGGCGAGCGGAAATCCTCCTGCTGTTTGCGGTCGTTCGCGCGGTTATCCATGCGCGCGCTTTGACAAGAGCCGTGCAAGTAGGAAAGCTGCGCGCCCGATGACCGAAGACGAAGCTCGAACTGCGCTGACAGAGCGCCTGGCTGAACTCGACCGGCTCGACGCGCTGAGCGACGAGGCGCGCGCGCCTGTCGCCCTGCAGCAGGACAGCGTCGGCCGCCTGTCGCGCATGGACGCGATGCAGCAGCAGGCCATGGCGCAGGCCGAGCAACGGCGTCGCGAGACGGAGCGCATCCGCATCAAGGCCGCGCTGGAGCGGCTGGACGAGGGCGAATGGGGCTGGTGCGTCACCTGCGGCGAGGAAATTGCCGAGGGTCGACTGCGCAATGATCCCAGCCTGGCGACCTGCGTGGGCTGTGCGGGGTAGAGCTACCCCGCGCTGCCGCTTTTCTTGGGGGGAATGCATATGACGATCATCGATGGCCTGCTGTGGTTTGCCGTGCTTGGCGTGGGGGTGATGGCGGGGGTCTATTTCGCCTTCTCGGCCTTCGTCATGCGTTCGCTCGACGCGATCGGGCAAGTGGCGGGCATGCTGGCCATGCAGTCGATCAACCGGGTAATCCTGAAGTCACCCTTCCTGCCGCTGTTCTTCGCCAGCAGTGGTGCCGCAGCCGTGCTGGCGGTCGTCGCGCTGCTGGACCTGTCGCAGCCGGGCGCGGTGTTCCTGCTCGCCGGCGCGGCTGCCTATGTGCTGGGCATGTTCGTGGTGACCGTGGTGGGCAACGTGCCGCTCAACAATGCGCTGGAAGCCGCAGCGGCGGACAGCGCGGAGGGCGAGACGATGTGGCGGCGCTACATGCGGTCATGGGTGGCATGGAACCACGTGCGGACTGTGGCCTGCACGCTATCGCTGGGGTTGCTCGTCGCGGCGCTGGTGGCGCGGGGCTAGGCCCTGGTCACTCGAAGCAGAGAAAATCGGCCAGTGGATAGCGCGCCACGACGGCATCGTCGGCGTCGAGCACCATGACCTCCTGCGCCAGGTGCAGGCACCCCTTGCCCAGTTCGTCTGCTGCCAAGTTGCGCGCCACGTGCTTTGCCACCAGCCCCACTGCCCAGGCATCGGGCAGGTCGAAGGCGATTTCGCGGCTTCGGCGGTTGCCGCGTTCGAGACAGAATCGGTAGTCTGGCACGGCGCTCCCTTCACGCCGGTCTCACAGCATGCGTGTTACAGTTTGATGACAGTTGGCGTGGTGATGGCTGGCATGGTGCGGGCTGGCTGTTATTGCCACCGCGAAGGCTGCGCTCGGATGTTTCCTGCTGCTTGTGCTGCCGCTTGCGCCACTTGTGCTTGGCGGCTGGCTGGCCGGGCCGCAGGCAATGGTCTGGGGGCAGGTGTGGGCCTTGCCATTGCCATCGGCGCTACCGGTGCGATGGGTCAGGGGCTGGTGAAAGCCGGTCTGCGCTGAACATGAAAAAGGGCGCGACCCCTTGCGGAACGCGCCCTTTCGTGATGGTTCGAAAGGGGCCTAGCGTGGCAGTTCGGTGACCCCCATCAGCGCCTCATCCACGCTGGCTGCGCACTGGCGGCCTTCGCGGATTGCCCAGACGATCAGCGACTGGCCCCGGCGCATGTCGCCGCAAGCCCAGATCGCCGGGTCGGAGGTGCGATAGTCCTTCACGTTGGCATCTACATTGCCGCGATCGGTCAGCTCTACGCCGCTCTGCTCGATCATGCCCTGCTTGCGCGGGCCAAGAAAGCCCATGGCCAGCAGGATCAGGTCGGCGGGCAGGGTGAACTCGCTGTCGGGCACTTCTGTCAGCTGGCCGCCCGACCAGTCAGCGCGCACGCACTTCAGGCCGGTGACCTTGCCGTCTTCGCCAACCACTTCCTTGGTCAGCACGGCCCAGTCACGCTCCACGCCTTCTTCGTGGCTGGTGGAGGTGCGCAGCTTCATCGGCCAGTCGGGCCAGGTCAGCAGCTTGTTTTCCTTTTCCGGGGGCTGCGGCATGATCTCGATCTGGGTGACCGAGGCCGCGCCCTGGCGGTTGCTTGTGCCCACGCAGTCAGAGCCGGTGTCGCCGCCGCCGATCACGATCACGTGCTTGCCGGTAGCGGTCAGGCTGCCGCGCGGGGCGGCGCGGGTTTCATCGTCGCCGGCATTGCGCTTGTTCTGCTGGGTGAGGAATTCCATCGCCAGCCGCACGCCGGGCAGTTCTGCGCCGGGAATCAGCAGCGGACGGGCGTCTTCCGCGCCGCCGGCGAAAACCACCGCGTCGAAATTCTCCTTCAGGTTCTTCACCGAGATATCGACGCCCACTTCGGTGCTGGTGCGGAAGGTGACGCCTTCGGCCTCCATCTGCACCGCGCGGCGGTTGATCAGGCTCTTTTCCATCTTGAAGTCGGGAATGCCGTAGCGCAGCAGCCCGCCCACACGGTCGCTCTTCTCGAACACCGTCACCGAATGGCCGGCGCGTGCCAGCTGCTGGGCGCAGGCCATGCCCGCAGGACCAGAGCCGACCACGGCCACGCTCTTGCCGGTCTTCTCTTCCGGCACCTGCGGCTCGATCCAGCCTTCCTTCCACCCGCGATCGACGATGGCGCATTCGATCGACTTGATGGTCACTGGCTCGTCGGTGATGTTGAGCGTGCAGCTCGCCTCGCACGGAGCCGGGCACACGCGCCCGGTGAATTCGGGGAAGTTGTTGGTGGAATGCAGCACTTCCAGCGCATTCTGCCAGTCGCCTTCGTAGACGAGGTGGTTCCAGTCCGGGATGATGTTGTTCACCGGACAGCCGTTGTGACAATAGGGAATGCCGCAATTCATGCAGCGCGAGGCCTGCTTGCGCAGGGCATCCTCGCTGTGTGGAATCACGAATTCCTTGTAGTTCTTCAGCCGTTCCTTGGGATCTTCATAAGTGCGATCCTGGCGCTCTACTTCGAGAAAGCCGGTTTCCTTGCCCATGTCTGTATTCCTTACTCAGCCGCGACCGAGGCGGCCTCTTCGCGCTCTGCCTCAAGCTGCTTGAGCGCGCGTGCATAATCCTTCGGCATCACTTTCACGAAGTGCTTTACCGCCTTGTCCCAATCCGCCAGCAGCTCGGCCGCGCGGGCAGAGCCGGTGTGCAGCTTGTGCCGCTCCAGCAGGATCTTCAGGCGCGCGGCATCGTGATAGAGCGGATCGCCCATGCCGAAATCGTCAACGGTGGAGGGGCGCTGCTGCGGCAGCCCGGTGCCTTCGGGGTCCTTGGCCGCCACGTCGATGGGCAGCAGGTCCACCTGCGCCATGTTGCAGCGGCTGGCAAAGGTGCCGTCCGGATCGTAGACATAGGCGATGCCGCCAGACATCCCGGCGGCGAAGTTGCGCCCGGTGGGGCCGAGCACCGCCACCACGCCGCCGGTCATGTATTCGCAGCCATGGTCACCCGTGCCTTCGACCACCGCGACCGCGCCCGAGTTGCGCACCGCGAAGCGTTCGCCCGCGACGCCGCAGAAATAGGCTTCGCCCGCGATCGCGCCATAGAGCACGGTGTTGCCAACGATGATGTTGTCCTGCGGATCGCGGTTCACGCCGTCGGGAGCGCGCACGATAACGCGACCGCCCGACAGGCCCTTGCCGACATAGTCGTTGCCATCGCCCACCAGGTCCAGCGTGACGCCGTGCGCCAGCCATGCGGCAAAGCTCTGTCCCGCCGTGCCGGTGAACTGGATGCGGATGGTATCCACCGGCAGCCCCTTGTGGCCGTACTTCTCGGCAATCCGGCCCGACAGCATGGTGCCAACGGTGCGGTTCAAGTTGCGGATCGGATAGGACAGCTGCACTGCTTCACCGCTCTCGATGGCGCTCTGACAATCGGCGATCAGCTGGTTGTCGAGCGCATTCTCCAGACCATGGTCCTGCTCTTCGGTGTGGTGCAGGCTCTTGCCTTCTGCCAGGTCCACCGTGTGCAGCAGCTTCGACAGGTCGACGCCATCGGCTTTCCAGTGACGGATGGCGCGGTTCATGTTGATGCGGTCTACCCGGCCGATCATCTCCTCGACGGTGCGAAAGCCCATTTCGGCCATGATCTGGCGCAGTTCCTCGGCGACGAAGAAGAAGTAGTTGATGACGTGCTCGGGCGTGCCGACGAAGCGCTTGCGCAGCTCGGGGTTCTGCGTGGCGACGCCCACCGGGCAGGTGTTGAGGTGGCACTTGCGCATCATGATGCAGCCTGCCGCGATCAGCGGGGCGGTGGCAAAGCCGAATTCGTCCGCGCCCAGCAGCGCGCCGATGGCGACGTCGCGGCCGGTGCGCAGGCCGCCGTCCACCTGCACCGCGATGCGGCTGCGCAGGTCGTTCAAGAGCAGCGTCTGCTGGGTTTCGGCCAGGCCGATTTCCCAGGGGCTGCCGGCGTGCGTCAGGCTGGTGAGCGGTGAAGCGCCCGTGCCGCCTTCGTAGCCGGAAATGGTCACGTGGTCGGCGCGGGCCTTGGAAACGCCCGCGGCAACCGTGCCCACGCCGACTTCGGAGACGAGCTTCACCGAAATGCGCGCCTTGGGCTGCACGTTCTTCAGGTCGTGGATCAGCTGGGCCAAATCCTCGATCGAGTAGATATCGTGATGTGGCGGCGGCGAGATCAGGCCTACGCCGGGTGTGGAATGACGCACCTTGCCGATGCGCTTGTCCACCTTGTGGCCGGGCAGCTGGCCGCCTTCGCCGGGCTTTGCGCCCTGGGCCATCTTGATCTGGATATCATCGGAATTGGCGAGATATTCGGTGGTGACGCCAAAGCGGCCCGAGGCGACCTGCTTGATGCGGCTGCGCATCGAATCGCCATTGGGCAGCGGCACGAACCGTTCCGGCTCCTCTCCGCCTTCGCCGGTGTTGGAACGACCGCCGATGCGGTTCATGGCGATGGCCAGCGTCGAATGCGCCTCGTGGCTGATCGAGCCGAAGCTCATCGCGCCGGTGCTGAAGCGCTTGACGATCTCCTCCGCCGGTTCGACTTCGGAAATGTCGATCGGCTTGTCGGCCTTCTTCAGTTCCATAAGTCCGCGGATGGTCAGCAGGCGTTCGCTCTGTTCGTTGATCGACTTGGCGAATTCCTGGTAATCGTCCCACTTGTCGCCGCGCACCGCGTGCTGCAGCTTGGCGATATTGGCGGGCGTCCAGGCGTGCTGTTCGCCGCGCAGGCGATACTGGTAGATGCCGCCCACATCCAGCATGTGGCGGTAGATCGGGTTGTCGCCATAGGCAGCGGCGTGACGGCGCACGGTTTCCTGCGCCACCTCTTTCAGGCCTACGCCCTCGATGGTGGTGGCGGTGCGGGTGAAATAGGCTTCGACGAAGTCGCTGGACAGGCCCACCGCGTCGAAGATCTGCGCCCCGCAATAGGACTGGTAGGTGCTGATGCCCATCTTCGACATCACCTTGCGGATGCCCTTGCCCACCGCCTTGATGTAGTTCTTCTCGACCTGTTCGGGCGAAAGCTCGGGGAACTTCTTCTGGCGGATATCCTCCAGCGTCTCGAAGGCGAGGTAGGGGTTGATCGCTTCCGCGCCGTAGCCCGCCAGCACGCAGAAGTGGTGCACTTCGCGCGCTTCCCCGGTTTCCACCACGATGCCGGTCTGCATGCGTAGGCCCTGGCGCACCAACTGGTGGTGCACGGCAGCGGTTGCCAGCAGCGCGGGCATGGGAACGCGATCCGGACCCTGCTTGCGGTCGGACAGAATCAAAATGTTCTTGTCCTGCAGCACGGCCTCGGTCGCGGCCCAGCACATTTCCTTGATCGCCATTTCCAGGCCATCGGCGCCGGTGGCGGCATCCCAGGTGATGTCGATGGTGGCGGTGCGGAATGCGCCGTCGAGCACGCTTTCGACCGAACGGATTTTCTCGATGCCCTTGTTGGTCAGAATCGGCTGGCTGATTTCCAGGCGCTTGTGCGTGCCCGCCTCGCGGCCCAGCAAGTTCGGACGCGGACCGACCATGGTCAGCAGGCTCATCACCAGTTCCTCGCGGATCGGGTCGATCGGCGGGTTGGTAACCTGGGCGAAGTTCTGCTTGAAATAGTCGTAGAGCAGGCGGCTGCGGTTCGACAGTACGGCGATCGGCGTGTCGGTGCCCATAGAGCCGATCGGATCGTCTGCATTCTGCGCCATGGGTTCAAGGAACTTGGCGATATCTTCCTGAGTGTAGCCGAAGGCCTGCTGGCGATCGAGCAGGCTAACCTCGTGTTCCTGCACAGCGTCCTTGTCGGTTTCGATCGCTTCGAGGTCCTTGAGCTTGTACTGCGCTTTCTCCAGCCATTCCTCGTAGGGATGTGCAGCGGCGAGTTCCGCCTTCAGTTCCTCGTCCTCGATGATACGGCCCTGCTCGAGGTCGATCAGCAGCATGCGGCCCGGCTGCAGGCGCCACTTGCGCACCACGTCTTCCTCGGCGAACGGCAGCACGCCGCTTTCCGATGCCAGGCAGACGAGATCGTCCTTGGTGACGCAATAGCGCGCGGGCCTGAGGCCGTTGCGGTCCAGGGTGGCTGCGATCTGGCGGCCATCGGTGAAGGCCACGGCGGCCGGGCCATCCCATGGTTCCATCAGCGCGGCGTGATATTCGTAGAATGCGCGTCGCTTGGGATCCATCAGGTCGTTGCCATTCCACGCTTCGGGAATCAGCATCATCATCGCGTGGGCAAGGGAGTATCCGCCCAGCAGCAGCAGTTCGAGCGCATTGTCGAGGCAGGCGGTGTCGGACTGGCCGTGCGGCACGATCGGCCACAGCTTGTCGAGGTCGGCGCCCAGCAGGTCGCTTTCCATCGTGCGGCGGCGCGCGTTCATCCAGTTGACGTTGCCGCGCACCGTGTTGATCTCGCCATTGTGGCAGATCAGGCGGAACGGCTGGGCGAGGCGCCAGCTGGGGAAGGTGTTGGTGGAGAAGCGCTGGTGCACCAGCCCCAACGCGCTTTCACAATCGGGATCGCGCAGGTCGTCGTAGAAGCTGCCCACCTGGTTCGCCAGCAGCAGGCCCTTGTACACCACGGTGCGGCTGGAAAAGCTGGGCATGTAGAGCTTGGTCAGCCCTGGCATATCATGCTTCTCGGCCAAGTCCTTCAGCGGGTTCTGGGTCTGCTTGCGGATCACGATCAGCTTGCGCTCGAACGCGTCCTGGTCGGCGCAGTTGTCGCCGCGGCCGATGAAGCACTGGCGGATCACCGGCATCGATTCCAGCACCGCCTTGCCCAGGCCGTCGGTGGTGGTGGGCACATCGCGCCAGCCGATCAGGTGCTGGCCTTCCTTGGCGATGAACTTCTCGAACTGCGCGGTGATGAAATCGCGCGCAGCGGCATCCTGCGGCATGAAGCACATGGCGACGGCATAGTCGCCGGCAGGCGGCAGGGTCAGGCCCTCGCCTGTCGCCCAGCGGCGATAGAGCTTGTCCGGAATCTGGATCAGGATGCCCGCACCGTCACCCAGCAGGGGGTCTGCACCCACCGCGCCGCGATGGTCGAGATTGGCGAGAATCTCGAGGCCCTGGGTAATGATATCGTGCGATTTGATGCCCTTGATATGGGCAACGAAGCCCATGCCGCAGTTATCGTGCTCGTTTACGGAATCATACAGGCCCTGGGTGGCGGGATACTCGGTCAATCTTCAATACTTCCTCTTGCGCGTGCCAATCCCGGGCGGAATGAAACCGCGCCCCGGAACCGGTTTCACCGGTAACGAAACGCGAATCAACAGCCGTAAACGGCACGAAAATTTCGCGAAAAGCCCTCATGGCGACAGGAAGCAATTTTGGCAAGGTTTGCTGCGCCGCAAAATGGGTTTGCGGCGCGAAAGCGCAGGTTCTGCAGCGCTTACTTGCCCATCCGTTGCAGGTTCAGCAGCGCTTCGCGCAAGGCCCGTTCGTTGTCGTCGTTCGATGGCCTGGGGCGCTCGGCGCGCTGCGGAGAAACCTCGGCTTCGCCCGCCGGCGGATCGAAGGCGCGGCTGACCGGTGCCGGCGCGGTCGGTGCCTTGCGCGCTTCCTGGTTGGGGAACAGCACGGCAGGCTCGGCATTGTCGGAATCGGGCTGGGGCTCTTCGATGCGGACGAATTCTTCGGCATTGCGCTTGAACGGATTGAGCGAACCGCAATCGGTCACTGCGGTGCTCTCTTCGGGTTCTTCCTCATCCTGCTGCGGGACGGTGGCGACTTCGGGCGTGGGCGGCGGCTGGTCGAAAGCCGGGCGCGGCATGGGTTCGGGCTCGCTTTTCTGCATGCGAGGCAAGCTGAAGGAGGCAGCGAGACCGGCGATCTCGTCCTCATCCTCATCCTCATCCTCGTCCTCGACATCCAGCTGGGCCGCAGCGATCATGCCGCTGAACGCGCCATAGCGCTGACGCGGTTCCTCGCCCCGTGCGGCGCGCTCGTCGAAGGCGGGAGCCGGAACTGCTTCGCCCTCGGACGGGCCGTCTTCGGCTTCGACTTCAGTTTCGGTTTCGGTTTCGGTTTCGGCTGCCGGGGTGGCGGCAGGCGAACCGAAAAAGGCTGCCATGGCCTGCGCGGCGTCTTCGGCGGCGGCGGGATCGAATTCGTCGGGAACGGGCGCTTCGTCAGCGGCGTCTTGTGCGACATCCGCTTGCGCTGCATCTTCGACAGGTGCCTTCATCGCTTGGCGGACCGCCTGTTCGGCGCTCCATTCGCGGTGCTTTTCCAGCGTCGCGCCGAGGCGCTGCACCAGCTGGACAAGACCTTCGCCGTCTTCCTCCGCCTGCTCTTCGCCGGTACCGCCGGACGCCATGTCCTCGACCGGCACTTCGGGTGCTGCAACCGCGGGTGCATCCGGGGCTTGGAAAATCTGCTTGTCGGACACCATATCCTCGCTCTCTGGCCCGGCATCGTGCTCCGGGGCGAATGTCGGTTCGGCGGCGACGTGCTGTTCGCCGTGATCCTCGCCATCGTCGTCGACCATGCCTTCGCGCGCCATCGACGGCGGCGAGAAGGGCAGCGGTTCGCTGGCCGTTGCGGCAGCTTCGACCGGCTGGGCGTAATTCACATCGACCACCGGTCCGCCGGCATTGGCGACGGCGATGAATTCCTGCCGTTCGAAGCCGGGCTCGGCCAGTTCGTGCGCCTGCGCCGGTTGCTGTTCGGTAAACTCGGCGTCCGCCGAAGCGGCCAACTCGGCGCTGGCATCAAGCTCGAGTAGCTCGTCTTCGACGACCTCGTCTTCAACCCCGACCGGATCGGGCTGGAATTCCTGGCGCGGTTCATCGACCGATGCAGGATCGGCTACGCAACCGGGCTCACCGGTCGCCGGTTCTTCTGCGACGGGCTCTCCCACCTCGGCGTCCACCGGCGCTTTCCTGGGTTCGCGCACGGCGGGCAGCGGCGCGACCTTGAGGAAATCGCTCGGGCCGTCCTCCGGCTCGATCGCCAGCGCGCGGCGGCGACCCGTGGAGGGGGGAGCCGGCAAATCGTCGTGGTCGTCGCCGTCGATGCCGAACTCGCCAATATCCTCCGGCGCGCTCAGCACCTTGCGGCTGTTGTCCTTGCCGGTCGTGCCAGCCGCGGTCGCGGCGATCTTCCTGGCCAGCAGGAAGCCGAACATGCCGCCTGCCAGAGTGCCGACCAGCGCCACCAGCGACTGTGCCGTAAAGCCCAGCGGCGGCGCAGCCATTGGCAGTACCGAAGCAAGGCCGCTGGCCGTGCTGGCGCGTTCCAGCAGCGCGACGGGCAAGATCAGGCTGCCGACCCCCAACAGGGCGGCAAACCATAGCGCCACGATCCACGGGAACGCGGGGTTCGCGGTAATCGGCGGCCTGATTGCCTTTTGGCCCGCCTTTGCGGCAGGGGCCTGTGCCAGCTCATCCATGTGCTCGAGGCTTGTTGCCACGTGCCAATCCTGTTTCTGCACCGCATGATTCCATACGTGCTGCCGGGTCAGGCAGCGGCGCGGATACGGCCATCGTCGGATTGACCTAGCAGGCCAAGGTAAACGACCTGATAACGCTGAATATTGGTTTCCCAGTCATGGCGTTTCAGAACGTGTGCGCGCGCGGCCTCGCGGATCGCGCCCCATTCGCCGCGCCGATCGACAAGGTCTGCCAGCGCCTGGGCGCAGGCGACGGGATCGTCAGCGGCGAACAGCACGCCGGTTTCGCCATGGCGAATCAGTTCGCGGTGCCCGCCCACGTCGCTGGCCGCCACCAGTTGCATCTGGGCATTGGCCTCGAGCGGCTTCAATGGGGTGACGAGGTCGGTCAGCCGGCTCTTCTTGCGCGGATAGGCCATGATGTCGGTGAGGGCATAGTACCGCTCAACCTCGGCATGCGGCACGCGGCCGGTGAAGTGGATGCGGTCTGCCACGGCCGAGGCGGCCGCCTGCGCGCGCAGACGTTCGTCCATCGGGCCGCCGCCTACCAGCAGCAGGTGCGCACCCGGGTGGCGATCCACTAGCAGTGGCATGGCGGAGATCAGATCATCAAGTCCTTCGTAGTCGTAGAAGCTGCCGATGAAGCCGATCACCGGGCCATCCTGGATGCCCAGTGCGGCAGCAAGCGCCTTGTCGCGCGCGGCAGGCTCGCCAAAGGTCGTCAGGTCCACACCATTGGGCATCACGCCGATCTTTTCCGCCGGAAAGCCGCGCGACACGAGGTCTGCCTTGAGGCCTTCGCAGATGGTCATCACTGCATCGGCATCGCGCACGGCGGTGTTTTCCAGCTCGCGCGTCAGGTGATATTTCAGCGATCCCTCGCGCCCGGTCAGGTTGCCGACTGCGGCATCTTCCCAGAAAGCGCGTATTTCGTAGACCACCGGAATGCTCAGCTTGCGGCCCGCGCGGATTGCAGCGAGCCCGTTCAGCGCGGGCGAGTGGGCGTGCAGCACGTCGGGCCGCCATTCCTCGGCCAGCGCGACGATAGCATCGGCCAGCGTATCGATCTCGCGCCATTCCTTCAGCCCGGCAGGGCCACTCGCCTTGCCCGGCGTGCGATGGAACAAGAGGCCGTCAACCACTTCGGTGGCAGGGCCAGGTTCCACATGCCGCTGGCCGGTAATTCCACGCACTTCCAGCCCGATGGCCTGCTGCGCGCGCAGGATGGCGCGCGTGCGAAAGGTATAGCCGCTGTGCATCGGCAGCGAGTGGTCAAGGACGTGAAGTATCCGTGTCATCGGTGCCGTGCTTGCCAGAACAGACTTAACGGCGCGTCAATAGCTTGGGGGTAAGGCGAATTTTCGACCTTAGTTGTCTCTTCTGGCGAGGACGCCCAAGCCTTGATCGACTACTTCTCCATTGCGCTGACGCACGGGCTGATCCTGCTCGCCTGTTGGCGGCTGCTCATGCGCGATGACCTCGACGAGGAAGGTGCCGAGCCAAGGTCGGATCCGCGTCCTTGGCTGAAGCAGCAGGAGGGCGCCGACGATGCGTGATCTTGTCCTGCTGGGCTTCATCGGTGCGATCGTGGCCATGGGCCTGAAGCGTCCGTTCCTGTGGGTGCTGCTGTATATCTACGTCGATATCGTCACCCCGCAGAAGGTGGGTTACGGCATCATTACCAGCATATCGCTGTCGCTGCTGTGTTTCGTCGCAGCCTTTGCCGGATACGTGTTGCTCGACAGCAAGCAGGGTAGCCGGATTACCCTGCGACAAGGGTTGATCGTGGCGCTGCTGGGCTGGTGCGCGGTGACGACCTTTGCCTTGGCCGATTTCCCCGTGGAAGCGGCCAGCAAGTGGGAATGGGTGTGGAAGAGCCTGGTCTTCGCCGCCTTCCTGCCGCTTACCTTGCGAACGAAATTGCGGCTAGAGGCAGCCGCCCTGATCATGGTTCTCTCTGCCGCCTCGATCATCATTTCGGCAGGGATCAAGACGGTGCTGTCAGGGGGCGGGTATGGCACGCTGGTGTCGCTGGTGCAGGACAATTCCGGGCTCTACGAAGGTTCCACCCTGTCCACCGTTGCCATCGCCATGATCCCGCTGATCGTGTGGGTGTCGCGGCACGGCACGATTTTCACCGAACGCAAGCTGGCGATGGTATTTGCGACCGCGCTGATTTTCGCTGCGCTGCTGGTGCCGATCGGCACGCAAACGCGCACCGGCCTGATCTGCATCGCGGCGCTGGGCGTGCTGGTGCTGCGCAGCGTGAAGTATCGCTTCGTATATGCAGGCCTGGCCGGCCTGGCCCTGCTGGTGGCACTGCCTTTCCTGCCTGCCAGCTATACCCAGCGCATGTCCACCATCACCGAATTCCAGGCGGACGAAAGCGCCTCCACCCGCGTGGCAGTGTGGATGTGGACGATCGACTATGTGAAGGATCACCCGCTGGGCGGCGGTTTCGATGCCTTCCTGGGCAACAGCTTCAGCTATGAGACCCGCACCACGGTGGAACTGGGCAACACCGAGGCGGTGGTCTACCAGGACGTGACCGACGAGGGGCGCGCCTTCCACTCCGCCTATTTCGAAGTTCTGGGCGAGCAGGGGTATATCGGTTTTGCCATCTGGCTGGCGCTGCACGGGCTGGGGCTGTGGCAGATGCAGCGCATCCGCAAGCACTATGCCGACAGCGAGGAGGCAGACGGCAAGCGCTGGTATGCGCTGGCGACAGCTCTGCAGAACGGCCACATCGTCTACCTTGTCGGAGCGATGTTCGTAGGCGTGGGCTACCAGCCGTTCATGTTCATGCTGCTGGGGCTGCAGATCGCCTTCTACAGCCTGATGAAGCGCGAATGGGCGGGCGACGCCGTGCAGGGTCGCCCATGGCTGCGCGATCGGGCGCCCAAAGGGGCTCCGGCGTGATGGTATCTCGCCAACAACGCGTGCCGCACCTGCTGGCGCTGACCGGTATTCGCGGGCTGGCCGCGTGGTGGGTAGTGTTCTTCCACGCGCGGCTGTCGCTCAGCGACTGGATGCCCGAATGGGGCATGGCCGTGGCGGCCTCGGGCTACCTGGCAGTGGACCTGTTCTTCATGCTTTCGGGCTTCGTCATGTGGCTGAACTATGGCGAGCGGCTGCGTGCCGAGGGTGCGGCAGGTGCGCCTGCATTCTGGTGGCGGCGATTTGCCCGCATCTGGCCGCTGCACGTGGCCGTGCTGGGCGGCATGGCGGTGTTTGCGCTGGTGCTGCTGACGACTGGGCGCGACATGGCGAACTATCCGTTGGCAGAGCTGCCGCTGCACCTGCTGCTGCTGCAGAACTGGGGGCTGACGCCCGAACTGACGTGGAACCACCCGGCCTGGTCGATCAGCACCGAGCTGGGGGCCTACATGCTGTTCCCGCTGGCGGTGGTGGCGGTGCGTTGGGAGGCGATGCGGCCCTGGGCGCTGCTGGCAGGCATGGCCGTGGCCGCGCTGGTGCTGCACGGGGTGTTCGTGCTGGCGGGGGCAAGCGAACTGGGTGACCAGATCACCAGGCTGGGCCTGATTCGCTGCGTGATCCAGTTCTTCATGGGGATGCTCTTGGCGAACCTGTGGCTGGCCTGGCGCAATACAGGCCGCGCGCGCGGTGGCATGGCGCTGGCCTGCGGGCTCTCCGCTGCGCTGACCCTTGCTGCGCTGGTGCTGCTGCCGGGCGCGCCCGAGACGCTGCTGGTGCCGCTGGCCTTTGCCTCGCTGCTGCTGGCGTTGGCGCTCGACACCGGGCCGCTATCGCGCCTGCTGTCCAGTCGCCCGCTGGTGTGGCTGGGCGATGCCAGCTACGCGACCTACCTTGTCCATTTCCCGCTGCTGGTAGCGCTGAAACTGGTGGCAGTGGACGACAGCCTGCAAATCGCCCCATTGGCGTTCGCGGTCTACTTGCTGGCGCTGCTGGCGCTGTCCGGTGGGCTCTACCGCTGGTTGGAAAAGCCCGCGCAGAAGTGGCTGAACGCGAGAGCGCCGTTCGGGAAGCGAAGCGCCGTGCCTGCGGAATGATTGTCTGCTTTTCGCTCCGACCTCCGTCGGAGCATCCTCGCTAGACGCGTCTTCTTGGTTGGCCCCTCAAGCGCCGGGCGCAGCGCGTCCGCGCTTCTTGGCTTCCGCCCTACCTGGCGGCGCGCGGTCGCGCGCTGTCGGCGCCTTTCAGGCGTCGATTCTTGCTCTTCCCATCAAGGCCCGTGCTGGTCTTGGCCGCGACAAGCGACTTACAGAGGGCGAACGCCCGACCGCAGGTGCCGCGCAGCGAAGCGGAGCCAATAGCACCGAGGACGAAGGCGCGGAGGCGCCTTCGAAAGACTAATCAGATGTCGTGGGATGCGCGCGCATCCATTCCTCCACCACAGGTGCAATATTGTGGCGCCACTTGCTGCCGTTGAAGATGCCGTAGTGCCCGACGTTGGGGGCCATGAAATACTTCTTCTTCGCTTCGGGCAGGTGTTCGGCCAGGCCAAGCGCGGCGCGGGTCTGGCCAAGGCCGGAGATATCGTCGTGTTCGCCCTCGATCGCCAGCAGCGCGGTGTCGCGGATGGCGTCGGGATCGATGGCCTTGCCGCGATGCACGAATTCGCCCTTGGGCAGCGAGTGTTCCTGGAACACGTGGTGGATCGTCTGCAGGTAGAACTCGGCAGTCATGTCGCAGACCGAGAGATATTCGTCGTAGAACTGCTTGGTCCGCTCGGCGCTGTCATGATCGCCTACGGTCATGTGCTTGAACATCTCGTAGTGGCTCATCATGTGATCCGACAGGTTCATCGATATGAAGCCCGCCAGTTGCAGGAAGCCGGGATAGACCTTTCGTCCCGCGCCCGGATAGTTCAGCGGCACGGTGGCGATCACGTTGTTCTCGAACCAGCTCAGCGGCTTTTCCATCGCCAGGTCGTTCACGCTCGTGGGGCTGGCGCGGGTGTCGATCGGGCCGCCCATCAGTGTCAGCGTGGCAGGGCGGCACTTGTCCTTGGCTGCGGCCATCACTGCCGTTGCGGCAAAGGCCGGCACGGAAGGCTGGCACACTGCCAGCACATGCGTGTTCGGGCCGATGAACTGCAGGAACTCGATCAGGTAGTCGATATAGTCATCAAGGTCGAATTGGCCCGCATCCGCCGGTACCAGCGCGGCATCGGCCCAGTCGGTGATCCACACCTGCTGGGCGTGCACCATGCGCTGCACCGTGCCGCGCAGCAGCGTGGCGTAGTGACCGCTCATCGGGGCGACGACCAGCAGCTTGGGTGCGTCTTCGGGCAGGTCGTCGCGGATGAAGCGGCGCAGGCCGCCGAATGGTTTTTCCAGCACCACGGTTTCGGAAACGTGCTTCATCACCCCGTCGACATCCACCGGCTGGATATCGAAATCGGGTTTGCCGCGATCCTCATACAGGTGCGCAAACACCTTCAGCGCCGAGGCCATGGCCGGGCCCAGCCCCATGTAACCCAGCGGCAATGCCGGGTTGTCGAGCAGGCGCGCACCCACGGCCGCCATGTTGCTGGCATTGCCCAGCAACGCGCGCTGCATCTCGTAGATGGAATAAAGCACTCTTGCGTCCCTTCCGCCTGTCGCCCTTTCCGGACGAATATCCATGCGGGCCGCGATGGCCGCGTATCCCGCGCTTGCAGGGTGCACATGCTCCTTTTGCTCCGATTGTGCAATGCGGCATAAACGGGAAGGGGGCGAAAGGCGCCCTTGCGCGGGCTTTGGCAAAGCCTTCGCAAAGTGTGCTTCAAAGCCGTCGGACTTTGGGCTAGGGCCCCTGCCACCATGGCATCCCCCCCGAAGATCGAAACACCACAGACGACAGAGCCGGAAAAGGCCAAGAACCTTGGCCCGCTGAAGATGATCGCCCGCGAGGCAGGGAAATACCCGCTGCAGCTGGCGCTCGCTACCGGCGCCCTGCTGATTACCGCGGTTATCACCTCGCTGGGGCTGCCCAACGTCCTGCGTCTCATCATCGATCGCGGATTTTCCGACGACGCCGATATTTCCCGCTGGTTCCGCTACCTACTGGGGCTGGTCGCGGTGCTGGGCCTCGCCACGGCGCTGCGATTCTATTTCGTCAGCTGGCTGGGCGAGCGGGTGGTCGCCGACATTCGCCGCAAGGTCTACGACAACCTGCTGCGCCTTTCGCCGGGCTTCTTCGAGGAGAACAGCCCCAAGGAAATCAGCAGCCGGATGGTGGCCGACACCGCCATCATCGAAACCGTGGTGGGCACCACCGTTTCGGTGGCGCTGCGCAATATCATCATGGCAGTGCTGGGGACCGGATACCTGTTCTGGCTGGCTCCGCAACTGGCGGTGTGGCTGCTGGTGGGCATTCCCGTGGTCATCATTCCCATAGCCATCTTCGGCCGCCGCCTGCGCAAGATCAGCCGCACCAGCCAGGACCGCGTGGCCGATGTCGGCTCGATGGTGACCGAAATGCTCTCGGCGATGAAGATCGTGCAGGGCTTCAACCAGGAAAGTCGCGAAAGCGACCGTTTCGGCGATGCGGTGGAAGAGACTTTCGCCGTCGCCAAGGTCCGCATCCTGATCCGCGCGGTGATGACTGCGCTGCTGATCACGCTGATCTTCGGCGCCATCACCGTGCTGCTGTGGCGCGGCGCAGTGCTGGTGACGACGGGCGCGATCTCGGGCGGAACCATCGGCGCCTTCATCTTCGCCGGCGTGATCGTGGCCGGTGCCTTCGGCGCGCTGACCGAGGTGTTCGGCGACCTGTTGCGCGGGGCCGGTGCCGCCAGCCGCCTGCGTGAACTGATGGACGAACGGCCCGATATCACAGCACCAGCACGCCCGCAGGCCCTGCCCGAGCCGCCGCGCGGCAGCCTGTCGTTCCAGAACGTTACCTTCAGCTACCCCACGCGGCCGGGCGAGCATGCGATCAGCGATTTCACCTTGACGGTGGAGCCGGGCGAAACCGTGGCCATCGTCGGCCCGTCGGGCGCCGGCAAGAGCACGATCTTCCAGCTGGCCGAGCGGTTCTACGATCCGCAATCGGGCACCATCCGCATGGACGGCGTGCCGCTGACCCAGGCAGATCCTGCCGCGATCCGCCGCCGCATGGCGCTGGTGCCGCAGGAAGGCGTGTTGTTCGCTGCCAATGCCCGCGACAACCTGCGGTACGGCGCATGGGACGCGGACGAGGACGCCATCTGGCAAGCGGCGCGCGCGGCTAATGCGGAACAATTCCTGCGCGACCTGCCGGATGGGCTCGACACCTTCTTGGGCGAAGGCGGGGCGCGGCTGTCAGGCGGACAGCGCCAGCGCCTTGCCATTGCCCGCGCGCTGCTGCGCGATGCACCGATCCTGCTGCTGGACGAGGCGACGAGCGCGCTGGATGCGGAAAGCGAGCGGCTGGTGCAGGAGGCGCTGGAGCATCTGATGGAAGGGCGCACCACGCTGGTGATCGCCCACCGCCTGGCCACCGTGCGCGCATCGGACCGGATCATCGTGATGGAAGGCGGCCGCATCGTCGAACAGGGCGATCATGCCAGCCTGACCAGTGAGGGCGGGCTTTACGCGCGCCTTGCTGCGCTGCAGTTCGACGATCCGGCGGCCGCCTGACAGCCTGACGTCAGGTTGCCCATGTCTTGTGTCGAGCGGAATCGGCCTTATGTCGATCTTGTAACGACAGAAACCGCTTTTCCCGTGTGGGCGAATGTGGTTGCATGTGCCTGTAGTTGCATCTGTCTGTATTCGCCCGAAAGAGGACTTCCTACCAAATGATCCGCAAGCTGCTTGTCACGTCGGCATCCATTATCGGACTTGCCGTCGCCGCCCCTGCCCTGGCCCAGAGCGAAATGGGGGATGAACCCGTCAGCGAAGTGCCGACGATGCACTTCGGCACCTGGGGTGTCGACCTGACCCAGCTCGATCCCGCCATCGATCCGGGCAACGATTTCAACGCCTATACCAATGCCAAGTGGGTGGCCGCCAACGAAATCCCGGCCGATCGCCAGCGCTATGGCGCTTTCGACATGCTGCGCGAGGAATCGATCCACGATGTGGAAGTGCTGGTGCGTGATCTCGTCGCCTCCAATCCCGCGCCAGGCACCACTGCGCGTCGCATCGTCGATGCCTACAATGCCTATGTGAACATGGACGCGATCGATGCCAGCGGCCTGGCTCCGGCGCAGCCCTACCTGCAGGAAATCTACAATGCGCCCGATCTCGATCGGTTGGCGCAGTTGTGGGAGATGGCCGGCTATCCCGCGCTGGTAAGTGCAGGCGTTGGCATCGATGCGCGCAACCCCACCGAATATGTCGTCTCGCTCGGCTTTGACGGCATGGGCCTGCCCGACCGCGACTATTACCTCGTCGATTCGGCAAGCAACCTCGAAATCCGTGAAGCCTACAAGGATTACCTCGCCTTCCTGCTAAGCCAGGCGGGCTACCAGGATCCGCGCGCGGCGGCCGAATCCGTCTATGCCTTCGAGCACCAGGTGGCCGAGCTGGAATGGGCGCGGCAGATGTTCCGCCTGCCGCAGCTGACCTACAACGAAGTGTCGCCGGAAGAGCTGGCCGCACTGGCGGGCGATTTCCCCATCGCCACGCTGCTGGAAGCTGGGCAGTTTTCCGACCAGACGCGGTTCCTTGCCCCGCAATTGCCCCCGACCGAGGAAGAGATCGCCGCGCTGGGCCTGACCGAGGAACAGCTGGCGATGATCGGCGGCGGCCTGCCGGCGATGATGGAGCTGGTGACCGAGACCCCGCTGGCGACGCTGAAGGCCTATATGGCCGCGCACTTCCTTTCCAATAACGCCTCGGTGCTTTCCAGCGAGCTCGACAACGCCAATTTCGAATTCTTCGGTCGCACCATCAATGGCCTCGAGACGCAGCAGGAACGCTGGAAGCGGGCGATTTCCGCGGTTGAAGGCGCGCTGGGCGAGCAGCTGGGCGCGCTCTATGTCGAGCGCTATTTCCCGCCCGAGAGCAAGGCGCGCATGGATGCGCTGGTGGCCAACCTGCAGCGTGCGATGGGCGTTGCGCTCGACGACAACGAGTGGATGACGCCGGAAACGATCGCCGAAGCGCGGGCCAAGCTGAACGGCTTCGTGCCGATGATCGGCTATCCCGACGAGTTCGAGACCTACGAAGGTCTCGAGATCACGCCGGACGATCCGTTGGCCAACCGTATCAACGCCACCAATTGGGCGATTCAGGATGCGCTGTCGCGCCTCGGTACGCCGGTCGATCCCAGCGAGTGGGGTATGCTGCCGCAGACGGTGAACGCCTATTACTCGCCGCTGACCAACCGCATCGTCTTCCCAGCCGCGATCCTGCAGCCACCGTTCTTCAACGCCGAAGCAGACCCGGCGGTGAACTATGGCGCCATCGGCGCGGTGATCGGGCACGAGATCGGTCATGGCTACGACGACCAGGGCTCGCAGTTCGATGCCACCGGCACGCTGCGCAACTGGTGGCAGGATTCCGACCGCGATGGCTTCGAACAGTTTACCGCGCGCATGGGCGAGCTGATCGAGGCCTATTGCCCGGTCGATAGCGCCGAAGGCCCGGTATGCCTGCGCGCCGGCCAGTCGATGGGTGAGACGCTGGGCGACGTGGTCGGCCTGCAGATGGCCTATCGCGCCTATCGCCTTTCGCTTGATGGCGGGGAAGCCCCGGTGATCGACGGCCTGACCGGCGACCAGCGCTTCTTCCTCGGATTTGCCCAGGTGTGGCGCGGGATGGAGCGTGAGGAGAGCCTGCGCAACCGCGTGATGACCGCCAACCACCCGCCGGGCGAATTCCGCCTCAACAATGCGGTGCGCCACCTTGATGCCTGGTATGACGCCTTCGACGTGGGCCCCGACGACGCGCTCTACCTGCCGCCGGAAGAGCGGATCGTCATCTGGTAAGACGCAAAATCGAACAACCCAGTGCCAAAATGTTCGGGGGCGAGGCTTGACTTCGCCCCCGTTTTGGTTGGAGGCGAGCACATGACCTTCCTCCAGATGCTGATCCTGGCCGTGGTGCAGGGGATCACCGAATTCCTGCCGATCTCCTCCTCGGGTCACCTGATCCTGGTGCCGGTCTTCCTCGATTTTCCCGACCAGGGGCCGATGCTCGACATCGCCGTGCACATCGGCTCGTTGCTGGCGATCATCGTCTATTTCTTCAAAGATGCCTGGGGGCTGGCGCGCGGCGGCTTCGCCAGTGTCGGCATCGGCCATGCGCCCGAGCACCGGAAGCTGTTCTGGTGGATCGTGCTGGGCACGATTCCCGCCGTGCTGCTGGGCCTGTCGATCAAGCTGGGCGTGCTCAACGGCGTGGCCCAAGACTGGTTCGGCCTTGTCGTGCAGAACGACGATCTGCTGGAAAGCCTGCGCTTTACCGACCTGATCGCGGTCAACCTGATCGTCTACGGAATCCTGCTCGGCCTGGCTGACTATTTCGGCAAGGCCGAGAAGACCTTCGAACAGATGACCTGGCGCGACGGCCTGCTGGTGGGCATCGCGCAGGCGCTGGCGCTGATTCCGGGCACCAGCCGTTCAGGCGTGACGATGACGGCAGCGCGACTGCTGGGCTATGGCCGCGTGGAGGCGGCGCGCTTTTCCTTCCTGTTGTCGATCCCCGCCGTGGCCGGCGCGGGCGTGCTGATCGTGCCCGACCTGATGGAAGCGAGCAGCGACCTGCTGATGGAAGCACTGATTACCGGCGTGCTCACCTTCATCGCCGCCTTCGGCACCATGGCCTTCCTGATGAACTTCCTGAAGAAGGCCTCGATGATGGTCTTCGTGCTCTATCGCGTGGCGATGGGCGTGCTGCTGTTGTGGATGTTCTAGACCGGCCCAATCAAACTGGCTTGGCATTGCTGCCCCGCCCGCCGCGCAGGAAATATTCCTGCGTGCCCCGGTGCAGCACGTTGTCGACATCGATCAGTGCTGAATTGGCATAGGTGAAGCTGGCGCCGAGGTTGCGATAGAGCCGGTCGAAATCGCGCTCCACCGTCTGGCGATAGAGATCCTCGAAACTCTCGATCACGAAATAGGTCGGCTGCAGGTCGTCGATCACGTAGTCGGTGCGCATCACCCGGTCGACGTTGAGCATGATGCGGTTGGGGCTTTCGGCCTCCAGCGCGAATACCGCCTCTGTCGGGCCGGACAGGATGCCCGCGCCGTAGATGCGCGGCTCGCCCGCTTCCAGGATCAGCCCGAACTCCACCGTGTACCAGTACAGCGCGCCCAGCGCCTTTAGCTTGTTGTAGCGCATCGCCTTCCACCCGGCGCGGCCATATTCCTGCATGTAGTCGGCAAAGGTCGGGTCGGTCAGCAGCGGCACGTGGCCGAACACGTCGTGGAATACGTCAGGTTCCTGGATGTAGTCGAAGGTTTCGCGCGTGCGGATGAAGTTGCCGGCCGGGAAGCGGCGGTTGGCCAGGTGCCAGAAGAACACGTGATCGGGGATCAGCATGGGCACGGGCACCACGCTCCATCCGGTCAGCTTGCCCAGTTCCTCTGACAGCTCGCCAAAGTCAGGGACGCCGCCTTTGCCAAGGTCCAGCTTGTCAAGCCCTGCGAGCATGGTCGAGCAAGCCCGGCCCGGCAGCACGCCCATTTGCCGTTCGAACAGGTCGTTCCAGATCGCGTCGTCTTCGCTCGAATAGTGCGTCTGCTGAGGCTCCAGCCAGTCTTCCCCCACATGCGGGGGGCGCTTGAGCGGAGCGGTGAAGACCTCGTCCGACACCTCGGGCAGCAGGCTGAACTCCTGCGCCGTGTCGCCTGTTGCGGAGGTGGGAGGGGCCAGCGTCGTCATGGCCGGATCATATCACAGCGCGTAAAGGCGATCCAGTTTCATTCGTTACCAGTTGTGGCGAAGGTTTCGCCGTCAGCGGGCGCTTCGGCAGGTGGCCGCTCGTCGAGCATCTGGCGCGCGTCGGATAGGGCCGCGCTCTCGCCCTCGGTCGCGGCAGCGGGACCGCGCGCGCCCTCGCCGGAATCGCAGCCGGCCGCGCACAGGCAAAGGGCCAGGCCCACCAGGACCCGGCCCCCATTGCGTGCAAGTGCGGTGCCGCTCACTCAGCGACGTTGTTCAGGGTTTCCTGCGCGGCTTCGGCAGCGGCCATGGCGTCGTCCACCGCATCCACGGCGGCATCGCCCGCGGCCTCGGCAGCGGCTTCGGCTTCGGCCATGGCGGCTTCCGCCTCAGCGGCATCATCTTCGCTCATCGCATCGGCATCGGCGACCGGATCGGGCGCGCCGGCCATGGCATCGTCCGCGGGAACTTCCACGGTATCGGCCACGGCATCTTCGGATGCGTCGGTGGTGTCACCGCAAGCGGCGAGGGCGAAAGCGGCGGTGCTGGCAATAATGGCAAGTTTCTTCATGGTGCGAATGGCCCTTTCCTCTTGGTTCTGGTGGAAAAGCCCATAGCCGAGGCAACCCTGCGTGGGAATGCCGTTTGCGGCGGTAGGCGCGTGGGGTGAGACCTGCCACATGACGTGCATGGCTGAGACGCTTTCCCTCGTTACTGCGCGCGACGAACTGCGCCGCCTCTATGGCTTCGCTGATTTTCGCGGAAAGCAAGATCAGGTGATTGCCCGTTTGCTCGCCGGGCAAAGCACGCTGGCGGTGATGCCAACGGGTGCCGGCAAGTCGCTCACCTACCAGCTGCCGTCTACCATGCTGGAAGGCACCTGCGTGGTGATTTCCCCGCTGATCGCGCTGATGCACGACCAGCTGCGCGCGGCGCGCGCCAACGGCATTCGCGCCGCCACGCTGACCAGCGCCGATGCGGATTGGCGCGCAACGCTGGACGCGTTCAGGGCGGGTGAGCTGGACCTGCTCTATGTTGCGCCCGAACGCGCCAGCCAGCCGCAATTTCGCGAGCTGCTGGGTACTGCGAAACTGGCGCTGTTCGCCGTGGACGAGGCGCATTGCGTGTCCGAATGGGGGCACGATTTCCGCCCGGACTATCGCCAGCTGCGGGGGCTGCTGGATGCCTTCCCCCAGGTGCCGCGCCTGGCGCTGACCGCCACGGCGGACGCCCATACGCGCGCCGACATCCTTGCCCAGCTGGGCATCCCCGACGAGGGGCTGGTGGTGGCGGGCTTCGACAGGCCCAACATCCGCTATGCCATCCGAGCGCGCGATTCGCTGCCGCGCCAGCTGACGCAATTGTGTGCGGAGCAGCCGGGGCCGGGCATCGTCTACGCTCCCACGCGGCGCAAGGTGGAGCAACTGGCCGAGCAGCTGGCGCGCGACACGGGCCGCCCGGTGCTGCCCTACCACGCAGGCCTGCCGCCGGAGGTGCGGGCCGAGAACCAGGCCAGGTTCGTCGCCAGCGAAGACATGGTGATGGTGGCCACGATCGCCTTCGGCATGGGTATCGACAAGCCGGACGTGCGCTTTGTCGCCCATGCCGGCACGCCCAAGTCGATTGAGGCCTATTACCAGGAAACCGGCCGCGCGGGCCGTGATGGCGATCCGGCGGTGGCGCTGATGCTGTGGGGCGCGGGCGACTTCGCACAGGCACGTATGCGCATTGCCGAAGTGGACGAAGCGCGCCAGCGCGGTGAGCGCCAGCGGCTCGATGCGCTGGCGGGCCTAGTCGAAACGCCCGGGTGTCGCCGCGTCGTGCTGCTGCGGCATTTCGGCGAGGTGCCTGACGACACTTGCGGCAATTGTGACAACTGCCTCGACCCGCCGGAGGTGATCGACGTGACCGAACTGGCGCGGAAGCTGCTCTCTGCCGTCTACCGCACCGGGCAGAGCTTTGGCTTTGGCCATGTGCAGAAGGTGCTGACCGGGGTGGATGACGAGCGGGTGCGGTCAAAGGGGCATGACCAGCTGTCGGTGTTCGGCATCGTCTCCGGCGAAGATGCGGCGCTGCTGCAGCCGGTGGCGCGCGCGCTGCAGGTGCGTGGGCACCTTACACAGACAGAACACGGCGGGCTGAAACTGGCAGGCGACGTGCGCGATATCCTGTCAGGCGAGATGAAGGTGAGCATCACCAAGCCTCCTGAACGCTCGCGCAGCCGGTCACGAAAGGGTGGCTCCACGCCCAACCCCGTGGGCGATCCGCTGTTCGATGCGCTGCGCGCGCTGCGCCGCGACCTGGCGGCAGAGGCCGGCGTGCCGCCTTACGTCGTGTTTCACGATGCCGCCCTGCGCGCGATGGCGGCGGATCGTCCGGCAAACCTCGCCGAAATGGCGCAGATTCCCGGCGTGGGGGCGAAGAAGCTGGAGGCCTATGGCGCGGCTTTCCTGCAAGCCATTCGCGCGAATTAGGCCGGATTCCCGGTTCACTTGCCGAATGGCCCGGAATGATATAAATATAATATCATAATTATATCAGGAAGGAGATTCGCGATGAGCGACGAACACACACCCATGACGCGCAGTCGGGAGGTGCCGGCCAGCGGATACAATGGATACCTCATGCTGGTGGTGACGCTGGCGCTGATGGCGCTGGCGGCCTGGCTGTTCCTCAGCGGCGTTGGCGGAAAGGACGTCGGGCAATCGCCTGTCGGATCGTTTGTCGGCGGCATCATCGTCGTTTTCGTCAGCCTGCTGGCCTGGGGCGGCTTCTACATGATCCAGCCCAACCAGGGCGCGGTGATCACGCTGTTCGGAGAATATCGCGGCACCGACCGCAGCGAGGGGCTGCGCTGGGTCTGGCCGTGGATGGGCAAGAAGAAGATCAGTGTGCGCGCGCACAACATCCATTCCGAACGGGTGAAGATCAACGACAAGCGCGGCAACCCGATCGACGTTGCCTGCAACGTGGTGTGGCGCGTGCGCGATACGGCGCAGGCGGTGTTCGACGTCGACGACTTCAAGGAATTCGTGAACATCCAGATCGAGGCGGGCCTGCGCACCGTGGGCGCGCGCCATCCCTATGACGATTTCGAGGAAGGCGAAACCACGCTGCGCGGCAGCCCCGATGTGGTGAACACCGAACTGCAGGTGGAACTGAACGAGCGTCTCGCCGTGGCCGGTATCGTCGTCGACGAAGCGGGGCTGACGCACCTTGCCTATGCCAGCGAAATCGCCGGCGCCATGCTCCGCCGCCAGCAGGCTGACGCAGTGATCGCCGCGCGCAAGAAGGTGGTGCTGGGCGCGGTCGGCATGGTCGAGGATGCGCTCGAGAAGCTTTCTGCCGACGGTATCGTCCAGCTGGATGACGAGCGGCGCGCGGCCATGGTGTCCAACCTCATGGTGGTGCTCTGCGGTGATCGCGAAACCCAGCCGATCGTCAACGCCGGCTCGCTCTACCAATAGTCGCAATACCAGGAGGCAGCCATGGCCGCCCCCAGCAAGAAAGCATTTGCCCTGCGGCTCGATCCGGCGCTCCACGACGCGGTGGAACGTCTTGCCGCGGGTGAACTGCGTTCGGTAAATGCCGAGATCGAAGTGCTGCTGCGCGAGGCGCTGAAGCGGCGCGGAATGGACGTGCCGGTCAGCACGCGCCCGCGTCGCGGCAGGCCACCGAAGGAGGGGTGAGCAGGATGAAATTCGGGATTTTCGACCATGTAGACGACAGCGGCCTGCCTCTGCCCGAGCATCTCGAGGCGCGCCTGCAACTGGCCGAGACATATGATCGGCTGGGGTTTCACGCCTACCATGTCGCCGAACATCACGGCACGCCGCTGGGCCACGCGCCAAGCCCGTCGGTGTTCCTGGCCGCACTGGCGCAGCGCACCTGCACCCTACGCTTCGGGCCGCTGGTCTACCTGCTGTCGCTCTATCACCCGCTGCGGCTGATCGAGGAAGTGGCCACGCTCGATGCGCTGTCGGGCGGGCGGCTGGAGCTGGGCTATGGCCGTGGCATCTCGCCGATCGAGATGGGCTTCTACGGCGTGGACATGGCCGAGCAGAAGGCACGCGCCGACGAGACGTTCGAGGTGCTGATCAAGGGGCTGACGCAGGACCGCCTTTCGCATCAGGGCCGCTTCTTCCGCTTCGACGACGTGCCGATGGTGCATTCCTGCGTGCAGCAGCCACACCCGCCGCTGTGGTACGGCACCAATTCGCCAGCCTCGGTGGAACGCTGCGCGCGGGCGCGGCTCAACATGGTGACGCTGCTGGCGGGCGAGCCGATGCGCGCCATGATCGCCGGATACCGGGAGGCCTATGCCGCTTCTGGCGGCGATCCCGCTGTCATGCCGCTGCTGGGCGTGGGGCGGCACGTGGTGGTGGCGGAAACCGATGCAGCGGCGCTGGCGCTCGCCCGCCCCGCCTTTGCCCGCTGGCGCGCCAGTTTCGTGCAGCTTTGGGAAGCACGCGGGGGCCACAATCCCTTCGTGGCCTCCTTCCCGCAAGACTGGGATGCGCTGGTCGCCACGGGAGCTGCCTGCGCGGGATCGCCGGCCAGCGTGCGCGATTTCATCGCTCGCGAGGCGGAAACAGCCGGATACAGCTATTTCGTCGCCCAGCTGGCCTTTGGCGACCTGCCGCTAGCCGCAGTGCAACGATCGGCCGAATTGTTCGCTACCGAGGTGATGCCAGCCTTTGCGGGGCCTTAACCCTTTCTAGCTAGCGTCTCAGGCATGATGATGCAGGAATCCCGTCCCGCTCCGCACCGCCTGCCGCTTGGCCTGATCGGTGCCATTGCCGCGCTTGCCGTGGCTGCCATCCCCATGGCCGCGCTGCTGGCACAGGACCGCGTGGCCCCTTTCACCGTGGTGGAAACCGGGCGCGGGTACGAGCGGTTGCAGGATGCGGTGGACGCCATTGGCGATGCGCGCGGCGCCATCGCCATTGCGCCGGGGCGCTACGAACAGTGCGCGGTGCAGAGCGCCGGGCAGATATCCTTCCTCGCGGTGGAACCGGGTTCCGTGGTATTCGACGGGGTGACCTGCGAAGGCAAGGCAGCGCTGGTGTTGCGCGGGCGCAGCGCAGAGGTTTCGGGGCTGGTGTTCCAGAACATGCGCGTGCCCGATTACAACGGCTCAGGCATCCGCCTGGAGCAGGGCAACCTGACAGTGGCCGAAAGCTGGTTCCGTGACAGCCAGCAGGGCATCCTCACGCATAACGATCCTGGCAGCCAGCTGGTGGTGGACCGCTCCACCTTCACCCGCCTTGGCACCTGCGAAGGGGCGGGCGGCTGTGCACATTCGATCTATACCGGTGAATACGGCCACGTGCGCATCACCCGTAGCCGGTTCGAACAGGGGCGCGGCGGCCACTACGTGAAAGCGCGGGCGATCCGCGTCGACATCGCCAGCTCCAGCTTCGACGATGCCGAAGGGCGCGGCACCAACTACATGATCGACCTGCCGGGCGGTGCTACGGGACAGATCAGCAACAACTGGTTCGTGCAGGGGCAGGACAAGGAAAACTACGCTGCCTTCATTGCCGTGGCTGCCGAAGGGCGCACGCACGACAGCTCAAGCCTGTCGGTTGTCGGTAACGATGCGCGTTTTGCCACCGGCGTCGATCGCAATTCGATCTTCGTCGCAGACTGGTCGGGCGACATGCGCGGCATTGGCGAAAACCGCCTCGACCGTCGCCTGACGCGCTACGAGGTCATTCGCTGATCACCCGAAAGCGGGGGCGTAGCTGATTGTCGCCGCCGGTATCGGCGCGCCGAAGCTTTTCACCTGCAGGAATTCGCCCAGCTCGCGTGCGAGCTTCATCGGCGTGTGTTGGACATAGCCGAAGCGGCCATAGAGCTGCGGATCGCCGAGCACGGTGATGCCTTTCGCCCCGCGCGCCCGCATCGCCTGCTCGCCTGCATCCATCAGCGCGCGGCCAATTCCTTCGCCTTGCCGCACGGGATCGACTGCTATGGGACCGATAACCATCCAGCCCTCTTCGCCGTTGGAAAGCTGCGCGGTCGAGTAGGTGACCTGGCCGATGATTGTGTCGCCGTCCTCCGCCACCAGCGACAGCAGCAGGTCGCCATCGGCACGCAGGCGCTCGATCACGTCGGCCTCGTCACCGTCGGAGTGGGGATGGCCTTCAAAGGCCCGCAGCGTCATGGCGCGGATCGCGGCCTCGTCTCCGGCGCGTTCTTCGCGGATGGTCCAGCTCATGTCAGCAAGTGTCCTGCCCGGTCGCGCTTGGTGTCGAGATAGCGGGTGTTGTGCGGATTGGCGGGCAGCTGGTGCGGCACGCGTTCGCTTACCGTCACCCCGGCCGCTTCCAGCGCCGCGACCTTTTCCGGGTTGTTGGTCATCAGCCGCACGGCCTTCACGCCCAGCAGGTCGAGCATGCGCGCGGCGAGCGGGAAATCGCGGGCTTCCTCGGGCAGGCCCAGCCGGCGGTTGGCTTCCAGCGTGTCGAACCCTTCGTCCTGCAGGCGATAGGCGCGCAGCTTGTTGACAAGGCCGATGCCGCGCCCTTCCTGTCGCATGTACAGCAGCATGCCCCAGCCGCCCTGTGCCGCCTCGGCAGACATGGCCGCCAGCGCCGCGTCCAGTTGCGGGCCGCAATCGCATTTCAGACTGCCGAAGATGTCGCCGGTCAGGCATTCGGAATGCAGGCGGACGAGCGGCGCCTTGTCCATCGATCGTTCGCCCAGCACCAGCGCCACGTGTTCGCGCATGTCGCCGGGAGAGCGGAACACGACGATTTCCGCGTGCTCTTCATGGGCGATGGGCAGCCGGGCGCGGGTGGCGAGGGCAAGGTTGGCGGGATCGGCCCAGGCGGCGAGGTCCATCGACTTGATCGCCACCGGCTCTCCGCCAGGATCTGGGTCGACCAGGAAAGCCGGCAGGATCCCGGCTATGCGCGCCAGCTCCATCGCCACTTTCGCCGCGGTCATCCATTCCAGCGGCTCGGCAAGGAAAGGCCCCTTGAGGGGGTTCACCATGTCCAGCGCCGGGTCCGCCACGGGCAGCGCGGCAGCAAGGTCCAGCGGATCGGCGCTGCGCATCAGCACGGGCAAATGGCCATCGGCGGCCGGCCGCTGGTTGGTGAGCTTCAGCGTCTCCGCGCGCGCGGCGGAAATCAGCAGGTGATCGGATTTGGTCCCGCGTTCCAGCGCGGTCTCCACCGGCAACAGCACCGGCGCGTCACCCACCTTGATCGGCCAGCCGTGGCGCAAGGCGTCGATGGCCTGCGCAACCCGCCGCTGGGGGGAGGGAGGCGGGGTCTCACTCAGAGGTCGAACTCCGTCGTCAGCGGCACGTGGTCGCTGGGCTTTTCCCAGTCGCGGGTGTGCTCCGCAATGGTGTGCTTGACGCTCTGCGCGGCAAGATCGGGCGAGGCCCACATGTGATCCAGCCGCCGCCCGCGATCCTTGCCCTGCCAGTAGGTGCGATAGGACCACCACGAATAGTTGCGCTCTGGCGCGGGAATGTGCTTGCGGCCAAGGTCCACCCAGTCGTGCGCCGCTTGCAGCTGGCCCAGCGTCTCCACCTCGATCGGCGTGTGGCTGACGACCTTCAGCAGCGCCTTGTGATCGTAGACGTCGCATTCCAGCGGCGCGATGTTGAAATCGCCCATCAACAGCGTGGGCCGGTCGACCTTTTCCGACCAGCGGGTCATGCGTTCAAGGAAGTCGAGCTTCTGGCCGAACTTCACGTTCTTCTCGCGGTCGGGGATGTCGCCGCCGGCGGGGATGTAGACGTTCTCCAGCACCAGGCCATCGAGCGTGGGAAATTCCACCCCCACGTGGCGCGCTTCGCCATTGTCCTGCCAGTCGTGGCGGGAGAATTCCCGCATCGGCACGCGGCTGACGGTGGCGACGCCGTGGTAGCCCTTCTGCCCGTGGATCGCGACGTGCTCGTAGCCGAGCTCGGCAAAGGCCTTCGTCGGAAACTGGTGCTCCTGGCACTTGATTTCCTGCAGGCACAGCACGTCGGGCTGCGCTTCCTTCAGGAATTGCTCGACCAGCGGCATGCGCAGGCGGACGGAATTGATGTTCCATGTGGTGATTGTGACCATGCCAGCAGCGATAGGCAGCAGCGCGGCGCCCGGCAAGAGCGGTGCTGGCTATGTGTCCGACAAGGCGGCTTCAAAACGGGCCAGCAGTTCCTCTTCACGGGGAGAGTGAGCGATATGCAACAGCAGCGTGCGATCCAGTTGTGCGACAGGATGATCCGCGCAGTGGCAGGCGAACCAGAGCGCTTCATCGAGCGGCTCCTTGTCGTGCCAGGTGGTCATGATGTGCCTTTCGTCGGGCACCTCGCCGAAGTCGAATGCTCGTAATAACGCGCTATCGACAGCGTCATGCCAATCGCTGCAATCAACGCCCCAGCAAATGGCATAGAGGCAGGCTCCTGCCATCAGCGCATCGGCCACGGCATTGCGCCAGTGATCGTCGCAAGGTGTCTCGCTGATGATGACGCAGCGAAACGGACCACTTCCAAGCTGGGGCAGAGTGCCTTGAGGGCTTAGGAACAGGTATTCGACAGACATCACAATGTCATAGCGCGGGTGCAGGACGAAAAAACCCCCGTCGCGGGGGCATGATGCGACGGGGGTTCCTTTTTCGAGCGTTCGTCACGCTTCGCGAGATACCCGGTATTCTCGAGGATCAGGGCAACAGGGGGGAAACCCGCCTCACCGCGTATCTCTGCCTTGGGAAATAGGGACAACTGCCTGTCGCATCAATGAATGACAGGTGTAATCTGTCGCAAATATACAACCGTTCGGCTCTTGCCTGTTTACCCTGGACGACGAGTAGCGCGGCGTGGGTCACGGAAGCGGAATTCGCTATCGGCCACGGTCATGCCATACCGGTGATTGCGCAGCCGCACCGTGGTGCGCTGATTCTGCGCATCCAGGGCCACCCAGCTGTCCAGCTGCAGCCCGCCGGGGGCAGAGGCGTTCTCCGTAAAGATCAGCGTGAGGGTGGGGAATTCGGGCCGGTCGGGATCGCTCACTGCGATGGAGACGACGCCGCCACCGCTGCGCTGCACCGAGCCATAGCGGGTGATGTCGCGCTCCGGGTTGAGCAGGGCGCCCAATGGACTGTCGCCGATGGGATAGCGCTCTACCTGCGAGACCTCGTAGTCGATGATCGACAGCGCACTGCCGTTGGAAACCACCAGCATGTTCACGTCGTCGGCATATTCGAAGCGGATCTTGCCGGGGTTCTTCAGCGTCAACTCGCCCGACAGCGAATTGCCGAGGCGATCGGTCTGGGTGAAATCGGCGCGCATCGTGGAGATCGTGCGCAGCGCGTTGGCAGCGCGCTGGAGCTGGCCGGCCTGGGCCTGCGCAGCCGCAGGCAGGGCGGCGACCGAAATTGTCGCAGGCACGGCAAAAGCCATCGCTCCTGCAAGAGCAGCCACGGCGGGTTTACGGATGATGCTTTTCAAGACGTTCATACTCTCACCAAATAGGGGCCCTATATGCCGGTGAGGCGTTGAACTGTCAGTGAACCTCAACGGTTCCCGGCGTTCAGCAATGCGCCGATCAAGTGAGCCAGGCGGCCGCTTACTTGATCTTGCCTTCCTTGTACTCGACGTGCTTCTTGGCAATCGGGTCGTACTTGCGGAAGGTGAACTTTTCCGTGTGGTTACGTGGGTTCTTCTTGGTCACGTAGAAGTGGCCGGTGTCCGCGGTGGAATTGAGGCGGATCTTGATGGTTGCGGGCTTCGCCATGGTCTTGCCTTCAAAAGTCTGGTGAGGGCGCGTAACGCCCGAAATAAATAGGGCGATGCCATCGGCACCGCCGTTCCGGCGCGCCCATTGCGAGAGAATCGGGGAAAAGTCAAGGCGGCTCGTCGCTCCGGATCCCGGATCAGGTCCGGGATGAGGCGGTGTCAGTAGTCCACCTTGCCGCGCAGCGCCTTCTTCTCGCCATGCGCCTTCTTGCTGGCGAGGCGCTTGGCCTTGCTTAGGCGGTTCACGCGGGTCTTCGCCCGCTTCTTCGGTTCCTTGAGTGCGTTCTCGATCAGCGCTGTCAGCCGTTCGCGTGCCTCGCGGCGGTTGGCTTCCTGCGTGCGGTGGCTGCGCGCATCGATCACGATCTCGCCCGCCTGGTTGAGCCGGCTGCCGGCCAGGTCTGTCAGCCGGTGGAACACGCGCGGCGGCAGGCCGAGCGCATAGATGTTCACCCGCAGCTGCACGGCGGTCGCTACCTTGTTGACGTTCTGCCCGCCGGGGCCGGAGGCCGCGATGAACTTTTCCTCGGCGATCTCGTGAGCGTGATCGAGGATTCTGCCCATCACCCGTTTCTCCTATTGGGCGTCCAGCGCCACGAAATCGGCCGGTAGCGGCGCTTCGGCCACGATCTCGGGCTTGTTCTCGCGTGGCACCACCAGGCGGCTGGCGTGGAGCATGGTGCGACTGACACGAGCATCCTTGTGACCATAGACCGGATCGCCCAGCAGCGAGCGGCCAAAGGCATGTTCGGCGTGGACGCGGATCTGGTGGGTGCGACCGGTTTCGGGGCGGAATTCCACCAGTGTCAGGCCACCGGCCAGCGCCTTGCGCCTAGTCCAGTGGGTGATCGAAGGCTTGCCCTTTCTCGCCACGATCATGCGCCAGCCGCGTGCTTCGCTGCTGATCTTGGAGAGGGCGAGGTCAATGGTGCCTTCTTCCTCTTCCACCGGGCCTGCGACAATGCCGAGATAAGTCTTGGCAACCAGCTTCTCCTCGAACGCCTTGTTGAAGCGCTTGAGTGCCTTGGGATTGCGCGCCAGCAGCAGGCAGCCGCTGGTATCGGTATCCAGCCGGTGCACCGGTACGGGCGCGCGCTGGAAGCCGAGCTTGAGCTGGTCGAGGTAATCTTCGAGGCTGGGGCCGCCCTTGCGCGGGGTTTCGATCGGCAGGCCTGCGGGCTTGTCGATCACCAGCGCTTCGCCGTCTTCGTAGAGGATGGGGATCTGCATGACGGACCCCATAGACCGTTCGTGCCGAGCTTGTCGAAGCACGAATTTGCAGCGCCGCGCTTTTCGCCCTTTGACAGGCTCAGGACGAACGGAGGTTAGCCAAGGGCTGTTTCGATCCGGTCCAGCGCTTCGGCCAGCACCGCCTCGTCTGCGGCAAAGCTGATACGAAAACCATCGCGCCCGCCAAAGGCGCTGGCGGCCACCGTGGCCACGCCACAGTCTAGCAGGTGCAGCGCCAGCTTGCCGTCGTCGCCGCCGAATTGTTCCATCAGCGGGGCAGCGTCGACAAGGCAGTAGAAGGCGCCATCAGGTACCGGCGTCGAAAGGCCGGGGATCGCGTTTATCCCCGCCACCACCATGTCGCGGCGGCGGCGGAATGCCTCGCGCCAGTCGGCCAGAAAGTCCTGCGGGCCTTCGAAAGCGGCGACGGCCGCGGCCTGGCTGATGCTGGCAGGGTTGCCGCTGGAATTGCTCTGCAACTTGGCCATGGCCGCGATCAGCCAGTCCGGTCCTGTGGCAACGCCGATGCGGAAGCCGGTCATGGCGTGGCTCTTGGATACGCCCGAAATGGTAACCACGCGGTCCGCCAAGTCGGGGCAGAGTTCCGCCAGCGTGGCGTGCGGTTCGTCGGAATAGCGCAGCGGCGCGTAGATATCGTCGCTCATCACCAGCACCTGCGGGTGGCGGCGCAGTACGTCACCAATGCCGCGCAGC
This sequence comes from Alteraurantiacibacter sp., assembly GCA_963675825.2. Lineage (GTDB taxonomy): Bacteria > Pseudomonadota > Alphaproteobacteria > Sphingomonadales > Sphingomonadaceae > Alteraurantiacibacter. Next base: position 353,242 of record CAXXJY010000004.1, on the reverse strand, counting down.
ATGTCTGCCGGGTAGACCGCGCCGGTGGGGTTCCCAGGCGAATTGAGCATCAGCCAGTTGGTGCGCGGGGTGATCAGCGCGTCCAGCTCGCTGGGACTGAAGCGGAAGCCATTGCGGGCAGACGTGCGCAACGGCACCACCGTGCCACCACAAAAGCGCACCATCTGCGGATAGCTGACCCACCAGGGGCTAGGCACGATCACCTCGTCACCGGCGCTGACGCTGGCGGCAAGCGCTTCGAAGATCGCCTGCTTGCCACCTGCCGTCACGATCACCCGCGCAGGATCCGTCGCAATCCCGAGGTCGCGCTGGAAATGCAGCGCGGCGGCCTGTTTCAGCCGCGCGGTGCCGGTGACGGGCGTATAGCGCGTGTCACCGGCATCGAGCGCGGCCTTGGCGGCGGCAATCACATGCGGCGGAGTGTCGAAGTCGGGCTCTCCCACGCTCAGCGAAATGATGTCACGACCAGCCTCGCGCAATGCGCTCGCGCGGTCTGTCATCGCGGTGGTGGGCGAAGCTTCGATGCGCTGGAGCGCCTGGCTCAGATGTTGCTGGCTCATGGGACCTGCAGGGTTGCCGACATCAACCCGCGTAGCGCATTGCCGATGAAGAAACCGTTTTCAAGGTCGGCCAGCGTCACTTCGCCCTCGCGCGCCTTGCCCTCTTCGATCAGCGAGCGGCGCAGCACGCCCGGCAGCAGGCCAGCGGCAAGTGGCGGGGTAACGAGCATACCATCGCGTTCTACGAAAATATTTGTCCAGCTGCCTTCGGTCACCTTGCCATCGCGCACCAGCACGGCTTCCACCGCGCCCACGCCGCTGGCCGTGGCCAGTGCCGCTTCGTAGAAGCTGCGGTCGCTGCTCTTGTGCCGCAGCCGCCAGTCGTGCGCCACGGTGGGATGGGGCAGGGCAATGCAGGGCGCGGGATGGGGCAGCGGCGCGGGCAGTGGATGGGCTTCCAGCGTCACCGCGCCCGAGCGCGAAAGGACGAGCCGCAGCCGGGCTGCTTCCTCCAGTTCGAAACACAGTGCCTGGATGCGGTTGCGCGTTTCGTGCCGGTCGAAGGCAAAGCCCAGTTCCGCTGCGCTTGCCTTCATCCGTTCAAGGTGCATTTCCAGCAGCGGCATGCCATCGTTGGGGTCGAACCGCATGGTCTCGAGCAGGTCGTGCCCGCCAGCCGCGCCGCGCACGAAGGCCCCCTTCACCAGGCATTCGCGCCATTCCTCCATGCCGTCGCTGTCAGCCACGATCGCGCCGCCCACGCCCAGCACCGCCTTGTGCCGCTGGTTCTCACCCGGAGTCAGGCGAATGGTGCGGATGGCAACGTTGAAGGCGGCATCGCCGGGATGTCCGTCCCTTGGGGCATCGATGCGCCCGATGCCGCCGCAGTAGGGGCCGCGGGCATCACGCTCCACCTCGTCGATCAGTTCCATCGCGCGGATCTTGGGCGCGCCGGTGATTGAGCCGCAGGGGAAGATCGCGTCCAGCACGTCGACCGCGCCCCTGCCTTCGACAAGGTCCGCCAGCACCGTCGTCGTCATGGTGTGCAGCGTGGGATAGGTCTCCACCGCGAAGGGATGCTCCACCCGTACGCTGCCTGCCTGTGCCACGCGCGAAAGGTCGTTACGCATGAGGTCGACGATCATCAGGTTCTCGGCCTTGTCCTTCACCGAGCGGCTGAGCTCGTCGCGCAGGGCTGCATCTTCTGCCTCGGTGCCGCCGCGCGGGCGGGTGCCCTTCATTGGCTTCACCTTGGCCGCACCACCGCGCAGCGAGAAGAACAGTTCGGGGCTGAACGAAAGCAGCCAGTCCGATCCGTCGAAGATCAGCCCGCCATAGCCTGCTGCGGAGGTAGGGCGGATCTTGGCATAGAGCGTCAGCGGATCGCCGCGCGCAGGGCCAGCCAGCGGGAAGGTGAGGTTGGCCTGGTAGATGTCGCCTGCGCGAATCGCTTCCTGCAAGGCATCGAACGCATCGAGATAGGCCCCGGTCGAGACTTGCGGATCGAGCGGGCCGATGCTCGCCTCGCCACTTGCCCGTGCCGCCAGCCAGCCTTCCATTTCGGCAGCGGGAATGATCTCGGGGTCGTCGAACAGGCCCAGCCACACCAGTGGCCCGGCGGCACCGCTGCGCGATGCGGCGAGCGGGGCAAGCCGGCCTTCCAGCGCCAACCCTGCCTCGTAGGCGAGATAGCCTGCCAGGTGCTTGCCCGTGTCAATCCGCGCTGCGTCAGCGGCGGTGAGCACGTCGACTACCTCTTCCACGCGGCGCGCCACGAAGACCTGTAAGGGATCGGCAAAATAATGCGCATCGCTCGCAGCCGTGGCGCGGGCATCGTCAAGCAGCACAAAGGGGGACTTGCCATCCATCCGCCCCGCTCTAGGGTCACTCCCCGATTACGGCAACAATCGAATAGGGACGCGCGATAATGGCTAATGGGGCCGACATTTTCCTGGGCAACGATCTCAACGGCAACCGGCAGGCGCTCGACCTGTCCCGCGCCAACCGCCACGGGCTGATCGCGGGCGCCACCGGCACCGGCAAGACGGTGACCCTGCAGGGCATGGCGGAGAGCTTTTCCGCTGCCGGCGTGCCGGTGTTCGTGGCCGATGTGAAGGGCGACCTGTCGGGCGTGGCCATGCCCGGTTCGCCCACTTTCAAGCATGCCGACAAGCTGGAAGGCCGGGCGAAGGAACTGGGCATGGACGAATATGCCTATTCCGATAACCCGGTGGTGTTCTGGGACCTGTACGGCAAGCAGGGCCACCCGGTGCGCACCACCGTTTCGGAGATGGGCCCGCTGCTGCTGTCGCGCCTGCTCGACCTCAACGAGACGCAGGAAGGCGTGCTGCAGATCGTCTTTCGCCATGCCGACGACAACGGCCTGCTACTGCTCGATTTCGAGGACCTGCGCGCCATGCTTGCCTGGGCCTATGACAATGCGCAGCAGCTTTCGGGCGAATACGGCAACGTGTCGAAAGCCTCGGTCGGCGCGATTCAGCGCCAGCTCCTGAGCTTCGAATCGCAGGGGGCGGACAATTTCTTCGGCGAGCCCGCGCTGGAGATCGCCGATTTCCTGAAGGTGGACGAGCAGGGGCGCGGCTATATCAACGTGCTCGCCGCCGAAGAGCTGATGCGCAGCCCCAAGCTTTACGCCACCTTCTTGCTGTGGCTGCTGGCCGAACTGTTCGAAAGCTTACCCGAAGTGGGCGACCCGGAGAAGCCCAAGCTGGTGTTCTTCTTCGACGAGGCGCACCTGCTGTTCGACGACGCGCCCGATGCCTTGCAGGACACCATCGAGCGGGTGGTGCGGCTGATCCGCTCGAAAGGCGTGGGCGTCTATTTCGTTACCCAGAACCCGATCGACATTCCCGAGGAAGTGGCCGGCCAGTTGGGCAACCGCGTACAGCATGCGCTGCGGGCCTTCACGCCCAAAGACCAGCGCGCGATCAAGGCGGCGGCGGAAACCTTCCGTATCAACCCCGATCTGGACGTTGCCGAAGCGATTACCGAGCTGCGCGTGGGCGAGGCGCTGGTCTCCACGCTGGACGAGGATGGCGCACCCACGGTGGTGCAGCGTACCCTTATAAAGCCGCCGCGCAGCCGCCTTGGCCCGGTGACGGCGAAGGAGCGCGCGATCATCCAGTCGGTCAGCCCGGTGGAAGGCAAGTACGACGAGCGCGTGGACCGCGAAAGCGCCGAGGAAGTACTGGCGCAAAAGGCAATGGACGCAAGCGAGACCGCCGAGGAAGTGGCCGAGAAGGGCGAGGAGGAAGTTCGCAAGCGTGAGCGCAAGTCCACGACCCTGTGGGGAGTCGACATCGGGAAAGCCGGCAAGAGCGCTGTGCGTGCCGCGGCAGGCTCGCTTACTTCAATCGCGGTGGCAACGGCGCTGGGGCGCCGCTCGAGCGCCGATCCCGTGCGCACGGGCCTCAATGCCTTCGTGCGCAATATCGTTGGCGGGTTGATGCGTTAGGGTTTGTTTTTGGCACCTGCCTCCGCGGGTGCTTCCTCGCTAGAGGCGCAGCGTTTCTAGCGCTTTTATCAGCTATTCGAACTGGTGTCGGTCGCGACCAACGGCCGACCGAGCGCGACCGCGCGACCCGCAGGTGCCGCGCAGTCCGAAGGACGGAGCGAGCAGCACCGAGGACGCTCGCACGAAGGTGCGAGCGAAAAACTAGAGCGGCAACCGTATCTCCGCCAGCAGGCCGCCGACCCCGCCATCTTCGCCGATGCGGTTGGCCAGCACCAGCGTGCCGCCGTGCTGTTCGGCGATGGCGCGGGCCAGCGTCAGGCCCAGCCCGGCGCCGCCGGTTTCGCGGCTGCGCGAGCTTTCGCCGCGGGTGAAGGGTTCCAGCATGGCGGCGATCTGGTCCTCGGCGATGCCGGGGCCCTTGTCGGCCACGCGGATGATCGCTTCCGATTGCGTCTTGGCCAGGCTGATGCGCGCCTGCCCGCCATAGCGCAGCGCATTGCCGACAAGGTTGCGGATCGCGCGGCGCAGCCAGGTGGCGCGCACGGGCAGGGCGACGCGCTCGGTCGGCCCCAGCGCAACGTCTTCACCCATGTCCTCGTATTCCTCCACCACCGACGCCACGAGCGCGGAGAGTTCGGTGCGCTCGAGCGGGTCGCTGGAGCGGCCCACCCGCGCCAGCGAAAGGATATCGTCGAGCGAACTGGTGATGTCCTCGATGGTGCCGGCCATCTTTGCCCGTTCTGCCTCGTCCTCGACGCTCTCGATGCGCACGCGCAGCGCGGCGAGCGGGGTCTTGAGATCGTGCCCGATGGCGCCTAGCATCACGTCCTTCTCGTCCAGCAAGGCGGCGATGCGCGCTTCCATGGCGTTGTGCGCGGCGATCAGGCGGCGGGTGTCCTCGGGGCCGGATGGCGTCAGCGGCTGTATCTCGGCCTGTTGCCCGCCAAAGCTCTCCACGCGGCGGGTGAGCGCGGCCAGCGGACGGGTGATCCGGCGCAGGAGCAGCGCCAGCCCGCCCACCAGCACCAGATAGAGGATCAGCGTCTGCAGGATCACTCCGCGCAGGGCACCTTCCTCGCGTTCGGGCAGGGGCACGCGCGCAATGATCCACTGGTCTTCGCCCGCGCGGCGCAGCCCAGCCACGATCAGGTTTCCGCGCTGCCAGTCGTCATTGCCGCGCCAGCGAGAGCGTGCACGCAGCCTTTCCTGCACGAAGGCGTCATCCGCCACGGGTCGGCTGAACACCGCCAGTTCGGCAATCTCGACGCCCTGTTCCTCCAGCAGGCCGCGCAGCAGCCGTTCGCGGCGCGGATCGCTGCTTTCGCCTGGCAACAGTGGGCTTTGATCGCTGTATTGCATGCGCAGGATGCGGGGGCGCCGTGCGCGCGGTCGCTCGCCAACGGCATTCTCTTCCATGCGCAGGTCGATGCGCGGTTCGGCCACCAGCTGGAAGGCCAGCCCGCTGGCAGCGCCGTATTCGTTGCGCGCCTGCTGGGCGCGGAACAGCAGCACGCCGGACAGCACCTGTGCCACCAGCAGCGCGAGCGCCACCGAGAGGAGCATCTGGCCCAGCAGGCTTTTAGGAAGGAATCGACGTATCATGGGAGCCCCTTGCCTGTGCCGCTCAGCTCTCTGCCCGGTCGTTTTCAGGCACGAATCGCCTGACCTCGGCGGCAAGCATGTAGCCGCCGCCCCACACGGTCTGGATCAGCTTGGGATCGCGGCTGTCGACTTCCACCTTGCGCCGCAGGCGGCTGACCTGGTTGTCCACCGCGCGGTCGAACAGGTGTGCCTCGCGACCCTGCACCATATCGAGCAGGCGGTCGCGGTCCATCACCTGGTTGGGATGGTCGAGCAAGGCGACCAGCAGGCGGAATTCGGCGGTTGAAATCGGCACCACGGTGCCTTCGGGATCGGTCAGGCGGCGCTTCAGTGGATCTAGCTGCCAGCCATCGAATTCGTAGTGTGCATCGGTGCCATTATCGGGCGCGGCAGCCTTGTTGGCGCGGCGCAGGACGGAGCGGATGCGCGCCACCAGTTCGCGTGGTTCGAAGGGTTTGACGACATAGTCGTCCGCGCCGATCTCCAGCCCCACGATACGGTCGGTCGCCTCGCCCCTGGCGGTAAGGAAGATTACCGGCAAGCCCCGGCTTTCGACAAGGTGGCGGCACAGCGAAATGCCATCTTCGCCCGGCATCATGATGTCGAGCAGGACAAGGTCGGGCGTGTCTTCCAGCAAGGCCGAGCGCGCCTTGGCAGCGTCGGCTGCCTGGCGCACGGCAAACCCCTGGCGCGACAGGTAGTCGGCCAGGGGTTCACGCAGGCTGGCTTCGTCATCCACCAGCAGCAGTTTGACCTGCGCGTCGCTCATTCGGGGTTCTGGGCCCGGTTCTGGGCGCGGTGCGCTTCGCGCACTTCGCGCATGGCCTCGCGGTGGGCGCGGCGCTCTTCGGCGGTGACGGTGCCATCGCCATCGGCGTCCTGGCGCTGAAAGCGGGTGAGCGCGGCGGCGGTGTATTCAGCCTGGCTGATCGAACCGTCGCCATCGGTGTCGGCGTTCTGCCGCATCAGCGCGGCAAGGTTGGGGCCGTCCTGGCCACCGCGCCGCCCACGCATGGCCATGCGCTCGCCGCCACGGCGCTCGCCGCGCTCGGCACGGTCGCCACGTCGTTCGGCGCGCTGGCCGCGCCGTTCGGCCCGGTTTTCGCGAAGGGCGGCGAATTCCTCGAAGCTGATCGAGCCGTTGCCATCGGCATCGATGCGGTCGAAACGAGCGCGCTGGCGGGCTTCGCCATCTGCGGCGTTGAGCAGGCCATCGCCATTGGTATCCATCCGCGCAAAGCTGTTGGCGGCGCGGGTTTCGGCCTGTTCGCGGGTCATGTCGGCGCCGCGCTGCGGGCTGTCCTGCGCCATCACGGCAGTACCAGCGCCGAGCGTTGCGAACGAAGCGGAAATCGCCAGGGCCAAGGTAAGGGTCTTGTTCATTGGTCACTCTCCATCAGAGGTATCTGGTAGAGCAACGGAACGCCGGCTTGAAGGGGGGAGGAGGACATCCGGCGTCCCGCCACTCTCAAATACCGCTTATAGGCCAGCAATGTCGCAGGTGTTTGCCGCTTTGACGGAGATTTGTCGCAGTTTGTCGCGCGCTGGCAAGCCCGTTAATCCGCTGGATATCTGCGGTTTAGCGGGCGTTCAGGAAAGCTGCGGAAGCGCCCCTAAAGCGGCTGGCAGGCCTGTTCCAGCCACGCCAGCGCTTCGCCGTCCAGCTGCGGGGCGATGATCTCGCGCACCCTGGCGTGGTAGCTGTTCCACCAGTCGATTTCCGCCGGGCTGAGCAGGCTCTTGTCCACCAGCGTGCGGTCGATGGGCGCGAAGGTGAGCGTCTCGAAGCCCAGCCATTCGCCTTCGCCGCCTTCGATTTCGCGCTTTTCGACCAGCACCAGGTTCTCGATCCGGATGCCGTATTCGCCTGCCTTGTAGTAGCCCGGCTCGTTGGACAGGATCATGCCCGCCAGCAGCGGCTGGTCCGTCCCGGCCTGCGCGCCGCGGCCCTTGGCGATGCGCTGCGGGCCTTCGTGCACGCCCAGGAAAGCGCCGACGCCGTGGCCGGTGCCGTGGGCATAGTCGAGCCCGGCCATCCACAGGTGCTGGCGCGCTAGCGTATCGAGTGCACTGCCCGGCGTTCCCGGCGGGAAGGTCTGCATGTCGAGCGCGATATGGCCCTTCAAGACGCGGGTGAAGCGGTCGCATACTTCGGCGGGCGGGGCATCGGGGCCGACCCAGATGGTGCGGGTGATATCGGTGGTGCCATCGGGATACTGGCCACCCGAATCGACCAGGTAGACGCTGTTGGGCTCCAGCTTGCGGTTGCTGTCCTCGTCCACGCGGTAATGCGGGCTGGCGCCATTGGGGCCTGCGCCGCTGATGGTGTCGAAGGAAAGGTCGCGCAGAAGGTCACTGTTCGCCTGCCGCAGTTCGAGCAGCCTGGCGGCGGCGGAAAGCTCGTCGACCGTGCCCTTGGGCGCCTCGATGCTGAGCCAGTGCAGGAAGCGGGCAATCGCCACGCCGTCGCGCGCCTGGGCGTCGCGGTGACCCTGCTGTTCAGCCGGGGTCTTGACCGCCTTGGGCAGCACGGTCGGATCGTCTTCGCTGATGATCTCTGCGCCGACATCGTCCAGCCGCTGGAAGATCGCTGCGACCGAGCGCGCTGGGTCAGCCGCTACGCGCTTGCCCGCCAGTTCGGCGAAGGCAGCGGAGAATTCCTCGCGCGGGCGCACGCGCACCGCATTGCCCAGCGCCTGCGCCACCTCGGCAGGAACCTTGTCGGGCGCGATGAACCAGTCGGCGGTGCCATCGGACTTCACGACGAGATAGGAGAGTGCGACAGGCGTGTGATCGACGTCCGCACCGCGGATGTTCAGCGTCCAGGCGACCGAATCGAGCGCGCTGATCACCACGGCATCGAGCTTTTTCGCCTTCAGCCATTCGGCAATCTCACCGCGCTTTTCGGCACTGGAGCGGCCTGCAAGGGCATCATCCTGCACATAGGCCTTGGCGTCGGAAGGCTGCGGCTGGTCGTCCCACACGGCATCGAGCGGATTGCTTTCCACCGGCACCAGTTGCGCGCCGACTTCATCCAGCTTTTGCGCCACCGTCTTGGCCCAGCCGCGCGTGTGCAGCCACGGATCGTAGGCGATCCGCGCGCCTTCGCCGGCGTTTTCCGCCAGCCAGTCGGTCATCGAATCCTCGGGCACCGACTTGTATTCGTACAGCTGCCCGCTCACCTGCTGGCGCACCTGCAGGGTATAGCGCCCGTCGACGAACATGGCCGCCTTGTCTTTCAAGATCGCCGCGCTGCCGGCAGAGCCGCCGAATCCCGTCAGCCACGCCAGGCGCTGGGCATAGGCGCCCACATACTCGCTCAGGTGTTCGTCGCTGATCGGCACCACGAAGCCATCCAACTCGCGGCGGCCAAGCTCCTTGCGCAGGGCATCGAGACGGGCTTCGTGTGTTTGCATCAGCATTTCGTCGGATTCCCGGTTTCAGAGGAAACAAATTGGCGATAGGAAGGTCACATAGGCCTTTGCCCGCCGGGATTCCACCCGCAGCGCGGCGAAATGGTTCGGGGCCTTACAGGGAGCACACCAAGCAGATGTCGACGATCCGCAATATCACCCTTGCCGCCCTTGCAGCGCTTGCTACGGCGCTGCCTGCAACAGCACAGGATAGCGAATTGAACTACGACACCTCCATCCAGCCCCCTCGCGCCGAGCAGCGCGAGCACAGCTATTCCCGCCACGGCATTACCGTTGCCGACCCCTGGGCATGGCTGCGCGACGACAGCTATCCTACCGTCGATGATGAGGACGTGCTGGACTACCTGCGTGCCGAAAATGCCTATTTCGAGGCACAGATGGCCGGTCAGCAGGCGTTGGTGGACAGCCTGTTCACCGAGATGCGCGGGCGCATCAAGGAAGACGATGCCAGCGTGCCGCAGCGCGATGGCGATTTCGAGTATTGGTCCGAGTTCGAGACCGGGGCGCAGTACCGCAAGTACTACCGCCGCCCCGTGGGCAGCGACGAGCGGCAACTGATCCTCGACGGGCCTGCGCTTGCCGAGGGCCTCGAATATTTTAGCATCGGGGATATCTCGGTGAGCGAAAACGGGCGCTACCTCGCCTATTCCACCGATACCACCGGCGGCGAGTTCTACACCGCCTTCATAAAGGACCTTGAGGCCGGCGAATTGCTGGAAGACCGCATTGCCGACGTCAACTCCAGCCTGATCTGGGCGGCGAACGACACCATGCTGGTCTACGGCCGGGCGAATGCAAACTGGCGGGTAGACCGCATTTTTGCGCATACCCTTGGCCAGAGCGCCGACAACGACGTGGAGATCTTCCACGAGGAGACGCTGGGCTATACTGCTTCGCCGGGGATCTCGTCCAACCGCGAATGGCTGATCATCGCTACCGGCGACAACGAGACGAGCGAGGTGATGTTCACCTCCATCGCCGATCCCACCGGTGAACTGACGGTTGTGAAAGAGCGCGTGGTGGGCGTGGAGTATGCGGTGGATTTCCACGAGGACAGGCTGTTCATCCTGAGCAATGACGAGCACGTCAACTTCCGGCTCGCAACTGCGCCGATCAGCGATCCCGCCAACTGGAGCACGCTGATCCCGGGATCCGACGCATTCTATCTGACCGGATTCGACCTGTTCAAGGATTTCTACGTTACCGAAGGGCGCCTCAACGGCCTCGATCAGGTGCAGGTGCGCTATTACGACGATCCCACCCGCGTGGAGAATATTGCCTTCCCGGAAGCGAGCTATGCCGCGGGCGTCACCAACAATCCCGAATGGGACGTGGACCGCATTCGGTTGGGCTACGAAAGCCCGATCACGCCGGACACGGTCTATGACTACCACGTCGCCAGTGGCCAGCTGGAGACGCTGAAGGTGCAGGAAATTCCCAGCGGTTTCGATCCTTCGCTGTACCAGGTCGAACGGCTGGAAGTGCGCGCGCGTGACGGGGCGCTGGTGCCGGTCACGATCGTCTATCGCAAGGACCGGGAGATGGGCGGCCCGCTGCACCTTTATGCCTATGGCGCCTATGGCTATGCCGTGCCGCCGGGCTTTTCCACCACGCGGTTCAGCATGGTGGACCGGGGCATGGCCTATGCCATCGCGCATATCCGTGGCGGCGATGACCTGGGCCGCAACTGGTATCTCCAGGGCAAGATGGAAGAGCGCACCAACACCTTCAACGACTTCGTTGATGTCGGGCGCGGGCTCATTGAACTGGGCTATACTACTGAAGGCCGGATCAGCGCCAGCGGCGGCTCTGCCGGGGGCGAGCTGATGGGCGCGGTGGTGAACCAGGCGCCCGACCTGTTCGGCGCGGTGGTGGCGCACGTGCCCTTTGTCGACGTGCTCAACACCATGCTTGATGACAGTCTGCCGCTGACGCCGGGTGAATGGCCCGAATGGGGCAACCCGATCGAGAGCAAGGCCGCCTTCACCCACCTGCTCAGTTATTCGCCTTATGACCAGGTGAGCCGGCAGGACTACCCGCCGATGCTGGTGACCGCCGGGCTCAACGATCCGCGCGTCACCTATTGGGAACCGGCAAAGTGGGTCGCCAAGCTGCGCGAGTACAAGACCGACGACAATGTGCTGCTGCTGAAGACCAACATGGGCGCAGGGCACGGCGGGCGCTCGGGCCGCTGGGAAGGCCTGTACGAGACGGCAGAGGAAGTGGCCTTCATCCTGTGGCAGCTGGGCGTGGAGAATTGAGCAACCGCTTCTCCCTAACCTTCACCGCACGCCCCGAGCACATCGACGCCAACGGCCACGTCAACAACACCGTGTGGGTGCGATGGATGGAGGAGCTGGCCACGGCGCATTGGGAAGCCGATGCGCTGCCCGAACACCGCGATGCCTTTGCCTGGGTCGTGACCCGCCACGAGATCGACTATCGCGGCAACGTGACCGAAGGTGCTGAAGTAACGGGCGAGACGATCATCAGGGACGGCCCGCGCGGGGCGCGGTTCGATCGCTATTACGAATTCAGCGACGCGAGCGGAAAGGTGCTGGTGCGCGCCAGGTCGACCTGGGCCATGGTGGACAAGGCCAGCGCGCGGCTGATGCGGGTGCCCGCAGAGGTTTCCGCGCCGTTCCTGCCGCCGGAGGGCGAGGGCGCCTAGGCCGCCGCCCGGCGCTCTGCCTGCTTGCGCGGGCGGAATACTTTCAGCCGCTCGGCCATGCTGCGGTTGCGACCGGCAGCCTTTGCTTCGTACAGCAGGCGGTCTGCGCGGGCGTACAGCGCTTCGAAGCTGGCATCGGCCAGGGAATCGAGCGGGGCCTCGACAATGCCCATGCTGGCGGTGACCGGTTCGGCAATCGGCGCGCTCTTGTCCACGCATGTGCTGATCGCCATGCGCCGGGCCTCGGCACGTTCCATCGCATTCTCGCCGCGTAGCAGCAGCACGAATTCCTCGCCGCCCATGCGGAAGGCCAGCGAATTGTCGCTCGCCGGTTTGAGCGCCTTGGCCACGCATTTCAGGACATGGTCGCCCACGGTATGGCCGTGCCGGTCATTGACCTGCTTGAAGTGGTCGAGATCGATCACGGCGAGGGTGGTGAACCCCTGCGCGCGCAGCAATTCGAAACGCGTTTCGATGGCGCGGCGGTTGAGCAGGCCGGTCAGTGCATCGCGCTCGGTCAGCTGTTCCAGCACGCGGGCCTCGCTGCGGGCGCGGTCGCGCTCGCGCTTGATGATCATGAAGCGGTCCGCCACCGCGAAGGAGGTGACGATCACTTCGAACGCCAGCGCAATGTTCTGCGTCCAGTAGCTGGCCGGAGCAACCGCGGCAGGCGCGAACAGGCCGATGGCCACGTTGGACATGCCGATCAGTAGCAGCGGCAGGTGCGCCAGGATCACCCAGCGAATGGCGCGGCTGCGCATGCGCAGGGCGCGCACCAGGACGAGGGCCAGCCCGACAAGGTAGACCACGTAGCCGCTGTAATAGATCGTCGCGGTCACCGGGCCCAGCAGCGGCAGCGCGAAGGCGGCAAACAGGCCCAGCCCGGCAGACAGGCCGGCCAGCGCCAGCAGCAGGCGGCGATGCCAGCGCGAAAATACGCCGCGTTCAACGAAGCTGAGGATGAACAGGCTGCTGGCTGCGACCATGAAATCGAACGAGAGGATCGAGATCGCCCGCTGCGCCGCCAGCGAAAGGTCGGTCAGCAACAGCAGCAGGCCCGAGAAGGTTGCGGTCTGCACCACCGCCAGCAGGCAGAACGCCGCGTGACACAGCGGGAAAGCGGCGCGCAAGGTGCGGTAGAAGCCGAGATCGAAGAAAATGGGCGTCAGCAGCAGGCCGCACAGCAGCGCAGCCAGCAGGTGCTCGTATCCGGCAATCGGCCGCATCGGGGCGCCCGTTACCGGCTGCGCCCCAAGCAGGCGCTGGGCTGAAGGCGCGCCTTCCACGACCAGCGCGATGGCGACTGGTTCTGCGTCCAGCCGGGGAAGCGGCACGGCAGTTTCCAGCAGGCTGCGTCCCGGCAGCATGTCGTCGCGCCCGACGGTGCGGCTGGCGGTGCTGCCGTCGGCAGCGATCGCGATCACCTCCATCCGCTCAAAATGCACGCGCGCCATCTTCAGGTGGTCAGGTACGGCGGTGCCGGGGGCACGGTCGCGCAGGTCGAAGCGCAGGGCGACGCGTTTGGCACCGGTCATGCCTTGTGTGGAGCAGGTCCAGTTGCCGGGCTGGCGGGCAAGGGCGGCGTAGCTGGCCGATTCGTCGGCATCGATGTGACACACCGAGCCGGGGGCAAAGCCGCTGCCTGCCACTTGCGCCAGCGCTGGCCGCGCCAGGACAAGCGCTGCAAGCGCAGCGACCATCGCCAGCAGAACCTTGGCACGGATCCCAACCATCCCACCGCAGTAGGATATCGTGCCTTAGATTAGGTTAAGGAATTGAGGCATCGAGAGAATATCTTTGTGTGGATCAGGCAATTGCCTGATCGATCGGCAGCAGGTCGTAGCCCAGCTCGCTGGCAACGGCGGGGTAGGTGACGCGGCCTGCATGGACGTTCAGCCCCTGCGCAAGGTGCGAATCGCTGCGCATGGCTTCCTTCCAGCCGAGATTGGCGATGCGGATGGCATGCGGAAGGGTGACGTTATTAAGCGCATAGGTACTGGTGCGGCTGACCGCGCCGGGCATGTTGGCGACGCAGTAATGCACGATATCGTCCACCACGTAAGTGGGGTGGTCGTGCGTGGTGGGCTTGCTGGTTTCGAAACAGCCGCCCTGATCGATGGCGACGTCCACCAGCACCGCGCCAGCCTTCATCGTTGCCAGCATCGCGCGGCTGACCAGCTTGGGCGCGGCCGCGCCGGGCACCAGCACGGCGCCCACCACCATGTCCGCTTCTGCCACCGCCTCTTCCAGGTTGGCCTTGCTGGCGAAGCGGGTGCTGGCGCGGGCTTCGAAATGGGTGCCGACCTTTTCCAGCACTTCGGGGTTCAGGTCCATGATCACGGTATCGGCGCCCAGCCCGGCAGACATCTGCGCAGCGTTGAAGCCCACGACGCCGCCGCCGATGATCACCACCTTGCCCGGCATTACCCCCGGTACGCCGCCCAGCAGCACCCCGCGCCCGCCGTGCACCTTCTCCAGCGCATTGGCGCCAGCCTGAATGCTCATGCGTCCGGCCACCTGGCTCATGGGTTTCAGCAGCGGCAGGCCGCCGCGCGGGCCAGTAACGGTTTCGTAGGCGATGGCCGTGCAGCCCGATTTCACCAGCCCTTCGGTCTGCTGTGGATCGGGAGCGAGGTGGAGATAGGTGTAGAGCACCTGGCCTTCGCGCAGGCGGGCGATTTCCTCGGCCTGCGGCTCCTTGACCTTCACGATCATCTCGCACTCGGCGAAGATATCCTCGACATTGTCGACCACTTTCGCGCCGCGTTCGATGTAATGCGCGTCAAAGGCGCCGATGCCGTGGCCCGCGCCCGCTTCGATCCACACTTCGTGGCCATTGGCGACAAGTTCGCCCGCGCTCTCGGGCGTCAGGCCGACGCGGTATTCGCGGTTCTTGATTTCCCTGGGGCAGCCGATGCGCATGATCTCATGTCTCCTTGGGCAATCTCGTTACAACTGAAACAATATTGCCGCAAGCCGAAAGGATCGATCAGTCGGGTGCGAACAGCTCCAGGTCGATGCTTTCGCCCACGGCGCGCAGCCCTGCGTCGGAGCCGTGGAGGAAGTCTCCCATGTGATAACCCTCGCGCATGGTCGAAGGATCCCCGGGTTCGGCGAATGCGAGATCCAGCCGCGTTACCGCGTCGAATTCGCCCGAATTGACGATCCAGTCGTTGATTGCCTGGCGCGCGGCCTCGCCTTGCTCGCTCCAGTACGCGGCTCCCTTGTAGGGACCAATGGGAGAGCCGATGACCTGGATGTCGCGTTCATGCGCGCGGGTGATGATCTGGCGATAGCCGGCGATCATCTGCTCCACATCGATTTCGGGCTGGTCCAGCGTCAGGCCGGGAAAGCCGGGCCGTTCGGGGCCGAAGCGGTTGCCCACGTCGTTCACGCCGATGAACACGATCATGTGGGTGACATTCGGCAGGCTCAGCACGTCTTCGTCCAGCCGCGCCAGAGCACTTTCGCCCATGCCGGGGCTGAGCAGGCGATTGCCGCTGATCCCGGCATTGGCCACGGCATATTCGAGACCGGCTGCCTCCAGCCGCTCTGCCAGCACGTCGGGCCAGCGGCTATCCGCGCCGGGGGTGGAACCCACGCCATCGGTGATCGAATCGCCATAGGTGACGATCGTGCCGAGCGCGTCGTCCGAATCGACCTCGACCACCGAGAGGAAAGCGCGGCTCATCGAGGTGGACACAGGCTCCCACATGTCACCCACGTGGTTGCCGGGGGCGGAGACCGCCAGCGTATCGAGACCCGTCAGGTGGCAAGTGCACGGGCCGGTTGCCTCGGGCAGGTAGAACTCCACCTTCACCTTGTCGAAATCCTGCGTGTCGATGCTGACCACGTCGCTTGCGAACGGTGCGCCGCGCGGCACTACCGCGCCGGGTTCTCCGCCGAAAGTCAGCCGCCGGCTGGAGCCGGTTACTTCCGCCCCATTCTCGTCGAGCACCACGATACGCGCTTCGCCAATGTGCAGCGGGCGGTCCCCATAGCGGTTGGTGAAGCGCACCCGCAGCGCCGACCCGCCTTCGGACAGGCGCAGCACCTGGCTGATCGTCACGTCTTCATACTCGGCGGCGGCAAAAGGCCCTTCGGTCCCCAGCGGCGCGTGGGGCGAGGCCGTCCAGCTGGCCACCCAATCGGCCTGCGCGGGCGAGGCGGCCAGAAACAGCGCGGTGGCGGAAACCAGGGTGCGGGCGATCATCGACATGGCATTCTCCCAACATGGGCGCTTTCGCGCGCCGTGGCAGCAGCTTAACCTCGCGAGGCGCGTCAGGCCATAACCTGTTCGATGCCCGGCACGGTAATGGTCCGCTCGCCACCGAAATCCTCGTGCACCGAGATCAGCCCGGTCTTTTCCAGGTGTTCAAGCAGGCGGCGGATACGCCCCGGCGATGCCGTGCCGTAGACGCGAGCGAGGTGGTCCTCGTCCGGCGTGCCGCGCCCGCGCGCGGCAGAGACGACGATGGCGAGGTAGGGTGCCAGCACATCGTCCGCCACCCCTTCGACCATGGTTTCGATTCGTTCGCGCTGCACCTCGTCCAACAGGTGCACCCCGGCGCTGGCGAAAGCGAACAGGCGGCGGAAGGTCGGCATGTCGATATGGGCGCTGGCCACGCCTTGTTGGCGGCAACGGGTGGCGAAATCGCGGAACAGGGTGCTGGCAGGTCGGAAGGTGGCGCCGTCCTCTGCCGCCATCTCGCGCAACACGCTGTCGACATCGCCCATTGCGCTTGTCGCGGAAAGCGACTCGGTGGGTTCGGCACGCGCGGCCATGGATTCTGCCAGTTCCTCCACCGGCGGCGGCGCGGGCGGCGGGGAAGGGGGCGGCTGGTGGACCTTCTCGGCGGCTTCCTCGGCAAGATCGGCGTGGAGCAGTTCGCCCATGGCTGCGGCATCGGCCTGCGGTAGCGGGGTGAGCGCGCTGGCACCGTTCTTCCCGCCCGATTTCACCGCGCCGATATGCACGGCCACCGGGCGGCGGCTGACGGCGGGGCCAAGGCCGAGGAAATGCCCGCGTTGCAGGTCGCGGATACGCTCTGCCTGCTTGCGGTCCATGCCCAGCAGGTCCGCCGCGCGCTGCATGTCGATATCGAGGAAGGTGCGCCCCATCAGGAAGTTCGATGCTTCCGCCGCCACGTTCTTCGCCAGCTTGGCCAGCCGCTGCGTGGCGACGATGCCGGCAAGCCCGCGCTTGCGCCCGCGACACATCAGGTTGGTCATGGCCGACAGCGTCATGCGACGCGTGTCCTCGGCCATTTCGCCAGCGGCGGAAGGCGCGAACATTTGCGCCTCGTCCACCACCACGAGGGCGGGATACCAGTGCTCGCGCGGGGCATCGAACAGCGCGGTGAGGAACTGCGCGGCGCAGCGGATCTGCTGTTCGACCTCAAGCTCTTCCAGAGCAAGGACGACCGAGGCGCGGTGCTGGCGGATGCGCCCTGCCAGTGCTTCGATCTCGCGCGGGGAATAGCTGGCGCCTTCCACCACCACGTGGTCGAAATGGTCGGCCAGGCTGACGAAATCGCCTTCGGGATCGATCACGATCTGCTGCACCAGCCCGGCGCTCTGTTCCAGCAGGCGGCGCAGCAGGTGCGACTTGCCGCTGCCCGAATTGCCCTGCACCAGCAGGCGCGTGGCGAGCAGTTCCTCCACGTCGACCAGCACCGGCGTGCCGTGCGCGTCCCTGCCGATTTCGATGTCCGTATTCACCGGGGCAAGCCTAAGCGCGGCGATTGATTCGGCCTAGGTGCCAAGGGTGGTTTATCCAGCGATTGTTATGGCCTAGCGTTACCGGCCTATCGAGGAGGGGTTTCACAATCATGCGTACGACTGTTCTTACCGGTGCGGGCCTTGCGGCGCTGGCCCTTTGCCTGCCTGCCATGTCCGGCGCGCAGTCCGGTGGGGGAGACGAGATCGACCGGGCGGCCGCATGCGAAGCGCTGGCTGGGCACGAGCGCAGCGACTTGCGGATCACCGCAGCCACCTTTCACCCCGATGGACGGCATGAATCGACCGGCACCGGCCTGCCACCGCTGGTGATGCCGCCGCATTGCCTTGTCCAAGGCGTGATCAACGCGCGCGAGGGCGCGGGCGGCGTCGCGTACGGGATCCGCTTCGAGCTTGCCTTGCCGACCGATTGGAACGGGCGATACCTGCTGCAAGGCGGCGGCGGGCTCAACGGCGTGGTGCGACCGCCGGTGGGGCCGGTCGCCAGCGGCGATCGCGATGCCTTGTCGCGCGGCTTTGCCGTGGCCAGCCACGACAGCGGGCACCGGGGCGCGGTGTTCGACGACAGCTTCTACGCCGACCAGCGCGCGGCGCTGGATTTCGCCGAAACCGCCGTGCTGACGGTGACGCAGGCCACGCGCCCGCTGGTCGAGGCGTTCTACGGCGAAGCGCCCCACCATTCCTACATGACCGGCTGTTCCACCGGCGGGCGCGAGGGGATGCTGGCGAGCCAGCGGTATCCGGAGCTGTTCGACGGGATCGTCATCGGCGCTCCCGCCATGCGACCGGGCCATTCGAACCTGGCGATGGAGCATGCGCAGGTCCTGCTCAACGCCACCTTGCCGGCCGGAGCCGAGGGGCCTGCAGGGTTCACGCCCGCCGAGCTGGCGCTGGTGGACCGCGAGGTGCTGCGCCAGTGCGATGCGCTGGACGGGGCAGCCGATGGCATGGTCGCCAATGTCGAGGCGTGCCGCGCTTTCGACCCCTCGGCACTGCAATGCGCGCCGGGCGAGAGCGAAGGGTGCATCGCGCCCGCGCGGGTTGAAGCGATGCGGCTGGGCCTTGCTTCGCCGCAGGAAAGCAACGGGCGGCCCATCTACGTGCCCTATCCGTGGGACACCGGCATCACCTATGCCGGCCCCGGCCTGCCCGGCTTCCTGCCGCGCGGACAGGGCGGCCCGCTCGGCCCGCCCAGCACGGCGCGCGACCTCGATATCGATGCGCGCATGCACGAAGTGCGCTGGGATGCCGTCGGGCGGCTGACCGATACCGCCTACTGGACGAACCTTTCCACTTACCTTGGGCGCGGATCGAAGCTGATCTACTTCCACGGCGTGTCCGATCCGTGGTTCTCCGCCTTCGATACCTGGGACTATTTCCAGCGCGCCCGCGCGGCGAACGGGGCGGAGGCTTGGGACAATGCCGCGCGGTTCTACATGGTGCCGGGCATGATGCACTGCGCTGGCGGCAATGCCTTCGACAGCTTCGACCTGCTGGGACCCATGGTCGACTGGGTTGAGGGCGGCGAGGCACCCGGCGCGGTCACTGCCAGTCGCCGCGACAGTGACGCGCAGATGCCGCTGTGCCCGCACCCGTCATATGCGCACTACACCGGCGGCGATGCAGGCGATGCGGGCAGCTACGAGTGCCGGATGCCTGAGGGGTGACGGAGCGTCGGCTTTCGGGGGATCGTGTCTGCAAGCGGACTGTCGACTAACGACCCGATTGCGGACCTTCGGCTAAAGTGCCAATCATAGGCCATGTGGACGCGTTTACTTGCTTTTGCTCTGCTTGCCGGCTGCGCCGAAGAGCGCCCGCCGAACGTTTGCGGCGAGACGTTTTGCATGACAACGGAAGCTGACTTGATCGGCAAGCAGCAGATTGCCGACTTCAACCTTTATCAGGTGCGTTTTGCTGGAGAGCGCTTCGGAATTTACGAGGGGGATTTCCCTGACTTCGACGCTGCCGGTGCCAAACTCGTCGGCATTCCCATGGACGCGAACGCGCGGCTCGTAACACAAGACGGAGAGTCTCAAGTCCTCGCGTTGGTGAGCGAGAGATCACCACATTATCTTCATGTCTTTGGACCGTGCACATCCAGCGGCCCATGCCCCTTGCTGGAATTCGCGCGATCACTGACCCGGCGGTAGCTAGAGGCAGTATCCACCCCAATTCCGGACAGCCACAAGGCCGGGCAAACGCCCCTCAGGCGCTCACTGCCTCGCGCTGGTAAACCCAGTATTCCGCCCCCCAGCGCTCCTCCAGCTCGGCCAGGCACTCGCGGTGAATTTCGCGCACGCGCTCTGGCGTCATGTATTCGGCCTTGTCGATCTCCTCGATCGTCAGGGTCGACTTGTCTTCATACAGGTGCTCGCCCTTGAGCAGGGCGTTCTCGTCGTATGGCCAGATAAAGGCCTGGCGGCTGGAGACGAGGTAGAGCCCGTCGGCCTTCTCCGCCTTCACGCCGATCTTGGCCAGTTCCTCGCCGGTGCTCATCTGGTGAAACCACATTTCGTCGGCGATGCCCCAGTCGGCCACGGCCACCTTATCGCCGGAGTTCCACAGCACGATGTCG
Source organism: Alteraurantiacibacter sp. (assembly GCA_963675825.2). Classification (GTDB taxonomy): domain Bacteria; phylum Pseudomonadota; class Alphaproteobacteria; order Sphingomonadales; family Sphingomonadaceae; genus Alteraurantiacibacter. The sequence continues at coordinate 333,246 of CAXXJY010000004.1, read as the reverse complement.
CCAATCGCGGAGTAGAAATCGAACACGCCCTGCTTGCCGTGAACCTGCGTGGGATTATCGCCCCAGCACACGTGGTAGACCGGATCGTCAGCCATCATGTCGGGCGCGGTGATTTCCTCGAACATGGCCGCGCCTTCCAGGTGCACGTGGCGGCAATAGTTCTTCAGGATCGCCTTGTGCAGCGGGTTGTCCACGCTGTCGTGCAGGGCGATCGAGGGGTCCATGCAGGCGTAGACTTCGGCTTCGTACTTGCTGGCCATTGATGTTCTCTCCCGTTTGCGGGTGAGGATGGCATGGCGCGGCCTAGTGTCAACGGGTAAGGCAGGCCTCAGGCCACCTGTTGGGCCTCGATCTCGCGTATCGTCTCCACGCCCTGCTCTGCATGGATCTTCAGCTTCATCAGCGAATTGTTGCAGGCCATGGCCAGCATGGCGACTTCGCCGTCGAAGTGCCGCAGCTTCATCGGGTGGAAGGTGGCGAGTGTGGTGGTCGTCACCTTGCAGCGGTTTTCGCCCAGCGGTTCGATTTCGCAACGTTCCACGGTCTTGCATAGCTTGCCGCCCACCTCTTCGGGCAACACCGATTCGATGGTGTAGCTGCGGCCCGGCTCGGCCTCGATTTCGGTTATCGGAAAGGTCAGGTCGGGCAGCATGTCCAGCACCATGTCGAAGCTCTTTGCGCCGGTGCGGGTGATGGTGCCGACCTCGGCCTTGTAATTGCGCGGATCGCTAAAATCGACCAGCGCATAGACCTCATCTGCGGGCCGTTCGATCTCGGCATCCATTTTGATCTCGACTGGGCCTTCCGGAGCCATTTTGGGCTTGAACCATCCGAACATGGGCGCGTTTCCCCCTTGCTGCCAATGACTTGGTATTGCGCCAAGGTGGTTCAGGCCGTGTTGCCGGGTATGGTTAATCGGCTGTCAGCACTTTTCGCCCGCGCGGATCAGCTGGCCGCGCAGGCCCTGCAGCGTGGTGTTCTGGATCTCGATGCCGGGGTGGGCGTTCACCTCGATCACCATCGGCCCTTCGTTGATGTCGTGCACGATGTCGACGCCGCAATAGCCCAGCCCCACGGCGGGCCCGCTGTGCGCGGCGATATCCAGCACCTTCTTCCAGTGCGGGATGACGAAGCCGATCAGCTTCTGCCCGGTGTCGGGGTGGTGGGTGATCACTTTCTTGCCCTGCTTGGCGCGGAAGATCATCCCGGTTTCCAAGTTCACGCCGGCACCGATGCCGCCCTGGTGCAGGTTCGCCTTGCCGTCGGATTCGTTGGTGGGAAAGCGCGCCATGGCCATCAGCGGCACGGTGCCGCGGCAGATCACGCGCACGTCGGGCAGGCCATCGTCGACCAGGAAGGCAAAGCCCGGATCGGCGCGGATCAGCGGTTCGATCAGAGCGGCATCGTCCGACGCGGAATCGCCGGAGAACTGCCCGTCGACGATGCGGCGGACGTGGTTCTGCACGTCTTCGGGGGTGATCGGCTTGCCCGAGCCTTTCAGCCAGTTGCGCCCCTGCTTGCCCACGGCCAGCAGGATGCCGTCGCCCTGCGACCCGCGCGCGGGCTTGATCGCCCATGCATCGGGCAGGATCTGTTCGGGATCAAAGCTACTAAGCTGTCCATAACCGGAGACCACGCAGATCGTTCCCGACGTCTTTACGCCGTGCTCGACCAATGCCACCTTCGCCGCCACCTTGTCGCGTGCCCGCTCGATCGCGTGGCGCGGATTGTACTTCGCTATGATCGCGTTGCGCAGATTGATCCCCAGGATCTCGTCCACCACCGGAGTTGAGGAATCCAAGGAGGGCAGGCTCGACGAGTCGGCCGAGCGCGGCGCGTCCGGCAAAGAGATCGGCAAATCCGCCACGTCCATGGGGCGGGAGCGACGTTTCAGCAGGTTCAGCGGATTGAGCATTGGCAGGTCCTGGCTGTGTTTCGGTGAGTTCGGCGCGGATAAGGTCCCAGTCGATGGCGGTCAGACGGCCCGGTGGCGTACTGGCGGGTGTGGTGCCGGGTGGTATGGGCTGCACGAGCGGCGGTTCGCTGGCGGCGGCGGTAACCTGTTCGGGGGTCGGCAGCGCCGTGGCAGCAGCGATGGGAGGTGCTTCCGGCGTGGGCAGGATGGTGGCCGCCGGGGTTGGGGCGGGCGCGGTGTCTTCGGCATCCTCGTCATGCGGCTTGTCGATCTCGGCGCGGGCGGCCAGGATCTGCTCGACTTCCTCGGGCGGGGCCACTTCCTTGCCCATGCGCTTCATCCAGCCTTCGTACCAGATCGGGAAGAAGCGGCTGATCTCGGTCATGCGCAGGCCGCGATAACGGCCCAGGATGGTGATGGCGATGGCGGCAAAGCCGGGCAGCAGCAGCGGCGAGACCTCGATCAGCATCAGCGCCACCTGGCTCACCATCACGAACTGGATCACCAGCGCCAGCATCATGGTGTTGAAGGCGATATGCGCGGCTTCGAAATAGCCGTCCTTTTCCCATTGCCGCCACCAGCGTTCCACCACCAGCGCGGTCACCACGACCGGCATGGCGTCGACCTGCAGGTTGGTGTCGAGAATGCCCTGCAAGGCGGCCAGCACGAACACCACCAGTGAGATCAGTACGCCCAGGAAGCCGACGCGCGTCATGCGCAGTTTCAGCAGGCTGGGCGCCACTACCATGCCGATGCCCACGGCCGTGCACAGCACGATGGGGCCGAAGATCGGGCCGATCTGCAGGAAGGCGAGCGCGATCAGCATGGGGGTGAACAGGCCGAACGCCTTCATCCCGATGAAGCTGCGCGCCAGCACCACCAGGAAGCTGCCGATGGGCAGCACCATCAGCAGGTTCGACGGTTTCAGGCCCCAGATCGCCTGCGACACGGCAATCCCGCCGAGTGCCGATGGCATGGACAGCGGGTTGCGGGTGTTGGTGATGCCCCAGATGGCCAGTGCGCCGATAATGCCCAGCACCGCCATCCCGATATAGGCCGGGCGGCGGACCTGCGGCGTGGCGCGTTCCCACGCCCCCTTGAGAAATGCGATCTGGCTAGAAAACATGACCGACGGACAGGCTCAGCCGGTAACCCTGGCGATCGCGCAGGGGATCGTTGGAAGAGCTGAAGATATACTTCGCCTCGGCCTCGACCCGCCAGTCGCCCGGCCACCACAGCACTTCCACTTCGGGCACGACCTGGGTGTCGTCGCGCTGCTCGTCCGTCGCGGTCATGCGACCCTCGAAGCGGGTGTGGCGCACTTCCACCGCCGGACGCACGCGCAGGTTGCGGGTGATCGGATGGGTGTAGGAAACCGATGCGGATTCGCGGGTATAGCCGCGATCCGGGTTGTCGGAGGTGATCTCTTCGGCGCGCAGGTCGAAATTGACGTAGTGATAGCGCCCGATGCGGTGGCGATAGTCGACGTCGACGCGGACACCTTCGCCTTCCGACGCCGTGCCGTTCGGCCCGGCGGTATCGTTGTATTCGCGCTCGCGCCAGGTGACCTCAGCGCGCACGCGGTGGTCGATCACGGGTTCGTATTCGATGCGGATCGAGGCCTGCACCTCGTCGGTATCGCTGCTTTCAACGCTGACGAGGTCGTCATAGACGCGGCCCTGCACGCGTACTTCCCAGTCGTCTCCCAGCTTCTGCGTTACCGAAGCGGTGAAACGATCGCGGTCATAACGTTCGCGCCCGGTGGCACTGCCGAAACGTTCGACCTGGATGCGGTCTGCCTCGAGGCGGAAGCTGGTAACATCGTTCTCCAGCTCCACGCCCACCTGGCCGCGAAGATAGCCGCCATCGCCAACGATGATCAGCTCATCCTCGCGGTCGCTGCTTTCAGACGTGACCACGCCCAGCTCGACGCGGGCGAAGGGGTCGAGTGTCCAGCTGCCTCCGTCCTCATCCTGTGCCGCAGCCGGCACGGCAAGCAGCCCTGCGCCAAACACAGCGAGAGCGGCAGCGACACGGCGCAATATGGCGAAAAAGTGTGGTTTCCCCTGCATATGAGGGGGAATACGCAGGCAAAGGTTTAGACTTTGCTAACCGTAACTCGAAAGGTTTTGAGCAAAGCGCTAGACAGCAAGGGCAGCAAATAACCGATTTGGCGAATTATGGGGTATTGGTGAACCCATCAAAGCGGGTTGCCATCGCGGTCACGGTAGATCTCGCGGCGGCCGACGTGGTTGGCGGGGCCCACCAGTCCTTCGCTTTCCATGCGCTCGATCCACTTGGCCGCGGTGTTGTAACCCACGCCCATCTGCCGTTGCAGCCACGATCCCGACGCCTTCTGGTTCTCGATCACGATCTGGCAGGCCTGGCGGTACTTGCGCTCTTCCGGGTTGTCGCTGGCGGTGAATTCGTCCTCGTCGAAGCCGAAACCGCCGTCTTCCGGCTCTTCGGTGACGGAATCGATATAGGCCGGCTCGCCCTGGCCACGCCAGTGATCGGCCACCTTCTCCACTTCCTCGTCGGATACGAAGGGGCCGTGCACGCGCTTCAGCGGGCCGGTGTTGGGCTTGTAGAGCATGTCGCCCTTGCCCAGCAGCTGTTCCGCGCCCTGCTCGCCCAGGATGGTGCGGCTATCGATACGGCTGGTGACGTTGAAGCTGATGCGGGTGGGCAGGTTGGCCTTGATGACGCCGGTAATGACGTCGACCGAGGGGCGCTGCGTCGCCATGATCAGGTGGATGCCCGCTGCACGGCTCTTTTGCGACAGGCGCTGGATCAGCACCTCGATTTCCTTGCCGACCACTACCATCAGGTCGGCCAGTTCGTCCACGATCAGCACGATCTGCGGCAGCACTTCGTAGTCGAGCTCCGCCTCTTCCACGATCGCCTCGCCGGTCTCGGGATCGTAGCCGGTCTGCACCGTGCGCTTGAGCGGCTTGCCCTTTGCGGCAGCGGCAGCCACGCGTTCGTTGAAGCCGTGGATGTTGCGCGCGCCGATCTCGCTCATCATGCGATAGCGCTTTTCCATCTCCTCGACCGCCCACTTCAGGCTGCGCACCGACTTGTGCGGCTCTGTCACCACCGGGGCGAGCAGGTGCGGGATATCGTCGTAGCTTTTCAGCTCCAGCACCTTGGGATCGATCAGGATCAGGCGGCATTCAGCCGGGGTAAAGCGGTAAAGCAAGCTCAGCAGGATGGCGTTGAGGCCCACCGACTTGCCCGAACCGGTGGTGCCCGCCACCAGCAGGTGTGGCATGGCGGCAAGGTCTGCCACCACCGGCTCGCCCGAAATGCCCTTGCCCAGGATGATCGGCAGGCTGCCCTTGGCATCGACGAACGCCTCGCTCTCGACCAGTTCCTTGAAGCTGACCGTCTGGCGGTTGGCATTGGGCAGTTCGATACCCATCACCGTCTTGCCCGGAATCGGCGCCACGCGGGCGCTGATCGCGCTCATGTTGCGGGCGATATCCTCGGCCAGGCCGACCACGCGGCTGGCCTTGATGCCAGGGGCGGGTTCCAATTCGTACATGGTGACGACCGGCCCGGTCTTCACCGCGGTGATCTCGCCCTTGACGTTAAAGTCGTCGAGCACGGTTTCCAGCAGTCTGGCATTGCGTTCCAGCGCCAGCTTGTCGAGCGGCGGGGCCTTGTTGGTGTCGCCTTCTTCGAGCAGGTCGATGCTCGGCAATTCGAAAGCGGCGAACATGTCCTTTTGCTGCGCCTTCGGCGAAGGCTTCGCCCGGCGCGGTGGGGCGGCAGGATCCGTAATCTGTACCGGCTTGCGGTCGGCAAGGGGATTGGCAGCGGGGCCGTCGTCCTCGTCGCTGTCGGTTCGGCCCCTTGCGCGGCGCAAAGATGACCGATTTGGTTCATCTGGTTTAAAAGGATTTGCTGATCCGGTAATTCGTGGCAGCTTGTCCGCCCAATCTGGCAGGGTAAGCAGGCTGGCCCAGTCCACCGCGAACACGCGCCCTGCCAGGATCGCCCCGCCGCCAAGACAGGCGAGGCCACCTGCCAGCATGCCCCAGAAGCGCCCGCCTTCGGGCAGAAGGCCGGCCAGCGCTTCCAGCGCGCCTTCGCCCAGCAATCCCGCCAGCCCGCCGAAACCGGCAGGCCAGCTGTGCTCGCGCGGGTCCGTGACCAGCGATAGCGCGGTGGACAGCAGTACCATGGCCACCAGCAGCACAGCCACGGTGCGCCACCAGGCACCGCCCCAGTGCTCATCCGCATCAGCATCGCGCCACAGCTTGCGCGCGAAAACAAAGGTGAGCGGCAGGAACAGGATCGAGACCCAGCCGAACGCGGTCAGCGCCAAGTCCGCCGTATAGGCGCCCGGCCGGCCCATCCAGTTGTCGATCACGTCCCCCGCCGCAGTAGAGAGCGAGGGATCGGTCTGGCTGTAGCTGACCAGCGCAATGGCAAGGAAGGCAGTGAAGGCGAACAGCAAGACGGCGCCCGTCAGCTGTGCACTGCGTGCCAGCGACCGGCGAAATGCGGCGCGCCAGTCCGCGTTCTGCTTGGCGGCCCTGCTGGCCATGATTCATCCCCTTGCGATGCGTCCCAGAGGCAAGAATCCCATACCGGGACTCGCGGGTCAACATATGCTTTTCGCGAGCGCCTCCGCGCTCGCATCCTCGCTAGATGCGCAGGCAAGCTGCGGCCGCTACGGGCGGGCAGTCGACCTTGCGGCCCTGCGGGCCGTTTCTAGCTCAGGCCATCAATGGCGGCCCATGAGTCCCAGTCGAGAAGCTTTGCCGATCTGGCCGACATCCCGCCAAGTGCAATCACCGGCATTTGCGCACGGCTGGCCAATATGCGGAACCGTGTCGGCCCGAGCACCGCACTGCCAGGGTGCGAGCGTGTGGGAAAAACAGGCGAAAGCATCACCGCATCCGCCCCGATCCGGTTCGCTTGTCCAATCTCGCGCATGTTATGGACAGTCGCCACGGCAACCAGGTCTCGCCGTGTCGGGTAGATCGACAGCGGTGCGCCGTAGACCCCGTCTGCACCCCATTCGCGCGCGGTCAGGGTGCTGTCCGACAGAATTACCAAGTGGCCCTCGCGCCGGGCAACCGCAGCCAGCGCCTTGAAGCGAGCCAGCCGCTCTTCCGGCAGTAAGTGGTAGTGGCGGTAGACGAAACCCACTGGCTCGCGGAACGCAGCCAGCCGTGCGTCCAGCACCGCGTCATTCCGCTCGTCCGAAAGCAGCCAATGGTTCGGCAAGGACTGGAAAGTGTGCATCGCCCCGCTATAGCGCGCGAATGAGCAATAGCGCCACAGACCGTCTCCATGCCGTGCAGGCCGAAATCGATAAGGCCTGCAAGATCGCCCGCCGCAAACCACAAGAGGTGACGCTGGTTGCGGTTAGCAAGACACAGCCTGCCGAGGCAATCGTGCCGCTGCTGGAGGCAGGCCACCGCGTCTATGGCGAGAACCGCGTGCAGGAAGCGCAGGGCAAGTGGCCGACCCTTCGCGAGCAGTTCCCCGATGTACAGCTCCACCTTGTCGGCCAGCTGCAATCGAACAAGGCGGAGGACGCGGCGCAGTTGTTCGATTGCATCCACTCGCTTGACCGCCCTTCCCTGGTGAACGCACTGGCCAGGGCTTTCGACAAGGCCGGCAGGCAGGTGCCCTGCTTCGTGCAGGTCGATATTGGCGAGGAAGAGCAGAAAGGCGGCTGCCCGATCAAGGACGTGCCTGCCTTGCTGGCACAGGCGCGCGACGCTGACATCCCGGTGATCGGGTTGATGTGCGTGCCGCCCTTCGGCATCGAGCCCGCGCCCTATTTTGCGCTGCTGGCCAAGCTGGCCGACGACCACGGCCTACAGGGCCGCTCGATGGGCATGAGCGGGGATTATCCCACCGCCATCATGCTGGGCGCGACGCATGTTCGCGTGGGCACCGCCCTGTTCGGGGAGCGAGACGCTTGACGGCGCACGGCTTCGCGCCTTCATTATCGCCAATCACCGCTTTCGACAGGACACCGCCCATGCACCGCCTGCTTGCCGCCGCTGCCATCGCCCTTGCCGCACTAACAATGCCGGCACAGGCGCAGGACGACGATCCCTACGCCGCCTGCGCCGCCATGAGCGATGACGCCGCGCGGCTCGCCTGTTTCGATGCCACCTATGCAGAGCAGCGGGTGGTGATTGCCGAGCGCGAGGAAGCCGAAGAGCGCGAGCGCGAGGAAGTGTTCGGTTTCCGCGAGCAGGACGATGCGCTCGAACGCGCCGAGGAAGATGTCGCCATCACCGCCACGGTTGCCGAAGTGCTGCAGGGGGCGCGGCGGTCGCAGGTGCTGCTGCTCGACAACGGCCAGCTGTGGCGCGAGATCAACGGTTCCACCATGCGCAACCGCGTGCGCGATGGCTGGGTCGCCACGATCGAGCGGCACTGGAGCGGTGCCTACGAGATGCGTTTCGAAGGTCGCAGCGGCTATCTGCGGGTAACGCGCATTCGCTAGGCCTCAGGCCGCTTCGGCGCTTTCCGGCTCGCCCGCGGCGATGGCATCGAGCAGCGCCTGCTTCACCTTGTCCAGCCGGTCAGACGAGACGATCTTTCCACCCAGCAGATCGGTCACGTAGAAGGTGTCCACCGCGCGCTCGCCGTATTGGGTGATGTGCGCGGAATTGATGATGAGGCTCTGCTCGAACATCGCCCGCGTCAGCCGGTTGAGCAGCGCGGGCCGGTCGGTCGCGTTCACCTCGATAACGGTGAAGCGGTTCGAGGCATCGTTGTCGAACAGGATCAGCGGGGCGACGTGGAAGGCTTCCGCCCGGGTCTGCTTGAGCGGCCGCTTGGCCAGGCGTGGCACCATGTCGATCTTGTTCGCCAGCGCATCCTCGATTGACTGTTTCAGGCGCTTGAGCTGCTGCTCTTCCCTGAACGGCTTGCCCAGCGGATCGAGCACGAGGAAGTTGTCGACCGCCTTGCCCATGCGATTGGTGTGGATGCGCGCATCGATGACATTGCCGCCGGCCAGGTGGATGGCCCCGGCGATGCGGAAGAACAGGCCGGGATGGTCGTCCCCGATCACCGTCACCAGCGTGGCGCCCAGCGCCGGGTAGTACTGCGCATGAATGGAGAGAGCATGTTGCAGCTCCCGGGCTGCCTCGTAATGCGGCAGGTTGATGGCGATCACGTCCTCGGGTTCGGCGATCCAGTAGGCATCGTCGAACCGGTCGTCCAGCTTCTCTACCAGATAGGCCTTGTCGCCCAGCATCTGCGCCACCACCTGCTTCTTGGCGGCCACGCGCTCCTCGCGGCCGTGAGTCTTGTGGCCCAGCCGCAGCCGTTCGACCGAGGCCTCGTACAGGTCGCCGATCAGCTGGCGTTTCCAGCTGTTCCAGATGCCCGGCCCCACGGCGCGGATATCGACGATGGTCAGCACCGTCAGCAACCGTAGCCGTTCGAGGTTCTGCACCACTCCCACGAAGTCGCTGATGGTCTTGGGATCGGACAGGTCGCGCTTCAGCGCGGTGGCACTCATCAGCAGGTGCTGGCGCACCAGCCACGCGACCAGCTCGGTCTCTTCCGCATCCAGCCCCAGCCGCGGGCACAGCCGCATGGCCACCTCGGCTCCCAGTACCGAGTGATCGCCGCCGCGCCCCTTGGCGATATCGTGCAGCAGCACCGAGACATACAGCGCGCGGCGGTTCTTGATCTTCGGCAGCATCTTGCTTGCCAGCGGGTGGTCTTCCACCAACTTGCCGCGCTCGATCGCGCTGAGCAGGCCGATAGCGCGGATGGTGTGTTCGTCCACCGTGTAGTGGTGGTACATGTCGAACTGCATCTGCGCGTTGACCTTGCCGAAATCGGGGATGAAGCGTCCGAAGACGCCCGCCTCGTTTAGCCAGCGCAGCACGTTCTCCGGGTCCTTGCGGCCAGTCAGCAGTTCGATGAACAGCCTGTTCGCGCGCGGGTCCTTGCGCACCTTGCCGTCGATCAGCCCGGCATCGCGGCGGGCGATGCGGATGGTGGCGGGATGCACTTCCAGCCCTTCGCGCTCGGCAATGGTGAACACTTCGATCAGTCGCGCTGGGTCTTGCTGGAACCAGTCGTCAGACGGCGCGGACAGCTTGCCGCTTTCGATGGGATAGCCACCGATCGACTTGATCGGCTTGAAGGAGGAGAAGAAGTTGCTGATGCGGCTTTTTTCCTGCGTTTCCTCTTCCAGGTGTGACAGGAACACGCCGGTCAGATGGCCGACGTGCTTCGCCTGCAGGAAATAGAACTGCATGAAGCGTTCCACCGCACTCTTCCCAGGACGGTCGGCGTAATTCATCCGCCTTGCCACTTCGCGCTGCAGGTCGAAGGTCAGCCGGTCCTCGCCGCGCCTGGCGATGGTGTGCAGGTGCGCGCGCACCGCTAGCAGGAAGCCCTCGGCGCGGCGGAAGCTGCGGTATTCCCTGTCGGTGAACAGGCCCTGGTCGATCAGCTCGTGTGCGCTCTTCACGCGATAGACGTACTTGCCGATCCAGTAGAGCGTCTGCAGGTCGCGCAGGCCGCCCTTGCCGTCCTTCACATTGGGTTCGACGACATAGCGACTGTCGCCCATGCGCTTGTGCCGGGCGTCGCGCTCGGCCAGCTTTTCGGACACGAACTGGCGTTCCGTCCCCGGCACCACTTCGGTCCAGAACCGCTGGCTGGCAGCCTCGTACACTTCCTGGTCGCCCCACAGGAAGCGCCCTTCCAGCAGCGCGGTGCGGATGGTGAGATCTTCCTTCGCCATGCGCACCACTTCGTTAAGCGAACGGCTGGAATGGCCCACGGTCAGGCTCAGGTCCCACAGGTAATAGAGGATCGCCTCGATCACCTGTTCGCACCAGGCAGTGGGCTTGTCCGGCGTGACAAAGGCGATGTCGACATCCGAATGCGGCGACATCTCGCCGCGCCCGTATCCGCCCACGGCGATAAGCGCCAGCCGTTCGCCGCTGGTGCGGTTGGCAGCCGGGTAGACATCCTCGATCACGTGATCGTGGACAATGCGGATCAACTGGTCGACCAGAAAGGCATGGCCATAGGCGCTTTCGTGCCCGGCGCCCGGCTTTTCTTCCAGCCGCCGCGCCAGTTCCGCGCGACCGCTCTCGAGCGCGGCACGCAGGTGATCGACAATCGCCTGTCGCCCGCTGCTGGCGCCCTGCTCGGCAACGACCTGGTCAATGGCGGCGGAAAGCTTGCGCCGATCCAGAACGGCGCGCTGCTTGGGGATCTTGGGTAGGCTCACGCCTGTTCGAATAGGCTGGTGCGAGATGCTTTGCAAAGACCCATTGTGGCCATGGGTGTGCTCCGATCAGGGGTTTCCCGAAAGGCCTGCCTGTGCCAAAGCGCAGCGCGTGTTCAGGGGCGCCATGCGCCTCGCAAGAGAATGAAGGGTACAGCGTGATCCTGGATCTTCTGGCGGTGGCGGGCAGTGGCACGCTGAATTGGAGCGACCTGGGCCTGAAGACCGGGATCGACCTCGGCTTCTTCGAGCTCAAGTACTATTCGCTCGCCTATCTGGCGGGCATCATCCTTGGCTACTGGCACCTGTCGAAAATGGTCAAGGCACCCGGCGCGCCGATGGCGCAGCTGCATGTCGACGACCTGTTCTTCTATTGCACGCTGGGCATCATCATCGGCGGGCGGCTGGGCTATGTGACCTTCTACGAACCCGGCCACTGGACCGATTTCTCGGGCGACGGCTTCGTCAGCTGGAAGGTGCTGCGCGTGTGGGATGGCGGGATGAGCTTCCACGGCGGCCTCATCGGCACTGTGTTGGCCATCGCCTGGGTCAGCTGGCGCGGCGGCCTGCCGTTCATCCGGGTGGCGGATTACTTGTCGGTCAATGTCGGTTTCGGCATGATGTTCGGGCGGCTGGCCAACTTCATCAACGGTGAACTGTGGGGCCGTCCGGTGGAATCCGCTGTGCCCTGGGCGATGATCTTTCCCGGTGCCGGGCCTGAGCCGCGACATCCCAGCCAGCTGTACCAGGCGCTGGGCGAAGGGCTGCTGGTGATCGTGGTGATGCTGTGCCTGTTCTGGTTCACTCGGGCACGTTACCGTCCGGCTTTTCTGGTCGGCATGTTCACCACCGTCATCTCCTGCGCCCGCTTCTTCGTGGAATTCTTCCGTGAACCCGATGCCCAGCTCGCCGATTTTGCCATGCGCACAGGCCTGAGCATGGGACAATGGCTAACGATACCGCTCATTCTGCTCGGTCTGGCGCTTGTGGCCTGGTCGCTCATGCGACCGCCCTTGGCCAGCGGCGCGAAACCACAAGGGACAGCGGCAGAAGGGAATTCGCAGGCGGAGGCCAATTGAGCGACCTTAGAGACGAAGACGCCAAGCGCGATCTGGGCGAGACCTTCCGCCGCCTGATCGCCAGCACCGGTCCGATCAGCCTCATGCATTTCATGGGCGAATCGAACATGCGCTATTACAACGACAAGCGCGTGATCGGCACCAGTGGCGACTTCATCACCGCGCCCGAAATAAGCCAGATGTTCGGCGAACTGATCGGCCTGTGGCTGGCCGACATGTGGATTCGCGCCGGGCGCACCGAGCCCGTCCACTATGTCGAGTTGGGGCCGGGCCGGGGCACGCTGGCGCGCGATGCGCAGCGGGCGATGAAGCGCTATGGCCTGGTGCCCAAGATGCACCTTGTCGAAACCTCGCGCGGGATGCGCGACGCGCAGCTGGCGCAGGTGCCCGATGCGATCCAGCACCGCGACCTTTCCACCATCCCGATGGAAGGGCCGCTCCTGCTGGTGGCCAACGAATTCCTCGATGCCCTGCCGGTGCGCCAGCTGGTGAAGACGAACGAAGGCTGGCGCGAGGTCATGGTGGCGGTGGATGGCGAGGGCCAGTTCGTTGAAACGCCGGGCCGGCAGCCGATGGATTCCGCCGTGCCCGAGGCGCGCCGCAGCGATCCGTCCGGCACGGTGATAGAGACCTCGCCCGCCTGCGCCTCGATCATGTTCGAAGTGGCAGGCCGCCTTGCCAGCCAGGGTGGCGCGGCGGTGTTCATCGACTATGGTTATACTCACGGACACAGCGGATCGACGCTGCAGGCGGTGAAGGACCACACAAAGATCGGCATTTTCGATGCGCCGGGTGATGCTGACCTGACAGCGCATGTCGATTTCGCGCAGATGGAACTGATCGCCCGCTCGCGCGATGCCCGCGTGCTGGGCACGGTGACGCAAGGCGATTGGCTCACTCGCCTCGGCATTCGCGACCGCGCCGATGCTCTTGCAGACTTCGCCCCGCACCACCGCGATGCCCTCATGCGTGCCCGCGACCGGCTGATCGAGCCGGACCAGATGGGCGAGCTGTTCAAGGTGATGGGCCTGGCCGGCCCCGACTGGCCTGATGGGGCCGGCTTCAGCGAGGAATAGCGCTGAGCAACCACTCGGCCGCCTGTTCGGGTGATCGCTTGTCCTCGTCGCGGTCCACCGCGTAGTTCGCCTGCCGCATGGTTTCCACGTCCACCGCGCCCAGCAGCGGCTGGAGCGCTGCGACAAGTTGCGCGTTCCCGGCCATGCGTGGGGAGACGAGCACGATGGCATCGTAGCTGGGCAGCGCCTCATGCGGGTCTTCCAGCACCACAAGGTTTTCCGCTGCGATCCGTCCGTCGGAGGTGTAGGCGCTGATCACGTCCGCCTCGCCAGAGCGAAGCGCATTATACATGAAGGTGGGTGCATAGGTGCGCTGTGCGGCAAAGCGCAGGCCATAGGCGTCGCGCACGGCCACCCACTCGGGTCGTTCGAACCATTCGGGATCGCCGCCAATGGTCAGCTGCGGGGCGACACGGGCGAGGTCAGCGATGGTGGCGAGGCCGTATTGGTGCGCGGTTTCCTGCGTCACGGCCAGGCCATAGGCATTCTCGAACCCCAGTCGTCCGAGCACGCGTACGCCGGTGGTATCCGCTTCCCAGCGCACGATCTGCTCGTACATCGCTGCGCGCCCCGGATTGTCCGTGCGTTCAAGCTGGTTGGTCCACAACGTGCCGGTATAGTCGACCAACACGTCGATCGCGTTGCTGGCCACGGCATTGTGCACCACCGCCGAACCCAGCCCCTCGCGATATTCGACGGCAAAGCCTGCCTGCGCCAGCACCTGTCCGATGGTGCGGGCAAGGATATACTGCTCGGAGAAACTCTTGGCCCCGATTACCACCGTCTCGCGCGCGTCGTCGCGCCACTCGAGCAGCGAGACAGCCGCCCCGGCTATGCCCGCCAGCGCCAGCAATGCGCCTGCGATTACCAGCCGTGGGCGCCGCATGGCAAAGCCGCGCTCCACCAGCCCCAGCAAGCCATCGGCCACCAGCGCCAGCGCGGCGCTGGCAATGCAGCCGGCGAGCACCAGCACCCAGTTCTGCGTCTGCAATCCGGCGAAGATCGGATCGCCAAGGCTGCGCTGGCCGATGGTGGTGGCCAGTGTCGCTGCGCCGATGGTCCACACGCTGGCGGTGCGAATGCCGGCCATCACGTAAGGCGCAGCCAGCGGCGCCTCGACCAGCCGCAGCTTCTGCCAGCTGGTCATGCCCAGCCCGTCTGCTGCCTCGATCAGCTCGGCATCGAGATTGGTGAGTGCGATAACGGCGTTCCTGAGGATCGGCAGCAGGGCATAAAGCGCCAGCGCCAGCCATGCGGGCAGGAAGCCCAGCGTCGGCAGCCCCTCGCCGAACAGGGCGCGCGCGGCCAGCAGGATCGGGAAGAACAGCGCCAGCAGCGCCAGTGCGGGGATGGTCTGCACAAGGCTGGCAAAGCCCAGCGTCACGCGTGCAACGGGGGGCGAGCGGCTGGCCCAGACCGCCAGTGGCAAGGCAACAGCGATGCCCAGCGCCACGGCGGCGGCGCACAGCAGCACGTGTTCGGCCATCTGCGGGCCAAGGCCAAGCAGGGCTTCGACCAGCGCGCTCATTCGCTGATCCCGGCAAGGCGGCGTGCCTGTTCGCGCGGGACTTCGATCAGCGCCTGCGCCACCTCACCCCCCGCGCCTGCCAGCAGCGCTTGCGGAGTCTCGTCTGCCACAATGCACCCCGCATCCATCACCAGCACGCGGGTGGCGAGCAGCAGGGCTTCTGCCATGTCGTGCGTCACCATCAGCGTGGTGAGTTCGAGCTGGTCATGCAGGCGGCGTACGCGCTCGCCCAGCTGGCCGCGGGTGATCGGATCGAGCGCGCCGAACGGCTCGTCCATCAGCAGCAGGTGCGAATCGCCAGCCAGCGCCCGCGCCACGCCCACGCGCTGGCGCTGCCCGCCCGACAGTTCGGTCGGCAGGCGGTCAGCCATGGCCGGGTCGAGCTCGACCAGTTCGAGCAGATCGGCAATGCGCGCTGCGGCCAGCACCTCGCCTTCGAGTCGCGGGGTCAGCGCCACATTCTCACCCACGCTCATGTGCGGGAACAGGCCAACGCCCTGGAAGACATAGCCGATACGGCGACGCAGCCGGGCTGGCGGCCCTGCCAGCACGTCCTGCCCGTCCAGTAGCACGCGGCCGCTCGTCGGCTCCACCAGCCGGTTGATGCACTTGAGCAGGGTCGACTTGCCCGAGCCCGATGCCCCCACCAGCGCCACGAATTCACCTGCCGCGATGGCCAGCGAGACCTCGCGCACCGCGATCACGCTATCGTAGGATTTTGAGAGCCTGTCGAAGCACAGGAAGGCAGGCGGCGCGCCGTTCATTCAACCGGTCAGCGCGGCTTTCGCCATGGTCAGTTCGACCACCAGCCCGTCCGGTTCGAAGCGCCTCTCCCAGCTGCCCTGCAATTGTCCGGTCACGCTCATTTCCACCAGCCGCGAGCCGAAGCCGCTCTCGCTTGTCTCCTGCACCGGCGGGCCGCCATGCTCGGTCCAGGTGAGGGCGATGGCATCGCCGGCATCGCGCATGGCGAGGTCAACATGACCATTGTCGGCGGACAGCGCGCCATATTTGGCGGAATTGGTGGCCAGTTCGTGGAACACCAGCGCCAGCGGCGTGGCGGCGCGCTGGCAGATTGTCGTATCGGCACCGGAAATCCGCACGCGCGGGGCATCGTCGTTGTCGGAATAGGGTGCGAACAGTGCTTCGAGCAGGCCCTTGAAGCTGTCCTGCAACGGTCCGTCGTCAGGACGCACGAATTCATGCGCGCGGCCCAGCGCCTGCAGCACGCGGGTCAGGTCTTTCGCGAAGGGTTCATGCTCGGGCGCCTTGCGCGCCTTGAGCATGGCGAGGCCGATGACGACGGCGAAGATGTTCTTGATCCGGTGCGCAAGTTCCTTGGCCAGCAGGTCACGCTCTTCCAGCGCCTGATGGACCTCGTCGATATCGGTGACGGTGCCGAACCAGCGCACGGGCTCGCCCTCGTTTTCCACCACCGGCACCGCCAGGCCCAGCACCCACACCCACGATCCGTCTGCGCGCTTCAGGCGAAACTCGGCATCGAATTGCTCCCCGGCGGCAAAACGCTGCTGCCATTCGGCGAAAGTCTCTTCGAAGTCATCGGGATGGAGAAAGGGCTGCCAATCCGCCGCCGTCGGGGGCGGCGGGGCGCCGGTCACTTCGGTCCAGCGCCTGTTGTAATAGTCGAAATTGCCGAGGTTGTCGGCTGACCAGGCGATCTGCGGCACACCCTCGATCATGCGCTGTAGGCGCTGTTCGCGCTCGGCGATGGCGCGGTTGGCCTGCAAGGCGGAGCGCCGCGTTTCCAGCCGCCGCATGGCTGCCTGCGCCAGCACCGCCATGCCTTCGCGCTGGAAATCGTCGAGCGGGGCGGCGCGCGCCGCGGTATCGATCACGCACAGTGTGCCGATCGAGGCACCTTCGTCAGACACCAGTGGCTGCCCGGCGTAATAGCGAACGTGCGGTTCATTGGTGACCAGCGGATTGTCGGCAAAGCGCGGATCAGCAGGCGCGTCGGGCACCTCCAGCAGGCCGGCATGGCCCAGCGTGTGGTTGCAGAAGGCGACATCGCGCGGCGTTTCCCGTTCTGCGATCCCTTCGCGCACCAGGAACAGCTGCTTGTCCTTCTCCAGCAGCGTCACCATCGATGCCGGGACCTTGCACAGCTTGGCGGCAAATTCGACGATGGCCTGCAGTTCCGGATCATCCTCCAGCGCCTCGGCCTCGAAGCTCTCGACCACGTCCAGCCGCGCTGTCTCCTCCGCAAATTCGGCAGCGGGTTCGGGCATGGCCGAGGCCTGGAGAGGGTCGTTCAGAGTCATCGGGCAATAATCTAGCTGCCTCGCATTGCGAATCATAGCAAAGTTAATCGGTTTCGATTGTAACCTGTTTGCCTTGTCTCGCGCGCTTGCTACAGGCGGAAGGCGAACACAGGAGCATTTCACGCCATGCGCGCTACCCCCGATTTCGATTTCGGCCTTACCGAAGAAGCCCAGATGATCCGCGAAAGCGTCGCTCGCTTTGCTGACGAGCGGATTGCCCCGCTGGCAGCCAGAGTGGATGCCGAGGACTGGTTTCCGCAGGAGCTGTGGCCGGAAATGGGCGAACTGGGCCTGCACGGCATGACCGTGAGTGAGGAGGACGGCGGCACCGGCCTTGGCTATCTCGAACACACCATCGCGGTGGAAGAGGTGAGCCGCGCCAGCGCCTCTGTCGGCCTCTCCTACGGCGCCCATTCCAACCTGTGCGTCAACCAGATCGCCCGCTGGGGCAATGCTGAGCAGAAGGCGAAGTACCTGCCCGGCCTGATCTCGGGGGAACACGTAGGATCGCTGGCGATGAGCGAGCCCGGGGCAGGGTCGGACGTGGTCAGCATGAAGCTGAAGGCCGACGCCGTTCAGGGTGGCTTCCTGCTTAACGGCACCAAGTTCTGGATCACCAACGGCCACTATGCCGAAACGCTGGTGGTCTATGCCAAGACCGACATGGATGCAGGCAGCAAGGGTATCACCGCCTTCCTGATCGAGAAGGACATGCCCGGCTTTTCCTGCGGGCAGAAGATCGCAAAGATGGGCATGAAGGGCTCCCCCACCAGTGAACTGGTGTTCGAGGATTGCCACGTGCCGCAAGAAAACGTGCTGGGCGAAGTGGGCCAGGGCGTAAAGGTGCTGATGAGTGGGCTGGATTACGAGCGCGTGGTGCTCTCCGGCGTGCAGCTGGGCATCATGCAGGCCTGCCTCGACACCGTGATCCCCTACGTTCGCGAGCGGCAGCAGTTCGGCAAGCCGATCGGCGCCTTCCAGCTGATCCAGGCCAAGGTGGCGGACATGTACGTCGCGCTGCAATCGGCGCGCGCCTACACCTATGCCGTGGCCCGCGCAGCCGATGCCGGGCAGACCACCCGCTTCGACGCGGCAGGCGCAATCCTGCTGTCATCGGAAAACGCCTTCCGCGCAGCGGGCGAGGCTGTGCAGGCGCTGGGCGGGGCGGGCTACACCACCGAGTGGCCGGTGGAGCGCTACCTGCGCGATGCCAAGCTGCTGGACATCGGCGCCGGAACGAACGAAATCAGGCGAATGCTGATCGGGAGGGAGCTGATCGGCGCCTAGTGACAGGCACTTTGGGGAGAGAAAGCTTGCTGAAAACCGCCATCGCCGCAGCCGCCGCGCTGCTGATCGCCGTGCCCGCCACCGCGCAGGAAAGCGCGCGGGTCGAGCAGTTGACCTTCGAGGCCCCCTCGCTGGCGGGCAATCTCGAAGGCAATTCCACCACGCGCAAAGTCGTGGTCGTTACCCCGCCCGGCTATGACGAAAATCCCGACCGGCGTTATCCGGTGGTCTATTTCCTGCACGGCTACTGGATGCCGGTGGAGGTGCAGCAGGCAGGCTTCCGGCTGGACGAGGCGGTCCAGGCTTCAAGCGAAGCCGGCCACGACTTCATCATGGTCATGCCCGACGGCTTCTCGAAACTGCGCGGCGGCTTCTATTCCTCCGGCCCCGTGGTGGGCGACTATGAAAGCATGGTGGCAGACGATCTGGTGAACTGGGTCGATGCCAATTACCGCACCCTGGCCGATCCTGCCTCGCGCGGGCTGGCGGGGCATTCGATGGGCGGATACGGTACGATCCGTATCGCCATGCACCGTCCGGGCGTGTTCTCCAGCATCTACATGATGAGCGCCTGCTGTCTGCCGCCGATGGAAATGACGCCGGAGCAGGCGCGCATGATCGAGGGCATGAGCGAGGAAGACGTTGCCAATGCTGAATTCGGGCAGCTGGCCGGAGTATCGACGCTGGCAACCTGGTCGCCCGACCCAAGCGCCGACAACTTCCTGCACGTCGATACCGGCCTGCGCGAAGACGGCACCATCGATCCGCTGGTGAACCAGCGCCTGGCCGCCAATGCGCCGGTGGTGCTGGTGCCCCAGTTCCTGCCCGAACTCAGCGCGCTGGAAGGCTTCGCCATGGACATCGGCGATCAGGACTTCCTGCTTGAAGGCAATGCCCAGTTCCGCGCCGAGCTCGACCGGTTCGGCGTTGCCTACGATTTTGAACTGTACGAAGGCGACCATGGCAACCGCATTCGCGAACGCATCCGCACCGAGGTGCTGCCATTCTTCGCCCAGCACCTGGACCGGGAGTAGAGCCCATGTTTAAGCACGCAATTGTCGCCCTTGCCGCGCTCGTCGCTGTTCCTGCCGCCGCGCAGAACATCACCGCGCCCGACGCCGTCATCCCCGATGGCATCACGGTGGAGGAGGTGCTGGTTCATGGCGCCACGCTGGAAGGCAACCTCGAAGGCAACAGTGCCGATCGCAGCGTGATGGTGGTGCTACCGCCAAGCTATGCCAGCAGCCCCACGCGGCATTACCCGGTGGTCTATTACCTGCACGGTTTCGCCATCTCGGGACGCGATTTCTACGATTACATGCAGGTGCCCACCGCCGTGGCCGACAATGCCGCTGCGGGGCGCGAGTTCATCGTGGTGGTGCCCGATACGCTGACGGCCATGGGCGGATCGATGTATTCGAACAGCGTCACCGTGGGCAATTTCCGCGATTTTCTGGCCACCGACCTGGTGCGTTATATCGACGCCAACTACCGCACGATCCCGAACCGTGAAGGGCGGGGCCTCGCGGGCCATTCGATGGGCGGCTACGGCACCTGGGTTGTCGGCATGACGCACCCGCAGGCGTTCAACGCGATCTGGGCGCAGAGCGCCTGCTGCGTCTCCCCGCGCACCGAGACGCCCGAAAGCGCCGCCGCCATGGCCGCCGTGCCGCGCGAAGGCGTGGACGAGTCTGGTTTCGGCATGCGCGCCGGGCTGGCCAGCGCCACCGCTTGGGCGCCCGATCCCACCAATCCGCCGTTCTACGTGCAATGGCCGCTGGCCGAGGACGGCAGCGTCGACGAGCACGTGATCGCGCAGTGGGCGGCCAATTCGCCCTATGCCATGGTCGCCAGCCACGTGAGCGCCCTGGAAAGTTTCGCCGCCATCGGCTCTGACGTGGGCACGCAGGATGGCCTGATCGCCGACGACACGCTGATCAGCCAGCAGCTCGACCGCTTCGGCGTGGAGCACATTTTCGAGACCTACGAAGGCAACCACGTCAACCGTATCGGCGAGCGCTTCAGTTCCGTGGTGCTGCCGTTCATGGCCCAGCATCTGGACATGGGCAGCGAATGACCGCACCGATCCTCACCTCCTCGCTCGACCTTGAGAGCCCTGACGCCAAGGCCCGCGCAAGGCACAACCGTGCCTTGGCCGAGGAGCTGCGCGAGAAGGTGGCCGAAGCCGCGCTGGGCGGCAGCGAGCGGCACCGCGAGCGGCACGTGGCGCGCGGCAAGCTGCTGCCAAGGGAACGGGTGGAGCGGCTGCTCGATCCCGGTTCGCCGTTCCTCGAGATCGGCCAGCTGGCGGCGAACGGCATGTACGAAGGGGATGTGAACGGCGCGAGCATGATCGCGGGCATCGGGCGTGTCTCTGGCCGGCAGGTGATGATCGCCGCCAACGATCCCACGGTGAAAGGCGGCAGCTACTATCCGATGACGGTGAAGAAGCACCTGAGGGCGCAGGAGATCGCGCAGCAGAACCGCCTGCCGTGCGTCTACCTGGTGGACAGCGGCGGGGCGAACCTGCCGCACCAGGCCGAAGTCTTCCCCGACCGCGACCATTTCGGCCGCATCTTCTACAACCAGGCGCAGATGAGTGCGCAAGGCATTCCCCAGATCGCCTGCGTGATGGGATCGTGCACCGCGGGCGGGGCCTATGTCCCTGCGATGAGCGACGAGAGCGTGATCGTGCGCGAGCAGGGCACCATCTTCCTTGCCGGGCCTCCCTTGGTGAAGGCAGCGACGGGCGAGGAGATTTCCGCCGAGGATCTTGGCGGCGGGGCGTTGCACGCGAAGAAGTCCGGCGTGGTCGACCACCTCGCCGAGAACGACGAACATGCTTTGACGATCGTGCGCGATATCGTATCGCACCTTGGCGCGAACGAGGGGGCCAAGATCGACCTGCGCGAGCCGCGTCCGCCGAAGTTCGATGCCGAGGACCTCTACTCCATCATCCCCGATGACGTGCGCGCACCTTATGACGTGCACGAGGTGATCGCGCGGCTCACTGACGGCAGCGAGTTTCACGAGTTCAAGAAGGAATTCGGCTCCACCCTCGTCTGCGGCTTCGCGCATCTCTGGGGCATGCCCGTCGCCATCCTCGCCAATAACGGCGTGCTGTTTTCCGAAAGCGCGCAGAAGGGCGCGCACTTTATCGAGCTCGCCTGCCAGCGCGGCATTCCGCTGCTGTTCCTGCAGAACATCTCCGGCTTCATGGTCGGCGGCAAGTACGAGGCGGAAGGTATCGCCAAGCACGGGGCCAAGCTGGTGACGGCGGTGGCCACCGCGCAGGTGCCCAAGATCACCGTGGTGATCGGCGGCAGCTTCGGTGCGGGCAACTACGGCATGTGCGGGCGCGCCTATTCCCCGCGCTTCCTGTTCACCTGGCCCAATGCGCGCATATCGGTGATGGGCGGCGAACAGGCCGCCAGCGTGCTGGCCACGGTCCACCGCGACGCGGGCGACTGGAGCGCCGAAGAAGCCGAGGAGTTCAAGGCCCCGATCCGCCAGAAGTACGAGGACGAAGGCAACCCCTACTACGCCACCGCGCGGTTGTGGGACGACGGCGTGATCGACCCCGTCCAGACCCGCGACGTGCTCGGCCTCAGCCTCGCCGCCTGCCTCGAGGCTCCTATATCCGAGGCTCCGCGGTTCGGCGTGTTCAGGATGTAAGGGGCATGGGCGACGACAAGAACGAGAAGCCGCAAGTCGGCATTCCGCGCTGGCTGGTGCATGCGTTCATCGGCAAGCTGGTGTTCGTCACGCTCCTGACGATTGGCATCGTATGGTGGGCGACCGCGTGATTGCATCGCTGTCCGCCACAGCTTGCTAGAGGCTTGCTGCGCCCGCCACCTGCGTGCAAAGCGGTGAGCAGGGGAGAGCGCAAGTGCCAGAGCAGAATCATCGCAAGCCAACGCTCCTTTCGCGCATGGTATGGTGGGTGCTGCGGCGGCTCTATCGGTGGAAGGGTTACACCCTGCTCAACCATCCGCCCAGGTTGCCCAAGTTCATCCTTGTCGGCGCGCCGCATACCTCCAACTGGGATTTCATCTACTTCGCCGGCGCCGTGCAGGAGGTGGGGATCATGCCCCGCTTCATCGGCAAGCATTCGCTGTTCAAGTGGCCGATGACGCGCTTCATGTATGACATGGGCGGCATGCCGATAAACCGCTCCGCGCCGCAAGGGTACGTGAAGAGCGTGATCCGCGCGATCGAGCAGGCGGACGACATTGCGCTGGTGATCGCGCCCGAAGGCACGCGTTCCTCCGATGGGCGGTGGAAGAGCGGGTTCTACCATATCGCCGCAGGTGCAGGCGTGCCGATCGTGCCTGCCTGGGTCGATGAAAAGACCGGGCGCGCGGGCTTTGGCGAGCCGATCATGCCGAGCGGCGATTTCCTGGCGGACCTTGGCCGGATCGCCGCCTTCTATCGCCAGGCCATGCCCCACTGCGAGCGATTCGAGCTGCTGGAAAAGCAGGCGCGCGGCGAAGTGGAAAGTCCGGGCAAGCACCGTGACTGAGGCGTTGCTGGACAATGCCGTGCTGCTGTTTACGGGCCTGTTGCTGCTGTGGCTGGTGGCGACCGTGATCCGCAGCGTAAGCTTCATCGATGCGGTGTGGGGCCTTTCCATGGCTACGCTGGCGGTGAACACGTTTCTCATGCGCGAGCCGGGCGCTGCTGCCAGCACGCTGGCGCTGATGGTGCTGGTGTGGGGCGCGCGGCTGGGGCTGCACCTGCTGCGCCGCTTCCTGCGCCATGGCGAGGACGCCCGCTATCGCCGCATGCTGCCCGACCCCGAAGATCGCGCCGCCTATGCCGTGGCGGCCTTGTGGAAGGTCTTTGCGCTGCAGGGCGCGCTGATCATGCTGGTGAGCAGCCCCATGCAGGTGGGGATTCTGGCCGCCGAACCCGGCCAGTTGCTCGGGCCTTGGGCCTGGCCGGGCCTTGCGCTTTACGCGGTCGGCATGGTGTTCGAGGTGCTGGGCGACTGGCAGCTGGCGCGGTTCAAGGCCGATTCGGCAAACGCGGGCAAGTTGATGGACAAGGGCCTGTGGCGCTACACCCGCCATCCCAACTACTTCGGCGATGCCTGCGCGTGGTGGGGCGTGTGGCTGGTGGCGATGTCGGTGGCGCCTGCCGTTGTGGTGTGGACGCTGCCGGGGCCGCTTTTCCTTACCTTCACGCTGGTGAAATGGTCCGGCGCGGCGATGACCGAGGCCGGCATGCGCGACAAGTATGGCGATGAATTTACCGACTACGTGCGGCGCACATCGCCGTTCATCCCGTGGCCGCCGAAAGCCTAGCGATGGCCCTCGTGATTGAGGGCGTATTTCAGGCTTCCGCCAATCATTAGCCCTGACAGCATTATGATCACGCTGGCCCAGACCCAGTGCGGCAGCAGCAGCTCAGCCTCCATCGCCCCGGTATCGGACAGCATCGGGCGGCCACCCACCATCGCATGTTCGGAAAACAGGTAGTCCATGTCGTTAAACATTGAGAGGGCGGCCAGCACGCCTAGGAATTGCAGCGTGAACAGCTGCAGCCCGCGAGCGCCGCGCCAGGCGATCCAGCCGATGCCGAGCGCCAGCAAGGGCAGCACCGTCCACCCCGCCACACTGCGCACCCATACCAGCGTGGACAGGAGCAGCGCGGCTGCCAGCACGATCAGCGCGGGCCGCCAGTACCTGTGCGCGCCGCTGGCAAGGATCAGCACGGCGCCGATCACGCTCGGCCCCAGCGGACCGCCCATGGCGATCAGTGCGCGGTCCAGCCCGCCGCCTTCGAGGGCGATGCGCGAACTGGCGTAGCCAGACCCGTCGGCATTGATCACCAGCAGGTCAAAGGCGTTGCCCGTCGCCAGGGCGGTGAGGCCGTGGCCCATCTCGTGGAACCAGGTTGTGAGGATGACGAAAGGCCAGATCAGGTAAGAGCCGAACGGCAGCGCGGGCAGGGTCACCACCAGCACGCCTGCAAGCACCAGCCGACCGACCTGTTCCTCCTGGCTGCCGGCGCGCACGGGTCGCCAGTCCATCGCGCTACTCCTGTGCACCCTCGGCGACGCCGCGCTCCTGGGCGAGCACGGCCCAGGCGGCAAGGAACAGGCCTGCCACCAGCGGTCCGACAACGATGCCGGAAAGGCCCATGGCGGCGATACCCCCCAAAGTGGTTACCAGGATGATCCAGTCGGGAATGCCGGTGTCACGGCCGACGAGGATCGGGCGCAGCACGTTGTCGGCCATGCCGATCACCGCCACGCCCGAAACCAGCACCAACACGCCTTGCCAGATGTCCCCGATGGCCAGCAGGTAGACCGCCACCGGCAGCCACACTACCGCAGGGCCGATGGCCGGAACGAGCGAAAAGATTGCGGTGAGCAGGCCCAGCAGCACCACGCTGGGCATGCCGGCGATCCAGTAGGTGATCGAACCGAGCGCGCCTTGCACCAGGCCGACCACCATTGAACCCTTGATCGTGGCGCGCACGATGGCGAGGAAGCGATCAGCCAGTTGCTGTGCGATATCGTGCGTCAGCGGCAGGTGATCGAGCACGCGCTGGCCCAGTTCGCGCCCGTCGCGCAGGAGGAAATAGGCGACGTAGAGACCGATGCCGAAAGACAGCACGAAGCCCACCGCGCTGCCGGTGATCGACACAGCCTGCTGGGCGATCAGGCCGGAGCTTTCCAGCGCCAGTTCCTGCGCTCGTTCCTGCACCAGTTCGGCGGTGCCGAGACCTTCGAGGTCCAGCCCCTCGCGGATGACTTCGGGCAGGGCGGCGTGAATGGTGTTGAACCAGCCGGCAAGGTCGATCCGGCCTTCGCGGAAGGCGATCACGACAGACGTTGCCTGATCAACCACCACGCCGCCGATCATGAAGGCCGGGATGATCACGGCGAAGGTGATCACCAGCAAGGTGGCAATGGCGGCGCGGTTGCTGCCGCCCAGCCGTGCGCGAAACCACTGGTACATCGGCTGGAACATGATCGCTGCCAGCGTGGCCCACAGCAGCGGTGCGACGAAGGGCCAGATGATGTAGAGCAGCACCAGCGAAACCAGTGACAGAAAGACGAGGAACCCGCCCTTTTCCAGCGATTGCCCATGGTGCGCTGCCGTCATCGATGTTTCTCCCAGAGCGGTTGGTGCTCCCTAGATGTCGAGATTGGCGACGTTCAAGGCATTGTCCTGGATGAACTCGCGGCGCGGTTCCACCACATCGCCCATCAGGCGGGTGAAGATCTCGTCCGTCACGTCGGCGTCTTCCACCTTCACCTGCAGCAGCGCGCGGTTTTCCGGGTCGAGCGTGGTCTCCCACAGCTGTTCGGCGTTCATTTCGCCCAGGCCCTTGTAGCGGCTGATCGAAAGGCCCTTGCGGCCCGCCGCCAGCACCGCCTCCAACAGCTGGCTGGGGCGGGTGATGGCGGTGTTGGGGTCGAACGATGGTGCTTCCTCTTCCCCGCCCTCTGTTTCCGCAGGCTGCGCCTCGGCGCTGCCGGCTTTCACCAGCCGGGCAGGGGAGGCATAGGTTTCCGCCTGCGTCACCCCGCGGCTGTGCAGCTTGCGTGCTTCTGCGCTGTCGAGGAACTTGGCTTCGATCAGGTGCACGTCGGTCACCCCGCGCCACACGCGGTCGAACCGCACATCGCCATTTTCGGTGGTGCGCGCGGACCACTCGGCCTCGGGATCGCTGAGCTGGATCTGCCCTGCCGCATGGACCAGGCGCTGGTTGCGATCAGCGGCAGAAAGGCCGGGCTCCAGCGCGCCGGCCATGGCCATCGCCTCGATCACGCTCGCGTCGTACTTGCGCGGGGCAAAGCCCAGCAGGTTCTTCAGCAGCAGCGCCTGCTCGACAAGGTCGGCCAGGTCCGCACCCGAGCGCGCGCCTTCGCCGGTTTCGAGGATGCGGTCCTGCAGGCCCGCCTCCACCAGGTAGCGATCGAGCGCGGCCTGGTCCTTCAGGTAGACCTCGCTCTTGCCCTTGGAGACCTTGAACAGCGGGGGCTGGGCGATGAACAGGTGCCCGGCCTTGATGATCTCGGGCATCTGGCGGTGGAAGAAAGTGAGCAGCAGCGTGCGGATATGCGCGCCGTCGACGTCGGCGTCGGTCATGATCACGATCTTGTGATAGCGCAGCTTCTCAAGGTTGAACTCGTCGCGCAGGCCAGTGCCCATGGCCTGGATCAGCGTGCCCACTTCCTTGGAGGAAATGATCCGGTCGAACCGGGCGCGTTCCACGTTCAGGATCTTGCCCTTCAGCGGCAGGATCGCCTGGTACTTGCTGTCGCGCCCGCTCTTGGCGGAGCCGCCGGCCGAATCACCCTCGACCAGGAAGATCTCGGACTTGGCCGGATCGCGCTCGCGGCAGTCGGACAGCTTGCCCGGCAGGCTGGCGACGCTCATAGCGCCCTTGCGGCTCATCTCGCGGGCCTTGCGCGCGGCTTCGCGGGCGGCGGCAGCGTCGATGATCTTCTGTACGATGGCCTTGGCGTCGGCGGGGTTTTCCTCCAGCCATTCGGTCATCTTCTCGCCCATCAGGCTTTCCAGCGGCTGGCGTACTTCGGAGGAGACCAGCTTGTCCTTGGTCTGGCTACCGAACTTGGGATCGGGCAGCTTGACCGAAACGATCGCGGTCAGCCCTTCGCGCATGTCCTCGCCCGAGAGCGAGACCTTGGCGTTCTTCAGCAGCCCTGCGGCATTGGCATAGTTGTTGAGCGTGCGGGTGAGCGCGGCGCGGAAGGCAGCCAGGTGGGTGCCGCCGTCACGCTGTGGGATGTTGTTTGTAAAACACAGCACGTTCTCGTAGTAGGAATCGTTCCATTCCAGCGCCACGTCGATGCCGATGCCGTCCTTCTCGGCGGAAACCGAGATCGGCTCGGGTACCAGCGCCTGCTTGTTGCGATCCAGCCACTTCACGAAGGCCGCGATGCCGCCTTCGTAGAACAGGTCGTGTTCCTGCACTTCCTCGTGCCGCATGTCGCGCAGCAGGATGCGCACGCCGGAATTGAGGAAGGCAAGTTCGCGGTAGCGGTGTTCCAGCTTGTCGAAATCGAACTCGGTGACGTTCTTGAAGGTCTCTTCGCTAGCCTTGAAGGTGACGCGGGTGCCCTTCTTCAGGCCATTGTCGTCGCCATTGCCTGCAACCGGCGGGGCATCGCCCACCTCGCGCAAGGGTTCGACCGCGTTGCCATGTTCGAAGCGCATCCAGTGTTCGCGGCCATTGCGCCACACGCGCAGTTCCAGCCATTCGGACAGAGCGTTCACCACCGAAACGCCCACGCCGTGCAGGCCGCCCGAGACCTTGTAGGCGTTGTCGTCGCTGGTGTTCTCGAACTTCCCGCCCGCGTGCAGCTGGGTCATGATGACTTCGGCGGCGGAGACGCCTTCTTCCTTGTGGATGTCCACCGGGATGCCGCGGCCATTGTCTTCCACCGACACGCTGCCGTCGGGGTTCAGCTCGATCAGCACCAGGTCGCAGTGGCCTGCCAGCGCCTCATCGATGGCGTTGTCCGACACCTCGAACACCATGTGGTGCAGGCCGGATCCGTCGTCGGTGTCGCCAATGTACATGCCGGGGCGCTTGCGCACGGCATCGAGGCCCTTGAGCACCTTGATGCTTTCGGCGTCATATTCGCCCTTCTGGGCAGGCTTTTCGGGATTGGTTTCGGGCGTATTTTCCATGTTTGAACATATAGGAATCCCGCCCTCGATAGGGAAGCTTTCGCCCATATGTTCCACAGATAGAAAAATGGCCGCCCCTTGGGGGAGGGGCGGCCATCAGTTCGGCACGGGAACAGGGGATTGGGGGAGAGGCTCCCGCGCCTAAGGGGTCACTTGCGCTGCGCTCTTACAGGATGCCGATCAGCAGCGTGGTGCTGACGGTAATGGCTGCGAGCGATGCAAGGATATTGGGGGCAAAATGCCGCATGGTTACATCGTCCTGTCATGGTTGGTTGAGCGGGGTGGCCTCGGAGGTCATTCCCGTTTGCTCGGCGCAGATGGCGACTGGATGATTGTTTTGCAAATGCGAAATAATCGACAAGTGTTGCGTGTTTTGCAACAGTGTGACGGTGGGCCAATACGGCCTTGCGCTGGACAGGACCGCAGCCTTTGGGCAGAGCGCTGCCATGCAGGCAGATCATCTCCCCGATTCCATCCTCATCGTCGATTTCGGCAGCCAGGTAACGCAGTTGATCGCGCGCCGTGTGCGCGAGGCCGGCGTCTATTCCGAGATCGCCCCCTTCAGCCAGGCCGAAGAGGCCTTCAACCGGATGAACCCCAAGGGCATCATCCTTTCAGGCTCGCCCGCCAGCGTGTGCGAGGAAGGAAGCCCGCGTGCGCCGCGGGTGCTGTTCGACTCCGGCCTGCCGATCCTTGGTATCTGCTACGGCCAGCAGGTGATGACGCACCAGCTGGGCGGCGAGGTACGGCCTGGCCACGAAACCGGCGATGGCGGCGAATTCGGCCGCGCTTTCCTCACCGTCACGCAGGACTGCGCGCTGTTCGACGGCCTGTGGCAGGTGGGCGAGCGGCACCAGGTGTGGATGAGCCACGGCGACAAGGTGACCCGCTTTGCCGAGGGGTTCGAGATCGTCGCCACCAGCGACGGCGCGCCTTTCGCGGTGATCGCTGACGAGGCGCGCAAGTACTACGGCACGCAGTTCCATCCCGAAGTCTACCACACCCCCGACGGCGCCCGGCTGCTGGCCAATTTCGTGCGCCACGTCTGCGGGCTGGCGGGCGACTGGACCATGGCCGCCTATCGCGAGACCAAGATCGCGGAGATCCGCGAGCAGGTGGGCGATGGCAAGGTGATCTGCGGCTTGTCGGGCGGGGTCGACAGCTCGGTCGCGGCGATCCTGATCCACGAAGCCATCGGCGACCAGCTGACCTGCGTCTTCGTCGATCATGGCCTGCTGCGCCTGAACGAGCGGCAGCAGGTCGAGACCATGTTCCGCGACCACTACAACATCCCGCTGGTGGTGGTGGATGCAGAGGAACGCTTCATGGCGGGCCTTGCCGGGGTCACCGACCCGGAAGCCAAGCGCAAGTTCATCGGTGCCGAATTCATCGAGGTGTTCGAGGAAGAGGCGAACAAGATCGGCGGTGCCGATTTCCTGGCGCAGGGCACGCTCTATCCCGACGTGATCGAGAGCGTTTCCTTCACCGGCGGACCATCGGTGACAATCAAGAGCCACCACAACGTGGGCGGCCTGCCCGAGCGCATGAACATGAAGCTGGTGGAACCCTTGCGCGAACTGTTCAAGGACGAGGTGCGCGAACTGGGCCGCGAACTCGGCCTGCCCGAGATGTTCGTTGGTCGTCACCCGTTCCCCGGCCCCGGCCTTGCCATCCGCATCCCCGGCGAAGTGACCAAGGAACGCTGCGACATCCTGCGCAAGGCCGATGCCATCTACCTCGAGGAAATCCGCTCTGCCGGCCTGTACGATGCGATCTGGCAGGCCTTTGCCGTGCTGCTGCCGGTGAAGACCGTGGGCGTGATGGGCGACGGGCGCACCTACGACAGCGTCTGCGGCCTGCGCGCCGTCACCAGCACCGATGGCATGACGGCAGACGTCTATCCGTTCGATGCTCACTTCCTCACCGGCGTCGCCACCCGCATCGTCAACGAGGTGCAGGGCATCAACCGCGTGGTCTATGACTATACCTCCAAACCGCCGGGCACGATCGAGTGGGAGTAAGCTTTTTGCGAAACCGGCCTGGGGCCGGTTTCGGGCGGTACGCCAGGTAGGGTGCACTGTTCTTCGCCGTCAGGCCCCCAAGGGCACCATGCCATTCGGGCAGCCCCTGGTCGCGTGCATGCTTGATATGCGTCAATGCCTTGGGCGCGTGAGCAGGCAATGGCAGCGCCATCGCATTTGAGGAGCCAAACGAATGTTCAAGATGATGCTGGTGCTGTTTCCGGTGATCGCCACCACCCTGATGGGCATTGCCGTGATTGCGATCCTGGGCATGAACATGTGGGCCGGGTGGCAGGAAATCGCCCTCGCCGCAGCGGGCGGTTTTGTTGTCTCGATCCCGCTCTCGTGGTGGGTCGGCAAGCAGGTGATCGCCAAGACCGGGTGGGATTCCTAGAGCCTAGGCCTTCGCGCGCAGCAGGTTCACCAGCCACACCAGCGTGGGGAACACCAGCACCACCAGTCCGGTGGGGCCATTGCCGAAGGGGACCACCTGCCAGTAGAACAGCCATGCGCCTGCCAGCGGCATGGCGGCGAACAGGCAGGCCGTGCGGCTGGCGCCTGCCAGCGGATTGACGAACAGACTTTCGAAACGCGCGCCCGGTTCGGCTTCCTCGCCGTCGGCAACTGCCCCTGCGACCAGCATGGCGCGATAGGCGGGCAGGTAAGTGAACATCAGCGTCGCGTTCAGCGCCAGCACGCCCAGCGCCAGCGTGCCCAGCAGCGGCGCGCCTTCGATCAGCACGGCAACAAAAGCGCCGCACACGTTTACGGCTGCCATGGCCGCCAGCGCGAAGGGCACGGCGCGATTGAGCAGCAGGGCAAGGCCACCGGTCAGCTGGATGAACTTGGCCACGGCCAGCAACCCGCTGGCATCCAGTTGCCCCATCAGTCGCACGCTCATCGGCTCGGCCCACGTCGCGGTGCGCACCCACGGCAGCACGTCCGGCAGGAAATAGGCGAGCGCGCTGGGCACCATGATCAGGCCAAGCGCGATGCGCAGCATGTCGATCGGGCGCATCACGGCTGCACCTGTTCCGCGCCGGTCTTCGTACAAGGCCAGCCTGGAGGATCGTATCCTTCCCATAATGTCCTGTAGCTGGCGCGATAGGCGTAGAGCAGGAACAGGTTGCAGCTGATCACGGCCCAGCCATAGACGGCAGAGGTGCTCCACCATCCCTGCAATTCGGTATCCCAATACCAAACGGTGAAGCTGACCGGCAGCACCATGACCAGCGCCAACGGGACGCGAAAGCCGAAGAGGATCATCAGCCCGGCTGCCAGTTCCACCGCTTTGACCAGCGTAAACATGCCCGAATCCAGCAGCGCCGTGAAAACCCCGTCGCTCAGCGGGTTGGCGCCGCCCGGTTGCGGATAGAGTCGGACGAAGTGGTTGAGCCCTGCCGGCACCATCCACGCGACATAGACCAGCCGCACCCACCAGACCGCGAAACGCATGGCCATGCGCTTGTCTCCCCTCTCGCTCTTGTCTCGCACACGCCAAGCTATGCCCGAAAGCACGGGCTGGCAAATGGCAATGCGCGGTGGCAGGCGGGCGCCGGGCTGCTGCCTCCTGGCGCAGATCCACCGCGATTGCCGTACGCACGGGCGAGGCTAACCTTTGCGAGCTGACCCCTGCCTTGCTGCAAGGGCTTATCTATCAGCCGTCGGCAGAATCGGCGTTACGGGTGTAGGGCACGAAAT
This sequence comes from Alteraurantiacibacter sp., assembly GCA_963675825.2. GTDB lineage: Bacteria > Pseudomonadota > Alphaproteobacteria > Sphingomonadales > Sphingomonadaceae > Alteraurantiacibacter. The sequence goes on along the minus strand of CAXXJY010000004.1, from coordinate 301,442 downwards.
CGTCGAGCATCAGCACGCCGCTGAACATCCCCGAAGTGCGATCGATCGTCCGCATCACATCATTGGTGCACAGGCGCGAGCCGTACCGTTCGATCACCGGCACATCCCAGTGACTGAGGTTCTCGGGATTGCGGGCCCGGGCCACCCAGATGGTGTCGCCGCGTTCGTAGACGAGGCCGACATGTTCCTCCACCCGCAAGCGGTTGGGCTGGAAAGTGTTGATGCAATTGGTCGGTTCGCCCGCGGTGCGTCCTTCGATCAGCTCCTGGAAGGCCTGCTCGGCGCGCTCCTCGCGGTCCTGCGCGGAAAGCGGCGCGGCGCTGATCGCAAGCGCCAGCGAAGCGGCAGTAATGGAAAGTGCTTTCAGCATGATTCGTCTCCTGATGTGCGTAACAATATCACACAAGTCCTGAACCCATGCTGACAAGGCGGTTGCCGCGGGCAGGCGGAAACGGTCAGGCAACAGCTCCCGTGATGGAGGCATCGGGCACCTTGCCATCGTCCGCCGGGCCACCCTTCAGCACGAAGCGCCGGTCGCAATAGCCGCAGTCGACATAGCCCTTCTCGTCGATCTCCATCCACACCCGCGGATGGCCCAGGCTGGCCGGCTTGTAGTTCTCGCCGCCGCGAATGTCGCCGGCGCCGTCACACCAGATGCGCGGGCTATCGACGATGGTTGTTTCAGGTGCGTGATCCATAACCAGCGCCTCTATCGCTTTACGCGAGGCTGGAAAAGCCCCTAAGGGCACGTTCCATGGCCGAAGCAGCAATCGAAATCCGCGATCTCGTCAAGGAATATGCGGGCAGCAAGAATTCCGACCCCAAGCCGGCGTTGAAGGGCGTGAGCTTCGACGTGCCGCAAGGCAGCGTGTTCGGCCTGCTCGGCCCCAATGGCGCGGGCAAGTCCACGCTCATCAACATCATGGCAGGCCTGGTCAACAAGACCGGCGGGCAGGTGAAGATCTGGGGCCACGACATCGATCACGATCATCGCAATGCCAAGCTGCAGATCGGCATCGTGCCGCAGGAAATCGTCTTCGACCCGTTCTTCACGCCGTTCGAGGTGCTGGAAAACCAGGGCGGGTTCTACGGCATTCCCAAGGCCCTGCGGCGCTCCGAGGAACTGCTGAAGGCAGTGCGGCTGGAAGACAAGCGCAACGCCTATGCCCGCACGCTTTCAGGCGGGATGAAGCGGCGGCTGCTGATCGCCAAGGCCATGGTGCATTCACCGCCGATCCTGGTGCTGGACGAGCCCACGGCGGGCGTCGACGTGGAACTGCGCAAGCAGCTGTGGGAACTGGTGAGCGAGCTGAATGCCGAGGGCGTGACCGTGGTGCTGACCACGCATTACCTCGAAGAGGCCGAGGAGCTGTGCGAGCAGATCGCCATCATCAACCACGGTGAACTGATCGCCAACAAGCCCACGCGTGAACTGGTGGGAATGATGGGCGAGAAGATCGTCCGCGTCAGTGTCGACAAGGACCTCGGCGGCCCGATCATGGAGCCGTGCTTCACCAAGGCCGAAGTGGTCGAGCCGCGGGTGCTCGAAGTGACTTATGACACCAGCGGCACTACGGCGGGGCAGGTGCTCGCCCTGATTCAGCAGCACGGCTATGCGATCGAGGACGTCACCACTCGCGAGGCGGACCTGGAGGATGTCTTTGTCCAGCTGACCGGCAGCGCCTGACGGGCAGCGCCCGGACGCTGCGCGAAGGACTAGGGATGCGCGCGGCTGCGGCGCCGGTCACGTCGCCACTGGCCCTTTTTCAGGCGAAAGATCGGCGCGTCGCAATGTTCGCAGCGGGCCAGGTAGGTCTCGCCATTCCATTCCGCCCGGCGTCCGGCCGGTTCGTGGCGGTTGAGCAGGCAGCGCAGGTGCAGGCGCGCCAATGCATCGGCAATCCGGCTCGAAGAGGCAGAGTGGTTCATCACGCCTGAACATCTGCGTATCAGGTAAAATGATGGTTAAAGCGCGGTATCCGGGCGTTCGCGCGGAAATACCGGGGGCGTCAGCGGGTTTGGCAAATTGTGCATTGCGCCATTGCTGGATGGATATGCCTGGTCAGGTTCCTGCGCCAATGCCTTGCCGTGGTTTTGCTATTGCTGCGCCCTTGCGGCTATGCGGGCAAGCGGGCAAGGGATGCAGGCGATGAATGCAGCTTCAACCGATTACGACGTGCTGGTCATCGGCTCTGGCGCGGCCGGGCTGACGGCGGCGCTGACGCTGGCCACCACGCGGCGCGTGCTGGTGCTGGCCAAGGGCAAGCTCACCAGCGGCTCCACGGCCTGGGCGCAGGGCGGGATCGCCGCCGTGCTGGATGCGGGCGACACCTTCGATGACCATATCCGCGACACCATGGTGGCCGGCGCCGGCCTGAACGACCGGGAGACGGTGGAATTCGTGATCGAGGGCGCGCCTGCCGCGATCGACCGGCTGTGCGCGCTGGGTGTGCCCTTCAACCGCGAGGGCGGCGACCTGCACCTTACCCGCGAGGGTGGCCATTCGCATCGCCGCATTGTGCATGTGCATGATGCCACGGGCTGGGCGGTACAGGCCGCGCTGCTGAAGGCGGCAGAGGAAAGCCCCAATATCACCCTGCTGCCCGATCACAGCTGCATCGACCTGATCAGCGGTCGGCACGAGGTGAAGTATTCAGGCTCTGGCCGGGTGTGGGGTGCCTATGCGCTTGATACCACCACCGGCCAGGTGGAAGCCTTTACCGCGCGCGCCACCGTCATGGCGGCGGGCGGGGCAGGGCGCGTGTACCAGTTCTCCACCGCGCCGCGCGGCGCGACGGGGGACGGCATCGCCATGGCCTGGCGCGCAGGCGCGCGGGTTTCCAACATGGAAATGATGCAGTTCCACCCCACCTGCCTCTACAATCTCGAGGTCAAGAACTTCCTGATTACAGAGGCTGTGCGCGGCGAGGGTGGGCGGCTCTACCACCCGGAAACCGGCCACCGCTTCATGGCGGACTATGATCCCGAACGCATGGAGCTGGCCCCGCGCGACGTGGTGGCGCGCGCCATCGACGACCAGATCAAGCGCTATGGCCTCGATTACGTGCATCTCGACATCAGCCACCAGCCGCCCGCATTCGTGAAGGAGCATTTCCCCACCATCCACGAAAAGCTGCTGGGGCTGGGGATCGACATGACCACGGGGCCGATCCCGGTGGTGCCCGCGCAGCATTATACCTGCGGCGGCGTGGTGATCGACCTTGCCGGACGCACCGACCTGCCGGGGTTGTGGGCCGCGGGCGAGGTCACCGAAAGCGGGCTGCATGGGGCCAATCGTCTCGCCTCCAACTCGCTGCTCGAATGCTTCGTGTTCGGCGATGCCGCCGCGCGCGACATTCTTGCCGCGTGGGATTCGCTCGACGATCCGCCTGCCATCCGTCCGTGGGACGAAAGCCGGGTGACCGATTCCGACGAGGAAGTGGTGATCAAGCAGAACTGGACCGAGATCCGCCGGATGATGTGGAACTATGTCGGCATCGTGCGCACCACCAAGCGGCTGGAGCGCGCCAAGCACCGCATCGACCTGCTGGCGAGCGAGATCGACGACTATTACGGCCATTTCCGCGTCACCACCGACCTGATCGAGCTGAGGAACCTGCACCAGTGTGCAGACCTGATCGTGCGCAGCGCGCTGGCCCGCCACGAAAGTCGCGGGCTGCACTATACGCTGGACTATCCGGAAACCGACGAGATCCCGCGCGACACCGTGCTGGTGCCTTGACGGGCGCAGTTGTCACCGTTCATCCTGCAGTCCCGGGATGGGGAATAGCCTGGGAGTTTGGTCAATGAGTGGACCCATTATAGCTGCAACCGACTTTTCCGCCCGCGCCGATCGCGCGGTGGATCGCGCGATCATGCTGGGCAAGGAGCTGGGGCGCGATGTCGAATTGCTCCATGCCATAGAATATGCGCCCGGCCGCGCGCCGGATACCGCTGCCCTTGATGAACGCATGCGCGCCATTCTGCCCGAAACCGACGTGCCGGTGACATTCGCCTATCCTGAAGGATCGGTTCCCGCAGCGATTGCCGGCCATGCGGAGGATGTGGACGCGGCGATGATCGTGCTGGGGGTGGCGCGCTACAATTCGGTCGGCGATTTCTTCCTCGGCACGGCTGTCGACCGGGTGATTCGCGGCACCAGCAAGCCGGTGGTGGTGGTGAAGAACCGCCCGCACCATGCCTATCGCAAGATCCTGGTGGCGAGCGACTTTTCCAATCCCTCGCGCGAAGCGCTCGACTGGGTTGTTGCGGTCCTTCCGCAGGCCGAAATCCACCTGATCCACGCCTATTCCGTTCCGTTCGAAGCATGGAACAAGGCCGAATATGTCGCCGAGGAGATCGAGGCTGAGGCCGAAAAGCGCCTTGCCGACCTGGCCGATGGCCTGCCCGAAGCGATCCGTTCGCGTGCGCGCACGCATGTTGTCCGTGGAAACCTGTGCTCTGCCGTAAACCAGATCACCAAAGACGAAGGCATCGACCTGGTTGTCGTCGGCTCGCAAGGTGAAAGCGGGTTCCGCCATGCGACCATCGGCAGCCAGGCAAGTGCCGTGCTGGAGAATGCCAGAGCCGATACTGTGTTGATCGGTCCGCGCGTCGCCTGACCGACTTGCCGGCCTATTGCGGCTCTTCGATGCCTTCCACGATTACCAGGCTGCCACCGGTGGAATGATCGGTGCGCAGGTGCCGGATGGCCTGGTATTCGGCGGAATTGTAGAAGCCCTTGGCCGCGTCGACCGAGGGGAACCTGACCACCACACTCTGGTGCGAGGCATCGCCTTCCATCACACAGCTGTTGCCATCGACGACCAGTGCCTCCCCGCCATGCGCCCGCAGGATCGGCATCACGGCTTCGGCATACTGGCCGATGCCCTCGCCGTCGGTAACGGTGTAATGTGCAATGATATAGCCCGGCATGTGTTGTTCCTCCCGTGCTGCAGGAATGGCTGCGCAATGCGTCGATGTCCATGCCATCTTGCCGCGTTAAGCCGGTCTTGACCCTGTTCGCGCTACAGTCGGGCCATGACAGACCGTTTGCCCGGACTCGATGCCCTGCGCGGCCTTGCGGCGATCGTCGTGGTGGCCTTCCACCTCGGCCTGCCGATTGTCGGCGCACACCTGGCGGTGGACTTCTTCTTCATGCTGTCGGGCTTCGTCATGGCGCGCACCTACGAGGTGCGATTGCGCGACGGATCGCTGGGGGCGGGGCGCTTTTTCGCCAAGCGCTATCGGCGGCTATGGGGCTGGATGGCGCTGGGCACCTCGATCGGGCTGCTGGCGGCGCTGGGCCAGTATGGTTTCTCGGGCGAGCTGGCGCTTGCCTATGCGCTGATGCTTGCCATGGTGCCCGCGCTCAACGTCGCGAGCGCGCCCTACCTGCTCAACATGCCACTGTGGTCGATCGTCTACGAACTGGTGGCCAATGCCGCCCATGGCCTGGGGCTGGCGCGCATGGGCAATCGCGGCCTGGCGCTGCTGGCACTGCTGTGTGCTGTGGGCCTGGGCTGGACCATCGCCGCGGCGGGCTTCCCGCGCGGGGGGTTCGCCGAATACCACTGGCTGGTGCTGCTGCGCGTGGGGCTTGCCTATGTGCTGGGCATACTGGTCTGGCGGCTGTGGGGTGACACGCCGCCGCTGCGCGTACCCTTCGCGCTCTCCTTCGTTGCGCTTCCGGCCTATGTCGGCGCGGTCTACCTGTGGCCGTGGGAGTACGCCCCGCTCGCCTTTATCGTGTTGCTGGCCCCGTTGATGATGTTCGGGGGAATGCGCGCGCGGTTCGAATCGGCAAGGACGCTGGAAGCCGCGACGAAGCTGGGCGCCCTGTCCTTCCCGCTCTATGCGGTTCACTATCCGGCCATTCAGCTGCTCAGGCTCGATTGGGGCCCGGCGGCATTGGCGGCGATCGCCATTGCCTGGGTGTTGTGGCGCCGGCGCGCCCGCCTGCGTGCCGGGACGTGGGCGAAGGTCTGGCGCCTCAATCCATCATCAGGAGGATAGCGAAGGCGAGGCCCGTTCCGGCGAGGAACAGCGTCCAGCTCCAGTACAGCGTCACGTCGAGGCTGATCTCCTGCACCGTCACGTCGAAGGGGAAGACGGCAAGCATGCCACCGCTCGACCCGCCCGAGCCGATGAACAGCGCCACCACCAGTGTCAGGAAGATGCCGAAAGGTATCGCCTTGAACATAGCGATCATGATGAACCCCCGAAGTTGACCCTTGTATCTTGTCCGGTGCCCTGTGCCACAAGATGGCCCGTTGCGCCATTGCGTGATGGCCACAGCGGAGTCCTCGCGTTGTAATCTTGCGCGTCATGATTCGATTGATTCACGCTGCCGCACCCTAACAGATTTTTTTCCGCAATTTGATTTTGCCACTTGCGCCCCGCGCGAGTCGAGGATCGACCACGCGTCGCGCCGTATTGCTGGCATGACACACCCTGCTTTCAGGTTCATTCCGGCGGTAAATCGGAATTAACCCTCTTGCGCGCGAGTCCAGCCTGATTCACAACAGATGGTGGTCGACTTGCCGGGGCGACCTACTAGACCTAGATTCGAGCCCAAGCGTGACATGTCTTGCGCCACGGCTTCGGAGTCGGTCTTTCAGGCCCCATTGGCAGGTTCGGGACGGGCTGGCGGGGGATAAGTTTTCACCCGCCGATGCATGTCGAAGGCAAGGCTGGCAGCGTGCCGGTTTCGAGTCGGAGACATGCGGGATCGCATGCGGGGCCGGGGGCTGTTTGGGATGCCTCTTGCACGCCAGAAACAGGGATTAGGGCTAGATGGAATTTCGGAACGGAGACGATGCGGCAATGGGGCTGGACGAACACACTGCAACGGAGGCCGAAACCAAGCCGGCGACCGGGAACAAGCGTTCCGACGAGAAAGCGGTAAGCATGGAAAAGACAGACAAGGGCAGCGATGCACTGGTGAGTGAAGCTGCCGCCGAAGCGCTGGCCGAGGTGGCCAAGGTGGCTGCCCAGGAAGCCGTCAAGCCCAAGAGCGATTCGAAGACGGTCAATCCGCGCCGTTTCAACATCACCACAGATCCCGCGCGCGATGCCAACCTGACCGACTTCGGCAAGGAAACGCTGACCGATCGCTACCTGCTGCCGAACGAGTCCTACCAGGACCTGTTTGCCCGCGTGGCCGATGCCTATGCGGATGACGAAGCGCACGCGCAGCGCATCTACGACTATATCTCCAACCTGTGGTTCATGCCTGCCACCCCTGTGCTGTCGAACGGCGGCACCGGGCGCGGTCTGCCGATCTCGTGCTATCTGAACTCGGTGTCCGACAGCCTCGACGGCATCGTCGGCACCTGGAACGAGAACGTCTGGCTGGCGAGCAAGGGCGGCGGCATCGGCACCTATTGGGGCAATGTGCGCGGCATTGGCGAGCCGGTGGGCCTGAACGGCAAGACCAGCGGCATCATTCCCTTCGTGCGCGTGATGGATTCGCTGACGCTGGCGATTTCGCAAGGCTCGCTGCGGCGCGGTTCGGCCGCCTGCTACATTGATATCCACCACCCGGAAATCGAGGAGTTCCTCGAGATCCGCAAGCCGTCGGGCGACTTCAACCGCAAGGCGCTCAACCTGCACCACGGCGTGCTGATTACCGATGAATTCATGGAAGCGGTGCGTGCGGGCGAGAAGTTCCAGCTGAAATCGCCCAAGGACGGCAGCGTTCGCGGCGAAGTCGATGCGCGCAGCCTGTTCCAGAAGCTGGTCGAGACGCGCCTTGCCACGGGCGAGCCCTACATCGTCTTCTCCGACACGGTGAACCGCATGATGCCCAAGCATCACCGCGACCTGGGGCTGAAGGTTTCCACCTCCAACCTGTGCAGCGAGATCACCCTGCCCACCGGCATTGACCATCTGGGCAACGATCGCACGGCGGTGTGCTGCCTGTCCTCGCTCAACCTGGAAAAGTGGGACGAGTGGAACACCGAGAAGAACTTCATCGAGGACGTGATGCGCTTCCTCGACAACGTGCTGCAGGACTATATTGACCGCGCGCCCGAAGAGATGGCCCGCGCCAAGTATTCGGCCATGCGCGAACGCTCTGTCGGCATGGGCGTGATGGGCTTCCACTCGTTCCTGCAGTCGAAGAACATCGGTTTCGAATCGCCGATGGCGAAGGTGTGGAACCTGAAGATGTTCAAGCACATCAATGCCAAGGCGAACGAGGCGAGCATGATGCTGGCCAAGGAACGCGGCCCTTGCCCAGACGCCGAGGAAATGGGCGCGATGGAACGCTTCAGCTGCAAGATGGCGATCGCGCCGACCGCCTCGATCTCCATCATCTGCGGCGGCACCAGCGCCTGTATCGAGCCGATCCCGGCCAACATCTATACCCACAAGACGCTGTCCGGCAGCTTCGTGGTGAAGAACCCCTACCTGGAAAAGCTGCTCGACAAGAAGAGCAAGAACTCCACCGCCGTGTGGAACTCGATCCTCGAAAAGGGCGGCTCGGTTGCGCACCTCGACTTCCTGACGCCGGAGGAAAAGGCCACCTTCAAGACCAGCTTCGAGATCGACCAGCGCTGGCTGCTGGAATTCGCGGCGGACCGCGCGCCGTTCATCGACCAGGCGCAGTCGCTGAACCTGTTCATCCCCGCCGACGTCGACAAGTGGGACCTGATGATGCTGCACTTCCAGGCGTGGGAGAAGGGTATCAAGTCGCTCTACTACCTGCGTTCGAAGAGCGTGCAGCGCGCCGGTTTCGCCGGCGGCGTGGAAGCGGACAACACCGCCGAGGCGACCAAGTTCGAACTGAACGCAGGCGAAAGCACCGACTACGACGAGTGCCTGGCCTGTCAGTAGGGCTGGCGCACCATGATAAAGCGCCTGGTTGCCGGTTTCCTCGCATTCGGGATCGCCAACTTGGTGCTTGTCACCACCATCTATCGCCCGGTCTCTCAGTTGGAGGGGCCGGGCGAAGCTGTCTTGCACCCGCTCTTCGGCTTCACCGTCTATTGCGCGCTGGCGGTGTGGCTGTTCGACTGGACGGCGCGAAAGATCGGTAATGCGTGGCACGCCGCGCTGGCCCTGGGCCTCGCGCAATTCCTGCTGGTAAATGTCGATGTCGTGCTGCGAGGCGAAAGAGCCCTGATGACAGCTGCGATGAGCACCATCGTCATGATCGTCAGCTGGGCCGCGCTGGCCCTTGCCTGGAATCTTGTTGTGAGACGGGAACAGGACTGAGGCGCGCAAGCCCCGGCAGTGGAGTTCTATTCCCTCCGCAGCGTAAAGAAAAACGGCGGCATGCCGCGCAGGTCCATCAGGCCCAGCAGCAGGCCGGGCTCGACCTCGCGGAAGTGGTCGATAATCGGCTGGCGGTCGTAGACCATCGCCGCGCTTGCCGTGCCGCGATGTGCGATCATGCGCAGCCGCGCGGTCGGCTGGCGGGTGCGGATCAGGCGGCTTGCGAGCGAAAAAACGCCCGCCGTCCAGCGCCAGCGATGCGGGCGCAGCGCGCAGACCAACCCCACCGGCAAGTAACGCGGATCGAGCGCCACCGTGCGCCCGCGTCCGGCGGCAAACACCAGCGGATCGACATCTTCGGGCGAGGCGAAGCGCTTGCCGTGCCAGCCATAGGCTTCCAGCAGCCCGTCAAGCGCATGGCCGGTCGGAATTCCGCCGCCGCGCCAGCGCCCGATCATGTCGTCCAGCGACACCGGCGCCAGCGAATCGAACACGGCCAGCGCCTCGTCCAGGCTCGTGCCTTCGCGCGCGGCCTGTTCGATCCATTGTGCGCCTTGAGCGCCCGTGCTCGCTTCCGCATTCATCGCGCCCTTCTCTGCAAGCCATGCCGACTTGGCAAGAGGATGTGTGTATTGTATAAGCAATACACCAACAGGAGAGGCCCATGACCCATCGTCGTATGCTTGCCCCGCTTGCCGCCTGCCTGGCGCTGCTGGCACTGTCTGCCTGCGCGAACCAGATCGAGGCTGGCGTTTCCGCCGCGCCCGAAGCGCCGGGCTTCTGGTGGGGCCTGTGGCACGGCTTCGTTTTCCCCTTCGCCTGGGTCGGATCGCTGTTCGACAGCGACATTGCCGTCTACGCCGTGCCCAATTCGGGCGGCTGGTACGATTTCGGCTTCTTTCTCGGCATCACCGTGCTGGGCGGCGGCAGCGTGTTCGGTTCGAAGAAGCGTGGCTAACCGAAGCGCTGAATTCCTGATTCATTTCATCGCATGGCCGCTTTTGCCGCGCATCCGACGATCTGGGCACCGTCCGTGATCCTTGAGAACTAGAACAACGGCAGGCGTGCAATTTCGTCGGCGGCAAGGTCGAGACCGAACTGGCTTGCCAGTACTTCGCGATAGGTGTCCGGGCTGCCCAGTGTGTGCCGCTCTGCTTCCTGCCCCTTGCGCCACACGGTCAGCTGGCGATCGACGAGGCTGGCGAACCCGTCCGGCAGGCACAGGCTGGCGACGGTGACATTGGTGAAGCGCGAAGTGGGGTGCGTGGCCGCCCAGTGGCTGCCCAGCGCGAGGTCGGCATCGGCTACCTGCGCGGTGTCGAAGGCGAACTGCGCTTCCCAGCCGTCGTCACTCTGCACCCGGCCGTCGGTGGCGAGCTTCGGCCCCATGCGTTCGAGCAGCCATGCGCCGGGCAGGTCGCCGTCCGTACCGATGCGCGTGAGGCGATGGTGCGCGCCGTCGCCGGACGTGGCCTGCGCGCCGTGGGCCAGCGGCATCGGCGGCGCGTAGGAACCGCCGAAACCGGCATCGGCGACCCAGGGCTGCCCGTCGATTTCGACGAGCACCAGACAATGTGTGCGCGGCGTCAGTTCGGGCGGGTTGCCCAGCAGCACGCGGGCGAGAAGCACGCGGTTGGTGAAGCCCAGCCCGGTGAGCATGCCTGACAGCAGGCGGTTATGTTCGAAACAGAAGCCGCCGCGCCTGTCCGTCACCAGCTTGGCGAAGGCGGCATCGGCGCTGCAATCGATGCCACGCCCCAGCGGGATGGCCAGATTCTCGAACGGGATCGCCTGCCGGTGCGCGGCCTGCACCTGCGCCAGGCCTGCGGCATCGGCCTGTGGCGGCGCGGAAAGGCCAATCCGCGTCAGGTAAACGTCAAGCTGGTCTGCCATGTCCATCTGCGCGCCTTACCCGAGCCGCGGCAACGCGACAATTTGCGACTTGAGCCGAATTGGGGCTTGTGGATAGGCAAGAGGTAGCTAAGGGCTGCTGCAAATGATTTGCAACAGCATTTGAGGATTGGTTTGATGCGCAAGTGGCACCGCTGGCTTTCGGTCTTTTTCGCCATCGTGATGATCTGGGTCGCGATCACCGGCCTGCTGCACTACGTCGTGGTGTGGTGGCCCTCGGCCGAACCGACCGCCGGACAGCTGGCCGCGGTGACCCCGCCGCCGGGCTTCGTCTGCCCCGAAGGCTGGCGCTGTATCGCTCCGCCGCCCGACACCGGCAATCCGCTGCGCCCCTATCTTGGCCTGTTCCACCACCTGCACGCCGGCAGCGAAGGCGGCATCTGGGGCGAGATCATCGTCATGCTTTCGGGCCTGGCACTGGTATTCTTCACCGTCTCGGGAATGTGGATGTATTTCAAGATGTGGGGAAACCGCAAGGCCAAGGGATTGAAAAAAGGCCTATTCTGGGACTGATCCCTCTCAGCAGTCAGCGTAATTGCCGCGCGCGTGGTGAGACGATCTTAACCATTCGCGCGCTATACGCACGCCTATGAAAGGCCGCGGCAGCAAACGATTCCCCACGCATCACGGGTATGGCGAGGTGAAAGTCTCGCGATACTTCGCGCTGTACCTGTCGCAGATCGGCTGGCTGGTGCTGGGCGTCTACCTCTATTCGGGCGCCTACTGGCCAAGCACGTGCCAGCCCGAGACGCTGTTTGACATCTACGCTTGCTCGATGCGGCTGCCCGAAGACGGCGGCGGCTGGCGCGAGGCCGCGCTGCTGACCTGGCTGTGGGCAACGCCGATCCTGATCGGGCTGGAAGTGTCGCGCCGGGTGCGCAAGGACCCGGACTGACGCGCGCTGCCGGGGCCAAACGGCTCGACTCACGCCAGCCACGCTTCGTCGTGCCAGTTATCCCCGACCGAAAACCGCTGCTTGCTATCGAATCGGCTACATGATTCCCTATGTAGTCTGTTCGACCTGCAAGCCGGAGATACCAGATGTCGTTGCTCGAAGCCCGCAAGACCTACAAGCCGTTCGAATACCCGTGGGCCTACGAGTTCTGGAAACGCCAGCAGCAGGTGCACTGGATGCCCGAGGAAGTGCCGCTGGGAGAGGACTGCCGCGACTGGGCGCAGAACCTGACCGAGCACGAGCGTAACCTGCTCACGCAGATCTTCCGCTTCTTCACCCAGGCCGACGTGGAAGTGCAGGATTGCTACCACGAGAAATACGGCCGCGTGTTCAAGCCGACCGAAGTGAAGATGATGCTGGCAGCCTTCTCCAACATGGAGACGATCCACATCGCCGCCTATTCGCACCTGCTCGACACCATCGGCATGCCCGAAAGCGAATACGGCATGTTCCTCGAATACGAGGAAATGAAGGACAAGCACGATTACCTGCAGGAATTCGGCGTCGACAATGACGAGGACATTGCCCGCACGCTGGCCATGTTCGGCGGCTTTACCGAAGGGCTGCAGCTGTTCGCCAGCTTCGCCATGCTGATGAACTTCCCGCGCTTCAACAAGATGAAGGGCATGGGCCAGATCGTCAGCTGGTCGGTGCGCGACGAATCGCTGCACTGCGAAGGCATCACCCGCCTGTTCCACGCCTTCTGCGCCGAGCGCGACTGCCTGACCAAGGCGGTGAAGGAAGACATCATGGATATGTGCCAGAAGACGGTGCGGCTGGAAGATGCCTTCATCGACCTTGCATTCGAGCAGGGCCCCGTGCCCGGCATGACGGCGAAGGAAATCAAGAAGTATATCCGCTACATCGCCGACTGGCGCCTGTCGCAACTTGGCCTGCCCTCCATCTACATGGTGGACGACCACCCGCTGCCCTGGCTGGCCCCGCTGCTGAACGGCGTGGAGCACGCCAACTTCTTCGAAACCCGCGCCACGGAATACTCCAAGGGCGCAACCAAGGGCGACTGGCAGACCGTCTGGTCCAGCTTCGACAAGCGCCAGGGCGCGAAGAACAAGGCCGCCAACGAGGAAGAGGACGAAGGTCCGGACATGTTCGGCGAGACGCCGGTCAAGGGTGGCGACGCCGGGAGTGTGGCGGCGGAGTAATGTTCATACGTCAGATCGTTGAGCGCATTACGAGCGGGGATATTCGAATTCCTGCCTTCCAGCGCGGTTACGTATGGGAGCCTGAGCAGGCTGCATTCCTTCTGGACAGTATCTAAAAAAACTTTCCTATCGGCACTGTCGTGCTTTGGCAGACCGATGAGCGATTAAATTCAGAAAAGAACCTCGGTTCTTTTGAATTGCCGCAGCCGAAGAAAGATTACCCAGTTAACTATGTCCTCGATGGACAACAACGACTGACCAGCCTGTTTTCAGTTTTTCAAACGGAACTGGTGCCGGAAGATAGCGCTTGGACTGACATATATTTCGATCTTGCCGCAGCGGAGAACTTGCAAGAATCGATGTTTGTACCGCTTGACGATGACGAAATCGATCCGAGGCGGCACTTCCCTGTCAAAACGCTTTTTGACGCTAAGGCATATCGCAAGGCGTGCGAAGGTTTGTCTGATGACGAAATCGAACGCGTAGATGACATGCAATCACGCTTTAAAGAATACGATGTTCAAACCCAGACATTTGAAACAGATGACCGTAATAAGGTCGCTATCGTATTTGAGCGCATCAATCGTGCCGGCACAGAATTAAAGGTCTTCGAGTTACTCTCTGCGTGGAGCTGGTCGGATGACTTCGATCTTACAGAGAAGTTTGATCAGCTGCAGGACGAGATAGCAGAGCATGGTTATGGGGATCTCTGTAAGGAACAAGATCTTCAACTCCGTATCTGTGCAGGTGTGATCACATCTGAGGTGTCACCTGAGAAGATTATGGGACTATCCGGTGAGGAAATCCGAAATAGGTTTCCAGAAATCCGCAATGGCATAACTGGAGCAATTGACTTTCTAAAGCGGGAGCTTGGCGTCCGACATTTCAATCTCCTGCCTTTCCCAAGTATGCTGATTCCGCTGAGCTGTTATTTCGCTACCGAGAAGGAAGAGGGCGACCGTTACCTAGATGGTCAAAGAGATCAGCTTGTGCGCTGGTTCTGGCGAACCGCACTTTCACGGCGCTACTCTGCAGACGTCAATGCAAAGCAGGCTTCAGATATCGCCGAAATGAAAGCTCTCAAAGCCGATCCTGCTCACCAAATGAGATTGCCTACAGCAGACCTCAAGATCGAATTTGAAAAGGCCAACTTTCTTAGTTCAAGTGCAAACTCGAAGACACTCATTTGCATGCTAGCTCAGAAAAAACCGCATTCACTGATAAGTGGGGCGGTGATCGATTTAGACAAAGTTTTAAAGCGAGGGACGAAGCACGAGTTTCACCATATTTATCCGCAAAAAGTATTGAAGGACGCTGGCTTAGAGCGTCGTGATATCAACGTTCTCGCAAATATTTGTTTCTTAACAAGAGCCGATAATAATTTTATCCGGTCGAAAGAGCCGTCTGAATACAATAATAGCATACCAGATGCTCGTCGAGATGAATATTTAAACGAAAGCATGATTCCTTTAGATTTTTCAGATGACGATTATGCGAAGTTTCGGGCGACCCGTGCGGCAAGTCTCGAGGAATATGCGCGGCAACTGATGGCATAGCGCAATGTGCGCAGACTTCGGAGTAGGCTAATTCGTGTTCATGCACCTATTTCCTACAAATCAGTCCTGCCTACAGTCTGCCTAGCGATGTCCGACAGTTCACCAGGCCGCGCCGTCTCTCCAACTAACACACCGCTAGCAGCACCCGTGAATACCACCGGTGCGGATGGAGCATGAAGCGCCAGCCGGAATCGTTCAGGTTCCCAACCCACGATCCGAACAGCAGCTTCGTACCCGCCGCGCACGGCTCCACCGCCAGCCAGCTGGCCGTGCCGGTATCCTTCGATTCCAGCAGCACTTCGGTATCGGAGCGTCCCACCACCTGCCACACCGCGATGCCATCCGCCTCGCCGCGCGCCAGCACGCGGGCGTCGGCATTCGACGCGCCGCGGCCCAGCAGGCCGAGCACCAGCCGCTCGGGCCGGAACACCGCGCTGCAATAGAAGCGTTCGATCAGCTGCTCCAGCGACACCGTGCCCGGCACCTCGCGGCAGAAGGCGTCGCGATAGTCGTCCGGCCCGCCGAACCCGGCGAGCAGGCTGCCTTCGGGCACGGCCACGGCGCGGACCTTGCCCAAGCCTTGCCTACCACCCCCACGCCGCTGGCGGCGCAGTCACCGGATTACTCGCGTCGAATTCCACGCGGAACAGGCGGGTAGGATCGTTGCGACGTGTCAACTGGTAGGCGAAGCGCGCGCCTGCCTCGCCTGCCGGGTCCACCTCGACACGCCAGACATTGGTGAGTGATTGGCCCAGCCCTTCGCGTTCGAACATGGCGATCGAGTACGCATCGACGGGGAAATCCTGCACCCGCGCGGTGCCGGCAGACAGGGTGTCGCCGCCATACTGCGTCACCGCGTCCTCGCTGCCGTCCTCGTGGCGGTGGTCATGCTTCAGGCGCAGGCCATCTGCCGTGCGCGTTACCACCCAGGTGCGGCTGCGGTCCCAGCCGTCGGGGGCTTGCGGATCCTCGATATGGAAGGCCACGGCCACGCGGCTGTCGCTGCACGCGGCCCAGTGCGCCACCATGCCGCGTCCCACAAAGTCCGCGTCGCGCTCGTCCGAACTGGCCAGCGCGCCGACATAGGCGTTTCCGCAATGGCTGGTCAGGCTGTCCCAGAACGCCTCCTGCGAGGCGGGCAGGGCGGGCTTGCCGGCCGTGCTGGCGCAAGCAGCCAGCAGCGGGAGCGCGAGGACAATCGGGGCGAAGCGGGGCAGTGGCTTTGGCATGGCCGAACCTTGCCCGAGGACGCCCTGTCCCGCCACTTCTTTCCTGTCGCCTTGCGTTGCCAAGTTGACCGATCGCAAAGAAGAGCCGAGACACTGGCGCTAATCTGATTTGCGATACAACACCAAGAAGGAACCTGAATTGTCCCAGCATACCCCCAACGAACTGACCGAGATCTTCAAGCGCGATCATGACCTGATCTCGAAGCTGAAGCAGGAAGATGCGCACTACGCCCGGCTGGCTGACGCGTATCACGAGGTGAACCGCGCGGTGCACCGGCACGAGAGCGAGACCGAAACGGTGAGCGACGACCATGCCGAGGAGCTGAAGAAGAAGCGCCTCAAGCTGCTCGACGAGATCACCGCCATCGTCACCAAGGCGCGCGCCGAAGCCTGAGGTGCAATCGCGCCCTTGCCATTGCCACCCGCATGGATGCACACTCGTGCGGGTTGACTGAGGAGACACAGACCATGCGTATCACCACTCTTGCGAAATCCATCCTGCCGCTGGGCGCGGCGCTGGCGCTGGCCGCTTGCGGCGGGGCCGAAGAAGAAGAGCCTGCTCCCGCGATGACCGAAACCCCGCTGGAGGTGGACGATCTTTCGGGCGGCGAACTGATCGGCGTGAATGCCGATGCGGAAGGCGTCGACGTCGAGCTGCCCGAAACGCCGATGACCAATGCCTCGGAAGAAGAGATCGAGGCTGCCGCAGCCGCGGAAGAGGCCGCCGAATAGGGCGGTGGCCACTGCTGCCGAAAATTTTTTCGCTTCCCCTTGAAACCAATTGGCCCGGTCTGCATTTGATTACTGCGGACCGGGCCCCTCTGGCGGGTGGCGAAAGCCTCCCGTGATGTCGGACCGCATCGGACAGCCGATGCGTGTTTGACGGGGTATCCCTTCCCCATCCCCACACCTCGGCGAAGACGCACTCGGCCGTCCGATCCCTGCAACCTCTTTCGGGAGAACAAGGATGACGGCCCGTTTCTACAAGCTGACAGAGCTTCACGCGAAGCTCGACACCGCGCTGCGCCGCGAGATCAACCGCTGCACGCCTGACCAGTTCAAGGTCATGATGCTCAAGCGTCGCAAGTTGCGCGTGAAGGATCTGCTCGCCCGCCTGACGCCCAGCGCGATGACCGCCTAGGCGCGCAGGCGAGCCGTGCGAGGGGCGGGCAGGGCGCAATCGTCCCTTCCGCTTCCCCCAAGACCCCCCTACCTCCAGACGGGGGAACGCCCTGCCTTCCCCTCGCACCCCAAATTGCCCAGACTGACGGGAACCAAGACCTCATGATTCAGGCCATCGCCCCCATGCTGCGCGACTTCCTGCAAAAGGAAAGCGCTGGCGGCATCACCCTGATCATCGCCGCCGCGCTGGCGCTGGCGATCGCCAACTCGCCCTTTGCGGCAAGCTACTTCGCGCTGCTCGACGTGCCGGTGGTGGCCGGGATCGGCGCAGGCGTGATCGACAAGCCGCTGCTGCTGTGGATCAACGACGGGCTGATGGCGGTGTTCTTCTTCCTCGTAGGCCTGGAAGTGAAGCGCGAGGCGCTGGTGGGTCAGCTGAACAGCTGGAACAAGGCCTCGTTGCCGCTGATGGCGGCGATTGGCGGCATGGCGCTGCCTGCGGCCATCTATCTCGCGATCAACGCCGGTACGCCGGAAAACCTCTCCGGCTGGGCGATTCCGGCGGCGACCGACATTGCCTTTGCCCTGGGCATCCTGACTCTGCTCGGCCCGCGCGTGCCGGTGGCGCTGAAGGCGCTGCTGCTCGCCATCGCGGTGATCGACGATATCGGCGCCATCACCATCATCGCGCTGTTCTACACCGCCGAAACCGACGTGACGATGCTGTTGGGCGCGGGCGTCACGCTGCTGGTTCTGGCGCTGTTCGGGCGCGCCAGGGTGGCCTCCAGCATCCCCTATGTGCTGCTGGGCGTGGTGCTGTGGGTCTTCGTGCTGAAGTCCGGCGTGCACGCCACGCTGGCAGGCGTTGCCGCTGCCATGTGCGTGCCGATCGATGCCAAAGGCGCAAAGCCGCTGGAGCAAATGGAGCATGCGCTGCACCCCTACGTCGCCTTCCTGATTATCCCTGTTTTCGGCTTCGCCAATGCCGGGGTTTCGCTATCGGGCGTGGGCCTCGACACGCTGTTTGCGCCCTTGCCACTGGGCATTGCCGCAGGCCTGGTGATTGGCAAGCAGGTGGGCATCCTGGGTTTTGCCTGGGCAGCGGTGAAGGCAGGCTTTGCTACCTTGCCCGAGGGGGTGAGCTGGCGTCAGATGCACGCTCTTTCACTGCTGGCGGCGATCGGCTTCACCATGAGCCTGTTCATCGGTAACCTCGCCTTTGCGGACCCGGCGCAGGTGGATGCGGTGAAGATCGGGGTTTTGTTAGGATCGCTGGTGGCGGCGCTTGTCGGCTATGCCATGCTGCGCGCGACGCTGCCTGCTGCCCCGCGTGAGGCCTAGAACAGCCACGATTGCGGACTGGGCATCGGCTGCTGGTTGCCCGACTTCACGATCGACAGCACGGCGCGCACGCAGAACCACACGGCGGTGAGCATGAACAGCGCCAGGCCGGCAAAGAAGATAACGAAGAAGCCTACAGGCGGCGGGGTTTCCTGTCCGGCGTGATCCACCACGGTGCCGAAGAACAGGGAGATCCACACGATGAACAGCCCCACCATCACGCCCGCGCCGATCCAGAAGGTGCGGATCAGGTAGGTGTAGTGGGTGCGTTCCCACTCCTGCGCCTGGTCTTCCGCGCGCCAGATATAGGCGAGGATCAGTCCGACGAAGACCGAGAAGCCGAGGAAGATGTTGAGCAGGTAAAGCAGCGCCACAATCAGTGGGCGCTGCATGGTCAGGGCGTTGCTGCCTGGCGGAGGTCCCGCTGGCTGGCCCTGAGGCTGGAGGTCGCTGCTCTCGCTGCCTGTTTGATTCATTGCCGGTCCCTCGAGGTATCCCGAAGGCCAGCTTACAGGCTTGCCGGCAGTGACGCAAAGATCGCGCGCGAGGGGAGAGGGTTGCTGCTAGTCGCGCGGATGGGCGCGGCGGTCTTCGCCGCTGCGGCGCTCGCCCTTGCGGCGATCGGGGAAGTCGATGGGCACCCGCTGCTCGCGGCGATCGCCCCGGCGGCGCTCCCATGCTTCCGGCTTCGTTCCATTGGCGGTCATCTCCGCCTCCCGGTTTGCGACCGGGCCTGATGCCCGGACAATTGCGCAAGTATCTGACAGCAAAGTGTTTGAAAAACCTTAACCCTGTTTCACCTGCGTCCGGCGGGATGCGGAGAGTTTCGGAGCATTGCCCCGCCTGGCCTTGTTGAATCTCCAGACGCAAGGAGAAAGACACATGGCAGATCGCAATCCCTCCTATCGCAACCTCTGGCTGCTGGTGATCGCCCTGCTCGCAGTCGTCGTGGTGATCTTCGTCCTCAATCCCACGCGCGGGGAGGACGAGGCACAGCTTCGAGCCGTGGCCGAGGATGCCTCGATCGACCGGTTGAACACGCTGGAAGACCATCCCCGGCAGGCCGAACCCTATGGCAAGGAAGGCGATGTCGAACTGGTGATCCCCGAAGGCGAGGAAACCGGCGTGCTCGAACCCGGCGAAAATGTCTCGGTAGCCGAATAGGCGTGGGCTGGTGGCTGGCTAGCACCAGCCGCGATCCTGCCCGCTGGGCCGGGCAAGGTCGCGCTCTACCATAATATCGGCCAGGGCCTCGCCGCCGCGCCGGACTGCGCGCAGTTCGCGGCCATAGCGGTCGCGCGCGGGTGCGGCGCCGCCATCCATCTCGAACGGGCCGAGACTCAGCCAGGCGGCCAGCTCGTCGCGGGCAACCCGCGCCAGCTGCCGTTCCGCCTCGCACTCGCCGTCAAGCTCCGGCGCGTCGAAGCCGGTCAGGCGGATGCGCCGCTTGCCGATGGCCAGCGTGTCGCCATCGATGACGCAGGCCTCAGCAGAGTCCTTGCCGCAAACGGTGACGGTCCGCTCCATGCGGTCCCACTCACCCTGGCCCCAACCCTGTTGCCGCGCCAGTGCCCAGCCACCGACCAGCAGCGCGACGACGAGCAGCCAGCGCCATGTGCGCCATAGCGACCGCCATCGCCGGCGACGTTGCCACGCGGCATCGAAACGCGCAGGACCGGCCAGCCTCTCAATCCTCCAGCGGGTAGGGCGCGATGGGCTTGAGCAGCTCGAACTCTTCGTCCAGCGGCGGGTGATCCAGCGCGGGCCAGTCCAGCTCTTCTTCGGACACCTGGGTATCGGGCAGGCGATCGAGCAGGTCGCGTATCAGGGTGAGGCGGCCGTGCTTCTGGTCGTTGTAGTCCACCACTGTCCACGGCGCGTGTTCTGTGTGCGTGGCGGCGAACATCGCCTCGCGCGCGGTGGAATACTTGGCAAACCGGGTGCGGCTGGCGACATCGATGGGCGAGAGCTTCCACCGCTTGAGCGGGTCGTCCAACCGCTCGGCAAAGCGTTCTTCCTGTGCTTCCTGGTCGCACGAGAGCCAGTACTTGAACAGGCGGATGCCATCGTCGACCAGCATCTGTTCGAAAATCGGCACGGCGTGCAGGAACCGCCAGACCTCGTCGTCGCTGGCAAAGCCCATCACCTTTTCCACGCCCGCGCGGTTGTACCAGCTGCGGTCGAACAGCACGATCTCGCCGGCGGCGGGCAGGTGCGGGACATAGCGCTGGAAGTACCACTGCGTGCGCTCGACATCGCTGGGCTTGGGCAGGGCCACCACGCGCAGCTGGCGCGGGTTGATCCGCTGGGCGATCGCCTTGATCGTGCCGCCCTTGCCGGCGGTGTCGCGCCCTTCCAGCAGCACGCAGATGCGTTCGCCAGTGGCTTTTGCCCAGCGCGCCATGGCCACCAGTTCATGCTCCAGCTCTTCGAGCAGCTCTTCGTATTGCTTGCGTTTCATGGGGTGCATGTGTCCCACCACAGGGCCGCGCCCGCAAGCGGCTATTGGCGTGAGCAGCGCAGGGGGCTAAGCGATTCGCCGACATGACCCATACGAATGACAACAGGATGCTGGCCAAGGCCGAAACGCTGATCGAGGCGCTGCCCTATTTCCAGCGCTATGCGGGCAAGAGCTTCGTGGTGAAATATGGCGGCCACGCCATGGGTGACCCCGAGGCCGCACGCGATTTCGCCGAGGATATCGTGCTGCTGAAGGCCGTCGGCATCAACCCGGTGGTGGTGCACGGCGGTGGCCCGCAGATTGGCGCCATGCTGAAGAAGCTGGGCGTGGAAAGCCAGTTCGTGGATGGCTTGCGCGTCACCGACAAGGAAACCGCCAGCATTGCCGAAATGGTGCTGTCAGGCGCGATCAACAAGGAACTGGTAAGCTGGATCACCCAGGCCGGCGGCAAGGCCATCGGCATTTCCGGCAAGGACGGCAAGATGGTGGTGGCCGAGAAGGTCAGCCGCACGGTGAAGGACCCGGACAGCCAGATCGAAAAGGTGGTGGACCTGGGTTTCGTGGGCGAACCGAAAGAGGTCGACACCACCATCCTGGAAACCGCCAGCAAGGCGGGCATGATTCCGATCATCGCGCCGATTGCCACCGATGCCGAGGGTCACACCTACAATATCAATGCCGATACCATGGCCGGTGCCATCGCTGCGGCGCTGGGTGCGGCACGGCTGTTCCTGCTGACCGACGTGGCCGGCGTGCTGGACAAGCAGGGCAAGCTGATGACCGACCTTCGGCCCGCAGACATTGCCCGCATGCGCGAAGACGGCACGATCAGCGGCGGGATGATCCCCA
This sequence comes from Alteraurantiacibacter sp., assembly GCA_963675825.2. Taxonomy (GTDB): domain Bacteria; phylum Pseudomonadota; class Alphaproteobacteria; order Sphingomonadales; family Sphingomonadaceae; genus Alteraurantiacibacter. The sequence goes on along the minus strand of CAXXJY010000004.1, from coordinate 279,636 downwards.
AGCTGGAAACCTGTGTCCACGCGGTGGAAGGCGGGTGCGAGGCGGCCGTGGTACTGGATGGCCGCGTGCCGCATGCCATGCTGCTGGAATTCTTCACCAGCCGCGGCGCGGGTACCCTGATCAGCGCCTGAGGCGGGGCGGTGTGACAGGCAGGGTCTTGCGCATGTCTTGATCCGTATTACCTGTATGATACACTTGTTTTGAAACCGATCGCTGCGGCGGTCCCAGACATATTGGAATAGTCAAAGTGCTGCTTGTCACCCTTGCCCAGATCATCGGCTACATTATCTCGGTCGTCGTGATCCTGGTGATCGTGCAATTCGTGGTCAGCCTGCTGTTCGCCTTCAACGTGATCAGCCCGTCGAACGATTTCATGATGGCGATCTACCGTTCGGTAAACGCGCTGCTGGAGCCGATCCTGGCGCCCATCCGCCGGATCATGCCCAACACCGGGGCGATCGACTTTTCTCCGCTGGTACTGATCGTGGGGCTGAATATCCTGCGCATCCTTGTCACCAACGCGGCGATTGCCAGCTACTAGGCTTTACAAACCGGCGGAGCGGGAGCAGGGCGCGGATATGATTTCACGCGCTACCATCGCGATTGTCGCCGTGGCCGTGCTGGCTGCCTGCACCAATCCGCGCCAGCAGGCGATAGAGCGGCAGGCGCGCGCGGCGAGCGAATTCCTCGAGCGGCAAGGCAGCATCGGCGATCCGGGCCGGGTTGCCGCCGCCGACTTCGCCTTTGCCAAGATGACGCGCGAGGAAGGGCAGTGGACCGCCTTCCGCGCCTATGCTGCGAGCGACGCGGTGATGGATGCGCCCGGTGGCTATGCTCCGGTGTCCGAAGTGCTGGCGGGCCTTGCAGACCCGACAGAGCCGATCCGCTGGGCGCCGACCAATGTCTGGTCCAGCTGCGATGGCACGCTGGCGGTCTCGCTGGGCCGTTTCATCCGTCCGGGCGGGCTGGTGGGCGACTATGTCACCGTGTGGGAACTGCAGCGCGACAACACCTACAAGTGGGTCTACGACACCGGCACGCCCGACGATCCGCAGCCCGTGCCCGAGCCCGACGAAGAGCTGCCCGAGGATGCCATCGTGGTGGAAGGCATGACCTCGATCGAAGGGCGCATTGCCGATTGCCCGGCGCGCGGTGAGCGCTTCAGCCCGCCCGGTGGCACGATCGAGCGTGGTGGCAGCATCAGCGACACGCGTTTCTCGAACGACTGGACCATGCGCATCGACCGCGAATACTTCCTGGCCGATGGCCGCCGCGAGGTGCGCTTCTACTGGCAACGCGAGGGCGAATGGGAACAAGGCCTGTCCTTCACCGTTCCGCCGGGCGAATAGACCATGGAACAGCTGTTTATCTCCGCCTTCATCACCCTGTTCGTGGTGATCGACCCGCCCGGCTGCGCGCCGATCTATGCCGGCCTTACCAAGGGCGCGAGCCCGGCGCAGGCGCGCAATATGGCCATCCGAGCCAGCCTGATCGCCTTCGTCATCCTGCTGGTCTTCGCGCTGTTCGGGCAGGACCTGCTGGGCGCGCTGCATATCGAACTGGATGCCTTCCGCATCGCGGGCGGGCTGATGCTGTTCTGGATCGCCTGGGAAATGGTGTTCGAGAAACGCACCCAGCGCCGCGAGGAACGCGCCGAACGCGCCACGCGCGAGCATGTGGAGGATGTTTCGGTCTTCCCCATGGCCATGCCGATGCTGGCAGGCCCCGGCGCGATTGCCGCGATCATGCTGCTGCAGAACGAGGCCGAGGGGCTGGAGGAATCGCTGGTGGTGCTGGGCGCGCTGGCGGCAGTGCTGCTGCTGACCATGGTCGCCCTGATCGCCGCCGGGCCGCTGATCAAGCTGCTGGGGGACCGCGTGGAAGCGGTGATCACCCGCCTGCTGGGCGTGCTGCTTGCCGCGCTGGCCGCGCAGTACGTGATCGACGGGCTTCGCGGGGCTTTTGGGATTTAGTTTGCTTCATGCTCGCCCGTCCGGGCGAGCGTCCTCGGTGCTATTCGCTCCGTCCTTCGGACTTGCGGCACCTGCGTGTCGCGCGTTCGCGCTCGGTCAGTCGCTAGGTGCGACCGAGGCCAGCACATGCTTTCACGGGCAGCGCAAGTATCCGAGCCTGAAAGGCGACGGCAGCGCGCAACTGCGCGCCGGCCGCTAGGCCGGAAGCCAAGGACGCCGGACGGCGTCCGCCCGGCGTTTGAGGGACCAAACAAACAGCGTCGCGGACGATCCGGCGGAGGCGGGATCGAAAAACAAACTACTGAAGCGTCACATGCTCGTCGTCCGGGTCGCCCCGGCCGAAGAATTCCATCAGCTGCACCAGCAGGTCGCAGCGTTCGCGCAGGTTCGGCGCTTCCAGCAACGCCTGCTTGGCGGCGGCATCGAACGGCGCGATCTGGCTGACGCCATTGATCAGCGCGACATCGTCCAGCCTGGCGACCGAATCCCAGTCGATGGCATAGCCCTGCGCGTCGGCGAACTTGCGTGCCTCATGCTCAAAGCTGGCGCGTTCACCCAGGGTAAGCAGTTCGTCGCTCGGTTCATCGAACAGTTCGGCTTCGACCTGGCGAAAGGGCGTCGTGACGTCCAGCTCGCGCAGCACGCGAAAGCGCGATTCGCCGGTCAGCACGATATTGTAGCGCCCGTCCTCGCTAGTCTCGACGTCGTGGATCTTGCCCACGCAGCCCACGTCATACAGCGATGCGCCCTGCACGCTGTCGACCGGCTGTATCATGCCGATCCGCCGGTCGCGCGCCAGCGCATCGCCCACCATGGCGCGATAGCGCGGCTCGAAAATGTGCAGCGGCAGTTGCAACCCGGGAAACAGGATCGCGCCCGTCAGCGGGAAGATCGACAGGCGTTCGCTCATGCCCTGGCGCTCATCCGAACAGCAGCAGCGACAGCCTGCGGCGCTGAGCCGAGACCCATGGGTCTTCCATGCCCACCGCCTCGAACATCTTCAGCAGCTTTTCCTTGGCCTCGGCGTTGCCTTCTTCGCCGCCCGCCTGGATCGCCCGTAGCAGCACGTCGGCAGCCTCGTCCCGCTCGCCTGCGGCAAAGGCGGCTTCGGCGAAGGTCAGCAGCGCCTCGGTATCGGCGGGGTTGTCTGCTGCCGCCTGGCGCAGCGCGTTGAGCTCGCCGGTATCGACCTGCGTGCCTGCCAACTCCAGCGCGCTGTGCGCCTGCTGGACCAGGGGATTGTCCTTCAGTTCCTGCGGGAGCGCATCGTAGGCTGCACGCGCAGCATCGGCCTGCCCGGCGGCGACCAACGAGCGGATCAGGCCCGATTGCACTTCGGCCTTGTCGGGCGCCATCTGCGCCAGCTGGGTGAACACGGCAGCGGCGCGTTCATTGTCGCCATCGGCCAGCACCTGCTCGCCCATGGCCACCAGCTGGTCGAGGTCAGGCGCCTGCTGGCCTTCTGCACTGGATTGGCCATCAGCGCCGCCGGCCTGCACCGGAATCTGCTGCAAGATCTGGTCGAGCGCCTGCTTCAGCTGCGATTCGGTGCGCGCGGGCGTCAGGTCGGCCACCGGCTGGCCCTGGAACATGGCATAGACCGTGGGGATAGACTGCACCTGGAACTGGCTGGCGATGAAGCGTTCCTCGTCGACGTTGATCTTGGCCAGCACCACGCCCTTGTCGGCATATTCGGCGCAGACCTTTTCCAGCACCGGGGTGAGCGCCTTGCACGGCCCGCACCATTCGGCCCAGAAATCGAGGATCACCAGCTTGGTCTGGCTGGGGTCGACCACCTCCTTGCGGAATCGTTCGACTGCCTTCTGCTCATCGATGCTGAGGCCCATGCTTGCCAACTGTCTGCTCCTGCTTTTCGCTTTGGTGTGAACGCATAATGTGGCGCTTTAATGCCCAATGTGAAGGGGAAAGCGGGTGGTGCGCAAGGTTTGTGCGATTGGCGCATTTTTGCTCTTGCCCGGTGCCAGACTCGCTGCTAACTGCCCCGCTCCCCACCCGGATATGCTTCCGGATTGGCGCCAGTGAGCGGGCGTAGCTCAGGGGTAGAGCACAACCTTGCCAAGGTTGGGGTCGTGAGTTCGAATCTCATCGCCCGCTCCATTCTTCCCATCACCTGATCCAGCCCACAAGGCAGCCCCGGATGGTATTGCGGCTGTCAAATGCTGCGGGCGAGGAGCCTGGCCCTGCTGCCTATGCGCTCTGCTATTCGAGGGACGCGAGGATGCGCTGCTGGTCAGCTGCGATCCCGGCATCCTCGGGCGCCAGTGCCTTCGCGCTGGCAATCATCCATGCCGCCTCTTCCAGCCGCCCCTGTCGCTCAAGCAGGCTGGCAGCCAGCACCCTTGCATTGGCTTCTTGCTCGCCCAGCTCGCCCAGCTTGCTCAGCGCCAGTTGCACCAGGGAGAGTGCGGCGGGAAGCTGGCCTTCGACGGCGTGACGATGCGCGAGGCCGAGAGCGTCTGGGGCTGGCAGCTCGGCAAGGGCCATGGCATCAGGCTGCCCGGCGTCACCAGCGCTGGCAGCTGCGGGCTGGCCTGCCATGCTGCCCTGCCCGATCAGCGCCATCACCGCAGGTGCCGTATCCTGAAATGTCGGAATCAGCGTGGACCGGGGCACCATGACCCGGAATTGCGGGCCATCCTCTATGATCCGATAGAAGGCGTGCACCGGCTGATATCGCGTGCGCCGATAGTCATGTACGGCAACGATCGTATCCGGTCGCGCCATCAGCAGGGCCATCATCGCGCATTCCATCCGTCGTCGCCCGTCGATGAAGATGAAATCGAACTGGCGGCCCAGCGACAGCGGATAGGTGGAATAGTTGAGGCCGATGTCGCGATCATCGACGCAGGGGCCGGTCACCGATATGCACTTGGGATGCAGCCATGCGCGGTCGCGATAGGGGGCCACCACATTGTCCAGGTACTCGCAGTTCTCGTCCATGGTTACGAAGATATCGGCCGGATTGCTGCCGATATGCTCGATGACCATCCGGGTAGTGTAGCCCGCGCCCCATTCGAGGAAGCTGCGCGCAGCGGGCGCATATTGCGCCAGGATCCGCCGAAATTCGGTATCGTAGGCTGCACCATACTGCTCCGGATTCTCGAGCATGGGCTTACCATCCCCGGTGGTCAGTGGGGCGGATGGTGACAGTTTTCCGTCCATCGCTTGCGCCACGTCTGCGCGCAGTCTGGCGATGCGATCAGCCAGCGTATCCGCATTGGACCGCAGGATCTGGCGCACGAAGCTGGCGTTTTCGTGGTTGAAGAGCTCGCGCGGCACGATCACGAGGCGGTCGAGCAATTCGGGTGCATTGCGCAATATCTCCTGCAACATCGACTGGTCGGTGGGAACCGTGTTCCATTCGGTCGCTTGGCGCAGGGCCTGGTCCGGGGTGCCCATGAACAGCGCATACCATTCCTCGACCAGCGCCGCGCCCGCCGGGGAACCCAGATCGATGAGGAAGACCCCGTCGTTCACGTCCCACTTTTCGCCGGTCTCGCCGCCGGGGGCGAAGTAGTAATCGCCTTCGCCATCCTCGATGATGCGCCGGACGTCGAAATCGTGATCGAACACGAAGGCGTCGGCATCGACGTAGAAGACCCAGCCGCTGTAACCGGAGTCAAGCATTTCCTTGAGATACACGATGCGGTTGAAACACGCGTGCCAGGGATGAAAACCGCGCTTGATGCCAAGGAAGCTTTCAAACGCGATCCCGTGCATCTCGCAATAGTGCCTGTTGCTCGCGGAGGTGACGGCGATCATCTCGGCGTAGTTATCCGCATCGGCCGTCTGGAACATGGTCATTGTCGCCCTGTCTGCCGCTGGCAGAGACAGGAGGAAGGTTGGCGTTGCCATCGGCTGGGAATCGTTGGCGCCGGAACACACCTGAGCGATGTCTGCCTCCAGGCGGGTCAGCCGCTGTTCGTTCGTTTTCACATTGGAGCGCAGCAATTGCCGTACGAACGTGGCCTTCTGGTCATTGAAGAATTCGCGCGGGACGATGCCCATGCGCTCGCGCAGGTCCTGGCGATGGCGCAGCAGATCGTGCAGACGTTCCTGATCGTCCGCGATCATGTTCCACTCGGCCGCTTCGCGCAGCTCATCCTCTGTGGTGGACATGAAATGGTTGTACCAGGCATTGCCCAGGTCCTTGCCCGCCTGCGAGCCCAGGTTGATCAGGAAGACGCCCGCGTTGACGTCCCAGTATTTGTCGGTCAGGCCGCCGGGCGCGAAATAGAAGTCGGCACCGCCAGCCCTGATCAGCCGCCGTACATCGTAGCTCTGCCCGCACACATAGGCATCGGCATCGAGGTAGAAGATCCATCCATCGAAGCCCGCATCGATCTGTTCCTTGAGATAAACGATCCGGTTGAGCGTCGACTGCCACGGATGAAAGCCGCGCATCACGCCAAGATAGGTCTCGAACTCGATATCGAATTTCTCGCAATAGCGGCGATTGGCTGCCTCGGCGATGGCGAGCATCCGTTCGTAGCTCTCGCCTGCTGCGGTCTGGAATATCTTGATGCGGGCGGTCATGGTGCGATCCTTACTCGAGACCTCTGCGGCCATTTTGATGTGTCGGCTAGACCGATTGCTGATGCCCTTGCCCGAAGGCATCGATGACATCGAGGTTCTGCAGCGTTACTGCTTCGAGGAAGTCCTGACGGGCCTTTTCGTCTGCCGCCTCTCGCAGGTGAAAGCCGGATACGAAATAGGTCGGCAAGCTGCCGTCCGATGCTGGCAGGGCGGAAAAGTTCACGACGCAATCGTGTGCGGCAGCGGCATCGGGAAGGTCGATCCACACCCACCGGGTGGCGTCGGGCTCCAGTTCTCCGCGCAGCTCCTGTCCCATGCAAGCGATGGCATAACGGCAGCGTTCGTTCTCATCGCCGCGCAGGGCGATCGTCAGGCGCAGCGGGGGATGCGCCGCTGCCAGCCGGAAGCGCAGTTCTGCGGTGGCCCCCCTGATGCGGGTGCCGCGCGCTTCCGGCCAGAACCAGCCAGTTGAGCTGCGATATTTCTCGGCACTGCCCATCCCGCGCCAGATTCGCGTCGAGATGTTGCGCACCAGGGGGTGCCAGAAGCCGATGCGGGCGGACGGAGTCGGCACGGCCGCAGCTGCCTCTGCCTGCGCGTCTGCTGTCGCAAAGCGGCCCAGCTCCTCGACGATCTGGCGGGCCAGGTCGCTCCAGCGACGAGGCGCGAAGTCGGTTGCTATCCGGGTTTCCAGTACGGCGCGATATTCGTCGTCGAAAATCAGCTGCTCTGCCGCATCGGCCAGCTGCGCTGGAGCTGCCGGATCGACATAGACTGCAAACGGGCCGCCCGCTTCGGGCAGCGACGCCGCACGCGAGATGAGCGGCACCTTGCCGTAGCACAGCGATTCGGTGACCGGCAGGCCCCAGCCCTCATAGAGGCTGGGATAGATGGTGAAGCGGCAGCTGCGGTAGAGCAACGCAAGTTCTGCATCCGACAGGCGCGAAAGCAAGGTGACCTTTTCAGCCAGCGCACTGTCCTTCGTCAGCCGCTCGTAAACGCGGTCGTTGAGCCAGCCGCGATTGCCCACGCAAACCAACTGCGGGACGGCATCGGCCCCGTGGCGCTCGATCAGCGTGGACCAGGCCTCGAAGGCATCGACATGGCCCTTGCGCGATTCGATGGTTGAAACGAACAGGACGAAGCCGTTCGGTGCCAGATTCCAGTCCTCCAGCGCCTGTTCGCTCACTTGCTCCAGCGCCGGCTTGCGGAAATCGCTGTTGAGGCGGATTACCGCCACGTCGCTGTCCTTCACCTCATGGCCCAGTATCCGCGCTACTTCCTGCAAGTCCCTTTGCGTCGATTCCGAATTGACGAGGTAGTGATCGGCATATTCGAAGACGCCCAGCGCCCAGCTGATGAAATCCTGCGTCAATTCGCGGGTGCAATGCTCGGGCGTCTTGATCGGGATCATGTCGTGTACGAAGGGGATGTAACGGATCCCCCGCTCCGCCTTCGCCTGGCGCACGTAAAGGAAGTAGTTCTGCAGCCACCAGCTGGTGCCGAGATTGATCAGCATCGCTCCGAACGGGAATTCGAAGGGCGGCGACAGTGACAGGTGCAAGTCCACTGCGGAAATCGCCTCGCACCAATCTTCGTCTTCCAGATCGCCGCCGGACGTGGCCAGGCCAGCAAGCTGGTGAAAGGTGCTGATCGGCACTTCCAGCCAGTCGTCGCGATAGTCGGTGAAGCAGCACAGGCGGATGTGCGTGCCGCCATTTTCCGCCAGCGCGGCGTCGATCGCCTCGATCTGCACGCGCTGGATACCCGTGGGCAGCCGGGCGGATCGCCAGAAGCCGATCAGGTCGGAAATGTCGAATACCATCGTCGGGCGCGCCCTGCTGTCACCCGCCGCATTCTGTGGCGAAGGTTCGTCCGGAACAGCCAGGCTTGCCCTGAGGCGCGCCAGGAACGGGGTTGGTGCGACCGCACCGGGCATGGCGTCCAGCCGTGCCACGGTTTCCTTCAGATCAGCATGTTCGCCCTTGCCAACCTTTCGTTGCATCAGTGTGAGAAGTTCGCGCTCCTCCGAGGGGCGACATTCCCCCAGGTGGATGGCTCGCAGGAAATGGTCGAGCGCCAGGTCGGTGCGGCCATGGTTCTTGAACAGGTGCGCCAGATGGATGTGGCGTTCGGGATCGTGCGGGTTGCGCAGGATTGCCTGCTGATAGGCGTGGATCGCACGGGTGGGGCTATCGGCCTCTTTGCAGGCGTGGCCCAACTGTACCCAGATGTCGTCAAGCGTGGCGTCTTGATTCAGCACCTTGCGATATTCCTGCGCCGCCAGTTGCCACTCCCCGCGATCCCGGGCGGCGTCGGCACGCGCGATGGCGCGCTCGACATCCGTTGTTGCTGGCGAGGCGCCCGCTCGGGCAATCAATGAACCGAGGCTCTGGAAGATCGTCATGATGGCAACAAGGTTTCTGCTCATGAGCCTGCAAACATATGGACTGGGCTGATCATTGCAGCGCATTGCCGATGGCGATGGTGGAGAAGGCCACGCTCGACAGGGTGGAGACGAGCCGTTGCAGGTCTGCCCCCGGCGTGGTGGAGACATACAGCACGTCCTCGTCGCGGATGCCGAAATCCTGCATGGCGAAGAGGCTGGCCGGGTCCGACAGGTCCAACCGGTAGATCACCGGGACGCGGCCGTCCTGCGTGGTCCGGGCATCGGCGGGCACGGCATCGCCCAGCGCCTCGCGCTGTTCCAGGCGGATGACGAAGACCCCGCGGATGTCGGCATTGTCGCGGTTCAGGCCACCCACCCGGCCCAGTGCCTCGGCCAGCGAAAGGCCCACGCCTTCGAAGGGAATTTCGGCGGAATTGTCGATGGCGCCCAGCGCCACGAAGCTGAACGGCTGGTGCATTACGGTCACCACATCGCCGGGGCGCAACATCACGTTCTGGCCCGGATCGGCGACCACAGTGCCCAGCGCCATGGCGGCCACGGTTCCCGCGCGCGATAGCTGCACGGTCGTCCTGCCGATTTCCTGCCGCGTGCCCCCCGCGCTGGCGATGGCATCAAGCAGGCGCTCGCCCCGTGCCGTCAGCGGCATGCGTCCGCTTGCCGCGACTTCTCCAAGTACGGTAACGGTCCGCGCCTCGTTCTGCACCAGCCGCACGACCGCCTGCGGATCGTGCGCGCGGCCCCGCAGCCGGGCGACGATCTCGCGCTCGATTTCTGGCGGGGTCCTGCCCAGCACTCGCAACTGCCCTACGAACGGTATGGAAATCGTCCCCGTCTCCGACACCATCTGCTGCGGGATGCCCACGCTGCGGGCCGTCTGCGGCAGCGCCGTGAGCAACGCTTCCGAACCGGAAGCGCCAAACAGTACTGCGGGAGGCGCCTCCCAGATGGCGACATCGAGCACGTCGCCCGCGCCGATCACGAGGTCCGAGGGTGCGCCTTCGCCGAACACCGCATCGAAGCCCAGCGATCGATCGAAATTGGCCAGCCCCTGCAAGACGGGCGCGTCGAGGTCCACCACCTGGATGCCGCTGCCCGCGTAGTCCAGCTCGCCCGCATCACGGATGTCGGCGCCGGTGGGCCCCTCCGCCCCCAGCGTAGTGCAAGCCGCCAGGCTCGCGGCCAGCAGCAGTGCCAGCGCCTGCCTGGCGCAACGCCGCGGGCCTGGCAGGAACGACAGTCTGCCTGTGGCGTCGAGGTCGCGGGAAGGGTGGTTCATTTTCAACGTCCTGCAGCTCAATTACACGAATTTCCGATACAGCTCGTCCAGCCGGGTCTGGTATGCGGCGGGCGAGAATTTCTGCGCTTGCTCCAGCCCGCGACGGGAAAGATCGGCGCGCAGTCCTTCGTCGGCGTCCATCCGGCGCAGCGCCTGCGCAATTGCACGCGGATCGTAGGGGTCTACCAGCAGCGCAGCATCGCCTGCGACTTCGGGAAGCGAGGCGGTGTCGGCGCAGATCACAGGCGTGCCCAGCGTCATCGCTTCCAGCACCGGCAGGCCGAAACCTTCGTAGAGGGAAGGGAAGAGGGCCGCCTTCGCGCCGCGGATCAGGCTGACGAGCATGGCGAGCGGGGCATAGGTGAGCTGAATGATGTGCTTGTTGCGGCGCACGCTTTCGTTCTTGAGCAGACGCAGCTGGTCCTCGGCCTTCCACGCTTGCGCCCCCACGATCACCAGCGGTGTCTGCAGGTTGCTGGCGAGATAGGCCTCGATCATCCGGTCGATGTTCTTCTTGGGTTCGATGGACCCCCAGAACAGGAAGTACTCCTTGTAGCCTGCACCCGTCGCGCCCTCCACCTCGGCGGCCAGCTGCGCCTCGTCCGACCTACGCATCTCGGCGGGCAGGTACACCGACTGAAAGGTGTTGGTGACCCGGTCCTCGCTCACGCCCAGCAGGTCGATGATGTCGCGGCGCGAGCATTCCGACACGGTGACGATGTGATCGGCCTTCCCGACGATCTTCTTCAGCAGGTTGTAATAGCGCTTCTTGTTGTCGAGCGTGGTGTAGGGCAACCGCAGCGGCACCAGGTCGTGCAGCGTATAAATGTTCGGGCAGTCGGGCAGGCGCACCGGCAGCGGATAGGTCCAGTGGGCCAGGTCGTGCCGGTCCGCCAGACGGACAGTGCTGAGATTGCCCCACAGGGCAAAGCTGGCGGCGCTGGCCCTGAACAGGTCCGAGCCATTGTAGAAGCGACTGGCCTGCGGCAGGCTGGCCGAAAATGTCCGGGCGATCACGCGCCCTGTCAGCGGGATCTCGCGCGGGGAATGGCCCAGCGGCCCGGCCAGCGCCTGTTTGCCGACCCGCAGCGCCTCGGCAAGCTTGCCGGGCTTCTTCTCCATCGTGTCGAAGAACGCCACCTCGCGCACCAGCGGATCGCCGCCATCGCCGAAACGTTTGCCGTAGAGCACCGATACCTCGTGCTGGAGGGCGCCGACTTCCTTCGCCAAGTTGCGCGCGTAGGTGGCCACGCCAGTGCCTTTGGCCAAGCCCAGGTTGTAGCCGTCGAGAAGTATCCTGGCCATCAGCGCCCCAGCTGTTTGCGAATGGCGGCATGGGTTGCTGCCCAACCGGGAAAGCCGCCTTCATCCAGCAGCACCGGCCAGGCATCCTGCACCACGCTGATGCGGGCCGCGGCAGAGGCCGGATCGCAGCCGCCGCTGGCAGGGCAGGCAATGACGGCGAGGTTGCGCACCCAGGTTTCGGCATCATGGGCAGAGCGGCCTTCGGATTCCCGGGAGACAGCCTGATCGCTGCGGTCCTTGCGCCTGGCCTCGATCCAGGCGTGCTGGGCGTTGGCGAAGCGCGGATCGGCAACCATCGTGGCCAGCAGGCTGTCGCAGGTTTCGTGCGCGCGCAGCAGGTCGAGGATTTCCTCATCCTCCAGTGCGTCTTCATGCCAGGCAGCGTGCGCGAAATTGGTGACATCGGGCCAAGCGGGCGGCTGGTTCTTGGCAGTGACGGAGGAATAGCTGGCGACCGGGTAATCCTTTTCCGCAACGCCCAGCTTGCCCATCACGAAGCGCACATGCTCGCGCACGTCGGCCACCGGCTCTCCCAGCGCGCAGGCCGTGCGATAGGCTGCCTCGGCGCGGGCAAAATCGCCGGCTTCCTTGGCGCAATGCGCCAGCTGCACCCAGTAGGAACGCTGATAGGGATAAAGATTCAGCGCCCTGGCGTAGGATTTTTCCGCCCTGGCCCAATGCCCCTCGTCGCGCAGCCAGTCGGCTTCCTGCACGATGACGCGGAAGCCGTCGTCGCGCACGGCCACGGTGTGGGTATTCTCGATCAACTGCGTGCGATCGACCGCCAGTCCCTCGGATTTCGATCGCTGTGCGGATTCCAGCCCGATCTTCTCGCGGAAGTCGCTGTAGGCGAGCTCGAAATCGTCGAACAGCCCCAGCTTGCCTTCATGCAGCACGCCGAACTTGTTGCAGTGGTCGCGAATGTAGCCGGCATCGTGGGAAATGATCACCATCGCACGGTCGCCGCGCTTGCCGAACAGTTCGCGATTGCATCTCTCGTGAAAGCGCGCGTCACCCACCGCGCCCACTTCGTCGATCAGGAAGCAGTCGAACTCGATGATCATCGAGATGGCGAAGGCCAGGCGTGCGCGCATCCCCGAGGAATAGGTGCGTACTTCCTCGCGCAGGTAGGGTCCAAGCTCCGCGAAATCCTCCACGAAGGCGATGTTCTTGTCGAAGTCCTGATCATAGATGCGGCTGATGAAGCGCACGTTGTCGATGCCTGTCAGCATCGGCTGGAAGGCGCCGCTGAAGGCCAGCGGCCAGGAAATCGACAGGTCGCTGGTGATCCTGCCGGAAGTCGGCAGTTCGGCCCCGCTGATCAGGCGGATAAGGGTGGACTTGCCCGCGCCGTTGCGGCCCAGCACGCCCAGCCGTTCGCCCATGGCGAGGTTGAAGTTGATGCCGTTCAGGACATGCGTCTCGCCAAAGCGCGTCTCGTAGACCTTGTGAACGTCCTGGACCCGGATCATTCGAGCACCAGCCTGCGCGAGACATATCGCACCATCATCAGGGCCACCACATTCAGCATCAGGCTGACGGGGATCACGTAGGACAGGTCGTAAATGGCGCGCGCCTGCGATCCGAAATAGCCGTCGCGGACCATTTCCACGCCGTGAACCATGGGGATCCACAGCACGATTTCCTGCGCGAACGGCGGCAGGGCGGCAACCAGGAAGCCTGCGCCCGATAGCGGGAACAGCAGGTAGGATGCCGGGTGCCAGAACTTGTCGACCAGCTCGTTTTCATGGGACATCGCGCCCAGCGTGATTGCCAGCACCGCGCCGAACCAGGCAATCACCAGCCAGCCGGCAACCACTTTCAGGAAATCCTCCGGCGGATCGAGCATCCCCAGGCTGATGAACAGCACGGACAGCGTGGCGAAGGAAATCGTCGCGCCGCCGAATTCCAGCAGGATGCGCGAGAAATAGATATCGAGCGGCCGGATGTTGCGATGGTACATCAGCGGGATGTTGGCCTGCAGGGCGCCGATGCAGCGGCCCGGCATGTTGCGCCACAGCAGCACGCTGGAATAGCCGGTCAGCGCGAAGGCCACGATCGGCAGGTCGCTGCCGTGCACCGACTTCGTGGCGGTCCACAGGGCGGTCACCCCCAGCGTGAAGATCATTGGTTCGACGAACAGCCACAGGAAGCCGATGTTGTGCCGCCCGTAGCGCGTCAGGATTTCGCGTATCAGCAAGGCGCTGAGGATGCGCTTTTGCACCCGGGCGCTTTCCCACAATGTGGGCACGCGTTGGGTGGGTTCGCTGGCCATCAGTCGCGGTGCTCCCGCACGCCCACGATCAGCATCGACAGCACGCCCCAGGCCAGCAGGCCAAGGATGAACGTGGCCAGGATGCTGCGGATCCGCCGCGGTTCGGCGGGGTAGTCAGGCAGGCTCGGATCGGCAATCCGCTCGACATAGGCGCGCTTGCGCTGCTGTTCCGCCTGCGTTTCCTGCAAGGTGGCAAGCATGATTGCCAGCTGCTGCTGCGCAAATTCCGATTCCAGCTGCAATTCCTGATAGCGCGCCGTGGCCGCCGAAAGGGAGTCGCTTTGCCCGGACAGTTCGTTGCGCGTGTCCGCGATCTCGGATTCGAGCGCGCGTATCTGCGTGCGCAGGAAGGGAATCTGCGATGCCTCGGGGGTGTAGGTTTCCAGTTGTCGCAGTTGCGTGCGCGCCGCGATCAGCTGGTCCTGCAATTTCGAGATCATTTGCAGCCCCACCTCGGACTGCGCCTGCGGGTCGACGACACCGGCGCTGTCGCGAAAGGCAGCCATGGCCAGCGCGGCGTCGCGCGCCTCGGCCCGCGCTTCCTCGACTTCGCGCTCCGCCAAGGCCAGTGCATCGGCCCGCGCCCGCTCGGACAGACTGTTCACCAGTTCTTCCGAGCGTCGGAGCAGGCGGGCGTTGATTTCCTGCGCCTCCGCAGGGTCATAGGCTCGCGTGGTGAGGGTGAGGACCTGGGTCGTTGCACCCTCGGCAATGGTCACGCGCTTGAGATAGTATTCGAACAGCGCTTCCTGCGTGTCGTAGCCGAGGAAGCCGAAGCGGTTGGCGAAGAAGATTCGCGCGTCGCCATAGGCCTCGTCAAGCAAGCCATCCTGGTTGATCTCCTCCATCGCGCGCCGCGAAACGACGTATTCCTCGATGGAATTTGCCTCTTCCGGCCCGCTGCCGAGACCGGTGCTGCTCAGCACCGCACTGATCGGCGACGCCGCCGCCTGGCGCGGGCTGCGCACGACGAAGCGCGATTCGGAAATGTACACGTCGCTGGCCAGGAAGCCGAAATAGATCGTGGCGACCAGCGTCGGCACGATCACTACGGCAATGAACAGGGGACTGATGGATTTCAGGCGCGCAAGCACTGGAGCTGGTTAACCTCGCTTGGAACTGGGAATGCGGCCTGCAATTGCCGCAGCCACGGTTCGACCCTGGCGAAATGATCTTCCCAGGTGGGTGGCGCGAACCGGGGCAGCATCTGCAACTGCCGTTCGCGATCGGAAAAGGGGCCGCTGAAGGCGGCGATGGCATCGTGCCAGAGATCGTCCGATCCTGGCTGAAGGAACAGGGGTATGCCCTGCCCGGTTTCGCGCAGGCTGGGCAGGTCGCTGGCGATCACCGGTGTCCCAAGCGCCAGGGCTTCCACCAGTGGCAGGCCGAAGCCTTCGGCCAGCGTGGGCAACAATAGCGCCCGTGCGCCGCTGACGATCTCGCCTACGCGGCGATCATCGCACCGGGAGGCGACTTCGACATGGGGGGCAAGCATGGCCAGTTCCTGCTGGACCCGGCGCACGTAACCGGCATCCTGACCCCACTGGCCGGCAATCACCAGGCGCGGGGTCATCGAACCGAAACGTTCGGCCAGCTGCGCCCAGATGCGCAGCAGCATGAGATAGTTCTTGCGCGGTTCGATCGTGCCGACCGCGGCGAAATAGGGCCTCCGGCTGCGTCCATCGAGCGCGGCCGTGCCAGGGACGCCGGGCATGGCTGGCCCGGTCGTCAGTTGCGCACCGGCCAGCGGGGCGGTGACGATGCCAGGGCTTGCGTGCTGCCTGTCCTGCGCGAAACGCCGCAGTTCGGCGGCAGTGGATCGCGAGTTCACAATGATGCCGCTGGCCATGCGCAGCGCCGACAGCAGGCGCTGGAGATGGCGCCGGACGGCCACCGGTCGGCACAGTTCCGGGTGCGTGACCGGGATCAGGTCGTGCAGGAAATAGACCGGTCGCAAGCCGTTTGCGTGCACCCAGCGCGAATGGCGCGCCAGGTCGAAATCGGTGTGGCTGCAGTTGATGTAGGTCGCCCCGGCCACGGCGGGGTTGGTCGACCTGGAGAACAGGGTTGCCGGGGTGATGCGCATCAGTTCCTTGCGGAAGCTGGCGTCCGGGCCTTCCAGCAGGTCGAACAGCATGTCCGAATGATCGGCCTTCAGGGTGCGCACCACTCCGCGATACTGCACCACCGCTCGTGCCCTGGTGCGAAATTGCCGCAAATAGGCCAGGCACACGCGATCGATCCCGGTCGGGCGGCGCCCGGTCCAGCTGCGCGCCACCAGCCGCGTGGCATCGAGCAGAAGGGGTCTGTCGGGAGCTCGCATCAGGCAGCACGCCCCCGTTGCCGGACTTGCACCAGATCCTGCGGCAGAGCCATCAGGTCCGCCAGGTGATCCGGCCCCTGCCGCTGCGCCAGGGCATGGGCCCGCGGATCGTCCACGTCGATCCACCAGGCCGTGCCGATATCATGAACGTGCGCCCGGCCGGCGTCGGCCAGCAGTTGCATCCCGTCCGAGAGCGAGCCGGGCCGGCCTTCGGCAATGGCCGTGGCGATGGCACGCGGCAGTTCCGGCGTGGCAAGAAAGGCGCCGCAATCCACCGCGTCATACTTGGCCAGGTCCTTGCCGATCTGCACGATGCGATCATCGCTGCCGATGCGGACCCAGGTGGCATCCTCGGGATCGACGGCCTCGGCTTGGGTGCGGCGGTCGATCGCCAGCGTCACGCCGGTTTCGCGCCCGCGGCACGTGGCAAGGCCCTGCAGGATGTCCAGCGACAGGATATGGTCCGCCATCACCAGCAGGAATTCACCCTCCAGCCGGGCGGCACCGGCCATTACCGAATAGCCGTTGGGAAGCGACCAGTCGTCCACCCTGACGCTTTCCACCGCAACCCCGGCGGCTGCCGCGAAGTCCGGCAGTTGCCCCTCAAGCCGCTCTGCCTCATGACCGGTCGCGACGACAACGCGCCCGACCCCCGCCCGCGCCAGTTGCCGGATGGCGATTTCGATCAACGGTTTCCCGGCCACCGTGGTCAACGGCTTGCTGTCGCCAAAGGCCCGCAATCGCGTGCCTTTTCCTGCTGCCAGTATCAGTCCGTCCACGAGAGCTTTCCTTGCAGGATGATTATTCGGCTGCCAGCGCGTCCAGGCCATCGAACTGGCCGAGCAGGTCCATGGCGACTTCTTCGGCCATCTGGACCGGCGGATGCTTGCAATAGAACGCGCTGGGCGCGGTCAGCACGCCGCCCAGGCCGCGATCGAGCGCGACCCTGCAATAGCGGATCGCGTCGATCACGCAGGCCGCCGCATTGGGGCTGTCTTCCACCGACAGGCGCAGCTCCAGGTTCAGCGGCACGCCACCCCACTGTGTTGCCTCCAGCCGCAGGAAGCAGACCTTGTTGTCTTCCTGCCAGGGAACGTATTCCGAAGGCCCGATACGGATGTTCTCGTCCTGCAGGCGCTGCGCCAGGGCGGCCTGCACGGCTTCCGTCTTGGATTGCTTCTTCGAACCCAGGCGATCGCGGTCGAGCATGTTCATGAAGTCGGTATT
This sequence comes from Alteraurantiacibacter sp., assembly GCA_963675825.2. GTDB lineage: Bacteria > Pseudomonadota > Alphaproteobacteria > Sphingomonadales > Sphingomonadaceae > Alteraurantiacibacter. The sequence goes on along the minus strand of CAXXJY010000004.1, from coordinate 262,290 downwards.
GCCGCCGGTGTTCAGCTGATAGGTGCGCTCGATCTCGACGCCGCGCTTGCCGAACAGGCTGGCCAGGGTGCGATGCACGATTGTGGCGCCGACCTGCGCCTTGATGTCGTCCCCCACGATCGGCAGCCCACGTTCGCGGAAGCGGGCTTCCCAGGTGCTGTCGCTGGCGATGAAGACCGGAATGCAGTTGACCACCGCCACCCCGGCTTCCAGCGCGCAGTTCATGTAGAACTCGGTCGCCTCGTGCGAGCCCACGGGAAGAAAATTCACGAGCACCTGCGCGCCGCTTTCGCGCAGGGCCGAGACGATCTCTGCCTGCGAGGCATCGGGCGAAGGGTCGATTTGCACGCCGCGTTTCGCGTCCTGCGTCATGTGATCGGCGACACCGTCCAGCCGCTTGCCCCGGATCACCTTCGCCCCGGTCTGCGGCACGTCGGGGAAGAACACCGTGGTGTTGTTGGGCCCGGCAAAGATCGCCTGCGCCAGGTCGTGCCCGACCTTGCGCGCATCGACATCGATCCCCAGCACGAATTCCACATCGGCGGCGGTATAGCCGCCGACCGTGGGTTGGATCATGCCCTGAGCGGTGCGCTCACGGGTGTAATAGGCAACGCCTTGGACCAGAGAACTGGCACAGTTGCCAACGCCGACGATTGCAACCTTGATGACTGTCATTGAACTTCCATGATTGCGGGCAAGGCGCACGTGTGCACGCGGGGCAATACCCACTTCCGAAGAGTCTGTTGCGCTTCGGATTCGACCCAAATTATCGCCACGCAAGGCTAGCGCAGCCTTGCAACAGTGGCGTAGCGGAGCTCCAGTAATGCCCCAGTGGCAGGGGCATGACAATCTACGTTTTTGCCCCAAAACCCTAAATTTAGGTCATTTCGTTGTATTAATGCGACAGAATACTTTCGGCCGGATGAACGCCCTTGCGCTGCGCTGCCATATCCGTGATGGAGCCGTCCGATGACGCGGCTCGTGTGCCTGGACTGCCGGTATCTGGGCGACAGGCCCAGCGGGATCGGCGAGTGTGTGAATGCCCTGGTCGAGCACCTGCCCGAAATGGCGCCCGACTGGCGCTTTCGCCTGCTTAGGTCTCCCCGCAGAGGTGAGCCGCTAAGCGCGGCCCCCAATTGCGAGGAGGTGGTGGTGAAAGCCGCGGCAAACGGGCCGGCCAGCGCCTGGTGGTTGCCCCGCATCGTCGATATGGCGGGCATCGACCTGTTTCATGCCCCGGCCAATATATTGCCGCGCGGCATGCCGGTGCCCTGCGTCACCACCGTGCATGACATCATGTGGCTGACTCATCCGCAGTGGTGCACGGCGCGCAAGGCCGGGCTGATCGAACGCTGGTTCTACGGCAACGGGATTCGTCATGCCCTGCGCCACAGCGCGGCCATCGCCACGGTCAGCGCCGCCACCAGGCAGGAGATTGTCGCGCGCGGTCTTGCTGCGGCGAAGCATGTGCATGTCACGCGTTCGGGAGTCGATCCGGTCTTCCGGCCCACGGATCGCCGGCCCGAACTGCTGCAGGACCTTGGCATTGCAGCCGATTGGCGTTTCGTGCTGATCGTGGGGCAGAACGCGCCCTACAAGAACCACGAGGGCGCCCTGCGCGCCTTCCACGCAGCCTTTGCGGAGGCTGGCGACATGCACCTGGTGCTGGTCCAGCGGCGTTCCGCCGGAGCGGCGCTGGAGCCGCTGGTGCGCCAGCTTGGCCTGACGGGACGGGTGCACCGGCTGACAACCGTATCCAGGGATGAACTGATCGGTCTCTATTCCGCAGCCGTCGCCTTGCTGCATCCGTCCCTCTGCGAAGGCTTCGGCAATCCGCTGGCGGAGGCCATGGCCTGCGGCTGCCCGGTCGTTACCTCGCAGATATCGGCCATGCCGGAGGTGACGGGCGACGCGGCCCTGCTGGTTGATCCGCGCGATACCGCTGCCATCGCTGCCGCCTTGTGCCGCGTCGCCCATGATCCGCACTGTGCCGCACGGATGCGGATTGCCGGGCTGGAACGGGCACGCAGCCTGCAATGGGGCGATTTCGCCCGCGCCAATCTGGCGGTCTACCGGTCCGTACTGGAAGGCTGATTGCCTTCGATCTGGTGGATCACGGATTGCAGCAGCCTGCGCTTGCGCCTGATCGCCACTGCCAGGGCAAGGTTGAGCACGATCGCTTCGTACAGCAGGTAGAGCAGCGGCATTTGCACCAGCATGGCCAGCCCCAGGGCCAGCGTACGCAGATTGGAGCCGAAGGGCGCGAGGCCGGCCAGCAGGGGGTCCCTGTGGTAAGACACCGCCTCGCGCAGCGCGTCCTGCCTGTCTGCGCTCTGCGCGAACATGCGGTTGAGGTGTGCCACTTCGGGCAGCATGGAGCCTGCTCCGTCCAGGTAGCCGCGCACCAGTCGCTGCGCGATGGTGGCATTGCCGGTGCTGCTGCGATCCGTGGTGGTCGTGCCCAGCCACGCGCGGCCATAGACCCAGAATTCATAGCTGCGGCGGATCGTTTCGAAGAAGTTCTGCTGCGCGGCGCGGCCAAAGGCGGCCATGGCCACCAGCACTAGGGTCCAGATGCCCAGTTGCGGCGCAATCAGTATCGCCAGAACAAGGTAGACGACAATGTGCCCGAGATAGTCGAACAGGCCATCGACGAACTCGCCGAAGGGGCTGACCCGGCCTGTCAGGCGCGCAAGATCACCGTCGGCGCCGTCGAGAACATGCCAGGAAAGGTGCAACAGGAACCCTGCCAGCACCGACAAGGGATAGGACACGAAGCCATAGCTCATGGCCGCCAGCGCCACGGCCACGCCGCCTGCGGCAGAGACCATGTTGGGCGAAACCGGAGTTCGGCCAAGGGCAAGCGCGAGACGATGCGACAGCGGGTGGAAGACCCTGCGGTTCAGCCAGTCTTCCAGTTCGGCCGGGCGCTGCCGCACATCACCGCTGCCGTAGTGCTTCACCTTCGCCTCTTCGCTGGATGGCGCTTTCATCGAATTGGCTCTAACGAGGCAAGCCAGGAAGGACAATCCGCACAAGGCGTTAGGCCAGGTCGGAGACTGGAGACAAATGACACCAGGTGCATCCGCCGTCAGCCGCGCCGCAGCAGACGGCGGAGAATTGATCGTCCGGTTTCCGAGCGAGGCTGCCGCCAATTTCCCCGTCGCGGGTATTCCCGCTGCCGCCCGCGTCGTGCGCGCCGTGACCGAGGCGGCGCTGACAGGTCGGGTGGTGATAGCCGTGCCCGGCGGTTGGGAGCCTTCGGCGCTGTGCCGCAGCGAATGGGAAAGGCTGCCCGGCGGGGTGCAGGTTCTGACTGCCGATCTGGCTGCAAGCCGCCCTCCAAGCGAAGCCATGACCTTGCTCGAACGCCATCACGGCCGGCCGCAACCGGCAACCGGAACCGTCAGTGAGGACGAGCCGGCGGCGGCGATCCGCCGGCTGCGGGCGCTGCACCGGGCGATCATCAGGTCGACCACCAAGCCGGGGGACGGGATCGTTTCGCGCTACCTCAACCGCCCGATCTCGCAAGCGATCTCATCGCTCGTGCTTCGCCTGTTTCCGGCGGCAAGGCCGATCCACGCCACCTTCGCCGTCGCCATCTGTGCCGCCGCCATGGTTATCGCCCTGGTGGCGGGAGGGACAACCGGGGCGGTGGCAGGAGCGATCCTGTTCCAGGCGGCATCGATCCTTGACGGCGTGGATGGCGAGATTGCCCGTGCCAGCCATCGAGCCTCGCGCAGCGGGGCCACGCTGGACAGCGTAACCGATGCGCTGACGAACCTGGGCTTCATCAGCGGCCTCAGCATCAATCTCTACCAGCAAGGCGAAGTTGCCGCCGCGCTGGCAGGCGCCATCGGGCTGCTTGTGCTGGCCGTCGGTCTGGTGCTGCTGGGGCACTGGTCATACAGGCGGGACGGCCGCGTCCATTTCGATATCATGAAGGAACGCGTCGCGCGCTCGCCGGGCAAGGTTGGGCAGGCGCTGGCGAAGATCTTCATGCGCGACTTCTACGCGCTTGCCTTTGCCGTCCTTGTGGTGGCCGGTGCGGGTGCTTTCGGGCTGTGGATCTTCGCGCTGGCAGCCCTGGGATGGGCGGTGACGGTGACGGTCGCATTCGTACGACACGGCCGCGCATGATCCATCTGCACTGAATTACCCCGCGAGTGGAAGGCGACAGCTGCATGGCGCAAGCCGTGGTGGATACGACCGGGATGTGCTGCACCCGCAAGGCGAGGGCGGTGGGATGCGGCCAGCGCCTAGCCCTGGTAGTTCTCCAGCTCGTCGCCCTTGACGGTGACGATGTGGACCAGGTTCGTCGCGCCGGCCTGGCCGAAGGGCACGCCTGCCAGCATGGCGATGCGCGCGCCTTCGCTGGCAAAGCCATGGCGCAAGGCCATCCGCTTGCCCTTGGCGATCATCTCTTCGAAGCTGCCGATATCCTTGGTCGCCACCGGATGGCCGCCCCACAGCAGGCACACGCGCCGCGCCACCGCCATCGACGGGGTCAGCACCATCAGCGGCACCGCCGGGCGTTCGCGCGCCACGCGCCGGGCACTGCTGCCCGAACTGGTGAAGACGGCGATGGCGTTGATGTTCACCGTGTCGGCAATCGTCATGCAGGCGTGCGACAGGGCATCGGCCAGCGTCGGGTCAGGCGGCGTATCGAGCATGCGCACGCGCTGCTTGTAGTCCTCGTCCTTCTCCACGTGGCGAGCGATGGAATCCATCATCAGCACCGCTTCTTCCGGCCAGTCGCCCGCAGCGGTTTCGGCGCTCAGCATCACGGCATCGGCACCGTCGTACACCGCATTGGCAACATCGGAGACTTCGGCGCGGGTGGGGGCGGGGCTTTCGATCATGGATTCGAGCATCTGCGTCGCCACGATCACCGGCTTGCCGATCACGCGCGCGGCGTTGACGATCTTCTTCTGCAGCGGCGGCACTTCCTGCGGCTCCAGCTCCACGCCCAGGTCGCCGCGTGCCACCATGATGCCGTCCGCCAGTTCGATGATTTCCTTCAGGCGGCGCACCGCCTGCGGCTTTTCGATCTTCGCGCACAGCGCGCCCCGGCGCTCGCCATTGGGGCTGACCATCAGCTTGCGCGCTTCGGCCAGGTCATCGGGGCGCTGCACGAAGGACAGGCCGATCCAGTCGACCCCCTGCTCCATGGCAAACGCCAGGTCGCGCCGGTCCTTGTCGGTCAGCGCGGGGATGGGAATCTCGGCATCGGGCACGTTCACGCCCTTGCGATCGGAAATCACGCCGCCGACTTCGGCCTTGCACACGATCGCGCCGTTGCTGGCCGATTGCACGCGCAGGCGGATCTTGCCGTCGTTCACCAGCAGGCGTTGGCCTTCCTCCACCACGTGGAAGATTTCCGGATGCGGGAGTTCCACGCGGGTGGCATCGCCCGGTTCGCTGGAACGGTCGAAGGTGAAGGTGCTGCCATGCGGGATGGTGGCGCGACCATCGGCAAAGCTGCCGACGCGCAGCTTGGGCCCCTGCAGGTCCGCCAGGATGGCGATGGGACGGCGGAATTCCTTCTCCAGCGCGCGGATATTGGCGATGGTGCGGGCGTGGACCTCGTGCTCGCCATGGCTCATGTTGACGCGGAAGGCATCGGCCCCGGCCTGGAACAGGCGGCGCAGCATGTCGATATCTTGGCTGGCCGGCCCGGTGGTGGCGAGGATCTTGACCTTGCGGTCGCGAGGGCTGAATTTGCGGGCATCGAGTTTCGGCATGGTCTCTCGCCTATGACAGGCCGATGTGACAAGACAAGGATATATGATGAGCGATACCCAAGATCTCCTCGACATGCTGCCCGACGAAGTGGCCGCCGCCGCCTTTCGCCGGCTGGTGCGCCACCTGCGCATGCGTCACGATGCGCAGAATATCGACCTGATGGGCCTTTCCGGATTCTGCCGCAATTGCCTGGCCGACTGGATCCGCGATGCGGGATATGATGGCGACAAGGCCGCCGCGCGCGAACTGATCCACGGCATGCCGATGGATCAATGGAAGGCGAAGTACCAGACCGAGGCGACGCCCGAACAGCTCGACCGGATGGCAGCGAGCCTTGACAAGAACAAGCAGGTGAGCAGCTAGGCCTGCTCGAGCCTGTAGAGTTTGACCGCGCCGAATTTCTTCGCCAGTTCCACCGTGCCAACCGGGGTGAAGGTGCAGAAGTCGCTGTCCGACACCAGCAGCGCGGCCGCGAAACTGTCAGTGCAGTAGACCCCGCCCACGGGCGTGACCGGCTCGATTCGGGCGGTGCGGTTCACCTCGCCGCCGTACCACAGGCGGTTGCCGGTGATGCGGTCGGTGCCCACCCAGATTGGGCCGTAGTGCACGCCGATGCGCATACCCGCCACATCGCCAGCGGGCACCAGTTCTGGCGGCAGGTCGGCCAGCTCGTCCTGCAATTGCAGCGCGATGGCGGCGGCGCATTCGGGCTCATCGACCACGGCGTAGATCGCATCGCCCCAGGTATTGCGGAACTCCACGTGGTCGCCGTGCGCGTTCAGCACTTCGGCAATGCGGCCCATCACGTGGTGCATGAACAGCGGCAGCTCGCGCTCGCCAAGGCGGGAGAAGCCCTTGTAGTCGGCAAACAGGATCGATCGGATTTCGCGCTTCGTGCCGCTGGTGATGGCTGCGTGCCGGGGGAAGACAAGGTTGCGCGGCACCGGGCCCGCGGGAATCGCTTCGGTCGTGCCGCCCAGCGCCTGCCACAGCTTGATGTCGGCCACGGTGCCGGCCAGCCCGGTGACGGAGAGCGAGGCGACCGTGTCCGACACCACCGCCAGTTGCACCGTATCCGCCCCTTCCACCTGCGCGCGCAGGTGGACAAGGCCCATGGCGTAGCGTGAATTGTAGGCGAACTGGTTGTCGTCCCCGACATAGGCGCTGGGCGTGGCGAAGCGCAGCCCGGTCGCCGCCTCGCGGCAGGCGTGATAGCGCGGCAGCCAGTCCTCGCCGCCGCTCAGCACGCTTTCGGCGATGAAATCCTCTTCCCTGAAAGGCAGCACCACCTGCAATTCGCAGCCATGCTTCAACAGCGCCTCGGCAATCAGGATATCCGCCCCGCAGGCCAATGGGCCATAACCGACGGTCACGCCGTGTTGCTCGATGGCCGCGTCGATCCGCCCGGCCAGCGCGGCCTCGGCCGCGTCATCGGTGTTGAACATGTGGCCGCAGTACATGGCGATATTGGTCATGGTGCGGCGTATCCTGCTGGCGGATTGGGAAAGGCGGTGCGTGGGCGGCTAGTTGAAATAGATCTCGTAAACGCTGCACACGTCAATGTTGGGCCGCACGATCTCGCGCCCGCTGGCGGTGACGGCCATGAAATCGAAATTGCACGCGCCGGTGCCGTCGTCGATCGTCACGTTGGCGCTCTGCCCGTCGGGCCAGACGTCGGAGCCAAGCTGGTCCGGGCCCCAGCTGTCCTGGTTGGTGTTGGACCAGTACATGTACATGATCACTTCGCCCGCCTGGTTGATCAGCGTGACATCGCGGTTGTAGGCATCCGGCACAGGTGTCTGCTGCTGCGCCGACGGCGCCTGACTTGCGACCGGCGGCGGGGCCTGAACCGGGGCGGCATCGTTGCCGCCTACCAGCGCCATGGGATCGTTCGGATCGACCGGCTTGCCGCCGTCACCGTCATCGCCCGCCGCATCGCCGCCCTCGTCCAGCGAGGCTACTGGCGTAGTATCATCGTCCCCCTGCTTGTCGTCGCCGGAGAAGGCCCAGGCGAGGCCAGCACCGGCCAGCACGACAGCGCCAACCACGCCCAGCACCAGCGCCGGGGAGTGGCCTTTGCTGCCGCTTGCCTGCGGCGGCGGTGCAGCTTGTGCGGTTGCCGTAACAGCGGGTTCTGCCGTCGGCTTGGGCGGCGGTGGCGGCGCGGCTACCGGTGCGGGCGTCGGCTCGGGCGCCACTGGCGGCGCTGCGGCAGCCGCCTTGCCCTCGCGTTCTCCGCACAGCGCCACCAGGCTCTGCTTTACCTTGCGCCAGCCGGGATGGTCCTGCTCGCCATGCCAGTCGGACAGGTCGGCGCACTGGATCTGGTTGAACGGCAGCGGCGGGATGATGTCCGCCAGCGCCGTCTGGATAAGCTTCTTGTGGTTGCGCGCGGCATCGGCCTCTGCCCGCACCCATTCGCTTTTCGAGGCATCGGCAGACCACACCACCACGGCGGCCTTCGCGTTCTCGATCTTGTCAGTGATGACATCGCCATAGCTCATGTGGGGCGGCAGTTCCTCGTCCCACCAGACCTCGTAGCCCTCGCCTTCGATCGCGCGGGCAAGCTCAGCCACCCGCTCCTTGTCGGCGCGCGAATAGGAAATGAAGACATCGGTCATCGAGCGTCGTCCCCCCAGATGGACTCTCTGAACGAAGTGATAGCCCCATAATGGCCGGTGGCACAATGGCGCGGGAATGCGGGCCGCCAGATAATCGCGTGGAGAAGGCACAAGGCGGGTTCACCCGGCCGCAACTGACGGCTAACCAGCGCGCTAACCGATTCTCATTCTAGACCGGAGCATATTTCCCATGGCCGAAGCCACCGACGACCGCCTGCGCCTGCTGATCGAGCGTATCGAACGCCTCGAGGAAGAGAAGAAGGGCATCGCCGACGATATTCGCGACGTCTATGCCGAGGCCAAGGCGGTGGGCTACGACCCCAAGATCATGCGCCAGGTCGTGCGCCTGCGCAAAATGGATGCCAACGACCGTAGCGAACAGGAAATGATCCTCGATACCTACAAGGCCGCGCTGGGCATGGGCTGAGGCACAAATACGTCGTGAATGTTGAAGCGAAGGCGGGGCTGGGCTAGGCCCCGCTTTCCATTTCAGACACCTGTAGAAGAACCACAATGGCAGGCCATTCCAAATTCAAGAACATCATGCACCGCAAGGGTGCGCAGGACAAGAAACGGTCCAACCTGTTTTCCAAGCTCAGCCGCGAAATCACCGTGGCGGCGAAGATGGGCATGCCCGATCCGGACATGAACCCGCGCCTGCGCCTGGCGGTGAACGCGGCCAAGGCGCAGTCCATGCCCAAGGACAATATCCAGCGCGCGATCGACAAGGCCTCTGCCAGCGACAGCGAGAACTACGAGGAAGTGCGCTACGAAGGCTATGGCCCCGGCGGCGTCGCGCTGATCGTGGAGGCGCTGACCGATAACCGCAACCGCACCGCCACCGCCGTGCGTACCGCGTTCAGCAAGAACGGCGGCAACCTGGGTACCGAAGGCAGCGTGCAGCACGGGTTCGAGCGCAAGGGCCTGATCGAATACCCGGCCAGCGCGGGCGATGAGGAAACCGTGCTGATGGCGGCCATGGAAGCCGGCGCCGACGATATCGAAAGCAGCGAAGACGGCCACGTGATCTGGACCGAGGCCGACGCCCTGCACCAGGTAGCGGGTGACCTGGAAAAGGTGCTGGGCGAGGCGGAGAACGTCAAGCTGGCGTGGAAGCCCAACATCACCGTCGCCATGGAAGAGAAGGAAGCCACCACGCTGCTCAAGCTTGTCGATGCGCTGGACGACGACGACGACGTGCAGACCGTGTGGGGCAACTACGACATCCCTGACGAGGTGATGGAGAAGATCGGGGCTTAACCCCGTGCTGATCCTCGGCCTCGATCCTTCGCTCAGCTGCACGGGCTGGGGCGTGATCCGGGCCGAAGGCAGCCGCTTGTCGCACGTGGCCAATGGCCAGCTTTCCACCGATGCCAAGGCACCGATGCCTGTGCGGCTGGCAGCGCTGCAATCGGGCATTGCTGCTGTGATCGCGGAGCATCGGCCCGACCGCGCGGCCTGCGAGGAAGTGTTCCTCAACAAGAACCCGCAGTCCACGCTGAAGCTGGCGCAGGCGCGCGGCGCGGTGCTGGCGGCGTGCGGCGCGGCGGGCCTCGAAGTGCGCGAACACGCCGCGCGGCTGGTGAAGAAGGCGGTGGTGGGCACCGGCGGCGCTGACAAGGCCCAGGTGCAGGCCATGCTGAAGGTGCTGCTGCCCAGCGCGCAGGTGGCGGGCGCTGATGCTGCCGATGCGCTGGCCGTGGCCATTGCCGACGCGAACCTGGGATAGCGCGATGTATCTCGTCGTCTTCCGCAATCGCAAACGCGCCGATATCGACCGCGCGGCCTACGACTCGCAGGCGGCGCAAATGGAGGCGCTGGCTCGCCAGCAGCCCGGTTTCCTGTCCTTCAAGAGCTACATCGCCGACGATGGCGAAGTCGTCGCCCTGTCCGAATGGCAAGACGAAGCCTCTGCGCGCGGCTGGGGCAAGGTGGCCGAGCACCGCGCGGCGCAGGCAGACGGGCGCGCACGCTGGTATGCCGATTACACGCTGTTCGCCTGCGACGATCCGCGCGTACACCGCTTTCCCTGACCTGTCCTACAGATCGGCCCGGATGGCAGGGCGATGGTGTGTTCCAACCTGTCGCAAATCTGCCCGAAAGCCGCGCTATCAGGGGAAGCCTGTGGGGAGCCGCTGACAAGAGCGGATTTTTCCCTCTAGGACAGTGTTCCAAGTGTTCCACATTGTTCAGGAAAGTGCCCGCCATCATGACCATCCACTTCTACGGTATCCCCAATTGCGACACGGTGAAGAAGGCGCGCACGTGGCTGGAGGGGCAGGGGATCGACTACGCGTTCCACGACTACAAGAAGGAAGGGGCGGACGCGGGCAAGGTCGCCGACTGGATCGCAGCCAAGGGCGTGGACACGGTGCTGAACAAGCGCGGCACGACTTTTCGCAAGCTGACCGATGCGGAGAAGGCGCAGGCCGACGTTCCGGCGAGCGCGGTGGACCTGCTGGTGGCCAACCCGAGCATGATCAAGCGCCCGGTAGTCGAGCATCCCGGCGGCCTGCTGGTGGGCTTCAAGGCAGACGAGTGGGAGGCGGCACTGGCATGAAGTGGCTGCTTGCCTTGCTGGCCTTGGCGGTGTCTGTTCCGGCCATGGCGCAGGATAGCGACTTCATCGTCATCGCCCATCGTGGCGCCAGCGGGGAGCGGCCCGAGCATACGCTGGCGGCCTATGAACTGGCGATCGACCAGGGCGCGGACTACATCGAGCCGGACCTTGTCGCCACGCGCGACGGCGTGCTGGTGGCCCGCCACGAGAACGAGATATCGGGTACTACCGACGTCACCGACCGCCCCGAATTCGCCACGCGCCTGACCACCAAGGTGATCGACGGCGAGGAAGTGACCGGCTGGTTCACCGAGGACTTCACCCTCGCCGAACTGCGCACGCTGCGCGCCCGCGAGCGGTTGCCCGAACTTCGTCCGCAGAACACGGCCTATGATGGGATGTACCAAGTGCCGACGCTGGAAGAGATCATCCAGCTGGTGCGCGCCAAGGAAGCCGAAACGGGCCGCGTGATCGGGCTCTATCCGGAGATCAAGCACCCCGGTTACTTCGCCGGGATCGGGCATGACCTTGCCGCCATGCTGGTCGAGCAGCTGGCGGAGGCAGGCTACGAAGGCGCAGACGCGCCGGTGTTCATCCAGAGCTTCGAAGTTGCGCCGCTGCGGCGGCTGGATGGCATGACCGACTTGCGGCTGGTGCAGCTGATCGAGGCGGAGGGCGGACCGGCGGACGATCTTTCGACGAGCTATGCCGAGATGGTCACGCCTGAGGGGCTGGCGGAGATCGCGACATATGCCGATGGCATTGGCGTGGACCTGCGTCTGCTGCTGGGCGCGGATGGCCAGTCGACCGGCCTTATCGAAGCTGCACACGAAGCCGGACTGGTCGTTCATGGATGGACGCTTCGAAAGGAAAACGCTTTCCTGCCCACAATGCTGCGCTCATCGGAGGATGATGGTGATGCCGGCAACCTCGCCGCTCTGGCAGTGCTTCTGCGCTCGATGGAATTAGACGGAGTTTTCACCGACGATCCAGCGGTTGTCGTACCCACGGACCCGCGAGATGGGCGGGAGAATTTGCTCTACACGGTTATTACGACTGACGCAGAGGGGCGCGATTGACCTCTTCGTCGCCCCGGACTTGATCCGGGGCAAGGCTTGCTTGGCTGGGCTTGAAGGCAGCTGGACGCCGGCTCGGAGCCGGGGTGACAAGGTTAGGCGTGACGCGCGGTCACTACGTAGTTGAGCGACAGGTCGTTCGACAGGTGCAGGCCCTTGCCTACACTGAACGAAATGCCCCTGGGTTCGCCCATGGCCAGCCCGGCACCTTCCAACAGCGCCTTCAGCTCCTCGGGCGTGACGAAATCCTCCCAGTGGTGCGTGCCCTTGGGCACCGCGCCCAGCGCTTCTGCCGCACCCACGAGCAGCGTACGGCTCTTCAGCGTGCGGTTGGGGGTGGAAAGCACCATCAGGCCATTCGGCGCGAGGTGCGCGCCAAGCTGCGAGACGAAGGCCGCCTTGTCCTCGACATGCTCGATCACTTCCATGTTGGTGACGAGATCGAACTGGCCGAGGCCCAGCGAAGCCAGCTCGCCGTGGCGATAGTCGATGGCGAGCCCCGACCCTTGCGCATGGGCCTTGGCTGCCGCGACGTTTTCCGCCGCTGCATCGACGCCGGTCACCGCCGCGCCCAGCCGCGCCAAGGGTTCGCAAAGCAGCCCCGCGCCGCAGCCGACATCCAGCGCGGTCTTGCCCGTCAGCGGCTTCACGCTTTCCACGTCGCCGCCCCAGTGCATGTCCACCGCCTCGCGCAGGAAAGCGAGGCGCACCGGGTTCAGCTTGTGCAGCATGGCGGAAGAACCCTGCGGGTCCCACCAGTCGGCAGCCAGTGCGCCGAAGTGGGCGGCTTCGTCAGGACGGATGGTTGCAGTTGAGACAGTTGCGTCAGCCATGCATGCTCCCTAACAGCGCGCGAAGCATTCAACCAGTGAACACTTGAAGGACATCTCTTGGCCCGCATCGTGATGAAATTCGGCGGCACCTCGGTTGCCGGGACCGAGCGCATTCGCCGCGTCGCCAATATCGTGCGCGCGCAGGCCGCGGGCGGCAATGAAGTGGCCGTGGTGGTTTCCGCCATGGCCGGCGAGACCGATCGCCTCGTCAATTTCTGCCGTGAAGCCAATCCCTTGTACGATCCGGCGGAATACGACGTGGTCGTTTCCAGCGGCGAGCAGGTGACTGCCGGGCTGCTGGCGCTGACGCTGCAATCGATGGGCTGCAAGGCGCGCAGCTGGCTGGGCTGGCAGCTGCCGGTGAAGACCTTTTCCGCCCATGCCAATGCCCGCGTGGGCGATATCCATGCCGAGCGGCTGCGCGAATCGATGGCGGCGGGCGAGATCGCCGTGATCCCCGGTTTCCAGGGCGTGTCCGACGAGGAACGCATCACCACCATGGGGCGCGGCGGGTCCGATACCTCGGCCGTGGCGATTGCCGCAGCCGTGCATGCCGATCGCTGCGACATCTACACCGATGTCGACGGGGTCTACACCACCGACCCGCGCATCGTCGCGCGAGCGCGCAAGATTCCCTACGTCTCCTACGAGGAGATGCTCGAACTGGCTTCGGTCGGCGCCAAGGTGCTGCAGACCCGCTCAGTCAGCCTGGCGATGAAACACAACGTGCCGGTGCAGGTGCTCTCCTCCTTTATCGAGGATGGCGCGCCGTCGGCCGATACGCTGCCCGGCACGATGATCGTCTCCGAAGAGCAGATGCAGAAGATCCTGGAGGACGCAAACATGGAACGCCAGACCGTAACCGGCATCGCCCACGACAAGAACGAGGCGCGCGTGGTGCTGACCCGCGTGCCCGACAAGCCGGGCGCGGTGGCCAATATCTTCACCCCGCTGGGCGAGGCCGGCATCAATGTCGACATGATCATCCAGAACGTTGGCCGCGAAAAGGGCGAAACCGACGTAACCTTCACCGTGCCGCAGGCCGAACTGGCCCGCACGCAGGCGCTGCTGGAGGACAAGAAGGATTCGATCGGCTTCAACCGCATCATCACCGACAGCAAGGTGGCGAAGATTTCCGTCGTCGGCATGGGCATGAAGAGCCATGCAGGCGTGGCCGCCACCATGTTCAAGTCGCTGGCCGATCGCGGCATCAACGTGCAGGCGATCTCTACCTCGGAGATCAAGGTTTCCGTGCTGATCGACGAGGACGAGACCGAACTGGCCGTGCGCGTGCTGCACACCGCCTATGGCCTCGATGCGGAGGATGAGGCAGCCTGATCGATCAGGCTGCCTCGCAGTCACTAATCAGTTGAACTGCACCGTGTAGACGGCGCAGACGTTCACGTTGCGGCGTTCGATCTCGCGGCCGTTCGGCAGGCGGGCCATGAAGTCGAAGCGGCAGGCGCCTGAGCCGTCGTCCACCGTCACGTTCCAGTCCTGCCCGGAGCCGAGCACTCCCGAACCCAGGCGATCCTCGCCCCAGTTGCTGGCGGCGACGTTGGACCAGTAGAGATACATGATCGTCTCGCCGGTGCGGTTCTGGATGGTGATGTCGCGGTTGTTGCCATCGCCCGATCCATAGGCCTGCACCGGCGGGGCAGAGCGATCCTGCACCACGTCTTCGAGCTGCACGGTGTAGAGGTTGTAGACATCGCCGAGGTTGGTGGTGGTCAACTCGAAGCTTTCGCATTCCACCCCGCTGCGGCGGTAGAGCGTGGCGCTGGTGCGGTCGGTCAGGTCGTAGTCCGAATGCACGATCTCGCCGCGCGAATTGCGGATCACGAAGTCGAGATCGGTATCGCCGTCACCGCGTACGGTGATGTTCACCTGCGGATTGCAGATGTTGAGGTCCACCCGGTGGGTGCCATTGGCGTCGACCCGGTAGCTGTCGGTGTCGACCGGATTGCCGCTGTCGGTGCGGATGTCTTCCAGGCTGATGTCGAGCAGGTTCCACACGTTGCCGAGGTTGGTGGTGCGCAGCTCGAAATTCTCGCAAGCCATGTCTGCCCGGCGGTAGAGCGTCGCGCTGCTCTGGTCGGTCAGGCCATAGTCCGAATGCACGATGTCACCGCGCGAATTGCGGATCACGAAGTCGAGATCGGTGTCGCCATCACCGCTCAGCACCACGCGCACCTCAGGGTTGCAGATGGTGAGTTCGGTGGTTTGGGTGGAATTGGCTTCGATACGGAAGGAATCGCTTTGCGCCTGCGCTGTCAGCGGCATCGCCGCCAGTCCCAGGATGCCGCATGCGACGGCCACGAAACGCCGGAAATTCATCTGTCTTGCCCCTCTGCTACCTGGCCACGACGGACTCGCAGCCTCAACCGGTGCGACAAGGAGTATGCCAGCAATGGCCGCCGGGCAACTGGCTTGGATCAAACTGGGGCCCGGATAATGGCAATTGTAATGCCTTGCGGATGGCGAGGCTGCCATGCTTGTCGTCGGGAACGGCTGCCCCTAAGGGACCAGACCATGAGCAGCTATCCCAAGACGTCGGCGTTGATGGCGCGCGGCATTGAGTTCCTCGGTTCGGAATACGCGATCCTGTGCGGCGCGATGAGCTGGGTGTCTGAACGCAATCTGGTGTCCGCGATCAGTAATGCCGGAGGCTTTGGCGTGATCGCCTGCGGCGCGATGACGCCCGAACTGCTCGATACCGAGATCGCCGAGACGAAGAAGCTGACAGACAAGCCCTTCGGAGTGAACCTCATCACCATGCACCCGCAGCTGATCGAGCTGATCGAGGTATGCGGCAAGCACGGCGTCAGCCACGTGGTGCTGGCAGGTGGCATCCCCCCCAAGGGCAGCGTGGAGGCGATCAAGGCCAACGGCGCCAAGGTGCTGGTGTTCGCGCCTACGCTGGCGCTGGCGAAGAAGCTGCTGCGCTCGGGCGCCGATGCGCTGGTGATCGAAGGCAACGAGGCGGGCGGCCATATCGGGCCTGTCGCCACCAGCGTGCTGGCGCAGGAATTCCTGCCGGAGCTGGCAGAGGAATTCGTCGTCTTCGTCGCGGGCGGCATCGGCACTGGCGACATGATCGCCGCCTACCTGGAAATGGGCGCGAGCGGCGTGCAGCTGGGCACGCGCTTTGCCTGCGCAAAGGAAAGCATCGCCCATCCCGATTTCAAGAAGGCCTTCTTCCGCGCCAAGGCCCGCGATGCGGAAACCAGCGTGCAGGTCGATCCGCGCCTGCCCGTGATCCCGGTGCGCGCTTTGAAGAACAAGGGCACCGAGGCATTCACCGCCAAGCAGCGCGAAGTTGCCACGTTGCTGGACGAAGGCAAGGTCGACATGGGCGAGGCGCAGCTGGAGATCGAACACTTCTGGGCCGGCGCATTGCGCCGCGCGGTGATCGATGGTGATGTCGAAGGCGGCTCGCTGATGGCCGGGCAGAGCGTCGGGCTGCTCAAGGAAGAAGAGCCGGTGGCCGAGATCATCACCAAGTTGATGGAAGAGAGCGAAGCGGCGCTGACGCGGCGCAATCGCCTGTAAGGCAAGGGAGCACATGCGTATGATCGGCAAGCGGTGGCGAGTTCTGGCAGGGGCCTGGCTTGCCACGGCAACACCGGCCACGGCGCAGGATGCCCTGCTGGTCAGCAATGTCGGGCCCGACGGGCGATCCATCTTCATCGAGGACGGGGTCGTCACCGCTGTTGGCCAGACGATCCTGCCGCCCGAAGACGGCGCGGTGGTCGATGCCGCGGGGGCCTTTGCCACGCCGGGCCTGATCGACATGCACGTGCACGTCTGGGGCGAGGCAGAGCTGGCCGCTTTCCTCGCCCATGGCGTCACCACGGTGCGCAACCTGTCGGGCATGCCGTTCCATTTACGCATGGCGGAAGAGATCGAGGCAGGCGAGCTGGAAGGGCCGCGCCTCTACACCAGCGGCCCGATCCTGAATTCGCCCGGTCCCAATGCACAGATCAACCACGTCATGGTCTCCAGCGCAGAGGACGCCCGCGCCGCCGTGCGCGCGCAGCACGCCGCCGGTTATGATCGCGTGAAGCTCTATTCCAACCTGACCGGAGAGGCTTTTGCCGCCGCGCTGAGCGAAGCGCAGCTACTGGGCATGGACGTAACCGGCCACCCGGTGGAGGGCGTGCGCGAGGAGGGCATTCCCTTCGAACGCGATTTCCTCGTCCCCATTGCCGAGACCCTCGCAGCCGATTTCGAGACCATCGAGCATACTGAGAGCATTGCCTTCCACGGCCTGCGTTCGCAGATCGACCGCGCGGCGGGTGAAGCGCTGGTCGACGAGATCCTCGCCAGCGGATCGATCGTCACCCCTACGCTGGTGGCGCATCGCAACCTGGTGCGGGTGGCCGAGAGCGAAGGGGCCTATGCCGAGCGCGCCGGGGTAGGGACGCTCAACCCCGTCACCCAGATGACCGAGGCAGAAAATATCGCCGCCTGGGCCACGCGTGACCCGGCTTACGAGCGCGAGCGGGCCGAATTCTATTCGTGGCTGACCGGCATCATGCATTCGGCCGGTGTGCCACTGGTGGCGGGCAGCGATGCAGGCATTTTCGTGAACCTGCCGGGCGATGCCCTGCACGACGAGATGGAGTTGCTGGTGGAAGCAGGGCTCACCCCGGGCGAGGCCATCGACACCGCTACCGTGAACGCTGCGCATGCGCTGGGCCAGGACGGGCGTCTTGGCTGCCTTGGCGAAGGCTGCGTGGCGGACATGGTGCTGACCGCCTGCGACCCGCGCGCCGAGATCGCTTGTATCCGCGAGGTGGTGGGCGTTGTGCGGGGTGGCCGCTGGTATGGCGCAGAGGACATTTTCGCCCTGCGCGAGCGGGCGAGGCAGCACGACATGGGGCAGATCATGGCGGACCTGCTGTCCGGCATGGAAGCACAGGGCACCCCGCTCGATCCGGCGCTGCTGACGGGCTCCTAGGGCCGGGGCAGGCATGGCCGAAGCACAGCGACAGCCCTACACGGAGCATCTGGCCCACCAGCAAGGCGGCAGGCTGGAAGCGCGACCGGGCTGGCCAGCGAAGATCTTTCGCGTCGCCTTCGAATCCGAAACGCCGGCTGGCCGACTGTTCGACAAGCTGCTGATCGTCGCCATCCTGCTCAGCGTGGGCGTGGTGATTGCGGATTCCATCCCGCGCCTACACCAGCACTGGTCCCTCGCCTTCGATATCGCCGAGTGGTTCTTCACCATTCTCTTCACCATCGAATACGTGCTGCGTATAATAAGTTTGAAGCGGCCGATGCGTTACGTCCGCAGCTTCTATGGCGTAATCGACCTGCTGGCGGTGCTTCCAACCTATGTCGCACTCGTGTTCCCCGGCATTCATGTGCTGATCGACGTGCGCGTGCTGCGGCTGCTGCGCATCTTCCGCATATTCAAGCTCACCGCCTATATCACCGAATATCACCAGCTGGCGCTGGCGCTGAAGGCCAGCCGCCGCAAGATCCTGGTGTTCTTGGCAACGATATCGCTGATCATCGTGGTCATGGGATCGCTGATGTATGTCGTGGAAGGCCCGGGGAACGGATTCACCAGCATTCCGATCTCGATCTACTGGGCGATCACGACCATGACCACGGTCGGCTATGGCGACATTACTCCGCAAACGGGGTTCGGTCGCTTCGTAACCGCGCTGATGATGCTGCTGGGCTGGGGCACCCTTGCCGTACCCACCGGGATCGTGACCAGCGAGATCGCGGTGCGGCAGGCCAGCCGGGAAGCCGCGGAAAAGAAGGGCGCTGCCCCGCCTGCGCGCCAATGCGCTGCCTGCGGCGAGACGGAGCACTTGCCGCGGGCGCATCATTGCCACGCCTGCGGTGCGCGCTTGCCGCCTGTGGCACCGGGAGTACCCCTTTAGCGGCCCAGCCTAGGCTGCCAGACCCAGCAGCACTTTCACTGTCAGGTCAGGATCGTTCTGCATCACGAAGTGATCGGTGTCGGTCTCGTGATAGTCCCAGCCGTCCGCCTTGGCCTTGGCGGCAAACCCGGCGAAGGGCGTGGGTTGGTATCCGGTTGCGAAGATATAGCTCATCCTGGGGATCGCCTGCTCATCGCCTGAGAACGGGATCGCTTCCAGGAGCGTGAGCAAGGGGTGGTAGCCGACCACGCCGGGGACGTGCTGGAAATCGATCGAGCCGATGGGCTCGACAAGGCCGGGCCGGTGGCGCTGGCTGTCGATGTACCAATTGTGCTCGAATTCGCCGGTAATGTCCCACAGCGACTGGTCGCTCTCGGGCAGGAAGGCGTCGATGTAGCAGATTGCGTCGATCCGCTTGCCAAGGCGGCTGGCGACGGCGGAAATCACCATGCCGCCATAGGAATGGCCGGCGAGGATGAAGCGATCGAACCCGGCAGCCTCGATCTGCTCGCACACCGCATCGACATGGTCGGTAAGCGTAATGCCGGGTTGCAGTTCATCCTGCCGCGCGCCGAGGCCGGGCAGGGTGCAGTTGAGCACCTTGTGCCCTTCGGTCTCCAGCCGGGCGGGCACTTCGCCATAGGTGTGGTTGCCGCCCCAGGCGCCGTGGACGAGAACGAAATTGGCCATGCAGTATCTCCCTTTGTCGCCACCCTAACACCAGGCAACAAAAAGGGGAGACAGCTCGCGCTGCCTCCCCCAATTCTGTTAGCCGAAAGGCTGCGAAGAGGTCTTAGAACTTCTTCGACGTACGCCAGCCGGTGGCATAGGTGTCGGCAGCCATCTTGCCGTAAGGCACCGGCGAGACGATGACCTTGACGTCGAGTTGCTTGTGCGGCTCGACCGTGGTCTTCTCGGTGCCGCCGTTTTCTTCACCCCAGGTCAGAGCAAGCTCGGTGCCCAGCGGAACGTCGGCGTCGACGAAGCCGAGCGACAGGGCCTTCTTCTCGTTCCAGGAGTAGCCGGTGAACATCGACTTGCCGATCACGGTGCCGTCGGTGTCCTTCACGGCATCGAAGCTGGAGTTGCCGTAGTTGGCCAGCGGCAGGTCGAAGAACTTGTACTGCTCGCCTTCCGGATCGAACATGGAACCAACGATCTTCTTCATGTCGTCGGCGTTCCATTCGAAGGTGACCTTCTTGTAACGCTCCTTGGTACCGTCTTCTTCCATCTTCTTCAGTGCATCGGCACCGATGAAGTCGTGGTCGAACTTCACGAACGGACCATAGCCCAGCTGATACGGGTTGGTGTAGTAGTCTTCGATGTTGTCGGAGACGAACGAACCCGCGATCGAACCGGTGGCTTCGTAGCCGTCGGCCGGCAGCCACTTGCGATAGTCTTCCAGCTCGTCACCGGTGTAGATCGGAGGCAGCGGGCTAGGGATCCAGCCGGATTCCAGCGTGTTCGACGGATAGGCGCGCGAACCGACCGGGATCAGGCCGAATTCTTCACCGGCTTCGAGGATCTTTTCGCGGACATATTCCTGCTCTTCGTACGGACCCCAGATTTCCAGACCCGGCGAACCGGCCATGCCGTGACGCAGGGTGCGGATCGTCTTGTCGCCGATCTTCATGGTCGACATGTTGAAGAACTTCAGCTTGTCGAGCGGCTCGCCGTTGAGCTTCTCGATCACGTCCCAAGCGCGCGGACCCTGAATCTGGAAGCGCCAGGAAATGCGCTTCACCGGCTTGCCCATCGGGCGCGAAGGCGAACGTGGGTCGTTGATGATGTCAACGTTGTAGCCGCCCTTTTCAGCCTGGAACATCAGCCAGTTCGCGGCAGGCGCGCGGCCGACGTAGACGTATTCTTCTTCCGCGAGGCGGAAGATGATGCCGTCGCCGATCACGTGGCCATAAGGCGTGGTGGGGACGTACTGCTTCGCCTTGTTGACTTCCCAGCCCTTGGAAGAGTTGACCATCGTGTCCGACAGCAGCTTACCCGCGTCAGGACCGTTGATGTACAGGTCGAACATGTGGTGCGACTGGTCGAACAGCACGGCGCCGTGCTGCCAGGCCCACTGCTCGTCACGCCAGTTGGAAAATTCCGGGGCGACGACCGGGTACACATAGGCACCGATCTTGTTGTTGCGCAGCTGGCCGACGATATCGCCGTTCGCTTTTGCCAGCACTTGTTCCAGATTGTCGGCCATTGATGGCTCCTCTCTTCCATGGTTGTGAATGAATCACGTATGCGAAATTAGTATGCGATGCATACAATATTCGGCTAGAGGTGCAAGGCGAATCCTCAGCAATGGGACAGGAGAGGCACAATGCAGGTTGAAGCGCTGGATCACGTGAACATCATCACTGACGATCTGGACGGTACGGCAAAGTTCTACGAGGAACTCCTGGGCCTGGAACGCCGCGACGCACCGCCGCCGCTGACGCCCGAAACCGCCACCTGGATGTATGATGCGCAGGATCGCGGGATCATTCACATTAACTCGCTCGATTGCATCCGTGCCTACGACCGCGAAGTGAAGCCGGGCGAGCTCACCGGCGCGCTGCACCACGTGGCGCTGCGGCTGACCGGCTATGAAGAGATGAAGGCCCGGCTGGATGCGCGCGGCGCGGACTACCAGGAGAACCTGGTCGAAGCGATCGGCCTGCGGCAGATTTTCACCGCAGACCCTAACAACGTGCTGCTGGAGCTGAACTTCTTCGGGGAGTGACTGTTTCTCCGCGTGCTAGTTGACGAAACATATGTTGGGCGCCGGCCGAGTGTCTCTGCAATAGTGCGCAGCAGAACGCGAAAGCCCCGCGCGGGGCGGGGCTTGGGCAAGACGGATTTAAAGAGCGGAAGAGTTTCTGAACCCCAACAAGCGTGCAGGAAAGCGCTTCCGATAATTCCGCTTGTGGGTGGAAACCTGCCGGTCAATCCCTTTCTCTGAGTGCCTCAAAATAGGCGAGCAGGTTGGCGATGTCGTCATCTTCGAATACGAAGACCGGCATTTCTGTCGTATGGCCGACCTGAACTCCACGCTCGAACGACGCCTCTACCGCCCATTCTGGCAAACGGTGGGCCGCACGACGAAGGCTCGGGGCGTTCTGATCGGGTGAAACACCGTCATCAAGCGCGTGACAGCTGGCGCAGTTCGCCTGGGCAAAGGCCCTGCCCTCAGCTGCACTTTGGGAGAGAGTGTTGGCATCGCGATCGGTTGCACAAGCCGCAACGAGGAGCGGAGTTACGAGAAAGAGCAGACGCTTGAGCAAGTTTATGACCTCCTTACCGATCAAGGTTGCGTAGCGCAGCGAGGTAGGCAGACACAAGTGAGCCCGGCGTGAAGTGAGTATTAGCTGTGAATGTCCGCAACCGGGTCGTTAGCCGCCTCTCAGATTCCCCTAGACCGGCAACCCGCCAGCAATCGTGGTACGATACATCTCGCGGCGGAAGCCGTCGTAGTCGTTGGGGCCAAGGTGCATGGTGGCGGCATTGTCCCACATGCAGACCATGCCCGGCTGCCATTTCAGGCGACAGGTGAAGGCGTGCTGGGTGCAGTGCCAGACCAGGTAATCGATCAACGGCTTGGCCTCGTGCGTGGTCATGCCTTCGATCCCGGTTGCATAGGTGTCGCAGATGTAGAGCGACGGCTCACCCGTGTGTGGATGGGTGCGCACGATGGGGTGGTAGGTGCCTTTCAGGCCCTGTTCGCGCTTTTCCGGCGTGCCGAAATCGATCGCCTCGCCGCGCAGGAAGGCTTGCGTCGCAAAATTGTTCGCCGCGCTCATGTGCACGCGCAAGGGGCGCAGCATGTCCTGGTAGGTCTTGCTCAGGTGCCTGAAGGCGAGCGCGGTGTTGGTCCAGGTGGTATCGCCGCCATAGGGTGGGCAATCCACCCCGCGAAGGAAGGTGATGCTGGGCGGTTCGGGCAGGAACGGGCTGTCGGTATGCCAGCCGCCGCCGAACAGGCTGGGCGTCACCTCGTCGGCTTCCTTGATGATCGGGTGCACGTCGCGGTGCCCTTCCACCCCTTGGGTATAGGCGTCGACGGCGAAGGGCCCTAGGCGGCGCGAGAACTCCTCGTGCTCGGCATGGGAGAGGTGTTGATCGCGCAAGTAGATCATCTTGTGCTTCCACAGCGCCTGCTTGAGGCTTTCGACGCCTTTATCGCTCAGCTCCGGCAAGCGCACGCCGGTGACTTCGGCACCCATGGCCGCGGCCAGCGGCACGCATTCGAAATGCTCCGACTGGAACGGATGGTTGTCGAAATCGCCGCACGGCGAAACGCGCACTTGCCACATGGTCTGTATCCTCTCCCGGATCTGCCATCAGAACCAACGCTGGCGGGGCGTCCAGCGCATTGATGCCGGTCAAGCGCCTGCTGCGATCAACCCAGCGCGATCACCGTCTTGCCGAAGCTATCCGGTCCCCAGCCGTAGGCATAGGCCTGGTCCGCCTCCTCGAAGGCGAAGGTCTTACCTACCGGGAATGTCAGCGCGTGCTTGTCGACGAAAGCGTTGAGGTCGCTGGCCATGCGCGCCGAGCCCACGAAGATGCCGCGGATCGAGGAACCGGTGAACATCAGCGCGTGCGGATCGGGCGGGGTGCCCTGCGCCAGCACGCCGATCAGCGCGATTTCCGCTAGCGGGGCGCAAGCCGCCATCGACTGTTCCAGCGTGCCGGTGCCGCCGACTTCGACGATCTTGTTCGCGCCGCCAAAGGTGTCGCGCACATGGGCGCCCCATTCGGGCGTGGTCTTGTAGTTGATGAGGTGATCGGCCCCCAGCGCCTTCACCTGCTCCAGCTTCTCGTCAGACGAGCTGGTGGCGATCACTTCGGCGCCGGCCGCCTTGGCCAGTTTCAGCGCGATCAGCGACACGCCGCCGGTGCCCAGCACCAGCACCTTGTCGCCTGCCTTCAGCGGGTTGCCGCCTTCGAACAGCGCGTTCCATGCAGTCACGCCGGCACATGGCAGGCAGGCGGCTTGTGTCATGTCAAGGCTGCGGGCAATGGGGATCACGCCGTGTTCGGGCAGCACTACCTTTTCGGCCAGCATGCCGGGCGCCTTGCCGTCGCCCAGCGCGGGCACGAACCTGGGCGGGCCGTTGAGCCAGCCCTGAAAGAAGGTCGACTGCACCTCGTCGCCCACACGCACCGATTTCACGCCTTCGCCAATGGCCATGACCTTGCCCGCACCATCCGACAGCGGGACCGAAGGCTCGGTGATCGGCCCGCCGAAATACTTGCCGGCCGCAACCGCGAAGTCTCGGTAGTTCAGTGACCAGGCGGTGGGCGCGATCAGAATCTCGCCCGGACCCGGTTCGGGATCGGGCAGGTCGTCCATGTACAGCTTGTCGAAGCCGTCGGAATCCTTCGGCAGCAGCCATGCGCGCATTGGTGTTCTCCCCGTTTCTCTAAACTTCCAGCGTTTCCAGCGTGCCGCCGTCAACCGCCCAGTCCTGTCCTGTCACATGGCTTGCGGCATCGGACAAGAGGAAGACGGCAACTTCGGCCAGTTCCGCCACGCTGCCCATGCGGCGCTGCGGCACGCGGCTCTCTATCATGCTGCGCTGTTCTTCCGGAATACGGGCAAGAGCCTCGGTCTCGATGAAGCCGGGAATCACGCAATTGCAGCGCACGCCGTGCGGCGCCATTTCCATCGCGACTGCGCGAGCAAGGCCAAGCAGGCCGTGCTTGGACGCGACATAGGCGGGGTTCATTGCCATGCCGCGCTTTGATGCCATCGAGCCGGTGACGAGGATGGAGCCGCTTCTCGCTTCGACCATGGCGGGAAGCACCTTCTGGATAGCCCAGAATACGCTGGAGAGGTTTACCCGCAAGGTGTCCTCCCACAGGTCGCCGGGATAGTCGAGCAGCGGGGTGAAGCCGCCGGTCAGCCCGGCATTGGCGAACAGGCCGGTGATCGGGCCGTTCGTCTCCACCGCCTTGTCCAGCGCAGCTTCCAGCTTTTCACGATCGCCCACGTCGGCGGTGGCCCAGGCGGCCTTGTCGCCCAGTTCCTTCGCGGCTTCTTCCAGTTTGTCTGCGCGCCGTGCGATCAGCGTGACGGCGGCGCCGCGTGCCGCCAGCATGCGAGCGGTTTCCAGCCCGATACCCGAGGATGCGCCAGTGATGGCGATATGCTTGCCTGCAAATGTCATGTCGATGGTTCTCCCCCTCAGGCAAGGCCGAGGACGCGCGCGGCGTTATCCTTCATGATGCCCGGCATCACCTCGTCGCGGAAGCCCACGTCCTTGGCCGCAGCAATCCACTTGTCCGGGTGAATCAGCGGGAAGTCGCTGCCGAACAGCATCTTGTGCTTCAGCTGGGTGTTTGCGTACTGGATCACCTGCTTGGGGAAGTACTTGGGGCTCCAGCCCGACAGGTCGATGAACACGTTGTCCTTGTGCAGCGCCATCGACAGACTCTGGTCCACCCACGGCCAGCTGGGGTGGGCAAGGATGATCTTCATGTCGGGGAAGTCCACCGCCACGTCGTCCACCAGCATCGGCTCGCCATATTTCAGGCGCATCCCGCCGCCGCCACGCATCCCTGTGCCCATGCCTGAATGGCCGGTGTGGAAGATGGCGGGCAGCTTGTACTCGTTGATGACTTCGTAGATCGGATAGCCCATGCGATCCGCCGGGTGAGCGTTTTGCGCGATGCCGTGGAACTTGAAGCCCTTCACCCCGTGGTTCTCGATCAGGTCCAGCGCCTCGCGCGCGCCGTACTTGCCCTTGTGCGGATCGATGGAGGCAAAGGGGATGCAGATATCGTCGTTCTTGTTGGCGATTTCCGCAACCTCGTAGTTGGAGACGCGCTTGGCCCCCATGCCGCTCTCGCAGTCGACGGTAAACATGCAGAAGGCGATGTTGGTCTCGCGGTAGAGCTCGATGATCTCGGGCATCTTGGGCCGTTCGCGCGGGGCCTTGAAATAGGCGCTGGCGGCATCGAAGAACTTGCCCATCACCGGGTCTTCCGGATCGTGGCAGGAAACCTCGGCATGCACGTGCACGTCGATGGCGCGAATCTTGTTGAGGTCTATGGGCATGGCCGGTTTCCTTTGCCGCAGATAGAAAAGCCCGCCCCCGGCAGCGCCGACGGCGGGCTTCATGTAAGTTCAGCCGATCAAAGCTTCATCATCACCGTCTTGGTTTCGAGGTAGGCCTCGAGACCCAGGCGGCCCTGTTCGTGGCCGATGCCGCTTTCCTTGTAGCCGCCGAAAGGCAGCGCGGGGTCGATCATGGCGTGACAGTTCACCCACACCGTGCCCGCCTGCAGCTTGCTGGCAATCCGGTGCGCGGCGCTGGCATCCTTGGTCCACACGCCGGCGGCAAGGCCGTACTGCGTGTCGTTGGCGTCCTTCACCACTTCATCGAGATCCTCGAACCGCTGTGCGACCACGACGGGGCCGAAGATTTCCTCGCGCACTACGCTCATCTGCGGGTTCACGTCGGTAAGGATCGTCGGGTTGACGTAGTAGCCGCCATCGTTCGACGGGACGTCGCCGCCCATCAGCACGCTGGCGCCGTCGCGCTTGCCGGCCTCGATGTAGCCCAGCACGCGATCATGCTGTTCCTTCGACACCAGCGGACCCATGTGCGCCTCGGGATCGAGCGAGGGACGCGGAGCCCAGAAATCCTTGGTTTCGGCCATGCCTTCGACGACCTTGTCGAACACGCTCTTGTGCGCATACAGGCGCGAACCGGCAACGCAGACCTGGCCCGAGTTGAAGAAAATCGCGCCAGCCACGCCCGGTGCGGTTTCGGCCACGTCGACATCGGGCATCACCACCACGGGCGACTTGCCGCCCAGCTCCAGCGTGACGTGCTTCAGCGTGTCGGTGGCATTGCGGTTTATGAGCTTGCCGATCTCGGTCGAGCCGGTGAAGGCGACCTTGTCGACATCGGGGTGCTTCACCATCCGGTCACCGCCGGTGTGGCCATAGCCGGTGACAATGTTGACCACGCCGGCAGGCACGCCCGCTTCGGCGATAAGGTCTGCCAGGCGCAGCGCGGTGAGGCTGGTTTGCTCGGCTGGCTTGAGCACGGTGGTGCACCCTGCGGCCAGCGCCGGAGCGATCTTGAGGCAGGCCATCAGCAGCGGGAAGTTCCACGGCACGATCTGTGCACAGACGCCCACCGGCTCCTTCAGCGTGTAGGCGAACATCATGCCACCCGGCATCGAGTAGGGAGCCTGCGTTTCGCCGCCGACCTTGCCGGCCCAGCCCGCCATGTAGCTGAAGTGCGCGGCGGCACCTGGCACGTCAACCACGGCAGCCATGCCCTTGGGCTTTCCTACGTCGATGGCTTCGAGTTCGGCCAGCTCGTCTGCATGCTCCAGGATCAGGTCGGCGATTTTGTGCATGATCTTTTCGCGCGCGATCGGCGGCATGTCGCGCCAGCGGCGATCGTCGAAGGCGGCGCGGGCAGCTGCCACGGCCCGGTCGATATCCTTGTCGGTCGCCTCGACGAACTTGGAGATGACCTGGCCCGAAGACGGGTCCTCCACGTCGATGGTGGCATCGCCCGAGCTGTCGACCCATTCGCCGTTGATGAAGAGCTGCGGCTTGCGCGCCAGTGCCTTCTTTACGGCATCGGAATACTCGCGCTGGGTACGATCGATGGTGGTCTGTTCGTTCATGGGTATGCTCCTTTCCCGGGAGAATCAGCAATTATTGTTGTATTGCATAGCAATTAATCGAGGGCTTGGCCAACGCTTTGGGCGCAGTGCCACCCTGTCAGAAGCAGCTATCGGCCAGCGTCTTCGAGTGCCTTGTCCTCGTTTGCGCGGAAGATCAGGTACTGGCGGATTGCTTCCGCGCCATCAGCATCCATCACCGAGGCGAACGAGACCATGCCTCGTTCGTGCAGCAGCCCGTCGATCACCACCGAACGGATAACCTCTGCGCTGGTGATCGCGCCCGAATGGCGCAGGTCGGGGTTGAGCGCGCCGGCAATCGCCGCATCGCCGTGGCAGGCGCCGCAATAGCGGGCGTAGAGCGCGCCGCCCTCGGCCACCTGTTCCTGCGTGCCGGTGAACAGCGGCGGATCGAGCACGCGTTCGGCCATCGGCGGGGCTTCGGGCAGTCCGCCCGTCGCGCCCAGCTTGAACACCATCAGGCGGCTGATGTTGCGCGGGCGACCGGATTTTGACGACAGCAGGCCGGGCGCGATATCCCAGATGCCGCCCCAACCCACCAGCACGGCGACATACTGCTCACCGTCGATGGCATAGGTCATCGGCGCGGCCATAACGCCGCTTTGCGTGGCGAAGCTCCACAGTTTGTCGCCGGTGGTGGCATCAAAGGCTGCGAATTCCTCGGTCGCGCTGCCCTGGAACACTAGGTTGCCCGCCGTCGCCAGCGTGCCGCCGTTCCACGGGCCGATGTAGTCGTGCCGCCAGGCTTCGCGCCCTTCGGCCACGTTCCAAGCCACCAGCGCCCCAGTGGTGCCAGCCAGCGAAGCTTCGCGCACTTCGGGGATGGCCGGCATGGCCGTCGCCGCGCCGTCGATGCCGTGCTGGAAGCCGATATCGGTGCCTTCCCATTCCTCGCCCGCCGCGCGGTAGGGGAAGGCGGCCAGGTTGGCGGGGATGTACACGAGGCCGGTGTCGGGCGAATAGCTCATCGGCTGCCACGAGTGCGCGCCGCCTGCACCGGGCACGCCGATCCAGGTCTCGCCGGTCAGTTCATAGCGTGCTTGCGGGTTGATTTCGGGACGACCCGTTTCCGGATCGATGCCCAGCGCCCAGTTGAGATCGGTCCAGGCGTCGGCCTTGATGAATTCACCCGTGGCTGCATCGAGCACGTAGAAGAAGCCGTTTTTGGGCGCATGCAGCACAACGCGGCGCTGCTCGCCCTCTACTTCCATCTCGGTGATGGTGATCTGGGCGTTCGAATCGTAGTCCCAGCGGTCTTCCGGGGTCTGCTGGAAGTGCCAGGCGTATTCGCCGGTGTCGGCGTCCAGCGCGACGATTGAAGAGGTGTAGAGGTTGTCCTCGAAAGCCTCGCTTTCGCCCATGCGATCGTTGATCGCCGGGTTCCACGGCTCGGCATTGCCGGTGCCGAACAGCACTAGCCCTGTTACCGGGTCATAGGTGATCGAATCCCACACGGTGCCGCCACCGCCGAACTCCCACCATTCGCCGGCCCAGGTCTCCGCCGCGCGTTCCATCGCCTCGTTCTCGAACCCGTCTGCCGGGTTGCCGGGCACGGTGTGCCAGCGCCACAGTTCGTCGCCCGTGGCCCAGTCGTAGGCGGCGATGAAACCGCGCGCGCGGTACTCCGCGCCGCCAGAACCGATAAAGATCTTGCCATCGGCCACGCGCGGGGCGCCGGTGATGGTGTAGTTGTCGTGGTCGGGCACGACTTCGCTGCGCCAGGCGACCTGTCCGTCGGACTGGTTGAGTGCAACCAGGTAGCCATCGAGCGTGGCGACGTAGACCTTGTCGCCATACAGCGCGACGCCGCGGTTCACCGCGTCGCAACAGGCCGCCACCAGCGTGGCGCGCGGCACTTCGGGATCATAGCTCCACAGCTGCTCTCCGGTCACTGCGTCATAGGCGAAGACCTTGCTCCAGGCGGTGGAGACATAGAGCACGCCGTCGTGCACCAGCGGCGTGGCTTCCTGCCCGCGTGCGGTATCCAGATCGACCGACCAGGCCAGGCCCAGCTCGCCGACATTCTCGGCATTGATCTGGGTGAGCGGGGAGAAGCGCTGTTCGCCGTAGTCGCGGCCATAAATCAGCCATTCCTCTGCCGGGGCTGCGGCGATCATGGCGTCGGTCACGCCGTCTTCCGGCGGGGCGCTGCCTTCGCTGCCCGTTGCATTGCACCCAGCCAGGGCCAGTGCCAGCGCACCTGCCATTGCGACAACATTCAAACGCATTCTTGCCTCTCCCAAAGCCGATCGCGCGCATCCCGGTGGGGCGCGGAATCGTAACTATCGTTAGAATTGTGGGGCGCAAGGTGCAAGCGTGGCTATTGTCGCGAGGCAGAGAATCTATGTTGCGCTTGCACAGTGGGTGCGCCTATGTCTGCACCTGTCAGTCGAGCGCGAGCCCGCGTCATGACCCTGGCTTTGCATTTTTGCTATTAGCCAAGACAGGAATACCCAATGACATTCAAACTCCCCTCACGTGCCGACCACGTCGGTTCGTTCCTGCGTCCGCAGTCGGTGATCGAGGCGCGCGATGCCTTTGCCGCCGGCAGGATTGATGCCGCTGCCCTTCGCGAAGTGGAAGACAAGGCCATCGCTGAACTTGCCACATGGCAGGAAGGCCTGGGCCTGAAGGCGATCACCGACGGCGAATTCCGGCGCAAGTTCTTCCACACCGATTTCCTGCTTCAGCTTTCGGGCGTCGAGGAAACCGGCGGCATCCAGAAGGCATTCAAGAACGACCAGGGCAAGGAAGTGCATTTCGCGCCGCCCAAGATGATCATCACCGGCAAGGTGGAACACGTGAAGCCGATCCAGCGGGCGGACTACGAGTTCCTCGCCAGCCACGTCAGCGCTCCGGGCGCGGTCGCCAAGGTGGCCATTCCTAGCCCCACCATGCTGCACTTCCGCGCCGGGCGCGCGGGCATTCCCGAGGATGCCTATCCCGACATGCAGGGCTTCTACGACGATGTCGCCCAGGCCTACCGCGAAGAGATCGCCGATCTTGCCGATGCGGGCTGCCGCTACGTGCAGTTCGACGATACCAACCTCGCCTACCTGTGCGATGCGGGCCACCGCGAGGATGCGCAGAACCGCGGGATGGACCCGGATTCCATCACGCACGACTATGCCAAGCTGATCAATGCCAGCTTCGCCGGCGCGCCGGACGACCTGGTGCGCACCATGCACCTGTGCCGCGGCAACTTCCGTTCCAGTTGGGCGGCAGAGGGCGGCTACGAGCCGGTGGCCGAAGTGATGTTCAACGAATGCAAAATCGATGCCTTCTTCCTGGAATACGACGATGCGCGTTCAGGCGATTTCAGCCCGCTGCGCTTCCTGCCCAAGGGCAAGACGGTGGTGCTGGGCCTTGTCTCGACCAAGCTGGGAGAGCAGGAGAACAAGGACGACATCAAGCGCCGCATCGACGAGGCGTGCCAGTACACCGACCTCGACCAACTGGCGATCAGCCCGCAGTGCGGCTTTGCCAGCACCGTGCACGGCAACGACATCACCACTCAGCAGCAGGCCGACAAGATCCGCCTGTGCGTGGAAGTGGCGGAAGAAGTCTGGGGCTAAGCTCCAAGGGGGCGCCGTTCAGCAATCCATGCTGGAAGCTGAACGACGCCTCCACCGCCTGTTAACCATGTTGACCTACAATTGTCGGCTCCAGACAAGGAGAAGCGATCATGGCAACGGCCTTCAGCGATCCGCGCGGGCTTCCGGTACTGCCCGGTCTTTGTGACGGCGACTGCGGGACCGTGTCCGTCGCGATCTCCAGGCTTTCGGTCGAAGGCTGCGTGCTCGAGGCCAATGACGATTGGGCCGGGGCCCATGATTTCGTGCACCTGCAGATCGCCGGCTCGATCGAGATGAACGGCAAGCTGGAATGGGCGCAGGGCCGCCGCGCGCAGATGCGCTTCTTCGGGCAGGTCCACCCGGCGGCCATCGCCAAATTGCTGGAAGCGGCTAGCCGTTGATGTGGAAGACAGCGCGCGCGTTGTCTTCCATCAGCATTTTCTTGACCTTCGCATCCATGTCCATCCGGTCATAGGCGGCCACTTCGTCATAACTTTGCTGGTAGGGGTAATCCATTGCGTATAGCACGCGGTCCGGCCCCAGAACTTCCTGGCAGAACTTGATCGCCGGTTCCCAGCCCACGCCGCTGGTGGTGATCCAGATGTTGTTCTTGAAATAGTGGCTGACCGGGTGCTTCAGCTTGGTCTGCGTGCCGCCGCGCAGGTGGCTGCGCCCGTCGGCATTCCCCTGCATCCAGTCGAACCGATAGAGGTGCAGCGGCAGGCATTCGCCCATGTGGCCGATCACCAGCTTCAGCTTGGGAAAACGGTCGAAGGCGCCCGAGAAGATCAACCCCATGGTGTGCAGCCACACGTCGTGCGGGAACCCCGCCAGCGCGCCGAAGAACCCGCGCTCCTCGTAGTGCGGTGCATTAAACGGCGCGGTGGGGTGGATGTAGAGCGCGGCATCCATGGCCTCCAGCGCTTCGAGGATTGGCCAATAATCCAGCTCGTCGAGATAGTGGCCCTGAAAATGCGAATTGAGCACCGCGCCGTTGAGCTTCAATTCGCCCATCGCCCGCTCGATTTCCTTGACGCTGCCAGCCACGTCGCGCGGGTCGAAGGCGGCGCAGGCAGAGAAGCGTGTCGGGTGGTTGCGGCACGCCTGCGCAGCGATATCGTTGGCCTCGCGTGCCAGCGGCGTGCCTTCGCCAGGCCGCACGACCTGCACACCAGGCGCGGTAAGCAGGAGCAGCTGCCGGTCGATGCCAAGCTCGTCCATGTGGCTGATGCGCAGGTCGCCCAGGTCCTGCAGCATGTCCTGCAAGCTGGGCATTTTCGCGAACATGGCCGCCATGCGCAGAGAATCATCGTCCGGCGCATCGCCGCTTTCGAGATAGGCGACCTGCGCCTTCACCAGTTCGGGGAAGGTCCAGGCTTCTTCCGTCGCAATCCGCTGGTACGGCGCGTCCCGATCCACGTGGCCTGCGCGCGGTGCAAGGCCGCTGCGGGTACGATGCGAGAAGTCTTCCTTGAAGTGCCCCTTCAGGCCCTTCTCGCTACCGTCTTCCAGCTTGCCGGAAACCATCGACTGCCCC
Source organism: Alteraurantiacibacter sp. (assembly GCA_963675825.2). Classification (GTDB taxonomy): domain Bacteria; phylum Pseudomonadota; class Alphaproteobacteria; order Sphingomonadales; family Sphingomonadaceae; genus Alteraurantiacibacter. The sequence goes on along the minus strand of CAXXJY010000004.1, from coordinate 229,782 downwards.
TCCTTCAGAACATCGTGTTGTCGTTCAGCGCTTCCTCGGGAACCGGCTGGATCACGTCCCAGTGCTCCACCAGATAGCCGTCCTGCACGCGGAAAATGTCGACCACCGCGCTGCCGCGATCGTCGGGCGCGCGCTTGAAGTGGTAATGCACCGCCACCAGCGTGCCATCCGCCCCCTCATCACCATAGATCACGCGCTTCACATCGTGCGTCATCTGCGGATTCGCCTGCATGTGCGCGGCCAGCACCTCGATGGTGGGATCGCGGCCCGTAGGCGAGTTGGGATCGTGCTGGATGTATTCAGGATGGACCCATTGCTCGAAGCCCTGCACCAGCTCGTTTTGATTATAGAATACCTCGATAAAGGCGTCTGCCGTCTGCCGGTCGGTCAAGAGATGTCGATCTTCCGGTGCCTCAAACGGATCGGGGTTGGACATATATGCCGCATTCCCGACAGTAGCTTCGTCAGGCGCGGGATCACCGTTGCAAGCGGCGAGCGCAAGGCCCGCCGCCAGCACGATTGCGAAGCGCTGCTTCAATTGCCGTACTCGTCCTTCACCATCAGCTTGGTGAATTCACCGACCTTGAACGCCTCGCCCAAAACAGGGTGGGCAAAGCTCATTTCCACCGGATGGCGATTGGGCCAGGTGGTGCGCCATTCTTCCTTGGGCAGGATGCGATCGGGGCCGAGGGGATTTTCCGGATAGGTCTGCTCTGCCGGTTGCAGGTGCGCCGTCGTTTTGGCCCAGCCGGTTTCGTAATCACCCTGCCACTGCATCAGGTAGTTGAGCCGCTTGATCTTCCACACCAGCTTGCCGTCGGGGCCGGGTTCGCGCACGTAGTCGTTTTCGTAGATGCCGGCTTCCCAGAACTGCTGCGGCGGGCCTTCGGGCTTCCAGTCCATCGCCTCGTCATGCCAGCCGCCCGCCAGCATGCCGCGGAAACGACCCTTGGCGGTCATCCGGTCCTCGGCCACGGTCACCACGGGTTGCAGCTGGAAGTGATCGAGCAGCAGGCCGTGCACGGGGCCGCGGCGGCCGCGGGTGAACAGGTTCTGGAACCAGGTGCCGTAGAGGCGCATCACGCCTTCGTAGCCAACGTATTCGCCCGACAGGAACACCACCGCGCCATCTTCGGCGAACAGGCCGGCCACTTCCTCGGGACGGTTGTAATCGATGTAATAGCCGTAGGCCATCTGCAGGCGGATGATGGCGGCTTCGTCTTCCAGGCGGTGGACGGTCTTTTCCAGCGCGTCCAGGCGCGATTCAACATCACTCATATCGACTCTCCCCTCGATGTCTGTTTGTATGCATTACTAACGATCGATACGATCATGGGAAGCCCATTTCGGGCATGGAGAGGCAAGAGAAATGACAATCGACCCTTCGAGCTATCGCGAGGAATGGCAAGGCCGGGTGGCCTTCATCACCGGCGCGGTGACGGGCATTGGCCTGGGCACGGCGCAGGCTTTCGCAGATAGCGGCATGCGCGTGGCGTTGTCCTATCGCAACGAAGATGACCGCGCGGCGACCGAGCAATGGTTTGCCGACAAGGGCTACGAGATCCCGCTGTTCTGCAAGCTCGACGTGACCGACCGCCAGCGTTTCGCGGCTGTAGCCGAGGAAGTGGTCGACCATTTCGGCGAAGTCCACGTGCTGGTGAACAACGCGGGCGTCAGCGTGTTCGGCCCGACCGACGAGGCGAGCTATGACGACTATGACTGGATCATGGGCGTCAACTTCGGCGGCGTGGTGAACGGGCTGCAAAGCTTCATGCCGCACATCAAGGCCGCGAGCGGTCGCCGCCATATCGTGAACGTCGCCAGCATGGCCGCTTTCCTGCCCGGCCCGCAGGCGGGCATCTACACCGCCAGCAAGTTCGCCGTGCGCGGGTTGACCGACAGCTTGCGCTACAACCTCGCGCCGCATGGCATCGGCTGCTCGCTGTGCTGCCCTGCGCTCACCCGCACCAATGCCTGGGCCAGCGCGCACAAGCGGCCCGAGCAGTTTGCCGACGCCGGCTTTGCTCCGCCCAAGGAAGGCGAGCTGGAACAGTTCGGCACCGCCTTCGAACAGTTCGGCATGGACCCCTATGAGGTCGGCGCGAAGATCCTGCGCGGGATGAGCCAGCAGGACGGGCTGATCCTGACCCATCCCGAACACGCGATCGACTTCACCGAGGAATTCGCCAAGCAGATCGCAGCCTTGCCGATCGAGGAATGCCCCCCTGGCCGGGCCCATATCGAGGCGCTGCGGCGCAAGGCGATGAAGGATGCCGAGGCAGGGCTGAAGATCGAGATGGACCAGCTCACATAGTTTGCTTTTCACTCCGGCCTCCGCCGGAGCGTCCTCGGTGCTATTCGCTCCGCTTCGCTGCGCGGCACCTGCGGGCGGGCGTTCGCCCTAGGTCGATCGCTAGTCGCGACCAAGACCTGTGCTTCACTTCAATATGTGTGCAAGGATCGGCGCCTGGAAGGCGACGACAGCGCGCGACCGCGCTGCGCCGGGCGCTTGAGGGGCCAAATAAACCTGCTATTCTCCCGCCGGAACGGGACAGCAAAGAGGATTGCCAGCCATGTGCACGCAGGATCAAGTCGCCAGGATGGGTTCGATCAATCGCCGCCAGTTCGGCGCGATGGCGGGGGCAGGGGCGGTGGCCGCCTGTGCGCCGGTGGCCAGCGATGCGCAAGAGGCCGGCAGGCTGGTCGAGACCGCCGTCACCTTCGATGCGCCCGGCGGCACTTTCGACGGGGTGTTCATCCACCCGGCCAGCGGTGCTCATCCCGCAGTGATCCTGTGGCCCGACATTGCCGGGCTGCGTCCCGCCAAGGTGCAGATGGGGCGGCGTCTGGCCGAGGCGGGCTATGCCGTGCTTGTCGCCAACCCCTATTACCGCAGCGTTTCCGGCCAGCAGTTTGCCGATTTCGACGACTGGCGCGCAAACGACGGCTGGAACCGCGTCACCCCGTGGCGCGAGGCGAACACGCCTGAGGCCGTGCAGGAAACCGCGCGGGCGGTGGTGGCATGGCTGGATGCGCAGGACGCGGTCGATGCCTCGCGCGGAATCGGCAACCAGGGCTATTGCATGACCGGTAGCTGGACCATCTATTGCGCTGCCGCCGTGCCTGACCGGATAAAGGCCGCTGGCAGCTTCCATGGCGGCGGGCTGACCGGTGACAGCCCGATGGCCCCGGTCAACCTGCTGGACGACATGGCCGTCGATGCGCGGGCGCTGATCGCCATTTCCCGCGATGACGACGCCCGCGATCCCGAAGCCAAGGAGCTGCTGGCCGCTGCCGCCGAAGAGGCTGCCGCTGATATCCATGTCGAAGTCTACGACGGCGACCACGGCTGGACCGTGCTCGACAGCCCGGTCTACGCCGAGGCCGAGGCCGAGCGGGCGTGGGCCGCGCTGTTGACGATGTACAGTCAGGCCTTGTGATCGCGCCCGCAAGGTCGAGATTGCGCGAGATCAATGTGGGCGTTCGCGCGCCTGATTAACCCTTCCCCTTACACGGCCCCGCAATGGGGCGCAGAGGGGAAACCGAGAATGGCAAAACGACTTTTCGTGACCGTGGCAACCGCAGCCCTGCTGGCTGGGTGCAGCGGCGGAGCAAACCCGGATGAGGTGGTCGAGACGGTGCGGCTGACCGAACAATCGCAGTTGCAGGCGATCGACGCTGACGAAGTCGTGGGTATCGTGCGCCTCTATGCCGACGATGCGCGGCTGGTGCGTCCCGATGGCACGGTGCTGCAAGGTGGCGCCGCCATCGGCGAGGAATACGCGCACCTGATCGAGGACCCGAATTTTGCCATCACCATCGAGCCGACCGATGGCTGGGCCTCTGCCAATGACGACCTGGCTGTGCTCACCAGCCAGGTCACCTTCACCACCAGCGATCCCGAGACGGGCGAGCCGGTGACGCTGCCGATGACCAGCCAGACGGTGTGGACCAAGGATCCGGGCGGCAGCTGGATGATCCGTTCGGCCTATAACGTGGCGCAAGCTACCGAAGAGGCCCCGGCGGAGGAAGCGGCGGAAGCGGACTAGGCTGGTTCGCCCAGGCTAGCTACGGCCAGCTCTTGTATTCGATCGTCGCTTCTGAATCGGTGCATAGACGGCAGTTTGCGCCGGCGAAGGTGCGGCCCGCCGCGCTGTCGCCGCGCAATTGCCATTCCAGCCAATCGACGACGATCATTGCGTTCCGGCCGCCCATCGGCTCGTGATAGGTGCCGCCGTGTCCGGTGGGCGTGTTCACCCAGAACACCGGCACGTGGTCGATGCGGTTGTAATCGTCGAGACCGTTTTCATAGGCAATGTCTTCCGGCCCGCCGTCTAGGTAGAGCACCGGGGTGTGCAGCGCGGCGAGGCCGTCCTTGCCCAGCTCCATCCCGCCCAGGCGTGGCGCGCCCTCGGGCAGAAGGCCCGAATTCTGCACCACCACGGTATCCAGCCGCGGATCGCCGGCAATGGTCAGCGCCTGCACGCCGCCGCAGGAAAAGCCGCCCGCTGCCAGTGCATTTTCATCGATCAGCTCGAAATAGGGACTGTCGGGCCGGGCGTTTTCGGCCAGGGCCCAGTCCAGCGCTTCGATCAGCTGCGCGGCGCTGGTGGGTGAGGCGCGCGTCTCGCCCGGCTCGGGCGGGCCGCGCCGCGGTTCCGGCTCAGCCTGGGCATTGGGGCCGCTGCGCCAGCGGCCGGGCGCGATGACGAGATAGCCATAGGAGGCGATCTGCGAGAGGTGGAAACGCGTGCTGGTGCCGTCGGCAGCGCAGCCGCCGTTGCCCCAGACGAACACGCCCAGACCGTTCGGCCCCACCGCGTCCAGATCCGCCGGGCGGTAAACCACATGCTCCGGCAAGGGGGGCGCCACTTCGATCATCGAGGGATAGGGACCGTCGCCGGGGGTATCCGGCAGCAGGTTCACGCGTGCCATCAGCTCGGCCAGGCTCTCGCCTGCTTCCTCCGCCTCAGGCGATGGCGCATCCTGCGCCTGCGCCTGCGCCGGCATGGCCGCGGCCATGGTGGCCATTGCAGCTGCTGCGAGTGTCGTCTTGCTTATGCTCATTCCATCGCTCTCCCCTCGATGAAGTCCCGAATAGGTTCCCCGTCAGGCGAACCAGTAGGCGGTGCCGCGCATTTCCAGCGAGACGCGCGGCGCTGTGTCCTTCTCGGCCAGCGGGTTGTCGAAGGCCCCGTGCGGCATCAGCTGCGCGCGCGCAGGGTCGCTTTCACTGGTCTTGAATACCAGCGCTTCGCCGGGATGCATGTCGCTGTAGTAGAACCAGCGGTGTGCGGGGTTGTAGGCCAGCAGGTAGTTGGGAAAGCCCCATTCGGGCGACCCATCCAGCGGATCGAAGATCGCCTCGCAATCGATCAGGTCTTCAGCAGCGATGCTGCTGTAGTCGCACAGGCCCAGTGGCACGTCCTGCGGCGGCGGGCTGAGTACTCGCCAGACATTGTACTGCGCGCTGCGGATGATTTCGCGGCCTTCAGGCGCGGCGGCGGCACGTGCGGCAGCCGCCGCTTCGGCTGCCATGTCGACGTGGACGAAGCGCGCCGGGTGCGAATTGTCGTGGCTCTCGTTTGCGCCAGCTCGTTCGGAAAAGCGCAGGATGCCCATCGGTGTCATCGCCACGTGGTCGCAGCCGGTGAGCGATGTCAGCAACTCTGCGATCTCACCCGAATGCACGCGCTTCACTTCGTCCAGGTCGGTGAGGTCCGCCAGTTTGCTGGCGTGCTCCACCAGCGTGAAGCCCTCTACGTCGAGCGAACAATCGCGTCCGCGCGCATCATGGATATCGACCTCGACCGGGGCCAGCGGCACGAAGTCCTTCTCGTGCGCATTGGCATAGAAGAAAGGCTTGCGCTCGGTGCGCTCTGAATAGCCGATTGCCGCGCGCACCGAGCCAGCCATCACGCGTCCTCGAATTCCTCGGTGTCGATCGTCGGCCTGATCGCGTCGTGATAGCGATGGCCGTGGACCGTGGAATGGTTCACGATCTCGCCCGCGCGTGCGATGGCATCTGCCGGGATATCGAGCGTGGCCGCGTGGAAGTTCTCCTCCATGTGCGCGATCGACACGGTGCCGGGGATCACGTGGCAATTGTCGCCCTGTTCCAGCACCCAGCGGTTGGCGAGCTGCGCTGGCGCGACGCCCACTTCCTTCGCCAGGGCTTCGAACTGCTCGATTACCTTCAGGTTCTTGGGCCAGTTCTCCGCGTTGAAGCGCGGCATCTTGGTGCGCAGGTCCTTTTCCTCCAGCGTGGAGGGATCGCGCAGCACGCCGCCAAAGGCTCCGCGCCCGGTGCTGCTGAAGGCCACCAGGGCAATGCCCAGCTCCTTGCAGGTGTCGAGCACGCCCAGTTCCACGTTGCGGGTCCACAGCGAATATTCGGGCTGCACTGCTGCCACCGGGTGGACCGCGTGCGCTTCGCGGATATGGGCGGCGCTCCATTCGGACACGCCATAGGCACCGATCTTGCCCACCTCGATCGCGCGCACCATCGCCCCGACGCTGTCGGCGATCGGCACCTTCGGATCGAAGCGGTGCATGTAGAACAGGTCGATGTGATCGGTCTTGAGACGTTGGAGGCTTTTGTCGAGGTTTTCGGTAATGCTTGCGGGCGAGCAATCGACGCCGCGCTTGGGGCCATCCACAACGATGCCGCACTTGCTGGCGAGCAGGAACTCGTCCCGGCGGTGCATCACCGCTTCGGCCAGCAGTTCCTCGTTCTTGCCGCCGCCGTAGATGTTGGCGGTGTCAAGGTGGTCGTAGCCGAGGTCGAGCGCCTGGTTGAGCAGCTTGATCTTCACGTCGTGTTCGGGCGGGGTGCCATAGGCCCACGACAGGTTCATGCAGCCCAGCCCGACGGGGTGAACGGCGCGCCCGGCGATTGTGCGTTTGGCGATGGGAATGGTGTCTCTCCTGCTGTCCTGATGACGAGTGTCGCTGGGCAGGGGACTACACAAGGGACGATGCCCTTTGCAACGGGGTTGGCCGCGTCCGCTGTCTTCAGTCGCGCACGAAGACGCGCGCGTTGGCCACAAATTCGCGCAGCACATCGTTCAGCGGCTGCACCGCTTCGAAATAGCCGATTGGGTCCTGCTCGATGCGGGTCGCGTCCCATTTGAGCTGGTGCGCCATCATGCGGGTACGCAGCATTTCGATGGCGTTCTGCATGGCTTCGAACACCGCGCGGTTGGAGGCGATCCGGGGCTCGGCGGCCATCTCGCGCACAAGCGCGACGCACAGGTCGTTGAATTCCTCGCGCATGGCCAAGACCCGGTCTGCCGCGTGCCGGGGCTGCCTTCTTATCGATGCCTGAAATTCGAGGCTGAGCAGTTCCAGTTCACTCAGCTTTTCTGCCACACTCACGCGCCGCTCTCCACTATTTTAGACACTTCGTCCAATACAGAAGTATCCAATCCGTTAACGTTGGAAAGGGCCAAAAAAGGGGCGCCGGTGGCCGTTGCCACCAGCGCCCGGTAATAAATGTTACTATCTAGATGGTTGTGAGCGAAACTTGAATCAGGACCAGCCGTCCTGTTCTTCGAGGCTGGCGGCAAGTTCACCGATCACGCGGTAGCAATCGAGCACGCTGGCGACCGAGGCATTGGGTTCGCGGCCTTCGCGAATCGCTGAAATGAACTCACGGTCCTGCAACTCAATGCCATTGTTGGACGGCACATCCACGCCCGATAGGTCGATCTGCTTGTCGAAGCCGTCGAACAGGTCATCGTAGCGGGCAAGGTAGGTGCCGGTGTCGCCGATATAGCGGAAGAAGGTGCCGAACGGCCCTTCGTTGTTGAATGACAGCGACAGGGTCAGGATCTGGCCCTTCTCGGTTTTCATCTGGATCGACTGGTCCATCGCGATGCCCAGCTTGGGATGCTTGGGACCCTGCAGGATGTTGGCCTTCACCACCTTCGACCCGGTCATGTACTGGAAGATGTCGATGGTGTGGGCGCTATGGTGCCACAGCAGGTGGTCGGTCCAGCTGCGCGGTTCGCCCTTGGCGTTCTTGTTCTCGCGGCGGAAGAAATAGGTCTCCACGTCCATCGAGAGGATTTCGAGGTCGCCCGCGTCGATCTGCTGCTTCACCCACTGGTGGCTGGGATTGAAGCGGCGGGTGTGGCCGGCCATGCAGACGAGGCCCGTTTCCTGCTGCTTGGCCAGCACCGCCTGGGCATCGGCCCAGCTGTCGGCCAGCGGGATTTCCACCTCGACGTGCTTGCCGGCGTCCATGGCCTTGATCGCCTGGTCGGCGTGCATCTGCGTGGGCGTGCACAGGATCACGGCGTCGACGTCGTCGCGCTCCAGCATGGCTTCATAGTCAGTGGTGGCAAAGCCGATGCCGTACTTGTCGGCCATGGCCTGCGTCGGCTCCTGCCGCCGTCCGACCAGCGCGGTCACTTCCACACCGTCGATATTCTTCAGGCCGTCGAGATGCTTTTCACCAAAGGCGCCGCCACCGGCGAGTGCGATTTTCATGGAGAGTTCCTCCCGTTCGAGAGTTGCAAGTGGTTACGTATAGACAAGGGGCGCCAGCACGGATTGTTCCGGGGCTCCCCTGTCGGACTTACTCGGCGGCTTCGAGGCTGTGGCCCGAATAGACGACGCGCGGATCGAGCGCTACGCCCGCCGTATCCTCCGGCTGCAGGATCAGCGCGCCCAGTGCGGTGTTCGAGGCCGGGATGTGGTAGAAGGTGTAGAGGTCCTTCACCTTGTCGCCCAGCGCGCCGCGCATGATCAGCCACATCACCAGTTCGATGCCTTCGCTGCCCGCTTCGCGCAGGTATTCGATGTGCGGCATCTTGCTGAGCGTTTCGGGATCCTTGATCAGCATGTCGATGAACTTCAGGTCGAAGTCCTTGTTGATCAGGCCGGCACGCGGGCCCTGCAACTGGTGGCTCATGCCGCCCGTGCCCCAAACGTGCACGTTCAAGTCTTCGGGGAAGCTTTCCACCGCAGCCTTGATGCTGTCGCCCAGCGCGAAGCAGCGCGCGCCCGAGGGCGGCGGATAAGTGACGACGTTGACCGGGAACGGGATGACCTTGCACGGCCATTCGGCGGGCTCGCCGAACATCATCGACAGCGGCACGGTGCAGCCGTGGTCGACATCCATCTGGTTGAAGATGCACATGTCGAAATCATCCAGGATCAGGCTTTGCGCGATGTGCCAGGCGAGATCGGGGTGGCCGATCACGTCGGGCACTGGGCGTGGGCCCCAGCCTTCATCGGCGGGCTTGAAGCGTTCGCCGCAGCCGATCGCGAAGGTGGGGATGATGTTCATGTCGAAGGCGGATGCGTGGTCGTTGTAGACCAGCACGATCACGTCCGGGGTGTTCTCCGGCTTGGCGATCCATTCCTTGATCGGGTCATAGCCCCTGAACACGGGCCCCCAGTAATCGTTCTGGCTGGTGCCGGTCTGCAATGCCGCGCCAAGCGCGGGGATGTGGCTGGAGGTGATACCTGTCGTTACGCGGGCCATATCAATAGCCTCCTTTCTTCGAGCGGACGCCTTCGGGCGAGCGGCCGCCATTGATCATCATCTGGGCGTATTCCTCTTCAGAAAGGCCGGTCATCGAACCGGCCGCCTTCTGGAAGCTCTGCCCGTCGGTGGAGAATAGCTTGGACAGGAAATAGACGTTGCCGCCCTCGTCGATCATCGCATTGTAATCGCGATCGAGTACGGCCTGCTTGGCTGCGGGCGTCAGGTTCCATTCGTCGAGATAGGCACTTTCGTCGGCCTTGAAGCGTTCGCGGTTCTCGGCCTTCATCAGGCTCATGGCGAACTGGTTCAGCCAGTAGCCCTTGCGCGCACGCTGCGCGGTGAACACGCGGGTGCCGGGAATATCATCGAACTCGGCTAGATATTCGTGGATGTTTATCCGCTCTTTCTTCTCTTCAGTCATGTCAGGCTTCCTTGGGCTCTTCCCATTGGTATTCCAGTGGTGCCTCGCGAAAGGCGAAGCGGTCGAGATGGCGTTCAAGAACGCCGCGCAGGTGTACGTTGCGGTCCTGATCGGCGGTGGTCAGGGTGATGGCGATGCCTTCCGGCCGGGCCAGCATCACCGCGCTTTCCACGTCGGAAAAGGGGAAAGCGCCCATGCCGTCACCCTCGTCATAGGTGGTGGCCATCTTGTGGCTCCAGTGGCTGACGAGCTGCTGGATATACCGCTCGGGCTTTTCGCACCGGGCGAACCCCTGGGCGATGACGGGCGTATCACTCATTACAGGCCCTTTACCTTCAGGATGGCATCAAGCCGCGGGTAGACCTTGCGGGCGTTGCCCTCGAAGATCATGTGCTTTTCTTCCGGCGAGATATCCAGTGCATCGATGTAGCGCTTGGTATCGTCGAAATAGTGGCCGGTCTGCGGATCGATGCCGCGCACCGCGCCCACCATTTCGCTGCCGAACAGGATGTTCTTGTTCTCGATCACGTCGGCCAGCAGGTTGATGCCCGGCTGGTGATAAACGCAGGTGTCGAAGAACACGTTGTTCATCAGGTGCTGTTCGATATCCGGCTGCTTCAGCATGTCGGCAAGACCGCGATAGCGACCCCAGTGATAGGGCACCGCGCCACCGCCGTGCGGGATGATCAGCTTCAAGTCGGGGAAGCGGCTGAACAGGTCGCCCTGCAGCAGCTGCATGAAGGCGACGGTGTCTGCCGCCAGGTAATAGCCGCCGGTGGCGTGCATGGCCGGGTTGCAGCTGCCCGAAACGTGGATCATGGCGGGCACCTGCAGCTCGCACATGGCCTCGTAGATGGGGAACCAGTACTCGTCGGTCAGCGGGGGATGGGTGAAGTGGCCGCCGCCGGGATCGGGATTGAGGTTGCAGACGACGAAATTCAGCTCCTCCACGCAGCGGCGCAGTTCCTTCACGCTTTCCGCCATGTCGGACTTGGGGCTCTGCGGCAGCATGCAGCCGCCGATGAAAGTATCGGGAAACAGCTGGGTGACGCGGTAGATCAGGTCGTTGCAGCGCTTTGCCCATTCGCTGGCCACCGCCTGGTCGCCCACGTGCGGGGCCATGGCGCTGGCGCGCGGGCTGAATATGGTGAAGTCGGCGCCGCGTTCCTTGATCAGGCGCAGCTGGTTGTCCTCGATCGTCTGGCGGATCTCGTCGTCGGAAATCTCGGGGTAGGGCGGGCACTGCGTGCCGTTCTTGTAGGCTGCCTTCTGGTCCTCGCGCCAGGCATCGTGGCCCTTGGGCAGGACGGTATAGTGACCATGGCAGTCGATGATCAGGCTCATCGTCAATTCTCTCCCTTGAAGTCCGGAGTCGCCCGGATTGCATCGAGCTTAGCAGAAAGTGTCGCGGGCGGCGGCGACAAATCGAGGCCACCCAGCTGTGCGTGCCAGGCGGTGGTCTGGTCGCTCATCGCGGCAGAGGTGCCAAGGCTGCGCAGCATCTCTGCCGCCTCGCTCATCTCGGCTGCGCGGCGGGTGCCGTGGATCAGCATGCGATCGAGGTTGTAGTCGGCGCGCTCTTTCCAGCTCACCTGCTTTTCGCTGGCATCGAGCGAGGCAAGAACTTCATCGAGCACGCCCGCCTGCGAGGCCGCGAGGACCATCTCTGCCGTCAGCGCCTCCAGCCCTTTCACCATGATCGAGCGGCACAGCTTGATCGCGCTGGCCTTGCCCACCGTCTTGCCGACGATGCGGACATTGGTGAAGCCCAGCGCGCCGAGCAGTTCGGCGGCCTTGTCGGCCTGGGGGCCAGCCACCAGCAGTGGCACCGCCAGCCCCTTGTCGACCGGTGCCATCACCGCGACGTCAAGATAGTGGCCGCCCACGGCCTCGATCGCCTCGGCCGCGGCGCGCTTGGTCTCGGGCGCGACCGAATTCATGTCCAGCCAGTATGCCCCGCGCGGGAAATAGGGCGCATATTCACGCGCGGCATCCAACGCCTGGTCTGCCGTGACCAGCGACAGCGCCAGTTCGCAGGTGGCCAGCACTTCGCCAGGGTCCTCGTCAATGGCGATGTTCAACGCCGCCATGGCAGCGCGGCGTTCGGGCAAGATATCCCAGCCCCTGGCCTTGCCGTCCCAGTCGCCGGCGCGCGCAAAGGTTTCCCCGGCCTCGCCGAAGCCGATCAGTGCCACTTTTGGCGTCATGGTTTTCGAATCTTGCGCAGACATCGCTCTCGACGCGGCCCCCTATCAATTGTAAGTGTTACTTACAAGTTTGCTGCGCGTTCCCGCCCGCCCTTGACGAATGGCAGGCTGCGGGTTCACGCGGGACCTGAACAGCATATCGAGAGGAGAATCGCGAGGCCATGGGTGTTGTCGTCCAGAATATCGAACGTGCCGATCCGGAAGTGGTGAAGGCGCTGGGGGCATGCGGTGTCGCCACGGTGCACGAATCGCAGGGCCGCACCGGCCTGCTCGCCAGCTACATGCGCCCGATCTATGCCGGCGCGCGCATCGGTGCCTCGGCTGTCACCATCTCGGTGCCGCCGGGCGACAACTACATGGTCCATGCCGCGATCGAGCAGTGCCGCGAGGGCGACGTGCTGGTGATCGCGCCGACGAGCCCGTGCGAAGACGGCTATTTCGGCGACCTGCTCGCCACCAGCGCGCAGGCGCGCGGGGTGAAGGGCCTGATCATCGATGCCGGCGTGCGCGATATCCGCGACCTCAAGGACATGGATTTCCCCGTCTGGTCGAAGCGCGTGTTCGCGCAAGGCACGATCAAGGCGAGCCTTGGCAGCGTGAACGTGGACGTGGTCTGTGCAGGCGCCTTCATCCGTCCCGGCGACGTGATCGTGGCTGACGACGATGGCGTGTGCGTGGTGAAGCGCGAGCAGGCGGAAGAGGTGCTGAAGAAGGCCCAGGCGCGCGAAGCCAACGAGGAAGAGAAGCGCCAGAAGCTGGCTGACGGCGTCCTCGGCCTCGACATGTACGGCTTCCGCCAGAAGCTGACCGACATGGGACTGAAGTGGGTCTAGCGGCACCTGAGAGGGCCTGACATGAATCAAGCACCGGTCATGTGGATGCGCGGGGGCACGTCGAAGGGCGGCTATTTCCTTAGCGCCGACCTTCCTTCCGATGAAGACGAACGTGCGCAGTTCCTTCTCGGCGTCATGGGCAGCCCCGATCCGCGCCAGATCGACGGCATGGGCGGGGCGGACCCGCTCACCAGCAAGGTGGCCGTGGTGAAGAAGTCGGAGCGCGAGGGCGTCGATGTCGACTACCTGTTCCTGCAGGTCTTCGTCGACCAGGCCATTGTCACCGATGCGCAGAACTGCGGCAATATCCTGGCAGGGGTCGGCCCCTTCGCCATCGAGCGCCACTTGGTGGACCCGACCGGCGACGTGACGCAGGTGACCATCTACATGGAGAACACCGGCCAGATCGCCGTCGCCAGCGTGGAGACCCCGCTCGACGAGATCGGGCGGCGGCACGTCAACTACTATGGCGAGGCGAAGATCGACGGCGTGCCCGGCAGCCATGCGCCGGTGCCGCTGGAATTTCGCGATACCGCAGGCTCGAGCTGCGGTGCTCTGCTGCCCACCGGCAATGCCTTTGACGAGATCGAGGGCGTGCGCTGCACGCTGATCGACAACGGTATGCCCTGCATCGTTTTCAAGGCCGAGGACGTCGGCGCCACCGGCTACGAAACGCGCGAGGAACTGGAGGCCGACGCATTCAAGCCGATCCGCGAAAAGATCGAGAAGATCCGTCTCGCCGCCGGGCCGATGATGAACCTTGGCGATGTGACCGAGAAGTCCGTGCCCAAGATGACGCTGGTCGCCCCGCCGAAGAATGGCGGCGCGCTGACCACCCGCGTTTTCATCCCGCACCGCGCCCATGCCTCCATCGGCGTGCTGGGGGCAGTGACGGCGGCAACGGCCGCGCTGGTCGAAGGCTCTCCCGCCGCCGAAGTGGCCGAAGTGCCCGAAGGCGCGGAAAAGACCCTGAGCATCGAACACCCCAGCGGCGAGACGACCTGCATCCTCAAGGTGGATGATGCCGGTGAAGTCACCAGCGCCGCCTTGCTGCGCACCGCGCGCAAGCTGATGGATGGAATTGTCTATGTCTGATCGCATTACTTCCTGGCACCCCAGCCCCAGCAAGCCCGCCTACACCCCGCCGCCCGGCGCGGTGGACGCGCATTGCCACGTGTTCGGGCCGATGGCGCAGTTCCCCTTCAGCCCCAAGGCGAAGTACCTGCCCGAGGATGCCGGGCCCGACATGCTGTTCGCCCTGCGCGATCACCTGGGATTTGCGAAGAACGTGATCGTGCAGGCCAGCTGCCACGGCACCGACAATGCCGCGACGCTGGACGCCATCGCCAAGAGCGAAGGCAAGGCGCGCGGCGTGGCGGTTGTCGATCCTGCCATCTCCGACGATGAGCTTGCCGCGCTGCACGAAGGCGGCATTCGCGGCATCCGCTTCAATTTCCTGAAACGCCTCGTCGACAACGCGCCCAAAGACAAGTTCCTCGAAGTCGCCGCCCGGCTACCGAAAGGCTGGCACGTGGTGATCTATTTCGAGGCCGATATCCTCGAGGAAATGAAGCCCTTCATGGCCGCCATCCCCGTGCCCGTCGTGGTGGACCACATGGGCCGCCCCGACGTGACGCAGGGGCCTGACGGGCCCGACATGCGCGCCTTCCGCGGCCTGCTTGATTCGCGCGAGGACATCTGGTTCAAGCCTACCTGCCCAGACCGGCTGGATGCCATCAAGGAAGGTGGCAAGGGCGATCCATGGGACAATTTCGCCGCCGCGGTTGCCCCGCTGGTGGCGGACTATCCCGATCGCTGCATCTGGGGCACCGACTGGCCGCATCCCAACATGCAGGACGAGGTGCCCGACGACGGCCACATCGTGGACATGATCCCGCGCATTGCGCCGAGCGAGGAATTGCAGCGCAAGCTCTTGGTCGATAACCCGAACCGGCTATACTGGGCGGATTAGAACGGGCCGGCGCGCTTCCAAACCGGCCATTCGGGAGAGAATGATGGCTGGAAAAGAGCGCCGCCTCGACAAGGCGCTGTGCAACTGGTTCGCGGACGAGGAAATCCTCGACACCACCATAGGCGGCTTGCTGCGCGATCAGGCGGCGGCCAATGGGGGCAGGGATGCGCTGCTGGAAGGCCTGCCCGATGGCTCGGTCGGGCGGCGCTGGACCTATGCCGAACTGCTTGCCGATGCCGAGAGGCTGGCGAAAGGCCTCGCCGCGCGCTTCCAGCCGGGAGAGCGGGTGGCGGTGTGGGCGCCCAACGTTCCCGAATGGGTGCTGGTGGAATATGCCGCCGCGCTGGCGGGCCTTACGCTGGTGACGGTCAACCCGTCCTACCAGAAGCGCGAACTGGCCTATGTGCTGGAACAGAGCACTTCCGTTGCGCTGTTCCTGGTCAACGAATTTCGCGGCAATCCGATGGCGGCGATCGCGGCCGAAGTGGCCGAAGACCTGCCCGCGCTGCGTGAAGTGATCGACATGCAGGACGAGGCTGCGCTGTTCACCGATCCGGTGGGCACGCTGCCCGAGGTCGACACCAACGACCCGGCACAGATCCAGTATACCAGCGGCACCACCGGCTTTCCCAAGGGCGTGGTGCTGTCGCACCGCAACCTGACCAACAATGCCCGCCTGTTCATCGAAGTGGGGAACCTGCCGCGCGGCCTCGGCACGCTGGGGCTGACGCCGCTGTTCCACACCATGGGCTGTTCGATGGGCGTGCTGGGCGCGCTGCAATCGGGCGGGGCCTATTGCCCGCTGCTGGCCTTCGATCCGAACGCCGCGCTGGATATTATCGAGGCGGAGAAGGTCAGCTGGACGATCTGCGTGCCGACCATGGCCGTGGCGATGGTGGCAGCGCAGAAGGCGAAGCCGCGTGATCTCTCCTCGCTGCAGCGCATCGGCATCGGCGGCGCGATGGTGGCGCCCGAACTGGCCCGCGCGGTGGAAGGCGTGCTGGGCGTGAACGTGCTGGTCGCCTATGGCCAGACCGAAAGCAGCCCGCTGATCACCAGCGGTCGCCCGACCGACTCGTTCGAGGATATCATCAGCACCGTGGGCCAGCCCGCGCTGGGCTGCGAGGTGGGCATTTTCGATCCGGCGACGAACGAAGTGGTCAGCTGCGGCGAAGTGGGCGAGATCCGCTCGCGCTCGGCCTCCACCATGCTCGGCTACAACGACGATCCCGAGGCCACCGCAGCGGCGGTCGATGCACAGGGCTGGCTGCATACCGGCGACCTCGGCACCATGGACGAGCGCGGATACGTGAAGATTACGGGCCGCGTGAAGGAAATGATCATCCGCGGCGGCGAGAACCTGTTCCCCGCCGAGATCGAAAACGTGCTGCTGGAACATGTCCACGTCGCCGAATGTGCCGTGGTTGGCGTGCCCGACGAAGTGCTGGGAGAGGCCGTTGCCGCGTTCGTGCGGATAGAGGAGGGCGGCACGTTCGATCCCGAAGCGCTGCGCGCCCATTGCCGTTCGCTTATCAGCCCGCAGAAATGCCCGGCGCACTGGATCGAGGTGAGCGAATGGCCGCTGACGGGCTCTGGCAAGATCCGCAAGTTCAAGCTGCGCGATGAATGGGTGAAGGCGAACGGGTGACCATCCTGTGCATCGGCCGCGCGACCTTTGACCTGGGCTATGCCTGTCCCTCCTTTCCCGAGGAGGACAGCAAGCTTTCCGCGACCCATTTTTGGGCAGGGGCGGGCGGATCGGCGCTGAACGGGGCCGTTACCGCGCGGGAGCTGGGCAGCAAGGTGCGGCTTTTCGCCCTGCTGGGCGCGGGTAGTTTCGCCGATTCCGTTCGCGCGGAACTGGCGCGGTATGATGTGCTGTTCGAAGATTTCGCCGATCCGGCGGCGCAGGTGCTGCCGGTCTCCAGCATCATTGTCGTGCCCGACAGCGGCACGCGCACGATCGTCGACCAGCAGCCGCCGCAAGCGGTGGCGCGAGCGGTGCCCGGTGCATCATGCCTCGACGGGGTGAGCGTGCTTTACTGCGACGGCTTCCTGCCCGAAATCGCCGTGCCGCTGGCCGGGGCCGCGCGCGAGCGGGGCATCCCGGTGGTACTGGATGGCGGATCGTGGAAGCCGTGGACGGGCGACCTGATCGCCCATGTCGATCATGCCGTGGTGTCTGAACGGTTCCACCCGCCAGAGCAAGGTGGGGCGGACATTCTTGATGCCGTCCACGCGCTCGGCCCCGCGGTCGCCGCGATCACGCGCGGGCCAGGGCCGATCTCATGGAGTGCTGGCGGCGAGGGTGGCACGATCACCCCGCCCGGTGTCGATGCCATCGACACGCTGGGCGCGGGCGACGTGTTCCACGGCGCCTATTGCCACTTCGTGGCCACGCGAGAGAGCGTGCCGGACGCGCTCTCCCATGCCGCCGAAGTGGCCGCGCAAAGCTGCTGCCATTACGGCACGCGCGGCTGGATCGACGCGCGCTAGGGCTTAGCCTTCGATCACGCTGCGCACGAAATCGACCGTCTTGCGCGTGGCAGCGGCGAATTCGGTCGCAGTGGCCTGGAAGCTGCCATACTGGCTGAATTCGTGCGGCTTCATGCCCTCGAATTCGTAGGCCTGGCGGAAGGCGGGCAGCTGCATCAGCTTCTCGATGCTCTTGGGATTGGGCTCGCGCTCAATCGCCTTGGGATCGAACTCGGCCAGCTCGTCTTCCACTTCCATCAGCTGTTTGATGTAGCTGGGCGGGCAGGTGTATACCATGTCCGATCCTGCGAAGTCGGAAATGTGGCGCGAGACGGTGTTGCCGTACTGGTCCTTCTCCACCCGCATCGAGCATTGCAGCATCTTCGACGGATGGTTCTTGTTGTGGCCATCCCAGTAGGCGCGCTTGAGCACCGCTTCCTCACCGTCGCGGATCTCGTCGAGCGACAGGTCGATGCCGCGCAGCTTGGCCTGGGCCATCCAGTCGCCCTTTTCACCAAGGCGGCTGGACATGTGGGTGATGACGCTGCGCCATTTCGACAGGTCGACGCCCGCAGCCTTCGCGCGCTCCAGCCCCGCCGTCACGGCAGCGCGGCAGCGGGTATATTGCGCCACTGTAAAGCTGGTGGTGTTGTTGGTGGAAATGCCGCGCGCGGTCAGTTCCTCGATCACCTCGTAGCCCTCTTTCGAGCCGGGGATCTTCACCATTACGTTGTCGCCCATCTCGGCAATGGAAAGGCCCTGCTCCAGCATCTTTTCGCCATCGGTGACGAAGCGCGGATCGACCTGGCCCGAGAGCATGCCGTACTTGTAGCCGGATTTCTCGAACACCTTGTGGATCGCGCTGGCGCCCAGCTTCACCAGGTGCAGGTATGCCTGCCAGTAGACCCCCTCGACATCGAGGCCGGGGTTCTTGCTGGCGATGTTCTTGATCTCAGCGCGCCACATCTCGGGTTCGAGCTCGATCGCCTGCAGGCTGAGCGGCGGATTGGTGGTGACGCCGCGGAAACCCATTGCGCCGCTGTCGTGGATGGTCGCGTTGTCGTACAGGCGGGTGAGCTGCTCGGTCCAGTCTGCCAGCTTGCCTTCGGGCGCGGCCTCCAGCGTTTCGGCTTTCCAGCTGGGGTAGATCAGCGGCGAGCTGTCCCACCAGATTTCCGCTTCCGGGTTGGTGTCGGCGAGCTTTTCCAGAACGTGCTTGGTCATCGGGCATGTCTCCGTTGTCTTTGCCAAGGCCCTTCGCATCGGCAGGCGGGGCTAGTCAAATGCTGGAAGCCTTATTGCGACGATTTGTGACCTTTTGCCGTCTTGTGCGCGGTGGTTTGGGGCTTATTCTTCCTCGCAAGATGACTTTGTCCGGTCGAATCGCCGCTTTCGCCGCTACGCTGGCGTTGTCTTTGCCCGCTCCGCTGGCGGCGCAGGAAGGGCCTGATTCGGCTGTGCAGAATGACGAGGAGATCGTCGTCACCGGCACCATCGGCGAGATTTCCGTGGCGCAGGTGCAGCGCCAGGCACGCGACATCGCGGTGAACCACGGCAATGTGCTGGAAGCGCCGCTGGCCCGCTTCGAGGACCGGCTGTGCCCTGGCGTGGTGGGGTTGGAGGAGGATTTCGCCTTCACCCTCAACGCCCGCATCCGCGTCAACGCCGATGCCCTGGGTATCCGCCTGTTGGGTGATGATTGCCGCCCCAACTTCGTGGTGGTCTTTGCCGAGGATGGCGAAGCCCTGTTTCGCAACCTGATCGACGAGAGCCCGGAATACTTCCGCTATCTCAACTCCGGCGAGGTCAACGACATTCTCGAACCCGGCCCGGTGCACGTGTGGACCAATGTAGAGCCGCGCACGCTGACCGGCATGCCGATTGCGCAGGTGCGCGATCTTACCAGTCCGCCCAGCATGGGGGTATGGGGGGCGCATTCGCGGATCTACACTACCACGCGTAACGACATCACCTCGGTCATGATCACCTTCGACCGCGATGCCGTGCGCGGCCTGTCGCTGCGCCAGCTGGCCGACTATGCCACCATGCGCGGCCTGGCGCAGACGCGCATCCCGCGCGACACGGTGATGGATTCCATTCTCAGCCTGTTCGACAGCGCCACCCCGCCGGTTGGCATGACCGAGTTCGATCACGCTTATCTGCGCTCGCTTTACGACGGCATCCCCAACCTGCCGGCCTTCCGCAAGATCAGCGGCACCGCGCGCCAGCTGCGCCTGATGGCGGAAGAAACGCCAGCGAGCGCGAACGGCGAATAGATGCTATAAGAAACAGCGAAGGAGTCGTCCCCATGATCGCTAATCTGCGCAAGACTGCACTGGCCACCGCACTGACGGCACTCGTGCTGGCAACTCCCGCCAGCGCCGACGGCATTCTCGACGAGCCGCTGCCGCGCTTCGAGGACCGGCTGTGTCCCGGCATTATCGGGATGGAGCAGGAATACGCCGAGTTGATGGTGACGCGGCTGCGCATGAACGCCGAGAGTTTCGGCCTGCGCCTGGCCAGCGAGGGCGATTGCGATCCCAATCTCCTGATCGCCATAGTCGACGACAGCCGCGCCTATCTGGAAGACCTGATGGATCGCCGCGGATACCTGTTTCGCGACATGAGCCCCGCCGATCGCGAGGCGATGCTGGATGATGCCGGTGCATCCGGGGTGTGGCACCAGACTGCCGCACACACGCGCGACGGCATCCGCGTGGGGCGGCGCGACAATCTGGCGCAGATCCCCGAGGCCGGCATGTGGCAGGCCCATTCGCGGATCTATCGCCCGGTTCGCCACGACATCACCTATGCGCTGGTGCTGCTCAACCGCGAGGACGTGCGCGGCACGACACTGCGCCAGCTGGCTGATTATGCCACGCTGCGCGCCCTGGCGACGGAGTTTCCCGAGGAAGCCGGTGCGGCGCAGGCGAGCATGCTCACGCTGTTTGTTGCTGGCGCGCAGCGCCCTGAGGAGCTTACCCCGTTCGACCGCGCGTGGCTGGCGCGGTTGTATGAGGGCATTCCCAATTTGCCCGCCTCGACCCGGCTGCGCGGCGTTGAAGTGGCCGAGAACGAGTAGCCGTCCAGCCTAAACGGTCACAGACGACCAGCGGCTGGCCGCATGGCGGGGAGGAGCGAGCACAGGCGTGCTCGCAAGACAGGGATCACACCCGCTTTTCGGTAAAGCGCCCGTGCTTGCGATAGCGCACCATCCAGCGGTCAAGGAACAGCGACAGCGGTTTTGCGGCAATGCCCAGCTTGGCAAGGCCCGGCGTGCCCTTGCTTGTTGTGCTGCCTGCGTCCAACATCGCCAGCTGGTCCGAATTGATGGGCGTCAGCGGCATCATCGCAATCAGCTTTGCCAGCGGGCCGGGCATGGGCACGAAGGTACGAGCACGGCCCTGCGCATCTGCGATCATCTGATTGATCTGCAACATGGTGAGCCTATCCGGGCCCGCCGCTTCGTAAGTCTTGCCGCCGTGGGCCTGCGGGTCTTCCAGGGCCGTGGCGATGGCTGCGGCGACATCGTCCACCCACACCGGCTGGAACTCGCTGTCGGCACCGAAAACAGGGATCACCGGCATCATCTGCACCAGCTCGGCAAACATCGGCACCAGCCCCGATTCCTCGCCGAACACGACTGAAGGGCGGACAATCGTGGCCTTGGGGAAGGCTGACAGAACCTGCTGCTCGCCCAGACCCTTGGTGCGGTAATAGCCGGTCTCGGCTTCCGGATCCGCCCCGATCGCAGAGACATAGACGAACCCGGTTGCACCCGTTGCGGCAGCGGCGCGGGCAGCATGGCCGGCGCCATCGGCCTGCAGCGCCTTCTGGTTCTTGTTGAAGGTGCCGACCAGATAGACCACGGCATCCGATCCTGCCACGCAGGCCTCGATGCTGCGCCTGTCCAGCGCGTTGCAGCGGGCGAATTGCAGCTGGCCGAGGTTGGCGAGCGGCTTCAGCTTGAACGCTTTCTCCGGCTCACGCGCGGCGATGCGCAGGCGCGCGCCGCGCTCCAGCAGGTCCTGCGCCAGGTGGCTGCCGATAAAGCCGTTGCCGCCGATCAGGGTGACCAGCTTGCCGTCGAGCGGGGAAGTGCGTGCCATTGTGCGTTATCAGTCCTGCGCCAGGGAATGAATGAAAGTGCGAGCGCCCTTAGCCCGAAACGCGCGCGACCTTCAATGCCTGCAATGGCCAGCGACAGCGGGCCGGGCTGCAGAACGTACGATTTTTATGGCCTTGAGCGATACGACTCGCTGCCACCATGCTCCACCTGTCCTATCGGCCCGCCCCTACCACGCAGGCGGACTTAGACGACCGACCCGCTCCGGTGCCCAGATGGCGGAATTGGTAGACGCACCGTCTTCAGGTGGCGGCGCTCGCATGGGCGTGGAGGTTCGAGCCCTCTTCTGCACCATTTATCCGTTCGATAATGTTCGTCGAATCTTCTGTAACCCGCAGAAATCTATTAAAAAGCTAGTGAATTCGTTCGGCCGCGTTCGCCCTCAACCGCAGGGTGATTGGGGACCTTTTCGAGGCCGAGCCCCCCCCTTTTCCGGGCGGCCATTTCACAGGCTCTGCGCGATGCCCTCCCGGTGGCATGGCTATGCGATGCTGTCGTCACCGCACAGGCATTCCGGTACGATCCTGATCTTGTCTTCCGCAGAGAAGTGTCGACGGGTCCGGCGGCGGATGTCCCTAACCACCTGCTCGGCGGGCTTTTTGGACCTTGAGGATTTGGGCTTCATCTTCGTTCCGTCGTCACTACGGCGAAGCCCAAATCTTCCTTAAATCACAACCTGAAATCTGGGCCATAGGCGCTGAAGGGGGACAGGCAACAGATGCTGGGGAACTGCATCGCTTGCTACGAAGTTTATCGCTTCGAAACGCGGGACTGATACAGCAGGAATATCTGGTCAATTCGGTCTTCAAATCGGCAGGAACAGTCATCGACCTGTATCTATTCGTGGATCGGTGCCAACCAATACTTAACCAAGCAAACCCGCTGTGAACCTGCCTATGCTTGCAGAGCTGCACCGCTGCGAGCCTGGTGCCGCCCTAAATTTAGGAAATTGTTAGAAACTCTCTGCCAGAAGCTCTGCGTTTCATCTCGGCCAGTGGGCGAGAAGCGCAGAACGCTTGGGGAATTGAGTATGACCGGGAAAGTCAAACTGACGCAGTACGAGCGGCGCGAGCGCTACGGCGATGGCTGCATGCCTATCCTGCGCGACGAGGCGGGCAGCTTGTTGCCGATGGCTGCCGTGGGCTTCCTCTTGCTGGCGGGCATCGTCGGCGGCGGGGTTGATCTCAGCCGCGCGCACAAGGCGGAAAACCGATTGCAGGCCGCCTGCGATGCGGGCGTGCTGGCAGGTCGGCGCGCTGTTGGCGTAAACGGCTTTGACGAAACCGCCGAAGGCGAGGCTGCAGCGTTCTTCGACAACAACTTCAATCCCGAGCTCCAGGGCTCGCGCAATGTGGTTTTCAGCGCAACGTCCGACGACAATGGCAATACCATCGTCGGCACAGCCGAAGCCGATGTCGACACCTCGCTGATGGCGGTCTTCGGGTTCGATTCGATCGCGATCAGCGTCGACTGCTCGGCCTCGATGGGCGTGGGCAACAGCGATGTCACCATGGTGCTGGACAGCACCGGTTCGATGGGCTGGACACTGGAATCGGGCGGACCGACCAAGCTTTCCATGCTTCAGGACGCGATGAAGGACTTCTACGATACGGTGCAGGCCTCCGTTTCCGGTGGCAATGCCCGTGTGCGCTATTCCTTCGTGCCCTACAGTTCCTCGGTCAATGTCGGGCGGCTGCTCAACGCCAACTGGCTGGTCGACAGCATGACCATCCAGTCGCGCGAGGCGGAATATCGCACGGTCGAAATCGAGAGTTTCAGGGGCTGGGACGATGCCGTTACCAGCACTTCGGATGGCGAAAGCGAGGAATGGGTCGAAGACGAGGGTTATCTCAACGGGACTGAGTTCGACAGCCGCGGCGAATGCACTTCCAGCCTGCCGAGCAATACGCCGTGGACCAATACCGGCGGCGTTTCCAGCGATCAGCAAGTCAGCATCAACAGCCTGGGTCAGCAAGTGACCACCAGCACCGATACCCAGGCGCAGACCCGCACCGCCTATACCTGCGTGCAAGAGAGAACCGGACGCGGTCGTTGGCGGCGCACCTTCTATCGTGCCTATTACACCGAATACCAGCGCGACAGCTTCCTCTATACCTACGAAACCCGTGATCCCATCATGGACGTGGAGGAATCGACGGAGTTCGACCATTACGTCTATCGTCCGGTCACCTACGACGTGAGCTCCTACAAGACCTTCAGCAGCGTCAGCACGGTAACGGGCGCCGACGGTGACAGCGTGTCTTCCACCTGGGAAGGCTGCATCGAGGAACGCGACACCACCCCGGCGGCCAGCTTCTCCTACAACTCGCTGACCGGCATCACGCCGGTCAGCGCGAATGATCTGGATATCGATTCCGCGCCGACATCGGACGATGCCACCAAGTGGCGGCCGCTGTGGCCCGAAGTGGCCTACTACCGGACCTCCTTCGTCAGCACCGGCCGTGGCCGTGGCCGCTATGACCTGTCGAACAACGGCGACAGCCTGACCGGCGGCCAGGCCGCCTCGTTCTGCCCGCAGCGCGCGCAGCTGCTGCAGGAAATGACCGAGACCGCGTTCGACGCCTATGCCGATTCGCTGATCGCGGAGGGCAATACCTACCACGACCTGGGCCTGCTGTGGGGCGCTCGCCTCAGTTCACCTGACGGCATCTTCGCCGACACTGTGAACGCTTCGCCGTCGAATGGTGGCAATGTCTCGCGCCACATGATCTTCATGACCGACGGCGCGATGCAGCCCAGCAACGCCATCCAGAGCGCCTATGGTATCGAGTTCCACGACCGCCGCGTGACCGCGAATGGCGTGAACCTGCAGACCGAACGGCACACCTCGCGCTTCCTGGCGCTGTGCGATGCGGTGAAGGCCAAGGGCATCCGCCTGTGGGTGATCGCCTTTGCCACCGGGCTGACCGACGACCTGGAGACCTGTGCTTCGGACAACAGCTCGTTCCTTGCAGAAGACGCCGACGAACTGAACTCGGCCTTTCAGGAAATCGCCAACGAGGTGGGCGAGTTGAGGATCGTGCAATGATCCGCCGCTGTCTCATGCCTGCCGGGGCGCGGCGCCTCGTACGCGATGAAGACGGCGTGACCGTGGTCGAATTCGCGCTGATTGCGCCCACCTTTCTGCTGCTGCTGATGGGCACGCTGGATATCGGCCAGATGGTCTATGCCCAGTCGGTGCTGAACGGCGCGGTGCAGTCCGCCGCGCGCGACGCCTCGCTGGAAGGCGGCGATACCGATGCCGCGGATGCCCTGGTGCTGGCCCGCGTGGAGGGGATCATGCCCGAGGTGGAGCTGGAGACCAGCCGCACCAGCTACTACGACTTTGCCGATATCGACCGCGCCGAGCAGTGGAACGATGCCGATGACAACGGCATCTGCAGCGATGGCGAAGCCTATACCGATGAGAATGGCAACGGTCAGTGGGACGCCGAGATCGGCGTGGATGGCAACGGCGGCGCCAACGACGTGGTGATCTACACCGTCGAGGCGACCTACGAGCCCTTGTTCAAGATTCCCTTCCTGCCGGAATCCTGGGAAACGCGGACGCTTGAATCGACTGCGATCAAGAAGAACCAGCCCTTTGCCGACCAGGCCGAGTATTCGACGACAGCGGGGACATGCGACTGATGACTTTGCCTCTTTCCCATGCCCGGCGCCTGCTGCGCCGCTTCCGTACAGAGGATAAGGCGGTTTCGACCGTCGAGTTCGCGCTGATCCTGCCGCTGTTCATCACGCTGGGCATGACCGGTGTGGAAATGGCCTATATGTCGACCGTCAACATGCAGGTCAGCCAGACGGCGATCTCGCTGGCGGACAATGCCTCGCGCCTTGGCCAGACCGATAACAGCAGCGTCACACCAACCGTGACCGAAGCGGATATCGACTCCATCATGGCGGGCGCGCTCGAACAGGGCGAAAGCTTCGACCTTGAGGGCAGCGGCCGCATCATCCTCTCCAGCCTGGAATACGACACCACCACCGGCAAGCAGTATATTCACTGGCAACGCTGCCGCGGCGACCTGGACGAAGCCTCTGTCTATGGTGACGAGGGAGACAACAACGGCCTCGGTTCCACCACCATTACCGGAGTCGGCACGGCTGACGACCTGATCCGGGCGAGCGAAGGCTCGGCGGTCATGGTGGCGGAGGTCTATTACCAGTACGATGGCATCATCACCGGCGCGCTGGGAGAGTCTGCGCTGTTCCGCCAGGAAGCCATCTTCACCATCCGCGACGATCGTAACCTGACGCCCGGCGTGACCGGGTCCGGCGGGGAATCGTCATGTTCCTGAGGCTTCGCTGTGGTCTGAGAATCGGTGGTTTGGGAGGAGTAAGGCCATGACCAAGAGACTGGCACTCATGCTGGCAATCGCCATCGTGCTGTTGGTGAACACCACCATCGGCGAGGGCGGGGCACTGGACAACATCGCCAGCAACGACGCTGCTCAGCTGGCCGCAGTGGACAGCGATGAAGCGGTTGAGCGCGGCAATGACAGGTCCACGCTCGCCGTAGCCACAACCTCACCCTGGGCTGTCTCCAACACTTCGTCACGCAACGGGGGAAGCGCGCCGATCATCGGCACCTGGGGGGAAGAGAACGAGGCGGAAACATCGGTGCCGCCGATTGCGGATGAGCCGCGCCGCGCCCCGCGCAGCGAACCGCGTGCGTCTGCCCGGACCGGTGGCGCCACGCCCGAAGGGGCGCTTGAACGCCATCGCATGAACATCGAGGAATGATCTTCTTCGCGCTGCCGATGGTCCTTGCGCCCCCGGCATGACCGGGAGGGTCGAACGCCCTTGCGCTCGCCTGGATCAGCGACGCAGCGGCACCGCGCCATCGCCCACCACGGCAAAGGCCGACCAGTAGTACGGGTGCGAGGTAGCGGCATCGTCCATCAGCGCCAGTTGCGCCTCGCGCAGCGCCTGGGTTGTCGGGACGCCTTCGCCGGCGTTGAACAGGCCGGTGATCAAACGGCTGGTGGCGTCGAAATCGTCGGGCACCGCCCAGTGGCTGGCCACCACGGTGCGGCTGCCGGCGCCGACGAAAGCACGCACCAGTCCGTCAAGCGCGAAATCGCCCGTGCCGGCAATGCCCGCTTCGCGGCTGGCGACGAGCCCGCCCGCGCTGGCGGTGTTGCAGGCTGACAGGATCACCAGGTCGGCATCCAGCTGCAGGTCGAAGATCTCGGCGAAGCTCAGCAGGCCATCGGAATCGCCATCGCCGAAGGAGGTCATCAGCGCCGGGCGCGGCGGGCATTCTGGCTGCGGCGCGGTGACCAGGCCATGGGTGGCGAAGTGGAGGATGCGATAGTCGTCGAGCTGGTCCATCGCCAGCAGGCCAGTGTCGGTGAAGGCCGCCCCGGTCAGCAGCGTCGCCTGTCCGCCGTCAGCGGTGACGATACGATCCGCCGTGCGCAGCTCGCTGGCGGCAATGGGGTTGTTCCAGGCTGACGGGCCCCACTGGCAGCGATCGCTCGTCGCGCCCGTTGCCGCGCGGGTGCCGCTGGGGAATCCGGCAGCGCCAAGCGGCTGGTTCTGGCCAAGGCCGAGATATTCAATCTGCGCATTCGAGGCCCGCAATTGCCGCACATCGCGGAAGGCAGTGGGCGAGACGGCTGTCGACACCTGCATGGCACGGCCCAGCCAGGCGGTGCCGCGATAGTCGAAGGGATCGGCGTCCGGATCGGCAGTGCGCGCTTCATAGCGGGCCACGCTCTCGTCATCCATCACCAGCAGGTTGGCCGGCAGGCGCAGCAGCGCGCCATCGGGCTCGAACACCAGGTGGCGGACCTGTCGTAGCTGCCCGTCGACGGGTGCGAACAGCGCGCCGTAGAGCTGCCGCGCGGTACCGATCTCAAAGGGATAGGTGATAGTCTGCCCGGCCATTTCGATGGCAATGGAATCGCGCAGGGCATCCACCATGGCATCGAGATCGGCGGCATTGGCATCCACGCGGTAGCCGCGCACCAGGTCGTTCTCGACATAGATGGCGTAGGCTGTGTCTTCCAGCATCACCAGCTTGTAATAAGCTTCGCCGGGTGCCAGCACGGCTTGCAGGTCAGGCAGGGTCATCTGCTCATCGCTCACCACGCGGTAACGCGGATAGGCGGAGAGCGCCTGCTGCAAGTCCAGTTGCAGGCCGAGCAGCTCGTCAAGCTGTTGGCGGCGAGCGGCAAGATCGCGGGCAACCTCGGCATTCTCAAGGTCGCCCGTCAGCTCGATCTGGGCAATCTCGCCACGCATCTGCTCGATCCCGCGGGCAATGTTCAGCGAGCGGCGGAACAGCTGTGCGGCCTCGTCGCTGCCGCCTGACAATTCGCGTGCCAGCACTGCCTGCGTCTGAGCAAGGCCTGGGCGCAGCAGCAGCTGGCTGGCGGCAAACATGCGTTCGGCCACACCCGGCTGGTCTGCGCGGGCGGCCAGCAGGGCGAAATAGGGCGCCAGCAGACGGCGCAGCGCGGCGCTGGGCTTGCTTCCGGCATCGTCGACGACGGCGGCATAGAGCGCCAGCGCCTCGTCCTCGCGACCATTGCGGGAAAGGAAGCCGGCCAACAGCGAACGCGCGCTGACCAGCGCGGGCGAGCCGGGATAGTTCGTCTCCAGCAGATCGACCGCCTGTCGGTGCCGTGCCTCTGCCCCGGCCAGGTTGCCCTGCAATTCGTCGATCTCGGCGAGCTCGGCCAGCACCTGGGCGCGCAGCCACAGGATCGAGACGATGCGACCGTCGCGCACGGAGACCAGCTGTTCCTGCGCGCGCAGCAGGGTGGCCTGCGCAGTGGCCAGGGGGCCCTGCGCGGGCAGCGCGGTGGCACGAATGTAGTCGGCTTGCGCATCAAGCAATTGCGCGCGTTCAAGCAGGGTCAACTCGCCGGTCGCGCCGACAATGGCGTTGCTCTGTTCGACGGCGAGGCGCTCCGCCAGCGGCTGGTCGACTTGCATCGTACGAATGGCGTCGAGGTCTCCGGCCATGCCGGGCAGCGGCACGTCGAGCCTCATGATCGCTTCGCCCGGCGAATCGCGGTTGAGCGCGTCGAGCGCTTCGAAATTGCGCGCCAGCCGGGTGAGGATGGGATTTTCTCCCATCCGATCGCGTGCAGCGACAAAGATCAGCGCGGCTTCCTGGTAATTGCCGAGATTGGATTGTTGCAGCGCTGCATTGAGCTGCGCTTCTATGGCTTGCTGGCCGTCCAGCTCGCTGGCGGAGGCTGCAAAGAATTCGGCGGCCTCGGCGAATTCCCCGGCGTTGGCGCGGCGATAGGCTTCCACAAGCGCAGACTCGGCGGAAATCGCTTCGGCCTGCGCGCGGGCGAAGGCGCGGGCGTCGCTCGCTTGGGTCAACGGGATCGAGATGGTTCCGGCGACCAGGCTGTCAGTCGCCAAGCTGGCCAGTCCGAGGCGCAGCGCATCGGTGTAGGCGGCCACGCCGTTGGCGACATAGGTAAGTCCGTCGGCGCTGCCGATGATGATTTCGGTCTTCAGGCCCCCTTCTTGTGCCGTGCAGCCATAAGTGCCGGCGCCGGGCAGACCTTGCGGAACAAGGGCTCCTTCGCGCCGGGCGCAGGTGGCGCCATTGCGGCGTGCTTCTGCCAGCAGGTCCGCCTCGCTGGCGTTGGCCAGCATGGCCAGGCTGCCGACGGGGGCGGCGGCATCGCGGCAGATCACCAGGTAGCGACGGTCGAACAGCCCGTCGTCCGGCTGCGGGCTGCGGATCTGCGCTTCGCACAGCCCGCCGCTGCCGATGGGTACCGAATTGCGCAGCGAAACAGGCGCGACCTGCGCGCTGGCAGGCTGCAGCGGGATCGCCTGGGCAAGGGCGGCAAGGCCGATGGTGCCCAGCACGGTTGTGGCAGCACGGCGAAGAGGGAACGCAAGCTTGCGCATCAGTCTTCTCCTCCTTCGTCGCCACCGGGCATGGCGTCTCGACTCTGCCCCAGCGAATAGAGCGCACTGTCGCTGCCGCTGGTGACCGGATCCCTCACGACTTCGTCTTCCTGCACGGTCGGGGCGCTCAGCAGGCCGGGGAAATCGAGGCCAAAGGCTTCGTCGGAAGTTGGCGTGGTGGGCACCGCTTCCTCTTCAGGTTCCTCGTTGTCGATCGGATCTTCCAGCAGGTTGTGGTTGGGAGGCATGCCCGGTTCAGTCAGCGATGACGCTCCGCACCTGGCCGTGTTTATGAAGCAATCGTTCAGCGTCGATCCACCCGTGAACGGTCCGATCAGGGTGCGATCGACGATCCGGCCGAAGAAGAAGGAATCGTCAAAGATAAACTCCTCATTCGAACTGTCGTAGGCCATGCCGTAGACGATGGCGACAAGCGGCCGATCGGTGGGCAGCGGGTCGATCTGACTTATCGAAAGCGTGCCATCGGGCGCGGCGATCTCGATCCCGCCGAAGTGATCCCCGTCGCCGGTGTTCTGGCCGTAGATATAGTCGGCTGCCATGAGCGAGACGCTGTGGGCGCCGATATAGTTGAACGCGCCCGTCGCGCTGGTGAGGGACAGATCGTTCAGGAGATCGGGAATGGTCGCGTCGTTCGGATCGGCCAGAATAATTGCCGTATAATCGCTGGTGGAGAAGATCAGGTTGTCCGCCGAGAACAGCAGCGAGCCGGACAGCGCACCGTTGCCGTCCAGCACTGCGACATCGGCCCCAGGCAGCAGCATTTGCAGGCTCGGCCCGCCCAGCAGGGCAAGCGAATCCCCCAGCCCCGCTGAATCGTAGCTGATTCCACCCGCGATCTGCATCACCCCGTCGGTGACGATCGTCACGCTGCTTTCCCCGCCCGCCAGCGAACCGACGAGGTTGAGATCAAGCACTGTCAGGTCCACGTCGGGATCGACGGTGACCGGCGTACGGATGGTCAGGACATCGGCAGTCACGGCGGCGATCTCTTCGTCGGTCAGCGTGAAACCGGAACCTGCCGTCGATCCGCCCACAACGTTGCGGTGCCCGGTGTCGAGCGAAATCAGATCCACGAAGGTGCCGCCGAAACTGGCCTGCGGATCAACCGCGATTTCCTGTGCGGCAAGTTGCAGGGAAGAGGCCGAGAAGAAGCGGTCCGCCGGGTTGTCACCGATAATGGCGATGGTGCCGTCGGCCAGCACATCGAAGGAAGCGGTGAGATCGTTTGGTCCCGCTCCGCCCAGGATCGCACCGCCATTGGCATACTGGAATATCAGGTCGCCCACCATGTTGACGGTCAGCAGGTCGTCGATGGTGATCGTGCCGCCGTTGGCAATGAAAGCGGAGGCTGTTGGCGAAGGAGTATCCGAGCCGGAGAAGATGTTGAGGGTGCCGAGATCCATGGTGCCGTTGGCAGCAAGGAATTCGAATACGCCGCCATTGTTCGCCGCGCCGCCGCTCGCTTCGATGGAGAGCTCGAGATTGCCGATGGCCAGGCTGGAGGGAGCGGTTTCCTCCTCCAGCTGGAAAGTGATGTTGCCCGCCGTTGTCGTGCCCGTCCCCTGGGTCCCCAAGCCAAAGGTTTCGACAGAGGCTTCGGCAAGGTTGAGCCCTGAGTCATTGCCAAGGTACACCCACACATCACCGCCGGTCGCGCTTGCGTTGGCGGCACCGGCAGTCGCGCCAGCGGAAATGAACAGCCGGCCCCCATCCAGATTGGAGGCGTCGAGGATATCGAGAGCCACCGTGCCGCCGTTGCCTGCACCGCCATCGCTGCCGGTGCCGCCGATCCCTTGTGCATTGATGTCTGCGGCATTGAGGGCAAGCGTGCTGTCCAGCGCCAACAGGATGCCCGCCGAGCCACCTGTACCCGCGCCGCCGGTAACGCCGCTGCCGCCGATACCGATGGCGCTCTGGCTGAACAGGCCCGCAATG
Source organism: Alteraurantiacibacter sp. (assembly GCA_963675825.2). GTDB lineage: Bacteria > Pseudomonadota > Alphaproteobacteria > Sphingomonadales > Sphingomonadaceae > Alteraurantiacibacter. The sequence continues at coordinate 198,391 of CAXXJY010000004.1, read as the reverse complement.
GATACCGCACTGCCATTGAGAATCTCCAGCGCGAGCGAAGCGGGGCTGGAGGTGCCGGTGCCCCCGGTGCCGTCGGCAGAAGCACCACCAAAGGCGATACCGGAGAAGAACAGGTCGCCTGCAAAGCTGGCAGAGGATCCGTCGATGAGCACGAGGGCGTCACCGCTCAGTGCATCGCCGCCGGTGCCGACGCTGGCATTGCCGCCATAGGCATCGACATTCAATTGCATCTCGCCGCCGTTCATCAGCAGCTGGCCGCCCTGCGCCATCAGTACTTGTACCGTGCCGCCCGTGCCGTTGCCGCCTGCGCCGCCGTTGCTGCCGTTGCCGCCATTGCCAGCGGCGATGGACGCGCCGCCTTCGCCGATGGCATAGGACTGGCTCAGGCCATTGATGGTGACGGCTGCACTGGCAGCATTGATCGCGTTGAAGCCGCCCTGACCTGTGCCGCCGAATGCGCCAAAGCCGCCCGAGGCATAGCTATCGAGCACCAAGGCGCCGTCAAACAGCATGTCGGCCCCTGCGAATATATTGATTGTCCCGCCAACCCCGGCCCCGCCGACAGCGTCGCCCACGATATTGCCGCCAAAGCCATTGGCGTAGAGGAAGGTATCCCCGCCCACGGAGAAATTGTCACCCGGAGCGCTGAGGAGGGTGATGGTTCCCCCGGCACCGACAGCCCCGTCGCCATCGCTGGAGAAACCGTCACCCACGATGCCGCTGGCATCTGCCACGATGAAGCCGTTGGTGATCGAGAGATCGCCCCCGCCATCGCCGCTTCCGATGTATATGTCGCCGCCGGTACTGTCTCCCGGAAGGTCGGCATTCGCCCCTGTCAGGTTGGGCGAGGCAGCGAACGCGGAGATATCAAGGCCACCGTCGAGGGCAAGCGAACCGCCGTCGAGGGTGCTGAATTCTGCGAAGCCACCCTGGTAGGTTCCGGCAAGATCATACGGTGCGGTCTCGTCCTCGACCAGCGCATTGGCAGAGACCGAGAGATCGTCGCCAAACTGGATTGTGCCGCCGCTTGCCTGCACTTGCGCCTGGCCGCCCGTGGCGGTGCCGGCAAAAGTGCCGCTGAAATCGATCTCCGCATAGCCATTGGCAGTCACGGTGCTGCGTCCGGCCACGGTGATCTGGCCGTCCGTATCGGCGCGCACCCTGGCGATGCCGCCGGTGATGGGGGTGGGAAAGGAACTGCCTTCCACGCCGAAATTGTTGGCGGACACAAAAAGGTCCCCGCCAACGCTGATGGAGGCGTCGGTGTTGGCCTCGACCAGTGCCTGACCACGCCCGACGATCACCAGGTCGCCGGCAAAATCGGTGCTGCCCTGAACAGCCGCGACTTGCGTCTGGTGTGTGCTGAGGGCGGACAGGCTGCTGGTCACGGTTATGTCGGCAAGCAGGATATCGGCAGTCTCAAGCGGAATGCCCCCGCGGCCATTGAAGAAGGAATCCGCCCCTTCACCAGTCAATCCGCCATCGATCTGGCGGCCGCTGACATCGTAATTGGCCGATAGGATGATCTCGCCCCCGGCCACGCTTGCGCTCACTGCCGGATCGAAGCCCATATTGCCCGTGAACAGCATCGACACGCCGGGGCTGGAACCAGTCGCGGCGCGGGTGACGCCGTAGATGATGTGGTTGTCGCCCGGCCCGGTGACGTCAGGCCCGCCGGTGCTGCCGGTGTGGCTGATCGCCTGCCCTTCGCTGCCGGCGTCGATGACGATATCGAACAGGCCCGAGCTATGTGACATCTGCATCTCGATACCGGCGGCATAGACGGTGGAACCGTTGAAATAGGCATCGCCGGCCATGCTGATGTTGGACGAGGAGACGATGAAGAAGCTGTCTTCCGGCAGGCCGGAGAGGGTGGCGCCTGCCTGGATGTCGATCAGCTGGTTGGTGCCGGAAAATAGCAGCGGGCCAACGCCGGTGGCGAAATCGGTGAAGCTGTTTTCGTCCACGTCGTTGGTGGTGAGCAGCAGTTGTGGCACCTGGAACACCGCCGTCCCGCTGACGATGATGCCGGTGGGCGAATAGAAGGCGACGAAGCCGCCCGGGCCTGCTTGCCCGCCCGCGCCATTCGTCAGGAAAGCCTGCACCGTGCCGGCAAATTCGGTCGGCGTGCTGATCGCGGTGGGCAGAATGCGGTTGAGGACGGCAAAGCCGGGATCGCCCGGTCCGCCGCGGAAGATTGCGGTATTGCCATCGGGCAGGAATGTCAGCGCAACGCCGCTGATTTCCTGCGGGGTCCAGTCGATGATGGCATCGAAGCCGGTAACCTGGATGTCGTCGATAGTGGGCGTGGCGCGGTCGATGGAGACCGTACCCTGGATAACCGACGGCGATGCCTGGAACGCCTGGGCCATGGCCGCGTGCGGCAGCGCCATGGTGGCGGCCGTCAGCGCGGCAGCCGCACAGCCGCGCAGCAGAATGGAACGAGCAGGCGAGGCGGAGTTGATCATGACGTCCTCCAGGGGAGCAGACGGGCTGTGAGCGAGAACAGGACGCGCACGTCGTTGCGCGAAGTCTGGAAATCGAGCGTGCGCAGCGGCACGGCGACGACAAGGTCGCCCTGCACGTTGGCCCCGCGGCGGAAGCGCAGACCTGCGCCGACCGAGACCAGTTCATCGCTGTTGTCGAAGGCCAGGCTCGGGTCTTCGTTCCACACCCTGGCATAGTCGAGGAAGACGAAAGGCTGGGTGGCAAGGTCGTCCAGCGAGGTGGGCACCAGTGAACCATAGCCGATCTCGAAACCGAAGCCGACGCCCGAATCCCCGATCACCGCGCCGGCATCGTAGCCGCGCCCGATCGAATACTGCCCCCCGGAAAACTCCTCGAAGGCAGGCAGTGGATTGCCGCTGACCTGCGCCTGCAAGTTGAAATCGAGCAGCAGCAGCGGCACCGGGCGGAATTCCGCCGACAGTTCGCCGCGCAGCAGGGTGGGGGTCGCGTCTTGCTCGATGCGCGCGGGCGGCACCGCGCCGCCGGTGAAACAGGCGACAAGGTTGGCGCGGCAATCGTCGGTGCCGCCGAACACGCTCAGGCCCTGGCGCAGTTCGATGGAGCCAGCGAGGCGGCGGCGCGGTTCATACGGCGAGTAGCCGCCGCGGCGATGCACCGAATCTGCGTCCATGAACAGGAAGTTGCCGCGCACATAGGCAGTGCGCACCCGGTCGCGGGTCAAAGCCGTGCCGGCGAAGTCCACGTCCTGGTCGATCAGGTCGAAGCCGGCGGCGCCCCAGACGGACGATTCCTGCCTGCGCAGGAAAGGATAGCTGGCCTCGATATTGGCCAGCACCGTTTCGGAGGTAATCTCGAAGCCGGGCAGGGCGTCGGGCTCGGTCCAGCCCAGCGTCAGCGATCCGCCCAGCGACAGCCCTTCGCTGCCCAGCCGCATGTCGTGGGCGATCTGCAGCGTCTGCTGTTCCTGGAGATCCAGCGTGGTGAAGAAGGTGAGCGAGGTGCGATCCCCCAGCCCGGTCAGCCCGTAAGCCTCGGCCCGCACCAGCCCGGCATAGCGGCCCAGCGCCTTGCTGCCCCAGTTCTGGATATTGGCGTCCAGCACGAACTCATCGCGCAGCACCGCCACTTCGCCGACGAGGTCGCCTGGCTCGCCGCCCTCGGCGGCGCGCAAGGACAGGCGCACTTCCATGCCCGGCACGTCGTTGGCCAGCAGCAGGTAGCGTTCGGCTTCGTTGACGTTGAAAACCGGCTGGCCGACCAGTTGCTGGAGGTAGCCTGAAAGCACCGCTTCGGCGCCTTGCGTATCGCCGCGGGCGCGCACCGCCACCAGACGGCCCAGCACTACGCGCATTTCGGCAATGCCGTCACCCAGGCTCTGCGGCGGGATTTCCACCGCTGCCAGATAGCCGGCATCGTTCAGCAGCGCGGCGGCGCGGTCGCGAATGTCGCACAGCGCGCGCACTGGCAGTTCGCGCCCGAGATAGCCGTCATGCGCCTGTGCCAGGGCAACGTCGGCTGCGCGTTCGGCGCCGGTATAGGTCACGCCATGCAGGGTGACGGTCAGGTCGGCGTAGTCGGGATTGTCGAGCGCGCAGGCGCGCCGCTGCATGTCGCCATCGATGGTCAGGGTTGTGCCCTGGCGCGTCTCGGGCCGCTCTTGCGGCACCGTCAGTTCCTCGCGGGTGGGCGGGCGCGTGTCCTGCGCCAGCACCGAAGGGGCGACGAGCGCAATCGAACTGCCGACAAGCGCCAGCGCCGCAACTCGCGATTGCGGATTTACGGTCGGCTTGCGCCACCGTGACAAGACTGTCGGCATTCGGTCTGTTCCCTTCCCCCGAACGGAGCGCGACCACTCTATTGCAAACGACTATGCCAATATTGCGCCAACAAGTCCACGCAGCCCGGCAAGCCCCTCGGACTGCTATCTGATTCCCAGCTGGCTGGCGATGTCAGCGATCTGATCGCTGGCATCGGGATGGGCGGCAATGGCAGCATCGCGCGTGCGGCGGGCCTCGCCGATTCGGCCCATCTGCTGATAGCTGCGCATCAGCATAACCCATTCCTGCACGCTTCCGCCCTGCGCCGCGATTCGATCCGCCAGCTGCTGGACCATGCCTTGCGCCATCTGCTGTTGCTGGTCTGGCGAAAGGCTGGCAGCGGCGGCCATCTGCTCCTGCGAGGGCCCCCTGGTTGGGGCTGCCAGTGCGTTGGACGGCAACAGGTCGCGGGTACCCGCGGCCTCGGCAATGCGGTCCTCCACGTCGAGCTGGTTGATCGCCGCTACCTGCTGGATGGTGCGGATCAGGTCGGTTTCCCATGGGGCGCCGGGCGGCGTATCGGCCAGCAGCGCCAGCCAGTCGGCAATCGCGCCTTCGTGGTCGCCGGCCAGGTCCTTCTCCACTGCAAGGAAATAGCGCGCCCGCGCATCGCCGCCGTCCAGTTCCAGCGCCCGGCGGAAGGCGGCAAGGGCAGGGGTGGGCAGCGGTTGGCCCTCGCTTGCCATCACCCGTGCCTCGCCCAGCGCAGACCACAGCTCGGCAGCATCGTCATCAGCCTCCACCGCGCGTTCATAGGCCTGCGCGGCTTCGGCAAAGCGGTTTGCGCCGAACAGGGCGATTCCCAGTTCGTGCCAGGCCATGGCATTGCCCGGATCGGCCTCGGCGCGTTCCTGCAGTTCCTCTATTGAGGGTGGAGTGGAAAGGCCCTGTTCGGCATTTTCCACCTGTTCGCCTGCGCCGTCATCCATAGCCAGGAAGCGCCAGCCGGCAACGCCCGCCAGCACGACAAGCGCCGCGATTGCGGCAATATTGCCTTTCCTGAAGCTGCTCATTTGTCGCGCTGATCCCCCTTTGCGCGAAATGATAGCGCAAGAAAATGTCGCCGCAAGCGGGATCGCCTGTTTCCAATCGTCCGCGTTTTGGGCATAACCCACACATCCGGGGGGATAGACATGGCAGACCAGCCAGGGCGCGTTCAGATAGCGATTGTCGGTTCAGGGCCTGCTGGCCTGAGCGCTGCCGCCCATGCCGCGGCCAAGGGCATGAGCCATGTACTGATCGAAAAGACCGACCATCTTTCCGACACCATCTTCAAGTACCAGAAGGGCAAGCACGTCATGGCGACGCCCAACAACCTGGTGCTGCGCAGCGATCTCGATTTCGACGCCGGCAAGCGCGAGGAGATCCTCGAGACCTGGGATCGGCAGATCGAGGAGGGCAAGGTGAATGTCCTCTACGAAGCCGAAGTCAGTGCGATCGACGGCGAGGCCGGCAATTTCACGGTCGAGATCAAGGGCAAGGACCCGATCCAGGCCGAATTCGTGATTCTCGCCATCGGTACGCAGGGTAATCCCAACCGGCTGCGCATTCCGGGGGCTGACCTGCCGCTGGTGCAATACCAGCTGGATGATCCGGGCGAATATTACGACGAGCATATTACCGTGATCGGCTCGGGCGATGCGGGTATCGAGAACGCGCTGGGCCTGGCTGCGGACGAGGCGCAGGCCAACGTGGTGACCATCCTCAACCGCGGCGACAGCTTTGCCCGCGCCAAGGGTGCGAACGTCAAGCTGCTGGAAGAGGCGGAGGCCGATGGCCGTATCATCGTGCGCCGGGAAACCGAACCCAACGCCCTGCGCATGGGCGAAAATGGGGGCGAGCTGGTGCTCAATACCCGCGATGGAGAGGAAACCATCCGTTGCGACCGCGTGATCGCGCGGACCGGATCGAAGCCGCCGCGCGATTTCGTGGAAGCAATCGGGGTTGAGTTTACCAGCGAGGAACGCGATGCCTTTCCGGCGCTGACACCGTCTTTCGAGACGACCAAGAACGGCGTCCACGTGATCGGCGCGCTGGCTGGATACCCGCTGATCAAGCACTGCATGAACCAGGGCTATGACGTGATCGAGTTCCTGTCCGGGAACACCGATCTCAAGCCAGCCGATCAGCCGATCCTGGAAGAGAAATTCGCTGGCCTGCCCGGCGGCCACCCGGTCGAATACTGGCTCGACCTGTTCGGCCAGAACGTGGTGATCTTCGAAGAACTCTCGCCGCTGCAACTGCGCGAGCTGATGCTCGATTCCACCGTGCATTACCACCAGCCGGGCGAAGTGGTGTTCACTCGCAACGAGCCGGGTTCCTCCATGTTCGCCATCGCCCAGGGCAGCGTGCTTGTGGAAGTGAATCCGGACGATCCCTCGATCACCGTGCCAATCGAGGAAGGCTCGATCTTCGGCGAAGTCGGCCTGATCTCGGGCCGTCGGCGCGGCTCCACCATCCGTGCGGCAGAGCCGCTTGTCACCATCGAGCTGTCGCGCAATGCCGCGCTGAAGCTGATCGCCACCGTGCCCAGCGCAGGCCGCGCGGTGAACCGTATCTCGATCGAGCGGCAACTGCTGCAGATGTTCGGTTCAGGTCTGACGCGCGAAGACGTGGCCGAAATCGTCGAGCAGGGCGAAGTGGTGGACGTGCGCGCAGGCCAGAAGATCGTGGAGGAAGGCGCAGACGATAAGGATGTGTTCGTCATCCGCCGAGGATCGATGATCGTGGAGAAGGAAATCGGCGGGCACCCGGTGTTCCTCTCCTACCTGCCAGCAGGCTCTTATTTCGGGGAAATGGCGGTAATCGACGGTTCGAAGCGCACCGCCACGGTGAAGGCGGCGATCAAGTCCGAAGTGATCCGCTTTCCCGGCGAGGCCTTTACCCGCGTGCTCGACAAGAACGAAAAGCTGCGCGGCAAGCTGCTGGAGGAGATGAAGGGGCGGCGCGAGGTCAACGCCTTCGTCGAGGCGCGCAAGGACAGCTTTGGCTCTGCTGCCGACATGTATTCCGAAACCGCGCAGTTCCTGGTCGACAATGGCATTGGCGAGGCAACCGACGTGCTGCTGATCGACGAGACCCTGTGCGTCGCCTGCGACAATTGCGAAAAGGCCTGCGCCGACAGCCATGACGGCCTCAGCCGCCTCGACCGCGAGGCAGGCCGTACCTACGCCCACCTGCACGTGCCAACTTCCTGTCGCCACTGCGAGCATCCGCACTGCATGGCCGACTGCCCGCCCAACGCCATCCAGCGCGGGCCGGACGGAGAGGTGTTCATCGACGATACCTGCATCGGCTGCGGCAATTGCCAGCGCAACTGTCCCTATGGCGTGATCCGCATGGACGCGAAGCCGCCGAAGAAGCCGGGGCTGCTGAGCTGGCTGTTCTTCGGCAGCGGGCCGGGGCCGGGCGAGGCGAGCTATGCCTGGCGCAAGAAGCACACTGATCCGGCCAAGCCCAAGCAGGCGATCAAGTGCGACATGTGCGCCGGGATCGAAGGCGGTCCTGCCTGCGTGCGCGCCTGCCCCACGGGCGCTGCCATCCGCGTATCGCCCGACAAGTTCCTGACGGTCACGAAGTTGACCGAGGAGGTGGAATAATGGCCACCACCAACGAAGGCTTTACCGCTGGCGAACAGCGCCGCGATGCCGATCACGTGAGCTTCCTGAAGCACCGCCGCTTCCGCTGGCTGAAGGTCGGGACGCTCCTCAGCCTGATCGCGCTGGCCAGCTACCTGCTGATCGACGTGGAGCCGCGCCACAATGGCGGCAGCTGGTACGGCTATACGCTGGGCACCATCGGCGCATTGCTGATCGTGTGGCTGGCGCTGCTGGGCGTGCGCAAGCGCAACATGACCGAAGGCCGCTGGAGCCTGAAGGCCTGGACCAGTGCGCATGTCTACCTGGGGCTGGCATTGATCGTGATCGCCACGCTGCACACCGGGTTCCAGCTGGGCTGGAACGTGCACACGCTGGCCTGGGCACTGATGGTGCTGGTCATCCTTTCCGGCATCTACGGCATCATCGTCTATGCCGTGCTGCCGGCCAAGGTGAGCGAGAACCGCCGCGAGATGACCAAGGGCGAGATGCTCGATGCGCTGGCTGCGATCGATCGCCAGCTGCAAACCGCCGCGCAGCCGCTGGACCGCGAGCAGAGCGACCTGATCATCGCTGCGCTGGAGCAGGACCCGTTCGATTTCGGCGTAGTAACCCGGCTTTCGGGAAATTACCGGGGGTGCAGGACGATCCGGGCGCTGGAGGCCTTCGGCGTTGGCGCCTCGCAGGACGAAGACGTCGAGAAGGTCGGCAAGCTGCTGCGCCGCCGCAAGGCGCAGCTTGACCAGATCCGCCGGCAGATGAAGCTGCGCGCGCTGCTGGATATCTGGCTCTACGTGCACGTGCCGGTCACCATCGCGCTGATCGCCGCGCTGACCGCGCATATCATTTCCGTGTTCTACTACTGGTGAGGGGACAGGCGCGATGGACATCCTGATCCGCAGCATCCAGCTCACCGCCACCGGCCGCGAGATCGTGCGCGAGCGCGAGGCGAGCGGCGATCAGGTTACCGTCGGCCGCGCCAGCGAGAACACCATCGCCCTGCCTGACCTTGCGGTGGAGCAGCAGCACCTCGTCATCACCGAGGCACCCAACGGCACCCTGCATGCGAAGGCCGTGGGCACGCTGGGCTTCACCCATGACGGTGTCCACGCCATGGAAGCCGCGATTGACCCGGCACGCGGCGGCGAACTGGGGCTGGGCAGCTACCGGCTGGAAGTGAGCAGGGACGGCGAAGGCCGCACCGTCGTCACCATCCGCCAGGCGGAGAAGAACGAAGGCGAGGCGAAGGACCGGCTGGATGGCTTTGCGCTGGGCGGCGTGCTGCCCAGCAAGCGGGTGATGGCATGGATCGCCCTCGCCACCATACTCGTGGCATTCCTGGCCGTGCCCATTTTTACGCACCTTGCCCGCGATGTGGTGGCAGAGCCCGATATCGACGACGAAGGCGCCGTGGTGATGGACGCCAGCTGGTCCACCGGCGCGCTGTCGCTGGCCCACCACGGGCTGGAGGACAATTGCGAGGCTTGCCATGTCGAGCCGTTCGTCGCCGTGCGCGACGAGACCTGCCTGACCTGCCATGGCGGGCTGGGCGACCATGCCGATCCCGAACGGCAAGTGGCGAGCCTGCCCGAATTTACCGGTGGTGAGGCGTTCCTGTGGAGCGTGGCACATACCTTCGGCAAGCCGGGCCCCAATGCCTGCTCCGATTGCCATACAGAGCACGAAGGCGAAACCCGGATGGAGCCGCCGCGCCAGCAGTTTTGCGCCGATTGCCACCAGACGATGGACGAGCGCCTGACCGACACCGCACTGGGCAATGCCGCCGATTTCGGCACCGCCCACCCGCAGTTCCAGTCGCTGGTCACGCCCGAGCGCGGGGCAGCGGAAGTGCGCCTGGCGGTGGACACCATCACCACTGATTTCAACGGCATCAAGTTCCCGCACGACATGCACCTGTCGGACACCAACGGCGTGGCGCGCATGGCCCAGCGGCTGGGCATCAATGCCGGCGGTGCGCCGCTGGAATGCGATGATTGCCACCAGACCACGGCGGACGGCGTGCGTTTTCTGCCCGTGGAAATGGAAGACAGCTGCGAGAGCTGCCACAGCCTGGTCTACGACCGGGTGGGCACCACCTTCCGCTCGCTCAGCCATGGCGATATCGAACAGGCGCAGGCAGACCTTGCCGCGCAGGATCGCAGCCCGCGCCGCCCGATTGCGACCGGCCGTCGCCGCCCCGGCCCCTTCGCGCCCGGCGGCATCTACTACGGCAATTTCAGCCGCGTGCTGCCATGGACCATCAATCGCGCCAGCTTTGCCGACGAAGGACTGTGCGGGGAATGCCACTATCCCGCGCTCGACGGGTCGCTGGCGGTGGAGCCGGTGGTGCAGCGCAGCCGCTTCTTCCAGCACGGCTGGTTCGACCACGATGCGCACGGCCCCAATGCCATGGGTGCCGACACCGAAGCAGCGGCTTGCGCCACCTGCCACGCGGCGGACACCAGCGATTCCGCCAGCGATTTCCTGATCCCGGACCTCGAATCCTGCCGCGATTGCCACCTTGGCGAAGAGGCGCGGGAGGCCGAAGTGCCATCGAGCTGCGCCATGTGCCATTCGTACCATCCGCCGGAAGGGGTTGATTCTGCACCCCGTCGTGTCGCAAGCTTGCTGGAATGACAGGAGCGGGGTCGATCACGAATTCCGCCGTCAGGCAGGGGGACGGTGAATGCTGATCGCGCAGATGACCGATATCCATATCGGTTTTGAACCTGAAGCGCGGCCCGAGGAGCTGAACCGCACGCGCTTTCGCGCCGTGCTCGACCGGCTGGCCAAGCAACCTAATCCCATCGACCTGCTGCTGCTGACCGGCGACATCACCGATCGCGGTGACCGCGAGAGTTTCGAGAAGACCGCCGAACTGCTGGGCGAGCTCGACATGCCGGTGAAGGCGCTGGTGGGCAATCACGACACGCGCGAGGAACTGCTCAACGCCTTTCCCGATACCGCAACCACCGCCGACGGCTTTATCCAGAGCGCCTTCGTGCAGGAAGGCCTGCTGGTCATCATGCTCGATACACTCGAACCGGGGCGCCACGGTGGTGCCTTCTGCGAAAGCCGCGCGGCCTGGCTGGCCGATACGCTGGCAGCCAATCCCGATGTGCCGGTGGTCATCTTCATGCACCATCCTCCGGTGATTTCGGGCATCGCATGGATGGACCCGGACCCGGCGGACAAGTGGCTGAAGCGGCTGTGCGAGGCGGTCTCCGGCCACGAGGCGCGGATCATGGCGATCCATTGCGGACACCTGCACCGTCAGCTGAGCGCCCGCTTCTGCGGCATCCCTGTCAGCGTCACGCCTTCGGTCGCGCCGCTGGTCTCCATGGACATGCGCCCGATCAGCAGCAGCAAGCCCGATGCCCGCGCGCTGATCACCACCGAACCGCCCACCTATGCGCTGCACCGCTGGGAAGACGGCCACTTCGCCAGCCATTACGAGCGCGTGTGCGACTGGGAGGTGATCGCCTATTACGGCCCGCACCTGCAGCCGATGATCAAGCACATGGAAGACGAGAAGGGGCTGGGTTAGGGCCGCGCGCAGCCGAGCTCCGGTCGCGTCAGAAACTCTCCCTTGGTTCCGACTGGCACGATGACCAGGCACGGATGATTGACCTGCGGCATCTCGGTCCAATCAGAATAGACATGCCGGGAAGGTTCATCACCGTATAGGTACAGCCCGATCACAACTCGGTCGTCTGATGGGATGAGGTCACCGAGGCCGAGGTAGGCATTGGCATCGTCGCCCTCGAGCAGCGCATAGTGCCGCCCGAAGTCCGCCAGCACGTAGCCATCCGGCATCGTCAGTTCGGCTTCGAGACGCAGCGCGGTAGAATCAAGGTCCAGGCTGTCGTTGCATGCCGCCAAGGCGGCGAGCAGCAGAGTGGCCGACAAGCGTTTCACTACTGCCCCGGCCGCCGCCGCGCCATCACCGGGCCTGCGCCCGGAACCCAGGCGGTCATGTCCACCTCGTCAGACACGCGCCACGGGATTCCCGCATCGTTCAGGAACAGCTGCTCCATTTCCTCTCGGTTGAACGGCCGTGAGCCGAGGCGACCGAAGATCGCCATCTGCCCGCCCGTCTCGTCCACTCCGCGGTCACGGTCGAGGCCCTTGGACATCGAGATGGCCGCCGACTGCGTGCGCGCCCAGGCGATCAGTTCAGGCACCGGGGCCGGGCTGAAGCCATAGTAGTTGGGCTGGCTGTCGGGGCTGGTCAGTTGCAGCACCTTCATCCCGTTCACCCCGTCCGCGACATAGGCGAACAGGCTGGCATTGGTGCTGGCAACCACCACATCTTCCACGTCGTTCATCTGCCCGTCGAAGGTTTCGCGCAGGTGGATGCGCGGCGCCATCGGGCGGGTGACGTCGGCGATCACCAGGCCATCCTGCTTGCCGGCGATGTAGAGATAGGTGCGGGCGATATACATGCGCTGGGCATTGGCGAGGCTGATTGTGCCTTCGGGCCGGGCGACCGGACGGCGCAGGTCGGTCACGTCGAACAGCTTCACGCCGTCGGCATCCGAAACCCACAGGTAGCGGAACTGGATGGCCGATGCGCGCGCATCGGTGAGCGGCATGACCGCGGTCAGCTGCGGGTTGGCCGGATCGCCCAGGTCCACCACCACCAGGCCGGCATCGGCGGTGATATAGGCGATCTCGCCCGCCAGCTGGATGTGCCGCGCACCGTTCAGCACGCCATCGGGGTTCCACGCGTCGCTGCCATCGGCATAGATCGCGCGATTGAGGCGGTTGTTGCGCAGCTCGCCATCGGCCAGCGTGTTGACGTTGACGAGGATCAGCCCCTCTTCGGCATCGGAAATGGCGGCATAGGAGTAGATCGGCAGGAACGGCTGTTCCTGGTTCATCTGCCGGATTTCCTCGGTGTTGCGCGTGGGTGCGATGGGCTGGTTGGTAGCCAGCGCCATGCAGGTGGCGTTTTCGGTATCGACATGGGTATCATGCCCCAACGGGCTGAACGGCGCGGTGATGATGCGTTCGGAGAAACCCTTGTTGGCGATGCTGGCGATATCGTAGACGCGGAAACCCCCGCGCCCTTCGGCCACGAACATGTATTCGCCGCGCATCTGCAGGCAGCCGACGCGGTCGCTGGTGCCTTCGTGCACATTGGCGAACTGTTCCACCGCATGGGTTTCTCCCGACAGGTCTTCATCGAAGAACTGCCCGCGCGTCCAGTCGCGCAGCTCGCGGTTGCCGTCCTCCACGAACTGCCGGTAGTAATCGGGGTAGGCGTAGCGGTGCAGGTAGGAACCCAGCACGGCCTGCGGCTCTTCCCACTCGGTGACGCGCACGGCCTCGAACCCGCCTTCCAGGCCGGTCCAGGCGTTCATGCCGATGAAATTCACGTAGTTGGTGCCCAGCAGCAGCAGCTGCGCCATGATGGCGTTGTTGTCCTCGTCTTCGGACAGGTGGCAGTCGCTGCACTGCTTGGTTTCCTCGCGCCGCACGGTGTGCGGGAAGTGCGGGGCAAACGCCTGCGAGGAGAACCCGGCCGAACTGATCGGCGGCTGCTGGATATAAATGCGCTCGCGGTTGATGTTGGTGGAGGAGAGCACCAGCGCGCTGGTGGAGCGCACCGGCGCGATCTGGTTGCCCTTGGTGGTCTGGTGCACGCCCAGCTGGAACATCTCGTCGCGCGCCACCTGCGGGTTGTAGGTGGCAAAATTGCGCGTCGTGCCGCCGTCATAGCGGTGGATCTCGCTCTGCCAGTTGGCCTCGATCGGCAGGTGGCAACCGCCGCATGAGGTGGTCCATGAGAGGTGGCAGGTGAAGCAGGCCATCTCCTCGGTCCCGTGCGCGCGGTCTTCCGGGGCAATGCCGGGGCCAAAGGCGAACACGCCGGTCTCCGACGCATCGGCGGCAACCAGCTTGGAGCGGGCCGAAAGCGCGTTGAACTGGGGTGAGGCGGGATCGACGCTGTCACGCACCAGGCTGACTTCCCAGCTCAGTTCCGGATCGACGATGGAGCGCTGGATCAGCGTGCGACGGCCACTGTCCGGGTCCTCGCGCCATTCGAAGCGGCGACGCCCGTCGGGGTTGCGCAGCAGGGTGAGGTCGTGCCCGCCCGGAGGGGCAGCGGGGCCGGAGGTGCGCAGCGTGGGATAGTCGTCGGGCGTGCCGTGGCAGTCGACGCAGCCGATCTCGATGGCATTGGCGACTTCGCCATAGATCAGCCCGTTGCCGTGGCTGTCCTGCGCATAGTGGCAATCGGCGCACTGCATGCCGTTCTCGGCATGGATGCTCATCATGTGCACCGCCATGCCGGGATTGTTGCTGCCGTTCTCGGCTGGGTCGTTCTCGACCTCGACGAACTGCCCTTCGCCATCGCGGCGGAAGCGCTGGCGCCAGCGTTCGTTGTGCCAGGCCAGTTCCTCAGGGCTATCGGTTGCCGGGTTGCCGGGGCGCAGGATCTCGCCGTCTGCATCCAGCAGGTTACCTTCGCGGTCGCGCCGGAAAATGGCGCGGAAGTTCCACCCGTGGCCGTGATAGTCGGCAAACTGGGTGTGCTCGAGATCGTCGTTGAGGTCGTAGACGTTGCGCAGGAAATCGATGTCTGCCCACAGCCCACGCGGGCTGGCGCCTTCGGGGTTGCGATCCAGCACGGCGCGCACTTCCTCCGCCGTCGGATAGCGCTGGGTGAGGTAGAATTCCTCGTATTCCTCGTCGCTCATGCCTTCGGGGCGCGGGGTGCGGTTTTCCGGGCCGGGCCACATGAAGGGCGCGTCGGTCTCGTAATCCCACATGGTGTAGCCGAGGTAGGAATTCAGGAAGATGTTGGGCTGGTGCATGTGGCAATTCATGCACTGCGCGGTGGGGATGGCGCGGGTGAAGACGTGCTGCAGCGGGTGGCCGCGCTCGCGTTCGTCCAGCGGCACTTCAGGGCCGTGGCCGTCATCGGCGTGGCTGTCGCCATGTCCGGGTTGCACCAGGCCGCCATGGCCGCGGTCGGCATAGGCGCCGTGATCGTCGCCATGCCCGACGCCGTGCGTTTCCTCGCGCTGGCTGTTGATCGTCGGGTCAGCGGTGATGGTCTGCCCGTCGCGACCATACTGGGCGTAGGTCAGCGAGTGGCGATATTCGCGATCGTTGGCATAGACCACGTGGCAGCTGGAGCAGCCCGAATGGCGATAGTCGCCCGGCTGGTCATTCGTGCCCATGAACCAGGTGAAGGGATCGTTGAGGCGCGTCTTGTGGATGTTCAGCACCGGGATCGCGGCGCGCAGGCCAGTGCCGGGGCCACGGTTGGACTGCCGCAGGTCCGGCCTGCCCGGTTCCTCCAGCCGCTGGATCTGGCCGGTGGGGTTGGGCAGGCCGATTTCCGGGAACTGCGAGTTGATCGTGCGCCCGCCGCGCTCGAACACGCGGAACACGTCAGCAGGCGGCACCACCTGCCATGTCGGCAGCGGATAGAGCGCGGCCAGCGCGCCGCGCTCGGCCTGCTCGGTGGTGACGGTGCCGAACGGGTCGCCCGGGCTCTGGATCAGTGCCGCCTGGCCCTCGCGGGTATAGGCTTCGCCGATGACGTAGTTCTTGAAGGGCAGGATGCCGTTGTTATAGGCAGCCCCGCCCCACAGCATGGCGCCAGTGGCCATCAGCGAACGTTCGGCGGCTTCGATCACCTGCACGTGGCAGGCCCCGCAGGCCTCGCGCGCGATGCGATAGTCGCTGGGGTTCACGAAGCGCACGAATTCGGGCGTCTCGCGGTTCAGCAGCGAGTAGGACCGTTCGGGGTTGGCGGAACTGGGATAGTGCCAGCTTTCGGGATAGCTGGGCAGCACGTGGGCGGCATCGCGCGCGGCGACATAGTCCGGGTGATCAAAGCCCAGGTCGGGGTTGCCCATCACCTCTTCGTTGCCGCCGTGGCAATCGGTGCAGCCCAGTACCACCGCATCGGACATGTGCATGGTGGAAAGCTGCGGCACGTCCTCCAGGCCCGTCATCACCGGGGCATCGGAGGTGGAGTGGCAGGTGAGGCAGCCTTCGGACTTGTCCACCGCCTCGCGCCAGGTCTGGTTCTGCGGCGCGGGCTCGGCCAGCACGCCGGCCGCCTCGTAATCGCGATAGACCGCGGTTTCGTATCCGCCAGCGGCCAGCAGCGATCCTGCACCCAGCAGCGCGGCACCGGCAGCAAAGACGGCGGGGACGATTTGACGAGGCGTCCGAACGATTTTGGCCAGCTTCAGCATCAGTAGGTCAGCACCGCATTGGCCAGCACCGAGTAATAGACCCGGTCCTGCCCCAGATTGTCGAACAGGTCGCGAAAGCCATCACCCGCCACCAGCGCGGCGGCAGAGAGGCGGAAGACGAGGTTCTGGTTGGCATTGGGCCGCCAGATCGCGGCGGCGGACACGTCAAAGCCGATATCGTCGGGGATCGAGCCTTCGACACGCAGCGCCTCCAGCACCGAGGTATCCTCGAACCACAGGTGGTTGGCATTGGTGGAAAGGCGGAATTCGGGCGAAATGTCGAAATCCGCGCCCGCGCCGGCCAGAATCAGCCCGGGGTTGTTGAAGTTCGACTGCCCCTGTTCCTTCGACGGGCGCAGGTTGTTGAGGATGCCGTTGCGGCCGTTCACCGCGATCGCGCGGCCACCGCCAGCGAAGGGAATTGTCTGGCGTATCCAGTAACTTGTGTCGGCGCCTGCAAAGATCGGGTTCTCGAAAATCGCGTCATAGCCGCCCTCGACATTGTCGAAGGGGTCGGAATCGCCGCTGGCATAGAGGCCCGACAGGCGGAAGCGCATCCAGTCGCGGTCATACGAAAGCTCGGTCGCGCCGAAGAAGGCGCGGATATCGGCGGGCTGGTCGGTGAAGAAGTTGTTCCGGTCCTCGCCGAAGGCACCGTAGAGGCTGGCCGTCAGGTTGATACGCCCGATGCGGCCATCGGCGTTGTAGCCGACATAGAGCACGTCATACTCGCGCCCGCGCAAGCTGCCCAGCAGCGCCGGGCGCACGGGAAAGCCGTTGCGGTCGATCTCCACATCGTTCGCTTCGCGGTTCATGTTGTAGGCGAGCGTGATCTGGCTGGTGAGCGCCGGGATCAGGAAATCCTGGCGATAGGCATTGGCGACGAAGACCCAGTCGCGCCGCGGCGTCTGCGTAACCGCGTTGAGGCCCGAATTGGTATCCTTCTCCAGCCGCCAGAAGGCGCCGACATTGTACTGGAAGCGGTTGTTGTCGCGGGTGCCGAAAAAGCGGATGCCCAGCTGGCTGTCGTTGAACAGGAAACCGCGGAAATCGGCCTGGAACGGCTGGATGCCGATGCGGAAGGAGTCGAAGTCGTAGCGCTGGCTGGTGTTGCGGATGTGATAGTCGAAGAAGGCTTCCTGCACGCCCAGGAAATGGTCGAGCCGGTGCGACGGGCGGCTGGGTTCCACCAGCAGCACGCGCCGTTCGGGCACGTCGACGTAGTTGACGTTGTAGGCCAGCGTGACGCGGTATTCGACGTCGGGCGGCTTGTAGGCGGTGGAGCCCTTGATCAGCGCCGCGCCGAAGATGAAGGTCTGGCTGAAGACCGGCGAGAAATCGCTGCCGAACACGTCCAGCCGGTTGGGGTCTTCGGTGGTCTGCACGCCCACCGGAATGGGGAAGGTGCGCGGTTCGATCACCGTGTCGGAAATGGCATTGACGACGAAGAACCAGTCGTTGCCTTCCAGGCCCAGGAAACGCGGCGTCCAGCATTCGGCGCTGCCGACGGGATAGTTCACCATGTCGGGATCGTAGACGCGGCCTTCGGCAGCGGCGGCGGCGCGTTCGGCCTCTTCCGCGGCGGCGCGCATCCCGGCGCGGCGGGCGCGCTCTTCCTCGCTGCCGACGCAGATCGGGCGGTCACCCTTGTAGGTGTTCTGATGATAGGGATCGAGGACGCTGGAATTGATCACGCTGTCGACGCCGGGGCCAAGCAGCGGGGCCAGCGTCTGCATCAGCCGCCAGCGATCCGGGATCGAAATCGAGTCGGTCGGGAAGGCCTGCGGTGGCGGTGCGCGCACCGCGCCTTCGTTGATCTGCGTGATCGGGTCGGGCAGCGCACCAGTGTAGCCGGGACGGCGACGACCATCGATAATCTCCGGGTCCACCGGTTCTGCCGGATCGACCTGGGTGCCCAATCCGCCATCGGGCCGTCCACCAGCAGGAACCTGGCCAGCTGGCGCTTCCCCGTCCGGTTGCTGTTCCTCTTGCGCGGGCTCCTGCGTCTCCGCCTCCGTCTGCTGCGGCAACGCCGGCAACGGGCTCATCGGCTGGTTGGCATTCAGCAGCAGGAGGAGGGGTAGCGTCACACTCATCTACAGCCCCTCGCACACGTTCTGCGCCGGATCGTCGAGGAAGGGCGCGAAGGGGCAGCTGACATAGCGCAACCGCGTCGTCGTGCCGCCGGTCTGTACTTCGATCTGGTCTGCCCGGATCGCCTTGGGCGCATTGCCGATGCCGGTGTTCAGCCGCAGCCCGGCGTTATGCAGGCCAAGGAAGCTGACCATGTCGTCCTGGTCGATCCCGTCGCCCGAAACGCCGATGCCGCCCACCAGCGTGTTGCCGCGGTAGATCGGCACGCTGCCCGGAAAGATCTGGATACCGTTGGCAATGCGCGGAGCGCCCGAGGGCGAGTTCGGCACGGCCGTGCAGCCGCGCCGCGTGTCCGGGTTGGCGCCTGCGGTGAAGAACACGTGTTCAAAGATATTGGCGCCGACAAGGTCGGTCTGCAGGCCCACCATGAAGGGGCTGAACGTCGCTGTATCAGCCACCGAAAGCGGCCCCGGCGGCATGTTCACCTGGCCATCGGGGAAATAGGGGCGCGAAAGGTTCCCGCCCGAACGGTCGGCGAAGGCGAAGGTGCCCGTCAGCGCGTTCGGATCGTTCAGGAAGCTGCGAACGCGGTTGACATATGCGGCCACGTTGCCCCCTGCGGCCAGCAATTGCTGCGCGGCAACGGCGTTGGAGAAGAAAGTGGCCGTGCGCGCTTTCTGCAGGCTTACGTCGATGCCGAAGATCGGACCGTCCGACGAACGCACGATGCCCAGCACCTCGCCATGGGTGTCGACCACGCTGATGGTGGCCTGCATGCGCGAATCCAGCGGGCGACGGATCTGCGCTCGGGCGCGCGAAAGGACGGTGAAGGCCTCTTCCATGATCGCCCGCACTTCGGCCTGGGTCAGCGGATCTGCCACGCTGGCGGCATCGGTGCCGGCGCGAATGGGATAGCGCGGATTGCCGCTGCCATCGTCGAGGATGAAGGCGCCGGGCAGGGCGAACTCCGCCGTGGTCGCGGCGCGCAGACCCGAGGCATTGGTGCCGTAGGCGGTGCCTGCCAGCACCGTATTGCCGTTGTAATAGCCGGGCACGGCGATCAGGTCGCCTGCCGTGCCGTTGATCGCGGCAAAGCTGCCACCGGCAGAGCCGGGATCGGTCGGAACGTCGGTGAAGCGCAGCGACGTGCCGTCGACAAAGATGCGGTTGGCGCGGATGTCGGTCGGGGCCATGAAGCCCTGTGCGCCCGCGATGGCGATGGCTTCCTCAGCATCGTTCTCGACATCGAGGATATTGGGATCGAAACCATAGTCGCCATCGCCCATCACGCCGATGCCGCCCACGACCACGCCGTTCTTGTACAGCGGGATGCCGCCCGGATCTGCCGCCAGGCCCAACGGCGAGCGCTTGGGGCCGATCATGCCATCGCCAAGGCGCGCCGAAAGGTCAGAGCACGGCAGCTGGCTGAACTGCACCCCGAACAGCGGCCCGCTTTCCAGGCCCACCGTAGTGGGCGCGGGCGGGAAGTGTTCCTGCACGATCTGGCTGGCCGTGCGGCTGGTGAAGGCATTGCCGCCGCTGGAAAGATAGGCCCCGGTCAGCGCCTTGGCGATGGCGGGCAGCTGCGCGGGCACTTCGGCACCTTGCAGGCCGAAGATCTGCCCGGCAGGCAGCGGTGCACCGATGCGTTCGCGGCTGACCACGGCGGTGGGGTTGGCGCCGTTCATCCGGAACACGGCGAGCACATTGCCCACCCGGTCGGTCACGGCGATGAAGGATGGCAGGCCCCGCGCCTGCGCCTCTGCCACGGCCTGGGCGATGATCTGGCCCACTTCGGCGCTGGTCAGCGATACCTGCGCCGGCGGTACGAAGGGCGATCCGCTCGTCGGCGTGGGCGTGGGCGTCGCCGTGGCGACGGGGGTCGGCGTCGGTGTATTGTTGCTCGAGCCACCGCCCCCGCAGGAGGCGAGGACCAGCGCGCTGGCTGCCAGAAGTGAAGTTGCCCCCCGCACGTGCATTACCCCCCGAGCCCTCATCAGCGAAGTCGTCCGATCGCGCCGACCGCTTCGCCCAGCGCCGCCCGGAAGGCGGCGGGGCGATAGCGTTCGGGCGTTGTCACCGCGTCATAGGCACGGTTGATGTTGGCGCGGATGCCGGCCGCAGCGCCCACGGTCACCCGGCCATCGCTGACCATGGCGTTGAGCAGCGTGTCCACCGCCATCACCGCCTGCACGCTGCCCGCATAGTCGGTGAAGCGCGGCGCCGTGGCGCGGCTGCCGATGCGTTCGACCACGGTGAAGGCGTCGTTGCTGCCAAAGCCGCGCCCCGACAGAGCGGAGGAAAGACCCAGCGCCTGCTCGCGCAGGGCAATGGCGGCCTGCTGCGCTTCGGCGCGGCCCTGGTCCATCGAGGCATGGAAGGCGCGCGAGGCTTCGTGGAAGGCTTCGGCCCGGCCGGGCACCAGCGTGCCTGCCACGGCGGAGAGCATGATGATGTTTTCGTCATTGAAGGGCGGCTGGCCAAAGGTGATCGGGCGGCCCGGATTGGTCTCGAAAGTCAGGCGGCGTTCCTCGCCATCGGTGATTGGCCGGTGGCAACTGTGGCAATCGTAGAAGTACAGCTGCGGGAACACGCCTTGTGTGCCGAAGCCGGGTCGGGCGAACAGGTCCGTCGCGCGGGCAACGGCCTCGGCCTGGCCCACGGCCCACAGCTGCACGCTGTCCGGGCGGCCCTTGCGCTGGATATAGTCGTCATCAACGTCGTGGTGCTGCTGGAACGCGCTGAACAGGTCGAGCTCGAAGGTGATGCGCGGGTGCCCGGCAGCCATCATCGCATGCGTCACGAACTGGCCGCGCTCGGTGCTGCCGTAGTGGCAATCGAGGCAGACGCGGGCGCGGGTCGTCGGGTCCTCCAGCGGCGTCATGCCATTGGCGACATTGTTGGGGTGCGAACCCTGCACCTCGTAGTGCGATTCGAGCCAGCCGATCGCTGCGCCGTGGCAGCTTTCGCAGCCCACGCCATCATCCAGCTGGAACTTGGGCCCGCGCTGGCTCACCGGCGCGAAAGTGGCGTGGCAGCCGTAGCAATTTTCCGCTTCGGCCTGCGCGTCATAGCCCAGTGAGGCGACGATCTGCCTGCCCCGGCGGCCGTGCAGCACGGTGTAGGCGCGGCTGTGCGCACCGCTGACGGCAGACGGGCTTTGCCAGGTGGCGATCTCGTCCTGCCGCACGATGGCACCATTGCCTTCGGTGCGGCCATGGCAGGTGGAGCCGGCACAACTCGCAACGCCGGTGTAGCTGTAGCTGGACTGGGCCTGCAGCGGATCGGAAGCGGTGAGACCAAGTGAGATGGCGGCTATGGTGCAGCTTGCAATGCCGATGGCGGGCAACACACGGCCAGCGTGACGCGAGGCAGCACGAATCATGCTGCCAACTGCGCTTCTCACGCGTGAAACCATAGCGTGTCCCCCCTATGCTACGTCTCCGGCAGCCCCCCGGCTGCCGTATCCCTGACCGCGCAAGGACCCTAACCCATCGCGCGGCTTGGGTCGATAATCAGCTTTCCTCGGCCTGTGCCGCGGCGATAATCTGTCCCAGCTGCAAGGTGCAGCCATTGGAAATCAGCGCCTGGGCGATCGCTTCGGGATCGTCCTCGGGCACGTCTGTCAGGATGGTGATAGTGACCTCTGACGGCGTTTCGTCGCCTTCCCGGCCAATCGTGTAGGTGGCGCCGTCGCGCAGCTGCAGCGCCGAATCCCAGCGCGCGAGAATCTCGCCCCTGGCGAAGGTGGCAGTCACGTCATTGTCGGGATCGTCAGCCGGGGCGATCATGTAGACCGCTTCTTCCTCCGACGGCGCTCGCCACAGGTTCACCCGGTCGACGTTGGACAGGCAGACCGTGCCCGACGCTTCCACATCGACATACCACAGGTTCGGGTTGGTGGTCGGGTTCGCCCCTTCCACGCCGCGCACCGCACCGGTGCGGGCCCTGCTGCCAGCGCGGCGGCTGGTCAGCGCGGCTAGGGCCGTGTTTCCGGCGCTGGCGCTGCGGGTGGCAAGGATGAATGTGCCGGGGCCGCGCAGCACGCGAGTGCTGCCGCCATCCAGCACGGTGATCGAATCACCCTGCTGCAACGTGATGCGCTGGGTGTCGCCGATCTGCGCACCGACTGGATAGGTGCCGGCGGATGGTCCGCTGGAGGCGACGACGGTTCCCGCTTCGGCTGCCTGCGGTGCCATCGCCAGCGCGGCGGCTCCGGCAGCAAGGGCAAGAGCAAGCTTGCTTCCCACGGACATCGTTCCTTCCTCCATCACATCTGCGCAAGGTTGTAACAAAAAGCTGACCGAATTGTCAGCTATGTTGACAATCTTTTATCGCGATTGGTCGCCGCTGCTTGAATTCGCGATTTCGCGACCATCAAGCCAGCCGCTATTTAGATCCCATAACGTAGGCCCCCGCATCGTCGAGATGGCGGCTGCGTTCGAGCAGCGCCTGCAAGGCGGCGTCCTCACGATAGCGCGTGGCAATTGCCTCGATCGCGGCAACGCCCTGTACGCGATCGGTTTTCAGCAAAGCCACGGCGGCGGTCAACGCCTTGCGATCTTCCTCGGGGAAGTCGGGCGCCGGTTCGGCAAGGTCCAGCGCGCTTGCCCGGCCCGACAGCACCACGCTGCCCATCGGGCGCCACCAGTCGAGGCCGGAACGCCGCGCGAATTCGGCGCTGGCCATGATTGTGCTGCCAAAGGCCTTGTTGCCCGATTCAAGCCGCGCGGCGGTGTTCATCGAATCGCCAAGGGCGGTGTACTGGATGCGGTTCTCGCCGCCGAAGTTGCCGACCACCGCTTCGCCCACGTGCAGGCCCACGCGGGTCTTGCCGATTTTGGGCAGGGTGGGGTCCATCGCGGCGACCTCGGCGCGGAACTGTTCGCCCGCCTGCCAGATCGCGTAGCCGGCCCTGGCCGCGCGCTCGCCATCGTCGGGGCGGCTGATCGGCGCACCCCAGAAGGCGACCACGGCATCGCCGATGAACTTGTCGAGGATGCCGCCATGTTCGAGGATCACTTCGGACAGCATCTCGAGGTAGCGGTTGAGCAGCTTGGCGACCATTTCCGGCGGGATCGCGTGGCTCATCTTGGTGAAGCCCTCGAGGTCGGAGAACAGCACGAAGATCTCGCGCTTCTCGCCGCCCAGGCTCAGCAGTTCGGGCTTCTCGATGATCTCGTCGGCAATGCTTTGCGGCAGGTACTTGCCCAGCGCCCCTTGCGCGAACTGGCGCTGCACGGCGGTGGAGGCACGCGCCGCGCTGGTGACGGCGGTGAAAGCGACTACCCAGCCCAGCGCCGGGCCGAAGGCGGGAAAGCCGTGGGTGTCCACCCCGCGCTGGTGCAGGAAAAACGGCAGGCCGATGAACAGCGCCACCTGCACCACCAGCAGCGGGATCAGCTTCCAGTTCTTCAGCTCCAGCAGAGCGGTAAGCGTGGCGGCAACGATGGTCAGGAATGCCAGCGCCCACAGGAACCATACCGAAGGCTCTTTCAGCTGCGCGCCGTCCAGCATCTGTGCGATGGTGGCGGCGTGGATCTGGATTCCGGGCGGGCGTACGTCGCGCGCCCCTGCCTCCACCGCCGGATCGATATAGCCCGACAGCGGCGTAAGCGCGCGGTCATAATCGATGATGTCGCCGCCGATCAGGACGTAGGAATCGCGTATGGCTTCCTCGAAATCGGCGCGGGCTTCGGGCACTTCGAAAATGGCATCCATGCTGAAGGGGATGATCTGCAGCGTGCTGAACACCGGCTCTTCAAAATAGAGCGGGCGACGAAAGCGGATCGCGCCTTCGTAGCCGTCGAACCGCTCGACCAGCGGCTCTCCCGCATCGCGCAGCATAACGCGGCCCATCAGTTCCGGCGTGCCTTCGATGATCTCGGGCCACACGCGCGTGACGCCGTCGTTCTCGGCCAGGCGGATGCTGGCGGGGCGCGCATTGGAGCCATCAAGCTGCGTCATGAACCGGTCAAGATAGTCCTGTTGCTCGTATTCAATATCCAGTTCATTGCTAATGAGGTCGGCGTAGGCCACGGCCACCGGCGTCTGCATATTGCGCAGCGTTGCGATCAGCTCGGCATCCTCGTCTTGTGGCTGATCGAACAGGATATCGATGCCGATCGCCTTCGCACCCAGCCCGTCGATATTGCGCAAGGCCGCTGCCAGCGTGTCGCGAGGCAGAGGAGAGCGCTTTTGCAAGTCGATCAGGGCCTGGTCGTCATAGGCGATGATGACCACGCGCTGGTCCGGCTCCACCAAGTCGGACAGGTAGTATTCGCGGGCATCGTAAAGCGCGCGTTCGGCATCGTCGGCAATGGGCAGGTCCCAGCTGAACCGTGCCAGCAGCAGCGCCACCAGCAGGAACAGTCCAGTCAGCACCAGTCGCCGCGTCCCCGCTTCGCGCACGCTGCGCCAGCCGGCGGTGAAGAGCTGCCTCGGTGTGCGCTTGGCCAAGTCGAATATCCCCCTGAGGCGTCGTTGTCCGACAGGCGGGTGACAAATTCAAGTCGGCAGGCGGTTTCGGGATTCGCTAATGCTTCGCAAAAGAGCCATAAGAGCATTACAGAGTCGCGCATTATTCAATCAGGGGGATGAGAGTCATGGCATCTGTTTACGATCGGCATGTTGACCTTAACGGCTTCATGGAAGGCGTGAAAAAGCGCAATCCCGGGCAGCCCGAATTCGTCCAGGCGGTGCAGGAAGTGGCGCAGGACATCTACGAATTCATCGAGGACAAGGAAGAATACCACCAGGCGCAGATCCTGCGCCGCATTGCCGAGCCGGACCGGATCGTTTCCTTCCGCGTGTGCTGGGAAGACGACAACCACAATATCCGCGTGCAGCGCGGCTGGCGCGTGCAGTGCAACAATGCCATCGGCCCCTACAAGGGCGGCATCCGCTTCCATCCCAGCGTGAACGAGAGCGTGCTGAAGTTCCTTGCCTTCGAGCAGACCTTCAAGAACTCGCTGACCGGCCTGCCGATGGGCGGCGGCAAGGGCGGCTCCAACTTCAACCCCAAGGGCAAGAGCGATGCCGAAGTGATGCGCTTCTGCCAGAGCTTCATGACCGAGCTCTACCGCCATATCGGCCCCGATACCGACGTGCCCGCAGGTGACATCGGTGTGGGCGGGCGCGAGATCGGATACATGTTTGGCCAGTACAAGCGCATCACCAACCGCTGGGAAGGCGTGCTGACCGGCAAGGGGCAGGAATACGGCGGCAGCCAGATGCGGCCCGAGGCGACTGGCTATGGCGCGGTCTACTTCATGCAGAACATGCTGAAGCACAAGGGCATGGACATCGAAGGGCACACCGCCGTCATCTCCGGCTCGGGCAACGTCGCCACGCACGCGGCGGAGAAGATCGTGCAGCTGGGCGGCAAGGTGCTGACCCTGTCCGACAGCGGCGGCTTCATCTACGATCCTGACGGCATCGACCAAGAGAAGATCGACTGGGTGAAGCACCACAAGACTCATACGCGCGGGCGCATCTCCGACTATGCCGACCACTTCCCCAATGCCACCTTCCATGGTGACGGCGCGCGTCCGTGGGGCGTGAAAGCCGACCTGGCGCTGCCTTGCGCCACGCAGAACGAGCTGAACGAGGAAGAGGCGAAGGAACTGGTGGCAAACGGCGTGAAGGCCGTTTCCGAAGGTGCCAACATGCCGACCACGCTGGAAGGCGTGCACGTGTTCCATGATGCCAAGATCATGTACGGGCCCGGCAAGGCCGCCAACGCCGGCGGCGTGGCGGTCTCTGGCCTGGAGATGAGCCAGAATTCCGAGCGTATCAGCTGGAACCATGGCCGCCTTGGCGAAATGCTGACCGAGCTGATGCATGGCATCCACGACAAGTGCGTGGAATACGGCGACCAGGGTGACGGCTATGTCGACTACGTGAAGGGCGCGAATATCGCGGGCTTCAAGAAGGTGGCCGATGCCATGCTGGCCTTCGGCGTGGTGTAAGCGCATGGTGTCCTCCCCGTGCCGCGCGCATGGGGAGGAACGACTCTCAGCAGGGTGCCGTCACCAGCGCCTTGCCTTGGGGCGCGAAGGTGATGCTGGCGAGATCGGACGCGTAGGCACATTCGCCCGGCGCGACGACTTCGCCCGCCACCAGCACTTCGCCCTGTAGCGGCAGAACCAGCAGCGGCGCGGCATAGCTGTAGAGCAGGCCGTTGTCGGGAATGCCGTCGACCCAGTCGAGCCGGAAATACGGACCGTCGACCAGCGAGGCGCTGCCGCTGCCGGGCAGGCGTTGCATCAGCGCCGTGTCGTAGGGTGAACCGGCAGCGACGGCCATGCCCTGGTCCAGGTGCAGTTCTCGGTCGCGGCCATAGTCGTAGAGACGATAGGTAATGTCCGAATTCTGCTGCACTTCCACGATCGAGCAGCCTGGCCCGATGGCGTGGACCGTATTGGCGGGGATGTAGAAGAAATCGCCTGCCTGCACCTCGTGCCAGGTAAGCAGGTGCTCTATCGATCCATCGAGTGCAGCGGAGCGCATTTCGTCTGGCGTAACCTCGCGCTCGAAGCCGATGCCCAGCGTGGCACCCGGTTCGGCGGCGATCACCAGCCAGCATTCCTCCTTGCCCTGGCGGCCGAGGCCGGCGGCTTCGGCCTGATCGCTGTTCGGGTGGCACTGCACCGACAGCTTTTCTCTGGTGAACAGGTATTTCACCAGCAATCCGGGCATTTGCTCGGGCGGTTCGAACCAGATCTCCCCCACGCGCTTGCCCTCCGGCGCACGAAAAGGCGCAGGCAGCGCGTCGCGGCCCCAGACTTTCTCGATCGTGCGGATCGGCAGCAGCATGTTGCCTCGTCTAGGCGGCAACTATTGCAAAAACCAGTACCGACTAAAATTCCTCTCGCCGGATGCTGCGCTGCAACGTAGGGTGCCGATCCGTGACACTCGACACCGCCTTGCTGCTGCCTCTCCTCGCCCTGCTGGCGGCGGGAGCGGCTGCCGGTTTTGCAGGCGGGCTGTTCGGCATCGGCGGCGGCTTCGTGGTGGTGCCCGCGCTGGTGCTGATCCTGCCGCTGCTGGGCACCGCGCCCGATCAGCTTACTCACCTGGCCGTGGGCACCAGCCTTGCCACCATCATCTTCACCTCGCTGCGATCGGTGCGCAGCCATGCCCGGCGCGATGCGGTGGATACAAAGGTGCTGAAAAGCTGGGCCCCTTGGGTGGTAATCGGCACGGTGCTGGGGGCTTGGGTGGCGGATCTTGTCAGCTCGGCCACGCTGGCACTGATCTTCGGCGTGGGCGTGCTGGGTTTTGCCGTGCACTTCCTCAGCCCGCGTGTGCATGACCGGCAACTGGCCAGCGCCATGCCGACCGGCGCCACGCGTGCCGGCCTTGCCGGAGGGCTGGGCCTGCTGTCCTCGCTGCTGGGTATCGGTGGCGGCACGATCACCACTGTGACCATGACCATGTGCGGCACTTCCATCCACCGCGCCATCGGCACGGCCAGCGGCATGGGTGCGATCATCGCCGTGCCTGCCAGTATGGGCTTCATGGTGATCGGCATGGACGAGCCCGGCCTGCCTTGGGGATCGCTAGGCTACGTCAACCTGCCAGCCGCGCTTGGCGTGGTGGTCACCAGCGTGCTGTTCGCGCCGCTGGGCGTGGCGCTGGCCCACAGGCTTTCACCCGCGCTGCTGCGCCGGGTCTTCGGAATTTACCTGCTGTTTGTCGGAGCAACGATGATCTTCAACTCGTAAGCGAAAAGGGGTTCGAGCATGGATATTGCACGCAGGACGTTTCTGGGCGGCGGCGCTGCCGCAGCCGGTATGGTCGCCGTCTTTCCCGCCTTCGGGCAGAGCAGCGCGGCCGTCGCGTCAGCTAGTCATTTCGGGCCCGTGGACGGTGTGGCCATGCTTTCGCGCAACGAGAACCCCTATGGCCCCGCGCCAGGCGCACTGGCGGCTGCCGCCGATGCCGCGACCAAGGGCTGCTATTACGCCGACCGTGGCCTGCGCACACTGCACGAGATGATCGCCGAGCGCCATTCGCTCAGCCCCAGCCAGGTGGTGATCGGCGCAGGCTCTACCGAGATCCTTTCCGCCGTGGCCATCGCCTGGGGGCGCGACGGGGCGATCCTGTGCCCCGGCCTGTTCTGGGATACCACGGTGCAATACGGCGAGCGGCAAGGCGCACGGGCGATCCGCGTGCCGCTGGCGGGCGACATGAATGTCGACCTTGCCGCGATGGAAGCCGCTTTCGGCGACCACGTATCGCTGGTGCAGGTGTGCAATCCCAACAACCCCACCGGCATGCTGGTGGATGCGGCAGGCCTGCGCGCGCTGGCGGCGCGCGTCACGCCCAGCGCCACGCTGCTGGTGGACGAGGCCTATAACGAACTGGCAGACGATCCCGCCGGCAATTCGGTGGTGGACCTGGTGCGTGAAGGCCGCGACGTGATCGTGTGCCGCACTTTCTCCAAGATCTATGGCATGGCGGGGATGCGCGTGGGCTATGCCCTCACCAGCGAGGAGAATGCCGAGCGTATCCGCGGCTACATGATGAGCTTTGGCGGCAACACCTGCGGGCTTGCTGCCGCCATTGCCAGTTACAACGATACCGGCTTTCTCGACGCCAGCCGCGCGGCGATCCTGGAGGGGCGCGAAATGATCCTCGATGCGGCAGCGCGCAGCGGCCTCACCGCGCTGCCCAGCCAGACCAATTTCGTCTATGTTGAAGTGCCCGATGCCAACCGTGTGCAGGCGGCGATGGAACAACGCGGCATCCTCATTCGTCCTGCCTATGGCCAGTGGACGCAATATTCGCGCGTGAGCACGGGAAAGCTTGAGGACGTGGCGCGTTATGCCGCTGCCTTGCCCGAAGTGATCGATGCGCTTGGGGCCGCATAAAGGTTAGATAGGGAGAATGACTTCATGCGTAGATTTCTGAGTTCGGCGGCTGTGGCCGCTGCCCTTCTTGCGAGCGCGCCGGCGATGGCGGATTCGCTGATCGAGGTGGAGTCCGAGCACCTCAACGAAGACGTGCCGATGCCGATGTTCTCGGTGGACGCCAGCTGGCCGCACCTGCCCGAGAACATCACCTTGGGGCAGTCGCCCGGCCTGGCGGTGGACCGCGACGACAACATCTGGGTGCTTACCCGTCCCAATTCGCTCGATTTTACCGATACCGGCGCCGATAGCGGCCTCAGCGTGGGGTGCTGCAATGCCCCGCCGCACGTGCTGCAATTCGATCAGGAGGGGAACCTGCTGCGCAGCTGGGGCGGCCCTGACCTGGCGCCGGGGACAAGCACTTACGAAGGCCAAGGGCGGGAGCGCACAGAGGTCGGCGACGAGCAATGGCCCGCCAACGTCCACGGCCTGTTCGTCGACGATGACCTGAACGTGTGGATCGGCGGCAATGGCGGCGGCGATCACGTGGTGCTGCAATTTACCGCCGATGGCGAGTACATCCGCCAGATCGGCACCCGCCAGCAGACCGACGGCAACATGTCGGAGACCTTGCTCGGCAACCCGGCGGACATTCACTACGATGGCGAAAGCGTGCTGGTGGCCGATGGCTACATCAACAAGCGGGTGATCGAGTTTGGCGCGGACGACCTTGGTTTCGAACACCTGTGGGGCGCCTATGGCGCCGCGCCGGGCGGCGGCACGCGCGAGGGCGAATTCGACCAGTCGCAGGCGAGCAGCACCGGCGACGGCGGCCCGAACCCGGAAAGCACCAGCTTCGGCGATATCGTCCACTGCGTGACGCGCGGGCCAGACGACACGATCTATGTCTGCGACCGGCGCAACAACCGTCTGCAGGTATTCCGCGAGACCGACAACGGCGTGGAATTCTTGCAGGACGTGGTGATCGCGCTGGAAACCGGCGGCACGCGCACCGCGTCCGACGTCGCCTTCAGCCCCGATGGCACCTATGTCTACGTAGCCGACATGATGAACGGACGGGTGTGGATCCTGCTGCGCGAGAACCACGAGATCATCGGCTGGTTCGGCCGCAACGGGCGCTATCCGGGACAGTTCATCTGGCTGCACAGCGTGGACGTGGACAGCCAGGGCAATGTCTACACCACCGAAGTGAGCACCGGACGCCGCGTGCAGCGCTTCGTGATGACGGGCATGAGCGAGTAAACGAGCTGGGCCGGGCTAAATAGCGCCCGGCCCATTCCATCAATCCCGCAGGAATATCTCCTCGATCGCCAGCTCGAAGACATCGGCGATCCTGAACGCGAGCGGCAGCGAAGGATCGTACTTGCCGGTCTCGATGGCGTTGACGCTCTGGCGGCTGACTTCCAGCCGCTCGGCCAGGTCCTGCTGGCTCCATTCGCGCTCGGCGCGCAGCACGCGCAGGCGGTTCTTCATGCCTCCGGCTCCGCCTTGTTGCCGCGGGCGATCCACCAGCGGGTCAGGCCCATGCCCAGTGCCCAGATCGGCACAGACCACCAGCCTGATACATGGGGCACCAGCGCGAATTCCTCGAAGAAGCCCCACAGTGAGGCGAGGCCCATCAGCAGGGCAAGTCCGCCCATGTTGGCCATCATCGCCAGATGGCGCAGGTATTCGTCGTCCTCTTCGGTGATGTAGCGCGCCATCACCCAGATCATGGCGAAGATCGGCAAAATCGGCAGGAAGGCGATGACCCAAAGGACATCGCCTTCCACCCCGGCCTGGCGTGTCAGCCAGACGGCCACGCCCATGCCCAGGATATAAGCCATGGAGGCGGCCAGCATGCCGCGATTGTAACGGCGGACGGCAGGGCTGGAAGTGCCCGTTCTCTCCTCGCACCGCTCGCCCGAGCGCATCAGCGGGTAAAGCAGGCTGCCGGTGCTGGCCATCAGGATGATGGCGGTGGGACCGTTGATGGCATCGCTGGCGGCAAGGCCGGCCACCGTGGCCATCAGGGCGATGATCGCGCCGATCCAGAAACCGGGGCCGCGGCGGGAAATCCAGCTATCGCTCATGCCCGCTGCTCCGCCTTGGGAGCACAGCTGCCCGTGCTGCCCAGCGTGACGATGGCCAGCACGGGCAGGGTGAGGGTGAGCGTTTGCGCGGCGTCGCTGTCGATCCACTCGGCGCGCCCGGCCAGGGCAATCGCAATGATGACGGCAGCCCAGATCAGCGCCTTTACGATCGTGTTCATGTCAAGCTCCCTTGAAGTGATGTAAAGGAAACTAGACATTCGGCATGAGAATGTCAAGTAATATTGACAAAAGGATTGGCTTGCTTGACGCGAGCAGGCCCAACCCGCTGTTTTCCGCCACAGAAAAGCCCCGCCTGCACCATGCTGGCAGGCGGGGCTCTTGAAGGACGGCGGCGCCCGCAATGCGCCTGCCGCCCGGGGAGCTCGTTGGCGAATCAGAACCTCTTGGTCACCCCCACGCGCAGCTGTCGTGGTTCGACCACACGGCTGTTCACGCCTTCGATACCGGCGGCTTCGCCGGGAAGCCGGGTCTCGTAGAAGTAATCGATATCGTCATCGTCGGAGTTCAGGATGTTGAGCAGTTCGGCGTGGACTTCCCAGCCGCGCAGCAGGGCAATGTCCTGCGGCGTCCAGGCGATCCGGGCGTTCACCAGCGTTGTGGCAGCGCCGCGTACCGAATTGTCCTCCACCAGCGCATGCGGGCCGAGATAGCGCACGCGCACGGCGGCGTTCCAGTCGGGGAAGGCCGCGGAAATGCCCAGTTCGCCCGCACTGTCGAGCGCGCCGGGCACGTAGTTCTGGCCTTCCGGCAGGCCGGCAAAGCGCGAGGTCGTTCCCGTCCACACGGCATCGATGGCCAGCCAGTTATTGGGATGCCAGAAGGCAGTCAGTTCGTATCCGTGCCGACGACCCGGATCGCTCGGCTCCACTGCACCGGCATCACCGACGTAGATCAGCTCGCTATCGATGCTGGACCACCAGTAGACGCCTGTCAGGATCAGCCCGCTGCGCTCGAAGCGGAAGCCCAGTTCCTCGAAGTTGCCTTCGACCAGTCCGGGGGCGGGATCGGTGGAATTGGTGACGCCGCGCGCGTCGTTCGAATGGAAACCTTCGCCGTAGTTGGCGTAGAGCGCGATGCCGTCGGCCACTTCGTAGTTCACGCCAATCTTGGGGGCGAGGGTGTTGTCGGACGCATCGCCCGACCAGCTGAGCGCGCCGCGCAGGGCGCGCGTTTCGAAGTCGTACCAGTCGCCGCGCAGGCCGCCTATCACCATCAGGCGATCGGTGGGCCGCCATATCGCCTCGGCATAGAGGCCGACAGAGGCCTGCTGCACGGCAAATGCGC
Organism: Alteraurantiacibacter sp.; assembly: GCA_963675825.2. Lineage (GTDB taxonomy): Bacteria > Pseudomonadota > Alphaproteobacteria > Sphingomonadales > Sphingomonadaceae > Alteraurantiacibacter. The sequence continues at coordinate 165,939 of CAXXJY010000004.1, read as the reverse complement.
CCACGGTGAATTCGGTCACGCCGGCAATGGTCTCGTCCAGCCCGACTTCGCCGATATCGTCGTAGCGGCCTTCCGCGCCCACGCGCAGGCTGAAGGCATCCGAAAGGCGCGCGGTATGCTCGATGCGTCCGCCGAAGGTCCACAGCTCGTCATACTGGCGCAGCTGGTCGCCGTTCACCGGGTCTTCGAGGAAATAGGTGAAGTTCGACAGCAGGTCCCAATCGTAGCGTTGGGCATAGGCTGTCACGCGCCAGGAGTCGGAGAGGTAGTTGGCGGTAAAGATATGACGCTCGGTCTCGCCGCGCAGGGTGGGGTCGAGCGAGCAGAAGCGGTCTGCGCACAAGGCAGTGCCTACGGCGCGTTCGGGGATCTGCTCGGTCGGTGCCCAGCTGGCATCGAACAGACTGTAGCTGAGCGAAAGATCGCCAGCGCCCAGCGGCTGGGAATACTTGACGAAGGCCGAATAGCCCTCGAAATCCTCGGGCAGTTCCCACGGGCCGTCGTTGAACTTGGCCTGGCCTGCCACCAGCAGGTCGCCATCACGCAGCCGCACCGAACCACCGGCCACGAAACGGCGATAGCCATAGCTGCCCACGTCGACGCTGGCGAAGGGCTGCAGGCGGTCGTGCGTCGTGATCTGCGAAGAGCCGACGAATGAGAAATCACCCGCATCGGCGCGATAGGGGCCCTTGCGGTAATCCACCCGTGCCACCGTTTCCGGGATCAGGCCGTTGACATCCAGATAGCCCTGCCCGTGGCCGTGGGTTCGCAAGTTCATCGGCATGTCGTCGATATAGACCGAGTAATCGGTGCCGTGATCGAGGTTGTAACCGCGCAGGAAGAACTGGTTGGCCTTGCCGCCGCCCGAATGCTGGGTGGCGATCAGGCCGGGGGTCGCTTCCAGCAGTTCGCCGGGGCGCAGCAGCGGGCGGATCTCGATGTCGGCACCGGCCACGCCGCCTTCGCTGGCGGCCCCTGCCAGCCCGATGCGCCGTTCACCCCGTCCGTAAACGTAGATGATGTCGCCGGAATCGAGGTCGCGCACCACATTGGTGTCCTCGGCACTGGCGCTGGCTGGCGAGGCAGTCGCCGGCTGGCTGCCTGTGTCCTGCGCATGGGCGGGAAGCGCCGCGCACAGCGCAGCGGCAGAAGTTGCGAGCAGGGTAGGCCGACTGATGCTGGACATAATCAATATGCAATTGGCGCAGGCCCACTCGCCACGCACCGTAAATTACGGTAACGGCCACGTTACATGGACGTTACAACCCTTTTCGAAGCCGAGATCGCACGCTTGCGGGCCGAACAGGTGCCCGGCGCCAGCGGCCGCTTGCGCGAGCTGTTCGACTATCTGGCGGAGCGTGGTCCTACAGCGGCAAGCGTGACGCAGGACGAACTGGCGCGCGCCGTGTTCGGGCAGGAAAGCAGCGATGCCGACGATGCGACGGTGCGTGTCTATGTCCACCGCCTGCGCAAGAAGCTGGAGGATTTCTACGCCGCCACCAAGGCTGACGAAGGCGGGGCGCGTGTGGTGCTGCCCAGTGGCACCTATGCCTTGCGCCTGGAAGGCGCGGGCGAAGTTACGACTCGTCCCGGCTCCTACCGCGCCAACCGTCCCAGCACGCTGATCGCCGCTGCTGTGGCGCTGGCCGTGCTGGCGCTGGTGGCGCTGTTCGCGTGGAGCCAGCGCGCCGATGCGCCCAATGCCCTGTGGGTGCCGCTTGCCGCGTCCGAGCGGCCGATCCTGCTGGTGCTGGGCGACTACTACATCTACGGCGAAATCGACCCTGTCCGGCCCGAGCAGAGCCGCCTGATCCGCGATTTCCGCGTCGATGGCGAGGCAGACCTTGCCGCGCTGCAGGAGGCAGAGCCCGATCGCTATGGCTACGCAGAGGACGTCGGGCTGACCTACCTGCCGTTCTCCACCGCCTATGCCCTGCAATCGGTGGTGCCGGTGCTGGCCGATACAGGCCGCGAAGTGGAAGTGATCGCCGCCAGCGAACTGGAGCCGGACATGCTCAACCGCTTCGACGTGGTCTACCTTGGGCTGCTGTCGGGCATGGGTGTGCTGAAGGACCAGGTTTTCGCCACCAGCACCCTGCGTGTGGGCGAAAGTTATGACGAGCTGATGGACCGCGAGAGCGGGCAGGTATGGACCAGCGACGAGGCACGCAGCCTGGCATCGCCTGCCTTCTACCGCGACCATGCCTATCTCGCGCGCTTCACCGCTTCCACGGGCGCGCAGGTCGTGGTGGTCGCCAGCCAGCGTGAAACGGGCTTGCGCGGCATCAGTCCACTGGCAGTGGCAGGCGACTTGCCCGAAGGCATCGCGCAGGTTGCCGACAGTGCCGGGTTCGAAGCGCTGGTGCAGGTGACGGGCCAGCAGGGCGCCGACCTCGATGATCGCCTGATCCTGGCGCGCGAGAGGCGCTGACCTTTCCTACTTCGCAGCCGCCTGTCACGGCCCCAATGTGTCTCGTGAAACCCGTACATTTCAGCCATTCTCGCAGGGTCTGGCAGGCGGCCGGGATTTTGCTCCCAGGACAGTGTTCCATGTGTTCCAAATTAGCCTGCCCACACGCCGTCAAACCGCGGGAGTACCGCCCAAAGCCGTTATCTTGTCATTCACACGCGCGACCCTACATTGAGATGGTGAAAGGACGCGTTCTGCAATGAGTGACAACAACGAGCCGGAAAACGGCGGCGGGGGCAACAACCCCTGGATGAAGAGCCTGATGGTCTGGGGCGGGATCTTCCTTGCCCTGTTGCTGGCGGTATCCATGTTCGGCGGCCCGCGCGAGGCGCCGGGCACGGCGATCGCCTATTCCGATTTCAAGGACAAGGTTGCCGAAGGCAGCGTGTCCGAAGTCACCATCGCGCCTGACCGCATCACCGGCGTGCTGAAGAACGACGAGCGTTTCTCAACCACGCCGATTTCTGACCCCAACCTTGTTGACCAGCTCGACGCGGCAGGCGTGCAATATACCGGCACCCAGCCCGAGCAGATGAACGTGCTGCTGGTGGTGCTGATCCAGGCGCTGCCATTCCTGCTGATCCTGGGTATCGCGTTCTTCGCGCTGCGACAGGTGCAGAAGGGCGGCGGCTCTGGCGCGATGGGCTTTGGCAAGTCCAAGGCCAAGCTGCTGACCGAAAAGCAGGGCCGCGTCACGTTCGAGGACGTGGCCGGTATCGACGAGGCGCGCGAGGAGTTGCAGGAAATCGTCGAATTCCTGAAGGATCCGCAGCGCTTCTCCAAGCTGGGCGGGCAGATCCCCAAGGGCGCGCTGCTGGTCGGCTCGCCCGGTACCGGCAAGACGCTGCTGGCCCGCGCCATCGCGGGTGAGGCGCGCGTGCCGTTCTTCACCATCTCCGGTTCCGACTTCGTCGAGATGTTCGTGGGCGTGGGCGCCAGCCGGGTGCGCGACATGTTCGAACAGGCGAAGAAGAACGCGCCGTGCATTGTCTTCATCGACGAAATTGACGCCGTGGGCCGCCATCGCGGCAATGGCATCGGCAATTCCAACGACGAGCGCGAGCAGACGCTGAACCAGTTGCTGGTTGAGATGGACGGCTTCGAAGCCAACGAAGGCATCATCATCATCGCCGCCACCAACCGTCCCGACGTGCTGGACCCGGCGCTGTTGCGTCCGGGCCGTTTTGACCGCCAGGTGGTGGTGCCGATCCCCGATATCGACGGACGCGAGAAGATCCTGGCCGTGCACATGAAGAAGGTGCCGCTGGCGCCCGACGTGAACCCGCGTACCATCGCGCGCGGCACGCCCGGTTTCAGTGGTGCAGACCTTGCCAACCTCGTCAACGAAGCCGCCCTGCTGGCGGCGCGGCGCAATAAGCGCCTTGTCGCCATGCAGGAGTTCGAGGACGCCAAGGACAAGGTGATGATGGGCACCGAGCGCAAGTCCATGGTGATGACCGAGGACGAGAAGAAGATGACCGCCTATCACGAGGCCGGCCACGCGCTCGTCTCGCTGAACGAGCCGGCATCGGACCCGATCCACAAGGCCACGATCATCCCGCGCGGCCGCGCGCTGGGCATGGTGATGCGCCTGCCCGAACGTGACAACTATTCGTATCACCGTGACAAGATGCACGCGAACCTGGCCGTGGCCATGGGTGGGCGCGTGGCGGAAGAGATCATCTTCGGCCATGACAAGGTTTCGTCCGGTGCCTCCGGCGATATCCAGTACGCCACGGACCTGGCGCGCAACATGGTCACCAAGTGGGGCATGAGCGACAAGCTGGGGCCGCTGCAGTACGAGCAGAGTCAGGAAGGCTATCTCGGCATGGGCCAGACCACGCGCACCATGGCAGGCGCGGAGACCAACAAGCTGATCGATGCCGAGATCAAGGACCTGGTAGAAGGCGGACTGAAGCGGGCGCAGGACGTGCTCACCAGCCAGGAGGACAAGCTCCACCTGCTCGCCCAGGCGCTGCTCGAATACGAAACGCTGACCGGCGACGAGATCAACCAGCTGATGGAAACCGGCAAGATCGACCGTCCCGATGCGCCATCCGGCCCGGTCATCACCCAGCCGACGCACGGCTCTGCCATCCCGCAGGCCGGCAAGCGCTTCGGCGGCAGCGGGGAAGCGCCGCAGGGGGCGTAATTTCCGCTTTCCTACGGCTTCGCAAGCGTCAGAAGGCGGTGCCCACGGGTGCCGCCTTCTTCGTTTCGGGGCTCAGAACGCTCCCAACACCAGCAGCATCTGTACGAACAGCAGCACGATGATCCAGATGAAGGCGCTCAGCACCAGCAAGCGCCAGAAGGCGGAGAAGCGGCTGAGCGAATAGGCGCCGCGCAGTTGCTTGTACATGTGGATCGGCACGATCAGCGCAAGGCCCGGCACAATCAGCGGAGCCCCCACGCCGACCTGGCCCAGCAAGGATGCGGTGACGAACAGCAAAGTGACGAAGCTGAGCGAATAGGTGATGAAGATCGCGTGGTCATAGCCCTTGAAGCGCCGCTTCCACGCGAACAGCAGCCAGACGAAGGGGATCGAGATCGGGATCAACAGCCAGCTGAACTTGTAGGCGTTGGCCTGCAGCTTGTAGACCATCAGGTCCGGGTCTTCGCGCCACTTTGTCACCAGCGTTTCGTCAAGCCATTCGATGCCGGTGAAATTGAGCGTCATCTCCGAGTCTTCGCCGAAGTCCAGCGTCTGCACCTGGTCGAGCCCTTGCAGGACGCCTTCGGCCTGTTCCAGCTGTTCCTCTAACGCGACGCGCTCTTCCGGGTCGGCATCTTCGGGCAAGGCATTGAGCGCTTCCTGCGCGGCGGTGCGCTGGGTGGCCACCTGGTCTTCGACATTGGTGATGGTGCCTTCGACATCGGGATTGGAAAGGCCGGTGGGCGCGGTCAGGCCGATCACCTGGAAGATCGCGAACATCAGGAACACGGTGAACAGGAACAGCGCCATGGGAGAGACGAAGCGGGCGCGCTCCCCCTCGATATAGCGGCGCGTCAGGCTGCCGGGCCTGAAGGCCAGCATCGGCAGGGTGCGCCACAGCTTGCCTTCGAAATGCAGCGCCCCGTGCAGCAGGTCGTGCATGAAGGCGCCGATGGTGCGGTGGACATGGCCTTGCTGCCCACAGGCGTGGCAATAGGCGCCGGTCAGCTCAGTGCCGCAGTTGAGGCACCTTTCGGGCTGCTCCGGGTGGGGCGGCCTGGCCCCCGATCCGGGTTCGATCGCGCGACTCAGCAGGCCACCCTCGGTCGCGGTGCCAAGGCCTTCGATAACGTCGCTCATGACCAAACCCCCTGCATGTGGGCTATCCTACGCCCGCAGACGCTGGGTGCAAGGCGGCAGCTAGAGCCGGGCGATCTTGCGTTCGATGGCCGCCCACAGCTGGCCGAACCCGCGCGCAGATGGGCTGTTCGGAGCGAACTCGCCTACCGGCTGGCGGCGCACCGCGCATTGTTCCACCGCGCTCGACTGCGGGATCACCGGCCAGTTCGGGTTTGCCTCGCGCGCGGCGCGGTGGAGATTGCGGCGCATGTCGACCATGGACAGCACCGGCAGGATCGGCGGGTGACGCCTGGCGTGCAGTTTGATCTCCCTCACCACCAGGTCGAAAGCGCGGGTGGACAGCGGCGAGGGTGGCATGGGCACGATGATCAGGTCTGCCGCGCGCATCACCTGTGCGCTGATCTGGCCCAGCGCGGGCGGGCAGTCGAGCACGATGCGTTCGTACTTCTTCTCAAGCGCCTCTGTCAGCTTGGCCAGCTGCTTGCGCTTGCCGATGCGGGCGAACACGTTGTCGAGTTCGCGTAGGCTTTCGTCTGCCGGAAGCACGGACAGGCGATCGTAGGCGGTGGGCACGATCGCATCGCGCGCCTTCAGCTCTTTCGAAAAAACCGAGCGTGCTTGCGCCTTCTTCGGCTCTACCCCGAAGAGGAAGCCCGCGCCGCCGGCCACGTCGAGGTCCCACAGCAGCGTCTTGCGGCACGAGATCGTGGCCGAACACCAGGCAAGGTTGGCCGCAACCGTGGTTTTACCCACGCCGCCCTTGGCGCTGTAGATCGCGATCACTGCCATGCGGCACGCCTATCCCTTGGCCGCGGTGCCGGGGCAAGGGCGCTGCGGCGAGGCGTGCCGCCATGGGTCAGACCATCGCCGCAAAGCAAAAGGGCCGCGCCTTGCAGCGCAGCCCCTTGCCTGGTCCGTATGCGGAAGGGCGGCCTAGCCGTCGTAGTCGGCACCGATCGAGGTGGACCGCGTGGGCGCAGCAGCAGACAGGCGCATGGCCTCTGCCGACTGGCTCAGCGAGCCGACTTCATCGGCTTCGTCTTCTTCGTCAGGCAGTACGCGCTGCAGCGACTGCACCAGCGATTCCTGCAGGTGCTTGGGCTTCACGGTCTGCTCTGCAATCTCGCGCAGGGCGACCACCGGGTTCTTGTCACGGTCGCGATCGATGGTGAGTTCCGCACCGCCCGAAATCTCACGCGCCCGCTGGGCCGCCAGCAGGACGAGGTCGAAACGGTTGGGAACTTTGTCGACGCAATCTTCGACTGTAACGCGCGCCATGGGCACTCCGGATAAGCTGGTGTTGTCGGAAAGTGAGCCAGTTAGGCGTGAGGAACGCTTTCGTCAAGGTTTCCCTCGGGGGCAGGCATGGTAACAGGCGCCATGGACCTTGCCCGCACCTATCACGATCCTGACCCTTTCACGGCCGAGGCGCAGGGCCTGTCCTTCACCTTCTATCCTGCCGGAGCAGATCGCAAGGCTGCGCTGATGCAGATCATCGAGGGTGCGCGGGAAAGCCTGAAGATCGCCTTCTACATCTACGCGCGTGACAATGTCGGCAGCGAAGTGCGCGATGCCCTGGTGGCGGCGGCCCGGCGCGGGGTGGGGGTGACGGTAATCGTCGATGGCTTCGGGGCCGAGGCCGATGCGGAGTTTTTCGCTGACCTCACCGCAGCGGGCGGCACCTTCCTTACCTTCATGGCCAAGTGGACACGTCGCGCACTGATTCGCAACCATCAGAAGATCCTGCTGGCAGACGACAGCGTGGCGATGCTGGGCGGCTTCAATATCGAAGACGACTATTTCGCCGCGCCCGAGGCCAACGGTTGGAACGATCTTGGCTTTCGGTTGGAAGGGCCGGTTGTGGAGAAGGTAGCGCAGTGGTTCGCCGAGTTGGTGGAGTGGGCGAGCGACGAGAAGGCGCAGTTCCGCGATATTCGCCACCGCGTGCGCAACTGGGACGCAGGTACCGGTCCTGTGCAATTGCTGATCGGCGGGCCGACGCGGGGGCCATCGAGCTGGTCGCACCGGGTTGGCGAGGACCTGATCCATGGCGAGCGGCTGGACATGATGATGGCCTATTTCTCGCCCAATCCGCGCCTGAGCAAACGCATCCGCGCGATTGCCACAAAGGGCCAGACCAATCTGGTGCTGGCGGCCAAGAGCGACAACGGCGCGACCATCGGTGCCAGCCGCGCGCTCTACAAGAAACTGCTGGAGGCGGGCGCGAATATCTGGGAATTCCAGCCATGCAAGCTGCACACCAAGCTGATCGTGCTGGACGACGCTGTGTACCTTGGCAGCGCGAATTTCGACATGCGCAGCCTTTATCTCAACCTGGAAATCGTGCTGCGGATCGAGGACGCCGCGCTGGCCGAGCAGATGAGCGGCTTCATCCAGCACCACTTCGTGGCGAGCGAGCTTGTGACGCCCGAACTGCACGCCCGGCGGGCCACGCTATGGACGCGAACGAAATGGTGGGCGAGCCTGTTTCTGGTCTCGGTGGTGGACTACACCGTCAGCCGCAAGCTTAACCTGGGGCTGTAGACCCCGTCAGTGTGCGGTCTGGCCGCCGTCGATGGTCCAAGTCGCCCCGTTCACGAAACTCGCCGCGTCGGAACACAAGTGCAGCACTGTTCCGGCTATCTCTTCGGGATGGGCATAGCGGCCCGAGATATTGTGCTGGAAGAATATGTCGGTGAAGTCCTTGCTGTCGGCCCAGTGCTGCGTCATCGGCGTGCGCACGAAGCCGGGGGCCACGCAGTTCACACGAATGCCTTCCCGCGCATATTCCACCGCCGCCGCCTTGGTGAGGCCGGAGACCGCGTGCTTCATCGCGCAATAGACGCTCATGTTCGGGTCGGCGATCAGCGCGCCGACCGAAGCGGTGTTGACGATGGCACCGCCGCCGGCTTCCAGGAAGTGGCGGATCTCGGCCTGCATGGCATAGAACACACCCTTGAAATCGACATCGATGGCAAGGTCCAGTTCCTCGTCTGTCACTTCGTGAATGGGGCGCTGCGGGGGCAATACGCCGGCGTTGTTGAAGGCCATGTCCATCCGTCCGAAACGGCTGAGCGTGCCTGCCACCAGCGCGTCCACAGCGGCCTTGTCGCGCACGTCTGTCGGCAGGAAATCGGCCTCTCCGCCGGCCTGCTGGATAATGGCGACGGTTTCCTCGGCGCGTTCGTCCACGTCGCCGATCATCACCCTGGCGCCCTGCTCGGCAAAAGCAGTGCAGCTGGCTCGCCCGATGCCGGTGGCACCGCCGGTTACCAGTGCCACCTTGCCGCTGAAATCATAATGCACTTCGCTCATCGCTTACCTCTTCCAGTTTGTGGAGGCCGACCCCGCCAAAGGGAGATCGGGGCCGGCCATGCGCCGATCAGGCAATGCCCTGCTTGCCCGGCGCAATGATGTGATTGGGGTCGAGCGCCTGCTTGATGCGGGCGTTCACCTCGCGATTGGCATCTCCATATTGCTGCGCCACCAGGTCCATGGTGGAGACCGAGGAACGGTAGGCGGCCCAGCCACGCTCGCCAAAGCGGTTGATCATCTCCTCCATGCACTGCTCGGCCTTGCGCGAATGCTCGTCGTCGCCCTTGTCGAACATCAGGAAGATGATGTGGTGCAGCTCGCGCCCGCCAACGGCATAGGCGGGGGCATAGTCGAAGCCCCACTTGTTCATGATCTCGGTCGCCAGCGCCGTTTGCCCGCCGGTTTCGCTGCCCTTGGCAGGCGCCACCGGGGCGAAGGCGACGGCGCCGCCGCTGCGGCCCCACCAGCGCACCAGGCCCTTTTCCTCCAAGGTCATGCCGCCACGCATCAGGGTCTTGTTGTGCTCGAAATAGGGGTTGCCGCCCATTTCAGCTTCGGTCAGCACGTCGGCACCGGTTGCCGCGAAGGCGTTTGTGAGGATCGGTTCCATCGCCGCGATCATCTCGTCGGTGCCGTAAAGCGCGTAGAAGGTGTTCCACATGCCGATATCGTTGGCCCGCGCGTGGCGCTGGATCACCTCCAGCGGGATCACGCCGTCGCCGTCCCACAGATCTGCCCGGCGATTGAACATGCTCATCTGGTAGAGCGCGCCCATGATCAGCACGCCGTTGGGGATGAGGTTGTTCATCCGGAACGGGCGGATCGTGTCCGTGATCGCCGCCACGTCCTCCACGTTTTGCGACCTGACCATGAAGGGCTTGTAGACCGGGGGGCGCGGCATCAGCCACATACCCAGCTTGGTGACGATCCCGAAGTTGGACTGGGTGAAGATGCCGTCGAGATAGGGACCATATCCCCATTTGAACGCCTGCCAGGTGTTGCCGTTCTCGACCGAGCCCATGCCGGTTTTCAGCACCGTGCCGTCAGCCAGCACCACTTCCATGCCGCATTGCATGAAGAAGTGGTCGCCATAGGGTGTGTAGCCCACGCCGCGTTCCAGCGTGTTGCCCATCATCGATACGATCGGGCCGACCGTGGGCACGTCGATCCAGTAAGGCAAGTCGTTGTCTTCGATATAGTCGTGGATCTGCTGGTAGGTGACGCCCGGCTCCACCAGGATCGTGCCCAGTTCGGCATCGAAATCGAGGATGCGGTTCATCCGCTTGAGATCGAGGATCATCTGCCCGCTGCTGGCGGGCGTGGCCATGCCATAGCCCATGTTCTTGCCGGTGGAGATCGGCCACAGCGGCAGGCGATAGCGATTGGCCACGGCCAGGATCGCCTGCACCTGCTCGACATTGGCCGGTGCCACCGCGCCCGAGGGCACGTGCTCACCGCGCAAGTCGGGGATGCCGCTCTTGCGATAGCTGAGCGTGCTCGCTTCGTCGGCAAAGACCCAGTCCTCGCCCACGATGGCGCGCAGTTCGCGCACCACTGCTGCGAAGACGTCGCGGTCCATATCCTGCGGCATCATGCGCGCGCGGGCCATCGGGGTCATGGCCATGGTCCCCGCCATGGCACCGCCGATGGCCATCACTTCGCGCCGGGAGAATCCGCCCGTCATTGCCCATGCTCCTCGGGGTCTGCTTCGGACTGCGAGATCCATGCGGACAGCGCTTCCAGCTCGGTATCGGTGATCTCGGTGGGCTTGAAGGCGGGCATGGCGCCCATGCCCGAGCGGACGATGGACTGGATCACCGCGGGTGGCAGGCTGCGTCCGCGAATGATCGGGGCGATGTTGTGTCCGTGGCAATAGCCGCAGGTGCGCGCATAGAGATATGCGGGCTCGCGCGGCTCGATCTCGTAGGTCGCCTGCGCGCTGGCGCTGGCTGACAGCCCGACGGCAAGGCCGCCACCGGCCACCACTGCCAATCCCAATGCGAGCGCTACCCAGCGCCGCTTTCCGGCTTGCATATCATCCTCTCCTCAATTGGCATTCTCGCCTTCCAGAATGCGATGATAATTACAATTGACAAAATGTCAATTACACAACCTGGGCGGTCAACCAGCCGGGGAGCCGGACTCCAGCGGGGGAAGCGGCAGGTGGGCAATTTCCTTCGCGGTGTCGCGGTCTACCCCCAGCCCGCACAGGATGTAGCCCGCCACCACCTCGGGGTAGTTGTCCGGCATGTCGCGCTTGGCGATGGAGCCCATGGCCGCCAGCGTCGCGCCCAGCAGGATATCGCGCCCCAGGTCTGCCGAGGGAATCGGCAAGTCGCCATTGGCCGCCCCGTCGCTGATCGTGCGCATAGCCTGGCGGAAGGTCTCGGCACCGAAGATTTCCCCCGATGCACTCATGTTCAGCATCGACCAGGCCCAGCGCCGGTCTTTCTGCGCGCGGCGCAGGTAATAGCGCACGGCAACGGTACACTGCTCGCGCGAATCGGGAATCCTGGCGACGGTTGCGGTCACCGCGACGAGGAAATCGTGCGTCACCTCGCGCGTTACCGCTTCGCGCAAGTCCACCATGCTGGTGAAATGGTTGTAGAAGGTGGCGCGGGTGACCCCGGCCTTTTCCACCACGTCCTCGATCCGGGCGAACAGGCCGTTTTCCTCGCCGAAGATGTCGAAGGCCGCAGCAATGATCCGCGCGCGGGTTTCGGCCCGGCGCTTCTGGCCGACCTTGGTGCGACCGTCCGTCGGTGCCGACGCTTGTCGCCGGGCTGTTACCTTCTCTTCGGCCATTCGCTTACTCGAACCCGTAGTCCGAATAGTCCTTCATGTTGGGCGAGGTGAACTTGGTGAACTCGCTCTGGAACAGCAGCGGCACGTTGCCGGTGGAGCCGTGGCGCTGCTTGGCAACGATCAGCGTCGCCTTGTTGCGCAGTTCCAGGTAGCGATCTTCCCAGGTGCGGTATTTCTCCTTGTCCGCTTCCGAACTGGTTTCGGTCGGCATGTTCGGACGCGAGGCCTCGTGATAATAATCTTCGCGGAAGATGAACCAGACCATGTCGGCATCCTGCTCGATCGAGCCCGATTCGCGCAGGTCGGACAGCATCGGGCGCTTGTCCTCGCGCTGCTCCACCGCGCGGCTGAGCTGGGAGAGCGCGATCACCGGCACCTGCAGTTCCTTCGCCAGCGTCTTGAGCCCCCGGCTGATCTCGGAAATCTCGTTCACGCGGTTGTCGTTGGCGCGGCCAGAGCCTTGCAGCAGCTGCAGGTAGTCGACCACGATCAGGCCGATGTCGTGCCGCCGCTTCAACCGCCGCGCGCGGGTGCGCAGGGCAGAGATCGACAGCGCGGGGGTATCGTCGATGTACAGCGGCAGCTCGGCCAGCTTCTGCGCGGCGTAGGACAGCTGTTGGAACTCGTCGCGCTTGAGCTTGCCCGAACGCAATGCCTCGGAGGAAATCTCCGCCTGTTCGGCAAGGATACGCGTGGCTAACTGGTCCGCGCTCATTTCCAGGCTGAAGAATGCAGCTGGCGCACCATAGTTGTGCGGGCCGCCGTCGCGCTGGTATTTCAGGTGCTCTTCCGCGCAGTTGAAGGCGATGTTCATCGCCAGCGAGCTCTTGCCCATGCCTGGACGCCCGGCGAGGATGATGAGGTCGGAATTGTGCAGGCCGGCTGTCTTGTTGTCGATGGTGGCAAGGCCAGTGGTCTTGCCGGACAGGCTGCCGCCCGAATTCATCGCCGCTTCGACCAGCTTGATCGCGTCCATCGAGGCGCTGCGGAAGGCGATGCCGGCCTTTTCGCTGGTTGCTCCTTCGGCGACTTCGAACAGGCGCTTTTCCGCCTGTTCGATCTGGCGCTGCGGCTCCACTTCCTCCGAGGTGTCGAGCGCGCCTTCCACCAGTTCGCGGCCTACGCTTACCAGTTCGCGCAGCAGGGCCAGATCGTAGATCTGCTGGGCCAGTTCGCGCGGGGCCAGCAGGCCCTGCCCGTCCGCCGTCAGCTGGGCCAGGTACCCGGTGCCGCCAAGGTCGGCCAGCGCCTCGTCCCCTTCGAAATAGGGTTTCAGCGTGACCGGGGTCACCACCATCTGGCGATCCACCAGCGTCAGGACTCGTTCGAAGATGCGGCCGTGAATCGGCGCGAAGAAATGGCCTGCGCGCAGTTCGACGGGCAACTCCTCCAATACCCGGTTGTCGATCAGCACCGCGCCCAGGAAGGCGGCCTCCGCCTCCAGGTTGGCGGGCAGGCTGCGGCCCTGTTCAGCCTTGTCGGTAGAGTGGGTGGCGGAGCGGATCAGCAGATCTTCATCGGACATGCGCAGCGTGATGCGCGTGTGCGCTGCGACACGCAAGGTCGATGTCGGCAAACCTTGCCATGCCAGCCTGTGGATAGCGGGGAGAATGTGTGCCAGCAGGTGATTGCCGATTGAACGCGCGCGCCGGCTGGGGCAGGAGGGCCTCTGGTATGGACCAGGACAACGCCAACCGGATCGAGGTTATCACGCTTGACGAAGCGACTGTCATCGCGCGCAGCGATGATATCGAGAAAGAGCGCGAGGTGGCCCTGCGCGACCTGGTCGACGACAATTTCTTCCGCCCCATCCGTGCCAGCGAGAACGGTCATGTGGGTCCCTGGCGGGTGCATCTGGAAGTGGTCGAAGGCATGCTGGCCTGGCACATGAAGGATGCCGAGGGAGTGGACGTGGGCACGATCGGCCTGGGCATGGCGCGCATGCGCCGCGCGATCCGCGATTACTTTGCCATCTGCGACAGCTACTACAAGGCGCTGCGGCGCGCCTCGGCGCAGGAGATCGAGACCATCGACATGGCCCGGCGTGGCATCCACGATCGCGGTACGCGCCACCTGCTCGATGCGCTGGAGGGCAAGGTGGAAACCGACTTCGAAACCGCGCGACGGCTTTTCACCTTGATCTGCGTGCTGCATATCAAGGCCTGATTACCGCCAATCGAATCGACGCATTAGTGGAAACTGGGTCGCACCATCGGCAAGAAGAAGAAATCGGTCCTGCGCTTCTGGGTAGAAGTGTTGCTGCTGCTGGCGCTGATCGCGCTGGCGGCGGTGCTGTGGCAGCGCGCGCAAGGCTGGCTGCCTTCGCGCGCCGAGTACCCTACGCAGGGCGCACTGGTGGGCGAGCAGGACGGCGCGGTGGATTTCAACGCGCTGCGCGCCACGGGTGCCGATTTCGTCTATCTCGAAGCCAGCCGTGGCGCAGAGGGGCGCGACGCCCTGTTTCCGCGGAACCTGGCCGGAGCCATGGATGCGCAGCTGCCGCACGGAGTGGTCCATGCCTATGACCCCTGTGTGCCGGCAGAGCGGCAGGCGGCCAACTTCGTCACCATCGTGCCGCGCGATGCAGAGCAGTTGCCGCCCGCCATCGGGCTGGACAAGCTGGCCAGTGCCTGTGCCGACCCGATCGTCGAAGCGGGGTTGGAAAGCGAGCTGACGACCTTCATCAACCAGGTCGAAGGCCATGTCGGCCAGCCGGTGGTGCTGAAGATCAGTCCCGAATTCGAAGCCGAGCACGGCCTTGGCGTGCGGATAGAACGCAACCTGTGGCTGGAACGCGATTTCGCCCAGCCCGACTATGCCGGCCGCCCGTGGACGCTCTGGACGGCGACAAGCTATGCAATCGGTGAAGCCAGCGATGAACCGCTGCGCTGGGTAGTGGTGCAACCCTAGGCGGCTCTAGCCTTCCGCTCCATCCAGCCATTCTACCAGAGCTGCAAGGCATTCGCGCGCCAGCAGCTTGCAGCGTTCGGGGCTCCACCCCTGGTCGGGATCGGGCCAGTCGTCGTTGTCCTTGAACGGCATTTCCAGCGTCATCGCGCAGGCACCGAAGCGTTCGGCCACCTGGTTGGTGCTCATCGACAGGTTGGCCTTGCCCGGGGCGGACTTGGGATAGCCCTTTGTCGTCTGGAAATCGGGCGTGCGGCGATCGAGCAGGCGCTGGTAGCGATACATCCGTTCGCCCTGTTCGTCGGTCCAGCTGGGGATGCCTTCGAACCCGGCCAGGAAGACACCGGCAATCGCTTCGTCGCCGTGCACGTCCATGGCGAAATCCACTCCGCTTGCGTCCATGGCGCCTAGCAAGGCGAGCACCTCGGGCGATTTCTCAGCTGTCGGTTCGTGCCATTCGCGGTTGAGGTTCACGCCTTCGGCATTGGTGCGCAGGTGACCGCGGAAGGAGCCATCCGGGTTGCAGTTGGGCACCACGTGCAGGCGGCATTTCTGCCGCAGCGCGCGGCCGACAACGTCAGCGGGATCAGTCAGCACTTCCAGCGCGCCTTCCATCCACCATTCGGCCATCGATTCGCCCGGATGCTGGCGCGCATAGAGCCACACCTGCGTGTCGCCATCGCCCATTTCGAGGCAGTCGAGCGGTCGCCCGTCGAGCGTTTCGCCAAGGCGGCGATAGGCAACGCCCGGTGCGCTGGCGGCTTCGGCGACGAGGTCGTTGTGCCGTTCCAGCGAGTAAGGCGCGAAATAGGCGAACCAGACGATGTCCGATGCCGGCGTGTAGCGCATCGTCAACGTGCCGTTGCCCGTGCTCTTGTCATAGGAGCTGGGGGCGCGACCCCAGTACTGACGGTCTTCCGAAACGCAGGCGTTGTAGCCGGGCCAGCCCTCGGGATAGGCGCTGTCGGCCAGCTGCTCGATCGTCAGCACCAGCTCGCGCCCGGCCGCGCCCGAGACGCGGAAGTGGAACCACTGCGCGAACTCGCTTTTGCGGTCGCGCGGGATGCGCAGCCGGGCGGTGGCGCCGTCAATCGCGACGACTTCGATATTGCCGCTGTCGAAAGCGGCGTCGATGACGATATCCGTTGTTCTCATTCCACCTCGATAGTCTCGCCGGACTCTCCGGGAAAGCCTGCAAACAGGGCATCGGCCAGCCGTGGGGCTGCGGTCGCATCTGCGGCGAAGTCGCTGTTCGCCGTGGCGGTCATGGATGCACGGCCCTCCCACAGGTTCTGCGTGCCACCTGCCTCGCGGATGCTCACCGCCAGTTCGCGCGCGATGCGCTCGGCCGGTTGGCCGCCCAGGTTAATGCCCACGCCCACGCCAAGGCCCGAGCCATAGCTGCCGGTCGATCCGCCGACGCCCACGCCCACCGGCCCGCGCCGAGGGCCTGCATCGACCACGTACTGGTCAAGCGAAACCTGCGCCACCTGGGCGCCGTTGATCATCACCACGCGATAGCCCAGCTGCTCCAGTTCGCGGCGCACAGCGTCTTCATAGAGGCCGAATTCAATGCTCTGCCCATCCAGCCCGGGCGCTGCCACGATCTGGATCGTTCCTTGCGCAAGGTAGGTAGGCGCATCGCCGGTAAAGCGGGTGACCTGCACCGGCGATACCCAGGCGGGCGTGGCGCAGCCGCCCAGCAAAGTGGCAACGGCAAGGATGGCAAGGGAAGGTCTCATGTCATTTCTCCAACGCCGGAAGGGCGCGATTGGTGCCTGCGGGAATGGCTTATGCTTAATTGTCGTTTCACCCAAACCTGCTACCCGCCGGACAATGAATAGCAAATGTCCTGTCCTCGTCACCGGCGGTGCCGGATATATCGGCAGCCATGCCGTGCTGGCGCTGCTGGATGCCGGCTGGCCGGTGGCCGTGATCGACAACCTTGCGACGGGTTTCCGCTTTGCCGTGCCCGAAGGCGTGCCTTTTTACGAAGGTGACATTGCCGATGGCGCATTGCTGGCGCGCATTTTCGCCGAGCAGCAGATTGGCGCGGTGATGCATTTTGCGGGGAGCGTGGTGGTGCCCGAAAGCGTGGAGAACCCCCTCAAGTACTACCACAACAATACCGCCAAGAGCCGCAGCCTGATCGAGTCTATCGTGAGCGCGGGCGTGGGGCACATGATCTTTTCGTCGACCGCGGCGACCTATGGCGTGCCCGAGGTGTCGCCGGTTACCGAGGCTACGCCCCGGCAGCCGATCAACCCCTATGGCTGGTCGAAGTTGATGACCGAGCAGATGCTGGCCGACACGGTCGCCGCCCATCCGCTGAACTATTGCGTGCTGCGCTATTTCAACGTGGCCGGGGCCGATCCGCAGGCACGCAGCGGGCAGTCGACGGCAGGCGCGACGCACCTGATCAAGGTCGCGGTGGAGGCCGCGCTGGGCAAGCGCGAGAGCGTGAGCGTGTTCGGCACCGACTACGATACGCCCGATGGTACCGGGGTGCGCGACTATATCCATGTCAGCGACCTGGCCGCCGCGCATGTGCTGGCGCTGGAAGCGCTGATCGAACAGCCCGGGCGCTCGCTGACGATGAACTGCGGCTATGGCCGTGGCTTCTCCGTGCTCGAAGTGCTCGACGCGGTGGACCGGGTAACCGGTGGACAGATCACCCGCGTGATGGGACCGCGCCGCGCAGGCGATCCCGATTCGCTGATTTCGGACCCCGACCGCATAAAGGCGACGCTGCCGTGGGAGCCCAAGCATGCCGATCTCGACGTGATCGTGGCCCATGCCCTCGCCTGGGAGCGCAAGCTGGCCGATATTCGAGGGGAAGCTTGACTTTAGGACGGCGCACACTTATCGGCGCGCCTTGAATTTCCGGCATCGGAGCTCATCTCCGGTGCCGCTTGTTTTTCGGGAATAGACCATGAAGATCCGCAACAGCCTCAAGTCGCTGAAGAACCGCCATCGCGATTGCCGCGTGATTCGCCGTCGCGGTCGCACCTATGTGATCAACAAGACCAACCGTCGCTTCAAGGCCCGCCAGGGCTGATGCGCGCCGTGCCGCGCCTGATTCGCGGCACTGGTCTTTTGAAGAGCCCCCGCCAGCACGGGCGGTAAAGCGAACAGCAGAAAAAAGGGGAGAGCTGACCACACGGTTGGCTCTCCTTTTCTATGTCCGCAATCAGGTGAAGAGCGGACAAGGAATACAGCGGCCAGAGCAAGCTCAAAATCGACTTCGCAACGCCAAGCAGATGTCGCGCTGAACGCTTGCGAGCAAGGGACATGCCCCACGCGCATTAATTGGAGCCGCCAGTCTGCGGCAGCGTCACGCGGGGCCGGCGGATTGAACTGTTCTGGCGATCGACGACAGGTAATCGAGTGACCAGTCTGTCGTTGCTTGCAGGTCGGCGGCCCCCTTTCTGGTGACCTTCCAGTGGCCAAGCATGTCGCGCTTCAGCCAGCCGCGCTTTTCCATCGCCCCGATCTTCCGCCGGACGGTCTCCCTCGGGATTCCGGTAATCTGGGCAATGGAATTGGTGTTGAGCTCCGTTGCGAAACGATCTCCGGGCAGCCTGGCATACTGATCGTAGCTCAGGCCTCTAGGGAGCTTGTCCTTGGGGAGCATGGCGGACCCGATCACCATCATGATGAAAGCCGAATCGAGATCGCCATCGAATGCTGCCCGAAATCGCGAGAACATGTCGATCAGGGCGTCGACATGGACGGGCCACAGCTGACCGAAATTTTCCTTTGCATAGTGCACGACAGAATCTTTCTTCAGCGGTTCCTGATACTTCAGTGGAGTGGCGCCCAAAATGGGCGGTTGTCATCTTGCAAGTCAAGCGGTCTTCGGTTGCTCTCGTGCTTCAGCGGCATTCCTGATCGCTGTCTGGGAGACCGGGATGGCAAGATTCTTACCTGATCTGCAGATTTCTGGCCTAGCTGGGCAGGCCCGGCCTTCTTCTCATCCGCGCTCACGCCGTCTCGCCTTGCTTCTTCCGCTTTCTGCTCTCGCGTTCCCCGGCCAGGCCTTGGCCCAGGGTGGCGCTCCCGTTCTGCTGGAGCAGGACGATGACACCACAATCAGCGCCAGCATCGAAGGCGGCATCAATGCCGTGGCCGAACAGAACCTCTACTGGAACCTGGCAGACAAGTTCGCCCCTTCGGCAAATTTCGATTCCGATGCCGAGTGGCTGGAATTCTATGTCGAGCCGGGCATCAATCTCGAACAGTCGCTTGGCGGATCGACCGAGCTTTACGGCAGGGTTTCGATGGTCGCGTCCACGACACTGGGAACCGACGGCTTCGCCCAGGGCGACACCGGCAGGGTCACGCTGGAAGAAGCGCACCTGGGAATCCGGACAGGCGCCGTGGGAACCGGTCAGTTCGACCTGTCACTGGGCGCGCAGGAATTGAAGCTGGGCACCGGTATGCTGATCGCCAACGGCGCCTCGAACGGTTTCGAGCGCGGCGCGGTGAAACTGGGCCCGCGCAAGGCGTGGGAGCGCACCGCCATCGCCCGCTTCAGGCACCAGGATTTTACCGGCCAGGTCTTCTACCTCGATCCCAACGAACTGGCGTCGAACAACACCGGCACGCGCATTGCCGGGGCCGATATGCGGTTCGACTGGGACGGCGGCGACTATGCCGGCGTCAGCTACATCAACGTCCTGCGCTCCGGCGCGCCCTATCCGCAGGCTGCACCGGGCGGATCGGGCCCGCCGGCATTCCTCGACGGCGGGCGTGATGGCCTGAATGCCATTTCCTTCTACACCCGCGTGCATCCCTTGCCCGATGCCGCAAGCGGGCTGTTCGTGGCTCTCGACGGGGCCTACCAGTGGAACGACCGCATTAACCTGCGTGCCTGGGGCGGTCGGTTCCAGGTCGGTTACGCCTGGCCGCAGAAGCCCTGGCGGCCCGAGGTATTCTATTCCTACCAGACCTTCTCCGGCGACGATCCCGACACGGCCCGGCTCGAACGCTTCGATCCGCTCAATTACGAGGGATCGCCGTCCAGCTGGGCAACCGGATCGAAATCGGCGCTGGTGTTCATCAACTCCAACGTCCAGTCGCACCAGCTGACGCTGCGGCTGATGCCGAGCCCGCGCGACTTCCTGACCCTGCGCACGGCGCATATCCGCGTGAACGAACTGCGTAGCCCGATACAGTTCGGCCAGGCCACCCGCCTGGAAATCGCCGATGGTCTGGGAAGCGTGGTTTCGGGGGTGACGGACAATCACCTCGCGAACGATTTCTTCGTTGAATACACCCGCGTGCTGTCGTCCAATTTCTTCCTGACCGGCGGCGTTAGCGTTTCCGTGCCCGGTGCCGGGATCGAGATTGCTTCGGGCGGTTCCGCACCTGTGTGGACCGGCGGTTTCGTGAATATCGTTTTCAATTTCTGACCTGCCGACCGATCGGCAGGGCGGGCTCGAAAGCCACTACTTGGAGGTACGAAGGGATGAGAAAGCTTATCGTGAATTCAATCGGCGCCGGCGCCTTGATGCTCTCTCTTGCCGGGTTCGCACCGGTCAGCGCGCAGGAGGCAGTGGACGATCTGATCAGCGAGGAAGAGCAGGTCGACAACGGCCTGAAGAACTTCGGCTATATCGCCGGCCTCTCCCGCGGCTGCGTTGCCGAGAATCAGCAGGCGGCGTTCGAGCGCGATGTTCTGGAGATCCACGCGTCGATTACCCGACTGCTTGGCGTGGACCGCGCGTTCCTGTTCTCATCGGCCTTCGGTTACGGGAGCAGCGTCGAGGTAGAGCAGGAAAACTGCGCCGAGGTGCTGCTGCAGTATGAAAATCGAGCCAACAGCTATCGTCGCGCGGCTCAGGGGGGCTGACCGATGCACAGCAAGATCCTTTTCGTGCTCGGCGCCGCAACCGCCCTGACCGCGATCCCGACCGAAGCCTCGGCCCAGAGCTGGGAAGTCAGGCGCGAAATCAGCGAAGCCAACCGCGAGGTCGCTCGCGAACGCCGTGAAGCTGCGCGCGAAATCCTGCGTTGCGAGACGCGCGCTTGCGCAGAGCGGGAATATCGCGAAGCCAACCGCGAGGTTGCTCGCGAACGACGCGAGGCCCGGCGTGAAGTCAGCCGCGAAATCCGCGAGGACTTCTATGACAGGTTCTATCGCGGCAATGGCCGCTGGTGGCGCGATGGACGATACTGGAACCGCAATGATTACCTGCGTCGCTATTATGGCAGGCGCGACAACGACGGTGCAGACGTGCTGAGGGGTGCAGTTATCGGAGCCGCCGTTGTCGGGGTCATCGCCGCGATCGCGGACGACGACTGACACAGGCCATGCCAAGGAGGAAAACCATGCGTTTCGTTACCGATCTGAAGAAGCTTGGCCTGGCCATCGCAGTAACGGCGGGCCTGACACTTCCTGTTTCTGCCCAGCAGAATGCGGCGCCGCTGTCGGCACAGGAGTCCGATCCGCGCGTGATGGGCTGGATGCAGGGTTTTCCGCCCCCTCAGGACAGGATCATCACCCAGCCGGATTCGATCTATTTCAGCTTCCCGCGCCTGCGCTGGTCGGTCTGCCACCTGCGTGAATTCCTTCCCACCGAGGAAATCAGCCGCGGCCTGGGGGCGCCGGTGCCGCTGGATTACCCGTCTCACTCGGAATTCGCCGAGATGCGAGCAGCGATCGATGCGCTCACCTTCATGCCGCAGAACAGCAGCGAGCCGATGACGTGGGAGCAGTCGCTCTACGCCAACTATACCGATGGCATGCTGATCATGCATCGCGGCGAGGTCGTCTACGAACGCTATTTCGGCTGCCTCGAGGAAGACGGCAAGCATGCGGCAATGTCGATGACCAAGTCGATCACCGGCCTGCTTGCAGAAATCATGGTCGTCGAAGGCACGCTGGATGACAGCCTGCTGGTGCGCGACATCATCCCGGAAATCGGCGACAGTGCCTTTGCCACCGCCACGGTGCGGCAGGTGATGGATATGACCACCGGCGTTCGCTACTCGGAGAACTACTCTGACCCCAATGCCGATATCTGGCTGTATTCGGCCGCGGCAAGCCCGCTGCCCAAGCCCGAGGGTTACGAGGGTCCGAACGGCTATTGGGAATATCTCCAACAGGTGCAGCCGGAAGGCCGCCATGGCGATGAATTCCATTACAAGACGATCAATTCCGACATGCTCGGCTGGATCATCTCCCGCGTTTCGGGAATGTCGGTGACCGAACTGGCTTCCGAGCGCCTGTGGCGGCGCATGGGTGCGGAGCAGGATGCCTACCAGACCGTCGACGGCAATGGTGTGCCGTTTGCGGGCGGCGGGCTTACCGCCGGCCTGCGCGACCTGGGCCGGATCGGCCAGCTGATGCTGAACGGCGGCGAGATCAACGGTGAACGGCTGTTCCCGGCCGAAGTGGTGGAGAACATCCGTCGTGGCGGCGATCGCGACAAGTTCGGCGACGGTTTCCCCACCTTTGGCCCGGGCAGCTACACCAGCCAGTGGTGGGTTCTCCACAACGATCACGGCGCCTTTGCTGCGCGCGGCGTGCACGGGCAGACCATCTACGTCGATCCGACGGCGGAAATGGTGCTGGTGCGCTTTGCCTCCTATCCTCGGGCACAGAACGGCTTCATCGATCCCACTTCACTGCCTGCCTATCAGGCGGTCGCGGAATTCCTGATGACTCGGGATTGAGTTCGTGTCCGCTGCATTGGTTCCGTCCGCTTCGGGCTGGCGCTTCTCGTTTGCGCCAGCCCTTTTCCTGCTCTGCCTTGCCGTCCTGCTGATCCTGGCACCTGCCAAGGTTGTCGCTCAGGAGGCTGAAGTGTCGGCCGCGGCCGAGGCCGAAACGGTCGTGTCGGAGGAGGAAGTTGCCGAGGAAGCGATGCGGGGCGACGCGGTCGACCGCCAACTGACGGATCCCGCCATTTCCGTGGAAGCGCTTTCACACCTCCTGGTCCCGCTTACCAGAGGGGAACTGGAAGAACTCGGCCGTTCCTGGCTGGGTATCGTGCGGGCCAAGACGCAGGAGATTGCTGACCTGCAGGCCGAGCGCGTGCAGGATCCTGCGGGAGAGGACGACCCGCGCATTGCCCGGATCGTCGCCTTGGTGGAAGAACGCGCCCTGTTGCTGGAACGCTACACGCTGGTTCTCGAATCGCTCGAGAGAAAGGGCGGGGACGCGGACTTGGTAGCTGAACTGAAGGACTATCGGCAGAGCATCTTGTTCGAAGAAACCGCCCTCGCCAGCACGCGCGCACTTGTCGGTTCTTTCTTCGCCTGGTTCGGCAGGAGCGACGGCGGAATCGCCTTGCTGAACAGGCTTCTCGTTGCGGTTGCGGCGCTTGCCGCCATCGTCCTTGTCGCCCGCGTTGCGCGCGGTTTCGGGCGCCTCTGGATCGGTCGGTTCACGAATATCTCCAAGCTGCTGCAAGGCTTCATCGTCGGCGCGCTGTTCTGGGCTTTCATCCTGATCGGACTGGTAATCGTCCTTTCGTCGGTCGACGTGGACATTACGCCGTTGTTTGCCGTCCTGGGGGGGGCTTCCTTCATTCTGGCCTTCGCGTTCCAGGATACGCTCGGCAATCTGGCCAGCGGCCTCATGATCATGATCAACCAGCCCTTTGACGAAGGCGACTACATCGAAGTGGGCGGTGTTGGAGGCACAGTGAAGAAGGTCTCTATTGTCGGCACCACCATCGCAACGCCGGACAACCGCATCATTGTGGTGCCCAACCGGAATGTCTGGGGCAACGTGATTGTCAATGCCACGGCCAGCGAGACCCGCCGGGTCGACCTGGTCTTCAGCGCCTCCTACGATGATCCGATCAAGGACGTGCTTGAAGTGATCGAGCAGGTCGTTGCCGATCACGACAAGGTTCTCAAGGACCCCGCGCCCGATATTCGCGCGAACGAGCTTGGTGCCAGTTCGGTCAATTTCGTTTGCAGGCCATGGGTCTGCGCGGCCGATTACTGGGACGTCTACTGCGACCTGACACGGCAAGTGAAAGAAGCCTTCGACGAGAAGGGGCTGACGATGCCGTTCCAGCAGCAGGACATCCACATCAAGTCGGCTGTAAGCGGGCTGCACCCGACCGGCACACCTTCAACCTAGATTACGTATCAGCAGACAGGTGTATTGGTCTTCGTCCGATCGGCCAATCGAACGTCGGCATCTGGGTCGTTGCCGATCATTGGCTTCGAAGTCGTGAGACGCACAGAAGCAATTGTGGCTCACCGATCAAGACACCGCCGTCTGGCTCGCATTTCATCGGAGAACGGCTACTGCATGTCCCCTAGCGGCTCGATACGCGACGAACTGCTCAACCGTGAGATCTTCTACATCTTGGCTTAGGCGAAGTTCCTGATCGAGGCCTGGCGGCAACACCAAAACACTGTGAGGCCGCACAGCTCTCTGTGATACCGGCCACTGGCTCCGGAGGCGGTTCCATCGCCAGTGCCGCGCGCTTGTGCCGCGGCGCTCCACCAGCGGTCAGCACAGGCGATCGAGGCAATAATGCTTTAGCAATCAACGCAGGCCACGCGATGGGGGCTGGTCAAGCTGTCGCCCTCCCTTTCTGTTACTCGCCGCCCACGACGCAAAAAGGAGAGCCAACCGTGTGGTCAGCTCTCCTCTTTTTCGTCTCTATCACTATACCCCCGCCGCCATGAGGGTTTTTTTGCATGTCTGACGCCCGCACAACTCCCTCTGCCGTTGTCTTCGATATCGGCCGGGTGATCATCCGCTGGGATCTGCGCTACCTCTACGAAAAGCTTATCGACGATCCGGCCGAGCTTGACTGGTTCGTCAGCAATGTCGTCACTGAAGGGTGGCACCACCAGCAGGACGAAGGCCGTCCGCTGGCGGACATGGTGCCGGAACGAATCGTCCAGTATCCCGACCATGCCGATCTGATCCTGGCCTATGCGACGCGCTTTCCCGAAACCTATCCTGAGAACATCCCCGGCACGCTGGATATCATCGCGCGGCTGAACGCACGCGGCGTGCCGCTGTTCGGCCTGTCGAACTTCGGTGCCGATTTCTGGGACGAGTTCATCGAGAGTCAGCCGGTGTTCGAACACTTTCGCGATATTGTCGTCTCCGGCCACGAGAAGGTCGCCAAGCCCGATGCGGCGATCTACGCCATTGCCGAGGAGCGTTTCGGCCTGCCGCCCGCGCACCTGTTGTTCATCGATGACAAGGCGGAAAACATTGCCGCTGCCACGGCGCGCGGCTGGCGTGGACATGTCTTTACCGGTGCTGAAGCGCTGGAAGCCGAACTGACCGCGCTCCGTCTGCTTCAGGACTAGGAAAAAGGCTCCGGCACGCTGCGTGCCGGAGCCTTTCGAAGGTGCCCGACCCGGATGGAGAAGCGGGACGGGAAGGCGTCAGCCGTTGCAGCGCGTCAGGTGAGCTTCAGACAGCGCATCGCCGCCCGCGCTGAACCTGGCGATCGTGCCGACTTCGCGGCGTAGTTCGCTGCACACGCGCAAGGGACGGCTGCCGCTGCGCGGGCCGGTGCAGGTGGTGCCTTCGCAGCGGAACACCACGCCGCCGGCGATCACTTCATTGTCGCTGGCGGGCTGTGCCAGTTCAGCAGTGAAGTAGGGGGCGGCGCTGCGCGCCTGCAACGCGGCGGGGACCAGCGCGCCGGAAAGGGCAAGTGCTGCGGCGAAGGTAAGGGCGACGGGGCGATTCATGGTCGGGCGGCTCATGGCGGGAGGCTCCTCTGCACAGGTTTGTAAGTTGCAACTAGCAACCAGTTGCAAAAGAGGACCTATAAACTTAGGTTTCAGAACGCAACCATTCTTTGCAAATTTTTTTGGCTTTGCCGCGTTTGCCTGTAGGAGATGCACGAGAGACAGGATTCCGAATGGGTATCAGAGAACCGCTGCGCGAACTTGGCTGCGGCCTGCCGCATGCACTGGAGGTGATGGGAGAGCGCTGGTCGTTCCTGATCCTGCGCGCTGCCTTCAACGGACTTTATCATTTCGAGGAGTTTTCCCAGGAATTGGGGATCGCTCGCAACATCCTGTCAAACCGTCTGGCCAATCTGGTGAAGCACGGTGTGCTGGCACGCACCCCGTGCGAGGCAGACAAGCGCAAGGTGGAGTATCGCCTGACCGAGAAGGGCCTGGGCCTGCTGCCGGCCATGCTGGCGCTGCGGCAATGGGGCGAACGCTATACCGACGGGGTTAGCCCGGACCTGGTGCTGGTCGATTGCCGCGATGGCCTGCCGATCGCCCCGATTACCATTCGTGCGCAGGATGGCCGCGAACTTAGCTGGCACGAACTGGGCTGGCAGACGCCCGACAAGATCGGCCAGCCGGTTGACCGGCACGCTGGAGGCTACGTCAAGGAAGGGTTGGCCGGGCCATCCGACGACTGCTGCTAGGCGGTCCCGGGTGCCTGCACGCTTTGGGATAGCTTGCGCGCCAGATCCTCGCCCAGCAGCGCCGTCAGCGCAATCGCTATGCCAGGCTTCCTTCGCCCAAGGTCGCGCAGCTGGCTGGTTCTCCACGCAACATAACGCGTGCCTTCGGGCGCGCTGACCGTGCCCGTGGCAGGGCCATGCAGGACATAGCCGATCTCGCCAATGAAGCGGCCGTCGCTGATGGGGAAGCTGGTCCCGTCCTTGCGGATCAGCACGTCGCCATTGAGCACGTAATAGAGGTTCTCCGGCTGCTCGCCCGCCGTGGTCAGCACGTCAGACCCGTCGGATCTATGCCATGAAGCTATCCGCAGCAGCTTGCGGAACTCGCCAGGCGTCAGCGTGTCGAAGCCTTGGTACAGGCGCTTCTCGTCATCGCTCAGCTGGAAGGTGGTGCGCTCCAGCAGGATCATGAAGATCACCACCACGTTGGCGAGCAGGAAAATGGTGCTGGTGATGATCGGATCCCATAGCGGCTCTGCCGGATACCAGAAGTAATAGCCCATGTAGAGCAGCGTGCCGAGCACCGAGAAGGCGCGGATCAGCGCCTCGTCACGGAACAGGAAGGCGATCACGTAGACTACGGCCCCGGCGTGGAGCAGCAATGCGGCGTCGAACATGTCCATAGGCGTTGTATCCCCCTGTGCCCGGCAAGCTGCCACGCAATTGCGGCAAAGGATAGGCAGGATCAGGCCCTTGGCGCTTGCCGCCGGTAGCTGAGCGCTTCGGCCACGTGCACGCGGCCCACCTCATGCGCCCCGGCAAGGTCGGCTATCGTGCGCGCCACGCGCAGCATGCGGGTATAGGCGCGGGCCGAAAGCCGCATGGCCTCGGCAGCCTGCATCAGCAATTGTCGCCCGGCCTCGTCGGGCGTGGCATGTTCTTCCAGCGCCTCGCCTTCGAGTTCGGCGTTGGAGCGAATGCCGCGCGCGGTTTGCAGGGCGCGGGCCGCAGCGACGCGAGCGGCGACTTCGGCGCTGCCTTCGGCGGGTGGCGGCAAGGCTAGGTCTGCCGCGCTGACCGGATCGACCTCCACGTGCAGGTCTATCCGGTCGAGCATCGGGCCGGACACCTTGCTCTGGTAGTCGATCGCGCACTTGGGTGCGCGCGAGCACGCCAGCGCCGGATCGCCCAGGTGGCCGCAGCGGCACGGGTTCATCGCCGCCACCAGCTGCACGCGCGCCGGGTAGGCGACATGGGCATTGGCGCGCGCGACATCGACCTTGCCGGTTTCCAGCGGCTGGCGCAGCGAATCGAGTACGGCGCGCTGGAATTCGGGCAGCTCGTCGAGGAACAACACGCCCAGGTGCGCCAGGCTGACTTCGCCCGGACGCACGCGCAGGCCACCTCCGGTGAGCGCGGCCATGGAGGCCGAATGGTGCGGCGCGCGGAACGGGCGGCTGCGGCTGATGCGCCCGCTTTCCAGCAGGCCAGCGACAGATTGCACCATGCTCACCTCCAGCGCCTCTGCCGGCGAAAGCGGCGGCAGGATACCCGGCAGGCAGCTGGCGAGCAGGCTTTTCCCCGCACCCGGCGGCCCGTTCATCAGCAGGTTGTGGCCACCTGCCGCCGCGATTTCCAGCGCGCGCTTGGCGGTTTCCTGCCCCTTCACTTGTTTCAGATCCGGTCCGTGGCGGCCCTCTTCCACTTCGCCCGGTTGCGGCTCGGCCAGTTCCGCCTTGCCGGAAAGGTGCGCCAGCAGGTCAACCAGGTTGGGTGCGGCGCACACGCGCACGCCGCTGGCCCAGCGTGCTTCGGGGCCCTGTGCGGCAGGGCAGATCAGGCCGAGTTCGCGTTCGCTGGCATGAAGCGCGGCCAGCAGCACGCCGGGTGAAGCCACGACGCGGCCATCCAGCGCCAGCTCACCCACCGCCAGCCATTCGCTCAGTTCTTCGGCATCGACCACGCCCATTGCCCCCAGCAGCGCCAGCGCGATCGGTAAGTCGTAGTGGCTGCCTTCTTTGGGCAGGTCTGCGGGCGAGAGGTTGATGGTGATGCGCTTGGGCGGGAGCGACAGGCCCATGGCCGCCAATGCCGACTGCACCCGCTCGCGGCTTTCGGCCACGGCCTTGTCCGGCAGGCCCACCACGGTGAAGCGCGGCATGCCGGCGGCGAGCTGGCACTGCACCTCGACGCTACGCGCCTCGAGCCCGAGATAGGCGACTGTCTGAACTAAGGCGACCACGTCGAAACCCCCATTTCGCAGAGTGATAGCGCGCGTGCTTCACATGTCGAGGGCCAACGTCGTTAACCCGTTGGCAACCCCTTCCATTGGCAAAGATGCAGGCCCGCTCCGCCAATCTGGCAGCCATGAACCGCATGCTGTCCCTGCTTGCCTGCTTCTCCGCCCTGCTTGCGGCGCCTGCTGCTGCGCAGCGCGTGACCGTGGTGGAGGAATGGGTAGAGGTGGAAACCACCGCCGCGCGCTATGTGTCGCCCTTGCAGGAACGCACCGAGCAGGCGGCCATCGCTGCCTTCGGCCCATTCCGCGTGATCGACGAGCATACCTTGGCGCTGGTGGGCATTACCGATTCGGCGTCGCCGGCATGGTTCGACGCGGTGCTGGCAGCCTATCCGCAGATCGACACGCTGGAATTCGTCGAGGCGCCCGGCACGCATGACGACCGCGCCAACCTGGCGCTGGGTCGCGCGATTCGCGCCCGCGGCATCGCAACCCGCGCTGGCGAGGGCGGCTCGATTCGTTCGGGCGCGGTCGAGCTGTTCCTCGCCGGGGCCGTGCGCGAGATCGAGCCGGGCAGCGAATTCGCCGTCCACGGCTGGCTGGACGACTGGGGGCGCGGCGCGGAAGACTATCCCGCCGGTGCGCCGGAGCATCGCCGCTATCTCGACTATTACGTCGAAATGGGCATGGAGGAGGCACAGGCGCAACGTTTCTACGCGATGACCAATTCGGTGCCTTTCGAAGACGCGCTGTGGCTGACCGGCAGCGAGATGCGCGCATGGGTGGCTGGTGCCGAAACAGCGCAGCACAGCAGCGACGGTCCCGGTCTTGCCTATCTTGACTTCGAGCCGGTCCTCCAGTAACCGCGCGCTGCATGTGAGGCCGCCTCTCGTTTGGCGGCCCTTTTCATTTGATTCTTGAGGTACTGAACCATGAAGCGCACTTTCCAGCCGAGCAATCTCGTGCGTGCCCGCCGCCACGGCTTCTTCGCCCGCAAGGCCACCCCTGGTGGCCGCAAGGTCCTGCGCGCCCGCCGTCGTCGCGGTCGCAAGAACCTCTGCGCCTGACCTTTTTGTTTTTCGCTCACGCCTCCGCGTGAGCGTGCTCGCTAGGTGCGCAGGCAAGCTGCGCCCGCTGCGGGCGGCCGTTCGGCCTTGCGGGTCCCATTCGGGACCCGTTTTTTCGTTCAACGCTGATGCCCAGAGCTATTCTCGGCGCCTGGAAGGCGACGACAGCGCGCGACCGCCGGCGCTTGAGGCCAAACAAAACATTCCCGATTCCGCGAATCGATCCCTATCTACCTCATCATGACTGCCAAGGTCCTCACCCGGCGCGCCGATTTCCTCGCCGCGAATCGCGGGTTGCGCAACGCGCGCCCCGGCTTCGTGCTGCTGACGCGGCCCAACGATGGCGAGGGCATGCGTTACGGAATCACCGTCACCAAGAAGATCGGTAACGCCGTGGTGCGCAATCGCATGAAGCGACGTTTTCGCGAATTGCTGCGCGCCGCGCTGCCCGCGCATGGGCTGGCGGATCATGACCACGTGCTGATCGGCCGCGAAGGTGGGGTGGAGCGTGATTTCGCGCAGATGGGCAAGGAACTGGTCTTTGCGCTGGAAGCCGCGCGCGCAGGCAAGGGCGATCCCGCCCGCCGTCCGCGCCTGGGTAACAAAAGGAACCCACGATGAAGCGTGTGCTCGTCCTGATCGCCCGCGCGTGGCAGGTGGGCCCCAGCCGCGTGCTGCCGCCCACCTGCCGCTACCAGCCCTCGTGCAGCCAGTATGCGATAGAGGCGCTGGAGAAACATGGTGCAATCAGGGGTGGATGGCTGGCCACCAAGCGTATATTGCGCTGCCAACCCTGGGGGGGGCACGGCTACGATCCTGTTCCGGAACGGGGTGGGCCCGAGGCACCGCCAAAAGACTAATCGCGACGGAATTTTCGATCTTGGACAATCAGCGTAACCTTATCATCGCCGTCGTGCTGAGCGCGATCCTGCTGTTCGGCTGGGATTTCGCCATGCGCACCTATTTCCCGGAGCCGGAAGTCGATCCTGTTGCCGTGGCCAGCCGCGAGGACACGCCAAGTGCGCGGGTGGAGGGGGAGATTACCTCCGAGACCACGCAGGTGCGCGATCTCGATACCGAACTGGCGATGACCGGACGGATCACCATCGATGCGCCCGAAATCGCCGGTTCGATTAATCCGATCGGCGCGCGGATCGATGATATCGCGCTCAAGACCCATCGCCAGACCGTAGAACGCGACAGCGGCCCCGTGCGTCTGTTCTCGCCTGCGGGCACCGCTGAACAGCAATTCGCCCAGTTCGGCTGGGTGGGCGAAGGCGTGACGCTGCCCGATGCGCAGACACGCTGGCAGGTCGTCGATGGCGGCGAACTGACCCAGGCGACGCCGGTCACGCTGGGTTGGGACAATGGCGAGGGCCAGCAGTTCCGCCTGACCTTCAGCGTGGACGAGCACTACCTGTTCACCGTCACGCAGAGCGTGACCAACACTGCCAATGGCTCGATCGCACTGCGGCCCTATGCCTTCGTCAACCGCACCAGCGCCACCGCCAGCCGTTCCACCTGGAACGTGCATTCCGGCCCGATTGCCGAGGGCGGGGGCGAAGTGAATTTCGACTGGGACTATGACGAGGTGGCCGAGGAAGGTCCTGTCAGCCTGAATGGCAATACCAACTGGCTGGGCTTTACCGATATTTACTGGATGAGCGCGCTGGTGGCCGACGATGCCAGTAATGCCGAAGGCGGCTTTCGCACCACCGGCAGCGATATCTATCGGGCAGACCTGATCTACGATGCCATCACCGTGCCTTCCGGCGAAACGGTGTCGCGCAGCACGCGCCTGTTCGCCGGCGCCAAGGAAAGCGCCGTGCTCGACATGTACGAGGACCAGGGCATCGAGCGCTTCGGTCTGGCCATCGACTGGGGCTGGTTCCGCTTCATCGCCTGGCCGATGTGGCAGGTGCTGATCTTTCTGTTCGGCGTGTTCGGCAATTTCGGCGTGGCGATCATCGCGCTGACCGTGATCATCCGCGCGATCCTGTTCCCGGTTGCGCAGAAGCAGTTCCATTCGATGGCGCAGATGCGTGCGGTGCAGCCCAAGATGAAGGCGCTGCAGGAACGCTACAAGGACGACAAGCAGCAGCTGCAGCAGGAAATGGCCAAGCTCTACAAGGAAGAGAAGGTCAATCCGCTGGCGGGCTGCCTGCCGATCTTCATCCAGATCCCGATCTTCTTCGCGCTGTACAAGGTGCTGCTGCTGGCGATCGAGATGCGGCACGAGCCGTTTTTCGGCTGGCTGCGCGATTTGTCTGCGCCGGATCCTGCCACCATCCTCAACCTGTTCGGCTTGCTGCCGTTCGATCCGCCTGGTTTCCTGGCCATCGGCGTGCTGGCGGTGCTGCTGGGCTTCACCATGTGGCTGCAGTTCAAGCTGAACCCGGCGGCGATGGACCCGATGCAGCAGCAGATCTTCATGATCATGCCGTGGGTGCTGATGTTCGTTATGGCGCCGTTTGCCGCTGGCCTGCTGCTGTACTGGATCAGCAACAACGTGCTCACCCTGGCGCAGCAGAAGTACCTGTATTCGCGCAATCCCGAGCTCAAGGCACAGATGGCCAAGGAGCGTGAGGAAAAGGCGCGTGAGGCCGAACGCAAGAAGGCTGCCGAGTGACTCCGGAAGAGGAACAGCTGGCGCAAGAGGCGAGCAGGCTCTTCTCTGGCCGGGTGGAGTTCCTGCTGTCCGCCCCGCAGCTGAAATTCCTGCCCGATCCGGACTATCCGGAGATTGCCTTCTGCGGTCGCTCGAACGTCGGCAAGAGCTCGCTGATCAACGCGCTGGTGCAGCGCAAGGCTATTGCCCGCACCTCGGTGACGCCGGGGCGCACACAGGAACTGAACTTCTTCGAGGTTGGTGAGCCAACCCAGTTTCGTCTGGTCGACATGCCCGGCTATGGCTTTGCCAAGGCGCCGGTGAAGGTGGTGGAGAAGTGGCGCAGCCTGGTGCGCACCTTCCTGCGCGGGCGGGTGCCGCTGAAGCGCACGCTGGTGCTGGTGGACAGTCGCCACGGGCTGAAAGACAGCGACCGCGAGATGATGAAGATGCTGGACGAGGCGGCCGTGGGCTATCGCCTGGTGCTGACCAAGGCCGACAAGATCAAGGCGAGCGCGCTGGAAGCGGTGCGGGACAAGGTTGCGGCCGAGGCGCGCAAGCATCCCGCAGCCTATCCGCAGGTGCACGTCACCAGTTCGGAAAAAGGCATGGGCATCGCCGAACTGCGGGCCGCCATCCTGACCGATATCCGCGCCTGATCCGGCGCTTTGGTGCGGCGATCCAGGCAATAAAAAAGGCGCCGTGAAGGCGCCTTTTTCAATTCAAAAGCTCTATCGATCAGCCGTGACGACCGCCGAGGAGCCAATCCCAAAAACTGCCACCCATGGTTCTTCTCCTAGTTGCTAGGAGTTACATTGGGTTAACCATTTGTATTTGTAAAGTTTAAACCATACCCTCCATGGGTGGATTCTCGCTATCATTATGATATTCAAGAATTTTCTTGAAAGTCACGGGGCGGGAAATTGCAAACCCCTGGGCCACGACACAGCCCGAATCACGCAAAAGCGTTAACGTTCCGGCGTCCTCGACACCTTCCGCGACCACGATGATTCGCAAGTCCTTGCCCATCTGAAGGACGCTTTTCACGATGCCCAGGGCCTTGGGATTACTGGTCATCGGGGCGATGAACATGCGGTCGATCTTGAGTTCGGAGAAGGGGAGGCGCAGCAACGCCTCGAGGCTGGCGGCACCCACGCCGAAATCGTCCATCGAGATCTTGGTGCCCAGGGCCTTGAGTTCGCCGAGAATCTCGGCAGCAAGATCGAGGTTGGAGATGCGATAGGTCTCGGTAATCTCCAGCGTCAGGCGGCGCGGATCGAAGGCGGTGCGTTCCAGCACGTCGGATACCATGGCAACGATCGACCGTTCGTGCAGCAGGGTGGCCGAGATGTTGACGGCGATCGGCAGATGCAGGCCTTGCGCCTCGAAAGCGAGGCCCGCCTTGCAGGCCTCTTCCAGCACGAACCGGGTCAGCTGGCTCATGCGCCCGGCGGTCTCGCACTGGCGGATGAAGCTGTCGGGCGGGATATGGCCTTTCACCGGGTCATTCCAGCGCACCAATGCCTCGGCCCCCACGATCTCGCCGGTCTGCACCATGATCTTGGGCTGGTAGGCGAGATAGATCTCGCCGTTGGCCAGCGCGGCATCGATACGGGCCTGCAGCGAGATATTCCAGATCAGGTCCTCCTGCGAGGTCGTATCGGCAATGGCGATCGGCTCGAAGGTCTCGGTGGTCTTCTCAGCCACGGCAATGGCCGCAGCCAGGCGGCGGGCGACATGGGGGCTGGGCGTGATGTCTATGCCAAAGGTAATGCCGACATCAACTTGCTCCTGGCCGACGATCAGCGGCGAAGCGAACAGCGCGCGCAATCCTTCCAGGTGCTCGCGCAGCAGGGCCGGATCCTTTTCCTGCATTGTCCAGGCGATCAGGTGGCCCTGGCCAAGATAGATCGTGGCATCCTGCGTGGCCGCCTTCAGGCGCCCGGTGATCGCCAGCAGGTAATCAGCGTGCAGCTCCACCGGCAGAGTGCGGCGCACTTCCTCGAACCGGTGGATGCGCGCGACGATCACGGCAGGCACGTTTTCGGCGGTGGCCTTGTCTGCCTCCAGCGCGGCGAAGGTGGGCAGGCTGGTTTCCGGATCGACCAGCAGCAGGTTGCGCTGCCAGCGCGCGCGGGCGCGGAAAAGCGCGTAGGCGATGACCGCCGCCAGGGCGTTGGCCGCACTGATACGCAGGTCTAGCTGGGGTGCCAGCAGCGGGGCCACGAGCACGGTCATGCCGATGACGAGGTACGCCGTGCGGCGCACGATATTTATGCGGATAGAACAGGCCAGCAGGAGCGCTGCCAGTGCTGCCATCAGGATGGGCAGACCGCCCACATAGCGCGGGGCACCTGCTTGCAGCGTTTCCGCTGCGAAGATCGCGATCAGCGTGGGCGAGACTCCCGTCAGTCCGGGAATGTTGCGTGGTTGCGAACCGCGGCTGGAGGCCGGACCGATGAGGACGGTCTTGCCAGACAGCGCTTCGAGATCCGATCCTCCATCGGCAAGGTCTGCGAAGCGATAGCTGGGGATCGACTCGAGTGCGAAGTCATAGCTGATCAGGAAAATGTCGCCGGACTTGCCTGACACCCCGGCAATATGGGGAGGAAGGTTCGGCAGCTCCTGCTCGCCATAGGAAACGGTGTACGGCATGTACCAGGTGTGACCCAGGTAGTTGCGCCACGAATCGAACGCGACCCTTTCGACACCATCGGCGACTGAGGCTCGGCTCGAAACGAGGTTGGGTTGTCCGTCGAGGCCGGTCAGGACCTGGTCGACCAGGACCGCTTCGCCAGAGAAGCCTGCCAGTGCGGCGTTGAGATATTCGTCCGTCGTCGGATCTGTCGCCTGATCGAAGGCGAAATCGATGTAGAGCCTGTCGACCCCGGCTGCGTCGAGGCGCGTGATCAGGTTTGCCAGTTGTCGACGTCCCTGCGGGGTGTCCGGGTCGGCAAGGTCGCTGTTCGAGCCGACAAAGGCGATCTCGCCCGAGGCCTGCCGGTTCGAAAGGCGCGATTCGGTGGCCCACGTGACCTGGTCGATCGGGTCCAGCATTGTCGTAACCAGCAAGACAAGCGCGATCAGGCCCGCCCACGCGACATGGCGGACCCGTTCGAGCCAGCTGGCCCTTTGCCTGGTTGTCGAGGTCTGATCGACCACTCTTGCCCTTTCATCGCGCCCACACAGGTTGGGGCATCGCACCTCTTGCCAGAGGATGGTTAACAAAGCGGCAACATGGCAAAACCGCTGTTAAGCACGATCAAGCGATTGCCCGTCCTTGTTCATGCTCGACAGCCCCAGCCTTAACGGCTAATTCGCTGTCGAAACGGGGATTGAAGCAAGCATGAAGCTGATCATAGGCAACAAGAACTATTCCAGCTGGTCGCTGCGCGGATGGCTGGCGGCCAAGCAGAGCGGCCTGCATTTTGACGAGCTCACCGTCCACATCGATGGCGATGACTGGCAGGCGATGAAGGCGCACAACGGTGAATTCCAGCCCTCGGCGGGCAAGGTTCCGGTGCTGTGGGATGGCGACGTTGTGGTGTGGGACAGTCTCGCCATCCTCGAATACCTGGCCGACAAGGTCGGGCGCGACCGCTTCTGGCCCAAGGACGACGCCGCGCGCGGCATGGCCCGCGCGATGGTGGCGGAAATGCATTCCTCCTATCTGCCGCTGCGCCGCAATTGCCCGATGAACATCCGCGCCCGCGTGGGCGTGGAACTGAGTGAGGAGTGCAAGGCAGATATCGTGCGGATCCTTGGCCTGTGGGCAGAGGCCCGCGCGCGTTTCGGCAAGGGCGGGCCGTTCCTGTTCGGCACCTTCAGCGCGGCGGACATCTTTTACGCCCCGGTAGTCAGCCGCTTCATCACCTATGGCATCGGCGTGCCCGGTTTTGCGCAGGCATACATGCAGGCGTTGTGGGAGCACGACTGGATGCAGCAATGGATCGAGGCCGCGCTGGCCGAGCAGTGGACGATCTCGCAATACGAGGTAGGTGAGGCGTCGTGAGCGCAGACCCGCTTGCAAATGCTCGCCACCTGATCGCCTGTGCCAGCGTAACTCCGGCGCACGGGCCTGTGTTCGACATGCTGGAGGAGATGCTGGGCTCACTGGGGTTCGAGATCGACCGCTTCACTCGCGGCGATGGGCCTGCGGGCAGCGACGAGGAGCCGGTCGAGAACCTGTTCGCCATTCGCCGCGGACCCGAAGGCTCGCCACATTTCGCCTTTGCCGGCCATGTCGACGTGGTGCCGCCGGGCCCGATGGGAGGAGAAGGGGGCTGGTCCAGCGCGCCGTTTGAACCCAAAGTCCGCGCCGAACCGGGCGGAGATCTGCTGTACGGGCGCGGCGCAGTGGACATGAAGGGCGCGATCGCCTGCATGGTGGCTGCGGTGGCGGCGATCCCGGCGGAGGCCGGCACGCTCAGCTTCATCATCACCGGCGACGAGGAAGGCCCCGCGCTGCACGGCACCCGCGCGCTGATCGACCGCATGCACGAACGGGGCGACATCCCCGACATGTGCCTGGTGGGAGAGCCCACCAGCGTCAACCGGCTGGGCGACATGATGAAGATCGGGCGGCGCGGTTCAGTCAACATCTGGCTGGAAGTCGAAGGCACGCAGGGCCACGTCGCCTATCCGCACTTGGCCGATAACCCGATGCCGCGCATGGTCGCCATCCTGGCGGAACTGGATGCGCTGGTTCTCGACGAAGGCACCGACTGGTTCCAGCCGAGCAACCTCGAGATCACCGAGTTCGACGTGCCCAACCGCGCGCACAACGTGATTCCCGGCAAGGCCAAGGCGCGTATCTCGATCCGCTTCAACGACCAGCATACGGGCGCATCACTATCCGAAACGGTGGCCGCCATTGCCCAGAAGCACGGCGGCACCGCGCGCCCGGTGATCAGCGGGGAACCGTTCCTGACCCCGCCGGGCGCTTTCTCGCAGATGATCGCCGATGCGGTGAAGGCGGAGACAGGGATCGACCCCGAACCTTCCACCACCGGCGGCACTTCCGACGCGCGTTTCCTGAAGGACCTGTGCCCGGTGATCGAGTTCGGGCTGGTCAATGCCACCATGCACAAAACCGATGAAGCCGTGGCGGTTGACGACCTTGCCACGCTCACGGCAATCTACCGCCGAATTGCACAGGCTGCCCTGTCCGCTTGACCTGCCAGCCACCTAGAAGGGGACTTCCATGAAACGCTGGTTTGCCGTGCCGCTATGGCAGCGCGTGATCGTTGCACTCATCCTCGGCATCATTGCCGGGCGCATGTGGGGTCCGGGCGCGGAAAGCATCAAGATCGTGGGCGATGTGTTCGTCGCCTTCATCAAGATGCTGGTGGTGCCGCTGATCTTTTTCAGCCTGGTGGCTGGCGTTGCCTCCATCGGCGACATCCGCAAGCTGGGCCGGATCGGCTGGCGCGCGCTGCTGCTGTTCGTGGTGACCGGGCAGCTGGCGGTGTGGCTGGGGCTGTTCCTAGGCACGGTGATGGCGCCCGGTGCGGGGGTGGATACCTCCTCCATCCAGATGGGCGCCGTGCCTGAACCGAATGAGACGACCTGGCGCGAAATGCTGCTGGGCATGGTGCCGCAAAGCCCGGTGCAGGTGATGGCGGACGTCAACGTTCTGCCGCTGATCATCTTCTCGCTGCTGCTTGGCATCGGTATCCTTATGGCCAAGGAAGAGGGCGAGCCGGTCCTCAAGATCTTCGATAGCGGTGCGGTGGTGATGCAGAAGGTGACCATGGTGGTGATGGAACTCACCCCCTTCGGCGTCTTCGCGCTGATGGCATGGGTGGCCGGCACGCTGGGGTTCGAGGCGCTGACCGCGCTCGGCAAGCTGGTATTCCTCAACTACCTTGGCTGCCTGTTGATCATTGGTGTGATCTATTCGGGCATGATCAAGTTCATTGCCCGCCTGCCGGTGATGGATTTCTTCCGCGGCATCGTGGATGCCATCGCGGTCAGCTATTCCACCGCCAGCTCGAACGCCACGCTGCCCGTCACGCTGCGCTGCGCCGAGCGCAATCTGGGCATCAGCAATTCGGTGGCCAGTTTCGTGATCTCGCTAGGCGCGACGATCAACATGAATGGCACGGCCATGTATCTGGGCCTGGCCACGCTGTTCGGCGCGCAAGTCTTTGGCGTAGACCTGAGCTGGGGGGATTATTTCCTGATCTCGATCCTTGGCACGCTGGGTGCCGTGGGCGCAGCGGGCATTCCCGGCGCGGGCCTGATCATGATGGCGCTGGTGTTCGGCGCGGTGGGTGTGCCGCTGGAGACGATCGCCTTCGTCGCTGGCGTGGACCGGATCATGGACATGATGCGCACCACCACCAACGTTTCCGGCGATGCGGCAGTGGCCACCACCGTCGCCAGCCTGACGGGCGAAATCGACCGCGCGGAAATGATCAGCGCGGACGATGTCTAGACGCTAACTCACCGTGCGCCGGTAGAGGTGCCAGGTCGCATGGCCCAGCACCGGCAGCACGATCAGCAGGCCCATGAACATCGGGATCATGGCCACGAACAGACTGGTGGCGATGATCACCGCCCAGGCCAGCAGCACCCCGGTGTTGCGCTTTACCGCCTGCACGCTGGAGATGATGGCGGTGATGAAGTCGACATCGCGGTCCACCAGCATCGGCAGGCTGATCACGGTGATGCAGTAGAAGAACCAGGCGAGCACCGCGCCCACAGCCGTGCCGACGCTCAGCATGACAAGCCCGGTTGGCGAAAGCAGGGCTTCGAGCGATTCCCCACCCATGCCGCTTTCGGCCATGAAGATGGAGAAGATGGCATGGGCGATGATCACCCAGAAGCTGAAGGCAACGAAGACGAAGCCGCCCATCAGCAGCAATTGCTCGTCCCCGCGCCCGCGCAAAGCGCCCAGCACGGCGCCCCAGGTAACCGGGATTTGCAGCTCGCGGCGGCGACTGACTTCGTACAGGCCCACGGCGGCGAACGGCGCGATCAGTGGGAAACCTGCCATCACAGGCACCAGCCACCCGGCTTCGCCGCGCC
Source organism: Alteraurantiacibacter sp. (assembly GCA_963675825.2). Classification (GTDB taxonomy): domain Bacteria; phylum Pseudomonadota; class Alphaproteobacteria; order Sphingomonadales; family Sphingomonadaceae; genus Alteraurantiacibacter. The sequence goes on along the minus strand of CAXXJY010000004.1, from coordinate 126,844 downwards.
AGAACAATGCATAGGCGACACCGATTCCGGTCACCACGTAGATCGCGCCGAAGAACAGCCCGTAGAGCGGGCAGCGCAGGAAATCGCCCCATCCCGCCGCCAGCGCCGCGCGCAGGTCTGCTGCGGTAAGGTTGTCTGCCACGACTGGCGCAGCGGGTTTCTCAACTGTTGCCATCACATTCCTCCCCACCATCAGAATGGCAGAAGAATGGTCCAGAACCATGCGCCAGATCAAATTTCCACGTCAGCGTCCCTTGGGCTTTTCCAACACCTTCTTGCGGTAGCTGCACAGGTCTACCACCTTGCAGCGCCAGCATTCGGGCGTGCGCGCCTTGCACACGTAGCGGCCATGCAGGATCAACCAGTGGTGAGCATGCAGGCGGAAGGGTTCGGGCACGCGCTTTTCCAGCTTGGCTTCTACCGCTTCAGGCGTCTTGCCCTTGGCCAGGCCAGTGCGATTGCCGACGCGGAAGATATGGGTGTCGACCGCGAAGGTTTCCTGTTTGAACCAGCAGTTGAGCACCACGTTGGCGGTCTTGCGGCCCACGCCGGGCAGTTTTACCAGTTCCTCGCGCGTGTCCGGCACTTCGCCGCCGTACTTGTCGATCAGCATCTGGCTGAGCGCGATGACGTTCTTCGCCTTGGAATTGAACAGGCCGATGGTCTTGATGTGCCGGGTCAGCCCGTCGAGGCCGAGGTCGAGCATCTGCTGCGGCGTCTTGACCTTGGCGAACAGCGCGCGGGTGGCCTTGTTGACCCCCACATCGGTGGCTTGGGCGGATAGCGCCACGGCGACAACGAGCTGGTAGGCATTGCCGTATTCGAGCTCGGTCTCGGGCTCGGGGTTGTCCTCCGCCAGACGGCGGAAGAACTCGAAGATCTGGTCCTTGGTCATGCCTGCAAGGTCATGGATGCGGATTGCGCGTGCGTTCAAGCGCGGCGAGCTTGGCTTCCACCGCTTCGTCCACTTCGTCCAGCCGCTCAAGGTGGCGGCGCATTTCCTCGATCCGCTGGTCACGGCGGCGCTGCATCGCTTCGGAGAAGGCGGCAGCAATGATGCCAGTAGGCATGGCCACCAGGGCAATGCCCGACAGCGCCACCATCGAGGCAAAGACCTTGCCCAGCGGTGTGATCGGCGCAGCATCGCCATAGCCCACGGTGGTTAGCGTGATGACGGACCACCAGAGCGCCCGCGGGATCGATCCGAACTCATCAGGCTGGATATTGCCTTCGGTCATGTACAGCGCGGTGGCGCCGAACAGCAGCAGCACGCCGGCCAGTGCCACGGTAACGATCAGGTCGTCCCCCCGTTCGGACACGGCGCCCCAAACTTCCTTGATCGCCTTGCTGAAACGACCGAATTTCATCACCGCCAGCACCCGCAACAGGCGTACGGTGCGCAGCATGGCAGCATCGGCAGTGACCAGTGGCAGCAGAGTGGAGACCACGACCACCAGGTCGATCAGGCCGATGGGCGAACGGATGAAGCGCCAGCGCTTCTTCCACGCCGGATCATCGCCCGGTTCCTCGGCCGCGGCATAGATGCGCGCGCAGTACTCGATCAGGAAGATCGCTCCGAAGATCAGTTCGAGCAGCAGGAAGGACTGGTGCCAGCCGCTCGACAGGCTCTCTTCCGTCGACAGCGCAGCCGCGCCCACCGCCGCCAGGATGACGATTATCAGCAGCTTGTTCGTCAGCGTCAGCCGGCCGTCGGGCAGCGCGCCGACGAACAGCTGGTTGTGCAGGTGCTTGCGAAGTCGCTGCATCCAGCCACCCTACTGCGAATCTGTGCCCTCGGCCACATTGGCCGCTTTCCACTCCATCGCCGCGCGCACGCGGTTTGCCACCGTGGGGTGGGTGTAGAAGATCGCCTCCTCCACCGGGCTTGCCAGCGGATAGCGGTATTCGGCGGTCTTGATCAGTGCGCCCGACAGCGCATCGGGCAGGCCGACATGTTGCAGCGAATAGGCATCGGCTTCCCGCTCGCCCACGCGGGTCAGGGCGTTGGTGACCGGCTGGGCGAGAGTGGCCAGCACGCTCATCGTGAACAGCAGCACCGGCAGGCCGCGAGGGTCCGCCAGCTTGGCATCGCTGCCAAAGAGCCGCGCGAACCGGGGGTAGAGCTTGTCGGCAAGCCAGAAGATCAGCACCGCCAGCAGTGTCACCACGGTGACGGTGCGCCAGACATGGCCCAGAACGTAGTGGCCGATTTCGTGCCCGGTCACGGCCTTCACCTCATCCAGCGAGGCTTCGTCCATCGCCACGTCGGAAATGGCGATGCGGGCATTGCCGCCCACGCCAGAGACATTGGCGGTGAAATTGTTCGACTGGCGCGATCCGTCGAACAGGAACACGCGGTCTTCCGGCACGCCTGCCTCGGCCGCCAGTTCCAGCACGGCATCGCGCACTTCGCCTTCGGGGATGGGTTCATAGCTGTTGAACAACGGTTCGATCAGCACCGGCGAGAGCAGCAGCATGAAGGAAACGCCCGCTGCCACCAGCCCGCCGCCCCAAGCCCACCAAAGGTGGCCGGATTTGCGGATCAGGTGATAGACGCCGAGCAGGAAAATGCCGCCCACCAGCGCGGTGATCACCAGAGAGATGGCCCCTTGGGCGAGGAAGTCGCCCAGCGGCTGGCTGGTTCGACCGTAGGCACTTTCCCGCCACCAGTCTGTGTAGATTGACCAGGGCAGGATGATCAGCGCATCGACAATCAGGAACACCGCCGCGATCAGGAAGGTGCGCAGGCCCCAGCCGCGCTTGCCCAGCCTTGCTGCAAGCCTGTCGAGCAGGCCGCTGCGCACGATGATCCATGTCGCCAGTGCGGATACCAGCAGGCCGAACAGGATTAGCCAGTGGTTGCCCATGGTATAGTCGCGTGCCAGCGCCAGTTCCTCGGCACTCAGCGTGTCGATCCATGCCTGCGTTGCCGCATCGATATTTGCCTGCATTTACAGTCCCCTGTACCTTCGGGTTTCACCCTAGACCGAGAACGTCCTGCATGGAATAGCGTCCTGCGGGCTTGCCGATCAGCCATGTCGCGCCCTTCACTGCGCCGCGCGCAAATATCATGCGGTTTTCCGCCGAATGCGACAGGGTGATGCGCTCCTGCTCGCCGGCGAAGATCACCGAATGTTCACCTGCTACGGTGCCGCCGCGTAGCGCGGCAAAGCCGATTGCGCCCTCGACACGCGCGCCAGTGTGGCCGTCGCGTCCGCTTTCGGAACTGACAGCAAGATCGATCCCGCGTGCAGCTGCCGCCGCTTCGCCCAGCAGCAGGGCCGTGCCCGATGGCGCATCCACCTTCATCCGGTGATGCATTTCCAGCACTTCGATATCCCAGTCCGGCCCCAGCCGCGCGGCAGCTTCGTGCACCAGGTGCGCCAGTAGGGCGACGCCAAGTGAAGTGTTGCCGGTTTGCAGGACGGGTACGGCGTGGGCCGCGCTGTCGAGTGCGGCGTGGTGGCTGTCATCTAGCCCGGTGGTGCCGACAAGGATTGGAATGCCCGCACCGATGGCCGCGTGCAGGTTGTCCTTCAGCGCGGCGGGAGAGGAGAAATCGACCAGCGCATCGCTGGCTTCGGCAAGGTCGGCAACGCCCTGGCCCTTGTCTACGCCGCCTGCGCATTCATGCTCGCCCTCTGCCAGCACGGCCGCGATGGCCTTGCCCATGCGTCCTGCGCTACCGATGATTCCGATCCGTGCCACCTGCACCCCGTCTGTTCTGAGCCTGTCGAAGGACTGTCTTTCCTTCCAGTGCCGCGTAAAAGCAAGGGCAGCCCTTCGACAAGCTCGGGGCGGACGGATCTGGGGAGTGAGTGCAAGTGCAGAATATCGTGATCCTGACAGGGGCTGGAATTTCTGCCGAGAGCGGCCTCAAGACTTTCCGTGCGGAGGACGGCCTGTGGGAGAACCACCCGGTTGAAGAGGTGGCAACGCCCGAAGGCTTCGCCCGCGCTCCCGACCTCGTCCAGCGCTTCTACGACGAGCGCCGGGCGCAGGTGCTGGCGGCTGCGCCCAATCCGGCGCACATGGCGCTGGGGCAGCTGGACCGGGAGTTTTCCGGCGAACTGCTGATCGTCACCCAGAATATCGACGACCTTCACGAACGTGGCGGCGCGGCTCGCGTACTGCACATGCACGGCGAGGCGCTGAGCGCCTGGTGCGGCGCCTGCGATGTGCGCCATCGCTGGGAGGGCACCTTGCGTGACGGCCCGCCGTGCCCCGCCTGCGGCGCAGTGGCCATGCGTCCCGACATCGTGTGGTTCGGCGAGATGCCCTACCAGATGGATCGCATCTTCGATGCACTGGCGCGGGCGGACCTGTTCGTGTCCATCGGCACCAGCGGCGCGGTCTATCCGGCAGCAGGTTTCGTGCAGCAGGCTGCTGCCCATGGCGCGCGCACGCTGGAGCTCAACCTCGAGGAAAGCCTGGGCAGTCGCATTTTCGACGAGACCCGCCTCGGCCCGGCAAGCGAACTGGTGCCCCGCTGGGTGGAGGAAATGCTGACGGGATAACCGCCCTCAGTCCACCGCGTCCTCTGGCAGGGCAAAGGCCACATAGCGCAGCGTGCCGGGCACGGCGGGCATGTCCAGCCCCTGGTGGAACTGGCCTTCCCAGCCTACCGGGATCACCACGAATTGTCGCCCGTCAGCCTCGTAGATCGCGGGCGTACCTTCGCCGGCGGCAGGCAAGTCATACTCCCACAAGGTCTCGCCAGTGGAAGCGTCTCGGGCGCGCAGCTTGCGATCGCTGGGCGTGGGCACGAACAGCAGGTCTGCCCCCGTCACCGCCGGACCGCCGCGGGTTGCCTGCGACCCGGTGCCGGTGATGCCTTGCGCTGCCAGTTGCATCATGTCGCCATTGGGTATCTGGTAGAGCATGTTGCCCGATGTCATGTCGTAGGCAGTGATGGTCGACCACGGCGGGCTGATTGGCACCATGCCGTTCGACTGGATCATGAAATCGAACGGCGCGGCATAGGGCTGCACATCCTCGGCATTCGAATTGGGCATGCGCGCTTCGGCCTCCGGATCGTCATTGGGAATGTGCCGTAGCAGCGAGGGATAGTTGCGCACCACGATGAACAGCCGGTTGCGCACCGGGTCCACCGCCACCATGCCGAAGTTGGAACCGCCGTTCTCGCTCGGCATCAGGATGGTGCCTTGCGTGCTGACCGGCGTGAACAGCCCCTCGTTGCGCGCCGTGCGCAGGATCTCGCGCACGCGTTCCTTGTCCTCGTCGGACAGGTAGGGGTTGATATCGTCCTCGGTGAAGCGCTGCCGCGCGTAAGGCAGCGGCCAGCTGGGGATCGGCTGGGTGGGGGAGGCATGTTCGCCCGGCGTGGTGGGCTGCGGCACTTCCACTTCCTCGATCGGCCATATCGGCGTGCCGTCGCGGCGGTCGAACACCAGCAGCCAGCCCATCTTGGTCGGCTGGATCACGATCGGCACCTCTTCGCCATTGCGCTCGATGGTCATTAGCTTGGGCGAGGTGGGTAGGTCATAGTCCCACAGGTCGTGGTGCACCGCCTGGAAATGCCACACGCGCTCACCCGTGCGGGCATCGAGCGCGAGCAGCGAATTGGCGAACAGGTTGTCGCCCTCGCGGTTGCCGCCATACCAGTCGAAGCGCGGCGCGCCGGTGGGGATGTAGAGCATGCCCAGCTCCGGATCGACGGTGAAGCTCGACCAGTTGTGCGCCCCACCAAAGCGATAGCGGTCAGGCACGACGGGCCAGGTGTCGTAGCCGTATTCGCCTTCCTGCGGCACGGTGTGGAACACCCAGTTCAACTCACCCGTGCGCGCGTCGTAGGAATGGATATCGGCAGGCGAGCTGTCGTAATCGTAATTGCCAGCAGGCAGGGCGATGATGATCGAATCCTCGAACGCGCGGCCGGGATTGTCGTGCTGCAGAGGGCGCACGTCCATCCGGTCTTCGCGCACCAGCTGGTCGCGCAGGTCGATCCCGCCTGACGGGCCGAAGCCTTCGATGATCGAGCCGTCGTCGGCGGAAATCGCCCGCAGCATGCCGTCGTTGAGCACGAACAGGCGGCGGTCGGTGCCAGCTGCGCTTTCCCAGTAGGTCACGCCGCGATTGCCGATGCGGCCTTCGAAGTCGGTGCGCCAGATCTGCTCGCCCGTGGCGGCGTTCAGGGCGATCAGGCTGTCGGGGTTGCCCGGCGCGACGACATACATCATCCCGTCGACGATGGTGGGATTGTAGCGGAAGCCGTAGTGCCCCTGACCCAGTGGGCCGACATCGAACTCCCAGGCTACTTGCAGCAGGTGGACATTATCCTTGGTGATCTGCTCCAGCGCCGAATACTGCGAGGAGTCGACGCCGCTCAGGTAGCCATCCCAGCTGGAGTAATCGATGGTGTTGGCCCGGCTGGCAGGCTCGTCCTGCGCGGTGGCCGGGCTGGCCGCCGTGGCCAGCGCCATCGCCAGTGACATGAAACCGAATTGCTTGATCGCCATGAACCCTCTCCGATTGCGGCTTTCCCGTTTGCAGCAGGGCTAGGCGCGGGGAGGTGCGGCGTCCTTGCGCCAGAGCAAAATTTGCTGGCGCCGCATGGATGGCGCCGCCGACCCTATGGAGGTCGACGGCGCATTGGCTCAGTCGATCATGTTGATTTCGCGGGTGAGGTAGACCCCACCGATCTCGCGGATCTCGTTGTAGACGTTGACCACGGTCTCGTTCGAGTTCTGCATGTTCGCCTCGCCCCAGGCTGCCATGAACGCATCGTAGCGCTCACGCGAGGGCTGCAGGTTCTCGCCGGGGAACTCGATCACGAGCAGCAGGTGGAAGGCATCGCCGCCCGGCGCCATGTTGGCATAGATGCCGTAGTCGATGATGTGCCCCAGCCCCTTGGCCACCTCGTTACTGGCCACCCAGGTCTGTCGCAGGCCTTCCAGATAGGTGTCCATCTGGCCCGGTTCGACTCGCACGGTGGTCAATTCCACCACCGAATCGGAATATTCGTAGTCCTGGTATTCACGCAGTTGCGCAGCGGCCGGAGCCGAAAAGGTGGTGAGCGCGATGGCGGCGGCAATACCGCCAAGCATAAGCTTTCTCATGGATTTCCCCCATTGCTAATGCGCACACGCCGACATGGCATGCACGACCAAAGGGGCGGGCGACCCTGCGACCAAACAACAAAGCCACCCCGAGGTGGCCGAAGTCTTTACCTCATCAGGGGCCAAGTCAATGTGCGGGCAGAAAAGGAATGTATCCAGGCAGTCGTTCCAGCCTTCTAGGATGTCCTTAACCGTGATGGGCTAAAATGGCGGGGCATGAAACGTCTGATGCAAGTCTTGAGTGCGCTGTGCCTGCTGCCCTATGCCTATGTGGGCTGGTACTGGGTGCATTTCTGGCTGTTCGCCGAGACTTCCCAGATCGATCCGCACATGCTTTTCTACACCGTCGTCCTCATCATGACGGCACCTTTTTTCATGCCATTTTTCGCGATCCGCGCCTCGGTTGCGAACGCGCGGTCCGTGCGGTCCGGGCTGGAAGCACAGAGTGCGCCGCAGGTGGCGAGAAGCTCGGCCGGCTTGTGGGTTTCGGTGGTCGTCGCCGTGGGCGCCGTGGCGGCATCCTACCAGATCTATTCCCTGCTCTTTCCCGAGGTGGAGGAAGGCCGCGACCGTCTGGGCCGCATTTGCGAGCGCGACGGCAACAGCACGACTTGCCGTCCCGATCCCGAAAGGCAGCGCAGCATGTTCGACATGTTGAACGCGCAGCGACAGGCGCAGTAGCTACGTCCTATTCGTCGCCGTAGATGGCGACCATGGCTTCATCCGCGCTGGTCACCGCGCCGCGATACATCCCCGCGGTGTTGAACGAGAATGCCCAGCGCCCGTCCGCCCCCAGCACGATCACGCCGCCATCGCCGCCCAGCGCCAGCGTTTCGGCCTGCACGGTGTCGGCGGCCTCCTGCGGGCCTTCGCCAAGGAAGCGCATGCGTGCGCAGATCTCGTGCGCCACGCCTTCGCGGATGTAGTATTCGCCAGCCCCCGTGGCGGAGACCGCGCAGGCGCGGTTGTCGGCATAGGTGCCCGCGCCGATGATGGGGGAATCGCCGACGCGGCCGAACAGTTTGCCGGTGGTGCCGCCGGTGGAGGTGCCCGCGGCAAGGTTGCCCGCGCTGTCCAGCGCCACCGCGCCCACGGTGCCGTACTTGATGTCCGGCTCGGGCGTCAGCCCGGCCTGTCGCTGCGCCAACCAGCGCTGCAGCTGGTCCCAGCGCTCCTCGGTATAGAACCAGTCGGGCTCGGCTTGTTCCAGCCCGCGCTGGTGCGAAAATTCGTCGGCACCGTAACCTGCCATCATCACGTGCGGGCTCTGCTCCATCACCGCGCGCGCCAGGCTGATCGGGTGGCGCGTCGCCGATACGCCTGCCACCGCGCCAGCCTCGCGCGTGGCACCGTCCATGATCGAGGCGTCGAGCGAATTGGTGCCGTCAGCGGTGAACACCGCGCCGCGCCCGGCGTTGAAATTGGGATCGTCCTCCAGCACGCGGATGGTCGCCTCCACCGCGTCCATGGCGCTGCCGCCATCGGCCAGCACGGCAGAGCCTGTCTCCAGCGCCGCGTTGAGCGCCGCGCGGATTTCGGCATCGCGCTCGGGCGTCATGCGCTCGCGCTCCAGCGTGCCAGCGCCGCCGTGGATCACCAGCGCCCAGCGGGGATTGTCATGGTCCTGTGCGGCAAGGGGTGTGGTGGTGAGGCCGAGGATCAGAGTGAGGAAAGTGGCGATTCGGCGAAGCATAGTGTGGCCCTTCAACTGGAGCCGCAGGTGCGGCAGGCGGGATCCTTGGCGATAGTGAGCGTGCGCATTGCGGGCTTCAGGCCGTCCATTAGGTGTAGCTTGCCCCACTGCGGATCGCCCATCCCGCCAGCTGCGCTCACCAGCACGCGCACCGCCTGCATCGCGGCGAAAGTGCCGACCCAGCCGACCATCGCGCCCAGCACGCCGTCTTCGGCGCAGGTGTCGCAATCCTCGGTATCGAAGGCATCGCCCACGAAGCAGCGGTAGCAGGGCTGGCCTTCGCGGTGGCCCGCAAAGGCGCCGACCTGACCCTGAAAGCGACCTACGGCAGCAGAGAGCAGCGGAATGCGCGCGGCAACGCAGGCGTCGGAGGCAGCCAGGCGGGTGGCGAAATTGTCGGTGCCATCCAGCACCAGGTCAGCGCCCGCAATCATGGCATCGACGTTGCCTTGCGTGATCCGCCTGTCGTGGATCGTCACCTCCAGCTTGTCATCGAAATTGGCCAGCCAGCGGCGCGCGGAAACCGCCTTGCCGTGGCCCACGTCGCGGGTGGTGTAGATGGTCTGGCGTTGCAGGTTGCTGGCGGAGACCTTGTCGTCATCGATCAGCGTCAGCTGCCCGACGCCCGCGCCCGCCAGGTATTGCAGCGCCGGGGCGCCGATCCCGCCAAGGCCGACCAGCACCACGCGGCTGCGAGAAATCGCGGCCTGCCCCGCGCCGCCGATTTCGGGCAGCACGATATGGCGGGCAAAACGATTCAGCCGATCTTCGGACAGCGGGTGCGGATGGTCGCTCATCGCCATCCTCCCTACCGGGAATTGCGCCCGCGTAAAGCGGCGCAAGTGGCGATCAGGCGGCGATCAGCTGAGCGGTGCCAGTGGCAGCAGTCGCGAATCGACCAGCGCGGCGGCGCGATGGGCGAGGATCGCCTCCATTCCCGGCTGCTGTGCGAAGGCGAAGAAGCTCTCAAGCGAACTCTGTTCCACCAGCATGGCGAGGTCCCATCGTTCATCCTCCGGCCCGATCAGGAACTGCCCGCCTTCTCCCTTGAACAGCAGCCGTCCGCCGCTGGCTTCGAGATGCGGCTGCACCTGCTCGATGTAGATGTCATAGGCCTGCGCGCCGGTGATCGGTTCGGCAGGAGCTAGTTCGGGCGCATGGGCATAGTCTGCCACGTCGCGGAAGCGCAGCAGGTTGAGCATCACGATGGGCCCCTGGATGCCGCGCATAGACAGCGCGCGCCCGGCATCCTGCGTGGCTTCGAGATAGGCAACCATGGACTTCTGGTTTCCTTATTGCCCTTCGCACCCGCCCAGGCGGGCGCGAGGGGCAGACTAACTCTCCAGCTGGCGTAGCAGGCTCCGCACGTCGCCGTCCATGTCGGCATCGCGCTGGCGCAGGTCCTCGATCAGGCGCACGGCGTGGATCACGGTGGAGTGATCGCGTCCACCGAACTTGCGGCCGATTTCCGGATAGCTGCGCGGGGTCAGCACCTTGGCGAGATACATGGCCACCTGGCGCGGGCGTACCACCGCGCGGGCACGGCGCTTGCTCGACATTTCCGAGCGGTCGATGCGATAGAACTGGCACACCGTGCGCTGGATTTCGTCGATGGTGATGCGGCGCCGGTTAGCCGAGAGGATATCGGTCAGCTGTTCTTCGGCCAGTTGAAGGCTGACTTCCTGCCCGGTCAGCTGGGCGTAGGCGATCAGCTTGTTGAGGCCGCCCACCAGTTCGCGCACGTTGCGCGACACGGTGCGGGCGAGGAAGTCGATCACGTCGGCTGGCACTTCGAGCGGGGCGAACTTGGTTAGCTTCGATTCGAGGATCGCGCGGCGCAGTTCGATATCGGCGGGCTGGATGTCAGCCACCAGGCCCATCGACAGGCGAGAAAGCAGGCGCGGCTCCACCCCGTCCAGCGCCTGCGGTGCGCGGTCGGCGGCGAACACCAGCCGCTTGCCCTCGGCCAGCAGCGCGTCGATCGTATAGAGCAGCTCTTCCTGCGCGCTGGCCTTGCCGATGATGAACTGGATATCGTCCACCAGCAGCAGGTCGAACCCGCGCAGTCGCGCCTTGAACTCGATCATCTCGTTCGACTTCAGCGCCTGCACGAATTCCACCATGAAGCGCTCTGCCGAGCAGTAGAAGATGCGTGCGCGCGGGTGCGTCTGCAAATAGGCATGGCCGATGGCGTGCAGCAGGTGCGTCTTGCCCTGGCCGGTGGCGGCTTTCAGGTAGAGCGGGCTGAACTGCGGCTTTTCCGCCTTCGCCATGCGCTCCGCCGCGTTCTTGGCCAGCACGTTGGTGCTGCCGGTGATGAACGAAGCGAAGGTCTGGCTGGGATCGAGGCCGACGCTGGCGGTAAAGCCGTCTTCGCCAATCGATTCCATCGCCAGCGAAGCATCGTTAGCGGCGCGGTGGCCGAAACCGTCCTGTCCGCGCAGGTCCAGGTCGGCGATCTTGCGGCGGCCGGGATGCACCTTGATGGCGATGTGGCGGACGTCGCTGCTGGCGATCTTCCACGCCAGCGACAGGCGGTCGTGATAGCGATCTTCTACCCAGCTGGCGGAAAACTCGGTCGGCAGGAACAGGTCCAGCGTGCCGGTTTCCGGGTCGAGCTTGCCCAGCTGGATCGGCTTGATCCACTGGGTGAAGAGCTGGTGACCGAGATCCTTCCTGAGGCCCTGGCTGATGTCAGCCCAGTCTGCCGCAAGATCGATCGCCTGCTGTTCTTCCATGTTGTCTTCAGCACCCTCACTCTTTGCCGCGTTATTGCGCCCGCTATGCGGTCCCATCCGAATCATGTTTTATCAAACCCCAAAAAATCCGAATGCCGGCCTGCCCGACTTCCCCTGTTGTTTCTGACCCCAAGAGCATCGACCGGTGACAAAACTTCCCCGCCCAGTGAACGCAGGTTGCGCGCACCAGTAACCTCATCGATAACTCGTTTGTTGATGGCCATGGCGGCGTGTGCCGTGGCCTGGAGCTTGTTATGAAGGACTGCGAAGGAAGCTCAAGGGGGGCCTGTCAAAAATATTTAAAAAATGGTCATTGACAGGCCGCAGACCCGCAGACTTCCGTTCAAGTCTCTGAAATATAACCACGTATTTGTGACAGTCTCGCGAATCGCGGGATTCCCTAGACTTACGTGCAAGCACTGGGTGCGTCTTTTGCAGATGCGAAAAGGGCCGGTGGAAAATCCACCGGCCCCTGCTGTAATCTGTTCTGATTACGTTCTTCAGATTGCGCGCTGGCGGACCCGAATCGAGTCGCCGCAGCAGCGAATCAGAGAGCAGCTACGCGCTTGCTCAGGCGGCTCATCTTGCGGGCCGCCGTGTTCTTGTGCAGCACGCCCCTGGCAACCCCGCGCGCGATTTCCGGCTGGGCGTTCTTCAGCGCGGCCTGGGCTTCATCCTTGTTGCCTTCGGTGCAGGCCACTTCCACCTTCTTGATGAAGGAACGGATGCGGCTCATGCGGGCACCGTTGATTTCGGCGCGGCGGTTGTTGCGACGGATGCGCTTCTTGGCTTGCAGCGTATTGGCCATGTCTGTCCTTGTTTCGAGCAGCGGCGCCGCCCGTTTGATCCTGTTCTGCGAATTGCTGAATCGGCGGGACTACCGCCGGAAAGCGGCGCAGTTAGTTCGTGTGATCCGAAAATGCAAGCTTTTCCCTACTTCTGGCAGGAAGGACAGAACCAGGTGCTGCGCCCGCCCTGCACGATGCGCCGGATCGAGGCGTTGCCACAGGTCAGGCAAGCCTGCCCGTCACGGCCATAGACCAGGAAGCGCGTGGCGAAATAGCCCAGCTCGCCGTCAGGCCGGGCATAGTCGCGTAAGGTTGAGCCACCGTCGCGAATCGATTGCTCGAGCACCTGCTTGATCGCGGGCACCAGCCTTTCCAGCGCCGGGCGATAGACCTGGCCGCCAGCCTTGCGCGGATGGATGCCGGCGCGGTGCAGCGCCTCGCACACGTATATGTTGCCAAGGCCAGCCACCACGTGCTGGTCCAGCAGCAGCAGCTTGATCGCCTGCTTGCGCCCCCTGATCGCGGCGCGCAGGTGATCGACGGTGAGGTCATCGCCCAGCGGCTCCGGCCCCAGGGCGGCGAAGGCGGGCCATGCGTCCAGCGCGACCGTCTCCACCAGGTCGACGTAGCCGAACCGGCGCGGGTCGTTCAGTGCGAAGCGGTGGTCGGCGGTTTCCAGCAGCAGGTGGTCGTGCTTGTCGGGTACGTCGGGATCGATCCGCCAGCGCCCGCTCATGCCAAGGTGGAACACCATGGTCTGTGCGCGGTCTGTGTCGATCAGGCCATACTTGGCGCGCCGGCCCAGTCCGGTGACGCGCGCGCCGGTCAGTGCCTGGCCCAATCCCTCTGGGAAGGGAAAGCGCATGTCGGGCCGCCCAAGCACGACGCGTTCGATCCGCTCGCCATCGAGGAATCGCGCCAGTCCGCGCACGGTGGTTTCGACTTCGGGAAGTTCCGGCATGACCCAGCCCTTTAACACCCTTTGCGCTGCGGACAATTGCCCCTAAGTGGGCTGGCATGATCGACCCAGCTAACGAAACAGTCTCCTTCGGCTACGAAGATGTCGCCCCGGAAGAAAAGACGCAGCGCGTGGGAGCGGTCTTCTCCAATGTCGCGCGCAAGTATGACATCATGAACGATGCCATGTCCGGCGGGATGCACCGGCTTTGGAAGGACCAGTTCGTGCGCCGGGTAAAGCCGCAGCCGGGCGAGGCGATCCTCGATATGGCGGGCGGCACGGGCGATATCGCCTTCCGCATGGCCGCAAAGGGCGCTGAAGTGGTGGTGGCCGATATCAACCAGGACATGCTCGATGTGGGCATTGAGCGCGCCATGGAGCGCGGCATTGATGGCCTGAGCTGGTCGTGCCAGAATGCCGAAGAGCTCTCTTACCCGGACAAGCAGTTTGACGCCTACACCATCGTTTTCGGCATTCGCAATGTGACCCACATCGACAAGGCGCTGCGCGAGGCGCACCGCGTGCTGAAATACGGCGGGCGCTTCTATTGCATGGAATTTTCCACCACCGAATGGCCCGGCTTCAAGGAAGTCTACGACGCCTATTCGCACAAGCTGATGCCGAAGATCGGCAAGGCCATCGCCGATGACGAGGACAGCTACCGCTATCTTGCAGAGAGCATTCGTCGCTTTCCAAGACCGCCGGTGTTTGAAGGCATGATCCGCGATGCAGGCTTCGTGCGCACGCGGGTTGAGACCATTCTCGGCGGCGCGGTGAACATCCACTCCGGGTGGAAAGTCTGACCGGGTGACACGGCCTGCAACGCATATCTGGCGGCTCTTTACGTGGGGCCGCACGCTGGCGCGCCACCGTGCGCTGTTGGGGATCGAGAACGATCCGAACACGCCGGTGCCGGTAAAGACGCTGGCAAAATATGCGCGCTGGTCCACCTTCACCGGCAATACCGGGGAGCCCGATTACGCCACGGCCTTCCGCGATATTGGCCCGGCCGCGATCAAGCTGGGGCAGACGCTAGCCACGCGGCCGGATCTGGTCGGTGACGAAGCGGCGAAGAACCTGCTGAGCCTGCAGGACAGCCTGCCGCCCGTGCCCTTCGAGGCCATCCGCAAGCAGATCGAGAGCAGTTTCGAGCGTCCGCTGGAGGAGATCTTCAGCGAGGTGGACCCCGATCCGGTCGGCGCTGCAAGCATCGCGCAGGTGCACAAGGGCGTCACCACCGATGGCCGCGTGGTGGCGATCAAGGTGCTGCGTCCGGGCATCCGCGAAAAGTTCGCACAGGATATCGCCACCTATGAATGGGCCGCGGCCCATCTGGAAGCCATGGGCGGGGAGGCGCGCCGTCTGCGCCCGCGGTTGACCATCGCCAATTTCAAGCGCTGGACCAATTCCGAACTCGATTTCCGGCGCGAGGCGGCCTCTGCCTCCGAACTCGCCGAAAGCATGCGCGGCGTGCATGGCTACGAAATTCCCGGCATCGACTGGGACCGCACCAATGGCCGCGTGCTGACGATCGAGTGGATCGACGGGTTGAAGATCAGCGACCGGCAGGCATTGCTGGAAGCCGGCCACGACCTGCCCGATCTCGCCGGCCGACTGGTGCTCGCCTTCCTGACACAGGCGATCAGCGGCGGCTTCTTCCATGCCGACATGCACCAGGGCAACCTGTTCGTGAAAGCCGACGGCACCATCGCGGCGATCGATTTCGGCATCATGGGCCGCATCAACCGCCGTGCGCGGCAATGGCTGGCGGAAATCCTCTACGGCCTGATCACCGGCAATTACCGGCGCGTGGCGGAAATCCATTTCGAGGCGCAATATGTGCCCAGCTACCACTCGGTGGAGGAATTCGCGACTGCGCTGCGCGCCGTGGGCGAGCCGATGCGCGGCAAGCCGGTGAGCGAACTGAGCGTGGGCCAGATGCTCGACGGGCTGTTTGCCATAACCCGCGATTTCGACATGCAGACCCAGCCGCACCTGCTGCTGCTGCAGAAGACCATGGTAATGGTGGAAGGGATCGCCACCCAGCTGCATCCGCAAATCAATATGTGGGACGTATCCGCCCCATATGTGCGCAGCTGGATTCGCGACGAGCTGGGCCCGGAAGCCGCGATTGCCGACCGCATCCGCACCGATGTCGACACGCTGCTGCGCCTGCCGGACCTCGTGCGCCGGATAGAGGATCGCTTTCCGCCCAAGGGCGGCGCGCCCGAACCGCCGCCGCTGCCCGAGATCGAGCTGCTTTGGGAACGCCGCCAGCGCCGTGCCGAAACCGGGGGTAGCGGCTGGCTGGGCTATGCCGCGGCCGCCGTGCTGGGCGGGGCGGCGGTGTGGGGCGCCAGCCTGGCCGGGCTGATCGGCTGAGGCCAGATCGGTTGAGGCGAAGTCGACCGAGGATTGGGGAAATCCCCCGCTGCCGGTTGAGCCAGCGCTGCTCCCAGGCCAGACAAGCAGCATGACCAATCCGCTTGCCTGGTGGGAAAGCCTTGGCCGCCCGCTGGCGCGTCTGCCGCGCTGGTCGGCGGCGGGTGCGCTGGCGCTGCTGGCGGTGCTGATGGCGTGGAGCGCCGTGGCAGTGGCGCCGGTGGACCAGGCGGAAACCGCGCAGATCGAGCAAAGGGCGGAACGTTCTGCCGAACCCGCGCAGGGCGACCTTGCCCTGTACAGGCGCATTGCCGAGCGGGTGGCAGCTGGCGAGGACTATTACGCAGCCGCCATGCATGAACATCGCATGCGCAACTATCCGACGCAGCCCTTTGTCACCGTGCGCCTGCCCACCATGGCGTGGCTGCAAGGCAGCATCGGCGTGGATGGCGTGCGCGTGCTGGGCATGGTGCTGCTGCTGGGCTGCCTCGCCGCTTTCTACCAGCGCTTGCCACAGGCGATGACGCTGCCCGAACGCATGGGTGCGCTGGTCATGCTGGCGCTGGGCGGAGCGGCGGTGGCAGCGCCGCAGGCAGGGCTGATCCACGAACTGCTGGCAGGCCTGCTGCTGACGCTGGCATTCACGCTCTACACCCCGCAGCGCTGGTGGCCGAGCCTGCTTGCCGCAGGCCTGGCGCTGGCGGTGCGCGAGCTGGCCGCGCCCTTCGTGCTGCTGTGGCTGGCCTTTGCGCTGGCGGAGAAACGCTGGCGCGAGGTGGCGGCGCTGGTCGCGCTGCTGCTGGTCTTCGCGCTGGGCATGTACCTGCACCATCTCGGGGTCGAGGCGCAGCGCCTGCCCGGCGATCGGTCCTCGCAAGGGTGGGACGCGATGATCGGCCTTGCCTTGCCGCTGATGGCGCTTTCGCGCCTTACCGCGCTGCTGGTGCTGCCTGTCAGCGTGGCGGCGCCGCTGGCCGTGCTGCCCTTTGTCGGCTGGCTGGGGCTGGGTGGACGGATGGGGCTGTTTGCCGCGCTGTGGTTTGCCGGGTTCTTCATGGCGATGGCGCTGTTTGCCCGGCCGGAGAACTTTTACTGGGTGCAACTGACGCTGCCCGCCTACATCGCCGGGCTGGCCCTTGCCCCGCGTGCGCTGGGTGATCTTTTTCGAGCTGCAAGAGGGCGAGCCTAGAGACAGCGCCTAAATGCAAACTTAACCATCATTTGCGATGTGACCTGCTTGGACTATTAGCAGGCCTATCAACCAATGCTCGAGCAGCGGATAGACGTAGACGAACGGGAGGCACAGTCGACCAGTCCCAGAATCCTGCTTGTCGTGGGTGGCGGCATCGCTGCCTACAAGTCTTGCGAACTCGTCCGCCTGATTGCCAAGGGCGGCGGCGAGACCAATTGCGTGCTTACCGAAGGCGGTGCGCAATTCGTCACGCCCATGGCGCTGGCCGCGCTGTCGGGCAACCAGGTGCACACCTCGCTGTGGGACCTGAAGAACGAGGCCGAGATCGGCCATATCCAGCTTTCGCGCGAGGCGGACCTGGTGGTTGTCTGCCCTGCCACGGCAGACCTGATGGCGAAAATGACCGCCGGTATTGCCGACGATCTTGCCACCACGCTGATCCTCGCCACCGACAAGCCGGTGCTCGCCGTGCCCGCCATGAACGTGAAGATGTGGGAGCATCCCGCTACCCAGCGCAATATCGAGACGCTGCGCGATTCCGGCGTGCGGGTGATGACGCCTGACGAAGGTGCCATGGCCTGCGGCGAATTCGGCCCCGGTCGCCTGCCCGAACCCGAAATGGTGTGGCTGGAAATCGCCGACATGCTGGGCCTCGATCCGGGCGTGGTCGGCCAGGATATCGAGGATTACCTGCGCGCCGTGGAAGCGGGCGCCGAAGAAGAACACTACGAGGAAGACGACAGCGATCTTGGCAAGGACCATCCTGGTGGCCTGGCCGGGATGCTGGCCAGCATCATCCCGCGGTCCACTCCGCGCAAGATCGCAGACGAGGAAGTCACCTATGATGGTGAGGAGCTGGAAGAGGGCGAGCTGGAAGGCGAGAGCGCCTATACCGGCCCGGACCTGCCCGAACCGGACTTTACCGGTGCCGAACACCTGATGGCGACCAAGGGCAAGGCCAAGGCCGCCCCGCCGACCGACCGCGAGGCGATCAACCACGAGGTGAACGCGCGGCAGGAAGCGCCGCAACCGTTCGAAGGCGAGGAAGCTGCCGCGCCGGTCAACCCGCTGGAGCCGGGCCACGTGCAGTCGCCCGAACTCGATCCGATCGACACCTTCGATCCGCTGGCGGGGCAGCCCGCTTTCGAACAGGATATCGAGCATCGCCCGCTGTATGGGAAACATATCCTTGTCACCGCCGGGCCCACGCACGAGCCGATTGATCCGGTGCGCTACCTGGCCAATCGGTCCAGCGGCAAGCAGGGTTTTGCCATTGCTGCCGCAGCGGCGGCGGCGGGGGCCAAGGTCACGCTGGTCACCGGCCCTGTACACTTGCGCACCCCGCTGGGGGTGGAACGCATTGACGTGGAAAGCGCGGAAGAAATGGCCAAGGCCGTGCGCGAGGCGCTGCCGGTGGATGCCGCGATCATGGCCGCTGCCGTGGCTGACTGGCGCACCAAGGATTACAACGACATCAAGATCAAGAAGCGCGGCTCTGCCCCGCCAGCGCTGGTGCTGACGGAGAACCCCGATATCCTGGCCAGCGTGGCCGCCAATCCCAAGCGGCCCGACCTGCTGATCGGCTTCGCCGCCGAGACCAACGACGTGGTCGAAAACGCCCGCAAGAAGCGCAAGAGCAAGGGCGTCGACTGGATCGTGGCCAACGATGTCTCTGGCGACGTGATGGGCGGGGACAACAACCAGGTGCACCTCGTCAAGGAAGGCAAGGTGGAGCATTGGGATCCGATGACCAAGCAGGACGTGGCTCACAAGCTGGTCGAGGAAATTGCCGAGAAACTGACCGCCGATGACTGATCGTATCCCCGTCAAGCTCAAGCGCCTGCCGCACGGACACGGGCTGGACCTGCCCGCCTATGCCACCGAAGGCGCAGCGGGGATGGACGTGGTCGCGGCAGAGAACGTGACGCTGCGCCCCGGCGCGCGCCACGCGGTGGCCACCGGCTTTGCCGTCGCCATCCCGCCGGGATACGAGATCCAGGTGCGCCCGCGATCGGGCCTGGCGCTGAAGCACGGTATCACCGTGCCCAACACGCCCGGCACCATCGACAGCGACTATCGCGGCGAGCTGAAGATCATCCTCATCAACCATTCGCAGGATAACTTCCCCATCCAGCGCGGCGACCGCGTGGCCCAGCTGGTGATCTCGCCGGTGACGCAAGGCGAGTGGGAAGAGGTGGACGAACTGGACGCGACGACACGCGGCGAAGGCGGCTTCGGCTCCACCGGGGGGCACGAGGCGCTGTAAGCGCGCGGTAAAGCTGGCTGTCCGCTCTTCGGTGGAAAGCAGACGTTACTCAGCCTCGTCTTTGGCGAAGAAACGCTCTCCTGCTAGATCGATTAGCGCCAGTGCGAAACCAAACCAGACGAAATCCAAAAGGATATAATCTCGTCCACCGATCAGTGCGATGCAGACTGCTGCGGCCACGCCCATTGAGAACCACGATACGAAACGCGGCAGTCGGTCTAGCCCGCTAAGTGGCCCTCGCATAATATTGAGAAGTAGTATCGCTGGCACGATCGAAAGCAATGTGATCCAGAAGTGGGGCTCCGTTACGGCGCGGCCAAAAAAGATGACACCTGCTGTCCCAAAGAGCACGCCGAGAACTGCAACAAAAAAGACATCTGAGCGATCAGCAAGCCTCAACCGTCTTACTCCAAAACCTGATGGATATTTCTTTGATTGGCATAGCCCCGCTATTTCCGCAATCGGGGCGTGAGCTGACTTGCAGAGGCTGGCCTCTGATCAAGGGCGGCTCACCCGCCATCTTTTCAGTCGTAGATCAGCATCAGGTAATAGCCGCGCAGCAGGCCGGGCACGGCTTCGCCAGCGGCATTGCGCGCGGGGCGGTATTCGCCGATGTCGCGGAACATCCGGCACACGCCGCGGGCATCGCGCGGGCGCCAGTTGGGGGATTGCAGCACGCAGTCGTCCACTTCGCCCGCCTCGTTAATCACCAGCCGCACCTGCACCATCTGGCTGGAACGGTTGATGAGCATGGCCGGCGGGCGGATGATGGCGCGCACCACCTGCCGCCCGTTCTCGATTACCGGCGGGCTGGCTAGGTCGGCTGCGGGCGGCACGTCGAGGTCCCAGCTGTCGAACAGCGCCTGCTCGCAGGCGCGCAGGTCCGCCAATGCCTCGGCCATCGGGCCAAGCTCCAGTGACAGCGGCTCCATCTCGTCGGTATCCACGGTGAGGCGCGTGGCTTGCGGATCGAACCATACGTCCATCGAAACGTCCCACTCGGCTGACCAGGCATAGCCGAAGCGCAAGCCCCCATCGGGGCGATAGGTGAGGAAATTCAGCGTGCCCGCATCCCCGCGCTGGCCGACGATGACGTGCAGGTCCTGCATGTCGGCCACGTCGCCGAAACCGGCGCTGCCGATGCGGGCCTTGTTCGAATTGCGCGGCAGGTCGTCGCCTTCCAGCGTGATGCGAAGGCTGCCCATGGGGCCGTAGGAATAGAAGTAGAGGGTGACCGGTTCGCCAGCCCCGCCGAACTCGCGCGAGAGGGCGCAGTATTCGTCCCTTTGCTCGACGCTCCACCCGCCCAGCGGTTCGTAGGTTCGCGACTGGGCCTGTGCCTGCCCGCCTGCGAACAACGCGGCGGCAGCGATGATGGCCGAGGTGGCGGCTCTGGTCATGGTTCTCCCCTTCGCAGCAAGGCTAGCTGTTGATAGCGCACAACAAAAGGGTGGCTACCCCGTGCGGGAGAGCCACCCGTGGATAGGTGCGATACGGTGCCGAGACTTACCGCCCGTCGCGGCTCACCGGCTGGTCTTCGGGCGCGATGGAGATGCGCACCGTCTCGCCCGAGTTGCCGGGGAAGTCGGTGAACATGGCCTCCACCAGATTGGGCACCAGGTATTGCAGGCGGTTGGAGGTGGAGGCGGCCTGGGCATTGCCTTCGAACAGGCGCTCGCCCGTCTGCGCGTCGTCGATCTTCAGCTCGATCCCGCTGGTATAGACGGTGTAGCTGGTGACATCCGGCCCGCCGCCGAAGAAGGGATCATACCAGCCATAGCCCCAGGCCCGGTCGCGGATATAGGCGACGCGCGGACGGCCCAGGCGGTCGCGGAAGACCACTGGCCGGGCATAGCTGCGCCACGGGCTGAAGAAGGGGTCGCGATAGCCATAGCCGAAGCCGGAGGAACGGATGCGTTCGCGCCCGTCGTCCACGCCATAGTCGAAGCGCACCAGCAGCGTGGCCTCTTCGGGCGAGGCAGCCTGGACATAGCCCAGTTCGGCCATCTCGGCCTCGACGTAGTCGGCATAGAGCGCGAATTCGAGCCCGCCCGCCAGCGCCGGGTCGTCGGCCACGACGAAGAAGCTTTGCCCGGCAGGTGCAGGCAGGTGGCTTTCGAAGCGCGAGACGTCCGCACGGAACGGCGTGGCGCAGGCAGCAAGGCCCAGCGCCAGGGCGGGAATCGTCGCCAGCTTCAGGGCACGGGTGAAGGACAGGGATTTGAACATGGCATTTCTCTCTGTTGGCGACCGCGCGCGCGGTCCCTCAATCCACGCCCGCAAAGTTCTGCGATGCTGCGTGCAATAGCAAGGACAGAGTGAACCGGGCTTGAACTGCCGCCAGGCGGGAAACTAGCGTTTGTTGCGGAGTTGCCAGCGCCTCAACCGCGCACCAGTCCTAGCGCCTTATAGGCCGCATCCAGCGTGGGCGTGCCCAGTTCGCGCGCTTGTGCTGCGCCGCGCGCCAAAATCGCATCCAGCTGCTCGCGGTCGTCCTTCAGGTCCACGAACCGATCACGGATGGGCGACAGCACCGACACCATCAGCTCTGCCAGCGCGGGCTTGAACTGGCCGAAGCCTGCCCCGCCATGCTCGGCCAGCACTGCCTCCGCCGTGGTTTCCGCAAGGGCAGCGTAGATGGTGACGAGGTTCAATGCTTCGGGGCGCTCGGCCAGCCCGTCCACTTCGCTGGGCAGCGGTTCGGGATCGGTTTTCGCCTTCTTCACCTTCTGCGCCATGGTGTCGGCATTGTCGGTGAGGGAAATGCGGCTCATGTCCGAAGGATCGGACTTGCTCATCTTTTTGGTGCCATCGCGCAGGGACATGATCCGCGCGGCGGTCTCGGGGATGTAGGGATCGGGCAGGGTGAAAACCGGCGCTTCCTCGGAAGCGAAGTCGTTGTTGAACTTCTGCGCGATGTCGCGCGCCAGCTCCAGGTGCTGCTTCTGGTCCTCGCCCACGGGCACGTGGGTGGCCTGGTAGAGCAGCACGTCGGCGGCCTGCAGCACGGGATAGCTGAACAACGCGGCGGACTGGCCCTCGCGGTTCTTGCCCGCCTTGTCCTTCCACTGCGTCATGCGGTTGAGCCAGCCCATGCGCGCGGTGCCCATCAGCAGCCATTGCAGTTCCGCATGGGCAGGCACCTGCGCCTGATTGAACAGCACGGTCTTGGCCGGATCGAGCCCGCAGGCGACCAGCGTGGCGACCATTTCCAGCGTGCTGGAATGCAGTTCCGCCGGATCATGCGGCAGACTGATGGCGTGGAGATCTGCCAGGAAGATGCAGCAGGTGCCGCCGCTTACCATGGCTTCGTCCTGCAATTTCACGTAGTTGCGGATGGCGCCCAGGTAGTTGCCGAGATGCGGCTTGCCCGTGGGCTGGATTCCGGAAACGACGATCATGAAAGTTCTCTCTAGTAATCAGGCGTGGTCTGGCTGCCGGGCCAGGACGGCAATGTTCGGATCAGGATTGTCCGAGCCATCGCCAGGCCGCCCGCCCGCGCAGAGCGAAGCGCCGCGGAGCCGAACCGGTCGAGAGGGTCAATACAGTCATGGAAGCGCGCCTTAGCACAAGGGCGCGCCGGGACAAGGCGGCTCAGCTCTGTGGCTCGCGCTTCTTCATGAAGGCGACCAGGCGGTTGCGATTGATCGCGCCGATGGCGAAGGCCACGCTGAAGTAGACGACCACGGCGCAGGCGACCAGCGCGCCGAGTGCCAGCAATCGCGCGAACAGCCCGGCGGCGTAGTAATCCACCAGCAGGTCACGCGCATAGAACAACGCTGCGCCCATCGCGGCGGCGGCGACAAGCTGGCGCGCGAGGCGGCCCAGCAGTGGCCAGTCGAGCGCGTAGTGTCCGCGTGCGCGCAGTACGACGTAAAGGATCACGCAGTTGAGCCACGCGCCGATCACGCTGGCAGCGGCTACCCCTTCCACGCCGAACCGCTGGAGGAAGGCGATGTTGAAGCCGATGAAGACGAAGAGCGCAGCAAAGGCAGCATAGACCGGGGTGCGCGTGTCCGAACGGGCGTAGAAGCTGGGCACCAGCACCTTTACCAGCACATAGGCAGGCAGGCCCGCCACCAGCATGGCCAGCACCCGGCCCGTCACCTGCGCATCGTCGGCATCGAAGCGACCACCCTGGAAGATCATGGTGATGAAGGGCACTGCGCACACCGCCAGCGCGACGGCGGCGGGCAGGGTTAGCAACATGCCCAGCTCGATGGCGTTGGATTGCACGCGCGCCGCGCCCTGCTTGTCATTCGCCCCCACGAACTTGGAAAGCGTGGGCAGGATGGCGGTGGAAAGGGCAATGCCGATGATTCCCAGCGGCAGCTGGTTCAGCCGGTCAGCATAGTTCATCCAGCTCACCGCGCTGCCTTCCAGCTGGTTGAGGAAGTAGACCTGCAGCAGGGTGTTGATCTGGTAGGCGCCACCACCGATGGCTGCGGGCAGGGCGATGATGCCCAGCCGTTTTACCTCTGGCGTGAACTTGGGGCGGCTGATCCAGCGCGGGCGGAAGCCTTCCTTGTGCGCCCAGTAGACCAGCCAGGCCAGTTGCAGCAGGCCCGCCACGGGGATCGCCCATGCGACGAGATAGCCCATGGCAACGATGTTGCTTTGCGCCCCGTGCGTCGCCTCCACCCCCAGCAGCGTAGCGATCAGCACCAGGTTGAGGATGATCGGAAAGCTGGCCCCGGGGCCGAAGCGCGAGACCGAATTGAGCATGCCGGTCAGCAGCGTCACCACGCTGACCAGCAGGATGTAGGGAAACATGATCCGCGCGAAGTCGACCGAGTAGTCGAATTCAGTGGGGTTGATCGGCTTGTCCGCCAGCAGCCAGATCACGCCGGGCATGGCGATCTCGAACAGGGCCGTGAGCGCGATCAGCGCGGGCACGAAGACCGAGATGACATCCTGCGAGAAGGCGCGCGCTTCGGCGAGGCCGTCTTCACCCGCCTCGCCGTGCTTGTGCAGCCGCTTGGAAAACATCGGCACGAAGGCCGCCGAAAAGGCGCCTTCTGCAAACAGGCGGCGGAACACGTTGGGAATGATCAGCGCCTGGAACCAGGCGTCGGTCACGTCATTGGCGCCCAGCACGCGCGCGAAGATCATTTCGCGCGCCATGCCCGCCACCCGGCTCACCATGGTGAGCGAGCCGATTGTCCCGACGTTCTTGAGCAGGCTCATCGATCAGGCGCCCGCTGCCATCATTTGGCTCAGCCTTCGCCGCCGACCGGAGCATCGCCAGCCGGAGCCGTGCCGCCCTGGGCCTCTTGCGCCGCGCGCTGCTGCTGCATGCGCTGCACGTAAAGGCCGTTGAAATCGATCGGGTCGAGCATCAGCGGGGCAAAGCCGGCATCGCGAATCGCATCCGAGATCACGCGGCGGGCGAAGGGGAACAGGATGCGCGGGGCTTCGGCATAGATGAAGGCATGGCTCTGCGCTTCGTTCATGTTGCGAATGCCGATCAGGCCGCAATAGGCCAGGTCCACGATATAGGCGGTGCCCTGTTCCAGCTTGGCGGTGACGGTTACCTTCAGTTCCACTTCGGTCACGTCCTCGCCGGCGGGCTTGGCGGCGATGTTGAACTGCACGTCCATCTTCGGCTGGTCCTGCCAGCGATAGGATGCAGGGGCGTTGGGGTTCTCGACCGAGAGATCCTTCACATACTGCGAGATGATGCCTGCCACTGGCGCGGTATCGCTGCCATTGGGGGCGGCTGCGGTGTCGAGATTCTTGAGAACGTCGCCTTCGTCGGCCATGATTCGTTTGTCTTTCACTGCTGGTTGGGCGCGCATGGGTTCGCGCGCGGACAAAATGCTGGGCGCGCGCCTATCACCCCTTTCGGATCGCCGCAATGCCGCGCCTTGGCGAGGCGAAATCGCGGCAGACTGTTGCATGCGCGCTTCAGGGTTACTTAAGGCGAGCTTGTTCAATTGATATTGGTGCCTATCTCGGCCACAATAGGAGTTAACGTCCGCGCACTGTGCAGACCGCGGGCAGATTGGGAAATTCTCGTGATCGTAGAAATTGTCATCCTCGCCATGATCGCCGCCTTCCTGGGCATGCGGCTGTATTCGGTGCTTGGTCGCCGGGCCGAGCATGAGGAGGAGATCATCCCCACCAACCGTTTTGAACGGTCGGGCGAGCAGTCCGCGCCGCAGGTGGTGACGCAGCCCAATGTCGAGGCAGCGCCGGGTGACCGGGCGCTTGCCGGTTTCCCGCCTGCGATCGAGCGGGGGCTGCGCGAGATTTCCAGTGCGGATCGCCATTTCGAACTGCTCGGCTTCCTTGAAGGGGCCAGGGGCGCCTACGAGGTCGTGCTCGAAGCTTTCTGGCGCGGCGACAAGGACGAGCTGAAGGAACTGTGCGACACTGATGTCTATGAAAGCTTCGCAGCCGTGATCGACGAGCGGAACGAAGCCGGCATCACCATGAACAACCGCCTGATCCGGATCGAGGACGTGACGGTGTATTCCGCCCAGCTTGACGGCAAGGTGGCGCGCATCGCGGTGCGTTTCGTGTCCGACATCGCCAACGTCTCATACGACAAGGATGGCAACGTCATCGCCGGTTCGCTGGACGATGCCGTGGAAAGCCGCGACATCTGGACCTTCAGCCGCGATATTCGCAGCGACAGCCCCCAGTGGCTGCTCGACGAGACCGACCAGGGCTGATAGCGACCCGGCGCGTGAACCCCGCGCGCCTTCTCACCTGTATTGCCGGCCTCGCGCTGCTGGCGAGTTGTTCGCGCGTCATCCCTGAAGGCGGGGGTGAGCAACCCGTGCCGGTCGCACCCAATGCCGCGATCCTGGGCGTATCCGCCGGGCCTGCCTTTGCCAGCCTGGGCGTGCGCCCGATCGATGCCAGCCATGCGCTGGATACCTTTGTCGCCAGCTGCCACGTGCCGCGCACGCGCGAGGACGTTTCCGGCCTGACGCGGCTGGATGACTGGGTGGCGCCTTGCGATGCTGCCGCCACCTGGCCGCGCACCGATGCTGCCGCGTTCTTCGCCGCCTGGTTCACCCCGGTGGTGGTGGGCGACGGGCAGGCCTTTGCCACCGGCTATTTCGAACCGCAGATTGCCGGCAGTGCCGCGCGGCGCGAGGGGTTCGACGTGCCTGTCTACGGCGTGCCGGAAGACCTGGAGCGCTGCTGGCGCGAAGGTACGTCCGAAGCCGAGCGCGAGGGCCGCGCGCCGCTGTCGCGCCGCACGCCGGACGGACGATGCGTGTCCTACTACACCCGCGGCGAGATCGAGGATGGCGCATTGGCAGGGCGCGGCCTCGAAATCGGCTGGGCGGCGGACCCGGTGGAATTCTTCTTCCTGCAGATCCAGGGCAGCGGCCAGCTGATCGGTCCCGAAGGCGAAGTGCTGCGCATCGGCTATGCCGGGCAGAACGGCCATGCCTATACCGGCATCGGCGCCGTGATGCGCGAGCGCGGGCTGCTGGGTGACGGGCCGGGGCAATATCCAGGGTCCATGCAGGGCATCATGCAATATATCCGCGAGAACCCCGCGGCGGGCGCTGCGCTGATGCGCGAGAATGAAAGCTGGGTGTTCTTCCGCGTTTTGGAGGGACCGGGGCCGATCGGCTCCATCGGCGTGCCGGTTTCGGCGGAGAACACGGTCGCGGTCGATCCCGACTTCGTACCCTATGGTGCGCCTGTGGTGCTCGATCTGGACCGCGACGAGGCTGACGGCATGTGGGTGGCGCAGGATACCGGCGGCGCGATTACCGGGCCCAACCGTTTCGACACCTTCTGGGGCGCGGGACAGCGCGCGCGGGAAATGGCAGGCGGGATGAGCGGGCGCGGGCAGGCACTGGTGCTGCTGCCCAGGGCCTCGGCGCAGAGGCTGGGGCTGTGAGTCGTGCCCCGCGCGGGCTCTCGCCCGAGGAAAGCGCGCTGTGGAACAGGGTGGCGGCAACGGTGAAGCCGCTGCACCGAAATCCTGCTCCAAAGGCGGAGGCGGACCACGTCAAGCCGGGTTCAGGAGTACCTTCGACCGTACCGCAACCAAAGAAGCTGAAGCAACGCCACAGCCATGTGCCGTTGCGCCAGCCTGCACCGCATCCACCGCCGCCACCCGCACCCGGCCTCGATTCGCACTGGGAACGCCGCCTCTCGCGCGCCGGGGTGGACCCCGATTTTACGCTCGACCTGCACGGCCACACGCTGGAACAGGCCTATCGTCGGCTCGATAGCGGAATCGGACAGGCCAAGGCGATGGGCGCGCGGCTGGTGCTGGTGATCACCGGCAAGCCCCGCCCGGTTCACGCGGCAGACCGGGCCGAGCGGCGCGGGGCGATCCGCGCCAAGATTCTCGACTGGCTGGCTGCTGGCCAGCACGCTGCCGATATCGCCGCGATCAGGACGGCGCACCGCCGCCACGGGGGCGAGGGTGCGCTTTACCTGGTGCTGCGGCGCAAGCGCTAGGGGACGATCCTATTGCTCGAACTGGTGTGCGCCCAGGAAGATCAGCTCGCGCAGTTGCGGGTCTGGAGGAAGGCCCAGGCCTGAAAGGTCGGCAATGCCGATGATCTCGTCCTCGTCATCGCAATGGGCAAGCGCAACCCGGCGCGGCGTGATGCGCTGCTGGCGGGATAGCGAATAGAAGGCCTGCACCACCGGCCTTGTGCTGTCCTGCTTGTCTTCATCGATCACCATGGCCAGGCGGTTGCTGCGCAATTGCACGAAGGAGCCGACCGGATAGAGCCCCACCGATTCGATGAATTTGCGCAGGATCTCGTCGTCGAATGCGCCTTCCATTTCGGTCAGCCGCTGGATCGCTGCCGCCGGGTCCAGAGCCTCTCCCCCGGCGCTGTCGGTCAGGAGGAAATCGAAGGTGTCGCAGATCGCCGCCATCCGGCCAAACTGGCTGATGTCCTGCCCGCCAAGGCCGCCCGGAAAACCGGTGCCATCCATCCGCTCGTGATGTTCGAGGCAGGCATCGAGCACCGGGCGCGCAAAGCTCTCGTCGTTCTGCAATGCCCGGTGGCCCAGGATGACGTGCTGCTGCCAGATCTGCTGGTCGAGGGTGCGGTAGTCGCCATCTGCGGGCACCAGTTCGCGCGGCAGGTAATTGGTGCCGATATCAAGGAACAGCCCGGCAATACCGGCCTGGAAAATCTCCTCGGGAGGCAGCGCCATCTTGCGGGCGAGCGAGACCATCAGTGCGCTGACCGCAAGCGCGTGACGATAGGCGAATTCGTTGTTGAGCTTGCACCGCATCAGCCCGCTGAAGGCTTGTGGATTGCGCTGCAGCGACGCATGGATGTCGCGCACCACCGGCTCTACCGCGCGTACGTTCAGCGCCTTGCCCAGCCGGGCCGCGAGGAATGCCTTGTGGACCGAATTTCGCCCCGTGCTGACGATCGCCTGCGCTGCCTGCATTTCCTGCGCGGTGGAAACCGGCGCGGGCGGCCTTGCCTCCACCGACTTGCGCGAGCGGATCGCGTTTATGCGTCCCTTGCCCTCGGGTCTGGCTGCCGCCGCCTGCTTGCCGTTATCGCCGCGCGCTGACTGGGGCGGCGCAACATCCTTGCCGCGGGCAGTGTCGATAATCACTCCGTCGAGGCTGCTTTCACGCAGCGTGCGCAGCCGATCGGCATCCTCGATCAGGAACTTCGATCGCCAGAACGGGTGGTCGAACCAGCTGCCAACCATCTTGTGCACGAACATGCCCATTTCGACTTCGGTAAGGGCAACCTGTTTCAGCATCGTCTGGCCATCGGCTCCTGTCACATCGGAATGCCTTGCCGGGTAGCCCACGCCTCGTTCCCGAAGGTTCATCCGGGTGCTAGGTGAAACTACGCAGCCGGCGCGCAGATGGAGGGCTGGCGAAAAAGCAAAAGGCCCCCGGCATCGCTGCCGAGGGCCCTGTGTGTGCCGATCTGGCGACGCGGCTTACGCCATCTCGAAACGATCAGCGTTCATCACCTTGGTCCAGGCGGCCACGAAGTCCTTTACGAACTTCGCTTCATTGCCGGTCTGGGCATAGACTTCGGCCACCGCGCGCAGCTGCGAGTTCGAGCCGAACACCAGGTCCGCGCGGGTGGCGGTCCACTTGTTCGCGCCCGACTTGCGGTCCTTGCCGACGAATTCCTCTTCGTCTTCGTCCGTGGCCGACCACCTGGTCGCCATGTCGAGGAGGTTGACGAAGAAGTCGTTGGTCAGCTGGCCCTTGCGGTCCGTGAAGACGCCATGCGTGGTGTTGCCCGCATTGGCGCCCAGTACGCGCAGGCCGGCCACCAGCACGGTCATTTCAGGCACCGTCAGGCCAAGCAGGTCGGCCCGGTCGATCATCGCGTCTTCGGTCTTCACCGCGAGCTTGCCGCTGCGATAGTTGCGGAAGGCATCGGCACGCGGCTTCAGCCAGTCGAAGCTTTCGGCATCGGTCTGTTCATCGCTGGCATCGCCGCGACCGCCGGTGAAGGGAACGCTGATGTCGTGGCCAGCATCCTTCGCTGCCTGCTCGACCGCTGCGCAGCCTGCCAGCACAATGGCATCGGCCATCGACAGGTTGCCGCGCAGTTCATCGATCTTCGCCAGCACCTTGCCCAGTTCTGCGGGATCGTTGACGTCCCAGTCCTTCTGCGGGGCAAGACGCACGCGGGCACCGTTGGCGCCGCCGCGATGGTCAGTCCGGCGATAGGTCGAGGCCGAAGCCCAGGCCGCCTTCACCAGTTCGGAAACGGTCAGGCCGCTGCCCAGGATCGCCTGCTTGAAGGCCGCAACGTCGGCATCGGACGGCGTGGTGCCAGCGGGAACCGGGTCCTGCCAGATCAGGTCTTCCGCCGGGACTTCCGGGCCGAGGTAACGCGCCTTGGGACCCATGTCGCGGTGGGTCAGCTTGAACCAGGCGCGGGCGAAGGCATCCTTGAAGGCCTCGTGATCCTCGGCGAAGCGGGCGGAAATCTTGCGATATTCCGGATCCATCTTCATCGCCATGTCGGCGGTGGTCATGATCGTGGGGACCTTGACGTTCGGATCGCCCGCCGAAGGCGCGAGGTCTTCTGGCTGGGGATCGATCGGGGTCCACTGGTGCGCCCCGGCAGGCGACTTCACCAGCTTGTATTCGTACTTGAACAGCAGGCGGAAGTAGTTCTGGCTCCATTCGAACGGGGTGTTGGTCCACGGCCCCTCGATGCCCGAGGTGATGGCCGAATCCGGCAGGCCGTCGGCGTTAGGGTTTTCCCAGCCAAAGCCCTGCGCGGCCATCGGGGCAGCTTCCGGCGCGTCGCCCAGCAGCGAGGCATCGCCATTGCCGTGGCACTTGCCGAACGTATGGCCACCAGCTGTCAGCGCCACGGTTTCCTCGTCGTTCATGGCCATGCGGGCGAAGGTTTCGCGAATGTCGCGGGCCATGCCTTCCATGTCGTGCGGGTTGCCGCCGGGACCTTCGGGGTTGACGTAGATCAGGCCCATCTGGATCGCGGCAAGCGGATCCTCGATGTCTTCGAAACCGCGCTCGGGCTCGATGCGGGTCACCGCGCCGGTGTTCACCCACTCGTCTTCGGTGCCCCAGTAGACCTTTTCGGGATAATAGACGTCGGGGCGTCCGCCGCCGAAGCCGAAGGTAGGGCCGCCCATGGACTCGATGGCGACATTGCCAGCCAGCACGAACAGGTCAGCCCAGCTCAGCGCGTCGCCGTACTTCTGTTTCACCGGCCACAGCAGGCGGCGGGCCTTGTCGAGGTTGCCGTTGTCGGGCCAGGAATTGAGCGGGGCAAAGCGCTGCTGGCCTTCGCCCGCGCCGCCGCGCCCGTCGTGGATGCGATAGGTGCCCGCCGCGTGCCAGGCCATGCGGATGAAGAACGGCCCATAGTGGCCATAGTCAGCCGGCCACCAGTCCTGGCTGTCGGTCATCAGCGCGGTCAGGTCTGCCTTCACCGCTGCCAGATCGAGCGACTTGAACGCTTCGGCATAGTCGAAATCCGGATCCATCGGGCTGGGAGAGAGCCCGCGATCGCTCATCACGTTCAGTGGCAGGGCATCTGGCCACCAGTCTTCATTGGTGCGCCCCAGCAGGCTGCGCTCGCCCGTGCCGTGCTGAAACGGACATTCGCCGCTGATTGAACCGGTCTTGGCATCCATCACTTCTCTCCTCTTGGGTTATCTTCGACTCAATAATGCTGAAATGATGCGCTCGATCCCTTGATTAGTCCAATCGATAAGTTGGCACTTATTGATCGATATTGATGGCCAGAAGGCGGGGCGTTCGATTGCTGCGCTCACACGAAAAGGCCCGGCGCTGTCGTTGACAGCGCCGGGCCCGGATTGTGTGCGTGTCGGTGCGGGTCAGGCGGCTACCGATTCCTGCTCCACCGCGGCATTGCGGATCAGGTAGTCGAAGGCAGACAGCGCAGCCTTGGACCCTGCGCCCATGGCGACAACGATCTGCTTGTAGGGCACGGTGGTGCAATCGCCCGCGGCGAACACGCCGGGCAGGTTGGTGGCACCGCGGCTGTCAATCTGGATCTCGCCATGCTTGCTCAGCTGCAGGCCGCTGTCGGCCAGCCATTCGGTGTTCGGCACCAGGCCAATCTGCACGAAGACGCCTTCCAGCGCGACTTCGTGTTCCTCGCCCGATGCGCGGTCCTTGTAGACGAGGCCGTTCACCTTGTTGCCGTCGCCGGTAATCTCGGTGGTCTGGGCGTTCACCAGGATGTCGACATTGGGCATGGAGCGCAGCTTGTCCTGCAGCACCTGGTCAGCGCGCAGTGCGCGATCGAATTCCACCAGCGTGACATGGCCGACGATGCCGGCCAGGTCGATCGCCGCCTCGACGCCGGAGTTGCCGCCACCGATCACCGCCACGCGCTTGCCCTTGAACAGCGGGCCGTCGCAGTGTGGGCAATAGGCCACGCCCTTGTTGCGGTATTCCTGCTCGCCCGGCACGCCGAGCGCACGCCAGCGGGCGCCGGTGGACAGGATCAGGCTGCGCGCCTGCAGCACCGCGCCGTTGGCCAGGTGCACCTCGTGCATCCCGCCGGGCTGGCTTGCGGGGACCAGCTTCCTTGCCGTGGCGAGGTTCATCAGATCGATGGCGTCCTGCGCCTTCACCTGCCGTTCGAGATCGGCGGTGAGCTTCGGGCCTTCGGTATATTCGGTGCCGGGCAGGTTCTCGATCCCCAGCGTATCGTTCAGCTGCCCGCCAAAGCGTTCGGCCGCGATGCCGGTGCGGATGCCCTTGCGCGCGGTGTAGATGGAGGCAGCCACGCCGCCGGGGCCGCCGCCCACCACCAGCACCTCGAACGGGTCCTTGGCGGAAAGCTTTTCCGCGGCCTTGGCGCTGGCGCCGGTGTCGACCTTGGCCAGCACTTCCTCCAGGCTCATCTTGCCGTTGTAGAACGGCTCGCCATTCAGGAAGGTGGCGGGCACGGCCATCACGTCGCGCGCTTCGACCTCGTCCTTGAAGGTGCCGCCTTCGATCAGAGTGGCGGTGATGCGCGGGTTGGTGAGCGCCATCAGGGTCAGCGCCTGCACCACGTCCGGGCAGTTGTGGCAGCTCAGCGAGAAATACATGTCGAAGTGGAGGTCTTCCTCCAGCGCGGCGATCTGGTCGAGCACCTCCTGTTCCACCTTGGGCGGGTGGCCACCGGCCCACAGCAGGGCCAGCACCAGCGAGGTGAACTCGTGACCCATCGGCAGGCCGGCAAAGCGCACCCACTTGGATGCATCGCTGGCGCGGCGGATCAGGAAGCTGGGCTTGCGCTCGTCGTGGCCGTCGAAGCTGGCAGAGACCTTGTCGCTCAGTGCGGAAATTTCTTCGAGCAGTTCGCGCGTCTGCGCGCTTTTCTCGTCATCGCCCAGCGAGGCGACGAGTTCTACGGGCTCGCGCAGGTTCTCAAGGTAGGCCTTGAGCTGCTGCGTCATCGTGGCGTCGAGCATGGCTGTCTCCTCTGAAGAAGGGCGGTGGAAATTGCGTTGGAGACCCGGGGCTGGGGGGAGGGGGGGAATGCCCCGGGTCTCTGCGCGACCCGAACCGGCCAATCGGGGGGAAGGTACCGGTGTCGGGAAGGTTGCGGGCGACCCGTGCAGGGCCGCCCACTTTGGGGATTGGTCGGGCTTAGATCTTGCCGACGAGGTCCAGCGAGGGAGCCAGCGTGTCACTGCCTTCTTCCCAGGCGGCCGGGCAGACCTGGCCGGGGTTCTCGCGAACGTACTGGGCGGCCTTGATCTTGCGGGTGAGCTCGTTGGCGTTGCGGCCCACGCCTTCGCAGGTGATTTCCATGATCTGGATCACGCCGTCGGGGTCGACCACGAAGGTGGCACGGTCAGCCAGGCCCATTTCCTCGCGCAGCACGTCGAAGTTCTTCGACAGCGTGTGCAGCTGGTCGCCCAGGAATGGGAACTTCAGCTTGCCGATCTTTTCCGAGGTGTCGTGCCAGGCCTTGTGGCTGAAGTGCGTGTCGGTCGACACGGCGTAGACTTCCACGCCCATCGACTGCAGCATGTCGTACTTTTCACCCATGTCTTCCAGCTCGGTCGGGCAGACGAAGGTGAAGTCGGCCGGATAGAAGAAGAACACGCTCCACTTGCCCTGCAGGTCTTCGTCGGTGACGTCGAAGAAGTCCTTGCCGGCCTGGAAAGCGGTGGCCTTGAACGGTTTGATGGTGCTGCCGATGATACCCATTGCTGTAATCCCTTTTTGGTTGCGGTGTGTTTGTAAATGCAACGCGCCAGATAGAGATTGATGCGACGCAAAAAAGCGATTTTGTGCGATTGCTAACATCGAAATAATCGATCAAAGGCGAACAAGTTTCGGAAAGTGCAACATATGTTGCAATTTTTGCAATATTGACCTTGCGAAGCCGCCGCTGCGCCTTCGTCCTTCAAGGGTGCTGACCGTTTCCGGCGCTTCGGTCCGACATTGGCGATGATCTTGGTCACGCTTGGCGACCGACAGCCCGCGACTGCGGGCCGCCCGGTAGAGCGAAAGCCAAGCGAGCGGATGCGAAGGCCGCCGCTTGAAGCCGGCCAAACAGCAAATCGGCCTAGCCGATTTGCGCCCGGTGCAGCAGCTTCTGGTCTGCCAGCACCAGCGCCATCATCGCTTCCACAACGGGAACGCCGCGAATGCCCACGCAGGGGTCGTGGCGACCCTTGGTCTGGATCTGCGTTGCTTCCCCTTCGCGGGTGATCGTATCCACCGGCGTCAGGATCGAGCTGGTGGGCTTGAAGGCCACGCGGCAAGTGACCGGCTGGCCGGTGGAGATGCCGCCCGCGATGCCGCCGGCGTGATTCGCCCCGAACTGCACGCCACCGTCCGCGCCGGGGCGCATCGGGTCGGCATTGGTTTCGCCGGTGTTGGTGACAGCGGCAAAGCCATCGCCGATTTCCACGCCCTTGGTGGCGTTGATCGTCATCATCGCGGCGGCCAGTTCGCTATCCAGCTTGGCATAGATCGGCGCGCCCCATCCGGCGGGCACGCCCTCTGCCCAGCAGGTGACCAGCGCGCCCAGTGACGAGCCGGATTTGCGCGCGTTGTCCACCAGCTGCTCCCACCGCGTCACCGTCTCGGCATCGGGGCAGAAGAACGGGTTGTTGGCGATCTCGGCCTTGTCGAAGCGCGAATAGAGCAGCGGCACCTCGCCGATCTGCTCCACCCAGCCGGTGATCGTTACCTCCGGGATCACCTTCCGGGCAATCGCACCCGCCGCCACCCGCGCTGCGGTCTCGCGCGCAGAGGAGCGGCCACCGCCGCGATAGTCGCGAAAGCCGTACTTTGCATCGTAGGTGTAGTCCGCGTGGCCGGGGCGATAGGCCTTGGCGACTTCGGAATAGTCTTTCGATCGCTGATCGGTATTCTCGATCATCAGGCTGATCGGGGTGCCGGTGGTGCGCCCCTCGAACACGCCCGAGAGGATGCGCACTTCGTCCGGCTCGCGGCGCTGGGTGGTATACTTCGACTGGCCCGGACGGCGCGCGTCGAGGAAGGGCTGGATGTCGCCTTCCGAAAGTTCGATGCCCGGCGGGCACCCGTCCACCACCACGCCCAGCGCGGGGCCGTGGCTTTCCCCCCAGGTGGTAAAGCGAAAGACGCGTCCGAAAGTGTTCCAGCTCATGGGGAGAGGCCTTTCGCCGATTTGTGCGCGGCTGTCGAGTGGGCGCCATGTTTCCTACGCGGCCAGTCCCGCTCTACGGCAATGCCATGCGACCTGCCGCCCCCCTCGCATCGCCTCTGCCCAGGGCGATGTGCGGGCCCGGGTTTTCCCCTCCAGGACAGTGTTCCATGTGTTCCACATTAGCGCGCCGCTTGCGGACAAATGCGCCTTCGCGCTGGCTTTCTGCAGCTCTTGCGGGCAGGAACAAACCGCGCTCAAGTAGCGGCAGCGATAGCGCAGGAAGACGCGCTCAAGTAGCGGAAGCGATAGCGCAGAAAGACGCGCTCAAGTAGCGAAGGTAGAAGCGCAGAAGGAAGCACATGATCGCAAAGCTGACAGGCACGCTCGACGATACCGGTGAAGACTGGGCGGTGATCGACGTGGGCGGAGTGGGCTACCTTGTCCATTGCTCGACCAAGACGCTGGGCACCCTTGGCGCGCGCGGCGATGCCTGCACCATCTGCACGCAGCTGCAGGTGAGCGAGAACGACATGCGCCTGCTGGGCTTTGCCAGCGCGGAGGAGCGCGACTGGTTCCGCCTGCTCGATACGGTGCAGGGCGTAGGCAGCAAGGTGGCGCTGGCAATCCTCTCCGCCCTGTCGACCGGCGAACTGCGCGATGCCTGCGCCAGCGGAGACGCAGCCACCGTGGCGCGCGCCAATGGCGTGGGGCCGAAACTGGCCGGGCGCATCGTGAACGAGCTGAAAGACAAGGCTGGCGCCATGCCGGGCGCCTTTGCTGGCGGCGGCGCGGCTGGCGTGGCGGCAGCGCCCGCTGGCGGGGCCAGCGCCGATGCCATCGCCGCCTTGCAGGGACTGGGCTTCAAGCCTGCCGTGGCCGCCCGCGCGGTGGCCGAGGCGCTGGGCGAGCTGGGCGAAGGCGCCGGCGAAGCCGATGTGATACGCAGGGCCTTGAAGAAGGCCGCAGGATAGGAGTGATGCAATGCGAATGATTGGTCTGGCCCTGGCCGCAACCCTGCTGGCAAGCGCTCCCGCTGCCGCGCAGGGCTATCCCGACGGCTTTACCTACGGCCCGGTGTTTGACACCTTCGGCCCCGTCGCAAGCGTGGATACGGACGTGCAGCTGCCTGCCGATGCCGCTTTCCGCCACAGTTTCGACATTGCCGAGGTGGCCGATCCGGGCACTGTCAGCCGCCGCCTCGAAAGCGTGGCGCGCTTCATCAACATGCACGTGCGCGCGGGCGTGCCGGAGGAGCGGGTGCAGGTGGCCGTGGTGGTGCACGGCCGCGCAGCTTTCGACCTGCTGCACTCGCAAGCCTACGCCGCGCGTAACGCCAATGAAGAGGGTGGGGGCGCGGAAAACGCCAGTCTTCCGCTGGTGGAGGCGCTGCTGGCGCATGGCGTGCAGATCTACCTGTGCGGTCAGAGCGCGGCGGGCCTGGGAATCGCCAACGAAGACCTCGCCCCCGGCGTGCAGATGGCGCTTTCCGCCATGACCATGCACGCGCTGCTGCAACAGCAGGGCTACACGGTGAACCCGTTTTGATGACTGATCCCGTGCCCATCCATTCCCCCGACCGCCAGCCGGAAGACCCGGACGCCGCGCTGCGTCCGAAATCGCTGACCGAATTCGTCGGGCAGGAGGCGGCGCGCGATAACCTGCGGGTGTTTATCGAGGCCGCCAGGGGCCGCGCGGAGGCGATGGACCACGTGCTGTTCTTCGGGCCGCCGGGGCTGGGCAAGACCACGCTGGCGCAGATCGTCGCGCGCGAACTGGGCGTTGGCTTTCGCGCCACCAGCGGTCCGGTGATCGCCAAGGCCGGCGACCTGGCCGCGCTGCTCACCAACCTCGAGCCCAACGACGTGCTCTTCATCGACGAGATTCACCGCCTCAACCCGGTGGTTGAGGAAGTGCTCTACCCGGCGATGGAGGACCGTGCGCTCGATATCATCATCGGCGAGGGGCCATCCGCGCGCAGCGTGCGGATCGATCTGCCGCCCTTCACGCTGGTGGGGGCGACCACGCGGCAAGGGCTGCTGACCACGCCCTTGCGCGACCGCTTCGGCATCCCCGTGCGGCTGGTGTTCTATACCGAGGAAGAGCTGATGCGGGTGGTGACGCGCGGCGCCAGCCTGCTGGGCATGGATATAGACCCTACGGGCGCGCGCGAGATTGCCCGGCGTGCGCGCGGCACTCCGCGCGTGGCAGGCCGCCTGATGCGCCGGGTGCGCGATTTTGCCCAGGTGAAGGGTGCCCGCACCGTCACCGCGCCAATCGCGGACGAGGCGCTGACACGGCTGGAGATCGACAACCTTGGCCTCGATGCCATGGATCGCCGCTATCTCACCATGATTGCCACCACCTACAAGGGTGGTCCGGTGGGTGTGGAAACGCTCGCGGCAGGCCTCGCCGAACCGCGCGACACGGTGGAGGAGGTGATCGAGCCTTACCTCATCCAGCTGGGCCTGATCGCCCGCACCGCGCGTGGGCGCTGCCTCAACGATGGCGGGTGGATGCACCTGGGGCTGGCCGTGCCAAGCGAATCGGGGCCTGCGGCGCAAGGCGGCCTGTTCGAGGATGATGGCTGAGGCGCGCGGTTAACCCGGTGCTAACCATGCGGGCCGCGTTTTCGGTTCCATAGTGGGACATAGCGGGCTGAGCCCCGGAAAAACTGGAATTTTTTGGCTCGAGGGCCGCAAAATCATGGTTAATGCAATTGCGGATGAAGCAATTGCAGGTCTGTTTGGCAGGAACCGGAAAAGGCCGGAGCTGTCACTCGGACAGGATTGGCCACCATCCGGCGAAGCTGAGAGAGATCAGGTATGTCGGTACGTATGGCCATTGCGAAACTCACCGCCGCAGCCGCGGGCGGTGCGATTGTGGGGGGCGGGGCAGTCCATGTCGCCGAACCGCAATCCGCGCAGGTGGATTACAAGACGGACGCAGAGGCTGAGCCGCAACTGGTTTCCGTGAAGGACGAGCCGACGGCCCGTCGCGAAATTCCGCCGCGTCCGCGCGAGCAGCGTCGTCTGCGCCGCGTGATCGAGACCGAGTGCTGCCAGGAAGAGGTTGCCATGGCCGCGCCGCTTCCGCTTCCTCCGCTACCTTCCGCACCGATTGGCGGTAGCGGTGGTGGCCAGCCGATCATTATCGGCGGCAGCAGCGGCGGCGGCTTCGGCGGCGGTTTCTTCGGCGGTTTCTTCGGCGGGTCGAGCGGCGGCAGCGCCGTTGTCGACCTAAGCAGCACGACGACGACCGGCGGCGAGGGCGGCGGTGATATCAATATCGATATCGACAACGACAATTCCAGCACGGGTTCGTCGACCTCGACGAGTTCCGGCGGCTCGTCCACCTCGACCAGTTCGGGGGCTTTCACCAGCACCACGTCGACTGGCGGCTCGACTTCCTCGACAAGCACCAGCACCGGTGGCGTGACCAGCACGACCTCGACATCGACTGGCGGCGTTACCAGCACCACTGGCGGTGTCACGAGCACGACCGGCGGTGTGACG
Organism: Alteraurantiacibacter sp.; assembly: GCA_963675825.2. Lineage (GTDB taxonomy): Bacteria > Pseudomonadota > Alphaproteobacteria > Sphingomonadales > Sphingomonadaceae > Alteraurantiacibacter. The sequence continues at coordinate 88,163 of CAXXJY010000004.1, read as the reverse complement.
AGCACCTCGTCTTCGTCGGGCAATGTGACCTCCTCGACCAGTGGCTCCAGCTCCAGTTCGGGCAGCTCGAGCACCAGCTCCTCGACCGGTGGCAGCACCAGTGGATCCTCCTCGACCAGTGGTTCCAGCAGCGGCAGTTCCTCGGGCAGCTCGGGCGGCCATGGCAGTTCCAGCTATGGCGGGTCTTCGGGTCACGGCAGCTCCAGCCACGGCGGTTCTTCGGGCCATGGAAGTTCCAGCTATGGCGGCTCGTCGGGCGGGTCCACCACTACCGGTTCGAGCACCAGCGGCGGCAGCACGACCAGCGGGGCCTCGACCACCTCGACCTCTTCGGGCGCAACCTCGTCCACGACCACCACAGGCGGCGTGACGAGCACTACTTCGACCGGTGGCAACACCACCTCGAGCGGGGGCAGCACGACTACCAGCACTGGCGGCTCGAGCACGACGACGGGGGGCTCGACTACCACGACCTCGGGCGGCAGCACCACCGGTGGCTCGACTACGGGCGGTTCGACGACCAGTGGGGTATCGACCACAACCTCCACCAGTACGGGCGGTGTCAGCACCACCACAGGCGGCGTGACGAGCACGACCGGCGGCGTGACCTCCACCAGCTCGACCTCGGGCAATGTGACCAGCTCGACTTCGGGTTCCAGCTCGACGTCGACCAGCACTTCGACCTCGACGTCGACTTCGTCGAGCACGTCTTCGAGCACCTCGACTTCGAGCTCGACCTCGGGCGGCACGAGCACCGGCACCTCTTCGGGCACGCAGGTGCCGGCACCTGGGATGCTGGTGCTGTTCGGCGCGGCCGCAGGCGCAGTGTTCTGGCGCCGGCGCCGTAAGGGCAGCAATGCAAACCTGGCCGTCGCGGCCTAAGCCGGATCACCGGACAATCGGGGGAGAAGGCGGCGTCGCGAGAGGCCGCCTTTTTGTTTGTGCGCTTACTCCGCGGGTGCGTCGCTGATCGTCTCCAGCCCCGCTGCGTTCCATGCCTGGATGCCGCCTTCGAGGTGGCGTACCTCGGTACCGAGATATTCGGACAATTGGGTGGCCGCGATGCCGGAACGGCGGCTGCTGCCACAGTAGAGGATCGTCTCCCGCTCCGCCTCGATCGGGATCGATGCTGGGTCGAAGGTGCCAAGCGGTGCGTTGAGCGCGCCTGGCAGGCGGGCCTCAGCGAATTCGGCCGGCGTGCGCACGTCGATCAGCACCACCTCGCCAGCTTCCATCAGCGCAGCAAGTTCTGTTGCGGACAGGGTGACAACTGAAGCACCCGGCTGTGCAGCTGGGCTTTCGACAGCTGGAACCGGAGCGCAGGCGGCGAGGCCCGCCCCGGTTGCCAGCGCAATGCCAAGAACCAGGCCGCGCATCACGCTGCCGCCAACTTGCGCAACACGTAGTGCAGGATGCCGCCGTTACGATAGTATTCCATCTCGTTGGCGGTATCGATGCGGCACAGCGCGGTAAAGGTGAAGGTCGTGCCGTCACCGCGGGCAACTTCGACTTCCACGTTCTGGCGCGGACTCAGGCTGTCGAGGCCCTTCACGGTGAAGCTGCAATCGCCATTCAGGCCCAGCGTCTGGCGGGTGTCGCCTTCCTTGAACTGCAGGGGCAGCACGCCCATGCCGATGAGGTTGGAGCGGTGGATGCGCTCGAAGCTTTCCACGATCACCGCGCGCACGCCGAGCAGAATGGTGCCCTTGGCGGCCCAGTCGCGGCTGGAGCCGGTACCGTATTCCTTGCCGCCGATCACCACCAGCGGCGTGCCATCGGCCTTGTGCTTCATGGCCGCATCGTAGATCGCCATCGTTTCGCCCTTGTAGGTGGTGAAGCCACCTTCCACGCCGGGGACCATTTCATTCTTGATGCGGATATTGGCAAAGGTGCCGCGCATCATCACTTCGTGGTTGCCGCGGCGCGAGCCGTAGGAGTTGAAGTCCTTCTTCGCCACCTGGTGGCTGATCAGGTATTCGCCGGCCGGGCTGTCTTCCTTGATCGAACCGGCCGGGCTGATGTGGTCAGTGGTGACCGAATCGCCCAGCACGGCCAGCGGCTTGGCGCCGACGATGTCTTCCACCGGCGCGGGTTCCATGCCCATGCCTTCGAAATAAGGCGGGTTGGCGACATAGGTGCTGGACGGGTTCCAGTTGTAGGTGTCCGAAGCTTCCACCTTGATCGCCTGCCAGTGCTCGTCCCCCTTGTAGACGTCGGCGTAGCGCTTTTCGAACATCTCGCGGTCGATATTGGCGGCGCGGTGATCGGCCACTTCCTGGTTGGTCGGCCAGATATCCGCCAGCATCACATCGTTGCCGTCCTGGTCCTGACCGATCGGGGTCTCGGTGATGTCCTGGGTGACGGTGCCCTTCAGCGCATAGGCCACCACCAGCGGCGGCGAGGCGAGGAAGTTGGCGCGCACGTCAGGCGACACCCGGCCTTCGAAGTTGCGGTTGCCCGAGAGGACCGAGGCAGCGACGATATCGTTGGCGTTGATGGCGGCACTGATCGGCGGGGCCAGCGGGCCGGAGTTGCCGATGCAGGTGGTGCAGCCATAGCCAACAAGATCGAAACCGATGGCATCGAGATGGTTCTGCAACCCGCTCTTCACCAGGTAATCGGTGACCACCTGTGAACCCGGCGCAAGGCTGGTCTTCACCCACGGCTTGGGCTTGAGGCCCTTTTCATTGGCCTTCTTGGCCACCAGGCCGGCGGCGATCATCACATCGGGGTTGGAGGTGTTGGTGCAGCTGGTGATGGCGGCGATCACCACGTCGCCGTCGCCCACGTCGTGATCCTTGCCTTCCACCGCCACGCGGGCCGCTTCGCTCTTGCCATAGACCTTGGCAAGGTCGGTGTTGAACAGCTCGTCTACCATTGGCAGCGCGACCTTGTCCTGCGGACGCTTGGGCCCCGCCAGGCTGGGGACGACCGCGCTCATGTCGAGCTGCAGCGTGCTGGAGAACACCGGCTCGTCTTCGGGCGAGAACCACATGCCCTGCTGCTTGGCATAGGCTTCGACCAGTGCGATCGCTTCCTCGCTGCGGCCAGTCAGACGCAGGTAGTCGAGCGTCTTGTCGTCGATGCCGAAGAAGCCGCAGGTGGCGCCGTATTCGGGGGCCATGTTGGCGATGGTGGCGCGGTCGGCGAGGCTGAGGTTGGCAACGCCGGGGCCATAGAATTCCACGAAGCGGCCAACCACGCCGTGTTCGCGCAGCATCTGCACGCAGGTGAGCACGAGGTCGGTGGCGGTGACGCCTTCGGCCATGGCGCCATCAAGCCGGAAGCCGACCACTTCGGGGATCAGCATGGAGATCGGCTGGCCCAGCATCGCGGCCTCGGCCTCGATGCCGCCCACGCCCCAGCCCAGCACGCCAAGGCCGTTGATCATCGTGGTGTGGCTGTCGGTGCCGACGCAGGTGTCAGGGTAGGCCACCAGTTCGCCGTTCTGGTCTTGCGAAGACCACACGCCCTTGCCGATGTGCTCCAGGTTCACCTGGTGGCAGATACCGGTGCCGGGAGGCACAGCGGAGAAGTTCTGCAGGCTCTTGGCGCCCCACTTGAGGAAGTCGTAGCGCTCCGCGTTGCGCTGGTATTCCAGTTCCATGTTGTGCTCGAAGGCCTTGGGGTGGCCGAATTCGTCGACCATCACCGAGTGGTCGATCACCAGGTTCACAGGCACCTGCGGATTGATCTTGGCGGTATCGCCGCCCAGCTTGCCGATGGCATCGCGCATGGCGGCAAGGTCGACCACGCAGGGCACGCCAGTGAAGTCCTGAAGGAGGACGCGCGCCGGGCGATACTGGATCTCGTCACCCGTGGTGGGGTTGTTCTGCCAGTCGACGATGGCCTTCACATGCTCTTCGCCGACGGTGAAGCCTTCGTCCTCGAAGCGCAGCATGTTTTCCAGCAGGACCTTCATCGAATGCGGCAGACGGCTGATGTCGCCGAACTTCTCACCCGCTGCAGCCAGCGAGTAATAGGCGTATGCCTTGCCGTTGACTTCGAGGGTTTTGCGGGTGCCGAGCGAGTTGGAGCCGACCTGTGTCATGGGCGAGTGGTCCTCTTGTGCGTTGCGGATCGGCTCCGGTCCTGCGAGGATGGAGCCGCTTTTGGGGGCGAACTGCGCGTTTGTGCGCCCAAGGTCAAGTGGGCTATGATGCAATGCGGCATGGATGCGGCGGGTTCCGCAGGGCCGCACACGGGAAGTGATTGACGATGGCGATAGGGAATCCACGCAGGCGCAGCGCTCCGCTGGGAGTTCTCCTGATGCTGGCAGCACTGGTGTTGGCGGCTTTCCTGGGGGCGGCGGTTGGGCTGGTGTGGCAAAATTCCAGCTGGTTCGACGATGACTCCGAACACGAAATCGTCACCGCAGAAACGCCCAACGGCTGATTTCAGACGCTCGCCACCTTGGTATTGGCACCACGTTTCCTGCGCGGGGCGGCGATCCAGCTGCCGATCACGATCAGTACCAAGCCGACAATGGTGGGCAGCGTCACCGGTTCGCGGAAGAACAGCCAGCCGAACAGGGCGGCCCAGCCAAAGCCGGTATATTCCACCGGCACCAGCACCTGCGCCTCTGCCCGGGCATAGGCCCAGGCAATCGCCATCGATCCGGCCAGCGTCAGCACGGCGGCCGCAACGATCGATCCCAGCGCCTCGATCCCGGGCAGGACGAACAGGAACGGCGCGGCCAGCAGTTGCACCAGCCCGCTGATACCCGCATGCATCGTCGCCACTTCCACCGGGCCGGCCATCTGCGCCTGCTTGCGGATGACCACGAAGTTGTAGGCATAGAGCAAGGCCGAGACCAACAGCGAGGCAAGGCCCAGCAGCACATCGCCGTCCATTTCGCTGCGGCCCAGCCTGCCGCCCACGATCACCAGCGTGCCGGCAAAGCCCAACAGCGATGCGCCGATAGCGCTACGCCGGATCTGCTCGCCCAGCAGCAGGTGCGCGAAATACAGCGCCAGCAGCGGTGCGACAAAGCTGATGGCAATGGCCTCTGCTAGCGGCAGCTTGGTGATGGCATAGAAGAAGGTGAGCGCCATGAAGGCCGAGATCACCCCGCGCTCCACATGCAGACGCATCACCCGGCGGCTGGGCCAGGCGCTCTTGCGGGCCAGCCACACCGGGGTGATGAGCGATGCGGCGAGCAGCGAGCGCAGCAGCGAGGCGGTGTAGACACCGGCCAGCAGCGAGGCGACCTTCATCTCGGCATCCATCAGCGAGAGGAAACCGACTCCGGCAAAGGCTGCAAGGAAGGGCAGCAGGAGGCGTTGCGGCTGGTGCATGGGCCGCTCCTAGGATGGGCAAGCGGCAAGGTCACGCGGCAATCGCTTACCCGCTGATTCGGCACCGTTCAGCCACGGCTAAGCGCCGCTGCTTGATCCAGTGGACGCCAAACGGCAGAAACACACGGAAATCATGGTTACCAAGAGGCTGAGTCGCATGAGAATGGCGCGCATCTGCGGGATGAGCCTGGCAGCGGCGATCACCGTATCGCCGCTGAGCGCGCAGGTGTTGTTCGCGCAGGACCCCCTGCAGCACGAGGATGCGGTGCCGGTTACCGCCGCGCCCGAATTCGAATTTCGCGAAGTCGTGCAGGAAGACCCGCGTGAGGCTGCGGTGCAGTACTGGAGCGTGGAAAACGCCATGGCGCTGGCGGCGGTGATCGAGGGGATCGGCAGCGAGGGCCTCGATCCGGCCGACTATCTGCCAGACCTGCTGCGCGCGGAAATCGCCCGGGGAGAAAGCCGCGAGCTCGACGTGCGAGCCAGCGAAGCCTTCACCTGGCTGGTGGAGGACCTGCGCGACGGACGCACGCCGATGGATTCGCGGCGGCAGTGGTTCGTGGTCGATCCCGATCCTGATCTGCTGCCCACCGCTGACCTGATGGCAGAGGTTCTGGAAAGCGGCGACGTTGCGGGGATCGTCGCCATGCTGGCACCGGTGCATGCCGACTATGCCGCGCTGAAGGAAGCGCTCGCCACGACGCTGGAAGAAGATGTCGAAACCCGTCGCCTGATCCGCGCCAACATGGATCGCTGGCGCTGGCTGCCGCGCGATCTTGGCGGGCAGTACCTCCTCACCAACGTGCCCGAATACCAGCTTCGGCTGATGGTGAACGGGCAGATCATCCGCACCTATCGCACCATCGTCGGCGCGCCGGGCCGCACGGCCACCCCGCAGCTGGCGGAAACGGTGGAAGGCGTGGTGTTCAACCCCACCTGGACGGTGCCGCAAAGCATCGTGCGCGGGGAAGGGCTGGGCAGCCGCGTGCTGAGCAACCCGCGCTGGGCGCGCGCCAACGGCTATCGCGCCACGCGCGGGGCCAATGGCTATATCAGCGTCGTGCAGCAGCCCGGACCCGGCAATTCACTGGGCATGATGAAGCTCGACATGCCCAATCCGCATGCGATCTTCCTGCACGATACGCCCGCGCGGCACCTGTTCGACAGTTCTAACCGTGCGCGCAGCCATGGCTGCATCCGGGTGGAACGGGCATTGGAACTGGCGATGACGGTGGCGATCCTTGGTGGCGGCGCGACTCGCGACGAGGCCGTGGCGGTGTCGCAGAGCGGGGAATACACGCGCGTTCCGGTGGAGCGCACCATGCCGGTCTACATCACCTATTTCACCTATGGCATGGACGTGGACGGCAATCTCCGCGAGTTCGACGATCTCTACGACCGCGACGCTCCGGTGCTGGCCGCGCTGGACGCCCCGCGCGTGGGCAATCGCGCGCGTGAGAGCGACGAGGAAGTGATCGAGATCATCGACGATATTCGCACGACGGTCAGCTAGGCGCCGTCAGTCGCTGTCGGGCATCACAAAAGCGTCGTCGAATTCCTCGGGCGAGACCTCTGCGTCCAGCTCCGCCTCGCGCGCGGCCTGGGTTGCGGCTTCGCGGGCGTTGTTCTGCGCTGCAATCGCTTCGAAATCGGGTGTCTCCTGTGGAGGTGCGCTGAGGGTTTCTCCATTTGCGCCGATGCCTAGGCTGTCGGCAAACAGCAGCCGACCGCCCATCAGCCGGGTGAGCGCCTGGGGGAATACCTCCGGCCCAAAGGCAAAGCAGCCGTTCGAGCGGCCCAGTCGCCCCCAGCGCGCGACATGGTCTGGCGTGGCGTAGTTCGCCGCGTGCATCACGATGGCGCGGGGGAAGGCGTTGGAGTTTTCAGGGTCCAGCCCGCCCAGCCGAACAGAGGTGCCGTAGCGCCCTTCGTACCATTCCCAGGTGATATAGGCCCCACGGCTGGTGGCCCAGCTGTTATGGAGGTTGGAATAGCCGTTGAGCCAGCCATCATGCTCCGGGTCGGAACCGCTGCCGTGGCTTACCAGCACGCTTTCTGCCGTGCCCGCCTCTAGGTTCACGAAATGAAAGCGCGGCTGGCTGGAATGCAGGCCGAAATCGGCGATGCCCACCAGGTCCCTGCGCCACAGCGTTGCTCCAGCGCGCGCCACCTCGCGCTGGGCGATATCGAGCAGGCGGCGCGTGCGAGGATCAGGTGCGGCCTGCGCGAACAGGCGGCGCGGCGCAGCGGCCAGCGCAGTCCCGGCAGCAAGCGATCCGGTAATGAAACGGCGGCGTTCCATGAGCACTTTCTATCACAGTCCGCTCACACCTTACAGAAGTACCACTTCTGTGGCATGGAATTCCCGCCGCTATGATGGTGAAGGGCTGATCATGCGAAACTCTGGAAAACTGCTCGCAATCGCGGCGCTTGCGCTGTTAGCCACACCCCCGGCATCGGCGGAAACCCCCGAATACATACAGAGCGGCGCCACAGCGATCTATGATGCCGACGGCGCGCGCATGTTGCTGGAAAATGACGGGGTCACCCTACAATGGATCGGCTGGGACCGGCGTGGCACGGCTAACGTCCTGATCGAGCAAGATGGCACCTACACGCTCAATGCGCGGCAGGTGGCCGACAATGGCCAGGGCAGCCTGACGATGCAGGGTTACGTCAGCGAGATCGGACCCGGCTATTTCACCATCCAGGGCACTATCACCATCGAGGCGGCACCCGATCGGGAGCGCTTTTGCAGTGAGAACAAGCTGTGGCATTTCGCCGTCACGCAGAACCGCCGTTACTGGCGCCTGCGCGAATTCGAATGGTGTGACGGCCTGACCGACTACATCGACATCTACATGTAGCGGCCGGGCAGGTGCGCTAGCCCTTTAGCTTCTCGATCGCCGCGCAGCTGGCATCGATATAGGCGCCGTTGTCGTGCCGGTGCGTACCCACGAAGTGGATAAAGCGCGTGTCGTCTTCCCACGGCTCGTTCCAGTAATTCATGTAGCGATCGTAGGGCAGTACCACCGGCTCCGGCTCGTTGGAGAGGTGGAAGTTGCTGGTGACCTGCTCGGTGCCCCAGATGCTCACGTCCTCCTCGCCGATCATGCGCTTCATCTCTGTCAGGAAGGCGCTGGCAAGCGGGCGGCCATGGCCCGTGGCGGCAAAGCCGGCAAAGCCCGAGCAGCCGCGGGTGTATTTCCAGCCGCGCGCGGCATCGATGGTATCGAGGCGGGATTCGATGCGTGTCTGCACATGGCCATCCGCCTTGCCATCGGGATAGAAATGCTCGCGGAATTCCTTCAGTGGCAGGGGGCCGACTTCGGCATCCTTGCCGCCGAGGAACACGAAGCTGCGGTTGCGCGCGATGGCATCGGCAATCTCGGGCACGGCGCCCACGGTTACCGTGTCGCTGTCCAGCTGGATCCAGTATTCGCCTGCGCGGTTGTCGAGGATGGTCAGCAGTCGTTCCCAGGTGCCGCCGGCGGGGAATTCGTTCAGCTTCACGTCTGCAATGCGCATGATCTGCGGATCGCCGCAATGATGCGCCAGAATCGCGCGGTCCTGCGCGGTCAGCGTACCGTCGTCGAGAATGGCGATGCGCCCGCGCTGCAAGTGCTGCCACAGCGATTTCACCGCCACCAGGTAGGGAAGCAGCACCGCCGTGCCGATCATCGAGAACAGCACAACGCCATCCTGTCTCGGCTCGATTGGCGGGGTTTCGAGAATGCCCGTGATCGCTTCCGCGTGACGCGTGGCTTCGATCTTGGACCGCCAGCGGCGCGGCAGGAGGTTACCCATGTTCATGGCGGTCAGTTCTCCAGCACCATGCGATCATCGGCGATCCGCACGTTGTCGATCGTTTCGAGGAAGGACTGGCCGAGCAGCGAGACGCCCAGGCCTTCGGGAATGATCACGGCGCGCACGTCGCTCGCTTCGAAATCGCCCAGCCGCATGCGCGGCAGACTGGTGTTGACGCCGTAGACGGTGCCGCTGGCCCCTTGCGCAACCGGCGCGACCTGGCTGTCGTCCCAGTACAGCCCCATGGCCAGCGCATCGTCGCCTGTCAGCGCAACGACGCTGGCGCCGGTATCCACGAGCATGCGCGAGGGCACGCCATCGACCGTGACATCGGCATAGAAGTGTCCGTCATGCTCACGTTGCAGCATGACTTCGTGGCCCCAGCCCGAAGTGGAGGATTGCTGGGCCGTGCCAAGCATGAGCGGATCGTTGTTCTTGCGTTCCCGCTCGCTCGTAATAACCTGTTCTGCCTGCAAAACAGGCATGGCAAAGCCGATCGCAGCGCCGACGATCAGCACACAGGCGAGGGGAAGTCGCATATCCATTGAACGACATCCTAATTCCCATGCATTGCCAACGGGTAAAGGCGGTTCTCATCGGCCATGGCCAGCATTGATGCAGCATGGCGGCGGGCAACAGCGCGCTGGTCTGTACCATAGCCGCCGCCCAGCGCGCTGGCGACCGGCACACCACGCTGGCGGGCCTGGGAGATCACGAAACGGTCGCGTGCCTCCAGCCCAGCGTCGGTGAGCGCAAGGCGCCCGAGCTTGTCCTCGCCATGCGGATCGACGCCGGCCTGGTAGAGCACCAGATCAGGCGCAAAGCCGTCCAGCAGCGGCGGCAGTTCGCGCTCCAGCACCTTCATGTACCCCTCGTCATCCGTGCCATCGGGCAGGCCCACGTCGCGGTTGGAGCGGGCCTTGCGGGCGGGGAAGTTCTTCTCGGCATGGATGGACAGGGTGAAAATGTCATCGCGCAGCGCGGTAAGGCTGGCGGTGCCGTCGCCCTGGTGCACGTCGAGATCGACGATCAGCACGCGGGCCGCATCGCCTTCGGCAAGCAGCCGGTTGGCGGCCACCGCCAGGTCGTTGAACACGCAATAGCCCGCACCGGTATGGTGCAGCGCGTGGTGGCTGCCCGCCGCGCTGTTGGCGGCATAGCCGTGTTCGATGGCCAGCTGCGCGGCCAGCCAGGTACCGCCATTGGTGTGGCGCACGCGCGATGCAATGTGCGGCGTGACGGGAAAGCCGATGCGCCGCTCTTTCTCGCGCGGCACGCTGGCGGTGAAGACCTGCTCGACATAGTCGGGGCAATGCACCGTCTCCAGCCACTGGCGCGGCATGGGATCGGGCGCGTGTTCGGTGATGGCAGCACCACTGGCGCGCAGTTCCTCCATCACGAGGTAGTACTTGTCGAACCTGAAAGTGCCGCGATCGGGTCGCGGCGCCATGTAATCGGCGTGGTGGACGACGTGGAGCAAGCTTTGGGCCGGGTCCTATTCGTCACCAATTTCGATATGGCCGATCGACAGGCGGTCTATCCTCGCCTCGCGCAGACGAAGGCGTCCGATTACAAGCCGACCGATCGCCAGCGTGCCAATGGCAACCGCGCCGACAGCCAATGCCCCGAGCGCAAGCGCCCCGATGGCGGATGCTCCGGTAGCACTTGCCCCGGTTGCCGATGCGCCGACAGCGGTGTTGCGCTGGGCAGCAGGTAAGGTGGCCTGGCTCCGGGTTGCTCCGGCTGGGTCCTGTGTCATCCTATCCTCCTGCCAATGCAAGCAATTCCGCGTAGACGTCCTGCGCGCTGCGGCTAGCGGAATTGCGCCAGCTTACGGCATTGTCTTGCGTGTTCAGCAAGCTGCCGTCGCTGCCGATCACCAGCACGTTGGGGGTGCCTGCGGAAGTCACGCCGAAACGCTCTGCAATGTCGAGGTTGAAACCGTCGCCGGTCTGGGGCAGGCCAACATCGATATATACCACCTCGTAATGCGCATCGAGCAGGGCGGCGAGGTCCGGCTCCATCAGGTAGCTCGTCAGCGCACGGCTGTCGTGGCACCAGTTGGCGCCCATCACGATCAGCACCAGCCTGTCGCTGTCCGATGCCTGTGCAAGGGCGGCATCGACAGCGGCATGGGCATCGATCGAGGGATCGAAAATGGCGCCTTCGGGGTGCGTCATTTCCGGCGGCCCGCCGCCTGCTTGCGGCGCGTGCGCGCAGCCCGTCACCATCAGCGCAAAGGCAAGCGGGGCCGCCGCCAGCCGCAGGTTTGCAGCCAGTGAAGCCCCGCCGGATATCACTTGCCCTTGTCTCCGCCCTTCTTCGCCGCAGCTTCCTTCTCGGCGATGATGCGCTTTTCCTCTTCGGGCGTCAGCTTTTCGACCTTCTTTTCGTCACTCATCGTACGTCCCCTGTCATTCCGCCGCTTGGGCAGGCGCAGCGTCGGCCTGTCCGGCATCGCTCATGCCGGCTTCGATCTCGGCGGCTTTCGCCTCGACCAGTTCCACAATGTGATCGAGCATGGACTCGCTCTCGACGTGATGGTCCGTTACGCCGGAGAGGTAGACCATGTGCTTGCCGGCGCCGCCGCCAGTGATGCCGATATCGGTCTCGCGCGCTTCGCCCGGGCCGTTGACCACGCAGCCGAGGACCGAGAGGCTCATCGGTGTCTTGATGTGTTCCAGCCGCGCTTCCAGCGCCTCGACCGTGCGGATCACGTCAAAGCCCTGGCGCGAGCACGACGGGCAGGAGACGATGCGGACGCCGCGGGTGCGCAGGCCCAGCGCCTTGAGGATTTCGAAGCCGACGCGCACTTCCTGTTCGGGCTCTGCCGACAGCGACACGCGGATGGTGTCGCCGATGCCTGCCCACAGCAGGTTGCCGATGCCGATGGAGCTCTTCACCGTGCCGCCAATCAGTCCGCCGGCCTCGGTAATGCCAAGGTGCAGGGGGCAATCGACCGCTTCGGCCAGTCCCTGGTAAGCAGCCACGGCGAGGAACACGTCACTGGCTTTTACTGCCACCTTGAATTCGTGGAAGTCGTGGTCCTGCAACAGCTTGATGTGGTCGAGCGCGGATTCGATCAGCGCTTCCGGGCACGGTTCGCCGTACTTCTCCAGCAGGTCCTTTTCCAGGCTGCCGGCGTTCACGCCGATGCGGATCGCGCAGCCATTGGCCTTGGCCGCGCGCACCACTTCGGCCACGCGCTCGTCACTGCCGATATTGCCGGGGTTGATGCGCAGGCAGGCCGCGCCCTTGTCGGCTGCTTCCAGTGCGCGCTTGTAGTGGAAATGGATGTCGGCGACGATCGGCACCTTGGCGGCGCGGGTGATCTGATCGAAATGGGCGGTCGATTCCTCGGTCGGGCAGGACACGCGGATGATGTCCGCGCCGGCATCCTCGCACCGACGGATCTGGTCGATTGTGGCGCGCACGTCCTCCGTCGGCGTGTTCGTCATGGTTTGCACCGTGATTGGCGCATCGCCGCCAACGGGCACGTTGCCGACCATGATCTGGCGGGACTGGCGGCGCTCTATCATGCGCCAGGGGCGAACCTTGGAGATGGCGTCTGCAGACATGGCAAGCGATATAGGCTGCTGAGCTTGAAGGGGCAATGACAGGCCCGCGCATTTGCGGCATGAAGGTGCGCGATGGACGATCCTGACGACGACGAACTGGAAACTGGCGCCGCTGGCGGCAACGATGCCGATTGTGCGGAGGACAACCCCCTGCTGTTTGCCCGAGTGCTGGACGGGGTGGGGGCAGCCCGGCCGCTCGACTGGGACGAGGCGCGCAGCTGGCAACCCTCGAAGCCGGGCGAGGTGCTGTGGGTCCACCTGTGCCGCAACCGTCCCGGCGTGTTGGACTGGCTGCAAGAACTGGGCATTCCCGAACCCACGCGCGAGCTGCTGGTAAGCGATCGCACCCGACCGCGCGCCTTCCGCGAAGGCAATACGCTGGTGGCCACGCTGCGCGGCATCAACTTCAACCCCGGGGCAGAGCCGGAGGACATGCTTTCCATGCAGCTGTGGTGCGACGGTACGCGGCTGCTGACGCTGCGTCGTCACCCGCTGCAGACCCCGCGCCGGGTGCTCGCCATGATAGATCGGCGCGATGCCGGGCCGACCGATGCCGGCGCGCTGATCACCGAACTGACCGAAGCGATGATTACCCGGATGAACCGCTCCATCGTCGACATGAACGATCATCTCGACGCGCTCGAAGAGCCGGAACAGGATGGCGATGCCGAGGAAATGCTGGAGAAGATCGCCGTTATCCGCCGCAATTGCCTGGGCCTGAAACGCCACATGGGGCCAATGCACGAAGCGCTGGAGGCGATTTCCCGCTATGCGCCGGACTGGTTCGAACAGCACGACCGGCGCGAGATCGCCGAATCCGTCGACCGGCTGCGGCGCTATCTTGAAGACCTGGATATCAGCAAGGAAAGCGCGGTGGTGCTAATGGACGACATCCGCGGACGCTCCATTGCGCGCAACGAGCAGGCAACCTACCTGCTGACGATCGTGGCGGGCATCTTCCTGCCGCTGGGCTTCATCACCGGGCTGCTGGGCATCAACGTCGGCGGGGTGCCAGGGGTGAACGATGCCCACGCCTTCTGGATCGTGGTCGGCATGTGCGGTGTGGTCCTGCTGGTGCAACTGCTGCTGTTCTGGAAGTGGAAATGGTTGTGACTGGCGGGATCTAGAAGATGGACCATAGCCACTCAGGACTGCTCTTGCTCGACGGGCTGCTGATGCTCGGCTTCGCTCTTGCGGCGGTGCTTGCCTTTCGCCGCGCCGGGCTGGGGGCGACGCTGGGTTATCTGGTGGCGGGCGCGTTGCTGGGGCCGCACATGCTGGGCCTGGTCGACGGGGCGGAGGAAATGGCCACCTTTGCCGAGCTGGGCATCGTCATGCTGCTGTTCGTCGTGGGCCTGGAGCTGAGCCCCACGCGGCTGTGGCGGATGAAGTCGGCGATCTTCGGTCTGGGGCTGGCGCAGGTCACCGCCTGCGGGCTGGCCGTTACCGCCACCGTGCTGGCGCTGACGGGCTACACCACCGAGGCCGCGCTGGCCATCGGGCTGCCACTGGGCCTGTCGTCTACCGCGCAGGTGCTGCCGATGCTGCAATCTGCCGGGCGGCTGCGCACGCCGTTTGGCGAGCGCGCCTTCTCGATCCTGCTGTTCCAGGACCTGTCAATCATCCCGCTGATCACCATCGTTGCAGCCATGAGCCGCAACCCGGCTGCGCAGGAAGGCCCCGCAGGGTGGCAGCTGGCGCTGCTGGCGCTGGTGGCCATCGTCGGCCTGATCCTCGCCGGACGATTGCTGATCCGCCCGCTGTTCCGCCTGATCGGTGGGTTGGGTGAGCGCGAGCTGTTCATCATGGCGGCGCTGTTCACCGTGCTGGCCAGTGCGGTGGTGATGCAGGCGCTGGGCCTGTCCGCTGCGCTGGGAGCCTTCATCGCCGGGGTGATGCTAGCGGACACACCATACCGGCACGAACTGGAAGCCGATATCGAACCCTTCCGCGCCATCCTGCTGGGCCTGTTCTTCGTTGCCGTGGGTATGATGCTGGACCTTGGCGTGATCGCCGCGCGACCGGGCTTCGTGATCGGCTTCGCGGTGCTGCTGATCGTGGTGAAGACCACCATCATAACCGGGCTGGGCCTGCTGCTGAAGATGCGCTGGCAGCAGGCCCTGGCGCTTGGCCTGTTGCTGAGCCAGGGCGGCGAATTTGCCTTCGTCCTCTATACCCAGGCGCAGGCGGCCATGCTGATCGAACCGGAAACCGCCAGCCTGTTTGGCGCCATTGTCACCTTGTCGATGATAGCAACCCCGTTGCTGATGGTTGCCACGCGCCGCGTCCGACGTATCCCGGTGGAGGATGAAGGCGAGCGAGAAGTGCCGCGCGATGAAGGCGCGCGGGCAATCGTGGTCGGTTACGGGCGGTTCGGTCAGTCGGTAGCGCAGGTGTTGCTGGCGGGCGGCCTCTCGGTGACGCTGGTCGATCGCAAGGTGTCGCAGATCGACCGTTCGGAACAGTTCGGCAGCAAGGTCTATTTCGGCGATGGCACGCGGATCGACATGTTGCGGCAGGCCGGCGCGGCCGATGCCCAGCTGATCATGTTCTGCTTCCGGGATGGGGCAAGTACGGCACTGCTGGAATCGGTGCGCGAGGCATTTCCCGAAGCCGTGCTGTATGTGCGCGGCTACGATCGGCGCACGGTGATTGATCTGGCCCGCAGTCCGGCCGAATATGTCGTGCGCGAAGTGTTGGAATCGGCCGTGCGGATGGGGCTGATGGCGCTGGAGAAGGTGGGGCTGAGCGACGAGGAAATCGACCGCGCCGAGTCCGTCTTCCGCACCCATGATCGCGAAAGCATGCAGGTGCAGATCGAGGGCGGCGACATTTACGCCGCGCGCGAAATGACACGGGCGCAGCAAAGGGCGCTGCGCGGGGAAAGCTAGTCTTTCGATGGGGGCGGGGGCTTACTCTTCCATGGCCACCCCTAGCAGGTGCTGCTGCGCCGCGACCACGGGCAGCGGGCGCGCGAACAGGTAGCCCTGGCCATAGTCGACGCCCAGATCCTGCATCACGGCGCGTTCGGCCTCGGACTCGATCCCTTCGGCTACCAGCTTGGCACCGATGTCGCCGGAGAATTGTACCATGGCCGCAGCGATGGCGCGGCGCGCGGGGTCACTGTCGCATTCGCGGGTGAGCACCATGTCCATCTTCAGGATGTCGGGCTGCAATTCGATCAGGTGGCGCAGGCCGGCATAGCCGGTGCCGACATCGTCGATGGCAATGCGAGCAAAAGGCTTGAGCGCGGCGATCTCGCGCGCCAGCGCGCCGAAGTCCTCGACCTGCTGGTGCTCGGTGATCTCGATCACCAGGTTGGCGGGCTCGGCCTTTTCCAGTTCGCGGCGAAGGTTGCCGGAAAGGATCGTGGCAGGCGAAGCGTTGATCGCGGCATAGATGCCATTGGGCACGGTGCCGACGGTTTCCAGCGCGCAGCGCACGGCTGTCATTTCCAGTTCGTTGCCCAGCCCGGTCTTCTCGGCATCGTCGAACCAAGCCTGCGGCCCGCGCTTGTTGAGATCGGGGAAGCGGGCAAGGCATTCCACGCCCACTGGCTTGCCGGTGTTCAGGTCATGGATCGGCTGCTGGAACATGGTGACGGCATGGCCATCCAGCATGGCTTCCACCCGCTTGCGCGCGTGGCGCAGGGTGATGTCCGCTTCCAGCGAGCTTTCGATGCGTTCGCCCACAAGTCCGGCGAAGCTCTTCAGGATTGCCAGGTCGCGCGGAGTCATGCTGCGATCGGGCTGGCGGCCCAGTGCGCAGAAGCTGCCCCACACGGTGCCATCGGCCAGCCGCAGCGGGGTATTGACGTGACAGCCCACGGGGAGCGCCTGGGTAATCGCAAGCTTCTGCGTCAGCGGGTGGTCGGCAGGGTCCTGAATCAGTTCGGGCAGGCGGCCATGCAGGATGTGCCAGCAATAGCTGTCTTCGCGATCCTCGCGAAATCCCGGGCCCATCGGCAGCTCCAGATCAGTGCTGACGTGCGTCAGCTCACGCTGCTCGTTTTCGACGTAGCGCGATACGAAAGCGATCTCGAGGCCAAGGTGGCCGCGCACGGTTTGCAGGATCCGGTCGATTGCCGGATCGTTGACAAGCTCATCAGCCAAGGGACGTGCCGGCGCATCGTCGAAGGCGGGCATTTGGAGTGCAGGTTTTCCCATCGCCGGCAGGTATGACGGAAAAGCCCTAAGGCCCCCTTAACCCAATTCGGTTTTGCGTGTGTCAGAGCCGCAGCTCGTAGAGGAACTCGGCGTCGCGCTGCTCGCCCACCCAGAAGCCGATATCGGCAATCTTGCCAAAGCCATAGCGCTGGTAAAACCGCTGCGCGCCGTGGTTTTCACTGTAGACCGACAATTGCACGGCATCGCAGCCGCGCGCTCGCGCCAGATCCAAGCACCAGTCCATCAGACGGGCGCCCAGGCCTTCGCCGGTGCGTGCCGGGTCAGTGTATAGCTGGCCAAGGCAAAGCGGGTTTTTCGCATCCGAATGCTCGGCATAGGGGCTTTCGTATTTCACCTTGATATAGGCGGTCAGCCCGCTGTCCGGTGCATCCTCGGTCAGCTGGTGACGAATGCCCGGATCGGCGATTTCTGCGGCGACGGTGGCCACCGAATAGGCCTCTTCCAGGAACTGCTCGAGGTCTTGAGCGCGATAGAGATGCTCGAAGGCATGGCAGAAGCTCTCCCGGCCCAGGCGGGCGAGGGCCTCGGCATCTGCCGGGGTGGCATCGCGCAGCACCGTCACGAGTACTTGTCCGCCTTGCGCTTACCGAAGCGCATGCCCGTTTCCAGGTGCGCGCGCAGCGCAGCGTAGAATGCTTCGAGGAACTCGCGTTCGTCGCCTGCGCCCAGGTCCCACCCAATCTTGTTGGTGATGGCTTCGGCCACTTCGCGCAGGGATTCCGGACGATTTTGCCGCAGCACGCTTTCCAGCACCTGTAATTCATGCTCGCCATAGACCGCCAGTTCGGCCTCACCGAACTGGTACTGGTCGGCGCGATCAGGTGCGAGCGACATCGCCTCCTTCAGCCTGGCCTGCCGCGCTTCCACTACCCATGTGCCCGCCACCAGATCGCCTGCGCGCAAGGCATCCTTGTTGAATAGTGGAAACAGCACGAAGACCATGAGCCAGACGAAGGCCGCGAAACCCGCGACGCCCGCGCCTTGCCCGCCGCCCAGCAGGAAGAATAGCGGCAGGAACACCTCCACATCGCGCACCAGGTTGCGGGCGATCACCATTTCCGCCGTCAGTCGCCCGCCATCGCGCGCGGCCACGCGCAGGCCGACGATGCGCTTGCCCGGGGTGGCGGCGCGCGGCCCCAGTTCGAACCATAGGAAATAGCCGTAGCGGGCGAGGAACATGAACAGGATCACGACGATCATCAGCCCCTGCAGCACCGGGTTTGTATCGGGGTTCGATCCCATGTCGAACAGGCCGAAGCCGACAGCGGAAAGCAGAATCAGGAACGCGACCGTGCCGATCGTCAGAATCAGCATGTCGAGGATCAGCGCCCCGGCGCGCGCGCCTTTCGCGCCCACGGTCAGCGGCAGCGACAGGCCTTCAGGCGTCACCAGCATGCGCTGGCGCTTGGCCAGGTCTGCCTGTAGGATGGCGCGAGGGCTGACGGCGTTCATGTCTCGCGCTCCCTTGGGGCAGGCACGACGGCGAAATAGATCACCCACAGTGTCAGCATGGCCCCGCCGATGGCGAAGCGCGACAGCGAATCACCCACCAGCTGGCGAACGTAGCCCTCCAACAGTCCCGCCACGATCAGCATGATGGTGCAGCCCGCCATCACCTGCGCCGCCCGCACGCCGGCGCTGCGCATGGCCGCCAGGATCGTGCGGTTGCCCGGAAAGGCCATGGTCCGCCCGACATGCAGCCCGGCCGCGCCCGACAGCAGGATCGCGCCCAGTTCGGTGGTGCCATGCACACTCAGCCAGGCCGCGAATTCCAGGCCCATGCCGGCATCCTGGAACACCCAGAACATAGCGCCGAGCAGGGCAAGGTTGTAGACCAGCAGCAGCAGCGTGGGCACGCCGAAGGCAAAGCCCAGGGCAAAGGCCATGATGCACACGCCGGTATTGTTGGAGAACAGGTAGGCGGCAAAGACGCCCAGCCCGCTGGCACTTTCCGTGGTGCCAAGGCTTTCACGCAACATCTCCGGATCGGCACCGGGCGCGCGGCCCCCGGCCATGCCGCCGGGCACGAGCGAATAGTACCAGCGCTCGTCCTGATCGACGAGCAGCCAGCCGACAACCGTACCCGCCACCATCACCGCCAGCACGATGCAGATATCCAGCCAGATTTCGCGCACTGCCGCGCTCCAGCCGCCGCCCAGGAACCGCCGCAGCCAGCCCAGCAGGCCGATGCGCGGACCATAGACCTGGAACCACGCGCGCCGCACCAGCGATTCGAGGTAGGCGAGCGTGGCGGCGTCGAGCGAGGTCTCGCGTGCCACGGCCAGGCTGGAGGCGGTCTTGCGATAAAGCACCGGCAGGTCGAGCAGGTCCTCATCGCTGATCCGGCGCGGACGGCCCTTTTCCAGCGCCGTGACGATATTGTCGAGCCGCTGCCAGTCCACTTCGCGCTCCAGCCGGAAACGGTCGGAGCGCAGGCTCGCGGCCTCGATATCGGCGGGCGGTTCGATTTCCGCCTTCTTGAAGAGGTCGAGCACCATCAGCCGATCGCCTCCGCGCGCTTGGTTTCGAGGTAAAGGTCGATCAGGCGATAACCGATTGTCTCGTGCGGCGCCTCGATGACGTTGACGCCGAGGCGCTGCAATCGCGACAGCACCAACTGCCGCTGGCGGGCGAGGGCATCGGCGCCCACGGCGACGGCGATATCGCCCATGGTCTCGGGCTCGGCAGAGGTGAGCTCTTCCAGTTCGGTGTCCACCATGGTGACGAAAATCACCAGGTGATGGCGCACCAGTCGCTCCACGCTTTCCACCATCAGTTCGGCAGAGGTCGGGTCGGCGAAGTCGGAAAACAGCACGATCAGGCTGCGGCGCTTCAGCCGCGCGGTGAGGGTCGCCAGCGCGAGGGTGAAATTGGGCTCGCGCGGCACGTAGTCGAGATCTGCGGCCGCGCTCTGCAGACGGTGGAAGGCGCGGGTGTCGGTGACGAATGGCGTCAACAGTTGCGGGTGGTCGGCAAAGCCGAACAGGCTTACCTTGTCGCCGCCCTTCAGCGCGACATAGGCGGCGGTGAGCGCGGCAGAAACGGCGCGGTCGATGCGCGGCAGGCTGTCCACCGGTTCGCACATGGATTGGCCGCAATCGAAGGCAAACACGATCTGGTTGTCTCGCTCGGCCTCGTTCTCGCGGGCATAGAGGGCGGTGTGGCGGGCGCTGGCCTTCCAGTCGATGCGGCGGCGATCCATGCCTGATTCGAATTCGCTGAGCGCCTCGAACTGCGTGCCTTCTCCGCGGATGCGGCGGGCGACGAGGCCGAACTGGCTGTCGCGCAGGAAGGTCTGCAGGGTAGGCGAGCGGACCGGCGACAGGTCCGGCCAGACGCGCAGGCGGGCATCGAGCCGGGTGTGGACCTGCCGCGCGGCCAGCCCCAGCGGTCCGCGCCAGCGTAGCCACATGTCGTGCAGTTCGCCCGATCCGCGGCGCACCGGCACCAGCTTGCCTTCGCCTGCGAACATGCCTGGGCCACCGGTGGGCCGCAGCAGGAAATGGGCTGCACCGCCTTCGCCAAGGCGCGCTTCGAACCCCAGCGCGGCCTCGGGCAAGCGGGCGTCGCCATCGCGCTCGATCTCCGCCTCGACGCGGATCAGGGTCTCCTGGCCGACTTCGGTATCAGGCGGAACGTGGTAGGCAAGCTCCACCAGCCTGCCTGCCAGCCAGCCATCGATCACTGCCACCAACAGCAGCGACAGTCCCGCCGCCGGAGCGACGATCCACGCGCTGGGCGCCGTTGCGGCGATGAGGACTGCGACCGGCGCGAGCAAGGCCAGCAGCACCAGCGTGCGCGCCGTTGGCACCACGGGAATGGCAGGCAGCCTGGCCAAGAGAGCGCGTAGCGGCTTCACGGGATCAGCGCGGGACCTCGGTCTGTTCGATCAGGGCGGCGACCAGTTCCTCAACCTGCTTGCCTTCGATCTCGGCAGCAGGCGAAAGCAGCAGGCGATGGCGCAGACAAGCGGTGGCGAGCGCCTTCACGTCGTCGGGGATGACATAGGCGCGGCCTTCCAGCGCGGCGCGGGCGCGGGCGGCATTGGCCAGCAGCACTGCGGCGCGGGGGCTTGCTCCGTTGGCGATATCGGGGTTGTCGCGCGTGGCGCGCACCAGCGCCACGATATAGCCGATCACGTCATTCGACAGCACTACCTGCTTCACCGCTTCCTGCGCTTGCGAGATCGTACCCGCATTGGCCACGCGTTCGATCCCGAAGTCGAGCGGCCCTTGCGGGCCGGCAAGTTCGCCGAAGCGCTTGACGATTGCCACCTCCTCCTCGGCGCTGGGATAGTCCACCAGCAGCTTGAAGGCGAAGCGGTCAAGCTGCGCCTCGGGCAGGGGATAGACGCCCTGGTTCTCGATCGGGTTCTGCGTTGCCACTACCATGAAGTTGTCGGACAGGGCGTGGGTCTCGCCGTCCAGCGTCACCTTGCGTTCCTGCATGGCTTCAAGCAGCGCGGCCTGGGTCTTGGGCGGAGTGCGGTTGATCTCGTCAGCCAGCAGCAGTTCGCGGAAGATCGGCCCGCGCGTCAGGGTGAACTGGCTGGTCTGGAAGTTGAACAGGTTGGAGCCCAGGATGTCGCCCGGCAGCAGGTCTGGCGTAAACTGGATGCGGCCGAATTCCATGCCGGTGGCATGGGCAAAGCACTGGGCTAGGAAGGTCTTGGCCGTGCCCGGCGGGCCTTCCAGAAGTACGTGGCCCTGCGCGATCAGCGCAATCAGCAGGTGGTCCACCACCTCGTCCATGCCGACGATCGCCTTGCCCACCTCGTGGCGGATGGCATTGGCCATTTCGGCGGTCTGTTCCAGCGTCATGCTCATTTTGTCAGCGTCCTTTCAAATGTCCGCAAGGCGCGGGCAGCGCGAATGATTTCTCTTGGCCGTTGGGCTTCGCGCAAGTCTCCGGCAAGGTGGGAAAAGGGCGGACCGTCGTGGCCGCGCCGGGCGAGCGCCCGGTCGATGGACACTTCGCGATGGGCGTGGTCGGCATTGCGCAGGCCAAGGGCCTTGGCCACGCGGCGGCCGATCATGTCTTCGTAGGGCTCCTTCAGCAGGTGCCAGCGCTTCACGCGCTCCAGCAGGGCGGCGCCGTTGCGCGCCAGTTGCCGCTTGCCTTGCGCCATGGCGGGTGCCTCTGCAACCGGCGGACCAAAGCGGCGGAAGGCGCGCCAGCCGATCACCAGCGCGGCCAGCAGCATGCACAGCGTGGCGGCAAGGAATGGCGGGCGGAAGGCCAGCGTCAGCAGGTTTTCCGATGCGCCAAGGCCGTTCAGCGTCAAGTCGAACCGGATCGGCATGCCGGTGCCTTCCGTCGCCTCCGCCACCAGCTGCACGGCCATGGCGGCGCGCTGGCGATCCGCCATGCCGTAATTGTTCATCAGGTCAGGCTCGAAAATCACGATGATCGGCCAAGTGTCGTACTCGTCGAACGCGCCGGGCTGCACGTATTCGGCTGCCAGCACGTCGCCTTCGCTGTCCACCAGCAGCGGGTGCATGGTCTTTTCGCTGTTGCCCACCAGCGCCTGCACCGCCGCTTCGTCCGGCAGGTCCCCGCTGCTGCCAAGGCCCTGCCAGCTGCCGGTGCTGCCGATGGCCAGCTGCGTGCCTTCGCCAATGGCGAGTTCGCCGAACCACTGGGGAGAGGCTGGCTGGCCCAGCACCACCCAGCCGGCATGGCTGTCGACGCCTTCCACCTCGGGCACGGGCATTGCCGTCCACTTGGGCAGGATCAGCATGGTGGGGCCAGCGGCGGTATCACTGCGTTGCTGGATGATCTCGTCGATCTCCTCGGCGCTGCTCCACAACGGAGGCGTGAGGATCTGCATTCCGTAATCCGCGCGGTCCGCTGGATTGCGCGAAAGGCTGATGTCGTGTCCGGTATCCTCCAGCAATTCCACCAGGCCGGAATGGCCGTTCAGACCGTTGGCTGCGGCGTGGTTTCCACCATCGCGCCCTTCCTCACCGCCGGTCCAGCCCTGGCCCAGCGCATAGAGCAGCAGCAGGAAGGCCAGCGAACCCACCGCCAGCAGCACCAGCACGGTTTTCGCGCTGAAGGGGCTGGCACGGCGGCTCATGCTGCGATTGCCTGCGTTGCCAGGTTTCTTTGGGCCAGGGCAAAGTCGGCATAGGCGGCGCGCGCGGCCTGCCAGTCTTCGAGGGTAAGCTTGCGCAGGGCGAACAGGCTGCGCTCCACGGGTGCGGCGATCAGGCCGAATGCGGTGCGGGCAGCTTCGGGCAGGCGCAGATCGGATGCCAGTTCGCGCGCGGTGCTGCTGGGTTCGACAAGGTCAGGCCGGGCTTCGGCGATCTGCCACACCGAGCGTTTGAGCAGCAGGTGCGTCGCCTCGTCATAGTCGCCCGCTTCGGCCAGCCGGTCCGCCTCTTCCAGCAGCGCCAGCGCCTCGTGCTCTTCCGGCACCCATTCCTCGCGTCCGGATTTGCCGCCCTTGCGGCGCTGGAAGCCAGGTCCAAACATGCCGTAGATGAACCAGGCGAGTGCCAGCACGGCAAGGCCGATCAGCACCCACATCAGCACCGGCCAGATTGCCACCAGTAAACGACCCACAGGAGCAAGCAGCTCGCCCAGCCAGTTGAGGAAGTCGGCCAGCCAGTCGGGCGGCGGGTCCGCTTCGGGAATATCGACAGGGGCGAACTGGATCTGATCGTCGGCTCGCAGCTCTCGCCACGCCGTTTCGAAATCCCCCGCCTTGGTCGGCGGCCCAGCAATGCCCTGACCCATAGTCACAATGCCTTGGTTGCACGCTGGCGCATGTGACGCAACGCTTCGCATTGCATCGCCGCGCACAAAACCGCAAAAGGATGCGCATGACGCAGATTTCCCACAACGAATACGCCCTCCAGTCTCCGCGCGAGGAACATCTGCGCAAGGTGCTGGTGGTGGGCGGCGGATCGTCCGGCTGGATGGCCGCGGCCACTCTGGCGACAGCCCTGTCGCGCGACGTACAGGTGCAGCTGGTGGAAAGCGAGGCCATCGGCATCGTTGGCGTGGGCGAGGCGACGATCCCGCCAATGCAGAAGTTCAACCGCTTCCTGCGGCTGGACGAGCGGCAGTTCATCGCCGAGACCAACGGCACCTTCAAATTGGGGATCGAGTTCCACAACTGGGGCCGCGTGGGCGACAGGTATCTGCACCAGTTCGGCGCTGTCGGGCGAGAGCTGGATGCGCTGGTGAAGCTGCACCACTGGTGGCTGCTGGGGCGCCAGGCGGATGCGGGCGCCGACTATCCCGAATGGCAGCAATGCCACGTTGCATATCACGCCTGCGCGCAGACGCGTTTCGCGCCCTCGGGCCCGGACAAGACGCAGCTGAAGAACCGTTACACCCATGCCTATCACTTCGACGCGCATCTGTATGCCGCACACCTGCGGCGCGTGGCTGAAAGCCGGGGTGTCGACCGCGTCGAGGGGATGATCACCGGGGTGGAGCGCGAGGCGACAAGCGGCTTCGTCTCTGCCGTGGTGCTGGAGGACGGCCGGCGGCTCGAGGCTGACCTATTCATCGACTGCTCGGGTTTTCGCTCGCTGCTGCTGGGGGCAGAGCTGGGCGAGCCGTGGACCGACTGGTCGAAATGGATCCCCTCCGACCGGGCACTGGCGGTGCCGTCAAAGCGGGCCGAGGGTGGGCTGAAACCCTATACCCAGGGCATCGCCCATCCGGTCGGGTGGCAATGGCGGATTCCGCTGCAGCATCGCACCGGCAACGGACACGTATTCGCCAGTGCCTTTTCCAGCGAGAGCGAGGCGGAAGAGCGCCTGCTGAAAACGCTCGATACCGAGGCGCTTGATACCCCGCGCCTGGTCAAGTTCCGCACCGGGCGGCGGGAGCGCTCATGGGTGGGCAACGTGGTGGCTGTGGGCCTGTCTTCGGGCTTCCTCGAACCGCTCGAATCGACATCGATCCATTTCGTGCAGAGCACGTTGGAGCGGCTGGTGGAGTTGTTCCCCACCCGTGCGATGGACCCGCAACTGCGCGACCAGTTCAACGCCCGCACCCGCGCGGAATGGGAGCAGGTGCGCGACTTCATTATTGCCCACTACAAGCTTACCGAGCGCGATGATTCCGAATTCTGGCGCTACACCCGCAACATGGACGTGCCCGATACGCTGGCCGAAACGCTGGAGGTGTGGCGCGCACGCGGCCACCTGGCGGTGGATGGCGGGCACCTGTTCCAGATCGGCAGCTGGGCATCGATGCTGATCGGCCAGCGGTTCCTGCCGTGTGGCTTGCATGCCCTAGCGGACCGGGCGGATCCGGCCGATATCGCGCAACAGGTGCGGCGAATCGCTGCCGAATGCGCGCAGGCTGCCAGCCAGCTGCCGCCGCACGACCAGTTCATCGCCCGCAACTGCGCGGCGCGGGAAATGGCCTAGAGCTCCAGCCCCATGCACATGCTGAAATCGTCGAGCACGTAGTCGGCATAGGCCTCGCAGGGCGCAAAGCCGTGCTTGGCATAGAGGGCTTGCGCGGGTGCGAACACTTCGTGTCGCCCGGTCTCCAGCCCCAGCCATGTAAGCCCCTCGGACCGTGCCTCGGCAATCAGGTGCAACAGGATCGCTTCGCCCGCGCCGGTGCCGCGAAAGGCATCGGCCGCGCGCATCGACTTGATCTCGCCGTGAGCATTGCCCAACCGCTTGAGCGCGCCGACCGCCGCCAGTTCGCCATTTCGCCGGGCGGCGAAGAAGGTGACGCCGGGCTGCTTCAGCCGCGTTGCATCCAGCGCGTGCACCTTGTCGGCAGGCGAGCAGCGGTGCATTTCCGCCAGGTGCCGCTCCAGCAGCGCCAGCACGTCGGTATCTTCCAGCGGATCGGGTGCGATGGTGTAGGCCTGTGGCGGCAACTTCACCGTCAGCCCCGCTTGCGCGCCAGCGGATAGGTGCCGAACATGCGCACGCCCTTGCAGTGAAAGGCCAGTTCCTCAAGCGCCCGGTCAACCGCCGGATCGCCGGGGCCGCCGATGATATCGGCATAGAACATGGTGGCAGAGAAGCTGGCGCCCTTCTGGTAGCTTTCCAGCTTGGTCATGTTCACGCCATTGGTGGCAAAGCCGCCCATTGCCTTATACAGCGCGGCGGGAATGTTCTTCACCTCGAAGACGAAGGTGGTCATCACATCCTGCCCTTTCAGCGTCGCCGGATCGAGCGGCTTGCGCGCCAGCACCACGAATCGCGTGGTGTTGTCGTGCGCATCCTCGACATTCTCCTCCACGATCTTCAGGCCATAAAGATCGGCGGCAAGATTGGGGGCAAGCGCAGCAAAGTCCGGGTCGCCCAGTTCGGCCACATGCGCGGCTGCCCCGGCCGTGTCGGCGTGGCTGAGCGGGACGATGCCCCTTTCACGCAGGTAGTGGCGCGACTGGCTGAGCGCCTGCGGATGGCTGAAAGCGCCCTTGAAGGGCCCGTGGTCCTTCAGCCCCATCAGCGAATGCTGGATCGACAGGAAGTGCTCGCCCACGATGAACAGGCCGCTTTCGGGCAGCAGGAAGTGAATATCCGCCACGCGGCCAGCCTGCGAATTCTCGATGGGAATCATCGCGCAGGCAGCGCGGCCTTCCTCGACCGCTTCGATTGCGGCGGCAAAGCTGAAACAGGGCAGCGGCAGGGCGTCCGGGTCCCATTCGTTGACCGCTCGGTGCGAATTGGCGCCTGGCGCGCCCTGAAAGGCGATCGCGCGCGCGGGGTCCTGCGCGGCTGCGGCGTGCATCTTCTCGACCAGCGCGAGGGCGGGGGCGGGGTATGAATCCATAGGGCCAAAGCCGGTAGCGAGGCGAAGCGTTGCCGACAAGCTTGCATACGGTCTTGCGAAGCGTGGCCATGCGCACTAGAGCGCACCCGCATAGAGTCAAACCGGCAGATATTTCGACATGAGCAACACCAACACCATTTTCGGCTGGGTCCTTGCCAGCGGCATCGTCGCCCTGGGTTTCAGCTCGATCAGCAACAAGTTCTTCCACGCCGACAAGCCTCACGTCGAAGAGTTCGGCTACGTGATCGAAGGTGGTGATGAAGGCGCAGCTGCTGATGCCGGGCCTTCGCTGGCGGAACTGCTGCAGACGGGATCTGCCGCTGCCGGTGAAGCCGTTTTCGCCAAATGCACCGCCTGCCACACGGTGGAACAGGGCGGCGCTGCCGGTATCGGCCCGAACCTGTATGGCGTGCTGGGCACGGGCATCGGCTCGCATGCTGCCGGATACGCCTATTCCTCCGCGCTGGCGGAGAAAGGCGGCAACTGGGATTACGAGGCGATGGACGCCTGGCTCTCCAGTCCGCGCGCCTTTGCCAATGGCACCAAGATGAGCTTTGCCGGTCTTTCCAGCGCCGAGGATCGCGCCAATGTGATCCTCTACATGCGCGAATTTGGCGGTGGACCGGACCTTCCCGAAGTCGTTGTGGAAGAGGCAGCGGCTGAAGAAGGCGTCGAGGCCGAAGTGGTCGAAGACGTGGCCGAGGCCGATCCCGAAGCGGTCGAAGCCATCGAAGGCTGAGCCAGCCTCCGGCGCGGCCTAGTCGCGTCCCTTGAATCCCTGCGCCACGACATACCACTCGCTTGAGCCCTTGCGGCTGGCGGGTGGCTTGGCGTGCTTGACCGTCTTGAAATGCTTCTTCAGCAGGTCGAGCAGTTCCTTGTCGGTACCGCCGGCAAAACCCTTCGCCACGAAGGCGCCGCCCTTTGCCAGCACTTCCACGGCAAACCATGCAGCGGCCTCCACCAGCGCCATGGTGCGCAGGTGATCGGTCTGCTTGTGGCCCACGGTGTTGGCGGCCATGTCTGACATGACCAGGTCAGGCGGACCGTCCAATGCTGCGGTCAGCCGTTCGGGTGCCTCGTCGTCCATGAAATCCATCAGCAGGATCTCGACGCCTTCGATCGGTTCGGTTTCGAGGATGTCGATGCCGACGATGGCTGCCTTTGGCGCACGGCGGCGCACCACCTGTGCCCAGCCGCCCGGCGCGATGCCCAGGTCGACCACGCGCTGCACCCCTTTCAGCAGGCCAAATCGGTCGTCCAGCTCTATCAGCTTGAAGGCCGCGCGGCTGCGGTAGTCCTCGTCCCTGGCGCGTTTTACATAGGGGTCGTTCAGCTGTCGCTCCAGCCAGCGCTGGGAACTGGCCTTGCGCTTCTTGGCGCTTTTCAGGCGGCGCTGTGAATCCTGTCCTGCGCGCGCCATCAGTCCGCCGCTCCGGTCTGTTTCTGGCGACGCAAGGCGGCTTGCGCTTCCATCCCTTCCGCATCGGCAGCCATCAGGCTGCGCAGGATCCCTTCGCGAATGCCGCGATCGGCCACGCCCAGCCGTTCGGCCGGCCAGATGTCGAGGATCGCCTCGAGAATTGCGCAGCCCGCCACTACCAGGTCGGCCCGGTCCTGCCCGATGCAATCAAGCTGGCTGCGTTCCAGCGGGGACATGCCCGAAAGCTGCTGCGAGATGTCGCGCATCGATTCCGCAGGCACGATCAGTCCGTCCACCGCCTTGCGATCATATTGCGGCAGGCCCAGGTGCACGCTGGCGAGCGTTGTCACCGTGCCGCTGGTGCCCAGTAGCCGCTGGTCCGGCGCGTGGTGGCTTTCGATCCGGCGGGCAAAATCGGCGAAACTCTCCAGCACCAGCTGCTTCATCCGGGAATAGCGGGCGAGGCGCCCAGCCGCATCGTAGGGCTCTGCCCCCACCGTTTCCGACAGCGAGACCACGCCCCAGGGCACGCTCTGCCAGTCGAGGATGCGTGGCACCGGCGCGCCGGGCTCGATCAGCACCAGTTCGGTGGAGCCGCCGCCGATATCGAAGATGATGGCAGGGCCGATGCCGTCTTCGAGCAGGATGTGGCAGCCCAGTA
Source organism: Alteraurantiacibacter sp. (assembly GCA_963675825.2). Taxonomy (GTDB): domain Bacteria; phylum Pseudomonadota; class Alphaproteobacteria; order Sphingomonadales; family Sphingomonadaceae; genus Alteraurantiacibacter. The sequence continues at coordinate 59,442 of CAXXJY010000004.1, read as the reverse complement.
CGGCGAGGCGCGCCTCTTCCTGCGCGCTGATGATGTCCAGCACGATGCCGGTTTCCTGGCGCACCCGTTCTATAAAGGCCTCGCCATTGGCGGCGCGGCGGCAGGCTTCGGTGGCGACCGAACGGGCAAGGTGGACGTTGCGCTTCCTGAGCTTGTCCGAGCATACCTTCAGCGCGCCCAGCGCGCGGTCCATCGCCTTGTCGGAAAGCCGCCCGGTCTGTGCCAGTCCTTCGCCCAGTCGGACGACGCGGCTGAAGGCGTCGATCACGACAAAATTCTCTTCATTGGGACGGGCGATCAACAGGCGGCAGTTGTTGGTGCCAAGGTCGATCGCGGCATAGGCTTGCTTGTAGCTCTTGTGCGGCGGGCGACGCCAGTTGCGGGGTTGCCGCTGCGTCCTGCCATTATGTTCGCCGGAACTGCTGTTGTGGCCGTTTCGGTTGTCATGGCGCCTTGCTTCCCCTCTGGGCGCCCCGTTCTTGGCCTTTTCGCGTCGGTCCGGCGGATTGATCTCCGCCATGCTCGTGTACTTTCATAAATTCTATCACCCGCCCATGCGGACGGAACCTGAAGACAGGCTAGACCATGCCGGGAACGCGCACAAGTCGCAGGCGAAACGGGTTTTCAGGAGGGCACGAATTCGTCGCTGCCGCCGGGTTCGCGAAAAGGCGCCTGCAGCGCCGGCAGCAGGGCCACATCGCGTTCGGCCAGCGGATCGTCGACGCCGATGACGATGGCGTGCTGCGGAACGTCGGCGCGCAAGGTGCCGTGCAGCCTGTCCCACAGCGTGAACCCTGCGCTCCAGTTGCTGTCCATCTCGTCCAGCCGCTGGCTGTGGTGGATGCCGTGCAGCCTGGGCGTGGTGACGACACGCGCCAGGGCTTCGTCCACGCCATCAGGCAGGCGTAGGTTGGAATGGTGGAACAGTACCGAACCAAGGAAGAAGCCGCGCCAGATGTTGTGCGTTTCCGGGTCCGCGCCCGAGATCCGCACCTGCAACATGCGCATCGGAGTGGACAGCAGCATGTCCGCTGCATGGAAACGCACTGCCGTGCTCATGTCCATGTCGGGGTCGAGATGATGCACCCGGTGGAAGCGCCATAGCAACGGCACCTTGTGGGTGGCGACGTGCCACAGGTAATAGGTGTAATCCATCAGCAGGATTGCGGCGATCCGGCCCGGCCAGCCGCCGATGGCGTGTTGCAGGCCGCGCTGCTGGCGCGTGTTCTCCTGCGCGATGGCTTGGGTGAACGGCGCTTCGCTGGCCATGATCACCGCCTGGCAGGCCGCACCCATCGCGCCGTTGCGAACCAGGCGCGGCAGCTGCTCGCGGGTGCGCTGGCGCAGCGGGCGGGCGCGCTCGGCCAGCAGCAGCGTGCCGACGGCAGCGCCGGCGACGGCCAGCCCGGCAATCCTGGCGATTCGAGAAGCCATCTGATCAGCATGAAGCGTCGCCAATGCCGCGTCCAGCGGTTAGAGCAGGTGCCATGACGCTGGCACCAACCGTTGCGCTGATCGCGAAGTATCCCCGTGCAGGCGAGGCCAAGACCCGGCTTGCACCCTTGCTGGGGAAGGCGGGGGCGGCAGAGCTCCATCGCCGGCTGGTAGAACGGACCCTGGCTACCGTGCATGCCAGTGGCTTGCCATTCGTGGTGCAGTTCACCGGCGCTTCGGCGCAGGATTTCGCCACGTGGCTGGGCGAGGACGTGCCGCTGGTGGAGCAGGGCGCGGGCGATCTTGGCGCACGTCTGGCGCGAGTGGAACCTCCGGCAATCGTGCTGGGCGCGGATATTCCGGGCTTGACCGCCGACCACTTGTGCAATGCCGCCCGCGCGCTGGAGGACGTGCCGGTAGTGATCGGACCGGCGGCGGATGGCGGATATTACTTGCTTGGGTTCAAGAGGAAAATTCCTGAACTTTGGCGTGCCATGCCATGGGGGACTGAAAGCGTACTCAAAGAGACCGAGGCGCGCCTGACGGCTCTCGACGTCCCCTATCGCCTGCTCGATGAGCTCGACGATTGCGACCGTCCCGAAGACCTTGCCAACTGGCCCGAGCTTGCGCCGTGAGCGACACCTGCCTGCTGATTCCGACGCTGAATGAAGAAGCGGCCCTGCCCCGGCTGATCGCCAATGTGGCGAAGCTCGACCCGCCGCCTGTCGAAGTACTGGTGGTGGATGGTGGCAGCAAGGATTGCACCGTCGACCTGGCCCGCGAGGCGGGTTGGCGGGTGATCGAGTCCGCGCGCGGGCGCGGGGTGCAGATCAATGCCGGGGTGGCGGCTGCCGAAGCGAGCAATGTCTGTGTGCTGCATGCCGATAGCGTGCCTCCTGCCGACATGATTGCCGTGATCGAACAGGTACTGGCTGACCCGAAGACCGCGCTGGCGGGGTTCACCCCCGTCATCAAGGGCGAGAAGCTGCGTTGGGGCACTACCGCGCACAACTGGGCGAAGACCTGGTATGCCCCGCTGCTGTTCCGCCCGCGCCTGTTCTTCAAGGGCGCTCGGCTGCTGTTCGGCGACCATGCGATGTTCTTTCGCAAGGCGGATTTCCTGAAAGCGGGCGGCTGCGATCCGACGGCCAGGGTGATGGAAGAAGCCGACCTGTGCATCCGCATGACGGCGCTGGGCCGGGTCAGGCTGGTGCCGCGCTTCATCGAAACCTCCGACCGGCGGATTGCCGAGTGGGGTCCGATCAAGGCGAACTGGATCTACCTGAAGGTGGGGCTGCTGTGGGCCTTGGGCGCTAGGCGGCGGCTTGAGAGACACTACCCGGACGTGCGTTAGGCAGGTAGCCGGCCGCGATGCCGTAGGCGATCAGGCGATCAAGCCATGCGCTGTCGGTTACCGGACATTCCAGCCCGGTCACTGCGCGAAATGCGCTGTCGTCGAAACGCGGATCGCGGGTGAAGTAGGCGCCGAAGCTCGCCGTCATCCGCTTCAGCAGCAGACGCTCTGCCGGGGGCAGGCTTTCTGCGTCGAAGCTAGCGGGATCGACCACGCGCGGATCGGGGAAATGTGCCACCCGCGCCACGCCCTGCGCCAGTTCGGCGGCGGGCAGCGGCTGGCGGCCGACAAGGTGGAAATAGCCGCCGCGTGCCGCATCGAAACGCTCTGCCAGCCGCGCGATGCCCTTTGCCACGTGGCAGATCGGGACGAGGTTGAGCGTTGCCCCCTGTGCAGCCGGAAACACGTTGACCTTGCCGCGCGCCATCAGGCGAAAGACGTTGCAGAGCGAGGGAAAATCGCGAATCGCGCCGCGCGCATGATCGCCCAGCACGATCGAGGGGCGAGCCACCGCGAAGGGCACACCGCTTGCCGCCACCACGGCTTCGGCCAGCGCCTTGCTGGCCTCGTAGTTGTTGGTGAAGCGCGCGCCGCTGCGCACCGGCCCTTCGGTGATCCCCCCTTCGCGCTGGCCGCAGACGTAGGCGGTGCTGACGTGCAAAAAACCCGCGTCTGCCTGCCGCGCGAAGGCCAGCGCATTGCGCGTGCCTTCGACATTCACCGCCGCCAGCGTGGGCAGCGGGGCATCGAAGTCCAGCTGCGCGGCGCAATGGATGACGAGATCGATATCGCAGGCATCCGGATCCAGCCCCATCAGCGGATGGGTGACATCGCCCGAGAAGATGTCCACACCAGCAACCGGCGCACCGTCATTGCCGCGCACCTCGCGGACCTTGCGGACCATGGCCGTCACCGCGTGCCCGCGTGCCACCAGCCGCGCACAGACTTCGCCGCCGATCAGCCCGGCGGCTCCGGTGACCAGAACCTTCAGCAACACGGTGCGTCCGTCTTGCCGGGATTGGCATCCGACTGGCCGAAGGGCACGGCGGTGCCACAGCCGGGGAAGACGCCGAAATGGCGCGAGAAATCGCCCAGAAAATCGAAATGCGCGGCAAAGCGCGTTTCCGCCAGCATCAGCCAGGAGTTGCCGCAGACGGGGAAGACGCGGCCCGCCTTGATGGCGTGATGCGCGTCGAGTTCGAAGAGCTGCTCGTGCCCGGGCACGTTGCCCTTGTAGATCACCGCCTGGCCATAGTCCTCGCACTGCGGCTCCAGCCCGGCGAGCTTGAGCAGGCGCCAGGTGGCGGAAACGAAATTGATGCCTGCCAGCTTTTCGGCGGCTTCGGCATCGTTGATACCCAGCGGGCGATCGGTGACGAGGCGCGGATCAGCAAAGCCTGCGGCCTTGGCAATGCGGTCGAAATCGCCCCAGTAGAGCGCGCCGGAAAGGCATTCCCCGTGCAGCACCGGGTCATCCCGCAGGTGTTCGGGCACGCGGCGATCGGTGTAGACGTCGGAGAAATACAGCTCGCCGCCGGGTTTCAGCAAGGTGTGCGCGGCGCGGAATACCGCTGCCTTGTCGGCTACCAGGTTGATGACGCAGTTGGAGACGATCACGTCGAAGCTTTCCGGCTCCAGCCCCAGCTGGTCCAGCTTCTCGATATCGCCTTCCACGAATTCGACGTTGGCATAGCCGAAGCGCTCAGCATGCCAGTCCTTGTGCGCGTTCGCCACGGCGAGCTGCTCTGGCGTTGCATCCACGCCGGTCACGCTGCCGTTCGGCCCGACAAGCTGGGCCAGCAGATAGGCATCCTGCCCGCTGCCCGAGCCCAGATCGAGAACGCGGCATCCTTCCAGCGCCTGCGGCACCACCAGCCCGCAGCCGTAATAGCGCGCCTTCACCTCTTCATGCACGTTGGCCAGCGCGCGGCGCACGTCGGCGCTGGGCATTTCGAAGGTGCAGCAGGCATCTGTGCGTAGGTCGCCTGAGCCTTCCAACACCTTGCCATAGTAATTCTGCGCATTTTCGAGGTTCATGAAGCTGTTTCCAACTGGGGTCCGAAAGGATGCATGGACGTGTCTGACTTCGTCGGCCATCCTGACTTGGTTTCGGGCAGGAGCATTCCTTGGACTACACGCATGACGTGATCGTGATCGGCGGCGGTGCAGCGGGGCTTACCGCAGCCGGCGGCTGCGCGCTATTCGGCCTAAAGACCGCCTTGATCGAAGGGCACAAGATGGGCGGTGAGTGCCTGAACAACGGCTGCGTACCGTCGAAAGCGCTGATTGCGGCGGCGCGGCGCGCGGCCGAAGCGCGCGAGGAAAGGCGCGCCGGGGTGCAGCTGGCCGCGCCGGTGGTGGAGTGGAGCGGGGTCCATCAGCACATCCACGATGCCATCGCGCAGATCGAACCTCACGATTCGATCGAGCGGTTCGAGGGCATGGGGTGCGAGGTCATCCAGGCCTGGGCGAAACTGACCGGTCCAAGATCGGTGGAGGCCGACGGGCGCAGGCTGACCGCGCCGCGCATCGTCATCGCCACCGGATCCGGCCCGGCGCTGCCGCCGATCGCCGGGCTGGACGGGGTACCCTATCTCACCAACGAGAACCTGTTCGAACTGACCGAGCAGCCCGAACACCTCGTTATCGTGGGTGGCGGGGTGATCGGCATGGAAATGGCGCAGAGTTTCCGCCGGCTGGGCAGCGCCGTCACGGTGATCGAGCCGGGCGAACTGATGGCGCGCGACGATCGCGACAGCGTGGCGCTGGTGCAGCGCGTGCTGGAAGGCGAAGGCGTGCGCTTCGTCAAGGGCAGGGCGGCAAAGGTTTCGGGTAGCGCGGGCGTCATCACCGTCACCACCGATGGCGGCGAGGAGGTTGCCGGATCGCACCTGCTGCTGGCGGTGGGGCGCAAGGCGCGCACTGAAGGTTACGGGCTGGAAGAGCTGGGTATCGAACTGGGCCGGAACGGGATCAAGGTGGACGCGCGGCGACGCACGAACCTGAAGCACATCTATGCTATCGGCGATTGTCGCGAAGGGCCGCGCCTGACCCATGTCTCCGGCTACGAAGGGTCCAACGTGGTGCTGGAAATTGCCCTAGGCCTGCCTGCAAGGGCGGACTGGCGCGCCTTGCCGTGGTGCACCTATACCGAGCCGGAAGTGGCGCAGATCGGCCTGACCGAAAGCGAGGCGCGCAAGCTCCACGGCGACAAGCTGCGCGTCGTAACCGAACATTTCGACCACAACGATCGCGCCATTGCCGAAGGGGCAGACAAAGGCCACTGCAAGGTGATGCTGAAGGGCAGAAAAGTGGTCGGCGCAAGCATCTGCGGGGCGGGCGCGGGCGAACTGTTGCTGCCCTTTACCCAGATGATTACCGGCAAGAGCGGCACCTTCGCCATGGGCGGCGCGGTGATTGCCTATCCCACCCGCGCCGAAATCGTGAAGGCAGCAGCCTTCAGCGCGTGGGAGCCGACCGTGTTCGGCACCTGGCCCAGGCGCTGGGCAGGCCTGCTGGCCCGGTTGCGGCGGACGTTCTGATGGCCAGCCGCTCCAACAGCCGCAACGCGCCTGTCGGCCCTTCGCCGTTCGCGGTGGCGGGCGAGCGCCTGCTGCCTGCCAAGTTCAGCGACCCGTTGTTGACGGCCACGGGCGAACCGCGTGCGCATGTGGGCCTTCGCCAGCTCGATACCTTGTGGTTTGCCACCGGCACGCTGTGCAACCTCGCCTGTGCCAACTGCTATATCGACAGCAGCCCCACTAACGATACGCTGGTTTACATGGCGGCAGACCACGTTGCGCGTTTCCTCGATGAAATTGCCGAAAGGGGCGTTCGCGAGATCGGCTTCACCGGCGGCGAGCCGTTCATGAACCCCGAGATCATCGCCTTGCTGGAACATGCCCTGTCGCGCGGGCACGAGGTGCTGGTGCTGTCCAATGCGATGACGCCCATGCGTCGCCGCGAGGCCGAATTGCTGCGGCTGCGCGAAGTATATGGCGACAAACTGACCATCCGCGTCTCGATCGACCATCACACCCGCGCAGTGCACGAGGCCGAACGCGGGGCGCGGAGCTGGGAGCCGATGCTGGAAGGCTTGCGCTGGCTGTCTGCCCACGGCTTTTCGCTGGCGGCGGCCGGGCGGCATCTTGCAGGCGAGGACGAGGATACTGCCCGCGCGGCCTATGCTGCGCTGTTTGCGGCGGAGGGCATTGCCATCGACGCCGCCAATCCTGCCCTACTGGTGCTGTTTCCGGAGATGGATGCGAACGCCGATATCCCGGAGATCACCACCGCCTGCTGGGACATTCTCGGCAAGTCGCCGGACGATGTGATGTGCGCGTCGAGCCGCATGGTCGTCCATCGCAAGGGCGAACCCGCGCCGCGCGTGGTCGCCTGCACGCTGCTGCCTTACGATCACCAATTCGACCTCGGCGACACGGTGGCCGAGGCGGACCGGGACGTGACGCTGAACCATCCGCATTGCGCGCGGTTCTGTGTGCTTGGCGGCGCGAGCTGTTCGGCATGATGTCCACGTTATGAGGAGCCATGGAGTCCCCTTATGCGTATGCAGGGGTATGGGACCCATGAAATCCGCTTTCGCCTGCGCTGCTGCCGCTATCGCGCTGCTGGCCCCGCCTGCCGCCGCGCAGCGATCTATCGATGGTACCTATGTCGATTCGGGCGGCTACGTGGAGATCACCGTCGCCCCATGTGGCATTCGTCGCTGCGGGCACATTACGCGGATTATCCGCCGCAAGCCGGGGGAACCTGATTACGATGTGCACAACGATGATCCGGCGCTGCGCAATCGCCCGATCCTGGGTCTGCGGTTGTTGCAGAACTTGCGCTGGGAGGATGGCGCCTGGCGCGGGCAGGTCTACAATCCCGAGGACGGCAACACCTATCGCACCGAAGTGCGCGCTGCCGCGAACGGCGCGCTGGAGGTGAAGGGCTGCCTTGCCATCCTCTGCCGCACGCGCGTGTGGCCTGCTGCTGACTGAATCCCTGCGCTACAAGGGTTGACCGAATCCGGAGGCAGCGCTAGTGGCGCGCTCCACACTGCCCCGTCGTCTAATGGTAAGACTACGGACTCTGACTCCGTCAATTGAGGTTCGAATCCTCACGGGGCATCCACCACCCGGCGAAGACTACCGTGCGCAGGCTTCGATCCCTGCGGCCATCACGCTTGCCACGCGATCTATGTCGCCTTGCGAGATGCAATAGGGTGGCATGGTGTAGACGGTGTTGCCCAGCGGGCGGATCAGCACATCGTTGGCGAAGAAGTGTTCGCGCAGGCGCGGGCCGATATCGGCAAGATATCCGGCGTCGTCTCCCACATCCATGTCGAAGGCGATCATCGTGCCGCACTGGCGCGGATTGATGACCTGCGGTCGGCGGGAAAGATCTTCAAGCACGGCACCCAGCCGCGTCGCCAGCGTGGCCACGCGCTCCAGCACCGGCTCCTCGCGCCAGATTGCCAGGTTCGCCACGGCAGCGGCGCAGGCGATTGGGTTGGCGGTGAAGCTGGAGGAGTGGAAGAACATCTTCGCGCGGTCGGTGGAGTAATGCGCGTCGAAGATTGGCGCGCTGGCCATGGTCACGGCCAACGGCATCGAGCCGCCCGTCAGCCCTTTGGCAAGGCACAGGATATCGGGCGTCACGCCTGCCTGTTCGCAGGCCAGCAACGTGCCGGTGCGGCCCCAGCCGGTCATCACCTCGTCAGCGATAAACAGGACTGTGTGCCGCGCGCAGATCGCCCGCATTTCGGCCAGCACTTGCGGCGGATAGGTGAGCATTCCGCCAGCGCCCAGCAGCAATGGCTCGACAATGAAGGCGGCGACATCGCCCGCAGCGCAGGCCGCTTCCAGCGCGTCGCAAGTGGGCTGCGGATCGCTGCCGGGAAAGGGAATGGTGCCCACGTCGAACAACAGTGGCGCGTAGGCGCGGTTGAACACACCGCGTTCGCCCACGCTCATCGCGCCGATGGTGTCGCCGTGATAGGAGTGTTCCAGCACCAGGATGCGGTGTCGGGGCTCGTCGCGGTTATGCCAGTACCCCAGCGCCATCTTGAGCGCGACTTCCACTGCGGTGGAGCCGCTGTCGGAATAGAACACGTAGTCCAGCCCGCCGGGCATCATCTCGACCAGCCCACGCGCCAGCACCTCGGCAGGCTCGTGCGTCCACCCGGCGAAGATGACCTGGTCGAGCCTTTCCGTCTGCTGGCGCAGGGCGGCCATGATGCGCGGGTGGTTGTGGCCGTGGGTCGTCACCCACCAGCTGGAAATGGCATCGATCACGCGCCGGCCATCGGCGGTGTGCAGCACGGCACCTTCGCCGCGTGTGACCAGGGGGATGATCTCGCCAAGGCCATGCTGGTGGAAGGGGTGCCAGACGGGCGAGGTGCCGTTCATGCCAGCAGGTCCATGTGGATATGGGCGGCGAAGGCGTCGGCCAAAGTCCCGGCGGTGAGTGGATCGAGGCGCGGCAGGCGGCCTAGGTGCGGTACCTTGCCGATGCGGGTGATCGCGCCTTCGGCCACGGGTTCCTCCTCGCCGATGAAGGCGACGCCTGCGATGGTGATGCCGCGCGCCCGCAGGGCCTCGATTGACAGCAGCGTGTGGCTGATCGTGCCCAGCGCCGTGCGCGCAACGACAATGGCGGGCAGGCCCCAGCGGGCGAACAGGTCCGCCGCCAGCAGGTCCTCGCGATAGGGCACCAGCACGCCGCCTGCGCCTTCGACCACCAGCGGGCGGTCGCTTGCGGGCAGCGTAAGGGCCTCGTCCGCGATGGTCACGCCGTCCACCCGCGCCGCTTCGTGCGGGGAACAGGGGGTAGCGAGGCGATAGGCTTCGGACAGCACATGGGCAGCAGGCGCAAGCCGGGCGACGGCCTGGCTGTCGGTTTCGCCCTCCAGCCCGGCTTGTGCAGGCTTCCAGTAGGCTGCACGCAGCGCCTGCGACAGGCCGGCGGCGAATACGGTCTTGCCGACGTCTGTGTCGGTGCCGGTGACGACAAGGCCCTTCATGGCTTCTCCCACGATGCAACGGCTGCCAGAACCTGCTCGATATCTTGCACGCTGAGGGTCGATCGCAGGGCGAAACGGATGCGGCTGGTACCCCTGGGAACAGTGGGCGGTCGGATGGGCAGTGCGGCCACGCCGTGGCGTAGCAGGTGGTCTCCCAGCGCCAGAGCATCGGCTTCGGCGCCCACCACCAGCGGCACGACTTGCGTGGTGGAATCGAGCGTGTCGTAGCCGAGTTCTTGCAGTCCCCGGCGCAACTGGTCACCCAGCGCGACAAGATGCGCTCGCTCGGCATCCATGCCGGGCACCAGCTCCAGCGCCGCATCCATCGCGCCCAGCACGGCAGGCGGCGGGGCGGTGCTAAAGATCAGGCCAGCGCACATGTTGACCAGGTAGTCACGCACCAGCTGCGGGCAGGCTACATAGGCGCCAAAGCTGCCCAGCGCCTTGCTGAAGGTGCCCATCACGATCTGTGCGCCCGGATGGTCGGCGCTCAGCCCCACGCCGCCTGCGCCCAGCACGCCGGTGGCATGGGCCTCGTCAAGATAGAGCAGGGCATCATGCTGCGCGGCCAGCGCGTTGAGGTGGGCAAGGTCCGCCCGGTCGCCGTCCATGCTGAACACGCTTTCTGTGATGATCAGGCGAGCGGGGGCCTTGGCGCCATGCTCCGCCAGCAGGCGCGCGAGATCGTCGCAATCGTTGTGATCGTAGAAATGCACTTCGGCGAGGGAGGCACGCAGGCCCGCGTGGATCGAATTGTGCACCAGCCGGTCGGCGAAGATCGCCGTGCCCTTCGCCGCCTTCGCCAGCGCCGGGATCATTGCCGCATTGGCTTGCCAGCCGCTGGCGAAGAGCAGAGCTGCCTCGCTGCCCTTGAAGGCTGCCACCTTCTCCTCGATCGCCAGGTGCGCCGCGCTGGTTCCGGTGATCAGTCGCGATGCCCCGGCGCCTGCGCCGAAGCGGCGCAGGTAATCACCTGATCGTTCCACCAGCAGCGGGTGTTGCGACAGGCCGAGATAGTCGTTGCTGGACAGGTCGAGCAATTCGCGCCCGTCGCGCTCCAGCCTTCCGTCCCCGCGCATCTGCACCGGGCGCAGCTCGCGTGTGCGGTGCTTCGCCGCGATGGTGTCGAGCGACTGGCGGATATGGTCGAGCATCGTCGGCCTGCGATCAGGTGAGTTCGGCCTGCGCCTCTGTCTTCGTCGCGCAGCCGCCCGAGCAGCCGCCAACCGCGCGCATGGGCTCCTCGCCTTCCATGGCCTTCAGGCCCAGGCGAGCGAACAGTGCGGCATCGCTGTCGTCACCCGCGTTGGGCGCGGTGAGCAGTTTCTCGCCGGTGAAGATCGAGTTTGCCCCCGCCATGAAGCACAGCGCCTGCGTGGCATCGGACATGGACTCGCGGCCAGCGGACAGGCGCACCATGCTCATCGGCATGCAAATGCGCGCGACCGCCACCGTGCGTACGAATTCGATATCGTCAATCTTCGCCATCGGCGTGTCGGCCAGCATGTCGCCCAGCGGCGTGCCCTTTACCGGCACCAGTGCGTTCACCGGCACGCTTTCGGGATGGCGTTCCAGCGTGGCCAGCGTGTGCACGAAGCCCACCCGGTCAGCGCGGGTTTCACCCATGCCCACGATGCCGCCGCTGCACACGTTGATGCCCGCCTGGCGCACGTTTTCCAGCGTGGTCAGACGGTCCTCGTAGTTGCGTGTGGTGATCACGCGCTCGTAATATTCCGGCCCGGTGTCGACATTGTGGTTGTAGTAGTCCAGCCCCGCCTCGGCGAGCTGTTCTGCCTGCGCGGGCGTGAGCATGCCCAGCGTCATGCAGGTTTCCATGCCCAACTCGCGCACGCCCTTCACGATCTCCACGATCTTGGGCATGTCGCGGTCCTTGGGATTGCGCCATGCCGCGCCCATGCAGAAGCGCTGGCTGCCTGCGTCCTTGGCCTGCGCGGCAGATTGCAGCACCTGGCGCACGTCCATCAGCTTGGTCGCTTCCACGCCGCTGTCTGCGTGCGCGCTTTGCGAGCAATAGCCGCAGTCTTCGGGGCAGCCGCCGGTCTTGATCGACAGCAGCGTGCACAGCTGCACTTCGTCCGGCCGGTGGTGTTCGCGGTGCACCGTGGCCGCGCGGAACAGCAGTTCGGTGAAGGGCAGTTCGAAGAGCTCGGCAATCTCCTCGCGGGTCCAGTCGGTGCGGATCATTCTATCTCTATCCCGTATGTGCGCCTGCCCCGGAATGCCGGGAACGCGCATGTCTGCGCCCTCCTTGGCAAAATGTGCGGCGCTAGTGAAGCCGCGCGTGCAGGAAAACGGAACCTTGGGGCGGCTTCGCGATTGGTCAGGAGAGGCCGCGCATCTTCTTGACGCGGGCGAATTCAATACATATCTTCACTTTATGAAAGTGATTAGAGGACTGAGAGAATGACGACTACAGACCAGGCCCTCGCCGCTGCCGCTGCGCAGATCGAGCGTGCGCGCGCCGATACGGCCAGGCGCCCCACCATCGCCGGGTTCTTCGACGAAGCGACCAATACGGTCAGCTATGTCGTCCACGATCCGGCCACGAACGAGGCGGCGATCATCGATTCCGTGCTCGACTATGCGCCCAATTCGGGCCGCACTTCCTATGGCTCGGCCGATCTGATTGTCGAATACGTGAACAAGCACGATCTGACGGTGACGTGGCTGATCGAAACCCACGCCCATGCCGACCATATCTCGGCGGCGCCCTACCTGCAGGAGAAGCTGGGCGGCAAGCTGGCGATCGGCAAGGAAATCATCCGCGTGCAGGAAGTGTTCGGCAAGCTGTTCAACGCCGGCACCGATTTCGAGCGTGACGGATCCCAGTTCGATCACCTGTTCGTCGATGGCGAGACTTTCAAGGTGGGCGAACTTGAAGGCATCGCCCTGCACGTGCCTGGCCACACCCCGGCAGACATGGCCTTCATCATCGGCGATGCGGCCTTCGTGGGCGACACGATCTTCATGCCCGACTTCGGCACCGCGCGGGCGGATTTCCCCGGTGGGGACGCCCGGCAGCTCTATCGCTCGATCCGCCGCCTGCTGTCGCTTCCCGGCGAAACCCGTCTATTCCTGTGCCACGATTACAAGGCACCGGGGCGTGACGAATATGCCTGGGAGACGACGGTAAAGCAGCAGCGCGAGGAAAACGTGCATGTAAAGGATGGCGTGAGCGAGGAGGAATTCGTCGAGATGCGCACCACGCGTGACAAGACACTCGACATGCCCACCCTGATCATGCCCAGCGTGCAGGTAAACATCCGCGGCGGGCGCCTGCCCGAGCCGGAGGATAATGGCGTGAGCTATATCAAGATCCCGCTCAACGCGGTCTGATCGCTTTCGCTTTCGTGAAACACAAAAAGGCGGCGCCCCCCGGTTGAAGGAGCGCCGCCGTTTCCTTGCCTGGCGCGCGCAAGCGCGCCTCTGGCAGAGAGCGCTATTCCATCCCGGCAAGGTTGCGCAGCGTATAGCTGGCGACCAGCAAGTCCCCTGCTGCGCGGATGCGCGCGGTTTCTGCCGCGATCGCCTCGCGCTCGGCATCAAGCAGCATCAGCTGCGGCTTGGCACCAACTTCGACTTCCAGCCGCGTGGCACGCAGCGCTTCCTGCGCGGCGGCAGCCTGCGCTTCGGTGGCGCGCAAGGCCAGCCGGGCCGCCTGCGTTGCCTCGAATGCCTGTACGGTGTGCACTTGTACCATCTGTTCGGCCACGCGCACGTCGGCTTCGGCAGCGCGTGTTTCGGCTTCGGCGCGGTCTACGGCAGCGCCCGTGCGTCCGCCCGAGAAGAACCGCCAGCGGCCGCGCAGGCCTACGCTGGCGCTGTCGGCCTTGTAGCCGGGAAAGAACTGGTCGCGCACTGTGGAAGCTTCGGCATAGGCCGCGATGACAGGCAGCCCCTCTGCTCTGGCCCCGCGCACGCCGGCGCGGGCCATCTCGGCCCCCTGGCGGGCCTGGAGGACCGACGGATTGCCTGCCAGCGCCATGGCCACCGCTTCCTCGCGCGTGGCGGGAACTTCGGGCGGTTCGGGCAGCGGATCGCTGGCGTCGACTTCATAGCCGGTCAGCGCGGTCAGCTGGGCCTGCGCGGTAGCAAGGTTGCCGCGCGCCTGCGCCAGCGCCGCTTGCGCCCCGGCCAGCCGCGCCTGAGCCTGCGCAATTTCGGTATTTGTGCCTTCGCCCGCTTCGAACCGCAGCCGCGCCTGGCGCAGCACTTCGGCCAGCGAGGTTTCCAGCGCGGTGTAGCTGTGCACCATTTCGCGCGCGGCGCGGGCCTGACTGTAGGCCTGCACCGCCTGCAGGCGCAGTTCCAGTTCGACAGCGTCCGCCTGGACAGAAGCCATCTGCTGCCCGGCGCGGGCCTGATCGATTGCCGAGCCGACGCGGCCGAAGGTGAGCAGCGGCCATTCCGCCTCCACCTGGGCCACGCGCGGGGTGACATCGTCAGCAGGCAGGTTGAAGAAGCCCTGCGGGTCTATCCGGCCAATGCCGATCTGGCCCTGCAGGGTAAGGCTGGGCATGTTTTCCGCCTGCGCCTGGTCTAGCGCGGCGTCTGCGGCATCGCTGCGCGCCTCTGCGGCGACCAGCGCCGGCGCATTCGCCAACGTATCGCGCATCACCTGGTCAAGCGATTGCGCCGCCAGCGCAGTCGGCATGCCGACAAGCGCGGTGGCGGCGGCCAGCTGGGCAAGGCGGCGGATCATCAGTCTGGTCGTCACTCAGTTGAAGGCGGTGCCGCGCGCGACACCCAGTTTGCGGAACACCACGGCTGCCGGGCAGAAGCCGGTAAAGCTTGCCTGCAACATGTTCAGCCCGGCAAAGATCGTCAGGCCGATCCAGTAGGGATGGACGGTGATCGACAGGATCGCGCTGGCCAGCACGACGATCCCGGCAAAGGCCATCACGGCGCGGTCAAGGTTCATGCGCTTGTCTCCAGTCTAGCTGCCGCGTCAGTCGAAACGCAGCTTCTTGATACCCAGCACGTGCAGGGCCAGCTTTTCGTAGAACGGTTCGCTTTCACCCTTGCGCACCTTGCGCAGGAAGTACTTCTCGAAGCCGATCTTTGCCAGGTGCACCCACTTGCCTTCGGACGACCAGTTGGTGTTGCGCGGCGGGATCTGCGGCTTGGCGACGAAGGCCACGCCGCCATCGCCGAAGTCGGCCAGGCAGATGGCGTTCCAGCTCGCCTCGTGCGTGGGCTCCTGCCCGGCAAGGATTTCCTTCAGGTTCTGCGCGATGGCGGTCACCATGCTTTCGATCATGAAGCCGGTTTTGGGCACGCCCACGGGCAGCGGGGTGGGGCCGGTGGGCGGAATGGCGATGCATACGCCAAGGCCGAAGACATTGGGATATTTCGGGTTGCGCTGGTGCTTGTCCACCAGCACGAAGCCGCGCGGGTTCACCAGTCCTTCGATGCCCATCAGCGGCTTGATCCCGCGGAACGGCGGCATCAGCATACCCCAGCCGAATTCCAGGTCGTGCTTCTTCTTGTCGCTGCCGTCCTCGTTCACCTCGGTGACGTGGAACACGCCTTCCTCGACGCTGTCGACCTTGGCATTGGTGATCCACTTGATGTGGCGGTTGCGCATCTCTGATTCGAGCATGGACTTGGTATCGCCCACGCCGTCCAGACCGAGGTGGCCGATATAGGGCTCAGGCGTGATGAAGGTCATCGGCACCTTGTCGCGAATCTTGCGCTTCTTCAGCTCGGTATCCAGCGTCATCGCCATTTCGTAGGCGGGGCCGTAGCACGAAGCGCCCTGCGCCGCGCCGACCACGATCGGGCGCGGATTGGCGCACAGTTCCTCGAACTTCGCATTGGCGGCGGCGGCATGGGCGGTTTCGCAGATCGAGACGGTATGCCGGTCCGGGCCGAAGCCTTCGATCTCGTCGAAGGCAAGTTCGGGGCCGGTGGCGATAACCAGATAATCGTATTCGACGAAGCTGCCGTCGTTCAGTTCGACACGGTTGTTGTCGGGATCGACCTTCTTCGCGCCCTGGCCGTCGAAGGCGATGCCGTGCCTGGCCATGACCGGCGGCAGGTGGACCTTGATCGCCTCGGGCTCACGCCAGCCGACGACAACCCAGGGGTTGCTGGGAACGAACCAGTAATCGTCGCCCTTGTTGATGACGGTGATCTGCGCTTGTTTGCCCAGCGCCTCGCGGATTTCGTAGGCAGCGATCGTGCCGCCCAGTCCCGCGCCCAAAACGACAACCCTCGACTCGCTCATTTCCCTGGCCTCTCATCACATTTCAGCTTGACCACTATTACACATACACGATACATGCAAGTGAGAAATAGTGAGGAAGTCAGATGTTCGGTTTCGGCAAGCGCCATCCCATCCGTGAAATCAGCCCGGGTGAATTGCACGACATGATCGCAGATCGCACGGCGGTGGTGGTTGACGTGCGCGAACCTGGCGAGTTCGCCGGTGGGCACATTCCCGGTGCTATCAACCTGCCGCTGTCGCGATTCGATCCCAGCCAGTTGCCGGATGCGGGCGACAGGAAAATCGTGCTAAACTGCGCGGCAGGCCGCCGTTCGGCCATGGCGCTGCGCAAGTGCAGCGACGTGCCGGTGGATACGCACCTGCGCGGCGGCATGGGTGCCTGGAACCGCGCCGGCCTGCCGGTCGAGCGCTGAGCAAGGAGAGGCGTGATGCGCATAGCCCCGATGATCGCGGTGGCCGTTTTGACGGCAGCACTCGCCGCTTGCGGCGATGACGCCGGTGAAAGCGTGCCGAGCGAGCAGGCCGCGTCAGGCCGTACCTTCGTGGTGCGCGAAGCCGAGGCGGCGCGCTGGACCCCGGTCGCAGCGGAAATCGCCACTGTCGACCAGGCGCAGGTAATGGCACGCATTCCCGGCATCCTTACCAGCCTGACCGTGAGCGAAGGCGACTACGTGCAGCGCGGCGCGGTGATCGGGCGGATCGTCGACAGCCAGCTGGGCTACCAGAGCGGAGCGTTGGGCGCGCAGACTGCCGCAGCGCAGGCGCAGGCCGCACAGGCGCAGGCAGAACTGGAGCGCACCCGATTCCTTTACGAGAACAACGTCTATCCCAAGGCCCGGCTAGATGCCGCCGAAGCCGCAGCCGCCGCAGCGCAGGCACAGGTGCGCGCCGCACAGGCGCAGCAGGGCGCGGTCAATGCTGTGGCCGGGCAGGGCGCGGTGGTGGCGCCTGCCACCGGCCGCGTGCTCCATGCCGATGTGCCGCCGGGATCTCCGGTCGCGCCGGGCATGGTGATCGCGACGATCACGTCCGGCCCGCTGGTGCTGCAACTGGACCTGCCCGAATCGCTAGTGGGCGAGGTGACGACCGGATCGGAAGTCATGGTCGATGGCGGCAATGGCGAGGAACTGCGCGGTCGTGTGACGCGTGTCTATCCTTCGGTCGCAGGTGGCCAGGTGCGCGCCGATGCGCAGGTGCCCGGCCTCGACAACGCGCTGATCGGTCGCCGTGTTTCCGCCCGCGTGCAGAGCGGCAGCAAGCGGGCCCTGCTGGTGCCGCAGGATTTCGTCAGTACGCGCTTTGGCATCGATTACGTGACCCTGCGCAGCGAAGACGGCAGCACCACCCAGTTGCCGGTGCAGACTGCGCCCAGCGTCGAGGCAGGGCAGGTGGAAGTGCTGAGCGGCCTGTCTGCCGGTGACACCATCATTGCGCCCGCTGCCGATTCCGCCGCCGAGCCCGCCGGAGCCGCTGAATGAACCTCGGGATATCCGGTCGGCTGACCAAGGCGACGCTCAATTCGCCGCTGACGCCGCTGCTGCTGCTCGCCTCCATCATGGTCGGCCTGATCGCCACCATGACCATTCCGCGCGAGGAAGAACCGCAGATCAGCGTGCCGGTGGTGGATATCCGCGTGGCTGCCCCCGGCCTTGGCGCCGAGGACGTGGCCGAGCTGGTGGCCAAGCCGCTGGAGACGATCGTCAAGTCGATCGATGCCGTGGACCACGTCTACACCCAGGCCGAAGACAATGGCGCCATGGTGACCGCGCGGTTCGAGGTCGGTTCCGATCCTGAAGACGCGGCAACGCGCATAGACGATCGCATCCAGGCCAACATGGACCGCATCCCGGTGGGCATCCCGCCGCCGCATGTGACCGTGCGCGGCATCAACGACGTGCCGATCGTGGTGCTGACCCTGAGCCCCGAGCCGGGTGCCGCCGGGCAATGGACCGACCAGGCGCTGTACGAGATTGCCGACCGGCTGAAGACCGAAGTCGCCAAGGTGGACGATGTTGGCCTGACCTTCCTGGTTGGCGGACAGCAGCAGGCCGTGCGCGTGGTGCCCGATCCGGCACGGCTGGCGGTGCACCAGGTGCCGCTGGGCGCGGTGATCGAAGCCGCGCGGCAGGCAAACCGCGCTTTCCCCGCCGGCTATGTGCGCGAGGATGGCGTGGCCGCCACGGTAATCGCCGGACGAATGCTGGAAACCGCTGACGAGGTGGGTAACCTGCAGGTCCGTTCGATCACCGGCGCAGCTGTTTACCTGCGCGACGTTGCTGATGTGCAGGAAGGCCCGACGCAAGACCAGTCGCGGGCCTGGCGCTGGGCGCGCAGCGAGATCGATGGCGCGCAGCGCTGGGACATGGCGCCTGCCGTCAGCCTGGCCGTGGCCAAGCGCGCCGGAGCCAACGCCGTGGAAGTGTCGGACGCGGTGGTTGAACGGGTGCATGCGCTCGAAGGCACGCTGATTCCCGAAGGGCTGTCGGTCGAAGTCACGCGCAACTACGGTGAAACCGCCAATGAAAAGGCCAACGAACTGTTGTTCCACCTGGCGCTGGCGACGGTTTCCATCGTTATCCTGATCGGTTTTGCCATTGGCTGGCGAGAGGCCATGGTGACAGCGCTGGTCATTCCCACCACCATCCTGCTGACCATGTTCGCCAGCAACCTGATGGGCTTCACCATCAACCGTGTAAGCCTGTTCGCGCTGATCTTTTCCATCGGCATCCTGGTGGACGATGCCATCGTGATGATCGAGAACATCGCCCGCCACTGGGCCATGAACGATGGCCGCACGCGGGCGCAGGCCACGGTCGAGGCCGTGGCCGAGGTGGGCAATCCCACCATCATCGCCACGCTGACCGTGGTCGCGGCGCTGCTGCCCATGCTGTTCGTCTCCGGCCTGATGGGCCCCTACATGGCGCCGATCCCGATCAACGCCTCTGCCGCCATGGTGTTCAGCTTCTTCGTCGCGGTGATCATCGCCCCGTGGCTGATGATCCGTTTTGCCCGCAAGACACTGGATGGCGGCCACCACGAGGATGCCCACGGCGGTAGGCTGGGCGCGCTCTACGGCAAGGTCGCCAGCCGCGTGATCGCGGACAAGAAGACCTCGTGGCGTTTCCTGATCGTGGTTGGCGTGGCAACGCTGCTTGCCTGCTCGATGTTCTACTTCAAGGGCGTGACGGTGAAACTGCTGCCGTTCGACAACAAGTCGGAAGTGCAGCTGGTGCTGGACATGCCCGAAGGCACCAGCCTGGAGGCGACAAGCCGCGTGCTGGAGCAGGCTGCTGCCGTCACCCGCGAAGTGCCCGAAGTCGAAGCGATGGAAGTCTATGTCGGCACCTCCGCTCCGTTCAACTTCAACGGGCTGGTGCGGCACTACTTCCTGCGCGACCGGCCGTGGATGGGCGACGTGATGGTCACGCTGAGCGAGAAGGGCGAACGTTCGCGCTCGAGCCACGAGATCGCGGTTGGCCTGCGCGAACAGCTGGCGGCGGTCGACCTGCCCGACGGCGGCTCGATCAAGGTCGTCGAGACGCCGCCTGGCCCGCCGGTGCTGGCCACCCTGCTGGCCGAGATCTACGGCCCCGACGAGCAGACGCGGCGCGCGACGGCCGAGCAGCTGCAACGCCTGTTCGAAGAAGTGCCCTTCATCGTCGATGTCGACAACAGCTATGGCGAGCCGGTGCCGCAAGTGCGGCTGATCCCAGACCGCGACCGGCTGGACTATTACGGCCTTTCGCAGCGCGAGGTCTATGACAGCATCGGCGCGCTGCTGGGTACGCAGACAGTCGGCTATGCCACGCAAGGGGAAGGGCGCCAGCCGCTGCCTATTCAGATCACGCTTGACCAGTCGCAGCGCAGCTGGAGCCAGCAACTGGGCGCAACCCCGGTGGCGGTGACCCATGGGTCCGCCGGCCCGCAACTGATCCGGCTTGACCAGGTTGTCGACGTCGAACTGACCGAAGGCGGCCAGGCAATCTTCCGCCGCGATGGGCGCGGGGCGACGATGGTGACGGCTGAGCTCGCCGGACGCTATGAAGCGCCGATCTACGGCATGCTGGAAATCAATGAGGCGGTCGACAACTTCGACTGGGAAGGCGCAGGCCTAGAGCGGCCCGAAATCCGCCTGAACGGCCAGCCGTCGGACGAGCAGGTAACGACCCTGCTGTGGGACGGCGAATGGGAAATCACCTGGGTGACCTTCCGTGACATGGGGGCCGCCTTCATGGTCGCGCTGCTGGGCATCTACGTGCTGGTGGTAGGCCAGTTCGGCAATTTCAAGATCCCGCTGGTGATCCTCACCCCCATCCCGCTGACGCTGGTGGGCATCGTGATCGGGCACATGCTGTTCGGCGCGCCGTTTACCGCTACCAGCATGATTGGCTTCATCGCGCTGGCAGGCATCATTGTTCGCAACTCCATCCTGCTGGTGGACTTCATCCGGCACGCCAAGTCGGAGGACAAGGGCCTGCGCGACACGCTGCTGGAAGCCGGGATGATCCGGTTCAAGCCGATCGTGCTGACGGCGGGTGCCGCCATGATTGGCGCGGCGGTGATCCTGACCGATCCGATCTTCCAAGGCCTGGCCATCTCGTTGTTGTTCGGCCTTGCCAGTTCCACCCTGCTGACGGTGCTGGTGATCCCGGCGATCTACGTCGTGCTGCGTGACGATGGGCGCCCGGCCACGATCCTGAACGAGAAGGAAGCATGAGCGAAAGCAAACACCTTGTCTGCCCATCGTGCGGCGCGATCAACCGCGTCCCGGCTGATCGGCTGGGGCAAGGCCCCGTCTGCGGCAAGTGCAAGCAGGCGCTGATGCCCGTGCAGCCGGTGGAGATCGGCGCGGCGCAACTGGCCAGGGCCATTGCCAGGAGCGATGTGCCGCTGGTGGTGGATTTCTGGGCCCCGTGGTGCGGCCCGTGCCGCACGATGGCGCCCGAATTCGCCAAGGCCGCCGCGCAGTTCAAGGGCCAGGTACTGTTCCTCAAGTGCAATACCGAAGCCCACCCGCAGGCCGGGCAGGCGCACCAGGTGCAGTCGATCCCGCTGCTGGCGGCATTTTCGGGCGGGCGCGAGCGTGACCGGTTGATGGGCGCACGGCCTGCCAGCGCGATCAGCGGCTGGGTGCAATCTCTGCTGTAATGTCGGGCGGTTCTAGCGGGTGATTCGGGCAAAGCGCGCGGCGCCACCAGGTGCGCGGTGGGCAGGCGCCTGCGGCTGCGGCGCTTCGCTGCCGGTGCCTGCCAGCGTATCGAGCATGTCGGCAACGTCGCGCATGCGTTCCTGGTTCACGCTATAGAGTACCTGCTTCCCTTCGCGCCGGGTCTCCACCAGTTCCGCCTTGCGCAGGATCGCCAGTTGTTGCGACAAGCGGGGCTGGGTTATGCCGGTCAGTTCCTCGATATCGCTGACGGCCCGTTCGGTGCCCTTGATCGCGCACAGGATCTGCAGCCGCGTGGCATGGGCCAGCGCATAGAGGATGTCGGCATTGCTGTCGTAGTCGCGGTCGGGGAAGCCATCCATCTTAGGTCTTGTCCTGTACGGTGGAATAGAACCAGTCGCTCGACTTCTCGCCAGCGAATATGTCTGCGGCGGTCTCTGCCGGGATCTTCAGCAGCGGATCGCCGGGCTGCCAGTTGACCGGCACGAATACGTCGCCGCCGCGCACCTTCTGCAAGGCGCTGAGCAGTCGCAGCAGTTCGGGGATCGAGCGGCCAACGGTGACCGGATAGGTTTGCGAGGCGACCAGCACACCGTCGGGGTCGATGAAATAGCTGGAACGGATGGTGCCGGCATCGTCCGCCTCGGTACCGATCATGCCATAGGCGCGGGCGATCTCCATCGTCGGGTCTTCCACGATCGGGAAGTCCACCTTAACGCCGGTCATATCATAGATCATGCGGATCCAGGCGAGGTGCGAATAGAGGCTGTCGATGGACACGGCCACCAGCGCGCAATCGAGCACGTCAAACTGTGCTTTCGCCTCGGCCAGCGCCACGAATTCGCTGGTGCAGACGGGAGTGAAGTCCGCCGGATGCGAAAACAGCATGACCCAGCGTCCGCGATAGTCAGCCAGATCGAAAGGTCCGGTGGTGCTGCGCGCGGTGAACATCGGCACCGCTTGCCCGATCCGCAAAGGCTTGTCTTCGCTTACGTGATTCATGAATATCCCCATCCAGTGAACACCGTTTCATGCCACGATTGTGCCCTTGACTCAAGTCAGTTACAAACTTATTTGTTCCGTGAAAGTATTTAAGCGTGGAGGGCGTCGAAAACGGCGTCCTGCGCTTGCAGAAACACTTCATCGGTCAAGGAGCGGAGAGACATTATGCAACCCAAGACACTGTGCGAAAAACTGGGCGTTGGTCCGCAGTTGCAGCCCGATCAAATGCAAGTGCTGGCTGACCAGGGCTACAAGTCGGTTATCAACTGTCGCCCCGATGGCGAGCAGCCTGGCCAGCCGACCTCGGCCGAGCTGGAAGCAGCGGCCAAGGCGGCTGGTCTTGGCTATGCCTACGTTCCCACCGTGCCTGGCAAGCTGGGCGAGGAGCAGGTGAAGGGCTTCGACAAGGCGATGGCCGATCTGCCGCAGCCGATCTTCAGTTTCTGCAAGACCGGCATGCGCGCCAGCTCGCTGTGGGCACTGTGCCGCGGTCCGGAGTTGGGTGCGGACGAAGTGGTCGAAAAGGCTGCCGAAGCCGGATACGACATCGCCGCGCTCAAGCCGCGGATCGACTAAAGGCCTTTCCATTTGGCCAAGGCTGCTGCCTCCAACTCCTCCTTGCTGGCGCGCCATTTCCCCATTCTCGAATGGGGCCGTAGCTATAATGGCGAGGCGCTGAGCAGCGACCTGGTGGCGGCGGTGATCGTCACCATCATGCTGATCCCGCAAAGCCTCGCCTATGCGCTGCTGGCGGGTCTGCCGCCAGTGGTGGGCCTCTACGCCTCGATCCTGCCGCTGGTGGCCTATGCCATTTTCGGTACCAGTCGAACACTCGCGGTGGGGCCGGTGGCGGTGGTCTCCTTGATGACGGCGAGCGCGGCGGGCGCGGTAGCGGCGCAGGGCACGGCGGCCTATCTGGAAGCGGCAATCACGCTGGCGGCGCTTTCGGGCGTGATGCTGTTCGTGCTGGGCGTGCTGCGCATGGGGTTCCTGGCGAACCTGCTGTCGCACCCCGTCATCAGCGGCTTCATCACCGCCAGCGGCATATTGATTGCCACCAGCCAGCTGCGCCACGTGCTGGGCGTTTCGGCGGGCGGGGACACCTGGCCGAAGATGCTCGGCTCGCTTGTCGCAGCGCTGGACGATATGACCCCCGCAACGCTGGCGATCGGCGTGCCTGCGGTGCTGTTCCTGTTCTGGGTGCGCAAGGGAATGAAGCCCCTGCTGATGAAAATGGGCATGCGCGCCCGCGTGGCGGACTTGGTCTCGAAGGCTGGTCCGGTGGCGGCTGTGGCGGCCAGCCTTCTCGCCGTTTCTGCTTTCGACCTTGCTGCGCACGGGGTGAGCATCACCGGAGAGATCCCCTCTGGTCTGCCACCCTTCGCCATGCCCAGCACCGACCTGTCGCTGATCGAGCGCTTGTGGGTGCCCGCCCTGCTGATCTCGATCATCGGTTTCGTCGAGAGCGTCTCGGTCGGGCAGACGCTGGCCGCCAAGCGCCGCCAGCGCATTTCGCCGGACCAGGAACTGATCGGTCTTGGCGCGTCCAATATCGCCAGCGCCTTTTCCGGTGGCTACCCGGTGACCGGCGGCTTTGCCCGTTCGGTGGTGAATTTCGATGCCGGCGCGCAGACCCCTGCAGCGGGCGCTTTCACTGCCGTGGGTATCGCGCTTGCCTCGTTGTTCCTCACTCCCTTGCTGTTCAACCTGCCGATTGCCGTGCTGGCGGCTACCATCATCGTCGCCGTACTGAGCCTGGTCGACCTGAAGACGCCAAGGCAGTTGTGGCGCTATTCCAGGGCGGACTTCACCGCACACGTGTCCACCATCGGCATAACCCTGCTGGCCGGCGTGGAGATGGGTGTGATCGCGGGCGTGGGTGTGGGTCTGCTGCTGTACCTGTGGCGGGCAAGCCGCCCACATGCGGCGATCGTTGGGCGCGTGCCGGGCACCGAGCATTTCCGCAATATCAAGCGGCATCAGGTGTTCACCGCGGATCACGTGCTGTCGATCCGCATCGACGAGGCGCTGACCTTCCTCAACGCCCGCTGGCTGGAGGAATACGTGCTGGTGCAGGTCGCCGAGCGACCCAGGGTGCGCCACGTCATCCTGATGGCAAGCGCCGTGAACGAAATCGACGCATCGGGCCTGGAAAGCCTGGAAGCGATCAACCACCGCCTGGCCGATGCCGGGATCAAACTGCATCTTTCCGAAGTGAAGGGACCTGTCATGGATCGCCTGCAACGCACCGATTTCCTCGAAGAGCTGAGCGGCAAAGTCTATCTTTCGCAGGCGCGCGCGTTTGATGAAGCGCTGCGCGACACGGGCGCGGCCTTCGTCGAGCCTGAAGACGCTGCGCGGGGGATGATCTGATGGTGGCGATTGTTGACAAGGACGCCAAGTGCCGCCGCATCGAGCAGTTGATCGCAAGCGGCAGGGGCGTGTGCGAAAGCTGCCGCGAAGTGGGTGTGTCGGAGAAGACCTTCTACCGCTGGCGCAAGGCGCAATCCGAAGGTTGAGTTAAACCAAAGCTGTAAATGAATTTAGCAAAAAAGGGCGGTTTCCCGCCCTTTTTTGCGCGCATAGCTCGTTACTTGCGCTAAATCAGAATATCGATTACATAGATCACGAATTTGAATTCGCCATTGTAACGCGAGTCGGCTACCAAGGCTCCAGTTACAAAGGAGATATGAAATGAGCTTGCACATCGGCGATACCGCCCCCGATTTCACCACCGACAGCACGATCGGTGAACTGAGCCTGCATGACTGGGCTGGCGACAACTGGGTGTTCTTTTTCAGCCACCCGGCTGACTTCACCCCCGTCTGCACCACCGAAATGGGCGCCACCGCCCGGCTGGCTGACGAATTTGCCAAGCGCAACGTCAAGCCGCTGGGTCTTTCGACCGACACGGCCGCAGAACACCGCGCCTGGATTGCCGATGTCAACTCGACCCAGGGCGTCGACCTGCAGTTTCCGATCGTCGACGACGCCGACATGAAGATCGCACGCCTCTATGACATGATCCACCCGGATCAGAGCGAGACGGCAGCCGTGCGTTCGGTGTTTATCATCGATCCGGACAAGAAGATCCGACTCACCATGACCTACCCGATGAGTGTGGGCCGCAACTTCGACGAGATCCTGCGCGTGATCGACAGTCTGCAACTGGCTGACCGTGCTGGTGTCGTCACCCCGGCCGATTGGACGCCGGGTGGTGACGTGATCATCCCGCCCAGCGTCTCTGACGAAGAGGCCAAGGCGAAATTTCCGCAGGGCTTCAAGACTGTGCTGTCGTACCTGCGCATGACCTCGGTCGACTGATTACCCGCTTCCGGGGCGCGCCTCTCTCCCCCCTCCTCCCCCTTGGCGCGCCCCGGTTCCTTTCTGCAGCACACCGGCTGCCGTCGGTCGGGGCAGACCAAATCTGTTAAAGGTGCTCCATGCTCGACGGACTCCACGCTCTCCTGCTCGCCCGTATCCAGTTTGCCTTCACGGTAAGCTTTCACTTCTTCTTCCCTGCCTTCACCATCGGGCTGGCGAGCTATCTTGCAGTGCTCGAGGGACTGTGGCTGAAGACCGGCAAGAGCGTCTATCTCGATCTGTTCAAGTACTGGGTGAAGATCTTTGCCATCGTCTTTGCCATGGGCGTCGTCTCGGGCATCGTGATGAGCTACCAGTTCGGCACCAACTGGTCAGTCTTCTCTGATCTCGCGGGGCCGGTGATCGGGCCGTTGATGGCCTATGAAGTGCTCACCGCGTTCTTCCTCGAGGCGGGTTTCCTCGGCGTGATGCTGTTTGGCATGAACAAGGTGGGCAAGAAGCTGCACTTTGCCGCCACTTTGATGGTGGCGCTGGGTACCTTCGTCTCCGCTTTCTGGATCCTTTCGGTCAACAGCTGGATGCAGACGCCCGTGGGTTTCGAGATGGGTGCAAACGGACAGTTCCTGCCCGGCGACAGCTGGCTTGCCATCATCTTCAACCCCAGCTTTCCCTATCGCCTTGTCCACACCGTGCTGGCAGCATACCTGACGACGGCCTTCGTGGTTGGCGGGGTTGGCGCATGGCACCTGCTAAAGGATGCCGCGAACGCACAGGCGCGCACGATGTTCTCCATGGCGATGTGGATGGCGGCACTGGTTGCCCCGGTCCAGATTTTCGCAGGCGACATGCACGGCTTGAATACGCTGGAACACCAGCCGGTGAAGGTAATGGCGATGGAAGGCCACTACGAAAGCCATCCGGACGGCGCGCCACTATACCTGTTTGGCATTCCCAACGACGAGGCGCAGCGGCTCGACCATGCCGTGGGCATTCCCAGGCTTTCCAGCCTGATCCTGAAGCACGAACTGGACGCACCACTGAGCGGGCTCGACACCGTACCCGACGAAGATCAGCCGCCGGTGTTCCTTGTCTTCTGGGCCTTCCGCATCATGATCGCCATCGGCCTTGCGATGGTGGGCGTGGGGCTTTGGAGCTTGATCGCGCGGCTGCGTGGCAAGCTCTATGACTGGCGCTGGCTGCACCGCGCCGCACTGGTGATGGGGCCATCGGGATTCCTCGCCGTGCTGTGCGGCTGGATCACGACCGAAGTGGGCCGCCAGCCATGGGTGGTCTATGGCTTGCTGCGCACAGCGGATGCGGCCAGCCCGCTTGATGCGCCTGCCGTAGGCGCTTCGCTACTGGCCTTCATCTTGGTCTATTTCACCGTCTTCGGCGTAGGCGTGTGGTATATCCTGCGGTTGATGGGCAAGCCGCCGCAAGCCGGCGAACAGGGTGCCAAGCGCGGCGACACGGGGCCAATCCGTACCGCCGGCATCACTCCCGGCCCGACGCAGAACCCGGGCGATGCCGGATCCCGGCCTGCCACGGCGAAGGAGGCCAAGTGATGGATCTCACAGTTATCTGGGCCTTCATCATCGCCTTTGCCGTTTTCGCCTACGTGGTGATGGACGGGTTCGACCTTGGCATCGGCATCCTCTTCCCCGCCTTCGCGCCGGGAAGCGAGCGTGATCGCGCGATGAATTCCATCGCCCCGGTGTGGGATGGCAACGAGACCTGGCTGGTGCTGGGCGGCGGCGGCCTGTTCGCCGCCTTCCCGCTGGCCTACGCCGTGATCCTGCCCGCCACTTATCCGCTGATCATCGCCATGTTGCTGGGCCTGGTTTTCCGCGGCGTGGCCTTCGAATACCGCTGGCGCGATCCCGGTCATCGGGGGTTCTGGGACCTCGCCTTCACCGGCGGATCGCTGGTTGCCGCCATGGCGCAGGGGATGACGCTGGGCGCGCTGTTGCAAGGTATCCACGTGGTTGACCGCGCCTATGCCGGCAGCTGGTGGGATTGGCTCACCCCGTACACGCTGCTGACCGGGTTTGGCACGGTGGCTGGCTATGCGCTGCTGGGAAGCACCTGGCTGATCTGGAAGCTGGACGGCGAGGCGCAGGAGCACGCCCGCAAGCTGGCGATCCGCGCCGGGTTGACCACGCTGGTGCTGATGGGCGCCGTCAGCATCTATAACATCACCCTCAATGCCGATTACGCCGCGCGCTGGCTGACCGCACCGGAAGTCTATTATGCCGCGCCGGTGCCGATCCTGACCGGCATTGTCGCACTGCTGCTGCTGCGGGCGATCGTGACGGCGCGCAACTCGCAGCCGTTCTGGCTGGCGCTCCTGCTGTTCTTCATGGGCATGGCCGGCCTTGGCGTGACCATCTGGCCCAACGTGGTTCCGCCCGATGTGACCATATGGGATGCCGCTGCGCCGGAGCGCAGCCAGATCTTCATGCTGGTGGGCGTGGCCATCACCATGCCGCTGATCATTGCCTACACTGGTTGGGCCTACTGGGTGTTCCGCGGGAAGGTGGGCGATGAAGGATACCATTAAGACCGAAGGCGACGAGGCGCCACTGTGGCGGCGCCTCGTGTGGATGGCGGTCATCTGGCTCGCCAGCGTCAGCGTGTTGGGCGCGGTGGCCACGGTGATCCGCTGGTGGGTGGCGCCCTGAGGCGGCGCTGCCGGTATCGGGGCTTTCAAACCTGCGGCCAAGCATCTAGGTCTCCTGCAAATTCCCCCGAAAGGAGATCTGCGTGACCGACACGTCCGATTCTGGCGACAATGACCTGAGCGATCACAAGTTCTACCACGCCGACATGGAGGCGGGGTTCTCCGATTCATCCCCCCACGATACGCCGCAAACCCGCCATCCGGCCTATCGCCTGGCATTCCGCGACCAGGACTTCCTGCTGCGCGAGGAACTGCGCCCGGTCCGCTTCCAGCTGGAGCTGCTGAAGCCCGAGATGCTGCTGGACGAGGCGCGCGTCGGGTCGACGCTGGTGATGTACGGCTCTGCCCGCATTCCCTCGCCCGAAGCGGCGGAAAAGATGATGAAGGGCATTGGCGGCCTTGACGACGAGCGGCGTACGGTTGCCGAAAACCTTGCCAAGAAGGCCAAGTACTACGCTGAGGCCTATCGCCTGGCGCGCATGGCCGGGGAGAAGGCGATCGTCGAGGACGGGATGCGACAGTTCGTCGTCTGCGGGGGCGGAGGCCCCTCGATCATGGAAGCCGCCGCACGCGGCGCCAGCGATGCCGGCGCCGAGAACATCGGCCTCAATATCGTGCTGCCGCACGAACAGGCGCCTAATCCCTATGTCACGCCCTATCTTGCTTTCCAGTTCCACTATTTCGCGCTCAGGAAGATGCATTTCCTGCTGCGCGCGCGGGCGGTGGCGGTGTTCCCCGGCGGTTTCGGCACCTTCGACGAATTCTTCGAACTGCTGACGCTGATCCAGACCGGCAAGATGAAGCCGATCCCGATCCTGCTGTTTGGCAGGGAATTCTGGAACCGCGTGGTGAATTTCGAGGCGATTGCCGAAGAAGGCACGATCTCGAAGTCGGACCTGGACCTCATCACCTGGTGCGAAACCGCCGAAGAAGCGTGGGAAGCGATCCGCGAATTCTACGACCTGTAGGGCTGCCCGCTAGCGCACCGCCTGGTGTCCCAGCGGGCCATTGCCGAAACCGAAACCGGGCGCAGCTTTAAGCGCCTCGCGCACGAACAGGCGCGCATCGGTAATGGCCGGTTCCAGTTCCAGGCCGTGGCCAAGGCCCGTGGCAATGGCGCTGGAAAGCGTGCAGCCGGTGCCATGAGTGTGCTTGGTGACGATGCGCGCATCGCTCCACAGCGTGTCCTCGGCACCGGGGCGTACCAGGCGGTCTTCCACCATCGGTCCGTCGGCATCGCCGCCCTTGGCCAGGTAGGCGACCGCGCGATCAGCCATGGCCCGCGCTCCGCCCAGCGCCTCCAGTTCGGGCACGTTGGGCGTGGTGAGCGTGGCGATCTCCATCAGCCATTCGAACACCTCGATGGTTGCCTCGTCAGCCAGTGCGGCGCCGCTAGTGGCGATCATCACCGGGTCGAACACGATCGGCTTGCCAAGGTCTTCCAGCCGGTCCGCCACCACTTCGGCGATGTCGGCGCTGCCGAGCATGCCGATCTTCACCGCCTCCACGCCGATATCCTCAAGGCAGGCATCGATCTGCGCGGCGACCATATCCGGCGACAGCGCCTCTACTTGCGTCACCCCGCGGGTGTTCTGCGCGGTGACGGCAGTGATCGCGGTCATGGCATAGCCGCCAAGCATGGTGATGGTCTTGATGTCGGCCTGAATCCCGGCGCCGCCCGAGCTGTCGGACCCGGCGATCGACAGGATGCGGGGCGGGCGG
Organism: Alteraurantiacibacter sp.; assembly: GCA_963675825.2. Lineage (GTDB taxonomy): Bacteria > Pseudomonadota > Alphaproteobacteria > Sphingomonadales > Sphingomonadaceae > Alteraurantiacibacter. Next base: position 29,482 of record CAXXJY010000004.1, on the reverse strand, counting down.
CTCAAGCGACCTCGCGCACGGCATCGCAGATGGTATCGACCACGCGCTCCACCTGCTCCTCGTCGTCGCCTTCGGCCATGACGCGGATCAGCGGTTCGGTGCCGGACTTGCGGATAACCAGCCGGCCCTTGCCGTGCAGCTCGCTCTCGGCAGCGGCGATCACGTCCTTGACGGCCTGCGCCGCCAGCGGGTCGCCTGCTTCGTATCGAACGTTCTTCAGCAGCTGCGGGACGGGGTCGAACAGGTGCAGCAATTCGCTGGCAGGCTTGCCTGTGCGCACCATGGCGGCCAGCACCTGCATCGCGGCAATGGTGCCATCGCCGGTGGTGGCGTGATCGAGCAGGATCATATGGCCCGACTGTTCGCCGCCCACGTTATAGCCGCCCGCGCGCATGGCTTCGAGCACGTAGCGGTCGCCCACCTTGGTGCGCACCAGTTCCAGGCCTTCGCCGTGCAGGAAGCGTTCGAGCCCGAGGTTGGACATGACAGTGGCCACCACGCCGCCGCCCTTCAGCAGGCCCTTCAGGTGCCAGCGGCTGCCGATCAGCGCCATGATCTGGTCGCCGTCGACTTCCTCGCCCTTCTCGTCGATCACGATCAGCCGGTCGGCATCGCCATCCAGCGCGATGCCGATATCGGCGCCTTCTTCCACCACCCGCGCCTTGATCGCGTCGAGCGCGGTGGAGCCGACGCCGTCGTTGATGTTGGTGCCGTTGGGGGAAACGCCCATGGCGATGACTTCGGCGCCCAGCTCCCAGATCGCGGTAGGGGTGACGTTGTAGGCCGCGCCGTTGGCGCAATCGACGACGATCTTCAAGTCATCAAGGCGGCAGTCGGACGGCAGGGCGCGTTTCACCGCGTGGATATATCGCCCGCGGGCATCCTCGATCCGGCGCGCGCGGCCGATGGCATCGCCTTCGGCCAGCTTCTGCTCTTCGCCCATGGCGCGCTCGATCGCTTCCTCGTCCGCATCGGACAGCTTGAAGCCGTCGGGCCCGAACAGCTTGATGCCGTTGTCGGCAAACTTGTTGTGGCTGGCAGAGATCATCACCCCCAGGTCGGCGCGCATCTCGCGCGTCAGCAGCGCCACGGCCGGGGTGGGCAGCGGTCCCGTCATGATCACGTCCATCCCCACGCTGGTGAAGCCCGCCACCAGCGCGTTTTCCATCATGTAGCCCGACAGGCGGGTGTCTTTGCCGATCACCACCCGGTGCTTGTGATCGCCGCGTACGAAATGGCTGCCTGCGGCCTGTCCAACCTTCATCGCCACGGCGGCGTTCAGTTTCTTGCCATTGGCACGGCCGCGAATGCCATCAGTGCCGAAATAGGTGCGTCCCATAAGTGTCCTTCGCCTGTCCTAGCGCGCAGAAAAGCTCATGCCGCCATTCGTCCCTCTTGTCACGGGGGGAGCGGATGGGCAGGTAGGCGCGCGGAAATTATCCGCGCGCGACTGCAACATCTGGCCGTCTCGCGCATTGGTGACACGACAATAGACAAACAGGAGTATGCTCAACATGGCTTTCACCCTCATGCCGCTTCCTTATGATGCCGAAGCGCTGGCTCCGGCAATTACCGCCGAGACTTTCAGCTACCACCACGGCAAGCACCACCAGGCCTATGTCGACAAGACCAATGCCGCGATCGAGGGCACGGCCCATGCCGATGCGACGCTGGAAGCGATCATCGCCGCTTCGCGTGGCAGCGATGCCGGCCTGTTCAACAACTCGGCGCAGACCTGGAACCACGGTTTCTACTGGCACTCGCTGGCCCCGGCCACCAGCGGCCCCTCGGGCGACCTGGCCGACAAGATCGATGCCAGCTTCGGCTCGCTCGACGCGCTGAAGGACCAGCTTAAGTCCAAGGGCGCCGGCCACTTCGCCAGCGGGTGGGTCTGGCTGGCCGAAAAAGGCGGCAAGCTGGAAGTGGTCGACACGCACGACGCGGATACGCTGGCCGACAGCGACTACAACCCGCTGCTGGTGATCGACCTGTGGGAGCACGCCTACTACCTCGACCACCAGAATGCCCGTCCGGGCTACCTGTCCGCGGTTGTGGACGGTCATCTCAACTGGGACTTCGCTGCCGACAACCTGGCGCGCGGTTCGGCGTGGGCCTATCCCGCCTGATAGGGATCAAACCCACGAGAAAGGGCCTGTTTCCGGCAGCGGAAGCAGGCCCTTTTTCTTATCCAGGCGTCAGCTAGTCGAGGACGCTGTCGTCTTCGCAGCTTTCGAACACGCGGTCGATCGCCTCGCGCGCGCCGGTGACGGTGAAGCTGATGTTGAACGGCTGGCTGTCGGCCGGGTCGAAGCGCACTTCCAGCTGGTCGGCGTCCACCATGTCGCGCAGGAACGGCTCCAGGTTCCGGTCCCGTCGCGTGTTCAGCGCCATGACCGAGGTATCGTAATAGCGCCAGCGCACTTCCTCGCGGTTGCCATCGTCAAATTGCAGCCACAGCGCGCGGACCTGCGGTCTGGTGGTCGACGGGCGCAAGGGCTGCGGCGAAACGATCACCGCGAACACGCTGCCTTCGCCTGGCTCGTCACACTTCAGGATCAGCTGCCCGCCTTCGGGCGAGACCACGCCCGCCTGCAGCGGTGCGCCATCTGCTTCGAAATATCCCCACGCCGACGCGCCCTGCGCCTGCGCCATGCCAGCACAGGCCACCAATCCAACCGCTACCATCACCTTGGTTCGCACTTGTCCTCTCCCCTTCTAGCGAACAAATCCGCCGGGGAAGCTATGCCAATATTGCCGTCCGGGCAACTCGGCCGATCAGTCTTCTTCCGCCAATTCCAGAACGTTGGTCTGGAACAGCGGTTCGCCGAAGATGAAGCCAATGAAGTTGGGGCGGCCCAGGTGATCTACCAGCGCGGTCAGCGTCAACAGGATCGGCACAGACAGCAGCGCGCCCATCACGCCCCAGATCCAGCCGAAATAGGATAGCGCCAGCAGGATCAGCACCGGGTTCATGGTGAAGCGCGCCCCCAATACGGTCGGGGTAACGACATTTGCCTCGACTGTGTGCAGCCCGAGATAGGCGGCCGCCGGGATTAGCCCGACCAGCACGGCGTCGGCCGAGCCGATGCCGAACAGGCCCAGCAGCACCACCATCATCAGCGGGCCGATATAGGGAATGAAATTGAGGATCGCGGCCAGGCCGCCCCACATGATCGGCGCGTCCAGCCCCATGATCCACGCGCCCAGCGCCACGATTACGCCCACGCCGGTGTTGATGAGGCCGACGGTGAGAATATAGGCCGCCACCCTGTCCTGCACCTCGCGAATGGCGCGCGCGGCCTTGAGGCTGGAGCCGACCTGCCGGCGGTCCAGCAGCAGGCGACGGCGCAGGCGGATGCGCGCCTCGATCATGAAGAAGGCGAGCAAGAAGGTGAGCAGCAGTTCCAGCAGCACGGTGGGCGTGGCGAAAGCGAGTTGTTCGAGCATGCTGGGCCCGGCCAGCACCACCTGCTGGCCGCTGTCCTCGCCGGTCAGCGCGGTGAGTTGTTCGTTCAGGTCGCTGACCCAGGCGAAGGCCATCTGCATATCGGAGAAATGCTCGCTCACCTGCCGCGCCATCGTGGGCACTTCGTCATATAGCGAAATGGCCGGGGCCAGCACGGCGGTGAAGGCCAGCGCCAAGATCGCGAAGAAGGCCAGCAGCGCCAGGATCGAAGCGAGGAAATTGGGCAGCCAAGCGGCCAGCTTGTCTGCCAGTGGCGAAAGGATGATGGTGAGGATCAGCGCCGCCACCAGCGGCAGGAACACCACCGATCCAATCGACAGCACGAAGGGAAGTGCCAGGAACAGACCGATGGCCAGCAGCACCACCAGGGCGGAAATCAGCCGCACTTCCTGCGCGGCAAAGGTCAGTTCCCGGCTCCGCACCGGCCCCTCGTCGGATTTGCTGTCTGGCCTTTCCCCCTCGGCGCTCATGGCAGTGATTGTGTCTTTCTTTGTATGGTCCGTGCCCAGCATGTCGCCATGCTCAGCCGCAATCAAGCGGCGTGCTACTTGGTGGCAGCCGCTTCGCCGCGCCCAGCGGCCACTTCGTCCAGTTCTTCCAGGATCGCGCGGTGCGCGGCGGGATCGTCGATCGCACGGTCGGGGATGTCGCCGTCTTCCAGCATGCTGCTCAACGCGGCGCGGGCGCGGCCCACGCGGCTCTTGATAGTACCGACGGCACAGCCGCAGATATTGGCCGCTTCCTCGTAGGAAAAGCCGCCAGCGCCAACCAGCAGCAGCGCCTCGCGCCGTTCGGGCGGGAGCGTCAACAGCGCGCGGTGCAGGTCCGACAGGTGCAGCGGCTCCTCCTGTCCGGCAGGTGCTGTCAGGATGCGTTCGGCCACGCCCTCGTCATACTCGCCGCGAAAGCGGTTGCGCCGCATGTCGGTGAGATAGGCATTGCGCAGGATCACGAAGGTCCACGCGCGCATGGACGTGCCCGGCTCGAACCGTTCCTGCGCCGCCCAGGCCTTCAGCAAGGCTTCTTGCACCAGGTCGTCGGCCATGTCCGGCCGCCCGCACAGGCCGCGGGCAAAGGCGCGCAGGTGCGGCACGACCTCGGTCAGTTCCCGTTTGAAGGCGCGCTTATCTTCCGCGCTGCGCTTGGGCAGCTCGCGCTTTGTCATGTCCTTGCTCATTTGCCTTCGTGCTCGTCGAGCCTGGAGAGCAGGTCCTTGAAGGAATCCGGCAGCGGCTCGTCCACTACTGACTCGTACAGCTTCTTCAGGCCCGAGGCCCATTCCGGGTCCTGCGGCTTGCCGGTGCAGCTGTCCTGCGGCTTTGCGGCCTGAGCTTTCTCGTCTCGTGACGATGACATGAATTCAGAATTTCCCGTCGCCATGCAGATGTCCGCTCCTGCTGTCTGCGTGAAATGAGGAAGCGGTTACCAATGCGTTAGTTTCAGTTGCGTGATTGCGGAACGAAACGCGCCGCCTCCGGTTCCCCCGAATAGGAATACTGTTTGGCTGGCCTTGCGCATTGATGCAACCGCTGGAACAGTCACGATGTTCACGCGATGCGGGCAGCCGCAGCTTGTTGAGGAAACGAATTGCAACAGCACGTCAGCCGACGGAGCCGGACCAAGCGCTGGCTGATGCGCTATCCACGGGCGATGCCGCTGGGCATATTCGTGCTGATCGCGGCCATTACCGTGGTCTCGATCTTCGCTATCGAACGCGGTGAGCATGAGCGCCAGACCGCGCAGATCAATGCCCGGGCCACCGCCATCGCCTCTGCGCTGGAACGGCGGGCCAATGCCAGCAGCGCCTATCTGCGCGCAGGCGCCGCGCTGCTGTCCACCATGGACGATGTGCCAGCTGCCGATTTCCGGCGCTTCGTTTCCGAACTGCGGCTGGACGCTGACTATCGCGGGGCGGAGGGGATCGGCTGGGCGCAGGTGGTGCGGCCTTCGCAGATCGCGGAATTCGAATCGCTGCTGGCGCAGGAAGGCACAACAGACGCAGAGTTCTACCCCCCCTTCAACGGTAACCAGCCCTTCGCCGTGCCGGTCACTTACCTGCAACCGGATACGGAACGGAACCGCCGGGCGCTGGGCTATGACATGTATTCCGAGCCCGGTCGCCGCGCGGCGATGATCGAGGCAGAGCGCACCGCTCGCCCGACCGCCACCGATGCCGTCGTGCTGCGACAGGAAGGCGATGGCGAAGCGCCGGGCTTCCTGATCTACATGCCGGTGTTCGAACCCGGTGCGGGCGGGCGCACGCTGAAGGGCTTCATCTATTCGCCCTTCAATGCCGAGGATTTCCTGCAGAGCGCGTTGGAACTGGAGGATGCCGGGTCCTACGGCGTGCGGCTGTACGACAATGATCGCGGCGATGGCACCTTGCTGGCTGCCACCTTCGACGGCGATCTGGACAACCGCGATACGGCAACCAAGACGGTGACTATCGCCAACAACCCCTGGCGCCTCGCGGTCAGCATCGTGGAGGATCCGGGCCTGTCTGGCCTGTCGCTCGCCACGCTGATTTTCGGTATGCTGGTGGCCAGCCTGCTGATGCTGCTGGTGCGCATGCTAACGCAGCAGGCACAGGAAGACGAAAGCGCGCTCGCCTGGTTCGAGGAGCAGGCGAGCATCCGCAATTCGCTGACGCGTGAGCTCAACCACCGGGTGAAGAACACGCTGGCCAACGTGCTGTCGATCATCGCCCTGACCAAGCGCCGCGCCGACAATGTTGAGGACTTCGCCGCCGGGCTGGATGGCCGCATCCGCGCGTTGTCGGCCACGCATGACCTGCTGACGCAGTCCGACTGGGGATCGACCCCGGTGCGCTCGGTGATCGATGCCGAACTGCTGCCCTATGCACAGGGAGACGATCATGCGGTGGAACTGATCGGGCCAGCGGTCGAACTTGCGCCGAACGATGCGCTATCGCTGGGCCTTGCCGTGCACGAACTGGCCACCAACGCGGCCAAGTATGGCGCGCTCAGCCGTCCGGGCGGCACGGTGAGCGTGCATTGGCAACTGGTGTCGGAAGAGCTGGTGCGCGTCGAATGGCTGGAACGCGGCGGGCCGCCGGTGAAGCAGCAGCGCTCGCGTGGCTTCGGCACTGACCTGATCGAACGAATCGTGGCACACGAATTGCGCCATCCGGTGGAGCTGGATTTTGATCCCAAAGGCGTGCGCTGCGTGCTGCTGATCCCGGTGCGCCGTCCCAGCGAATTCATGATCCGTGCTCAGCGCAGCGAAGCGCGGCCCGCTGGCAGCTGATTTGGCCGACAGCTGATGTGGACGGCCAATTCGCGTCGCTCTAAGGGTGGCTGCGATGTTGGGCAGGGCTCTCATTTCCGGATTGCTGACACTGGCGGGCGCAGCCTTGCTGGGATCGTGCGCGCCTGCCGATGATACGGGACCGGTGGTTCTGGCAGCATCGAGCATGCAGGAAGGGCTGAATGCCGCCGCCGACGGCTGGGAAACGCAAGGCCATGCGCGCCCGGTGCTGTCCTTCGCCTCCAGCTCCGCCGTTGCCCGGCAGGTGGACGAAGGCGCGCCTGCAGATCTCGTGGTGACCTCCGACGACAGGTGGATTGAGTGGCTGGCGGCGCGTGATGCGCTTGCAGGCGAGCCGCTGCCGCTGGTGGCCAACCAGCTGGTGGTTGTCGCACCCGTCGGGCAGGGCGAACCGGCAAGTCTTGGCGCGCTTGCTGCCGATCCTGATGCCGGCCGCCTCGCCATGGGTGATCCGGACAGCGTGCCCGCTGGCGAATTCGCGCGCGCGGCACTTGTGTCCATAGGCCTGTGGGACGCGCTTGCCGATCGTCTGGCCCCGGGTGAGAACGTGCGCGCCTCGCTGGCGCTGGTCGAACGCGGGGAGGCAGCGCTGGGCGTGGTCTATGCCAGCGATGCCGCAGCCAGCCAGCAGGTGCGCGTAGTGGAAGAGATCGCGCCCGACACGCATCCGCCGATCGTCTACTATGTTGCGATGGCAGCGGGCTCGCAGCATGGCGAGGCGCAAGGCTTTCTCGATTACCTGACTTCCCCCGAAGGCCGCCAAGAGCTGGTGGGGCAAGGGTTCAGCCTGCCGTGAGCGAGACCGAATGGACCATCGTCATGCTGTCGCTGAAGGTCAGCCTGGTTGCCGTGCTGGTGACCATGCCGATCGCCTATGGCCTGGCCTGGGTTATCGCGCGGCGACGTTTCCCCGGGCGCATGTTACTGGATGCACTGGTGCACCTGCCGCTGGTCCTGCCGCCGGTCGTCACCGGCTGGCTACTGCTCATCTTGCTGGGGCGCAATGGGGTGATCGGCAGCTGGCTGTACGAGGTGCTGGGCGTGACGCTGGTGTTTAACTGGGCGGGTGCTGCCGTGGCCGCAGGGGTGATGGCGCTGCCGTTGATGGTGCGCGCCATGCGCCTGTCGATCGAGGCGGTGGACCGGCGACTGGTGGGCGCGGCGCGTACGCTCGGGGCCTCGCCGTTGCACGCATTCGTCACCATCACCCTGCCGCTCAGCCTGCCGGGGATAGCCGCCGGCGCCATGCTGGGCTTTGCCCGCTCGCTGGGCGAATTCGGGGCGACCATCACCTTTGCTGCCAACATCGCTGGGCAAACGCGCACCTTGCCGCTGGCGATCTATACCGGTCTGCAGGTGCCCGGTTCGGAGAGCGAAGTCGCGCGCCTGGCCATCATCGCCATCGTGCTGTCGCTGGGCGCGCTGCTGGTGAGCGAATGGCTGGTGCGGCGATCGCAGGGGACGCGCGCCCATGTCCTTTGAAGTCCGCATCGACATGGCAGTGGACGATCACGCCTTCGCGCTCGACTTCGTGTCCAAGGCCAAGCTGACCGCGCTTGTCGGCCCGTCAGGGGTGGGCAAGACCAGCACATTGAACGCAATCGCCGGTCTGCTGCGACCGCGTTCGGGCCGGATCGTGGTGGCGGGGGAGGTGCTGTTCGACAGCGAGGTGGGCTTGGACCTGCCCCCCGAAAGGCGCCGCGCGGGCTACGTTTTTCAGGATGCGCGGCTGTTCCCGCACAAGCGGGTTTCCGCGAACCTTGCCTATGGCGAGAAGCTGGCCCCGGCAGAGGCGCGCTTCATCACCCAGGGCGAAGTGGTGCGCTTGCTGGAGATCGGGCACCTGCTGGACCGCTTGCCCACCACGCTGTCAGGCGGCGAAGCGCGCCGCGTGGCCATCGGGCGGGCACTGCTGGCCGCACCGCGTTTCCTGCTGCTCGATGAGCCATTGGCATCGCTGGACGAAAGCCGTGCCGAGACGCTGCTCACCCTGATCGAACGCCTGCGCGACGAGTTGGACTTGCCGATGCTGCTGGTCAGCCATTCCAGCGCGGAAGTGGAACGGCTGGCGGGCCGGGTGGTCACGATGACCACGTCCGGCACTGCCTGAGGGCTTACGCGAACAGCGCCGGATCGATCGGCAGCGACCGCACGCGCTTGCCGGTGAGGGCAAACAGTGCGTTCGTCAGGGCCGGGATCACGGGGGGCAGGGCGGGTTCGCCAAGCCCGGTGGGGCTGTTGTCGGACAGCACCCATTCCACGTGGATCTGCGGCGTCATCGGCATGCGCGGGATGGGGTAGTTGTGGAAGTTGGACTGCTTGGCAGCGCCGCCCTCGATTTCCACGGCCAGCTGGATCGCCTGACCCAGCCCGTCGATGATCGCGCCTTCCACCTGGTTCAGCGCGCCAAACGGGTTGATGATCTGGCTGCCGACATCGCCTGCGGCCCAGACGTTGTGCACCAGCGGACGGCCCCGCGCATCGAGGCTGGCCTCCACCACTTCGGCAAAATAGCCCATGTGGCTGTAGTAAAAGCCGAAGCCCTTGGCATGTCCTTCCGCCACCGGGCCGCCCCAGTTGGCCATTTCCATTACCTTGCGGGTGACGGCCTGCAGACGCGGCGGGGAAAAGCCCGGCTGCGGGCCCATGAAGCCCGGCGTCATCGGTTCTGCCGGAATACCGTCGGTCAGTTGCAGCATCAGCGTTGGCAGGTCCTTGCCGGTGGCGTGCGCCACTTCGTCAAGGAAGCTCTGCATCACGAAGGCCATGGCGTTGGACGTCGGCGCGCGCAGCGCCCCCATCGGCACGGCGCTGGTGAGCTTGGTCTGCTCAAACTTCAGGTTGTCGACGTACTTCGCGGGGAATTCGTCCGGCGCCATGGCGGCGGGGTTGTAGGCCCCTGCCGGGAAGCCGAAGGTGACGAAGTGGTCGGCCCAGCCAGTGATCGCGCCATCGGCATTCAGCGCCGCGCGCAGTTTGTGCCAGCCCGCCGGGCGATAGAAGTCGCTGCGGACATCGTCCTCGCGGCTCCAGATCAGCTGTACCGGCGTGCCGGGCATTTGCCTGGCGATGGCGGCCACCTGCACCATGTAATCGTTGTCGAGACGACGACCGAAACCGCCGCCCATGCGGGTGATGTGCACGGTGACCTGGCTCGGCTCCAGCCCCAGGTAGCTGGCCACTGCCTGCTGACCGCCTTGCGGCGTCTGCGAGGGGGCCCACATTTCCATCGTGCCGTCTTCGTGCATCACCGCGGTGCAGTTCATCGGCTCCATCGGCACATGGGCGAGGAAGGGATAGCTGTATTCGGCTTCCAGCACGCGGTCGGCCTCGGCAAAGGCGGCATTCACGTTGCCTTTTTCGGCAAAGACTTCACCGCCTTCGCCTGAGCTCCACGCGTCCTGCGCGGCCTGGGCATAGCCGGCGGTGGAGTGGCTTTCCCATTCGCCGTTGTCCCATTGCGGCTCCAGCACGGCGCGCGCCTTGTTGACGAGCCACCAGTTGGTGCCGACGACGGCGACACCGTCGACCAGTTCATTGGGATTGCCGTTGCCTTCGATGGTGAAGGCATCGATCACGCCGGGCTGCGCCTTGGCGGCATCCACATTGGCCGAGACGAGCCGCGCGCCGAACACGGGCGAGCGTTCGAAAGCGGCATAGACCATGCCATCGAGCTGGGTATCGACGCCGAAGATCGGCTCTCCGCGGACGATCTTCGGGCTGTCCACCCCGCCGATGGCGCGACCGATGATGCGGAAGTCGGCCTGATCCTTCAGCGTCAGGCTGGCGGGATCGGGAACTTCCATCAAGGCGGCATCGTTCGCCAGCTCGCCAAATGTGGCAGAGCGGGCGGAGCCCGGCTGCACCACGCGGCCCGGCTGGGTGGCGAGGCTGGCGACATCGACGCCCCAGCGCTGCGCGGCGGCGGCCATCAGCATGGCGCGCGCGGCGGCACCGGCCTGGCGCATGGGAATCCAGTTCATCGGCGTGGCGAAGGAACCGCCCGCCAGCTGCATCCCGTACCTGGCGGCATTGGTATCCGCCTGTTCGACGGTGACCCGATCCCAGTCAGCGTCCAGTTCCTCTGCAATCAGCATGGGCAGCATGGTCTTGATGCCCTGGCCGATCTCCGGGTTCTTGCCGATGATGGTGATGCTGTCGTCGGGATTGATGGTGATGAAGGCGTTGAGTTCCGCAGGCCCCGAAACCGCAGTGGCGCGGCCCGCCATCGGGAAGGTGGCGGCAAGCGCGAAGCCGCCGCCGGCCAGGGCGCTGGCCTTCAGCAGGGTGCGGCGAGAGAGCTGGACAGAATCAGGCATTGGCCGTCTCCTCATCGCGAGCGACCTTGGCAATCGCGGCGTGAATGCGGGTGTAGCAGGCGCAGCGGCAGATATTGCCCTGCATCGCTGCCTCGATCTCGCCATCGCTGGGGTTGGGATTGTTGCTGAGCAGGGCGGTGGCGTTCATCAGCTGGCCCGCCTGGCAATAGCCGCACTGCATCACGTCATCTTCCAGCCATGCCGCCTGCAAGGCCTGGCCGATCGGCGTGTTGCCCAGCGATTCGATGGTGGAGATCTCCTTGTCGCCTACAGCCGACAGTGGCAGCGAGCAGGAGCGCGCAGCTTGCCCGTCCACGTGCACGGTGCAGGCACCGCACATGCCGATACCGCAGCCGAACTTGGTGCCGACCATGCCCAACTCGTTGCGCAGAGCCCAGAGCAGGGGCATGTCCCCAGGCGCGTCAATCTCGCGCGTTTCGCCGTTGATGGTGACACGATAGGCCATGAAGATAGGCTCCCGCTTGTGGTCAAAGTGGTGCGCGCACGCAGGCGCTGTTGTTGACTATGTCTACAGGACTGGCGGCGGCGTGCCAACAGGGACATTGGACGATGTGCGCAAGACTCTGTGCGAAGGTTTTTGCGCAATGGGGCTCTCTGGCCTAGGCTATCGTATTACCAACCGGCTCGGGGGGAGTTGGGCATGCAATATTCGAAAGTCGCCAGTCGCCTTCACGGGGCGCTCGCTTGAGCGAGGCGAGAGAAGCGCGCGCGCCCTTGGGCTTCGTTGCTGCAACCGCGCTGATCATGGGCAACATGATCGGGGCGGGCATATTCCTGCTGCCTGCCAGTCTTGCCCCTTTGGGCTGGAACGGCGTTGCGGGCTGGATCATCACCATCAGCGGCACGCTGGTGCTGGCCTGGGTGCTGGCTGCACTCACCCGCGCGCGGCCCGAGGCGCAGGATTCGACCGGCCTGGTGGCCGAAGCCTTCGGCAAGATGACGGCCTTTGTGGTGATGTGGTCCTACTGGATTACGCTGTGGATCGGTCTTGCCACCATCGCGATTGCCGGGATCAGCTACCTTTCCGCCTATGTCCCGCTGGCCGCATGGCACCCGCTGGCACCTACCGGCGCCGCGATTGCGATGATCTGGGCGCTGACCGTGCTGAACCTTGGCGGGGTGAAGGCGGCGGGCCAGTTCCAGGTCGTGACGCTGGCGATCAAGATCCTGCCGCTGCTAGCGGTCATGGCGATTGCCTTTCTGGCCCTGGCGGGCGGAGAGGCGCAATTGCAGCCCTTCGATCCCGGCACCTTGTCGGCAAGCCAGGTGAACGCCGCCGGGGCGCTGACGCTGTTCGCCCTGCTGGGCTTTGAATGCGCCAGCCTTGCCGCCAGGCGCACCCGCAATCCCGAAGTCACCGTGCCGCGCGCCACCATGTGGGGCACGGCGGTGGTTGGGGTGATCTACCTGGTGGTATGTTCGGCCATCGCTCTGCTGCTGCCTGCCGCAGAAGTCGCTGGTTCGTCTGCCCCTTTCGCCACCTTCGTCGGAAAATTCTGGGGGGCAGGCCCTGCCGCGCTGGTGGCAGCCTTTGCCGTGGTCAGCTGCGTGGGGGCGGTGAACGGGTGGATCCTGCTGCAAGGCGAAGTGCCGCGCGCCATGGCCGAGCGCGGGATGCTGCCGCGATGGTTCGGGAAGACCAATCACGCCGGATCGCCCACCGGCGCGCTTGTGCTCAGCAGCGGCCTTGCCACCGTTACCTTGCTGTTGAATGCCGAGCCTTCCCTGCAGGGCATGTTCGAATTCCTGCTGCTGCTGACCACCTCGATCGCGCTGTGGTTCTACATCGCGCTGGTCGCGGCGGCATGGCACCTGCGCGTGGCGCGGCCCTTTGCCGCGATTGGCCTTGCCTATGGCCTGTGGACCTTGTGGGGCGCGGGGCTGGGGGCCAGCCTGTGGGGCATTGCGCTGATGGCAGCCGGATTGCCATTGTGGTGGATGGAGCAGCGCGCGCAGGCCAAGGGGGCTGGACAGCGCGGCTGAATCCCGGTTTCAGTCGTAACCGTGACTTTGCGAGCTGCCGCCATCGATGCACCCGATCCGCTTGACGGGTGGAGCCTGCCTGCCTGGACCTATCACGACCCTGAGTTTTACGTGCTGGAGCTGGAACGCGTGTTTCGCCCCAGCTGGCAGGTGGTCTGCCACCACAGCGACGTGCCGCAGCCAGGGGACTGGCACACGCTGGACTATTGCGGCGAGAGCGTGATCGTGGTGCGCGGGCAGGACGATCGCTTGCGCGCTTTCACCAATGTCTGCCGCCACCGCGGATCAAGGCTGGTGGACGGCGCAAGAGGCTGCGCGAAGAAGCTGGTGTGCCCCTATCACGCCTGGACTTACGACCTTGACGGGCGGCTGACCGGCGTGCCCGATGCCGCCAGCTATCCCGCGCTTGACAAGCAGCATGCGGGTCTAGTGCCGGTGGAGCTGGAGCTGTGGCAGGGCTTCGTCTTTGTGCGGCTGGCGGATGAAGGCGGGCCGTCGGTCAGCCAGATGATGGCGCCTTACGAGGCTCTGATCGAACCCTATCGCTTTGCCGAGCTTCAGGCGCTGGGCCGCGTCACGCTGCGCCCGCGCGAGGTGAACTGGAAGAACGTTGGCGACAACTATTCAGACGGCCTGCACATCCCCGTCGCTCACCCTGGCCTCACCCGCCTGTTCGGCAAGAGCTACGGCGTGGAGGCGCAGCCGCATGTCGACCGCATGTGGGGCGAGCTGGCGGAGCGCGAGAGCGCCAACTGGTCCGAAAGGCTCTACCAGCGCCTGCTGCCGACGGTGCCACACTTGCCACAGGAGAACCAGCGAAGCTGGCACTACGTCAAGCTGTGGCCCAATGTCGCCTTCGACATCTACCCGGACCAGGTGGATTTCATGCAATGGCTGCCCACCGGACCCACCACCAGCCTGATCCGCGAGATCAGCTACGTATTGCCTGATGACCGCCGCGAGATGCGGGCCGCGCGCTATCTCAACTGGCGCATCAACCGGCAGGTGAATGCGGAGGATACGGTGCTCATCACGCGCGTGCAGGCGGGCATGCAATCGCGCACGTTCTCGATGGGCCCGCTCAGCGACAAGGAGGTTTGCCTGACCAATTTTTGCCGCCGGATGCGTGCAATCATTCCCGAAGCGCGGATCGAACAACAGCCGCCAGCCGGATGGAGCCGCGCATGAGCCAGCACTACGACGCGGTAATCATCGGCGCGGGGCACAACGGCCTTGTGTGCGCGTTCTACCTCGCTCAGGCGGGCCTGAAGGTGCGGATCGTGGAGCAGCGCGACGTCGTGGGCGGGGCGGCGGTGACCGAGGAATTCCATCCCGGTTTCCGCAATTCGGTGGCCAGTTACACCGTCAGCCTGCTGCAACCCAAGGTGATCGCCGACATGCGGCTGACCGAACACGGCTACCGCGTGATTGAGCGACCGATCTCCAATTTCCTGCCACAGCCCGACGGCGGCTACCTGAAGCTGGGTGGCGGGCTGGAGCGCACGCAGGCCGAGTTCCGCAAGTTCTCCGAACGGGATGCCGAAGCGCTGCCCGCCTATTACGATGCGCTGGAAGGCGTGGCCAAAGTGCTGCGCGACCTGGCGTTGAAGTCCCCGCCCAATGTCGGTGATGGCCTGCGCACCCTGCTTGCCAGTGCGGCGCAGGGCTGGGGCCTGGCACGGCTGGACCTTGAGGCGAAACGCAATGTGCTCGACCTTTTCACCAAGTCGGCGACAAGTTTCCTGGATCAATGGTTCGAAAGCGAGCCGGTAAAGGCCGCGTTCGGCTTCGATGCCGTGGTGGGCAACTACGCTTCGCCCGACACGCCGGGCAGCGCCTATGTGCTGCTGCACCACGTGTTTGGCGAGGTGAACGGCAAGAAGGGCGCCTGGGGGCATTGCGTCGGCGGCATGGGCACGATCACGCAGATCATGGCCACGGTTTGCCAGCAGGCGGGAGTGGAGATCAGCCTCGAAAGCCCGGTGGAACAGGTGCTGGTTGATGGCAACCGCGCGGTGGGCGTGAAGCTGGAAGGTGGCGAGGAGATCGCGGCGAAGCGGGTGATCGCCAATGTCGGGCCGAAGCTGCTTTACGGCAAGATGCTGGACGCAAGCCACCAGCCCGAGGATTTCCGCCGCCGCATGCGCGGGTTCAAGGCGGGTGGCGGCACCTTCCGCATGAACGTGGCGCTATCCGAACTGCCGCGCTTTACCGCGCTGCCCGAACCGGGCGAGCACCATTCATCCGGCATCATCATCGCGCCCACGCTGGATTACATGGACAAGGCCTTCCTCGATGCGAAGGCGCACGGCTGGTCGAAGGCGCCGATCGTCGAAATGCTGATCCCCAGCACCGTGGACGACAGCCTTGCCCCTGCAGGGCGGCATGTTGCCAGCCTGTTCTGCCAGCAATTCGCGCCCGAGCTGCCCGATGGCCGGGACTGGGACGAGGAGGAGGACAAGGCGGTCGATACCATCATCGACACGGTCGAGGCGCACGCGCCGGGTTTCCGCAAGTCGATCCTCGGCAAGCAGGTGCTCAGCCCCAAGGGTCTCTACCGCAAGTTCGGCCTTGTCGGTGGCGACATCTTCCACGGGCATATGAGCCTGGACCAGCTGTGGTCGGCGCGCCCGGTGCTGGGTCACGGGGCCTATCGCGGGCCGGTGAAGGGGCTCTACATGTGCGGGTCGGGCACCCATCCCGGCGGCGGCGTGACCGGGGCGCCCGGACACAACTGCGCGCGCGAGGTGCTGGCCGACGGGGGGAAATTCGGGCGGTTTGTCTCGGCGGACTGACTTAGTCGCGGGCAGCAAGCATCACTGGCTATTGCGGACGACTCGGGCAGCCATGTGTCCAGGCAGGCCTGTTGCTGCGGCGCAACGTCATGGTTTCGTCACTTGCCCGTCACTTCCGTTTCACAAGCCGGACCTAGCGGAACTCTCGTTTTTCCAACGGAGACCCGCGACCATGAATTCCTCACGCCTGCTTGCCACCAGCGCCGCTTCCGCGCTTGCTCTCTGCCTTGCTGCCACCCCGGCCATCGCCGGCGACGTGACCGGCGTCGTGATCGACGAAACCGACACCGTGGCGCTGCAATCGGCGGTTGTCCGCATCCCCGAACTGGGCCGCCAGGTCACCACCGAGCGTGACGGAACCTTCCGCTTCAACGACGTGCCCGAAGGCACCTGGACCATCGAGGCGCGCTTCGTCGGCGTCCCCACCGTGGTGCAGACCATCGAGGTTCCGGAACAGGGCACGGTGCGGGCCAATTTCCTGATGGGCGGCGAGAATGCGTCCAGCATCCTGGTCTATGGCCAGCTCGCCAACCAGTCGAACGCGCTGAGCCGCGAATATGCCAGTGACACCATCGTCGACGTGCTGACGCGTGACGCGATCGGCCAGTTCCCTGACCAGAACGTGGCGGAAAGCCTGCGCCGCCTGCCGGGTATCAACGTGTTGAACGACCAGGGCGAGGGCCGCTTCGTGGCCGTACGCGGGCTTGATCCGAACCTGAATGCCACCTCGGTCAACGGCGTCCGCCTGCCTTCGCCCGAAGGCGATATCCGCGCCGTGGCGCTGGACGTGGTGGCCAGCGACATCATCGAGTCCATCGAGGTGCGCAAGTCGCTGACGCCGGACATGGATGCCGACACCATCGGCGCCAGCATCGAGATCAACACCGTTTCCGCCTTCGACCGTCGCGGCAACTTCCTGACGATCTCGGGCGAGGGCAGCTACAACGAATATTCCGAAGAACTGAACCCCAAGGGCAGCATCAACTTCGCCTATCGCCTGGCGGATAACCTGGGCGTTTCGGGTGGCCTGTCGTTCTACAACCGCTTTTTCGAGACCGACAATATCGAAGCGGACGACTGGGAGGAGGAGGGCGGCCTCGTCTACGCCGAGGAAATCCAGTACCGCGACTATGACGTGGAGCGCGAGCGCATTTCCGCCTCGCTTGGCTTCGACGTGCGCGCCTCGGACAGTACCGAGCTTTATGTCCGCGGCCTCTACAGCCGCTTCGACGACCAGGAATACCGCCGTCGCCTGACCTTCGATTTTGGCGATGCCTTCGTCACCGGCAGCGGCACCACCGCCACATATGCCGACCTCGACCCGGCTGACCCAGCCGAGGAATACGCGATCACCGTGGAGCGCGACATCAAGGACCGCTTCGAGCGCCAGGAGATCTACTCGCTGAGCCTGGGCGGCGAAACGCGCACCGACAGCGGCTGGACCTTCGAATACATGGCGAGCTGGGCGCAGAGTTCCGAACGTGAGGACGACAGCCTCGATCCCACCCAGTTCGAGCGCGATTTCGAAGCGGACGGGCTGGTGACCACGATCGACTATTCGAACCCGCGCGTGCCACTCTACGCGGTCAGCGGGGTCAACGATTTCTTCGATGCCTCAACCTACGAGCTGAACGATGTCGAACTGACCGACGTTTCCGATGCTGAGGACACCGAATATTCGGCGCGGCTGGACGTTGCCCGCGAATTCGTGATGGATGGCGGCGTGTTCAGCCTGCAGGCCGGGTTCAAGGGGCGCTGGCGCGAGAAAACCAACAATGCCGATATCGCCTTCTACGAACTGGATGACTACACCTTGGCCGACGTGCTGGGAGAGCCGACCTATCGCATCGCCGATCTTGCTCCGCTGCCCAGCTACACCGGCGCGACGGACTTCTTCTTCAACAACTTCTCCAGCTTTGAATTCCAGGATGTCGACAGCGCCTTCGACAGCGCGGTGTCCGACTACGCCATCGAGGAAAAGATCTACGCCGGTTACCTGCTGGGTCGCTGGGAAAGCTCCAGCCTCACGGTGGTGGGCGGCGTTCGCTACGAGCGCACCTATACCGATATCGACGGCAACTTCGTGCTGCTGGTGGAGGAAGACGGGACCCTGCCGAATGGCCAGACCGCCAGCGACGATACCGTGTTCGTTACCCCCACGCGGACCGACAACCGCTACAACTTCTGGGCGCCCAGCCTGAACATTCGCTATGAACCGGTCGACGACCTGGTGTTCCGCGCGGCGGGCTATCGTAGCATCGTGCGCCCCGGTTTCGGCCAGCTCGCTCCGCGTTTTGCCACCGAGCAGAACGACGACGACGAGATCGAAGGTGAATTCGGCAATCCCGACCTGCGCCCCTACAAGGCGTGGAACTTCGATGCCGGGGTGGAATACTATTTTGCCGGCAACGGCGCGATTAGCGCGGGCGTGTTCTACAAGGACATTGCGAACTACATCGTCGAGGTCGAATATAACGCCGAAGACTTGAACGGCAATGACGAGATCGACCCGGAAGAGCGCCTGACCTTCCGCGGCATCGATTTCAACGAAGCAGTGATCCCTCTGAATGGCGACAGCGCCGAAGTGTGGGGCATCGAACTCGGCTTTGCCATGCAGTGGGACATGCTGCCCGCGCCGTTCGACGGTATCATCACTCAGGCCAACTACACCTACACCGATGCTACCGGGATCGTGCCCGACGGCGGTGTGGGCACGCTGGGGACGATTGGTGCCACCCGCATGATCTCGCTGCCCGCTACCAGCGAGCACACTCTGAACGGCGTGCTGGGCTATGAAAAGGGTCCGGTCAGCCTGCGCCTGTCGGGCACCTATCGCGACGATTATCTCGACGAACTGAACGGCTCGCCGGAAGAGGATCGGCTTGTCGACAGTCACTTCCAGCTGGATGCCAGCGCCCGCTTTACCATGATGGAAGGCGTGCAGCTGTTCGTGGAGGCGATCAACCTGACCGATGCCGAATACTTCGCCTACAACACCGTTGGCGGGCGGCAGAACAACTACCAGTATGAAATCTACGGCCGCACCTTCAAGGGCGGCGTGCGGGTGACGTTTTGATGCGCCTTGCCGGCCTTTCGGTGGCGCTGCTGCTGGGCGGCTGTGCCACGACGCCCGTCGGCCTTCCCCCGGTCTCGGTCGTCGCCCTTGGCGAGACCGAGCCGGTGGGCACGGCCAACGAGGATGCGGCGGACGACCCGGCGATCTGGCGCAATGCGGCTGACCCGTCGCAGAGCCTGATCGTCGCGACCGACAAGAAGGCGGGGCTCTATGTCTATGGCCTCGATGGCGCGGTACGCAGCTTCGCCGATGCCGGTGCGGTGAACAATGTCGACCTGGTGCAAATGCGGGATGAGAGCGTCCTTGTTGTCGCCAGCGATCGCAATGACCTGGCGAATGCCGCGCTGCAGCTCTACCGCCTTGATACCGACAGCGCCCAGCTGCGACTGCTGGCGACTGGGCCGGGCGGCGCGGGTGAGGGCTATGGCCTGTGCCTGGGCGTGCAGGGCGACGATCTGCTGGCCTATTCGGTGCTGAAGGAAGGGCGCATCCACGAAGTGCGCATCAGCATGTCCGCCAGCGGCCATGCCACCTTCACCTACGAGCGCGAACTGGCCGTGCCGACCCAGCCTGAAGGTTGCGTGGTCGATCCGCGCGACGGGACGTTGTACGTGGGCGAGGAAGTGGCCGGGATCTGGCGCTTTGCCGCGGGCGCGACGGCGGGCGAAATGGTCGCGCCGATCGACAACCGGTACCTCGTCGCCGATGTCGAAGGACTGGCCATTGCACCCGCTGGCGGGAACGGCGGCTACCTCGTCGCCTCGAGTCAGGGTGACAATGCCTATGCGGTGTTTTCCCTCCCCGGAATGATGCCTGTCGGACGCTTCGCCATTGTCGAGGGCACTTATGGCTCGACGCAGGAAACCGATGGTATCGATCTGGTGCTGGGGGATTTCGGCGCTGACTATCCCGCAGGCCTGTTCGTGGCGCAGGATGGCATCAATCCGCCACACGCGCAGAACTTCAAGCTGGCGAGCTGGAGCGACATCCTTGCCAGTCTGCGCTTGCGGTAAGCGTCTGGGCAGCCCGGCAGGGCCATTCTGCCGGCGGGTGGGAGGCGGCTCTTCAGTCTCTCGCCGCTACCCGTGTTCCATCTGCCAGTTCGCCGCCGGGATTGAGGATGACTGTCTCCCCCTCGGCCAGCCCTGCGAGAACCTCGGCATATTCGTCATTGAGATGGCCAAGGGTGACTTCCCGTTCCACCGCACGCCCGGCTTCGACCGCGAAGACCCGCCAATCGCCTTCGCTCCCCCTGAACAGCGCGCCGATGGGCACCCTCAGGGCATCCTCGCTGCTCCACAAGACGAAGGTTGCATCGATCTGGTAGCCATGCCCCAGCCGCGCCAACGCCTCCGCCTGTGCGGGATCGAAGCCGACGATCACGTTCACGCGCTGCTCCTCGATGCCGAGGGCGGAAACCTTGAGCCGCCCGAACGGCTCCACCTGCGTCACGCGGCCGGAGATCGTCTCCTCGCCGCCCCACTGCGTGATCAGCACCCGGTCGCCCAGGCTTATCCGTGCCGCATCGCGCGAAATCAGGTCTACAACCGCTTCAATCCGCTGCGGATCGCCGATGGTCATCAGCTGGGTGCCTTGGGCGATCACGCCTTCGCTTTCGGTGATCACCGACATCACCGATCCACTGGCCGGAGCGCGAACCGCGACAGGCGGGCCGGAACCGGCGCCGCTCGGCTGCGCCAGCTGCGCCTCGAGCCGACGGATTTCCCCGCGCGTCTGGTCAAGCTGCGCCTGCCCATTGGCAACGCGGGTCCGCGCCGCCTCGAGCTGCGCGCGAGCCAGGAAGCCGCGCCCGGCCAGTTCCTCTGCCCGGGCAAGGTCGCGCTGTGCCTGTTCAAGCGTGGCCCGCGCGCCACCCTCAGTGGCCCGCGCTGATGTCAGGGCTGCCCGCAGTTCCTGTTCGCTGCGCTGGTCCAGCGGGGTGGACGGCACGCCTGTCATGCGCGTGATCAAGGCGCCGCGGCCAACATCGTCACCAGCTTCAAGCTCGATGCGCGCCAGGTAACCCGTTACTGGCGCGGAAACGACGTAATACTCCTGCGCTCGCGTCACTCCATCATCGGTGATGCCCACCGTCATCGGCCCCTGCGAGACCTCACCGGTATCGACCAGCACTTTCTCCGGCCAGAATGCGAAAAGCAGGCCCGCTGCCAGCAGCAGCACGATCAGCAGCGCCCAGCGCCAGCGTTTGAAAAGTGTCACGATCATTCCTGCGCCTTCAGCACGCGAACCATGTCCAGCTTCGCCACCCGCAGCGCGACGCCCACCGCCGTGATGGAGGCCGCTGCCATCACCACCAGGCTGGCAACGCCATAGGTCGACCGCGCGGGTGCGAAGGGCAGGCGAAAGAGGTCTGAAGCAAACATGGCTGTCATGAACTGTGCCAGCCAATAGCCCAGGATGCATCCGAGCGGAACCGCGGCGACCACCAGCAGTGCCAGTTCGCCCAGCAGGACGATGCCGACTTCGCTGCGGAAATAGCCGAGCACGCGCAGGGTGGCGAGTTCGTGGGCGCGTTCGGAGAACAGGATACGGGCACTGTTGTAGACCACGCCAACTGCAATCGCAGAGGCGAAGGCGATGTAGAAGAACAGCATGGTATTGATGTTATCGTCGATCAATTCTTCGAACCGTTCCATCGAGGCTTCGCGTTCGGTTACTCCAAGGACAAGGGGCATGTCTTTGAGCTCGGTCAGAATTCGGTCGCGCTGAGCCGGATCGGTCCTGAGCAATGCCGCCCCCACGGGCGAGGCATCGCGCGTCAGGCGTTCAAGCACCCCCTGGGTAGCATAGGCGCGCTCACCGACGAATTCGTCCACAATGCCGGCCACCGTCATGTCCAGCTCTGTTTGTTTGCCGCCGAGCAATTCGACATGCACCTTGTCTCCGGTCGACACGCCCAGCTTGTCTGCAAGCCGGCTACTGAGCATCAGGCCTGCGGGCGGCAGGCCCAGGGCGTTGCCGTTGGCGTCAATCCGGGCGGAAAGCACGGCATCTTCGCTGGTGCTCTCTATCGCGGTGCGTTCCGTTCGATTGGTGAAGCTGAGCTTGACCGGTGCGCCGCGCACCGGCTCCGCCCGCAAGACGCCCGGAAGCTGTTCCAGTTCGAACAGGACGTCCTCGTTGCGGGGCTCGGTGAAGGTCACTGTGATGTCCTGCCGCTGGGCCCGAAAGAAATAGGAATCGAGCATGGTGCGGCTGGAATCGAGAAACTGCAGCGTCGCGAACAGCAGCGCGAGCGACAGCGAAACGCCCAGCACGGTGATTGCCGAGCGCAGGGGCCAGCGCGCGATGTGACGGGCGATCATGTGGCCGGTAGCCGTGAAACCTGCCCAGGTGCCGAACCTCTCGAGCATGCCGGAGCGGTAGATCGGCGGCGGCGGCGGTGCCATGGCGACTGCTGGCTGCAGCCTTGCCGCCGCTCGCATGCCGCCCAGCGCGCCCAGGCCTGCCGCCCCGAAAGACAGCGCAGCCGCCCCCAGGAAGACGCTGCCGGAAACGCGGTATTCCAGGAATGGGAACCGGAAGAACTCCAGATACAGCCTGGTCATTGCCTGCCCCATCCAGATCCCTGCCAGCGCCCCGGCCACTGTCGCCAGCGCGGCGACCGACAGGGCGAATTTCAGGTAGTGGGCGGCGATGGCCCAGTCCGAGTACCCGAACGCCTTTATCAGCCCGATCTGCGTGCGTTCGGTGCGGATCAGCCGTCCCAGCACGATATAGACGAGGAAGGTTGCCACGATCAGGAACACCGGCGGGATCACCTGCGTCATCGCATCGAGCTGCATCAGTTCGTTGGCAACGAAGGCGTTGGAGATGTGATCCTCTCGACCGTATGCCCCGGTCCCCCCGAAGGGCGCGACGATCTGGTCTACCTTTCGGATCACTTCCGCTTCGGAGACGCCCCTTTGCAGCGTCAACGAGAGTGCGTTGATCGCTTCCTTGCGATCGGTCGCCGCTTCCAGCGCTTCCTCTCCCATCCAGAAGATGCCGAAGCGGGTGTTGTCCGGCACAAGGGCGCCCGGCGGCAAGGCATAGATGAAGTCGGGAGACAGCCCGATCCCGACGATGCGCAGCGACTGGCGGCTGCCGTAGATCAGCGCCGAAACCTCGTCCCCGATACCGAGCCCGTTTGCTTCGGCGAATGATTCATCGGCTACGACTTCCTGCGGTGCGCCTTCCTGTGGCAGGCGGCCTTTGCGCAGGGTGACAAGGTTGAGGCGATTGTGGCCCTGATCGTCGATCGAATTGATCAATGCGCGCACCGGGATGATCCGCCCAGGCATGTCGAGCGAAGCATACTGCTGTATCCGTCCTTCGACATGCTGGACGCCGTCGATGGCGGCAACCCTGTCGACGACGCTGCGCGGTGCGCGGGTCATTTCCACGAAGACATCGGCAAAATGGTTGCGCGCATAGTAAGCGTCGCGCGTCTCGGCCAGCGAGCGGCTGACGCCCATCGACAGGATGAAGGTTGAAGTGGCCGCCGCCAGCACCAGGGCGATCGCCAGCGCCTGTCCGCGCATGCGCCACAGATCGCGCAGCAGCTTCAGGTCGAGCATCCTCACCAGCTGATTTCCCGCGGCTCTATCGGGGTGTCATTGGTTTCAACCCGCGCGATCCGCCCGTCGAGGAAGTTCAGCACGCGGTGGGCCATGGCGGCAATGCCGACATTGTGGGTGATGATGACAACCGTGGTGCCCAGCTCGCGGTTCGCCATCGCCAGCGTTTCCAGCACGCGCTTGCCGGTCTCGCTGTCGAGCGCGCCCGTCGGTTCGTCGCACAGCAGTACGCCAGGCTGCTTGGCCACCGCCCGGGCAACCGCGACACGCTGCTGTTCGCCGCCCGATAGCTGGGCCGGGTAATGATCCGCCCGGTCCTTCAGTCCTACCAGTTCCAGCGCTTCCATGGCGTCCATGGGATTCTCCGCGATGTCGGTCACCAGGTGGACATTCTCTTTCGCGGTAAGGCTCGGGATCAGGTTGTAGAACTGGAATATGAAACCGATGTTCGCGCGTCGAAAGCGCGTCAGCTGCCGCTCGTCTAGCGCCACGAGATCGATATTGCGGTAGTAGAGTTCGCCGCTCGTCGGGCGGTCGAGACCCCCGATGATATTGAGCAGGGTCGACTTGCCGCTGCCTGATGGCCCCAGCAGGACAAGCAACTCCCCGGATGGAATTTCGATATCGGCACCGCGCAGGGCGTGAACCTGGGTCTCCCCCGTCTGGTAGATCTTGCTCAGGCCGATGCCGTGGAAAGCAAGCTCTGTCGACATTTGCCCTCTCGTCTGCATCGGCAGGAAACCACATCAACCGCCGTTACCCCCATCATGGCATGGGCTGCCGCGTGGCACAAAGCGGTTTAGGAAATTGTCGGCCTGGCGGGCCCTTGGCCTGTGATGGCCTGCGGGCCGGACCGGTTCCGGACATGTGGCTGAATTGTTACACCTTGAAGCAAATCCAGGGATTTCCGGAGCATGTCTTGCGCCGGATGAGGTGCCCTGGCCACCTCGTTGTTTCCTTTCGATGGCGTCCATGCCCTTCCTTGCATCCAACTTTATTGAACGCGGACGGCGGCGAAGGACGTCTCTATTACTGCATCGTTGTCCCCACAAAGAACACAACTTCGGCATGGACAGTGTTGGAGCAGGTGATTAGAGAGCGTAACGTATATTTGAATTCGTGCGCCCTCCGATGAGGGGTGGTTGCATTTTAAACAGGGAGCATCACGATGGTTCGGAATTATAGGCATGTGCTTGCGGCGGGGGCCTCTGCGCTGGCAATTGGCCTTGCGGCGCCGGGTGTCGCGCAGACGACCCCGGGCGTTGAATCGCAACTCACCCAGTCGGACATTCAAGAGGTTCTGACCATCAGCAACGTGGGTGAGGATATCACCTTCGGTGTCAACGATACGGGCGGCACTACCGCAACTGCCGACGTGAATTCGACGCCTACGGGCGAGATTCTGCAGAGCGCTTCCGCCACCGGTCTTGCCGCGCCGCTCGGCGATGCCGACATCCAGATCGACAACAATGGCTCGGTCACCGTTCTCGCCAATGCCGAGGCCGTCAATGCCGCCGGCAGTGCTGATGCTGACGCCTATGTCGATACCGGTGTCTACCAGTACGGTTACGGCAACGTCACCGCCAGCCTCGACATCAACAACAACGGCAACCTCGCGGTAACGGCCAATGCTGCCGCCAGCGCTAGCGGCTATGCCGACGCTTATGCGTCTGTCGAATACGGCGTCTATCAGGATGCGAACTCGAACGGCCCGGCCAGCGCCACCTTCACCAACAGCGCCGGTTCGGTGCTGAGCGTGTCGGCGAACGCTGCAGCCACGGGTTCCAGTGCCAGCGCCGATGCTGAATTGACGGAGGCGGGCCTCTATCAGTCGGCGGATGGCGATACTGCCGCCGTGACCCTTGCCAACGACGGCACCGTCGAGATTTCCGCGGTGGCTTCCGCCATCTCCACTTCTGCCCAGGCTGATGCTTCTGCCTCGGTGACCGATTCCGGCATTTACCAGTATGCCAATGCCGACGGGGAAGCTTCGGCGACGATCCTCAACAACGGCACGATCAGCATTTCGGCCCTGGCGGATGCCACCGCCGGCACCTCGGCTCAGGCCGATGCTTACATCGAATCCGCGATTGACCAGAGCGCCTATGGTTCCTCGGCCACCGTATCGGTCGTCAATTCCGCGACCGGCACCATCACGATTGCCTCGGTGGCCAATGCTGCGGGTTCGCAGGCATCGGCTGACGCCAGCAACAGTTATGCTATCACCCAGTATGTCACGGCCGATGGCGCCGACGGCGCGGCTCTGGCCAGCGTGTCCAATGAAGGCGTGCTGAGCATTTCGGCTTCGGCTGTGGCGACCGCCACCTCCGGTGATGCCGATGCTTCGGCGGATGTCGATGGTATCGACCAGACCGCCTATGGTTACAACGGCTCCTCGGCTGCGGTTTCGGTCGACAACGTCGGCACGCTCACCATCGCGGCCAATGCGGTTGCGAACGGTGCGACCAGTGCATCTGCCGACGCTTCGGTCGACACCGGCATCGAACAGGACGTTTACGCCTACGACGGCGGTCTTGCTTCCGGCAGCATTACCAACAGCGGCACGATGGCGATCACGGCCGATGCTGCGGCTGTGGCTACCAGCGGCAGCGCCAGTGCGACTGCATCCGTCGAAAGCGCTATTTACCAGAGTGTCTATGCCTACGACGGTGGCGATGCTGACGGCGTGATCGACAACAGCGGCACGCTGACCATTGCGGCCAATGCGACCGCAAGTGGTACGACCAACGTTGATGCCGACGCCTCGATCGACACGGGCATTTACCAGTACGTTTACACTCCCGACGGCGGCGCTGCTTCCGGCAGCGTCACCAACAGCGGCACGATGGCGATCACGGCCGATGCTGCGGCTGTGGCTACCAGCGGCAGCGCCAGTGCGGATGCCTCTGTCGAAAGCGCCCTCTACCAGTATGTCTATGGCTACGACGGCGGTACCGCCGACGGTGTGATCGACAACAGCGGTACGCTGTCCATTACGGCCAATGCGGTCGCGACCGGCGGAACCGATGCTGATGCCAGCGCTTCGATCGATACCGGCATCTACCAGTACATTTACACCCCTAACGGCGGCGAAGCTTCCGGCAGTGTAACCAACAGCGGCACGATGACGATCTCGGCCGATGCCTCGGCTGTGGCTGGTAGTTCCGCGTCCGCAGATGCGGATGTGGAAAGCGCCATTTACCAATATGTCTATGCCTCTGAAGGCGCCAATGGCACTGGCGCGATCGACAACAGCGGTACGCTGTCCATCACGGCCAATGCGCTTGCCGATGGCGGGACCGACGCGGATGCCAGCGCCTCGGTCGATACCGGCATCTATCAGTACATTTACGCCCGCGAGGGCGGCGATGCTTCCGCCAGCGTGACGAACAGCGGTACCTACACCGTTGCGGCCAATGGCTCCGCCGTTGCCGGCAGCTCGGCCCAGGCCGACGCGGATGTGGAAAGCGTGGTTGACCAGTCAGCCCGCGCCGACGAAGGCGGGGCAGCTTCGGCAACCTTCGATAACACGGGTACGATCTCCGCGACGGCGGTCGCCAATGCGGTTGGTGGCACCTTCGCTTCGGCTTCGGCTTCGGCCGAGACTGGCCTTTCGCAGGATGTCGAGGCCTATGGCGGTGGCGATGCCAGCGCGGTTGCCACGAACAGCGGCAGCTTCACGCTTGCCGCCAGCGCGGCGGCCACCGGCACCTCGGCATCGGCTGAGGCCTACAACTACTATGCCCTCTACCAGGACGTCGATGCCTATGACAGCGCCACGGGCACCGGCACGGCTGAAAGCGGCAACGCGTCTGCCTCGCTGACCAACACGGCGACCGGTGTGATCTCGGTGTCCGCGCAGGCGACCGCGATCGGCACCTCGTCCGATGCATCGGTCGACTATGTCTCGGTCGAAACGGTCATCTATCAGAACGTCCGCTCGGATAATGGCGATGCCTCGGCCTCGCTGACCAACGAAGGCAGTATCGACATCACCTCGAAGGCGGTGGCCGAAGCTGGCGATGAAGCCGATGCCTATGCCTACGGCTACTATTTCGTCACGCAGGAGGCCGATACCTACGATACCGGCAATGCCTCGGTGACCTTCAACAACTCGGGTTCGCTCACCGCGGCTATCTCCGCCAGCGCCATTGGCGGTGGTGATGCCGATGCCTCCGCGTCCGGCTACGAATTCATCACCCAGGATGCCTTCGCGCATGCCACGGGTGATGCCTCGGTCGACCTGACCAACAGCGGCACGATCGCCTTCTCGGTCGATGCCACGGCCAGCGGCTCCTCTGCTGAGGCGGATGCCGATCTCAACGGCTCGGCGATCTACCAGTTTGCCCGTGTCAACGGGGCGAGCGGCAATGCCTCGGCGACGACGACCAATAGCGGCTCGATCAGCATCACCGCCGGGGCCAATGCGACCGCGGCGACCGGCTCTGCCGATGCAAGTGCCAGCGTCGACACCGGCCTCTATCAGTACGCCTACTCCGAGAACGGTGACGCAACGGTGGCCTTCGCCAATGATGGCACCTTCGATGTCGCCGCTGCGGCTGCTGCAGCCGGTGCCACCGGAGCGGATGCCGATGTGTTTATGACTGGCGTCGACCAGTTCGCCGATGCCACCAACGGCGTCGCGCTGGCCTCGGTCGACAATGCCGGCACCTTCAGCGTGGCCGGTACGGCTTCTGCTACGGTCGCCGCGGCGACGGCCAGCGCCACCATCAGCCACAGCGCTACGGCTTCGGCCGAAGTGCTGGGTATCGAGCAGGACGGCGACAACGCCGATCTGGCGGTCTCGAACAGCGGCACAATGAGCGTCTCGGCTTCGGCCGATGCCGTCGGCGATGCCTTCGGCGGCGCCTATGCCTATGCGCTGGGTGTCGACCAGGAAGTTGACACCGACGATCTCTCGGCCAGCTTCGTCAACGACGGTTCGTTCAGCGTCTCTGCCGCGGGCAGCGCCAGCGGCGACGCGGTTGACGTCGAGGTCGAGGCAGCTGGTGTCTATCAGCAGAACTCTGCCGCGGCAGGTTCGTCGCTGTTCGACAATGCCGGCGACTTCGCCGTCACTGCGGCCGGTACGGCTGCCGGCGTGACCTCGGCTGATCTGGATGTCGGCGCTTACGGCTACATCCTCGAAGATGATGGAACCTCGCCGTTCACCGCTTCCAATTCCGGGACGATGAGCGTGGTTGCCACGGCCTTCGGCGGCAGTGTTGCCGAGGCAGTCGGCATCGGCATTCTCGACAATCCGTTCCCGCCGATGGTTTCGCCTACGACGACCACGACGGCTGCTCCGGTCATTCCGAGCCTGAGCGGCACGATCACCAACAGCGGCTCGCTCGCTGTGGCGGCGATTGCCACCGGTGACACGGCTGACGAGGCCAGCGCCATCGGCATCGGTGTCGAGAGCTTCGAGACCACCGATGTGACGATCACCAACAGTGGTTCGATCAACGTCCAGGCCTGGACGATCGACGGCACCTCGACGGCGACCGGCATCCTGGTTCGCGAGCCTGAAATCATGGTGATGACCGGTCTTTCGACCGCAGCGCTCGACCCGGCCACCTCGATGGTCATCAACAACGATGGCGGCAGCATCCTTGCAGGGGTGAGCACTGACAATGGCGCCACCCTGACCTGGGGCAATGCCATTGACACGACCACGGCGCCCGATCCGGTGCAGATCAACCTCACCAACGGCGGGTCGATCTACGGCAACCTGCTGCTGAGCCCGGACGATGTCGTGAGCGTGTTCAACGGCCAGACCTCGCTTGACGGCACGGTCAACCCCACTGCCGGCCTGATCTCGGATCTCGAGATCCTCGACGGTGGCACGCTGCTGCTGGTGGATCAGCCGGGCACGACGACCTACAGCGGTCCGGCCTCGGTGAACGTGGATGACTTCACGGTCGAGGCCGGCGGCACGCTCGCCGTGCAGCTGC
>CAXXJY010000003.1:0-121866 GCA_963675825.2 Alteraurantiacibacter sp. | reverse complement strand
TTCCGCCCGGTCGGCCCCGATGCCCTGCCGCGTCCGACCTATAACGAGATCACCGATCCCGCATGGCCGACATGGCGCGGGCGCAGCGCGGAAATGCTGGTGCACGGCTATGTCCGCAACAATGACGATGGGCGCCTGACGGTCGGCTGTTATCTGTATGACGTCGCCTTGCAGAGCGAGCTGGTGCGCGAGGGCTGGGTGGTGAACCCCAGCGAATGGCGGCGCGCGGCGCACAAGTGTTCCGACCTTGTCTATTCGCGCCTGTCGGGCGAAAGCCCGTTCTTCGACAGCCGCATCGCCTATATCGCCGAGACTGGCCCGAAGGATAACCGCATCAAGCGCCTTGCCATCATGGATAGCGACGGGGCCAACCACCGCTTCATCACCAATGGCCAGTCCACCGCGCTTACCCCGCGTTATTCCCCCGACTATTCGAAGATCGCCTACCTTTCCTATGTCGATGGCAATCCGCGCATCTATGTCTACGACATCGGCAGCGGGCGGCAGACGCTGGTGACGCAGAGCGGTAACCCCACCTTCGCTCCGCGCTGGAGCCCGGACGGGCAGTGGATCCTCTATTCCATGGCTGTGGCGGGCAACACCGATATCTACCGCGTTTCCGCGGCAGGCGGGGGCACGCC
Source organism: Alteraurantiacibacter sp. (assembly GCA_963675825.2). GTDB lineage: Bacteria > Pseudomonadota > Alphaproteobacteria > Sphingomonadales > Sphingomonadaceae > Alteraurantiacibacter. The sequence continues at coordinate 121,225 of CAXXJY010000003.1, read as the reverse complement.
GCAGCGGCTGACCTTCAGCCCGTCGATCGAGGTGGGCGGGTCCTACTCGCCCGACGGCAGCCAGATCGTGTTCGAAAGCGACCAGTCAGGCGCGCAGCAGTGCTACATCATGAATGCCGACGGCACGAACCAGCGCCGCATCAGCTTCTTCGGCGGGCGCTGCGCCAGCCCGGAATGGAGCCCGCGCGGCGATCAGATCGCCTTCACCCATATCGTGGGCGATTTCCATATCGCGGTGATGAATACGCAGGGGCGCAACATGCGCACGCTCACCAACGGCTGGCAGGACGAGGGCCCCACCTGGGCACCCAACGGCCGCATTATCCAGTTCTTCCGCACCGAACGTAACTCTGGCGATACGTCGATCTGGCAGGTAGACCTGACCGGCGAGAACGAACGCCGCCTGCGCACGCCGGTGGGAGCGTCAGACCCGGCCTGGGGACCGGTTTTGCCGTAAGTGCGTTGTTTCCCCAGTAAGGGCCGCATTAGACGTACCCGTTTTCACCACGGTTCAAGGAGAGCCAAGAGATGAATCGCCTGATTATCGCCGTAACCCTGTCCAGCGCGCTGGCGCTGGGTGCCTGCAAGAAGGAACCACCGGAAATCGCGCCGCCCCCGCCGCAGGATACCGTGCGTGCTACGCCAAGCCCCACGCCCGCGCCCACGGCCTCGGCTCCGCAGCCCGGCTCGCAGGCGCATTTTGCCCGCGCGATGGCTGGTGCTGACACGATCTACTTCGATACCGATATGTATAATATCGACAGCGAGGACGCTGCCGCGCTGCGTCGCCAGGCCGAATACCTGCTGCAGTTCAGCGGTTCGACCGCGACGGTGGAAGGCCATGCCGACGAACGCGGTACGCGCGACTATAACCTCGCGCTGGGCGAACGCCGAGCCAATGCGGCAAAGAACTACCTGGTCAGCCTGGGCGTGCCGGAAGGCCGCCTGCGCACGGTGAGCTATGGTGAGGAACGCCCGGTGGCGATGGCCTCAAACGAAGCGGCATGGGCGCGCAATCGCCGCGCCGTGACGGTGATGATCGAGCGGTAGATCAGCCGATCAGGCTTATGATGGCCGGGACTACCCGGTCGAAAGCGGGCGCGGTGGCATGTGCTGCCGCGCCCGTTTGCACGACAGGGCCGTCAAAGTCGGTTGCAGGCGTTGCCGTCAGCGTGAATGCCGCCATGGCAAGCACGGAAAAAGCGGCGGAGATGGCAAGCGACTTGCTCATGACGATCCTGTAAATTGACTTTGTCTGGAATGCAGATAGCGAACGGCGCGAATTTTGCAATGCAGCATTTTGCACGAATTTGTATCAAAGCGATGAATCTGGGTTTCGTTCCCGGATAAGCATTCGCCCTGTTCACCTGCGCGCGCCTTTCCCTATATGGACCCTATGCACTTTCGCCCGATTTCATGCTGATGGCCCGTTCGCGCCGTTCGAACGACTGGGGATTCCCGCGCTGGCGTGGCTATGACGAAGGCCGCGAGGCGGTGGAGGTGCGCATCTGCGACCGCCACGGTTGCAACGAGCCGGGCGACTGCCCCGCGCCCAAAAGCCCGAACAGCCCCGAGCGCTGGTATTTCTGCGAGAAGCACGCAGCCGAATACAACAAGGGCTGGGACTATTTCCAGGGCCTCGACAAGGAAGAGGCGCAGGCGCGCGCCAAGGCCGAACAGGCCGAAAGCGCCGGCTATGCCGAAGCGCAGCACTACGGCTGGGGCGGCAGCGGCGACGGCTCACGCAGCGCCGACGAAATGCGCGCGCTGGAAGTGCTGGAGCTGGAGGCGGACGCCGATTTCGACGCCATCAAGCGCGAATACCGCGCCCGCGCGAAGAAGGTGCATCCCGACGTGAAGCCGGGCGACGAAGCCGCCGCAGAGGAATTCCAGAAGCTGCAGCTGGCCTACGAAGTGCTGAAGGCGGCCGAGGAACGGCGCGAGTGGAAGGGGTGATTAGGCGCTTCGGTTCCTCAAGGCTCGCAAGATCATCTGCAACCAGCGCAGAAGTGCAAACCCGAACAACAGCGCCATCGGAATGCCAATTATCGGTCGCTCAGACGTTATCACAATGCCGAGGAACGTCAGCCAGCCAGAAAGCACGAGGCCCATGCTGGCAACGACGATGTACTTCGGTAGGCCCAGCATTCGTCGAAGGGCGAGATCGTTCTGCGCGTCCGTGCGCGGAGGCGCCACTGGTTCGCGATGCCATACCAGCCGAACGCCGTTGCTCAGGTTCCAAAGCAGGTAGGCAAATACGATTGCGGCTCCTGCCGCGGAAGTAAACACGCCCTCGTTGCTTGGCTGTTCAAGCACTTGGCGCACGACCATTTCGGCAAGACTGACGAGAAGCAGAAGCAAGATAAGCTTCAGAACACCCGAGAAACCGAAGGCGCGTCGCCGTTCCTCGACTAACTGCTCCTTTTCCCGCCGTGAGAGCAGGTAGCCACCCCGTCGATGGAATGGGTAATAAAGAAACCCGTCTTCGCGCGGTTCGAGACTGCGCTCGAATAGTTTCCCCGGATCGAAGAAGATCAAACTTGCCCTCTATAGCTTTGCCTACTTCAGCGTTAGGCTGAAGGCTAGACGCCTGGACGTGTCGCTGGCAAGCCCACTTACTGGCTGCCGATGAAGCTGCCGACGTAGCGCCGGTCATCGTCGGCATCGACATTGCCCGAGACCGAGAAGAGGATGAACAGTTCCTCGCGATTGGGGCCTGACAAGGCTCCGGCAAAGCCACCCTCGAGATTATTGGTGGTGTCCTCCAGCGCGCCGGAGAAGGTGCCGTTGGAGTTGAGCGTGGCTTCGAAGGGGATCGTGGCGACCAGCGTGGGCGTGCCGTTGACATCCTCGAAAACCTGAATCGTGCCGCTGATGGTGTTCTCGCTCTCGTCCACCAGGAAGCTGGTGTCCGGCGCGGAAATCACGCCGGACAACGTGGTCGCCGGATCGCCGCCCACCACCTGCACACTGCCGTTGTAGGTGATGTCCGCCGCGATGGCGTCAGCCGTGGTCACGGTGTTGAAGAAAATCGATACGCGCTGCCCGCGCAAGGTGCCATCGGTGGTGTCGCGCGTGAAATCGGTCTGCGATTCGTAACTGACGCGCAGCACGTGCGCATAGGGCAGTTCCATCAGCAGCTTTTCCGTGCCGCGTTCATAGCTGCGCAGCGTGGCCGAAGCGCTGACCAGTTCGGTATCGTTGAAGGTCACAGGATCGTCCAGATCGACAAAGTCGAAGCTGACCAGTTCGGGGGAAATGGCGAAGTTGATCGTCGCCAGGCCGTTGAGGCGCGAGGCGCCGCTGAAGGTCTCGTCCCCGCCGCTGTCTGCCGTGAAATAGGCAAAGGCGTAGTTGGCATTGGTGCTTTCGGTGGCGAAATCCTGCGACAGGTCGAAGGTCACCGTGGTCGGCGTGGGAGTCGGCGTGGGAGTTGCCGTCGAGGTATCGGTGGGCGTCGGCGTGGGCGTGCCGGTATCATCGCTACCGCAGGAGGTGACCAGGGCGCCAAGGGCGGCGACGCCAATGAAGAGGGCATATTTGCGAAGCACGTGTTTCCCGTCCGTTACGAAAAGTTTCCCCGCCCCACCGAATACAGACTCTGGGCGGCTTGACCTTCCCCTTAGCTGTCCGAAGGCAAGGGGGGCAAGCCGCCATTGTGGGAGTTACACCGCTTCCAGCGCCTGTTCGAAGTCAGCGATCAGGTCATCCGGGTCCTCGATGCCGATGGAAATGCGCACCAGATTGTCGGCAATGCCCAGTTCCGCGCGGCGGCCTTCGGGCACGGAAAGGTGCGTCATGCTGGCCGGATGGCTGGCCAGCGTCTCGGTACCGCCCAGGCTGACGGCCAGCTTGGCGACCTTCAGCGCGTCGAGGAAACGGAAGCATTCCGCCTCGCCGCCCTTGAGGAAGACCGAGAAGGTGGAACCTGCGCCAAGGCAATGCCGGTCATAGATGTCCTGCTGGCGCGCGTCCTCGATCATGCCGAGGTAGCCAAGGCCTTCCACCTTGGGGTGCTGCTTAAGCATGGCGCAGACCTTGGCCGCGTTTTCGCCCGCGCGCTGCATGCGCAGTTCCACCGTCTCGAGCGAACGCAGCAGCATCCACGCGGTGTTGGGATCGGCAATGCCGCCCATGGTGTTGCGCAGTGCGCGCACCGCGTCGATCCACTTCTTCGCGCCCGAAACGCTGCCCGCGACAAGATCCGAATGGCCGCCCACGTACTTGGTGAGCGAATAGACCACCAGGTCCGCGCCGTGTTCCAGCGGGCGCTGCCACAGCGGGCCAAGAAAGGTGTTGTCGATGGCGATCGGACAGCGTTCCGGGTCGAAATGTGCATCGCGCGCGTCCCTCACCGCTTCGATATCGACCAGCGCATTGGTGGGATTGCCGGGGCTTTCGAGGTAGATCAGCGGCACTTCGCCGCCCTGTTCCTCTGCCTTGGCCCTGGCTTCGCGCATGACTTCGTCCAGCTGCTCGCGGCTGGCGCCGGCCGGGAAGGCGATATAGGTTACACCGTACTTGGCCATCACCTTGGCGACGAAGCCTTCCGAGGCAGCGTAGAGCGGGCCCGAATGCACGATCACGTCGCCTTTGTTGCAGGCGGCCAGGATCAGCACGGCAATCGCGGTCATGCCGCTGGAGAAGCACAGCGCGTCTTCCGCGCCGTCCCAGATCGCCAGGCGGTCTTCCAGGATCTCCTGGTTCGGGCCGTTGAAGCGCGAATAGACAAGCCCTTCCGCTCCGCCCGGACGCTTGCCGGTAATGCCCTCGAAATGGCGCTTGCCTGCGGCTGCGCTTTCAAAGGCGAAGGTGCTGGTGAGGAAGATCGGCGGCTTGAGCGATCCTTCGGAAAGCGAGGGATCGTAGCCGTGGCCCATCATCAGCGTGGAGGGCTTCAACGCGCGCCCGCCGATGGTGGTCACTTCGGGCTTGGGTTTGCGGCGCGGGGTGGGGGTGGTGACGGCACCCATCGGGTCTTTGTCGATATCGGCCATGGACAGGCTCCTTCCTTGGACACACCCCCAGGAAGGCAGGGGCCGTTCACAAGTTCCGGGCCACCCGTTCCTAACCTCCGCAGGAACGCCTCTACGCCAGAACTGGATTCGCAATCCGGTTTCAGATGTAATTATATCGGCGCCAGAGCCAAGGCAAGTGGTCAGGTGACCAGCGGTGCCAGCGCGAAGACCACGCCCACGATCAGGAAGATCCCCGCCACATCCAGCGCAAAGCCGGCTTTCACCAGCCGGGGCAGAGCGATGCGCCCGGTTGCCCAGGCGATGGCATTGGGGCCGGTGCCTGCGGGCAGGATGAAGCCCCAGCTGGCGGCCAGCGCCACTGGCATGGCCAGCAGCAGCGGATCGCCACCCAGTGCCACGGCCAGCGCGGCAACCACCGGCATAATGCCGCTGGCGGTGGCCACGTTGCTGGCGAATTCGGTGATCAGCACCACCATCGCCACCAGCGCCAGCGCCACCACGATCAGCGGCACGGCCGACAGCGGCAGCAGCGCCTCGCCAAGCCAGTCGGCCAGCCCCGTGCGCATCATCCCGCCTGCCAGTGCCAGCCCGCCGCCGAACATCATCAGCACGTCCCATGGCGCGCGATTGGCCTCGTGCCATTCCAGCAGGCGGCGGCCCGTGCCGTCGGGCAGCACGAACAAGGCGAGGCTGGCGGCAATGGCGATGGTGCCGTCGGTCAGCGAGCCGGGCGGAAACCAGTCGACCACAAAGCCGCGCAGCATCCACGCGACGAAGGTGAGGGCGATCACCGGGATCAGCCGCCGCTCTGCCACGGTCCACGGCCCGTGCGGGTCGATGGCTTCGCGCGCGGCGGCGATATCGAAGGGATGCTTCGCGACTTGCTGCACGTGTGCAATGATCCACGCGGCGATGGGAATTCCCAGCAGCACGATCGGCACGCCGAAGGCGGCCCACATGGCAAAGCTGATCTCAACCCCTGAAACATCGCGCAGCAGCGCCACGCCGATGGCATTGGTGGGCGATCCGATGATGGTGCCCAGCCCGCCGACGCTGGCGGCAAAGGCCAGCCCCATCGGCAGCGCGCCGTAAATGCCATCTTGCGGCACGCAGTCGTCTTCTTGTGCGATCATCCCTCCCGCCAGCACCGCCAGCGCCATCGGCATCATGATCAGCGTGGTGGAGGTATTGGAGATGATGTTGGAGAGGATGGCGGCAGCGATCATGAAGCCCAGCAGCAGCCCGAAGGCGCCGCCGCGCCCGCCGATCCGGTCGAGGATGTAGACCGCCAGCCGCTTGTGCAGTCCCGTCCGTTCGATGGCCAGGGCAAGGAAGGCCCCACCGAGCAGCAGGAAGATGATCGGCGAGTAATAGTCGCCCGCCACCTCGCGTGCGGTTCCGCCGCCGACAAAGGGCAGCACCACGAAGGGCAGCAGGCCGGTGACGGTAAGCGGTACCGCCTGCGTCATCCACCAGCCGGCCATCCAGCCAACCAGTCCGGCCACGCGCCAGGCCTCGCCCGCCATGCCCGCAGGCGCGGGCACCAGCACGGTCAACGCAAACAGCGCTGGCCCCAGCCAGAAGCCGATGCCCTTGGCAGTCACCGTGTGATATCCTCTCCGCCCATGGCGCGATCCTGACGCAGGCGCGCGGGCGATACAAGGAGAGAGGGCATGACGGAGGGCAAGGTTCTGGGGATTGGCGGCTATTTCATCCGCTCGGGCAATCCGGCGCGGCTGGCAGCATGGTATCGCGATCACCTGGGCATTGCCGCCACCGAAAGCGGGAGCCCCACGCCTGACGGTGAATGGGTATGGATTCAGCAGGCGGGGCCCACCGTCTTCGCGGCCTTCCGTGCCAACAGCGATTACTTCGCTAAGGATCGGCAGGTGATGCTGAACCTGCGGGTGGAGCGGTTCGACGCCCTGCTCGCCCGGCTGGAGCACGCGGGCGTGGAAGTCAGCCACCGCGAGGCGATGGACGGTGTCGGCAGCTTTGCCCGCGTGCACGACTGCGATGGCAATCCGCTGGAATTGTGGGAGCCGGCGGAGTAGCCTGCTACGCTCTGTATCGAGGAGTAGAGGCGGCTGCTGGAACGCAGCGGCCCGACAACAAGGAAGGAGCTTCGAAAATGGGACGCAACATGGGAGGGCTGGATCGCGGCCTGCGCATCGTGGTGGCGATCGTTCTGGCCGTGCTGGCCTATACCGGGCGGTTCGAAGGAGGCATCGCCATCGGCGCCTACGTGGTTGCTGCGGTGTTCGTGGTTACCAGCCTGGTCGGCTTCTGCCCGCTGTACCGCGTAATTGGCATGGATACCTGCGGCAAGGGCTAGGTGCCCCGACCACTTTCTGCATCATTTTGTGAGGAACTGGTGGCGGAGGCGCGATGCCTCCGCCCAGTCGGCGTGGTGCCTTACTTCGGCGCCAGCACCATCAGCATCTGGCGACCTTCGAGGCGCGGATAGGCTTCGACCTTGGCTATTTCCGCCACGTCGTCCTGCACCCGCTTGAGCAGATCCATGCCCAGGTGCTGGTGCGCCATTTCACGGCCACGGAACCGCAAGGTGACTTTCACCTTGTCGCCGTTCTCGATGAACTTGTTCACGTTGCGCATCTTCACATCGTAATCGTGATCGTCGATGTTCGGACGCATCTTGATTTCCTTGATATCCTGCGTCTTCTGCGTCTTGCGCGCCGCGTTGGCCTTTTTCTGGGCTTCGTAGCGGTACTTGCCGACATCGAGGAACTTGCACACCGGCGGGTTCGCATTGGGCGAAACCTCGACGAGGTTGAGGCCGACATCGGCAGCCTGCTCGATCGCTTCGCGGGTGTACATGACGCCGATGTTCTCGCCATTTTCGTCAATGACGCGAACCTTCTCGGACTGGATGAACTGATCGTATTTCGGGCCGGATTTTACCGGCGGCGCCATACTGCGGCGGGGTGGACGAGCTATGGAATCACTCCTGTAGTGGTTAGGGTTTCGGGGCCTATGTAGTGATTTGGCGAAGGAAACGCCAGAACTTCACGCAGCGGCTCTCCACAGCGGAAAACGCGCCAGCCGCCTGCCTGCCGGAACCACCGCATCGATGGTGCTCGCGGGCTGCAGGGCCTTCAGGATCGCCGGGTCGGCCGCGTTCATTCCGCCGGTCAGCGCACCGAATGCGGGCAAGATCATGCGCCCGCTGCGTTCACCGTTATGCGCCACCACCGCGCAGGGGCGGCGGATGTGGCGGTGGTGGACCTTCACCTGCACACGCGGGTGGAAATGGCCGGACAGCTCCGGGCGTGTCTCGCCCCTTCTTGCCATGTGGCGCAGTACCATGCCCGCCACTTCCAGCTCCTCGGCCATGGTGCCGCCGTGGCGCGCTTCCATCTCCGGATCGTGGTTGCCGGTGATCCACACCCAGTCGGTGGCGCGGGTGAGGGCGGCCAGCATCCCTTCCGCATGGGGCTCCAGCCGCTGCGAGCCAGCCGAATCGTGGAAATTGTCGCCCAGTGTGTAAACGCGCCGGGCTCCCGTTTCCCTCAAGGCATAGGCCAGCCGTTCCAGCGTTTCGCGGCTGTCATAGGGCGGCAGCAACTGGCCGTGCCGGGCGTAGAAGCTTGCTTTTTCCAGATGCAGGTCCGCCACCAGCAGTGCATTTTCGCGCGGCCAGAACAGCGCGCGGCTGTTGGTGAGGACAAACTCGTCCCCGCAAAAGGGAAAGGCGAACGAAACGGGAACCATGCGTCTCACTTGCCGCCCGGCGCGCGCTTTGGCAAGAGCGTCCACATGGATTGGACACAACAGACTCAGCAGGCGCGCGACTGGTTCGAAGCCTTGCGCGACCGCATTTGCGCCGAATTCGAGGCGATCGAGCGCGAGGCCGGATCGGACGCGAGCTTCGAATACATCCCCTGGGACCGCGAGACCGACGATGGCTCCGACGGCGGCGGCGGTGTGCGCGGGGTGATGAAGGGCAAGGTGTTCGAGAAGGTGGGCGTCAACGTTTCCACCGTCACCGGCGAATTTGCCCCGCAGTTCGCCGACACAATCAACGGCGCGAGCAAGGAGCACCCGCAGTTCACCGCCACAGGCATTTCGCTGGTTGCGCACATGACCAACCCGCACGTGCCCGCCGTGCACATGAACACCCGCTTCTTGACGACGCAGGCAGCGTGGTTCGGCGGCGGGGCGGACCTCAACCCGCCGATCGAATATGCCGAGGATACAGAGGCCTTCCACGCCCGGCTGCGCGCCGCGTGCAGCGCCCACAACCCCACCTATTACGAACGCTTCAAGAAGTGGGCGGACGACTATTTCTTCATCCCCCACCGCAATGTCGCGCGCGGGGTGGGCGGCATCTTCTACGACCACCTCGAGTGCAAGGACGAGGCCGAGTTCGATCGCCACTTTGCCTTCACCCGCGATGTGGGCGAGGCTTTCCTCGACGCCTTCCCCGCCATCGTGCGCAAGCGCATGGAGCAGGAGTGGAGCGAGGAAGAGAAGGCCGCGCAGAAGGAATGGCGCGGCCGCTATGTCGAGTTCAACTTGGTCTACGACCGCGGCACGCTGTTCGGCCTAAAGACCGGCGGCAATATCGATGCCATCCTGATGAGCCTGCCGCCCGAGGTGACCTGGAGTTGATCATTGTGTCTAGCGCTGCGGCCAATTGAAGGGCTGCTTTTGGGTGGAAAGCGGACCCTCGCATGATAGAGATTCGGAATGCGCACCTTCATCGAGAACATGCTGAATCGAGTTGGGCAAAGACACGTTTCTGGAATGGACGCAAAGTTAGTATCCCCGTCCGTCAAATCAGAGTTTGTAAAATGGTGCGTGCCTCAGCGCGGTCGATCAAATCCCGAAGACCAGACCAATCCTGTTTGGACTTGGCTGGTTGAAACGAAACTTAGCCCTGATGCCGCCCACGAAGCTGCGGGGAGCGGTTGGCGGCGACAACCTGGTTGGTGTTTCCAACGGTTTGGACAATCTACGACGTTACTAGATGATGGGACATGCATTTTCATCGGGGGCGAGCACGAAGATTTCTATGATGTAGATTTCTTCATATACAACGATGTTATCGTCACGGGCGCTGACGGTTCTATTTCAATATACGGCTATCCAGAAGAGATCCTTCAGCCGACAGACTTTCATACCGCAACGAAAGTCGAAAACGGTATCTACATTATTGGCGGCCTCGGTTACGCCAAGGACCGTCGTGCGGGAGACACACCCGTCTATTTCCTCGACTTGGCTTCATATCAAATCTCTAAGGTCCAGGTAGAGGGGGACGCACCCTCTTGGCTATCGAGCCATAAGGCAAGATATGAGGCGGAAACGCACTCGATTATCTTGGAAGGCGGGAGGATTATTCGGGCATCGGCGAATGATTTCGTCCAAAATGAGAGTGAGTGGCAATTGCTTCTCAATACCCTTGAATGGAAGAAACTTTAGCGACTGCTCCCGGGTCGTTAGCTGCCTTTGACTCACTCCTCGACCCCGTAAACCCGCACCCAATCCACTTCCATTGCCAGTTCGCCCGCAGCGATGCGGTCTGCGGTGGATTGCGGCATGCCCTTGTAGGGTTCGTCGATGCCGTTGATCTTGTAGGGGTAGATGCCGCCCACGGCGAAGTTCAGCACTACGAATTGCGGGTTGTCGAACACCCATTCGCCGAAGAATTCGACGTTCGTTTTCGGCACGCGGAAGGTGAGGCGGTCGTCGACGAAGAACTCCACGCCCTGTGGCGTCCATTCGGCGGCGTAGACGTGCCAGTCGGTAACGTCCGAGCCATCGGTGAAATACTGCCGGTCGGCGATGCCCATGTCGCCCGAATAGCCGGGACCATGCACGGCAACGCCGGTCCAGTCGGCCTGGCCGACATATTCCATGATGTCGATCTCGCCCTCGCTGGGCCAGGGCGCATCGGCCAGCAGCCAGAAGGCGGGCCACACGCCCACCGCATCGGGCATGCGGATGCGGGCTTCTGCGCGGCCATGGGTGAATTCGAAGTTGCCGCGCGTGTTGATCCGGCCGGAGAGGAAATCGGCATTGCGTTCTGCGTTCGTGTCCTCACCCGGACGATAGACCGGGCGCAGCACCAGCACGCCGCCATCGGCGCCCTCCACGTCGCTGGCGAACTGGATGGTATCGGGCGAATTGATGTAGGCCTGCTCTTCCTCGTTCACCCAGAAATCCATGCCCACCATGTTCCAGCGCGTGGGATCGAGGCTGCCCGAGGAAAACTCGTCCGAAAAGATCAGCTCGCGGACATTTGCGCTTTCGGCCTGCGCCTGCGCGGCGTCGACCTCGGCTTCGGTCCGAGGGGCGGGATCGGCACTCTCGCCGCAGGCGCAAAGGGCAAGGGCCAGGGTGGCAAGGGTCAGGTAACGCATGGCTTCAACTTAGGGCCGTGCCAGCGCGCTGTCACCCGTCGCCTTGTTTACTCCCCGCCGCTTTCCATCAACCGGCCCACATCGCGCAGCGCCAGGCGGCTGGGCGTGTTGGCCTGGTTGCGGTAGAGGCTGCGCAGGTAGGCCTCGTCGAAGGCGGTCAGGCGATAGGGCGGGGCTTCCACGCCCTCTTCGAACAGTTCCAGGATCGTGCCCAGCTGCGTTGCGCTTTCGGGCGGGCGGGTCTGCGCCAGCGCGCGCATGGTGACATAGTCGGCCACGGCGATGGTATCCATGTCCTCGATCGCATCGCGGCGGATCATCACCACCGAAATGCCGATATCCTCGCGCACGCCCAGTTCGGTGCGGCTGATCGCGGTGCTCTGGAAGGTGGGCGGCTGGCCGAAGCCGGAAATGCCGTCACGGCTCATGGTGGCGGTGACGTTCCACGCCATGACCGGACCGTGCTGCTCGCGCACGCGCTTGGCATCCCAATAGTCCAGGTTGCGTACGGTGTAGTGGTTGGCATCGCGCAGCTGATCGAACTCGTCCTGCGGATCGTCCACGAAGGCGACGATCACGTTGGCCGCGCAAGGCTCACCGCGAATGACCTGGTGCCCGATACGTTCAGCATTGGAGCGGATGCGGCCGATGATCTGGTAGGCAGTGCCGGTTTCCGCGCCGAAGACGCCGGGGCACACGGGGGCCTGCATCCGCGCCAGGGGTGCCGCCACCGATCCGGTCCGCGGAGTGATCTCGCGCGCCTGTTCGCGGGCCTGCGAGTGCATTTCGTCGCGTTCGCCCGAGACCACGATATCTTCGCCCCCCTCGATTGCGGGATCGAGTTCCTGCTCGACAGAGGTCACCGCATCCTGCGCCATCGCCGGGGAGGCGAGCGCCGTGGTGGCGAATGCGGCGGCAATGATGAACGTGCGCATAGGGGCCTCGAATTGCGGGACTTTCCATCTACCACCAAGCGCATGCCGGCCGCAAATGCCAATCATTCTCCATGAATGGCTGACTCGGCTCGATCATCTGCTATGGTTGCGCCCGAAACAAATGTAAGCCCCCCACAAAGTCACCCGAAATCCGGAGTTTCCATGCGCGTACTTGCTTTCGCTCCTGTCCTGGCCATGTCTCTGCTGGTCGCTGCCTGCACCGCTGACGACCTGCCGTCCGACGAACGCGGCGTTGCGCCGGTCCTCACCAGCGAAGAGGCCTTCGACGAATTCACCTATGCCCGCCCGACCGAAGCGCGCGTGACGCACGTGGCACTGGACCTCGATCTCGATTTCGAAGGCCGCCGGGTAGAAGGTGTGGCGACGCTGGATGTCGAGGCGGCGCAAGGCGCGACCGAGATCGTGCTGGATTCCAACGGACTGGTGATCGGCGGCATTACCGATGGCAATGGCAACGCCCTGAACTACACCATCGGCGAGAGCCAGCCCGAGAAGGGCGAGCCGATCACCGTGACCCTGGGCGAACTGACAGGGCCTGCGCTGCAGCAGGTTGTCATCACCTATGCCAGCGGGCCCGATGCAGAAGCGCTGCAGTGGCTCGATCCCGAACAGACGGCGGGCGGTGAATATCCTTACGTCTTCAGCCAGGGGCAGGCGATCCTCAACCGCACGTGGATCCCCACGCAGGACAGCCCCGGCATCCGCCAGACCTGGGAAGCGCGCATCACCGCGCCCAAGCCGCTGACGGTGGTCATGTCGGGCATTAGCCGGGGCGATCCCGAGGACGTGGGCGAAAACCGCCGCGCCTTCGAATTCACCATGGAAAATTCCGTGCCGCCCTACCTGATCGCGATTGCGGCGGGGAACGTCGATTTCGCCGAACTTGGCCCGCGCTCCGGCGTCTGGGCAGAACCGGAAGTGTTGGAGGAGGCCGCTGCCGAGCTGGTCGATACAGAGGCGATGATCGATGCGGCAGAGGACATCTACGGCCCCTATCGCTGGGGCCGGTACGACATGATCGTGCTACCGCCGGCCTTCCCCTATGGCGGGATGGAAAACCCGGTAATGACCTTCCTCACGCCGACTTTTATCGCTGGTGACCGGTCGAACACCGGGCTGGTGGCGCATGAACTGGCGCACAGCTGGTCGGGCAACCTCGTCACCTATTCCAGCTGGCGCGATGGCTGGCTGAATGAAGGCGTCACCTCCTATTTCGAAAGCCGCATTACCGAGGCCGTATTCGGCGAAAAGCGCGCCGCGCAGGAATATGCACTGAGCTATGACAGCCTGGCGCAAGCCGTCGCGGAAAACGGCGCGGACAATCCCAACACCGCATGCGCACGCCTGCCGGCATCAGCCCATTCGATACCGTGGGCGAGGCGATCTACGACAAGGGCACGGTGTTCCTGCGCACCATGGAGACGATCATCGGGCGCGAGCGCTTCGACGAATTCATGCGCGGCTGGTTCGATCGCCACGCCTTCCAGCCCGCCACGTCGGAAATGTTCCTGTCCGAACTGCGCGAAGAGGTGGTTGACGGGGACGAGGAGCTGGAAGAGGCGCTGATGCTGGACGAATGGGTCTATGGCACCGGCTTGCCGGAGAATGCGGTGGCACCTGACGCGCAGGCCTTTGCAGAAGTTGATAGTGCCGCCGCTGCCTACGGCGAGGATGGCAGCTTGCCAGCCGCCGAGACCTGGACTGGCTGGACCGGAGCGGAGCAGCAACGCTTCCTGCGCGAACTGCCCACGGATATGTCGGCCGAGCAACTGGCCACGCTCGACGCGCGGCTGGGCCTGTCGCAGACCGGCAACAACGAAGTGCTGTTCCTGTGGCTCGAAGCCGCGCTGCGCAACCAATACCAGCCCGCCGTGCCGCAGACAGAGACCTTCCTTGCCGAAGTGGGCCGTAACAAGTTCGTATCGCCGCTGTTCCGGGCGTTGTGGGATACCGGCAGCTGGGGGCAGCCGATTGCGCGACGCATTTATGCCGCAACGCGCAGCGGCTACCACAGCTACACGCGCGGCAAGGTGGACGAGATTACGGGCTGGGAAGCCTAGTCGACCGAGAAAATAGGCGGCGATCCCGGGGGAGGATCGCCGCCAGTCTGGGAGGTTCGGTAAGGCCTCAGGCTGCCAACTTGTCGCCCAGCTTTTCGGCATCGGCCCAGTTGCCGTGCAGGCCCTGGCGCAGGCGGATCGGCAGCTTGGCGCGGGCGATCGGCCCCTTGCCGACATCGGTCGCGTCGAAAATGCATAGGTCGGAATAGTTGCGCACGTGGTCGTCCACCAGCGCCACCAGCCAGCCGTCACCCTCGGGCGCTTCAGCACTGCGCGGGATGAAGCAGGGTTCCTGAATGGAGCCGTCCGGCCCGCACCACCAGCTGGTTTCCTTGCCCGTTGCGAGATCGAAATGGGTCAGCGTGTTGATGACGCCGGCGAACGGTCCGGGAGGGCCGTTGTAGGGCTTGGCGAGATCGTAGGTGATCATCCAGCCGTGGCGATAGGGCTTGCCCGCCATGCGGTCGTCGATGCGCGGGAATTCACCTGGCGCCTTGCCCAGCGGGGTGATCGACTCCACCTCGTCGGTGTTCGATGCCAGGTCCACGGTGATCCGCGCCAGTTCGGTCATCGCCAGTTCGGGATCGAACGGCGCGCCGTCCTTGTCGGGGAAGAACGGCAGGCTGCCGATCTTCGACACCGGCGTGTCGAGGTGCAGCTTGGTGCCTTCCTGGAAGGCGTTCATCACGTGGCAGCTGCACGAACCCGGCTCGTGCTTGAACCAGCGCATGTCGCTGCCATCGCCGTCCCGGCGCATCACGCCGAGGTATGACGGCAGCGAACGGTCATAGTAGAAGTGTGGGCGGTCCTGCTCCAGCACGCTCGGGTCGCTGCTGTAGGGTGACACGGGGATCACCACATAGTCACCGGCGATGCTGAAATCGTGCAGCATGGTGTAGTAGGGCACTTCGAACTCGGCCCGGCGCACCACGTTTCCGTTACGGTCGATCTCGTAATAAGTGCCATCGGTCGAAAGCTCGCCTTTGCTGGCATAGCTGATGTTGCAGAAATTGCCCGTTTCAGGGTCGATCTTCGGGTGCGCGCCGAAGGTCTTCAGCGTCAGTTCACCGTTCCAGTCGGTATAGCCCTCCGTATCCAGCGTCAGCTTGTCCATGACGAGGCAGGGGCTGTCTTCCTTCATCGCCAGCAGGTCGTCCCCGAACACCAGCACGTTGGTGTTGGCGGTGCCGCGATGCTGGCCGATCACGCTGGGATCGTCGGTACGCGGGTTGCGATAGGAGCCGAACAGCGCACGGCCCGCTTCGTTCTCCAGCCGCCACTTGTCGGTTTTGGCATAGCGCTGCTTGAAGGACACTTTGCCGTCATGCACGCGGAACATGGAGACCATGCCGTCGCCGTTGAAGAACTGGTCGCCGCCGCCGGCCTTGGGCGCGAACTGCGGGTCCGGGTGGACGCGGTAGAAGGCACCGTCCATTTCGGTGGGAATTTCGCCCTCGATCTCCAGATCGGCGATATCGCCTTCCAGGCGCACGAGGCGCAGCACGTCCGCGTACAGCGGCTCTTGCGGAAAATGGACCATCACTTCTCTCCCAATGGTGCAATGTCTGTTTGCCAAGTCGGGATACGGGGGCTGGTGCAGAGGCGCCTTGACGAGAATCAAAGGTGCCGGCCATCCCCTTGCGGCTTGTTTTCCCTTGCCGAACGCCGTGGCGCACCGCACATTCATGTGTGATGCTGCGCCAGTACGAACTTGTTGAACGGGTCAAGGAATACGACCCCGACGCCGACGAGGCGCTGCTCAACCGTGCCTATGTCTACACCGTGCAGAAGCACGGCAGCCAGAAGCGCGCCAGCGGCGATCCCTATTTCAGCCATCCGGTGGAAGTCGCCGGGCTGATGACCGACCTGAAGCTGGATCAGGAAACCATCATCACCGCGCTGCTGCACGATACGGTGGAGGACACGCTCGCCACCATCGAGGATATCGAGAATCTCTTCGGTCCCGAGGTGGCGCGGCTGGTGGACGGGGTGACCAAGCTTTCCAAGATCGAGACCATGCCGGAGAACGAACGCGCGGCGGAAAACCTGCGCAAGTTCCTGCTGGCGATGAGCGAAGACCTGCGCGTGCTGCTGGTGAAGCTGGCGGACAGGCTGCACAACATGCGCACGCTGCACCATATCAAGAACCCGGAAAAGCGCCGCCGCATCGCGCGCGAGACGATGGATATCTACGCCCCGCTGGCAGAACGCGTGGGCATGTACGAATACATGCGCGAGATGCAACTGCTTGCCTTCGAGCAGCTCGAACCCGAAGCCTACCAGACCATCACCAACCGGCTGGAGCAGCTGCGCCAGTCCGATGCCGGACAGGTCGATCGGATCGCGCTGGACATCAAGCAGGCGCTGGCAGCAGCGGGCCTGGAGGTGGAAGTGTGGGGGCGTGAGAAGCACCCCTATTCGATCTGGCGCAAGATGGCCGAGCGCCACCTGCCGTTCGAGCAGGTGACAGATATCATGGCCTTCCGCGTGCTGACCGACAACGTGGAGGACTGCTACCGCGCGCTGGGCGTGCTGCATCGCGCCTTCCAGTTCGTGCCGGGGCGCTTCAAGGACTATATCTCCACCCCCAAGATGAACGGCTATCGCAGCCTGCACACCACGCTGTTCTACGACAAGTCGATGCGCGTGGAGGTGCAGATCCGCACCCGCGAAATGCACCGCACCAACGGCTTCGGCCTGGCCGCGCACTGGGCCTACAAGCAGGGCGGCAAGGTGGACGGGCAGGTCGGCTGGCTGCGCGACCTGATCGAGATCGTCGAGCAGAGCCAGGATCACGAGGAGCTGCTGGAGCACACCAAGCTGGCGATCTACCAGGATCGCATCTTTGCATTCACCCCCAAGGGCGCGCTGTTCCAGCTGCCCAAGGGCGCGACGGCGGTGGACTTCGCCTTTGCCGTGCACACCGATCTTGGCGCGCAGACCGTGGGTGCGAAGATCAACGGGCGGCACATGCCGCTGCGCACACTGCTTGGCAATGGCGACGTGGTGGAGATCATCAAGGGCAAGAATGCCGAACCGCAGATGTCGTGGCTGGGCTTCGTAGTCACCGGCAAGGCACGCGCTGCCATCCGCCGTGCGGTGCGGCAGAAGGAACGCGCCGAAGTGGCCGAGATCGGCAGCAAGCTGTTCGACGAGATCGCCGAACGCCTGCCCGCCAAGGTCGGCAAGAAGGCCGTGAAACAGGCAGCGGAGCGGCTGGGTCTCGAGGATGTCGACGACCTGATGTACGCTATCGGTGCGGGCAAGCTGTCCGATCGGGAAGTGATGGAGGCCGTTGTTCCCGGCAGCACGGCGGACATGCCCCACGAGCCGCAGCAGGAACGCGCGATCTCGATCAAGGGGCTGACGCCGGGCGTCGGTTTCGACCTTGCCGAATGCTGCCACCCGGTGCCGGGCGACCGCATCGTGGGCCTGCGCCGTCCGGGCAAGACGGTGGAAGTCCATGCCATCGATTGCCTTGAGCTGGCCAATGGCGTGGATGCCGACTGGATCGACCTGTCGTGGGGCGAACGCTCGCAGGGCGCGGTGGGACGGCTCAACGTGGTGCTCTACAACCGTCCCGGCACGCTGGCGGAAATGGCGGGCGTGTTCGCGCGCAACAATGCCAATGTCATGCACCTCGAACTGACCCAGCGCGATGACCCGTTCCACACCTATGGCGTGGACCTCGAAGTTCAGGACCTGGCGCACCTCACCCGCATCATGAGCGCGCTGCGCGCCAGCGATGCCGTGGCGCAGGCAGACAGGATCTAGGGCAGCTGGAGTTTCCTACAGCGCGGCGCGCGGGTTAACGCAGCGCCCGCTCTTTCCAATCGTCGAAAGCCTTCGCGCGCAAGTTTTGCAGAAGGCCCCCTTGTGCGTTCCACCGCCATGGGCAGGAATGGCGGAATTGCGGGGCTTTGCGGGCAAATCGGCTTGTTCCGGAAGGTCACACTTCCAACAGGCGCTGGAACCCCTCAGTCCGCCACCCGCCGCACCGGCACCTGCACACTGCACACGTCCACCCCGCCTGCTGGCACGGTGTAGAATGGATCGTTGCGATTGGCGCGCACGGCCACGTAGCGGGCGAAGCTCTCGCTGGTGGTGTCGAGGTATTCGAAGGCCGGGGGATCAGGCAGCTCGCTCGCCAGTCGCACCGAGACGATGGACGTGCGCAGGTCCGCCTCGTCCTCGGCATAGAACCCCAGCTCGCCCGATCCGCGCGGCAGGCTGGCAAGATGCTCCATCCCCTCGATCACGCGCCCCACCACGGCCAGGTTGCCATCCATGTGCCGCTGCGGCGTGCCGATGATGGTGAACAGCTCCGCCCCGGTGCCGGTGTCCGGCGCATAGTCGCGGGCGACGCCGATATGGCCGTAGCAGTGGATCGGCCAGCTAAGGGAGTCGTGCGGGCGGATCATCCCGCCAACCGGCCAGCCCTGCCAGAACGTGTCGTAGCGACCGGGGGACGGACTGTTGAGCATGATCTGCCCATTGATGAGGCGCGGGTTGTTGGGTTCTTGCTGATAGGTCCAGGTCGCTTCCGTGCCCGTGCGAACGATACCGGCATTCTGGAGCGTGTAACCCGCCTCTGGCGACGCCACCCCCTTTGGCAGCGGCTTCTCCTCGGTCACATCGCCCCACTGGGTGACGTAGTTGTCCTGCACCCGGTAGACGCTGGTCCCGTCCCACCAATGTGCCTCTGCCAGCCTGCGCACGTTCTCCACCCACGGCTGGCTGAACGGGGGCGGCATCAGCTGGATCACCACCGTGCGGGCATTGCCGCGCGCATCCGGGGCGAGCTCCATCACCAGCAGGTCATCAGGCGCGATGGCCTGCCACTCGTCCGCGCTGGCATTGGCGACGACGGAAGAGGGTGTGACCGGCTCCTGGGCAGCGGCGGGAAAGGTAAGGGCGAGGGCGGCAGTTGCGAACAGGTGCTTCATGTCCCGCACACTGCCACCACTCCGGCAATTGGCAAGCCCTAGAGAACCTGCTCCTCCAGCGCGTGCATGTCCTCGTCGCTCAGGCCGAAGTGATGGCCGATCTCGTGCACCAGCACGTGCCCCACAAGGTGCTCGAAGGTCTCGTCGCCGCGCTCGCACCATTCCAGCAGGATGGGCAGGCGGAACAGGCGGATGCGATCGGGCATGGTGCCGGAATGCTCGATGCTGCGCTCGGTCAGCGGCAGCCCTTCGTAGACCCCGGTCAGCTCGAAGGGGCTCTCGATGCCCATTTCGGCCAGCAGGTCGTCCTCGGCAAAGTCCTGCACCTGGATCACCACGTCGCCGAGGTGCGCGGCGAAAGCGGCAGGGATGCGATCGAGGGCCGCGCGTGCTGCCGCTTCCATCTCCGAGATTGCCGGGGCGAGGCCGATCGTGCGAGTCATGCCGACCGAATTAGGGACTGCCTGCCGACTTGTCATTACGCTGCTTGTCATGTGCCCGCAGCTTCGCTAGGTGCCCGCCTTCTGTCCGACAAGATGTGCTCATGCAGCAAAGCGGTAGCACGAAAATGGACATGCGGAGCGGTGGCCGAGTGGTCGAAGGCGCACGCCTGGAAAGTGTGTATACGGTAACCCCGTATCGAGGGTTCGAATCCCTCCCGCTCCGCCACGCACCCCCAGCACTTGTCTCTGATTGCAGGGACCTGCCGCAAAGCCGCACAACAGGCGGCATTGCGAGCCCACTTCCGTAACGGCGGTATCTTTCGGCGCGTCTCCTGGGCGATATCAGGGGCGGTTTTCGCCGCCCGTCTCTGGCGACCTGTGCATCGGTTCGGTTTCCCTGCTTTACAGTGATTAACAGGGAAAAACCTGCATTTGGGCGTCAAAACAGGCTGCAATCGAGGCCTGCAGCGCAATTTCCCTGTGAAAGACCGCGTTATTTCCGTGATTTACCTCGGAGAAAGGGACGTTTCCCTGTTCTTCGACATAACAGGGTATTTAATCGCCATAACAGGGCGTCTATTCGCTCGTATCAGGCCTGTTCTTCGCCATAACAGGAAGATCCGTCCTGCTCCCAACCGAGCGCCTGGCGCTGCTTCGACCAGGCCAGCGGGACCTCGACTTTCTTGAATCTCTCGAGGTTGAACCCGGGCGGCTGAAGGCCGCGCATGATGCCGCGCTGGATATCGGGGGCAAGGAGGGCGAGCCGCAGGATCGAACGGTCATAGGGTGAAGTTGGCGCTGATGTCATCACCGGCATGCCGCGCTCGAAATCAAGCATGGCATGGGCCCTGCGCAGTGCAGCGATGAGGACCGGATCTGGCCGCGATACCTGCCTGCCGCCGCGCACGACCAGGCGTTGCCCGCCACGAAGAGGAAGGGCAAGCGGCAGGAGGATGGTGCCGGTGTCGCGCGTCTCGTGCAGCAGATGCTCTTCGCCCGAGAGCTGCGTGGCTAACGCGGAGGGGCGAACATCCTTGAGTTCAAAGAGTAGGCAATGTCAAAGCAAATTGGCTGAGCGGGTAGGGCGATGCTAGCCGGTCTGGATGAGCAAGGTCGACAACCCCTTCCGCTACTTCAACTCTTCACCTGAGGTCATCCGCCTGGTTGTGATGATGTACGTCCGCTTCCCGTTGAGCTTGCGGAACGTGGAAGACCTGCTGTTCGAACGCGGGATCGACATCTGCCACGAAACCGTGCGGCTGTGGTGGAACCGCTTTGGGCCGTTGTTCGCAGCTGACATCCGAAGGCAACGAGTGAGCCGGATGCGTGGTTTCCGTCACTGGCGCTGGCACCTTGATGAGGTGTTCGTGAAGATCAACGGCGAGACGCACTACCTGTGGCGGGCTGTCGATCACGAGGGCGAGGTCCTGGAGAGCTACGTCACCAAGAAACGTGACAAATCTGCAGCTTTGCGGTTCTTCAAGAAGGCGCTTAAGCGGCACGGAAGTCCCATCACTATCGTCACTGACGGGCTCAAATCCTATCCTGCGGCGATGAAGGATCTGGGCGTTGAAGAGCGTCGTGAAATGGGCAGATGGCTCAACAATCGAGCCGAGAATTCGCACTTGCCATTCCGACGACGGGAGCGTGTGATGCTCAGATTTCGACAGATGAAGTCGCTACAGAAGTTTGCCTCCGTCCACGCTAACATTCACAACCACTTCAACCTGGATCGCCATCTAGTAGATCGTCAGACTTACAAAGCTGCCCGCTCAGCCGCATTGGCTGAGTGGCAAAATCTCGTGGCCTGAGTTGAATGCTGGGTTGGGACAGATCCTGCCAAGTGGAGACGAGTTAGGGTTAGACTGACAGCACCCTCGAGATTCGTCAGGACACGGCGGCAGGCCGGCTCGCGAACACCACTTCACCGAGAAACCCTGTACAGTCCCCGTATTGCCCGAACGGTGTCATTCGCGATTTGCCCTGCCATGCCAACGCCCTTGGCGCGTGACGGTCGAGACAATCAATCCGCCCAGCCAGATCATGCCGAAAAGGGCCAGGGCGGTGTAGCCGCCATGTTCCAGTACGCCGGTCACCGCCTGCATCCCGCCATTCGATGGCATGACTGCCAGCATCTGCGCCAGACCGATTACCAGCGCCAAGAAGACGGCAACTGCGGTAATCGCGATGTTGTAAGTCAGCTTGCGGTCCGGGTCCTCCAAAGTGAAGCCATAGGCGCGCGTCATCAGGATGGAATCGAGCGTATCGACCAGCGCCATGGCGGCGGTGAACAGAGCGGGGAACAGCAGAATCGACCAGATCGTCATCCCCTGCATTGCTGCCGATGCCGAGATGCCCAGCGCCATTATCGCCGTGGCGGTATCGAAGCCAAGGCCGAACAGCACGCCGATGGCGAACATGTGGCGGCTGCGGGTGACCAGCCGGAACAACGGGCGCACCAGCCGCGCCAACGGACCGCCGGGCACGAGGCGGTCGTTCAGTTCCTCGAAATGGCTCCCGCTGCGCTTGCGCCGCTTCAGCGCGGTGTGCAGCAGGCCCGCCAGCACGCCGAGATTGGCAAGTGCGATAGCAAACAGGAATACGATCGAGGTGCCCGGCCCGACGACCGAGCCTATCTGCTCCACCCCACCCAGCATGGTGCTGAAGCCGCCTGCGGCTAGCGCCACGCCCAGCGAGGCCAGCCAGACGACAGTGGAATGGCCAAGCGAGAAGTAAAGGCCCGTCAGCATCGGGCCAGAGGTCTTGTCGGCTTCGTGCGACCCTTCGGCCATCAGCCGTCGGGTCGCCCCGTCAATCGCGGCGATATGGTCGGCATCAACAGCGTGGCGCAGGCCCAGCATCCAGGCAAGGCCGCAGGCACCCAGCAGCAGCGCGGAATCGCGGAACAGCACCAGCGCTATCGCCCAGATGGCCACGTTCAGCGCGACCAGAGGCGCGATCACGCCCAGCCAGGGGCCTCTCGGGCTCATGTGTCCTCGCTATCCTCACCCTCGATCAGCGCGTCGGCCACCATTTCGATCAGGCTTAGCAATTCGCCGTCCCAGTGCAGCGCCTCCTTGCTTTCATCCATGGTCAGGCGGCAGTTGGCGCAGGCGGAAACCAGCTTCTTGGTGCCGGTCGCCTCGGTCTGGTCGATCTTCAGCTGGAAGACCTTGTGGCGCAGGTCCGTCGCGCGGCCCATGGCCTGCACGCCGCCCCCGCCGCCGCAACACCAGTTCATCTCGCCGGTGGGGTCCATTTCGCGGAAATCCTTGACGAAGCCGTTCAGGATATCGCGCGCATCCTGCGTCGCACCGCCACGGCGCGAGACCTGGCAGGGATCGTGGTAGGTCACCGCATCCTCGAACGGCTTCAGCTTCAGCTTTCCGGCGCGTTGCAGCTCGGCGATATATTCGGTGATGTGCAGCACCTTGAAGGGCAGCGGACGGCCAAGGATGTTCGCGCCCGACCAGCGCATGACGCCGTAGGCGTGGCCGCATTCGGGGATCACCACGGTCTTGGCGCCGATGGCTTCGGCAGCATCCACGATCCGCTCCACCATCACCTTGGCAATGTCGGCGCGGCCCGCAAGATAGCCGAAATTGGTCGATTCATAACCCTTGCTGGAAAAGGTCCAGTCGTCGCCCGAGTGATTGAGGATCTTGGCCATGGCGACCAGCGATTCCGGATACTTCATCGCCTCGATGGAGGAGACCGTCAGCAGGACATCGGCCTTGGCCTTGTCCACCGGCATGTCGGTTTCGAAATCGTCTTCCAGCCATTCCACCCGGTCCATCAGTTTTTCCGGCGACAGGCCCAGCGGGCTGCCGCGATCGCGGGAATTTTCGGCGGCTTCCTGCAGGTCCTCCGGGCCCAGCCCGGCCTTGGCAAAGGCCTTGCGCGCCTGCCCGACGATAGAGGCGATATCGATGCCCATCGGGCAAATCGTGGTGCAGCGCCCGCACATCGTGCAGGAATCGAAGATCAGTTCCTCCCATTCCTGCAATTCCTCCGCGCTTACCTTGCGCGCCATGCCCAGCCAGCCCAGCGGCGAACGCTGGCGCTTGTAGTAGCGGGCCATGGGGAACAGCTTGTAGGCGGGTGTATACTTCGGGTCCTTGGTCACTTCGTAGAAGTGGCAGGCCTCCGCGCACATGCCGCAGTGCAGGCAGGCTTCCATGTAACCCACCAGGTGCTGTTCGGTCTGGGCGACGATTTCGCGGGCGGCGGCATCGGCGTCGATCGGCTTGTTCATCGGATCGTCTCCCTTTCCTAGCGGACCTTGACCGAGACCAGTTCCTCGCCGTCCGGGTCCAGCACGTGGACGGCACAGGCAAGGCAGGGGTCGAAGCTGTGGATCGTGCGCAGAATCTCCAGCGGCTGACTGGGATCGTGCAGCCGGTGGCGGTCCATCAGCGCGGCTTCATAGGGGCCGGGGTTGCCCTTTGGATCGCGCGGCCCGGCGTTCCAGGTGCTGGGCACCACGGCCTGGTAGTTGTCGATCTTGCCGTCCTTGATCCTGATCCAGTGCGCCAGCGCGCCGCGCGGGGCCTCCATGAAGCCCACGCCGCGCGCCTGGTTGGGCCAGGACGAGGGATCCCATTTCTGTTCGTTGTGCACCGCCAGGTCGCCCGTGCGGATATTGCTGACAAGTTCCTCGTGCCAGCGGGCCATCTGGTCGACCACGATCTTGCTTTCCAGCGTGCGTGCCGCGGTGCGGCCGAGCGTGGAGAACATCGCCGTGATCGGCAGGTCAAGCTGCGAAAGGGCGGAATTGGCAAGGTCGACAGTAGGCTCATGCCCGCTGGCGTAGAGCATCAGCACCCGCGACAGCGGGCCGACTTCGCAGACATTGCCTTTCCACCGGGGCGATTTCAGCCAGGAATAGCCACCCGACACATCCAGCTGATCGAACGGCGGCTGCGGGCCGGTGTAGTTGAGGTTGGTTTCCCCGTCATAGGGGTGCAGGCCGGTATCCTTGCCGGTCGAATAGTCATACCAGCTGTGCGAGATGAATTCCTCCACCTCGCCTGCTGCGTTGAGGTCAAGCGGGTGGATGGTCGACAGGTCGCGGTTCAGGATCACGCCGCGCGGGATCAGCCAGTCCGTCTCTCCGCCAAAGCCGCGTTCGGGGAAATCGCCATAGGTGAGGAAATTGCCCACGCCCTCCCCGCGCGCGAACCAGTCCTTGTAGAAGCCGGCGATGGCCAGCGTATCGGGTAGGTATACCTGATCCACGAAACGCTGCATCTGGGTGATGACATCCTTCACCTTCTGCAAGCCGTCCATGTTCAACGCTGTGCCGGCGCTGGCCCCTGCACCCACGCTGATCGGCGAAGGCGCGCCGCCAACAAGGAAATTGGGGTGCGGGTTCTTGCCGCCAAAGATCGCGTGCAGCTTAACCACGTCGCGCTGCCAGGCCAGCGCCTCCAGGTAGTGCGCTACCGCCATCAGGTTGGCCGCGGGTGGCAGGCGATATTCGGGATGGCCCCAGTAGCCGCCTGCAAAGATGCCAAGCTGGCCCTGTTCGACAAAGGTCTTCAGCGTCTGCTGCGTTTCCGCAAAGTAACCGGGGCTGCTTTTCGGCCAGGGCGACAGCGACTGCGCCAGCGCCGATGTTTCGGCGGGGTCTGCCTGCAATGCGCTCACCACGTCCACCCAGTCCAGCGCGTGGAGGTGGTAGAAGTGCATCACGTGATCGTGCACGTATTGCGCGGCCACCATCAGGTTGCGGATGATCTCTGCGTTCTTGGGGATTTCGTAGGCCAGCGCATCTTCCACCGAACGGATGGAAGCCATGCCGTGCACCAGCGTGCAGACCCCGCAGATGCGCTGGGCGAAGGCCCAGGCGTCGCGCGGATCGCGCCCTTTCAGGATGGTCTCGATCCCGCGCACCATGGTGCCCGAACTGTAGGCATCGGTGATCGCGCCGCTCTCGTCCGTCGCCGCCTCTATCCGCAGGTGCCCCTCGATCCGGGTAATCGGATCGACAACGATACGCTCGCTCATATGTGGCTCCCCCGGCGGCTGTAGAAGTAGGTGGTCTGGAAACGGGTCGCGAAGACCAGGAAAGCGTGCATCAGCTTGCCGAACGGGAAGCTGACCAGCAGCAGGCAGACGCTGAGGATGTGCACCGCCAGCAGCGTCTCGTAGCGGGCGAACATGTGCGACATGGCCAGCAGCCCGGTTGCCACCGGCAGCGTGGTGACGAACCATGACCAGTAATCGGTGAAGGTCGAGATCGTCTTCAGCACCGGGTTGGTCAGCCGCCGCACCAGCATGGCCAGCAAGGCGGCCAGCGTGATGACGGAAACAATGGTGATGATGCCTGTGGGCAGTCCGCCCCATTTCAGCCCGGTCAGGTCCTCGATCACGAGGATGTGCTGGGCATAGAACAGGATGATGATGGCCAGCCCGAAGTGGAAGACGTAGCCCGTCACGGTCGAGAACATGGTGCGCGCGCGATATTCCTTCGCCGGCCACATGTGCGAAACGAAGCCGCCGATGGCGCTGCGCAGAACCGTTCCCGCGCGGCCGCGCGCGACCGAGCGATCGACCGCGCGCGGCAGGAAGGCCAGCCACACCAGGCGGAAGACCACGCCGAGGACGAATATGGCGAGCGACAGGTTGAGCGCCGGCCCGCGGGCGAATTCCAGTAAAGTCATGCTCATGCCTCGCTCCCTTCCCTGGTGGC
The DNA here is from genome assembly GCA_963675825.2 of Alteraurantiacibacter sp. Classification (GTDB taxonomy): domain Bacteria; phylum Pseudomonadota; class Alphaproteobacteria; order Sphingomonadales; family Sphingomonadaceae; genus Alteraurantiacibacter. The sequence goes on along the minus strand of CAXXJY010000003.1, from coordinate 94,764 downwards.
GGATACGCCCGTGACTGCTCCTGCCTGTTGTTGCAGCGCGGCCTTCTTGCGAGCCCGCGCCGCCAGCGCCGCGCCCGCGCCCAGCACCGCGCCGCCAGCCAGGGCGGCGGGCAGCACGCGATCATCCACCCCTACGCGTGTGGGCAGGGCGCTGTAGAAGCTGCCCGCATCCCAGAAATTGGGTTCCGAACAGCCCAGGCAGCCATGGCCGGACTGGATCGGGAAGGAGGTGCCGCCGTTCCATTTCATCGTGGCGCACGAATTGTAGGTGGTCGGCCCCTTGCAGCCCACTTCGTACAGGCACCAGCCCTCGCGCGCGCCTTCATCGTCAAACGACTTGGCGAACTTGCCCTGTTCGTAGAACGGGCGGCGATAGCAGCGATCGTGGATGGTATCGCCGAAAAACGGTTTCGGGCGGTTCAGATGGTCAAGATCGGGGATCGTGCCGAAAGTGACGAGATAGGCGATGGTGCCGGCCATTACTTCGGGCATCGGCGGACAGCCCGGCACGTTGATGATCGGCTTGTCGGTGATGATTTCGGTGACCGGCACCGCCCCTGTCGGGTTGGGCTGGGCGGCGGGAAGGCCGCCGAAGCTGGCGCAGGTGCCGATGGCGATCACCGCCTTGGCATCGCGCGCGGTCTCTCGCAGCACGTCCAGGTTGGTGCGCCCCGCAGCGGTGGAATAGATGCCGTTATCGAGGGTGGACACCGATCCGTCGACGACCACCACGTAATCCCCGCGATTGGCTTCCATCGCGGCTTCGCGCGCTGCCTCGGCCGCGTGGCCGGCGGCGGCTTGCAGCGTTTCCTGGTAGTCGAGCGAGATGAGGTTGAAGATCATCTCCTCAACCGACGGGCTGTAGGACCGCGTAAGGGATTCGATACAGCCGGTGCATTCCTGGAACGACAGCCAGATCACCGATTGGCGCCTGGCATCGGCCAGTGCCTGCGCAATCGCGCGGCCCGATCCTGCCGGAAGGGCCATCAGGGTGGCGAGATAGCTTCCGTACTTCAGCAGTGAACGGCGCGATACGCCCTGCCGGGATAGCGCCTCGCCCACTGTGCCCAAACCTGCCATCGGAAGCTCCATCAACCCCTCCTTCAATCCACCGCGATCACATCCCGCTTGCGTGCCCACTTTTCCGCTGCCGCCTTCACGTCCGCCGGATCGGCCTTCAGGACCTCGGGCACAAAGGCGATTTCGACCAGTTCTGACATGACCTGCCCCTCGGTGCCGCAATGCCGCACCCACCACACGCCCGCGTGGCTGGTTTCCCAGATCTCGCTGGTACCCATGGCATTGATCGTGGCCGCCACCTCACCCTTGCCCAGCAGTTCTTGCAGCGCGGCGCGGTCCGCGTCGCTCAGCGGCAGGCTGCGCAGGTCAATCGTGGTTTCCGTGCCGTGCTGCGCCAGTGCGGCCAGATGCTGGCGGATCTCGCGTTCCACCGCATCGGCCATGCCGGTGAGGACCTGCGAGAACGGCCCTGTGTGATGGCCGACATCAGGCATTGGCGCACCACTTGTCGGATAGCTCCAGCACGGCGGCGCAGGCGTGCGGCACCGCTTCTGCCACCGGCCCTTCAGGTTCCAGCCCCCAGCCCACGCGCCCCGGCTGGATGCCGATCAGCGCGCGGTGTTCGGGCAAGCTGCCGGTCAGGCGCGCGGCGGCCAGCAGGTCCGACACGGCGACCTCGTGCGCGGTGCGCTTGATGGAATTCAGTTGCCGTTCGATCTCGTCGCCTTCGAACACGCGCATGGTGCCGGGCTGCGCCCCCAACTTCATGGCATCGATGACGATAAGCGCGCTGCATTGCTCGATCTCTGCCAGCAGCGACAGGCCGATGGTGCCCCCATCGCACAGGGTAATGTGATCCGGCAGGCAACGCTTTTCGAGTTCATGGATGACATGCACGCCAACCCCATCGTCAGCCTGCAGGCTGTTGCCGATGCCCAGAACCAGCGTTGTCGTCATCTCCGACTCCTTACGCCTGTGTCAGTATCGTAGGATTTGCCCGCGCGAATTGACAAGGCTCAATTAGGCGCATCTAATATTGCGCTATTGGTTAGGTGACGGACCTGGCCAGGCCAGCAGCCTCGCCCTACGGGAGATTTGAACGGTGTGTCTGGGCATACCCATGCTGATTGTCGAAAAGGACGGCTTCAATGCGCGCTGCGAAGCCAAGGGTATTTCGCGCACCGTCAGCCTGTTCCTGATGCAGCACGAACTGCCCCAGGTGGGCGATTTCGTGATGGTCCACACCGGCTATGCGCTGGAAAGGATGACCGAGGCCGAAGCGGCAACGGCCTGGGAACTGTATGACGAGATGCTGGCCGCAGAAACGGCCCTGGCCAGCGGGCAGCCAGCCGATCATGCATGAACTGGCCGTCTGCCAGAGCCTGCTTGGCGAGGTGGCGCGCATCGCGGCAGACAATGGCGGCGGCAGGGTGACCACGATCAACCTTGCCATCGGCCCGCTTTCGGGGGTTGAGGCGCGGCTGCTGGAGCGCGCCTTTACCGTGGCGCGCGCGGGCACCTGCGCGGCGGAGGCGGAACTGGTGATTGCGGCCATGCCGATCACCGTGCGCTGCCGGACCTGCGGAGCCGTAAGCGAGGCCCCGGCCAATCGCCTGCTGTGCGGGGCCTGCGACGACTGGCAGGTAGACCTTGTCTCGGGCGCTGAATTGCAGATCACCAGCCTTGCATTGGTGGACGAGCCCATGCCCGCCGCGGCCGAGTGAAGGAGAAACGACGATGTGCCAGGAATGCGGATGCGCAACCGGAACGGGTGAAGTCCACGTCCACGACGGTCACCACCACCATCACCACCACGGCCCCGATCCGCGTTCGATAGAGGTGGTGCGCGACCTGTTGCACGCCAACGATCACGCCGCCGCGCATAACCGCGAGCACATGCAGCGCCACGGCGTGGTGGCGATCAACCTCATGTCCTCCCCCGGTGCCGGCAAGACCGCGCTGCTAGAGGCAACGATAGAGGCGCTGCAGCACCGCTATCGCATTGCCGTGGTCGAAGGCGACCTGGAAACCGACAACGATGCCCGGCGCATCCGTGCCAAGGGCGTGCCTGCGGTGCAGGTAACCACCGGGCAGACCTGCCACCTGGATGCCGGCATGGTGCATCAGGCGCTGCACCAGATCGACCTGGACGGCGTGGACCTGCTGTTCATCGAGAATGTCGGCAACCTCGTCTGCCCCGCGGGATTTGACCTTGGCCAGCACGCCAACGTCGTGCTGCTGGCCACCACCGAAGGCGACGACAAGCCGGCCAAGTACCCGGTGATGTTCCGCGCGGCAGACCTGGTGCTGCTGTCCAAGGCAGACCTGCTGGATGTGCTCGACGATTTCTCGCCTGAAAAGGCAGAGGCAAACGTTCGCGCGCTGGCCAATGCTGCGCTGGTCCATGCCACCAGCGCCAAGCGGCAGGAAACGCTGGTGCCGTGGTTTGACTGGCTGGCCGCACAAGTGGAGGCCGTGAAGGCTCCGGCACAGGCGGCCGAATAGCGCGGCGATGAGTGACCCCGCCGCCTGGCTGGAGCGGATACGCGACTTGCCGCTAAACCGGCGGGTGCGGGTGATGAACGTGTGTGGCGGGCATGAACGGTCCATCTCGCGTGCTGGCCTGCGCAGCTTGCTGCCCGACCAGGTCGAGCTGATTCCCGGCCCCGGCTGCCCCGTATGCGTCTGTCCGGAGGAGGATATCTTCGACGCCATCTCGCTGTCTTTGCAGCCCGATGTCACGCTTGCGGCCTTTGGCGACATGCTGCGCGTGCCGTGCAACGCCCCGAAATCGCAGCCGCGCTCACTGGAGCAGGCACGCGCCGCTGGCGGAGATGTGCGCCCGATTGCCTCGCCCAGCGAAGCCGTGCGCATCGCGCGCGAGAACCCCACGCGTGAAGTGGTATTCTTCATGGCCGGGTTCGAAACCACCACGGCCCCGGTCGCAGCGATGATCGCAGAGGGGCTGCCGGAAAACCTGTCGATCCTGCTTTCAGCCCGCCTGACATGGCCTGCCGTCGCTATGTTGCTCGACAGCGGCGAGGTGGGGTTTGATGCGCTGGTCGCTCCCGGACACGTGGCCACGGTGATGGGGGCGGAGGAATGGCGCTTCGTACCCGACAAGCACAAGCTGCCTGCTGCGGTTGCCGGGTTCGGCGCGGACAGCCTGCTAGCCTCGCTCTACTCCGTCCTGCGCCAGCACGCCGAAGGCAGCGCCTTTCTCGACAATTGCTATCCCGAACTGGTGAAGCCACAGGGCAATCCCACCGCGCGGCGGCTGATCGGCGAATGCTGCGACGTGGTGGATGCCAACTGGCGCGGCATCGGTACGCTGCCCGCCTCGGGCTTTGCGCTGAAGCCGCATCTGGCTGCGCACGATGCCCGCCAGCGGTTCGATCTAGGGGCTGACACCGATCGTAAGCGCGCGGGCGAAATGCCCCCCGGCTGTGACTGCGCCCGTGTTGTTCTGGGCCGCATCTATCCTGACCAGTGTCGCTTGTTCGGCGCTGCCTGCACCCCTTCCAACCCGGTCGGGCCATGCATGGTCTCTGATGAAGGCGCCTGCCGAATCTGGTGGTCTACCGGCAAGCGCGAACGCCGGACGGACAGCGTCGATGCCTGATCTGGCCGACTGCACTGACACCTGCGCGCGTCACATCGTGGTGACGGGCCGCGTGCAGGGCGTGGGCTATCGCCCTTTCGTCTACCGACTGGCGCAGGAAATGGGCCTTGCCGGCACAGTGCAGAACCGCACCGGCGAAGTGCATATTCTGGCCGAAGGCTCGGCCGAATTGCTCGATGCCTTCGAAAGCGCGCTGATAACGCAGGCTCCGCCATTGGCGCAGCCCGAGCTGGCGGTCGCGACCTCGGCGTCGCCGCTGACAGCGGGCCGTTTCGCCATCCTTCCCAGCGAGGAAGGCGAGGCCGCCACGATCCATGTTCCGCCAGACCTGTTCTGCTGCGACGATTGCCTGTCCGAGATGAACGATCCGGCAGAGCGCCGCTATCGCTACCCTTTCACCAACTGCACCCAGTGTGGCCCGCGCTACACCATCATTGCGGCTCTGCCCTACGATCGTCCGGCAACGGCCATGGCAGACTTCCCGCTTTGCCCGGACTGCGCAGCCGAATACTCCAACCCGTTAGACCGCCGTTTCCATGCACAGCCGCTCGCCTGCCCCGAATGCGGGCCGCAATTGTCCTGCGGTGACCTCAACGGAGAGGCCGCGCTGGAGGCTGCGCTGGCGGCCTTGAGCGCCGGTCAGGTCGTGGCGGTCAAGGGCGTGGGCGGCTACCACCTGATGTGCGACGCTGCGAACGATGACGCTATCGCCAGACTACGTTCGCGCAAACGGCGGCCGGACAAGCCGCTTGCCGTCATGGTGCCGCAGATGGGCGCAGACGGGCTGGACTGGGTGCGCAGGCTGGCGCAGCCAGATGCCGTGGCGCTTGCCGCCCTCGCCGCGCCCGAACGCGCCATCGTTCTTGTGTCCAAGCGCGAGGACGCACCGCTGGGCAAGGGTATCGCGCCGGGTCTGGACGATGTGGGCCTGTTCCTGCCCTACAGCCCCCTTCACCACCTGTTGATCCATGACTTCGGCGTGCCGCTGGTGGCAACATCGGGCAATGTTTCGGGTGAGCCGGTGCTGACCGACTCCACGCAGGCAGAACAGCGCCTTGCGGAAATCGCTGACTGCTTCCTGCACCATGATCGCCCAATCCTGCGCCCTGCCGACGATTCCGTAATGCGCGTAATTGCTAGCAAGGCGCGCCCGATCCGCATTGGCCGGGGCATGGCTCCGCTGGAGCTTGCTCTGCCACTCCAGAGCAGGCAGCCCCTTCTGGCGACCGGCGGCCAGATGAAAAATGCCGTGGCGCTGGCATGTGGCAACAAGGCGCTGCTTTCTTCGCATATCGGTGACCTCGACAGCCCGCGTTCGCTCGAGGTTTTCGAGCAGGTTATCGCTGACCTGTCGCGTCTCTACCGCATCGAACCCCGCGCAATTGCCTGCGACATGCACCCCGGATACGCTTCCACGCGCTGGGCAGAGAAGCAGGGCCTTCCGCTGGTTCGCGTGCAGCATCACCATGCCCATGCCTCTGCTTTGGCGGGCGAGCACGAGGCTGGCCTGACCTGGCTGGTCTTCGCCTGGGATGGCACGGGCTATGGCCTGGATGGCACGATCTGGGGTGGAGAGACGCTGCTGGGTCAGCCTGGCGCGTGGCAGCGCCTGGCTTCCTTGCGCGAGTTTGCGGTGCTGGGCGGCGACAGGGCCGCTCGCGAACCGTGGCGCAGCGCGGCGGCCCTGATGTGGCAGGCCGGGCACGACTGGACACCGTGCCGCGATGGTGCCGATCTGGCCCGTGCGGCCTGGGCCAAGCGCATGGGCACCTTCGCTGCCTCCTCTGTCGGGCGTCTGTTCGATGCGGCAGCCTGCCTTGTGCTGGGGCTGGACGACGTTACCTACGAAGCCCAGGCACCCGCGCGACTGGAGGCACTGGCGCGCAGCTGGCACGGCGCGCTGGAGGAGGCTGCGGCAATGCCGATCGTGCCGGATGCTTCGGGCCTGCTGCTCGCGGACTGGTCTGCCCTGTTGCCGATCATCGCTGACACCGACCGGCCGCCGGCGCAGCGCGCCGCGCTGTTCCACGAAAGCCTCTCGCTCACCATCCTGGCGCATGTGGACCGCATTGCGCGCGACCATGCATTTGATGCCGTGGGCCTGACCGGGGGCGTATTCCAGAACCGCCTGCTGGCCGAGCGGCTGCTAAGCGCCCTCCACGCCAGCGGCACCCGCGCCCACATGCCCGAACGCCTGCCCACAAACGACGGCGGCCTTGCCTTCGGCCAGCTGGTGGAAGCATCAGCGGTGCTGGCGGCATGAGCAAGGGGCCCCTCATCACCCTTGCCCATGGCAACGGTGGGCGCTTCATGCGCGAGCTGATCGAGCAGGTGTTCGCCCGGGATTTCGGTATGGCGGCAGAGGATGCCGGGCTGGATGCTGCGCCAGTCGCGCTGGATCCCTGCATGGTTCCGGTCGTCTCGACCGACGGCTTCATCGTCGAACCGCTGCAATTTCCCGGCGGCGATATTGGCAAGCTGGCGGTGCATGGCACCTGCAACGACCTGGCGGTTAGCGGGGCGATCCCGCGCTATCTCACGCTTGGGGCGATGATCGAGGAAGGCCTGCCGCTCGCCACGCTGGAGGCGATTGTCGCCAGCATGGCAGAGGCCGCGCGCGAGAACGGCGTGCGCGTGGTGGCGGGCGATACCAAGGTGGTGCCGCGCGGCCATGGCGGCGGCCTTTACCTGACCACAGCGGGCATCGGCGAACGCTCGCCCGATTGCGCGCTGGGCATGAACACGATCGCGGCGGGCGATGTTGTGCTGGTGAGCGGCCCTGTCGGAGATCACGCGGTAACCGTGCTGCTTGAACGCGAGCAGTTCGATCTGTCGGGCAAGATCGCCTCTGACTGTGCCAGCCTGTTGCCCTTCTGCCGACCGTTGGCACAGATGCCGGGCGTGCGGTTCATGCGCGATGCGACGCGCGGCGGCCTGGCCACGGTAGCGCACGAAATCGCGCAGGCGACCAGCCTGCGCGTGGCGCTCGAGGAGGACGCAATCCCCGTGCGTGACGAGGTGGCAGGGGTGTGCGAAATCCTGGGTTACGATCCCTGGTATCTCGCCTGCGAAGGCCGCGTCGTCGCCGTGGTCGCCCCTCAGCTTGCCGACCAGGTACTGGCCGTGTGGCGCAGCCTGGACCATGGCGAACAGGCGGCGCGGATTGGTGTGATGCTGGGCGGCAGGGCGGGCGTCGTCCTGCACACCAGCCTTGGCGGAGAGCGCATCCTCGAAGAGCTCGAGGAAGACCCCCTGCCCCGGATCTGTTGATCGCGCGATGGCCCAGCCTGTCTTGCCCTCAAGCCAGAACCAGCAAGTGGTCGTCGAATTCCTTTCGTCCCCGCACAGCTATTCCGGCGTCGCATCTGTCGAGCGGATCGATACCCATGCCGCCATGGTGTTTCTCGCCGGAGACCGGGCCTACAAGCTGAAGCGGGCGGTGCAGCTGCCTTATCTCGATTTCTCGACGCCGGAAAAGCGGCGGGCCATGCTGGAAGCCGAATTGCAGCTGAACCGGCGTACGGCGCCCGATTTGTACCTGAACGTGCAGGCGGTGCGGCGTACTGGCGATGGCACATACAGCTTCGCAGCCGGCGAACCAGTCGACTGGGTGCTGGTGATGCGACGTTTCGAAACGCAGGACCTGCTGGAGAACGTGGCCGTGCGCGGGGAACTTTCACCCGCGATCCTGCGTCAGATAGCCGACGCCATCGCTGCCTTTCACGATGCCGAAATACCCATCCGCACGGTAATGGGCAGCGGGCGTGTGCACGCGGTGATCGAAGGCAACCGCGCCGCCATGGCTGCCTTGCCGGACGGAATCTTGCCAACCGAACCGGCGGCGCTACTGCACGCGCGGACCAGCGCCGGTTTTTGCCAGCTTCGCGCGCTGCTGGACCGGCGCGGCGAAGAGGGGTTGGTGCGCCATTGCCACGGCGACCTGCACTTGCGGAACATCTGCCTGTGGCGTGGCAGGCCGGTGCTGTTCGACTGCCTTGAGTTCGATCCTGAGCTGGCGACGAGCGATACGCTGTACGACCTTGCCTTCCTGCTGATGGACCTGGTTGTACATGGCCGCCGCGATGCGGCAAACCTCGTGCTCAACCGCTATTGCGACCGGCTGGGCGAAGCAGCGGGGCTGGCCGCGATGCCGCTGTTCCTTTCCATGCGCGCCTGCGTGCGGGCGCATGTCGCCGCGCTGGCAGCAGCCTTGCAACCGAACGAGCCCACAAGAAAGACCAAGGTTGAGGAAGGCCGACGTTACCTGGCGGCGGCGCTGGATTTCCTGAATCCGGGCGAGCCGGTGCTGGTGGCCGTCGGCGGGCTAAGCGGCAGCGGCAAGTCCACGCTTGCCGGTGGGCTTGCTCCGCATATCGGAAATGCTGCGGGCGCGCGGTGGCTTCGCAGCGACGTGATCCGCAAGCGCCTGGCGGGCGTGGCTCCAGAGGAGCGGCTGCCCGCAACGGCATACAGTTCTCACGCCAGCAAAGCAGTCTATGCCGCCATGCTGGAAGAGGCGGATACCCTGCTCACAGGCGGCGTTAGTGTCGTTCTTGATGCGGTTTTTGCTGATCCTGCTGAGCGCAAGGCGGCACAGCGCCTGGCGCGGGAAACGAAAACCCCTTGCGTGCGCGTCTGGCTGGATGCGCCCAAATCCGTATTAGTCGAGCGCGTCCGTTCGCGCGTCGGAGATCCGTCCGATGCCGACGAAGCAGTGGTAGAGAAACAGGCGGATTATCCGGTGGGCGACCTGTCGGACTGGCTACGCCTCGATGGGGCCGACGCGCCGACGGAGGTTCTCGAACAAGTTTTCAAACACTCAGATCCCGGCATCTTCGCGAGCGTGACCGGGGACTGGCTGACTTAGGAGAGGAAAAGCAAATGGCATCAAAGCTCATCATAGTTCTGGCCAATACCGACCCCAGGAACCACGAGGAACTGGGCGCACCGATCTTCCAGGCGACCGTGGCTGCAGCGATGGAATATGAAGTGGAAGTGATCTTCACTGCCACGGCGGGCAAGCTCCTGAAGAAGGGCGTGGCGGAGAAGCTCTTCGTGAAGGAAGGCTCTCCCAAGTCTGTCTACGATTTCATGAAGGACGCACACGAAGCCGGTGCCAAGCTGTATTGTTGTTCGCCTAACCTCGACCTGTTTGACATGACCAAGGATGACCTGATCCCGGAATGCGAGGGCATCATCGGGGGTGCCTATCTGATCGAAGGCGTCATGGAAGGCGACAACAAGGTACTGACATATTGATGGTCCGGACTAACCTTCGAACAATACTTAGATTGCGCGTTGTCGACTTTTGGGCCGGCGAGCAATGCCCAGACTGACCCCTCCGTTCTCGACCGGAGAAGCCTGCCTGATTTCGAATGGCGAGGCCCATCAAGTCGTATGGTTCATCGACTATGCCGACAATGCCGAGAATGCGTCGAGGCGCGTCCGTGACGTCATTGTGCGCTCTATCGAGAAATTTGCGGGCCTTGGTCTCGTCTTCGCCGTGCGCTTCTTTCCGAAGAAAGGATCGGAAAGTGCCGAACTTGCCGCGCGCGCGGCGATAGCGGCGCACCACCAGGATCGCTTTCCAGAAATGCACGAAGCACTGTTCGAAGCGAAGCCTCCTTATGACGTCGCGCTCTTGTGCCGGATGGCAGGAAAGATCGGCCTCGATGTCAAACGCTTCGAAGCCGACCTCTGGTCGGATGAGACGACGCAGCGGTTACAATCCGACATAGCATCGGCGCGGGCCTCTAGCGCGATCCCGCATACACCTATGCTGTTCATCGACGGGGTCATGTTCGAAGGTGCCTGGGACGACGAGGCTATCATCGAGGCCATCGAAAGACCTCTTGGCGTCAGACTGGAACTGGCAAGCACGGCCTTCTTCCGCTGGGCTGCATCGAACGGTCTCGTTCTGATCGTCTCGACCATCGCAGCACTGGCAGCGGTCAACTTGGGGTGGGACGAAAGCTACGAAACGCTGCGCCAAGCCACGGCAGGCTTGTCTGCCGGCAGTTGGAGCTTTTCCCTTTCTCTCGAAATGTGGATCAACGAAGCGCTCATGGCGCTGTTTTTTCTGGTCGTCGGCATCGAGATCAAACGCGAGTTGGTAGATGGAGAGCTATCCGATCCGCGAAATGCGGCAATGCCCCTGATTGGCGCCTTGGGGGGGATGCTTGTGCCCGCCCTGATTTTCTACGTCGCGACAGCAGGAACGGCAGCTGTACGGGGCTGGGGTGTGCCCACGGCTACCGATATCGCCTTCACGCTCGGGATACTGGCGCTTCTGGGTGATCGCGTGCCGACGTCCCTTAAAGTATTCGTAGCGGCTCTTTCCATCCTGGACGATCTTGGCGCAATCGTCGTGATTGCGCTGTTTTATGGGCAGGGCTTCCATGCGGACGCTTTCTTCGTCGCCCTAACGGTGTTCGCGCTGATGATCGTTTTGAACAAAGGCAAGATCTATGCCCGGGCTCCTTACGCGTTCCTGGCGGTCGTACTATGGTATTTCCTTTACCAGAGCGGCGTCCATGCAACTCTGGCCGGGGTGCTGACTGCCGCGGCCATCCCGGCACGCAGTTCTGCAAACATCGAAGGCGTGGCCATGCAGGCCCGCAAGATCTTCCAGTTCGAAATCGACCGCGAATGCGACAAGCCTTCGACCCTAGGTGTGTTGCACCTGAAGAAGCTCATCGACCGATTGAGAGACCCGGGGTTTCACCTGCAACACAGACTGCAGAACTGGTCGAGCTTCCTTATCCTGCCACTTTACGCCTTCTTCAACACCGGGATCCTCCTGCGCGGTACTGATTTCCAGTTCGGTGAGCCCGAAGTTTACGGCACAATCCTGGGCCTGCTCGTCGGCAAGCCGCTGGGCATTTGCCTTTTCGTGGTAATCGCAATCAAGCTTCGGCTCGGAAGATTGTCCTCGGAAATCGGCTGGTCGCAGTTGGCCGGTGCTTCGATGCTGTGCGGTATTGGCTTCACTATGTCGATCCTGATTGCCTCGGCCGCATTCGATGGCAGCCAGTTGCAAGCCGTCAAACTCTCCGTACTCGTGGCCTCCCTTGCCTCAGCCGGATTGGGGACGGCGATCGTGCTGTGTTGCCGAGGGGCACTATCAAAGCAAACTGGTTGAACGGACAGGGCGATGCTAGCCGCCCTGGATGAGTAAGGTCGATAACCCGTTTCGCTACTTCAACTCATCGCCTGAGGTCATCCGGCTGGTCGTGATGATGTACGTTCGCTTCCCATTGAGCTTGCGAAACGTGGAAGACCTGCTTGTCGAGCGGGGGATAGACATCTGTCACGAAACCGTGCGGCTGTGGTGGAACCGTTTCGGTCCGCTGTTCGCAGCCGACATCCGCCGCCAGCGGGTCAGCCGGATGCGTGGCTTTCGCCACTGGCGCTGGCACTTGGATGAGGGGCACTGTCAGAGTAAATGCACCTGATTGACGGGCGAGGTATGTGGGGTAGGGCGCACCCATGCCAAGACCAAAGAAGCCAGCCAGCCCGTTTCGCTATTTCAACTCGTCGCCTGAGGTGATCAGGCTTGTTGTGATGATGTACGTTCGGTTTCCTCTGAGCTTGCGGAATGTCGAAGATCTGCTGGCGGAACGCGGCATCGAAATTTGCCACGAGACGGTTCGGTTCTGGTGGAACAGGTTCGGTCCTATGTTTGCAGCCGACATCAAGCGGCAGCGGATCAGCCGAATGCGCGGCTTCCGCCATTGGCGCTGGCACCTCGATGAGGTGTTCGTGAAGATCAATGGCGAGACCCATTACCTGTGGCGAGCAGTCGACCACGAAGGCGAAATCCTCGAAAGCTACGTGACAAAGAGGCGAGACAAATCTGCGGCTTTGCGCTTCTTCAAGAAGGCGCTGAAGCGACATGGCAAGGCCGAAGCGATTGTGACCGATGGGCTCAAGTCATATCCTGCTGCACTCAAGGAATTGGGCATTGAGGAACGCCGGGAGATGGCAAGGTGGTTGAACAATCGCGCAGAAAACTCGCACCTGCCGTTTCGACGACGAGAACGAGCAATGCTGCGATTTCGACAAATGAAGTCGTTACAGAAGTTCGCTTCAGTCCACGCCAACGTCCACAATCACTTCAACTCAGATCGTCATCTCAACGACAGGCAGACCTACAAAGCGAACCGCTCAGCTGCCCTGGCTGAGTGGAAAGACCTCATGGCCTGAACCAACATGTGGGAAGGGCAAGTTCTGCCAAGTGGAGACGAGTTAGCGTTAGACTGACAGCACCCTCCGCTACGCAGCCCACTGCCTCAACCGCGCTCTTGCGCAGCAACGCGGCTCGGCTCTGGTCCCAACTGGAGGAAAGCTGGGGGTCACGTCAAAACGTGCCCGTTGAGCTCAGGAACTTGGGTCACCTCGGTATCGATCCGGTTCTGACCGGGATGATGACGTGATCTTTGTGTAATCGGACGGGATGCTGGATGCGCTTCCCATTTCATAGGGCACGATGCTGCGTCGAAAATGATTGATCGAAATTGTCTGGTCGTTTGGTGGGTAAGCGCGCTGATCGCAATTCACATGTGAACAAATGCGGCACGAAACTCCGATAGGCGTCGCTGCGCTTTCGGTGGTTGTGTCAATCGAGTCGGCATAAACAAAGTCATCGCGATGCTTGACTTCACATCCCAGTGCGACAGCGTAACGCCGGGGGTTTCGGTCAAACCTGCCCGAAGATTTTACCAACCCCTTGGCCATCGAAACATAGCGGTCGCCATCAGGGGTCTGAGCCAGCTGAACAAGTATGCGATCCGGGATGGCGACTGCCTCGTGGACAATCCACCGCGGACAAGCGCCGCCATAACGCGCGAACTGCAACTGTGTTGCACTGTGTCTCTTGGTGATGTTTCCTGCCATGTCCACGCGACAGAAGAAGACCGGCAATCCCCGCGCCCCATTGCGTTGCAGGGTGGAAAGCCGGTGGCAGGTTTGCTCGAAACTTGTTTTGAAGATCAGGCTGATCCGATCGATGTCGTGCCGGTGTTCACGCGCCGACCTGCGGAATCGCTCGTAGGGCATCAGAATTGCGCCGGCAGCGTAGTTTGCCAGACCGACCTTCAGCAGTTCGCGAGCGGTCGTCGTTCTGAGCTGGGCGGTTCGTACGACATCATCGATAGCATCGCCGAGCGCACAGGTAACAAGATGATACGCAAGCTGGAAGCGTATCCCCGAAGCGGGCTGGGCCGCATCAATCGTGAGTATCTTGTTCTCTGAATCAAAGTCTCGCAGCGTTTCGGATTGCTCGAGGTTTACGCGCACACCGTGATTATCCGCGAGGTGACTCCGCATGGCTGAGCCACTGATATGGTCATGGTCATCGGATATCGAAAGAGCGAGACTCTCGGCAGATCTGTCGAGTTCGTCCACGTAATTGTTCGATAGGTGAAACCAGTCCCTGACCTCTTCCCAAGGCAATCGTGAGCCGATTGGCCTATCCACGGAAATTGCCTCATCGACGATCTCGAGCCGCTGGCTCGTCCTGCGATAGATCTCATGCAATTCGACAAAGCGCCGCGCAAACTCCGGCTGCTGTTCGGCAAGCTTCGCAAGACTGTCCGGCGGCATTGGCTCTCCGAATACCGGATCCCCGACTGCCTCGCGCAGCGCGTGGGCAATATGTTCAGTCTCGTCCAGTTGGAAATCCTGCCAATCGATCGGGAAGAGAGTCGCCAACTTTTCAGCAAGCCTTGGGGTCAAGGGGCGGTCATCGTGCTCCAGCTGGCTAAGATAGGAAGAGCTTATCGACAACTTCTTGGCCAGTTCCGTCTGCCGCATACCCTTCCTGTTCCGCAGCTTGCGGATCTGGGTGCCTGCAAAAATCCTGGCCCTTTGCGTCATGTGGGGAGACTAGTTTGCAAAATCGGATTTTGCAATTTTGCAAATTAACATTGGACTGCGTCATGATGGAGCGTCAATCAGGTTGCTTTGGGATTGTCTTGTCAGGTTTGAAATGTCCGCGAATATTGCCGAGATGGAACGCCGCCGTGAGGCTGCCCGGATGGGCGGCGCGCAGAAGCGCATTGATGCCCAGCATGCCAAGGGCAAGCTGGCCGCGCGCGAGCGGCTGGATGTGTTGCTGGACGAAGGCTCGTTCGAGGAGCTGGACACCTATGTCGAGCACGACTGCGTCGATTTCGGGATGCAGGAGCAGAAGATTCCGGGCGACGGGGTTGTCACCGGCAGCGGCACGATCAACGGGCGGCTGGTCTACGTGTTCAGCCAGGATTTCACTGTCTTCGGCGGTTCCTTGTCCAAGCGCCATGCGGAGAAGATCTGCAAGGTGATGGACATGGCCATGCGCGTGGGCGCCCCCGTCATCGGCCTCAATGACAGCGGCGGCGCGCGTATCCAGGAAGGTGTCGCCAGCCTTGGCGGCTATGCCGAGGTGTTCCAGCGCAACGTGCTGGCCAGCGGCGTGGTGCCGCAGTTGTCGCTCATCATGGGGCCTTGTGCGGGCGGGGCGGTGTACTCGCCGGCCATGACCGACTTCATCTTTATGGTGAAGGACAGCTCCTACATGTTCGTGACCGGGCCGGAGGTGGTGAAGACGGTCACCAACGAAGAGGTGACGCAGGAAGACCTCGGCGGTGCGGTGGTCCATACCACCAAGACCAGCGTTGCCGACCTGGCGCTGGAGAACGATATCGAGGCGCTGCTGGCCGCGCGCGAGCTGATCGGGTTCGTGCCCGCCAACAACCGCGCCGAGCTGCCCGAACTGCCCACCGAGGACCCGTGGGACCGTATCGAAGACAGCCTCGACACGCTGATCCCGGCCAGTTCGAACATGCCCTATGACATGCACGAGCTCATCGCCAAGGTGGTGGACGACGGCAACTTCTTCGAGATCCAGCCTGCGCACGGCGCGAACATCATCACCGGCTTTGGCCGCATTGAGGGGCGCCCGGTGGGTATCGTCGCCAACCAGCCGATGGTGCTGGCAGGCGTGCTGGATATCGACGCCAGCCGCAAGGCCGCGCGCTTCGTGCGCTTCTGCGATGCCTTCTCCATCCCGATCGTCACCTTCGTGGACGTGCCTGGCTTCCTGCCCGGCACGAGCCAGGAGCACAATGGCATCATCAAGCACGGCGCCAAGCTGCTGTTCGCCTATGCCGAGGCGACCGTTCCCAAGATCACGATCATCACGAGGAAAGCCTATGGCGGCGCCTATGACGTGATGGCCTCAAAGCACCTGCGCGGCGACTTGAACTATGCCTGGCCCACAGCAGAGATCGCGGTGATGGGCGCGAAGGGCGCGGTGGAGATCATCTTCCGCCAGGATCGCGATGATCCCGACAAGATCGCCGAGAAGACCAAGGAATACGAAGACCGCTTCGCCAACCCCTTCGTCGCGGCTTCACGCGGCTATATCGACGAGGTGATCTACCCCCATTCCACCCGCAAGCGCATCGCCCTGGGCCTGCGCAAACTGCGCACCAAAAGCCTCGAGAACCCGTGGAAGAAACATGATAATCTGCCGCTATGAGTGAAAAACCGACCAAATCCGCCTGGCAGGAGCGCGCTGCCAAAGAGGTGAAGGGGCGCGATCTTGTGTGGCATACGCCCGAGGGGATTGCCGTGCAGCCGCTGTATACGGCGGGTGATGTTGAGGGGCTTGCCCCGGGCCTGCCGGGCTTCGAACCGTTCACGCGTGGGCCCTATGCCAGCATGTACACGGGCCGCCCTTGGACGATCCGGCAATATGCGGGGTTCTCGACGGCGGAGGAGAGCAACGCCTTCTATCGCCGCAATCTCGCCGCTGGGCAAAAGGGGCTGAGTGTCGCTTTCGACCTCGCCACCCATCGCGGTTACGATTCGGACCATCCGCGCGTTGTCGGCGATGTCGGCAAGGCGGGCGTCGCCATTGATACCGTGCGCGACATGGAGATTCTGTTCGACCAGATTCCGCTCGACGAGATGAGCGTGTCGATGACGATGAACGGCGCGGTGATCCCGGTGATGGCGTTCTATATCGTGGCGGCAGAGCGGCAGGGCGTCTCGCAAGAGAAGCTGAGCGGCACCATCCAGAACGACATCCTGAAAGAGTTCATGGTCCGCAACACCTATATCTATCCGCCCGAGCCATCGATGCGGATCGTGTCGGACATCATCGCCTACACTAGTGCGCACATGCCGCGCTTCAACTCAATCTCGATCAGCGGCTATCACATGCACGAGGCAGGCGCCACGGCGGTGCAGGAGCTGGCCTTCACCATTGCCGACGGCAAGGAATACGCGAAGCGCGCGATGGAGACGGGGCTCGACATCGATGCCTTCGCGCCGCGGCTGAGCTTCTTCTGGGGCATCGGGATGAACTTCTTCATGGAGATCGCCAAGATGCGCGCCGCGCGCACTTTGTGGCACGATGTGATGACCGAGCTTGGCGCGCAGAACCCCAAGTCGAAGATGCTGCGCACGCATTGCCAGACCAGCGGCGTCAGCCTGCAGGAGCAGGACCCCTACAACAACGTGATCCGGACCACGCTGGAAGCGCTGTCCGCCGTGCTGGGCGGCACGCAGAGCCTGCACACCAATGCGTTGGACGAGGCGATTGCGCTGCCGACCGACTTCTCCGCCCGCATTGCGCGCAACACCCAGCTGGTGCTGCAGGAGGAAAGCGGCGTGTGCAACGTCGCCGATCCGCTGGGCGGCAGCTATTACATCGAGGCGCTGACGGCCGAGATCGCCAACAAGGCCCGCGCGCTGATCGAAGAGGTGGACGCGGCAGGGGGGATGACTGCCTATGTCGCGAGCGGCAAGCCCAAGGCCGCGATCGAGGAAGCGGCCGCGGCCAAGCAGGCGCAGATCGACCGGGGCGAGACGGTGATCGTCGGGGTCAACAAGTACCGCAAGGTGGAAGAAGACCCGATCGACACGCTCGATATCGACAACCACGCCGTGCGCGCCAGTCAGATCGCGCGGATCGAGAAGGTGCGCCGCAATCGCGACGAGGAAGCGGTGAAGGTTGCCTTGGCGAACCTCACTCGCGGCGCGCAGGTGGACCGCTCGGCCAACGCCGCGCTGCTGGCCGAAGGGCGCGACGAGAAGGGCGTGCCGCTGCCGCCCTCGCAGCTGGAGAAGCTGGCGGCCGAGAGCGAGAGCAACCTGCTGGCGCTGGCGGTGGAAGCCGCGCGTGCCGACGCCACGCTGGGCGAGATCTCTGCCGCGATGGAAAAGGCCTTCGGGCGCTATGACACGGTGCCGACCCCGGTGAAGGGCGTCTATGCCGCCGCCTACGAAGGCGATGCGCGCTACGCCGCCGTGGTCGAGGGCGTCGAGGCTGTCACCCGCCGCCTGGGCCATGCGCCGCGCCTGCTGGTCGCCAAGATGGGCCAGGACGGGCACGATCGCGGCGCCAACGTGATCGCATCCGCCTTTGCCGACATGGGCTTCGAGGTCATCTCCGGCCCGCTGTTCCAGACACCCGAAGAGACCGCCAGGATGGCGCTGGAGCGCCAGGTCGACGCCGTGGGCGCAAGCTCGCTGGCGGCAGGCCACAAGACGCTGATCCCCGAGCTGATCGGCCACCTGAAGGACGCCGGCCGGGCCGACATCAAGGTGATCGCCGGCGGCGTGATCCCGCCACAGGACTACGACTTCCTCAAGAAGGCCGGCGTGCAGGGCATCTACGGTCCCGGCACCAATGTGGTCGAAGCCGCCGCCGACGTGCTGCGCCTGCTGGGCCACAATATGCCGCCTGCCGGAGAAGAATTCACTATGGAAGGTGAAACTGAATGAACATCCACGAGTACCAGGCGAAGGAACTGCTAGCTAAATTCGGCATTGGGGTGCCGACCGGCTATCCGGCGTTGAGCGTGGAAGAGGCGGTGGCAGGTGCGAACTCGCTGCCTGGGCCGTTGTATGTGGTGAAGGCGCAGATCCACGCCGGTGGGCGCGGCAAGGGCAAGTTCGCTGAACTGCCGGCCGATGCCAAGGGCGGCGTGCGCCTGGCCAAGTCGATCGCGGATGTCGAGGCTGACGCCAGGGACATGCTGGGCAACACGCTGGTCACCGTGCAGACGGGTGACGCGGGCAAGCAGGTCAATCGCCTCTACGTTACCGACGGCGTGGATATCGCCAGGGAATACTACCTCTCGATGGTGATCGACCGCGAGACGAGCCGGGTGGCCATGATCGTCTCGACCGAGGGCGGCATGGATATCGAGGACGTGGCGCACAACACGCCGGAGAAGATCACCACCATCACCATTGACCCTGCCACCGGCTTCATGCCGCACCATGGTCGCTCGGTGGCCTTCGCGCTGAAGCTGTCGGGCGAGCTTGCCAAGGCGGCACAGAAGCTGGCGAAGCAGCTGTATGAAGCCTTCACCACGCTCGACTGCGCCATGCTGGAGATCAACCCGCTGGTGGAGACAGCAGGCGGTGAGCTGCTGGTGCTCGACACCAAGATGAGCTTCGATTCGAACGCGCTCTATCGCCACCCGGATGTCGAGGCCATGCGCGACGAGACCGAGGAAGACGCGGCCGAAGTCGAAGCGAGCAAGTACGACCTCGCCTACATCAAGCTGGATGGCAACATCGGCTGCATGGTGAACGGCGCAGGGCTGGCCATGGCGACGATGGACATCATCAAGCTGAACGGTGCCTTCCCGGCGAACTTCCTCGACGTGGGCGGCGGCGCGACGACCGAGAAGGTGACGGCGGCCTTCAAGATCATCCTGTCGGACCCGGCGGTGGAAGGCATCCTCGTCAACATCTTCGGCGGCATCATGAAGTGCGACATCATCGCCGATGGCATCGTGGCCGCAGCCAGGGAAGTGAACCTGTCAGTGCCGCTGGTGGTGCGCCTGGAAGGCACCAACGTGCAGCAGGGCAAGGATATCCTCGCCAACAGCGGCCTGCCGATCATCCCCGCAGACGACCTCGGCGATGCCGCCCGCAAGATCGTCGCGCAGGTGAAGGAAGGAGTGGCGGCATGAGCATCCTCGTCAACAAGGACACCAAGGTCATCACCCAGGGGATGACCGGCAACACCGGCACCTTCCACACCCAGCAGGCGCTGGATTACGGTACGCAGATGGTTGCCGGTGTCACGCCGGGCAAGGGCGGAACCGAGCATATCGGCCTGCCGCAGTTCAACACCGTGCGCGAGGCGAAGGAGGCCACCGGCGCCAGTGCATCGTGCATCTACGTGCCGCCGCCGTTTGCCGCTGACGCGATCTGCGAGGCGATCGAGGCCGAGATCGAGCTGATCGTGTGCATCACCGAGGGCATTCCGGTGATGGACATGGTGCGCGCCAAGCGGGCACTGTCGGGCAGCAAGAGCCGCCTGATCGGCCCGAACTGCCCCGGCGTGCTGACCCCGGAAGAGTGCAAGATCGGCATCATGCCCGGCTCCATCTTCCAGAAGGGCAGCGTCGGCGTCGTCAGCCGTTCGGGTACGCTCACCTACGAAGCCGTGCACCAGACCACGGCGGTGGGCCTTGGCCAGACCACCGCTGTCGGCATCGGCGGCGATCCGGTGAACGGCACCAACTTCATCGACGTGCTCGACCTGTTCCTGTCCGACGACGACACCAAGTCGATCATCATGATCGGCGAGATCGGTGGTTCTGCGGAGGAGGAAGCAGCAAAATTCATCAAGCAGGAAGCGGCTAAAGGTCGTTCCAAGCCGATGGTCGGCTTCATCGCCGGTCGCACCGCCCCTCCGGGCCGCCGCATGGGCCATGCCGGCGCCATCGTGTCGGGCGGCAAGGGCGATGCGGAAAGCAAGATCGCGGCGATGGAAGATGCGGGCATCCGCGTGTCCCCCTCGCCCAGCGAGCTGGGCACCACGCTCGACGCGCTGCTGAAGGAACTGGCGTGATGTTCACCAAGATCCTCATCGCCAATCGCGGCGAGATCGCGTGCCGTGTCATCAAGACGGCACGGCGCATGGGTATTGCGACAGTTGCGGTCTACTCCGATGCCGATGCGCGCGCGCCCTTTGTGCAGATGGCGGACGAAGCAGTGCATATCGGCCCTGCGCCTGCCAACGAGTCCTACCTGCTGGCCGACAAGATCATCGCGGCGTGTAAGCAGACCGGGGCCGAGGCCGTCCATCCGGGCTACGGCTTCCTCTCCGAGCGGGCGAGCTTCGTCGAGGCGCTGGAAGCAGAAGGCATCGCCTTCATCGGCCCGCCCGCGAATGCCATCGCGGCGATGGGCGACAAGATCGAGTCCAAGAAGCTGGCGAAGGCAGCGGGGGTCAACGTCGTGCCCGGCTTTGTCGGCGAGATCCGCGATACCGAGCATGCGGTCGAGATCAGCAACGATATCGGCTACCCGGTGATGATGAAGGCCTCTGCCGGGGGCGGGGGCAAGGGCATGCGCCTTGCATGGTCCGAACAGGACGTGCGCGAAGGGTTCGAGGCGACCAAGCGCGAAGGCCTGAACTCGTTCGGCGACGACCGCGTCTTCATCGAAAAGTTCATCGAGGACCCGCGCCATATCGAGATCCAGGTGCTGGGCGACAAGCACGGCACCGTGCTTTACCTCAACGAGCGCGAATGCAGCATCCAGCGCCGCCACCAGAAGGTGGTGGAGGAAGCGCCAAGCCCCTTCGTCACCCCCGAGATGCGCCGCAAGATGGGCGAGCAGTGCGTGGCGCTGGCCAAGGCGGTGGATTACCACTCGGCAGGCACGGTGGAGCTGATCGTCTCCGGTGCGGACCCGACCGGCGAGAGCTTCTACTTCCTCGAGATGAACACCCGCCTGCAGGTGGAGCATCCGGTTACCGAGGCGATCACCGGCGTGGACCTGGTCGAGCAGATGATCCGCGTGGCTGCGGGCGAGAAGCTTGAGATGACGCAGGACGATATCGGTATCGACGGCTGGGCGATCGAAAACCGCATCTACGCCGAAGACCCCTATCGCGGCTTCCTGCCCAGCACCGGGCGGCTGGTGCGCTATGCCACGCCCGTTCCGGCCTGGGATGGGGATTTGCGCGGCGTTGATGGCGTGCGCGTGGACTCGGGTGTAACCGAAGGCGGCGAGGTGTCGATCTTTTACGATCCGATGATCGCCAAGCTGGTGACCTGGGGGGCATCTCGCGACGAGGCCGCAGACCTTCAGATCAAAGCGCTCGACCAGGTGGAACTGGAAGGGCTCGGTCACAATGTCGATTTCCTCTCCGCCCTGATGCAGCACCCGCGCTTTCGTGCAGGCGAGCTCACCACCGGCTTCATCGCCGAAGAATATCCGGAAGGGTTCGAAGGCGCGGCGACCAGCGAAGCCCGCACCCGCGTAATTGCGGCGATTGCCGCAGGCATCGAGTTTACCCACCAGGCGCGTCAGCGGCAGATCAGCGGCCAGCTTGACGGCCCGCTTCCGATCGGCAGCGAATGGGTGGTGCGCGTCGATGGGGTGGAGCATGCCGTGACGCTGGGCGATGGCCACGCTGTGGTCGATGGTCATACGGTGGAGGGCACCTGCGACTGGCGCCCCGGCATGCGCAAGGCCACGGCCACGCAAGCAGGCGGCGAGACTCTGGGCCTGAAGGTCACCCGCCAGCGCCCGCACTGGCTGATCAATACCCACGGTCGCACCTACAAGGCCAGCGCACTGCCCGCCCAAGTCGCGCCGCTGGCCAGCCACATGATCGAGAAGGTGCCGCCCGATACCAGCAAAATGCTGTTGTGCCCGATGCCCGGCCTGCTGGTCTCGCTGCACGTGGCCGAAGGCGACAAGGTCGAAGCCGGTCAGCCGCTGGCCACGGTCGAGGCCATGAAAATGGAAAACATCCTGCGCGCGGAGAAGGCCGGCACCGTGGCCACCATCAACGCTGCTCAAGGCGAAACGCTCGTCGTCGACGCCGTGATCCTCGAACTGGAATAGGAGCGCCCCATGAAGATCCTCGTGCCCGTGAAGCGGGTGATTGATTACAACGTGAAGCCGCGTGTTAAGGCGGATGGGTCTGGTGTTGATCTTGCGAACGTGAAGATGAGCATGAACCCGTTTGACGAGATTGCGGTGGAGGAAGCGCTGCGGCTGAAGGAAGCGGGCAAGGCCGAGGAGGTCGTGGCCGTGAGCGTGGGTCCGGCCAAGGCGCAGGAAACGCTGCGCACGGCGCTGGCGATGGGCGCGGACCGGGCGGTGCTGGTGGAGACCGATGAGACCGTGGAGCCGCTGGCCGTGGCCAAGATCCTCAAGGCGATTGTCGACGAGGAAGGCCCCGGCATTGTCATGCTGGGCAAGCAGGCGATCGACGATGACTGCAACCAGACAGGCCAGATGCTGGCGGCCTTGATGGGCCGTCCGCAGGGCACCTTTGCATCGAAGGTGGAGATCGAGGGCGATGCCGTCAGCGTCACCCGCGAGGTCGACGGCGGGCTGGAGACGGTGAAGCTGAGCCTGCCTGCCGTGGTTACCACTGACCTGCGTTTGAACGAGCCGCGCTATGCGAGCTTGCCCAACATCATGAAGGCGAAGAAGAAGCCTTTGGATGTGAAGACGCCGGCTGACTACGGCGTCGATGTCACTCCTCGCCTTGCCACCACCCATGTTGCCGAACCCCCGGTGCGTTCAGCAGGCGAGATCGTGCCTGATGTCGATGCGCTGGTGGCCAAGCTCAAAGCCCTGGGAGCCATCTGATGACTGCTCTTGTACTTGCTGAACCCCACGGCGACGGTGTCGCCGATGCCACGCTCGCTACAGTCACTGCCGCAGCTGCGCTGGGCGGCCCGGTCCACGTGCTGGTCGCCGGATCGCAGGCCGCAGGCGATGCCCACGCCGCCATTGCCGGTGTCGAGAAGGTGCTGGTGACATCTGATGCTGCCTATGCCAATGGTCTGGCCGAGAACGTCGCCCCGCTGATTGCCGGGCTCATAGACGGCTACGACGCCGTGCTCGCCCCTGCCACCACCACCGGCAAGAACGTGCTGCCGCGCGTGGCGGCCATGCTCGACGTGATGCAGGTGTCCGACGTGATCAGCGTGGAAGGGCCAAAGAGCTTCACCCGTCCGATCTATGCCGGCAATGCCATTGCCACGGTGGAGAGCTCTGACCCCAAGCTGGTGATCACCGTGCGCACCACGGCCTTCGACAAGGCCGAGGCGAGCGGTGGCAGCGCCTCGGTCGAGGCCGTGTCCGGTCCCGGCGATGCGGGCCTGTCCAGCTTCGTCAGCCTCGATGCGGTGAAGAGCGACCGTCCCGAGCTGACCAGTGCGGGGATCATCGTCTCGGGTGGGCGCGCGCTGAAGGATGCCGAGACCTTCGAGGCCACCATCACCCCACTGGCGGACAAGCTGGGCGCGGCCATCGGCGCCAGCCGTGCCGCTGTCGACGCAGGCTACGTTCCCAACGATTACCAGGTCGGCCAGACCGGCAAGATCGTGGCGCCCGACGTCTACATCGCGATTGGCATCTCTGGCGCGATCCAGCACCTTGCCGGCATGAAGGACTCCAAGGTGATCGTCGCCATCAACAAGGACCCCGACGCACCCATCTTCCAGGTCGCCGACATCGGCCTCGTCGCAGACCTCTTCAACGCCGTCCCGGAAATGGTGGGGAAGGTCTAAGACCCTGGTGAAGTCACATTCCGATGTGACGGATATACTGATCGTCGGCACCGGGCATGGCGGGGCGCAGGCCGCAGTTGGCCTGCGGCTAGCTATTGGGCGGGGTCGCCCACCTTTCGGGCGATAGGCCGTCAACGGAGGTTGGGCATGCAATCGCCTGTGCCTAAGGCGCAACTATTCAGGTTTCAGAGTTCCGGGAGAAGCCGCTCACGCCCCTGTGTCACGCAATGCGCCAGCCACTCCTTGCCGGCTCGCACTTTGGCAAGATTCTGTGTGTCACGGTGGGTCACGATCCAAAAGCTTCGCTCGATAGCCTTTTCGGGGCAGACGACCCGTAGATTGTTCGATCTTTCTGCGATGAAGCACGGCAGAACTCCAATGCCTGCGCCGGATTCGACGAGTTGGTGCTGCGCATTGATGCTGGAGGATCGGATTTGCGCTTCGATTCCGGCGTGGAAATCATCAAGGTAGTTCAGTTCTGGCGCATAGAGCAGGTCGGGCACGTAGCTGACGAGGTTATGGCCCTGTTCGAGGTCGGCCGGAGATTCAGGAGTGCCATGCTGATCAAGATAGGAATGGCTGGCGTAGAGTTTCAGCCGGTAGTCCGACAGCTTTCGGCACAAGACAGGCCCGGCCTTGGGGCGAGAAAGCATGACGGCAATGTCGGCTTCGCGTCGGGAAGGACTCAGGAAACCGCTGTTGGCCACAAGTTCGATCGTGAGTGCCGGGTGCTGCTTTGCGAATGAACTGAGGTAGGGCGTCAGGAACTGGCTGCCAAAGCCTTCCGATACACTCAGGCGCAAGGTGCCGCTCAAGCCCGAGTGCGATACCGCGACCTCGTCGATCATGCGGGCCAGTTCGGCCATTCCTTCGGCCTTGGCGAGCAGGGCTTCGCCTGCTTCCGTAAGGACCTGCCCGTTGCGCGTCCGTTCGAACAGCGTGACCTCGAGGCGCTGTTCGAGCCGTTTGAGGCGTCGGCCCAGTGTGGTCGGGTCAAGCTTCAGCTTCTGTGCCGCCCGGCCAATTTGCCCGGCATCGGCCACGGCAAGGAACACGCGCACATCATTCCAGTTCAGTTCCTGCATATTTGCAGCTTATGTCTGCAAAAATGGTGCTTGTCTGTAAGTTTTCCGTCCTGCATCGAGGACCTTCCAATCTTTGAGGATGAGTTTCCCATGCGACAGATCGACCACTTCATTCAAGGCTACGAAGGCAGCAGCAGCAGTGGCCGGACACACAAGGTGTGGAACCCCTCTACCGGCGAAGTGCAGGCCGAGGTTGCGTTGGGCGATGCCGCGTTACTGGCCCGCGCGGTTGAGAACGCGAAGAAGGTGCAGCCCGAATGGGCCGCCACCAACCCGCAACGACGTGCGCGGATTATGTTCAAGTTCAAGCAACTGCTCGAAGAGAACATGCAGGAACTGGCCGAACTGCTCTCCAGCGAGCACGGCAAGGTCATCGACGATGCCAAGGGCGACCTGCAGCGAGGGCTGGAAGTGATCGAATTCGCCTGTGGCATTCCCCAGGCGCTGAAGGGAGAATTCACCAACGGGGCGGGGCCGGGCATTGACGTCTATTCGATGCGCCAGCCGCTGGGGATTGGCGCGGGGATCACCCCGTTCAACTTCCCGGCGATGATCCCGATGTGGATGTTCGGCATGGCGATTGCGGCGGGTAACGCCTTCATCCTCAAGCCCAGCGAGCGCGATCCCAGCGTGCCGGTGCGGCTGGCTGAGTTGTTCCTTGAGGCAGGCGCGCCCGAAGGCCTCTTGCAGGTGGTGCACGGCGACAAGGAAATGGTCGACGCCATCCTCGACCACCCCGATATCTCCGCCATCAGCTTTGTCGGCTCGTCCGACATTGCACAATATATCTACTCTCGCGGTACGGCCAACGCGAAGCGCGTGCAGGCATTTGGCGGGGCGAAGAACCATGGCGTGGTTATGCCTGATGCCGATCTCGACCAGGTGGTGAACGATCTGGCGGGCGCGGCCTTCGGCTCTGCCGGCGAACGCTGCATGGCGTTGCCGGTGGTGGTGCCGGTGGGCGAGGACACGGCCGAGCGATTGCGCGAAAAGCTGATCCCGGCCATCCACGCGCTGCGCGTGGGTGTGTCGACCGATCCAGAGGCGCACTATGGCCCGGTGGTGACGCCCGAACACAAGGCTCGCATCGAAGGCTGGATCGACACTGCCGAGAAGGAAGGCGCCGAGGTGGTGATCGATGGGCGCGGGTTCAGCCTGCAGGGGCACGAGAACGGCTTCTTCGTCGGTCCGACCCTGCTTGATCGGGTCACGCCCGACATGGAGAGCTACAAGGAAGAAATCTTCGGTCCGGTCCTCCAGATCGTGCGCGCGAACGACTTCGAAGAGGCATTGCGGCTGCCGAGCGAGCACCAGTATGGCAACGGCGTCGCCATCTTCACGCGCAACGGCCACGCCGCACGCGAATTTGCTGCAAGGGTGAATGTCGGCATGGTTGGCATCAACGTGCCGATACCGGTGCCGGTGAGCTATCACAGCTTCGGCGGATGGAAGCGCTCAGGCTTTGGCGACATCGACCAGTACGGCATGGAAGGCCTGCGGTTCTGGACCAAGTCCAAAAAGATTACCCAGCGCTGGCCTGATGGCGGCGGCGATGGCAGTAACGCCTTCGTGATCCCTACAATGGGCTGACAACGGAGTTTCCCACATGGCTTACGAAAACATCCTCGTCGAACAGCGTGACGCAGTGACGCTGGTCACGCTCAACCGTCCGCAAGCGCTGAACGCGCTGAACAGCGACGTCCTGCGCGAACTGGGCGAGGCTTTTGCGGCTTACGAGGCCGATAGCTCGCAGCGCTGCCTGGTGTTGACCGGATCGGGCGACAAGGCCTTTGCCGCTGGCGCCGACATCAAGGAAATGGTCGAGAAGGAAGCGGCAGACTTCTATCTCGAAGACTTCTTCTCCGGTTGGCAGACCCACGTGGTGAAGGGGACCCGCAAGCCGTGGATCGCCGCCGTGAACGGCTTTGCGCTGGGCGGTGGGTGTGAACTCGCCATGATGGCCGACTTCATCCTCGCCAGCGACAAGGCGCGCTTCGGCCAGCCCGAGATCAATCTTGGCGTTGCCCCCGGCATGGGCGGATCGCAGCGGCTTACCCGCGCGGTGGGCAAGGCCAAGGCGATGGAACTGTGCCTGACGGGCCGGATGATGGACGCTGCCGAAGCCGAAAGCGCCGGTCTGGTGGCCCGCGTGGTGCCGCATGGCGAGCTACTGGAAGATGCGCTGAAGACGGCGGCCACGATCGCCTCGAAGCCGCCGATGGCGGCCATCGCCAACAAGGAAATGGTCAACGCCGCTTTCGAAACCACGCTGGAGCAAGGCCTCACCTTCGAGCGCCGCCTGTTCCAGATCCTCTGCGCCAGCGAGGACAAGGTCGAGGGCATGACCGCCTTCGTCGAGAAGCGCGAAGGCCAGTGGAAGGGGCGCTGACATGAAGATCGCCTTCATCGGCCTTGGCAACATGGGCGGCGGGATGGCCGCCAACCTGGTGAAGGCCGGGCACGCGGTGCGCGCCTTCGACCTGTCCGAAGACGCCCTGGCCAGGGCGCGGGAGAACGGGTGCGAGACTTTTGCCACCGCTGCCGAGGCTTGCGAAGGCGTCGACGCGGTGGTTTCGATGCTGCCGAACGGTAGAATCGTGAAGTCGGTTTATGAAAACGACGTGATCGGCAAGGCGCCTGCCGGGGCTGTGTTCCTCGATTGCTCGACCATCGACGTCGCCACCGCGCGCGAGGTGGCAGAGGCTGCCGAAGCGGCGGGTCATGCCATGGTCGATGCGCCGGTTTCGGGCGGCATCGCGGCGGCCGACGCGGGCACGCTCACATTCATGGTCGGCGGTACCGAGGAAGCCTTCAAACGGGCCGAACCAGTGCTGAAATGCATGGGCAAGGCCGTGATCCACGCAGGCCAGGCTGGCAATGGCCAGGCTGCCAAGATCTGCAACAACATGCTGCTTGGCATTCACATGATCGGCACCTGCGAAGCCTTTGCCATGGCGCAGAAGCTGGGCCTTGATCCGCAGACCTTCTACGACATTTCCAGTGTCTCCTCCGGCCAGTGCTGGTCCATGACCAGCTATTGCCCTGTTCCTGGCGTTGGTCCCACCACGCCGGCCGACAACGGCTACCAGGGTGGCTTTGCCACGGGGCTGATGCTCAAGGACCTGAAGCTGGCAATGGCGGCGGCGGAAACTGCCGGTCTCGACCCGCAGATGGGCCAGCGCGCGCGCGAGTTGTATGAAGCTTTCGATGCGGCGGGGAACGGGGCGCGCGATTTCTCAGCGATCATCGAAACGCTTGAGTAAGGCCAAGCCAATGTCCGCCAATATTGCCGAGATGGAACGCCGCCGTGAGGCTGCCCGGATGGGCGGCGCGCAGAAGCGCATTGATGCCCAGCATGCCAAGGGCAAGCTGGCCGCGCGCGAGCGGCTGGATGTGTTGCTGGACGAAGGCTCGTTCGAGGAGCTGGACACCTATGTCGAGCACGACTGCGTCGATTTCGGGATGCAGGAGCAGAAGATTCCGGGCGACGGGGTTGTCACCGGCAGCGGCACGATCAACGGGCGGCTGGTCTACGTGTTCAGCCAGGATTTCACTGTCTTCGGCGGTTCCTTGTCCAAGCGCCATGCGGAGAAGATCTGCAAGGTGATGGACATGGCCATGCGCGTGGGCGCCCCCGTCATCGGCCTCAATGACAGCGGCGGCGCGCGTATCCAGGAAGGTGTCGCCAGCCTTGGCGGCTATGCCGAGGTGTTCCAGCGCAACGTGCTGGCCAGCGGCGTGGTGCCGCAGTTGTCGCTCATCATGGGGCCTTGTGCGGGCGGGGCGGTGTACTCGCCGGCCATGACCGACTTCATCTTTATGGTGAAGGACAGCTCCTACATGTTCGTGACCGGGCCGGAGGTGGTGAAGACGGTCACCAACGAAGAGGTGACGCAGGAAGACCTCGGCGGTGCGGTGGTCCATACCACCAAGACCAGCGTTGCCGACCTGGCGCTGGAGAACGATATCGAGGCGCTGCTGGCCGCGCGCGAGCTGATCGGGTTCGTGCCCGCCAACAACCGCGCCGAGCTGCCCGAACTGCCCACCGAGGACCCGTGGGACCGTATCGAAGACAGCCTCGACACGCTGATCCCGGCCAGTTCGAACATGCCCTATGACATGCACGAGCTCATCGCCAAGGTGGTGGACGACGGCAACTTCTTCGAGATCCAGCCTGCGCACGGCGCGAACATCATCACCGGCTTTGGCCGCATTGAGGGGCGCCCGGTGGGTATCGTCGCCAACCAGCCGATGGTGCTGGCAGGCGTGCTGGATATCGACGCCAGCCGCAAGGCCGCGCGCTTCGTGCGCTTCTGCGATGCCTTCTCCATCCCGATCGTCACCTTCGTGGACGTGCCTGGCTTCCTGCCCGGCACGAGCCAGGAGCACAATGGCATCATCAAGCACGGCGCCAAGCTGCTGTTCGCCTATGCCGAGGCGACCGTTCCCAAGATCACGATCATCACGAGGAAAGCCTATGGCGGCGCCTATGACGTGATGGCCTCAAAGCACCTGCGCGGCGACTTGAACTATGCCTGGCCCACAGCAGAGATCGCGGTGATGGGCGCGAAGGGCGCGGTGGAGATCATCTTCCGCCAGGATCGCGATGATCCCGACAAGATCGCCGAGAAGACCAAGGAATACGAAGACCGCTTCGCCAACCCCTTCGTCGCGGCTTCACGCGGCTATATCGACGAGGTGATCTACCCCCATTCCACCCGCAAGCGCATCGCCCTGGGCCTGCGCAAACTGCGCACCAAAAGCCTCGAGAACCCGTGGAAGAAACATGATAATCTGCCGCTATGAGTGAATACTCTACAGTTTTTGTCGGTCTTGCTGGCTTTTCGCTGGTCCTGGTCAGCACATTTTTGGTGCTTGCAGCGATCCAAAAGCCCGCAAACAAGCAAGTTGGCGGACCCGCATAAGGGTTCTTCGCCGGGCTGTCGGCGGTGGTTTGCGCAACCTTCATTTCCATGATGTTCGCCACATTTGACATGCAGGTGATACGATGAATCTCGGTCGCCTCAACCATATCGGCGTTGCAACGCTTGCCCCTGTCAGCGCCTATGGCACAGATTCTAGGATATGATTCAAGGAGGATTTGGGCTTCGTCGTAGTGACCAAGGAACGAAGATGAAGCCCAAATCCTCAAGGTCCAAGGCTCCTGTCGGGTAGGTGGCAAACGATATCCGCCTTGCGGGTTTGCCGTTTTGCCGACGATGGATAGGGCGAACGTCTGCGCTGGCCAGTGACAACGCCCCCCATCCCCGGTCAGGCGCCATAGAGGTAGATGAAATAGGCGCTGAAGAAATAGACCGACACCAACGACAGGCTTGTCCAGCCAATCATACCGAACACCCGGTTTCGCGGTTGATACAGCAGGGCCACGACGAAAATGCCGTTCATGATCACGGCGGCCAGCGCTGATGCGGCGTTTGCGGGTGAGACGGCTGCGAAGATGCTCCCCTTGGTGTAAGCGAGATCGTCCAGCGCAATGACCAGAATGTCGAACAGGTTGCTTCCTAGCAGGGCTGCAATCGCCATGTCCGCCGCATTGCGGCGCAGGGCGCTGACGATCACCACGAATTCGGGCAGTGACGTGGCCAAGGCGACAAGCAGCGTGCCGACGAAGCTTGCCTGCCAACCGGTTGCGGCAGCGATCTGCAAGCCGACGGAAGGCAGCAGGCTGCCAGCAATGGCCACCACGATGGCTGCTGCCGCATATCGCAGCAGTGCCTGCCGGAGGGTGAGAGGATCGTTCTCGTCTACCGCAGGCGAGGTGATCGCAAGGCGGCGCTCGTGCCTGAAGGTTGCCCGCACCGCCACGAAGTAGATGAGGATGATGAGCGGCGAATAGACGCTGAAATGATAGAACGCCCGTCCGATGACCGTTCCGGCAGTCAGGATCGTCAGGCCGACGATGCCGATCAGGATCACGCCAAAGCCTGCCGTCAACACGTGGCTCTGGTTGATCCGGCAATAGATCGATTCGTCCCGGCTCAATGCATCGAGTGCCACCAGCAGGGCAAGGTTAAGAATGCAGCTTCCCAGCGCGTCACCCATCGCGATGTCCGGTGCATCGAACAGGGTGACTGCGCTGATGCCGGTGAACAGTTCGGGCAGGGACGTTGCCGTGGAAAGCAGGACAAGTCCGATCCATGAACTAGGCAGGCCGGTCCGCCTGGAGATGACACCGGCATAGCGGGTCAGCTTGTGCCCGGCGAAACCTATCAGCAGCGCGCAGACAAGAAACTGGAGCCAGGGCAGAAGATTAGCGTTCAATTCCCGCCCTTTCGTGACAGGTGTGCAATGCCTTGCGCTATCTGGATAATGACCAGCGGGACCAGGCTGGCAAGGATCGCCAGGGTCCACATGGCCATGTCCGGAAGCACCAGCCCCAGGACCGTACGCAATTGCGGCAGGTGGACCGCAAGCAACAGCAGCAGGCTGCAAAATCCGATCGCGACCCAGACCCAGATACTGCGCGTGACTTCGTTGAGGAGGAACCCGGCATCTGGATGCCGCAGATTGAACACGTGCCATAATTGCGAGAACGCGAGGGTCAGGAAAGTGACCGTGACCAGTTCTGCATCAGCCAGCCCCAGCCATTGGCTTGCCATGGCCATGGCGGTAAAGACCGCGCCGGTCAGTGCGAGACCGTGGAGGATGATGCGTCGCCATTGCGGCAGTCCGAGCAGCGCCTTGTCAGGAGAACGCGGTCGGCGCGTCATGATCGTCTCGTCGCCCTTGGCGGTCGCCAGCGCAAAGGCCGGGAACACGTCGGTAACAAGGTTCAGGAACAGAATCTGCAGCGGCAGGATGGGTAGCGGCAGGGCCAGCAGCACAGCAAGGCCGACCACCAGCACCTCGCTCAGATTGCAGGCCAGCAGGTAGGTGGCAAAGCGGCGGATGTTCTCGAAGATGATCCGGCCTTCGCGAATGGCCGCCACGATCGAGCTGAAGGCATCGTCGAGCAGCACCATGTCGGCAGCCTCGCGGGCAACGTCGGTGCCTCTCTTGCCCATGGCGACCCCGATATCGGCCTGGCGCAGAGCCGGCGCATCGTTCACGCCATCCCCAGTCATCGCCACCACTTCGCCTGCGTCCTGGAAAGCTTTCACCAGCGCCAGCTTCTCGCTGGGGTTGACCCTGGCAAACACCGTGGTCGAACGCAGTGCGTCACCGTCGAAATCCATCCGCGCCAGCAAGTGCCCTTCCACGGGCTCGCGGCCTTCGACCGGCAGGCCGACCTGACGACCGATGTTGACTGCGGTGACTGCGTGATCGCCGGTGACGATTGCCACGTCGATCCCGGCACCATGGCAGGCGGCGATCGCTTCCACCACGTCCGCGCGGGCAGGGTCGCGCAGGCCCACCAGCCCCAGCAGCACGAGGTCTGCGTACGGCTCATCATCAGCGGTGGGCGCAAGCTTGTGCGCCAAGGCAATGACGCGCATCCCCTCATTGGCGAGCTGCGAGACGAGCTCTAGCCATTGCCTGCGCGATTGCGGGTCGAGGTCCAGATCCCGCTCCATGTACCGAAGCTTGGTGCAATGCTCGATTACGGCTTCCGGCGCGCCCTTGACCGCATAGAGAAATCCATCGTCGTGCCGGTGCACGGTCCCCATCATGCGCACTTCGGCTGCAAAGCCATGCAGCTTCACCTGCGGATTCTGCTCGATCACCTTGTCACGAGGCAGCCCGGCACTTGCGGCAGCGCGCATCAGGGCAATTTCCAGCGGATCGCCGATACCATCGCCGGTCTCGTCATCCAGTTCACTGGAACTGCACAGGGCGGCCACCGTCAGGAGACCATGCAGCATGGGCTGTTCGGCGGCTTCGAAGGCGCCGTTCTCACGGCTGGCGGGCGCAAGATCGGCGGCAGGCAGGCAAATGGCCTCCACCGCCATCCGGTTTTCCGTAAGCGTGCCAGTCTTGTCGGTCAGGATGAGCGTGACCGAACCGAAAGTCTCGACAGCCGACAACTGTCGCAAGAGGGCGTTCTGGCGCGCCATGCGCCACATGCCTTGTGCCAGCGCCAGCGTGGCCACGACCGGCAATCCTTCGGGGATGGCGGCCACGGCCAGGGCAATCCCGGTCGTCACCATCAGGAAGGTGTCAGCCTCGCGCAGCAGGCCCGCAGTCACCACCAGCGCGGCAATGATGATTGTCAGCCAGACCAGTTGTCCTGCCACCTTTGTCAGGCGTTTCTCCAGCGGTGAGCGCATCGGCGCTGCCCGCTTCACCAGTTGCGATATCTCGCCAAGCGCCGTGTGCTGCCCGGTGCCAACGACGAGCCCCGTACCCGAGCCGCGCGTGATGGCTGTTCCCTTGAAGAGCATGCTGGATCGGTCTTCCAGGCGAGTGTCCGGTGGAACGGGATCTGCGGATTTGTCGACCGGCACGGATTCCCCTGTCAGCGTCGACTCGTTTGCAGCCAGGTTCGCGCCTTCGATGATGCGGAGGTCAGCCGAAACCAGATCGCCGGTTTCGACAAGCACGATATCGCCAGGCACCAGTTGCTCTGCCGGCAGCACCCTCTGGCGGCCGTCGCGCAAGACACGGGCCGAGCGATGGCCAAGCGATCGCAGCGCCTCCATCGAACGGGTTGCCTTGAGTTCTGCAGCATATCCAATCGCAGTGTTGATAAGCAGGACCGCGGCAACCGCGACAGCTTCTACTTGCTGGCCGAAGGTGAACGCCAGAACGGCGGCCGCAGTCAACAGGTAGACCACCGGGTTGGTGAACTGGTGCAGCAGTATCGTGACTGCCGAAACGGCAGCTTCCGCCGCGATCGCATTGGGGCCATATCTTGCCGCGCGCTTGTCCGCTTCAGCCTCGGTCAGGCCCTTGTCGATGCGGACAGAATAGGCGCGCAGCAGTGCGTCGACCGGATCACTGTAAGGGTTTTGACGTTGCATTATCTGGCGAATTCCATCACGCACCGCGGCCAGGCCGCACTGAAGCCTTCATCGCGGCAGACACCATGCACCGTCATTGCGATGGCGCAATTCCGGCAAGTCGCCTTGCCCAGGATAACCATACCGCACCGCGCCTGGCTCGGCTCGACTATTACTCAGGCGGCGAAAAGCAGGTTCAGGCCGAAGCCCGCACCATAGGCAAGGATTGCCGCGACGGATCCGATCGCAAGTGTCTGCAGTGCAGATAGTACAGGCGACAACCCGACCAATCGCCCTTTTCCCGCGCCAAGAGCAACGAAGGTCACGACGCCAAGCGCAGCGCTGGCGCCGAACATGGTCTCGAAATCGCCGATACCCAAAAGGAATGGAAGGAGCGGAAACAGCCCGCACAGCGCGAAAGCGATGAAGGTGGTCAGAGCCGCCCGTACAGGTCGTGCTGAAACCTCGCTCATCTTCAACTCTTCGGCCATCATCGTCTCTACCCACACCTTGCGGTCGGAGGTGATGACCTCGACGATTTCCTCAAGCGTTTCTCCGGTAAAGCCCTTGCGAGCAAAGACCTCGCGGATTTCTCTTCGTTCGCCTTCCGGGAAGGTGTCGATCTGCCATTCCTCGTCGGCGCGGCTCTGGCGCACGTCCTCCTGCCTGGCGCGCGTCCCGACATAGTTGCTGACTGCCATGCTGAACCCGTCGGCAAGCAGGTTGGCGATGCCAAGGATGATGACAGCTGTAGATGACAGGTGGCCACCCGCGCTGCCGGCGATAATGGCAAAGGTGGTGACGACACCATCGATCCCGCCCAGCATGAAGTCGCCAACCGGACTTTCGCCGCTGGGACGTCTGATCCGGTTTCGGATGCTGTCGAGCGTATGCTCTTCACGCAAGTCGCGCCGCGAACGCCCCACGCCTGTCATTCGCGCACGACCAGAACCGAGCATTTCGCATGGCGCACGACACGCGCCGCATTAGCGCCAATCAGCCAGTCCTTCATCGCGGGCCGATGGGAAGAAAGCACGATCAAGTCTATCGCCAGGCTTTCGGCAGCGGACAGGATGGCACCGGGAATGCTGCCCATCCTTACCTCAAGGTCGAGATCTTCGTGGCCCAGTTCCCTGGCCAGCAGCAGGAGCCTGGTGCGTGCTTCTTCCAACAATTCACGCATCGACACCGAGGTCCATTCTGCCTTGAGCGTGGCAAGGCTCTCGGGAACCACCGTGCACAAGGTTACCGTGGCATCGAAGGTTTTCGCCATGGCCATCGCAGTCGGAACTGCCTTGCTCCACGAGCTTGGCTCATCCAGATCGACGGGAACGAGAATACGAGAATACACTGCTGATCTCCACGAAGGTTTCCGCCAAGGCCTGAGCATACGCGAAAACCGGCACACCGCAATTCGCCGTCACCCTTGGTGCTTGCTCTTGCATCCGGCGATCCTGTTGGAACAACTGCACCTGCCTCACAATAGCGAGGGTGGGGTAGTGCAGCGGGCGTGTCTCGGCGGAAGAAGCCCGCCAGGTCATTCCACTATTTCAGTGCCTCGCCTGGGTTCCCGGAGACTTCCAATGACGGTGTGCTTGCTGCAAGCGAGATCACTGGATTGAACCGCAATGCCCGCTTCGTGATCCCGCTGACCATGGCGAGCTGAACGCAGATCCACATTCACGACTAGCCCAAGCCTTGTTCAAGGCTGGCGGGGTTATCGGGCGAAGCGTCGATCGTGACTGCGAACTGTCCGGCGACGCTAGCGCCCCTTCCACTGCGGCTTGCGCTTCTCTGCGAAGGCGCGTGGCCCCTCTTGCGCGTCCTCGCTGTTGTAGGCTTTCTCGTGCGCCGCATAGCCGGCGTCGATCGCTGCAGCGCGGCCCATTTCGGTTGCCAGCATCACCGTCTCGCGGGCGGCGGCGATCGACAGCGGCGCGCCGTCGATGATTTCGCGGGCCAGGTGCATCGCGGTGTCCAGCGCTTCACCAGGTTCGGCCAGGCGATTGACCAGTCCGATCTCATAGGCGCGCTGGGCGCTGATAGGCTTCCCGGTCAGGACGAGTTCCATGTAGATGCGCTGCGGGATCATGTGGATCAGCGGGGCCGCCCACGGCGATCCGCGACCTACCTTGACCTCGGTAATGGCGAATTTGGCATTGGTGCTGGCAACGCACAGGTCGCAAGCCTGCGCGATCATCCAGCCGCCGGCAAAGGCCACCCCGTTCACTGCAGCGATGGTCGGCTTGCTGAGGTGGATATTCTCGTAGGGCACCGGGAAGAAATCGCGCGGCGGCACCTTCAGCCCGGTCGCAACCATCTCCTTCAGGTCACCGCCAGCGCAGAAGGCCTTTTCGCCGGTGCCGGTGAGGATTGCGATGCGCGCGCCATCGTCTGCCTCGAAGCGTTCCCAGGCCGCGCGCAGGCCGTCGCGCACGTCCTTTGACAGGCAGTTGCGCTGGTCCGGGCGATTGATGGTGATCGTGGCGATCCCTTCATCGTTGCATTCATAGAGCACGGCATCGGACATGGTCAGAATCCCCTTCTGGCGATTTCGTGGGCGGTGCGGTCAAGCTGCTCGCGGAAATCCGGATGAGCGATGGCAACCATGCGGCGCGCGCGTTCCGCCAGCGGCTGCCCCTTGAGTTCGGCGGCGCCGTATTCTGTCACGATCAGGTCCACCTCGCAGCGGGCCGATGTCACCGGGCCGGAGAGCGCCGGTACGATCTTGCTCAGGCTGCCGCCCCTTGCGGTCGAGGACAGCGCGATGATCGAATGGCCACCGGGCGAACGGGCACCGGCGCGCACGAAATCGACCTGTCCGCCATTACCGCCGACATAGCGATCGCCCGAGCCTTCGGCGTTCACCTGGCCGGTCAGGTCGACCTCCAGCGCGGAATTGATCGTCACCAGCCGGGAAAGTTGCCCCAGCACGGCGGCATCATGGGTGTAGCTGGTGGGCGTCATGCGGATGGCGGTGTTGCGATGGGCAAAATCATACAGGCGCCGGGTGCCGATCAGCGCGCCGTTGATCGAGACGCCGGGATCGATTTCCTTGCGCGCATTGGTGATGACGCCTGCCTCCACGAGATCCGCGAGCCCGTCGCCCAGCATCCCTGAATGCACGCCCAGATCCTTGCGATCATGCAGCAGGCGCAGGATGGCATCGGGCACCGCGCCGACGCCGGTCTGGATCACCGACCCATCGCCGATATAGGCGGCGCAATGACGGGCGATGGCCTCGTCTGTCTCACTGATGGGTGCGGCCTTCACCTCGATCGGTGTGCGATGCGACTGCACGAGGACATCGATTTCCGAGGTGTGCACGTTCTCGCCATGGGTAAACGGTACCGCCTCGCTGATTTCGGCAATTACGACACGCGCCGTGCGCACGGCGGCACGAACATAGTCGCTGATCAGGCCGCAGCTGTGATTGCCATCGGCGTCGGCCGGGCTGAGCTGGATCATGGCCACGTCGCAACCGATGATGCCGGCCTCGATCAGCGGTCCGACCTGGCTGACATGGCAGGGGATGATCGACAGGCAACCGGCCTTGGACATGGCGCGCAGGGCACCGATCGCGCCCATGCTCGACAATGCGAAGCTTGACTTGCTTGCAGGCGCGAAGGCACCGGAAAAGCTGGTGGCGATAAAGGCCGTCAGGTCGCCGATGGCACTACCTTGTGCAATCAGGGCATCAACCAGGGCAGGGGGCTCCCCGCAAGCCTGACCGAACACGATCCTGTCGCCGCGCCCCAGGAAACGGGCGAGATCGAGCTCTCCGGCATCGACAACCGTGGTCATTGGTCCTGAACCTGCGCCAGCAGCCGCTGCGCGCGCGAGAGGTGGGGGCGGTCAAGCATGCCGCCTTTCCAGCCAATTGCACCGACGCCGGGGTTGGCTTCAAACAGCGCGACGATTTCGCGCGCCTCGGCGATTTCGTCCGCGCTGGGCGTGAAAGCGGCGTTGATGATGTCAACCTGTGCCGGGTGGATCGCCAGCATCCCGGAAAAGCCGTCGCGCCGGACCTTCTCTGCGCGTGTACGCAGTGCCTCGAGATCGCGGAAATCGCCGGAGATGGTCTCGATCGCGGAGACGCCGGCAGTCGCCGCGCCGAGCAAGGTCATGCTGCGCGCGAGTTCGTAGGTGAAGCCGTAGCTGCCATCGGGGTTGAGGTTGGAACTTGCCCCGACGGAATCAGCCAGGTCCTCCGCGCCCCAGGTCAGCGCCACCACGCGCGGCGCACCCTTGTAGTCGCCGGTGTGGAACATGGCCTCGGCGGTTTCGGTGACGAGCACGATGACCGGGGTCGATCCGACATCGATGCCATAGGCGGTCTCGAGTGCGGTAAGGTAATGATCGAGCAGGTCCACATCGGCCCGGCCATAGACCTTGGGCAGCATGATGCCGCCAGGCCTGGCTGGCATGACTGCTACCAGATCATCCAGCGTGTAGGGGCCGTCGAGCGGGTTGACGCGAACCCAGATTCGGCTGCATTCTGCCGCATTCGCACGCAGGAAATCGTGGATCATCGTGCGCGCCAGCGGCTTGTTTTCGGTGGCGACCGCGTCTTCCAGATCGAACAGGACGATATCGGCAGGGCTGGCAAGCGCCTTGCCCATCTTTTTCTCGCTGTCGCCGGGCGAAAACAGCCAGCTGCGCATTTTCATCGGTGATTTCCCTGTCTTCAGTAACTGCGAGGAAGCTCCAGCACCTTTTCGGCAATGAAGTTCATGATCTGGTGCGGGCTTACCGGAGCGATGCGCGGGATCAAGACTTCGCGCAAGTAACGCTCGACATGATATTCCTGCGCATAGCCCATGCCACCCATCGACATGACCGCGGTCTGACAGGCTTCGTAGCCCGCCTCGGCGGCCAGATACTTCGCCGAATTTGCCTCCACGCCGCATTCTTCGCCGCGGTCGAACAGGGTCGCGGCCTTGAAGACCATCAGCGCGGCTGCCTCGCTCTGCATCCAAGCCTTGGCCAGCGGGTGCTGGATCCGCTCGAGGTTGAGGCCCTTGAGCAGGATGCGGAAGCCCTGGCCTTCCTCGCCGATGCTTGACTGTCTCGCGGTCCAGCTTCGTGTAGAACAACGGCAGCCCTTCGGTCTTCTACTTGACTTCCTCAAGCGGGGTGGGGCGGATCGCCGAAGAAGAATAAGAATGGAACGCGTCCAAGGGCGCTGTCATAGCAGACTGGCTGATCGGGCAAGCCCGTTCCTGCCGACCTGACGGAGTGAGGACAAGAGCCCCCGTTTCGCTGCTTCAACCCGGCTCGTGAAGTGAGCCGTATCGTTGTGTTGAAGTGCGACCGTTTCCGCTGCCTGTGCGAAACGCGCAAGACATGCTACTCGAACATGGTATCGACATCCGGCATGAGACGGTGCGATTGTCCCAAAACCTCGCGGGCCTGATCGCAGGTGCGGCTGCGGCTCACTCCGTTGGGTGAAGGCCGGTTTCCGTAAGGCTGGAAGCATGCGGTTGATCGCGCTATCGGTGCGCCAAAGCCGTTTCCGGGGGAACAATGAATACTCAGGTTTGCATTATTGGCGCTGGTCCTGCGGGCTTGCTGCTCGGCCATCTTCTGCGCGCCGAAGGCGTGGATTGCGTGGTTCTTGAGCGCAGGTCTCCCGAATACGTGCTCAGCCGTATCCGCGCAGGCGTGCTGGAGAACATCACCGTTTCGCTGATGGAGCGGTTGGGTCTCGATGCGCGGTTGAAGGCTGAAGGCCTGCCGCACGACGGTTTCAACCTGACCGATGGCGAGCGGCTGATCCGCATCGATATCGCCGATCTCACCGGACAGCAGGTGGTGGTCTATGGCCAGACCGAAGTCACCCGCGACCTGATGGACGTGCGCGAGGAGCGTGGTCTCGAGGTGATCTACGAGGCGGACGAAGCTGCGCTGTTCGATGTGGAGAGCGATGCGCCCTATGTGACCTACCGCAAGGATGGCGCTGAACACCGCGTGGACTGCCGCTTCATCGTCGGTTGCGACGGTTTCTACGGCCCCAGCCGCAAGGTTATCCCTGCATCGGTGGGCAAGGAATACCTGCGCGAATATCCGTTTGGCTGGCTGGGCATTCTGGCGGATGTGCCGCCGTGCAACCACGAGCTGATATACGCCAACCACGAGCGCGGATTTGCTCTTGCCAGCATGCGCAGCGCAACGCGCAGCCGGTATTACGTGGATGTGCCCCTGACTGACAGGGTGGAGCAGTGGCCCGACGATCGCCTGTGGGATGAGTTGGCCATCCGTCTTGGCCCGGAAGCTGCCGCCAACATCACCCGTGGCCCGGCGCTGGAGAAGAGCATTGCGCCGCTGCGCAGCTTCGTCTTCGCGCCGATGCGCTATGGTTCGCTGCTGCTGTGCGGCGATGCCGCGCACATCGTTCCGCCCACGGGCGCCAAGGGGCTGAACCTGGCCGCCAGTGACGTGCACTATGCGGCGGATGCGCTAGTTCGCTTCTTCAAGGGATCGGACAATGACGCAATCAGCGGGTATTCGGACCGGGCACTGGCGCGTGTGTGGAAGTCCGAACGCTTCAGCTGGTCGCTCACCAAGCTGATGCACCGCTTCCCCGAGGATGGCGATTTCGAGCGGGCCATGCAGGTGGCCGAACTAGATTACATCGCTAGCAGCCGCGCTGCGCAGACCAGCATTGCCGAGAACTACGTCGGACTGCCTGTCTAGGCGAAGACTTTGCATGGCATGATCGATGGCCATGCTCTCCAGCCGCTTGACCACTAGACGTTGCCGTTTGCTGCCTGGTCTGAGGCTTCCGTCATGTTCGAGAGCTTGCACAGATATGCTGCGCGACCGGGATTTTCCGCTTCGCCTCGGAATGGATCACCTGAAATTGTACGGCCAAGCGTCCGTTTCTGCTGAAATGCGTGGCAAAGGCGGCTATCGTCCGGTGCTTGGAAGGAGGCAGCTATGTGATCTGCGTTGAAGGCTCTCGAAATTCTTCTGGGATTGGTCTTTCTGGGCCTGGGAGTCAGATATCTGCTCGACCCTGTTGGTACGGGCGAGCAGTTCGGTGTGCGGCCGTTAGCTGCAAATGGATATGCAACACTGCGTGCGGACATGTTCGCACTCTTCGGAATGTGCGGGGCTGCAGCTCTATTTGGCGGATAGCGAGATGATCGCAAGTTGCAGCTTGTACCTGTCGAAATTTGTGTGCTTGCACTGGTCGGGCGGTTGATCAGCTACTTCGTAGAGGGGGCGAGTGACGATATGGTGCAAGCGATGGCTGTCGAGAGGAAACGGCTGTTCTCACAGAACCAATGCCGCATGATGGTCCGCAGCCGGCCTATGCTCTGGTTTTCATACGCGATCCCGACTATGGAACGCGTTGCAGCACGGTGGTTCTTATCGGGCGAAACGGGGATGGCAGGGTTATCGAGCGAAGCTTCGATCCCGACGGCAAACTGACCGACGAGCAAGATCTATTCTTCGCTTGGCTTGTCAAGACCGCCGGCGAAGGCCTTCGAGCCTAGCGACCCTGCCTTGCGGCCTGCGCTTCTCTGCGAAGGCGCGTGGCCCCTCCTGTGCATCTTCGCTGTTGCTAGCTCTTCGGCCGTTGCCGATCAGGAGCGGGATCTGCGCGGAGTCGTCGGTCGCGAAGTTCTGCCATGCTGCGATCCTGGGTGGATGAAGGCCGCGGGGCCATTCAAGGCCGCAATAAATCCTCTGGTCAGTGCGCCTGCTTCCACCTGAGGGCTGCAGACGATTGCGAATCGGCTTCAATCTGTCAAATTCGGGCGGTCAAAAAGAGTAAATTTGTTGTTAGCAATGTGTCCAAAGATAGGACAGGCAGCATGGTTGCTCTCGCAGGGAGCAACAAAATGTCCGCGCAAGACGTCAGAAGTATACATTTGAATCAAAGCCTTGGGCGCCAACCTTCGGTTCGGGCCAACAGCAGTCGGTAGCACTGCCATCCGGTGAGATAGTTAACATCCTTGTAACCATGCGATTTTGCTGATCTCATCTTCCCAACAGGCGGCTTCTTTTTTGGGGAGAAGCCACCGCAGCAATGAATTGCGGCCAGGGGCCCATCTCGAGCTTCTGCCTGCAAATGGGGTGGAAGATGAGTGAAGAACTGAACGACTTCGACGGCGAAATGCTCGGCGGTGAAAACACGTCAGATACCGCAGGACCCTCCAAGCCTTCACCAGTCACCAAGCAGGCGACGAGCCAGACTGCGGCCCAGGTGCAGGCAGCTGGGCCTGACAACACCGTGGTGCTTCCGGCGGGGCAGGAGATTGACAGCCTCGGCTTCGATGGGCGCGATCTTGTCATCGTCCTGACCGACGGCACGCGGATCGTGGTGCCCGACGGGGCCATCGTGGTTCCACAACTCGTTGTCGATGGCACACCCATTCCCGCCGCGAACGTTGCTGCCTTGCTGGTTGGCAATGAACCCGAGCCTGCAGCGGGCGTGACGCCAAGCTCGGGCGGCAATTTCGCGACCGATCCGGGTGAGATCCAGTCCGCCTTCGACCTTGGCGACCTGCTTCCCTATACCGAACTTGCCTTCCCGGAAGTCCAGGAAGAAGAAATCATCCCTGGTCTGGTGGATGAAGAGCCCGGAATCGAGATTGAGATCGATGATCAGGGTGTGTCGGTCATCAACGCTGAAGACGCAGTCAACGAAGCTGGCCTGCCCGAGCGCGGCAGTGAGCCCGAGGGGACGAATGCCGCTGCGGACTCTGAGACCACTTATGGTTACATCAACTACGCTTCGCCCGATGGCGTGGACAACATTGCGATCAATGGCGTTGTAATAACTTCTGTTGGGCAGACCTTTACGACCGATCTGGGTCAGCTTACCATCACCAGCATCGAGCCGGGCCGGATCGGCTATGATTATGTCCTGCTCGACAACACGACTGATCCCGCCAGCGAGGATTTCTTCTCGGTAACCATCACCGATACTGATGGCGATCAGGCAACTGCTACGCTGCGGATCGATATCATTGATGATGCTCCGATTGCTGCTGACGACACTGGCACCGCCGGGCCTGATGATAATGCCCCTATCACCGTTGATGTCTTTGCCAACGATACCCCCGGTGCCGATGATGTCGCGCTCGATCAGATCGCCTATGTCGAAGGCTCGCTGCAAGGCGATGGCACGGTTGCCTACAACGATGACGGTACCTTTACCTATACGCCCGCCCCGGGCGAGGAAGGCGAGGTATCCTTCGATTACACGATCACCGATGGTGACGGCGACGTTGCCACTGCCACGGTGACGATCACTTTGGCCGATGATTCCGAACCGGAGATCGCGGTTGAAGGCGACAATGATGTCGATGAAGCGGGCTTGCCCGCGCGCGGGGATGAG
The DNA here is from genome assembly GCA_963675825.2 of Alteraurantiacibacter sp. Lineage (GTDB taxonomy): Bacteria > Pseudomonadota > Alphaproteobacteria > Sphingomonadales > Sphingomonadaceae > Alteraurantiacibacter. The sequence goes on along the minus strand of CAXXJY010000003.1, from coordinate 51,232 downwards.
CCTGCAGGTTCCAATGCGGCGAGCGATAGCGAGATCGCGCAGGGCGATATCCTCATCAACACGGGTGGCGATACGGTGGCGTCGCTGGTGATCAACGGCCAGGATGTGACCGGCGGTGGCACCGTGGTCACCGCCAAGGGTGAACTCGTCGTCTCCGTCACCGGCGGGGACTACAGCTACACCTATACGCTGACGGACAACACGCTGAGCGATCCCGACAGCGATACCTTCTCGCTGGTCGTTACCGACAGCGACGGGTCGAGCGATACCGCTTCGCTGGACATCACCATTGTCGATGACGTGCCGACGGCCAATGCGGACGTGGACAGCGTGACCGAGGACGGTCCGCTGGTGGCGGACGGCAACGTGCTGACCGGCGCGGATCTGGGCGATGCCAACACCACCGACGGTGTGGCCGATGTGGACGGTGCGGACCAGGCGAGCGTGACGGGCGTAGTGTTCGGCACGGCGACCGGCGACGTGTCTGGCAATGTGGGCGCGGCGGTGGCGGGTGCCTATGGCACGCTGTCGATCGCGGCGAACGGCGACTATGTCTACACGCTGGATAACAGCAATGCGTTCGTGCAGGGGCTCGACCAGAACGAGACGCTGAGCGAGACCTTCACCTACACCATCACCGATGGCGACGGGGACACCTCGACGACGACGGTGACGATCACGATCAACGGCGCTGACGATGGGGTGACCATCAACGGGCTTGACGGTCAGGGCGCGGAAGAGACGCTGTACGAGGACGACCTGGCCGACGGCAGCTCGCCCGATGCCGGCGCACTGACGCAGACGGGCACGTTCACGGTGGACAGCCCGGACGGTCTGGCGACGCTGACGGTTGGCGGTGTGACGGTGTTCGACGCGAATGCGACGACGACCTATCCGGTGACGATCGACGATCCGGTCTACGGGCTGCTGACGGTGACGGGTGTGACCCCGACGCTGGACGGCGCCGGCGACGTGGTGTCGGCGACGATCAGCTACAGCTACGTGCTGCAGGACAACTCGCTGCTGCATACCGGGGCCGACGATGCCTCGTTCACCGACAGCTTTGCGGTGGTGGCGACCGACAGCGACGGGTCGAGCGATACCGCTTCGCTGGACATCACCATTGTCGATGACGTGCCGACGGCCAATGCGGACGTGGACAGCGTGACCGAGGACGGTCCGCTGGTGGCGGACGGCAACGTGCTGACCGGCGCGGATCTGGGCGATGCCAACACCACCGACGGTGTGGCCGATGTGGACGGTGCGGACCAGGCGAGCGTGACGGGCGTAGTGTTCGGCACGGCGACCGGCGACGTGTCTGGCAATGTGGGCGCGGCGGTGGCGGGTGCCTATGGCACGCTGTCGATCGCGGCGAACGGCGACTATGTCTACACGCTGGATAACAGCAATGCGTTCGTGCAGGGGCTCGACCAGAACGAGACGCTGAGCGAGACCTTCACCTACACCATCACCGATGGCGACGGGGACACCTCGACGACGACGGTGACGATCACGATCAACGGCGCTGACGATGGGGTGACCATCAACGGGCTTGACGGTCAGGGCGCGGAAGAGACGCTGTACGAGGACGACCTGGCCGACGGCAGCTCGCCCGATGCCGGCGCACTGACGCAGACGGGCACGTTCACGGTGGACAGCCCGGACGGTCTGGCGACGCTGACGGTTGGCGGTGTGACGGTGTTCGACGCGAATGCGACGACGACCTATCCGGTGACGATCGACGATCCGGTCTACGGGCTGCTGACGGTGACGGGTGTGACCCCGACGCTGGACGGCGCCGGCGACGTGGTGTCGGCGACGATCAGCTACAGCTACGTGCTGCAGGACAACTCGCTGCTGCATACCGGGGCCGACGATGCCTCGTTCACCGACAGCTTTGCGGTGGTGGCGACCGACAGCGACGGGTCGAGCGATACCGCTTCGCTGGACATCACCATTGTCGATGACGTGCCGACGGCCAATGCGGACGTGGACAGCGTGACCGAGGACGGTCCGCTGGTGGCGGACGGCAACGTGCTGACCGGCGCGGATCTGGGCGATGCCAACACCACCGACGGTGTGGCCGATGTGGACGGTGCGGACCAGGCGAGCGTGACGGGCGTAGTGTTCGGCACGGCGACCGGCGACGTGTCTGGCAATGTGGGCGCGGCGGTGGCGGGTGCCTATGGCACGCTGTCGATCGCGGCGAACGGCGACTATGTCTACACGCTGGATAACAGCAATGCGTTCGTGCAGGGGCTCGACCAGAACGAGACGCTGAGCGAGACCTTCACCTACACCATCACCGATGGCGACGGGGACACCTCGACGACGACGGTGACGATCACGATCAACGGCGCTGACGATGGGGTGACCATCAACGGGCTTGACGGTCAGGGCGCGGAAGAGACGCTGTACGAGGACGACCTGGCCGACGGCAGCTCGCCCGATGCCGGCGCACTGACGCAGACGGGCACGTTCACGGTGGACAGCCCGGACGGTCTGGCGACGCTGACGGTTGGCGGTGTGACGGTGTTCGACGCGAATGCGACGACGACCTATCCGGTGACGATCGACGATCCGGTCTACGGGCTGCTGACGGTGACGGGTGTGACCCCGACGCTGGACGGCGCCGGCGACGTGGTGTCGGCGACGATCAGCTACAGCTACGTGCTGCAGGACAACTCGCTGCTGCATACCGGGGCCGACGATGCCTCGTTCACCGACAGCTTTGCGGTGGTGGCGACCGACAGCGACGGGTCGAGCGATACCGCTTCGCTGGACATCACCATTGTCGATGACGTGCCGACGGCCAATGCGGACGTGGACAGCGTGACCGAGGACGGTCCGCTGGTGGCGGACGGCAACGTGCTGACCGGCGCGGATCTGGGCGATGCCAACACCACCGACGGTGTGGCCGATGTGGACGGTGCGGACCAGGCGAGCGTGACGGGCGTAGTGTTCGGCACGGCGACCGGCGACGTGTCTGGCAATGTGGGCGCGGCGGTGGCGGGTGCCTATGGCACGCTGTCGATCGCGGCGAACGGCGACTATGTCTACACGCTGGATAACAGCAATGCGTTCGTGCAGGGGCTCGACCAGAACGAGACGCTGAGCGAGACCTTCACCTACACCATCACCGATGGCGACGGGGACACCTCGACGACGACGGTGACGATCACGATCAACGGCGCTGACGATGGGGTGACCATCAACGGGCTTGACGGTCAGGGCGCGGAAGAGACGCTGTACGAGGACGACCTGGCCGACGGCAGCTCGCCCGATGCCGGCGCACTGACGCAGACGGGCACGTTCACGGTGGACAGCCCGGACGGTCTGGCGACGCTGACGGTTGGCGGTGTGACGGTGTTCGACGCGAATGCGACGACGACCTATCCGGTGACGATCGACGATCCGGTCTACGGGCTGCTGACGGTGACGGGTGTGACCCCGACGCTGGACGGCGCCGGCGACGTGGTGTCGGCGACGATCAGCTACAGCTACGTGCTGCAGGACAACTCGCTGCTGCATACCGGGGCCGACGATGCCTCGTTCACCGACAGCTTTGCGGTGGTGGCGACCGACAGCGACGGGTCGAGCGATACCGCTTCGCTGGACATCACCATTGTCGATGACGTGCCGACGGCCAATGCGGACGTGGACAGCGTGACCGAGGACGGTCCGCTGGTGGCGGACGGCAACGTGCTGACCGGCGCGGATCTGGGCGATGCCAACACCACCGACGGTGTGGCCGATGTGGACGGTGCGGACCAGGCGAGCGTGACGGGCGTAGTGTTCGGCACGGCGACCGGCGACGTGTCTGGCAATGTGGGCGCGGCGGTGGCGGGTGCCTATGGCACGCTGTCGATCGCGGCGAACGGCGACTATGTCTACACGCTGGATAACAGCAATGCGTTCGTGCAGGGGCTCGACCAGAACGAGACGCTGAGCGAGACCTTCACCTACACCATCACCGATGGCGACGGGGACACCTCGACGACGACGGTGACGATCACGATCAACGGCGCTGACGATGGGGTGACCATCAACGGGCTTGACGGTCAGGGCGCGGAAGAGACGCTGTACGAGGACGACCTGGCCGACGGCAGCTCGCCCGATGCCGGCGCACTGACGCAGACGGGCACGTTCACGGTGGACAGCCCGGACGGTCTGGCGACGCTGACGGTTGGCGGTGTGACGGTGTTCGACGCGAATGCGACGACGACCTATCCGGTGACGATCGACGATCCGGTCTACGGGCTGCTGACGGTGACGGGTGTGACCCCGACGCTGGACGGCGCCGGCGACGTGGTGTCGGCGACGATCAGCTACAGCTACGTGCTGCAGGACAACTCGCTGCTGCATACCGGGGCCGACGATGCCTCGTTCACCGACAGCTTTGCGGTGGTGGCGACCGACAGCGACGGGTCGAGCGATACCGCTTCGCTGGACATCACCATTGTCGATGACGTGCCGACGGCCAATGCGGACGTGGACAGCGTGACCGAGGACGGTCCGCTGGTGGCGGACGGCAACGTGCTGACCGGCGCGGATCTGGGCGATGCCAACACCACCGACGGTGTGGCCGATGTGGACGGTGCGGACCAGGCGAGCGTGACGGGCGTAGTGTTCGGCACGGCGACCGGCGACGTGTCTGGCAATGTGGGCGCGGCGGTGGCGGGTGCCTATGGCACGCTGTCGATCGCGGCGAACGGCGACTATGTCTACACGCTGGATAACAGCAATGCGTTCGTGCAGGGGCTCGACCAGAACGAGACGCTGAGCGAGACCTTCACCTACACCATCACCGATGGCGACGGGGACACCTCGACGACGACGGTGACGATCACGATCAACGGCGCTGACGATGGGGTGACCATCAACGGGCTTGACGGTCAGGGCGCGGAAGAGACGCTGTACGAGGACGACCTGGCCGACGGCAGCTCGCCCGATGCCGGCGCACTGACGCAGACGGGCACGTTCACGGTGGACAGCCCGGACGGTCTGGCGACGCTGACGGTTGGCGGTGTGACGGTGTTCGACGCGAATGCGACGACGACCTATCCGGTGACGATCGACGATCCGGTCTACGGGCTGCTGACGGTGACGGGTGTGACCCCGACGCTGGACGGCGCCGGCGACGTGGTGTCGGCGACGATCAGCTACAGCTACGTGCTGCAGGACAACTCGCTGCTGCATACCGGGGCCGACGATGCCTCGTTCACCGACAGCTTTGCGGTGGTGGCGACCGACAGCGACGGGTCGAGCGATACCGCTTCGCTGGACATCACCATTGTCGATGACGTGCCGACGGCCAATGCGGACGTGGACAGCGTGACCGAGGACGGTCCGCTGGTGGCGGACGGCAACGTGCTGACCGGCGCGGATCTGGGCGATGCCAACACCACCGACGGTGTGGCCGATGTGGACGGTGCGGACCAGGCGAGCGTGACGGGCGTAGTGTTCGGCACGGCGACCGGCGACGTGTCTGGCAATGTGGGCGCGGCGGTGGCGGGTGCCTATGGCACGCTGTCGATCGCGGCGAACGGCGACTATGTCTACACGCTGGATAACAGCAATGCGTTCGTGCAGGGGCTCGACCAGAACGAGACGCTGAGCGAGACCTTCACCTACACCATCACCGATGGCGACGGGGACACCTCGACGACGACGGTGACGATCACGATCAACGGCGCTGACGATGGGGTGACCATCAACGGGCTTGACGGTCAGGGCGCGGAAGAGACGCTGTACGAGGACGACCTGGCCGACGGCAGCTCGCCCGATGCCGGCGCACTGACGCAGACGGGCACGTTCACGGTGGACAGCCCGGACGGTCTGGCGACGCTGACGGTTGGCGGTGTGACGGTGTTCGACGCGAATGCGACGACGACCTATCCGGTGACGATCGACGATCCGGTCTACGGGCTGCTGACGGTGACGGGTGTGACCCCGACGCTGGACGGCGCCGGCGACGTGGTGTCGGCGACGATCAGCTACAGCTACGTGCTGCAGGACAACTCGCTGCTGCATACCGGGGCCGACGATGCCTCGTTCACCGACAGCTTTGCGGTGGTGGCGACCGACAGCGACGGGTCGAGCGATACCGCTTCGCTGGACATCACCATTGTCGATGACGTGCCGACGGCCAATGCGGACGTGGACAGCGTGACCGAGGACGGTCCGCTGGTGGCGGACGGCAACGTGCTGACCGGCGCGGATCTGGGCGATGCCAACACCACCGACGGTGTGGCCGATGTGGACGGTGCGGACCAGGCGAGCGTGACGGGCGTAGTGTTCGGCACGGCGACCGGCGACGTGTCTGGCAATGTGGGCGCGGCGGTGGCGGGTGCCTATGGCACGCTGTCGATCGCGGCGAACGGCGACTATGTCTACACGCTGGATAACAGCAATGCGTTCGTGCAGGGGCTCGACCAGAACGAGACGCTGAGCGAGACCTTCACCTACACCATCACCGATGGCGACGGGGACACCTCGACGACGACGGTGACGATCACGATCAACGGCGCTGACGATGGGGTGACCATCAACGGGCTTGACGGTCAGGGCGCGGAAGAGACGCTGTACGAGGACGACCTGGCCGACGGCAGCTCGCCCGATGCCGGCGCACTGACGCAGACGGGCACGTTCACGGTGGACAGCCCGGACGGTCTGGCGACGCTGACGGTTGGCGGTGTGACGGTGTTCGACGCGAATGCGACGACGACCTATCCGGTGACGATCGACGATCCGGTCTACGGGCTGCTGACGGTGACGGGTGTGACCCCGACGCTGGACGGCGCCGGCGACGTGGTGTCGGCGACGATCAGCTACAGCTACGTGCTGCAGGACAACTCGCTGCTGCATACCGGGGCCGACGATGCCTCGTTCACCGACAGCTTTGCGGTGGTGGCGACCGACAGCGACGGGTCGAGCGATACCGCTTCGCTGGACATCACCATTGTCGATGACGTGCCGACGGCCAATGCGGACGTGGACAGCGTGACCGAGGACGGTCCGCTGGTGGCGGACGGCAACGTGCTGACCGGCGCGGATCTGGGCGATGCCAACACCACCGACGGTGTGGCCGATGTGGACGGTGCGGACCAGGCGAGCGTGACGGGCGTAGTGTTCGGCACGGCGACCGGCGACGTGTCTGGCAATGTGGGCGCGGCGGTGGCGGGTGCCTATGGCACGCTGTCGATCGCGGCGAACGGCGACTATGTCTACACGCTGGATAACAGCAATGCGTTCGTGCAGGGGCTCGACCAGAACGAGACGCTGAGCGAGACCTTCACCTACACCATCACCGATGGCGACGGGGACACCTCGACGACGACGGTGACGATCACGATCAACGGCGCTGACGATGGGGTGACCATCAACGGGCTTGACGGTCAGGGCGCGGAAGAGACGCTGTACGAGGACGACCTGGCCGACGGCAGCTCGCCCGATGCCGGCGCACTGACGCAGACGGGCACGTTCACGGTGGACAGCCCGGACGGTCTGGCGACGCTGACGGTTGGCGGTGTGACGGTGTTCGACGCGAATGCGACGACGACCTATCCGGTGACGATCGACGATCCGGTCTACGGGCTGCTGACGGTGACGGGTGTGACCCCGACGCTGGACGGCGCCGGCGACGTGGTGTCGGCGACGATCAGCTACAGCTACGTGCTGCAGGACAACTCGCTGCTGCATACCGGGGCCGACGATGCCTCGTTCACCGACAGCTTTGCGGTGGTGGCGACCGACAGCGACGGGTCGAGCGATACCGCTTCGCTGGACATCACCATTGTCGATGACGTGCCGACGGCCAATGCGGACGTGGACAGCGTGACCGAGGACGGTCCGCTGGTGGCGGACGGCAACGTGCTGACCGGCGCGGATCTGGGCGATGCCAACACCACCGACGGTGTGGCCGATGTGGACGGTGCGGACCAGGCGAGCGTGACGGGCGTAGTGTTCGGCACGGCGACCGGCGACGTGTCTGGCAATGTGGGCGCGGCGGTGGCGGGTGCCTATGGCACGCTGTCGATCGCGGCGAACGGCGACTATGTCTACACGCTGGATAACAGCAATGCGTTCGTGCAGGGGCTCGACCAGAACGAGACGCTGAGCGAGACCTTCACCTACACCATCACCGATGGCGACGGGGACACCTCGACGACGACGGTGACGATCACGATCAACGGCGCTGACGATGGGGTGACCATCAACGGGCTTGACGGTCAGGGCGCGGAAGAGACGCTGTACGAGGACGACCTGGCCGACGGCAGCTCGCCCGATGCCGGCGCACTGACGCAGACGGGCACGTTCACGGTGGACAGCCCGGACGGTCTGGCGACGCTGACGGTTGGCGGTGTGACGGTGTTCGACGCGAATGCGACGACGACCTATCCGGTGACGATCGACGATCCGGTCTACGGGCTGCTGACGGTGACGGGTGTGACCCCGACGCTGGACGGCGCCGGCGACGTGGTGTCGGCGACGATCAGCTACAGCTACGTGCTGCAGGACAACTCGCTGCTGCATACCGGGGCCGACGATGCCTCGTTCACCGACAGCTTTGCGGTGGTGGCGACCGACAGCGACGGGTCGAGCGATACCGCTTCGCTGGACATCACCATTGTCGATGACGTGCCGACGGCCAATGCGGACGTGGACAGCGTGACCGAGGACGGTCCGCTGGTGGCGGACGGCAACGTGCTGACCGGCGCGGATCTGGGCGATGCCAACACCACCGACGGTGTGGCCGATGTGGACGGTGCGGACCAGGCGAGCGTGACGGGCGTAGTGTTCGGCACGGCGACCGGCGACGTGTCTGGCAATGTGGGCGCGGCGGTGGCGGGTGCCTATGGCACGCTGTCGATCGCGGCGAACGGCGACTATGTCTACACGCTGGATAACAGCAATGCGTTCGTGCAGGGGCTCGACCAGAACGAGACGCTGAGCGAGACCTTCACCTACACCATCACCGATGGCGACGGGGACACCTCGACGACGACGGTGACGATCACGATCAACGGCGCTGACGATGGGGTGACCATCAACGGGCTTGACGGTCAGGGCGCGGAAGAGACGCTGTACGAGGACGACCTGGCCGACGGCAGCTCGCCCGATGCCGGCGCACTGACGCAGACGGGCACGTTCACGGTGGACAGCCCGGACGGTCTGGCGACGCTGACGGTTGGCGGTGTGACGGTGTTCGACGCGAATGCGACGACGACCTATCCGGTGACGATCGACGATCCGGTCTACGGGCTGCTGACGGTGACGGGTGTGACCCCGACGCTGGACGGCGCCGGCGACGTGGTGTCGGCGACGATCAGCTACAGCTACGTGCTGCAGGACAACTCGCTGCTGCATACCGGGGCCGACGATGCCTCGTTCACCGACAGCTTTGCGGTGGTGGCGACCGACAGCGACGGGTCGAGCGATACCGCTTCGCTGGACATCACCATTGTCGATGACGTGCCGACGGCCAATGCGGACGTGGACAGCGTGACCGAGGACGGTCCGCTGGTGGCGGACGGCAACGTGCTGACCGGCGCGGATCTGGGCGATGCCAACACCACCGACGGTGTGGCCGATGTGGACGGTGCGGACCAGGCGAGCGTGACGGGCGTAGTGTTCGGCACGGCGACCGGCGACGTGTCTGGCAATGTGGGCGCGGCGGTGGCGGGTGCCTATGGCACGCTGTCGATCGCGGCGAACGGCGACTATGTCTACACGCTGGATAACAGCAATGCGTTCGTGCAGGGGCTCGACCAGAACGAGACGCTGAGCGAGACCTTCACCTACACCATCACCGATGGCGACGGGGACACCTCGACGACGACGGTGACGATCACGATCAACGGCGCTGACGATGGGGTGACCATCAACGGGCTTGACGGTCAGGGCGCGGAAGAGACGCTGTACGAGGACGACCTGGCCGACGGCAGCTCGCCCGATGCCGGCGCACTGACGCAGACGGGCACGTTCACGGTGGACAGCCCGGACGGTCTGGCGACGCTGACGGTTGGCGGTGTGACGGTGTTCGACGCGAATGCGACGACGACCTATCCGGTGACGATCGACGATCCGGTCTACGGGCTGCTGACGGTGACGGGTGTGACCCCGACGCTGGACGGCGCCGGCGACGTGGTGTCGGCGACGATCAGCTACAGCTACGTGCTGCAGGACAACTCGCTGCTGCATACCGGGGCCGACGATGCCTCGTTCACCGACAGCTTTGCGGTGGTGGCGACCGACAGCGACGGGTCGAGCGATACCGCTTCGCTGGACATCACCATTGTCGATGACGTGCCGACGGCCAATGCGGACGTGGACAGCGTGACCGAGGACGGTCCGCTGGTGGCGGACGGCAACGTGCTGACCGGCGCGGATCTGGGCGATGCCAACACCACCGACGGTGTGGCCGATGTGGACGGTGCGGACCAGGCGAGCGTGACGGGCGTAGTGTTCGGCACGGCGACCGGCGACGTGTCTGGCAATGTGGGCGCGGCGGTGGCGGGTGCCTATGGCACGCTGTCGATCGCGGCGAACGGCGACTATGTCTACACGCTGGATAACAGCAATGCGTTCGTGCAGGGGCTCGACCAGAACGAGACGCTGAGCGAGACCTTCACCTACACCATCACCGATGGCGACGGGGACACCTCGACGACGACGGTGACGATCACGATCAACGGCGCTGACGATGGGGTGACCATCAACGGGCTTGACGGTCAGGGCGCGGAAGAGACGCTGTACGAGGACGACCTGGCCGACGGCAGCTCGCCCGATGCCGGCGCACTGACGCAGACGGGCACGTTCACGGTGGACAGCCCGGACGGTCTGGCGACGCTGACGGTTGGCGGTGTGACGGTGTTCGACGCGAATGCGACGACGACCTATCCGGTGACGATCGACGATCCGGTCTACGGGCTGCTGACGGTGACGGGTGTGACCCCGACGCTGGACGGCGCCGGCGACGTGGTGTCGGCGACGATCAGCTACAGCTACGTGCTGCAGGACAACTCGCTGCTGCATACCGGGGCCGACGATGCCTCGTTCACCGACAGCTTTGCGGTGGTGGCGACCGACAGCGACGGGTCGAGCGATACCGCTTCGCTGGACATCACCATTGTCGATGACGTGCCGACGGCCAATGCGGTGACTGTTACGGGGCAGGTCGACGAAGACTTGCTAGCCGGTGGCATCGAAGGCGGTGTTGGTGATATTGATGCCGGCGCGGGAGCGACAACGACTGTTGCAACGGGCACTTCAGGTAATGGCCAGAGCGCCGCGACACTTTTCACGCCGGGTGCGGACAGACCGCTCACAATTGCATTTGCCGACGATTCCGGCTCTGCGGTCACGACATACCTCGAAAGCCTTGGCCTCGAGTCTGGGGGTGTTGCGCTTTTCTTCGAAGTGACAAGCAGCAGTATCCTGGCAAAGGCCGGTCCGACGGGTGACCCAGTATTCTTACTCGACCTGCAGAGTAGTGGCGATTGGCAGTTTTCGCTTTACGATACCTTGGATCATCCGACTTCGGGCACCGAGGATGATATCGTCATCGATTTTGCTCCTATCATCGAAGGTCTAGATTCCGATGGTGACAAGGTTACGGCAACTGGTTCGCTAAGCATTACGGTTGATGACGATTCACCCGCTTCACTTTCTCCCGTTGATGGGTTCTTCAACAACGACCCCACATCGCCTCTGGTTGGCCAACCGCTGAACGAGGTGATTGGCGCTGATCGCCCTGCGCAGGTCAGTTTGATTGCGGTGGATCTTACCGGGATCACCGTAAGCGGGATACCGCTATCCGGCGTCCAGCAAGGCAATGTTTTCACTGCCTATATCGACAGCGACAACAGCGGAACATTCAACGCCGGTGATCTTGAGGTCTTCACGATCACGGTAGATCCGAGTGCAGGTCCGTCTGGCGAATACGAGTTCGACCTGATCGTGCCTCTCGATGGTGAGACTACCGTGGTGGACCTGTTGTCCGATGGCGCATATGGCGTTGGACCCAGTGCCAGCGTGCTTGTTACGCAAGATAGCACCGGCGATGAAATCACGCTCGTCACCGGATGGGATCCCGTTGGCAATGGCGGGCTGTTCACATCTACCGAACTGAGCGACTGGCTTTCCGGTTCGCTTCCCGATGTTGTGCAGAACCCCAGCGTCAATGGTTCGGCTGCAGGCTTTGGCCTTGGGAACAATAACTTCGACGCCGGCGAATTCCTGCGGTTCGATTTCGGCCCGCTGGACGATTATGATGGCGCAGGAAGCTACACGCCACCAGGCGGGACAAATCTAAATAGCGTCAACTTCGTTACGCTGATCGTCGACAAGCTGGGCGCAGGTGACATAACCCATTTCGTTGCCCACTATTCCGACGGGACTACCGAGAGTACGACCATCGTCGGGACCGGCTCCAACAATATCCAGGAAATCGTCTTCAACGCTCCTCCGGGCACTACGATTGCCTATGTCGATGCCTACGAGGAAAGCGGTTCGGTAAAGCTGAATGTAGGCGATGTGGGCGTCACCTCTACGACGGTTGATATCGACATCCCGGTTAGCCTCACGCTCACGGATTACGATGGCGACCCGGTGACAGGCGATTTCACCATCAACGTCTTTGACGACGCACCGGATGCAATTGACGATCTGGCCAATACCACTGTCATCGATCAGGACGTCAATGCAGCCTTCGTGCTCGACTTCAGCGGTAGCGTGGACAACGCTGAGCTTAATCTCCAGCTCAACGCGGTGAAGGATGCTGCCTTCGAGCTTTTCGAGATAACCGGTGGAACCGTGAACGTGACGCTGATCACTTTCTCCGGCACCGCTCAGACCGAAGGTACTTTCACCAGCTTCGAGGCGTTTTCGGCTGAGGTAGACTCCTTGAATAACGAGCTTGGCGGTAGCCGTAGCTTCAATGGATTTACCGATTTCACGGCTGCCATCCAGCAGGTGATGGCGGACTTCACGCCCAGCAGTTCGGCCAGCAACCAGGTGTTTTTCCTGAGCGATGGCAACCCCAACGAACAGACTGGATCCGGCGGTAACTCGCTCCTCGATTCGGTGGCTGCACAGTGGCAGACATTCATTGACACCAATAATGTCAACGTGACCGCAATCGGTGTGGGGAACGGGATCAATCTTGACCGCCTGCAAGATGTCGATCTTGACGGTGAAGGCGCCCCCATTCTGGCAGCGGAGTTTGAGGATCTGGTCGACACGTTGGTCTCGGCAGTAACGCCGCCGATCAGCGGAAATGTCCTGGCCAATGATGTCATCGCCTCGAACGGGACGGATGTCGTTTCGATTGCAGTCGATGGCGTAGTATATTCATTCGACGGCGTGAACACGATCACGCCGAGCGTCGGTACGCCAATCGTTGGAACATCATTCACTGTTACCACGGGCTTTGGCGGGGAACTCACCTTTGATTTCACCGACGGCAGTTGGACCTACGAGCCCTCCACCACGCCGGCACTTGAAATCGAGAATTTCCAATATGTTGTAGTAGACGGCGACGGTGATACCGATACCGCGGTGCTCCGCATCGACATCGCCGCTGTGAGCGAAGCCAGCAATTTCGCCAAGAACGATGTTGTCATTACCAATGCATCCTCGCCGATCGTCATTGCGGAGCAATTGCTGTTGGCCAATGACGCAGCAGGTACAGCCGTCGACAGCATTGTTTCGAGTGCAGATGCTACAAGCGTATCGTTCTCGAGCGGGCTTATCACATTCACCGACAATGACGGCGATGGGGGCTATTTTACCTACGGCGCCAGCAATGGCAGCGATACAGACAATGCTTTCGTCACTGTAAATCGCGATCAGTCCGGGGAGACCACTCTCGACGGTACCAGCGGGAATGATATCCTCATTGGGCGTGACGGGGCCAATGATGTCCTAATCGGCGGTGATGGTGCGGACATCATTACTGGCGGCACGGGAAGCGATGACTTTGTAATTGAAGATGGTCATTCGACTGCAACACTTGCAGGCAGCGGCGATAATGGAACGGTATCCGGCTATGATACCATTTCCGATTTCGACAGCAGTGTTGACGATATCCTGCTGGATGGAACGGCCGTGGTGGTTCCTAACACATCGGGAAGCGACGGGACTGACTCCGCGCTGACGGTCGGCGGACAGACCATCAAGTCGCACGCGATCTCCGATGGCATCATCACATTTGATGACTCCAATACCTACAGCAGCGCTCTGACGCTCTCTTCGGAAGGGGAACTGGCTGCAGCCGTAGACTACCTCCAATCGAACGACTTGGGCGGAGGTAACAACCTGCTGGCATTTGTTGTCGGTGGTGACACCTATCTCTATTATCAAGACAATAGCAGCCCGAGCCAGGGCGACGATTCCCTGATAAAGCTTGATGGTGTCGTGCTGACCGACCTCGATGCAATCGTGCCGTCGGCCATAACGCCGGTAGTTCTCGATCTTGATGGTGGGGGGAATGCCTTTAGCAGCCTCGATGCAGGCATCGCCTACGATTACACCGGTGACGGCGTGAAGGTGACCACCGCATGGGTTGGCGAGGGCAGTGCCATCCTAGCATTCGATGGCAATGCCGACGGCAGAGTGAGCGACGCTTCCGAATTCGTCTTTGGCGGCAACGGTGTCACCGACCTTGAGGCCGTTGCTGCCCGGTTTGACAGCAATGCCGACGGTATCCTCGATGCATCGGACGCTGACTATAGCCTGTTCGGTGTGTGGATTGATGCCGATCTTGATGCGGTGGCGGATGATGGCGAGTTCATTAGCCTGACTGATGTCGGCATTGTCTCGATCAGTCTGGTTTCCGACGGTGTCCTGACGAGTGCAGCAGACGGCGATGTGACAGTTTTTGGCACCGCCAGCTTCACGATGGCCGATGGTTCTGTCGGATTGGTCTCTGATGCTGCCTTCGAAACGGGCGACGAAGTCAAATTTGGAACGCAGGACGAGGCTCTGCTTCGGGCTTCTGCCGATGCAGTATTGGGCCAGGCTAGCAGTGACCAGACCAATGGCAACCTGATGTCCATGCTGGAAAACCGCTTGTCGGACAGCGCGATTGTGTCTGCTGCGATGGCGGGCTTCCTGGCGGGCATGCCGCAAGCAGCGGCCGCGTTCGAAATGCCGGCCTTCTCGATCGACGGATTGTCTTCGGTCAATGCAGGCTGGGCGGTCTCAGGGCAGAATTCCCTTATGCTTGATGCAGCTGCCTTCCATGGCTTTGCGACCCCGGTCCTGCTGGGTGGGGAAGGCACGGCAAGCGGGACCGCATCTGGTCCGCAGTCCTCTAGCACATCGAACGCGATGGAAACCCTTTCCAATCCGCTGGACGGCGGCGGCGCGGTAGATGGCGCTGCTCCGCCAGAGGCACCGGTTGCCGACATCGCGCCGGAGCCTGCCGCCATTTCCTTCGCAGGACCGGATATGGCAGCTGCAGGCATGATGGAAGCCTTGCTCATCATCGGTGATGCCGTTCCTTCGCGCGCCCCGGATGCCATGAACGGTGCCGCTGCCAAGCAAGCCATCGCTGACGTGCTGGCGGAAGGTGCAGTCGATGCGCTGGTGCAGCAGTTCGAGGATCAACCGTCTGACGGTCATGTGGCAGCAGCGGAAATCGTGACAGACCAGATTTCCGAAATCCTGGGCTTGGATATCGGTGGTTCCGCAATAACCATGGTGCCGGGCATTAACGAAGTTTCCGTGGACGACGGTGCCGAACTTGCTCTATCACATGGTTAATTGGGGGATTTGCAATGCGTAAGCTACGTTCGTTGACCGCCTTGACCGGTTTGGCAGGGGCAATACTCATCGTTTCCAGCCCGGCGGCGCAGGCGCAATCGCAGGATACGGCAGAGCTAATGGCTCTTGGCGATTCTGCCTTGGTGGGTGAACTTGACCGGCGTTACCAAGCCGGGCTGGCGGCTTCTCTGGATAACAGTTTTATCGCTGCGGATGATCCGCGCTACCTCTGGGCGCTCGAAACGAAGGTCCAGTGCGGCATCGCGCTTGGCTTCATGGAATCATCCACCCGCGATGAAACCAGCATCGGCAAGTGCGCTGAGGCGTTCGATCGGATGAACGATGTGTCGGCTCCGCCCGTGGCAACGGTCATTCCGCCGCCACCGCCGCCGCAGCAACGCCCGGAGCTTTGCGATGATGCCATCGTGGGCATGGTGTTCTTCGACTTCGACGAAGCCACTCTCCGTCCTGATGCAGAGCCGATCCTGAATTCCGTGGCGCAAAACATCTCGGTCTGCGGTTGGACAGCGCTGACCGTCGTCGGCCACACCGATCAGGCGGGCAGTGATGCCTACAACATTGCGCTGTCGCAGGAACGCGCGGATGCCGTGGCTGCTTCCTTGCGCAGCAGGAATATCGGCGGGGTCCGTATCGACGTCGCTGCAAGGGGCGAGAGCGAACCTCGGGTGCCATTGGCTGATGGTACGCGAAGCCCGCAGAATCGCCGGGTCGAGATTTCGGCTGACTAGTTGGGGGATGAGAAGATGAATGCTTTTGGCAAGATCGTAATCGCCGTTGCCCTGACAACCTGCTCACCTGTAGCAATGGCACAAAGCGATGGTGGCGCGGTCTCGATGCGCGATGCAATTGAAACTGCCATCGCCTCGAACCCCGAAGTCATCCAGGCGCAGATGAACACCGAGGCAATCCAGTTCGAGCGCGAGCAGGCGCAGTCGCTGTATTTTCCGACGATTGATGTGGAAGCATCAGCTGGTGTGCGCAGGCTGGAAAACACCACTCGGCGCGCGCTCAACATTGCCGATGACTGGCTGAACCCGCTTGAAGCACGGGCAAGGCTGGATTGGACTGTAATCGACTTTGGCAGGCGCCGTGGTGAATTGCTGCGGCAGGCTGCGCGGGTAGATGGTGCGTCCCTGCGCGTGGTCGAGCGTTCGGAATTCATCGCACTGCAGGTGGCGCGGCAGTATCTGAACCTCCTGCTGCAGGAACGGATTGTCGCTGCAGCAACGGACAACGTCGTCTTCCACCAGCAAATGACGTCCAGCCTCTCCGAAGGCGTGCAGCAAGGATCGATCAGCGTCGCTGACTTGCAGCAGGCGGAAGAACGATTGCAGGCGGCCATGGTGCTGCATGCCGAAGCCGAGGAAGACTTGCAAAATGCGCGCACCTCGCTGCGCCGCCTGACCGGGCTCGACATTTCGCGGGTAAACCTGCCGCCAGCCATGGCGTCGATGCTGCCCGCCAGCGAGGAAGCCGCCATCGGCATGGCGCGGACGAACAACCCGCTTGTCCGCGAGGCCCAGGCAGACGTGGATGCATCCAATGCAATGGTCATGTCCGCGCGTGGCGAGCTTGCGCCGGAAATCGGCGTCGACCTGACCGGGCGCATCGGTGACGATATCGATGGGTTTCAGGGTGAAACCAACGATGTCCAGGGACGGGTCTATGTGCGCTGGCAGCTTTTCGATGGCGGTCGCCGCGCCGCTCAGGTGCAGGAAATGGTCCGCCGCGCGAGCGAGGCCCGCTATCGCCTGCATGATCGCGTGCGCGAAGCCGAAGAGGATGTAACCAATGCCTGGACGGCAATGGCAGCCCAGCAGACGATCGGTTCGGCGCTCGAACGTCAGTCGCAGGTGAGTGATGACCTGCTGCTTTCCTATCGCAGCCAGTTCAATATCGGTCGTCGCTCGCTGCTTGATGTGCTTGATGCGCAGAATACGCGGTTCAACACCCAGGTGCGTCGCGAAACTTCCCGCTTTTCCGAGATTTTCGCCCAGTATCAGGTGTTGGCAGCAACCAATCAGTTCCTTGATGCGCTTGATCTGTCACCAGGCGCAGGTGCTGGCATGATGGAGCGCGAACGGTTCGATTATGGGCCACCTGTGCCAGCAGAATTGCATCGGCGTCGCTATCCGCGCTAGCGGTTGGCGACGACCGAGGAGCATAAAGCGTGTATCAGTCAGGAGACTTCTCCGGATCAGTTGAGAAAGACACGCTGGTTCTGGCCCTGACCCGGCTTGCCGCGCATTTTGGCTTGCCTGATCCGAAGGCGCTCTTCGATACCTTGCCCCGCAACGAAGCGGGTCTGCTGCCTTTTCACCAAGCGTCGGCGGCGTTGGACCTTGCGGGCATGAACCACGAAACCGCAACTGGCCGGAAGCTGCCGCGCGGGCCCGATGCCTATCCGGCGATCGCTCGCATGGACGAAGGTGCAGCGCTTCCGATCCTGGAGATTTCCGGATCTGATCTGCTGGTCTTCCCGGCGGATGCGGAAGAAGCCAGTTGGCGGCCCATCGGCGAAGTCGAAGAGGAGTTTTGCGGCGAACTGATCACCGTCGTCGCCAATTCCGATCGCCTGCGTGAACAAGATGCCCCGTGGCATGCGAAGGGTCGATATCACTGGTTCTGGTCGGAACTGCGCAAGGAACGCAAGGCATTCCGCCCGGTGCTGCTCGCCTCGCTGATTATCAACACGCTGGCGTTGTCGTTGCCGATCTTTTCCATGAACGTTTACGACCGGGTCATTCCCAATCGTGCGGAAGCGTCGCTGTGGGTGCTGGCAACCGGAGTGCTGCTGGCCTTTGCGCTTGAATTCGCGCTGCGCAGGGCACGCACTAATGTTGTCGATCAGATCGGTCGCAAACTTGACCTGCGATTGTCGCAGAAGCTGTTCTCGCGCGTGCTCTCGACGCCCATGAGCGGGCGGCGCGGCAGCACCGGCGCGCTGGCGGCGCGGGTTAGTGAATATGCGCTAGTGCGTGATTTCTTTGCCTCCACCACCATCGTGCTCGTGGTCGATCTGGCCTTCCTTTTCCTGTTTATCGCCGTGATCGCCTATATTGCCAAATGGTTGGCGCTGGTGCCGCTGGCGGCAATGATCCTGATGGCAATTGCGGGCCTGGTGCTGCAACGCAAGGTGACAGATGCCGCACGCGATGCCCAGGCAGACATGGGGCTGCAGCAGACTGTGCTGGTGGAATCGATTGCCGGCATGGAAACGCTGAAAAGCGTGTCCGGCGAACGACGGTTGCTGGGCAAGTGGCATTCGCTGGCGCAGGTCGGCAGCAATTCACAGCTGCGCCTGCGTCGCATTTCTTCGACAGCCATTGCCCTTGCTTCGTCGTTCCAGCAGATATCCAGCGTCTCGCTGGTGATTGGCGGCTATTATCTCTTCGCCGCTGGCGAGATTACCATGGGTGCGATCATCGCCATCGTCATGCTGGCATCGCGGTCGCTGGCACCTGCAGGACAGATCGCGTTCCTGCTTACGCGCGGCAGGCAAGCGCGCGAAGCGCTCGATTCGATCGAGGCCCTGTTCGAAGGCGAGGATGAACGTCAGGCGGGGAGCATGTCGCTGCCTCCTGCAAAAGCGGCAGGCTACAGGATTGCGCTTGAAAACCTGTCCTTCGCCTATCCGGATAGTCCGGTGAATTCGCTGGAACATCTCGACCTGACGATTGAACCGGGTGAACGCATCGCGGTGGTTGGCCGTGTTGCGTCGGGGAAGTCCACGCTCGGCCGGATTTTGTGCGGTCTCTACCCGCCAACGGATGGGGCGCTAACCATCGAGGGGATCGACAGTCGCCAGTTCCGTCCGTCCGAAATGCGCCGGGCTTTCCGCTTCGTTGGCCAGGACGCCAACCTGTTTACCGGCAGCGTGCGCGAGAATATCGCCCTCGGGGCTCCCGGGGCGAGCGACGAAGACGTCATCGCTGCGCTCGGCAAGAGCGGGGCGGATGCATTCCTGGCACGTGATGCAGCCGGGTTCGATCGGGAAGTGGGTGAGCAAGGTCGGCGCCTTTCGGGTGGCCAGCGCGCATTTCTGGCTCTGTCTCGAGCATTCGTGTCGCCGTTCGAGCTGCTGTTCCTGGATGAACCCACAGGGGCGATGGACGCCAACACCGAAAGCCAGCTGGTGGCGCGGTTGCGTGAGACCATCGGCGAGAGGCAGACTCTGGTGGTGGCCACGCACCGACCGGCGTTGTTCGAGATTTGCGACCGCATCATCGTTCTGAACAACGGTCGGATCGTGGCTGACGGCCCCAAGGCCGAGATCCTGCAGAACCTGCCGGGAAAGGCGGGTTAGCGCCATGCTGAAAGCTCTCCTGGCCCGATTTCGCATTGCGCCCGCCGACCTGTCTCGAATGATCCTGGGCGGGGCGGCGCTGGTCTTCCTTTCCGCCCCCAGCATGCCCGTTGCGGTAGGCATCAGCCTGGCCGATCGGCATGCGCAGCAGGATCGGGCGAACGCGCTCGCGCTCGAACTCCGGAATTACACGGTGCCAGGAACCGCCCTGATCGACCAGGACGAGCAGTCTGCGCAGGTGCGCAACGCCGGCATTCCGTTCGCTGCAAGGCTGAGCGACCGCATGGCCCCCTTTCGCAGCATCTCGGCGCAGTCCGCCAGCTATGCCACCGCGCTCGATTGCATGACTGAGGCGATCTATTTCGAGGCCGCCAACGAGAGCGTCGCGGGAAAACGCGGCGTGGCCCAGGTAATCCTTAATCGCGTGGCACACCCGGCCTATCCATCCTCGGTATGCGGTGTGATCTATCAGGGGTGGCGCGATCCTGTGTGTCAGTTCAGCTACACGTGCGATGGAGCCCTTGCGCGCATGCCGCTGCCTGACCTCTGGCGACAGTCGCGCGTCGTCGCACGCGCGGCCCTTGATGGTTATGTGGAGGAACGCGTGGGAACGGCGACGCACTATCATGCCGATTACGTCCTGCCCTACTGGGCTTACCGGCTGGAGAAGGTTCACGTGGAAGGGCGGCACATATTCTATCGCCTGCCGGGCCGCGCAGGGCGTTCGGCCAATTTTAGCGCGCACTGGAACGGTCGCGAGTTCAAGCCGACATTCGACCCTGCACGGTATGCACAGGCTGATGCGGAAGAGCTTGGTGACGACATGGGAACGCAGGCGATGGCCGATCAACCGCGCGACATAACCGATCGTCGAGCGGACAATGACGTTGGCGGGCGTCTGGATACGTCCACGGGCTGGACGCTGTCGATTCCCGATCCGACCACCGCCAGCAGCGGCTATCGTGCGGCATTGGAAGACCAGCAGTTGCAGGCCCTTGCGCCGCAGCTTGCCGGGAGCACGCGACCATGAGCCTGAAGGAACGGTTCGCGAGTTGGGATGCGAACCGCAAGCTGATTGCAATTTCTGCCGGGGCGATCATCTTGCTCGTGATCTGGGCCAGCCTTGCACAGGTTGACGAGATCACGCGCGGGCAGGGCCGGGTAATCCCGTCGAGCCAGGCACAACTGGTGCAACCCGCCGAGCCATCGGTCATTGCCGAAATTCTGGTGCGGAGCGGTGAGAGCGTGGAAGAAGGCCAGGTGCTGGTCCGGCTGGATGACAGTCTGGCGGCTTCGGAACTGGGACAGCTTGAAGCGGAAAACGCGCGCCTTGCCGTCAGGGCAGAGCGGTTGGAAGGGGAGGCCGTAGGCTCCCAGATGGGCTGCGAACCCGGGTCGGTCTGCGCTGAAGAGGCACGACTCCAGCGCGCCCGCCTGGCCACGGCGCGCAGCCGCGAGGCAGCCCTGTCAGCTGCGGTGGAGCAGCGGCGCCGTGATTTGCGAGAGGCAGAAGCCACGGCAGCATCGTTGCAGGAAAGCGTAACGTTGGCACAAGAGCAGGTAACGATGCTGGAGCCGCTGGCGCAGCAGGGCATTGTGCCCCAGACTGAACTGCTTACCGCTCGGCGCGAACTGGTAGACGTGCGTGGCAGACTTTCAGCAGCACGCCAGGCTGCCGCGCGGGCTTCCGCGTCCATCCGCGAAGCGCAGGCGGACCTGCAGGCCGCGCGGCTGGATTTCCGCCAGCAGGCGCTGGACGAGCGCAGCGAAGTCGAAACGCGCATTGCGGTGAACGAAGAAAGTATCAGGGGCGCAGCGGCGCGGCGCGATCGCAACGAACTGCGTTCGCCAACCACGGGAATCGTGAACAACCTGCAGGTTACGACCGTGGGCGGCTTTGTCGGCGCGGGCGAGACTATCATGCAGGTAGTGCCAGTTGGCGACCGCCTGCTGGTGGAAGCCCGGGTAAGTCCCCGTGATATCGGCTTCGTGGCTGTCGGCGATCCCGCGAATGTGAAGGTGACGGCGTATGATTTTGCCACCTATGGCGGCTTGACCGGCAACGTCGTCGAAGTTTCGGCCGACAGCATCTATGACGAGGTGGAGCGCGAGGCTTACTATCGTGTCCTGATCGAGACCGAGCGTAGCTATGTTGAAAAGGATGGCCAGCAGTTTCCCATCGTTCCGGGCATGATCACCGAAGTCGAGATCATCACCGGGGCCAAGAGCATTCTCGCCTATCTGTTGAAGCCGGTCACCCGCGCGCTCGATACCGCACTGTCCGAGAGATAGGAAAACTGCGCCTGGGCTGGCTGCCGCGTGTTTGGAGTTGGGGCAGGGGTGCTGAAGCCATGCAGCCAAGCTGACTCGGTGTTGAAGCTCATTGTCGGTCGGTAGTCATAGGAAACGCCCGCCGGAAGCAGCACGTCGGTTGCGTTGTCGAGCATGAACTGACGACCACCGACACGGACGATGAGTACGGCGTGATCGGCGTTGCGCACCAGATCGCGTGCAAGGGTCAGGAACATCTGTCGGCGATCGAAGCCCAGAGCGGCGAGCATCTGATACTTGAGGATCGCGAAATCTTCGCAGTCACCGCGACCGGACCGCAGCGTCTCATTCGCTGTCGCCCAATAGTCGCGGGCACCATAGTTTGCCAGATCATCGGTATATTCGATGCTGCGATTGGCCCATCGATTGACCAGTGAGAGCGTTTCGACGTCCGCTTGTCCGCCACCACCCAGCAGGGTTTCGACATTCGTGGATGCCAGGTTCGCCGAGGAAACGCGCTGCCATTCATCGTTGAACGGAGTATTGCGGATACCAACGCGCGAACTGCCGAGAAAGTCATCGGCAGACACCTGCGCCGCAATCGCCGACGTTCGGGCCGCGACGGGCATCGTCGTGTCCAGCGAACTCGCCGTGAAGCAGGAGCTCGAATAGGCGACTGGCACATTTGCCACACTCGCCAGCCGCACTGCCGGCGTCACCTGGGAAAGCTGACCTTGCTGCTGTCGGATCAGGTCCAGCGCACTCGGTTGTCCGCCTAGGATAGCATTGGACTTGGTCGCTTCCGCTCCGTCAACCGAACCTGCGGCTGCTGCGGGTTCCATGCGGCGAACGGGGCAGGATGTTGTGCCTGAATGCTCGTAGGCAAGCGGATCGGGCATCACGAATGCCTGTGCCGTTGCCGGTAGACAGCCGGCAGACAGGCACGCGCCGAGTAGCAGCTTGGCCAACTGCGATGCGGTGCGGAGGTGGTTTGCCCGATCCTGAGTCATGCAGGCCTGATGGCGTGCATTTCGCTAAGACCGGGTAGGGGTGCATGGTTACCGAAGCGGTAACCGATATTAAAGTACTATATTTCAAAGCACTATACGCCATCGATTGGCATCGAACTTGCCAGCTGCACCTTTGCATGCTTAGTTTTCTTCGCAACTGTAGGGTCTCCGGCACGTGTTTACCGCTGGCGCAAGAGAACATTTCGCAAGCCACATGCTTGGCTGGACCTGCGCGGCTTCGGCCTTGCTTGGCCTTCTCCTGGGTGTCGCCATGTCAATACTCTTGCTTGACCGCTTCGCACTCGAGAATCCGGTCTATGTGCAGAGGTCGGCGCTTCCGCAGAATGGCGAGGAGATGCTGCCTCTCGTTGCGCAATTAGGGTTCGAGAACTTGCCGGAAGGACTTGAGTCGGCGGATAGCGAGACTGAACCGTCGTTCGATCTCCCTGATCCTGCCAGAGGTGACGATCAAACAAGGGAGGCTGCGCGGACTCAAGAGCAAGTCCTGGTTTTGTCCGGCGGTCAAAGAGTACTGGGTGTCGATTTTGATCTGGGGGCGATGAATGATCATTCGAACGACCTGGAAATAGCCAAGCCGATCCACCTCAACGGGCGGGCTGTCGGTCTTGTCAACCTTGCCATCGACCAGCAATCACGGCTGCATGTTTCTTCGGAAGACTTGAGCAACTTGCTGCCCGAGGATATGTTTGCCCGTATCGATACTGGGACCAGGTATATTGCCTTTGATGAGCTGCGTGCTGGCGGCCTCGATATCAGTTATGATCCACTTGCCGATGTGATTGAAATCGTGTCTTGATCACAACCATCGAACCCGAGTTGGCGGGGCGTTTGGCAGAGTTGCGAAGCCCTGAGGCCGCCTGACAAAAGCAGCACGCTAAGGCTTGGTGAGATCCGCTACCGGACATTGGCACTCAGGCAGTCCAACAGGCAGTTGCCAGAGGAAGGCTACCATTGGGTGTAGGCTGCTAACATTCGTGTCGGCCTTGTTCGTTGTGCTGGCAGTGGCGCCTTCCAGTCTGCTATCCTTCCAATGCAACCGGGATATGAAGCTTGACGGGGACCTTAATGCAGCTCGAAACCTACCTGCAATCGATTGCCGACACGTCTGAAAGCTATTTCCAGGCGCACCTTGCGCGGGAGGACCTGCGACGTGTCGAGCGCCTGAAAGCCAAGGCCGAGGAAATTTCGGACCTGGAGGAGCTGCACAAGGAAGCACTGTATCTGGAATGGACACCGGGCGACTTGCGCACCGGCGAGCTCAAGGAACAGCTGGTGGCATTGATTGCCGCGATGCACGGGTTTCTGGCAGCGCCTGATGATGGCGAGGCGGACGCGGTTTTGCTTGATGCATGGAAGCAGTTTCATGAGGCGCGGATCGCGGTGCTGATCCACTGCCTCTAGGGGCTAGGCAGAGGCCGTATCCGGCGTGGCGCATTCGGCGCAGAACAGCTCGTAAAGCGTGCCGATCACGGCCTTGGCCGCTTCGCCGTCGAGCGAATACCACACGAATTGCGATTCCCGGCGCGTCTTCACCAAGTTCTCCCGCCGCAGCACGCTGAGGTGCTGCGAAAGCGCGGACTGCGAAAGCGGAATGCACTCACTAAGCTCGCCGACCGACATCTCGGCCTGCGAGAGCTGGCAAAGAATCATCAGGCGCGATTCGTTTGCCATCGATTTCAGCAGGCTGGTTGCCTTCGAGGCGTTTTCCTGCATCTGTTCCAGGGGAAGATCCAAGCGACGCTCCGGTAGCCTTAGCCGCCGCAGCCGGCGAAGCCGTCAGCGTCCATCTTGGCTTCGTAGGGGCCGGCGACTTCCGAACCTGGGGTCAACTGGCCTTTCACGCCGTCCCAGTCGTCGGGCTTCAGGATAACCATCCAGTTGGCGTAGGGATCGTCATTGGCGAGACTGGGCTGGGCGACAAGTGCCTCGTTGATGGCCACGATTTCACCGCCCGCGACGGACTTGGCCGGGCCAACCCACTTGCCACTTTCCACGATCGCGCAGCTCTTGCCCGGCTTGATCGCCTTGCCGACCTTCTTCGGGGTGAAGGCAACCAGTTCACCGGCGAGCGCGGTAGCGACCGCGGTCATGCCGATCTTGATGTTGCCGTCGCCTTCCTCGGTAATCCAGATGTGGTTCTCCACATCGTAGAGCAAATCATCGGGCAGGTTACATCCGCGTACACTCGGCATATTAGACTCCCAGATAGTCGACTTTCCGGTCCGGTTTGCTGCGCAGCGAGCGCGAGGAACAACAGAAATCCCCCAAACCCGCTTCCCTCAGTTTACCGCCGATAAACAGAACGAGATGCTTTGTCACCAGTCGCATCATTGCCACGGTATCCTGACCACGGCCATCGGCCGCTTCCAGCTTCACCAGGTTGTAGTGATAGGCGATCTCACGGCACGTCTCGCGGCAGGCATTGAAGCTCGGGTCACCCTTGGCGCCCTGCCGGTGCAGTGCGAGCAGGCGGAAGTTCTCGCGCGTTTCATCGGTTGGCGTGCCACCGTGAGCGAGGATCCAGTTTTCCAGCACCTCTTCGCCCGCCTTCACCAGCTCGCCCGCGTGCTCGAGCGGATCGGCGGCCCGTTCGCCACTTTCGAGCCATTCCTCGATCTGGGCGATGCTGCGCGTCATCAGGCGATACCGCGCTCTTTGAGAAGGGGGATCGATTTCGACACATTGGCATGGATGCCGAGCTTGCGCGGCGACATACCCATGGCAAGGCCCAGTAGCTGGGTGAAGTAAACCACCTTGACGTTGGT
This sequence comes from Alteraurantiacibacter sp., assembly GCA_963675825.2. GTDB lineage: Bacteria > Pseudomonadota > Alphaproteobacteria > Sphingomonadales > Sphingomonadaceae > Alteraurantiacibacter. The sequence goes on along the minus strand of CAXXJY010000003.1, from coordinate 25,070 downwards.
GTCCTTGGAGAGGCGCTTCAATGCGCGGATCTGGTGCATCTCAAGGCCGGAGTGGCAGGTCGGGCATTCGGTGGCGATTACTTCCGCACCTGCCGCTTCGGCCGCTTCGAGGATGTTGAGAACCAGTTTGGTCGACATGTCGGAATCCGACAGGCTGTGCGCACCGCCGCAGCAGGCGGTCTTCAGCGGGAAGTCGACGTTTTCCGCCCCGGCAATAGCCAGCAGGTCGTCCATGTAGTGCGGCTTGGTCAGGCTTTCGCTGTCGCCACCCTTGCCCTTTTCGGGGAAGATGTGGCGCGGGCGGGTGTACATGCAACCATAGTAGTTTGCGACCTTCAGGCCCTTCAGCCCGCCCTTGATCTTGGCGCGCAGTTCTTCCTCGCCATAGCCCCACTTGATCCAGTCGAGCGCGTGGATCGTTTCGATCTCGCCTTCATGGTAAGCCTCGTGTCCAGCCTTGGCGGAGATCTTCTCGACCGTCTCTTTCGACTTGGGCTTGTTGGCGATGTCGTATTCGGCCTTCTTGAGGTTGTGATAGCAGCCGTTGCACGGCGCCATCACCACGTCGGCACCGTTCTTGTTCTTCGCCTGGCTCATCACCCGGCTGGAGAGGTAGGTTTGGATCTCGGGATCGATGTTCTTGACTTCCATCGCCCCACAGCAGTTCCAGTCCTTCACGTCCTCCAGCTGCAGGCCGAGGTGCTTGCCTACGGCGCGCGTGGAAATGTCATAGGGCTGCGCTGACCCTTCCAGCGCGCAGCCGGGGTAATAGGCCACCTTCTTGTAACGCTGCTTCCGGTCGTCGATCGTGTCAGTCATCTTTGCAAAATCCCTATTCGGCCGGATCGAGGCCAAGCGCCCGTTGCCTCGCCGCCTCTTCTTCTTCGATATGTTCGCGGATCGCGTCGCGGGCCCTCGACCAGTCGCTGGTCTTGGGCTTGAAAACGGTGTTCCAGCCCATCTTGAACAGCGTGGGGATCGAGAAGCCGGAGACCATCTGCTTGACCATCTGCACCAGCCAGTCCTGCGTCAGCGGCTGACCGGTCTTCTGCAGGAACTCCATCAGCACTTCGCCGTCTTCAATCTTGCCGCGTTCCACCACCTGTTCGGTGAAGATCTCGTCGAACACGGTGGAGTTCGAAGGTTCGGTATAGCCTTTAAGTTCCAGCCAGTGAGCGGTCGCCTTCATCACCCCTTCGGGCACCACGTCGCGCGGGCAGGCGCTGGTGCACTTGTTGCAGCTGACGCACTGCCAGATGATGTCCTTGTCACGCACCAGCTCGCTCTCCATCCCCATGCGGATGAGGTAGATCCAGTAGCGCGGGTTGAAATCGGGGTTCTCGGCGTTGACAGTGCAACTGTTGGTGCATGAACCGCACTGCCAGCAGCGGTGGATGTATTCACCGCCGGGCATGGCCGCGATCTCGTCCTGCAGATCTTCGTTGTAGTCGGTGACGACACGGCTGCGGATGAAGGTGGACCAGTCGCCGGAAACGTCCACCCCGTCGATCACGAGGTGTTCGTGGGTGGAAAGATTTTCCGGCCGGATCAGGCTTTTTTCGTGAATAGGCATGTCAGGCGTTCCCGATCAGGCGCGAGGTTGTCATGATGTCGGAGAGGTCGATGGCGTCATCGCCGCGAGAGCTTTCCCCGGCGACCTTCGGCTTCACCCCGTCGAGGCCGAGCAGCCGCAGCACGAACAGGAAACTGTCCTGCTCGCTGGCGAAATCGGCCTTGAGGAAGGCACCGCCCTGGCTGGCGATGTAGCCGGCGTAGACCTGCGCGCACAGCAGGTCGACATAGGTGGGCACGTCGCGGAACACGCCGTTGTCGGTGAGATAGCCCGACAGTTCCTCGCGCAGCTTGAGGAAGGTGGCGTAGCGATCGGGCACGTCGATCTGCATGTTGTCGACGTCTTCGGCGAACCAGATTTCGCGCAGCACGCCGGAGTTGGCCCTGTGGTCCCACACCCAGCGAGTCATCAGCGGATAGAGTTCGCGGTTGGTGTTGTGCAGGATCTCGGCAGCAAGGTCGCGCACCCAGCGGAACTTCTTGCCTTGTGGGAAGCGCTCCTGGAAACGGACGATCCGAGCGTCGGTATCGCCGTCCTCGAACAGTTCCTCGATCGCTTCCTTCAGTGTCAGGAATGCGGCGCCGTCGGCATATTCACCCATGCGGCGGCGCACCGTCGGCATGAACATGCACAGCTTGAGGAAATTGTCCGGGTTGAGGTCTGCGCCCTTGCTGGCGAAGGCATCGGCGAACAGTTCCGCCTTCAGTTCCAGCGCCTGGACGATCTTCTCGATCCCGCCGTGATGCTCTGCCGCGCCCAGCAGCAGCGACAGCGCGTGGCCCAGCGCCTCGCCATCGAGGTCGAGGCGGATCGCGAGATCCTCCTCCCCGGGATGATAGGCAGAAAGGTTCGCTCGCGCGCTCACGATTCTATTCCGCAGCCTCCAGCTTGGGGCTGACCGAGGCGATGGCGGACATGGCCGCCGCCGCGCCCTGCGCGATCGAATCGTCGATCGTTTCCGGCCCCGTTGCCGCGCCTGCGACGAATACGCCCGGACGCGAGGTGGCGCCCATGGTGCCATAGGTGTTCTCGCGGTGGATGTAGCCCCAGTGGTGCAGGTCCACTCCGAAGATGCTGGAGAGCAGCATGTTGTCGACATTCGGATCCATGCCGATGGCGTGGACAACCATGTCGAAGGGGATGGTGATCGGGCGCTTGACCAGCGTGTCCTCGCCCTTGACGATCACCTTGTCGCCATCACTGGTGACTTCGGCGATACGCGCCTTGATGTACTTGACCTTGTGCTCTTCCTGGCTCTTCCAGTAGACTTCTTCGAGCAGGCCGAAGGTGCGGATGTCCATGTAGTAGATGTACACATGGCAATCGGGCAGTTCCTCGCGGATTTCCATGCCCATCTTAGCCGAGACCGAGCAGCAGATCTTCGAGCACCACTCGCGCCCGATCTGGCGGTCGCGCGAACCCACGCACAGCAGGATGGCGACGCGCTTGGGCGGCTCCCCATTGGAGGGGCGGCGGATGCCCTTGCCGCTCGAGATCATCTGTTCCACCTGCGTGGTGGTGACCACGTCGGGGAACATGCCGAAGCCCCATTCGGGCTTGTTGATGGAATCGAAGTGGGTGAAACCGGTGGCGAGCACCGTAGCGCCGGCTTCCACGGTGGTGCCGTTGGAAAGCATGGCGGTGAAATTGCCCGGTTCGCCGGAGAATTCCTTCACCGTGGTATCGGTGATGACATCGATCAGGTCGTTGTTCACAACCCGGTCGACCATCGAGCCGATGGCGTCCTTGGCCCACTCACCGCTGGGCACCAGCTTGGCATAGCCCGAGAGGATCGGCGCGCCGCCGAGACGGTCTGCCTTCTCGACCAGCGTGACCTTGTTGCCCGTCGCGGCGAGCGAATGGGCGGCGGAAAGGCCGGCGGGTCCACCACCGACGACGAGAAACGGCTTGCTCACGACTGGGCCTCGATCTGGTTGCGCTTTTCAGGCGGGATATATCCGGGACCGCCAGTGATGCGGCGGCGCGGGTCGTAAAGGTTGTCCTGCTGACCCTGCTCGACCAGCTTGAGGTAGTCCTCAAACTCGGCTTTGCGGGCTTCCCAGTCGATCCCCATCTTGTCGAACAGGCGCTCCATTGGCGACGCATGCCAGTGCGACTGCACGATCTTGTAGGGATGCGCCCCGCAGGCGAGCGCGGCGAACTGGATATCGGCGATGACGGGCAGGGAATAATCCTTGTCCTCGTTGCGCGGATCGGCCTTGGCGATCCACTGGTTCTTGTCGAGCGTGGTGATGCAGCCGGTGTCGTGGCCGATCATCACGTCCGCCTTGGCTTCGTCGATGGCGACCTTGATCTTGCGGTCGATGGCGAAGGAGCGGGTGAATTCGCGCTCGGAAATGATGTGGCGGAAGCCGAAGCCGCAGCAATCGTACCACGTGGAGTAGTCGATCACCTGGGCGCCCAGATCTTGCACGATGCCGGTGGACACCGCTACGCGGTTCCCGTCGAGCACCTCGTCGTCATAGATCACGTCCTGCGGGATCATCTTGTAGACGTGGCAGGCCGGGTGGATCGTGGCGCGCACGTTCGACACGTCGAACTGCTGGCGGTTGGCGATGTCCTTGCGCATGGCATGGACCCACTCGGAATAGTGCACGATCTCTTCGGGAATCAGCAGCTTGCCGTCGACCAGCCGATCGAGCTTGCCGAGGATTTCCGTCACCTTCTCGCGCAGGCTGGCGGACAGGATCAGGTATTCGCGGATTTCCTTGTAGTTGCCGAAGGAGGTGCCGCAGTGCACCAGCGGGTAGTAGTAGCCTTCGGGCAGCCCCTCCGCCTTGGCCGAGACATAGGCCTGGTGGAAGTTGCGCAGGAACACCGCTGCCAGCGAAACGACGTTGCCAATTCCCGAACCGTGGTAGTTCCACGCGGTGCAGCTGGTCTGGTCAGTCTCGTCGAGATAGGGGATGTCCATCTCGTTCATCATCCACAGCAGCGCCGTGGGATAGCCCGGGATGTTGCCGCACTGGCCGCAGCTCTTGTGGTGCCACAGCTGGCGGGTGGGAATCTTCTTGTCCCAGCCGAACAGCGTCTTGGCCATGCGCGGGGCGTGCTGGTCCTCCACCCGGTGAACCTTGATCTGGCCGTCCTTCTCCAGCTCCCACATGGCATCGCGGATGTCATGCACCCGGTCCTTGTTGGTGAGCATGGAACGCTTGTCGATCTTCTGTTCGACCCAGCTCGTGGCCTGCTGCGCCTCGGCAGCAGAGAGATTTGAATCACGCCATTCGGCACCGTGGCCGGTAAAGCGTTCGCCGTCGTTTCCGGTAGGGGTGGTCATGACTGTTCCTTAATCGTCGTCGTCTTCGTCTTCCTGGTCCTCCAGGAAGTCGTCCCACTCGTCGCGCTTCTCGTCCATGATGTCCTCGATCACGTCGAACAGGTTTTCATCGATGGTTTCGAGCTGGTCGAGCACGCCCGATTCTTCCCAGATCGTGTACAGTTCCACCGAGGTCTTGAGGTTGGTTTCCCACGCCGTCTTGATGGTATTGAGCGTGGGCATCGGGATCGCCTTGCGCAGCACATGCAGCGGTGCGTCGATCTTCGAGATGTTGGGCCCCCAGTCGCCGAAGTGATCGGGGTTGATCATGTCAGGCGAAAGCTGGTTGCCGGTGGAGATCAGCTTCAGCATCACGCGGCTGAACGGACGCAGCACGCTCTTGGCGCTTTCCATGCCGTGCTTGATCGCCGTCTCGCGCATCAGCATCACCAGGCCGCCGGGCGAATTGCCGAAGGGGCAGCGCGCGGCGCAGGTATAGCACTGCGCGCAGGACCAGATCTTCTCCTGCATCGCATCGTAGATGCCTTCGAGGTTCTCGGTCCACAGCAGCTGCACGATCTCGCGCGGGCTGAAGTCGTAATAATGCGCCGCCGGGCAGGTGGCGGTGCAGATGCCGCAGTTCAGGCAGCCGTTCAACTCGTGGTCGAAGCGCAGGTCTGCCTGGATATCGTTGAAGATCTCTTCCAGCGTCTCGCGATCGACTTCCTCGGTGCCCAGCACCGGGTCGCCGATGTATTTTTCTACGCGGGTAGAAGTATGCGCAGCGCCCATCGCGAGCTCCTCAGTAGGTCAGCACCCTGACGTCGTCGTCTTCCATGATCTGTTCGATCAGGTAAGCGCCGCCAACGATATCGGTGCATTCGGGGATCAGATCGTCCTTGCCCATGTCGAACAGGTCGAGGTTGGGCGAACAGCACAGGAACTTCGCACCCGCTTCGTGCGCATCCTTGATGAAATCGTAGACGGTCTTGGGAGAACCTTCCTTCACCACCAGCTTTTCGGCCACGCCCTTCTTCATCAGCTTGCCCGAAGTAGCGGTGCAGATCACCTCAACCTCGTATTCCATCGCTGCGGCGACGGTTGCCTGGAAGATGGGGGCGCCCAGCTCCTCGCCATTGGCGGGATCAGTATTGGCCATGATGATGACAAGCTTCTCAGCCATTTCCGGCTCTCTCCTTCAGCTGCCCGCTTTACGGGTCATTTCGACTCACCATATTAGAAAATACTAATTAAGCAAGTCAGCGAAGTGTCTATTCCCGCATCCAGCCGGTCAGTTTCACGATTCCCGTCATGATCGGCACCAGCGCATCGGCAATATCGTGCTTTGCCATGCCCAGTTTATCCAGTGCCGGGCCGGGGGAGGGCGGTATTTCCTCGAATTCCATCACCAGGTCTTCGGCCATTGCACGCTTGAAGCCGGGGTGGCCGGTGAAGCCGAACACGTTCTCGCCGATCTGGAATGCAGCGGGGCGCCCGTCGGGCTCGGTGGCCAGAATCGTCGCATAGTCGGGCGGCACCGGGCGATCGCGCATGTAGACCGGGTTGCAATACGATTCGGGCATGAACCCGGCGAGTGCATCGTCCCTGCAACGCGTGGCGGTCTCGACGGTGAAGGTGAGGGGCGCTTCCTCTACCGAACCGTCACAAGCCAAGGCCACGATCTGCGCGCCAAGGCCGATACCGATGATCGGCAGGCCGCTCATGAAGGTAGCCCGTGCAAGCGCGACTTCTTCCTTCAGGGTGGGCACATCGCGCGTACCGGCGCTGCCCCAGGGGCCGCCGCCTAGCAGGATCAGTCCGTCGCCCACCGCCTCGAAGGGCGGCACGATGCCGGCCTCGGTGAAAGGGCGGTGGTAATGGAAGCGGATACGGCGACCCTCGAGATGGTCTTCCATCAGGCCAAGGTAGTCGGCCGAGGTGTGCTGGATGACGCAGAGCTGTTTCATAAGGCAGGCTGAGCCGCTGCATCGAGCAGCGCGCTAGAGAAGTCGGCCGGGGTCACGCCCAGCAAGGCGGCGCCCGACTCGGCAAAGAACTGCTCGGTCTTCGCCTCGACGTCGGCCAATTGCACGCCGCGCAGGTGTCCTTCGAGATCGAGGAGCGCACGCGGCGGGGTAACGAACACGTCGCCCACGAACAGCACTTCGCGCACGCGCTTGTCCTGCGGCCCTTCGACGCGCAGGTAGGCAGTGAGGTTACGCGCTTTGTTCTGGCCGATCAGTACGCCCTCCTCGCGCGCCGGGTCGCAGATCTCGGCAACGAATTCCTCGGTGCCGATCTCTTCGTTGTAAGCCTCGTCGGCGCGGGCCTGTTCGCCTGCGGAAAGCTCGTCCGCCACGGTTTCGATGCCCAGCACTTCGCGAAAACCTTCGAGCAGGGCGGCCTTCACCGATTCGGGCGAGGGCATTGCGCCCAGTTCGGCGCGGAGCGAGGTCACCCGTGCGGCGACCCCATCGAGCCGACGCTTTTCCAGCTTGGCTTGCGGCACGTTGAGTACCGCGCTCATCTTCGCGGGATCAAGGTCGAGTATCACCGTGCCTTGGAACATCAGCACATTGCCGTCGAAGAAACCTCCGGTGCCGGAGACCTTGCGGCCTTCGATCTCGATATCGTTGCGCGGGCGGAAGCGGGCATCGACGCCCAGTTTGGAGAGGCCTGCCGCCGCTGCGGTGCAGATCGCCTCGGTGATTTCGGGCAGGGTCGCCTTGCCCAACGCACGGCGGTCGCACACCAGCGCCCAGCCAAGCTGGCTTTCATCCATGTAGAGCGCCCCGCCGCCGGTGATGCGGCGCACGGTCTGCACGCCGCGTTCCTTGCAGGCGGAAAGGTTCAGTTCCTGCGCCAGGTCCTGGTGGCGGCCCACCAGCGCGCAGGGCTTGAAAGCGATGAAACGGATGGTGTCGCCGATCTCGCCGGCTACCCGCGCTTCCAGCAGCGCGAGGTCGAGCGCAATGTTCTCGCGGCCCGTCAGTAGGCCGGTGTCGACGACCCGGAATTGTGGCATCAGATCTGCTCGAATTCCTCACCCGGCTCGTATTCCTCACCAGGGCGCGTGCGACCGAGCTGGCTGCGGATCTTCTTCATGTGCGCACCTTCCGGCTGGAAGGGATAGCTGGCAATGTCGGAGACGGGGCTGTCGCCATAGGGCCTGTCGCAGGCGGAGATGTCCTCCTGGAACTTGCCGGGGCAACCGCTGGTGCGGAAGGCGATGCCGGTGTCGATGATCATGTCGACTTCGGCCGACGGCAGGCCGAAGTCGACCACGCGGCCTTCCTCGTCGAACTGCATCTGGTCCACGCGCACGCCGCAATAGTCGATCATGTAGCGCGCCAACTGCACGCGGCGCCACTGGTCACGCGGGGTGGCGGGCAGGTGGTCCATCAGGCTGCCTTTTTCGGGGAAGAAGCAGAACATGTGGCTGTGCCCGCCCATGTCGACCAGCTTCTGCACCAGGTGGAGGATCTCGCTCTCGGTCTCACCCATGCCCACGATGATGTGCGCGCCGAACTTCTGCGGCCCGAAGATGTCGCGGGCATCCTCGAGGATTTCCCAGTATTTCTTCCAGCTATGCGGCGACTGCACGCCTTTTCCGCGGGTGCGGTCGAAGATCTCGGGCGTCGCCGCATCCAGCGCGACGGTAAAGATGTCCGATCCCATGTCCTTAAGCCGCACCACGTCCTCGCGCTGCATGGTGGTGGGGTTGGAGAGGATCGAGACCGGGATGTCATCGGGCGAGACGTGGTCAGTCCAGGTCTTGAGCACGGTGAAGGTGTCGTTGTCCGACTTGGGATGCGTGATCATCGAGATGCACATGCGGTGGAACGGACTGTTGGCCCCATCACGCCCGACGATCTCGGAAATCTGTTCCATCGGCACGGCCGGCCAGTCGACGCGGATGAAATTGCGGTCGGCATAGTCGCGGTCGGCCTCGCGGTGGCGGGCCAGACCGCAATAGGCGCAGTTGGCGCGGCAACCTTCCGGATAGGTCAGCAGCAGGTTGAGGCAGCGGGTGCACGAACAGCCGTGCATCGAGCCCGGCATCAGCCCCAGCGTCATCGCCGCAGCCGTGCTGATCTGCACGTATTCGGGCGAGGTCATGTTGGGCGTCTGGATGTTGTTGTTGGGCAGGTAGACACCCTTGGGCGCGACGGGGTTGCTCTTCACCCGACCGCCGTTGCGGAATTCCGGCGCGATGACATCAGGCACGCGCGGCTGCATCACAGCTGCGGTGTTGAAGTCCTTGCCGTCGGCACCCTTGGTTCCGGGCAGTGCGCCCTCAGGCTTCAAGCAACTCATCGCGTTTCTCTCCATGGTCAGAATTTTCGCGCGCCCAATAGGCGGGATAGGCAATCCAGCCCTGGCGCAGGTTGTCGTCGTCGGGCCTGTCGATAGCATAGCAATCGACAAGCTGCTGCCGCCGCATCAGGGCGCGCGCCAGCGAGGCACCGAACAGCTCGTCGAGCTCCTCGGCATAGTCTTCGCTGGCATCGGTATCGCCAGCAACATGCGCGGCTGCTGCTTCCCCGGCCATGCGGCCAGAGTGGCAGGCAGCGGGAATCCCGGCACCGGTGACAGGGTTGGTCAGGCCTGCCGCATCGCCGGCAAGCAGCACCAGCGCTTCGCCCAGCGCGCCGGTGCTCGCGACCGGGCCACCCACGGGGATCGCTCCGCCGGTATATCTGAACACTTCGCGTCCGACCTGGCCTTGCTCGGCCAGCCAGTCGAGCAAGCTGTCGAGTTCGGGCTTGAGGCGGTCTTTCCAGCGACGATCCACGCCCAGCCCGACATTGGCTACGTTGCCCTTGGGGAAGACCCAGGCATAGCCGCCGGGAATGTTCGCGCTGAGGTAGATATCGGTGGACGCGCTCGGGCGCAGCAAAGGCACGCTGGCCTGCCGCGTTTCCACGATGGCGCTGTTGCTCTGGCCGATGGCGGCCCCGACGCGCGAGCGCGGTCCATCAGCGCCGACGATAACCTTGGCGCGGATTTCGGTGCCGTCGCCAAGGCGTATGGTGCCGTCCCCGGCAATGCTCTCGACCTGTATGCCAAAGCGCAGGTCTGCGCCTGCGGCGCTGGCGCGCTCGGCCAGTTCACGATCGAAGGCGGCGCGGTCGATCATGCGGCCGCGGAAATCGTCGTTATGGCGATCGTGCCGGTTATCGATGAAGCTTTCCATCGCCATGATCGTCTGCACGAAAGCGGAATCGACAGGGCCGCTGTCGACCCCCAGCATCATCGGCACGAACTCGGCGCATTGCACCGGCACGCCAGGCTGCTTCTTGCGATCAAGCCCGATCACCCGCGCGCCGCCGTTGGCCGCGGCAAGTGCGGCACTGCTGCCCGCTGGACCGAGGCCAATCACCGCGACGTCGCAGGCCTGGATCATGCAGCGCAGGCCTTCACGCGTTCCAGCGTGGCCTTGCCGCCGCTGTCACCCAGCTTGATAGAGCAGCAGGCGTGCTCCTGCTCGAACGGGCGGCCGATCGCATTCGCCACCGCCACCGCTCCATCAGCCGGAAATGCGATGCCGTCGAGGCCCGCCATCACCGCATAAGCATCGGTCACGCGCTTGTGCATGCCGGGCGGACGGGCGCAGCCCAGCAGCACCTTCTTGTCCGCCAGCCGCTTGCGCGATTCGAGGAAGATCGAACCGACGTCGCTGGTAGACGGTGTCACGAAGGTGCCGGGCTTGGCGTAGAACGGCATGATCACCACCAGCACCAGCGCGGTAACATCATAGCGCGCGATAATGTCGAGCGCGTTCGCCTCGCCCAGGATCTGGCCGTAGTGCAGGCCGACGACGATGTGCGGGGTGATTTCCATGGAGGTGGAGGCCAGCGCCGCCAGCGTCGCCTCGAAATCCTCCACCGGGCGATCGAGGTTGTAGACCTGGTGGATCGTCTCCTGCGCGCCGATCATGTCCATCATCGCGGTATCGACGCCCGCGCTTTCCATCGACTTGGCCAGCGTCTCGTCCAGCAAGGCGGTGTGGATGGCCACTTTCAGGTGCGGGAACTCGTTTTTCAGCTTCTCGACCACCGGGAGGTAGCGTTCATAGCGGATCTCGTTGCGCTTGTTCGATCCGCCAGACAGCAGGAAACCCTGCAGGTTCTGCAGCAGGATCATGTCGCGCACCTTCTGCTCGAGCATTTCTGGGCTGGTTGCCGGGATCATCGGCTCGAGGATCTTCTTCTGGCAGTGGTCGCAATTGAGTGCGCAGCCGCCAGCGGTGATCGAGAATGCGGGGAAGCTGTTCTTTCCGCAGCCCTGCAGTTCGTCGCTCTGGTATTCCTTGAAGGTGGGCGTCGAAAAGCGGATCGAGCGATCCAGCGCGGCGCCCGCGTTTTCCTGCATCGCGGCCACCAGGCCAGCGTCGAATTCAGCGTCTTCCAGCGGTTCGATTTCCGCCAGCCTCTCCATCCAGTCCAAGGGCTTCGTCTCCTTGTGATTAGCCGACGGTTATACATTAGAGAAAGCTAATGTATAGGCCCGCGAACTACAGCGAGTGTACCTGTCGCAGCCGCGCGATCAACTCCCCGACTTCGGGTCGCATTGCGCCGGGGGCGGGCGGGTCGACCAGTGCGGTGAGCCAGTGCGGCTCCACCTCGTCTTCATCGACCAGATCCGAATCGAAACCGGCCAGCAGTTCGCGTGCGGCAGATGGCAGGCGTTCGGGCATGGCGTAGCCGTTGAGCGTGCCCCAAAGGCCCGCCCAGCAGCGGACCGTGGTCCACGGATTGTAGCCGCCACCGCCCAGCACGACCGCTGCCGGCGCCAGGTCGCAGGCGTCCAGCGTCGCGCGCCACAGTGTGTGGTTGGACAGCTGCATGTGCGACAGCGGATCGCCCGCCAGCCCGTCGGCGCCGCAGGTCACCACCACGGCTTGCGGATCGAAGCGGCGCGCGAATGGCATCACCACCTGATCGAAAAGGGCGAGGAATTCGTCGTCGGTGATCCGGCGCGGCAACGGCACGTTGAGCGTGCGCGTGTCCTGCTCGGCCTCGGCGCCGGTGTAGGGCCAGCGGTCCACCTCGTGCAGAGAGACGCAGGCGACGCGATCATCCCCGGCATAGGCCGCGAACACGCCATCGCCGTGATGCGCGTCGATATCGAGATAGAGCATGCGGCTCAGCCCGGCGTCGAGCAGGGCCAGCACGGCAAAGGCGGGATCGTTGAAATAGCAGAAGCCGCTGGCCCGATCGGGTTGACCGTGATGGGTGCCGCCTGCCGGGTGGAAGGCTATGCGGCCATCAAGCGCCACCCTGGCAGCCAGCATCGCGCCGCCCACGGTCGCCCGGGCGCGATCGAAAAGGCCGGGGAACACCGGGTTTTCCATCGTCCCGAAGCCATACCGCTCGCGGTCTTCGGTGCTCACGCTGCCACTGGCCACGGCAGCTTCCAGCGCATCGACGTAGGCCGGATCGTGCAGGCGCGTGAGCACGGCCTTGTCCGGCAGCTCGGGCACCAGCACCGCGTCATCGTCCAGCCAGCGCAGGGATCGCACCAGTTCGCGCACCGCCCGCTGGCGCGAATAGGCCAGCGGGTGGAGACGGTTCCAGGCGTCGTGTCCGAAGACCGGATGGTCGATGAACGCAGGCGTCAATGGATTACTGGACTTTGTCCCAGTGCTCCGAACGGCACAGCGACTGGCCCATCGCGCAGCCGCGGATAGTGATCGAACTCTCATCGCTGCTGATCGTGCCATTGAAGGTCATGAAACCGGGCATTCCGGGGTGCTTCATGTCGCCGCCGGTCCAGTTCTCGCCTTCGGCTTCCATGCCGTGGCACATTTCGAAATCCGGCCGACCGCCTTCGATTATGCGGCAATAGAGCTTGTTGTCGGTGATCCAAACGCGCACTGTGTCGCCGTTGGGGCGCGTGTAGGTGCCGCTCGGGTCGCGCGCCATCGCCGGGGTGGCCAGCGTGCCTACCAGGGCAAGACCCAGCGCGAGTCGATATCGTAGTTTCATGTCCTCAATCCCCTTCCTGCTTCGTTTTTTTGGTCTTGGCGACTCGCCTGAAGCGGGGATGGTGCAGGCTCTGGAAACAGGCGCTGCAGCGGGAAAAATTGCCGCGAAACCCACCTCTCCCCAGTCGTTCCGCTGCTGATATCAGCAACTGCTAATTAAGCGATTACGCATAAACGGGCAACTTGCTTTGCCCACAGGCCCAGGCATGCTGTTTCCATGTGTATGGACAAGCTTTGGAGCTTGCTCTAGTTTCGCAGCTTCTAATATAGAAGATGCTAATGCACGGCACGAATAGCTGGCGAGCGGGAGAACAGGAATGACGGAAGGCGGGGTCGATCTCAACAACACCAAGAAGATGACCATCATCTGCACGAAGGGTACGCTCGACTGGGCCTATCCTCCCTTCATCCTCGGCACCACGGCTGCCGCGATGGATGTCGAAGTGACGATGTTCTTCACCTTCTACGGTCTGGGCCTGCTCAACAAGGATCTTGACCTCAAGGTCTCGCCGCTCGGCAACCCGGCGATGGAAATGCCCATGATGGGGATGCATGTGGGCATGCCCAACCTGGTAGGCATGCTTCCCGGCGTCACCAGCGGTGCTACCGCGATGATGAAAAACATGATCAAGAACAAGGGCGTGGCCTCGATCGAGGAGCTGCGCGAGGCGGCGGTGCTGTCCGACGTGCGCATGATTGCCTGCCAGATGACGCTTGACCTATTCGAGATGAAGAAAGAGGACATGATCGACGGCATCGAACTTGGCGGTGCCGCCACGTGGATGGAATCCGCGCTGCAATCCGACATCAACCTCTACATGTAATCCCAGGAGACGAATTCCCATGGCTGACGCAACTCTCGACGCGAAAGGGCTGAACTGTCCGCTGCCGATCCTCAAGGCCAAGAAGGCGCTGAAGGAACTCGCTAACGGCCAGACGCTGGAAATCCTCGCGACCGACCCGGGCTCGGTTAAGGATTTCGAGGCCTTTACCCGCACCACGGGCAACAAGCTGGTCGAAACCGGCGAAGACGGTGGTGTCTATCGCTTCGTGATCGAGCGGGTCGCCTGAGGCGACCCCCTTTCGACTTTCCTTAGAAACGCAAGGCAAGCGGGAAAGAACGCCAAACGAATAACAATACAACACACAACAAGACAAAATTCGGGAGAGAACAATGAGGATGTCCTTGTCGGCGCAGGCCAAATGCTGCGTGGCGCTAGGTGCACTGGTGCTGGGTTCAACCACGGCGCATGCCACCGAAGGCTATTTCCAGAATGGCGTGGGCGCGCGCAATGTTGCCACTGCCGGCGCGGGCGTGGCCGACGGGCGCGATGCTACGGCCATCAACCTCAACCCCGCCGCGATCGCGACGCTTGAGGATGCGGAACTCGCCATCGCCATCTCGGCGTTCAATCCCAACCGCGACTTTACCGTCGAAGGTGGGCCGGGTTTCCTCCCCGATGGCACGACCGACAGCAACGCCCCGCTGTTCCCCCTCCCTAACCTGGCCGTGGCCTTCCCGGTGGGCGAAAATGGCGCTTTGGGCTTCTCGATCAGCGCGAACGGTGGACTCAACACCAATTACAGTGCGGTGTCTAACCCGGCCTGTGCCTCGCCGCCGTTCCCCGCCAACAATGGCGTGTTCTGTGGCGGCAAGTCGGGCGTGAACCTGATGCAGGTGTTCATCTCGGGTGCTTATGCACACGATTTCGGCCCGGTGCGCGTTGGCATTTCGCCGATCCTGGCAGTGCAGCGTTTCCGTGCCCGCGGCGTGCTTGCCTTCGGGGGCGTCTCGGCAAATCCGGCCGCGCTGTCCGACAATGGGCAGTCGATTTCAACCGGCGTCGGCGGACGCATCGGCATCGAGCTGGAGCCGACTGAAGGCTTCCGCATCGGCGCCAGCTACCAGACCGAATTCAACATGAGCAAGTTCGATGAATATGCCGGACTGTTCGCGGACCAGGGCGATTTCGACATACCATCGCAATACCAGGTCGGCGTGGCGATCGACGTCGCGCCTGAATTCACCGTGATGGCCGACTATCGCCGGATCAACTATTCGGACGTGCCTTCGGTCAGCAACCCGTCGAGCGTGCCGTTGCCGTTCGGTTCCACCGATGGGCCAGGCTTCGGCTGGGACGATGTCGATACCTTCAAGATCGGTGCCGAATATCGCCCCAGCGAATCGATGGCGATCCGCGCTGGCTATTCGCACAATTCGCAGCCGATCTCCGGCTCGGACGTGACGCTCAACGTGCTGGCACCTGGCGTGATTCAGGATCACTTCGCTGTCGGTGCGGCCTTTGCCATTTCCAATGGCATGGACCTGGAACTGGCGGCCATGTACGCACCTGATGAAAGCGTGACCGGCATCGAAGTGACGCCGCTGGGCCCCAATCCCGGTCGCACGATCACGATCGAGATGAACCAGATCCAGCTGACGGCAGGTCTCAAGATTAAGCTGTAGGTTTATGCATGCTGCGGGCGAGACTCTTCCCGCCCGCAGCTGCCTTTCGCTCGCACCAGGTCGGCGCGGTGCGGCAAGGGGGTGAATGGCAAGGGCGGGCTTCGCTGTTGCCACGCACCCGTCTACCTGCAATAGCTAAATTAGATAATCGTAATATACGATGCGCTACCGTGGTGGAGAGAGATGGGGCTGAATCCGTTCGAGACCGTTAGGGAAGAGGCCGCGCTCTCACCCGAAGTCGCGGACGAGGTGAAGACCTCGACCTGCTACATGTGCGCCTGCCGTTGCGGCATCAAGGTCCACATGAAGAGCGGCAAGATCCGCTATATCGAGGGCAACCCCGATCACCCGGTCAACCGCGGCGTGCTCTGCGCCAAGGGCAGCGCCGGGATCATGCATCAGTATTCTCCCGCCAAGCTGACCAAGCCGCTGCTGCGCACGGGCGAGCGCGGATCGGGCGAGTTCAGAGAAATCGAGTGGGACGAGGCGCTGGAACTGGCGACCAAGTGGCTGGGCGAAGTGCGCGAGCGCGACCCCGGCAGGCTTGCCTTCTTCACCGGGCGCGACCAGTCGCAATCGCTCACTGGCTGGTGGGCGACCAAGTTCGGCACGCATAACTTCGCCGCGCATGGCGGCTTCTGCTCGGTCAACATGGCGGCAGGCGGGCTCTACACGCTGGGCGGTGCGTTCTGGGAATTCGGCGAGCCGGATTGGGAGCACACGCTCTACCACATGATGTTCGGCGTGGCGGACGATCACGATTCCAACCCGATCAAGCTGGGGCTGGGCACCCTCAAGACGCGCGAAGGCACTAAATTCGTCTCGGTCAATCCGGTGCGCACCGGTTATTCGGCGATTGCCGACGAGTGGGTGGGTATCCGCCCCGGCACCGACGGGCTGTTCGTCTTCGCCATCATCCACGAACTGCTGCGCGCGGAGAAGGTCGATTGGGCCAGCCTTGCCCGTTATTCCAACGCGCCGTGGCTGGTTATCCAGGAACCGGGCGCGGCAGACGACGGGCTGTTCCTGCGCGGCGAGGATGGCGAGGCACTGGTCTGGTGCCTGGAACAGGGCCAGGCGATCAGCGCCAATGCCGCGCACATGAAGCCCGCCTTTGCGGGCTCGCGCGAAGTGAACGGCCGCAAGGTCGTGCCAAGCTTCCAGTTGCTGGCCGAACGTTACCTGAGCAAGGATTACTCGCCCGATGCGGTGGCCCAGACCATGGGCGTGCCCGCCGCCACCATCCGCCGCATCGCTGCCGAATTGGCCGAAACCGCGTTCGACAAGGAAATCACCATCGAACAGCCCTGGGTCGATGCCTGGGGCCGTCGGCACGAACGGTTCGTCGGTCGACCGGTGTCGTTCCACGCGATGCGCGGCATTTCGGCGCACTCGAATGGCTTCCACACTTGCCGCGCGATCCATATCCTGCAGGCGCTGCTCGGTTCGGTCGATGTGCCGGGCGGCTGGCGCTACAAGGCGCCGTTCCCCAAGCCGGTGCCGCCAGGTCCGAAGCCCGCCATGCCCAAGGCCGAGGCTGGCGTTCCGCTCGACGGGCCGCCGCTGGGCTTCCCGCGCAGCCCGGAAGACCTGATTGTCGACCATCTCGGCGATCCGCTGCGGATTGACAAGGCCTATAGCTGGGAACACCCGCTGGCGCTGCACGGCCTGATGCACATGGTGCTGCACAACGCCGCCAACCAGGATCCCTACGGCATCGACGTGCTGTTCATGTTCATGGCCAACATGGCCTGGAACAGTTCGATGAACATTCCGGAGACGCTGGGTTATTTCACGAAGAAGGACGAGAACGGCGAATACGTGATCCCCAAGATCATCTATTCGGATGCCTTCTGGTCGGAGACAGTGCCCTATTGCGACCTGATCCTGCCGGACACCACCTATCTTGAGCGGTGGGATTGCATCTCGATGCTCGACCGGCCGATCTCGTCTGCCCACGGTGCAGGCGATGCGATCCGCCAGCCGGTGGTGCCGCTCGACCGCGACGTGCGCGCTTTCCAGACCGTGCTGCTCGATCTTGGCGCGCGCCTTGGCCTGCCGGGCATGGTGAACGAGGACGGCTCGCCCAAGTATCCCGGCGGCTATCCGGACTATATCGTTAACCACGAACGCTCGCCGGGCGTGGGTCCGCTGTCGGGCTGGCGCGGCAAGCACGGCGACAAGTCGGGCGTGGGCGAGGTGAACCCGGACCAGCTCGACCGCTACATCGAGCACGGCTGCCACTGGCACGAGGAACTGCCGCTGCAACTGCAGTACATGAAGTATGCTAATCGCGACTACCTGCAATATGCGACCGAGATGCACTGGATGGGCGCGGCTAAGCCGATCATCCACCAGCTCTACAACGAGGACCTGCAGCGCTTCCGCAATGCCGCGCGCGGGCATGGCGACAGGCAGCCGCCAGAGCAGCACCGCGAGCGGATTGAGACCTATTTCGACCCGTTGCCGATCTGGTACCAGCCCTTCCTGGAGGCGCAGGATGGCGGCGAGGAATTCCCCGTGCACGCGCTGTCGCAGCGCCCAATGCACATGTACCACAGCTGGGGCAGCCAGAATGCCTGGCTGCGGCAGATCACCAATGCCAACAAGCTGCACCTCCACCGCGACCTGGCCGCAAAGCACGACCTGCAAGACGACGACTGGGTGTGGATCGAGAATTCGCGCGGGCGGGTGAAGGCACAGGTGCGGCTGGTGACCGGGGTCAACCCCGACGTGGTGTGGACCTGGAATGCCATTGGCAAGCGCAAGGGCGCCTGGGGCCTCGACAAGGACAGCCCGGAATTCACCAAGGGCTTTCTTCTGAACCACATCATTACGGAGATGCTGCTGCCCGAGAAGGGCTCGCCCGCCTATTCCAACTCCGATCCCGTAACGGGTCAGGCAGCGTGGTACGACCTGCGCGTGCGACTGGTGAAGTGCGCGCCGCACGAGGCTGGCGAGACCGAGCCGATGTACGAAGCCGCAGCCAAGCGTTTCAGCGGGCAAAAGGGACCGCTCGAATACGGCAAGGACCTGAAAGGCGAGGACAAAGGCGGCAAGGCACCCTTGCGCGATTTTATCGGCCAGCGCGGCGCCAATGCGCAGAACATTCCCGGCATCCGCAAGGGACGCGGCAACCGGGTGGAGGAAGAGGCATGACCAGCCTTCCCAAACAGCCGACCGCCAAGAAGCTGGGGCTTGTCATCGACCTTGATATCTGTGTCGGTTGCCATGCCTGCGCGGTGAACTGCAAGGAATGGAACGCAAGCGGCAAGTCCGCTCCGCTGACCGACTACGACCCCTACGGCAAGAAGCCCGACGGCGTGTGGTTCAACCGCATCCACACCTTCGAGACAACCGACGAACAGGGGCGCGGCCAGACCGTGCATTTCCCCCGCTCGTGCCTGCACTGCGAGGATGCGCCGTGCGTCACCGTTTGCCCGACCGGGGCCAGCTACAAGCGCGAGGAGGACGGCATCGTCCTCGTCAACGAGAACACCTGCATCGGCTGCAAGCTGTGCAGCTGGGCCTGCCCCTATGGCGCGCGCGAGTACGACGAGAACGAAGGCGTGATGAAGAAGTGCACGCTGTGCGTCGACAAGATCTACAACGAGAACCTGCCCGAGGAGAGCCGCGTCCCTGCCTGCGTTTCCACCTGTCCCGCAGGTGCGCGCAGCTTCGGCGATCTGGGCGATCCGAACAGCGAGGTGTCGAAACTGGTAGCCGCGCGGCAAGGCTATGACCTGATGCCCGAGCAACAGACCAGGCCGGTCAACAAGTACCTGCCGCCGCGCCCGCGGCAGGACGGTCGCGACAGCGACAAAGCACCGCGAATGCTGCAGCACGCCGATGAAACCACCGATGGCGCGGGGCTGATCGCGCGCTGGGTCGACAAGGTGCTATCGTAATATGCATCCCGCCAAGTCCGTCATCTTCTTCACCACCGCCAGCGGAGCTGGCTATGGCTTGCTGATCTGGCTGGCGGTGCTCGCCGCCATGGGCCTGCTGCCGACCGACATGCTGTTCGGCCTTGTCGCCTTCGGGCTGGGGCTGGGGCTGGTTGCCGCTGGCCTGCTGTCCTCCACTTTCCATCTCGGCCATCCCGAGCGGGCATGGCGCGCCTTCTCACAATGGCGATCCAGCTGGCTCTCGCGCGAGGGCGTGGCAGCGGTGCTGGCTTTCATCCCGCTGGGCCTGTTCGCGTTGACGTGGATTTTCGATCTTGTGCCGGAGCAGACCGCCGCGATCATCGGCCTTGTCGGCGCGGTGATGAGCCTCGTGACGATCTACACCACCTCGATGATCTATGGCTCGCTGCGCACCATTCCTGCCTGGCACAACGGCTGGACCGTGGCGGGTTACCTTGTGCTCGGCCCGATGAACGGTGCGGTGATCCTGGCCTTCCTGCTCAAGCTGTTCGGATATGCCGGAGCCGCCGAGTTCATGACCTCGGTCGCGCTTGTCATGCTGGTGATCGGCATGCTGGTGAAGCTGGGCTACTGGCGACACACCCATTCCGGTGCTGTGACGAGCACTGCGGGATCGGCCACTGGCCTTGGTCACCTAGGCAAGGTGGAACTCAGCGCCAGCCCGCACGATCAGGACAATTACCTGCTACGCGAGATGGGATTTCGCATCGCCCGCAAGCATGCTGCCAAACTGCGCCGCATCGCTGCCGTGCTCGGCTTCGCAATTCCCCTGCTTTGCCTTGCCGCGACCATTTCCATCATGGGTAGCGTGGCGGCCACGGTGCTGCTCGCACTCGGGATGATTTCCTGCCAGATCGGCGTCACCGCCGAGCGCTGGCTGTTCTTCGCCGAAGCCAGGCACGCGGTAACGCTCTATTACGGTGAACAGGCAGTCTGACATGTTGCGACCATTGACGGAAAAACGCGTGCGCGATGCGCTGGGCACGGTCATGAATCCGGTGACCGGCACCGATATTGTTGCCTCGGGCGTGGTGGAATCGGTGAGCGTGAAGGACGGCAACGTCACCGTCATTCTCGCCATCGATCCCAAGACGCTGGACGCGATGGAAGCGGCGGGCAAGGAGTGCGAAGTCGCTGTCGGCAAGCTTGCGGGTGTAAAGGAAGTGCGCATCGCGCTGACCGCGCATCGCGAAGCCCCGGCGAAGGAGCCCTCCGCCCCGCGCCACGCCGTGCCGCCGCCCAAGCCTCCACCGCCAAAGCCACTGGCGGGTGTGAACAAGATCATTGCCGTTGCCAGCGGCAAGGGCGGGGTGGGCAAGTCCACTACCTCGGTAAACCTCGCCTGCGCCCTGGCGCAGAGTGGCCTAAACGTCGCCATCCTCGATGCCGATATCTACGGCCCCAGCGTGCCAAGGATGCTGGGTGAGGGCGCCAGGCCCGATTTCACGCCGGACGACCGCATCCGTCCCGTCACCCGCCACGGCCTCAAGGCGATCTCAATGGGTCACCTCGTGCCCGAAGACCGCGCGACGATCTGGCGCGGGCCGATGGTGATCGGGGCGATCCAGCAGCTGCTGCAAGGCGTCGCCTGGGACGAAGATGGCGAGATCGACGTGCTGGTGGTGGATCTGCCGCCCGGCACCGGCGATGCGCAGCTCAGCCTGGTGCAGACCGTGCCCGTCGATGGCGCGGTGCTGGTTTCCACCCCGCAGGACATTGCCCTGATCGATGCGCGCAAGGCCTATGACATGTTCGCCCAGATGGACATTCCCGTCCTTGGCATGATCGAGAACATGAGCCAGTTCGTCTGCCCGCATTGCGGTGAAAGCACCGACGTGTTCGGCCACGGCGGCGCGGTGGCAACGGCGCAGGAGAAGGGGATCAAGGTGTTGGGCCAGATCCCGCTCGACCCCAGGATCATGCAGCAGGCCGAAGAAGGCCTGCCGATCGTGCTGGCCGATAAGGACAGTGCCGTTGCCGAAAGCTATCGCTCAATTGCAAAGTCGGTCATGCAGGCCCTCGCAAAGGCCTAGTCGGCATAGACGGTCGGCGCGGCGATGCCGGCCTCGCGAAAGGCGCGCAGCGTGCGTAGGGTGACATCGGTCTCGAATGCCTTCTCGTGCTTAGTGTCGAGGACATAGGCCTTGAGCCGTAGGCGGATTGCGACAAAGTTCGCCATCGGAACTTGCGTCACCAGCACCACGATCGGCTTGGGCAGGAAGGTGTAGCGGCTGGAAAGCGCTGCCTCTGTCACGATTTCTCGCGCCCGGTCTAGGTCCTCTCCCGTGCCGATGTAGAAATCGACGACCACCTGCATGTCGAGCGCGCCGTAGTTGCCTGACGAGGTGATCTCGCTGAGGAACTTGTTGTTGGGGATGGTGATAGTGTTGTCGTCCAGCGTCTGCAGCCTGACGGAACGCAGGCCAATCGCCGTGATGTCGCCGTAAAAGCCACCGAAATTGACCCGGTCGCCCACCTGGAAGGGGCGGTCGACGATAATCATGATGCCTGCCACGAAGGAGGCGACAAGGTCCTTCAGCGCAAAGCCGACCGCCACCGCCGCGGTGCCCCCCATCAGGGTCAGCAGGGTGCGGTCGACGCGGAATGACAGCGCGATCACGATCACACCAGTGGCAATGAAGATCAGGAATTTCGCGAAGGTGGCGATCTTCTGCATCGTCAGACGGCGCGAGGCGAACTGCTCGCTGAAACGGTTGACGAAGCCCGACAGCAGCTTGAGCAGGAACCATGCGCCAACTAGCACGAACAGCGATGTGACCACCCCGCTCCAGCGCACGAAATTGCCGAGTTCCGTGACGTCAATCTCGGGCACCTGCGCGCTGGCGGGCATGGCCAGAGACAACAGGGTCAGGCCAGCGCCAAGCTGGCGGATCATGCGTGTGGGCCGGAGGATCATGACAAGGCTCCCGCGATGAGATTCTGAGCCAATAGCAATCGTTTCACTTCCTGCAGCCAATAAAGGCTGATGCGATAGCCATCGCCCTGCCGCGCGACCACGCCCAGCAATTCACAGGTGCGCAGGGTTTCCCGCACGCGGGTGGGCGGCAGGTCCGTGATGCGCACGATGCTGTCGAAGCTGGCCACATCCAGCTGCAATATGGCGCGCAGCACGAACAGCGTACCCGAAGGCAAGGCCGCCAGGCGGGCAATGTCGGGCGCCTTGAAGGTGCGCACGCCAAGCGTGCCGGTCTGCCGGTCGCGGAACAGGCTGCGGCGCCAGCGTTCCAACGCCAGCGCGGGATTGCCGCCGGTTTCTTCGGTCTGCGCCTTGAAGAAGGCTCGTTTGGCCCGCTCTTGCGGGGGCAGTTCCTCTTCGAACAGAATCGTGCCGGCATCCTCTGTGACCGGTTCGAACTCCGGATCGAGCCCGGCACCTGCCGTGCGCTGTTCCACAAGCTGGCGAATCTGCACGGTCGACCAGGGGCGCAGGCGCACCTCGTCGTCGAACATCGGCCGGTCGCATCGGGCGCGCTGAAGATAGGGCCAGGCAGCGCCGTCGATCGCGAAAATCCAGGCGGTATCCCCTTGCGTGTGGCGCGCCAGTGCCACCATGGCATCGAACGTGGCGAGGCCGCCGATGGCCGGAACGGCAAGGCGCTGCAGGTCGTCGATGGCCACGCGGTATGGTCGTTGCTCCAGCGCCTTTGCGATGGCTGGCGCATCGGCAGCACTGCCCAGCTTCTCCGCCAACGCGTCCAGCAGGTCCTGGCCATTCTCGCTGGTGACCTGCACGTAGATCGAGGGCAGCTCGCTGTCGTGACAGAGGGATTGCAGCAGGGTGGTCTTGCCATAGCCGCGATCCGCGATCACCGCGATGACGTGGCCAGGCGGAATGGCGATATCCACTTGTGGACCCGCGCCCGTTGGCTTGACTTTGCCTGAGGTTGCAGCGGGCGCGCCAAGGCTGACGGCTTCTTCTGGCGAAATCGGGCTGTAGCGACCGCTCTCTTCGTCAGCGATCACCCGTTCATTGGCCTTCTCGCGCGCACGCTGGCCAAGAATCTCGTGGATCAGGGAGAGTTGCCGGATACGCCGGGACACCACCACCTGCGCGCCTTGCCCCATCAGCACGATACCGGCAGCGACCCGTCCCAGCGCGCCGCTCATGCCCGAAGGATTTCGTGAGGTCCACGCCAGCAGAGCATTCGATGGCGCGCCCAGCCGGGCAAGCGTGTCGATCCGCTCGCGCCACCAGGTGGTCACGATAATCAGCACGGGTATGGCGAGCAGCCAGCTGAAGGTGATGAGCCAGCTGTATATTGCCCCGCGCCCGACGACATTCGCCGTCAGCGACAGCACCAGCCCGACACCGATGATGACTGCCGCGACCAGCCGCAGGGATCGGCGGCGCAATGCCGCGCGCGGGTCTTCGTCGGCACCGCCCTTTGCCATGGCATCGATCACCTGCACCAGCGCCGCGCCGCCAACTGTCCAGCAGGCCAGCAGCCACAGCAGCCGGATCGGCGCCGGGTCGAAGAACCAGGGGAACAGCCAGTCCAGCACCAGCAGGAAGATGAGCCAGTCGAGCGGTCGCAGCGCGTGGCCCAGCAGTCGCAGGAGATAGCTGAAGATTGAGCTGAGCAGCGTCTGCGGCTTGCGGGTCTCCTGCGATCGCCGCAACTCGATGATCACCCCCTTGCCTACGCTGCGCCAGAAGCGGAACACTAGGATGGCGAGCGCGAATTTCAGCAGGTTGAGGATTTCGCCTGCGCGGAACTCCACGAGTCCGCTGGCGCGGTCCTTCAGGCCGGCGAAACCCGTGGCTAGGTTATAGCGGCCGGTCAGCACGATCTGCTCCACCTCCCGCCGTACCTGAGCAAAGCCTTCGTCGCCAAACCCAGTGATCCGCGAGCGCAAGTCGGATGACAGCGAGGGCAGCAAGGTCAGCCGCGCCTCGTTCATGGTGAGCATGGCCCCGTACAGCGTGTCGCGCTGCATGTGCAGCAGTTCGGCTTCGCGGGTGGAGAGCTGATCGACTCGGGCGACAAGCGAGCGCTGGGTTTGCAGCAGGCTGCGTCCCTCTTCACCGGTGGTTGCCAGTGCGGGATCGACCGGGGCAATACTTGACGCTGGCACATTGCCTGTTGCGCCGCCGTGCTGAAGGGCAGCGCCCAGGTCGCGCCGCACCTGGCCCAGGGCCTGGATCAATTCGGCGTAAAGCGCATCTGCACTGGCCCCGTTCGCCGAGTCGGCAGCTACTGCGGTGGCCTGCTGGCGCCACGACAGGGCATTGGCCTGGATCAGATCAATCTCGGCTGCGAGGTTTTCCAGCTTCGCGGCTTCGGCTTCAATTGCTTCTCCGGCTGTGCGCAGCCTTGCCCGCTCGGCATCCAGCAGCTGCTCGCGCTCCGCTTCGGCTGCTGCTCGCGCAGCCTCTGCTGCGGCCATCTGCCGCGCCGCCTCCTCGGCCAGCGCTGTCTCGTCCGCGGTGGGCTCCTCGCCGATTTCGACAGCCGTGTCCTGAGCTTGCAGCGATGTTGGCAAGACGGCGAGGCATACGGCGGCAAGCAGGATCGGGAGGTGGATGGCGAGGGCCAGCAGCATAGCCGCGGACCCGCGTCGCGGGGGCCTGCAGGGCCAGTCCTCTGCCAATCTCGCCATCCTGTGCATACCACTCCCAAGCGTATCCAACCTGATTCGCGCTTCGCGCTCAGGTTTCAAGGGGGTGGCGCGATTAGTCGACGATCATTTCGTGGCGCTAGTCAGCCGTTTCATCCCGGCGAGCGGCTGATCGCAGCATGTACACGCGAATGCGATAGTCGCCGCTTTTCGCGGCAACGCCTTCAAACCGGTTGCCGCTGGTCGAGCCG
>CAXXJY010000002.1:0-44041 GCA_963675825.2 Alteraurantiacibacter sp. | reverse complement strand
AAGGTGGGCGGCAGTTTCCGCCTCTACAACGGCCATGGCGATCAGCAGGCCGACCCGCTGATCGCAGCCGATCAGGGTGCTGGTTGCCCGGCCTTTCGTGGACTTGCCTACTGCGTGTTCGAAGACCTCCAACTGGCGGACTTCGGCAACCGCATCCCCGCACTGACCTTCGAAGTGATTGCCGACAGCGGCGAAGTCCGCCTGCAATCGATCATTGCCGCCGCCGATCCCGGCCATTCCGTCGATCGCCGGCTGGCCGATCTGCAAGGCTATTCGGATATTGGTGGCCCGTTGCAGACTGTCCTCGATTCGGTCGGCCGCGTCTATCCGCTTGCCTGCGATGCCAGCGGTGCGCGCCTGTCGTTCTTCGACGGACACCCTGCGGGGGAGCCTGTCGCCATCCTACCGGAAGCAGCGATTGATGCCTCGAACGAGAGTTTTGGCGCGACGTCAGGCCGCACCAGCCAGCGGCGCGCCGATACCACCAGGGTGCCGAGCGGCCTGCGCTACTACGATGTCGATCGTGACTACCAGACCGGCCTGCAACGCGCGGGCGGACGCGCACAGGCGGGGCGCAACCGGATCCTGGAATTCCCGGGCGCGCTGGCCGCCACCAAGGCGCGAAAGCTGGCCGACGATGCCGCCGAGCGGGCGAGCTGGTCACAGGAACGGATGGCCTATCGCATCGCCCAGCTGGACCCATCGCTTGGTCCCGGCCAGATCGTTACCCTGCCCGACAAGCCGGGCAAATGGCGGATCGAATCCTGGGAATGGCGCGAAAACGGACTAGAGCTCGAGCTCCTGCGGCTGCCCTATTTGCGCGGTATCCAAAGCGCTACCGATGCCGGTGCCTCTCTATCGCCGAGGGACGCAATAGCCAGCCCCACCATGCTGCTGGCCTTCGAATTGCCGTGGGACGGACAAGGTTCAGCCGATCAGCGCCAAGTCTTCGCTGCACCCAGTTCAGCGTCTTCCGGCTGGACCGGCGCGACACTCTATGCAGAGCGCAGCGGCAGCCTAGTGCCCATCGGCGGAACGGGAACCCGGCGCAGCATAACAGGCGCAACGGCAACCGCCCTTGCGCCGAGCGCGGCCCTCTTCATCGATCGGCAAGCGACCCTCGAAGTGTTGCTAGATTCCGGGGATTTCATGCTTCCGTCGGTGACAGCCGAAGACATTGCCAATGGCGCAAACCGCGCGCTTGTCGGCAAGGAGATCATCCAGTTCTGCACAGCACAAAGCCTTGGCAACGGACGCTGGCTGCTTGCCGGACTGATGCGCGGGCGGGGCGGCACCGAGCATGTGGCTATGAGCGGCGCGAGTATCGGCGCGAGCTTTGCCCTGCTCGACCAGAAACCCATCGTGCTGCAATCTGGTGATGTAGCCGAGAGCACGGTGATCGCGGCCATTGGACTTGCTGATCCCGCAGCCGTGGTCGCACCGATCATTGAGCTCGGGCGTAGCCAAAGTCCACTCACTCCCGTACATGGCCGGACCAGCGAGACACCCTCCGGCGAGCTGGAGCTTTGCTGGCAACGCCGTTCGCGCGGCGCCTGGATCTGGCAAGGCACCGTCGACGTGCCGCTGAACGAACAGTTCGAACGCTACGAGGTCGGCGTTGGCGATCCCGACCTGCCGAATGTGTCTTGGGAAACGCCAGAGAGCACCTTCACCCTGGATGCTGCGAGCCGCGCCCAATTGCAGGCTGGTTTCGCCGGGGCAGCGCTGTGGGTGCGACAAGTCGGCAGCCATGCCCGTTCCAAGCCCCTGTTCCTGACAACCATTAGCTGAGGCCCAGATGTCTGACCCCTTCACCTTCACATCCACCACCCCGCGGCTGGGATTGCCGAACCTGTTCACTGCCCAGGCGCAAAAGGAACTGACCGTCAACGAGGCCTTGGCCATTATAGATGCGCTGTTGCATCCAGTCATTGAGGGCCTTGCCAACGATCCTCCCGCAACGCCTGCCGATGGGGAATGCTGGATCGTTAACAGTCAGCCGACCGGCGACTGGACTGGCCAGGCCGGGCAGATCGCTTGTCGCCAGGCCGGCAACTGGCTATTCGTGACGCCAGCGACCGGGATGGTGGTGTTCGACAAGTCTGCTGCGCAAAGCTCGCGATTCGACGGTAGCTGGATCAGCGCGGCTGGTGTCACCTTGCCGGCTGGCGGCGGCACCGTGGATGCCGAGGCGCGTACAGCCATTAGCGAAATCGTCGATGCCCTGGAAGCGGCGGGAATCCTCGTCACAACCTGAATCGCGCTGGACCCATTCCGAAGATGGAGCGTATTGAGTGGCAAGACTTGAAGGAGACACCATGCATTATCGCACGCTTTCCCTTGCCGCCTTCACCCTGCTGGCGACTGCAGGCTGCACAACCACCTACGAAGACGCCGCACGCGAAGTTGGTTCAGCCACGCTTGCTGATCGCAACGGTAACACGGTGGGCACCGCCACGCTCTATTCGCAAGCTGACGAAGTCACGGTTTCCGTGACGCTCAGCGGGCTTTCCGAAGGCACCCACGCGGTGCACCTGCACACCACCGGCGATTGCAGCGCCAGCGATTTCACCTCTGCCGGGGGCCACCTCAACCCGATGGGTCAACAGCATGGCAGCCTGAACCCGCAAGGCGCGCATCTGGGCGACCTGCCCAACGCCGAAGTGTCGCGTGCAGGCGTCGGTACGGTCAACGCGATCTTGAATGGCTCAGCCGAGACGGTGCTTGCGCAGATCTTCGATGCCGATGGCACTGCGGTGGTGGTGCATGAAGGGCCGGACGACTACCGCAGCGATCCTGCTGGTGCGGCAGGCAGCCGCATTGCCTGCGGCGTCTTATCGCGAGTCTGATCAGTCAGCCTCGCCCGGCTTGCTGGCATAGGCAGTCGTGTCCTCGACATCAGCTTCGGCAAAGCCTTTTAGCCGCAAGCGGCAGCTGTCGCACAACCCGCAGGCAAGGCCTTCCGACGTGGGGTCGTAGCATGACCAACTCCATGCCGGATCAAGGCCCAGGCGGTAACATTTGCGCGCAATGTCCGCCTTAGTCATGTGTTGCAGGGGCGCGTGAATTGTAAACGGCTGGCCCTCCACGCCCTGCCTGGTGCCGAGCCGCGCCGTTTCCGCGAAGCTGGCGATGAATTCCGGGCGGCAATCGGGATAACCCGAATAGTCAAGCGCGTTGACGCCGATGAAGATATCGCTGGAGCCGCAGCTCTCGGCAAAGGCCGTGGTCAGGGCCAGGAAAAGCAGGTTGCGCGCAGGGACATAGGTGACCGGGATGTCTTTACCCACGCCGGCCTTGGGCACGTCGATGTCAGCCGTCAGCGCGGAAGCGCCGAACTGGCGCAGGTCCAGCGGCAGCAGCACATGCCGCTCCACA
Organism: Alteraurantiacibacter sp.; assembly: GCA_963675825.2. Taxonomy (GTDB): domain Bacteria; phylum Pseudomonadota; class Alphaproteobacteria; order Sphingomonadales; family Sphingomonadaceae; genus Alteraurantiacibacter. Next base: position 40,663 of record CAXXJY010000002.1, on the reverse strand, counting down.
CCAAGCTTGCCCGCAATCGCCTTTGCAGATTGCAGTTCGCGCACATGGCGCTGGCCATAATCGATGGTGAGCGCGTGGAGGCGATATCCCTGCTCGCGCGCAAGGGCAGCCGTTACCATCGAGTCCAGCCCACCAGAAAGCAGGACGACTGCAATCTTTCCAATATCGGTCATGCTGTCGGGCTAGGGACTCGCGCGGTGCACCGCAAGTGGAACTGCCCCGTCAGCAAGGGCCCAAGTGACGCGCCTCGCCTTCGAGAGAGAAGGGCGTGCCGCCGTGAATGCCCTGGCTGCGGATCTGGACCACGTCGCGACCTTCCTTGCGGATGCTGGTACGACCATAGCCATTGCCGCGGCAGGTGTATTGCACCGTTACCTCGTTGGCTTCGTCCTGCACCACGAAGCGATCACAGGCGGGTTCGCGGTGACGTATCTGGATGAGTTCGCGGCCCGTCCGCACGCAGATGCGGCGCGTGGTGCCGTCCGGACGCAGGCGCAACTCCCACGCCCCGCGCTCAAGCGTATCGAGCATCGCAAGCTCCGGCGCCTGCGCAGACGCAGGGACTAGCGCCAAAACAGCTGCTGCTGCCGCGCCTGCAATTCCCATTCTTGCCTTTGCACCAATCACTGTAAGCTTGCTCCTTCGATCATCTTCTTAGCACGAGAAAGATGAACGACCAATTGCCCTGCACGAGCGACGAACGGTTAATCCTGAATCGGGAAGACTTTCGAGCAGAAAGCACAATCGACCAGAATTATCCCTTCCTCGTCAGCCATCGCACGCCGATCCTCCTTGGGAAAACGCGCCAGGACATCCTCGAAATGCTCGACAGTGCAGCGGCAGCCCTTGGATAACCGTGCACCCGGAGCAATCAGGACCTTGTCCTCTTCATGGTAGAGCCGCCAGACGATCTCTTCCAACGACAGACAGGCTTCGACCAGTTCATCGTGACGCAGGCTGTCCGCCAGGATCGAAACGTGCTCCCACTCGGGGTGGTCAAGCTGCACATGCAATCGCTCCCGGCCCTCCTCGCCTTCCGGAAGATGCTGCACCAGCAATCCCGCTGCCACTGAATGGCCTGCACTCGACTTGATCGCAGTGCGAATCAGCGTGGGGATCTGCTCACTCTGGGCGAAATAGCTTTCTACTGCAGCCGAGAGCGAATTACCTTCCAGAGGCACGATCCCCTGATAGCGCTTGCCCGTCTTGGCGATATCGAAGGTGATGGCGAGGTGCGCCTTGCCGAACAGGGCATCAAGCGAAGGATTGGCGCCACCGGCAACCATCTGCTCCTCATCATGCTCTATGTAACCGCGAATCTGGCCTTCGCGGTAGTCGCATACCAGTAGGCTTACGATCCCGCCTTCACCTTGCGCCTGCATGGTGAGCTGGTCGCCCTCGTCCTTCAGCAATCCACCCATCAGCGTCACAAGCACCAGCGCTTCAGCAAGGCAATGCTTCAGCGCGGGAGCATAGTCATGCGCAAAAAGCACGTCCTCCAGCACCGGCCCAAGCCGCACCGCCCGGCCACGCGAAGCGCGCGACGGGATGGAAAAGCCCAACAGTTCGTCCGAGAAGGTCTGTGATTGGAATTGGCTCATGCGCACCATATGGGGCGCCGGGGCCCATTGTGAAGCACGGTCAGCCGAGCTTGCCGAAACACCACAAAAGAACCGATTTTTGCGCGTGGATGCGGTTCTCCGCCTCGTCGAACACGACCGACTGCGGCCCTTCGAACACTTGCGCGCTCACCTCGTCCCCGACATGGGCAGGCAGGCAATGCAGGAATACCGCATCGCTCTTTGCCCTGGCCATCAACGCCGAATCGACGCGGAAGGGCTCCATCGCCGCCAGCTTCTCCTCGGCATGGGCCTGGCCCATCGAGATCCAGGTATCCGTCACCAGCACGTCAGCGCCTGATGCAGCAGCGGCGGCATCGTTGGTGAGCGTGATGGTCGATCCGGCCTTGCGCGCCATCTCCACGAACTCGACCTCGGGCTCATACCCGGCAGGCGTCGCCACGCGGACGTTGAATTTCATCAGTGCCGCTGCCTCGAGAATCGAGTGCAGCACGTTGTTGCCGTCGCCAAACCAAGCGACTTCCAGACCGGGAAGCGCCTTGCGGTGCTCGATCATCGTCAGCAGGTCTGCCACGATCTGGCACGGATGCGAACGATCGGTCAGCCCGTTGATCACCGGCACATGCGCGTAGTGCGCCATTTCCTCGATCTTCGAATGGTCGTCGGTGCGGACCATGATCGCATCGGCCATGCGACTGAGCACGCGCGCTGTATCCGCGATCGATTCCCCCCGCCCGAGCTGCGACGTCCCCGAATCGAGAATCAGCGCGCTGCCACCCAGTTGTCGCATGGCAATGTCGAAGCTGACACGAGTCCGCGTCGAGCTCTTCTCGAACACCATAGCCAGCACATGGCCCGCCAGCGGCTGGTCCGTATCGGGCTTGCCCTTGGGCCAACCGCGACGGGCGCGCTTGCGATCCTGCGCATCGTTGATCATCGCCGCGATGGCGTGGCCGCCAGCGTCGGACAGGTCGAGGAATGATCGCACCTGCGGCGCGATGTCGAGCGGGGGCTGCTCGCTCATGATTCTTCCGGAACCTCGAAGTCGGCCGCACCTGCCGAGAGCTTCTCGATGAATTCGTCCATCTCGGCATCCTCGATCACCAGTGGCGGCAACAGGCGCAGCGTTGAATCGCCAGCTGCAACGGTAAGCAGCTGGTGGTTGTCGCGCAGGTGAACCATGAAGGGCCTCGGCTCGATCTTCATCTTCAGCCCCAGCATCAGGCCCATGCCCCGCACGCCTTCGAACAGGCCGGGATAGTTGCCGATGAACTGTTCCAGACGGGCGCGCAGACGTTCGCCCTTGGCGCGCACTTCCGCGAGGAATTCGTCATTGGCCACGGCATCCATTACCGCCATGCCCGCCGCCATCGCCAGCGGATTGCCGCCGTAGGTAGAGCCATGCGTGCCGATCACCATGCCGCGTGCGGCTTTCTCGGTGGCGAGGCAGGCCCCCATGGGGAAGCCCCCGCCGATACCCTTGGCCGTCGCCATGATATCGGGCTCGATCCCGAACTGCTCGTAGGCGTAGAGCGTGCCGGTGCGCGCCACGCCCGATTGCACTTCGTCCAGCACCAGCATCAGGTCATGTTCGTCAGCCAGCTTGCGCAGGCCCTGCATGAATTCCTTGGTAGCTACGCGAATGCCGCCTTCACCCTGGATCGGCTCGACCAGGAATCCTGCAGTGTGCGGCCCGATGGCCGCCCTGGCACCTTCCAGGTCGTTGAAGTCGACATATTTGAACCCGGGCAGCAAAGGGTTGAAGCCCTTGTGCATCTTTTCCTGGTTCGAAGCACTTATCGTCGCCATAGTGCGCCCGTGGAAGGCGTTCTTGAAGGTAATCAGTTCGTACTTCTCATCGTTGCCGACATGCTGGTGATAGGCCCGCGCGGTCTTGATCGCGGTCTCCACCGCTTCCGCGCCCGAATTGGTGAAGAACACCGTATCGGCAAAGGTCTTGTCGACCAGGCGCTGCGCCAGCGCTTCACCCTGCGGGCTGCCATAAAGGTTGGAGACGTGCATCAGCTTCGCGGCCTGCTGCTGGATCGCACCGATCAGGCCGGGGTGCGAATGGCCCAGCAGGTTCACCGCGATGCCGGAGGCAAAGTCGAGATAGCGCGTGCCGTCTTCGTCAATCAGGTGGCAATTGTCACCCTCGACGGGCCGGACACCGCACCGGGGATAGACGGGCATAAGCGGAGTGATCGACATTTCGGATGTGTCCTTGAAAGAAAGCGTGAAACGTAAAAAAGCGGCCTCCCGGACCGCCAATACGCTCTCATCTAGGAGGGTGTCGGCGGCCGGTCAAACATACTCGGCCGCCGCAACCTTGGCTGGTTGCCCGCGCAGTCAGCCTTGCACAGGGACCAGGTTCACGGCCGAGTACTTGCCTCGTCGATCAACTTCGAGGTCGAATTCGAAGCGGTCGCCCTCGGCAATGCCGGGAAGGCCAGACCTCTCCACCGCGCTGATGTGGACGAAAGCATCTTCCTTGCCATCGTCGCGCGTGATGAAGCCGAAGCCCTTCATGGTGTTGAAGAACTTGACCGTGCCGACCGCCTTTTCTCCGGTCAGCTCGCGCTGCGGGGCGCGGTTGGACTGCACTTCGATCACGTCGCCGACGACCTGCAGGTCTGCCGCAGAGATCTTCCCGCCGCGATCGACGAGGTTGAACTGCAGTTCCTGCCCTTCGGCAAGGCCTTCCAGCCCGGCGCGTTCGACCTGGCTGATGTGAACGAACACGTCTTCACCACCCTCATCACGCTGGATAAAGCCGAAACCCTTCTGGGCATTGAAGAATTTCACCTTGCCCTGGCCGGTGCCGACCACCTGAGCGGGCATGCCGCCACCGCGCGGGCCGCCACGGCCACCAGCGCCGCCAGCGCCGCCAGCGCCGCCACCGAAGCCACCGCCCCGGTTGCCGCCGCCGAATCCGCCACGGTCTCCACCGCCAAAGCCACCACGATCATCATTGAAGCGACCACCGCCGCCACCGAAGCGGTCGTTGCCGCCATCGCGCCATCCGCCGCTTTCTGTGGGCGGAGGCCCATCCATGAAGGGATCAAACCCTTCCTCGCCGATATTGTCCCGCTTGTCACGCCCCCGACCGCGACGTCCTCGATCATAACCCATGTATTCGTAAAACCTTCAATCCCGCCCTGAAACACCAACCGACGATACGAGCGAATCTTTCGTCAGTGGGGAACAGCGGACCTGCCCCGCCATTCCTCTTTGTCATTATAACGGAGAATCTGGCGGGATGCGAACGATTTAAGATTACGGCCCTGTGACAGGCCCTTGCGGTCAGGCGAGACTTGCCCTCACACTTCGCTTGGAGCATGGCGCGCGCATTGTCCAAACCACATCCGTCCCCAGGGGAGAACGACCGCATGCCCGAATTCGAACGCCTGACAGATGATGTCTGGGCCAGCCCGCAGATTACGCCTGCAGAAGTTGCTGCCGCCAAGAAGCAGGGCTTTGCAATGCTGATCAACAATCGTCCCGACGACGAGGAGGAAGACCAGCCCCGCGGCGCGCAGATCGAGCAGGCCGCGCGGGAACAGGGGCTCGACTATGTCTCCATACCCGTGACCCATGCAGGTTTCAGCGAGCCGCAGATCGTTGCCATGGCCGAGGCGCTGGACAAGGCGGAAGGCAAGGTGCTGGCGTTCTGCCGCTCAGGCACCCGCTCCACACTGTTGTGGGCGCTTTCGCAGGCGAGCCGCGGGGAAGACCCCGCCAAGCTTGCCGCCATCGCTCAGGCAGCCGGCTACAACCTTTCCCCGATCGCAGCGATGCTCGACATGCTGGTTGAGCGGGCCAGCGACTAGTACGATGGACAGCCAGCTACTGCAATTCCTCGGCTCGCTGGCTGCAGTCTCCGCGCTCATCACGCTGACTTACATTCTCGGCTTCCGCAGCACCGCAAGGCTCGAATCGGAAGACGAGGCACGCGAACTCTTCCGGCTCGCAGTCGGCGGGTTCGAACCGGCTGAGATCGCACTGGATGCCGACCATGCCGGAGCAATAGCTCGCAATGCCGAGGGCCGACTGGCGGTACTGGTGCCGCATGGCAACCAGTTCGTCGTCCGCTGCCTGGACCCAACGACAGCGATAGAGGCGCGGGATGGGCAGCTGCTGATTGCCGAACTGCCGAACCTCATGATCACGCTCGGAGAGCGAAGCCAAGGCTGGGCCACTACTGACATTGATGCTAATAACGCCTGATGCCCTTCAATCCGGTCACCTATGCGATTCCCGTCTTCGTTGCGCTGATCCTGGGCGAGTTGGTCTGGTCGCGCTGGGCAGGCGACTCCAGGGCCTATGAGTGGCGCGATACCGGTACGTCGCTCGCCTTCGGTCTCGGCAGCACCCTGGCCGGAGCGCTGACCGGTGGGCTGACCGCGGCCATGTTGGTGTGGATGCACGATCTCTCGCCCCTGTCGGTCGGCTGGGCCTGGTGGGCCTGGCCGCTGTGCTTCGTCCTCGACGACCTGGCCTATTACTGGTTTCACCGCAGCGCCCACCGCGTGCGCTGGTTCTGGGCCAGCCACGTGAACCACCATTCCAGCCAGCACTACAATCTCTCCACAGCGCTGCGGCAAAGCTGGACCGGCTTCGTTGCGCTGTCGTTTGTCTTTCGCTGGCCGCTGGCGCTGCTGGGGTTCGAACCGGGGATGATCCTGGTTTGTGCCGGCTTCAACCTGATCTACCAGTTCTGGATCCACACCGAAGCGGTGAAGCGCCTGCCGCGCTGGTTCGAGGCAGTGATGAACACGCCGTCGCATCATCGTGTGCATCACGCGGTGAACGCCCGTTATCTCGATCGGAACTATGCCGGCACCTTTATCGTGTGGGATCGGATGTTCGGCACTTTTGCTCCGGAGGATGACGCAGAGCGCATCCGCTATGGCATCGTCAGCCAGCTGGGTAGCTTCAACCTGCTGTACGCGGTGTTCCACGAATGGCTGGGCATCGCCCGCGACGTGTGGCGCGCGCCATGGCGGTACAAGTTCGACTACATCTGGCGCGAGCCCGGGCTGGAGCCATGACGGCAGCCGCGAGACTTCCGACATGATCCGGGCGCGCTGGCAGCAGGCAGACGAACAGCCATAGCCCACGCAAAAGGGGCCGGGAGAATGCTCTCCCGGCCCCTTTGTTAACTGCGGTGAGGTAGGGCTTAGTTGCCCGAGCCCGGACCGTAGGTGATTTCCACGCGGCGGTTCTGCAGCTCGCGCACACCGTCGGCGGTGGGCACGCGGGGCATGCTTTCACCGAAGGCTTCGCTGGAGATACGCGCTGCCGGGATACCGCGAGCGGTGAGGTAGGCCTGCACCGATGCGTTGCGACGTTCCGACAGGCCGACGTTGTAGGTTGCCGAACCCGAACGGTCGGCGTGGCCGGCCAGCATGATCGCAGCGCTGCCGCAGTCACCGTAGGCGGTGATGGCGGAGTTGAGCACGGACGCTGCCTCGGGCGTGATGTCCGACTGATCCCAGTCGAAGAACACGATGTAGGGGCCCTGTTCGCACACCGGAGCCGGCGGCGGAGGAGGCGGCGGCGGCGGGGGAGGCGGCGGCGGAGGCGGCGGAGGTGGCGGAGGTGGCGGAGGCGGCGGCGGGGCCGGCTCGCTACCGCCGAAGTTGAACAGCAGGCTCATCAGCGCCGAATGCGTCTGCACGTCATAGGTATTGGTGCGGCCAAGCCTATCGGCGATTTCGAACTGGCCGGTGTCGAGGTAGCGATACTTCAGCGCCAGTTCGGCAACATCGGTGATCGGCACGCGCACCTGCGCAATCGCCTGCCACGACCAGTCGTGATCTTCATCATCCAGCAGGGGACCGCCCGGCAGGACGGGGTTGATGGTATCGACGCCCATCCAGGTGTGGCCGAAACCGCCACCTGCCGAGAAGCCGACACGACCGTCTTCGCCGCCCAGATCAAGCAGCGCATTGGCCATCACAGAGGTCAGGCGCTGTTCCCCGGGGTAGGGGAGCAGGGCCGGGCTGGCGGGGCCATTGACAGACACGCTGGTGATCGCGTCGGTATCAGCTTCCTTGTAGGAACCTTCGATCTCGGTGCGGATCGGGCCCCAGTCATAGCCGAGCACGGCACCAAGTTCCCATCCGGTGTCATATTCGACAACGGCGTTCGAACCGCCGGTAATCAGGACCTGGCTGTCTTCGAAAAGAACGACGCCGGCATCGACGCCGATATAGCCTTCGCCGTCCCTGGCGATGGCAGGTGCGGAGATTGCAGTCGCTGCGACGCCAATGGCCAGAGCAGTCTTGCGCATCATTTGGTATTACCCCTTAAATTGCTCGCTGCATGACATAAATCGCGCGCGAGAGCGTGACAACGGGTGCGCAAGGGCAGCAATGCATGCGTAGCCCGGCACAAGCGTTGCGCCGCATAGCACAGCAATGCTTTACAAATGCTGCGCTGCCGATAAAATCTTTTTGATTCAGATTATTACGAAGAATGTGCACAGTGGTGTTGCGCGAATGTCACGAACTGCACTCTAGCGATGAACAGCTCGTCACAAGCGGCGCCTGCTGCCTGGCTAGATCGCCAATTCGCCAGTCTCGCCCGTGCGGATGCGCGTGACTTCGCCAACTTCGAGCACGAAAATCTTGCCATCGCCGATCGCATTGGTGTTCGCCGCCTCGCGGATCGTCTCGACGATCTTGGGGACGATCTCGTCACTGGCAACGATCTCTAGCCGCACCTTGGGCAGCATGTTCACGGCATACTCGGCACCGCGATAGATCTCTGTCTGGCCCTTCTGCCGGCCAAAGCCCTTGGCCTCGCACACCGTCATACCGGCAACCCCGATGCCGGCCAGCGCTTCGCGCACTGCTTCCAGCTTGAACGGCTTGATGACCGCGACGACCATTTTCATGGGCTTCCCCTTGTTGCCTGTGCTACCCGCCACACACCGACGGGTTCTTGCACACATCTAACCTGGGAGGCGGGGCGGCTGGCAACAAAAAAATGCGCCCGAAAAAAATGGGCCGGAGCATGGAAGCTCCGGCCCGTTCAAGTTGTACGTTCGCAGGAGGAACGAGTGTTGGCGGGGTCGGGGGGAGAGGAGGAGAGGTCCCGCCCCCGCCAATTCGGTGATGGATCAAGCCTTGTGGGCAAGGTCCGGATAGGCTTCCACGCCGATTTCGTGGATATCGAGACCAGCGATCTCGACTTCCTCGGAAGGGCGCAGACCGATCGTCGCCTTGAGGATGAACCACACGACAGCCGAGGCTAGCGAGACCCAGACCATGGTGAGCAGGACGCCCACAAGCTGGCCCATGAAGGTGGCGTCACCCGTCCAGGCCACGATCAGCGTGCCCCAGATACCGGCGATGAGGTGAACGGGAATGGCGCCGACGACGTCATCGATCTTGAACTTGTCGAGCAGCGGCACGGTGAAGACCACGATGGCGCCACCGATCATGCCGATCAGGATCGACTGGCCAACGGTCGGAGCCAGCGGTTCTGCGGTGATCGACACGAGGCCGGCCAGCGCACCGTTCATGGCCATGGTAACGTCGGCCTTCTTGTAGCGCAGCTGCGTCAGGATGATCGCGACCACCACGCCGCCACAGGCAGCCATGTTGGTGTTGACGAAAATCTTCGACACGTCCGACACATCACCAACGGTGCCCATCGCCAGCTGCGAGGCGCCGTTGAAGCCGAACCAGCCGAGCCACAGGATGAAGGTGCCCAGCGTTGCCAGCGGGATGTTGGTGCCAGGGAACACGTTGATCTTGCCATCGACATAGCGGCCAAGACGCGGGCCGAGGATCAGGGCGCCGATCAGGGCAGCCCAGCCACCGGTCGAGTGGACCAGGGTGGAACCGGCGAAGTCGGAGAAGCCCCAAGCGCTGTCGAGGTAGCCGCCACCCCATTCCCAGCTCACCACGACCGGATAGATCACGGCAGTCAGCACGGTGACGAAGATGAAGAACGGCACGATCTTGATGCGTTCGGCCAGCGTGCCCGAAACGATCGAAGCGGTGGTGGCGCAGAAGACCATCTGGAAGAACCAGTCGGACGCAACCGAATAGCCGGTTTCCAGGTCAGCCTCCCCAACGCCCTGCATGCCGTAGGCGGTGCCAGCCATGCCGAACAGGCCGAGGCTGTCCTCGGCGAAGCCGGGATAGGCGATGTTGTAGCCGATGATCCAGAACATCAGGCCGGCAATCGAATAAAGGCCGATGTTCTTGAGGCACTGGGTGGAGGTGTTCTTGGCGCGCACAAGGCCCGCCTCGAGCATGGCAAAGCCAGCCGCCATCCACATCACCAGGAAGCCGCCAATAAGGAACAGCAGCGTGTTGAAGATATAGGCCGTGCCGCCGCTTACGGCGTCAGCCGCAACTTCGGCGGCAGGCGCGGCCGCGAAGGCCGGGCCGGATGCGAGCAGCGCCGTCGCACCGACAGCGCCAAGCTTGAGAATTGCAGATTTCATTTTGTCAGACCCCCTGATCACAGCGCGGTTTCGTCGGTTTCGCCGGTGCGGATCCGCGTGGTCGAAGCGAGTTCGAGCACGAAGATCTTGCCGTCGCCGATGCTTTGCGTGCTGGCGGTTTCCTGGATGGTCTCGACGACCTTCGGCATAAGCTCGTCGCTGACAGCGATCTCGAGCTTTACCTTGGGAAGCATGTTCACCGAGTATTCGGCGCCGCGATAGATTTCGGTCTGCCCCTTCTGGCGACCGAAGCCTTTCACTTCCGACACAGTCATGCCGGCGACACCGATCCCGGCGAGCGCTTCGCGCACTTCGTCGAGCTTGAATGGTTTGATGATGGCGATGACGAATTTCATCCCTGACCCCTATGACTTGCCGGGTCGCTCCCGGCCGCCATGCTGCCATGCAACAGCCGTGCCAAAAGTAACGAAACGCTAGTTTTCGGGGTCTTGGCGCAAGGCAACTGCGCATTCGCAGCGCATGGCGCTCAATTTGCAGGCAGGGTGCCTAAGATTCGTGCAGCTTGAGTACCGCCTTAACGGGCAGGTGGTCGGATGCCTGTCGCGCCAGCGGGCTGGCATGCACGCCGGCCCCCAACAGCTGCCAGTGCGGGGTGTGCATCATGCGGTCGAGCGCCAGCAGCGGGCGGCGGGCAGGAAAGCTGCGCCCCGGCTCGACCATCTCCCAATGCGCGGCCAGCCCGCGCTCGCCGCCGATCGGGCGGATCCATTCGTTGCAGTCGCCCAGCATCACCGCCGGCAGCCCCGGCGCGCGGCTGGCATTGCAGACGTGCGCGAACTGCCGCTTGCGTAGCAGGCCGGTAAGGTCGAGGTGCATGCCGGTGACACAGATTTCCTGCCGGCCGGCGCGCAAGGTGGCGCGAATGGCCCCGCGCGGCTCCACCTGCGGCAGGTGGTGGGCATCGACATCGACGATCTCCAGCCGCTCGCGCACCAGCAGCGCATTGCCATGCCAGCCCATGCTGGCAGGCTTGGTGGGCTTACTGGCAACCTGGTAGCCAGCTTCCGCCAACTGATCGCGATCAAGCACCGCGCGACGATTGCCGAAGCGCTCGTCCACCTCCTGCAAGGCGATCACGTCAGCATCGAGTTCCTCGATCACCTCGATAGTGCGATCGGGGTCGCGGCGTCCGTCGGCACCGACTCCCTTGTGGATGTTGTAGCTGGCGAAAGTGAGCCGCATTACCCCTCGCTCGGAACATCCCCGGCAATATAGCGGTCAGTCGGTCGCGTGGGCAGGCCGTCGATGCTTTCGCGGCGATTGTTGTGCTTGCCGGCCCATTGCTCCGGATCGGCCTGGGCATGGTATTTCACTAGGGTCTCGCGCTCCTTGTCGAATTGCATGAGCGGAACCGCCCAGCCGCAGGAGGTCTGCACGCTTTCGACCGCTATCTCGAAGATCTGCCGCGTGCCGGGCAGCAGGGTAAAGTGGCGCGCCAGCTCGTCCCAGTCGCTGTCCGAAGGCAGCACCGCCCTGCCCTGGCCATAAAGGCGCAGGATCAGCGCGGGCTGCTGGAAGTTGCAGACCATCAGTGTGATGCGTCCGTCTGCCAGGAGGTGGGCATTGGTCTCGTTACCAGAGCCGCCAAGGTCGAGATAGGCAACCCTGTTCGGCCCCAGCACGCGCAAGGTCTCCTTCAGTCCCTTGGGCGAAAGGTTGATCCGCGCATCGGGCGCTGCGGTGGCAACGAAGAAGACCGGCTGGGCCTCGATCATCGCGATATGCTTGTCGGTCAGGGCATCGAAGAAATCGGACATGCCGCCAGACTAGGCCCAAGCGGGCAGCCTGTCACCGCTCCTTGGTAGCGGAGAATGTCAGGTCGGGGTTCTTCTCTTCCTGGTAGCCCACGTCCCACGCGCTCTTGGCCATGAACACAAGGTCGCCGTCACGGTCGCGCGCCAGGTTGCCCTGGTTGAACTTCTCGAACTCCCTCAGCGCCGCGTCAGACCCTTTCAGCCAGCGCGCGGTGGCAAAAGGCGAGGCTTCGAGGTTTGCTTCCACCTTGTATTCCGCGCTCAATCGCGAAACTAGCACGTCCAGCTGCAACTGCCCCACCACGCCGACAATGCTCGACCCGCCAATCTCGGGATAGAAGACCTGGATCACACCTTCCTCGGACAGGTCGTCCAGTGCCTTGCGCAATTGCTTGGTCTTGGTCGGGTCTTTCAGCTGCACGCGGCGCAAGATTTCCGGTGCGAAGTTGGGCAGGCCGGTGAAGCGCACATCGTTCTTCTCGCTCAACGTATCGCCCACACGCAGGGTGCCGTGGTTGGGGATACCGATAATGTCGCCCGGCTCGGCGGTATCGGCAATCTCGCGGTCCTGCGCGAAGAACAGGATCGGCGAATGCACGGCAATCGGCTTGCCGAGGCCCGAAGGTGTCAACTTCATCCCGCGTTTGAAGGTACCCGACACCTGCCGCATGAAGGCGATGCGGTCGCGATGGTTGGGGTCCATGTTGGCCTGCACCTTGAAGATGAATCCGGTCACCTCGTCGCGGTCGGGGCTGACCATTTCCTCTCCCGCAGGCTGCGGGCGCGGCGGCGGAGCATAGCGGGCGATGGCGTCGATCAGTTCCTCGACCCCGAAGTTCTTGAGCGCCGAGCCGAAATAGACCGGCGTCAGGTCACCATTGCGATAGGCCTCGAGGTCGAACTCAGGATACCCGACCTGCGCCAGTTCGATTTCTTCTGCATACTGCTCGGGGATGTCGGCATCCTTCTCGCGCTTGCCGAGGTATTCCTTGGAATCGCCCTCGGGTCGCGCCACTTCGCCGGTGCGGAAATCGAGCAGCCCTTCGAACAACCCGCCCATGCCGATGGGCCACATCTGCGGGGAGACATCCAGCGCCAGCATGTCCGCCACTTCGTCCAGCGTCTCGAACGGGTCCCGGCCTTCGCGGTCCACCTTGTTGACGAAAGTGATGATCGGCACCGAGCGTAGACGGCAGACTTCGAACAGCTTGCGTGTCTGCGGCTCGATGCCCTTGGCCGCGTCGATCACCATGATCGCCGAATCGACGGCGGTCAGCGTGCGGTAGGTGTCTTCCGAGAAATCCTCGTGCCCCGGCGTATCGAGCAGGTTGAAGGTGATGGTCTCGCCATCATAGTCCTTCTCGAAGGTCATCACGCTGGAGGTGACCGAGATGCCGCGCTGCTGCTCGATCTTCATCCAGTCGGAGCGCGCGCGCCGCGCTTGCCCACGCGCCTTGACCAGCCCCGCCTGGTGGATGGCCCCACCTTGCAGCAGCAGCTTCTCGGTCAGCGTGGTCTTACCCGCGTCAGGGTGCGAGATGATCGCGAAAGTACGGCGATTGGACATGGGGGCTAGCCGCGCAGCTCCGCGCCCTGCTTGGCAGCAGCAGCCACCACGGCATCCGAAATCGCCTTCAGGTCTTCGTCCTTGTAGGTCTTCTCGCCCGGCTGGAGCGTCACCTCGATGGCGATCGACTTCTTGCCTTCGGGCACGCCCTGGCCTTCGAACACGTCAAACACGCGGGCATCGACGATATTCGCCTTGTCCGCACCCTTCACCGCGCGCAGCAGGTCGCCGGCAGGAAGCTCTGCGGGCACGAGGAAGGCAAAGTCGCGTTCCACCGATTGCAGCGCGGGCGGGGCGTAATTGGGCTTCTCGAACCCGCTCTTGCCCTTTTTCGCCGGAATCGCGTCGAGATAGATCTCCACCGCGACAACCGGGCCATCGATATCGAAGGCATCGAGCGTCGAGGGATGCAGCGCACCGAAGCGGGCGAGCACGTTCTTGGGACCAAGCCGCAGGGTGCCGGACTGGCCGGGGTGGAACTGCGGCCCCGCCTCGCCCATCACCATCAGGTTGGCAACCGGCGCTCCGGCTTCGGCCAGCAGTGCTTCAGCTTCGGCCTTGGCGTCGAAGGCATCGAACATGGCCGCCTTGCCACTCGCCCAGCCGCGCGGGGTCTTCTCACCAGCCAGCAGCACGGCAAGCGTGGGATGTTCGTCGCTAGATCCATCCCTGGCACGCAGGTAGCGGCGGCCGATCTCAAACAGGCAGGCGCCCGCAGCACCACGATCGGCATTGCGCTTGGCAGCCGCCAGCAGGCCGGGGATGAGCGAGGGGCGCATGGCCTTCATGTCCTCGCTGATCGGGTTGTCGAGCACCCACAGCGGCTCGCCGTCGGCAAAGTGTTTGGCCTGCTCGGTGGGCAGGAAGGACCAGGTCACCGCCTCGTTCAGCCCGCGCGCAGCAGCCGCGCGGCGCAGACGGCGTTCGAGCGCCTGCATCGGCGTGGCCGTGGGACGGGCGACGCCGTCAAGGCGCGGCAGCGCAACGCTTTCCACCTTGTCGAGGCCGTGGATGCGCACGACTTCTTCGACGAGGTCAGCTGCCCCTTCAATATCGTGGCGACGCGGTGGACACGTGACCTTCCAGTCGGCGGCTACCTCGAACTCAAGCGCCTCGAGGATGCGCTTCTGCTCGTCATCGGGCACGTCCAAGCCGCCCAGCCGTGCAGTCAGGCCCGGATCGAAAGCGATCACCTTGGGCTGCGTTGGCGGGGTGCCTGCACGTACGATCTCACTCGCCTCGCCGCCGCAGAACCGCTGCACCAGGCTGGTGAGGCTTTCGAGGCCGTCGTCCAGCCATGTCGGGTCCACGCCGCGTTCGAACCGCGTGCGCGCATCGGTAGCCAGGCCTAGCTTGCGGCCGGTCACGCCGATGGCTTCGGGGTCGAAATAGGCGATCTCGAGCAGCACGTCAGTCGTCTCGGGCTGCACGGATGAGTGCTCGCCGCCCATGATCCCGGCGATATCGTGCACGCCGTTGTCGTCGGCGATCACGGTCATGCTGGAATCGAGCGTGTAGGTCTTCTCGTTCAGCGCCAGAACCTGCTCGCCATCCCTGGCGCGACGGGCGACCACCGGGCCGGAAAGCTTGTTCAGGTCATAGACGTGCGCCGGGCGGCCGAAGGCCAGCATCATGTAGTTGGTGATGTCCACCAAGGCGCTGATCGGGCGCTGGCCGGCCGCCATCAGGCGCTGCTGCATCCATTCCGGGCTTTCGCCATTGCTGACGCCGCGCACGACGCGGCCGTAGAAGGCAGGGCAGCCCTGGGGATCGTCGGTGCGGATTTCCACCGGGCAGGGGAAGGTCGCTTCGATGTTATGCTCGCGCAGCGGCTTCAGCGTGCCCATGCCGGCTGCCGCCAGATCGCGGGCAATGCCGTAGACACCCATGCAATCGGGCCGGTTGGGCGTTATCGCCACGTCGAACACCGGCGATGCGCCGTGATAGTCGGCGAAAGCCTCGCCCACCGGGGCATCGTCAGGCAGTTCGATAATGCCCTGGTGATCGTCGCCCAGCTCCAGCTCGCGCGACGAACACATCATGCCGTTCGATTCGACGCCGCGAATCTCCGACTTGCGCAGCTTCATGCCGTTGCCCGGGACAATCGCCCCGGCAAGGCCAAGCACGCCCTTCATCCCGGCCCGCGCATTGGGCGCGCCGCAGACGACCTGCAACGGATCGCCTTCGCCGGTGCTGACGGTGAGCACCTGCAGCTTGTCGGCATCAGGATGCGGCTTGGCGGTGAGAACCTCGGCCACGCGAAAGCCGTCCAGCTTGTCAGCCGGGTCTTCGATATCTTCCACTTCGATGCCGATGGCATTCAGCCTGGCCGCCAATTCGGCAACGCTGGCCTCGGTCTCGAGGAAATAGGTCAGCCATTCGAGCGAGAACTTCATGCGCGCGCTCCTACACCAGCGGAGAGGGTAGGCTGGTCGAACGGGCTGAAGCCGTAGTGCGACAGCCAGCGGGTGTCGCCGTCGAAGAAGGCGCGCAGGTCGTCCATCCCGTATTTCAGCATGGCGAGGCGATCGACGCCCACGCCAAAGGCAAAGCCCTGCCATTGATCGGGGTCGAGGCCCGACATTTCGATCACGCGGCGATTGACCATGCCGCTGCCCAGCAGCTCCATCCAGCCATGATCCGGCGCATCGCCAGACCCACCCAGAATGCGCTTGCCGTTCTCGATGGCAAAGCCGACGTCCACTTCCACGCTGGGTTCGGTGAAGGGGAAGTAGCTGGGCCGCAGGCGCAGGACGATGTCCTCGGTCTCAAAGAAGGCCCGGAGGAAGGTCTCCAGCGTCCATTTCAGGTGACCGAGGTGGATGCCCTTGTCGATCACCAGCCCTTCCACCTGATGGAACATCGGCGTGTGCGTGGCATCGCTGTCGCTGCGATAGACGCGCCCCGGCGCGATGATGCGCACCGGCGAACCTTCGGCCAGCATGGTGCGCACCTGCACAGGCGAGGTGTGCGTCCTCAACAGCATCTTGCCGCCCTTGGGGGCGGTGTCGGGGAAATAGAAGGTGTCATGCATTGCGCGGGCCGGATGGCTTTCCGGCATGTTGAGCGCGGTGAAATTGTACCAGTCGTCCTCGATCTCCGGACCGGTCGCCACGGCAAAGCCAAGGTCAGCGAAGATCTCGGCCAGCTCGTCCATCACCTGGCTGACGGGGTGCACGCTGCCCTTGGGCGCGGCGGGAGCGGGCAGGGTGAGGTCAAGCGTCTCGGTCGTAAGGCGCGCTTCCAGTTCGGCAGCTTCCAGCGCTGCCTTGCGCGCAGCAAGGGCGTCAGCCACCGACTGGCGCAGGGCCTGGATGGCGGGGCCCTTTTCCTGCCGTTCGTCAGGGCTCATCTTGCCCAGCGTTTTCAACAGGGCGGAAATGCTGCCTTGCTTGCCGAGATATTCGACGCGCAGTGCTTCGAGCGCGTGCAAGTCCTCGGCAGCGGCGATGCGCGAAAGCGCCTCCTGGGCGGTGTTATCGAGTTCAGACATGGATACTTCGCGTAGTTATGCGGTCAGGCCGCGCCTGTTAGCCGCCATGCCGCCTAGCCCCAAGCCCTAATTCGGTCGAATATCGCCCTGGGGTGCCTGATGCGCGCCTTGCTCGGCCAGTCGCTGCGTGAAAATGCCTTCCAGGATCGGATGCGGCATCTGCGCATATTCACTGGGGGTCATGCCCATGAAGCTGCGAAAATCGCGCACGAAATGCGCCTGGTCGACATAGTGCCCGTCCAGCGAAGCGCTCCAGTTGCGATTGGGGTCGATGGTGAACTTGCCCAGGCTGCGAACAAAGCGCTGCCGGCGCAGAAGCAGCTTGGGCGGAAAGCCGAAATAGCGAGCCGAGAGGCGCTCCAGCGTCCGCCGACTGACGCCGACACGCTCGACCAACGCCTCGACATCGCCGATTGCCGGATCGCGCAGGCCATCGTGCATGGCGGTGAGCTCGGGTTCGTGGTTGCTGCGGGTCTGGCGTATCTCGCATAGGAAGCTCTCGATCCGACGGGCTGTTCCATCGTCATCACCCACGCCATCGCGCACAATGTCCAGGATGGGCGCCAGCCGCGCAAAGGTGGAATGCGACGAGCCATCGACCATCGCATTGGCGACTTCGCTTGCCGGGCCATCGGCGAACCGCGACCAGCCCAGCGGATTGAGTGCCAGGCTCCACGATTGGGAGTTCTCGGTCTGCAGGCACATGGCCCGGCTGGTTGGGCCATTGGCAGCAAAGGGGGCGCAGCGGTGCTGCGGCCCGTCACCAATGCTGACCTGCGAGGTGGCGCCGTGGGCGTTGAAATGCAGCCCAGCCCAATCGGGATAGATGCAATCGCTCGCACCAGCGCCATCAGGCGCCGTGATCTTGTAGCAATACAGCGCACTGAAATAGCGCTGTAGTTCTGGCGACAGGCTGAAGGTGTGAACTTCGACCGTGAAACCGGATTTCGATTCGATGGAAATGCCTTGCCCCCACAAACAAAAGCGCATCGCAGTAAGAATCAACGTAGCGTCTGAAGTTTACACCGCAGCAGAAGCAAATAACCAGAAACTATCTGAATCGTTCCATAACAAAACAAAAGGGCGCGGATGGAAAGAACCATCCGCGCCCCTTGTCTTGTAGGACAGTGTCGTGTCTTAGGCGGGCAGCGCCGCCTTCGCCTGCTTCACGATCGCGCCGAAGGCTTCGGCTTCGTTCATCGCCAGGTCGGCCATGACCTTGCGGTCCAGCTCGATGCCGGCAAGCTTCACGCCGTGCATGAACTGCGAGTAGGTGAGCCCTTCGGGACGCACGGCAGCGTTGATGCGCTGGATCCACAGGGCGCGGAAGTTGCGCTTCTTAACCTTGCGGTCGCGATAGGCGTACTGGCCGGCCTTCTCGACGGCCTGACGGGCGACGCGAATCGTGTTCTTGCGACGACCGCGGTAACCCTTGGCCTGGTCGAGAATCCGCTTGTGCTTCTGGCGGGTGGTCACACCACGTTTAATGCGAGGCATATCTTAGTCTCCTTAAACCCGGCTCAATCGAGGCCGTAGGGCGCCCACTTTTTCACGGCAGCAAAGTCGGCCTTGGCCAGGACCTTGGTGCCGCGCTGCTGGCGGATATACTTGGCATTGTGGCTGATCAGGCGGTGGCGCTTGCCGGCGACACCATGCTTGACCTTGCCGGTGGCAGTGAGCTTGAAGCGCTTCTTCACGCCGCTCTTGGTCTTCAGCTTGGGCATTTTCATCTCCTTTGCAGAGACACGTCCAACCAGCCCTGGCAGCCCTTCATGGCCAGACCGGAAGATGATCACGTGTCAGTGAAGGGCGCGCACATAGCGATTCTGCGGGCGAATGCAAGCTGCTTGGGCCTAATGTGGAACACATGGAACACTGTCCTGGGATGAAAAACACGGGGGCACCGCAAGCCGGGAAGGGCGGCAGGAGAAGAGGCTGGCAAAAACATGACGTGGTCGTGCCCGGCCTTGGTAGGGTAGGAAAGCGGGTCAACGCATGCAGATAGGCTTGCTGCCCGTCTCGGAAAGCCACTGGGCAAAACTGCCGCAGCTGATCGGTTCGGCTTCGCCCGGCACTTCGCGGGCATAGCAATAGGCCTGGGCCGTGATCGTCGATCCGTCAGCGACAGTCACCGGCAGCGGCAAGCGGTGATATTCGGCACCGGGGCCGTCATGCGCATCCTCGAACAGGTCCATGCCATGCCAGTCGACACCGCTTGCTGCGTGAACGACACCGCGCACCTGCGGGCCTTCGGAATCAGGCAGCAGGATCGGATACCAGCCGCCGTCCTTCCCTTGCAGCGCGTAGAGCGCCCCGCGCACCGTGGCAGGCGTGCCCTCGCCAAGCGGGGCGATCAGTTCGGCGGCCCGCCCGGTGGCCAGTTCCCTGATCAGCACGCCGTAAGCGAACAGATGCACCCTAGTGCCCGCCCATCGCCTCGAGCACGTCCTCCAGCCGCGCCGGGTCGCCCAGTGCCAGCACGGAGCCATCGCTTTCGGCATGCAGCGGCTCGCCCTGCCAGTCGCACATCATCCCGCCCGCGCCTTCGACCACGGGGACGAGCGCAGCGAAATCGTGCAGCTTCAACCCCGCCTCGCACACGATATCGAGGTGCCCGGAGGCAAGGCAGGCGTAGTTGTAGCAGTCACCGCCCATCACCATGCGCTTGTGGTCGGTCTTCGCCGCCAGCATCATGAAAATGTCGCCTTCGGTCTGGCTGAAGTACTGCGGCCCGGTGGTGGCAAGGCTGGCGCCTGACAATTCGCGGCAGCGGCGGGTTTCCACGCGCTTGCCATTGAAGGTGGTGGGTTGCCCCATCACGCCCAGCCAGCGCTCGGAATTGATCGGCTGGTCAATCAGCCCGAGCACGGGGAAACCTTCCACCACCAGCGCGATCAGCGTGCCGAAGATCGGGCGTCCGGCAAGGAAGGCAGTGGTGCCGTCGATGGGATCGAGCACCCATTGCCGGCCCGAAACACCGTCCTTCACACCGTGCTCCTCCCCGACAATGCCATCGGCGGAAAACTCCGCCTCGATCAGGCGGCGCATGGCCTCCTCGGCATTGCGGTCGGCAATGGTGACGGGGGTGGCATCGTCCTTGGCATCGCTGGACACGCCGTTGCGGAACAGCGGAATGATCTCCTCGCGCGCTGCGTCGGCAAGGCGATGGGCCAGGGCAATTTCGGCGTCGAGGTTCATTATTCGACAGGTGTCCGCAAGGGCTGGCCATCGACCACCACCCAACTGGAAACGCCACGCACACCTTCCGGTCCGGCCACGCCGCCATGGACGAGGCCGGGCGCGATCCGCAGCGAGTCGCCGGGGCCAAGCACAATATCGGGCAACCCTTCGCGCGACACCGTCGCACTACCGCCGATGATGTAGAGGAATTCTTCCCCGGAGTGGGTGTGGCGGGGGATGATCGTTCCTGCCGGCGCGAGAATGTCACCCACGACAAGGTGGTGGCCGGGGGCGGCCGCAATCGGACCTTCAAGCACGAGGTTCGTGCCCGGATCGGGGGCGTAGGTTACAACGCTGGTGGACCGGGGGGTGGCGCACCCCGCCAGCAGGACAGCCAGCAAGGCAACGGCAGCGCGCATCAGTCGAACAGGCTCGAGACCGAGCTTTCGTCGGCGATGCGGCGGATCGCTTCGCCCAGCAAGGGGGCGATGGGCAGGATGCGGATGCGGTCCGAATCCTTGGCCGCATCGGTCGGCTGGATCGAATCGGAGATCACCAGTTCCTTCAGTGCCGAATTGTTCACCCGCGCCACCGCCCCACCCGACAGCACGCCGTGGGTGATATAGGCGGTCACGCTCTTGGCGCCCTGGTCCAGCAAGGCCTGCGCCGCGTTGCACAGCGTGCCGCCCGAATCGACGATATCGTCAATGAGGATGCAGCAGCGGCCCTTCACGTCACCGATGATGTTCATCACTTCGCTTTCGCCGGGGCGGTCGCGGCGCTTGTCGACGATGGCGAGCGGGGCGTTGTCGAGCCGCTTGGCCAGCGCGCGGGCGCGCACCACGCCGCCGACGTCGGGGGAGACAACCATCAGGTCCTTGTCGCCGTAGCGCGCCTGGATATCGGCAGCCATTGTCGGCGCGGCATAGAGGTTGTCCGTCGGGATATCGAAGAAGCCCTGGATCTGCCCTGCGTGCAGGTCCACCGCCAGCACGCGGTCAGCCCCGGCCTCGGTAATCAGGTTGGCCACCAGCTTGGCCGAGATCGGCGTGCGCGGACCGGGCTTGCGGTCCTGCCGGGCATAGCCGAAATAGGGGATCACGGCGGTGATGCGCTTGGCCGAGGCGCGGCGCAGCGCGTCGATCCCGATCAGCAGTTCCATCAGGTTGTCGTTCGCCGGGAAGCTGGTCGACTGGACGATGAACACGTCCTCGCCGCGCACGTTCTCGTGAATCTCGATGAACACTTCCTCGTCAGCGAAGCGGCGCACGCTGGCATCGGTCAGCGGGACTTCGAGATAACCGGCAATGGCGCGGGCGAGCGGCAGGTTGGAATTGCCGGACATGATCTTCATGGATGCGAATCCCTTACGTGGCGCTGGTGGGCTTGCCCTAGCCGAGCGTCATGGAATTGCAACTTGAGGAGGGGTGGTTGTCCAGATCGCTGGCCTTGCGGTGAATAGCAGACATTGCCGAATGTCCGGGATGGGGTGGAAAGCAGACGTTACTCAGCCTCGTCTTTGGCGAAGAAACGCTCTCCTTGGTCTGAGCCCCTAGATTTCCTCCAGCGATAGGTAGAGTCCGGCCCTGAGAAGGAGACGGACGAATGAAGCGGAGTAGGTTCAGCGAGGAGCAGATCATCGCTGTGTTGAAGGAGCAGGAAGCGGGGATGCCAACGGCGGATGTGTGCCGTCGCCACGGGATCAGCTCGGCGACCTTCTACAAGTGGAAGTCGAAGTATGGCGGTCTGGAAGTGTCTGACGCCCGGCGGCTGCGCCAGCTGGAGCAGGAGAACGCGCGGCTGAAGAAGCTGCTGGCGGACTCGATGCTGGACAACGCCATGCTCAAGGAGATCAGCGCAAAAAAATTCTAGCGCCCGGTGCCAGGCGGCAGGCGGTGGCTCATCTCCAGGAGGTCTTCGAGGTGAGCCAGCGTCGTACCTGTGCGGTGCTGGGCGTGGATCGGACCATGGTGCGCTATGTCAGTCGTCGACCCGACGATGCGAAGGCGCGCGAGCGTATCAGGGAACTGGCTAGCCAGCGACGGCGGTTCGGCTATCGGCGGCTGCACTGGCTGCTGTGCCGGGAAGGATGGGCCATGAACCACAAGAAGTTCCGGCGGCTCTATCGTGAGGAACGGCTGCAGGTGCGCCGCCGTGGCGGTCGCAAGCGGGCCCTGGGCACGCTGGCACCGATGACGGTCCCGCAAGGGCTGAACCAGCGCTGGAGCCTCGATTTCGCATCTGATGCCTTCGCCTGCGGGCGAAGGTTCCGTATCATTGCCGTGATCGACGACTACAGCCGGGAGTGCGTGCGCCTGATCGCCGACACGTCGATCTCCGGCGCACGGGTCGGGCGTGAGCTTGATGCAGCCGTGTTCGAGCGGATAGCACGCCCCCATACGATCGTCAGCGATAACGGCACGGAACTGACCAGCATGGCGATCCTGCGCTGGAGCAAGGAGCGCAACGTCGAGTGGCACTACATCGCGCCGGGCAAGCCCTACCAGAACGGGTTCATCGAGAGCTTCAATGCGCGGCTCCGGGACGAGTTCTTGAACGAGACGATCTTCACCAGCCTCGCCCATGCCCGCCAGGAACTGGAAGCCTGGCGTCACGACTACAACCACTTCCGGCCCCACTCGAGCCTCGGGAATAAGACCCCGGCCGAGATAAGGCAGGATCAAGCGGCAAACCGTATTGGGGGCAGGTCAACAGGGGGAGGCATGAAGCGCATACGCTGATGCCCACCTCGAGTTCGAAGAGGCCGAGGGCTGGCGACTGGCTTAGGGCCTTGGCAAATCGACCTCCTCACTGCACACTCCGGCTAAATATTGATCGCAGGGCCGCGAACCTGCTGGGGGGAGGGAATAGTCATGCGCTTGCAGTCTCGCTTGCTCAAATTGGGCCTGCATTTGCCTATTGCGGCCCTGCTGAGCGTAGCATCGGGCGCAAATGCCCAATCGCTCTGGTCCGATCCATCCACATGGCCGAACGGAAAGGTGCCTGCTGCGGGCGATTCAGTAGAGATCACCCGCGATATGGATGTGCTGCTGGACGTTGATGCGCCCGGGCTTCGAAGCCTTACAATTCAAGGCAGCCTGACATTTTCCGATGAGCGAGACATCAGCCTTGAGTCCGAGTGGATTTATGTCCCGGGTGGTTCGCTAACCATCGGTACGGCAGACAATTCGCACACCAGCAATGCCACGATTACGCTGACTGATAGCTTCATAGGCGAAGACATAAACACCATGGGTGATCGTGGCATCATGCTGATGAACGGTACACTCAACCTGCATGGCACGCGCGACCATACGTGGAGCAAGCTTTCCGCCACTGCCGAGGCTGGCAGCACATCTTTCACCGTGTTGGATGCGAGCGACTGGCGCGCGGGCGACGAGATCGTGCTCGCCTCTACCGACTTCAATCCGCGTCAGGCAGAGCGCCGCACGATTACTGCTGTCAGCGGCAACACCGTCACTATCGATGCGCCGCTCGAGTACATGCATTTCGGCGAAATCACTTTCGGCGTGGACGAACGCGGAGAGGTCGCCAATCTAACGCGCAATATTCGCATCCAGGCCTCTGAAGATGCCGCAGAGAGCTATGTTGGCGGCCATATAATGGCGATGGCTGGCTCCGAGCTATACATTGACAGTGTCGAGCTGAAGCGCATGGGCCAGCACCTGGAGCTGGCGCGCTATCCTGTGCACTTCCACGTATTGGGCGAGGGCGCCGGGCAGTATGTCCGCAACGCCTCTATCCATGACACTTTCAATCGGTGTGTGACCGTCCACGGCACAAATAACCTGCGCATCGAGAACAACGTGACCTTCAATACGGTGGGCCACTGCTTCTTCATGGAAGATGGCATCGAGACCGGCAACGAATTCATCAGAAACCTCTCGATCCAGACCAAGTGTCATCCGACGCTGGACTGCGTGCCCACCGATCTCGGTGCGAACGGGGAGAGAGAAGCCAGGCAAGCAGATCCAGCGGCCTACAGGGAAGCCAGCTTCCACGGCGGAAACACCCTACTGCCATCGGACAACACCGTGGCATCCTTCTGGATCACCAACCCGGACAACAGCTACATAGACAACGTAGCGGCCGGGTCGGATTCCACCGGCTTCTGGTTTTCCATACCCCAGCACCCCAATGGCGCCTTCCTAGGTACCGAAATTGCCGCCAACACCTGGCCGCGCCGCACGCCGCTGCGTGAATTCAGGGGCAATGTAGCCCACTCCAATTTCGACGGGTTCCTGATCGATCGGCACATAGAACAGGACAACACCTTTGGGCTGGCCTCCATTCCATTGCTGCCATTGGCGGACCCCACCGACCTGGAGAGCGAAGTGCTGGAGACGCACTTCGAGAACCTGACTGCCTACAAGAACCGCAATGGCGGTCTCTGGGGCCGGGGAGACCTTTACGTCTACAGCAACTTGCACCTGGCCGATAATGCCATTGGCATGACACAGGCCGCCGGTGATATCGGCAGCCTGCCGTTCAGTTCACGCCTGGTGGATTCGCTGGTCGTTGGCGAGACCGGTAATATCGGCAACCCGAGCACGCCGGAGGAAGTGGCTTACGGACGCAGCCTGCCGAAGCCCTCCATCCCGGACTTCCCCATCCGCGGCTACGAATACTACGATTACCGCGACGACGTGGTGGACACGACATTCGTGAATTTCGAGGACAACGACCTGCGAAGAACGGGCGCGCTGTCCTTCCTGCTGTTCACGAGTGCAGGACTGAGTACCGGAAGCACGATCAGCGGTGCGGAGTTCTTCAACGCCAAGCCGGTCTATTTCCCAGAATACGACACCCAGTTCGATAATGATAATCGGGGCGGTAATGCATATCGGACCCTTTCCTTCCGCGACCTTGACGGATCGGTGACCGGTATCCCCAATTCCCAGGTCCTGCTGCACGACGGCGAGAATGACAGTGTCGTCACCGACGATAGCTGCCAGATCCGCCCCAGCTGGAACGCCGCGGTGTGCACGGGCGATATCGGTCGCCTGAACCTCTCGGACAGCAGGGGAGAACTTCCCGCCGCAGTCGATCTGGAGTCCCGTACCGCCCGGTTCGCCTTGCTCGCCTCGCTCGTCCCTAATGCGCCGGACACGCCCCTCGTCCAAGCCCAGCGTGCCGCCCTGTTCTCCCGTCGTGCGCTGGAGGCACCCATCGCTCTCATCCGCAATGGCAAGGAATTCAAGATCAATGGCGACATGAGCACCGTGCGTGCCGGCACCGAGATCGAGGTCAGGACCGAGAGGTCGGAAGTCACCCTCAGTCTGGCGGAAATGGACGAAGGGTCATGGGTCATCTTTGAATTGCCGGGCTTCTCAAACGCAGCCTCCGGAATCGAGCAAGCCAGCATGGACGCATTGCGCCAGGCTAACGAGACGTCCTACTTCAGGGGCGATGACGCCCTCTGGGTAAAGTTGGTAGCCGATGCCCCGATTATGCCGGTCATTCGCCCGACTGATCTGCAGGCCAGCATTTCAGTCAGCAGATAGGCACCGAAACCAGGCCCTCTCAAGCAACGCGCCCGCGCTGCCGCCATTCAGCTCGCTGGGGCAGCTCGTTTCTGCGCTTTCGAAAGCTACAAGAAAAGCGTTTCGCCGTCCTCGTTCACCGGATTGCGGTTGTTTTCGGAGCACTGGAACTCGATCAGTGAACCGTGCCGATCGCGGCGATAGCGGGCGACCACTTCGAACGGCTCGACGAAGGCAAGCGGGTCTTCCATGCGCATTTCGTTGATCAGCAGGTCGGGATCGTCGGGTGACAAATGGATTCGCTCGATCAGGCGGAACCGATCCGAATGCCGTCCGCCTTCGCCGACTTCCAGCGCGTCGGATATGCCGATCGTGTCGACGACGAGCGTATCGCCCTCCCAGTGCCCAATCGAATAGCCGTGATAGCTTGGCGTGATGTCCTCAAGCGGCGGATGATCGCGTCCGTCCGTCCAGATCGTCCGGGTCTGCATCCACGCTTCCTGGTTGATGGTGACGCGTCCGGGGGTGAATAGGAATTCGTATGGATACTGGGCCAGCCGCATGATCCGCGGCAGGCCCGGGGGCGAACAGTTTCCGCGCTCGCGCCGCTCCACGCCATCGTTGGCGAGCACCTCGGCGCGCCATTGCTCGTACAGTTCCAGGTACTCGCCCTTCAGTCTGGGTTGCGGCGGGGGAGGCACGTCCGGCCCGCGCTCCACCGTCAGGAACCAGATACCACCCCAATCGGGCAGGGCATCCAGCTCAGCGTAATTGCCCTTGGTGAAGCCCGCGCTGTCCTCGGCCGCGATGCCCGGCGGCACGGGCGAAGTGACCTGGGCCTGCGATGCGCCTCCCAGAGCCAGCAACACGGCGGGCGCAAGTACGTGGACCTTCATTCGACGTCGCCCAGCGTGGAGCCGTCGGGCAGCCGGATGCCGACATAGCTCGCGCCCTGCGCGCCGCTGCGCAGCGGATGCACGTAGAGCGTAACGCGGTCGCCGGTGGAGAGCGTGCGCCGCGTCCAGCCTTCCTGCACCAGGACATTCGGGCTGGTCATCTCGATCGCCCACCGCTCTTCACCAGCGGGCGAACGGATGTCGGCGTGGATGAAAGCGTGCGGATTCTGCCACTTGAACTGCACGATGGTGGCATCGAGTGCCACGGTGGTTTCCATGTCGAACATGGAATAGGAATGGTGTGCCGACGCGGGCAGCGCGAGTGCGCCCAGCATCAGCAGAACGCCACCTGTTCTTGCGAGTACCATCCTCTTTCTCCTCACAATTGCGGCACGTTCACGGGCGTGCC
This sequence comes from Alteraurantiacibacter sp., assembly GCA_963675825.2. Classification (GTDB taxonomy): domain Bacteria; phylum Pseudomonadota; class Alphaproteobacteria; order Sphingomonadales; family Sphingomonadaceae; genus Alteraurantiacibacter. The sequence continues at coordinate 13,795 of CAXXJY010000002.1, read as the reverse complement.
GTCCTTCGGCAAGCCGGAGTCCAGGACCGTGCCGTCGGCCTTTACCAGGTCGAGGAATAGCCCTCCGCGTTGCCCGCTCCGCAGCGGGTTCATCCGCAGCGTCACGCGCTCTCCGGACCGCAGGGACGTGCGCCGCCAGCCTTGCCGGGTGAGGTTGTTGGGGCTGTTGAGTTCGATGCTCCAGTGCGAGGTTCCGCCATCTTGGGGAACGTCGAGTTCGATGAAGGCGTGCGGATTGGTCCACTGGAACTGCGTGACTACGCCCTCCAGTGTCATGATCTCGCGCTGGTCGAACATCGCGAAACTGTGATGCGCAGCCACAGGCAATGCCGTCAGCACCATGGCTATGCCTGCGGCCAGGCTGATCCCCTTGTTCATTCGCCTACTCCCTCTACCGCGCTAAGCCCGCGCTCTTCTGCCGCCTCACTGCCGAGATCCGTGCCCGGCAGGTTTTCGTTATAGGCGAGGATGCAGTTTGCTTCATTGATGTCGGTATAGTCCTGCCGGGTGAATTCCTTGGTGGAGCGCCACTCGCCTTCCCACATCAGCGGATCGGTCATGATGTATTGCACGCGCATGCGGGTGTCATCGTCGTGCATCGTGATCCGTTCGGTGATCGCGAATTCCTCGCTGATCGGGATGCCGCGGTCGATGTAGTGATTGTCCGGCTCCATGTAGCGCGTTTCGACCACCAGGGTATCACCCTCGAAGTGGCCGATGCTCTCGCCGTTGTAGCCAGGCACCACGAGGTCGGGATCGCTGAAATCGCGGCCGTCGAGAAAGATCGTCCGCACGGAATTATTAAACCCGGAAATCATGTATATCGCGGTGGGCAGCTGGATGAATGCATGCGGCCAGACACGGGTCATGATCATCGGCATTCCTGGCGGGTAGCACTGGCCGATTGCATCGCGGTAGGTCTCGCCCCGCGCCTCTGCGGCCTGCTGTTCGATCATGGCGCGGCGCCCCTCGGCGTAGAAGCTGGGATAGGGCGGGCCGAACATGAAGTGGTTGAAGCCTTCGGACAGGTCAACAAACCACGTGCCTGTCACGTCGATTGGCGCAGGCGGACGCTCGGCATTGAGGTTGGCCGGTGCCAGCGCGCCAAGGTAGCCGGGGTGCCTGGGCACCATCTGCTCCAGCCGCTCCGCCGGGATCGGGGTGTATGCCCGCACTATCTCCGGCTGCTCCGGCAATTCCTCCTCCTGCGCCGTGGCGGGCGCGGCCATTAGCGGTGCCAGCATGGCCAGCGCTGCAAATCCGGCCCTGCGGGGGCGGGAACGATGGGCATGGAGATCGGTCATTGCTCTGTGTCCCTCAGCCGCCAAGGTCTTCCCTTCCCACATCTAGCCTGGCCCCGACAGGCAAGGCGCGCGCGCCGAAGCCGGGGGGCGCGTTGCTGCTGCTCGAGATCTCGAGGCCGGCATCATTGTCGACAACCAGCTTAGCCCACAGCGTGTCCCCGTCCCTGAAGTAGGCTGTTCCGCGCGCCTCGCGCAGCGCTTCCAGGCTGTGCATCTCGACCCCGCCCGTGGCGGTCGCGAAGCCGGGAAATTCGAAGATCACCGCCGACCCGTCATCCATCTCGGTGAGGGACAGGGAAAGCGTCTCGCGCGCCGTCTCCACCCTTATCTCGGCGTCCGCCCCGATGGTGGTTTCGCCCACGTATTCGAACCGCCGGCCATTGCGCTGCAGGATGATCGGATTGCTGATCGGGGCGGTCGAGAAACCGCTGAAATCGCCGGCGATGGCGAGCCGTCCGATGTCCAGGTCGCAAATCGCGGCATTCCAGCTCGTCCTGATCTCGCAGGCAGCCTCATCGGCCGCGATCCCGTTATCGATGACGATGTAGGCGCCGGGAATCCCGCTGACCGATCCGTCGAGATCGCGGAAGGCCGCACTCTTGTAGGCCGCGCTGCGACCGTAGTCCGAAGCCCAGCGGCGCTGGATCGGCGGGAAGCTGACAGGTTGCGCGTTTTCGAACTCAAGGCCCCTAACCGAGTTCTCCGGGCTCATGCCGAAGCTGGTGAACAGCAGGTAGGACAGCGCACCCGCATCGCGAAGCTGGTTGGGCTGGAAATTCACGAACCGGGTGTTCTCCACCTCGTGGTGGAAGTCGTAATATTCGTAGCCACGGATCGGGAAGTCCGGCGATGCGCTGGGCAGGCTGCGACCGTAGGCCACTTCCTCCGGCATGGTGGGATTGCCGATGTTGTCGCTCTCGCCCACGAACAGGGAATCGACCACGCGCGACGTGAACGGAGCGATCCCCGGAATGCCGGAGGCGTGGGTGAAGCCTATCGCGTTGTCGGCCAGTCTCAGGTTCCTGTAGAGGTGGTACTCGCCGCGCCCCCAGACCGCGCCATTGCGGTTCTTGTAGCCGGTGAAATCCTCGAAAACGGCCATCACAAGCGGGCTGCTCGTATCGGCGGGATCCTCGTAGCTGGTAAGGTTGGGTCCGGCGATTCCGAAAGTCCCGTCCGGGGCCGGTCCGCGATCCAGCATCAGGCCGTCAAAGTTCGAATGGGCGGTGTTCCCCCTGAATTCCCGCAAGGGTGTGCGGCCGGGCCAGGTCTCGGCACTAATCTGCGTGCCCTCGAACGCACCGGTCGGATGTTGCGGAAAGGCCATCCAGAAGCCGACTTGGTCGGACCCTGCCGCCACATTGTCACGATAGACATTGTCGGGATTGGTGATCCAGAACGTGGATACGGTGTTGTCCGAGGGGATCAGGACGTGTTCCGATCTCTGCCCTTCCGTCGACTGGTTCGCGAGGAAAAGGTTGGTCGGCTCGCACGGCAGTGTGGGATGGCACTTGGTCTGGATACCCAGGTTGCGGACGAACTGGTTGCCGGTCTCGATCCCGTCTTCCAGGAAGAAGCAGTGCCCCACGGTATTGTAGGTTAAGTTGTTTTCGATCTGGACGTTGTTCGTGCCGTGAACCGTTACACAGCGGTTGAAGGAATCGTGGATCGCGGAGTTTCGGACGTATTGCCCCGCGCCTTCGCCGATCAGGTGCCAATGTATCGGATACCGCGCCAGGTTCAGGTGCTGGCCCATGCGCGATAGCTCGACGCCGTCGACATGCATGCGCGACCCGGCCATCGCCATGATGTGCCCGCCGAAGTAGTTTTGTTGCGAATCCTCTGAAGCAGCGATGCGGATATTGCGGGTGAGCAGGCCTACCTCGCCGCGTTCGTCCACGCCGAAGGTGACCTCGCCGAAATGCATGTACTCAAGGGGCTGGTCCAGCGTCAGCGTATTGCCGCTGACGGCCGTTAAGGTGCGGGTTTCCGCCTGCCGTGGATCGAAGTCGGTCGACGCGAGAACGATGTCATCGCCCACCTGCCAGCCACTCGCATCGAGTACGTAGATCCGGCTGCTGCCGGCTTCGGCCGTGCGCGCTAGCTTAGTCCACGCATTATCGCGATTCCCATGCAAGTTCAGCGTTCCGCGCATTAGCATGATCCCGCGATCGCCCATTGTGTTGACGTCTTCGCTTGGGAAATTGTCGGTCAGCGTGATGGTGGCATTGCGGGTGTGCGGGCTATTTTCGGTGCCGATTTGCAGCTCGCCGCCGGGCACGTAGATCCACTCGGTCTCGAGTACGAGATCGCTTTCATCGGAGAACCGGAGCCGGCCATGGATCGTCAGGCTGCGCAGGGGCGGCGGGCTGACGTTGAGCAGAACGTCCATATCGCGTGTTATTACGACCGCCTCGCCTTCTTCTGGAACCTTCCCCGCTGGCCAGGTGGCAGGGTCCGACCAGTGCATCGACCGGGTGATCTCGCTCCGGGCCTCCGCCTCCGTGTCGTCAAGAGCATTGCCTTGAGCGGCAACGCCGGAGGCAGCACCAAGTAAAAGCGACACCGGCAAAAGCAGCGAAAGATGGTGCAAGTGCAACCGCTTGGCCATGATATTATCCCCTCGGTCGGAACTTTTGCGTCCCGCATCCCTGCCTGTCCCTCTTTGTGCAATGAATAGTACCGGTTGCCAAGCTTCGAGCCAGAATCGCTCTCGAACCGGTTGCAGGGTGCTCAATCTCTGCCGACCGGTCTTGACTGGAACCGGGTCGTTAGCGGACGTTCCAGCGGTTGACGGCATGAATGTCCGCTACTGGGGGAAAGCGGACAGTATGCGCTAGCCCAAGGTTACGGCGACAAAAGGATCTGGTTACCGTTGTTTCGAGCATTAGATCGCGATCCTGCAATTGCGGACCACCCGCGAAGTCCCGGCAGCGCTTGTGCAGGACTTGGAAAGCCGTAACAGGTCGAAACTGCTGTAAGCGCGGGGCGCAGCCTAATCGCCGACGCGAAGGTACGCCTCTGCCGCTGCATCGATACCACGCACCGGGTTGCCTGGACCAGATTCGCGACCGTCGATAAACTCGTTCAGCACCACACGGCGGCTAAACAGCCAGCGACCGTCGACGCGCTCCAGTTCATCTTCGTAGATGCCGAAAGTGCCCATCTTGAAACTGTCGCCCGGACCGTCGTTGGCCATTTCCATCCAAAGCGAAGTGCTCCAGGCGCGATCACCTTCGACCCGCACAACCGATTGCAGCAGCACATGCCGCAGCGCGGCCGGTTCGCCGTCCTCGGTGGTATAGAATTGGCCGATCCCCTCCTTGAACCGCTCGACAGCGGCGTAGATTTCCTCGCGCCCGCTATAGGTGCCGCTGGCGAATTCAATGATGCCGTCCTGCGTGAAAGTGGCAACGTAGGAATCGAGATCTCCGTAATCCATCGCAAACAGGTATCTCGCCATCAGGTCTTCGATCTCGGCCCGGTCCTGCGCGTAGCTTTCGGGATAGTCGTACTGCTGGGCACTTGCCGGAGCCGCGAACACGGTGAAGGCCAGGCCAGCCATCGCGACGAAGCATCTGCTGATAAGTTTCACTCCGATTTCTCCCCTATGTCGGCATTCCAATCCTCGTTTGCCCTAGCGATGAGGTAGGCGTGGACTGCATCCACCTCTTCCCCTGACAGGATATCGGCAAAACTCGCCATTCCATTAGCCTGCAACGAACCCCCGAGCACGATGTCGGCGAACGCATCATGCGTTTCCGGCGCCATGTGGCGAAGGTCTTTCACCCCGCCGCGGGCTGCCGTGCCGTGGCAAAGCGAGCAGTTCTCGCCATAAAGGCGCTCACCGAGCGCGACCGTGGCCGCGTCCGCCACCAGCGGCGGCGGCGGGCTGAGTTCGGGTACCGCAAGACTCTCCGGTGGCATGGGCGGCAAACGGGCTTCCCCGCCAAGGCGGAACACCAGAAGGCGCGGCGGGCCGAGAAACAATTCGGAATACTGGTTGCGCTCGACATGGGCGAGACCGCCGCCCCAGCCGGCATTGACGGCAACGTACTGCACGCCATCCACCATGTAGGTGATCGGCGCGGCGATGGGCACGTTCTGCACCGGCATCTCCCACACCTTCTCGCCGGTATCGGCGCGATAAGCGGCGAAGGTGGTGCCGATGGTACCCTGGAAAACGAGATTGCCACTGGTCACCAGCACACCGCCGCTACCCTTTTGTGCATAAGGTACGCGCCAGCGCTCACTTTGTGTCACAGGGTCCCAAGCCGATAGCCAGCCGCGGGAATGCTCGTCGGCATAGATCGCGATCTCGCGGCGGATCTCATCATGCCCCCCCCACGCGGTGCCAAGGGAGCGACCGGTGGGATCGTATTCTTCGGCGGCAGCATAGGCCATGTAGGTTTCGGTGACGGGAATATAGGCGAGCCCGGTCAGCGGTGAGAACGCCATCGGATTCCAGTTGTGCGCGCCGCCTGCGCCAGGGCTGACCATGACGGGGACAGTGTCATAGCGCGCTTCGGGATTCTCGACAGGTCGACCCGTTTCCATGTCGATACCCGTGGCCCAGTTGATCGGGACGATGGCCTCGGCGCTGATCAGTTCGCCGGTAGCGCGGTCAAGCACGTAGAAAAAACCGTTCTTGGGTGCCTGCATCAGCACCTGTCGCATACGCCCGTCGATTTCGAGATCGGCCAGGATCATGTTTTGCGTTGCGGTGTAGTCCCATTCCTCGCCGGGCGTGGTCTGGTAGTGCCAGCGGTATTCGCCCGTCGTGATGTCCAGCGCGACGATGGAAGCGAGAAACAGGTTGTCTCCGCCCCCCGGACTGCGCCAGCGACGCACCCACGGCGATCCGTTGCCGGTCCCAATGTAAACAAGGCCAAGCTCGGCATCGAAGGAGAAGGAATCCCACGCCGTGCCGCCGCCACCGCGGTGCCACCATTCACCCGTCCAGGTTTCTGCCGCCATCCGCATGGCGTCGTTTCGAAACCGAGCGCCGGATCGCCAGGCACCGTATACCAGCGCCATAACATCTCCCCGCTTTCCGCGTCGTAGGCCGACACATAACCGCGCACGCCAATCTCGGCACCACCGTTACCGATGATAACGCGGCCATCAAACACCCTCGGCGCGCCGGTGATGGTATAGCTTTCCGAACTATCGGTCGTGTTGACCGACCACAGCTCTTCGCCGGAGCCGGCGTCCAGCGCAATCAACCGACCGTCCAGCGTGGCGAGGAACACTTGCCCGTTCCAGGCGGCAAGCCCGCGACTGACGATATCGCAGCAGGCAAGCCGCCCAAAACGCAGCGGCACCTGCGGATCGTAGCGCCACAACTGCTCGCCCGTCGCCGCATCGTAAGCCGTGACGAAGTTCCACGGCTCGACATTGTAGAGCCGGTTGCCAACCACGATGGGGGTGGCTTCCTGCCCGCGATCGGTGGTCAGGTCCGCGTACCAGACAAGACCCAGTTCGCTCACCGTATCGACGTTGATCTGGTCATGCTGGCTATAATGGTCCTCCGCCCAGCTGCCGCCGGTCGTGAACCACGCTGCGTTAGACTGCGCCACGGCCTGCGAGGCCAGCGACAAGGCGGCCGCGAAAGCGCCCCCGATACGGACCTTCATCCCTCGGACGCCCCTGGAATGTCGGAGGCGTCGGCCCAGAATCCATGCACCTGCCCGACACATTTGAACGGCATACGCACCCACGCGCGTGGCTGGTCCGATCCGCTTTGCAGGTCGAACAGGATCAGGTCCGAACGTCCGGCGTCTTCCTGGCTGGAACCGATGCCGATCAGATAGCCGTTACCTTCGGGGGCATCCTTGCTGCGCGGCACGAAGCACATTTCCGACAGGGAATACCCGGGCACCGAGAGAACGCGGCTGGTGCCGGTCTGGTGGTCAATGACCGCCCAGCCTCCGCCACGGCCTGTCGCCAGCAAGAAGCCGTAGCGATAGGGCAGCGTATGGTAGCGGTCGTCCTGCCGGGAAAGCACGCCGGTGATTTCGGGGAAGATCGTCTCCGCGTCGTAGGTGTTGTCTGCACTGGCCATATCGACGGCGAAGCGCCGAATGCGTCCGATCGAGGCCTGGGGATCGAAGCCGCCCTGCTTGCTAGGGAAGAAGGGGAACTGGTTCCCCTCACCGCCATCCATATCGACCGTGATCCGCGTATCGTCGTTCCAACCGCCCATCACGTGTGTGCAGAACAGGTTGGGTCCGGTCATCCAGCGGATGTCTCTGCCATCGCCGCCACGGCGCAGCACGCCAAGATAGCAGGGCACGGTGCTGTCATAGGCAAAATGCGGCCCGCCGGCGGCGATAATGTCCGGATCGGCGACCATGTTGGTGAGGTACAGCACGACGTAGTCCTGCGTGACGCAGAAATCGTGCATCATACCAGCATAGGGCGCCTCGACGGTGACACTCCAAGTGATCCTGCCTTCACGGTCGGTGGAAAAGACATTCACGTCCTTCGAAAGAATGCCCGATGCCTCGTATCCGAAACCGATGTACTCGCCTGTGAGCGGATCGATCTTGGGATGCGCCGTGTGCGTTTCGCTCTCGAGCGCGCCGCCGAAGGTGTAGTAATCGTCCACCGTTTCCAGCGTCAGCGGGTCCATCACGACCGGCGGGCTGTCTTCCTTGAACACCAGAAGCTTGCCGTGATGAACGAACAGCTGGGTATTGGCCGTGCCGCGGCAAAGGCCTTCGACGGAAGGATCGTCAGTCGGAGGGTTGCGATACATGCCGAAGAGCGACCTACGGGCCTCTCGTTGGGCCTTCCATCGCTGGTTCTTGGCATAGCGAGTACGGTAATCGACATGACCGTCCTTGATGCGGAACATCGAGACATGCCCTTCGCCATCAAAGGGGATGTCGCCCACCCATTCCGGCGCCTTCGGATATTGCGGATCGGGCCCGACACGGTAGAACGCGCCATCGAGATCGGTCGGCCAGTCACCTTCGACTTCGCAATCGATAAGGTCCATCTCTGTCCGGTTCACCGCGCCCGCGGCGGCGCCACCACCTCCGAACGCGCGCGGATCTTCCGGGAAGTCTACCTGGTGCCCGGGCCGTACTCCTTGCGCACCGGCTGGCTGCGATGTGGCGAAGCCAGCCACTATTGCGCCAGTGCCAACCGCACTCGCACCAAGAAATGTCCTGCGCCCGATCCTCTTGCCAGTTCTCACGTTTTTCATCGACATCCTCCCCTCTCTCCATTCAGCAACCGCGCACCCTTGGTGTCAAACCAAGTTTTGCCAATTGGCTGAAAGGCGCCCGCTTTTCCCCGAAGCCCAGACGGTCAGCCGATCGCCATTTGGCGCGCCGCCTTCAGTATCACTGCCGGATCCTTGTCCGATCTCGCGACGGGTGGCGGTGCCGAGATCCTCCCGGTCATCTTGTGGACGGCTTCCCAAGCGAACCGAACCGAGCTGAATATTCGACCGTGAAGACACAATCCCGTTCCAGCTCGCGGTGCTGTCCAACCACCTTGAAATTCTCGGCACCTGGCGGCCGGACTTGTGGCCTGTCGCCCTGCTTACGCGGCATGAATTGGTTGGTGATGAACGGCATCCGGCAAGGAATCACCTTTGCCCTTTCAAACCAACGCGTCTGGCTTTCATCCAAGCGCAGTTGCGGGGACAATTAAGCGAGGATCTCCATGCCGGTCGCTTCACCCATCGGCTTCTTCACACAATCGCCGCTCAAGCCGTAACCCCAAGAGGTGGCAGTGCTGGCTACCTGGCTTCGGAAACGGGGCTGGTGGACCATGATGGTAGGCATCAGCCAGCCGGAATCGACAAACGTTACGAGGTCGGCCAGTTTCGGAGACAGAGATCGCGTGCGGGTGAATGTCTGCAATCGGGTCGTTAGCCGACAGTCCGTTTTCAGCCAGCCCCCAGCCTCAAATCCGGTGCTCGCCCTTCACCCATCGGATCGTGCCGCTGCTGGCGCGCATCACCACGCTCTCCGTCGTCATCACGCGGTCGCCGTTGGGGCGCTTGAGGCGCTTCACGCCGTCGAGCAGCGAGCCGTCGGTGACGCCGGTAGCGGCGAAGATGCAGTCGCCCCTGGCCAGGTCTTCCAGCTTGTAGATGCGGTCGAGGTCCTCGATGCCCCACTTGTGCGCGCGGCGACGCTCGTCGTCGTTGCGGAACAGCAGGCGGCCGTTGAACTGTCCGCCCACGCAGCGCAGCGCGGCAGCCGCCAGCACGCCTTCGGGTGCGCCGCCCGATCCCATGTACATGTCGATGGTGGTGTCCTGGTCGGTGGTGGCGATCACGCCCGCCACGTCGCCGTCGCCGATCAGCACCACGCCGCAGCCGATGCCGCGCAGCTCCGCGATCAGTTCCGCATGGCGCGGACGGTCCAGCACGCAGACGATGATGTCCTTAGGCTCCACGCCCTTGGCTGCGGCCACGGCCTCGACGTTTTCGGTGGGCGTCTTGGCCAGGTCGATGATGCCTTCGGGATAGCCGGGGCCGACCGCCAGCTTGTCCATGTAGACATCGGGCGCATTCAGCAGGCAGCCTTCTTCCGCCGCCGCCAGCACGGCCAGCGCGTTGGGTCCGGCCTTGGCGGTGATGGTGGTGCCTTCCAGCGGGTCCAATGCGATGTCGATCTTCGGCCCCTTGCCCGGTGCGCCGCCCACCTTCTCGCCGATATAGAGCATGGGCGCTTCGTCGCGCTCGCCCTCGCCGATCACCACCGTGCCGTCGATGTCGAGCGTGTCGAAGGCCTTGCGCATGGCTTCCACGGCGGCGTGGTCTGCCGCCTTCTCGTCGCCGCGCCCGATCAGGTCGGATGCTGCCACGGCAGCCGCTTCGGTGACGCGCACCAGTTCAAGGACGAGGACGCGGTCTAGGACGCTCCCTGTGGTCTTGGCGGTCTTGGACGAATTCATAGGTAATTCAGGCTCCGATCTGGATGTCGGCTGCCGCGCTTAGGTCGGAGGGATGACATTGTCGAGGCGGCTGGCCGTGTTTTCTGCAACCGTCCTCGTGGCTTCCGGCGCCAGCGCGCAGGAGGTCTACGGGCCCACCGACTTCGCCAGCGAAGGCTCCGTCGAGGAGCCCATGCCGCTGGTGGAGCCCGAACCCTGCGAAGAGGAAGTGCGTGAGGACGGCGCGATCGTGGTGTGCCGCGAGCTGCCCGAATCGGAACGCTGGATGTCGCCGCTGCCACGGCCGGTACAATCCGACCGGCGCCACGTGCCCGGCCTGACCGATCCGCCATGCTGGACCTACGACCCCAAGCCGCCTGGCTGCTTTCGCTTCGGCTACGTCCCACCTTATCCGCCGCTGATCGACATGACCGCCTTCCCCGAACCGCTTAGCGAGGAGGAAGCGGCGGCGGTGAGTGCGGCTGATGAAGAGGAGCAGAATGAAGCCGATGCGCAGCTGGGCCAGCGCGTCACCATCGACCTGTCGGACGACGATTAGCCGATCAGGCGCATCACCAGCGGCGCTTCCACCAGGCTGGACGAACCTTCAAGCAGGTCGAGCGCGGCGGTGACGGCGCTTTCGGGTCCTTCGTGGGTGACCATGGCGACCAGCACCGGATCATCGTTGTCGTCTTCCGGGTGGCCGTGCTGGATCATGCTTTCGATCGAGACACCGGCATCGCGCATGGCGGCAGTGATCTCTGCCAGCACGCCGGGCCGGTCGGCGACGGTGAAGCGCAGGTAGGCGCGGTTGCGGCGGTCGCCCGGATCGGCAGGCGTGCTGGCGGCAAGCGAGGCGACCGGCTGCGAGAACGGCGCCATGCTGTTGCCGCGAGCAATGTCGACAAGGTCCGCCACCACGGCGCTGGCCGTGGGGCCATCGCCTGCGCCGGCGCCTTCGAACAGCAGGCGGCCCACATGGTTGCCTTCCACCACCACGGCATTGGTGGGGCCATCGACGCTGGCCAGCGGATGGCGGAGCGGCACGAGGCACGGCGCCACCCGCTGGAACAGGTGGCGCTGACCCTCCACGTCGGTGCAGTCGGACAGGCCAATCAGGCGAATCACGTAACCCAGCGCGCGGGCCTGGGCGATGTCGGCCGCGCGGATGCGGCTGATGCCCGAGGTATCGACCGCGGCGAAATCCAGTTGCGTGCCATAGGCGATGCTGGCGAGGATGGAGAGCTTGTGCGCAGCGTCAACGCCTTCGATGTCGAAGGTGGGATCAGCCTCGGCATAGCCCAGCGCCTGCGCATCGGCGAGCACTTCGCCAAAGTCGCGGCCGGTCGTCTCCATTTCGGAAAGGATGTAATTGCAGGTGCCGTTGAGGATGCCGTAGATTCGCTCGATCCGGTTGGCAGCGGCGCCCTCAGCCAACCCCTTGATCACCGGAATGCCCCCAGCAACGGCAGCTTCGTAGCGCAGCGGCGCGTCATTGCCCTCGGCCACCTGCGCCAGCTCCAGCCCGTGATGGGCGACCATCGCCTTGTTCGCGGTCACCAGCCCCTTGCCGCCAGCCAGCGCCTTGCGCGCCAGCGCCAGCGCCGGGCCGTCCGAACCGCCGACCAGTTCCACCACCACATCGATGTCGTCGCGCGCGGCGAAGGCGGTCATGTCGTCTTCCCAGGCATAGGGCGAGAGGTCGACGCCGCGATCCTTGCCGCGATCACGCGCGGATACCGCTACCACTTCGATCGCGCGCCCGGCGCGCGTGGCGATCAGGTCGCCATTCTCGGCTAGCAGGCGCAGCACGCCAGCCCCCACAGTGCCAAGCCCCGCCAAAGCGATTCGCAAATTGTCTGCCATGGTCATCCCTGTCCTGAACTTTCGCGGCGCTCGCGTTAGGCATGCACAAGCGTCTTGGCCAGAGCGCTTGTGCCATGATTGGGCAAAGGCTCAGGTGAAGCGGCGCTCGCATGGCCCCAGTTCGGCAAGGATAAAGGCATAGTCCGCGCGCGCCCGATCTTGCGAGGCGCGATCGCGCTGCAGGAACGAATCAGCGGGCAGCTCGCGCGGCAGGAAGCAGGCGAACTGAAACCAGGTGAGCGATTCGCGCTCTGGCGGGCGCGCCGAGGCATCCACCAGCTCACCCAGCGAGACGCCCCATTCGGGTGCCATGCCAGGGCGGCGAATCACCGTCAGCGAGACGGGCGCGCCGGTTTCCGTCTCGACGAACATCTGCGTTTCCGATTCACCGGCAAGGTTGCCCGGCACCGAGATCACGTCGCGCACGCCGCTGATGGCAGGCGGCGCATCGGCTGCCGCCAGCTGGGTGAGAACCCGGCGCACGCGCGCTTCGAGCTGCGGGCCGGCGGGCAGCATCGAATCGGACGAAAGCAACTGGAGGGCCCCCGGCTGGGTGGTCGAGAGATCGCCGAACACCAGGAACCTGCGGTCCTCGAGGTCAGGCGCATCACCATCGGCGTCGCGCCGCTGGTCAACCACAAACACCAGCTGGCTGGCCACCGCCTGCGGAGCGCTCAACAGGCTTTGCGTAAGGGCTTCGACATAAAGGCGGACCTTGCTCGGCGGCACGTCCGGCGCGCGCTCGGCCGGGAAGGGAATCTGGTCTTCCACGGTGACGATCGCCACCGTATCGGCCTGCATCGCCATGGTGACGAGATCGGCATAGGTAGGCGCCTGCGCAGGCGGAAGATCCGCTGTCGGCAGGTCTTGCGACAGGGCAGGCTCGGTGGTGGCGCAGGCCCCTGCGGCGAAGGCCAGAAGACCGGCAAGGATGGCGCGGGATTTCGGGAAGCGGGAACGGGCGATCATGGCAGTCCTTATGCTCGCGACAGGGCGGCCCCACAATGCGCAATACCGTAAGCCACGCGTGGGGCATCGGGCCAGACTGCCGGGACCAACTGAATCCGGGCTTAATCAACAAAGGGTTTGCCCCATCCCTTTCGGGCCGTTAAGAGCCGCCCAAGTCTGTCCGGGAGATAAACAGAAAAATTCCCGTTGTGGCGTTTTTGGTACATTATCGGTTGTGCCTAGACGATGCCACAGGATAACAACTCGATAGGCAAACATTTCAGGCGGGATCGCACGGGCCCTTTCCGGGCGATCTCAGGAGGGCCGGATTGTTCGATTCGGCTGGACGATAAACGGAGTGAAGGGACTGGATGGCTTACGCTGACCAAGAAATGAGCGGCAGTCGAGTTGTCTCGATTGTCATCGTTGCCCTCATCCACGTGGCAGTGGGCTACCTGCTCATTTCCGGACTCGCCATTTCGGCGGTAAAGGAAATCGCGGAGCGGGTAACCACCGTGGATATTGAGGAGCCGGAACCGGAACCGGAGGAGGAGCCCCCGCCCCCGCCCGAACCGGAAACTGCACCGCCGCCGCCGGTTGCGCCGCCGCCGCCGATCAACGTCAGCGTGGCTCCGCCGCCGATCGTGACGCAACAGCAGATTCCGCCGCCCGCGCCGCCGGCCCTGACGATTCCGCCGCCGGCCCCGCCCGCGCCACCCCCGGCTCCGCCGCCACCGCCTTCGCAGGCGCGCCCGGCACGCCCGGACGGCCAGGCCCGT
>CAXXJY010000001.1:125000-628874 GCA_963675825.2 Alteraurantiacibacter sp. | reverse complement strand
GCCCATCTCCTTCAAAGACCTTGCGGACAGTCTGCCGACCCTGGCATCGCCCGGGGTCGACAAACAGATGGCGGCCGACGAATTCCGCCAAAGCCCTTTCTACAAGGACTTGCTGGTCAGCGAAGACATGCGCACCACTGCCCTGATGCTCAATCTGCGTATCGATGAAGACTACCGGCAACTGATCGAGGCACGCAATCAGCTTCTGGATAAAGAGGCCCGGGGCACCATGACGCTCGAAGACAAAGCTGCCTACAGGGCGGTGGATGAAAAAATCCGCCAGCGCCTAGAATACCTGACCGACCTGGATCATCAAAACATCGCCGCCGTCAGAGCCATCATGGATCGCCACCGCAACAATGCCGACATCTTTCTCGGCGGCGTCAGCATGATTGCCGACGACATGATCTCTTTTATCAAAAGAGACCTGAAGACCTTTGGCCTGGGTGTTTTCATACTGCTGGTGGCCATGCTGGGATACCTTTTCAGGGCCGTGCGCTGGGTCGTGCTGCCCATGTTGTGCTGCGCTTTCGCCGTGGTGGCCATGATGGGCCTGCTGGGGACCTTCAGCTGGGACGTTACCGTCATCTCCTCCAACTTCGTCGCACTCCAGCTGATCATCACCCTGGCCATCGTCATTCATCTCATCGTGCGCTACCACGAATATCAACATGCCGAACCGGACAGCGACCAGCGGACCCTGGTGAGCAAGACGGTACGCAACAAATTCGTCCCCTGTCTTTACGCCGTCCTGACCACCATTGCCGGTTTCGCCTCCCTGCTGATGTGCAATATCAAACCGGTGATCCATTTCGGTCTGATGATGAGTGCCGGCATCGTGGTCTCCCTGATCCTGACCTTTCTGCTTTTTCCGGCCTTTCTGCTGCTGCTGCCCAAAACCAGGCATGCCACCGACAAAGCCGTCGTGGGCCGCGCCTTTACCACCCTTCTGGGACACTTCACCCAGAAACACGGCACGCTCATCATCGTCGTCACCCTCTGCGTCTCGGTGGCCATCGTGTGGGGCGTATCCCGTCTGAAAGTCGAAAACAGCTTCATCGACTACTTCAAGTCCTCCACGGAGATCTACCAGGGTATGGCCATTATCGATCAGAAACTGGGCGGGACCACACCCCTGGACGTCATCGTCGATTTCGAACCCATCGTTTTGCAAGGCGGCGACAAGAACGATCCCTTCAAGGATGACGAGGAGGATCCCTTTGCCGACGTCATCAAGGAGGACACCGATCAATACTGGTTCACTGACCAGCGACTGAAAGTCATCGAGCAGGTGCATGACTATCTGGAACAGTTTCCGGAGACCGGCAAGGTCCTCTCCCTGGGCACCCTGCTCAAGATCGGCCGCAACCTCAACGACGGAAAGTCTTTAAACAGTATGGACGTGGCACTTTTCTACAAGAAGCTGCCCGACGAATTCAAGGACCTCATACTTAACCCCTATCTTTCCATCGAACACAACCAAACGCGCTACTGGGTGCGCGTCAAGGACTCCATGAAATCCCTGAAACGGGCGGCCTTCCTGAAGCAGGTACGCGAGGGGCTGGTGCAGACCATTCCCCTTGCCAAGGACAAGGTCCACCTGACCGGTACCATGGTGTTGTACAACAACATGCTGCAGAGCCTGTTCTCTTCCCAGATCAAGACCCTGGGGTTTGTGGCCCTGGCGCTGCTGGTGATGTTCTGGATTCTCTTCCGCTCGTTCAAACTGGCGCTGATCGCCCTCTTCCCCAACCTGTTCGCCTCGGGCAGCGTGCTGGGGGTCATGGGCTGGCTCGATATTCCCCTGGACATGATGACCATCACCATCGCCGCCATCAGCATCGGCATCGCCGTGGACGACACCATTCACTACATCCACCGTTTCAAGGAAGAGATCGGCAAAGACCAGGACTACATCGCCACCCTGCACCGCTGCCACAACAGCATCGGGCATGCCATGTATTTTACGTCCATCATCATCATCATCGGCTTCTCCATCCTGGTCTTTTCCAACTTTCTGCCGACCATTTACTTCGGTGTTTTTACCGGGATCGCCATGCTGATCGCCCTGTTCGCCGCTTTGACGCTGCTGCCGCAGTTGATTGTGATGTTCAAGCCTTTCGGGCCGGCTGTAGTTAAATAATGAACATCGAACGTCGAACTTTGAAAACACAATGATCGCCGAAGGCGTATCACATTCGATGTTCGATGTTCGATGTTCACGACCTTTTTACTTCGGACAACGCGCATACCCCCCGCACATGAAAAAGGGCGCTGAAATCCTGCCAGCCCACATATCCCATTTCGCTGTCCACATAATAGGCCGCGGCGTACGACCGCCGGTCTGCGCTCCACAACCGGCGTTGATCGGCGGCGAATACCGCTGGAACGCATAGATCCATGGCCATGGCGGGGGGGCGCAGCAGGGTTAGCAGTTCGTCGATGGTGGGCAGGCGCCAAGCGGTGCAACCGGCAAGGCATCGATCGTTGAGTCGCTGAACATAGCGCCCAGACTGCTGCCAGGTGCGCGGAAACGGTGATCCGGCCCGCTGCCAGGCCAGCCCCGCGGCCTGATCGATGACGATATCGTCGGATGATGTGGTAAAGGTGCTGGTGGCATAGCGTTCCGGACGCCACAGGCTGTCCAGTTTGAAAAGTGCGATCGCCTGCCGGGGCGACGCCTTGATGGGGGTCGAACGCGGTGTGACCGATGCGGGAAATGTGGCCGGCGTCCTCGGGCGATCCACAGGCACCGCACAAGCCCGCTCTTTCTGGGCATCCCAGTGCGCGGCCAAGGCATCCAGGGCCTGCCCCATCGCTTCGGCCGAGGCGAAACGGTCCCGGGGCCGGACGGCCATGGCGTGTTGCATCCATGCATCCCATGGAGCGTCCAGATCGGCGTTGAACACTTCCAGCGGCGAATAGTCTTCTGTGGAGAGGGGAAGTCTTCCGGAAAGCATGCGGTAAAGCACCACCCCCACCGCATAGAGGTCGGCGGGCGGCCCCACGTGATCGGGATCGGCCTCCTGTTCCGGGGCGGCGTAGTAAGGTGATCCCACATTGAGATTGGCGGGCCCTTGAAACACCTCTCCGCGCACTCTGGAAAGGCCGAAGTCGCAGATCTGGATCGTATCCCAGGGGGTCAGCAGAAGGTTGTAGGGTTTGATGTCACGGTGCACGATGCCGGCGTCGTGCAAACAGGCCAGGCCTTGCAATATCTGGCGGGTGTAATCCAGGGCGCGGTCGACACTGACTGTACGCGTGGGGTGTTCGACTTCAAAATGCTCCCCGATCACCGCACCCAGGTTGTCGGCGATGTAGTCCATCACGAAGAAGGGGGCGCCGTCCGCCACGTCGAAATCATGGATGGTCACCAGATGGGGGTGGCTCAGGGCAGCGATGGTGGCGGCCTCATTGACGAACAACTCCCGCAGCTTGTCGCGTCCCATCAGCCGGGCCAGCAAAGGATCCGGGTCGAACAGCTTCAGAGCCCCGATCTTACCGACGGGCGGCAGTTCCACCCGGTAGACCCGGCCCATGCCGCCCTGCCCCAGCAGCCCGCGTATGGCGTATCGGCCCACAAATTTCATTTCAGGGTCACCAGAGTCGCCGCCCGTGGACCTCCGGCAGTCCGGCGAGATTGATCTTCTCCACCACCTTGGCGATATCGTAAGGCACGAAGCGGACGTCGATGGTGTGGGCCGCCGGTTCCCAGACAATATATTTGGCGTTGTTGTTGCCGTCCCTGGGCTGTCCCACGCTGCCGATATTGACGATGAAGGGTTGGTCGGGGGCCAGCTTACGGATCCCCTGTTCCAGACCATGGCGAACCACTTTACGGTCCTCAAAGCCGATGATCTTCAGGTCATGGGTATGGCCCACGAAACAGATCGGTTCCTGCATGGCGTTCAGCGTTTCACGGATCTCCCGGTCGGATTTTCGGAACAGGTAGATGCGTTCGGAATCCGGCGGAAAACCATGCGTGAAACGGGCGCCTTCAATGATCAGCGCCCTGGGCAGATCGCGAATCTGGTCCAGGGAGACCGTGCTGATCATTTTCCTGGTTTTGCGCAGAGATTTGGCGGCAATGGGATTAAACCAGCTGAGCTGGCCGGTATCGAGGACCGCCGCCTCGTGGTTGCCCAGGATCGTCTCGATCCCGCGGTGGCGGATTTCGGCCAGTACCCTTTCGGGCTCGGGACCGTAGCCCACGCAGTCCCCCAGGCATACCAGCCGGTCCACCTGCTGGGTCTCGATATCCGCCAGGACCCGCTCGAAGGCGTCGAAATTCCCATGAATGTCCGAAAAAACCGCCAGCTTCATCCTATAGAACCACTTTATGTTTTACACTATAAAATCGGTAGAATACCTTCATTTGACATTTGGATTTTGATATTTGACATTCAAGCGGCAGCCGAAGCCCTGTCAGTCCAACAACCTAAATTTTTCGAGCCCCCAACCCTATCCCAACACCCCATAAATGTACCAATGGATGATCGTCGTCCCGAAAAACAGATAAATGATGGCCCCCATGGCCAGAAAAGGCCCGAAGGGTATGGCCAGCTTCATCCCCTGGCGGGCACGGGCCATCAACAGCAGGCCCACCAGCGTGCCGATCAGGGACGAGGCCATGATGGTCAGGATCACCCCCTGCCACCCGAGAAAAGCGCCGATCATGGCCAGCAATTTGATGTCGCCGCCGCCCATGCCTTCCTTGCCGGTGATGAGCTGATAGCCCCAGGCGATGGCCAGAAGGCTGCCACCGCCCAGCAGAATGCCGAAAAGCGAATCGATCCAGGTCAGGGAGGGCAAAGCGAAACTGGCAACAAACCCCAGAGGAATCCCCGGCAGGCTGATGAGATCGGGGATGATGCGGTGGTCGATGTCGATAAAGGTGATCACCAGCAAGGCGGCGATGAAGATGAAATAGATCAGCGATTCCCAGCGAAGGCCGAACTGCAGCACCACGATCACCGCAAACAGACCGGTGAGCAATTCAACCATGGGATAACGCGGCGATATGGTCGTCTTGCAGTGGCGGCAGCGCCCCCTGAGGATCAGATAACTGATAACCGGCAGATTGTCATACCACCGGATGGGGGTTTTACAGCCCGGGCAGGCCGAGGGCGGTCGAACGATGGAGGCACCCTGGGGCAGGCGGAAAATACAGACGTTGAGGAAGCTGCCGATGCACAAACCCACGCCGAAAAGGTAAATCAGGGGAATAATGGGCGTCATAGCAAAACCTTGTATGGCTCTGACCGAACCGTTTTGGTAAAAAACCAGTAACCATCGGCTTTTGTAAGATTTATTAAAGAAAAAAGCAAGATAGATGTTGTCAAATTGGGGTTTGATCTTATATTGCCTAGTTGATTTCATAGGTGTTATGGCTGTAATTCACATTCCGGCGGGCCGCCGGAATTTTGTTACACGCCATGACAAATCAGATGACAAAGGGGATCATTCGGAATGGCAGAAACGGACAAAGACGATCTGATCAGCATCATCGAAGAAGATATCGGCGATATGGAGCTGCCGACCACCCTGCCGCTCCTGCCGGTTCGGGATGTGGTCATTTTTACAGATATGCTGCTGCCCCTCTTCGTGGGGCGTGAAAAATCCATCCGGGCGGTGGAAACCGCCGTGGCCAAAGACCGCTTTCTTTTCGTGGCCACCCAGAAAGACCCGGCCATCGAGCATCCCAAGCCGGACGACATCTTCCGCGTCGGCACGGTGAGCCGCATCCTGCGCATGCTCAAGCTGCCCGACGGTCGCGTCAAGGCCCTGGTTCAGGGATTTGCCAAAGCCCGCATCAGGCGCTACGTGGAAAAACGCTCCCTCTATCGCGTCAGCGTGGAGATCCTGGATGAACCCGAGGTCTCGGAAACCGACCTGCCGGTGGAAGCCATGATGCGCAGCGTGCGCGACAACTCGGAAAAGATCCTGGCCTTGCGGGGCGAGTTGAGCGGCGACGTGGGCAGCATCCTGGAAAGCATCACCGAACCGGGCAAGCTGGCCGACCTGGTGGCCTCCAATCTGCGACTGAAGATCGAAGAGGCCCAGAAGGTCATCGAACTGGTGGATCCGGTGGAACGCCTGCAGATGGTGCACGAACTGCTCTCCCGCGAGGTGGAGCTCTCCGCCATGCAGGCCAAGATCCAATCGGATGTGAAGGACGAGATCTCCAAGAGCCAGCGCGACTATTTCCTGCGCGAACAGATGCGCGCCATCCACCGCGAACTGGGCGAACTGGACGAGAAGGGCCAGGAGATCGATGAATACAACAAGCGCATCAAACGCGCCCGGATGCCCAAGGAAGCCCTGGAGGAGGCCGCCAAGCAGTTGCGGCGGCTGGAGCAGATGCATCCCGACGCCGCCGAGTCCTCGGTGGTCCGGACCTACCTCGACTGGCTCACCGAGCTTCCCTGGCAGAAATCCACCAAGGACGTTCTAGACATCCAGAAGGCCAAGAAGGTCCTGGACCGGGACCATTACGGTCTGGACAAGATCAAGGATCGCATCCTCGAATACCTCAGCGTCCGCAAGCTGAATCCCGACATCAAAGGGTCCATCCTGTGCTTCGTGGGACCGCCCGGCGTGGGCAAGACCTCCCTGGGCCAGGCCATCGCCAAGGCCATGCGACGCAAGTTCATCCGCATCTCCCTGGGGGGTATCCGAGACGAGGCCGAGATCCGCGGCCACCGGCGCACCTATATCGGGGCCATGCCCGGCCGGATCATCCAGGGGCTGAAAACCACCGGTTCATGCAACCCGGTCTTCATGATGGATGAAATCGACAAGCTGGGCGCCGACTTTCGCGGCGACCCCTCATCGGCTTTGCTGGAGGCCCTGGATCCGGAACAGAACTCGGAATTCTCCGATCACTACCTGAACCTGCCATTCGACCTGTCCAAGGTGATGTTCATCCTCACCGCCAATGTGACCGACACCATACCGTCGGCCCTGCTGGACCGCATGGAGGTCATCAACCTGTCGGGATACACCGAGGACGAAAAGCTGACCATCGCCGAGGGCCATCTGATCCCCCGACAGATCAAGGAGAACGGTCTCAAACCGAGGTTGTTCTCCATCAGCGAAAACGCCCTGAAGCAGATCATCAACGAGTACACCTCCGAGGCGGGCCTGCGCAACCTGGAACGGGAGATCGGCACCCTCTGCCGCAAGGTGGCCCGCAAGATCGCCGAAGGCCATAAGAAACCCACACGCATCACCCGCGGTAACCTGACCGGTTACCTGGGAATGCCCAAATATTACCCCGAGCTCGATCAGGAACAGAGCCAGGTGGGCCTCTCCACAGGATTGGCCTGGACCCAGGCCGGCGGCGAGGTGCTTTACGTGGAAGCCAGCCTGATCCGGGGCAAGGGGGAGCTGATCATCACCGGCCAGATCGGAGAGATCATGCAGGAAAGCGCCCGTGCGGCCCTGAGTTACGCGCGCTCCTATCTGGATGCCATCGGCGTCAAGGCCAACATTTTCGAAAGTTCCGACATCCATATCCATGTGCCGGCGGGGGCCATTCCCAAGGACGGCCCTTCGGCCGGAACGGCCATGGCCACGGCACTAATATCGGTGGTCACCCAGCGGCCGGTGGATAAGGATGTGGCCATGACCGGTGAAATCACCCTGCGCGGCCGGGTGCTGCCCATCGGCGGGCTCAAGGAAAAATCTCTGGGGGCCCTGAGGGCCGGCATCAAGACCGTGCTCCTGCCGGCCAAGAACCAGAATGATCTGGCCGAAATCCCCAAGACCATCAAACGCAAGCTCAAATTCGTGACGGTCAGCAACATGGATGAGATTCTGGATATGGCGCTGCTGCCGCCCGTCAACAAACCCCGCCGGCGTGCCGCCAAGACGGCTCGAAAACGATAAGCCGCCATGCGATTGCTGGCCATCGATACAGCGACCGAGGTCTGCGGCATCGGTTTGTGGACGGACGGTCATATGCGGGCCGAGTTGAGCCTGGCCCACGGGCAGACCCATGCCCGGCACCTCATGGCCGGCATCCGGGCGGTGCTGGACCTGACCGGCGTCGCCCTGGCCGAGGTCGAGGCCCTGGCGGTGACCCGCGGGCCCGGAAGCTTCACCGGACTGCGCATCGGACTCAGCACGGTGAAAGGGCTGGCCATGGCCATGAACCGCCCGGCCGTGGGCATCTCCAGCCTCGAAACCCTGGCCTTCCAGGCCGAAGGAAGCGAAGACCTGATCTGCCCCATGATCGATGCCCGTCGCAAGGAGGTCTATTGGTCTCTGTACCGCCGGACGGCTCAAGGACTTGAACGGATCGAAGCCGAGCAGGTCGGTCCGGCGGTGGAGGCCGCCAACCGGATCAAGGCACCCTGCCAGTTCATCGGCAGCGGCGCGCGGGTGTACCGAAGCCTTCTGGAGAAGACGCTGGCCATTCCGGGGCGATGGTCCGCAGACGATCACACCGCCATCCGCGTCAGCGCCGTGGCGCGACTGGCCGTGGAACGTCTTGAAGATGATACGGCTCATGATATCAAAGCGTTGCGTCCGGCCTACCTGCGCCGGTCCGATGCCGAGCTGAATGCCCTGCGGAACCGTTCAAAGGCGGCAAAGGGTCAATAAGGCGCCGGAACGTCGGTTTTGATTGACATTTCAGACGAAAATGCTTAGAGATAGAAACTTCGAAATTGATTGGGAATGTTGAATGCCGTTGTAAACACAACGGCCGATTTGTTTTGGAGAAATGAGGATTCGGTAAATATTGTATTCCGGGCTTTCCCGATGATCGGCACCATTGGTAACGGCCACAGGCAGTTGAAAAACCATCGTGAATGGCGTGCTGAGCGGGCCGCGGATAATTTCTTAACACAATCGCCCCAATAAATGGCGGAAGATACCCATCGAAGGAAAAATACCAGAGGCCTAGCCCCATCAACCATTGAAAAGCGAACACCGAAAATCGGCATCAACCCGATGCCGAGAGGGTAACCTTCGACCCTGCCTTATCAGGGCACGGTGAAGGCTAACGTCAATTGAAGGAGAATAGTATTGGACAAAATCCCCATTACCCCCCAGGGCTATGAAAACCTGCGAAAGGAACTACAAAACCTCAAAACCATCGAGCGACCCCAGGTTATCAAGGCCATCGAAGAAGCCCGGGCCCACGGCGATCTCTCGGAAAACGCGGAATATGAAGCCGCCAAGGAAAGGCAGGCCTTCATCGAAGCACGGGTGAACGAGCTGACCTACAAGCTGGGCAATGCCGACGTCATCTCCACCGACAATTTACCCAGAGACAAGGCCGTATTCGCCAGCCGCGTGCTTCTGGAAAATGTGGATACCGGTGAAGATGTGAAGTACCAATTGGTAGGCCCCGACGAATCCGATATTGGCAAAGGCCTCATATCGGTCTCGTCACCGTTGGGACGAGCCATTCTGGGACGTAAACCCGGGGATGAAATCGTCCTTCAGGCCCCCGGCGGCAAACGGATCTACGAGCTGGTGGAGATACTTTAAAAGTCCCTGGCCGATACCGGTCAGGTTTAAAATTATTCATTCCTGAAGCACTGGGAGATCACAATGGCACGCATTACCATCGAAGATTGTTTGAAAAGAGTCGACAACAGTTTCCAACTGGTTCATATGGCCGCCGCACGGGTACGCCAGATCCGGGAAGGCTCGGAATATCTGGTCAGCTCCCCCAAAAACGAGGATATCGTGGTGGCGTTGCGGGAAATCGCCGCCGGTAAAGTGATGGAAAAGGCCCAAACCGAAGAGGAATAGGCCGCTCCTCATCGATTGCTCTTGCCAAGGTACGGTTACACATACAAATGGCTCAACAAGATGTTGGGCAAGGCCCTGCACACCTACGATATGATCGCCGACGGCGACCGCATCGCCGTGGGGCTTTCCGGCGGCAAGGATAGTTGGGCCCTGTTGTGGCTGCTGGCCGAACGACAACCCCGGGTACCGGTGAATTATCAGCTCTTTCCCATCCACATCGACCCGGGTTTCGATATCGCCCCCACCGATGAGATGGCCGACCGGGTCCGGCAGATGAATCTGCAGCTGCACATCGAGCATACAGACTACGGCATCCAGGCCCACAGCCCCACCAACCGGGAGAATCCCTGCTTTCTATGTTCGCGCCTGCGGCGCAAGCGGCTGTTTGAAATTGCCGACGACCTGGGGTGCAACAAGCTGGCGCTGGGCCACAACAAAGACGACCTGATTGAGACCCTGTTCATCAACCTGTTTTACGCCGGTGAGATGAGCACCATGATGCCAAGCCAACCGTTCTTTAAAGGCAGGTTTACGGTCATTCGCCCCCTGGCTTATGTGGACGAAGATGCACTGACGCGATTTGCCGCCACGATGCAATGGCCCATTCGGGACAACCCCTGCCCCAGCGCCGGGACCTCCAAACGGGCCGAGATCAAATCGATGTTGCAAAAGCTTTACCGGGGCAATAAGAAGGTCAAAGGCAATATTTTTCGCGCCATGCGCCATGTCAAGGCCGAGTACCTTCTGAAGTGATCCATCTTCTGCGGTCAGCGTAGGGACGCATGGATATCGGGTGTTTTGCCCCGAGACCGAAACCTCTAAAACACGCAGGTTCCGACATCAGCTCATGACTGAATATGTGGCAGCTATGAAAGACGTTCAAAATCAACGCGACACCCGTAATATCCCCATCGACAAGGTTGGCATCAAAAATCTGCGCTACCCCGTCACCGTGCTGGACCGCCGTGAGGGCCGCCAGGCCACGGTGGCCTCCATCAACATGTACGTGGACCTGCCCCATGAATACAAGGGCACCCATATGAGCCGGTTCGTGGAGATCCTGCATCTGATCAACAAAGAGGTCTCCTTGAAGCGGGTCTCCGATGTCCTGGATGAAATGAAGACCCACCTCGACGCCGCCTCGGCCCATATCGAAATCACCTTCCCCTATTTTATCGAGAAAATGGCCCCCATCAGCAACGTTCCCGGCCTGATGGACTATACCTGCCGCATCATGGGATCCAGCAATTCTAAAAATGAAGTGGACCTGGTGTCGGAAGTCAACGTCCCCATCACCTCGGTGTGTCCCTGCTCCAAGGAGATCAGTGACGAAGGCGCCCATAACCAACGCGGCGAAGTCAAGCTGCAGACCCGTTTCAAACGCTTCATCTGGCTGGAAGACATGATCGAACTGGTGGAGTCCTGTGCTTCCTGCGATGTCTATTCAGTGCTCAAGCGGGTGGACGAGAAGAAGGTCACCGAACAGGGCTACGGCAATCCCAAGTTCGTCGAAGACGTCGTCCGCGACATCGCCGCCCGTCTCCGGCAGGACAGCAACATCACCTGGTTTGCGGTGAGCGCGGAGAACTTCGAGTCCATTCATAACCATAGCGCGTATGCGCACATCGTTAGCGGGCCGGCACCATACTAGCTTCTGGGATTAGATAGGCCGTCACATCATTGTGAATCATCGAGAAGGGAAAATCGTTCTGCTCGCCGAATGTCCAAGGAAGGTATTCTGCCGGTTTCACCTTGCACATCTGTAAGAAACGACCAATTTAACGAAAATTATGTGTCGCCCTCATTTTAGGTCCTTCGTACTGTTTTCTAATATTTTTTATAGTCACCGCCCTGCCATGATATACTTTTTTCTTATTCAGCGTATCAAAGCACTTCCAATTGACAGCGTATGCATAATGTGCCATCTTTATGCATACAAAATTCTGGAGGCCTGACTATGAGAACAACCCTTGATTTACCAGAAGATTTGTTGAATGAGGCCATGAAAGCCGCCCATGTAAAAACCAAAACGAAGGTCATTATCACCGCCTTAGAGGAATTGATCAGAAAATCTAAAATTTCTGAGTTAAAACAATACAAAGGGAAAGTTGATGTAACTATTGATTTAGACACTATCCGAGGCCGTCAATGTCGGTAATAGTTGATACTTCGATATGGGTAGAGTACTTAAGATATGGAAATTTTTCAGAAAAAATCGATTTTATTATCGACGAGAATCTTATCGTAACAAATGATCTAATTCTGGCTGAACTCATACCATTTCTAAAGGTTCAAAACCTAAAAAAGCTAATTTCTTTATTGAGAAATGTCAGAAGGTTAGAATTGGTTATCAATTGGAGACAGATAATTGAGTATCAATATAAACTTCTGAAAAATGGAATCAATGGCGTTGGCGTACCAGATCTGATAATTGCTCAAAATGCCATTCAAAATCATTGTGAAATCTTTTCCCATGACAATCATTTTTTCTTAATGAGGGATGTTCTAAATCTCACAATACATTGACAAGGAAATGGTGGATGTTCGTTTATTAGATAGGAGATGAGATGGTTTCAGACAAAATAATGGATGGCTTGGAAAAAGAACTGGCCTATGCACTGAAGGCCATGTCCAAAACGAAAGACATCAATGAAAAAGAGGTTTACAGCAGGATCATCCGGAATCTGTGCGAATCGCAAGGGGTCTTTCTGAAACTTGCAAGCGACATGATGTCTTTTGATTTTGATGGTGATGTCGAAGGCGAAGACACCCCCTTTTGAAAAAGCACTAGGGAAGAGCCCTTTCGATCACCCTGAGGATCGGTCGGGTGGTTTTACCCGGCGTGTTGACCATCACCACGTAGCGGTACAATTGCCCAGCGTTTCCCACCAGATACCCCGCCTGGGTACGGATACCCTTGAGGTGGCCGGTCTTGTACCAGTGGCGGCCGTTATGGCGCATGAGCTGGTGATGTGGCTGAAATCGGTCCAGCAGTTGGATCATGATGCGGGCCGAGATCCGGTTGTCACGGGAGATCCCCGATGCCTCGGCGATATGGCCGTCGGTGATGCCCAGTTCCTGGTGGTAGTAGGACCATAGTGCTTTCAGGCCTTTTTCCACCGTCGCCGGAGGTCCATAGGCCTGCGCCCCCATGGTCAACATCAGCTGGTTGGCGATGAAGTTGTTGGAGAACTCCAGTAGATTCGCTATGATATCGGAGAGTTGATCCGGAGATTGGTGGCGCCATAACAGGGTGTCATGCTGGAGATCCACACGGCCCTGCAGGATCCTGCCCTCCACCGACATTCCCGCCTCTGCCAGGAAGTGACACAGCAGCTCACCCGCGTAGACGATGGCTTCCCGGCTGTCCCCTGCCAGGGTGATGCGCCCGCTGGTCAAGCCGGAGGCCTGTACTTTGGGGAGCACCGACGGCAACAGAGGCGTCTGGGGTTCTCCGCTGACCCAGCGGCCGTCCCGGCGCTCGAAGGCCACGGTGTTGAAATTCACGCACAATGCGCCATTGGGTGCATCATACGGCTCCAGGGATTCGCCACGTCCCGGAATCACAATGGGGGTTTTGAAATAGGTGGCGTCCAATATCAGATCTCTTACCGCGCTCACCCGCCGGGCCAGTTGGCGGGCGACGGGCTGAATCCTTTCCGACACCAGCAAGGGGTCGCCATATCCTTTGATCTTCAGATCATTATTTTTATCCATATAAAATTCGGTGGGATACCGGTAATCCGATCCCAGGTAATGCAGGGCCGCCAGCGATGTCAGCACCTTGAGGATCGAGGCCGGTACGCACAGTTGATCGGCGTGGATATCCGCCAGCACCGTTCCATCGGGCGCCGCAACCATAACCGCATCCCGAGACCCCACCAGGGCACTCAGGTCGGCGTTGAGAGTCCCGGCTGATAGCGGGGGTTGCATCGCCCAGCTTGGCCCGAAGGTCGCCAATACAAGACCGGTAAGGATCAGGACAAGCGGAAATTGCATGCGTCTCGATGTGTGTTTCATATTTCACCTTTCGCATGGCCCGGATTTATTTTCAAGCTTGGTGGCCAATGTCCGATAATAGCATTGATGGACGTATCGGAACGGCGGCGGCTGACGGTCTGCGACCGAGGGCCGGCATTGTTTGACGGTAGGCCCTCATTCAGCATGAATGCCCGCGGCCCGGTCCATACATGGATATATCCATCAGAAGATGGTCACAGGTTCCAATATTCAGAAACTAGGTAGAAAGAAACAATGTCTTCAATTCAGCAACGTCCCTTCAGCCTATTGATCGTTGATGACGAGCCTTCCATTCTGGCATCCCTGAAACGGATATTTCGCAAGTTCCCTTACGATATCCATACCGCCCAGAACGGTCCGGAAGCCCTGGAGCTCATCCAACAGACCGCCATCGATGCGGCCCTGGTGGATCTGAAGATGCCCGGCATGGACGGCATGGCCGTGCTGAAAGAGATACGTCGCCGATGGCCGGCCATCCGGGTGATCATCCTCACCGGTTACGGTGGCGTCAAGGAGGCTGTGGCCGCCATCCAGCTGGGCGCGACGGATTTTCTGCAAAAGCCCTTCGAGCCTGAAAGCATCTCCACCCGGGTGGGCCAGCTTTACCAGATCTGGGGCCTGGAGCAGGAAAACCGACTGCTGAAAACCAACACCCAGTTTCAATTCGGTTTTGATCAACTGGTGGGCAATTCCGCCGCCATGCTCAACCTCAAGAAGATGATCCTGCAGGTCGCGCCTTCGGACGCCTCTGTGTTGATCCAGGGTGAGACCGGTACCGGCAAGGAGTTGGTGGCCCGGGCGATTCACGCCCACAGCCAGCGCAGCGGCAGGTCTTTCGTTGCGGTGGACTGTGCCGGTATCAGTGAATCGGTCATGGGCAGCGAACTGTTCGGCCATGTCAAAGGCGCTTTTACCGGCGCCCATGAATCCACCCCGGGGCTGATCCGCTCGGCCGACGGCGGCACCTTGTTCATGGATGAGGTGGGCGAACTCTCCCTGGCCATGCAGGTGAAGATGCTGCGCACCATCCAGGAAAAGGAAGTGCGGCCGGTGGGATCCAGCCGTCAATTTCCGGTGGATGTGCGCATCCTGGCGGCCACCAACCGCGACCTGGAACATGAGGTGGCCGAAAACCGTTTTCGTCAGGATCTTTATTATCGATTAAATGTGGTGGTGATCACCGTGCCGCCCCTGCGCAAGCGCCAGGAGGATATCGCCCTGCTGGCGCGCTATTTCCTGGATCAATTCCAGACACCGGTGTGCCCGGTTCAACGCATCTCAGATCAGGCCATGACCTGTCTGACCGATTATGACTGGCCCGGCAACGTCCGCGAACTGGAGAATGTCATCCGCCGTGCCGTGGCCATCGGTATCGACGAGGCCATCACACCCGCCGACCTTCCCGAATCCATCGTCGGTGCCTACGAGCCTGCCGTCCAGGCCCCCGATTTACCGGCGGGCGACGACACCCTCGCGGCCTACGAACTGGCCGCCATCAGCAACGCCCTGACCAAATGCGATGGCCACCGTAAGAAGGCGGCGCAGTTGTTGGGGATTGGGGAGGCTACGCTTTATCGTAAGATCAACAAATACCAACTAGATTTGTAGATGTGTGGAGAGACTCCCCATCTTGTGAGATCGATGGTGAGGGCAGACCTAATGCTTGCCGAATGTCAAATATGATGAACTCGTAAAAAGTCTCCGATGGGTCATTCCGGACTTGATCCGGAATCCAGAACCCATTGAAAATACTGGATTGCGACCTTCGCCGGAATGACGGGAAATGAAAATTTCGTCTTTTTACGAGACCGTCAGCTTTGATATTTGATATTGTTCGCCATGGGAACGAAAGCCCGGGCTATCCGCAAGGACTTCCCGCAATTCAGTCGACAGCAATCAGGAAGACCCGGCGAACGCCGCACCGACGTCGTGCCCAACTTCCAGGGCCATCTTGTTGACCGCAAGAAACTCCCATGGGAAGCGCGCCTCCAGGACCTTGAGGATGGAGGCTTCCTTGACCAGCGGGCGCAGGGCCAGCAGGGCGCCCAGCATGCTGATGTTGAAGACCACGGGTTTGCCGATTTTCTCCATGACGGTGTCGTAGAGGGGCAGTTCGACCTGGACGGCATCCACCTTGCGCGACGTGGTCACATAGCGTTTGTCGGTGATCAGCAGACCGCCGGGACGGATGATGTGCCGGTATTTGGAATAGGCCTCCTGGGTCAGGGCGATCAGGACGTTGGGCTGGATGACCTTGGGAAAGTTGATGGTTTCCTCGGAGATGATCACATCGCTCCGGGTGGCACCGCCCCGTGCGGCGGCGCCGTATGTCTGGGACTGGACCGCCTCCAGATTCTCATGGATCACCGCGGCCTCGGCCAGAATGATAGCCGCGGTGATGACCCCCTGGCCGCCTGATCCGGAAAAGACAAGTCTGCATCGTTCCATATGACCACCCCGACTAATCGTTTTCTTTTTGTTTTTGGGCCCGCTGAATGATCTTGTCGTACTCGCTGCAATATTCGGGCAGGTCTTTCTGGACAAAGATCCCCCGTTCGATGAGCGTCGGATCCTTCTTTTTTTTGGGCGAGCCCACCGGTACCGTGTGGTCCTTGTACCAGTTCATCATCTCCACGGCGCCCCCCATTTTGTTCTTCCGTCCGAAATAAGTGGGGCATTGGGAGAGCACTTCCACCACCGAAAAACCTTCGTGAACGATGGCCTGCTTGATGATATCGGTCATCTGATTGGCATGATAGGTGGTGGAACGGGCCACGAAGGTGGCCCCCGACGCCTTGGCCAGTTCCGCCACGTCGAAAGCCTGGTCCACATTGAGATATGGCGCCGTGGTGGCGCGCGTACCTGTACCGGAAAGCGGTGAATACTGCCCGCCGGTCATGCCGTAGATACGGTTGTTCATCACGATGGCCGTCATGCCGATATTGCGCCGGGCGGCATGGATGAAATGGTTGCCGCCGATGGAGAGGGCGTCGCCATCCCCCATGGGCACGATCACGTTCAACTCGGGTTTGCTCATCTTCACCCCGGTGGCAAATGCCAGAGCCCGGCCGTGGATGGTGTGCAGGGTGTGAAAATCCACATAGCCCGAAATACGGGATGAGCACCCGATACCAGACACCATGACGATTTCGTTCTTGCTCATGCCCAACTGCTCCACCGCGCGGATCAGGCTGTTCAGCACGATGCCGTGACCGCACCCGGGACACCAGATGTGCGGTAAAAAGCGCTCCCGGAGATAATCCTTGATGGCCATGGTCAGACGCCCCTTCCTTGGATGATGCGCAATGTGCTTTTGATGTCGCGGGCCGAAATCAGTACGCCGTCGATGCGGTTGATAAGGGCCACACGCTCGGGGTTGTCGATGCTGGCGCGGACCATGCCGGCGACCTGCCCCATGTTCAGTTCCACCACTCCGATCAATCGCGCTCTGTGGGTATATTCCTGGATCACCTGTTTGGGAAAGGGCCACAGGGTCTGCAGTTCCAGCAGGCCGATGCGCTGTCCCCGGTTGCGCAGGTTGATCACGGTGTGCAGGGCCGAGCGGGCCGCAGCCCCGTAGGAAATCAACACATCCCGGGCATCTTCCAGATAATGGGCTTTGTAGTGGGCCATCTGGTGGCCATTGTTCTCGATCTTGTCCACCAGGTGGCGCAGCAGCCCATAGACCACATCGGGCTTGTCCGAAGGAAAACCCCACATGTCGTGATAAAGCCCGGTGACATTGAAGCGATGCACATCACCGAAGTCGCTCATAGGCAAGCGCCCGTCTTCCCGGGGCAGGTAGGGGTGGTAGTCCACGCCGGCGCGCACGCTGGTCCGCAGGCGCTCCACCAGTGGGATATTCCCGGGCGCCGGTAGAACCAGTTTCTCGCGCATGTGACCGACGACTTCGTCGAACAGCAACACCACTGGGGTACGGTAGGTCTCGGCAATATTGAAGGCCTCCACCGTCATGCGGAACACATCCTGATGGTTGGAGGCCGTCAGCGCCACGATAGCATGGTCGCCGTGGGTGCCCCAGCGGCATTGCATCACGTCGCCCTGGCTCACGTGGGTGGGGTTACCGGTGGAGGGCCCGCCCCGCTGCACATTGACGATGACGCAGGGAATCTCGGCCATCACCGCATATCCCAGGGCCTCCTGCATCAGCGAAAAGCCCGGGCCG
Source organism: Alteraurantiacibacter sp. (assembly GCA_963675825.2). Lineage (GTDB taxonomy): Bacteria > Pseudomonadota > Alphaproteobacteria > Sphingomonadales > Sphingomonadaceae > Alteraurantiacibacter. The sequence goes on along the minus strand of CAXXJY010000001.1, from coordinate 610,900 downwards.
CTGGTGGCGGTCATCACCTTGTGCCCGGTGAGGGAGGCGCCGATGATGGCGCAGATGGAAGCGATCTCGTCTTCCATCTGAATGAACTTGCCGCCCTTGACCGGCAGCCGTTCGGAGAGCAGTTCGGCGACCTCCGTGGACGGTGTGATGGGATAGCCGGCGTAAAAGTCGAGACCCGCGTAAAGCGCCCCCTCGACGCAGGCTTCGTTGCCCTGAACAAATTTGATGGCGCTACCCATAAATGCTCCTATTCCTCCGATTGCGCTTCGGTCTCCACCTCGATGGCCAGATCCGGACAGCGTATTTCACACATCCGGCAGGCGATGCAGTCCTCCAACCGCGCGGCGACGGCTTTGCCCTGCCGATCCAGTTCCAGCACCTTTTTGGGGCAGAACTCTACGCAGATGCCGCATCCCTTACACCATTCCCTGTTAATGCGATGCTCCTTGAGCTTTTGCTTGGCCATGTTCCGATCACCATCCGGTAATAAGGTGTTGAATGCAAAATTAATCGATGTACGCTGTCACGCCTCCCCGCGGCTGATCCGGCGCAGCACGAAGGGCAGGATACCGCCGTTCCGGTAGTAATCCACCTCCACGTCCGAGTCCAGCCGTGTGACCACCTTGAAGGAGACCGCACGCCCGTCGGACTTGGCCGCCTGCACGGTGAGTTCCTTGCGCGGCGCGATATCGGAGATACCCTCGATGTTATAGGTCTCCGAGCCGTCCAATCCCAGACTGGAAGCATTGTCACCGTTGGTGAATATCAACGGCAAAACGCCCATTCCCACCAGGTTGCTGCGGTGAATGCGCTCGAAGCTCTGGGCGATCACCGCCCGCACCCCCAGCAGGGCGGAGCCTTTGGCGGCCCAGTCCCTGGAAGACCCGGTCCCGTATTCCTTGCCGGCAATGACCACCAGGGGTGTATTCTCCTTGCCGTAGGCCATGGCCGCCTCGTAGACATACTGTTCCCTATTTTCCGGGAACTTGAGGGTGAAGCTACCCTCTTTGCCGCCGGCCAGGAGGTTTTTGATACGGATGTTGCCGAAGGTCCCCCGCATCATGACCTCGTGGTTGCCCCGCCGCGAACCGTAAGAATTGAAGTCCCGGGGCGCGACGCCCTGATCCACCAGATAGCGACCGGCGGGATAGTCTTGGGGAATGGCACCCGCCGGAGAAATATGATCGGTGGTAACGGTATCTCCCAGCAGCATCAACACCCGGGCGTTCTCGATGTCGCCCGGCGGCGATGCCTTTTCCTGGAAGCCGTCGAAATACGGCGGGTTTTTGATGTAGGTGGAGGCGTCGTCCCAGGCGTAAGTGACACTCTTGACATCGGGCAGTTGCTGCCAGAATTCGTCGCCGTCGAAGATCCGCCCATACTCCTCTTTGTAAAAGTCGATCTTCAAGTGTGCGGCCACGGCGGCCGCGATCTCTTCGGATGAGGGCCAGATATCTTCCAGATAGACCGGCCGGCCGTTGGGGTCCAGGCCCACCGGTTCATAAGTCAGATCCACATCCACGTGCCCGGCCAGGGCGAAGGCCACCACCAGCATGGGCGAGGCCAGGAAATTGGACTTGATGGACTGGTGGATGCGGGCCTCGAAGTTACGGTTCCCCGACAGCACGGCCGCCACATTCAGGTTGTTCTCCTTGATGGCCTTTTCGATGGCCGGATCCAGGGGACCGCTATTGCCGATGCAGGTGGTGCAGCCGAACCCGGCCAGGTGAAATCCCAGGCCTTCCAGGTAAGGTATCAACCCGGCATCTTCCAAATAGCGCATGACCACCTTGGAGCCCGGCGCCAGGGAGGTCTTGACATAGGGCGGCACTTTCAACCCCCGGGCCACCGCCTTTTTGGCCAGCAGGCCGGCCCCCAGCAACACCGAGGGGTTGGAGGTGTTGGTGCAGGAGGTGATGGCGGCGATCACCACACTGCCGTTCATCAATTTCACCGGTGTACCGTGAAGATCGAGATTGCAGGTGCCGTCGCTCACCGGGCGACACTTGGGCAGCCGGTGTGTAGCGGTGCCCGATTCGTCATGGAACTGGGAAATCTGTGCCACTTCTTCGCTGCGGTCGTATTCGCATCCCAGGATTCCGGTAAAAGCGCTTTTAAGTCCCGTCAGGGGAATTCGGTCCTGGGGCCGGGCCGGGCCAGAGACGCAGGGTTCCACCGTATCCAGGTCCAGTTCCAGGACATGGGTGTATTCGGGCTGCTCTTTGCCCGTGTAGAACAAGGCGTTTCGCTGTGTATACGCCTCAACCACATCGGCCTGGTCGTCCCGATAGGTCCTGCGCAGGTAGTCGATGGTCTTGGCATCCACCGGAAAGAATCCCAGGGTGGCGCCATACTCGGGGGTCATGTTGGCGATGGTGGCCCGGTCGGGGATGCTGAGGGACTGCATGCCCGGACCAAAGTACTCCACGAATTTCTCCACCACACCGAAGTTGCGCAGCATTTCGGTGACCGTCAGCACGAGATCGGTGGCGGTGACACCGGGCCGCAGGGCACCGGTCATATGCACCCCGATGACCTCGGGGATGGACATGTAGTAGGGCCGGCCCAGCATGACGGCCTCGGCCTCGATGCCGCCGACCCCCCATCCCATGACACCGACGGCATCGATCATGGTGGTATGTGAGTCCAGGCCCACCAGGGTATCGGGATAGGCCAGGCCGTCCGCCTCGCCCGCGATGACCACCCGGCCCAAATACTCCAGGTTCACCTGGTGGCAGATCCCCGATCGCGGGGGCACCACCTTGAAATTGTCGAAGCTTTGCTGGGCCCATTTGAGCAGCGCGTAGCGCTCGCCGTTGCGTTCATATTCCCTGGCGACATTGAGGGTGTCGGCCTCTTCGGTGCCGAAGTAATCCACCTGGACCGAGTGATCCACCACGAGGTCCACCGGCACCAGGGGATTGACCTTTTGCGGGTCGCCCCCCAGGGCCGCCATGGCATCCCGCATGGCGGCAAGGTCGACCACCGCGGGGACACCGGTGAAATCTTGCATGAGGACCCGTGCCGGATGGTAGGGGATCTCCATGGGCGCATCGTAGGTTTTTTGCCAGCGGGCGATATTGAGCACATCCGCCTCGCGGACCACCTGTCCGTCCAACTTGCGCAGAAGGTTCTCCACCAGAATACGAATCGAAAACGGCAGCCGATCGATATCCGCAAGCCCCTGCTCCTTGAGCCTGGTGATGTCCACCATTTTCAGGGTCCGCCCGGCAACCTGAAATTCGCCGATGAAAGTCTTGGTTTCCATAAGGTTTCCTTCCGACACCATAATGATTTAGGACTAGAAGTGGGCTCAAAATCATATCTAACCTAAAACGGGATCGGGTAAAAGTAAACCCCAACATTTCGGTCGATTCCATTTACAGATCAGGTTTCCATTCCTATTATCCATGAATCACCGGCAACCCTCCTCCCTGCTTTTTTCAGTATCCATGAACCGCGAATGTTCGGTTGCCGTGCATTGGACGCCGACCGGCCCGGCCGGACAGCCGGGTCCGGATCCCAAACCATCCACGCCCCCGCCTTCGGGGACAAAGGAGGACTTTATGAAAACCATATGTGCATTCCTGCTGATGCTTTTCGTTGCCATCCCGGCATGGGCCCAGGGAACGAATGTTCGATACGAAGTCAATGGCCAACCTTATGAAGGTTACTACGTCAGTCCCAAAAATGATGCCCCCCTGGTGCTGTTGATCCATGACTGGGACGGCCTCACCGACTATGAATTCCGGCGCGCCGACATGCTTGCCGATCTGGGGTATGCCGTTTTCGCCGCCGACCTTTTTGGCGCCGGCATCCGGCCCGAAAAAATGGAGGACCGGCGCCGGCTGACCGGCGAGCTTTACCAGGACCGCCAGAAGATGCGTGATCTGTTGTACGGTGCCTTGAAAGCCGCCCAAGCCCGCGCGGGCACTGTGAACAATGCCGTGGCCATGGGATACTGCTTCGGCGGCACCGCGGTGCTGGAACTGGCCCGCTCGGGTGCGGATCTCAGGGGTTTTGTCACCTTCCACGGCGGTCTGGCGACCCCCGAAGGCCAGGATTATAACAAGACCAAAGGCGAGTTGCTCATCCTTCACGGTACGGCGGACACCTCAGTGTCCATGAAAGACTTCGCCGCGTTAGCCGAAGCCCTTGAACAAAAAGGCATCCACCACGAGATGATCACCTACAGCGGCGCACCCCACGCGTTTACGGTGTTCGGCTCGGATCGCTACCGCGAGGACGCCGACCGCAAGTCGTGGCAGCGTTTCACGGCTTACCTGGGAGAGGTGTTTGGCAAATAGTCAATAGCGTCCGCCTCTGCCTTATTTTGATCCTCCGCTAAAATCGACACCTGCTGGTATCGCCGTGGTCGGCTTCATGGCCGACCCGGCGATGCCAGGGTGTGGGCCTATGAGTTCACGTTTTGGCCTCCAGGAAAGAATGCGGATCATTTCCGATTGGACGTTCGGTTTTCGGTCTTCACAATTCCGGGAAACAAAGAAAGCGGTCAGGACGATTCCCTTCTTCCGTTCGGCCGGAACACCGGTCAAAGTCCTGTAAAAAGGCCCTGATCACACAGCTTCAAAAAACAGATCACCCGAAAATACCGCCCTCTCAGAAATACAGGTCTTCCCAGGGCCGCATCATGGGCCGAAACCAGGTCTGGACGTCGGAACTGACAATTCTCATCCGTGGCATCCCCGAAGCAAATATTATTCAACACTCCGTTTTAATGACAAATATCATTCTGGCACACATCTTGGTTTGGGGTTGTCACAAACACTGTCGGCCCACAAGGCCCATTAACGCGACACCCAATTTCAAAGGAGACTCCGGACATGCAGACCATGCATCGTCACTATCAACGAACCACTACACTGTCGACACCTCGAAAAACCTCCGAGGTGACGGGAGAGGCCGAAGAAGAACCACAGGGTAGACGGAGGCAGACCGTCGTCTCACCTGTACCCGAGGGCCTGGTCGTCAAACCCCGCCAGTTTACCAAGCCCATCCCTTCCTATCCCGTGAGCCTGCGTCGCAAATTCATCCAAACCTATTTTCCCGATATCGTCGACCGCCAATGGAACGACTGGCAATGGCAGATCGCCAATCGGGTGAGCACCCTCGGCCGGCTGGAGCGCTTCTTCCCATTGACCTCTGCGGAACACGCCGCTATGGAAGGCCTGCAAACCAAGCTGCCGCTGGCCATAACGCCCTACTATCTCAGTCTGCTGGTGGGGCAGCCGTCGGACTATCCCCTGCGACGTACCGTGGTACCCACCATCGACGAACTCGTGCAGATGCCCGAGGAATCGGACGATCCCCTGGGGGAGGACCACCAGAGCCCGGTCCCCGGCCTGGTCCACCGTTATCCGGATCGGGTATTGCTGCTGACCTGGGACTTCTGTTCCACCTACTGCCGTTATTGCACGCGTTCGCGGGTGGTGGGACACGGACGGCTGTTCTTCAACCGCCGGCGCCTGGAGCGCGCCCTGGAATATATCCGTCAGACCCCATCCGTGCGCGATGTGCTGTTGTCCGGCGGCGACCCCCTGACCCTCAGCGACACCCGCCTGGACTGGCTGCTTACCCGCCTGCGCCAGATCAAACACGTGGAGATCATCCGCATCGGCACCAAGATACCGGCCGTGCTTCCCCAGCGCATCACGCCCCAACTGGTACGTATGCTGCGTCGTCACCACCCGTTGTGGATGAGCCTGCATTTCACCCACCCGGATGAATGCACCCCCGAAGCCGACCGGGCCTGCCGGCGGCTGGCCGATGGCGGCATCCCCCTGGGTTCCCAGACGGTGCTGCTGCGCGGCGTCAACGACGACGCCGAGACCATGCGGTCCCTGGTGCACCATCTGCTGCGCATGCGGGTCAGACCCTACTACCTGTACCAATGCGACCCCATCTCCGGATCTTCCCATTTCCGGACCTCCGTCGCCACGGGCCGGGAAATCATTCGCGGTCTGCGCGGTTTCACCAGCGGGTATGCCGTCCCGACCTACGTCATCGACGCGCCGGGGGGCGGCGGCAAGATCCCGGTGATGATCGACGAACAGCAGCCCTGCGACGGCAACGACATCGTACTGCGCAACTATGAAAACAAATGCTTTCGTTATCCCGGGTCTCCGGGATCCCATGAAATTCCCCAGGAAGGAACTTGCCATGAAGATCGGCATCACCTATGACCTGCGATCCGACTACCTCGCTGCCGGTTATGGCGAGGAAGAGACCTCCGAGTTCGACCGCGAGGACACCATCGCCGCCCTCGAAACCGCTATCAAAGCTGCCGGCCACCGCTGTGAACGCATCGGCAACGCCCGGGCCCTGGTGGACGCCCTGAGCCATAACCGGCGATGGGACCTCGTTTTCAACATCGCCGAGGGGCTGCGGGGTGTCGGCCGGGAAGCCCAGGTGCCGGCCATTCTGGATGTCTATGATATCCCCTACACCTTCTCCGATCCCCTGGTGATGGCGCTGACGCTGCACAAGGGCATGACCAAACACGTGCTGCGCAGCGCCGGTGTGCCCACCAGCGATTTTCTGGTGGTCACCGAACCCGAGGATCTCCTGGCCCTCGACTTTGCGCCGCCCTATTTCATCAAGCCGGTGGCCGAAGGTACCGGCAAGGGTGTCTCCCCGGAGTCCATCGTTCGCCAGCGCAACGAACTGGGGGCCGCATGCCGAAACCTGATGGCCACCTTTCATCAGCCCGTTCTGGTGGAGCCTTTTCTGCCGGGACGGGAATTCACCATCGGCGTCGTCGGAACGGGATCCGATGCGCACATCCTGGGTTCCATGGAAGTGATTCTGCGCGGTAACGCCGAACCAGGCGCCTATTCCTATCAGAACAAGGCGCACTATGAAGGGCGGGTGGTCTATGAACGGGTATCAGGCCTGAATGATTCCGTGGTGCGTCGCGCCGAAGCGATCGTGCTTCAGGCCTGGCGTGTACTGGGATGCCGGGACGGCGGCCGGACCGACGTACGCTGCGATGCCGAAGGCATGCCCCAGTTCATGGAGGTCAACCCCCTGGCCGGCCTTAACCCGGTGCACTCGGACCTGCCCATTTTGTGTGGCATGATCGGCATGACCTATAACCAGTTGGTCGAGGCGATCCTGCAGTCGGCCGCCAGGCGTGTGCATCCCAGGATCACTCCGGAAAGGAGACGCCGTGCGCATCGCCGTTGTGCATAACCGGGTCGCCCCGGACGCCCTGCCCGACGAGGCGGACGTGCTGTGCCAGGCCGATGAGGTCAGCGAGACCCTGCGCCGGCTGGGACACAAACCGGTCCGCCTGCCCTGCAGCCTGAACTTGTCCGCCATACGCAACGAACTGCGGGCCATCGCCCCGGATCTGGTCTTCAACCTGGTGGAATCCCTGGACGGCTCGGGCAGCCTGATCCATCTCTTTCCGTCGTTGCTGGATGCCTTGACGCTGCCCTACACCGGTTCCGATGCCGCGGCGCTCATGCTGACCTCCAACAAAGTCCTGGCCAAAAGCCTGCTGGTGGCCGCCGGCTTGCCGACCCCGGCCTGGCAGGTTCCCGAAAGTAGTTGCAGCCCTCGCTTCCGGGCTCCGGCTGCGGATATGGCCCACGACCGCTGGATCGTCAAATCGGTCTGGGAGCATGCCTCTATCGGCCTGGATGCCGATGCCGTGGTGGGACCCGCTTCGGGAAAGGCCTTGAACGAAATCCTGGCAGCCCGCGCCGAGCGGCTGGGGGGCATATGCTTTGCCGAGGCCTATATCGACGGCCGCGAGTTCAACCTGTCGCTGCTGGAAATCGACGGTCAGGCGGTGGTCCTGCCGCCGGCCGAAATCCGCTTCGACGGTTTTGACGACAGCCAGCCCAGGATTGTGGGCTATCAGGCCAAATGGGAGACATCGTCCTTTCAATACCAGCATACCCGACGCTGTTTCGACATCGATTCGAGCGACGACGCGCTGATACAATCCCTGGAGGAAACGGCCCTGGCGTGCTGGCGGTGTTTCGGCCTGAAGGGCTATGCCCGGGTGGACTTCCGGGTGGACGCCCACAACCGGCCCTGGATTCTGGAAGTCAACGCCAACCCCTGTCTTTCGGCCGATGCCGGATTCGCCGCGGCGGTGTACCGATCCGACCGGCATTTCGACCAGGCGATCCACCATATCCTCGAAGCGGCGGGCCCACGCCAACCCCGTCCTAGAGATCACGAGCGTGTCGCATGCTGAAGATCCGCCGGGTTTATGACGACATTCTGGCCATCAACCGGGAAACCGTCAAACAGGTGCAGCAGATCTTGCGTGCCCGCTTTCCCGAGGCGCCCCGGGAAGAGGTGGCCCTGATCGGCGAGAAACTGCGCAATCCCTTCAAGCAGCGTTTCCGCAGTATTCTGCTGGTGGCCGAGAACCTCAAGCACCGGGTCCTGGGGTTCGCCGTGCTGCTGCACGAGCCGGTGATCGGGTTCTGCTACCTGGACTGGATCGCCACGGCCAAAGGCAACGGCGGCGGCGGACTGGGCAGCGCCCTGTACGACAGCGTGCGAAGTGAAGCCGTGGCCCTCAAGGCCAGGGGGCTTTTCTTCGAGTGCCTGCCCGATGATCCCCAGGCCTGTCCGGACAATGCCCTGTTGAAAGAGAACCGTGCTCGGCTGCGTTTTTATGAACGTTACGGCGCCCGGCCGGTCATCAACACCGGCTACGAGCTGCCGGTCAACCCCGGGGACACCTGTATGCCGCACCTGATGTTCGACGGGCTGGAACACGGACCGGTCCTGCCGCGCGCCCTGGCCCGCAAGGTGGTGCGAGCCATCCTGGAACGCAAGTATGCCGATGTCTGCCCGGCCGCCTATGTCAACAAGGTGGTGGCCAGTTTTCATGACGACCCGCTGATGCTGAGGCCCTACCGCTATATCAAACCCGAAGCGGCGCTGACCATGGTGCGGGCCACCAGCCTGGACCAGATCGCATTGGTGGTCAATGCCGAACACCATATCCACCACGTTCACGACCGCGGCTACGTGGAATCACCGGTGCGGGTGCGCAGCATCCTCGAGACGCTTGATCCCAGCGGCCTTTTTATCCCCAGCCAGCCGCGGGCCTTCGCCGATAAACACATTACAGCGGTGCATGACAGCGATCTGGTCACCTACCTGCGCCGGGCGTGCGCGGAGATGCCCGAGGGCAAATCCCTTTATCCCTATATCTTTCCTTTACGTAACAAAACCCGGCCGCCCAAGGAGCCTTCAGTCCTGTCGGGCTACTATTGCATCGACACCTTTACGCCCATCAACCGCAACGCCTACCGGGCCGCCCGTCGCGGCGTGGACTGCACCCTCACCGCCGCCACCGAGATCCTGTCCGGACGCCGGGTGGCATACGCCCTGGTGCGTCCTCCGGGCCATCACGCCGAACGCCGTGCCTTCGGCGGCTTCTGCTATTTCAACAACAACGCCATCGCCGCCCAGTATCTCTGCACCCACGGCAAGGTGGCCATTCTGGATATCGACTACCACCACGGCAACGGCCAGCAGGATATCTTCTACCGCCGTTCGGACATTCTGACGGTCTCCCTTCACGGCCATCCCGGTTTCGCCTACCCCTATTTCACCGGCTTCGCCGATGAACGCGGCGAGGGCGAGGGGGAAGGCTTCAACCTGAACCTGCCGCTGCCGGAAAAGCTCGACGGCGTTCAATACCGCAACGCTCTATCCAAGGCACTGCAACGGATCCGGCAATTCGGGCCCCAGTTTCTCATCGTGGCCCTGGGACTGGACACGGCCAAGGGTGACCCCACCGGAACCTGGCAGTTGAGCTCCCGCGATTTCGAGGCCAACGGCCGTCTCATCGGCGAGCTGGGGCTCCCCACCCTGGTGGTTCAGGAGGGCGGCTACCGTGCCCGGACCCTCGGTCGCAACGCCCTGACCTTTTTCAAGGGCTTGGCCGCCGCCGGCCCCCAGGGGGTTGCCGACGACGTGGAGCCGCTGCACGGCGTCCGATGGCGTTTCACCCTGGAACCGGCGGACGCGGATCGCATCCGCCGTCTGGTGACCATCACCGGCTTTTTCAATACCGAAGAGATCGCGGTGGCCGAGGAACTGGTGCTGGAAAGGCTGGCCAAAGGAGACACCTCGGGTTACTTTTTCGTATTGGCCGAGCATTACGGCCGCCTGGCAGGATACACCTGCTACGGCCCCATTCCCGGTACACAGGGCAGTTTCGATCTTTACTGGATCGCCGTTCACCCCGATTTCCAGCGCAAAGGGCTGGGCCACCGGATTCTGAATCAGACAGAGAAAAATATTCTAAAGGCCGGTGCCCACCGCATCTATGTGGACACCTCCCAACGCGACCAGTATGCCGGCACCCGTACGTTTTACGAACGGAACGGCTATCGCCTGGAAACCGTTCTTAAGGATTTTTACGCACCCGATGACGGCAAAGTCATCTATTGTAAAGTATTAACCGCTTCATCCCGCGACGACGGATCAACCAACGTCCGGTCACGAAAGGAAAACCGCAATGCGTCTTTGTAAAAAACCAAGTATTGAACAACAGAAGGATACGGCCGAGAAGAACCTGGCCGAACGCCTGGCGTTGCTGAAAGCCGAAGGTTGGCCCCCCCAACGGATTCAACGCGACGCCAAGATCAGGCAATTCCAGGCGGAGAAACGCCAGGCTATCAAACGCCTGGCCGCCATCGCCGATGCGGTGGCCCTGACAGCGGAAAGGGCTGAGATCAAGGCCCGCAAGCTGGCCACCCCACCCGATCCGCCGCGATCCAGGAAAAAAGCCGCTCCCACCGCCCCCAGGAAGACCAAGCCGAAACGCAAGCCGGTGGAATCCGAAGCATAGTATATCCAAACGCTTATCAATTTACAGGGTGATGGTCAGCGTTCATACTGCGATGGCCGAATGACCAGCGCGGTATGAACGCCATGGCGACGGCGACGGTGGTGGCGGGTCCGTCATCTATGCAAAAAAAAGGTTGTGATCTTGCGCCATCCATCGCATAAAAAGCCCGTTATCCGGTGAATTCAACTCTCAGGCCAAAACGGAACGTGCGATGAAACTCAAATCCCGCCTCCTGCTCATCATACCGTTGGTTTTGCTGATCTCGGCGGCCGCCCTGGTATGGTTCGGCCAGCGTCAGCGTCGCAACCAGGCGCACTACTACTCCGGCACCATCGAGGCCACCCAGGCCAACCTGGCCTTTCAGACCGCCGGTCGGGTCGCCGAAGTGCTGGTGGACGAAGGCCAGGCGATTCAGAACGGCCAGGTGCTGGCACGTCTCGATGCCGACATCTTCCAGTCGGGTGTGGCCCAGGCCGAGGCCAACCTGGCCCAGGCCCGGGCCAACCTGGCCTCCCTGGAGGCCGCCCTGGCACTCAAACAGGCTGTCCTGCCGGCGGAGGTCAGCCGGACCGAAGCCGCCCTGCAGAGCGTGGAGTTCCAGTACCGGGAATTGTCCAACGGCTACCGTCCCCAGGAGGTGGCCAAGGCGCGCCTGGCCGTGGCCGATGCCCAGTCGGCACTGGAGAAAGCCCGCAAGGACAAGCAGCGCGCCGATCAGCTCTTCGAGGAGAACGTCATCCCAGCCAGTTCCAAGGATACCCAGGACCTCTTATATCAAAACGCCATGCACCAGTACCAATCCGCCCTGGAGAACCTCAAACTGCTGGAAGAGGGCTTTCGCAAGGAATCGGTGGCGGCTTCCCAGGCCCAGGTGGCCGCGGCCCAGGCGGCGGTGCTGCTGGCCCGCAGCAACCTGATGCAGATCGATGTGACCCAGCGGGAGATGGAGGCCGGCCGCGCGCGCGTGGCGGTGGCCCAGGCGGCCCTCGATGCGGCCCGGGTCCAGCTGGCCTATACCGAATTGAAAGCGTCTTTCGGCGGGATTCTGACCAGCCGTAACGTGGAACCCGGAGAAGTCGTCACGGCGGGCCGGGAGGTACTCTCCCTGGCCGACTTGTCCCATGTGAAACTGAAAATTTTCGTAAACGAAACTGACATCGGACAGGTCAAGCCCGGCCAGGAAGTGTCGGTACGCATCGATACCTTTCCCGATAAACGCTATTCCGGAAAGGTCTCCTATATCTCTCCAGAGGCCGAATTCACTCCCAAGATCATCCAGACCCATAAAGAAAGGGTCAAGCTGGTCTACCTGGTCAAGGTGGCTTTGGACAATCCCCGATTGGAACTCAAACCCGGAACGCCGGCCGATGCCTGGCTCCAGTGACACGGCCGGCTCCCACTACGCCTATGTCCGGGTGGAGGGGGTGGGCAAACGCTTCGGCCCGCTAACCGCCGTGGCGCCCTGCGACTTTGAGGTCCGGAAAGGCGAGACCATCGGCATCCTGGGGTCCGACGGCGCCGGCAAGACAACCCTGCTGCGCATGGTGGCCACCATGATCCGGCCCGATGACGGCCGGATTCTCATCGACCGTCTCGATACGGTGCGCAACCGCTCCACAATCAAATCCCTGGTGGGGTACATGCCCCAGCAGTTCGGCCTCTACCAGGATCTCACCGTGGAAGAGAACATAGACTTCTTCCTGGATATCTTCGGCATCCGCAGCGCCGAACGCCGGCGACGCAAAGAACGCTATCTGGGGTTCTCCAACCTGCTGCCCTTCCTGGACCGCCCCGCCGGGGCCCTCTCCGGCGGCATGAAGCAAAAGCTCGGCCTGGCCTGCGTATTGGTGCACCAACCCGAACTGCTGATCCTGGACGAACCCACCAACGGCGTCGACCCCGTGTCGCGGCGTGAATTCTGGGAGATCCTAGGGCAGATGAAGGGCGAGGGCATGACCATCATGGTCTCCACCGCCTATATGGACGAGGGCGAACGCTGCGACCGCCTGATCCTGATGCACGCCGGCCGTATCCTGGCCATTCAACGTCCCGAGGAGATGACGGCCGCGGGCGCCAAGGACCTGGAAGCGGCCATGATCGCACTGATCGCCGCGGCGGACCCTGCCACCCAGGGAGGTGCCGGTGGCTGCTGATGCCGTCAACGTTCACGATCTGGTCAAACGCTTCGGCAAGTTCACCGCCGTGGACCATATCTCCTTTTCCGTCCGACAGGGCGAAATCTTCGGCTTCCTGGGCCCCAACGGCGCGGGCAAGTCCACCACCATCCGCATGCTCTGCGGCATCATCACCCCCACCAGCGGCGACGGACATGTGGGCGGCCACGATATCGTCACCCAGCCCGAGGCCATCAAGCAGTCCATCGGCTACATGTCCCAGCGCTTCAGCCTCTACACCGATATGACGCCCCTGGAAAACGTGCGGTTCTACCTGGGGATCTACAACGTGCCCGAGAACCTGTGGCCCGAACGCACCCAGTGGGTCCTGGACACGGCCCACCTCCACGAGGTCAAGACCCGTCTGACCGCCGAACTGCCGCCGGGCTGGCGCCAACGGCTGGCTCTGGCCTGCGCTCTGCTGCACCGGCCCCGGTTCCTCTTTCTGGACGAGCCCACCTCGGGCGTGGATCCCCTGACCCGCCGCCAGTTCTGGCAATTCATCGCCGAGCTGGCCGAAGAGGGCATCACGGTCTTCGTCACCACCCACTACATGGACGAGGCGCGTCACTGCCACCGGCTGGTGATGATCAACAACGGACGCATCGTGGCTTCCGGCGAGCCGGCGGCCATCGTCCGGGAACACTGCCCGAACCAGCCCGGCGCCGATCTCAACGACGCTTTCATCCAACTCATGGGACGGGGGCAGTCATGAAACCGCGCACCGTCCTGGCCATCGCCCGTAAGGAGTATCTGCACCTCCTGAGGGATTTTCGCAGCCTATACCTGGCCTTTGCCGTGCCTCTGCTGCTGATCCTGCTCTTCGGCTATGCCTTGAGTCTGGATGTGGACGATATCCCCACTGTGGTGGTGGATTACGACAACAGCGTCCAGAGCCGCGATCTCATCGCCCGGCTGGATGCGACCGATTATTTCAACATCACGGCCCGTTTCACCGACATCGCGCAGATGGCCCGCTACCTGGATCACAACTGGGCCGGCTTGGGGATCGTCATTCCGCCGGACTGGCGTCGGCAGCTGGGCGCCGACCGCCAGAGCCCCCTGCAACTGCTCATCGACGGCAGCGATCCCAACTACGCCGGCCTGACCCGCAGCTACATGCTTTCGTTTTTCGCCCGCTACAACCGCGTCCAACTGGAAGACTTCCTCAACCGCAAGGGGGCCGAACCTATCCATCCGCCGGTGGACGGCCGTATCCGGGTCTGGTTCAACGAGGATCTGGAAAGCCGTAATTTCATCATACCGGGCATCATCGCCATCATCATCATGATCGTGGGCGCCATCCTGACCTCGCTGGTCATCGCCCGGGAGTACGAGAACGGCACCATGGAGACCCTGCGATCCCTGCCCGTCACTGGCATCGAGCTGTTTACGGGCAAGGCAATCCCCTACTTCGTCATCTGCCTTATCGATGTGCTCATCGCCGTGCTCATGGGCCAACTGCTCTTCGATGTGGTGATCAAATCGAGCTTCTGGCTGCTCCTGCTGGCCACGGGGGTCTATATCCTGGTGGCTCTGGCCCTGGGGCTGCTCATCTCCGCGGTGACCCGCTCCCAGCTGGTGGCCAACCAGGCCGCCATTATCATCACCTATCTGCCGTCATTGCTGCTCTCGGACTTCGTCTTTCCGGTGGTCAACATGCCCTGGGTGCTGCAGCAGGTCACCCGCCTGGTACCGGCCACCTACTTTATCGACATCCTCAATGGCCTGTACCTGCGCGGGCTGGGGCTGGCGCAATTATGGCACAGCTATGCCGTGCTGACGATCATGGCGGCGGTCCTGATGGGGCTCAATATGTTGGTCATGCGGCGTGAAGGATTATGACATGAACCGCTTGCGAATCCGCGAACTGGTGCGTAAAGAATTCATTCAACTTTTCCGGGACAAGAAAAACCGCCCCTTGCTGATCATGGCACCCCTGATCCAGATCGTGCTGTTCGGCTATGTGGTCTCCACCGATGTGCGCGATGTCCGGGTGGGGCTTCTGGATCAGTCCCGCACCCCCGAAAGCCGCCTGCTGGTGGACAACATCGCCGGCAACCCCACCTTTCGCATCACCCACACGGCGGCGCGTTCCAAAGACCTCGACAATTTGCTGCTGCACCGGCGGGTGGACCTCACGGTGACCATTCTCCCCGACTTCGCCGACCGCATCCGGCGCGGCGACACCGCCACGGTCCAGGTCCTGGCCGACGGCTCGGCCAGCAATATGGCGGCGGTGCGCCTGGCCCACATGAGCACCATCCTGGAGCAGTTCAACACCCGCATGATCAAGGAACTGCGCGCCCGCCACATGGATTACGGCCAGGTGGACGACCGCGTGCGCACTTGGTACAACCCCAACCTGGACAGCCAGTACTTCTACGTGCCCGGTATCGTGGCCGTGCTGGTGATGATCCTCACCCTGCTGCTCACCTCCATGGCCATCATCCGCGAAAAGGAGTCCGGCACCATGGAGCAGCTCATGGTCACGCCCTTGCGGCCGGGGGAGATGATCCTGGGCAAAACCATCCCCTTCATCATTATCGCCCAGATCCAGATGATCGCCGTGACGATCTTCGCCAAGCTCTGGTTTCAGGTGCCCATCAAGGGCAGCATCGGGCTGCTGGCGCTGGCCACCTGCCTGTTTCTGTTGAGCACTCTGGGGCTGGGGCTGTTCATCTCCACCGTCTCCCGCAGCCAGCAGCAGGCCATGATGACCACCTTCTTCTTCCTGCTGCCCATGTTCATGCTCAGCGGTTTTGTCTTTCCCATCCACAACATGCCCGTGGTGGTCCAGTGGCTGACCTATCTGAACCCCCTGCGCTACATGCTGGTGATCATTCGGGGGATCTTTCTCAAGGGCACCGGGTTCGTGGCACTGTGGCACCAGATGGCCGCCCTGGCCCTCATCGGCTTTTTCGTCTTCGGAGGTGCGGTAAGCCGGTTCAAAAAAAGGTTGGACTAGTCCGGATATGGCCAAAATCATCATCGGCATCCATGGATTGGGAAACAAGCCGCCCGGGAGGTTGTTGGAGACGTGGTGGCGGTGTGCCATCCTGGACGGATTGCGCGCCATCGACCGTACACGCCTGCGGATCCACTTCGAGCTGGTCTACTGGGCCGACATTTTCAATCCCCAACCGCTCGACCCGAGGATCACGGATGCAGCTCACCCACTGTTTGTGGATGAACCATATCCATCGGATGGCATCCCGCCGTCGGACAAGGGGAACACCCTGGGCCGCAAAATATGGGATTATTCCGAAAAACAACTGGATCGCCTCTTGCTCAATGACGACCTCTCTCTGAATTTCTCATCCATCACCGACCGGCTGATCCAGCGCTATTTCGGCAGCCTCGAAGCTTACTACACCACCGTGCTCCAGGTGCCCGGGAAAGGTCCGGTCCCGGCCAAGTTGATGATCCGTGAAAGATTGTCCAGCATCCTTCACAAGCACCAGGAAAATGACATCCTGCTTCTCGCTCACTCCATGGGCTCCATCATCGCCTATGATGTTCTGTCCCGCTCGACAACCGACGTGGACATCGATACCTTGGTCACCTTGGGATCGCCCCTGGGCATTCCGGTGGTGGTGGGCAAGATCTTCTCCGAGCAGAAGGGATTAAAGGCCGAAATCACATCGGTCAGGGCGCCGGATTGCATCCTGAGGCACTGGTACAACTTCTCGGATATCGACGACAAAGTGGCGTTCGACCACACCCTGGGAGATGACTATGGGGAAAACCGGCGACATGTCCGCGCTGAGGACATGTTGGTGCACAACACCTACGCATGGCAGGGGAAGCGCAACCCTCATAAATCTTACGGCTATTTAAAAACACTCGAGCTCGCCAGCATACTGGACCGATTCCTGAGCGGATCGTCCTTCTCCATGGCCAAGCGGCTGAAATACGGCATCAATCGCCATATTCATGATGTACTCAAAGGAAGACGCCCCTCACAGGGGTAAAGGAGGCCCTATGTCCGTACTGAACGAGCTGGCGTCGGCCAAGGGACGCCGGGATGAAAAGCCCAACCAGGAACTGGCCGCCCGGCTGGCCGCTGGGAAAGACCCCAAAGATATCCACGTGATCGCCGAGGCCGCGGCGAATCATCCTGACAAGAAGATCCAATCCGACTGCATCAAGACCCTTTACGAGATCGGCTATATCGATCCCCAACTCATCGCCAGGTACACGGTGATGTTCCTGGACCTGACACAAAGCCACAACAACCGCCTGGTCTGGGGCGCCATGATGGCCCTGGCCCTGGTGACGCCCCTCCAACCGGAGGTTGTATTCCAAAACGTGGATCAGTTAATCGCCGTCATCGAGAAAGGCTCTGTGATCACCGTGGACAACGGCGTCAAGGTCCTGGCTTGTCTGGCACGATTTGGTGGGAAACACGAGAAAAGGACGCTGCCTTTCCTGCTGAAGCATTTGAGAAACTGCCGTCCCAAGGAAGTACCCCAGCATTCGGAAAGTATCAGTATCGCCATTAACACACATAACAGGGACGCATTTCTGGGAATTCTCAGCCGACGACTGGATGATCTTACGGCGATTCAGAAAAAGCGCGTGGAAAAGGTCATCCGCAACGCAAAATCATTGACAGGCTGACTTATTCGAAAATACCCTTCTCTTCCGCCCTCTTTCTCAAACTTCAACAGGTTCAACATGACAAAGGGCGTTTGGTTGGTGTTATCCTCAAGAAGTTCAAATTGATCTCGGTTTGAGTGGATGTTGGGCATTGCATGCTCCCCACACTGATATCATAGGTAACGTTGGGGAAAGCCGGCGATGATCTGCCTGGCATCCTCGACGATGCGTTCCACCATTTCTTGAACGGTGGGCATGTCATCGATGCGCTGGGCACATTCGCCGGCAGCCATCAATGCCTTTTCCAGATTGCCCTCATAGGTAGCTTTGATGGATTCGATCTCGTAACTGATCAACGACATGTCTATCTTTGAGTAGTCATCAGGCACCCCCAGGAACACGCCCGGGGATTTTTTCATGGTGTTCACGGCATGCTCTTCGCTCCGGGCATTTCTCAGCCAGCGGGCGGGCCCCACAAAACCGCGCGCGATCAGCGTCCCACGATCGCCGGCATTGACAACGCTTTCTTTCCAAATCTGGTGAAAATCGCTCTCCTGGGTTGCCAGGAATCGCGTTCCCATCAACACCCCATCAACGCCCATTGCCAGGGCGGCGACTAGGGTTTTACCGTCTGAAATACCGCCCCCCCCAACGACGAGGGTGCTTTCATCGGCCACCGCATCGACTACCGCCGGAATCAAAACCATGGAATGCAGGGGTTCCCAATGGGTATGAAAACCGCCCTCATGACCCGAGGCGACAATGACATCTACCCCTGCTTTTTTACAGCGCTGGGCGGCCTTAACGGATGGAATCACATGAATCCAGGTTAATCCCGCGCTTTTGATTTTATCTGCCCAGCCCATGGGATCACCGGCCGAGGTGTAAATCACTTTGAGGTGATTTTTGATATCCGGATTCTCTTCGCGTATCTTGAGTGCCGTATCGATCATGATATTCGCCTCCTTTTTGAGTTCGGCGGATACCATGACATTGGGGCCGAAAACACCCCCCTTGTCTTTTACCAATAGATAGGTGCGTTTCAGAACCTTTCCCAAAGCCGTGGCCATGTCGTCATCCGGATCGGCTTCGCCGCTTTCGCAAAAAGCGTTGTAAACCCATGGTTGGGTTTGCTTGCGAAACAGACCGCTGGTGGAAAGCAGCCCCAACACACCGGCGTTGGCCGCCGCCACGCAGAGATTGTTGTTGGAAAAGGGTCCCATGCCGGCCTGAATGATGGGGTATTTGATGCCTAACTTTTTACAGAGCTTGGTATTGAGCATGGTCGGATCTCCTTTAGGGGGAACGGCCACAACCTTTGAGGGGCTATAGCGTTATACGGTGTTAAGCATTGACGCTACCATCTCGGGTATTGGTTTTTTTGCAAAATCGGCAGGGCCTTGTCAAACACAAAATCGAAGTCCCCTTATTTGCATATATTTTCATATATGTCTTATTTATTTTGATATTCTATTATTCGTAAAACATGGATTCACTTGCGGGTGCGCCCTAATGGGTTGATATTTTAAGTCCAATGTTTACGCCATGCATTATTTGCATTATAGTCTAACTTTATAGTTTTACTTAATAGTCTAAGGCATTCACCAAGGCGTTTATCTGCCCCGGAGCAGGTGCCCCATGGAAGGGATGACATGAAGATTGGTGAGTTGGAAAAATTGTCAGGAGTGCCTCGTTCAACCATACATCATTATGTGAATTCCGGGCTTTTGCATCCGCCCGTGAAAACGGGCGCGACAATGGCCCATTTCGACCGGATCCATCTCAAACGGCTGGAAGCCATTCAGCGGATCAAACTGGAATACCTGAAGACCGCCAAGTCATCCCGGATACCCCTTGACCATATCAAGCATCAACTCAGCGAGAGCTACTCTCTGGTGAAGCCTGGGGAGCCTGATGCAAGACCTCGTTCTTCAATCCATGCCCAGGCCCAAGGAAGCAGAAAGATCAAAGAGGCGATCATCGAAGCGACCCTCCAGCTCTACGCCCACCGCGGATACTACCTAACCAATATCCGCGACATCACCAAAGCGGCAGGCATCTCTCCGCCGACCTTTTATCGCTATTTCAAGGACAAAAGGGAGTTGTTCGTCGAAATCACGGAATATGTGGTTCGGAATTTCAAAAGGCAAATTCGGAAAAAGCTCAAGGGTGAAAAAGATCTGACCCAAAGATCCCGGATCATGTTTGAAACCTTCTATGCCCACTATCCGAAAATCGGCGAGATCCTTAACCAGTTGCGCTCCGGTGTGATCATCGCCGATCCTTGGGCCAAGGATCGGCTCTCCCGACTGTACCGTGAGATGATGGAGAACCTCATCAAGGAGATCAATGCGGCTATCACCAATGGCATCATCCGCCCAGTAAATCCTGTGCTTCTGGCCTACTTCAATTTGGCAATCAACGAAATGGCAATGCATCTGGTGGCCATGGATACCAATTACACCATCGACGACGCCATGTATTTTGTGGGCGATATGCTGAACAACGCCTTTTTGACGCAAAAAGGAAAAGAGATTTTCAACATCTTTTACAAATCGAAACAGGATGAGCTTTATGAATGACTTGGAAAATCTCAAGAAAAAACTCGAGGCAGTGGCGGCCGAAATTGCCGAAACGGCGGCTCGCCTACCGGCCCATTCCGTCCAACCGCCGATCATGCAAGCTCTTTTGGCCCTTGAAGACGAGCGGGATGCGTTGATCCAACAGATCGAATCCCTGCAGTGACTTGACTCTGAAGCCCTCCGGCTTTTGCAACGTTGGGGTTGAAAAAGGCGGCCAGCGTCTTATTTATGGGGGGTAAGAACTGTCACCCACCATCACCGTTAACGAACAGGAGGTCACCGATGGGCGAAAAACCAAAGGTCAAGCTGAAGGAATCTTATGTGTATGTCAAAGACGATCAGGGTGTCGTTTACATCTGCAAGCAGAACGATCTTAAGAACCCTGAAAAGATGACCCAGGAGGAAAAGGATACATGCATGATCCCGCCGGGGGATGCATGATATCAACCCTAACGTTGCAAAAGCAGGAGGGTAAGAAAGATGGAGAAAACCGAACAGATTCTGGATTGCATCTATGGTGAATTCCAGACATGGCGTCTGAATTGGCCTCAAAGCCATCGCCTGTAAGGTTTTGTGAGATTTTATCCATCTTTTTTATGCAACGTTGGGGGCAACCCTTCAATGCGGGGGTGGTTTTTGCATATGCTCGGGTCTGCGGATCTTGTAAGCACGGGCGGCGTATTCCTTGGCCTCCCGGGGCCGGTCGGTCTTTTCGAAGACGTCGGATAGGGCTTCAAAGATCAGCACCAGGTGCGGATCCTGGGGACCGAGTGTGGCCTCCAGAATTTTGCGCGAACGCAACAGGAAGGTTTCGGCATCCTGGTATTTTTTCTGGGAAGCATACAGCATAGCCAGATTGTAGTTTGCCTGGGCCGTGGTGGGATGCTGTTCCCCCATGGTCTTTTCCCAAATATCCAAAGATTTCTTAAGTAGCCCCTCGGCTTCGTCGCTGCGGCCCTGGGCACGGAAAGAGCGCCGCCAGGTTGTCATAGGACTGGGTCACCGCCGGATGATCCTGGCCGAAGACCTCCTGGCGGACCGCCAATGCCTGCCTGTGCAAGGGCTCGGCCTTGGCGAAATCACCGGCATTGTCGTAGAGTACCGCCAGGTTGTTCAGGGACTGGGCCACGGCCGGGTGTTTGTTGCCGAAGGTCTTCTGCCGTGCCGCCAGGGCTTCATTGATCAAAGGTTCGGCCGCTTCGGTATTGCCCCGGCTGAGATAATACTCGCCCAGGGTATTCTTGTTCTGGGCGACCACCGGATGGTCTTCTCCCAGGGCCTTGGTAAAGATGGACAGGGCGCGGCGGGCGCAGGATTGGGCGTCTTCATCCCGTCCCTGGGCCTGGTAGAGCGCGGCAAGCCCGTTAAGGACCTGGCCCTGATCGGGATCGTCCGCTGCCAGCAGCTTTTCCTTGATGGCCAGGGCGCGCTGCAGGCATGGTTCGGCTTTGTCAAACAGGCCTCGGGCCATATGGAGTTCCGCCAGATTTGCGAGCGCGTCGGCTACATCCGCGTGGTCCGGCCCTTCCAGTGCCTCAAACACATCCAATGCACGCCTGACCACCGGCTCGGCCTGGTCGAAGGCTTGCAAAGCATGGTAGAGCTGTCCCAGGTTGTTCAGCGAAATCGCCAGCTCGCGGTTTGGCTGTTCTGTCTTCTCCTCCGCCAGATTGACGGCTGCCAGGGCCGGTTCCAGGGCCTCCTGATAGTCACCCTTTTGGATATGGTCCAACGCTTGCTGATTGAGTTGCTCCCATTGGGACGGCATTCGGGTCGCTCCTTGTTGTTAGTGCCCATCCAGAAATGGCCAATTTTGCCTGTTAATCACAAGGTCACCCATATCAATTCCACGACGAGTTGACCAGGGAATCTCGCAAACGTTGAACATCGAACGTCCAACATCGAACTTTGAATGCAGTCCTTCTTCGGTGGTCGGTTAAGATTTGCCCCTGATAAGGCTATCTCGTCGCAATGAAAAAAAAACCGCGGAGCAAATCGACAACCTTATTCAGTGTTCGATGTTCAGAAAAATCGACGCCCGGGTCCCTTAAGGGGATCCGGGCGTCCTGTCAGGTAGGTTGTTCGCTCTTGATGTTCAATACCGTCCTATATTCGACGTCCCGTCAATTACATGCGCTGGGATTGGAGCAACCGGGGTGCAGGGTCACCGTCACTCTGAAATAATACGGCGGTGCGGCCGGCGAGCTGTTGGTATTGCCCCAGTCGTTGTCCGGCACCTGGTTGGGAACGGCATCGTAACGTTCCAGGGTCTGATTGTAGACCCGGCTTTCCACGGCGCGGTTTGAAATCCTGAATACTGAGATAGAACCGGCTGTCCCCCCAACCATCTCCGATCCAGAAACGTTCGGGCTCGCCGTTGACCGTAACACCCGGCCGGGGTACGGTGATGCTCTGGGTTTCGGCGGTGATTTCCATATCCGCCCAGCTGGCGATCACACCCTCGGCGGAGATGTTGTATTCCGATACCTCACCGTCGGTTTCCTCCCAGAAGGTGCGTTCCAGCAGGATACCGTTGGGCTGACCATCGCGGAAAAGCGTCCAGCCATATTCGACGTCTCCGGCATCGGCGTAAAACTGCACCTGGATGTCAAAATACCAGTCTTCGGGAGCGCCTGCCGCTTCGGTGATGGCGTCCGAAATTTAACTGAAAGAGATCACGATCACCGTCGTAATCCACGAAACCGGGCGATCCAGTCCGACTGCCATCTATTATTCAAATCCAGTGCATCCACCTGCAACAGCGTGGTATCGGCTTTGAACACCGGCTGGGTCATAGTTGTCATACTCCACGACGGTGATATCCATTGCGTTGGCATCCCCGCGCTCATCGGGTTCGCTAAAATATACCGGCGTCATGGAGACAAGCCCCGGTACCGTGGCAGAGATATCCGTCGGAATATCGAGCACATTGGTTTTCAGGGTATAGAGGACATCGCTGCCGTCGTTGTTCTGGTCGTCACAGACCTGGAGGTTGACCGTGGCCCCCTGGCCCGCCGTTTGCGGCAGGTAAATGCTCGATTTGAAATGGTCCCCTTCATCGGCACCGTTCTCGGAGCCATTTTTGTCCTTGAGGATCTTGTGAATGCCGTTCCACATCACATGCACTGAAAAATCGACCATGGAGGTTTCGGTGGTGTCGAAATAGAATTCCAACACCCTGGGCGCCGTCGTGGTATCGACGGTGATGGCATAATTGTCCACGTCCCCCCAGGGTCGATATTTTCCCGGTAACAGTCTCCCCGCCAGGATCCAGAACCGTTACCGCATCGCCGTTTTCTGTGGCATCGTTGACTTCCACCACCTGGACACGTAGCTGGTACGGCAGGGGCGGTCACCATCTGTCCGTTGATGACAGGCTGGACGGTAATATAATGGGCCCCGGAACCGGCAGCGATCTGCCACCGAATAGACACTGCTCAAGCTCACGGCATGGCTGTAGTCATGCAGGAGGTTCCCCTGGCTGTCCTGAACCGTTATCTGATAGCTGCCGGCGTCGACAAGCTGGCTCAATTCCTCAGGCAGCGTCTCCATATCCCTGGCAAATTGAATGATCAGGTTCTGGGTCGCGGTGCCAAAGGCGGCAGGTACCTCCAGTCGGTACCAGTCCTGATCTTGTAAATATTCCAGGCTCCCATCAAAGTTAAAGCCCTCTGCACCCTCCGTCGCGGTGGCAGCAGTGGCCATGGTGTCATTGGCCGTCATCTCGTCAACGGTGGCAGAGTTGACACAAATATAGTAATTGGCGGCGTCGGTGTCGTTGCGGCCCTGGTCATCGATCACCACATAATAGCTGCCCGGTAACAGATGGGCGATCACCGTGTAGGACAAATCATGGGGCCGCGGCCCCTTGAACTGGTAAAGCAATTCTCCGTCGTCGTCGTATAGTTCGATGCCCAGATTGACGGATACGGTGGCCGTGTTGGTCACGGTCGTATCTTGCATTAAGGCTGTAGACCCCCCTCGGATTCGATGTCGAAACGATAGGTGTTGACCTCGCCGACTTCGGAAATGCTGTCGTTGTGACAGGCGCCGGCGGTGTCCACCGCGATGGTTTTCGGCCTGAGCAAAAGTGCTCGTATCGGTGGCCTCTTGAACGTAATGCGCCGCTATCCGGTAAGGGATCTGATCGGAGGGCGTCATCATCCATGAAATCACGGGACTGCGATTAAGAGTACTTTGGGGCTGTCGATCCGTACGAAGATTTCGAGATCGGCCGGCAGGGTGCTGTCTTCAGGAGCACTTTTCCCGAACAAAGGCACCAGCTCGCCACTACCGTTCTGTTCATAAACCGTCATCATGAAGTCGACCGGAGCGTTGTGGTATGTTCCGGTGCAATTGATGGCCAACGTCTGGTTGACTTCCACAGCCCGGAACCGGTACCAGTCCACCTCACCCTCTGCTTCGATCGTATCGGTAAGGGTCTGGTCGGCGGTCAACTCCCGGGCACCGGACGTGTTTGGGGTTTTCCGAATCACTAGAAACCGCCACCACAACCGGCGAGGACCAGCAGTAAAATCAGCAAGCAACCTATCTTTTTCATGGCAT
Organism: Alteraurantiacibacter sp.; assembly: GCA_963675825.2. Classification (GTDB taxonomy): domain Bacteria; phylum Pseudomonadota; class Alphaproteobacteria; order Sphingomonadales; family Sphingomonadaceae; genus Alteraurantiacibacter. The sequence goes on along the minus strand of CAXXJY010000001.1, from coordinate 586,124 downwards.
CCACCTCTGCTCTTCCTTATTCTAAAAGTTGAAAGTCCGCCGGATAGAGAACCACGGTTCGGACATCGCCTAAAAAGTTGATCATGACATCGGCCACCCGGAACACCGGCAGTTGATCCGGCATGTCCTCGGGAACCTGGGCGATAAACAGCCGGATGACGTTGTCTCCGGGGGCCAGATCCCGTTCTTCACCCCACATAGCTGCCAAGCCCGTTCATGACGGAGATATTCGAAATATTGAAGTCATAACGCCGCATATTGGCGATGGCGCCGTCGTACATCATCTGTGGATCGATGCCCAGATCGACGATGTCATAATTATATGACCATCGGGCCCTGACTTTGGGATCGTTGGCCAGCACATTGGTGTGGCGCTGCACTTCGAACCAATCCACGTCACCGTCGAAGTCCCGATCAAGCTCGGTGTTGTTTTCCAGGGGATTGGTGCCGGCGTAGAATTCCACCGAATCGGGAATGCCGTCGTAATCGGTGTCCGGATGAAAGGCGTTGGTGCCTTTCCAATACTCTTCACAATCATTCAGGCCATCATAGTCCCGGTCCGGATAGGTACCATCCGGCAGGAGATAATCGGTACACACCTGGTTAAACACGGTGGGATCTAAATCTCGGTTCCCGTTGTCCAGTTTGAGTTCGCAGAAGTCACTCAATCCGTCACCGTCGGTATCGGCCAGCATGGGATCCGTTGCCGGCCAGGTGGCCGAGGTGGGGTGGCGCTCTTCGGCATCGCTGAGACCGTCACCGTCGGAATCGATCAGCAGCGTGTCCACCCCGGGGACCACGTTGAAGTTGTATGCCACCAGGTATTTGACTTCGTATTCCGCGGTTAGGCGCATGTCCACGATGCTGATGAAGTCGATGGTACCGGCGTTCTGAAACGTTCGGAACTGGCCATGTCCGGTCTCGGCCATCTCCTGCATGATTTCGACGCAATCATCATGGTCATCTTCGCTCATCTCGATGCCATCCAGGAAAAAGGTATGGAAGGCGAAGCTGCCCACACCCGCTTCCACGGTCATATCGACAAGCTCTTCGATGGCGTTGATGGTTTGATTGACCCTCGGCTGGTCACTGTTGGGCACGTTATCCAACCCGTCGCTGAAAAAAATGACGATATATTTGGTGCGCACCAGGCTGTCGTGGTTATCCGTATTCTGGATATCGCGATAGATATCCCGATAAATTTGATCAATGGTGCCCACATAGTCGGTGGTGCCGGTGTTGTTTACATTGGCCAGCACCGACTGGATTTCATTGGTGTCTTTGGTGAAACCCGGGTCCCCGTCCGCATAGGTGGTTCGAAAGACACTCTGATTCCACAACATGATCTCAAAAGAGACATTGGGAAATCCGTTATAAACGCTCGACGAATTCGTAGGTGGCCGCCAGACGCTGATTGGTGGGATCCGATCCTTCACCGGCGGCCCCCATGCTTCCCGAGCAGTCGATGGCAAACAGGACCTTGACCGGAAAGATAAGGTCATCGGGGCTTTCGGTATAAAAGGTCCCCCGCAGCGTGGCCGCCGTGCGGGCGGTGGTCCGGTTCCAGGTTGGGGCCGTTGTCGCAGGCACCCAGAAAAACCACCATGGCCATCATGAGAATCAGGTAGAAGGGTTTTTTATCCATCGCACTCGTCTCCCCTGCCGTCTCGATCGCTGTCCCACCTGATCGGGGTTGTAGATGGTCGGACAGTTGTCGCAGGCGTCGCCGATGCCCGTCATCATCAACATCGTCATTGGTCATGCTGTAGACACGGGGGCAGAGGTCCACGAGGCCGCCGATGCCGCTGCGATCGACGAAACCGTCACCGTCCAAGATCTTCGTCACAGGCATCGCCCAGGTCATCGGGGGCCATCGTAACCCATGGTGTTGGTCTGCTCGGGATTGTAGACCAGGTCGCAGTTGTCTTCATCGTCGGGAATGCCGTCGTTATCATCGTCGCCGTCGCAGGCATCGCCCAGGCCATCACCGTCGGTATCGATCTGACTGACGTTGGCCACCGTTTGGCAGTTATCCTGGCCATCCAACAGACCGTCACCGTCATCATCGTCATCGCAATGATCCCACATCCCGTCGCTATCCGTGTCGGTCTGGTCCGAACCCGGCGTGTCCGGGCAGAGGTCGCAGGCATCACCAAATTGATCGCCGTCGCGGTTCTCGCTCTGAATGTTGGGAACCCCAAGACAATTGTCGTAGATATCATGGGCCCCGTCGTGGTCCTCGTCGTCCTGAAGGTAGAAATAGGGGGCCCAATTCATAGGCGACGATCACGGGACCGCCTGCCGAACCGCCGCCACCGATGCCTCCGGATGGCCGGCGCCACCACACAGCGTACCCACACACTCGTCCCAGATGTCATTGGAATCCACCGCCCGCGAAACCAGGGGGGTCCCCCCCACCATCAGACCGGCCGCTAACAAACCGATACATGCAGTTGTCATCCAAGGTTTCATAATACACCTCACTCTTTTCACTCTCTAGGGTTATAGAAGCCTGACTTTCATCATCCTTCGGACGTCTCAGTCTTTTCGCGAAAGATGATGATTTTTTTTATTGTTGAAACTCATATGAACAAATGTGGGCCACATTGTCGGCATCAAACCAGAGGGTGTTGTAATTCCCGATGTCACCGTTGCTGGAAACGGTCTCGGTTTGCCAGGAACTGCCGTTGAACCTCGCGAGTTTGAGGTTTTTTCGTGGCCGATAGGAAGTGATGGCCTCGATATCATAGTAGGCGATGGCCGGCTGATTGTTGTTATCGAAAACCAGGCTGCAGAAATCACCGCAATTGGAGGATGCATCCACCACGGAAAATTGCCACGATCCGTCGGACAGGCGCACGGCATAGCGCAGGTAATCGGGGGCATCGGAGTCCGATTCATTCTTCATGAAGTAGGCCACGGCCACAGTACCGTCCGCCGCCACCGCCGGGCTGAGAGGACCGGCGTCCCATTCGATCAGGTCTTCGATGACTTCGGGCACCCAGGCATTGCCGTCTTTGTAGGCCATTCGCAGAGAACGCTGGTCTCCCCCCACCCCGAATGGCGATGGTGTCCCCACGTAAAATATCAACGGTTGTTCATTCTGATCCAATACAAGTTTGGCATAGTGCCCCATATCGGTTTGGATGCCTCCTCCCGCGCCGAAGGTATTATAGTCATCCACATGTTCTTCCATGGCTACCGAATTAACTGCCCAGGTTGCCCGTCGAGCGGACCACATAGAGCAGATCCGGATAGGATGTGCTCATGTAGTCACAGTGTTCATAGTAATGCTGCGCTGCCATGTGAATGTTGTTGTTGCTGTCGATGGCGATCGATCCGGCCAAGCCCACATAGCCATCGGTGAAATAGGGATTTTGGGGACTGGCATCACCCTGGATGCCGAGGTATTCGTACCAGGTCCCACCTTGGGACAGGTTCAGCATCAAGTCGGCCTGGGCCCCCGCGTTGCAGATGGTGCCATCATCCGCCTGGGGGATATCCCCCCCCTGGTAGGCCACTACTGGTGTACCGTCAGAGGTAAAGGCGGCATCCAGTACTTCATCGTTGTTGAGGCCGCTGTCACCCGTTCCCGAAGGATTGGGCGCCTGGACATCAAGCGTACCGATGTCTCCAACCAATGTGGTTGTGACAGGGTCCCACACCGCATGCTTGATCTGGAAGCGATCGCGCTCGTCGTAGTCATCCCCTCTTTCATAATAATAAATGTGTACTTGGCCCTGGGGGTCGGTGGCGGGCAACGGCATTGAGCGTCCGCGGATCCTTTTCGCCGTCTATAGTAATAACTTCGAACACATCCCAGTTTTCGGTCACTACCACGTTCGGTGGCGGTTCGTTATCGACCCCGTCATCGCCTTCGCCACCGCCACAAGCTGACAGCAACACTACGGTAAGGAAAATCAAGAGCGTCCATTGAATCGCTAATTTATTTCTGGGTATTGGCATATGCATGAAACATCTCTCCTATTCTTGGATGGACTCCGTTTCCGGTCAGGATTTCCTGGTTCTGCAAGTCGACTTTGGCATAGAGATCCGCTGCTTTATCACGGTATCCATAGTGCTGGTATAATCCCTGCCAGGTTGAGACGCGCCGGAACCATCTCGGTATCGGCGGACAGCGCTCGCTTGAACGTTTCCTTCGCCAGGGTGTCACGACCGGCATACAAATGGGACAAGCCTAGCAGGTTCAGCATGTCGGCTTTGAGCTGTCGCTGACCGCCGTCGAGTTTGGGCAGAATGCTTTTGACGATCAACGCGGACTGGCGGAAATCGCCCTGTTGCATATAGGCCTCGGCCAACTTTTGATGAAGTGCCTGATCGTCCGAAGACATGATCAATTGCTGATACAGCGCAAAGATGTTCTGGTCCCGCAGGCCCTGGGCGGCGATCTCACGACCACCTTTTCGATCGTCGAAGCTGGCCAATCCACCCCGGGGGCCTGACGGTGACGATCCTGAGCTGAAGTAGGAGGCGAGTTGCGGATCACAGATCTCCCACTTTTCGGCAAGTTGAATACAGGTCTGGAGGTATTTATCGGCCTTGTCGGTATAGGCCTTGGCCTTCTCGGCGATCAAGTTTCGATACTGCGCCTTCTGATCGGCGCTGAGTTCTGCCGGGACCGGCGCGTTCATTAAAAAGTCGGCGAATTCGCGGTTGAGTTCGTTGGCGCGGAAACAGGCCTTGAGCGCCCACCCCGGTGACTTATACGCCATGACTTTCTGGTAACCATTTTCGAGAGACTCCAGCAATTTGGTCTTCTTCTGAACGATGCTGTTGTCGATTTTGGATTTCAACTGAAGCTTAAAGAAAGGCCCGCTGGTCTGGTAGGTGTCATTAAAGAGTATTTCCGCAACCAGTGCCAGCAGTTCAGGATCCTGCTCTCCCATTTGAGGCGTATATGTTTTGCGGACCTTTTGACCCAGGCGACGGGCTTCGGACCTGTGGTTGGCCTTCTGCAGAAGCACGACCATCTGGGCATCGGCTTTGATTTGCCCGCCCTTGGAAAGCAAGTGCTGGTAAGTCTTTAGATCCTTGAGGGCGGCATGATCATTCCCCACGAGCAGGTCATTGGCCAAGATGGAAAACAAAGCGTTATCGGCCTGGGAACGATCCACTTTGCCGCTGCTCAGCAATTGCCGGTAGTTTCGGTTGGCGTTATCATACTGGCCCAAACCTTCGCGAATCTGCCCGGCCTGGATCAAGAAGTCCGGCGTGTTCTCATCCTTTGGATAGCGGGCCACATATTGTTCCAGATAATCGGCCAACATCCTGAACTGGCCGATTTGAATGGAGGTCTTGATCAGGATGCCCAGGGTATCACGTGTGTGATCGGAATTGGGATATGTGTGAATCATCTTTTCGCCGGCATCAAAGAGGGTGGGAAGGTCTTTCTTGTCCTTGCTGGTCAGGATCAGGGCGTTAAGGGCCTGCTCACCCATGGCGCCACCGCCACCCTTTTCGGCAATCTGAATCAGATCTTCACGGGCATTCTCCCAATCATTCATGGCCGACATGGTCATGGTGGATACGACCCTGGTCTCGGCACTCTGGACGATTTGGGCGACTTCCTTTTTCAGGTTGGCACTGCGGATGATCCCACTACTTAAAACGGATTTACCGTAGCTGATCAGGCCCTCATAGTTTTCCATCTGATGGTAACAATCCATCACCAGATGGATGGCCGCTTCGGCGGCTTGGTGGCCTTTGTGTTGCTCCACAAAATTGGAAAAGTCGGTGATGGCGTCCTCATATTGCCCGGCGTCATACGAAACCCAGGCCACATTAAAAAGGACATCGGGCGTATGGGTTGATGTCGGATACTCACCGGCGTAAGTCTTGCCGCTGGAGCGCAACCCCTCACGGGCATAGGCGGCCTCATAAAAATTCAACGTTTCTTTATTTTTCAGCGCCTGGTAATAAGAGATCACAGCGCTGTAGAGCGTTTCTTTGCGTTTTTGGCTGTTTTCAACGGCCGACGGGGTAATTTTTTCATATTGTTTGCCCGCCTCCATGTAACGCGCCTGCGGAGAAAAGCGTTTCCGCAAAGTTTTCGGCCATTTCTTCATAGGCCTGACTTTCCTTGAAGAAATCGAGGTATTTTTCGTAGGCATCGGCCGCGATCTTGAAATCCTCTGATGATTTGGTCTTGCGTGCCTTGGCATGGAGATGGGTGATGATGTCGCGGGCATAAAGTTCATAATCATGGATCAGCTTGTCTTTGTCCTCCTGGGCCACATGGATGGAAACTTCTGTTTTTCCAGGGCCCGCACGATGATGGCCACATCCTTCTCGGCATTCTGATAGTGTCCGATGGCCTGGACGCATTCGAAAATGTGCTTGGCAAACTCCAGCAGCTTTTCCGGTTCTTGCCGGATAAAGGCCAACTCACGGTAAATCGCTGCCGACTGGGCCCATTTTTTCTTGACATAATAGCGATAGGCCAGCTTTTCCAGAACGGTTGAATACACCGGGCGTGACCACGCATAGCGTTTAAAATAGGCCAGTGCCTCTTCGGGTTTGGCATCTTTGTAGACTTCGGGATAGCAAAAGGCCATATCCACCAGAGACTCCAGGCGAACGTCGACACGCCGGTAGGTGTCGATATTGAGATCCTTCTTGGCCTGGGGGCTCATCACCGATTCTTCAAAAAGCACCAGCGCACCTTTATAATCCACCAGGTTGATGCGGCACCAGGCCAGCTTATACTTGGCGGCACCGGTGGCGGGGCTTTGGGGATATTTCAACACCTGCTCATAATGGTGCGTCGACTGGTCCACATCCTGTTTCTGGCTGAAAAAATAATCACCCAGCAGCAGGTGCGCCTCAGGCGCATAGTCGCTTTGGGGGTATTTCGCGATAATGACCTGGTAGTGCTTGATCATTTCGTCAATCTGCCCCAACTCCCGATATTCGTGAGCCATAAAGAAGTGGACCTTGTCGATGTATGCAAAGTCCGCGTACTGATTCAGAAGCCGCTGGTAAATTTCGATGGCTTGCTGCTTGAGCATGTTGGACTCATACTGATCCAGGGCCTGCTCGCCGCCGTCGGCCTGATTGCTTTTGCGCAGGAAATAGGCGATGCGCGACTTTTCGATATACAGCTCGGCCAGGCGCAGGTAGATTTCGGGCAGATAAGGACGGTTTTTCGACCTGGCGATCAGGGTTTTGGTATTGATGATGGCCAGATCGCACTTTTCCTTGTCCTGGTTTAATTTGACGAGATAACGCCTTTTCTCTTCAGCCTCGTTCTTCTGCTCGTAAACATAGGTCTGATCGTCCGGGGGAGCGGCCCTGAGGGTACCGGCAAGCCCCACCAGACAGAACATCAGACACACGCTATATATATGGCGACTTTTCATTTGAAAAATATATCCCATTCTTCGGCGTTTTGGCATTTGTTGGGCAGAATCACCTCATAGTCGTCCAGCTCGTCATTCCAGAATTCACCCTGGAACTGATAAACGGCTTTGGCGACCTCGGTTCCGCCGGCATCGGTCTCCTGGGCATCGTCTTCGGAGTAATGGAAATCGTGAACCCGCTGATACATATCCAAGCCGATTTCATACTCCATCAGATGGGCCTCCTCTTCGAACCGCAGCATGTTGTTGGCCATTTTCTCGAACTCGTCGTTGACCAGCAGACGAAAACGCCGCTCGGAAACCTCGCTTTCCAGAACGTATAATCTTTCCAGATAGCTTTTCAGCTCAGGATCCTGAATCTGAGCGCACTTCGCCGATTCGCTTTCCAGGGTATTCAAAAATTCCCACAAACGCTTGATCCGCGGCTTGTTCAGGATCACCAGCAACATAGCGTTGTTATCCTGGGGCTTTCGACGCTGGTAGATGTTTTCCAGGGTGTCCCCGTAACGCTCACGAAACTGATCCAACACCTGCATGGCCTTTTTGTAGTGGCAGACATCTTTGTAGATAAACGATTTCAGAATATAGAATTCAGGTGTGAATGAGTTGGTGTAGCTGGGCGCCTGGAAGGAGTAGAGCAGGCCCATAGCTCTTTCCGGGTTCCCCATCCGATAATGAACCCAGGCGCGCTCCAAGAGGTTCTGGGCCTGCTCTACAATATTCATCTCGATGTGTTGATATAAAATGTCGGCCTTTTCGAATTTACCCGTCTCATAGTAGATCCGCGCCAGGGTTTTACGCACGTCGTCCTTCAGAACGGTACCGTCCGGGAGATTGAACAAAGCGGTCTTCAACAGTTCGACCGCCTCATCGTTTCGCTGGCGATAGTATTCCCGCAAGGCCTTTTTAAACAGGAATTTCTGGTAATAGTAGCTGTTGGTCTGAATCTTGGCGAAATGTTCATCCCCCCACTCGTACAAGCCGTGCTCCCAATCATATTCACCGTGGTAGTAATGAACGAAGTCGGACATATGATCTTCGATAAAGCCGTAGCTGTGGTCGCAAAGGGCCCGGTCAACGAGCAAGTCACGATCAAAAGGCCCCTCCAGGCTGATCTGCTCCAGAACCTCCAACGTATAGTTCACAATCTTGGGATTGGGTTTACGGCCCACCAGGTGTGAGAGGATATCCACGGACGCATGGGTGTACCCCAGTTCCTTGAGGCTGATGCCGAAAAAGAACTCCGCCCATTCGTAATCCACCGTATCGGGTGTATGCCGGCTGAGGAACTGATGCAGATATTGAGAGGCTTCGGCATGCTTTTTCCGTGTATAGAATTCATATCCCTTGTCGAACAGGTATCGACCGTCCTGTTCCGACATTTGGGTATCTTTTTTCTCGGGGGGCTTGTCCTGATCCCAGTCTGTCTGAGGAACGGCGGCCGGCGTTGTCGAAGATGGGGTGGCACACCAGCCCGGGCCGCCGAGCGACACCCCGATGATCATAGCCAGTATCATTATGAAACGTTGATATGTCGTCATTTTATTCGGCATCCAGAATGGTTTTCATTTTTTGGACCGTGGGATCTTCCTCGACTTTGCGGGGGGCCATATTGAAGCGATACCCCAGACCGACGGCAAAATAGAGGTTGTTTCGCGGTCTCGTTTTCCCGGATATTCACAAGGTCGCGTAATTCGAAATTAAGGCAGTACCGCTGATTGAGGAAATATTTCATCCCCACTCCCAGACTGATGGAATAGGCATCCTCGCCCTCCTTCTCGCCGGTACTGTACTCCCACTCATAATGCACCAGACCGGCGCCGGCGAAGACGTAGACCTCGTGATTGACGACTTTGCGATTCAGTACGGCACTCTTGCCGTACAGCGGTTTAAACACCAGATGGGTGTGGAACATGTATTGCTGTTCGGGAAATCGTTCCGGTTGGACACCGAAGTCGTCCTGTAAATCCCTCCGCAGTTTCTTGGCCTCATTGAAGAGATAACTGAACCTGCCCACCTCCCACGAAAAATGCTCGTTGAAATGATAAAGATACCCCACACTGATGGGATAGACGTGGTTGAAGTCATCATCGGCAATGTACCCCAGGGACAGGTCGATCTCGTGATCGCGGTGAAAAATCCGGTTCTGTACGGCAAACACCTGCTCTTCACGGTCGGTGTCGTCGGACCATGCGGCCGGTGTCTGCCATAGGAACATCAGGCTGAAGATTAATAGAATAGCGCGCTTTTGACTCATTCTCTTTTTTTTCCTCCGTATCTCTGTTGGCGACCGCTTAGAAAGCGACCAGGTCAAAGATGAATGGGTAACTGACCACGACTTCGGCGCCGACCGGTTTGGGGAACTGCCATGATTTGATGGCACGCTTGATACAGTCGTGGATGTCGTGCGAGTTCACACTGCTGGCCACGATGCGGATCTCGCCCACCCGTCCCGACATGAGAATCTTCCATTCAAAGACGATCCGCCCCATGATGCTCGGGTTATTGATCAGCGCCGTTTCATAACAATAGGTGATGTCATCGAGATGCTGGTCGATGACCCGTTTGACCATCTCACGGCTCATGCCGCCCTCGATTTTGACGGTTCGGGACATGGGAGCCGAGACAAGGCCGTTGACCTGTTTCATGCCGGTGGTGCCGCGCTCGAGGGCGGCCACCTCACCTTTACCGCTGGCACCAGCGCTTCGCAGGACCTGTTTGGATCCCTTGGTTTGCACCACCGCACCGGAGGCCAGGGCGATTTTGCCGTTGCCCAGCGATCCCTTAAGACCTCCAACTGTAAAATTCTTCTCGGTGGCGCCCGGTACGTTGACGGCATCCAGATTGGTCACCGAGGCGATCACGTCGCTCGGTCCGGACACCTTGGAACTGCCCAACACACTCAGCAAACCGGTTTGGTTGATATTGCGGTTGGTGATATTGCCTTGGCCGAACCCCCCGCCGGCCTTGGGGTGCTTGCTGGCCTGAGCCACTTTATTCTGCTTTCCGGTTGATTTTTTGGCGGTATTGAGAGGCCGCGTCTTGGGCGTCTTCTGGGCCAGCTTTTTGGCCGGAACCACCTTCTTGAGTTCCGGTTTGGGTTCCGGCGGTTTCACCTTGGGTGCGACCTTCTTGGGTTTTTGGGGTTGGGTGAGTCGTGCCACCAATTGCTCATCAATTTTGACAAATTGAAGAGGAGGTTTTTGGGGCGCCACCGCCTGAAAGTACCCGTAGACCAGGATACACAGGAATACGACCAGGTGGGTTCCCGCCGAGGCGGCCCAATGGCGCCATGTAAACGTCTCCGGTTCTTGAGGAACGTTTACGCTGGGACTGGCAGCCTCACGGCCAAGCTGTATCCGGTAGCGGAAATTATCAAATCCGAGGGTCAGAACACCTGAGCGCGGCAGGCTATACTTATAGATACCGTGACGTCGACTATGAAGGTTGTCCTCGGTTTTAAGTGCATCGAGATCCTTTTTGGCTTGTCCCGGTTCTTCAAGAAAGCCCCATGTTTTTTGAGAAAAATAGACAAAGGCACGGTCACGACTTTTAAATTCCGCCAGTGTAAATCGGCCCTCGCTGCCAAGGTCCACATACTTCTGGTTCTTGTCCAGAAAACGGACATCCGAAGTAATGTCATCGATCTGCTTCAGCACCATCATGCGGTAGGTGCCTGTCTTGGCTCCCTGAACCTGACGGTCGGCCAAATTCAAAATGGTCGACAGCTCAAAAGGTGCCTCCCACGCATCTTCCTCGTCATCTTCGATGTCATCATCATCGGCCACGGGCCATCGGGCTTCGACAGGGGGGGCGGGTTCGGGTTCTGATGGTCGTTGACGCGGCGTCATGGATGGGGTGGGTGGTTGGACGGGCGCCGGTGGAGACATTCCTTTTTCCATCGTCTCAATTTCCGCGACGCACAAAACCCCGGCATTTTTGAGGACCTCTTTCCATTTTTCGGCCTCTGCATTCGTCAGGTTATGCTTCAGCGCGTATTTCTCCTGTTGCAGAAGGGCCAGGGTTTTTTTCCGGGTTGATTTTAAAAAGCTTGGCCATCCGCGCGGCCGCATTTTTACGGCTTTCGTCATTGGCATAACGATTGACCAGCAGTAGTGAAAACCGTTGATCGGCCTCCGGGACCATGGTGGCCGTGGCATCTTCACCTGGAGAGGTGACGATATCCGGCATCCGGAAGCCATGATCCGCTGGCTCCAATTCCATTTTGAAATGCAACTCGAAGGGGCCGATCTGAATCACATCCCTGGATTGAAGTTCCGCATTCTTGATCGACTGCCCGTTAAGTCGCAACCCGTCTTCTGGATAATTGTTGGTTAAAAATGCTTGCCCCTTTTGCAAATGCACCAGTGCATGAAAATCCGCCACAGCGCTGCTATCCAGAATCACATCGGCAAAACGGCTGCTCCCGATGGAGATCTGCTCCTTGGTAAGCGGACTGTCACCCATGTAGTTGGTGTCTTTGTAGATCAGGAACTGGGCGAGTGCTTCCTGGGCATTCCGGCCCGAGGTTTGTATTTTTTTAACATCGGTGACTGAAGTATTCATATCATTCACATCTTTGACGGTTGCGTGGCATGTCGATATCCGGCGGTAGACATCTTCACTGGGTTTTGACATCCTTCCGTTCATCGTTCTGCTTCGAAGCATCTTCCACCATTTTGGTGTTTTCCAGATCAAAGTCTTCCATGATCTCGCTACGGTAGTTCAACCGGACCTTGATCATGCTGTCGATATCGCTCTGTTTGCGATGCATCAGATAGACGGCACCCGATTTGATACTTTGTCCCATGATATAGGCATTGCCGAAATCGATCCGCTGCTGTAACTGCTTCTTTGAGGTATCTTGACCCGGCGCCCCCTCAGCTGACACCGTCCCTGAACCACCGAGGAGCATCAAGCCTGCACCGAACAAAATGCATATGGTTTTATGAAGACTCATCGTTTCACCTTATTTTCCCTCCAGCACGGCAAACTGGAAATTGGGATACCCCGCCATGCCGGCCGTTTTAATGACCTGGTTGATCGTCTTGAATGAATAGGACTTGTCACATAAAAAAAGAATGTGCGGCGCCTGTTCTGATGGCTGCTCGTCCGGTTGTTCGGCTTTTTGATCCCTGAGAGCTTTCAGACGCTTATATAGGGCCGACGATGTCAGATCGTCATTGCCCCATCCATCGATCTCACGATTATTGACCGCCGCCATGACCTCGTCGTTCAGACGCAGTTCATTCTTGGTCAGTGTGATCTCTACCGTATCGCGGTAATCCACCTTGGCGTTTGAACTGGGCAATTCCAGCTCTTTGCTCAGTTGGTGGTTTTCGGGGTTTTCCGAAAAAGAGAAAAGCAGAAAAATCAGGATAATGGTAAACATATCCATCATGGACGTCAGCATGAGCTTAGGCGCGACGAATTGCCGTGATTGTTTTTTGCGTTTGCCAAATGCCAATACGAACCCTCCTATCCCAGAGATCCTGAGAGGACGACGTTTGGAAACAACTCGCCTGTCTCGGTTTTCCGGGCACAATCCATGGCCTGGACGATCTCGTCGTACAATACGGCTGGATCCGGAATTAAGATCATCGTATCACTGGCCGGATATTTTGTTTTCACAACCTCCAGGTGCTGGGAGATTTCTGCAAAGTAAATCTCTTTGCCCGGCGACCGTGCCAACACCTTCTCCAAAACCGCCAGCTCGTCGGCGGATAATTCCTCGGACAATGCGGAGATCCGTATCTCGTCGGTCTTCAATTCCACCACCACGGTGATCTTTTCCGTGGGCTTCTTCTGGTCAACTGTTTGAACCGGCGGCTTATCGGCATGCACAGGGATCGAGGTGTTGATGGCTTTGATCTGGTAAAAACTGGCCGACATCAGTAGAAAAGGAATCAACACCATGAACAGGTTCATGATCGGCACCATGTTCAGTTCGGTTTCTTCCTCATTGTTCCGGTTTCTGCTACTAGACCGTACCATTGGCAGCTCGCTTTTGTTTGTGGGCCGACAGGGCATTGGCCAGACCAACAGCTTTCTCTTCGATTTTATCGATAATGAAATCACTGCGGTTGTTCAGCATGTAAAAACCCGCCAAACATGGAATGGCGACCACCAGTCCTCCGGCGGTTGTCAACATGGCCATGGAGATGCCTTTGGCCAGGATCTCCTGCTTCATGGCATCGTCGGCATTGGTGACGCTTTGAAAGGCTGTAATCAGACCCAGAATGGTTCCCAGCAAACCCAGAAGCGTCGCGATGTTGGCGAATAATGTCAACAAATTCACTCGTTTTTTAACTTTGGGAATTTCACTCATAATCTGCTCTTCCATGGCCCGCTCGATTTCGGCATCCTTCCGATCGGCTTTCAGGATGCCGGCTTTCAGGATGTTTCCCAGTGGATGAGATTCAAACTTCGCGCATTCTTCAAGGGCTTCGCGAAAATTCTTATTTTCCACTGTAAACAAGACTTTCTTATAGGCCTTGTCCATATTCAGATTCATTCGAAAGTAAAGAAAAGCGGCCCTTTCCAGAAAAATGGCCAAAGCGATAATCGAGACCCCCATTATGACGAACATAAACGGCCCACCGTTTGCGATATTGGTAAACAACGTTTGCCTCCTTCTCTTCTGCTATTGTTAGTTCCTAAGATCCGGTGCTATAGAGCGCACTTCACCTGCGTTTCTCATAGAGAAATTTTTTTCCAGTCGACTTTTGTGGAAGAACTGAATGAACTTGTTTTTACTTTTTTAGAACCTGTGCCACCTGAACATAACTCATCTGCAAAGCTAGCACATAGTATACCAACCTTAAAACAAGCGGTCCTTTTTTGAAAAAATCAGCAATCACATCTAAAAATAATGGGGAATTGATACTTTTTCCTGGAGTGCGTGGCCAGGCGCGGTGGTCATTTTGGGGCAGTAGGACGTATTTTCTTTAGCATTTGTGTACAACGTGTATTCTTTTCCATAACACCGCATTTCTTTTGGGCTTTTTTTCATGCCTTACAGGAGCAATGATGTGGAATTTTCAAGTCTGGGTGCAAGATTACTATTTTGTGCACTAATGGTTACGAAATCGTTACGTTATACCAATTATTAACAGCAATCCATTTCGGCATACGATATTCGCGTGGCGACATTCGTTGAATTCTTGTTTGAATTCTTGTTCATTATGAACAAAATCAAATTTTTATATTGATTTTTAACCCCGATCCTGTATCAATGAATTGAGTGAAGCCCGGTATCGGCACACCGAACCTATCGCCACGCGATTTTCAGCCTTTTAGCGATATTGAAAGGTCACAAAATACGGTAAGCCAAGTATGACGAAAAAAGCATCCGAAACGAAGCACAACGAAACCGTTGCGGTGAACATACCCAAAGTGCTGTTTGACCGTGTAAGGGTCTATTGCGAAGAGCGAAACATCACCATCGATGAGTTCATGCTTGATGCCATCGGGGAACAGCTGCAGCGGTCCTATAAAGAAAAGCGCAGACGGCCGCGCTTATAATCGCAAAACGGACGGTATCTGCGCCGCCGTCTTCAGGCCCACCCTCCCGGGTTTGCCCATCATGTAAAATGCAAAGAAAAGATAACCAGTCCTAGTGCGAACGGTTATCCGGCAAAAGGGTTTTCAAAATATCCTCTTTGCCGATAATCCCTACCAGCTTGCCCTCTTTCACAACAGGCAAGGTATGCAGGTTGCTGTCCACCATGAGGGCGGCTACTGTCTCAATGCGTGTATCGGGTGCAATGGTCACGGGGTTCGGTGTCATGGCTTCGGCAACCGTCAAAGCGGCGATCTTGCGGACCTGCTTTTCGATCTGCTTGGTGGATGTGAGTTGGATAAAGCTGTCCAGCACGGTAATCAGGGTCGGTACCGGCAGACTCTTTTGCTGGGCAATCAGATCGCTCTGACACAGGATACCCACCAGCAGCCCCTCATCACCGACCACCGGGGCACCGTTGATGCGGTGCTCCAGCAGGATCTTGGCAGCGGTGACAAAATCCATATCCGGCGTCAGGGTAATCACGTCAGTGGTCATAATTTCATGTGCAAGAATCATGTGCCCCTCCTTTTGGGCTGGGTTTAACTACATTGGCCTATTCCGGTCTATCCACCCGCAGACCGTCGACCTTCTGAAAGCCCCGGGGCAGTTTACGTCCCCGCGTGGCACGGCGTCCTCCGTAGTCGGCCAATTGGTCACAGGAAAGGCTGAAATGGCGTTTACCGGCGAACAGGGTCAAACGATCGCCTGCGCCCACCAGACCTAAAAAGGCCAGGGCGTCCTGTCCGGCCTTGAGGTCCGACGGACGAATCTGAATCAGTTTGACCCCTTTGCCCTTAGGCAACTCGGGAAGCTCTGCAAGGGGAAGCTGCAGCAGTCGACCCTGGGCTGAAACGGCCACGAGAGAAAGGGACTCGGGAGCGGCGTCGATGGGCTGCGGTGCCAGTGGTGTTGCCCCTGGGGGCAGGTTGAGAAATGTCTTGCCCTTTTGATTGCGCGTAATGAGCTGTTGGATGCGGGTGACAAAACCATATCCGGCGCTGCTGGAAATCAACAGCATCTGTTCCGGCGCCCCCATGCTGACACTGATGAACTGTGACTTTGGCGGATTGGAAAAAATCCCGATCAAGGGTGCGCCGTGGCTACGGGCCGAGGGGAAATCATTCACCGGTGTCGCATAACTGCGGCCGGTGGAGTCCATAAAGACCGCCGGCTGGTTGGATCTCCCCCGGGCAGCACAAAGCAAATCATCCCCGGGCCTGTAGTTCAGCTCTTCAGGGACCACGTCATGCCCTTTGCCCATGCGTACCCAACCCTGGCGGGAAAGGACGACCGTCACCGGTTCCACCGGCGACAGCTCGTGGACCGCAATGGCACGGGCCTCCTTGCGCCTGGCGATGACGGTCCTTCGGGGATTGCCGTAGGTCTGGGCATCGGACAGGAGTTCTTGCTTAATCATTTTTTTCAATTGCTTGGGCGAGTTCAGGACCCCCTCGATGTCGGCTTTTTCACCGGCCAACTCCTTCTGCTCGTTCCGCAGCTTGATCTCTTCGAGCCCGGACAACTGGCGCAAGCGCATGGCCAGAACGGCATCCGCCTGGCGTTCGGTCAGCTTGAATGCTTTCATCAGCGCTTCCCGGGGGGCGTCACTGGCGCGAATGATGCGGATGACCTGATCGATATTGAGATAGACGACCATGAGACCGTCCAGAATATGCAGCCGATCGAGGATGATCTCCAGGCGGTGATTCAATCGCCGTGTAACAGTGGTTTTACGAAAATCCAGCCATTCGGCCAATATGGTTCTCAGGCTTTTGACTTCCGGCCGCCGTTCCAGACCGATGCAATTCAGATTGACACGGTAAGACCGCTCCAGATCGGTGGTGGCGAACAGGTGCAGCATGAGCTCATCTTTGTCCACCCGGTTGGACCGCGGTGTGATCACCAGCCGCACGGGTTCTTCATGGTCGCTCTCATCCCGGATGTCGGAAACCAGGGGTAGCTTCTTCTGGGCTATCTGCACCGCGATTTGTTCCATAATCTTGGCCGGGGATACCTGGTAAGGTAGAGCGGTGATGACCATATCGCCGTTTTCGACCATCCACGTGGAGCGCAGGCGTATGGACCCGCGGCCGTTGCGGTAGATGTCGACGATTCCCACTCTAGGGGTGATCAGCTCCGCTCCGGTGGGATAATCGGGCCCTTGAATGAAATCGCAGAGTTCGGCGTCGGACAATCGGGGCTGGTCCAATAGCGCCACGCAGGCATCCACCACCTCTCCCATGTTGTGGGGCGGAATATCCGTCGCCATGCCCACGGCGATGCCCCCGGCACCGTTTAACAGCAGATTGGGTAAACGAGCGGGCAGGGCCAGGGGTTCCTGCAGGGTGCCGTCGAAGTTGGCGCCCCAATCCACTGTACCCATGGGCAGTTCCTCCAACAGCGCCTGGGCATAGGCCGACAGCCGGGCCTCGGTGTAACGCATGGCGGCAAAGGATTTGGGATCATCCACCGAGCCCCAGTTGCCCTGCCCTTCCACCAGAGGATAACGGTAAGAAAACGGCTGGGCCATCAACACCATGGCCTCGTAGCAGGCGGTGTCCCCATGGGGATGGAATTTTCCGAGAACGTCCCCCACGGTGCGGGCCGATTTCTTGTATTTGGCCGTGGCCTTGAGCCCCAGTTCACTCATGGCGTAAAGGATGCGCCGCTGGACCGGTTTGAGGCCGTCCCCCAGAAACGGCAGGGCACGGTCCATGATCACATACATAGCGTAGTTGAGATAGGCTTCTTCGGCAAAGCGATGAATGGGCATGGTTTCAAAAGCGTTATCCTGGACGGCGACTCCCATAGACCTCTATTTCCTTTATGCTAATGGCATTGATGTGCGTTTCGATTGGATGGGGCGGTCTTGTCGATATTCGACAAAGCGCCCGGTCAGGTCAATTGCGCCAGATTGCCCTGCCGCTCCAGCCAGGACTTGCGGGCATCGGCCTTTTTCTTGCTCAACAACATGTTCATCATGTCGGTGATGGCTTCCTTTTCACGCGGGTCACGTTCAAGCCGCAACAACCTGCGGGTCTCCGGTGCCATGGTGGTTTCGCGCAGCTGTAAGGGATTCATCTCGCCCAGGCCCTTGAAGCGCTGAATGGTCGCTTTGGTTCCGCTCTTGGTATGCTGGTCGATGATATCCTTTTTTTCGTAGTCATCCAGGGCGTAGAATACCTTTTTTCCGATATCGATACGATACAGGGGGGGCAAGGCCATGAAGATATGGCCGGCGTCCACCAGCGGGCCGAAATGTTTGACGAAAAGGGCGCACAACAGGGTGGCGATGTGCAGGCCGTCGGAATCGGCGTCCGCCAGGATGCACACCTTATGATAGCGCAACCCTTCGATACGGCTGGATCCGGGATCCACGCCGATGGCCACGGCGATATCGTGGATTTCGGCGGAAGAAAGAATGGTATCTGAACTCTCTTCCCAGGTATTTTTGATTTTTCCGCGTAACGGCATGATGGCCTGGAACTGACGATCCCGGGCCTGTTTGGCGGAGCCGCCGGCGGAATCGCCCTCCACGAGAAACAGCTCGCAAAGAGCAGGGTCCTGAAAGGTGCAATCGGCCAGCTTGCCCGGAAGCATGGGGCCGGCGACCGCTTTCTTGCGGGCCACCTTCTTGGAGGATTTTATGCGTAAACGCGCCGATTCGATCGCACGTTCGGCCAACTGCTCACCGATGTCCACATGCTGGTTGAGGTAGAGCCGAAGTGCATCTTTCACCACGCCGGAGACAAAGGGGGCGCATTGTCGCGATCCCAGACGCTCCTTGGTCTGTCCCGAAAACCGGGGGTCGGTGAGTTTGACGGAGAGGACATAGGCACATCGGTCCCAGACATCATCGGGACGCAGATGGATGCCTCGGGGCAACAGCTTGCGGATCTCGCAGAACTCCCTGATGGCAGCCAGCAGACCGGCACGGAAGCCATTGACATGGGTGCCGCCCTGAATGGTGGGGATCAGGTTGCAATAGCTCTCCGTTACGCCCTGGGCCGTATCCTCCAGCCATGCAACCGACCAGGCCACCTCCTGGCCGCTGCCCTCGAACTGGCCATCAAAAGGCGGGTCGGGGATCATGGGGGCCTCATCCAGCATCTGAGACAGGTATTCACCGAGCCCCGATGCATAATGCCAGGTCTCCATCCCGCCGTTGATCCGATCGTCGAAACTGACGAACAACCCCGGGCACAGTACGGCCTTGGCCCGCAGGATATGCTTGAGGCGGTTGACCGCGAAACGGGTGCTGTCAAAATAGTGCTTGTCGGGCCAGAAACGAACCGAACTGCCGCTGTTCTGGCGTCCCACCTTGCCTACCATCTGCAGCTCGGAAACCTTGGTCCCGTGTTCATAACGCATCTCATAGCGTTTCCCGTCACGTCGTATTTCGACGTCGAGCCTGTTGGACAGCGCATTGACCACCGATACGCCGACGCCGTGAAGCCCCCCGGAAAACCGATAGTCCTTGTCTGAAAATTTGGCACCGGCGTGTAATCGGGTCATGATCACTTCGACACCGGAAACCTTTTCGACAGGATGTTTGTCCACCGGCATCCCGCGGCCGTTATCGGTGACCTGCAATGATCCGTCGGCGTGCAAAACGACATCGATCTTATCGGCAAATCCTGCGATGGCCTCATCGGCGGCGTTGTCCACCACCTCCTGGGCCAGATGATTGGGACGCTGGGTGTCGGTGTACATCCCCGGCCGACGTCTGACCGGTTCGAGACCTTCCAGAACTTCCACCGATGCGGCGGTATAGCTCGATGACGCATTTTTGCGTTTGGTTTGACGTTGTATTTTAGGCATTCTCTCTTTTGTCCGGTTCGGTTGGAATCATTAAAAACGCTGATCGCTATGGAGGATTGATATCAAAATTGGCGCCGTATATAAACCCCTATGAACCCCATTTCCGACTGGCCCGAACAGGGCAGCCGTAAAAAAACCACGCAGCGCGCCATCGCCAGGCAGGCCGGCGAGCATCATGTTGACCCCAGGCGGGCGCATGTGTAAAAGGGAACCATGATGCTTCATTCAAAAAGACTGTTTCGACTGTCTATCGGCGTATTTTGCGGCCTGTTGGTCCTTCCTTTAGCCCGGGAGTCGTGCTCGGCGTCCGGCGTGCCGTTCGCTCCGGGTGAAAAACTCACTTATGTCCTTCGCTGGGAGAATATTCCGGCCGGCAAAGCCACTTTGGAGGTACATCCCATCAAAGAGATGAACGGGGCCGCGGCCTACCACTTCGTGATGACGGCCCAATCCAATAAGTTCGTCGATTTTTTTTACAAAATCAGGGATCGTATCGATGCGTATGCCGATATCGATATGCGTCATTCGGTCTTCTATAAAAAAAACCAAAGTGAAGGTGCCCACAAAAAATATGAGACCATTGAATTCGATTGGGAAAAAAACCAGGCCCGGTATTCCGAGCCCGGCAAACCCCGGAATCCCATCGAACTGAAACCCGGAAGCTTTGATCCACTGTCGGCCTTCTACTTCACCCGCGTTGCACTGACCAACGGCAATCCGGAGCTGGTGGAACGGCCGGTGACCGACGGAAAAAAGAACATTATCGGCCGGGCCAAGGTAGTGGGACGCGAAACCCTTACGCTGAAAAACGGCAAGACCTACGACACCATTCTCCTGGAACCTGAGATGCGGCATATCGGCGGGGTCTTCAAAGAGAGCAAAGACGCCAAAATTTATCTATGGGTGACAGCAGACGAACGTTGCATACCGGTTCAAATCAAAAGCAAGGTCGTCGTAGGTCACTTTGTCGGTGAACTCGTCGATACCGAAGGCCTCAAGTAGTGTCCATCCTGGTCACGAAAACTATGTAATTAATTTCCCATTCAACCCACATCTTGTAGGCGCCTGAACCGCCTACACCTTTATATTGTGAGGCATATTTATTGCTATCTCCTTTCATGGTGCTCCTGGGGAACCAGGCGCATGCGACCCTTTAGACGGCCATTGCCCAAATGGCATGGATATCCGCGGCAGACGCGCCATAACGTTGAGGTGTTTCAAATGGAAAGATGCCCACAATGCAATAAGATATTGTTCCGTAAAAAAGACGGCACATTGGCGTGCCCCAATGAGTGTGATCAAAGCAGCGCTCGCAGGGCCTTCAACACCGTCATCGATCCCATGGTCGACCGCCGGCATCAGGCTGGATTCGATCCCTGGGACAATGTCCGGAATTAGAAGCGATTTGTAAATCCGGTGCGGATAGCTGGAAGGTCACGGAGCTTCGTGACGCTCCAGCAGGCGCCGGTCCATACGCTGTGAAGGCCACAAACACGTGGGGAATGAAGCCGGGTGTCGTTTCAGATCGATATGGATTGCCGAACCAACAACCGGCTCAACACCATAGAGAAGAATTATTTGGTCCCGAAGATCTTGTCGCCCGCATCTCCTAGACCGGGCAGGATATACCCGATGTCGTTCAGTTTCTCATCGATGGCGGCCACATAGATGTCGACATCCGGATGCGCACGTTCAACGCGCGCGATCCCTTCAGGTGCCGCCACCAGAAAGATACCTCTGATATGCCGACAGCCGGCGGCCTTTATTTCACCGATGGTAGCGCTGAGGGTGCCGCCGGTGGCCAGCATGGGGTCCAGAATCAGGGCCATGCGTTCTTCAATATGGCCGGTGGTCTTGAAATAGTACTGCACCGGCTCCAATGTATCTTCGTTCCGGTACAGGCCGATAACGCTGACTTTGGCGGAAGGAATCAGATTCAGCACACCGTTCATCATGCCCAGGCCGGCTCTCAATATCGGCACAACGGTGATTTTCTTGCCTTTGATCACTTCCACTTCCACCGGGCCGGCCCAACCTTGGATGGTTCGTTTTTCGGTGGCCAAATCCTTGGTGGCCTCGTAGGTCAACAGGGTTCCCACTTCGGATGCCAGGTCCCTGAAATCCTTGGTTGATATATCGTGGACCCGCATCAATCCAAGTTTATGTCGAATTAGGGGATGATCGACCACTTTAACAGGCAAGGCAGCCTCCTTTTGGTCACAAGGGTTAACACCCGAGAGTTCCTACCGATTAGGGTGAAATCTCTTAACTCATAATATTGTGGCATGTCAAGTTGGACATTCAATATATAGTATCGATCGTTGGATTTATTATTTTCGACGACGATAACGAAATTTGTCCCGGCTCAGGCCGAGCAGTTTGGCCGCCTTGGATTCGTTGCCTTGGGCCAATGTCAGAGCTTCGTCGAAATACTGTTCTTCGATGGTTTGCAATATCGACAAAAGGTCAATACCGTCAGGTGTAAGGCCGGGAAGTGCGTTAGCGCCGGTGGCGTCATTGCCGACCGACGGGTGGGGCTCATCTTCCATCCCCAGATGTTTCAACGTCAATTGCGGTCCGTCATTCAGGAGGACCGCGCGCTCGATGATATTTCTAAGCTCCCGCACATTGCCCGTCCAGTGATGGCATTGAAGGGCCTCGATGGCTTCGTGGGATATGGCGCTGAAGGCTTTTTGAAATTTGCGGCTGAACCGTTCCAGGAAGTACTTGGCGATGGCCAGGACATCTTCATGGCGCTCATTTAAAGACGGCACCATGATCTTGACCACTGCGAGACGAAAGTAGAGATCTTTGCGAAAAAGCCCCTGCTCCGCCAGGGCCGAAAGGTCTTTGTTGGTGGCCGAAACGATCCGGGTGGGCACCCGCTGTCGCTGGGTCCCACCAACCCGGAAGTACTCCCCGGACTCCAAAAAGCGCAGCAGTTTAGCCTGGGCCTCACTGCTTAAATCGGCCACTTCATCCAGAAATAAGGTGCCGTCGGCCGCCTTCTCCACCAGCCCGATCTTTCCGGTGGCATCGGCCCCGCTGAAAGCACCTTTTTCATAACCGAAAAGTTCGCTTTCGATGAGATTCTTGGGGATGGCGGCACAATTGACGGCAACCATGGCACCCTTGAAATTGGGACTGTGATAATGCAGGTGTTGGGCAATGAGTTCCTTGCCGGTTCCGGTTTCACCCAGAATCAACACCGGTGTATCGATGCTCTGGGCCACCGTTCTGACGGTCTTCATGATCTTATCCATGACGGCACTGCGACTGATATACGTCGGTAGATTCTTCTCGATATAATCCTGCTGAAGATGACGAATCTCTTTCTTGAGACGAACGGTCTCCAATGCGTTGCGCACCGTAATGACAAGCGCATTCATATCGGGTGGTTTGACCAGGTAGTCATAGGCCCCCTGTTTCATCGCCGCCACCACGGTGGGGGGCATCTTCGAAGGCGGTGATCATGATAATCAGCACATCCGGCAGAATCGATTTCATGGCCTCCAGGGCCTCCACCCCGCTCATGCCGGGCAAACCGATATCGAGCAACACCAGATCGGGGGACTCCGCCTTCATGGCATCGATGGCGCTCTCGGCATTGGCGAAGCCCTTCACCCGGTAATCCTTCTTCAACGCCAGGACAAGACCTTCCCTGGCGATATCTTCATCATCCACCACAAAAATCGTAAACGTCATCATTGGAGGCATTTCCTGTTGTCCACGGGTATGGCAATGACAAACCGCGCACCACCCAGGGGGCTGTTATCGACATTTAGCTCACCATTGTGAGCACCGATGATCCGATGTGCGATACTCAAGCCGATCCCGGAACCTTCATTACTGGTCGTGAAAAAGGGATCAAAGATCTTCTCGCGCAGCCCCAGCGGCACCCCCGGCCCCGAGTCGTCGATGCTGATCACGACGCGTTCTTCCTCGAGATAAGACCGCACCGCGATATGTTTATCGGGTTGGGCATCCCGAACGGCGTTGGCGGCGTTTTGAATCAGGTTCAAGAAAACCTGTTCCATTAATCCGGGATCTCCGAAGCAACCGGGAAGATCAGGGCCGAAATCATGGGTCACCCTGACCCCGGCCTTACGAAGGGTCACTGCGGTGAGTTTGATCACGTTGTCCAGGCATTGATTGATATCCATGGAAACCATGCGGAGCGCTGTGGGCTTGGCGAAATCGAGGACGCGTTTGATGACCGCATCCACCTTGTGTGATGCCAGTTTGAGTTGCGCGATAATCTCCTGCATCAATCCGATATCTTTGGGCAGCAGGGTTTTGGTGGCGCACAACTGTTCAAGGGTATAGAGATAGGAGGTGATACCGGTCAAGGGATTGCGGATTTCGTGGGCCATGCCTGATGCGATTCGGCCCAATGAGGCCATTTTGTTCCGTATCAGTAAAAGGCGTTCCAATTTTTTGGTGTGGGTGATGTCCACGACGTTGACCAGAATCGAGGGCTTGCCCTGATACCTGAAGGAAACCGCCTTACAATTGATCCAGGTCTCTTCGGCATGGGGGTTGTCCGCCACACGGATATCGACTTCTATAGGGATGGACGTATCCCCGGCGAATTGACGATAAACCTCCTCAACCCTGGCCATGTCGTCAGGGTTCACAAAAGAGAGATCCGACCGGTCCATCTTTTGTGAGAATCCCGGAACAATCCGCGCCAACTCCGGATTCTGATAAACCACCCGATTGTCCTGGATGATGGCGACTCCCACCAGGGCCTTTTCCACCAAATCCTGAAACTGGCGACGGCTTAGGACCAATTCATCGGTGCGCTGCCGCACCGATTGTTCCAGGCTATCGCGATGCTGTTTGAGTTCAAGATGCGCGCGAACCCTGGCCATCACCGTTGGCGGGACCAGAGGCTTGAGAATGTAATCCACCGCGCCCAGGGCAAGCCCCTTCTCTTCGGAGCGTCGATCGTTGAAGGCTGTAATCAAAATGATCGGGATTGATTGGGTTCGTGGATCCGCCTTGAGCCGTGTAACGACCTCAAACCCGTCCATCTCGGGCATGATCAGGTCGGAAAGCACCATGTCCGGGATGTCGTTGACGGCAAAATCAAGCGCTTCACGGGGACCGCTGAATGCCCTGACCGCGTAGCCTGCGCTGGTAAGAATCCGGTCCAGCAATTTGAGTTGGAAGGCATCATCATCAATGATCAGGATTCTGGTTGGGGATACTTCGGTGCCGGCTGTCCGGTTTTCCGTTTCCATGGAGATCCCCTATAGACATTGATGATTGGGTGACAGATCGAGCGGTTTCGGCGTCCAATATGCATCGGACGTATGCCAATGAATATCGTATTCGAAAACATTAGGCAATTGGAATGCCGATGCCGTCGATTACGAACATTGCACAATCGATTACGATTTCTGCCCACCCTGATGTGTGTTAACCCCCGTATATTAGGTTCAGCACCGCAGAATGGACAACGGATCATTTAGACATTCATATCCCGATACCTATTCATGTCGCACCCAGCGGCCACTTTGAGAGTAAGCCCACCTGTTTCGAAAAATAAATAGGAATTAAATCGAGAACAAATATTAATTGGCATGCATATTGCGTTACCCCAACATGTTGCGTACATCGTATTGGGATTGGCGGATTTCATTTCTTTAAAAACGACAAGAATTTAGGTGCGAAAGTAGTACTCAGATCATCTGGCACATGATTCGGTTAAAAAATGCATGTTCCATGAGATGCGGATGAAAAGTTTGAATGGGAAGCATCAGATAGGATTTCAAAATATGCCTCCATTCCAACATGCTGACAATAACTTCCCCTGGATCACTGGAAATAGTCATGAACCAATTTAAAGGACAGCCCACCCGAGATTGCCCCGAAATCATCCAATCCTCTTCCTCCTTAAAAAAGGGAAGCGTTTTCCAGGACCAAAAACCTGCCCTGTGCGCTTTGAACGGCTGGCCAAATGAATCCGGCCGAATAGATACCAGGGTAAACCATAATCGTATGTTAGGGGCAGCACTCCCGTTTTTCGTGCTGTTCTGTCTATCACTGTTCGCGACCGATGCACTTGCTGCTCAGGTCACGCTTGCCTGGGATGCCAACGACCCCACCCCCGATGGATATCGCCTTTACCAGAGATTGTCGGGAGAGTCCTTTGACTACGATCAGCCGGTTTGGACCGGATCGGCCACAACAGCGCCCATCGACGGGCTCACCGAAGGTACGACCTATTATTTCGTGGTTCGCGCCTATGTGGGCGCCGATGAAAGCGGTGATTCCAACGAAGTCGAATACACGCCACCCGAAGACAATCAGGCAACGGTCAACCATGCGCCCTATGCAGATGCAGGCGACGATCAGAGCGTTCTTTCCGAGGCCCGGGTCACCCTCAACGGAACGGGATCCTCGGATCCCGACGGTGATGCCCTGAGCTATTCATGGGTCCAGACCAGCGGCCCGTCAGTGGTGCTGTCAAACGCCAATAGATCATGGCTATCATTCTACGCACCGGCAGTCTCCTCAGGAAATGCGGTTCTCGTCTTCACCCTCACCGTCACCGATCCCTTAGGAGTCCAGGCTGCGGATCAATGCCGGATAACCGTGGTAGCGCCGGAAGTGCCCGAAACACCGGCGCCGGTCAATCAGGCGCCTTCCGCCGATGCCGGCGGTGACCAGACGGTCCCGTCCGAGGCGCTTGTCACGCTGAACGGCACAGGTTCATCGGATCCCGACGAAGATAGCCTAAGCTATGCATGGGTTCAAACCAGTGGCACGGCAGTGGTGCTGTCGACCGTTACCCAATCTTCGTTCTCTTTCTCCGCACCGACGGTCTCCTCGGGTAGTGCGGTGCTCGTCTTCACCCTGACCGTCACCGATCCTTCAGGAGCTCAGGCTTCGGATCAATGTCGGATCACCGTTGAAGCGCCAGAAGCGCAGAGTCCAATCAATCAGTCACCGATGGCCAATGCCGGCGGCGACCAGACGGTTCCCTCCGAGGCGCTGGTCACCCTGAACGGAACAGGCTCCTCGGATCCCGACGGAGATTCCCTGAGCTATGCATGGAGTCAAACCAGTGGCACGGCAGTGGTGCTGTCGACCGTTACCCAATCTTCGTTCTCTTTCTCCGCACCGACGGTCTCCTCAGGTAGCGAGATGCTTGTCTTTACCTTGACCGTCACCGATCCATCGGGAGCTCAGGCTTCGGATCAATGTCGGATCACCGTTGAAGCGCCGACCCAGACCAATGAAGCACCGGTGGCAAATGCCGGCGACAACCAAACCGTTAAAGCCCAGAGCCATGTCACACTGGACGGCAGTGGTTCTTACGCCCCCGAAGGTCAGTCGCTGACCTATCTATGGCACCAGACCAGTGGCCTTACGGTTGCCCTTTCCCAGTCCGACAGCATTCGGGCCACTTTCGTTGCCCCTGACAACATCACCGATACCACGACCCTGGCCTTTGAACTCACGGTAACTGATAGCCAGGGCGCCTCATCAGCCGATACCTGTCTGGTTGTCATCGAGCCGCTGACCGCCACCGACAGCGACGGGGACGGTATCGACGACGATAGCGATGCATTTCCCAACGATCCCGATGAATGGGCGGATAATGACCATGATGGCACCGGCGACAATGCCGATACAGATGACGATAATGACGGCATGCCCGATGCATGGGAAAAACAATACGGTCTGGATCCCTTTACAAGCGATGCCGGATTGGATGCCGATGGGGACGGTATCACCAACCTGGAAGAGTATCAGGCTGGAAGCAATCCTGCCGATGGGGAAGGGGACAATCAGGCGCCAGCCAGGCCGACCATCCTATCTCCGGAAGAAATGGAAACGGTGGCGTACGATAAACTCAAGATACGCGCATCATCCTTTTACGATCCGAATCAAGAAGATCAACACGGGCAAACCCAGTGGTTAATAACCTCCGGTTTCCCGCAACACGTCGTTCTGAATGTCACACTTGACCGTTTCGGCTTAACCAGTTTCTGGGTGCCACGTTTGATCCTCGATCCAGGCGTTACCTACACCTGCATGGTCCGATATTTCGATGACCATGGAAAGGCATCAGGTTGGTCGTTAGGAATTGAGTTTACCACTCAGACATGGTTGGACCAAAATGCGGACGAAACCTCAATAGATCTTAACAGCGACCAAATAAGCGATAGCCTGCAAACCGACATCATCACCAGTTTGAGAACCTATGACGGTAAGCGGAATGTGGGCATCAGTCTTGTAAACGCATCTAACACCATCCAGATTCTAAGCGCTGACACCTTTAATCCTGAAAACCTTGAAGAGGGCGCACCCAGCGAGATCAAGGAGCTTCCATATGGCATGTTTGGCTATAAAATCGCGGTGTCTCACCCCGGGCAAACCGCCACCGTGGGATTGCTCTTTTCCGATCCCCTTGACTCCGAAATGCAATGGTACCGCTACAACAGCATCAGTGGATGGCGGACTATCAGCGAAAGTATCGACATCGACCCCGATATTGAAGGTGTTGTACAGCGTCAGATAACCGATGGCAGCGAAGAAGACGCCGATGGGGTAGCCAATGGTATCATCGTGGAATTGATGGGGCCTGCATTCGTAGACACCTCGGACGCTGACACCGACTCGGGTCTATTCGGAGATGATACGGCAATGTCCGGTGGCGGTGGCGGCGGAGGGTGCTTCTTACAGACGCTGACGTTCTGAACGTGATATTAATTCGCACTATTTTGGATGCGGGAATCGCTAACCGGGCTTCAAAAAATCCAAGAGAATGGAAAACACAAATTCCGCAGAATACGATCCTCGCAATCCCATAGACATAGATGCTTATAGACAGCTACTCGTAATACAGGGCTTTCTATTCCAGTATAGCGGGGGTATGAAAGGGAGATACAGGTCTCTGCTTTCTTAGACACAATTCCACCGGGCCAACACCGATTTCCATTTCACCCCTGTCTGGAATGTGTTTCATATTGGACTATAGAAACGCATGAGCCCAAGGTTGCCATTAAGCCTATTTCCTTCAATTCCATCTTTTCAAGCCTCTGCTTAATCCTTCAGCCGCATCGTCATAGTCCGAAATGAGGAAAAGGCCTCAACCGAACAGGATTGGGCAATTGGTATACCCACACGACCGATTACGCCGATTGCGCAACTGATTACCATTTCTGCCCATTGTAGGGCGCGACCGTCAGCGGGTTGAGGGGGATGCGCAAACATACGGTTACACTTGGGTACTGTAATGTTCATTCCCGTATACATGTCGGGGTGTGTCCAGCTGCATAGTTCGGCACTTACCATCCTGTTTTTCGATAAAAAAAGGCGGTATAGATTAAAGTGATGAAAAAGGCGCCTAATTGGCAGGTATTTTGCTTAAGTGATCGGCAGCGACCATTACGCTCTGATCGGTTGATTTTAACAATCGAATTAGGACCAAAAATGGACGCCAAAAAAATTCCCCGAATCATGGGGCCACATGATCCGGGGATAAAATACACCACCCAGGGGACGCACCTGACAGATACCAAAGGGAAGCATCATCTGGAATGGATAAGTTTAACATACTTCCATTCCGACATGCTGTCAATAACCTCTCCTGGGTAAATAGGAGAGAGTTATGCACCAATTAAACGGACAGCACCATAAAAAGTCCCTTGCACCCCCTTTTATCGTTGCCTCCGCAGCAAAAGTGATTCTTGCGGTCAGCTTTCTGATCCTTTTAGCCACCAGCGCAATGGCTGCTCAGATCACACTGGCCTGGGATGCCAATGAACCTACACCCGATGGCTATCGCCTTTACCAGAGGTCGGCGGGTGAATCCTTTGACTATGACCAGCCGGTTTGGACCGGTTCGACGACAACAGCTCCCATTGACGATCTCACCGAAGGTCTGACCTATTATTTCGTGGTTCGTGCCTATGTGGGCTCCGATGAGAGTGGCGATTCCAACGAAGTTGAATATACACCCCCCGTTGAAGACCAATCCCCCGTCAATCAGGCGCCCTCCGCCAATGCCGGTTCCAACCAGACGGCCCTGTCCGAGGCCATGGTCACCCTGAACGGCACTGGCTCCGATCCCGATGGCGATACCCTGAGCTATGCATGGGTTCAGACCAGTGGCCCGGCAGTTTCGCTGTCAAACGCCACCGGGTCTGCATGCACTTTCACCGCTCCGACCCTATTTACAGGGAGTGCGGTGCTCACCTTCACCCTGACCGTCACAGATCCTTCCGGAGCCCAGGACTCCGATCAATGCCGGATCACCGTGGAAGCACCGGCCCCGGTCAATCAGGCACCTGTAGCCAATGCCGGCAGTGACCGGACGGTCCAGTCCGAGGACCGGGTCACTCTGAACGGTACGGGCTCCTCTGATCCAGACGGAGATTCTCTGAGTTATTCATGGGTTCAGACCAGTGGCCCGACAGTGGCGTTGTCAGACGCCACGCGATCCTGGTTTTCTTTCTACGCACCGACGGTCTCCTCGAACAGTGCAGTGCTCGTCTTCACCCTCACCGTGACCGATCCTTCCGGAGCCCAGGACTCGGACCAATGCCGGATCACCGTGGAAGCACCGGCCCCGGTCAATCAGGCACCTGTAGCCAATGCCGGCAGTGACCGGACGGTCCATTCCGAGGACCGGGTCACTCTGAACGGTACGGGCGCGGATCCAGATGGAGATTCTCTGAGTTATTCATGGGTTCAGAGTAGCGGCCCGGCAGTGGTGCTGTCGACCGTATCACAATCTTCCTTTTCTTTCTCCGCACCGACGGTTTCCTCAGGGAGTGCAGTGCTCGTCTTCACCCTCACCGTGACCGATCCTTCCGGAGCCCAGGACTCGGACCAATGCCGGATCACCGTGGAAGCACCGGCACCTGTCAATCAGGCACCGGTGGCCAATGCCGGCGGCGACCAGACGGTCCCGTCCGAGGCCCTGGTCACACTTAACGGCACGGGCTCCTCTGATCCCGATGGAGATACCCTGAGCTATTCATGGATTCAGACTAGTGGCCCGGCAGTAGTGCTGTCGACCATGTCCCAATCCTCCTTTTCTTTCTCCGCACCGACGGTCTCCTCGGACAGTGCGGTGCTTGTCTTTACACTGACCGTTATGGATCCATCAGGAAGCCAGTGTTCGGATCAATGCCGGATTACCGTTGAAGCACCGGCACCAGTCAACCAGACACCGGTAGCCAATGCCGGCCCGAATCAAACTGTTGACGGCCAGGGCCAGATCACGCTGGACGGCAGTGGTTCTTACGATCCCGAAGGGCCAGTCCTTGACCTACCGGTGGCATCAGACCAGCGGCCTTACGGTTGCTCTTTTCCAGCCGGACAAAGTTCGAACCACCTTTATTTGCTCTGATAACATCACCGAGACCACAACCCTGGCTTTTGAACTCACGGTGACTGACAGTCAGGGTGCCTCATCGGCCGATACCTGTCTGGTCGTAATCGAACCCATGACCGTCACCGACAGCGACGGGGATGGTATCGACGACGATAGCGATGCATTTCCCGACGATCCCGATGAATGGTCGGACAATGACCGTGATGGTACCGGAGACAATGCTGATTCGGATGATGACAATGACGGCATGCCCGATGCGTGGGAATCCCAATACGGCCTGGATCCGTTATCCAACGATGCCGGGATGGATCTCGACGGGGACGGCGTGACGAACCTCGAAGAGTATCAAGACGGAGGTGATCCCAGTAAAGCCAATGAAGACAATCAGCCGCCGGAAACACCGACCATCCTTTCTCCCGAACAAGCAGAGACAGTTGTCTACTATAAGCTCAAGATTCGTGCGTCAGCCTTTTCTGATCCGGATCAGGGCGATCAACATGACCGCACGCATTGGCGAATTATTGACGAAGACCAACAGCGAGTGGTGATGGATATCACTCTCGACGGATGGGGGCTCACCGGCATATGGGTACCGCGCATGATTCTCGATCCCGGGAAAACCTACGCCTGTATGGTTCGATACTTTGATGACCATGGCCTGGCGTCCGATTGGTCCCCCGAGGTTCAATTCACGGCCCAATCGGGATGGAGACCCTGGAGGCCCTACTATCGTCGTTCGACCACGGAATCCGGACTAGTTTTGGATCTAAACAGCGACCAAATCGACGATAGCCTCCAGAGCGATATCATCGCAAGCCTGGAAACCTATGACGGCGAGCGCAGTATAGGTATCGGCATCGATAACAACTCCACTGCTATTCAAATCCTGGGAGTTGACGCTTTCGATCCCAGTGACCTGGAAGAGAGTGCTCCTTGCGACATCGAGGAACTCCCCTACGGCATGCTGGGCTATAAAATCGAAGTGTCGGAACCCGGTCAGACCGCCACCGTTGAGCTCTTGTATTCCGAACCAGTGGTGTCCGGGATGCAATGGTATCGCTACAATAGTCTTGCCGGATGGCAGGTCGATACGCAGAATATGGACATGAATGCCGATGGAAACGGCGTACTGCGTCAGATAACCGATGGTGGTGAGAAGGACGCCGACGGCGTGGCCAACGGCATCATTGTAGAAATAGTGAGCCCCCGATCCGTCAGCACCTCGAACATCGACAACGACTCGGGTCTTGGCGGTGATGATGCCGCGACGCCGGGTGGCAGCAGCGGGTGTTTCCTTCAGACCTTGATGTTCTAAGTGATATTGAGTTCGCGCTAATTGGATAGCGCTATCGGCGGGCCCCAAACGATAAACCAAGCGGATGGGAACCCGGGGCCCGCCGAACACACCCTCCTGGGACGTGTCGTCACCTGACGAATTCAACCTTGAAATGCAATTGACAATCGTTTCAATCAACTTTTCTTGACCATTTACTTGACAAACCCGCCTTAACTTCCGATAGATATCCGTATATAGGAACCGTACAGACGGACGATTGATTCATGGTTCACCACCACAAGCTACATATCATCGCCCTTGTTGTGTCCATCGCCTTTGGATTTTCAACGGGTGTCCAGGCATTCCAGACATTCGGAGCCTGCCCTGGAAAGGCCTGCTGCTGCGAGACTCCGAGCACCCATCATAACACCTCGGAATGCCAGGGAAAAGCCCATGTTGTGAAATCCAGAAGTGGCCACCTTCAAAGCAGGACGTGCCAGCGATCCCCCAAGGCCATGACCATCGTCAATCACCGTCTACTCCGTTTTATCATTTCACATCGCCGGTTGATCCTTTAGCGGTCCAGAACCGCCGTATCATTACCCAAAAGCCCCCAAAAGGCTCCTCCGTACCGATCTACTACCAAACCAGCTCCCTTCTCATTTGAAGCCGGCTCCAAACGACGCGTTACAAGTCCTGAGTACAACAGCGTCGCTTTAGGTGAGGCCTGAAGCAATTCGATTGTGCCCTTCCACGCACGGTGCAATGCGTCGTTCCAGACTTCGATCGCAGGTGAAGACCATCCGTTTTCAGGATGGCAATTTAACGAAAAGAATATGGGAATTGTGGACAAGCGTATCCACGGATATCGACGAACGCTTGCCAAACGCCCCGTATACTGTCCCGTTTCCAAAAGGAGCGTTTCCATGAAAAATATAGATAAAGCGCAAGCTGTTTCCCACCGGAATAAAAAACAAGCTGTGTTGAACCCGCTGAAGACCAAGCGTGGCCTATGGATAGTGGCGCTGTTATGTGCTGCGGCGACCGTCGCTTGGGCCGGTTTTCCCCTTAACACAAATAAATCCGCCGGCCCGACAAGTGAACCGACCGCCGGGATTGAAACTCAAACCGATTCTGCCACGGAAGTGGCATATCCGGTCGCGTTATTCAACGACGGCCAGGCCCATCATTTCGAATATCCAGTGAACAACACGACGATCCGCTACTTTATTCTGAAGAGCTCGGACGGTGTTATCCGCGCCGCTTTCGATGCGTGTGATGTGTGCTGGCCGGCCGGCCGGGGATATGTCCAGGATGGAGATGTGATGGTCTGCCGCAACTGCGGGCGCCGTTTCAGTTCCGTACGGATCAATGAAATCCAAGGGGGCTGCAACCCTGCCCCCCTGAACCGCAGGGTCCAGGATGACCGCCTGATCATCAATGTGTCCGATATCCTGAAGGGCCGATCTTATTTCAATTTCAAGGACAGGGGGTGATGCCATGACCCTCAAGGAGATTGCCATTCGTCACGTGTTGCGCCGCAAAACCAAGGCCGCGTTTATCCTGGCGGGCCTGGCCATTGGCGTGGCCACAGTGGTGGCCGTAACGACCTTTGCCGAAACCATGACCCGGGACATCAACCATAAAATGGAAAAATTCGGTGCCAACATTCTCATCGCGCCACGCACCGATAATTTGACATTCTCTTATGGCGGGATGGCCATGGGCGGCGTTTCCTATGAAATGGCACCCATCCGGGAATCCCAGTTGGCCAGGATTCACACCATCAAGAACGCCTCTAACATCGCCGCCGTTGGCCCTACGGTATTAGGAGGCGTCCGGGTCAAAGACCGGCCGGTGCTTCTGGCTGGGGTGGACATGGAGGCCACCCCCATTCTTAAACCCTGGTGGAAGATCGACGGCCGGACGCCGGATGCAGACGGTATCCTTGCCGGCGCCGAAGCGGCCCGCATCATCGGCCTTACCCAGGGCCAGGAGATCTCGGTGAATCAGCGCCGGATGACCGTTATGGGTATCCTGGCCCCCACCGGCTCTCAGGATGATCAACTGCTATTCAGCCGTCTGGATACCGCCCAGGCGCTGTTGAACAAGCCCGGGGAAGTTTCCCTGGTCGAAGTGGCGGCCCTTTGTAATGCCTGCCCCATCGAAGAAATGGTGGCCCAGATCTCGGAGAAACTGCCTTCGGCCAAGGTGATGGCCATTCAACAGGTGGTCAAAGGACGCATGGAGACACTCCACCAATTCAAAAGGTTCAGCGTCAGCCTGGCGGTGGTGGTGATGCTGATCGGCGGACTGGTGGTGCTGGTCACCCTCATGAGCTCGGTAAAAGAGCGGACACGCGAGATCGGCATCTTTCGGGCTATCGGCTTCAGGCAAGGCCATATCATGCGCATCATCTTTCTGGAAACCGCGATGATCAGCACTGCCGCCGGCGTGTTTGGCTACGTGGCGGGGACCGGTGCGGTTTGGGCCGGCCTGAAGCTGTTCGGCACCCAGGCCGGCAACACGCTCCAGACGGATGCGTTAATGGCGGTCGGTGCCATGGCCATGGCCTTGATCGTGGGTGTTCTGGCCGGCATCTATCCAGCTTTGACGGCGGCCCGTATGGACCCCAACCAGGCCTTGGCATCCATCTAACATCAATCCAGCATTAGACTGCATCGACACGCAATCGTGGAGGTTAAAATGAGCTTTCTTCAACTTTATCAGATTACCAAATCCTATGGCAACGGCCCGTCGGCGACGCGAGCCCTGTGTAGCGTCTCGTATACCATCGAAGCAGGTGAATTCGTCGCTGTGATGGGAGAATCGGGCGCCGGCAAATCGACACTGTTGTCCATCATGGGCGCCATGAACCGCCCCTCTTCAGGAACTTATCTTGTCGATGATATCGACGTTTATCAGCTTTCCATCGAGCAGCAGGCCGACTTTCGAAGGGCGTATCTGGGCTTTGTTTTTCAGAGCTTTCATTTAGTGCCCTATCTGAATGTCGTCGAAAATGTGATGTTGCCCCTGGCGACCCAAAAGGACTCGCGCCAGGCCAAACGGCGTCAGGCCATCGAAGCACTCGCATGGGTGAGGCTGGAAGACAAAGCCTTTCGGCTCCCCGGCCAGATCTCGGGTGGCGAAAAAGAGCGGGTGGCGGTGGCACGGGCCATTGTCAACCAACCCGCGGTGTTGCTGGCCGATGAACCCACGGGCAATCTCGATTCGCACAATTCACAGGAAGTCATGCATCTGCTCGGGCGACTGCATGCCGGTGGAACAACGGTCATTATGGTGACCCACAGTACGGCGTGTGCCGACCATGCCCGGCGTATCCTGGAAATCAGGGATGGACGGTTGAATACCGACAAACGTCAGCCGCATGACGTGCCTAAAGCCACAGTGGCCGCCTGAAACGACTGAACCCACTCCGGGAGCTGTGCATTTCCAAGAAACAACCACGCTGACACAGCTTCCGGAGTTCCCTGCCTTTGGCACCATCTCTTATCAATCCGGCGTTTCATACCGGCGACCTTGCGGCCCTATCAAACCAAAGCATCCTGAATAGAAATATTTATTCTGTGATATTAATATATATAAGAATTTTATTCTTGACATTAGAAATTTTCATGAATATATGACTGATTAAATAATGGTAATGAGAACGATATGGATGATGTCAGTCTCAAAATATTAAAAATCCTCCAGGAAAAGGCCCGCATCCCCAATGTGGACGTGGCCCGGCAAATTGGTATGGCGCCATCCGCCGTCCTGGAACGTATTCGCAAACTCGAAAAACAAGGCTATATCGATGGCTATGAAGTGCGTCTCAACCCCCAACGCTTTCGGCGCAGCCTGGTCTGTTTTATCCAGGTCAGCCTGATTGCCGGGGCCGATGATCAAGAAGTGGCCGCGGGCCTGGCGGAGCTTGAAGCCATCCAGGAGGTCCACCACATTACCGGGATGGACGGTTATCTGGTCAAAGCACGCGTGGCGGGTCCGCTGGAGCTGGATCACCTGATCCGCCGACAGATTGCCGCCATAGCGGGGGTGCGCGCCACCCGGTCCCATGTGGCGACATCGACCATCAAAGAGACGGCCCGCATTCCCATCAGCGATCTGGATGTGGATTAGACGCACAAAACATAATAATAAAGGTGAGTGCCTAATTCTGAACGGGCACGCGTGAGGGCATTGCCCTTTGTTGCAGACAATGGTAAGGCCCATCGTTTAAAATCACTGAAGGGGTGCCGTATCCACCAGAACGGATTCTTCTCACTGTTTACCACCTATGGCAGACGAAGGAGAGGTCATTCATGATTCGCATCAATGAAAATTTTCAGAAACTTCAGGCCAGCTATCTTTTTGCCAACATCGCCAAACGGGTGACGGCTTATCAGGAGGCCAACCCGGACAAATCGATCATCCGCCTGGGCATCGGCGATGTGACCCGGGCCCTGCCCCCCGCCTGCATCGAAGCGCTGCATAGTGCCGTGGACGAGATGGCCCAGGACAGCACATTCCGCGGATACGGACCGGAGCAAGGCTACGACTTTCTGCGGAAAAAAATCGCCGAACATGACTTCCGCCAGCGGGGCGCTGACATCACGGCGGATGAAATCTTCGTTAGCGACGGTGCCAAGTGCGATACCGGCAATTTCCAGGAGATCCTGGCAACGGATATCCGGGTTGCCATGCCCGATCCGGTGTATCCGGTCTATGTGGATACCAACGTCATGGCCGGCCGAACGGGCATCTATGACGAGGGCCGCTACGATGGACTCGTCTACCTGGAGTGCACCCGGGAAAACGATTTCGTTCCCCCGATCCCATCGGCGCCCGTGGACCTGATTTACCTGTGTTTCCCCAACAATCCCACCGGTGCCGCCATCTCCAAGAAACAGCTTCAGGCGTGGGTGGACTATGCCCGCCGGAACAAGGCGCTGATCCTTTTTGATGCAGCCTACGAGGCCTTTATCCGGGATGACAGCCTGCCCCACTCCATTTATGAAGTCGAGGGCGCCCGGGAGGTGGCCATCGAATTCCGCAGCTTCTCCAAAACCGCTGGTTTTACAGGCACCCGTTGTGCCTACACCGTGGTGCCCAAAGACTGTCAGGCCTATACCCGGGACGGTTCCGCCGTCTCCATCCGCGACCTGTGGAACCGCCGCCACACCACCAAATTCAACAGTGTGGCCTACCCGGTCCAGCGTGCCGCTGAGGCCGTGTACAGTCCCCAGGGCCAATCCCAGATCAAGGAGATCATCGACGGCTACCTGACTAACGCCGCCTATATCCGCAAATCCATGATCGCCCTGGGCTTCGATTGCGTTGGCGGCGACAATTCGCCCTATATCTGGATCAACGGTGGCCGTAATTCATGGGATTTTTTTGACCTGTTACTGCAGAAAGCCGGTGTGGTGTGCACGCCAGGTGCCGGATTCGGCAAATGCGGTGAAGCCTATATTCGCATCAGTGCTTTTAACAGTTACGAAAACGTTCAGCGGGCCATGCAGCGCATCGAAAGCGTCCTGGGCTAAGGAGAACCATCATGCCGATGTCAGCCGATTTCAAAGATCGTCTATTCCCCCGGTTAACGGAGATCACCGAAACGTTCGGTACCCCCTTTCATATTTATGACGAAACGGGCATTCGCCAGACCGGCGCCAATCTCAAAACCGCATTCGGTGCCCTCGAGGGATTCCGGGAATACTTCGCGGTCAAAGCGCTCCCCAACCCAAGCATCATGAACATCATGCGCGACATGGGGTTCGGTTTCGATTGCAGTTCCATCAGTGAGCTGGTATTGGCCCGCAGCATCGGCGCCGGGGGAGACGACATCATGTTCACCTCCAACAACACCAGCCCGACCGAATTCGATGCAGCGGCGGCCGATGGCGGATGCATTCTCAATCTGGACGATATCTCCTTAATCCCCAAAGTCCGGATAATGCCCGAACTGATATGTTTCAGATACAATCCGGGTCCTCGACGCACAGGCAACAGTATCATCGGCAACCCGGTGGAGGCCAAATACGGGGTGGCCCACCATCAGCTTGTGGAGGCCTACAAGATGGCTCGTGAACGCGGGGCCACCCGTTTTGGGTTGCACACCATGCTGGCTTCCAACGAACTCAACTATCACTATATGGTACAAACCGCCGAAATGCTCCTGGAAGTGGCCGCATGGGTCAATGACGAACTGGGGATCCGTTTTGAGTTCATCAATATCGGCGGTGGCCTGGGAATTCCCTACCGGCCTGAAGATACCGCTCTCGATCTCAACGCCCTGGGCCTTGAGGTCAGCGACCTCATTCACCGATTCCGGTCCGACCATGGCTACGCACCACACCTGCTCATGGAAAGCGGACGATTCATGACCGGTCCCCACGGCGTTCTGGTGACCAAAGCCATTAACCGCAAAGAAATTTATCGGACCTATATCGGCGTGGATGCCTGCATGTCCGCCTTGATGCGGCCCGGAATGTACGGCGCCTATCATCATATCGATGTGCTTGACAAACCCCTGACGGAGAACGCCAAAGAAGTGGATGTTGTGGGCAGCCTCTGTGAAAACAACGATAAGTTTGCCATCCAGCGCCGGCTGCCAGATATCGTCGACGGTGATATTCTGATCATTCAGGATACCGGCGCCCACGGACACAGCATGGGATTCAACTACAATGGGAAAATACGACCCCAGGAATTGCTCCTGCGGGGGGATGGTAAGGTAGAGCTGATTCGAAGGTCGGAAACCGTTGACGACCTGTTCGCCACCCTCTCTTTTGAACCGAAAGCGCTCTGGCCTTCATAGATTTTATAGAGTGAAACTTCTTTGGAAACCCATCAAAGAAAAAGAACGCTGATGTGCAGCGAAACAAAGGCCGCCAAGGTTAATAGTGTAAGAATACAATTTAGACCTCGGCCACCTTTCAAACAGCTGTTGACCTTTACTGAAAAAAGCATTAACTTATCAACATTGATGAGCTCGTAAAAGTCGAGATTTTCCGTTTTCCGTCATTCCGGCTAAGGCCGGGATCCTGTATTTTCAATGGCTTCTGAATTACGGATCGAATCCGGCATGACCCATCGGAGACTTTTTTACGATTTAATCAATATTGTTAATGCCACGCCATGCGCCGTAGCACTATTTTTTAAATGTGACGCATAATAAATAATGTAGCAGTTGATCCGTATCATTAAAGTTATCTTGGCCGATAACCGATAACCCTTAAAACGAGCTGAAGCCACATCAAAGTCCAATCTAGTCCTCCCTAGATTGATTTGTACAGCGTCGTTTCAAATCAATCAGCTGCCTTTATTCGCAGAACAAATTTTTCACATTGGGACGAGCAGCAAAGCGTATTTTCAGCAGCAAAATAGCCTTAGCATAAGGAGATAAATCTATGGATGATTTTCTGCACAATTTGCGTAGCGGAAAACTCAAGCAAACCGATCGCTCCGGTCGCTCCTATGGAGATCCGCAGTACAAAAACAAACGTAACGTCATGGATCGCCGGAAAAAGGACCAGGAATCCAAGGAATCATTTGAACGCCTGAACGCCATCAAGGAAATCCTTGAAACAGTATCCGAAACCCAGAGACGCATGGCCGAATTTTACAAGGCCCGGATCGAATCCGAGAACCGCAAAGCCAAAGCCTTGGAAGTGCTGGCCAAAAGCGTTTATCGAATGGCCAATCCCAACGCCACGGATGTTGAAGATCTGTTTGCCCAGCTTGATCCTTCTACGGCAGATAATGGGGAAGCCGTCAATCCGAGCGGCAAGCAGATCCCAACGGAGACCGTCGCCTCTGACGCTTCAGAAGCTAAGGAAAATCGGCACAAGGAAACCGGGGATGATCAGCACCAAAAACTGTTTGAGTTGATCGATGTCATGCGCAATGACGGCAGCAGCTGGGAGAAAATCGCACGACAAATTGCCACCCAGGGATTCCCCACAGTTTCTGGAAGGGGAAGCTGGCGGGGTGTGATGGTTAAAAATCTCTACGAAAAAATGAAAAACGACCAATAAACCATACCCATACGAAAGCGCTCACAGGACCGATCAGCCTTCCATCCCTATCCCATCGCATCGCTTTGGCCTCGTTCGAACGCATCGAAACGGCAGGGATCATGTGCTCGTTGACGATTTGCCTTAACGGGTGTTTTCCCGATACCAGGCAAAGGTTTTTTCCAGGCCGCTTCTTAAAGCATATGTCGGATGAAAGCCCAAAAGGTCCCTGGCCAGGCGAATATCCGCCAGGGACTCGATGATATCTCCCGGCCGTGCATCGGCATGCCTGGCTTTCCGGGTGCACGCCCCCAGGGCCGCCACTCGTTCCCATAACGCATTGATATTCACCGAGTGCTGGGTCCCCACATTGAAGACATGGCCGGGTGCATTCTCATGCCGGGCGGCCAACAGATTGGCCTGCACCACATCCTTGACATAAACAAAGTCGCGTGTCTGACAGCCGTCGCCATAAATCAGCGGTGCTTCGTTGCGGGCGGCCTTGGACATGAAAATGGAAATCACCCCCGAATAGGGTGAGGATGGATCCTGACGCGGACCATAAACATTGAAATAACGCAGACAAACGGTTTGCAGGCCATAGAGTTCGCAATAGATACGGGCATAGTGCTCGTTGGTGCGTTTTTGAACGGCGTAAGGGCTCAACGGATTGGGAGGCAGGGATTCGCATTTGGGCGATTGGGGATCATCTCCGTAGACCGCGCTTGAACTGGACAGGACCACCCGTCCGACACCGTTCATTCTCGCCGCTTCCAGCACCTTGAGGGTGCCCATGTCATTGACAAGTGCCGTTGTCAAAGGATCTTCCACGGTTTTGGTCACCGACACCACGGCCGCCAGGTGAAAAGCCACCCTCACACCCGGCCATTTCCGCCTTAAGGGTTTCGATATCCCGGATATCGCCTTGAACGAAATGGATGTCATCCCTGACATGCTCAAGATTGTGTTCATAGCCGCTGGAAAGATTATCCAGCACCGTTACGCGGCAACCTTGTTCCACCAGCGTCGTGACGAGATGGGATCCGATGAATCCGGCGCCACCGGTAACCAAGGCTTTGGAAAATGGCAGTGACATGTGGTAGACTCCTTTAGGTTCAGTTTCGAGTGTTTTTGAATTTTGAGTGATCTGAAGTTATGGAATTCTGCCGATTTTTTTCCTACGACATACCGCTGTTTCCGTAGAAAGGATTTTGGTGCTATCCGGCACCAACAGCAGTTACATAGTGATCCGATGAATAAATGAAAACGCCACATACCATCCACTGCCGCCGGTGCCGGTATTATTATGTAACCTGGGATGTCAAGGCGCCTCACGGCTGCCGCGCTCTGGGATTCAAGAGTGTCGCCTTACCCGCTACGGTGGTATTTAGCAATTCGGGTGCGCGGTGTCTATACTATAGGCCTAAAAACACATTAAAATCACCACCATCGTCTCCCCGCCGTTCCTGAAAAGAAAAATGGATCCATCAAGGCATGGATTGAACTTAAACGTTCCAGCCACCATCGGATTGATCTCTAACTAGGATGGCTTGACATTGTTGTAGGGCGCTTATACTTTTGTTTCATTGACATGCAGAATTCATATTCGAGGCGGTATGAAGATGGTGTTCATCGAAGTAAAACTTTTCGCCAGCCTGGCGTCTAAAACACCGTCCGATTCAGGGGCGTACAAGATTGAACCCGGACTGACGGTGGCCGGTTTGTTGCAGCGTCTGGATGTCCCTGTGGATGAAGCCAGGCTGATTTTCGTGGACGGCGTTCGATGCCGGCCCGACACGCCCTTAAAGGGCGGTGAACGGGTGGGGATATTCCCGCCGGTCGGTGGAGGGTAGTCGGATGATTCGTGAAATGCGCCAATCCATACAGAATGAAGCACGATCGGTGATGATGCCGGACGGCACCGAAAGCCACGCTCTCACCGTTGCCCAAACCGAGCAATTGGCCATCCGCCATGGCGTCCTGACCAGAACCATCGAAATTGCCGCATTGGAAGACGGCATCCTGCCCCTTCGCTATGCCCGTAACTTCAGCACCTTTTCCCTTGAAGACCAGATTCGTCTATTAACATCCCGGATCACCGTGGTGGGCCTCGGCGGCCTGGGGGGCACATTGGTGGAGATTCTTGGCCGCGCCGGGGTGGGGAACATGGTTCTGGTGGACGGCGACATATTTGAAGACCACAACCTCAATCGCCAACTGCTGAGCAGCCACGCCGCCTTAGGCACGTCCAAAGCCAGATCGGCGCGCAACCGACTCAGGGCCATCAACGCCTCGGTGGATGCCATTATTTACGACATGCCTTTTACGCCGGCCAATGGCCCACACCTGGTGGACAACTCCCAGGTAGTGGTCGATTGCCTGGACAACATCGTCACCCGGTTCGATCTGCAGGCCGTCGCCCGCCAGGCCCGGTTGCCCATGGTATCCGCCGCCGTGGCCGGCGTATCCGGTCATATCACCACGATCTATCCCCAGGACGCCGGGTTGGCACTGATCTACGGGCCGCCCGACGCCCTGAAAAGCCCCCGTGGTGCGGAAACCCGACTGGGTTGCCTGCCACAGGGCGTCTCCACCATAGCGGCCATTGAAAGCGCTGAAGTTATCAAAGTATTGCTGGGCCAGACGGAAAGCACCCTCCGTAACCGGCTCTTGCTGGTGGACCTGTCCGGCAACAGCTATGAGATGGTCAACCTTGTCTGAATTAGACGCCCGCCAGGAC
This sequence comes from Alteraurantiacibacter sp., assembly GCA_963675825.2. Classification (GTDB taxonomy): domain Bacteria; phylum Pseudomonadota; class Alphaproteobacteria; order Sphingomonadales; family Sphingomonadaceae; genus Alteraurantiacibacter. The sequence goes on along the minus strand of CAXXJY010000001.1, from coordinate 542,967 downwards.
TTTTTGAACGCCACAATACGCCTGGTCCTTCCGGCGGCCGCCATCTTACTGCTTCTGCCCCCGGCCGGTGCCGTGTTGGCGGGCCATCCATGGCGGCGATACTTTGAATTCCCGCCCCTGACCCGCTATGTGGCCCACGCCGGTTTCTCCTGGACGGCCTTCGCAGTATTCACGATACTCAACCTGCTCATGCTGCTGGGACTGGGTTGGCTTATCCGCGGTGTCGCACTTGGGAACCGATCCTCCGGCCGCTCACTTCGGCAGCAGTTTCCCCGCTGGGGCTGGATCGGCTTAGTGATTCTGATTTCAGGCTGGATCCTGGCCTGGCAGCGTTTCCCATGGTTTGCCATTTTCCAGGGGCATACCTTCTGTCTCCCCTGGATCGGTTACATTATATTGGTCAACGCCCTGTGTGTCTGGCGCAGCGGCACCAGCCCGGCCACCGACGCCCCCGGCCGGTTTTTGCTGCTCTGGCCCATGAGCGCGCTCTTCTGGTGGTTCTTCGAGTATCTCAACCGTTTTGTGCAGAACTGGTATTATATCGGTATCCAGGATTTCGGCCCGTGGGCCTATACGTTTTTTGCTTCGCTGGCCTTCGCAACCGTGTTGCCGGCGGTCCTGAGCACCTATCGCCTGTTATTGACCTTCCATCCCCTGGGAGACGGCCTTCGGCAGCGTGCAAAGATTGCCCGCCTGCAGCAACGTTTTACACCGAAGACGGTGCTTATTCTTTCCGCCCTGGGCCTCTTCCTGATCGGGTTGTTTCCCGATTATCTCTTCGCCCTGGTATGGGTCGCCCCGCTGCTGGTCATCACCTCCCTGCAGGCCGTGGCCGGTCGGGTCGCCATTTTTCATTTTGCCGAACGGGGCGACTGGCGCCCCATCGTCACTCCTGCCATTGCGGCACTGGTATGCGGCTTCTTCTGGGAGATGTGGAACAGCGGCAGCCTGGCACGATGGGAATATGCCATCCCCTTTGTGGACCGCTTTCATATCTTCGCCATGCCGATACTCGGCTACGGCGGGTATCTGCCGTTCGGGCTCGAATGTATCGTCATCTGCCAATGGCTGATGCCGGACAACCTCATCTTCCCATGGCAAGCGCAGACCGTCGAACCATAAGCTATCTGCTACAGGCTGATCACTGCCGCATCACAGGCCAGTCGAATCATCTCAACGCCGGTGGCCATACGGGCGCCTTCGATAAGATCTTCCTCTTTGATCTGACGGGCAACGGCACAGGGCGTACACACGAGGATGGGCACGCCCTGGGCCTGGAGATAGGTCAGATGATCGTCGCAGGCGTCTCCCGTCGCCGCCCTGATATGCTGGGCCATGCCCTCCTTGGCAATGTAGACGCCTTCATCCAGAAGAAAAAGGGTGACGTTCTTGCCCTCTTTATGGGCCATCATGGCGAAGAAAACCGCCCGTGTGGTGCGATTGGGGTTGTCGGTGCCACAAGACAGATTGATAAGCACATTGTCGGTCATTCGTTTCCTCCGTTTTGATAGTGTGACGCATAAATGTCAATCGATATCGCTTGCCGCCTCCTCACCTTCATGGATGGCGTAGATCACGTGCCGCGGCTGCTTGGCGTCGCCGATGAATATCGGTGTCAGTCCGAATCCACGGACCAGGTTGGCGGCCTCGCGTAGCGGTCTGAAACGGTCAGCCAGGACAACGCTGTCCAGGCCCTCGAGAGTCACGACGCCGCAATGGCTCTCGAAAACGACATCGTCCGGGCCAAACTTGCGGACACGGACCTGCTTGTATAGCCTTACGCCGGATCGATGGAGCCGTTCCCGCAGGTAAAAACGGTCGTTGCTGGACATCTCCTCGGCAAAATGGTCTTTGCGGTGCAGGACACTCACTTCCCGTCCTGCTGTGGCCAGGTGATCGGCCAGTACCAGGCCAGCCTGGCCGCCCCCCCAGACCAGCACCCGCGGACCGACCTCAATTTGGCCCTCTAGAACCTCCGTTACCGAACACACCGCCATCCGTGCGTTGAGCAAGCCACGGATCATGGGAATATCCGGCAGACTGCCGGTAGCCATGATCACTGCCTGGGGGGCCACCTCATCCAGCAGCGTCACGTCCAACTGGCGACCGTAAAGCCGCACCACCCCCAGGCGTTCCAGTTCGGCAGCCAAATAGTCGATGATATCCACCAATTCCTGTCGTCCCGGCACCTTGGCGGCCAGTTGCAGAAGGCCGCCGGGAAGCGGAGACTTTTCGCAGAGCCAGACCCGATGGCCTCGCACCGCTGCCATACGGGCCGCCGCCAGACCGGCCGGACCGGCGCCCACCACCAACACCCGTTTGCGAGCATGGGTCGGCTCGGGTGCCTTGAGCAGGTATTCCCGACCCACGTCCGGATTGACCACGCAGCCTCCCGGCTCCAGCTGAAAAACGGTATGAATGCACCCCAGGCAGCAGCCGATACAGGGACGAATCTGATGCGCTTTTTCACCAGCGACCTTTCGGGGCCAGTCAGGATCGGCCAGCAGGGAGCGTCCCAGCGCCACCATATCGGCCTGACGCCGCCTCAGAATGTCTTCGGCCATGGCGGGCTTTTTAATCCGTCCCACGGCGATCACCGGAATCGAGACAACTTTCTTGACGGCCTCGGCCAGATGCACAAAACACCCCTGCGCCACATACATGGATGGAATGGTCAACTGGCGGCTGCCGTATACACCGGCCGAGACATGGATATAAGCAGCACCATTTTGCTCCAGAATCGGGGCCAGGCGGACCGCATCGGACAGGTTCCAGCCGCGATCGATATAATCCTCGCCGTTGATGCGCAGCCCCACCGGAAAGTCCCTGCCACATTTGGCCCGGATATCGGCCAGCACTTCCAGAAGAAATCTGATCCGGTTTTCAAAACGGCCACCGTAGTGATCTTCCCGCTGGTTGGCATTGGGGGAGAGAAATTGATTGATCAGGTAGCCGTGTGCGGCGTGGATCTCGATGAAATCGAAACCGGCCTCCCGGCATCGGCGCGCGGCATCGCCGAAAGCCGCGGCCACCCGGGGGATTTCATCGGTCGCCAGGGCCCTGGGAATACCCTTGGCCAGGGCCGGCGCCGGGATGGCCGAAGGCGCCACTTTATGGTCATGGTAGGATTGACGACCGCCGTGCATGAGCTGCATGCCGAAACGGCAGTCATAGGGCTTGATCGCGGCCACCATGGCGGATAGTGCCGGAAGGCATCGGTCATCCCAGAGGGCCGGCAGATCGGGAAGCTCCACACCGGCGGGATCCACCCCGCCGCCGCCAACCAGCATCATGCCCACCCCGCCCCGGGCCCGCGCCAACAGATAATGGACCAACTGGTCGGTGACATAACCATCCTGGTCGACACCGAAATTGATGCTCATGGCCGACATGAGCAGCCGATTCTTAACATGCAGGGACCCGATACGAACCGGCGTAAAAAGATGTGGGTAATGGGGCATAGTGATGCAACCATTGGGTTCGGATATTTTGTGAAAAATCGATTATGCCCCAACCGATTCGACGTGTAAAGCCCCCTTTCCACCCAATTCGTTTCATCCAAGATAGACTTTTGCCGCTGTCCATGCGCCATACAATTCCAGCCAACTTGACAAAGTCCGGGGAAGGATCTAATAGGGTTTTTGATAAATGTTTTATCATCCTAACAAAAAGGCGTTTAAGATGGCGGAATCCAAAAAAGCATCAGCCGTTGAAAAACCGCTGACCTCGGTCATGGAGGATTATCTTGAAGCGATCTTCGATCTGGACCAGGAAAAAAGAGTGGTTCGCGTCAAGGACATCGCCAGACGAATGGATGTCAAGATGCCCACCGTCTCCAGCATGCTCAAGACCCTGAACGATCGAGGATTGGTGAATTACGAAAAGTATGAATATGTAGAGCTTACCAAAAACGGGGCCGGCGTTGGCAAAGAAATGCGTCGCCGCCATGAAATTTTACGGAAATTTCTGACGGAAATACTCACAATTGACCATGATGTTGCCGACGAAGAGGCCTGCAAGATGGAACATGCGCTCAGCGACGCGACGCTGGACAGCCTGACCGATTTCATGGAGTTTATTCAAACCTGCCCGCGTGCCGGGGAAAGCTGGCTGAGCCTGTTTGAAGCGTATCGGCAAGGCGTTAAAAGCACCGCTTGACACCAATCGTACAACGAAGTCTCATCTTAAGCGCCCAAAGCAAAACCCCAGAAATATAACCGAATGGCTGCGGATTAACTTTGACCTCCTTCGCGGTCTTGAACACTCAAATCCCTTTTAAGATGGTTGTCTGTTTGGTCAAGGGCCTTGAAGATCCTGCCCGCCATGCAGAACGTTCATGACCGCCCTCCCCAGGTCTTCGAGCAGGATGGGTTTTTTTAAATACCGATCAGCTCCCAGCTTCAGGGTCTCCCTTGACCCGATCGGTTTCGGAGAAGCCGCTAACGATAATGGCCTTCTGGCCAGGATGCATCTCAATGACCCGCTCATAGGTCTCACGACCATCGATCCCCGGGTCCATGATCATATCCAGAATCAGCAAATCCACCTCGCAGGTCTTCAGGTAATCCACGGCCGCCTCTCCGCCCTCGACGGCTTCAACCTGGTAGTTCAAGGAGGCCAGCATGCGACAGGAAATATCCCGTTGGCTCTCCACATCATCCACCACCAGGATGGATTCACCGTTTCCGTATAATGCCTCGACGGGCAAAGCCGAAGCTTGAGCCGCAGATATCTCCCGTGTCACTGGGAAATAGAGCTCAAAAGTCGTACCGTTGTCACCGGTAACCACGTTGATATACCCGTCATGATCCTGAAGAACATTCCACACGAGGGCGAGCCCCAGGCCGGTTCCGCTCCGGCCCATGACTTTTTTGGTGAAGAAAGGTTCGAAAATCCGGCTCAGATCTTCCCCGGAGATGCCCGGCCCGGTGTCGGAGACCTTTAAAACCGCGTATTCGCCGGCGGTAACGGTTTCATAGCCTTTCAACAGCCGGTCGAGATACCTGTTTTCGGTATGGACGGTGATCTCGCCCTGCCCCTCGATGGCTTCGCTGGCATTGGACACCAGGTTCATGACCACCTTCCCGATATGAACCGACGATCCCCCGGATGTTGAAAAGGTTGGTGTCGAGATCGGTGTTAATGGTGACATCGGGATGATAGTGTTTCAGCTTGTGATGTTCGGGCGACGACAGGTAGTTGAGGACTTCATCGTTCAGATTTAACGGTTGCTTGACGATGGCCACACCCCTGGCCATGGTGAGCAGATCCTGAACGATGGCCACCGCCTTGAGCCCCGATTGTTTGATGGCCTCGACCGATTTGCGAAGCGAACTGTCTTCGGGAAGGTTCATCAGGATCAGCTCCGGATAATTGATAATCCCCGAGAGCACGTTGTTCAGGTCGTGGGCCACACCGCCTGCCAGCAGGCCCAGGGACTCCATCTTCTTCAGCCGGAACATTTTCTGTTCGTTTTCCTTCAGATCTTGCTCTTCCTTAACCTTTTCGGTGATATCACGCATAATGATCAGTTTGGCCGGCCTGTCACGGTACTGGATGAGGCTGGCCCTTATTTCCACGATCTGCTCTTTCCGATCTTCTGCTTTGACCCGGATGGCGACGGCACCGGCGGATTCCCTCGTCCAATTCAAATCCCGGCAGTACTGAAGGAGCGACTCCCGGTCCTCCGGAATAATCGCCTTGATCAATTTTTCCACTTTGGCCCTATTCACCGGTCGGCCAAGCAGATCATTCGCCGCCGGGTTACCGAAAACCGTTTTTCCGCCCTGAAGGAAGAGGATGCCGTCGCTGGCGAACTCGGTAATCACGCGGTATTTATCTTCCACCGACGCATCCACGTAGCTGCTGAATAGCACCCATAAGACCACCGCGGAGAAGCTGAAGTACCCGTACTCCATGAAATACAGGACGCTCGAAGCCCCCAGCGATGCTAAGGCATCATGCAATCCGAACGCAAGCCAGCAAAGCATGCCGGCCACATAAGTGTATCGGTAACCCGGATCGGGCCCCTTGTACCGGATCCAGAAAACGATAGCGGTAATGCAGCTCAAGGCGACATAGAGTTCAAAGAGCAGTCCCAAGGGCCCCACATCGGATTCGATGTAGGGCTGGGAACTCCAGATGAAATCGCGGCGCACAAAAACATCGGCCACGATATGACTGGAGGTCCATAGAAGAATGAGAATCAAGATGTGGAAAAAGCCTGCCAGGGTATGATAACGCCTCCCCTTCAGGCCGAAATAGGAGAAAGTGAAGCCAAACAGACAGTGGACCAGCCCCAGAAGGGCCGAAAATTCAAGCAGCCCGCCGAAACGGTTCAGATTCCCCGCTGGCGTATTGTACTCCAGAAAAATACCGATGGCATACACCATCCCTGAAAAGGAGATCGCCGCACTCCATACAAACCATTTAAAGGAGGGCTTTTTCAGGAAGAAAACGACTTGAAGGACCACCATCAGCAGCCCCAAAATGGCGACTGCCAGCGATCCGGCCGACTGCAGTACTATCTTGTCGAACATCACAACCAGCACCCCGATCTGCGACACTAGAGCTCTGAACCCGATTTCACCCCAACTTGTTTGCCGAAATGGGGCGGCTATTCCTTAACCACCCGTTCCGGAACCCTCAGGGGAAGATCGTTCACCAAAACCAACCCAATTCGTCCTGTCATATTCGCTTTGCTACGGACAGTGATGTTTCTTCATGTTGTGGTTTTTTATACACAGTTGGCCGGCGATTGGCAACACCCGCTTTGCCCTGAGATGCAGATGGATGCATTAACACCTGTTTAAATCACTTCTAAATATTGATGACCCTATCGGCCAGTTGCATGGCGGTTACGATATCGAGCATGTTGGTGGTTTCGCCAACCCGCTTCTGCTCCAGCAGCCCGAAGTGATCCAGGCAGGTGCCGCAGACCAGAATTTTGAGTCCGTCATTTTCATATGCCTTCAGATCCGGCAATGCCGCCGACCCCTCGATGGTGAGTTTGACGCCGTTGTTGACAAAAACCAGACGCCATAGATCGGGGCCCATTTCCTTCAGGGTTTTCAAAAAGTTGATCATCAGCTTCCGGCCCAAAACGTCGTCGCCGAACCCCATACGATCGGAGGCGCACATGACCATGATTTTTTTCGTGTCGCCTTCCGCAACAGCGGCTGTTTTGGGTTCATCCTGCGGCAACGGTTGCCCCGTGCGCGCGCCCACCACCAGATAGTCTGCCCCCGCCTGCTTCAGGGTGGCCTCGAACCCCTGGGATTCCAGAAAACGCTGCACATTTTGCTGGGAGGCGGCATTATCCACCACCACGCGGAGATGGTCGATGTTTTCTTCCTGCAGGGCGGCCTTGGTTTGCAGTACGGGGGCCGGACAGGCCAGTCCACGGGCGTCGATCTCTTTCATTGCATATCTCCTTGTTCGTTTAAATACTATTCTGTGGGGGATCATGCCACCCATATCTTTTCGTCGGCAGTGTCGATAACGTCGCCCACGATAGCGGCACGGGGCATACCGGCCTCCACCAGGGCGGCTGCAAAATCATCGGCCTGATGACGGGCGACGGCGATCAACAGCCCGCCCGATGTCTGGGGGTCGAAGAAGATATCGACAAGACCTCGGGGGACGGTTTCGGCCACGATGATCATGTCATTGCGAAAATCCCTGTTTTTGTATGCACCTGCCGGTATGAGCCCCATGTTGGCCAGTTCCAGGGCTTCGGAAATCACCGGTGCCCGTTGGGCCTCGATGCGCACCCCCTTCCCCGAACCGCTGACCATTTCGGCAAGATGCCCTAAAAACCCGAACCCGGTAACATCCGTACAGGCACTGATATCATAACCGGTCATGATGCGGGCGGCATCGCGGTTAAGGGCGGCCATCAGGCGCGTCACCATTTCGCTCAGTTGATCAGAGGCCATCCCCGCCTTGATGGCGGTGTTGACGATACCGGTACCCAGGGGTTTGGTGAGCACCAGTCTGTCTCCCGGTCGTAGATTTTTCTTGGTGAGCACCCGGTCCGGATGGATGATACCGGTCACCGAAAGACCATATTTGATCTCCTTGTCCTCGATGCTGTGGCCGCCCACCAGGGCGACCTCAGCCTCCTTCATTTTGTCGATACCGCCCTGGATAATCTGACGCAGGATACTCATATCCATGGTCTTGCTGGGAAAGGCCACCAGGTTCATGGCGGTCCTGGGAACGCCCCCCATGGCATAAACATCGCTCAGGGCATTGGCGGCCGCGATCTGCCCGAACCAATAGGGATCGTCGACAACGGGGGTGAAGAAATCCACGGTCTGGATCAAGGCCACATCGTCCGTAATGCGATACACACCGGCATCGTCGGCCCTCTCCAGGCCGACGAGCACATTCGCATCGGTGGGAAAATCCAACCCGCACAGCGCCTTGTCCAGGTCCCCTGGAGGCAGCTTGGAGGCTCAGCCGGCACCGTTGACGGTTTCAGTCAGGCGTAGTTTCTTGGGTTCCATAACACGCGTCCTTAGGTTCGTTGTTCAGCAGACTTGCCAGAGCCCGGGGGATCCTGTCAATGAGTTCCGCCACCTGGGTGGCGGGATCGGGTTCACCATAGCACCCGGTCAGACGGTTGGCCCTGGCCGCCAGCCGGGCCGCATCCACGGCGTCATAGCCGGCCCCTCTCAGAGCGGTCCAGCAATCCGGTCAGGCTGTCGCCGGTGCCGCCGATGGCTTCCATGGCATCGAAGGAGGGATGGTCCACCGTTGCGACCACTTCGCCCCCGTGGGCGATATGATCCACTTTGCCCTTTACCAGAAGGTATTCGGCCGAATTCCCGTGCCCATGGGCCTGCCGGATCAGATCGGGGACCCGGTTGTCAGCGTGCAGGATGAACCCCCGGGTGTAAAACGGGTGCGGCGCCAGTTCGTCCGCCAGGAAGGCCAGCTCCCCGGCATCGGGTGTAAAGAATTCATAGGCGGCCGACTGGCCGCTCATCTTGGCGGCGTACATGAACCCGGCATCGGCAATCAGAATCGGCTTGCGGGCCATGCCCTGGGCGGCGAACAGCACCCGGTTGTGCCAATCCACATCCGGTTGCAGGTAGTGAAAGGTCAGGACATCGAAGTCGAACTCCGGCAGATGTTGCGAAAGGAATTCGTATAGCCGACGGCTGCCGTCACCCTTGCCGATGTCCCCCACCAGGAAAGCATAGACCTCGGGGCACTGGAACCGCTTCCGAAGCGCTCAGCACGGCCGCCAGAAGCGCCGGTGTGCAACGATGGATATCAATGGTGCGGTCGCCGACCCGTATGTTACGGCCTTCCCGTCGGACAGTGCCATGGATCAGTGGAAACGCCGGATCCGGGATGGTACCCACCACGCCTAACATCGGTTAAACAATGCCGCGTAGGCCAGTTCCAGGGCATACCCGCACAGGGTTTGCCCCAGATCCTTGGGTCTTGGGGCCTGGTGCAGCGTCTTGCCCACCATGGCCTGGGCCAGATAGGGCACATCCGGACACCCGCCGCCCGAAATATTGACGATGGTCAGATCCGCCTTGGCAATGGTGATCTTCATGTTGGCTGCACGCACCATCAGGTAATCCCCGAAATCCTTGGTCTGATACAGATCCACCGGTGCCAGCAACGGTGCGGTCACCGGCACCACCTGGAGCGGTGTCACACCGACCTTATCCAATGCTCTGATGATATTCAACTCCTCGATGAGCGGAAATTCGATCACCAGGTCGCAGCCGGTCTGAATTTCGGGAGGCGGGCCCATCACCCGGATGGACCACCCCGCCTGTTTCAACACCTTTTCGGCCTGGATGACCTCGCTGGTGCTCTCGAAGACCAGGATGCCGATATCCGCCGACAAGCCGCCCTCCCTGGAGCGCGGCTTGGGTCGCAGCTTTTTCAGGAACGCAAGCACGCTTACCCCTTGGTCATCGCGATGCGATACCCCTCGCCTTCGGAAGTGACCTCGTTGATCCGACACCCCTGGCTTTCAGCGGCGCGGGTCACATTCTCCTTGGACGTGTCGGTATCCACCAGGATGATGATCTCGTTGTCGGAACCCTTTTTGATTTCATCCAGGGTCAGAATAACCGGCTGGGGGCACGAAAGCCCCCTTGCATCGACTGTCACTGCCATATGTACCTCCTTATACACCTTTTCTTCGCATGGTAAAGCCAATGAACAGGCAGACAATAAGACCGACCACCACCGCAGCGATGCCGTGGGGGCCGACACCCTTGGGCGAACTGGCCAATCCGAAGTTGTGGGCGAAGGCCGCGCCCACGATCATGCCCATCACAAAGACGGCCGCATCCCCGTCCCCTTCCCCGGAGAGGAACAGCTGTCGTCCCGGACATCCGCCGGCCAAGGCAAAGGCCAGACCGGCCAGGGTCATGCCGGCGAAATTCCAGAAATGCATGGTGTGGGCCACCGGCTGGCCGGCGAACCCGGCATTAAACTGTCCCAGAACAAGATTGGTCACAAAGGCCACCACCACCAGGGCGATAAAGCCGCCCAGCAGATGGGTCTGCCCGAAAAGCACGGTATCCCGAATGGCGCCCATGGTGCAGAAACGAGAGCGCTGGGCCAGGAAACCGATGCCCAATCCGACGATCAGCGACAAAAACAACGGGGCATGCATGGCGCCGGGGCCTTTCAGGCTGTAGGACAATACCCCGCTCTGGCCCTGACCCTCGGCCTGGGGGTAGATCAGCATGAGGATGAAAAACCCCAGCATGATCAGCGGCAGCATCCAGCCCACCGTGGCGTGGGTGGTCTGGGTGCGCCCCAGGTTGTAACCCTTCTTAAGGAAAAGGGTGCCGATCCAGATCCCGAAGGTCAATCCCAGCAATCCCAAAATGGCGTTGCCGTCCCCACCGGCCAGACGCAGGACCGCCCGCCAGGGGCATCCCAGAAAGACCAGGGCGCCGATCATGGCGAAGGCCCCCAGCACGAAACGCACGATGGGGGCCGATCCGACCCTGGGCCGGTATTCCTTGAACAGATAGGCGGCGATCATGGAACCGAGGACGAAGCCGATGATCTCCGGGCGCATGTACTGCACCACCGCCGCCCGGTGCATGCCGATGGCTCCGGCGATATCACGTTCGAAACAGGCCACGCAGATCCCCATATTCCCCGGGTTGCCCAGTTTCTGAAGTAACGGCGCCAGGATACCGATGATGGCACCCACGACAATGATTCCCCATCGCGTTGCGAAAATGTTTTTCCCCTGCATCAATTCTCCTCCTTTATCCAGCGTTCGGGTCACGGGATGTCCGCTGAAAACGGACACGACAATTCGGTGGCATGAAATTCGTGACGATCTCCGCAAAAGGGACAGGGCGCGTTCAGACGCACCGTGGCATCCAGCATCCGATTCCCATCCGCATCGGTTTTGACGCCCCGATTATCGACAATTTCGAAATTCGGGGTAGTGAAGGTTTTTTGGGTTTTGGGACAGACAAAGATGAAATCCATATTGAATCTCCAGGGGTCGCTCTCTACAGTAAGTTTTCATTGTGGGGCTTCATGAGGTATCCACCGGCCCATGGCGATGCTCCAGGTGGGTCATCATGACCGGCCGCCGCTCTCGACCGCATGCAAGCTTGGCCACAATGGTGTGCCCGACCCTTGCCATGGACCATGCACAGCCCCAGTACGTCACGGTATAACCGAAGAATATCCCGTATCTCGCCGTTCAATTCCGGAGACATTTGGGCAATTGGCCTGTGCGCCACGTGGCGCATCTCCCGGTTGACCCTGCGAATGCCTTCGAAAACAGCCGCCAGCGCCATGGGCAAATTGAAATCATCGTCCATGGCTTCGCAGAAACGGTCCCAGGTTTTACTACCGGGTCGGGTGTCCGTCTGCGGCACCCTCGATATCCGTTTTTGAAAACGTGTTAAAAATCGGTGCAACCGGGCCAGGTTCCTGGTGATGCGATCCATGGCCCCCTTCGTAAAGTCCAACGGATGGCGATAGCGCTTGGAAAGCAAGAAGAGTCGGATCACGTCCACGGGATAACGCTCCGATAGATCGTGTAATTTGATATAGCCGCCGTCGGACTTTGATATTTTGCGGCCGCCGGCCGTAACCATGCCGTGATGCATCCAGACCGTGGCCGGCACCGCCCCGTAACGGCCCACAGCCTGGGCGATCTCATTCTCGTGATGGGGGAAAATCAGATCCGCACCGCCACCGTGGATGTCAAACACCTCGCCCAACAGCCCGGTGCTCATGGCCGAGCACTCGATGTGCCATCCGGGACGGCCCATTCCCCATGGACTGGGCCAGGCGAAGGCATGCGACCGGGCAGCTTTCCACAGGGCGAAATCGGCCGGATTGCGCTTGCCGTGAATATCGCCATTGTTTCCGAATGCCCCGAAGGTCCTATCTTGACGACGCCCCGACAGCCGGCCGTAATGCGTGATTGAATCGACGGCGAAGTAGACGCCGGCACCGGCCTGATAGGCATGGCCGCGGCGCATCAGTTCTGTAATAAAGGCTATAATTTGAGGGATATATTCGCTGGCCCGGGGCTCGGCATCGGCGGGCAGCACGTTGAGGCGTGCCATGGCGCCCTGGTAACGGTAGGTATAGTAATCGCTCAGCAATCCAAGGTCCAGCCCCCGGCGTCGGGACTTGTCGATAATTTTGTCGTCGATATCGGTGATGTTGCGCACCAGGGTGACGTGTAATCCCGTGGCGGCAAGGTAGCCCCTGACCACGTCAAAGACCACCGCGGACCGGGCATGCCCCAGATGGGGATCAGCGTAAACCGTCGGTCCGCACACATATATTTTGACATGCCCCGGGACGAGAGGCCGCAGGGAGTCTGTGGTGCGCGACAAGGTGTTGTAGATGCGCACCGTCATTCAGCCACCGTCCTTTTGCAGATAGTGTTTGTCTTCCCGGCGAACGGTGAAACCAATGGCATTCAGATAGTCCAGCACATGGGCACCCCCCGAGCGACCATACCCCAATACTTCCTTGCAATCGAACAGGGTGATGTGCCCCTTGGCCTGGATGGCCCGGGCCACCCGTTGCTTGATCTCATCCATGGCGGCGCAGCTCAGATAGCGGTTGTCATTGAGCCGCACAAGTCGTTTCTGCTGGTGCAAATAGTCGAACAGGCGGACCGCCTTGGCTTTGTTCAGCTTCGACGGATGCCGTTTGCTGAAATATCCGGGACTTACCGGTGTCAGACCGGACCGTTCGATATAATCCATCACGAAAGCGGCGATCGTATCTTCCTGTGGGCGACCATCCGATGGCCTTTCAGGCAGTGAAACCGGGCGATAACCGCCATCCAGCCGAATCAGTTTATTCTCCCGGAGCAAGGCATCGGCGACGTGTCTCAGCAGCACGTCGTCGATGCGGTCTTCCAGAACCTCGGCAATTTCCGCCAGACCGACCTTTTTCTTCATGGGGTCCCTGGCGAAGACTTGGTCCACGACGTCACCGAATTCCTTCTGCAGTGCCTGGAGCCGGTTTGCGGCGATGGCGCCCTGCCCTTTGAAATAAATCCATTCACCTTTCTGGACCCTGGAATTGATGGTGCGCTCGAAGACGGACGGTGGCAAACCGGTTTTGGCGGCCAGCGACTTTGCGGTGACCAGACGTCCCTTTTGTTGTACGAGGTTATTTTCGATATAGGCGTCTACATCACCTTTCTGCAGCATGGACAGCACCGGCCGCACGGTCATGGATTTGGCGGAACGATATTTTTGACGGGTGACCTCCAAGACACGGCCACCGGCAATCACGGTTCTCAGGTTCAGCGGCGAAATCACCAGGGTGTCCCGGGCCATGACCGGCACCGGATGCTTCAGGCGGATCTGGACCAATCCGTTCCGGCCGGGCGCCAGCACATCGCCGTCCATCAATACGATCATAGCGCTGGTCACGGAGGTCCCGATATAGACCTTGACCCGTTGCCGGTTCTTGATGCCCCGGGCGGTATCGGCCAGGACGTGGATGTCGGCATTGAGCATCAAAATCGGAAGAATCTCGTCCGCGATGCCCAGGCTCATCCCCCGTTGAACCTTGTCCAGGGGCACGCGATGCAGATTGATACCCACCCGTTGACCGGCAACGGCATGCGAAACGGAGCAGGCATGGGTCTGCAGGGACCGGGCACGGGTCTGGATGCCGGCGGGCAACAACGCGACCGTATCATTGCACCGGATCCTGCCGGACGACACGGTACCACTGACCACCGTGCCGTGCCCGGCGATGCTTTTCACCTGGTCGATCCACATACGGAAGGGCCGGTCGGTCTGCTTGCCGGCCACCGAGGCGATGGCGGCTTGGATGCCGCTGACGATCGCTTTGCCCAGTTCCGGTTGCTTGTTGTTGAACATGAACAACGGGCGTTGTTCGAGGAAGGTGCCGGCAAGCAGGTCGTCCACTTCCATCCGGGCCAGCTCGAGGGTTTCGGGGTCCACCAGATCGGTTTTGGTCAAAACCACCATCCCGGCTCGCACGTCAAAAAACTTCAGGATTTCAAGATGCTCCCGGGTCTGGGGCATCACCCCGTCATCGGCGGCCACCACCAGCATGGCCAGATCCACGCTGTTCAGCCCCCGAATGGTATTCTTCAAAAAATCGGTGTGGCCGGGAACGTCGATGAGGGCCACGCTATGCCCATCCGCCATCCGCAACTCGGCCACGCCCGACTCGATGGAGAGTCCGCGGGCCTTCTCCTCGGCCTTGCGGTCCGTGTCGATGCCGGTCAAGGCTTTGACCAGGGTGGTCTTGCCGTGATCCACATGACCGGCGACGCCAATGGTAATCGCTGTATTCATGGTGCCATCGTCGCCTTATGCGCCTTCATGCCAATCGGGAAGGCGGATGGGGCATACGGATATCTGCTGGAAGGGGCAAGGGGAATCGAACCTCCTCCTCGTGGTCTAGACGAGGCCGACGGTTTTGAAGACCGCGGGGTGCCCAGCACCATTGCCCCTATGGGTTCTCCATCCGTTCCGGCGAACGACCGATGCCTTCCGCTGTCTTTCATCCGACCCGAATTCAGCTGCAACATTGTCCCGACGATCCGCAGCCGGCACATCCGGAACCCAATTCCAGTGACGACGAAATGGCGAAACCGTTAGCAGCGAAGTCGATTTCAATGGGTTGGGCCTGGCTGAGAAATGCGCTGTCCACCAGGTACTGGACGCCGGCGAATTCAAAGCTGCGGTCATCCGGCCTTGCTTCATCCAATGCCATGGCGATCTGAGGTGCGCCGCACTCATTGGATAAGAAAACACGAATGGGTTTGGGGGCGTTCTCTTCAAAGAAAAGGGCGATCTGCTTCTGGGCGTTTTCCGTTACTGTGAGCATGGTTCATTCTCCTTGGCGATAGCGCGGACACTATCGGCGATAGGTTGAGGGGCTGTCGAAACGCCCCACCAGCCCGCAAAAAATACAGCGTAGATCTTTTTCGCTAAGCTCCGGCAAGGGATCCCTTTCTTCCGTGTCGGCCAGCGTTTCATCGTTCTCTCCCGGCCAGGCGGCATCGGCAAAGTCGTTCCTGACATGAATCCGGATGCACCGCTCCACGATCTGGTCCACCGTGAGGTCGCGGTTGTTTTCGATCCAGCGGTGGCATTCATCATGATTGCCCACAAAAAGCAGAAAAAGATCCTTATCCTGCCGAAAGGTGATCAGGCGATAGCCACTGCCCAGATCGTATTTCATCACGCCCCGAATGCGCAGTTCGCCATGCTTGGTCAACGATCCGATTTCGGCAGGATCCGTCGTGCCGCAGCGTACGCGATCGATGGCTTCCCGGGCTTTATCGGCCGCCAGCACGCCTTTGCGGCCCGCCCGCGGCAAGGCCTGCATCTGCTTCTCGATTCGAGGATCCAGATAAACCTTCATCCCGCGCCCTTTCACTTGCCTGCCAAAGGATTGGGGGTTCCGGGTTCACCGGGCAGCCAGACCTCCTGAAGATCGTCCCCCAGGTACTCCCTTTCGTTTTCGGCCAGGATACCCAACGACAATGCGATTATGGTCCACATATGGGTCACCTGGTAGTTGCCGCCGAAATGCTCGGCCAGATCGTGGATCTGGGCATGGCAGTTGTGGCAGGGGGTCAGGCAATAATCGGCGCCGGTGGCGATGATCTGGTCGAATTTGATTTTACCGTAGTAGTGCCGGGCTTCGGTATAACCGGACTGCAGGTACCCACCGCCGCCGCCGCAGCAGTAGTTGTTGGATTTGTTGGGCTGCATATCGATGAAATTCTCTTCACCCACGCAGGCCTTGACCACATACCGCATCTTGTCGGCCTGCTCGTCACCATAACTCTTGCGGATCTGGTTGCAGGGATCCTGGACCGTGAACTTGATCTTGAGGTCCTTGTTCCAGTCCGAACTGACCTTGAGCTTTCCCGAGGTGATCCATTCATAGTAGTAGGCCACCATGGGGGCGATCTCCAGATCCGAATTGATGTCGTAGCGGGTGTTGGCGGCCCACACCGAATAGGTCGAGTGCCCGCATTCGGTATTCAGATAGACCTTGCAGCCCAGGTCCCTGGCGGTCTGCAGGGTACTGGAAGCGATTTTCTTCCAGTTCTCGTCATCGGCCAGGAACATGCAGTAATTCTCACCGCCCCAGGCCGAACAGCTGTACGTCCAGTCCGCACCGGCCAGGTGAAGGATCTTCCACAGCGGCACCATTTCGTCGGGCTCGGTGACCGGTTCGCGGGAATTCTGGCTGACAAAGAAATGGGCCCCCTGCTTTTCGAGGGGCGCCTGCAGGTCTTCCCATCCGGGCTGGGTCTCGCGCACCTCTTCGAGCACGTCCTCCACCACGAAACGGAAATCCTCGGGAGGTGTTCCCATGGCGCTGCAGCTGTCGTTGCGCAGGGCCATATCGCAGGAGCCCAGGATACCCTTGGGGCGCTCCTCCCGGGGCCACAGCTTGCGGGCTTCAAAGACCAGCTGGGGAATATTGATCTCCATGGGGCAGACATACACACAGCGCGCACACATGGAGCACATCCATACCCAGGGATGCTTGGTGATTTCCGCGTCCATACCCAGGGCCGCCATCCGCAGGAATTTCCGGGGATCCATGCCTTCCAGACCGGTGGCCGGGCAACCCGAAGCGCAAGCGCCACAGGTGAGACAAAGGTTCAGGTTTCCCCCCTTGGGCAACAGATCACGGATTTTTTCGATGAAAGTGTTCTTGCGGCCCCGCTCGATTTTCACTACGGCATCCATACACATTCCTTTCAAATCATTGCATTCCAATGGACGAGGCAAAAAGCGTCAGCGCCTCACGGGCGCATCGCAATGCCGGGATCGGAAGCCGTAGGTTATCTGTCCACAGGACTTGATTTGGAATGATACCGGGATTCGAACGATGAACGGCATCAACGGTTTACCTGCGGCGCACCGAACCGGGCAGCCCACGCCACGTTTCTCAGGTGAAACCGATGATATGAAGATATGAATCCATTTGATCGATGGCCTATAGCGGTAATACGATTCTAGTCAGGCTGGAATTATTATCGATGGCACCTATAATAGTCAAAGTCAAAAAATCTATTCGCTCGATGCCGCATATTGAATTATTCGATGGTTTTCAGCTGGATGTGGCGTTTCCGAGGGCCGTTAAGCGCCCATGGCTCATTTCCATGACCAGGTCGGCGATGCGTTCCACCTGTTCCATGTAATGGGAGACCATCAACAGGGTGCACCGTGATGTCAAGGACACCAGCAGGGATTCGATCACCCCGGCCGCCTTGGCGTCCAGGGATGCAGTGGGTTCGTCCAGCAACAGCACTTCCGGTGCCAGGATCAAGGCCCTTGCGATGCACAGGCGCTGCTGCTGTCCACCGGACAAGGTCCTGGCATCGGCATCCAGACGCCCTTTGACCTCGTCCCACAGAAAAGCCTGCTCCAGAGCCGTGCGCACGGCTTCGGTGCGGGAAACGGCGGCTGGTTTTTTGCTGATCCGATAAAATCTATATAAAAAAAACGACTTAGAATCCTGCTACCACAGGGTCGGAGTGGATTGCCAATTGATATCTTCTAGTTATGCTTATATACGAAATTGATTTTTTCGATGTCTTTACGTTGAACATCTGTTGAGCGGTTTAAAATTTCGAGTGAGCTATAGTGATCTATTGATTTGTGGTCGCGCTTTGCGCGGTCTATCTATCTATTGATGGGTGGCTTACGAGATCAATCGGCAGAGGGCCGTGCGAAAAATAAATCGACAAAATTCCACAACTTTAGATCACTCGAAACTGCCCTAACACACCTCCCTGGCTTCTGGACAAAAGCCCCGAATCATGGCATGTTCAACGATGAACGGATGCCGCATGCCTGAAAAGAATGAGCGTGCCGGGCAAACATCACCGAACCCATTAATCTCAATGCGAGGCCGACCGATGCACAAACTACTCTCAACCGAAACCGGCGCCCAGGTATTCATGCTGGGCAACGAAGCCATCGCGCGGGGCGCGCTGGAAGCCGGTGTGGCGTTTGCCACCACCTACCCGGGAACCCCGTCATCCGAAATTTCCCTCAACCTGTTTCAGGTGTCCCAGGAAACCGATCTCTATTTCGAATACAGCGTCAATGAAAAGGTGGCCCTGGAAGTGGCCGCCGGCGCCGCCTGCGCGGGGCTGCGAACCATGTGCATGATGAAGCATGTGGGCCTGAATGTGGCCGCCGATCCGCTCATGACCTTGGCCTATACAGGGGTCAAGGGGGGGCTGGTCATCGTCTCGGCGGATGATCCCGCCATGTTCTCCAGCCAAAACGAACAGGACAACCGCTATTACGGCAAACTGGCGGGCATCCCCATGCTGGAGCCCTCCTCCGTACCCGAAGCCAGGGACATGGTGCTTTACGCCTTCGAACTGTCCGAAAAGCTGTGCGAGCCGGTTCTGCTGCGCACCACCACGCGTATCAACCACTCCAATGCCTTCGTGGCTTTGGGTGAACTGGCACCGGTCACCGCCAAAGGCCGTTTCGACAAAGACCCAATGAACTGGGTGACCATACCGGCGGTCTCCCGCAAGCTGCACGCCCGGCTGCTGGAACGACAGGCCGAGGCGGCGCGTATCACCGACGACTCGCCGTACAACAGAGTGGTCGGCCAGGGGGAATGGGGCATCATCTGCAACGGCGTCAGCGATAACTACGTCGCCGATGCGGTGAAAGACCTGAACATCACCGACAAGGTGCGCATCCTGCGCATCGGCATGTCCAACCCCATGCCGGCGCAGATCATCACCGACTTCCTCAAGGGATGCACCAAAGTCCTGGTGGCCGAGGAAGGCGAACCGTTCATGGAAGAAGCGGTGCGTTCCATCGCCCAGGCGGCCGGCTTGACGCTGACCATCCAGGGCAAGGCCGATCACCTGTTCTCCCAATTGTATGAATTCGATCCGGCCATGGTGCGCCGGGTTATAGCGACGTTCTTTGATCTGCCATATACACCGCCGGCCCAGACCGATCTGTCCGATGTGCCTCCCATTCCGGCACGTCCCCCCAGCCTCTGTCCGGGATGCTCCCATCGGGCCACCTTCTACGCCATCAAGAAGGCCTCCGAGGGCATGGACACCATCTGTCCCACCGACATCGGCTGCTACACCCTGGGATTCATGCCGCCCCTGTCGGCCGGTGACTTCAGCCTTTGCATGGGGGCATCGGTCAGTTCGGGCTGCGGGTTTGCCCGGGCTACGGATCAGAAGGTCATCGCCTTCATCGGCGACTCCACCTTTTTTCACTCCGGCATCACCGGCCTTGTGGATGCGGTTTTCAACAACCACAACCTGACCCTGGTGATCCTGGATAACGGCATCACCGCCATGACCGGCCACCAGCCCAATCCCGGCGCGGACATGGAAGCCGTCGACCTGCAGGGATACGGCCAGGTTTCCATCGAAGCCCTGGTGCGGGCCATCGGTGTGCCCCATGTCACCACCATCAAGCCCTACAAGGTGCAGAAAAGCATCGAAGCCATCCGCGAAGCCCTGGCATTCAAGGGCGTATCGGTGATCATCTCCCAGGAAATGTGCACCCTTTACGCCGCCAGCATTCGTCGCCTGAAAAAGCGCGCGTTCTACGTCACCGATAACTGCAAGAACCATCGGGACTGCCTGAACGACTTCGCTTGTACGGCATTTTACCTGGAAGATGACCGGGTCCGCATTAACCCCGATAGCTGCATCGGCTGTTCGGTCTGCGCCCAGATCTGTCCCGAGAATGCCATCAGGCCGCTCAAGTCGGCCTCCACCAACGTTGCATAAAGAAGGAAAAAGAATATGGATACCATTCGATTGATCATTGTGGCGGTAGGTGGGCAGGGCAACCTGCTGGCTTCCAAAGTCCTGGGCGAAGCGGCCCTTGCGGCCGGCGTGCCCATACAGATGAGCGAAATCCACGGCATGGCCCAGCGCGGCGGCGTGGTGGAATCGGCCATCGTCATGGGCGACGCTCGAAGCAATCTGATCTCCGACGGCGAGGCCGACGTGCTGTTGGGATTCGAACCTTCCGAAACCTTGCGCGCCCTGGGCAAATGCAATGGCCAGAGCATGGTCATCACCAACCTCTCGCCCGTGCCGCCGTTTACCGTAGCCATCGGCAACGGTGTCTACCCCGACCTGAAACAGCTCCAGACATTGATCAAGGCCAAAACCAAACGACTCGTCGCCTTTGACGCCCTGTCACTGGCCCGACAGGCCGGCAGCGTGATGGCCATGAACATGGTGTTGCTGGGCGCCTTGATGGAGACTCAACTTTTGCCGCTGACGGCCGATCACATCAAAGAGGCCATCAGCACCAAAACCAAGAAGGCTTTCGTGGACATCAATTTGAAGGCCTTTGATCTGGGCGCCCAGGCCGCCAGGCAGGTCGAAGCCTGAAACGGATCACCGGGATAAAGCGCTGTTGGGTCCTAATGCCTGAGGTTGATAACATGCAGATTGACTACCGAACCCTCCTGCCCCATGTGCACGACGGGGTTTACTTTACGGACAAGGACCGCCGCATCACCTATTGGAACGAAGGGGCCCAACGGATCACCGGGTATACCGCCGATGAGATCATCGGGCATCACTGCCGGGACAACATCCTGGTCCACGTCGACACCGACGGCCGCAGCCTTTGCGAGAGCCGCTGCCCCCTGGCCAAGGCCATCGAAAGCGGATTGCCGGGTGAAGGCCGTGTTTTCCTGCACCACAAGGAAGGCCACCGGATTCTAGTCAGTGTGAGGGTCATACCGTTGCGGGACACCGAGGGAAGACTGATCGGCGGGGCCGAATTCTTCAGCGAGACCACCGACGAAGAAGCCCTGCAGCAACGCATCAACGATCTGGAACGCCTGGCGCTGACCGACCCGTTGACCCGGCTTCCCAATCGAAGCCACCTCCAGACCACATTGATGTCCCGATTCAATGAGCAGACCCGCCTGGACGTTCGCTTCGGGCTGGTTTTCATGGACATCGACCATTTCAAAAACTTCAACGACACCTACGGTCATGACCTCGGCGACCGGGTTCTCAGAACCGTGGCCAACACCCTGAAATCGGCCCTGCGCCCCTATGACATGGTGGGACGCTGGGGCGGTGAAGAATTTGTGGGTATCATCCACGGCGTGGATCAAAAGCAACTTGCGACCATCGCCAATCGCCATCGCCGGTTGATCAACCGTTCCGGCGTACCATGGGAAGGCAAACACCTCAATGTGACGGCGTCCATGGGGGCCACCATGGCCACCGCCGATGACACCCCGGACACCTTGGTTCAGCGAGCCGATCGACTCATGTACCGGAGCAAGGCCGAAGGGCGCAACCGCGTCAGCGTTGACTAGAGGTGGTTTGGCCATAATGTGAAAGCGCCTGTCGTGATACCGATGCGAAAAACAGTGATGATGATGCTGATCAGCGCCGTATTTCTGGGAGCAACCATCGCCTCCGGCCAGGCGGAAATCTACAAATATCAAAAGGACGGCGTCTGGACCTACACCGACACGCCACCGGCGGATATGCCCACCGACAGCCAGGTGATGCCTGAAACCGGCGGGCGGCGCCCCACATCCCTCGAAGGCCGTCCGCTACTCACCGGGTACCCTGCCCGCACCCCCATCGAAAAAGCCACCACCGCCACGGTGGCGGTCCAAAGCCCGCTGGGATTCGGGTCCGGCTTTTTTGTCACTGGCGACGGCTATCTTATTACCAACAAGCACGTCATTCGCACCACCGATACAACCACCGCTCAATCCGAAGATCACTTCAAGGATACCGCCGACCGTTTTGACCAGATTGAAAAGCAATTGGCCGAGGAGGCCCGCAGGCTGAAGAATTTCGAAAGCCGCCTGAACAAACTGAAACGGTCCGCAGATGCCGAACCCCACCCCCAGCGCAAGCAGGCCTATCTGGAAGATTATCGCGAAAACCTGAAGACCCATCGCAAATGGGCCGAAGACTTCCGAAAACGACAACGCACCTTCGAAGCGGAAAAAAGACGTTTCCAGGACAACCGCGCGAGTTACGACTACTACAAGGTGGTGGCCGACCTCTCGCAGAGCTTCAGCATCTTCCTGGCGGACAACCAGCAGCACTACGTGCGGCTGGTGGCCGTCAGTGAACGCTACGATCTGGCACTGCTCAAGCTGGACGGCTATCGGGTGCCGACCTTGACACCCGGGGATGCCCGCCGCATGATCCAGGGCGATCCCCTCTACGCCATCGGCAGCCCGGCCAAACTCAAAAACTCCGTGACCTCCGGCGTCTTCTCCGGCTTTGAAGGCGGCTTCGTCCAGACCGATACCCGTATCTATCCCGGCAACAGCGGCGGCCCCCTGGTGAACAAGGACGGCAGTGTGGTGGGGATCAACACCTTC
The DNA here is from genome assembly GCA_963675825.2 of Alteraurantiacibacter sp. Taxonomy (GTDB): domain Bacteria; phylum Pseudomonadota; class Alphaproteobacteria; order Sphingomonadales; family Sphingomonadaceae; genus Alteraurantiacibacter. The sequence continues at coordinate 520,086 of CAXXJY010000001.1, read as the reverse complement.
AAGAAACTCACCCACAAATTTGAAGGCCTGGGTTTCGCCATCCCCATTCAGACCGCCCTCCGGGAGTTCGATGCCTATCTCAACGCCCCTTGAGACATCGAATCCATTTAAAAAAACGTAAGCACCTTGTTGTCATCACCACGCATCGGTTGGCCTCGATTTCGCCCCCGATACCGATTTCGATCCCGATGAAGTTCAAACCCTATCCCAGGTTCCCCCCAACGTTGAGTGAACCTGTGCTTTACGGATAACCACCAATCTCAATTCGCACGACAGTTGTGGAGGATAAGACATAGTCTTCCACATCCTGGAAGTGGTTCAAAACCTCTTCGAGCAAGCCTATCCGTTCCAAAGTTCCACAATTGCTGCCCATCCATATGGGCGGGAAATTTTTAATTCCCCATAGTTCGTGGTAAGCACCAGTTTGGTTCCCGTTCTGGTAGACCTCGGTATGGGCCTTAAACAACAGCAAAGGAGAATGGTCATAGGAAAATCGTGTTTCGGAAAGACAATCGGATTCAAAACAGCAACGCTGATTTTCGGTATTTGTCTTCTCGCATTTGATCTGGGGCGGGGATTCCCATCCGTACAGCGGATGCAATGAATGAAGCCCGATACGAAGCCCTCGATCCGCGCGGCATAAAACCGGATGTCGAGCTGATACCCCTGGCCTACCGCAACGCCGACCTCAACGGCAAGACCGTTTATATGATCAAGTCCTAGCCGGACGGATCGGGATTCGAGGTCGTCCTGGAACATGCCGCCAAGGCGCTGAAGGCGCGCTTCCCCAAGGTCAAAACGGTCATCAAGGACCGCAACGTCCGCTACGCCGAGGATGACAAGAAACTCTGGGCGGAAATGCAGAAGAACTGAAGGCGACATCCCATTCCCCGTCCGAGGTGCTGACCACCAAAATGGTGCCTGAGAACCTCAAGGTGACGGTCCAAAAGGTCGCCATCAACGGCGTCATGGCCGGCTGTCCGCCCAAGGCCATGCCCGTGCTGCTGGCCCTGTTCGAAGCTTTCAACCAGCGCGACTACAACTCGGTGGTGCGCCCCACCAATTCGTTTTCCTTCATGACCATCATCAATGGCCCCATCCGAAAGGAACTGAACATGAATGCCGGGACCTATGCCCTGGGACCGGGCAACCGCGCCAACGCCTCTATCGGCCGGGCCCTGCGGTTGTTTATACGCAATCTGGGCGGTGGGCGACCGGGGGTCAACATGATGGCCGTCATCGGCAACATCAGCACCTATCCATTCTGCCTGCCCGAAAATGAAGCGCAAAGTCCATGGCAACCCCTGAGTCAGGATCTGGGCTACAAACCCACGGAGAGTGTGCTTTCGCTGTTTTCAGGCGGATAGGCGCACTCTGGCAATTACGGCCCACGTCACCTACACCCTTAAGGATGTGGGCGAAGATCTGGCCGAATTCGAGTATCATGCCGGTGCGACGGTATTAATCTCCGCCAAACGCGCGGAATTGCTGAACCAGAAGGGGCTGTCCAAGGAAGACGTCATCCAGAAAATCTGGTCAAGTGCAGCGGCCCCACTTGCAAAATTCAAGTCGGGCCATTTCGGGCGGGGACGCTGGCGCCGTATACAAGAAGGCCGCATTAAAACGTTCAGCGCCTACCTGGAAAAAAAAAAGATGACATCGTCCAGGTTTACGAACCGGGTGCCATTCATGTCGTGGTGGTTGGCGGGGAAGCGAGTCCCATGATGCAGGCCTGGCACATGTATCACCCCATGACCGCCTCCATTGATAAATGGCGATAGCACTACGTTGATCCGACGCCCATTGAATCGGCACAAACCGGAAAGAGCGGTTGGGATAGCTCCCAACCGCCCTTTTCAATTCAGCTCATTCTCCGGCAATGGAAATCGCCGTTCTTTTCTTTTATTATAGATCAGACTTTAAAGCTGCCCACCACCGAACTCAGTTTGCCGGCGATCTGTTGCAGCTCTTCGGCACTGGCCTGCACCTGGCTGCTGCTGTTGGCCATTTCACTGGCCGACTGGTTCACCATGCTGATGTCTCTGGAGATTTTCGACGCCACGGTAGAGCTCTGGCTTACGTTTTCGTTGACCTCCTGAATGCCGCTGGACACCTGGGCGATGTTGCCGGCGATCTCCTGGGTCGCCGAGGATTGCTCTTCCACCGACGCCGCGATGGTGGCGACGATCTCATTGATGGTCTGGATGACGTTGGATATCTCATCGATCCCCGAGACCGCACCATCGGTACTCGCCTGAATATTGGCGATCTTGCCCTTGATGTCCAGGGTGGCTTCGGACGTCTGTTTGGCAAGCTCCTTGATCTCATTGGCCACCACGGCAAACCCTTTGCCGGCCTCTCCGGCGCGGGCCGCCTCGATGGTGGCGTTCAGTGCCAGGAGGTTGACCTGTTCGGAAATCTCGGTAATGGTTTCCACCACCTTGCCCACACCCACGGCGGCCTGGCCCAGGGCGTCCATCTGTTCCGAGGACCCTTGGGCGGTCGTCACGGCCTGGTCCGAGATGGTGCGGGCCTTTTCGGCATTCTGGGCAATCTCGTTGATGGTGGAGGTCATTTCCTCGGCCGAGGCGGCCACGACGCCGGTGTTGGTGCTCGATTGCTCCATGGCGGCGGCCACATTGCCGATATTGGCACTCATCTCCTCCACGGCGGTCGATACCGTGTTGGATTTGCCGAACATTTCATCCGCACTGCCGGACATATGCACCGAGAGATCCGCCAGGGTGGTGGCGGAACGGTCCAGGGTCGAGGCGTTGCCGGCCATATCCTTGATAAGCCCATGGAGCTTGTCCATGAAGGTATTGAACCAGCTTGCCAGATCTCCCAGTTCATCTTTGGCATCCGCATCCAGTCGCTTGGTCAGGTCGCCTTCGCCCTGGGCGATGTCTTTGAGGCCATCCACCATGAAATTCACCGGCTGCGTGATCAGGCGGGAAATGACCCAGGTCAGCAGGACGCCCGCACAGACGCCGAACAGGATGGCCGTCACCAGCAACATATTGGCCGATTTATAGGTGCTCAATGCGTTTTCACTCGATTTTTCGGCCAGACCGAGGTTGATTTCGGTCAGCTTGTCCAGTTGGTTCCGCATGTCCTCAAAATATTTCTTGGCATCACCCAAAGTCAAAACCGTTGCTTTTTGGGTCTCGCCTCTGGCGGCCAGATCGACGACGCTGCCGCTGGTTTGGGCCCACTCCGCCCGGGCCTTATCATAAACTGAAAAAATTTCTTTTTCTTCAGCGGTGGAGGCCAGCGCCTTGTATTTGTTCCAGCGTGTGTCGCTTTGCTGGAAATTGGTGGTGTACTCGTCCATGAACTGCTTAAATAGGTCCGATTTCGGGTCGGTAAAAATCATGGAGCGTTCCGCCACCAGAAGTTGCTGGAGGTCGCGGTCGGCCTCGATGATGAAATCGATGGCCGGCATCTGAACACCGTAGATCCGCTTGAGATCCTGGTGCATGCTGGCCAGGCTCCGATAGCCCGTGACACCGATGATGACCATAAAAAGGACCATAATACCGAATCCCACCAGAAGTTTCGTTCGAATTTTCAGATTTTTCAAGAATTTCATTGCCAGACTCCTTTTGATCTTGTTTGAACCTGTTATGGTATTTCTTATCGTCCGGCCATGGGAATTCTTTATTATATCAAGAAAATTTATTGTTTTTCTCAATCAATTGACAGGTAAAACCAACCATTGTCGGCTCTCAGACGGCGTGCTTGAAGGAACTAGACAGATTTTAAAGGGCCGATCTCAGGATCGGGCATTGATGCCTTTTACCAGGAGCCACAGGCAGAAAGCGAGTTCGGCCACCAGGGGAATGACGTAGGCGGGTGCCATGGATGATACGAAATGTGGAAAAAGGAAACGCGTAAAGCTTCCCGCCAGATAGACCACCGCTGCGGCCTGCAGGCCATAGCCCAGAACGGCGGGGAAAGACTCAGACTTAACGACCAGGTACCCGAGGGCGAGGTTGGAAAGGCCAAAGAACAAAAGTGCAAGATCGTAACCGTGGCGATGGAGGTCCAGAAAAAACAATACCAATGCATCGATCTGCCCGGTTTCGAAATCGGACATGTACGCCGCATGGTCCACCAACAGCATGGGGGCGTAATAGTTGAGCAGATTGACGCCGAGGATGGCGGCCTGGGTCAGCCTGAAGGCCGCCGCCATCAGGGCCGGGGTTTGGCCGACCGGTTTGAAGATCTGGTAAAACAATACGGCAATGGCCACATCACAGAACACCATAATAGCATCGGCCGCGAAACCGGCGCGAAACAAAGCACCGGAGGCCTGCAGATTGGCAACAGTGGCTGCGGCATTGTCGTAGACCACCAGTTTGGCGCGTATAAACACCTCGCTGGTGATGCCGAAGACGATGATCACCAGGTATAAGGCGCCGGCAACCCGGGCGTGCACACGGGGCGAACTTTCCATAGGCTGATCTTTCAATTTCATATGCGCTTATGCACAAAGCCCAAGTGAAACGAAGATGAATCTGAACAGGGTCGAAATCGAAATCGAGCAACTTCAGTGACGGGGAGCATTTCGATTTCGATCCCGATTTGGATGTCCCCCAGCTTGGGTTTTGTGGATAACCGCGATTTCCAAAGACAAATGGCAATTGTCTTAGAGATAGCCACATTTCAAAGAATTGCAAATAATTCGACGATCTTTTCATCGAAATCGGGATCGATCTTTTCGATTTCGATTTGGAATAGCAGAACGGGGAAAAGACAAAAAAGCCCGCCCCGATGATCGGGGGCGGGCCGGAGGAGGAGCCGTTCATTCGGCAATGAAGGCATCTGTTGGTAGTTAAGGATTAGAAGGTGATATTGACACCCGCCAGAAAGCCCATATCCCAGTCGTCGCCACCGTCATCATAGTCAGTGCCGGCGATTTCAGCAAAGATGCTGACATTGCTCTGGGACGGGAAGGCGTATGTGGCGTTGGCATAATAGGAGGTAAATTCATCATCGGCATAGAAGTACATATCATCGCTCAAGGTGATCATTTGATAGCCGACACCGAATGAGACAGCCTGGACCGGTACGGTCAGGCAGATGTTCATCACGCTGGCTTCAAATTCATCATCGATGTTGCCATCGTCAACGCTGGCAACACTGTAATCGACGGCCAAAGCGGCAACATTGAAATCATATCCGGCGCTGACGCCCCAGATGCTTGACGTCGTCGTAATCAACGTATCTGCCAATTTATATTCGTTGGTCTGGAAGGCGGCGCCCAGGGACAGGCCGGCAATATCAGTGCAGTGACCAGCATGTCGGTGAAGGTGCCGTTTTCGCTATCATTGCCTTCGGATTCCAGTTCATGGGTCACGATGAAACTGACCGGACCGACCTGACCCGACACTTTGGTCAGGTCATCGCCGTCTTCAGCACCGGCAAGCTCAAAAGCCTCGTCCACATGTGTGGTGACAATGGAGCCGATGATGCCGAAATCATCGGCGGCGCTGTAGGCCTTACCATAAACGAACTCAAAGGTCTTGTACTGAAATCCCAAATAGGCACTATCCAGACTGGGGGCACTCTCACCGCTATCGTTGGCGGCGTCTTCAAAAATGATGTCCAGTTCACCAATGGCGGTCAGGTTGTCGTTCAGTTTATAGGAAATGGAGTTATCAAGTTCCAGGGTGTCAAATTCCACGTCAAGATTCTCATCTACGCCAGGCGCCTGACGGTACTGGATCTGTAGTTCGCCAGCGATATCGTAGGTCAGTCCGTCTTTTTCATAGATGGTGGCCGCCTGGGTTGCGCCGGCAAATCCAATAATGGCTGCAATGACAATAGCAGCAGTAATCATTTTTTTCATCGAGTTCTCCTTCTATCTAATCGTGTACTTTTTCATCTGTAGATATTACCCCGGCAGGTGAAAGATGCTCTTATCAGGGTCGCAGATCTCAACGCCACAGGCCGCTTCACCTCCTTTCCCGCAGGCCCCCTGGCTTTGTTCATTCGCCAGCCGAGGCAATGGAAAGAGCAGACATCGTGCCATTTGTCGAATATTAGCGAAATATGTAAATTACCCATTAATTTCTGAATGTTAAACGTTATGCAGAAAGCCGGTCGGACGACAAATGGGGTGTCCCGTTATTACATTTATGTCTATAATAAGATTTAATTTTACAATTATGTATCTTGAAGAAATATTTCATATATTCTAGCGGTAACTCCGGTCGCCAAAGGGAGACCGGTAGGTCCGAATGCCTGCCCCGGCCCTAAACGGCGGCCCCGATCTCCACATCCCCGGGCGCGCTGTCACAGGGCAGCTTTTCTTCCGAGATGTTCAGGGCAGCTAAGCCCCACCAGCCGTGAAGGTACGCCACATAGGGAAAAGTACCGTTACCATCGGCCTTGGGGGGCCAGGTGACCACCATCTCCGTGGGGCCTCGGCCGTCCCTGCAGTCCTGGTTGTTATATTCCACCTCGACCTCGGCTGTTGCCTGTATGCCGGGGATGGCGGATAACCTTCGTGGTTACGGTGTGATAAGAGATGAGGGAAATGGCGGGCCTCTGCCAGCGGTTAAGCATGTTGAAAACGACTAATGCGGATTAAGTCAATACACCCCCTGGGGTGAATCAATGAAGATACTCCGGCATCTGGCTGCCAAGCCTGCTGACAAGGCAATATCCGTCTCTCCATCCGCCGGGGCTGAACGCAAAGCGAATCCAAACCGTCAAAGCCGCCAACGGGAAGCGCCCGGGTGATGAAACGCGATATCGCGTTCAGCCCTTGGATCAAACCGTCGCCACATCCACACTGCCACAGCATCCGACATTGCAGGTATTGTGGGACATGTTGTGGTTTCTCTAAATAAATTGTATTGATCGGAGTAGGAATAACCGGAAACGAGGGGCGCAATGAAAAAACTGAGCGGCAGAGGGCAACGCTGGCTGAAAGGTCTGCACACTCTATCGGCCTGCATGTGGGTCGGTGCGGCGATAGTCCTGACCACCAGGCAACTTTCCATGAATCCCGAGAACGACGGGCACCTCTACGGGATTCTGGCCACCATGGACTTCATCGACATCTACATCATCATTCCCGGCGCCATGGGGGTACTGCTCACCGGCATCATATACTCGGTCTGGACCCATTGGGGATGGTTCCGGCACAACTGGATCACGGTGAAATGGGTCATCTGTATTTATGGTGTTGTCTTCGGCACCTACCCCTTGGGGCCCTGGATGAGCAGTCTGGTAGAGATCGCCAAAACGCAGGGATTGGCGGCCCTTAACGATCCGACCTTCGTCCATAACCGGTCCATGCTGTTGATCTTTGGCACATTTCAGGCCTTGACTCTGGTTTTCGCCGTGCTAATAACAGCATTACGGCCGTGGAGAAAGAATCGGGAACACCGTAGCAGTTGAAGGACATCCGAGGTTTTTAGGATTGGGCGCATATTACCGAGGATCGTCCCGTTGAAAAGGGCGGAAGCAGGATGGCACATTCCCCTCGATGGCTCGCTGGGTTGTTGGCATTCGCATTCCTGCTGGCAATATTGGTCCCACCGGGTCCACGCCAGGCACTATCTGATGCGCGCTCTATCCAGGGTGACGATATTCCGCTGATTGACGGCGCTAAAATCATAAAGAAAAAATTGCATCAAACCAGCGGCCGTTTCGAATTGGAGGTCGACCAATCACCGGTCGAGGCAGCCGACTTTTACCGCGATGCCATGATGGCCAGGGGATGGCCGCCCGGAAGAATTCTGAACCTGGGTAATCGCTGCGCCTTCATCCTGGCCCAGGACGGCAACCAATTTGCCTTTAAAGCCGAAGTCCGAAACGGCCGCACCCATGTCACCCTTACCCTTGTTCGAAAGCCCCCCTTACCGGCGACCGTAAAGACAGCCCCCGTATCCAACACGGACAAGCTTGCCAGCCAGGCTGTCGGCGAAAGCCACAAGCCGCTCGCACAAGACAAGGGCGTGACCATTGGGGGCGCGCCACCGGAAAAGGGTGCGTTTGTCAAGCAGGTGGAAGTATCGCCCCCCCAGGGGGGAGGTTCACCTTTACAGCAAAAGGATCCCGGACCCTCATCGGAAGACCCCGAACCGCCAGCGGAAACGCCGGACACCGAAACCGACGATGCCTCGAGCTCCGGTTCCGCCAATCGCGGATCCCCTGAAATCGTGTCTGCCGACAAACTGCCTGCAGGAAGGCTATCCGTCAACGTCCGGGTGACGGCCTGCTGGGAAGTCACCGACCCGGAAGATTTTACCTACGAAGGATTGATCACGCTGCAGTTTAACGGAACCCTGGCGCTGAATCCATCCGGCAGCCCGGTGGTGACCAGCGCCAGCCGTCTGAGGCAGCCCCTATTGACCTACACGCCCGAGGTCATGACCCTGACCTACCATTGTTATGAAATCAAAACGAGCCTCAAACCCATACCCGATGGGTTCTGTCCGGACCCGCTGGTTTGCGAGTTTCAAGGCCGCGGTGTGGCGCCCATCACAGACACCAACGCTACCGGATTGAAGATACAGCGTTCTGGCGCCTCGGCGGCCCCCATCCTGAAGAACCTGTCCCCCGAAAAGCAACGAGTCCTAGCCGCCATGCAGGGATCCATGGCGATCCCGGACTACTACGAATTCCATGTCGGCGGGCCGGATGCCGAGAAACGCATCCAGGGCCGACGAAAATCAAACAAAGAAAAATGCGAATATATGGATGCCGAAAAAAGTTTTACAGGAGGCGGCGTCGGCATCCAGATGGGACTGCCGGCTACCGAAACGTTGTCCGCCTTGAAGGGCACCCGTACATGGCGAGCGGACGACCAGGGATTATGCCCGCCGACCATGGGCCTCCATGTCTCGAATGTTGCGCCCCTGCTCGAGAAAGCCCCCTTCAAACCCGCAGAAGGCGGGAACCAAAACGTGACCTACACGGTGAGTTGGCTGATCCAGCCAACCTATGAAAACAACGGATCATTCCAAGCCGATGAGCAGAAGAAAAAAAAGAAGCCTTGCGACCCGGTCCAGAACAAGATCCTTCAGCTCAAGGTCATTCGCAAGCTCTACGAAAATCCCAATATCCGCAAGTATGCGGATGAGAACTTCCCGGATGGCAAAGATCACAATGACCGTCTCAGAGAAAGAAAATCGCGATATCAAGAGGCCGTCGAAAATCTGTTCCTGGATATCATGAAAAGCGCCCAGGCTTCGGACTGGTACAATTTTGACAGCGTGGCCACCATGATCGACACACTGACCGATGCCCAGATCAGCGACGCCTATCGTACCATCAGCCGGAATCCCGGCAGCGGCATCGCCACGTGCATGACTGCCGGCGGCGCCTGGGTCACTTCGGACCCCTGTAAGTTTCGCGATCTGGGTATTTCTATGAATATTCACGGTTCTAAAAATGTGAAGATCATCGAATTCGTTGGAGAAGAAACCGCCCAATCCTTCAATGAGGTGGACACTGTAAAAACGGGCTATTTTGAGGCCGCACGGGCCACCTACATGGCAAATTACTTCGACAACCAGGAGGTGGGGCTGGCCCTTTTCGAAGCAGCCCTGGCCCACGAGATGACCCACGTCCAGCAGTACGTGGAAAATTGTTTTCCGCGCTCCGTCGATGACATGGCTCGCTACGAAGTGGAAGCCTACTCCGTCGAAATGGACAAGCTGGAGCGCTATTTGGATAAATGGGACTGCTGAGGGAACTAAAAATGCGTCTGATTATCGTCCTGATGTTAACGATGGCCACCATTATGTCATTGGCCATGCCCACCCTTTGCAGCGACGATCCCATCTATGACCGCTGCATGTCCGCCACCGATGATCCCCCCCCTTGGTGTTATCAAATCGAAGTGGAGAAAATCGGCGATCCGAAGCTCTGCGATAACATCCTGACCTACTGGCCCAAGGCCGACGGCGTCCATGGCTGGTGCTATTACCGGCTGGGCCTGAAACAAAAAGACTGTACCCTGTGCAACGCCATCCAGAAATCCGATATCAAGGTCATGTGCCGGCGGGACGTTTGCCGACCCTGACCATGTCTGTCATAATCGCCACCCCCATACCAGGAAAGGACGACGCCGATGAACACTCCCTCCCTGCTTACCGGATTGGGCTGCATGGCCGCAAGCCTGCTGATGTTTCGAATGGCCAGACAAGAGTCCGCCAATAGAAAACGGGCATCCGAGTTGAGACTCAAGCCGATCCGGGATGTCAAAAACGGCTTATGCCTCACCGAAGGCATGATCGAAGATGGCACGACGATAGAGACGCCCTATACCGGAACGGCTTCGGTATGGTACCGTTATTCGGCCACCAAACGGCAAAAGCGTCAGGGAAGTCAAAAACTGGAGGATGTGGTGATCGCCTCGGGCGTCCGGTCCTGCCCTTTTGTGCTCAAGGACGCCACCGGGCGCATCGAGGTCGTCCCGGATGGCGGCACGGTGGCGGCCTATCCCCACCAACGTACGCTGAAATCACAGAGCGGCAAGAACGCTTCCATCGCCGACCGGGTGAAGAAACTCAAAGCACAGGATCGCCAGAACCACCCCGAGGGAGAGAAAAAACCGTTCTTCCGTAAAATCGAATCGGAGCCCGAACCCCTGGATATCCCGGACGATCTGGAGGAGCTGGCGCCGGGTTCACCGGAAATCAGGAATACCCACAAAAAATATTATGAACAATGGGTTCAGCCGGGCGATCGCGTTTTCGTGATGGGCACGGTGGCGTCAGGGGGCCGGAACACGCCCTTGAAAATAGAGAAAAACGGCAAAACCGGCCCGTTGTTTCTCTCGACGACCGCCGAGGATCTCACCGCCGGGGCCTTTGGCAAAAATGCCATGGTCGCCGTCCTGGCGAGCGGGGCCTTTGGCATCGTGGGCATGGTCCTGATCCTGATGGGTTTAGGCGTGATCACAATATAAAGCGTTGTGTTGGCCAACACTTCAGAAATAGTTACGAGTGACTGAAGTTTTGAGTGATCTATAGTTTAGGCATTCTGTCGATTCCATAAATGGACACGCCGCAGGCGTACCTTAACTTGAGATCAGTGAATCTCCACCCGCATAGCGGGTGGCCTCAGGTAGCCCCCCTAAGGGGGGCTTCGGGCTTAGGAAAGCCCCGTTGGGGCTCTAATGGTTAATCAAAGTCCAATTCTAATTGCTGCTTTTCCAACTGGTCTTGTTCACGTATATATTTACGAATCGTTTGTTCATCCAAACCTACGGTGCTCACACAATAACCGCGGGCCCAGAAATGTAAGCCGGAAACTTTATTCTTTTTCAATACCTTACGATGGATTAGGACAGCACTTTTCCCCTTTAGAAAGCCTATAATAAATGCAGCTGAACTCGGTGGCACTTTCAGTGGACATGGTCCGGCATTAAATGCCCTTCCATTCTCCGCGCTGCGGCATAGATCCTTGATAATGTCTCCTACCTGTTCGAAATTTTCACGCTTCTTTTGCGGTACTTGGGCACGAATACGATGTGGTATTTACAATTACGTGCGATAAACTTGAGATCACTATATTTTTTTCTATGCCACTGAACTATTGCCACTATATTGCCATATAGCACTTAGTCCGTCCGAAGCTCCTCTAAATCGGCAAACAGGTCCAAGGCATCCGGATTGCTCAGCGCGTCCTTGTTGAGCACGGCCTTGCCTTCGATGACCTTCTTCACCGCCAGTTCCACCTTCTTCATGTTCAAAGTATAGGGGATGTCGGCCACGGGGATGATCTTGGCCGGCACGTGACGTGGAGAGGCGTTGGAACGCAGGGTCGTTCGGATCGTTTTCTGCAGTTCATCGGTAAGGGCCTGGCCGGGTTTCAGCTTGACGAACAGCACCACGCGGATGTCCCCCTTCCACGACTGGCCCACCACCAGGCTGTCTTCGATCTCCTCCAGACTTTCCACCTGACGGTAGATCTCGGCGGTCCCGATGCGGACCCCCCCGGGGTTCAGGGTGGCATCGGACCGGCCGTAGATGACCACGCCGCCGTGGCTGTTGATCTCGATGAAGTCGCCGTGACGCCAGATGCCGGGATAGACGTCAAAATAGGCATGGTAGTATTTGCATCCCTCGGGATCGTCCCAGAAGTAGATGGGCATGGACGGTGCCGGCGCCAGGCAGACCAGTTCACCCTGCTGGTCGCGCACGGGTTGGGCGTTTTCATCGAAGGCCTCCACCTTCATGCCCAGACAGCGGCACTGCAGTTCGCCGGCGTAGACCGGCCCCATGGGATTGCCCGCGGCGAAACAGCCGTTGATATCCGACCCCCCCGAAATGGAGGAGAGTTGCAGGTCGGCCTTGATGTGCCGGTAGACGAAGTCAAAGCCTTCTTCCACCAGCGGGCCGCCCGTTGACAGCAGGGCCCGCAGAGGCGACAAGTCGAATTTTTCCACCGGCGACAGGCCGGCATTCTGGAGGGCGGCCAGGTACCCGGCGCTGGTGCCGAAAACAGTGACCTTCTGGTCCTGGGCCATGCGCCACAGCGCCCCGGGATCAGGGTGAAAGGGATTGCCGTCGTAGAGCTGGACAGTGGCGCCGACGGAGAGCGAAGCCACCAGCCAGTTCCACATCATCCAACCGCAGGTGGTGAAATAGAAGATGGTGTCGCTGCGTTTGACATCGGTATGCAGGATCAGCTCCTTCATCTGGTTGATCAGCACGCCCCCGGCGCTCTGGACCATGCATTTGGGCAATCCGGTGGTCCCGGAAGAGTACATGATGTACAGGGGATGGTCGAAGGGCAGTTGTTCGAAGTCGATGGTCAGGTTGCTTTCACCGGATTTGAACCGGTCATAAGGGACGGCGTTGGGAATGGCGCTGATGTCCGGATCCGCTTCGGTATAGGGCACCACCACGGTCTTTTCGATATCGGGCAGCTGTTTGAGGATGTCGGCGATGCGGCCCAGGGAATCCAGGGCCTTGCCTTTGAACCAGTACCCGTTGGCGCTGAACAGCACCTTGGGCCGAATCTGCCCGAAACGATCCATCACCCCTTTGATGCCGAAATCGGGGGAGCAGGAGGACCAGATGGCACCCATACTGGTGGCCGCCAGCATGGCGATGACGGTCTCCGGCATGTTGGGCATGAAGCCCACCACCCGGTCACCGGCCTTCACCCCCGCGGCCCGCAGGCTATGGGCCACCCGGGCGGTTTCGTCGTAGACCCGGGCGTAGGTCAGTTCGCGATAGACCTTATCTTCCCCCATAAACTTGAGGGCGATCTGATCATCCCTAAAGCGCAGGAGGTTTTCGGCAAAATTCAGCCGCGCGCCGGGGAACCATTTGGCACCAGGCATCCTGGCGGCATCGTCGAGGACCTCCTCATAGGGCGTCGAAGCCATGACGGGGGCGAACTCCCAGAAGGCGGCCCAGAAGTCGGTGATATGATCCACGGACCATTGGTAGAGCTGTTCATAGGCGGTGCAGTCAACATGATACCGTTCGTTGACCACGGTCATGAAGCGATGCAGGTTGGTCCGGCTGATGCGTTCCGTGTCCGGTGTCCATAAAAGCTTTCCCATGGTTACTCCTTTTCGATCGGGTTAACTTCGGGTTGCCCAACACCGCATTGAATGCTGCCGCATCGCGGCGCCTTCAGACGGCCGCCGGTATTTCATCGCCAATCGTCAATCTACAGGTGAATCATCCCTTCAGCGCTGCGTGCACCTTGGGCAGCGTGTACATGATGGGGATCTGCTGAGGACATTTCTCCTCGCATTCACCGCATTGAATGCACTGATCGGCCCGCTGGTCTTCTTTCATCATATTGTTGTAGAAGGCTCGGGGAAGATCTTTGGGTTCGAACATCCCGAAGTCGTTGTAAAGAGACAGGCACATGGGAATGTTGACCCCGTTGGGACACGGCATGCAGTAAGCGCAGGCCGTGCAATCGACCGCCAGCTTCCGGCGGTAGGATCGGGCCACCTCCCGGACCAGGTCCAGTTCTTCCGCCGACAGGCTTCCAGGCAGGGCTGCTTCGGTATAGCCCACATTTTCCAGGACCTGTTCCATGGTGCTCATACCGCTGAGCACCATGGCGACCTGGTTATGGTTCCAGACCCAGCGCAACGCCCATTCCACCGGCGTGCGCTTCACCGGCGCACTGTCCCACAGCGCCTGAATGTCGTCGGGGATATTCTGGACGATGCGGCCGCCCCGCAGCGGCTCCATGATGACCACGCCAATGCCTTTGGCCGCGGCGTACTCAAGCCCTTCCCGGCCGGCCTGGAAATCCTCGTCCAGGTAATTGTATTGAATCTGGCACAGATGCCAGTCGTAGGCATCGACAATCTTCTTGAAGGCCGGCGTCCCGTCGTGAAAGGAAAAGCCGATATGCCGCGCCCGGCCGTCGGCCTGAATCCTGGCCATGAAATCAAGGATGCCCAGCCCCTGCATCCGTTCCCAGGTATCGGCGTCCAGGCCATGCATCAGGTAGAAGTCGAGGTAATCGGTCTGCAGGCGTTCCAGCTGCTCGGTGAGATGCTTTTCAAAATCGTCGGCGGTCTCGCACCAGCGGCAGGGCAGTTTGGTGGTGAGCATGATCCGGTCGCGGACAGGGGCCAGAATCCTGCCCACCAGTTTTTCGCTGTTGCCGCCGTGATACATGTAGGCCGTATCGAAATAATCGATCCCGTGATCGATGGCATATTCGATCATCCGGCGGACCTGATCTTCGTCGATGGGCGCGTTGGGATCGAAGCGCGCCATGGTATCGTCCCGGCCCGCCAACGGCAGCCGCATGCAACCGAACCCGAGCACCGGTACGTCGACATCCAGTTTCCCAAGTTTTCTGCGTAACATAGCCCTCCCCTGTTACCGTTCGGCACCCATGGGTGTCGATTTTTCATGGTGTTTCTTCCAAACTTGTGCCAAAAAAAGAAGGATGAACCCCAAAAACGACCCAACACCCGGCCTGGTATCCTATTCCGACCCCAACCGCCATACCCTGAAGGTCTGGGATCTTGCCACCCGCATCTTTCATTGGCTGCTGGTGATGCTGGTGGTTGCCGCCTTTACTTCCGCCAACATCGGCGGCACCGCCATGGGCTTCCATAAAAGATGCGGTGTCGCCATCCTGGCTCTGTTGGTGTTTCGCATCATCTGGGGGTTCGTGGGAAGCCGTGCGTCACAGTTCAGCGCGTTCGTTCGTGGCCCTCAAGCGGTTCTGGGTTATGCGCTGGCCATGTTCCGACCCGATGCCCAGCGCCATCCGGGCCACAACCCCTTGGGCGGCTGGTCGGTCCTGGCCATGCTGGTGCTGCTGCTGGTGCAGGCCGGAACCGGGCTGTTTGCCAATGACGACATCCTCACCGAAGGCCCGTTGTATCACCTGGTCGGCAAATCCCTCAGCGACCGCCTCACCGGTATCCATGAAACAAACGGCGCCATCCTGGCGGCCCTGATCATCCTGCATATCTGTGCCATCGGATTCTACTATCTGATCAAAAAGGACAACCTTGTTCTGCCCATGATCACCGGCAACAAGCAATGGCCCCATCAACATCCGCCGGCCGGCCGGCGCCTGTGGATCGCCATGGTTGTCGGGATTCTGTCCGTGCTGCTCGTCTATGGCCTGATTTCAATGGCGGGCTGACATCCCGGCAGTACAATCGACACCGCCACGGGGGAATAACGAATCAGCCGCCGAGCCCTGACAGGGCATCACCGGCTAGCGTTTCCGAAACCCACCGTGACAGCTCTTGCAGGTCCCGGCCACGGCACCGAAAGCGCCCTTGACCTTGTCGATTTCACCGGTTTCCGCAGCAATGGCCATCTTTTGGGTGGCGTCCTCGAAACCACTGACCTCTCTCTTGAACTGGGCGGTTTTGGTGAGCACGGCCGAACTCATGGTGGTATCGCCCTGATCACTTCCGGGGGTGGTCATGGCTTCCCACGGCAGGGTGGCCAGGAAGGCCACCGTCTGCGCGTCACTGGCCACCCGCGCCTGATCGACCCCGGCCTTCTTCTGTACCTCGGCGCCGATGGATTTGAAATTGTGGGCGATCATGAACATGACCGACTTGCGGTAGCGAATGGCATCCTCGACGTTGCTGAATTGTGCATACCCACTGCCCATCATGGCAAGGGCCAGCACAAGAGAAATGATGACCGCATACCTCTTTCTCATCCTGCCTCCTTTCGTTCGACAACGGCTAACTTTTGCAGTCGCACCTGTCAAGGCTGCGTCGGATCACAGTAACGATGTTTACAGAGCATAAGCCGACTTTGGACGAGGGTCAACACTTGGTCGAAGGAAAGATCGCATACCTCCGGGCCGGTGAACCAGCGTCATCCTGCCAGATGATTACCGAAGATACCAAGTCGTCCTCAATCCAGGAACTTGGGGACCCCGACATCGATGCCCTTGCCCGGTAAGACCATCAGCGTTGAGGTGCCGTGGGCCACCAGATCGCCTTCGGCGTCCAGCACCCTGGCTTCGGCATACTGGATGGAACGCCCCGATCGCAGGCAACGCCCCTCGGCCGTCATCCGGCCCGTGTTGACCGACTTGAGGTAATTGAGCTTGAGATCGATGTTCACCAGCCCCGCATCTCCGGGGAGTCTAATATAGGCCGACCAGAAGGTGGCCGTATCGATCAGGGTGGCGATGGCCCCGCCATGCACGATGCCGAAGGGTTGCAGATGGCACGCCCCTGTGTCCAGTCCAATGGTGGCATGATCAGCGGATACGGCCTCCAGCTGCATGCGCATGTGTTGTGGGAAATGACTCCGGTTGACCAGATCCATCAACCGGTTGATATAGTCTTCGTTGACGTGCATGCTACGAATACCTTGAGCCTTTATTTGAGCCTTGAAACCAATACCATGGCCAGAGCCGTCGTGCCACACAATATAGGCCAGACCAGGTGGTAGCTGCCGGTGGTGTCATAGATCCAGCCCGCGCCGGTGGGGCCGATGATACCGCCGATGGCGCCGGCCCCCAGAATGACACCCAGAATCTTACCATAAGCACGGCGGCCGAAAAAGTCACGCACGATGGAACTGCGCAACACCATGCTGCCACTGTGGCCCAGAGGGAAGCAAATCAGAAAGGGTAGAATCAGCCACATGTTTCCGGCGAACCCGAAGGCCAGGATCCCCAGACTCAGCAGCCCGAAGGTCGACGCCATCACATAGCGCTTTTCGAAACGATCCCCCAGCCAGCCGTATCCGAGGCGGCCACAGATGCCCAGCAGGGGAATGGCCGCCGCCACCTTGCCGGAAGTGGCCCTGGCAACACCGAGGCTGCTCAAGTAGGGCATCACGTGCAGAATCACCGCCATTATAGCCGAAAGACGGATCATCTCCACCACGTTCAGGAAGAAGAAGGATCGGCTGCGAAAGGCCTCGCCCAGACTCATATCGGCCTCGTCTTTCTCCGGACCGGCTTCCGGGTCGTCACCTGATATACCTAGTCCATCGGGAAGCAGACCGATGGATTCCGGTCGATCTTTAATCAGGGCCGCCAGAGGCAAGCCTAAAAGGAACATACCGATCCCCAGGATCACCAAGGTCGTGCGCCATTGGAACCGTTCGATCATAAAGACCACGAGC
Source organism: Alteraurantiacibacter sp. (assembly GCA_963675825.2). Taxonomy (GTDB): domain Bacteria; phylum Pseudomonadota; class Alphaproteobacteria; order Sphingomonadales; family Sphingomonadaceae; genus Alteraurantiacibacter. Next base: position 502,510 of record CAXXJY010000001.1, on the reverse strand, counting down.
ATCACCATCAATCCCCCGGCCCCGATACCGGCCCCCATCAACCCCATGGCCAGCGTGATCTTTTTCTTAAACCAGTTGGCGACGGCCGTGATGGTCACCACCGCCGTACACCCCCCGGCACCAAAGGAGATGAATAGAAACGCCGCATAAAACATTGGCAGGGTTTGTACACGGCTGAGCCAAACAAGTCCTGCACCGACGATAATCAAACCCAGCTGGGTGATAGCCCTGGCACCGAACCGATCCACCAGCATGCCGGCAAAGGGCGCGAACAGTCCAACCTCGAGCCCCTGCAAACTCACGGCAAAAGAAATCTGGGTATGGCTCCAGCCGAAGGTCTCGCTGATAGGATCGAAAAAGGCCGTAAATCCGAAGAAAACCACACCGCCCACCATTAGATTGACCAGCGAACACGACAGCACCACCCACCAACCGTAGAATACTTTCGGACCCATAAACGCTAAACCCATCTTTCCATTTTGAGATACAATACCAAACGTCAACATGGTGAACAATTCAGCGAAGATACGCCGATTGCGACAAGAAAGCAACCGGTTGGGTACCCGAGGCAAATTGGTAGTGAACCGACATCCTTTTTCATGGAGCCTGAGTGACAAGTCTGCAGATGGCGGCCAAGCAGGAATTCTCCTGATAGAGCCCGAAAACCATCAACAAAAATGTAATAAATTGGCAATTCAGGGTGACCGTCAATTTCATCCCATTCTTATCATATCTCATTGTTTTAGAACCTAATTTTTCGATTTTTGAAAGGTCGCCATATAATTATCCTTATTGTTATGTGGATTCCATATAACAATAAATATTTATCAAATTGTGGACGGCTTAACGATTTCAGGATCGAAAGGAATAGGCGCATCCGTTCAGTAGAAAAGATCGAAAACACTTGAATATTAGCAAGATATATGGTTTGTTATTGATTGTATCCATCCGCTATCTGTTCCGAAAACCATTTTTAAGTGATTTTTACTGGTCTTATTCATCGATAACGCTAGGATCAATCAAATAGCGTTAAATATTTGATAGTTAAGACGTATTGAGCCAAATTATGTAAATCATCGTGGTTACCAAAAAGCGGAATCCGTATAATCATATATGTTAGCCATCGAAGGAAGTATCCATGCAAAGAAAGATCGTAGAGCCGATGACTGTGCTATGTGCGGTACAAGAACAAACGATTCCGGAGGTCAGTATTTACGGAGAAAAGTACGGCGCTGAAATCATGGAGGAAGTCGAGAAGTACGGGTTACGCGCCGTTGGACCGTGGGTGTTCATCTCATACAACCTCCCCAAGAATGGAAAGGAACGATATAAAACTGAGTTCTGCTTACCGATCGGGAATGGTGAAATCTATGCTGGAGACAGGTTTTCCGTCAAATCTTTGAACAGTTTTCCCTGCGCCTACGCTGAGTACAACGGAAAGCTACGACAGCTATTTACAAAAGGTTACCAGCCACTCGTCCGAGAAATTGTCACAGCAAGAATGGATTTTACTGGCGAGAGCAGGGAGGTCTATCACACTTGGGCCGGTCCGAATTCCCTACAAAATCGAATCGAAATCCAATTTGGTGTCGTGAATGACTAACATGGCGGTCGACCTCGCTCCCTTCGGTCGATGGACGCTGCGCGATGAAGACGCGCAGCGCCGGTCACCTCTACGTTGAACATACCATTTGAGAAAATGAAAGTCGGGTATTTTAGGACACACTCATTATTAGCTCAAGAAAGGGAGACAAGTTCATGGAAAATACACAACCACTTCTTACAAAATACGAAATGAAGGGACTATCCCTGGCAAACCGGGTGATCATGGCACCCATGACGAGAAGTCGAGCTGACAACCCTGGCAATGTCGCTACGGATCTCATGGCTGAGTACTATGCCCAGAGAGCGTCAGCCGGGCTTTTGATCACCGAAGGTTCCCAGGTATCCAAACGCGCCGTGGGCTATATCAACACGCCCGGGATTTACTCCACCGAGCAGGTAGAGGGGTGGAAAAAGGTGACCGCCTCAGTCCATGAAAAAGGCGGCAGAATTTTTATCCAACTCTGGCATGTGGGCCGTATCTCCCACCCGGACTTCCATAACGGAGAGCTTCCCCTGTCAGCCTCCGCTATAAACCCAAACTCCGAATCCTACACCCCCCAGGGTTTCAAAAAGACCGTCACACCCAAAGAGATGAGCATCGAGGAGATCAAGGAGACTGTAAAAGACTTTGGCAATGCCGCCAAGAATGCTATGATAGCGGGTTTTGACGGGGTGGAGATCCACTCCTCTAACGGGTATCTTCTGCATCAATTCTTCAGCACGACCTCCAACATCCGGACGGACGAATACGGTGGCTCCATTGAAAACCGGGCCAAAATCCTCTTTGATATAATTGATGAAATCAAACGGCATATGCCGATAAACCGGATCGGGGTAAGGCTCAACCCGTCGCTCCACAACATCTTCGGTATGACCTTGAACGAGGAAACCATCCCGACCTTTGATTATATCGTAGAAAACCTGAACAACTACGACTTGGCTTACCTTCATCTTTCGGAACCATTCAACGATGTCACGGAGGTTCCGGGGGCCGAGCCCAACATCGCTAAACATTACAGGCCCCTGTACAAGGGGACGCTCATGATCAACTCTAATTTCAACAGGGAACGAGGGAACCAGGTCATCAAAGATAACCTGGCGGACCTAGTAGCCTTTGGAAAACCTTTCATTTCCAATCCTGACCTTGTAAAGCGGTTTGAAAAGAATGCGGAGCTTGCCAGGTGGGATGAAAACGCCTTTTATACATCGGGAGAAATAGGGTATACGGATTATCCTCCCCTTAACTAAAACTGGTGTAACTATTCAGCGTGATTCTATTTATAATTACGACTTTTACTTCACAAACTCCGGCAACTTACCATTGAACAAAAGTTCCAGTGCGATACTTGCCTTGATGCCTTGCTTGCGACAAGTCGATAGATAGCTGCGGATACGACAAAATATCATAGCGCCCTCAATGGATCGAAAGCAGCCCGATATCTTCTGCTGGACCTTTGTCATGCGAATATCGTTCTCTCCCAGATTGTTGGAAAATGCGACCTGTTGATTTTCCATAAATCTGAGGACATCGTTCTCGTAATCCCTTAGCCGTTCCAACAGATTTCGAGATTTTGACTTTTTAATCCGACCTCTTTTGCCTTTTTTATTGGGTCGGACCGGCTCCGGGCACTCTATTTCACCTTTTTTGATCAACTTTCGGTATTGAGCCCGATATATGTCCGCTTGTTGAGCATTGAGAACACCGCCGGCATCATTTACCCTGGCGTTAATCTTCTCAAGCAAGCCTTTCATATCATATGCCCATTGCTGGTTATCCTGCTCCCAGGCCCGGGTAAGTTCCCTTAAGTGGTGCGCATTGCAAAGGGCATGGGTACAATCAATCCTATAGTAAGGCTTCCAGTGATCATGACACAATACGCCCTTGAACCATGGTAAAACCCCCATCGCCTCAAACGCCTCCATACCCCTTCTTTCATGGGGATAATAGAGCGTCCAATAAGGATCGGATACACAGTGCAGCCAATACCTGACTCCGCCCATATTGATACCGGTTTCATCGGCATGGGCAACAGATGAGGCTATCAATTGATTTTTGGCATGATTTTCAAATGCATCAAGGGCAGCATACGCCTGTTTGTTGAAATTGAAGATCGAGCCTTCGCTGATCGGTATATGCAATTGATCTGCGAAATAGTCTTGAATCCGATTATACGGTATCAATTGAAACTGGGACAGATAAACCGCATGCGCCTTAATGCCGGTCCCATATTGAGCCGCTTTGGTCACACCTTCAGGGAAAGGGGCCACATACCGATTGCCGTTGTCATCCTCAAGTACCTGGGCCCGGTATTCGGTCACTACCCTGGATATATCGATATCAAACACCTGGCGGGCCTCGTAACCTGCGTCGTGATAATTACCGTCGGGTAGTGTGCGACGATCAATTTTAATCGGCTCAATCACATCGGGATCATCAACCTTCTTCAGGGTGGTGCCGACATGGCCCTTTTGACCGCCTTGATTCCTGCCGGTTTTAGGCTTAGGTTTCTTTTTCCTGTTCGGATCACTGGATGGCGGCTTGCTGCTGTTTGTGCTATTCAAATTCAAGCGATTGGCAAGCAGTGTAATGACCAATATCAAGATCTCAACGATTGACTTGGTTCCGGCCGACATCTGTTTGTCTTCACGAATGACGGCCTGTGCTTTTTCGATAGCGGCATGAATGTCAATGTTATCAATCTTCATCCGGCTTTCCCTGTGTTGACTGGCAAAGCCATTATAACACAGGTTTCAAAACCAGACTTTTTCGCCTTGTGGTCGCCGATATCGATTGAAAATGGTTTACCTATACACGACCATGGAGTCAGAGCATAGATGGCACTGAAAACCACATATGATGATCTGATGAACGCTTTGTCAAAGAACTGTTACAAAGAATAATTTTACGCTTTTCCCAGAAAAACACTGTCAAGCTTTTTCTTCTATATTTTTACTTTTTTTTGATTGCGCTGAATAGTTACGATTGTTTTTAACAAACCGCGTGCTTTGCACGCGGAAAAACGTAAACGATTGGAGACGTGCCGTCTCCTTTTCATATCGCCGCTTTGCGGGAATATGAAAGCCACCCCCTTTGGGGGTGGTCGTTTACGCAGAAAAGGTTACTCCTAAAATTGCCCAGCTTCTATTGCTTATCGAACTACAGATCAAAGAAATCCAGCCATTAAAGAATGAAATTGCGAGGATCAAGGGACAAAACCAGAAACCGAAAATCAAACCATCCATCCTTGAATAACAATGTAGCGTCATACCCTGGAATTACTTCCAACGCATGTCACAGCAAGGTTCCGACAACAGCAGAATATCGGGTTATGAGTTGATGTTTATCTCCCATAACAGCTTTTTAAGCGGCTTCATGTTGCATTTACCTTTCAGTACCTGCAAATTTGCCTAATTTGGGATACTATTCTCATATCACAGGTTTTATCGGTCCGGTGATATGAAATGCGTACCTGTAATCAATTCCAAGTTGAGGTTTGGTATTGTACCAACAACTTTTGAGAACCTTGAAATGTTTGTGGTATTTGGATCGTACCACGGGTTTTATAAAAAAAGTCTGACCACAACATCTTGATGTTTGCCCCAATTATTTCAGATGGCGTCCATTCCTTGCAGAATATCACGACATATGCAGTATTGATGAATTTTTAAAGACCACTACAAATTTTGAATGAGATAGACATCCTTGAGTTGACCGTTTGACTGACACGCCACACCTATCGCGATACGGCGGGTGTGGTCGGTATCCAGCCGTTTGTTGGTAAATCACTTCTGCTAAGTTCGTATACTGCCCCAGGGTTGGTGCAGGTCTTTTAGTATCTTACTGTGGTCTGAATACCCTAATTCCCCTTCGATTGAATCTGATCAATTACGCGTAATATGGCAGCGGCGATATCGGCAGGTACTTCTTCCTGCAGAAAATGACCGGCCTGAGTTGTCGTTACCGGTGCCTTGGGAAAATTTTTCTGCATAGCCGATAGTCCCTTTCCCAGAATTGGGTCGTTCATACCCCAGACAATCTCAGCGTAGATATCCAGACCTTGAACATATCTTTCTATAATTCTCATTGCGGTGGCGCTTGGATGATCCGGACCATCGGGTACCATTCGCATCATAGCCAATGGTGCCTTGTCATTGCCGGAGTCTAGCACAGGGCGGCCATAAAGGTTGCTCACTTCTGACGAAATGGAAGCTGGGTCACCTTGCAACCGATGCAGCCGGTCAAATACCGAGGCGATAACCTCTACCATCAATTCCCCGACGACGGGTGTCTTTACAATGGCATGGATCGTTGAAATATCCATTTTTTCTGTGGGTGCATTTAATCCTGTATTCAACAAAACTGCACCTTTAAGTAGACCAGGTGAAAAGGATAGTGCTCCCATGCCTACAGGTCCACCCCAGTCTTGGCCAATGAAAATCAGTTTGGTCAACCGTAATTGAACCAAGACACTATTAATCCAGCGCATATGCTTTTCTAACGTATGCTGGCTCGCTGGTATCTTGCTGGAAAAACCAAGGCCTACCAAGGTCGGAATGATTAAGCGCAGACGATTGGTCGGCAATTCTGCGGCCACCTTCCGATAAAGAAATCCAGACGTTGGGTTGCCGTGTTGCAGGAAAACAGGAAATCCAGATCCGACTTCAAGAACATGCACTTTGATCCCCGGTTCCACTTCGACAAAATAGCTCTTATACTCGGCTGGGATTTGTTTTGCTGCGTAGTCTGGTAGAGGAAATGCTTCAAATTCTCCTGCATCCAGCGTAAGGGTTCCTTTTCCTTGTGGGGTTAATAGTTCACCATCGCGGGTGATTATTACTCCAAAAACAATGACTATTACGGCGATGATCGCAAGTGATATTAACATTTTTTTCTTAAGCATCAATTTTTTTATAGCAATAGTCTATAGCTGTTATAGTCCCCGAACCATTCGCTACCGCATTTGTCGTCAATGTTGTCTTATTACTCAGTATCCACATGTGACCCACATCGCAATCGTCGACAAGTTTTAGGCCTTTTTTCTACAGGAACTAATTATCCGTAAATATACCTTTAAAACGGTTCTTTTGCCTATAAGGTTCATTATAAAAGCCATTTCTTTAGTATCTTTGTCGAATTCGGAGGCAAACTAAAGAGCATGCCATCAACCCCAACGGTGATAGGCCCCTTGTAATACTTCCTGGAATCACCCAGAAAAGCAGATTGAAAAACGGCCGCCGGCATTGGCGGAATGATGTGGAACAATACCAGGTGCCTGACTTTTGCATCCCGGGCGATTCGCGCTGCCTCTTCCGTGAAGGTGTGGTAGGTCAATATGTCCAAGGAAACGTTTGCGACTACATCACGTCCACTGGTGGCCCCTGCCTGATTCATAACCCGGAGCATTTCCGGCTGCAATGCTTCGTGCACTAGCAGATCAACCCCTTCGGCCTGGCGTCGAAGCAATTCACACGGTAAGGTATCACCGCTGATAACCACTGTCCGGCCTTTATAGTCGAAACGGAATCCAACAGCCGGTTCCACCGGGCGGTGGTCCACCAGAAAGGCTGTCACTTTCAAATCATTGGTTTGAAAAACCATTGTACCTTTGTTTTCATCAAACACCTCGATGGTTTCGGGTATGCCACCCGCACCTTCCATTGGTGCAACCCTATCACCATGATGTGCAAACCGGTAACCTGTATCCAGGGAAAAGGCCTGGTTGAATCCATGAACCACGGTGTCGACACCCTCGGGGCCAATTATTTTCAGGGGTTGGGTTCTTACACCATTGGTCCAGGCCTTTAGCATCAACTCGCCCAGCCCGGCGATATGATCGGAGTGAAAATGGGTCAATAGGACAGCCTCGATATCACCCAGTGGTACCCGCATCAATTCAAGGTTCAGCGTGCTTCCCGGACCTGAATCGACAATAAAAAGGTGTTTGCCGGCCAGCACAACGGTACATACTCCTTTACGTTTTGCATCCGGCATAGGTGAGCCGGTGCCAGCCAGACCAACATGCAGTCCATCAGGCAATTCCTCGAACACATTCTGCAGGGATAACCGTCTGGTGGCGATCCTTTCCCATAAACGCATTCCTATCTGACGGTGTGACATGAATGCGCCTGCAACCATAATAATTACAAGTCCAAGCACCACCAGGAAACGGGTGCTGTAAAGCACTTTTAATACCGGGGGACTGCTCTGTGACTCTGGTTTAAAAAAATAGGAAATGAGCGACAGGGAAAGAACAGATAAAAACAACAACTCAGATATGAGAGTGATTGCCATCACCATGGGGAGGCCGTCAACCGCGAAGCTTGTCAATCTGCCTATAATCACCAATGCCAGGAAAACGATGGGCACCAGCAGCAGCAAACGATGTGAAGACAAAGTTCCAAAAAGACAGAAGAAACTCATGCCCAGGAACAAGGCACCGAAATCACCCCTCAGGGAATTGATACCGACAGCGCGGGCGGGCTCTGAAAAAAAAGCAATCGCAAAAACCTCCGGCATTATCAGAAACCCCAGGCCGAGAACAAGAAATATGAATCCTATTGCGCCTGACAGGACGCGCAGGACGGATTCAGCCAGATTGGATCCAAAGAAGTTTTTCATCTTCGGGTCCCTCCTGCAGCTTTCATCATCAGGTTGGCTACTTCAGCACCGGAATTCTGGTTTTGCCCGGAGACGATACGGCCGTCAACGACTACGTGGTTGGCAAACATGTCACGGAAGGCGGTGGCGCTTTCGAATTTTGCCCCGGCCGCTCTTAGTTCGCGTTCCGGATGCTGGGGTGTGATGGAAATACCGAGTTCCTTAACCTGTTTATCCGTAACCGCGGTGATTCGTCGCCCCTTGACTATCGGCTGGCCATTCACATCATGGGCCAGAAGCAGACCGAGCAGGCCATGACATACACCGCCAATGACCTTGCCGGCTGCGTTCGCTACGGTTATTTTCTCGCCCAGCACCTTTGAATAACCAAGATCATAAGCAGCTCCCCATCCCCCGGCTATGTAGATGATGTCGTATTGTGTAAAATCAATGTCGTTAATCCGTAATGAGTTTTTGACCTTCTCCTGCAAAGCCGTGTCTGAAAGGTATCGGTCATCGTATTCACTTTTGATGAACCAAGTGAAAGAATTGGGATCAATCGGGATTTGACCCCCTTTGATACTGGCGACATCCACGTGCATGCGGCCGTTCTGGAATTCATAATATGGAACAGTCATCTCGGACCCGAATACCCCGGTTTCATCCCCGTCATCTCCAAGCCTATCGTGGCTGGTGCAAATTATCAGTGCCTTTCCTTCGGGCAACAGGTATCGTTGACCCTCATATTTCGCATGCAGGCCCATGCCTTTCATGGCAACCGGCAATCCGAGCCTGACCAATCCCCCGATGATGATAAAGGCTATTGCTATAATTAGAATTCGTTTTTTTTTCATTCTCTGCTCCTTTTGAAAAGATACGAATACTATCCGGAATAAAGTTTTACCATATGGTAAAATATATGTCTGCTAAAGTCATGAGTCAAGAAATTTTTTACCGACCGGTAAAAATTATTGACTTTAGCAATACTGACCACTAAAATTATAGTCCATGAAAACAGCACTCCCCAAAAAGCCCTTAAAGCGCAAGGCGGCCAAAGAGCCTACCAAAGATAAAATTTTGAAAGCTGCAAAAAAGGTCTTTTACCAGCAGCCCTATACGTCAGCCAGTATGCGTATGATCGCCAATGAGGCGCGGGTCGATCATCCTCTTATCATCTATTATTTTTCTACCAAGGCGGCCCTTTTCAATACGGTATTGAAAGCATGGATTGAACAGTCAAGGCAGGAAGTACCAGGCTGGTTTTCGGGTCTCGGTGAAATGAGTCTTCCTGATGCAGTGTCTTTATATCTGGACCGGGCATTAAGTTTCCATTTTAAACATCCTGAAATATACAGGATCATTCTTCTGAATATGACCCAGTCTGAAAAAAAAGAAGGAAGGGTCCCCCATTCTCAGATCATCGGGGATACCATTAATCTGTGGTCCGAACTATTCACCAGTCGTTCCCGATTCAAAATCAAACCTGAAAAGATTGGTTCGTTTATCAGATGCATCAGCTTGCTGATGTTAAACCTGATCGGAGCCCGAGAATACCATGCTGAGATTCAGGGTATGGACCCGAAAAGCAATGACTATTTAAGGTGGGTGAAAAAGCAGATCATGTTTATTGTCGTTCCTGTGCTAATCAGCTTTGAATTGGAGGAATAAATATTGAACAAAGGCCGCTGTTTAGGTTCTTTAGATATGGATAGACGAAAGTTTATCAAACTCATTGGCATAGCTTCAACGGGAGCTGTCTTTCCTTGGAGAGTCGCCCATGGGGCATTGGAAAATTTGATTGAAAAATGCTCAACCAAAGTCTGTCTGACAGGCGTCAAAAATGGTTTTGAAGGTCGTGTGCTAATTGAGGCTGTAAAGAACTCGGCGAGGTCAGCAACTGACTTCTCTTGGCTCTCCAGAGGAGATTCCGTTTTTATCAAACCGGCATTGAATTCCGGAAATCTGTATCCGGCCACTACAAATCCTGAGGGTATAAGGGCTGTGGTGGAACTTCTGAAGGAAAAAGGTGCGGGCAAGGTCATCGTTGGTGATATGTCTGGCGTAGAGCATGTTAAACTCTCAAGAGAGAATTTGAAAGGCAGTTCCAGGGACCTCATGAATAAATGTGGAATGGCAAAGGCGGCACTTGAGGCAGGTGCAGAGCTTTATTTCCCGGAAGAAGATGGGTGGAACGCCTTTTTTGAGGATGAGCCGATTGATTCTGCCCACTGGAACAAGGGTATTATGATGCCCACAATTCTAAAAGAGACAGATCATATCATCCTCATGCCAAGATGCGGTCGACATGTACTACTAGGAAGCAGCCTGGGAATGAAGAACGCAGTAGGATACTGGCGGACGGACAGCCGTCTTGAATATCACAAGTTGGCATCCACCATCCAGGAAAAGACTGCTGACGCGAACACTGTGAAAACTTTGCGCGATAAACAGCGGCTTGTCTTGACCGTCGGAACCAAGATTCTTACTACCTATGGACCTGATAAGGGGTTTGTTGCGGAGCCGGAAACCGGTCTTGTCATCGCCTCAGAAAATATTGTTGCCCATGATATGGTTTCTCTTGCATGGTTACTCAAAAACAAGTTTGACATGTCTGAGGAAGAAGAGAAAGGTTCAAAGGATCCCTATAATAAGCAGTTTATCGTCAACAATGCCAACCGTTTGGTAGTCAAACTTTTAGGAGGATTTGGTGATGCTTTGGGTGCTCAAAAACTGGTTCGTAATGATTTAAAAAGCATCTGGGATGACCGTGTTCTTAATCGAGCATATGAAGTCTTTGGCGGTGTTCCAAAGTTAGATCTCGTTGAAATTGAAGACTCTGTCCCTACCGACATAAAAAAGCAACTTTCAGAAATGGTATCAAAACCATACTAAATGACACAATCTTAATTTAGCGAGGAAGGCCTTGTCTTCAAGGATGATCATAGAATCAATCGCTCCGGCTGGTATCAGGCCAAAATGGACTTTATGATGCTTGACATCTATGAGGCACTTCTGAGGAAAATGTATATTGCAATTTCCCACTTTGCCCTTTCTTTATTTTAATCTCCACCACGGGGGGGCGACTCGTGCATAAATTTTTGCTTTGATAAAGTTTACCGTAACTATTCAGCGCAATCAAAAAAAAGTAAAAATATAGAAGAAAAAGCTTGACAGTGTTTTTCTGGGAAAAGCGTAAAATTATTCTTTGTAACAGTTCTTTGACAAAGCGTTCATCAGATCATCATATGTGGTTTTCAGTGCCATCTATGCTCTGACTCCATGGTCGTGTATAGGTAAACCATTTTCAATCGATATCGGCGACCACAAGGCGAAAAAGTCTGGTTTTGAAACCTGTGTTATAATGGCTTTGCCAGTCAACACAGGGAAAGCCGGATGAAGATTGATAACATTGACATTCATGCCGCTATCGAAAAAGCACAGGCCGTCATTCGTGAAGACAAACAGATGTCGGCCGGAACCAAGTCAATCGTTGAGATCTTGATATTGGTCATTACACTGCTTGCCAATCGCTTGAATTTGAATAGCACAAACAGCAGCAAGCCGCCATCCAGTGATCCGAACAGGAAAAAGAAACCTAAGCCTAAAACCGGCAGGAATCAAGGCGGTCAAAAGGGCCATGTCGGCACCACCCTGAAGAAGGTTGATGATCCCGATGTGATTGAGCCGATTAAAATTGATCGTCGCACGCTACCCGACGGTAATTATCACGACGCAGGCTACGAGGCCCGCCAGGTGTTTGATATCGATATATCCAGGGTAGTGACCGAATACCGGGCCCAGGTACTTGAGGATGACAACGGCAATCGGTATGTGGCCCCTTTCCCTGAAGGTGTGACCAAAGCGGCTCAATATGGGACCGGCATTAAGGCGCATGCGGTTTATCTGTCCCAGTTTCAACTGATACCGTATAATCGGATTCAAGACTATTTCGCCGATCAATTGCAGATACCGATCAGCGAAGGCTCGATCTTCAATTTCAACAAACAGGCGTATAGTGCCTTGGATGCGTTTGAAGATTATGCCAAAGAGCAGTTGATCGCTTCTACGGTTGCCCATGCCGATGAAACCGGTATCAATATGGGCGGAGTCAGGTATTGGCTGCACTGTGTATCCGATCCTTATTGGACGCTCTATTATCCCCATGAAAGAAGGGGTATGGAGGCGTTTGAGGCGATGGGGGTTTTACCATGGTTCAAGGGCGTATTGTGTCATGATCACTGGAAGCCTTACTATAGGATTGATTGTACCCATGCCCTTTGCAATGCGCACCACTTAAGGGAACTTACCCGGGCCTGGGAGCAGGATAACCAGCAATGGGCATATGATATGAAAGGCTTGCTTGAAAAGATTAACGCCAGGGTAAATGATGCCGGCGGTGTGCTCAATGCTCAACAAGCGGGCATATATCGGGCTCAATACCGAAAGTTGATCAAAAAAGGTGAAATGGAGTGCCCGGAGCCGGTCCGACCCAATAAAAAAGGCAAAAGAGGTCGGATAAAAAAGTCAAAGTCTCGAAATCTGTTGGAACGGCAAAGGGATTACGAGAATGATGTCCTCAGATTTATGGAAAATGAAAAGGTGGCATTTTCAAACAATCTGGGAGAGAACGATATTCGCATGACAAAGGTTCAGCAGAAGATATCGGGCTGCTTTCGGTCCATTGAGGGAGCGAGAATATTTTGTCGCATCCGCAGCTATCTATCGACCTGTCGCAAGCAAGGCATCAAGGCAAGTATCGCACCGGAACTTTTGTTCAATGGTAAGTTGCCGGAGTTTGTGAAGTAAAAGTCCTAATTATAAATAGAATCACGCTGAATAGTTACAATTAGGGTTCAATTTGGCACAATTGCGGCACAATCGACCAATTTTAGACCTAAAAAAGTTTATGCAGTTCTCTATGAAGCTTAAGTAAGAGAGATTTAATAGCTTTTGGCCCAACCTCAGATTAGATTATCGTTATAAATACAGATGATTGGGAATAAATCCCGATCAATATACTCGGCTCCTTAAGCTTCATAGAGAACCGAGAAAGTTTATAATAGATTGCTGTTATAATAAATTTGTTGGTGGAGGCGGCGGGAGTCGAACCTACATTGGTCCATACAGCCACAAGGGTTTGCAGCTGTTTTACCGAATGTTTACTGAATATCTGCTCTGATAGTAACCGCTCCATACACAGACAGCGGGTAATCCTGTAATCCTCCATGGTCCGGGTGGTTTTCCACTAGGAAAAGAATGAATTTAAAATATTTCCCTTGATTTTTATACTGTAATCAGACAAAGTGTATCCACTTATCAACAAATGGAAACATTTTGTCTGTGTATAAATGAAAAAGGACCCGATAGAGATATTCCGTAGAAATGGTGGTCAGCTTCGAATGAGCGAGGCCATCGCACATGGTATTACGCGCTATATGCTGTATGCGCTCAGAGACAAGAGAATTATCGAGCAAGTAAGCAGAGGGCGTTTACCGGCTGAAGGAACTGCCTCCGATATCCAACCCTGACCTAGTTACCGTAAGCCTCCGGTACCCTAATGCCGTCATCTGTCTCATTTCCGCCCTGTCGTATCACAATATCACAACCGAGATTCCACACTCAGTCTATATGGCCGTACCTAGAAACTCAAGGATACCGTCAATCGACTATCCTCCAATTCAAGTCCATCGTTTTCTCTAATAAAGCATACAACGCCGGAATCGAAAGGCATGTCATTGATGGCGCGTCTGTAAAAATCTACACTCCGAAAAGACCCTTGCCGACTGCTTCAAATTCAGAAACAAAATTGGAATGGATGTTTGTCCTTGAAGCACTCAAGCTATACAAATCGCGAAAAAAAATTCGATCTCGAAAAGCTACTTCGGTATTTCCGAGGTGTGCCGCGTAAAAAAAAAATTATGATGCCTATCTGGAGGCAACGATTTGACCAAAAAAACCGCTGAAAAATATAGCGGCATCTGTAAGGCAAAAACTGCTAAAATAAATCAAGGGCTGATATCCGTCCTTTTCATGAACTTGTTCAATATTATGCCATGGAGCGGTTTCTATATCGCCTTTCCCTATCTCACCATGCGAATCGATTTATTCTTAAAGGGGCCCTGATGCTTCGTATTGGCAGGCTCCCGAAATCAGACCGACGATGGACATTGATCTGCTTGGCAGGACAAACAATGATATCTCACAGCTTACGTCCATTGTAGAGGATATATTATCTGTTGAGATTGAAACCGGACGGCCTAATTTTTTTTCGCTGAACAGATAAAAGTTGAGACGATTGCCGAAGAGGCTGAATATCAAGTTTAAGGAATCTGGTTCCCTGCAAAAATAGATACAATGTCGTTGAATATGCAAATTGATATCGGATTTGGCGATGTTGTTTTATCCCGCGCCCCGAAAAAACCGAAATCCCTTCCATGTTGGAATTTCCTTCACCGCGATTGCTGTGTTACAGCCGTGAGAGTTTGATTGCTGAGAAATTTGAAGCGATGCTGAAACATCGTGAATTGAATAGCCGGATTAAGGATTTTCATGACATCTGGTTGCTCTCCCGCCATTTTGGCTTTGAAGGAAGGGAGCTATCGGAAGCCATAAGGTTGACACTTGAACAACGCGGGACTTCTTTGCCAGTTAACATAGTTGCCTTTTCTGATGAGTTTCATCTCAACCAAACATGCCCAATGGAAATGCTTTCCGGAAAAAAACTCAGGACAAGATCACATTCCTGAAAAGTTTGAGGAGATCGTCAAGCAAGTAAAGAATTTTATCGGGCCCCATTACATCAGCACTGATGTCGGACAAACCACCTCCTTCAAAATGGTCTGCTCCAGGTCCATGGGTATAATCATGGAATATCAGGAACTATTCAAAAAATATAACATCCTGCTGGAACAAGTAGACCGGTTAACAAAAGAAAACCGTCGATTGAAAGCCGAACTCGGGTTGCAGGAACCACAGACCCTACGAAACACCACACAAGCAATTCAGATGGAATGTGTGCCAGATGGTGAAACAAATGACGTAAAGCCCCTTGCAGATGTGTGCAGCGTCTCGGATTCCATTTCGAAAATTCGCCTGTTTATGTCCCTGTTCAAAGGTCGTAAGGATGCCTACGCAAGGCGATGGGAAAATAAAAATAAAGGAACGTCGGGGTACGCGCCGGTCTGTCTGAATCAATGGCAACCAGGGGTATGCAGTAAGCCCAAAATCCCCTGCTCAAAATGCAAAAATAAATCATATGCCGTATTGGATGAAAATGCCATTGAGGATCATCTCAGAGGAAATATCGTCGTCGGCATCTATCCCATGTTGCCGGATGAAACATGCTGCTTTCTGGCAATGGATTTCGATGAGGCGGACTGGCAGAAAGATGTATCCGCGGTACGGGATGTTTGCAGCGAATTCGAAATCCCCCTGACGGTTGAACGCTCACGTTCCGGAGTTGGTTGTCATGTTTGGTTTTTCTTTGAAAACCCTATTTCTGCTGTTCTTGCACGGAAATTCGGCACATCTCTGCTTACTTATACAATGGACAGGAGGCATGAAATAAAATTCAAGTCCTATGATAGGTTGTTTCCGAGCCAGGACACCATGCCCAAGGGTGGATTGGGAAACCTGATTGCATTGCCGCTTCAAAAAACAGCCAGGGAAAAATCAAACAGTGAATTTGTTGATGATAATTTTCGGTCCTATAAAGACCAATGGAGATTCCTTTCCTCGATTCAAAGGATCTCAGAAAACCGATTAGAAGAACTTATCTCAGTACTTTCCCATGGGAATGAGCTTGGTGAATTAAAGATCGATGAGGAAGAGGAAAAACCCTGGGAAACCCATCGTTTGCAAACGGTTCTAAAAAAAATCGATTTCCCGGATCGTCTCGAAATCGTTAAAGCAAACATGCTGTTTGTTTCCAAAGCAGGAATCTCCCAAAGGGCTCTCAATCGACTAAAACGTCTCGCGTCTTTTAAAAACCCGATGTTTTACCGGCAGCAGGCCATGCGTCTACCGACCTACGGGCATCCGCGAGTCATCTCCTGTGCGGATGAGACGAAAGAGTATCTGTGCCTTCCGAGGGGATGCGAACCCGAATTGCTCGATGAACTCGAAGCACTCGGAATCGATATCGGGATGATCGACAATACGTTTGGCGGTAATGGGATAGACGTGGAATTCAAAGGAAGTTTGAGAGACGAACAGGCCCTATCCCTCAGACATTTGCTCCAGCATGATACCGGCATTCTTTCGGGCACAACCGCCTTTGGCAAAACTGTTGTGGCAATCAAATTGATTGCGGAGAAAAAAATAAATACGCTGATCCTGGTGGACAAAATCAGCCTGCTGTCACAGTGGAGAGATAGGCTGTCGGAATTTCTCGTAATAAACGAAACTCTACCGGAGGAACCGATCACTACTGCTCCAAAAAGGGGACGAAGAAAAAAGAAAAGCGTTGTCGGGCAAATAGGGGGAGGTAAAAATGCGCTGAGCGGGATTATCGATATTGCGGTGATGCAATCACTCAGCAGACAGGGTGAGGTCAAGGAATGCGTTAAAAATTACGGACTCGTCATTGCCGATGAATGTCATCATGCCTCGGCATTCACCTATGAGCAGATTTTGAAAACAACCCACGCGAAATTCATTTATGGTCTGACCGCCACACCAACGCGAAAAGATGGCCAGCACCCGATTCTGTTCATGCATTGTGGCCCGATTCGCTATCAGGACAATCCCAAAAAACAGGCGGAAAACAGACCGTTCGATCATTACATTATCCCCCGATTTACACCCTTGAGAACTCCTCTGGGCACCGACTCAAAAGACCTGTCCATTCAGGAATTATATTCCAAAATTATGGACAATGATTTCAGAAACCAATTGATTGCTGAGGATGTACTTAAAAATTATCGTCAGGGCAGAAACTGCCTTGTTCTGACCCTCAGAACGGCCCATGTGGAGCAGCTTGCAAAAAGAATAGAAGAAAATATACCGGACGTCATTGCTCTTACTGGTGGCATGGGGAGGAAGTCAACCCGGGAAGTTTTTGAGCGTATCGCCGGCATCCCCGCCGGAAAAAATATCGTTTTGGTGGCAACCGGTCATTTTATCGGTGAGGGTTTTGACGAACCGCGCCTGGATACGCTTTTTTTGGCCATGCCAATATCCTGGAAAGGAACACTGCAGCAATATGCAGGCAGACTCCACCGCCTTTTTAAAACAAAAAAAGAGGTCCGGATTTATGATTATGTGGATATCCAGATAAAAATGCTTGAGAACATGTACCAAAGGCGTTTGAACGGATACGCTTCAATGGGGTATAAGGCCAAGGGAGAAGAAGTTATGGACGCCCCGCTGGATATCATATTCAACAAGGACAATTTTCTGCCCGTATTCAACCAGGATATTATTGCGGTTAGAAAAGAGATTCTGATCGTAAGCCCGTTTGCAAGACAAAGACGGACCTATCAAATGATACAGCATTTAAAAACCGCAATCGGCAAAAACATCCATGTCACCGTCGTTACCCGGCCGAAAGAGGATTTCCCGAAGAAGGATCACGCTGTTTTACAGAAGGCTTTGAATCTTTTAACCAGCAGCGGGACAAACATCATATTCAAATCGAATATCCACCAGAAATTTGCCATCATGGATCAAAAAATCGTTTGGTACGGCAGCATCAACCTATTGAGCTACGGGAGCGCCCAGGAGAGCATCATGCGGATTGAAGGTTCTAATATTGCGAACGAATTGATTAAAAGCATAGAAAATACATGAATAGATCTATCTCACCTAGTACTGATCGGAAATATTTAAACGATCCTATAATTACTGAATGAACAAAAATTATATAAAATGTGGTGAAGGCGGCGGGAGTCGAAGCAGCGGCAATAGGATTTAAACGCAATAATATCAAATGGCTAATATTTTTCTGATCAACATGTGAACAACATCAATACACTAAAAATCTTTTTCATACAATGGGAAAGTGCCGCAGTATTAACGAAATTGTTAGGATATATTCATTTTCGGAAATATGCCGCTGCGGGATTTCAACGCGCTCGGCAAGCTGGACATGTGTTAGGTCCTCCTTGAGGCGTGCGCCACGCAAAATCGTACCACGCTCATTTTGAGCAAATTTGGGAAATGCTTCTCGCCACGGCACATAATCAGATGCATCCACAAACCCCAAGGATTTCATGACCTCAAGGGCCCTATTCAAATTAGTCACAGGGCCGATGAAACGGACAGGTCCATTCAATTCCATATCCCGCATCAATGCCATGAGACGGGCATGAACTTTTAACGATAGCTTTCCGATCCGTTGGGCCTATTATGTGCAAAACATCACTTTATAAGCCCCTATTATGTGAAAATTATCACATAAACGCCCCGATATTCCTTGACATGCCCGACATATTCTGACATCTTAATCGACCATGAAAAGAGATATATACCAAAAACTGCTGGATTGGAAATCTAATCCCAGACGGAAGCCGCTTCTGTTGCAAGGTGCGCGTCAAACCGGAAAGACGTTTATATTGAAAGCGTTTGGTCGCAATGAATATGAAAACATTATGTACTGCAACTTCGAAGAGGATCCAGGGCTCGACCAGTTTTTTAAACGTGATCTGGATCCGGAACGGATTATAAAAGAACTTTCCATCTATTATGATGTTGAAATCAGGCCAGGTGCCGATCTGATGGTGTTCGATGAAATCCAGGCGTCAAACCGCGCCTTAAACGCGCTGAAATATTTTGACGAAAAGAGAAAAGATATCCATATCGCAGCGGCTGGATCTCTCCTTGGTGTGAAACTTTCCTCTCCAGGATCCTTTCCTGTCGGGAAGGTCAATTTTCTTCACCTCTTTCCAATGAATTTCATGGAGTTTCTCGACGGCATTGGAGAATCCCGGTATCGACAACTGCTTGAAAATTTATCTGACCCTATTCCCTTATCAGAGGCCTTTCATGTCCATCTTGTTGATCTACTCCGCCAATACTACTTTGTGGGCGGTATGCCAGAACCTGTAAGTCATTTTGCCGAAACCGCTAATGGGCGAGAGGTCCGTGAGATCCAGGAAGAAATTATCAGATCTTACGTCATGGATTTCGCAAAACATGCACCTGCATCTGATATTCCCAAACTAACGCTGCTTTGGGATTCGATTCCCAGGCACTTGGCCAAGGAAAACAAGAAATTCCTATTTAGTGCCGTCAAAAAGAGCGCCCGTTCCCGGGAATACGAGAATGCGCTTAAATGGTTAGAAGACGCAGGCCTTATCTATCGTGCCACCGCCATCGAATCAGCAAAAAGCACCCCCTGTCGCATTATGCAGACAGAGCGTGTTTTAAAATATATGCTCTGGATGTCGGTCTGTTGGGAGCCATGTCAAGGTCACCTATTGAGCTACGGTCTCTCGGGGACCGGATTTTTAATGAATATGACGGGGCATTTGTTGAAAACTTTGCTGCCCAGCAATTGATAGCCCATTTCGGGCAGCCGGTTCATTACTGGCGCAGTAAAGGGGGCAAAGCGGAACTTGATTTTCTTTGCGAATTCTCAGGCCGGATTTATCCGATCGAAGTGAAATCCGGCATCAATCCCCGGAGCAAAAGCCTGCGCTCGTACGACACGCAGTTTTCACCGCCAGTACTTGCAAGAGCAACCCTACTGAATTTAAAAAAGGATGCTAAAATTCTCAATCTTCCTCTTTATGCCCTTTCGCTGTTGCCTGATATGGTTTCGCTTTATTAACATCAATATCACTCAATTTTTGAGCTTCATTTCTAACAACAGAACCGAATAAACCCAATCGCGCGATTCCGTATTGGTTTTGGTGTTTAACTTTGTAGTTTCGTAATATCGGTATGAGGTTTGATGAATCCATTTGCTCATGCCTTTAATGAGAAAATTGTCGTATCTGAGTAGGGAAGCTCTTTCTGTACAAAAAAAAGCACGCCTTCGCTCTGTTGAACTACGGCGCACAACCTTCGCTTTTCGTTTCACTCAATGGATGTGTGGTTTAAACGTAGCCCATAAAAAGCACAGATGAAAATTCGGCAAAATATGTGTAGGGAGCTGTTTACTATGCGTAAACGAACACCATTTTTCACTATTTCTTTTTAAAATTCAAAGTGTTGCATAATGTGGCTTTTTGGGGAGGGCTCTCTGATACAGCGATAATTTTGGATCCAACTGAACTGAATTGATTTTCAGTGAGATGAAATGTATTCGTACCATGTGTATTCGTACCATGTGATGTTTTTTTTATTTGCTAAAAAATTATAATTCATGGAACTATACTATATTACAGAAGAATCCAAAAATGCCAGGAAACTTGTAAAATGAGGGTCCTTTTAATTTCCGCCACTACAGAAATGATCAATATGCTCGTACTACCTATGGGTATGGCCTTTGTAGCCACGGCAACCGAAGATGCCGGCCACGAGGTGTCTCAGATTAACTTGATGACGGAACCTGAAGCGTTGAAAACGTTGGCTGAACGCATTAAGAATTTTCAACCAGATATCATTGGCATTTCCGTCAGAAACATTGATGATCAATCTTCATATCAGACACGGTTCCTTCTCGAACCAGTGAAAGATATCGTGCGCACATGCAGGCAACAGTCTGAAGCCAAAATTGTACTCGGGGGTGCGGGTTATAGCATTTTCCCAAAGCAAACAATAGCCTATCTTGCTGCCGATATGGGTATCCAGGGTGAAGGTGAAAGATCCTTTGTCACGCTGCTGGATCGGCTGGAAAAAAATAAGAATTTATCAGATATACCCGGCCTGTATCATTCTGACCACCGAATTGCCAACCCACCGGATATTATAAAGGAAATCGATCATACTCATTTTCCTCAACCCGGCAGGCATATTTTAGCAACGGGACCTACGGGAGATGAGGTCGTTTGGCTACCGTTTCAAACCCGCCGGGGCTGCCCTTTAAGCTGTAGTTATTGTTCAACTCCCTTGATTGAGGGAAAAATCACTCGAAAGCGAAATCCGAAATTTGTTATCGATGCATTATCCTCATACGTGGCTGCTGGATTCGATCATTTCTTTTTTGTGGACAACACCTTCAACCTACCCTCAAGTTATGCAAAAGATCTCTGCGATCAAATTATTGAATCAGGTTTGAATATTAAATGGAGAGCTATTCTCTATCCAGGAAAGGTGGAAAACGAACTTGTCGCCAAAATGGCAGCGTCCGGCTGTGTCGAGGTCAGCCTGGGATTTGAGAGCGGATCGGATATCATACTAAAAAAAATGAATAAGGGTTTTCGTACTGAAGATGTGCGCCTTACATCAGATTTACTTAAAAAATTTGGTATCAGGCGTATGGGATTTTTACTTTTAGGCGGCCCAGGCGAAACCAAACAAACCGTTCAAGAAAGTTTTGAATTTGTTGATTCTCTTGATTTGGAAATGGTTAAAGTGACACCCGGCATTCGTATCTACCCGAATACCAAACTGGCTCACCATGCAAGAAAGACTGGCAAAATATCATTGGATGACAACCTTCTAATTCCGAAATTCTACTTTGAAGGTGAAATCGAGGCATGGATACGGAAAAAAGTCGATGAGCGGATGAAGGATCGGCCTAACTGGATGCTATAATATTAAATCAGAATAAATAAGCTGAGATAAATTTGAACAACGATTTGATTATTCTAAATCTATTAATAGGGTGGGAGATAATACATCTGTCAAAAAGGAAAGACGGGTATAGCCGCCGCCGAGTCATTTTTTAAAACGTTACGACCAATATTAGGTCGGCGTGGACCGTGCGACAGATTGTGAAAGTAGGTGCCAAACAGCGTCGAGTTTTTCCATTCCTATATCGGAACCCGTGAAGTCCTCAGGTGATTTGATGGGTTTAAATCGTCGCAAAACGGTTTCAGCGGCCTGGCGAACTTGGATTAATATTTCAAGCGCCAGTTCCTTATCAAACATAAATCGCCTCATTGTCGATTCGACGTTTCAAAAAGGGGTTCATTTTTTTGCGATAGCTTATGATATCCACCGAGCAGTTAAACCTTTCTTCAAGATCCTGTTTGATCCCAATCAGATCAAATAAATCTTGTCGTTCCAGTTCAACAACGATATCGACATCGCTTTTGTTCGTAACCGATTCCCTCGCTACAGAACCAAAAATGCCGATTCGCCTGATAGGATATCTATTGCTGTTTAGCGCTTTATATTGCTGTAAATTTGTTAATATGTAGTCTCTATTCATCAATATTTCCAATCATTGTGTGATTACCTTTTGGCCAAATATATCATAAAGTTTTATAATTTGAAACCAGTCGGCGATGTGGGGTGCTGGCGCACGAGCGCATACCGCGCCCGTTCCTGGAACGATTTTTCCTTTAGAAAATGTACCCGAAGTGTATCATAAAAACGAGCGGTATGGCAGGTATTCGCAGTGGATTTTTAAAATTTGAAAATAATTATTAATAAAGAATTTGCACAAAAAAAGCCCCCAAAGCGACTATTGCCTGAGGGCTCTAAGGAAAGACACAACTACATCTTAAAAATCAATATCACAGGTGGAGCATTGGTTCAGTTGGTGATTCGAAAAAATGTTTAAGTAGGAGACAAAACCCGAAGAAGTTTTCAAAACGAACAAATAATTACTATTGATAACATTTAAAAACAAAATATGATTTAATGTCTGTTGAAAGTGATAAGGTGATTTGATAAACATAACAAGTTAACATTATTTGAGTTAAAAAGAGTTTCAAATAAAAAAGATTCTTATTTGCTACTTTTTACGAATCCTAATTTGGAGTGAAGCTAATGAGACCCCTGCTTGCTGGCTTTTCGAATTGGATTGGTAAAGGGCGGTCGTTCAATCTGAAGCTGTTGGCAGTCATTGTCACTCTGATGATTAGTTATACGGCGGCGTTCCCTTTTCTCTTTCAACTTTTTGGCCCTGCCATCCGGCTTTTTTGTATTGCCTTTATTTTTCCGGTATCGATTTTTTGGGGTGTCCGGGGCGGACTGGTGGTTGCTGCGCTTACCTTTTTGCTGAATTTTATGCTTCATCACCACATCGGCTACGAATTCGAAGGTGGCGTCATTGGGCCGATCGCCTTGATTGCGGCGGTGCTGACCCTCGGACGGCTGAGCGATCTTCATCGTAAACTTAAACAAGGCCTTCAAGATCGTGTTGAGACCGAAAAGGAGCTTAGAGACAGCGAGGAAAAATACCGACGAATTTTTGAAATGGAGTCGGACGGTATCGCCTTGATTGACGCTGAGACAGGCCAAATTTTAGAAATTAACCAAGCAGCGATTGATTTGTTTCAATACAGCCGAGAGGAAGCTTTGCAGTTAAATGCGGTCGATGTTTCTGCGGAACCCGAGAAAACGCTTGCTTCTATCAAAGACAGAAATGAGAAGGTGCCAATTCGTTATATGCGGAAAAAAGACGGCACCATTTTTTCGGCCGAACTGCTATTAACGTTTTTTGAGCTGCAAGGTCGCCAGGTATTCAATATAGTTATTCGAGACATTTCAGAGAGGATCGACGCCGAAAAGGAAAAGTTGTCCATCGAAAGACAGCTTCAGCGTGCCCATAGAATGGAAGCCATCGGAACCCTTGCCGGCGGCATTGCCCATGATTTTAATAACATTTTGTCCGCCATCATGGGTTATGCGGAATTAATGCAGATACAAAATACAAACCAGGACGAAAAGTGGCGATCCCATTTAGAACAGATTCAGATGGCATCCAGTCGTGCGAAAAATTTGGTTCATCAAATTTTGGCCTTCAGCCGTCAAACAGATACATCCAAAAAACCGATTGCGGTCAAACCGATCGTAAAAGAGGCTTTACAGCTTTTGCGAGCGGCCATTCCCGCCAATATCGAAATAAATCAAAAAATTTCTGCCGAAGAAGATACGGTGAACGCCGATCCTGTTCAGATTCACCAGGTGATTATGAACCTTTGCACCAATGCCAGCCAAGCAATGGCTGAAAAAGGCGGTGAGATGGAGATTGGCCTTTCAAATGTGCACTTGAATGCAGACATTGCATTCAAACACCTGGGCCTCGAACCAGGAGATTACCTTGAAATTGCCGTGAAAGACATAGGCTATGGCATCGCGCCGGAGGTTATGGAAAATATTTTCAATCCTTATTTTACAACCAAACAGCTGGGTGAGGGGACAGGTCTCGGGCTTTCTGTGGTCCATGGTATTGTTAAGAAACATCAAGGCAGCATGATGGTCGACAGCACTGTTGGAAAAGGCTCTACATTTAAAGTCTATCTCCCACTGGCGCATGAAGGGGCTGAGGTGGTTGAGGTTAGTGCATCCAAGATTCAAACAGGCACAGAAAGAATTTTAGTGGTGGATGATGAGCCTGCTATTTTGGATATTTATTCGGAAATGCTCAATTTTTTGGGGTATCGAACAGAATCAAGAACGAGCAGTTTGGAAGCATTGTCGCTTTTCACAGCAAAACCCGATTATTTCGATGTGGTCATTACGGACATGGCCATGCCGAACATGACTGGCACCGAATTGGCCGAAAAAATCACTCGTGTTGCCCCGGGCTTTCCAATCATAATGTCTACAGGGTACAGCACCCGTATCGACAAAGAAAAAATTGAGGCAATTGGGATTAAAGGTTTTTTAATGAAGCCGGTCGTGATGGCGGAATTATCTCGCGAGATAAGAAGGGTGTTGGACGAAACTGAGAGCCAGGGGGGATAACCAATAAAAAAAATAGTCGCACAACTTTTGCACAACTATTTTGGGGGGCTAATAGTTTCTAACTATTTGAAAATATTTACATTAAATGGTGGAGGCGGCGGAGCCTTGCCCAAATTCATTCCCCAAATCAAACCACATCAGCAAATCCTTCATATTCAACACCTTACCACACATCAAAGCCCTTCAGACTGCCGGACACTGAGAGAAATTTAATTCTCTGCATTTTCCAGAAACAGAGAACGGACGTGGGTTCGATTCCCATTCGGAGGCCTCCTGGAATCATTTCGCAAACCTGAGTCTGAAAGTGGCCATGTCACAAGTTTTGTCGTGAACCTGTCGCAAGTTTCTGTCACAGCAGTTGTCATAGCTTTGTCACAGCTCCGTGTCACAGTTTGTCATAGCTCTGCCAAAGCATAGTGGCGGGTTGGGTCTGTTGGTCCTGCGCCGATCTCCAAAATAAGCTGCTTATCCAGCATGCCTTTGAGGTCACGCTGTAGGCTCCGGCGATTTACATCGGGGCAGATGTTTTCAAAATCCTGAATGGTCAGTTTACCATTTTGCAGCAGGTATCCAAGGGCTTTGCCTTGGCGTTCATTCAGGCTATGTTTCTGCACCAGCACATCACGACGGATAACCTGCTCACCACGCTCTTTGACTTCGATCATCTGGGTTTCGAGGCCGGTGATAAAATAGTCGAGCCAGCCGGTCATATCCATGTCGTTCTCACGGACGCTCTGGATCTTTTTGTAGAAGGTCGGCCGGTCTCGGTCGTAGTATTCGCTGATGGTAAACAGTCGCTTGAAATCGTATCCGGCTTTATAAAGACATAGCGTCGAGAGCAGGCGTGAGGTTCGGCCGTTGCCATCGAGGAATGGGTGAATATGAACCAGCTGAAACTGGGCGATGCCACTGATCAAAACTGGGTGAATATCCAGTTCATCGTTCAGCCATTTGACCATTTCCGACATCATGATCGGCACCTCAACCGCTGACGGCGGGGTATAGATCACTTCGCCGGTTGATGAATTGGCCACATAGTTTTGGATGCGTCGGTAATTGCCCGGATCTGCTTTGCCGCCTCGCACACCTTCCACCAGTTTGCGGTGGATCTCCCGAATCAGTCCTTCGGTAATCGGATCACCACTATCGAGACAGTCAGACACGAATTCAAAGGCAGAACGGTAATTGAGCAGTTCCCTCGCATCATCGGGATCTGCTTCCGGCACGGCTTCGCCGCGCCACAGACGTTCCGCCTGATCCAGTGTGAGTTGCGTGCCTTCGATGTGGGTTGTGTGGTGTGCTTCTTTGATCAACGCTTCTGCACCCATATCTCGCACCCAGTCATCGGATAATCTGGCAGCTTCCAGAAAACCCCGTGCACGCTCGATATGCGTGATGGCGGCGGTCATGCGGTTGGTAATTGTGAATTTGGGATTAAATGCATCCATGCATTACGCCTCCTTCGTTTATTCTCCAGCCATGCCTGTTTCCATAACCTCGAACTATTAAGCCGTTCTTAACAGTTGCTCTTTGCTCTATATCGTTTTTACCATTCACGGCAGTTATCCGGAATTTCCGGATAACTGAATTTTACTCGAGTATGCTGTCAGAAAATACCTTCTTCATTCCACACCTCTCCAGTTCTGATACCTGTCCCGTGACCAGCGGAGGTATTTCATCAGCTCCCAGTTGACCGATTCGGAATCAAATTGCTCACTGTCAAAGTCGCCACCGGACCATTCCATGTAACTTTCGTGCTCTTCGTGGCCTGGGTCCTTCAGGGCGTTGCAGAATTCAAAGTAGCCGGGAATGCCGCCCACATCTTCAGGTGGGCAGGCCCGTTCCCCTTCAAAACAGGCCAGCTCCGTTCTCAATCCCGGATTGAAATAGCGGCTTTCTTCGAGAACAAGTTTATGCTCCCAGCTGTCACCGAAATCATACAGATAACGGAAGGTGCGGCCTTTCTGTTTGATCAGATCTCCAAGACGGTATCTGCCGCAGACCAGCCCGTCTTCTTTCGATTCAGGGTATTCCGTGTAGCGTTTCTTCCCGATGATAAATTCGTGCAGATGGCTGTCGGTCCAGCCCATGACAATCTGAATAATATCGTGAA
Source organism: Alteraurantiacibacter sp. (assembly GCA_963675825.2). Lineage (GTDB taxonomy): Bacteria > Pseudomonadota > Alphaproteobacteria > Sphingomonadales > Sphingomonadaceae > Alteraurantiacibacter. The sequence continues at coordinate 475,448 of CAXXJY010000001.1, read as the reverse complement.
GCCGGTCCAACGTGATGCTGGCGGGCACCACAAAACGACGCCAGACTGCGGGTTCAATATCAAGTAACTGTATTTTCAGCAGATAAAATCGTTCGTTCATTTCTTCACCTCATATTTTGACCAGAAACTTCGTTTTCGGCCATGGGCCTGAATGATATGCTCTTTGAAAGCTTCGTGATGATTAAATTCTTTCCAGTCGGCAACGTTTGTTGCAAGTTTGTCCAGCTTCTTCAAATAGCGGATACCATGGGGATATGCCTTGGTGTACCCACGTTCCAGAATAGAAATAAGCAGACTACGGTACATCAGACTGGTGACAAGATGGCGGTTTTCCGTTTCCATTGTTTCAGCCAGAGAAAGCAGGCTGCCGTAATGATCTCCATTGAACTGTTCGGCAAGCCCCAGCAGGTATTCCTCGGCTTCATCGATCTTTCCAATTGAGATCAGAAACTCAGCATCAGACTCTCGGAGCGTGGCGCTTACCAGAATCAGCCCCGCTTCAGCGGTAATAACTTCATCCCGCTTGTCATGACCGATGACATCCAGAAGCGCCTGCAGGGTATCCGTGGAAGGATAGGATCTGAATTTCTGGTACAGAAGCTCCGTCAGTTTTTCAGAATCGCCCTGCTTCTGATAGATTTCCTCCAGCAGTTTATCCCGATCATATGCCTGAAAGGTTTCACTTTCCGGGATTTTCTTCAGCCATGAATGAGCAGTTTCAACTTCACCGCTTTCCAAGTAGACACGGGCAATATCAATCAGCGCCGCTGTGGACAGTTTTCCCCATGAAGCGATGCGGGTCTTTTCAAACAGCTTTGCATCCTTGATCTGGCGGGCAAGTGATTCGATCAGCATCAGGTGATGACGTTTGCCATATTCATCCTTTTCTCTGTCGGCCCATTTCTGAAGGGTGGCGATCATAGTGCGGATAACATCACCAGGCAGGCACTCTCCGGCACAGTCAATCAAGGTATCCCGAATGCCGTAGCTGTCTTTTGTATTGACCTTCAGAATGATGTCCGCAATTTTATCCTTATCCGCACAACGGGAGGCATAGTCCACAAACAGCTCTTTGGCATCATAGCGGAACACATCGCCGATGTTGCCGCTGGAGTCATCGCACATCTCAAAAATGGTGTTGTCGGCCCCGTAAAATGCCGCAACCAGTTCAACGCCGGTAAACGGATCATCCACACCGGCTTTTAAATCCTGCAACAGCACTTCAAGCTCACGGGCAAAACCGGCGGCTCCCCGCCAGTCAATAAAGCGCCTTGAACGTTTCAGACCAGAAAGCTTCTTTTTGAATCGCTGGATATTTTCTTTAGGCGTGGCAATCAGTTGCTCAATCAGGTCATCCGCCTCATCGGAATGGACGGCAATGTTCAACAAAGCATCTGCCAGAGCATCCGCTCCAAGAGCGATCAATTTTTGTTTGCGGTCACTACCCAATGTCATGAGGTTTCTCTCTCCAGTACAGCGCCTGCATCCTCCAGAATCGCCTTGATTTCCGGTATCAATCTTCCCGATTGATCCGGCAGATCGCATCGTGCCGAAATGACGCGGTACCGGCGTGCCATAGCTAGATGTGGTGACCGACAGTTCCTGCAAGCGCGGGCCTTCCCGGTCAGGCGGACCGAACAGAGCGCCATCAATCTGGCTGCCGATCAACGAACCGATCGCGCCGCCGATGGGCCCGCCGATAGCCGTGCCGACGGCTGTAAGAACAAGTGTAGCCATGATGTTTCTTTCAGCTTTCGATGAGATGCCAGCGAGCCTCGATGGGCCAGGGGAGCGAGGCCGGATCGCTCGAGACTACGCGCCCCAGGCCAGCATGTGCATGAACCAGCAGCCCGGATGGGCCGACGATGGCAAGGTGGAATTGCGCTGCCGAAGGGCGCAGCAAGAGAAGATCGCCCGCGCTGAGCGCGCTCTCGCAATGCACAAAGCCCGCTTCCGGCAGCAGGCGTGCAAAGCGCGCAAGGTCCAGGTTGCGCATCGCATAATCAGGTAAGCGCGGCGGCTGGCATCCTGTTCTGGCCAAGGCAACACACACCAACCCGATGCAGTCCACGCCTGTTCGGGCATCGCGGCCGCGAAGGCGGAAAGGCGTGCCGAGCAAGTCCTGCGCGGCATGGGCAAGCGCCAATGCGTCGTTCATGAAGAACTGGTGGGATAGCGGGTAAGTAAGTCATTGCCTGGCAGGAAAGGCTCACCCTGGAAATTCACTGCATTGCCGAAGCGTGCAGCGCAGGTGGTGATGGTGTGGTCGCAGCCTTTGCGCACGTAAGCTCTGTCGCCGCTGCCCAGCGCGCTAGCCAGCGGCTGGTCGAGGATCAGGTCGCTGCCCTGCACATCCACGACATGCATGGTCATGCCGACATGCGGTCCGTCGATCCAGCGGACCAGGCCATGGAGGTAATCGCCGTGCTGTTGCAAGCCAGCAAAGCTGACCCCGTTGGTTTCGCCATTGCTGGACGCAACCGGCGCAAGGCGGGTGTAGCGTGCCGGGTTCAGGCGGCAGGTAGCATCGCAGAAGGCGGCGCGGCAGATGGGGCTGGTGCGGGGGACAAAATCCTGTTCGAGGCTGGCCTTGGCGGAACGAAGCTCGGCAGTGAAACCGTTGTCCTGTGCAGACACGTTGCCCAGCGTGCCCTGGAATAGGGTCGCCCGGTCAAGACTGGTCCAGTCGACGAGTCCAATGGCGATGCGCGCATCGCCATAGCGACCCTGTTCCAGGTCCTTTTCGGTGATGGCATCGTGCGAAAGGATGCCTTGCACCTCCACGCTGTCGCGTTCGAGACTGGCTGTACGCCGGATGGCAGAGGGAAGCATGCCGGGGGCTGCCCGGTGCGTGATGCCGTCGAAGGCCAGCGACCGGTTGTGGCTGGTAAAGCCCAAGGTTACGCCGTCTGTGCGCATTATGCGCCAGAAGGTGGCGACACCCTGCAGTTCGTTGGTGAAGAAGGTCGGGCTCATACGTCCTCGCGGATCTCGATCAGCGGCACCGAGGGCGCTTCGCCGGCGGCGAAGGTGGAACCGGAGATATCCAGCCGGTCCTGCGCGAATCGCACAGGGACGTCGAACAGGAAGCCGGCCCGCACTTCCGCGCCCTCGGGCGGAGCGTCGGTGAGTACGACTCTGCCGCCGGCATCCAACGTCCAGTTGAGTGTCGGCATGCCGTCCACGCTGATGAGGATCGTCTCGCCGCGCGGGCGGGTTATTTCGCGCACCTGCGGATCGTCACCCGGACCATAGGACTTGGACAGGCGGAAACTGGCGGTCAGGCCATCGCCAATGCCGATCAGCTGGTCTGTCGGTGTGGGCGTGCCAGTCAGGCCGTTGGAACTGAAATCGAACGGATCGGACAGGCGGAAACCGCGCGCTGGACCGCGCTGCGCACGGAAGAACTCCAGCAGGATGCCCAGCTCTGCCTCTGAGCGGATGCCGGGGCCGACATCGTAGTGCATGCGTGCATCGCTCCACTGGCTGTTGCGTCGTTCAAAGCCGGACGCCGTCAGCGAGATGGAGGTCGAGAACTCGGGGCTGGCAGCCGTGTCGCGGCCCAGCGCGAGCGGGTAAAGTACATCGTCAAAAGCTTGCAAATCGTCCTCCTCCTCGGCGGTCGGAAGCCGCACATATCCATCGCGCAGAACCTGCGGCATGGCCCAGATGAACTGGCGATTCACGCCGCGCGCCTGGGCTTCGTCGATACCGGCATCGATCAGTCGCCAGAATTCTTGCGCATCCTGCGGATTGAGCACGAAGCCAGACAGGTAATCCTGCACGCCAAGCGGATAGCCGAGCCGTTGCTGAACTTCGGCGTAGGCGATGAGGCGCTTGGCCTCGGCACCGCTTGTCAGCCAGTCGTAATCTTCCAGCTGCAGGCGGTCGTATTCGGGGTAGGCCCAACCGGTGGGCATGTTCGCGCGTCGCAATTCGGGCCATTTCGGATCGAGCACGGTCGGCGTGAACAGCAGCAGGTAAACCTCGGCGTTGCCGCCAGCTGCAGCGACCACCGCATCGCGCAGGTTGGCCGTTGCCGCAGCAAGGCGATTTCCGGCCCAGTCGAGATGCGCAAGCTGTCCGGCATCGAGCGGTGCCGTCAGGTCGGGAATATCTGGCGCATTGGGACGCAAATTGAGCACATTCTGGTCGTAGATGCAGACCTTGCCTTCGGTCGTCACCCACCACCAAGGCTCGCCGATCTGGAACACCGCGGGCAGCCCGGCGGCGACAACCTGACCGACGAAGGCACTGGCGATCTGGCGCAGGAAATTGCTTCCGCTGTCAGACGACGGCGATATCAGTGTGGAAGGCGGTTCCCAGCCGGTCAGCGCCTGTTCGCCATCGAAGGTCCGTTGCGCCCACGCAGGCGGGCAATGCTCGGCAAACAGTTCGTAGGATAACGAGACGATCGGCTGGAAGCCGAATTCGCCGCAGCGGGCAAAGAAATCCTCGTGCCAGGCGATGCATGGCTGGCACAGCATGCCGCTGGGTTCTGCCACCAGCGCGCCCTGCTCGTGGGCGAGCCTGTAGTAGTGGCTCATGCCGACATAGTGGACCAGCGCATTGCGATAGCCGAGCTGCATGATCGCCCGCATCATGCGTGCAGGTGTCAGGTTGTAGCTGTCGTCATAGGCGGTGGCCATGTGCACGCCGTGCGGCGGCACCAGCACGTCGCCGATGGTCAGCATTGCGCGATCGCCGTCGCAGTGGATCTGGGTTAGCTCGATCCAGCCGACAAGGCGCGTGGGCAGCAGCCCGGTGGACACCGGGTCATAACCAGGCGCCACGAGCGAGATGAACATGCGATCGATATCGTCGGGCTCGATCAGCGCGCCGTCAGCCAGCCAGCCTTCGCGCAATTGAGAGAACGGCAGTGTCACCGTGGCATCGTCCGGCGTACCGCTGGCATAGTTCCACAGGCGCACATACCAGACGCGCGGATTGCCCGAGCCGTCGCGCCCCTCGATCGTCAGCGTGGGGCCGTGCACCGCATCGAGCGGCAGCACGCCGGCAGAGCGCCAGTGAAAGCTGAGCGTGCTGCGCGAATAGTCGCGGTCGGTGTCGTAGGAGAGCAGCGGGTGGTCGAAACGATCCTCGCTTTCCCAGATCAGCCCGATCAACCCGTTGCCGAGATTGAGCTCGACATCGACGCGCAGCGAATCCGCGCCAGTCGTAACCACCGAGGCCATGTCGCCGCGCGGGAAGTCGACGGTCCAGAAACGCGGATCGAAGCGCTGGATGAAATCAGTCCGCTGTCCGTTGCGTTCGCTTGCCAGCCAATAGGCCATGATTCAGCTCCCTCAGCCGTCGCGCATCGCGCGGGCGACGGCGCTGGCGACCTGGCGCGAGGAGCGTTGCAGCATTACCGGCGTATCGGTGCCACGCGGTGCGGCAAGATTGATGGAGACGCGCACATCCCGCGCAGCGGTGGATTGCGGCAAACCTGTTTCGACCCGGCCCGAGCTGGTCGGCACGAACAGTTCAGGCCCACGTTCGCCCACGACGTAAGCGCTGCCCGGCGCCACGGGTCCGCCGGTTGCGCGACCCGGCAAGCCGAACAGCGAACCCAGCGCGCCGCCCAGCAGCGAACCGAGCGAATTGCTGCCGCTGCTGCTGGCAACGGAGCCGCCAAACAGGCCGCCGACCCCCGATTGAAGCGCCTGCGCCGCGATCTGGTTCAGCGCACGAAAGGCGACATCCTTCAGCTCGTCAAAGCCAAGCTTGCCGCGCCTGATTGCCGACAGCAGCCCGCGTTCAAGCACGTTGCCGGCGCGCGAGAAGCCATCGACCAGCGAGGTGTCGACGGTGGAGCGGATCGCTTCCACGTCAGCGCGAAAGCCGCTGGTGCTGGCGCGCACATCGACCATCAGGGTTTCGACCGAATCATCCATTGTTGTCTTGCTCCAGAAGATGATCGAGCTCGGCGCGGTTTATGCCAGCATGCCCATCATCGGGTGTTTCGAAAATCGTAGCGAATTCCTGCGGGGTGGTTCGCCAAAACCAGTGCGGAGGCCAGCCCAGCAGGCGGCTGGCTACACCGGCGAGGCGGCGCGCATGTTCGCCAAAGCGATCGCTCATGTGCGGCCTTGCAGGATCTGTTTGAGCAGTTCGCGCAAGGGGACGGACGCACCGGCAAGGCCCGTGCTCATCACCGCTTCGCCCACGGCCTCGCGCGAGAGTTCGTCGCGCCCGTCGCAGCAATGCCAGAACAGCGCGGCGATCTCCGCCAGCCGCAGTTGCCCTTCGCTGGCGCGTTCGACCAGGGAGAATAGCGGGCCGAGTTCTTCCTCGGCTGCCACCAGGGCGGAAAAGCTGGGCCGCAGCACATGGCTGTGCCCGGCGACGACCAGCGAAGCCTCGCCGCGCGCGGGATTGGCCCCCTGCTTGGTTTGAGGCGCGTTCGTCATGCGGGGACCACGGCTCCCGAACTTTCCAGCTGCAGCGTGTAATTGCGCTCGCCGTTGAAATCACCGGCATAGTCGAGCCGCTGAACAAGGAAGCGGCCGCGCAGCTTCGCGCCATCTTCAAAGGATAGTTCATAGTCCTCGATCGTGCCGGCCAGGGCATGGGCGCGGATCGCGGCTTCTGCGGTGCTGCCGAGGAAAATGCCGGCTGCGCTGACCGACACCGAGCGCGTTCCCGCGCCGGATAGCAGGTCGCGCCAGCCGCCCGATTGCTTGTGCGTGACGACAACGGCATCGCCATTGATCGACATTTGCGTGGTGCGCAGACCAGCGACGGTCTCATAGGCGGGCGGCTGGGCGCCGTCTCCAATCTTGAGCAGGAAGGCGGAGCCTTTTTGGGCGGTCATATGGAGTTCTCCGATGTGAGGGTCAGGCTTCGAGGATGCGGAAACGGTATTCGAGCAGTACCGCGCGGGTGTTGCCCGGACGCTGCTCGGCGCGAGCGCGCAGGAAGGTGGTACTGGCCAGCGACAGGCCAGTGTGATCGCGCGGAAGGCTCTCGATCCGCTCTTCGATCTGTCCGACGAGCGCAGCGGTTTCGGCCGCTTCCTCGCCGCGTGTCTGAAGCTCCAGCGCAATGCGCACTTCGCGTCCGCGCGTGGTCTTGGTGCTCCAGTCTGTGCTGGCGCTGGCCGCCACTCCCAGCCATGGCCGACTGGCGCGTGAGGGCGCCTCCTCGGCCACATCGTTGAGCGCAGCGGAAAGCACCGGATCACTGGCCAGCCAGTCGATCACAATGCTACGGAATTGGCTTTCCATCGATCAGCTCTCCTGTGTGCTGCCAGGCCAGAGCAGGCGCGCTTTGCGCCAGCGCCAGGGGTCCTTTGCTTGGGCACGAAGGGCATTTTCGGCATGCGCCTCGGCGGCGATACGGGCGCGGTTCGTAAGGCGACGCGCAAGGCTGGTGAAAGCGGTGGTCCTTGCCGTAATCATGCCAGCCGCATCCGCCGCCAGGGCTGCCACAGCGCCGCAACGGCAGCTGGCGTCGCCATCCTGGCGTCACCCTGGTCACGCTCGCGATACTGGTGCGCGGCAAGCCGGATCATGCCGTGCCGCAATCCTTCGGGCAGGCTCGCCCAATCGGGCGCGAGCCCAGCATCGAAGCGCACGACAATGCGCGTTTCGGCAATGGCCCGAGTCAGCCGCACACGGCCACAGCCATCGGCAGTGATATCGATCAGGTAGCCGTCCACCGGCAGCGCACTGCGCGTACCGTCGGTGGCCATCTGCTCGACTGACGTGATGGCGACAACAGGCGCGGTGGCGATTCGCTGCCAGTCATAGGCGCTGCGCAGCACCTCTTCGCAAGTGGCCTCCAACACCATGGTGCCGGTGAAGGCCTCGCAGGTGTCCAAAGCCGCACGCAGCAATGCCGACAACGTCTCATCGTCGCGCGTGGTAGTGATGGCGAGCCAGTCTTTCAGCTCGGCAAGTGCCGGACCAGGCAGGACCGCCGGCACGAGAATAGCCCGCTTCATGGGAAATTCCTTTTCAATCTAAACACGCCCGCTCGCCGGAGGGGGGAAGGAGGGTCTCGACGGCGAGCGGGCGCGAAGCGGGCAGCGGCAATGAGGAACCGCTGCCCGCGGTCGAAGCGTCAGATGGCGCGCGCTTACGCTTCGATTTTCAGCAGCTTGATGGCCGAGCTGTCGAGCACCTGGCCGCCCACGCGCTTGGTGGCATAGAAGTGCACGAAGGGCTTGTTGGTGAACGGATCGCGCAGGATCTGCGTGGCCGAACGCTCGGCGATGATGTAGCCGGCCTTGAAGTTGCCGAAGGCGATCGGGAAGGTGCCGCCTGCCACGTCCGGCATGTCCTCAGCCTCGATCACCGGGTAGCCGAGTAGGCGATCGGGCTGGCCTTCGACCAGACCCGGCTGCCACAGGAAGGCGCCGTCAGTGGTCTTCAGCTTGCGCACTTCGGACAGCGTGGCCGAGTTCATCACCCAGCTGGCGCCCTGGCGGTGGCCGGCCTTCATGGTGTGGACCAGGTCGATCAGGCGGCTTTCCGGGTTGGTGTCGAAGCCATTGGCATCGCCCGAACCGATATACTGCAGCGAACCGAACGGACGCACCGCGTCACCTGCCAGCGAGGTGGGCGAAGCAAGGAAGCCGAGCGGCTGGTCTGCACCGGTACCGTTGACGAAGGCAGCGCCTTCGGCGCGGGCGAATTCCATCGCCACTTCGCTTGCCAGCCAACCTTCGAGGTCGAAGGCGGCATCATCGAGCATGGCCTGGCTGGCTGCCGGGTTGGCATAGAGCTCACCGGTCGGCGGAGCGATCTCGGCGAAGTCGGGCGTGTCGGTTTCAGGGCGCGGTGCGGTCTCGCCCACCCAGCCCGAAGCGGTGCCGCCGGTGGTCACTAGCTTGCGATAGCCCGAGGAGCCGACCTGCACGACCTGCGCCAGCTGGCGGATGGGGGAGATTTCCTTCAGTTCGCTGGCGATCATCGCGTCAATCTCGCGCGGGACGGCATAGCCGCCGTCGATCGGCGTGGCTCCGGAGACGGACTTGATCTCGCTCTCGCGGCCACGGCGCAGGTAGCCGTCGACAAAGCCCTTCACTTCGGCGCTGGAGGCATTGCCGATGGCGGGGCGGGCAGCGGCCTTGCCGATCTTGTCGATGCGGGCTTTCACCTCGTCGACGTCGGAGCGCAGCACCTTGATCGCCTCTTCCGCCTTGTCCTGGCGGACGACGATGTCGAAGCTGTCGTTCAGCGCGTCGGCGGGCATCGGTGTTTCGATTTCGATATCCATGGGGGCATTCACCTTTTTCACTTGCAAGGAGAGGGTGCGCCCCAGCGCAGGCTGGGGCCGTTTGGGGGGTGGTTTTCGGGATGATCCTGCCTGCGCAGGAACGCGGAAGGTTCGGGCAAATTCGGGCGCGCAGCGACCGCAAATGCGAAGGCGCGTCAGCCGGTCAGGCCGGAAGCCTAAGGGCCCGGACGGGCCCGCTGGCGCTTGAGGCTAAACAAACAGATGCACTCTCGCGCCCGGCTGCAGCGGGTGGGTAACGAGGCTGACTTCGAACAGGTCGATGTCTTCCAGTACGCGGCCGCTGGGGAAGCGGCGATAGCCGCGCGCGCGGTAGCCGAAGCTGAGGCCGTTTGTGCGGCGGCTGAGCAGTTCGCTGATGGCGCGGGCCTCCGGGTTGTCGATCCGGGCGATTACGCGCAGGCCGCGCGTGTCTTCCTCGACACGCTCCACCACGCCGATCTGCTGGTCGGGGTTGTGCTGCCAATAGAGCGGCAGTGGATCGCGGCGCTCGGCCAACGTCCGAGCAAAAGCGCCCTTCACGATGGTGTCCTTCGCACTGTCGGCCACATCGAACAGGGCCGCATAGCCGGCAATGCGCAGGGGTTTCTCCCGGCTCACCGCAGCAGGTCCGTGACGCCTAGTCGCACGGCAATGCCGATCAGCAGCATGGCCATCAGCGCGCGCACCGCCCATTCGATCACAGCCTTACTCGCGCTGGCCTTGGCTGCGCGCCAGGCAGCCAGCAGGTCGCGCAATTCGTCGAGATCGTCCTGCGCCTTCTCATCCTCGAGGCCGAGCTTGTCGAGCACCCGTTCGGCGCCCAGTTCGCTCGATTCCTCGACGATGGCGCGCAGGGTGACGAGGTCTGCGCCGGTGTCGATCGCCTGGGCCATCAGCCCGGCGAGCATGTCTTCGCGGTTCATGTGTTATCTCCGGGATTGGCGGGCGCGAGGCCGAGCATCGCGCGCTTTTCTTCAGGGCTGAGGAAATCGGCTTCGCTCACCTGCTTCCACAGCTTCTCGCGATCTTCGGAAAGCGCGGGAACGCGGTCGAGATCGATCGACAGTGACAGCTCGGGGAACCAGGGCGACAGGCCCTGCGACAGACCGGTGAGGATCTTGCCCGCCAGCGGCAGCAGGGTGAGCCGCCACAGCGCGCGATTGGCCTCGCGGTAGTTGGAGTAGGTGTTGTCGCCCGGCAGGCCGAGCAGCATGGGCGGCACGCCGAAGGCCAGCGCAATGTCGCGTGCGGCGGCGGCTTTCAGCTCGGCAAAGTCCATGTCGGCAGGCGAGAGCGACAGGCTCTGCCACTTGAGGCCACCCTCCAGCAGCATCGGCCGTCCGGCATTGCCGCCACCTTGGTAGGCGCTGGACAGCTCGGCCTTCAGGCGGTCGAACTGGTCGGCGGTCAGGCCCATGTTGTCCGGTCCGCTGTCGTAGACCAGCGCGCCGCTGGGCCGCGCGGCGTTTTCCAGCAAGGCAAGGTTCCAGCGTGCGGCTTCGTTGTGGATCGCCACGGCCTGGTCTGCGGCGGAGAGACAGCCCGCGCCGTAGTGGTCGTCTGCCGGGTGGAAGGCTTTCAGGTGGATGAGGCAGGGCCAGCCGTCCTCGTCTTCCACGGGGATGTCGCGCGTGGCGTCACCCACGCGGTAGCGATAGGCGACGGGCCAACCATTCTCGCCTTGCACGACAGAGACCCGCTCGGGCCGCAGCGCGAACAGCGAGGCGGGTTTGTTGCCCGCGCCTTTCGCCACCTGCACGAAGGCATTTCCGTGCAGCAGCAGGTGCGCGGCGAGCGTTTCCATGAGGGTTCCGCCATCCTGCGTGCCGTTCACCAGCGCGGCGAGTTCGGGCGCGGTGTCGCTCAGGGGCGCATTGCCCACGCCCTCCGCCACGATCCGCACCGCGCGCTGGGCGACCGGATTGTCAAGGAAGGCGTGGCGCACGGCGGAGTGGTATGCGAACGGCTGGCGGGCACCGCCGCGCTCGTGCGTCCAGGACCATGGGGTGTGAAAACCGCGCGCAAGCGGCACGGCGGCCCCGCCACCGCCCTTGAAGGCGGCGCGGAGGCTGTCGAGAAATGACATGTGAGTCCTTTCGGTCGGATCTGACAGGAGCGGAATGATTTGCAGGGGCAAGAAGTGAATGGCACCACCGACCCATGAAATTGCTTGATTATTTCAGGGGTCGAGAGGTGAGATTGCACTCACCATTGTCGGTCGAAGAAGTCGCGGAAGTCGTCGCAGCGGCGAGCGGGCGCTTCTATTGGTATTGAAGGCATCCAGTGACCCAGAGCAGCTGGGATGCGAGACTCCGCTTCTATGCGGTGAAGCACCCTTGGGATTGTCTCTCTATGACAGTTGCCGATGTGTTGGTGCGAGAGGCGGACGGTGGAGCAGATATCAGCGTCATATACGGCGCGCCGGGCCGCAGTCGCCTCGTCTTGATCGCGATCGGGTTCATATGGGCGATCTTCTTGGCGATGTTTCTCTATTCGCTGGTGTTGGGCGACTTGCAGGTTGTCGGTGGGCGTGACTTATGGCCATTATTTTCCGCTCCCCCGGTGCTTTGGGTGTACTTCAAGATCATCACGCTCAATGCGGATAGGAACTTCTCCAAGATGATCGGGCTCTTGAAGGTCAACGCGAAAGGGGACGAGGTTACTACAGCTGCCTGACACACGGCGCCCCCCGCTTTCCCAGCATCAGTTCCGTCAACGCCCAGACCAGCGCATCCGCCCGGTCTGGCGAGCGCCCCGGCCCTTCGTAACCACCGCCCACCATCAGGCCGCACAACTCGTCTTCCAGTTGCGGGAACTGGCCGACGTGGTTCACGCGGCCCGCTTCGTAGAGCGCGGCCACGGGTTCGGCGCGGACCGTTTTGCCACTGCTGGCGTGGACCAGTCGCAAGGGCATCTGGCAGTCGGCGGCGCGCAGCACGCTTTCCACCATGGCGCCGCCCTGGTTGGCTTCGGCGACCACGCGGTCCGCCTTCCAGTGCAGCGCCGTGGCCGCTACGGCGCGGGCCCAGCGTTCGGGGCTGGGGCGTAGCACGCTGGCATCGGCCAGCACCTTGCCCTGGCCATCGGGCGTGACGGCACAGACCACGATCCCGCAGGCATCGCCGCGCGCGCTGGCGGGCGGGTCTACGCCGACCACGATGCGCGCCATGCTCTCAAGGCAGGCCGCCTCGCGGCACTGCTCCAGCAAGCTGCGCGACCACAGCGCGCCCTCGATATCGGTCAGCAGTTCGCCGTCCAGTTCCTGTCGCCCCAGCGCGGTGCGCGCATATTGCGCCCGCATCGAGGCGATGAAGGCCGGTGGCAGGTTGGCCGCATTGTCGTAGGTCTTGCCTTTCGTGATAACCGTATTGGTACTGATAGGGTTGTCGACCAGCTTGCGCACCAGCGGTACCGCGCGCGGGGTCGTGGTGGCCAGGACTTGCGGAACGATGCCAAGGCGAAGGCCCATCTGCATATTGTCCCAGGCTTGCTCCGCGCGGCTGCTAGAATTATCCCATTTGGCGATTTCATCACACCAGGCATGGCTGTGTTGCGGGCCACGCAGCCCCTCCGGTTCGGCTGCGGAATAAAGCGTGGCCTGCGCGCCGTTTGCCCACACCAGCCGGCGCAGGCTGCTCTCGAAACGCGGGCGCGTTGCCTCGGTGTGGCAGGCAAGGATGCCGCTTTCGCCTTCCACCATCACCGCGCGCGCCTCCAGGATCGAACTCGCCACCAGCGCAATGCGTGCCGAACCGTCGGACAAGGCAATGCGCCGCACCCATTCGGCCCCTGCGCGCGTCTTGCCGAAACCGCGTCCGGCCATCACCAGCCAGGTGCGCCAGTCGCCCGGCGGCGGCATCTGTTCGGGCCTTGCCCAGAACGGCCAGTAGGCGAGCAATTGCCGCCTCTCGGCCTCTGTCAGTTCGCCAAGGAAGGCAATGCGGTCAGGCTCTTCCAGCCCGAACACCGCATTGCGGCGCTCAATGATCGCCATCGGCGTCGGGCTGGCTGGTCCCGTCCTCCAGCAGCATCTGCTTCACTTCGGCCTCGCGCTTGCGCATCGCATCGATCTTGGCGTTCAGCGATTCGAGCACGCTTTCCTCGTCTACGTGCGCCTGCTTGGCGCGTTCGTGCGCCACGGTTTCGCGGTGCATGGCCAGCAGCCGCAGGGCATTGGCGATATCGAACTTGCGCTCACCCGTGCCCACTCCGAAACGCAGCCGCTCGAGCGTTTCCATTTCCAGGTGCTCGTAGCCTTCGAGCAGCGCCTCGTTCCATTGCCTGCGAAACTCGGCATCCATCTTCTTGGTCTTGTAGGCGCGGCTGGTCGAAGCCCCGGCAGCACGCGCCGCGGCAGAGACGTTGGAAGTTTCTGCCAGGGTGTCGAGGAAGAGGCTGCGCCAGTGCCGGTCGAGATCGGGCTTCTCGCCCATCTTCTGTACCGCGCGCAGCTTGACTTGTGTTCCCATAGAATCGCGGCCCCATGCTTTCGGAAACGCCCAAACAAAAAGGGCAAGCCCCTTGCCAGGGCCGCCCCATGATCGCCTTCTGGCGACTCGCTTTATCGCGATGTTCGGCTTCTCTAACCAAACAGTGTCACGATGTCAATAAGAAAGTGCCAGAGAGGTTAATTTGTAGGACTTGCAGGGAGACTTGCGGGGTTGGGCGACCTGCCGTAAGCGCCGCAAAACCGTACAGGACCATCCATGCTTCGCGGACTCTACAACTGGACGATGGCCAAGGCCGCGCATCCCCATGCGCAGTGGTGGCTGGCCTTCTTCGCCTTCATCGAATCGAGTTTCTTCCCCATTCCGCCGCACCCGTTGCTGGGCCTGATGTGCCTGGCGGAGCCGAAGAAGGCGATCCGCTTTGCCGCTATCTGCACCGCCTTTTCGGTACTTGGCGGCCTGTTCGGCTACCTGATCGGCTATTTCCTGTACGAGGCCGTGGGCGAATGGCTGCTGGCCGTGCTCGGCCTCACCGACAGCTTCCCCCAGGCTGCCTGCTATATCCGCGAACAGGGCGCTGTTGCGGTGTTCCTGGCGGCGGGGACCCCAATACCGTTCAAGCTGATGACGATCACCGCCGGGTTCATCGAAATGAACCTCGTTACCTTCGTGATCGCGGCCATCGCGGGCCGGGCGCTGATCTTCATGGTGGTGGGCGTGCTGTTCCAGGTCTTCGGGGCACCGATTAAGGCGATTATCGACAAATACCTGGGCACGATCACCACGGTGTTCGTGGTGCTGGTGGTGGCTGGCTTCATCGCCATCACCCAACTGGGCGGCGGCGATGAGGAGGCCGACCCGAGCGACCCCTGCGCGCAGGTAACCTCGATTGAGGGACTTTAATTCGACGACCATCGAAATAACCGCTTGCGAATCGCCGGCATTATTTCGATAGGTGTCGAAATGAAGCAGAATCAGGTCATCGCCGCGCTCTCTGCGCTCGCACAGGAATCGCGGCTGGAGTTGTTTCGCGTGCTGGTGCGCACCGGGCGAGAAGGGCTGGCCGCAGGCGAGATCGCCCGGCAGCTGGGCATTCCCAATTCGTCGCTGTCGTTCCACCTTGCGCAATTGCAGGAAGCGGGGCTGATCGCACAACGGCGCGAGGGCCGCTCGCTTATCTACAGTGCCGACTACGCCTGCATGGATGCGCTCGTCGGGTTCCTTACCGAGAATTGCTGCGGTGGCGACGCCTGCGAGGCGACGCCCGCCAATCTTGCGGAGGCGTGTCGCTGAGCCATGCGCAACGTGCTGTTCCTGTGCACCGCCAATTCGGCGCGCTCGATCCTGGCAGAAACCATCCTGCGCGACGCCGCACCGGGCCGCTTTGCCGCCTTTTCTGCCGGCAGCACGCCGCGCGGGGTGCCCAACCCGCTGGCGCTGCAATTGCTTGAAAGCAAGGGCCATGACACTGCAGACCTGCGCTCCAAAAGCTGGGATGAATTCGCCCGCGACGGCGCACCCGCTATGCACGCGATCATTACAGTGTGCGACAACGCGAAGGCGGAAAGCTGTCCGATCTGGCCCATGAATGGCGATTGGGGCCATCCGGTGCAGGCGCATTGGGGCATTCCCGATCCTGCCAGCGTGGCTGCGGATGGCACCCATATCGATGGCGACCTGGCCGGCTTCGAAACTGCCTATTACCGCCTCGTCGCGCGTGTGCAGGCGATGCTGGCGCTCGATGAAAACGCGCTGGCCGATCGCGAATGGCGCGATGCGCTGATTGCGGTCGGCCAGCAATCCGAAGGAGCCACCTGATGGCCGGTTTCGAACGCTATCTCTCGATCTGGGTCGGGCTGGCGATTGCCGCAGGTGTCATGCTCGGCCTTGTTGCACCGGGTGTTGCCGCTGCGCTGGCGGGCGTTGAATATGCCTCGGTCAACCTTGTCGTCGCCGTGTTGATCTGGGCGATGATCTATCCAATGATGGTGGCGGTCGATTTCGCCAGCATCCGCGATATCGGCACGAAGCCGAAGGGCCTTGTCATCACCCTGGTGGTGAACTGGCTGGTGAAGCCTTTCACCATGGCAGCGCTGGCGGTGCTGTTTTTCGACCATCTCTATTCCGGTCTGATCGCGCAGGCTGATGCACAGCAATATATCGCCGGGCTGATTCTGCTGGGGGCGGCGCCCTGCACGGCGATGGTATTCGTCTGGTCGCAGCTGACCAAGGGAGACCCCGCCTATACGCTGGTGCAGGTCTCGGTGAACGACCTTATCATGATCGTTGCCTTCGCGCCGATCGTCGCACTGCTTCTGGGCGTGACAGATATCGTGGTGCCGTGGAACACGCTGCTGCTGTCGGTCGTGCTCTATGTTGCCTTCCCGCTGCTGGCCGGCTGGCTGACACGCCGTTCGATCATCAAACACGCCGTGGGAGACGATCATGCGGTGGGGGCCTTCACTGCGCGCCTGAAGCCGTTCTCGATCATCGGCCTGCTTGCCACCGTCGTGCTGCTGTTTGCCTTTCAGGCGGAAACGATCGTCTCGCAGCCGGTGCTGATCGTGCTGATTGCCATTCCGATCATCATCCAGTCCTACGGCATTTTCGCCGTGGCCTATGCCGCTGCCTGGGCCTGGCGCGTGCCGCACAACATCGCTGCGCCGTGCGCGCTGATCGGCACGTCGAATTTCTTCGAGCTGGCGGTCGCGGTCGCCATCGGCCTGTTCGGCCTCACGAGCGGCGCCGCGCTCGCCACCGTGGTGGGCGTGCTGGTGGAAGTACCGGTGATGCTGTCGCTGGTGGCGCTGGCCAACCGCTCGCGGGAGAAATTTCCGAGCTGAGCCGGAGTCAGATAATTCCCACGGCCTTGCCCGCGCGTTCGAACATGCCGAGGATGGTCTTGACCTCTTCCTCGCTGTGTTCGGCGCACAGCGAACAACGCAGCAGAGTCATGTTGGCAGGCGTGGCAGGCGGCCGCGCGAGGTTGACGTAGAGGCCTTCCTTGAGCAGCGCCTCCCACATCGCGGCGCCGCGCTCCAGGTCGGGCATTATCACCGCGATGATCGCGCTTTCGGGCTGCTCCGTGCCAAGCTTGAAGCCGAGCTGCTTCAGCCCGCCATGCAGGTTGCGCGAATTCTCCCACAGGTGCGCCCGCTTGTTGGAGCCATGCATCAGCTTGCGGATGGAGGTCGCGGCGGTCGCTACCACCGAGGGCGGCAGGCTGGCGGTGAAGACATAGGGGCGACACACAAGCCGCATGATCTCGAACTTGGGATGGTTGGAGACGCAGAAGCCGCCCACTGTGCCCACGCTCTTGGAGAAGGTGCCGATGATGAAATCCACATCGTCGATGCAGCCCGCCTGTTCGCACACGCCGCGGCCGTGTTCACCGATGAAGCCCATCGAATGCGCCTCGTCCACCAGCACCATGGCGCCGTTGTCCTTGGCGATCTTCACCATCTCGGCCAGTGGAGCCACGTCGCCGAGCATCGAATAGACGCCTTCAAGCACCACCAGCTTGCCCGCGCCTTCGGGAATGCGCTTGAGGCGCTTTTCCATCGCCTCGATATCGTTGTGCCTGAACGGTACTACTTCGGCATTGCCCATCGCGCAGCCATCCCAGATGGAGGCGTGGCTATCGATGTCGAGGACGATGTAGTCGCCCTTGCCGGCAATGGTGGAGATGATGCCGAGGTTGGCCTGGTAGCCGGTGGAGAACACCATGGCATGGTCCATGGCGTAAAATTCCTTGAGCGCTTCCTCGCATTCCTTGTGGCCCTGGTACGTCCCGTTCAGCACCCGGCTGCCAGTGGTGCCGGACCCATAATCGTCCAGCGCCTGCTTGCCTGCCGCGATCACGTCCGGATCGAAGGTCATGCCCATGTAGTTGTAGGTGCCTAGCAGGATCGTGTCGCGCCCGTTGCAGATCGCCCGGGTGGGCGAGAGCACCTTTTCCATCACCAGCGAGAATGGGTCCTCCACACCGCTGGCGAGCAGGCTCTCGCGCAGCTTAATCGTCTCGTCGAACTTGCTGAACAGGTCGGGCGCATCGCCCTGGCGCTCGGTCGGCTGGTCCGACTGCATGATACCTTCGCTCATGGTCGCCTCAGCTGCCGGCCTGGTCGTTCACGGCATCGACGAGCTGGCCGAACTTCTCGATCTCGGCTTGCTGGTTCATCGAGATGATGATGTCGAATTCGTCTTCGATCGCGGCGACGAAATCCATGACCGTCAGGCTGTCGAACTCAAGGTCGCCAGCAAAGGTGGTGTCGTCGGTAATGGCAATGCCCTTCTTGTTGAAGGGTTCGATAATCGAACGGATACGGGAGTCGACTTCGGCGCGGTCCATCAGGGAAAAATCCTAAAGCTAAGGGGCTGACCCCTATAGGCCAGCGAAAGCCTAGCGGCAAAGCTTTCACGCTGTCGCTTGTCAAGCCGCTTGGCCATTGGCAGTTTTCGTCTAGGTATGACATCAATGGCCGGATCGGTCGGGGGCACGATGAACGAAACAACATCAGGCGAGCCGCGCAAGTTTGCCACCAATGCGGTGCAAATGCTGCGCACGGTGCAGACGAACACCCTCTCGCTTTCGCAGATGGCAGACCAGAAGGCCTCGATCTTGATGGGTGCGACCTTCGTGGTGTTCTCCATCTCGGTGGGCCGCGCACTGGAAGGCTCCATGCCTTGGTCACTGACCGTGCTGGCGGTGTTTGCCTTCTTCAGTTCGCTGTCGGCGGCCTGGGCGGTGATGCCCTCAATCCTCACGCCGCCACAGATCCCCAATGGGGCGCAGAACCCGCTGTTCTTCGGCCACTTCGCCTTCCGCGACGAAGAGGAATGGGCTGACGATTTCCTCGATCAGATGGAAGACGAGGAGGCAATGTTCCGCATGATGCTGCGCGACCTGTATCAGAACGGGCTGGTGCTGCAGCGGCGTAAGTATCGCTTTCTCACCTATGCCTATCGCCTGTTCATCTACGGCATGATGCTGACGCTGGTTGCCGTGGCGATCGAGTATTCGCTCACTTACATGTAGCAAGACAGTGGCTGCGCTAGCGGTCGCTTCAGACGGCTGCGCGTTCGACCAGCCCCTTTACCGCGGCCATGAACGGGCCGATCGACACTGGTTTGGCCAGGTATCCCTCTGCGCCGGAATCGCGGATGCGCTGCTCGTCGCCCTTGCCGGCATAGGCGGTCACGGCCAGCACCGGTACTTCAGCCAGGTCGGCATCGTGCTTCAGCAGCGCTATGAGGTCGAGGCCGGAGACATCCTGCAACTGGATATCCATCACCACGAGGTTGGGAATGAAGGCTCGCGCGCGTTCGATCGCCAGATTGCCGTCGGCCACGGGCTCCACGGCAAAGCCACCGGCCTGCAGCACGTCGCAGAAAAGTTTCCGGTTCAGATCGTTGTCCTCGACAACGAGGATACGCTTCGTCATTTAGCCCCCAAACGCCTCCGACCCGATGGAGGCTTCCCCTTGGCTTATATTGATAACGGACTGCTGACAATTCTTAACGCTGGTGAAGATTCGGTTAAAGACGCCTCTGCCCTGGCGCTGGCCGCGCTCGGCTGGGTGCTGGCGGACGAGGGGCGGGCGCAGCGCCTGCTCGACCTGACCGGCCTGACGCCTGATGGCCTGCGCGGGGCGATTGGCGATGTGGCCACGCACCGCGCAATCCTGGATTTCCTTGCCGCGCACGAGCCGGACCTTGTCGGGGCGGCAGCGGCGCTGGAGGTTTCGCCCGAACAGCTAGTCGCTGCCAGGGAGGAGCTACGGGCATGAGCCGTCCCACCCACAACCGACCTTTGGTTGTCACCGATTGCGATGAGGTGCTGCTGCACATGGTCCGCCATTTTCGCGACTGGCTGGCCGAGGCGCATGACATCGAATTCAACCTGGAGGGCAATCCCTTCACCCAGTCGATGCGCCGCCGGGGCAGCGACGAGATCCTCTCGATGGATGAAGCCTGGGGTCTGCTGGGCGGCTTTTTCGACACGCAGATGGACAAGCAGGAGCCGATCGCGGGCTCGGTGGAGGCCATCGCCGAATTGCAGCGCGAGGCTGACGTGGTGGTGCTCACCAATCTCGTCGACGAACGCAACGAAGCGCGGCGTCGCCAGCTGCAGGCGCTGGGAATTCGCGCGCCGGTCTACACCAACCAGGGCCCCAAGGGCGGCGCGCTCAGCCGTATCATCGTCGAACACGCTGCGCAGCGCGTGGTCTTTATCGATGATATCGCCAGGCACCACGAATCTGCCGCTGAAGAGGTGCCACATGTCCATCGCCTGCATTTCTGCGGCGAACCCGCGATTGCCCCACATGTGCCCTGCGCGCATGAGGCAGGCCACGCACATGCGCGGATAGACAATTGGGCAGAGGCTCTGCCATGGGTCCTTGAAACCCTGCATGGAGACAAGCGATGAGCATCGAAGCGCGGCTGCAAGACCTGGGGATCGTGCTGCCCGACGTCTCGCCCCCGCTGGCCAGCTACGTGCCGGTGATGGTGCACGCCGACCTGGCTTTCGTGTCCGGGCAATTGCCTTTCATCGATGGTGAGCTGGTGACCGGCACGCTGGGCAAGGACGTGGAGCTGGACCGCGCGATTGCGGCGGCGCGCGCCTGTGGGCTGATGATCCTGGCGCAATTGCGTGCCGAAATCGGCTCGCTCGACAGGGTGGAGAGGATAGTGAAGCTGGGCGGCTTCGTCGCCTCGACGCCCGATTTCACTGACCAGCACAAGGTGGTGAATGGCGCTTCCGACCTTATGGCCGAGGTGTTCGGCGACAAGGGCCGCCATGCCCGCGCGGCGGTGGGCGTGCCCAGCCTGCCGGTAGGTGCGGCGGTGGAAGTGGACGCGGTGATCGCCCTTGGCGCGGCCTGACAGGCTTCAGACGCTGGCGACCCATGCCTATGCCCATCGCGGGCTGCATGATGCCGGCGTGCCGGAAAATTCGCTGGCGGCCTTTCGCGCGGCGATGGGCGCGGGTCTTGGCATCGAATGCGATATCCGCAAGAGCAGCGATGGCAGGGCTGTCGTCTTCCACGACACCGATTTGGAACGGCTGACTGGCCGCTCGGGCGCCATGGGCGTGCAATCGGTCGGAGACCTGACCGCCATCACGCTCACCGGCAGCGAAGAAACCATTCCCACCCTGCGCGACATGCTGGAACTGGTGGCGGGCAAGGTCCCCCTGCTGCTGGAGGTCAAGAGCGACGATCGCAGGCCCATCGATGCCATCTGCCGTGCGGTAAGGCGCGATCTCGACGGCTATCTGGGCCTTGCAGCGGTGATGAGCTTCGACCCGCGCGTGCCGCGTTGGTTTGCCGAGCACGAGCCCGTTGTCTTGCGCGGTCTGGTGGTGAGCGAACAGGATTCGCGCACGCTGATGGCGGCGATCAAGCGCAAGTTGTCGGTCGCCCACGCACGCCCCGATTTCCTCGCGCTGGATGTGCGCGACCTGCCCAGCAGCCTTGCCCGCAAGCAGGCAGCCAAGGGCAGGGCGCTGTTCAGCTGGACCGTGCGCAGTGCCACGCAACTGGAAGCCGCCCTGCGAAGCGGCGCTGCGCCGATTCTCGAAGGCGCAGGGGTGGCAGCGTGGGAGGCGGGTGCCTAGATAACCGGTAATGGCCGACTCCGCGTTCACCGCAAGACTGGTTCCTGCCGTTGGCGATATTCCCGCTGCCGCATGGGATCGGCTGGCGGGTAGCGACAATCCCTTCACCAGCCATGCTTTCCTTACCCTGCTGGAAGAGTCCGGCAGCGTAGGCCCCGGCACCGGCTGGACGCCTGCGCCGCTGGTGCTGGAAGATGCTTCCGGCAAGCTGGTTGGCGCGCTGCCGAGTTACCTCAAGGGCCACAGCCAGGGCGAATACGTGTTCGACTATGCCTGGGCCGATGCCTGGCAGCGAGCGGGCGGGGACTATTACCCCAAGCTGCAGATCAGCGTGCCGTTTACCCCGGCCACCGGGCCGCGGCTGCTGCTGGAGGACGACCGCTACGCGCTGCCGCTGCTGCGCGCGGCAGAGCAACTGGTGGACCAGAATCGCTGGTCCAGCGCGCATGCCACCTTCATCGAGCCCGCGCAGCAGGCGCTGTTCGAGGATGCCGGGTGGCTGCGGCGCGAGGATATCCAGTTCCACTGGCACAACCGCGATTACGCCAGCTTCGACGATTTCCTGGGGGATCTCACCAGCCGCAAGCGCAAGGACCTGCGCAAGGAACGCCGCGCAGCGAACGAAGGGCTGGACGTGAGGGCGCTGACCGGCGCCGACATCCAGCCCGAGCACTGGGATTTCTTCTGGCTGTTCTATCAGGACACCGGCGCGCGCAAGTGGGGCACGCCCTATTTGACGCGTGAAGCCTTCACAATGATGGGGGAGCGCATGGCCGACAGGCTGCTGCTGCTGCTCGCTTTCGAGGACGACATGCCGATAGCCGGCGCGCTCAATTTCATCGGCGGCGAGGCGCTATACGGCCGCTATTGGGGCTGCCTGGCGGAGCGGCGCTTCCTGCATTTCGAGCTGTGCTACTACCGTGCCATCGACGCGGCGATCGCGCTCGGCCTTAAACGGGTGGAAGCGGGCGCGCAGGGCGGGCACAAGCTGGCCCGCGGGTATGAGCCGGTGGCGACGGTGTCGATGCACTATCTGGCCGATCCGGGCTTTCGCGCGGCGGTGGAGGATTTCCTTTCGCGAGAGCGCATGGGCGTGGGGCTGGACCAGATGCATCTGTCCGAACGCATGCCTTTCAAGCAGCGCTGATCAGGCCGCGTTGCTGGCACCCTGGCGCAGCCATTCGCGCGCGCGGCGTTGGGCTTCGGCGATTTCGCGGGCCGTCATCTCGTCCGACACGTCGGCGCGGCACCAGCTTGCGGCTTCGTGGCCCTGCGATGCCGCAAGGTTGAACCACTTGTGTGCCTCCACCAGGTCGCAGTCGACGCCGTGACTGCCAGTGGAATAGGCTACGCCCAGGTCATAATAGGCATTGGTATCGCCATCGGCGGCGGCTGCCAGGCAGCGCGCAATCAGCATGTCCGCGCCCGACACGTCGGCCGGCTGGACCTTGGCGAAAGTCTCGATCTTGGCAAGTTCCATGATCTTGAAGTCCCCTGTTTCCCTCCCGGTCCCCAAACGTCCGGGTGAAGCAATGTTTTGACGAACGTGGTCAAGAATTGGTTAACGCAGGCGGAAATTTGTCGATTTCCACCGTTGAAGGCCGCTTCGCCAGATTGCCGCTTGTGCCGCCTTGGCGCGACCTCTATAGGCCCGCCCGATCACGGCTTCGGCAGCCGGGCGAATAGATCCCGAGTCACAGCGGGGCGGTCACCGGATGCAGCAGGGGAAGCCCCCCGCGATCGGATTTCGGAGTGACTGAATGGCAACCGCCACCCATGACGACATCGATATCCTCGCCAAGGCGAAGCGTGCCCTGCCCGCCGACTATTCGCCCAGCGAAGACGAAGAATACATGTCGGAAAAGCAGTTGAACTACTTCCGCGTGCTGCTGCTCGAATGGAAGCGCAGCATCGTGCAGGCGTCGGAAGGCACGCTGCAGAACCTGCAGGACGGCCCCATTCGCGAGCCGGACCTGAACGACCGTGCCTCCAGCGAAACCGACTGGGGTATCGAACTGCGCACGCGTGATCGCCAGCGCAAGTTGATCTCCAAGATCGACGCGGCCCTGCGCCGTATCGACGAGGGTGAATACGGCTGGTGCGACAAGACCGGCGAGCCGATCGGCATAAACCGCCTGATCGCCCGCCCCATCGCCACCATGACGGTGGAAGCGCAGCAGGCGCACGAACGCCGCGAAAAGATCTCGCGCGACGACTGAGCCTTCGGGCGTTGGCGTTGCAGGACTGGCCCAAAGCGGGACAGTCCGCTCGTGCAATTGCCGCGTTAACGGGTGGTTAGCCAATTCGGCGGCATCCCGTCCCTGTCATTTCCAAGGGCCTGTCTTGCGTCTGGTGCGCGGCGGACCGGCGGAAACAGGAGCGCCAGTATTTCGAAGAGCGAACCCGCATGAGCAATGTCGATACCCGCCAGGTCGATCGCGACAGCCTTTTTCTTCTCGCGCAATTGCGCGTCGATGGGCGCGACGGACTTTACCGTGTGAAGGTGCGTAACCTTTCCGCTGGAGGCATGATGGCTGAAGGCGATGTGAAGGTGATGCGCGGCGCGCTGGTGGAAGTGGAACTGCGCAATCTCGGCTGGATCGAGGGAACCGTGGCGTGGAAGCAGGACAACCGCTTCGGCATCGCTTTCGTCGAAGAGATCGACCCCAAGCGCGCCCGCGCGCAGGTCACCGGCTCCACCGTGGTGCGCCATTCAGATGGCACGCCCGCGCATAACGAACGCGGCCAGCGCTTCCTCAAACTGTAGGCTGATCGTCAGCGCGCTTGATGCAGGCGCAACCCCGGCCTATTCGCTGCCGGCATGATCGCGCGCCGCCTCCTTTGCCTAGCCGCCCTATGCAGCAGCCTTGCTGCCTGCGGATCGAATGACGAAGGCGCCTTAGGCATTGCCCTGATCGGCAGCGAGGAAACCGTGCTGAGCAATGGCCTGCGCCTGACCGGTCCGGCGCAGACTGTGCGCGCTGCTACGCAATCGGGCCTGGTCACGCTGGACATTCGGGGGGAAACGGTGCCCGCGCTGGCGGAGCGCTGGATCGTTACCGAGGACGGACTGAGCTTCATCTTCCGCTTGCGTGAAGGCACCTGGCCAGATGGCAGTGAACTGACCGCCGCAAGCGCCCGCGATGCGCTGGTGCAGGCGATCAACGGCTTGCAGGGCACCTCTCTGGGGCAGGACCTTGCACCGATCGAGGAAGTGCGCGCCATGGCCGGGAGGGTGATCGAGCTGCGCCTGTCCACGCCAGAGCCGTACCTGCTGCAACTGCTGGCTCAGCCCGAACTGGCTCTGCGCCAGCCGGGCGGAGAGACCGGGCCGATGGTGATCGTGCGCGAGGAGGACGGCATCTTCCTGCGCTTCAAGCCACCGCTGGAGCGCGGCCTGCCCGATGAGGAAGGGTGGCAAGAGGATGTTCGGGAAATCCACCTGCACATCGCCCCGGCCAGGCAATCCCTTGCCTTGTTTGACGACGGCGAGGCCGAAGTCGTGCTTGGCGGCACGCTGGGCACTTTCCCGCTGGTGGAAACGGGGCCGCTGTCTTCAGGCACCTTGCGGCTGGATACCACATTCGGCTTGTTCGGCCTGCAGGTGCGTGCCGAGGAGGGGCTGCTGTCGAACACCGGCGTACGCGAGGGGCTGGCGATGGCGATCGATCGCGATGCCCTGATGGCGCGCTATAACATCAGCGGCTGGGTGCCCACTACGCGCCCGGTCTCACCGGGGTTGCCAGCCGATCCGGGCCTGTTGCGCGAACGCTGGGGGGGCGAACCGATTGAGGACCTGCGCGCCGAAGCGAGAGCACGTATCAGCGCATGGCGAGCGCAGTTCGACGAAGGCGACCTTTCGCAGCCCGTGCCGGTCGCCATCGCCCTGCCTGATGCGCCCGGCTGGAACCTGTTCTATCGCGACTTGTCGGAACAGCTGGCCACCATCGGCCTGCAACTGGAACGGGCCGAGGATGCACGCACCGCAGACTTCGTGCTCGTCGACCGCGTGGCACGCTATCCTGCGCCGCGCTGGTTCCTCAACCAATTCAACTGCTCGCTTCAACGCGGACTCTGCGCAGAAGATGTCGATGCGCTGGTGGAACAGGCGCTGGGCGAAACTGACCCTGCCCTGCGGGCGCGCATGCTGGCCCAGGCAGAGGCGCAATTGACGCTGGCGAACGTCTATATTCCCATCGGCGCGCCGCTGCGCTGGTCTTTGGTGCGCGGCAGCGTGGATGCCTTCGTGGCCAACCCCTATGCCTTCCATCCCTTACCGGAAATGGCGCAAATACCCAGATAGAAGGTAAGGAGACTATGGTTCATGGCTGAAACCGCACAGAAACCGCGCCCGATGACGCTTGCCGAGGACTTGCCGCTGGGCAAGGACCCGGTCTCCGTCCGTCGCCGGATCGAGGCGATGGAAATGGTGCTGGAACGCAGTTTCGTGATCCCCGGCATCAATCGCCCGGTGGGCCTCGACGCCATCATCGGGCTGGTGCCGGTGGTAGGCGATATCATCGCCATGGGCATGGGTGCCTATATCGTGTGGGAAGCCCGCAACCTCGACATGCCCAAGTGGAAGCTGTTGCACATGGCTGGCAATGTCGCCTTCGACAGTGCCGTGGGCGCGGTGCCGATGGTGGGCGACGTGTTCGACTTCCTGTTCCGCTCCAACACCCGCAACCTACGAATCGTGAAGAAGCACCTCGACAAGCATCATCCCGGTTCGAAGGTGATCGAGCAGTAGTTTCCTTTGTGACCTCTTTGGCCTAGGCGAGTGAACATGGCCAAGCGCGACGTCACCTATTCATCCTATCTCGATCTCGACCGCATTTTGTCGGCGCAGCATCCCGCGTCCGATGCGCATGACGAGTTCCTGTTCATCATCGTCCACCAGGCCAGCGAGCTGTGGCTGAAGCTGTGCCTGCACGAGTTGGAAGCCGCGCGCGAGCTGGTGATCGCCGACGATCTCGATCCCGCCTTCAAGATGCTCGCCCGCGTGGCGCAGGCGCAAAGGCAGCTGATCTCCAGCTGGGACGTGCTCGCCACCATGACCCCGCACGACTATTCGCTGATCCGCCCGCACCTGGGCAAGTCCAGCGGCTTCCAGTCAGCCCAGTACCGGCTGATGGAATTTATCCTGGGCGGCCGTAATCCCGACATGGTGACCATGCACGAGGCGACGCCCGAGGTGGCGGCAAGGCTGCGTGCCGAGCTGGCGCGACCCAGCCTCTATGGCGAAGTGCTGCGGCTGTTGCTGCGGCGCGGGTTCGCCATTCCCGATGGTGTTGTCGACGGCGAGCTCGACGGGCCGCATGAGGCCAGCGCGCAAGTGACCGAGGCCTGGGCGCAGGTCTACCGCGATCCCAAGACGCACTGGGACCTCTACGAACTGGCGGAGAAGCTGGTGGATCTCGAATACCACTTCCAGCGCTGGCGTTTCGGCCATCTGAAGACGGTGGAGCGGATCATCGGTTTCAAGCGCGGCACCGGCGGCACGGCGGGCGTGCCTTACCTCGAAAGCGTACTGAAGCAGGGGTTCTTCCCCGAACTGCTGGCGGTGAGGACCGAGCTGTGACGGATTGGCAAGCCGAAGCTGTACGGCTCGATGCCGCCGACCCGCTGGCGAAGTGGCGCGATGAATTCCTGCTCGATGGCGATCTCGCCTACCTCGACGGCAATTCGCTGGGGGCGCTGCCCAGGGCGACTCCGGCGCGGATTGCCGAGGTGGTTGAAGGCGAATGGGGCGAGGGGCTGATCGGCAGCTGGAACTCTGCCGGGTGGATCGACCTGCCGCGCAAGGTGGGTGGCATGATCGCCCCGCTGGTGGGCGCGCAAGCGCATGAAGTGGTGGTGGCGGACAGCGTTTCGGTCAACCTGTTCAAGCTCATCAGCGCGGCGATCGCCATGCAGAAGGGCCGCAAGGTCGTGCTCTCCGAACCGGGCAATTTCCCCACCGACCTCTATATGATCGAAGGGCTGGAAACGCAGGGCCTAGCCCAACGGCGACTGGTGGAACGCGGCGAAATCGTGGATGCGCTGGAAGAGGATGTGGCGCTGCTGCTGCTGACCCACGTGCACTACAAGTCGGGTGAAATGTTCGACATGGCCGCGCTGACCAAGGCGGCGCACGATGCCGGCGCGCTGGTTCTGTGGGACTTGTCGCACAGCGTCGGTGCGGTGCCGGTGGACCTGAACGCGGCGGGTGCGGACTTCGCGGTCGGTTGCGGCTACAAATACTTGAACGGCGGCCCCGGCGCGCCTGCTTTCGCTTACGTGGCAGAGCGGCACCTGGAGGCACTGAAACAGCCTCTGAGTGGCTGGATGGGCCACAAGTCGCCCTTCGCTTTCTCCGATGACTACGCGCCAGCCCCCGGCGTCGACCAATTGCTGTGCGGCACCCCGCCGATCATTTCGATGAGCGCGCTTGAAGTGGGCGTGGACCTGATGGCGGGCATCGGCATCGAGGCGCTGGTGGCCAAGTCGCGCGCCCTTTCCGAATTCACCCGCGCCGCGATGGCGGAACTGGTGCCTGAACTCCCGTGTATCTCACCTGACGATCCGCAGCGGCGCGGCAGCCAGCTCTCTTTTCGGCACGAACATGCCTACGAACTGTGCCAGGCGCTGATCGCCCGCAAGGTGGTGGGCGACTTCCGGGCGCCTGACGTGCTGCGCTTCGGCTTTGCACCTGCCTATGTCCGCTTCACCGATTGCTGGCGCGCGGTGCGCGAGTTGCGCGACATTCTCGACAGCGGGGAGTGGCAGAAGGCTGAGTATGCAGAGCGGGCGGCAGTAACCTGACCCTATTCCTCCAATTCGATGTCCCAGTAGAGCCAGTCGCGCCATGTCTCGTGGAGGTAGTTGGGCGGGAAGGCCTTGCCGTGTTGCTGCAATTGCCAGCTGGTCGGGCGGATTGGCCGCATCGCAAGGTGCATTCCCGCTTCTTTTGGCGTGCGACCGCCCTTCTTCATGTTGCATGGGGCGCAGGCGGTGGCGATGTTTTCCCATGTGGTCTTGCCGCCCTGTCGGCGCGGGATTACGTGGTCATAGGTTAAGTGCTGCTGGCTGCCGCAGTACTGGCAGGCAAAGCGATCGCGCAGGAACAGGTTGAAGCGGGTGAAGGCGGGAAACTCGCTGGTCCTCACGTATTGCCGCAGCGCGATCACGCTGGGTACCTTCATGTCGAGCGATTGCGAGTGCACCGCGCGGTCGTAGCTCGCTACGATATCCACGCGCTCCAAGAACACAGCCTTGATCGCGGTCTGCCACGGCCACAGGCTTAGCGGGTAGTAGGACAGCGGGGTGTAATCCGCATTGAGGACGAGCGCCGGACAGCTTTCCAGCGACCGGGTCGGGTCATCCTCCGCGCTCCGGAATTTCGCGGCCCGTTCGATCAGTTCGGCTTTGAACACGTTTGGTGCCCTCCCTGATGCATGTGAAGATGCACTTGCACGGGAAAGGGTCAAGACTGTTACAGACAGGCTATCCACAGTGATATTCACACCCAGGCCGCTAACAGGTGAGTCGAACCACGCATGATCGTTACCCGTTTCGCCCCCAGTCCGAATGGCCCGTTGCACCTCGGCCACGCCTATTCGGCGATTGTCGCGCACGATCTGGCGCAAGCAGCGGGCGGACGGTTCCTGCTGCGGATCGAGGATATCGACGGCGCCCGTTCGCGCCCCGAACTGGCATACGAATTCCGCCGCGACCTGGAATGGCTGGGGCTGGAATGGAAGGAAGTGCCCGCGCAGTCCACCCGGCTTGCCAGCTATGACGCGGCAGCGCAGCGCCTGCTGGCAGACGGCCTGCTCTATCCCTGCACCTGCACCCGGGCCGAGATCATGGCGCTGGAGCCCAAGATCGGCCCAGAAGGCGCGATCTATCCCGGCACCTGCAAGGGTTTGCACGTCGATCCGCAAAAGCCCGCGGCGCTGCGGCTGGACATGCAGGCGGCTCTGGCGCGGGTGGGCACACTTACGTGGGAAGACGCAGAGGCCGGCCAGCAGGTGGCCGATCCGCGCGCATTCGGCGACGTGGTGCTGGTGCGCAAGGATGCGCCCGCAAGTTATCACCTCGCCGCTACGCTGGACGATGCTGCCGATGGCGTGACGCTGGTGACGCGCGGCATGGACCTGTTCTTCGCCAGCCATATCCACCGGCTGCTGCAGGCCTTGCTGGACCTGCCGGTGCCGCGCTGGCACCATCACCCCCTGCTGCTGGACCATGACGGCAGGAAACTGGCGAAAAGCCGCCAGTCAGGCGAGCTTGGTTATGGCCTCGCAGAAAGGCGCGCGGCAGACGAGGATGGCAGCGCGCTTGCCGAACGGCTGCGCATGGGCCAAATGCCGTGTGGCATTACCCTCTCCCGCTTCCCACATGGTGCACCATGAACGCATTTCTCGTAATCCTCCTCGCCATTTTCGCCATCATGGTCGTCGTATCGCTGGTGCGCGGGATCGTGGCCTTCCTGCAGACCACCAAGCTGGATCTCGAAAGCGGCGGCGAGAATTCGAAGCACCTGATGGAAGTGCAGAACAAGGCGATGTTTGCACGCATCAAGTACCAGGCGTTGGCGATCGTAGTGGTAGCCGTGCTGTTGGCGATCAACAGCTAGGCGAACGGCCGCCCGCAGCGGGCGCAGCTTTGCTGCGCGTCTAGCGAGGACGATCCGGCGGAGGCCGGATCGAAAATCAAGATGGTAAAACTCAACAAGATCTACACCCGCACCGGAGACCAGGGCACCACCGGACTGGTGGACGGCTCTCGCCTGCCCAAGCACGCGCTGCGGATGCAGGCGGTGGGCGACGTCGACGAGGCAAATGCTGCACTGGGCATGGCTGCCGTGGTGGCGGAAGACTACCTCGAGGCCGATCTCGTGCGCTTCCAGAACGACCTGTTCGACCTTGGCGCCGATCTCGCCACGCCTCTTGGTGAAGTTGGAGGCGACGATTTCGAACCGTCGGAGATGGTGCTGCGCATCGTGCCAGCGCAGGTCGATCACGTGGAAAGCCGGATCGACGCGCTGAACGAGGCGCTTGATCCGCTAAACAGCTTCGTGCTGCCCGGCGGCACTGAGCTTGCCGCACGGCTGCACATGGCGCGCACCATCGCCCGCCGCGCTGAACGGCGCATGACCGCGCTGGCCGAAGCCGAGCCAGTCAATCCCGCTGCGCTCGCCTTCGTCAATCGCCTGTCCGACTACCTGTTCGTCGCCGCGCGCGTTGCCAACGATGGCGGCAAGGGCGATGTTAACTGGGTGCCCGGCGCAAACCGCTAATTCGGAACCCGTCCCCTTTGCCGCCCGTTGGTGGCGCAAAGGAGATTTTTCCAGGTGTAATCAGAATCCTGAAGCCACGGAACAGCGCATGGCCGACCTCGCGCTGGACATGCACAACGACGTGCAGGACGATCACCGCATACAGGCGCAGGAAGTCTCTGAAGAGGCGCGCCGCACCACGGTAACCACGCGCACGCCGACCGAGAGCGCAAAGGGCCCCAACCCGATCAGCCTGCTCGGCAATCCCACGCAGGACACGATCGACCGCATGCGCGACATGGAAAGTTCGGGCCGGATCGACATGGACGCCTATGCGGGCGAGGCCAATCACGACGACAATGTGAAGAAATACGGCTAGCCGTCGCCCAGGCTGCCGTCATTCAGGATCCACAGCCCGGCTGTCAGCACAACAGCGCCAAAGGCCACGCACCACGACAGCAGCTTGAAATTTGGCGGGCTGGTGCCCTGCAGTTCATGTGCGTGCAGCTTCGACAGCGTATTGTCGGCGCGGCGCGCGGCGACCAGCGCCAGCCACCCGCCGGCAAGGATGAAGACCGTGGCAATCGCGCGCGCCAGCCATGGCGGCTCGAAATCGCCAAACACCGCGCGAAAACCCAGCCCGATGCCGATGGCGGCAAAGGCGGTGCGGATCCACCCCGCATAAGTGCGTTCCATCGCCATGATCGTGCGATCCTCCGCCAGGTCGGTGCGGAATTCGGCCCACTGTGTGGACTTGTCTTCATCACCGGGAGGATCGTCTTGGGCCATGGGCGGAAGCTACCCGATTATCGGGTGCAGTCCATAGCGACTGGCGCTTTGATCTGGTGGATCAGTCTTCGTGCGCCTGTCGCTTCAGCCGGTAGAGCATGTCCAGCGCCTCGCGCGGGGAAAGCGCATCGACATCGAGCGCGTGGAGCGTTTCGCGCAAGGCATCGCACTCCTCTTCCTCTGCCTCCAGCGCGGCGGCGAACAGCGGCAGTTCGCCCAGCCCTGCAGCCAGCCCACCGGTTTCGGCGCGGCCCTTTTCCAGCTTGTCGAGCACGCTGCGCGCGCGTTTCACGACCGGGGCGGGTACGCCCGCCAGCTTGGCAACGGCGAGGCCATAGGACCGGTCCGCCGCGCCTTCGGCCAGTTCGTGCAACAGCACCAGGTCACCTTTCCACTCCTTGGCACGCACATGATGGAGCGAGAGCGCCTCGCAGGTCTCCGCAAGCCGCGCCATCTCGTGGTAGTGCGTGGCGAAGAGGCAGCGGCTCTTGTTGGTCTCGTGGATCGCTTCGGCCACGGCCCAGGCCAGTGCCAGCCCGTCATAGGTGCTGGTGCCGCGCCCGACTTCGTCGAGGATGACGAAGCTTTGCTGGGTGGCTTGCGAAAGGATTGCGGCGGTCTCGACCATCTCGACCATAAAGGTGGAGCGCCCGCGCGCCAGGTTGTCCGATGCTCCGACGCGGCTGAACAGCTGGTCGACCAGCCCGATTTCGGCAGAGCGCGCAGGCACGAATCCGCCCGCCTGCGCCATCAGCACGATTAGTGCGTTCTGGCGCAGAAAGGTGGACTTGCCGCCCATGTTGGGGCCGCCGACCAGCCACAGCCGGTCGCCTTGCGACAGCGCGCAGTCGTTGGCGACGAAGCGTTCACCACCTGCTGCCAGCGCGGCTTCCACCACCGGGTGGCGGCCCGCTTCGATGGCCAGCAGCGGCTGTTCGGAAATGTGCGGGCGGCACCATTCGCCATCGCTCGCGCGCTCTGCCTGTCCCGCGGCAACGTCGAGCCGCGCCAGCGCTGCTGCCGTTGCTGCAATGGCTTGGCGCCGGGTGGCGACGCGCTCCGCCAGTTCCTCGAAGTGCGCTTCCTCTGCGGCCAGCGCGCGCCCGCCGGCCTCGGCAATGCGGCTGGCCTCCTCGTGCAGGGTCAGCGAATTGAAGCGCACCGCATTGGCCATGGTCTGGCGGTGCGAGAAGCCGCTGTCCGGTGCCATCAGCTTGTCGGCATGTTTGTTGGGCACTTCGATGAAATATCCCAGCACGCCATTGTGCCTGATCTTGAGCGAAGGCGTGTCGGTCTCTGCCCGATAGCGCGCTTCCATCGCGGCGATGGCGCGTCGGGCATTGCCGCTGACTTCGCGCAGGTCGTCGAGCGAGGCGTCGTATCCCTCCGCGATATAGCCGCCGTTCTGCCGTTCGGTCGGCGGGGAGGGGACCAGCGCGCGGCCGAGGAGGTCGGTCAGCTCGCCGTGGCCTACGAAATGTGGCAGCAACGCATCGAGCAGCGCAGGCCGATCCGGCTGGCCTTGCAGCACTTCATGGATGCGCCGCGCTTCCGACAGGCCGTCGCGAATCTGGCCAAGGTCACGCGGAGAGCCGCGCCCGGCCACCAGCCGCCCCAGCGCGCGGCCAATGTCGGGCAGGCTGCGCAGCATGGTGCGCAAGTCACCGCGTAGCAGCGGATCTTGCAGGAGGCAGTCCACTAGCGCCAGCCGTGCCTCGATCTCTTCCCGGTCTGCCAAGGGTGCCGACAGATCCTCCGCCAGCTGCCGCGCGCCTGCGCCCGTCACGCAGCGATCGATCGCCGCGATCAGGCTGCCGGTCCGCCCGCCCTGCTGGCTGGCAAGAATTTCCAGCGAAGCGCGCGTGGCTTCGTCCATGGCCATGTGCTGCCCGCTGGCGCGCAGGCGCGGTGGCAGCAGCAGCGGCAGCGAGCCACGCCCGGCATGTTCGAGATAGGCGACCAGCCCGTCGGCTGCTGCCAGCATGGCGCGACTGAACTGGCCGAACCCGTCGAGCGTGGTAACACCGTGGACCTTTTTCAGCCGTGCCTCGCCTTTGTCGCTGGCAAAGTCGCCGCGGGGGCGCAGCACGGCATCGAACGGGGCATCCTCCCATCCCTCGGGCGCCACAACCTCGCTCGCTCCGATCCGCGCCAGCACTGCTGGCAGGCGCTCGGGCGAACATTCCTCCAGGCTCATCGCGCCCGTCGAGATATCGCAGGCCGCCACGCCGCAAGTTCCGCGCAGGTCGCACACGGCCGCCAGCATGTTGGCCCGGCGTGGCTCCAGCAGCGCTTCTTCGGTCAAGGTGCCCGCCGTCACGAAGCGCACGATATCGCGCTTCACCAGCGCCTTCGACACTGGAGAGCCTTCGCGCTTGGCGCGCTCCTTCGCCTCGTCCGGTGTTTCCACCTGTTCGGCAATCGCCACCCGGCACCCGGCGCGGATCAGCCGGGCGAGATAACCTTCCGCCGAATGCACCGGCACGCCGCACATCGGCACCGGCTGCCCGTTATGCTCCCCGCGTGTGGTCAGCGCGATGTCGAGCACGCCCGCCGCCGTCTTCGCATCGTCGAAGAACAGCTCGAAGAAGTCGCCCATGCGGTAGAACAGCAGACAATCCCCGGCCTCTGCCTTGAGGTCGAAATACTGCTGCATCATCGGGGTTACGGAACCGGCCATGAAGGTGCGAGATTACAGGCCTGCGTGGCGATTCGGGAAGAGCAGGAAACCCCGCTTTCCCCTATCGCGAATGACAATCACTCTCTATGGCTTGGACCGACACCGGGAGACACAGCTTGGCCGACGAAAAGAATTCCAGTTTCACCGAGCGCGAGGCGCTGTTCTACCACGAGACGATCCGTCCGGGTAAGATCGAGATCATCGCCTCCAAGCCGATGACGACCCAGCGCGACCTCAGCCTGGCCTATTCGCCGGGGGTTGCCGTGCCGGTGCAGGCGATTGCCGACGATCCCGCCAACGCGGCGAAATATACTGCGCGCTCCAACCTTGTCGCGGTGATTTCCAACGGCACCGCCATCCTTGGCATGGGCAATCTTGGCGCGCTCGCCTCTAAACCGGTGATGGAAGGCAAGGCGGTGCTGTTCAAGCGCTTTGCCGACGTTGATTCGATCGATATCGAGCTCGACACCGAAGACCCCGAGAAGTTCATCGAGGCGGTTGCGCTGATGGAGCCGAGCTTCGGCGGCATCAATCTGGAAGACATCAAGGCGCCGGAATGTTTCATCATCGAGCAGGCGCTGCGCGAACGCATGAAGATCCCGGTGATGCATGACGATCAGCACGGCACCGCCATCATTGCCGCCGCCGGCCTGATCAATGCCGCCTACCTGACCGGGCGTGACCTTAAGGACGTGAAGATGGTGGTGAACGGTGCGGGCGCATCGGCGCTGGCCTGCACCGCGCTGATCAAGTCTGTCGGCGTGCCGCATGAGAACGTGATTGTGTGCGACCGCTCCGGCCCGATCTATCCCGGTCGCGAAGGCGTGGACCAGTGGAAGAGCGCCCATGCCGTGCCCACCGAGGCGCGCAGCCTGGAGGAAGCGCTGGTGGGGGCCGACATCTTCCTCGGCCTGTCAGCCGCCGGGGCGCTGAAGCCCGAATGGGTAAAGAAGATGGCGGACCAGCCGATCATCTTCGCAATGGCCAATCCCACGCCCGAAATCATGCCCGACGAGGCCAAGGCCGTGCGTCCCGATGCCATCATCGCAACCGGGCGCAGCGATTTTCCCAACCAGGTCAATAACGTGCTGGGGTTCCCCTTCATCTTCCGCGGCGCGCTGGACGTGCGCGCCACCACGATCAACGAGGAGATGAAGGTTGCCGCCGCCCACGCCATCGCCGAACTTGCGCGCGAACGCGTGCCCGAGGAAGTGGCCGCCGCCTATGGCATGAACCACCAGTTCGGGCGCGAATACATCATTCCCGCCCCCTTCGATCCACGCTTGATGGAGCGCGTTTCCTGCGCCGTTGCCAAGGCCGCGATGGATTCCGGCGTGGCGCAGGCCCCGATTGAGGATTTCGACGAATACACCTTACAACTGCGCAGCCGCCTGAACCCCACCACCGCTGCGCTGACCCGCGTCTACGAGGATGCCAAGGCCAACCCCAAGCGCATGGTGTTTGCCGAAGCGGAAGAGGACGTGGCCCTGCGCGCGGCCATCCAGTTCCGCGATTTCGGCTATGGTACGCCGATCCTGGTGGGCCGCACCGACAAGGTGCTGGAGAAGCTGAAGGAACTGCAGGTCGACGATCCGGAGAACTTCGAGATCGCCAACTCGGCGAACTACGAAGAGATCGAGCCGATGGTGGACTATCTCTACAAGCGGCTGCAACGGCGCGGCTATACCGAGCGCGACGTGCGCCGCATGGTCAACCAGGAACGCAACGTCTTCGGCGCACTGCTGGTGGCGCTGGGCAAGGGTGACGGGATGATCACCGGCCTCACGCGCACATTCAGCCAGACCGCGCGCGAGATCGGCAAGGTGCTTGGCCCCAAGGATGGCGCGACCACCTTCGGCATTCACATGGTGCTGGGCAAGAACCACACCACCTTCCTCGCCGATACTACGATCAACGAACGCCCTTCGGCAGAGCAACTGGCGCATATCGCCAAGGAAACCGCCGCCGTGGCGCGGCGCATGGGGCATGAACCGCGTGTAGCCTTCCTGTCCTATTCCACCTTCGGCAACCCGTCAGGCCAGTGGCTGGGCAATATCCGCGATGCGGTGGCAATCCTCGATGCCGACGAGAGCGTGAATTTCGAATACGAAGGCGAAATGGCGCCCGATGCCGCGCTCAACAGCAAGGTGATGGCGCTCTATCCCTTCAGCCGCCTGTCAGGCCCTGCCAACGTGCTGATCATGCCCGGCCTGCAAAGCGCCAACCTTTCGGCCAAGCTGCTGCGCGAGCTTTCGGGCGATGCCGTGATCGGGCCGATGATGATTGGCGTCGAAAAGCCGGTGCAGATTGCACCCATGACCTCCATCGCGCCTGACGTGCTGACGCTGGCCGTGCTGGCAGCCGCGGGCGTTGTGGGATGATGGGGTGGCGGCCCGGCATCGTCCTGATTGCCGGAGCCGCCTATTGGGTGATCGTCTTTACCGCGGGCTTCGCCCTTGGATCGCTTCGTGTCCTGCTGGTTGAGCCTGCCATCGGCAGGCTGCCTGCCGTGCTGATCGAGCTTCCCGTGATGCTGGGGACGAGCTGGCTGGCTGCGCGCTGGTTGGTGCAGCGTTTTGCCATCGCAGCGGCGCGACACGCCCTTGCCATGGGCGGCATTGCATTCGCGCTGCTGATGGCGAGCGAAGCGGCCTTGACCATCGTCTTGGCGGGCAATTCGCCCGGACGATGGATTGCCGACATGGCCACGGCTGCCGGGTTTCTCGGGCTGTGCGGCCAGGTGGCCTTCGGCCTGTTCCCCTGGCTTATCCGTTCAGGCCTTGTACGGGGCTGACGCCGCTTACCAAGGCACTGTCTGTCCATCGTAGGCGAGGAAAGCGTGACGTGGTTGGTTTTCGCCTTCCAGCACCTCGAGCATGCCTTTCACGCTGGCCTCCACGTCGATCAGTGCATTGGGGCCGCCCATGTCGGTCTGCACCCAGCCCGGATGCAGCGAGATCACACCGATGCCGCGCGGTTCGGTATGTTTGGCGAACAGCGAGCGGGCCAGCATGTTCTGGCTGACCTTGGACAGGCGATAGAGGTTCACCCCGCCCGATGAATCGTCGATCGAGCCCATCTTGCTCGACATCATGGCCACGGTACCGCCGCGCTTTACCAGCGCCAGCAGCTCGAGCGCGGCCTGCACCGGGGCGACGGCATTGGTCATCACGATATCGGCAACGCTATCGCGCGTGAGCTGGTCCAGCTCCTGCTCGCCACCTCCATAGACGCCCGCGTTCATCACCAGCAGGTCGACCGAACCCTCGGCGCACCTATCCTTGATGGCGGTGACGGAGGCTGGGTCGGTCACGTCGCATTTGACGATTGCGATGGCACCCTCGTGCGCCTCTGCCGCCTTGTGCAGATCCGCGCTATCGCTGCGCTCGCTGGCGATCACGCGGTATCCGCGGCTGGCCAGTTCCTCGGTCAGGCCCAGTCCGATACCGCGTGAGGCGCCGATTACGATTGCTGTCTTGTCGCTCATGCTGCTTGCCATCCTTTTGCTCGTTTGTTCCCGAACGGATTGCGGCGGGCGAGTGTTCCGAAGCTATTTGCGCCGATAGCGGAAGTACCAGACCTCGTGCCCCATCTTGGTGCGCGCCTTGTGTTCGTAGCGGGTTTCGCACCAGCCGGAGGGGCGAATGCGGAAGTCGTCCGGGCCTTCGATCATCCATTCGAACACGTCGGTGAAGCGGCGCATCACCATCAGCGCGTGGCGCACGTAGACCGGGTGATCGGTGCCGAAGCGGAACTCGCCGCCCGGCTTCAACTTGTCGGCAATCATGCGCACCGGCCCGTCGTTCATCATCCGCCGCTTGGCGTGCTTGGCCTTGGGCCACGGGTCGGGGTGGAGCAGGTAGGCCATGGTCAGCGCGCCGTCGGGGATGCGGGCCAGCACTTCCAGCGCATCGCCGTTGTGCAGCCGGACATTGGCAAGCTGCTGGTCGCGCACATGGGTCAGCGCCTGCGCCACGCCATTGAGAAAGGGCTCTGCGCCGATGAAGCCGTGGTTGGGCAGCAGATCGGCCCTGTAGGCCAGGTGCTCGCCGCCGCCGAAGCCGATCTCGAAATGCAACGGGCAGTCTTCGCCGAACAGCCGCTGCGCGGTTACCGGGCCTTCTGCAGGCACAGCAATCTTGGGCAGCAGCGTGTCGACCAGCTCTTGCTGGGCTGCGCGCAGCGGCTTGCCGACCGAACGGCCGTAGAGCCTCTTTAGCGTGGTGGGGTCGCCGTCCTTGTAGGCTGTCATGCGCGGCTCGCTAGAGCGGAGAGGGGGGGCTTGTCCAGATGGCAGTTGCCCGGATGGTTTTTCGGGGTGGGGTTGAGGTGTTGCGCTGCTGTCGGCTAGGCGATCCCACCATGGAACAGGTAATCGCTCTCTTCAACGCCCAGCCCGCCTGGGCGCAGACCGCCATCGCGCTTGTCGCCCTCGTGCTGGTGGCGTTGCTGGTCAACTTCCTGCTCAAGCGCGTGATCCTGCGGCTGGCCGCGCCCTTCCTCGATACCCGCAGCCAGACGGCGGACAAGGCCGCCTTCCGTCTCGCCACGGTCGCGCCGTTGCTGGTGGTGGCCAACGGTATAGAGCATGTGCCCAACCTGCCCGAGCAGCTGTGGCTACTGATCCAGAACGTGGCCGAGGCCACCATCGTGCTGAGCATTGCCATGGCGATCAGCAAGGCGCTCGATTACGTGGAGGAGGTCTACCGTCGCCGTCCCGACGCGCACATGCGCCCGATCAAGGGCTACATCCAGGTGCTCAAGATCGCCGTCTATTGCGGCGCGGCGATCCTCGGCATTTCGGCGCTGATCGAGCAATCGCCGCTGCTGCTGCTGTCCGGCCTGGGTGCCATGGCCGCCGTGCTGCTGCTGGTGTTCAAGGACACGATCCTCTCGCTCGTCGCCTCGGTCCAGCTCACCAGCAACGACATGCTGCGCGTGGGCGACTGGATCGAGATGCCTTCGATGCACGCCGATGGCGACGTGATCGATATCGCCCTGCACACGGTGAAGGTGCAGAACTTCGACAAGACCATCACCACCATCCCCACCTACAAGCTGATCGCCGAAAGCTATCGCAACTGGCGCGGGATGAGCGATGCCGGCGGGCGGCGGATCAAGCGCGCGCTGATGCTCGACCAGAACTCGGTGCGCTTCCTGTCCGACCCGGAGGTCGACACGCTGCGCGGCTTTCGTTTGCTGGCCGACTACCTTGCCGACAAGGACGAGGAGCTGGCCGAATGGAACACGCGCGAGCTGGCCGGCGATACGAACCCGGTGAACGCGCGGCGGATCACCAATATCGGCACCTTCCGCGCCTACGTGATCGCCTATCTCAAGGCCCATCCCGAGCTGACCGACAAGGGCTTCACCCTGCTGGTGCGGCAGCTGGCGCCCACGCCGCAAGGTCTGCCGCTGGAGATCTACTGTTTCACCAACACCACCAACTGGGTGGAGTACGAGCGCATCCAGGCCGACATTTTCGACCACCTGATCGCCATCCTGCCCGAATTCGGCCTGCGGCTGTTCCAGGAGCCGAGCGGACTGGACTTGCAGGCACTGAAGATCGGCTGATCATTCCCCGCGTGTTCTTGCTCTGGCAGGAGCTCTGGCTGTTGCGAACCCGTGTAGGAAAGCGAAAACGGCCCGCGACCTTGCCGGTAGCGGGCCGTTTTGCTGGTCCCCCGTTTCCGTGTACGTTTCGCTCCCACAGGATCGCGATCAGCGATCCGCAAGGCCGAACGGCCGTCGCGCGGTTAGCGCGTTAGCCAAGGGACCGGATGGCCCCGCCGGCGCTTGAGGCAAACAGGTTACGCGGCTTCGGTTTCTTCCGCCGCATCCGGATCGCGCAGCACATAGCCGCGGCCCCAGACGGTTTCGATGTAGTTGTCACCGCCGCAGGCGCTGGAAAGCTTCTTGCGCAGCTTGCAGATGAACACGTCGATGATCTTCAGTTCCGGCTCGTCCATGCCGCCGTAAAGGTGGTTCAGGAACATTTCCTTGGTCAGCGTGGTGCCCTTGCGCAAGGACAGCAGCTCGAGCATCGCGTATTCCTTGCCGGTCAGGTGGACCCGCGCGCCGTCGACTTCCACGGTCTTGGCATCGAGGTTCACCGCCAGCTTGCCGGTGCGGATGATCGACTGGCTGTGGCCCTTCGAACGACGCACCACGGCGTGGATACGGGCCACCAGCTCGTCGCGGTGGAAGGGCTTGGTCACATAGTCGTCGGCACCGAAGCCGAACGAGCGGATCTTGGAATCCATCTCGGAGATGCCCGAGAGGATGAGAACGGGCGTCTGCACCTTGGCGACGCGCAGCTTCTTCAGCACGTCATAGCCGTGCATGTCGGGCAGGTTCAGGTCGAGCAGGATGATGTCGTAGTCATACAGCTTGCCCAGATCGAGGCCTTCCTCGCCCAGGTCGGTCGAATAGACGTTGAACCCCTCGGTCGTCAGCATGAGCTCGATTGCCTTGGCGGTTGTCGGCTCGTCTTCGATCAGCAGAACGCGCATCGTAGTACCCCTTGTTGTCCCCCCGGGCCTGCCCCGTTGGGAGCTGTAGCCCGGTATTAACCACGCAATTTCTCACCGAAAAAGGTTAACAATTGGTTTGCGGTGTTAAGACTTTGCAGGTGAGTCTTTCGAGTCACACCCTTTTCCTTGCGTTTCGGCCTGTGCCGAAACGTCCTCGGCGCTATCCCCTCCGCTCCGCTGCGGGGCGCCTGCGGGCGGGCGTTCGCCCTTGCCCTCGCTGCGCTCGCGTTCTGGTGTGGGCCGTTAAGGGAATAGCCGGAATTCCTTAAACTCACCTCCCCCAAAGCCCTCTCGTCACCCCGACCTCCGAGCCGGGGTCCAGCTTGCCTCGCCACCGTTTTGCGCGGCTTCGCGCGGCAAGGTTTGCGCGGCGCGGCGCTAATGTGGAACACATGGAACAGTGTCCTGGGGGAGAAAAGTGAGCTGCGGAGTTCGCATCTGAAGCGATACTGGCGCGGGTGTCTTTGGGGTGGCTCATGCTGGGGAGGGAGGCATGGGCTAAGGGTGTAGGAAAGCCTGAAGCTTGGTCCGCTCTCAGGAGGCGACAGCTGACAATGTGACCGCGAGTATTGGGTGGGAAGCGGAAAATCGCATATGGTCACGACCAAATCGCAGCACGACGTAGTTGGGTTAGGTTTGATTAGAGGGCGTTCGATTTGCCTATGTTGCATTTCTCACAAAGCGTTTGGAGGTTTTCTTCTGTGGTCTCCCCTCCATTGGCCCACGCGACGATATGGTCGACGTGCAACGTAGTATCAGGGTTCTTAGCAGGACTATCTCCGCAAATCTAACAAATACAAGAATCTCGAATCAATATCTTTGCTCTCAAACGCCAGTTTATCTTGCGAGAAGTTCTCCTAATTTTTGTGTCATTCGTACCGCTTCCTTCGGAATCTACTTCTTCACTGATTGTGGGGGCATCTCCGGAGTTCACGAAATTCGAAAACTCGATCAGGGCGTTGTTCCACGATCCGAATCGCTTTTCATATGTCCCCGTTGAGAATTGCGAACCTGTCTTTTTGTCCGACATTTCTCTTCCGAAGGGCTGCCTCCCCAATCTTGTCCAGACTTGAGCAAGATTTTCAAACAGTTCCTCGTTCGGGATATTTTGTCGATACACAGCCTTGAGACCCGCTTTCCCAAGCGCTTTGTTCCATTTCCCTAACCTTCTGATGACGGTCGTGGCACCAAATGTTCCGCGTTCATCATACTGAATCCTAGTTACGGTCTCGCTGTTAAGCTCTTTCGCAACCCTTCTCAAATCCTCCAGAATTTCTGAATCAGGTATTCCGCGGCGTCGCAGTCTAATTTGAAAACCACTCATCGTAGGTTCGCCTCCCGAGAACCAGCAAAGCATACCAGTGTCAGGTGGCAAAGACGAAATCACGCGAAGGGATTTTCAGTATCAGCGCCAAATGTCCGCGCTCGGGTCGCTAGCGGAATGACCGCTTGTGGTCGGCCAGAGGCTTAAACGGACAAACTCCAATCACCCCATCGCCTGCAACTTCTTCGCCCGCCGCCGCTGCACGCTTGAGCCAATCCCGATAGCCTCGCGGTATTTCGCCACGGTCCTCCGCGCCAGGTCGAAGCCTTCGGCTTTCAGCAGTTCCACCAGCTTGTCGTCGGAGAGGATCTTCTTCGGGTCTTCGGCGTCGGTCAGCGCCTTGATACGGGCCTTTACCGCCTCGGCACTGGCGCCTTCGCCGTCGGCGCCGCCGCCCCCAATCCGGCCAACGCCGGAGGTGAAGAAATACTTCAGCTCGAACGTGCCGCGTTCGCAGTGGAGGAACTTGTTGCTGGTGACGCGGCTGACGGTGCTTTCGTGCATCTCGATCGCCTCGGCCACGGTTTTCAGCGTCAGCGGGCGCAGTTCGCTCACGCCCTTTCGGAAGAAGCCTTCCTGCTGCTTCACGATTTCGGCGGCGACTTTCAGGATGGTCTTCTGCCGTTGGTCCAGCGCCTTTATCAGCCAGTTGGCATCGGCCAGCTTCTCGCTCAGCCAGCCCTTCGCTTCTTTCCCCGCGCAGCCCTGCCGCAGTTCCACGTAGTAGCTGCGATTCACCACCAGCCGGGGCAGGGTGGCCTCGTTCAGCTGGATATCCCAGCCTTCGTTCCCCTCGGCATCCTTGGCCGCGCTCAGCAGTACGTCGGGCACCACCGCGCCGCTGGCGGAGCCGCCGAATTTCAGGCCCGGCTTGGGATCGTAGCCGCGCAGCTCTGCCAGCATGTCGGCAATATCCTCGTCATCGGCGCCGCAGATGCGCTTGAGGTGGGCGAAGGAGCCCTTGGCGACCAGTTCGAGATTGTCGAGCAGCACCTGCATGCACGGATCGTAGCGGTCGGCCTCCTTCGCCTGCAACGCCAGGCATTCGGACAAGCTGCGCGCGCCCACGCCCGTGGGATCGAGCGACTGGACCACCTCCAGCGCTTCCTCCACGCGCGCCAGCGGCACGTCGAGGCTGATGGCAATCTCGCGCAGGTCTGCGGCGAGGTATCCGGCTTCGTCGAGCAGGCCGATGATATGGCGGGCGATGAAGGCCAGTTGCGCATCGCGCGCGGCGGCGCCGACCTGTTGTTCCAGGTGGTCTGCCAGCGACAGGTCTTCGCTGCTGCGGTTTTCCAGGTCCGGCCCTTCGGCTGCGGACCCTGCGCCGGATATGTCGGCAGACCAGTCCCCCGTGTCGCGATCGGTATCCAGCGCGGCGGGATCGATATCAAGCGCTTCATCGCCCTGGCCGGGGGTGGAATCCGGAATCTCCGGCTGTTCGCTTTCGGGCGGGGATTCGCCGTCTTCCGCGCGGATTTCTCCCGCTTCGAGCAGCGGATTGCTCTCCAGCGCCTCGCCGATGAAGGTTTCGATCTCGAGGTTGGACAGCGCCAGCAGCTTGATCGCCTGCTGCAACTGCGGCGTCATCACCAGCGATTGCGATTGCCTGAGGTCTAGTCTTGGCCCCAGTGCCATATCAGGCCTCCCACGCGAAAATCATTGTCGCAGTGGCATCACAATTCAAAGTGTTCGCCCAGGTACAGGCGGCGCACGTTCTCGTCGGCCACCAGTTCCTGTGGGGAACCGGCAAACAGCACCTGCCCGCCGTAGATGATGCAGGCGCGATCGACGATATCGAGCGTTTCGCGGACATTGTGATCGGTTATCAGCACACCGATGCCGCGTCGCTTCAGGTCTTTCACCAAGTCGCGAATGTCGCTGATCGACAGCGGGTCGATCCCGGCAAAAGGTTCGTCCAGCAGCATGATCGAAGGATTGGCTGCCAGCGCGCGGGCGATTTCGCAGCGGCGGCGTTCACCGCCGGAAAGCGCCATCGCCGGGCTGTCGCGCAGGCGGCTGATGTGGAATTCCTCGAGCAGCCGTTCCAGCTCCTGGCGGCGGACTTCCTTGTCCGGCTCCACCATTTCCAGCACGCAGTTGATGTTCTGCTCCACCGTCATGCCGCGGAAGATGCTGGTTTCCTGCGGCAGGTAGCCCAGCCCCAGGATCGCGCGGCGGTACATCGGCAGCTTGGTGACATCCACGCCGTCCATCAGGATACGGCCGGAATCGGGCTTCACCAGTCCCATGATGGAATAGAAGCAGGTGGTCTTCCCCGCGCCGTTCGGCCCCAGCAGGCCCAGCACCTCGCCCTT
Source organism: Alteraurantiacibacter sp. (assembly GCA_963675825.2). Classification (GTDB taxonomy): domain Bacteria; phylum Pseudomonadota; class Alphaproteobacteria; order Sphingomonadales; family Sphingomonadaceae; genus Alteraurantiacibacter. Next base: position 431,248 of record CAXXJY010000001.1, on the reverse strand, counting down.
TGCCACGGTCAGCGAGATATCGGTCAGCACCGCGCGCTTGTCATAGCTCTTGGCGATGGAGACCACTTCCAGTCCGCCATTCTCGGGCAGGTCGGGTGCGGCGTTTGATGGCGCCTGCGCCATCGCATCGGCCAGGGCCTTCTCGTCGAGGAATTCGTTGTCGAGCGCGCTCATGAACCGCCATCTAGCATGAATGCTCGGGCTTTGAAGGGTGTTTGGCAAGATTCCTGCATGGCCGCGCTCAGGAAATGGCCCGAAAAGCTGAACACATGGTTGACGCACTTGCAAGGAGCCCTGCGAAGTGGAATACCGCGAGTCGGGACTGGATTAGAGGGAAGCCTGATGAACAAGGCACTCGAAAACGCGCAAGAGCGCACCGGGTACAAGCTCGACTGGCGTCGCAAGGTCAGTGACCACCTGGCCTTCGGGCTACTGGTCTACACCGGCCTGCACATCTTCGTCACCATGACACAGTTGAAAAGCTCAAGCGGATCGGTGCTGCCCTATTTCGCGCTGATCGTGCTGGTCGCGGCGATCATTCCGGCGTGCTCCTGGTTCGAGAACCGGTGGAGCGAGCTTTCCGACGACGAGGCGGCAGACCCGGCGCTGACCCCTGTGTTCCGGCGCGAGGTTGCCCTGCTGTGGATCGCCGCGCTTGGTCTGCCCATCGCCCTGACTTTCGGCTTCAAGGCCGTCGCCACACTGTTCTGATTTCCATGTTTCGCCTTGCCGCCGCCCTCGTGCTGGGGATCCTGGCGACACAGGCACTGGCCACACCGCTGATACCCGAGGTCGCTCCGGTCGAGGAGCCCTCGCCACCCGTGCCCAGCGCCGGCTCGATCGAGCTCGAGCAGGCTGCCGGGCAGGACCAGCGCATTGCCGCGCGACTATCCGAGATCTTCGCCAATGTTCCCAGCCTGTCCGGTGTCGAGGTGCAGGTGAGCGAGGGCGTCGTTACCTTGACCGGCGTGGTGCCGGACGAGGCTGCCGTGGCCCGCGCCGAAGCCATCGCCGTGGGCGTGCAGGGCGTGGTTACGGTGGAGAATTCGGTCGAGCGCGACCTGTCGGTAGACATCGGCGAAGGGATCGGCGGGCTGGAACAGCGCTGGGACATGTTCGCGCGCATGTTGCCGCTGCTCGCCGCGGCCCTGGTCGTTGGCCTGCTGATTGCCGCCTTCGGCTACCTGCTTGCCTCGTTCACCGGGCTCTGGCGGCGTGTTGCCACCAATGTGTTCCTTGCCGAACTGATTGCCAGCGCGCTGCGCTTTGTGTTCGTGATTTTCGGCATCGTCGTGGCACTCGACATGCTCGGGGCGGGCGCGCTGATGGGCGCGGTGCTGGGCGGCGCGGGCGTGATCGGCATCGCGCTGGGCTTTGCCATGCGCGACACGGTGGAGAACTACGTCGCCTCGCTGATGCTGAGCGTGCGCCAGCCGTTCCGCGCGAATGACTACGTGGTGATCGACCAGCACGAAGGCCGGGTGATCCGCCTCACCAGCCGCGCTACCATCCTGATGACGCTGGACGGCAACCACCTGCGCATTCCCAATTCCACCGTCTTCAAGGCGGTGATCCTGAACTACACCCGCAACCCGCAGCGCCGTTTCGGTTTCGAACTGGGCGTGGATGCCGACGATGATGTAGAAGCCGCGCGCCAGCTGGGGCGCGAGACGCTGGCGGCCCTCGATTTCGTACTGGCCGATCCGCCACCCGAAGTAAGGATAGACCACGTCGGCGATTCCAACGTGGTGCTCACCTTCCTTGGCTGGATCGACCAGAACGAGGCCGACTGGTACAAGGCCCGTAGCCGCGCCATTGCCGTGAGCAAGCAGGCGCTGGAAGATGGCGGCTTCGCCTTGCCCGAGCCGATCTACCGCCTGCGCTTCGACCCGCGCACCGTGCCGCTGCCGTTCGAGAATGTAGGCGAGGGGCGAACAGCGCCGCAACCTGCTCCCCCGCCGCCAAGGCCCGCGCCGCCATCGCCCGAAAGCGAGGATGTCGCCCCCGAGGACGAGATCGCCCGCATGGTGGAAGAGGAACGCGCCGGCGCACCGGGGCAGGAGAAGGACCTGCTCGATTCCGGCAGGCCGGTGGAGTGACTGTCTGGGATTGGGTGGGAAGCGGACAATTGACTGCAAAAGCTGGCTCGTGACGAGCAGCGGAATCCGCATCCGCGTGGCGGAGGTTCGAGCTGCTCCTCCGCTACCGTTCCGGCATTTTCCCATTCACGAAACTGCCAGGGCAATCAGGCCTCGTTGCCCAGCCCCCATTTGCGCTGCAAGCGTCGACGCTTGGTTTCCAGCACGTTGACCTTGGACAAGTCGCCCTGTGCCCAGTCCATCACCTTGGGGTTCATTACGTGGAACCACAGAGGTGGAATGGCGGCCAAGACGAACATGCCCGGATAGCCCGAAGGCAAACTCGGTACATCGGGAAGGTCTCGCAAGGCCTGATAGGGCCGCATCGGATTGCTGTGATGATCTGAATGGCGCTGAAGGTGGAAGGTCATCAGGTTCGAAATCCTGTGATTGGTATTCCACGAATGGCGCGGTCGGCACGGCTCGTAGCGACCATCTGCCCGCTTTTGGCGCAGGAGGCCATAATGTTCGACGTAATTGGCCTGCGTCAGGGCATACCATCCAACCATGTGATGAAAGAGCAGGAATGGCGCGATCATCCAGCCAAAGATGCCGATGCAGATAGCGGCCGCGGTGAATGAGATCAGCCACCCTTGAAGGATTTCGTTCCTGGTCGAGAATACTGGCTGGCCTTTGCGTGAAAGGCGCTGTGCCTCCATGGTCCAGGCGCGGACAAAGGCACCTGGAATTTCCCGCAGCACGAAGCGATAGATGCTTTCGCCCATACGTGCACTGGCAGGATCCTCAGGCGTGGAGACCATGACGTGATGGCCTTGGTTATGCTCAATGCGGAAATGGGCGTAGCCAACTACGGCGTTCGACCAGATTGCCAAGAGCCTGTCGATCCTATTGTTCTTGTGCCCAAGTTCGTGCCCGATCGTGAGACCGCCACCACTGGTGGATCCAACACCAACGATAAGGGCAACAACGGACCACCAGGGAAGGTCTTGCGTGCCCACGAGGATCACGGTGACGACGAAGCTGACCCACAGGATGGGAACCGCCAATCTGACCAGCCAGCCATAAAAGGGGTCGGACGCCATTGCATGGACAACAGCTTCCGGCGGGTTGTGCGGATCGCCTCCTACGATTGCATCCATGATCGGTGTCAGGACGTATACGAAGGCAAAGGGGATAAGTGTCGCCCAAACGCCGAGAGGCGAAAGATAGAGCGCGGCGGCGATCGTCGGCATTACCGGATAGGCAAGTGACAGGATGTAGAGGTGGCGCTTTGGATCCCTGTACTCGATCGGCGAACCGTCTTTGGCAATGGCAACGAACATGGCTTTCCAACGTGTGTGACTGAGGTCTCACGATTGGAATAGGCGGCTGAAAACTGCCAAGACAGTTCAACATGCGCCAATCTTGTGGCATTTTACGCCAAGCATGAAAGTCAATTCAGGCCTCCGCGTCCCAGCAACCTATATGCTCTCAATCGTACGAGAGTTCGGCGAACTCTTGCGCGATCACGGCCTGCCCGTTGATCTGGCAGCCTTGGAAGCGGATGTAATCGCAGGTCAAGCGCAGATCGAGGCGGTATTTCCATTGATCGACGCGCTGAACGACTCGATCGGGCCGCAATGGCCGGTCAAGGCTTCCTTTGCCTGGCGCAACCAAATGCACGGCGCGCTTGATGTTGCGATGCGAAGTGCAGAGAGCTTGGGCGGCGCACTGGACATCCTGGGGCGATATGGGCGCGTCCGAGCGCCGTTTGCTCGGATTGGCGCGCGCAAGACAGCCAGCGAACGGATTGTCACCTTCTCCCCGGCCATTCCGATGGAAGAGGCGCACTGGCAAGCCATTGCCGAGTTCATCTTGCTCGGTTCCATGGCGATGATCCACCAGGCCACTGACAACAAACTGCACGGTGTTCGAATCGACCTGCCAAACAGGAGCTTTGCGCACAGGCGCTTGCTGGAGGATTCTCTGAAAGTGCCGATCAAATTCGACGGTGATGCATTTTCGATCCACTTCGTGAAGGTTGTCTGTGAGATGGCTTTGCCTTTCGCCGACAAAGTCCTCTTTGATGCTACGGTCCAGCAGTTGCAGGCAGAAGCAAGTCAGCTGGGCAACCATGACTGGTTGGTGGAGGACGTGCGGCTGGTCCTTTCAAGACACGGCGCGAAGAGGCCGACTGCCCAGGTGGTGGCGCAGGAGCTCGGCCTGTCGCAGCGCACGCTTGTGCGCAAGCTTGCGGCGAACGGCACCTCTTTTCGCGAGATTCTGGATGAGCATCTGAGGCGGAGGACCTCGCAATTGATGCAGCAAGGGGATCTTTCGCTGGAAGCCATCGCAGAAGAGCTTGGATACGGTGATCGAACCAGCTTCAGCAGAGCGCGACGGCGCTGGTCCAAGAAACGACATTGAAGCACGATCCCGTTGGCATCATGATCCGCGTGTCCGGGGTTCGAGCCCCTCCTGCGCTATCAGCAAGCATTGGTAACGTGGATTGCGAAACCACCGCCTCGCGGCAGTTCGTCCGGGTGTCCGCAACCGGCTCGCAAACGGACATGCCGACATTCCGCCGGCGGCTCCCGGACCTGATCCGGGAGCCAGCGGCTTCTTTCATACTGCGCGAAAGCGAACCGGAATCCGGCTCGGAAATCTGAAGCGCCTCAGCCCTTGTCCGCCTGGTAGCGCTCGATCGCCTCGAGCACGATCTGCCGCGCCTCGGCCGCGTCGCCCCAGGCGCCGATGCGCACCCACTTCTCGGTCTCCAGGTCCTTGTAGTGGGTGAAGAAGTGCTCGATCTGCTGGAAGATGATCGAGGGCAGGTCCTTCGTCTCGCCCACGTCGGAGTAATAGGGGAAGGTGGTGTCCACCGGCACGCAGATCAGCTTCTCGTCGCCGCCGTGCTCGTCTTCCAGGTTCAGCACCCCGATCGGGCGCGCGCGCACCACGCAGCCGGCGATGAAGGGCGAACGGGCAATCACCAGCGCATCCAGCGGATCGCCATCGGGCGACAGCGTGTGCGGCACGAAGCCGTAGTTGGCCGGGTAACGCATCGGCGTGTGCAGGATGCGGTCAACGAACAGCGCGCCGCTGGCCTTGTCGAATTCGTATTTCACCGGTTCGCCGCCGGTGGGCACTTCGATGATCACGTTCAGGCTCTCGGGCGGATTATCGCCGACCGGGATATGTTCGATACGCATGGATGCTCGTGTCCTCTTGCGGGTTAAACTGGCATCCCCTCCCAGAACTCGCTGGCGCGCCTAGCCCAGCGCGCGGCACTTGCCCAGCCCCGATTGTCTTTGCCGAAGAATAGGCGCACTATTCCGGACAAACTCAACAAGAGTCGTTTGGAGAGGAGAGTTCCAATGCACGTAGGCCTGGCCACCGGATTCGCCCATCAGGGCGGGGAACACGGCAGCGATGCGGATTTCGTCCGTAACGAGGTGTCGAACCTCGTGCTGGCGGAGGAGCTTGGATACGATTCGGTGTGGATCACCGAACACCATTTTTCCGACTATTCGATGTCGAACGATCCGCTGCAACTGCTCACCTACATCGCGGCGAAGACCAAACGCGTAAAGCTGGGCACGCAGTGCATCATCGTGCCGTGGCACAACCCGGTGCGGCTGGCCGAGAAGATCATCAATCTCGATATCCTGTCGGGCGGGCGCGCCATCCTGGGCTTCGGCGGTGGGCTGGCAGCGCACGAATTCGCCGGGCTGGGGGTGGACCAGAACGATAGCCGCGCGCTCTACAACGACGTGCTCGACGTGCTGATCCCGGCGCTGGAAACCGGCGTGATGGAGGGCGAGGGCGCGTTCGGAAAGCTGCCACGCCGCGAACTTCGCCCCGCGCCCGAACGCAGCTTTGCCGGGCGCAAGTTCTGCGGGTCGCTGTCGGGTTCGTCGATGTATTCCGCCGCCAAGCACGGGTTCGGCAACATGGTGCTGATGCTGCCGCAGCGCGGGCAGGAAGCCCCGCCCAACCAGTATCGCGAGGTTTGGCAGGAAGTGCACCAGGACGGCAGCGAACCGCCGCCGCCCATGCTGTCGGGCAATTTCTACATCCATGAGGATGCCAGCTATGCCGAGGAGCAGGGCCAGAAATACCTCGAGCACACCATGCGCCAGGCGGTGAAGAACTATCACCTCGATACGCCCGGCACCTATGCCAATGTGAAGGGCTACGAGCAGTACGAGAAGATGATGCTCGACAGCCCGGAGGCGATCGACGCCTATTGCACGAAGTTCGGCAAGTCCGCCGTCACCGGCACGCCGCAGATGATCCTCGACCGGCTGTGGGAGCTGAAGGAGATCTACAAGCCGCAGGGGTTCTTCCCGCACGTCTATTTCGGCGGCATGCCGCAGGAAGACGCGGTGCGTTCCATCCGGATGTTCGCCGAAACCGTGCTGCCCGAGGTGAAGAGCTGGGAGGCCGAGACGAGCATCGACGAGCGCTTCCTGGAGGCAGCGGAGTAGTTGCGCGTTCACGGGGCGCGGCCTAAGGGCTGCGTCCCATGAGCAAGACCAAGACCCCTCAGGCCATTCGCGGCACGCAGGACATCTTCGGACCCGACGCGGAGGCCTTCGCCTTCGTCGTCGAAACCTTCGAGCGCGTGCGCAAGCTCTATCGTTTCCGCCGGGTGGAAATGCCGGTGTTCGAGAAGACCGAGGTGTTCGCCCGCTCGATCGGCGAGACCACCGATATCGTGTCGAAGGAGATGTACTCGTTCAAGGACCGCGGTGGAGAATCGCTGACGCTGCGCCCCGAGTTCACTGCCGGAATCGCCCGTGCCTTCCTCACCAACGGCTGGCAGCAGCACGCGCCGCTGAAGGTGGCGACGCACGGCCCGCTGTTCCGTTACGAGCGTCCGCAGAAGGGCCGCTACCGCCAGTTCCACCAGATCGACGCCGAGATAATCGGCGCGGCGGAACCGCAGGCCGATGTCGAGCTACTGGCCATGGCCGACCAGATTATTCGCGAGCTGGGGATCGAAGACGTGACCCTGCACCTCAATACGCTGGGCGACGGCGACAGCCGCGAGGCATGGCGTGCGGCGCTGGTCGAATACTTTGGCGCGGTGAAGGGCGAGCTGAGCGAGGATTCGCAGGAGCGCCTCGACAAGAACCCGCTGCGCATCCTCGACAGCAAGGACTCGCGCGACCGCAAATTCGTGGCCGATGCGCCCAAGATCGACCAATTCCTGTCGGACGAGGCCAAGGCCTTCTTCGACGCCGTCACCAGCGGGCTGGACGCGGCGGGTGTGAAGTGGACGCGGGCGGAAAGCCTTGTGCGCGGCCTCGACTACTATCGCCACACCGCCTTCGAGTTCATTCCGGACGAAGGTTCGGCCGCAGCGGGCGCGCTGGGTTCGCAAAGCACGATCCTCGGCGGCGGGCGTTACGATGGCCTGATGGAATCGCTCGGCGGCCATCCGACGCCTGCCGTTGGCTGGGCCGCGGGGATCGAGCGGCTGGCGATGTTGGTTGGCGACAACGCCCCACAGGATGGGCTTGACGTCGCGATCATACCAATGGGTGAAGCAGCTGAGTTAGAAGCGCTAAAGATTGCCCGGAAGTTGCGCGATGCCTCCAATCGGACTGAAATTTTCGCCAGCGGCAAGGTGAAGAAGCGCATGGCCAGGGCTGATGCTGCTGGGGCTGCTTACGCCGTGGTTATCGGGGATGAAGAACTGGCATCTGGTCAAGTCACCTTGAAGTCCATGAGGACGGGCGAGCAGGCTCCGCTCCATGCACCACTGTTGCCGCAGGTGATCGCGGACTTTCTCTTCGAGGACTGGGACGGTTTCGAGAATGATACGCCGCCGCCCTTGTCGGATCGCATGCCGGTAAAACCTGAAGGTAGTGTCTTCTGGAAGCTCCCGTCAGGCAAGATCGTCGATCCCCTGTGACCATCCCCGCCGAACGCCTCCACCAGATCGCCAACCGCTTCGCCGAGCTCGAGGCGCGCATGGCTTCGGGCCAGCTGGAGGGCGAGGCTTTCGTCCAGGCGAGCCGCGACTATGCCGAGCTGGAGCCGGTCGCCAAGGCTGCCGCCGAAGTCCAGGCCATGCGCGACGAGATCGATGGGCTGACGGAGATGCTCTCGGACCCCGAGATGAAGGCCATGGCCGAAGAGGAACTCGCCAACCTCAAGAAGGCGCTGCCCGAAGCCGAGCATTCGCTGGCCATCGCCATGCTGCCCAAGGACGCGGCTGACGCGCGTCCGGCCATGCTGGAAATTCGCGCAGGCACCGGCGGTGACGAGGCCGCGCTGTTCGCGGGCGATCTCTACCGCATGTACGAGAAATATGCCGCCGAGCAGGGCTGGAAGGTCGAGCCTGTTTCCATGAACGCCAGCGACGCGGGCGGGTTCAAGGAAATCGTCGCCAACGTCACCGGCAATGGCGTGTTCGCCAAGCTGAAGTTCGAGAGCGGCGTCCACCGCGTGCAGCGCGTGCCCGTCACCGAAAGCGGCGGGCGCATTCACACCTCGGCAGCGACCGTGGCCGTGCTGCCCGAGCCGACCGAAGTCGACATGACCATCGACCCCAACGACCTGCGCATCGACATCTACCGCTCCAGCGGCGCGGGCGGGCAGCACGTCAACACCACCGACAGCGCAGTGCGCATCACCCATATTCCTACCGGCATCGTGGTGGCGATGCAGGACGAGCGCAGCCAGCATAAGAACCGCGACAAGGCGATGAAGGTGCTGCGCGCCCGCCTGTACGAGGCCCGCCGCGCCGAAGCCCACGGCGCCGAGGCCGAAGCGCGCAAGGCCATGGTGGGCAGCGGCGACCGTTCCGAACGCATCCGCACCTACAATTTCCCGCAAGGCCGCGTGACCGACCACCGCATCGGCCTGACGTTGCACAAGCTGCCCGAAGTGCTGGAAGGGCACGGCCTTGGCGAACTGATCGACGCGCTTATCGCCGAGGACGAAGCCAAGCGGCTTGCGGCGATGTCTGATTGATGGGGGACGCGTGACCATCGCCGAGGCGCTGCGCGAGGCCACCCGGCGCCTTGCTGCCACCAGCGATACCGCGCGGCTCGACGCCGAACTGCTGATGGCAGAGGCGCTGGGCGTCTCGCGCTCCGACATGCTGCTGCGTCATCACGATGGCACGGTCCCTGCGCGCTTTGCCGATCTGCTGCGCCGCCGCGTGGCGCGCGAGCCGATTGCCTACATCCTCAGGCGGCAGGAGTTCTTCGGTCTCGATTTCATTGTCACGCCCGACGTCTTGATCCCGCGCGGCGACAGCGAGACCATCGTGCGCACCGCGCTGGCAGCCGCGCCCGGTGCGCGGCGCGTGCTCGACCTCGGCACCGGGTCAGGCGCGCTGCTGCTGGCGGTGCTGAGTGAACTCCCCGAAGCGCAGGGCTTGGGCGTGGATGCCTCGGCCGCCGCGCTGACCATAGCGCGCGAAAATGCTGCCAATCTCGGCCTTGCTGGCCGCGCCGCCATGCAGCCAGGCGACTGGACCAGGTCCGGTTGGGCCGACGATCTCGGTCGCTTCGATCTGATCCTCGCCAACCCGCCCTATGTCGAGGACAATGCCGAGCTCGATCCCGACGTGCGCGATTTCGAGCCTGCCAGCGCGCTTTTCGCAGGCCCCGAAGGGCTCGACGACTACCGCCTGCTGATCCCGCAATTGCCAAGCTTGTTGACCCAAGGCGGTGTTGCTGTGCTCGAAATCGGCGCGGCACAGGCAAGGGTCGTTTCCGAAATCGCCCATCAACACGGCTTTACCGCGACTGCACACAGGGACCTTGGTGATCGTGACAGGGCGCTGGAAATGCGATTAACACTTGGCAAAGACGAATCGAGTAGCTAACTCTGTCGATAGGTCGATAGCGCAGGGCGCTGGACTGAACTCCGAAATTTGCCGGTTCCGCGGTCCCAGGGCCGCAGCGCAAGCATGCAGATGACGGAGAGGAAATACCTCGCGGATGAGGTGTATTCACGAGGGGTCATATGGCGAAGCGGCTTGGACCGCAGCCAGATTGAGGAAGCGAAATTCCCTTGAATAGCAATCGAAACAGCAATCGTCGCCGCGGTCGCGGCAGCAGTCGTGGCAGCGGTGGTGGCCACCAGTCCAACCGGATCGATTCCCGTGCGCGTGGGAATGCCCCGCAGCTGCTGGAAAAATACAAGAAGCTGGCGCACGAAGCGTCCTTGAACGACGATCGGGTGCAGACAGAATATTACCTGCAGTTCGCCGACCACTACTTCCGCGTCATCGCCGACAGCAAGGCGCAGAAGGATGAACAGCGCGTCAAGCGCGAGCAGGACAAGTCTGACGACGACGAAGACAACGACGACGAGCAGCAGGATCGCTCGCGTTCTCGGCGCGGCAGCAGCCGCAAGGGACGCGGCGACGAGGCCGAGATGCAGGAAGGCGTCGAAGGCGCTTCGGGCGACCAGCAAGACGACGACAATCCCTTCACTCGCGATGACCGCAGCAAGAAGCCGCGCAAGACCTCGCGCCAGCGCAAGCCCGAGAGCGCCGACGGTGACGATGGCGGCCTGGATCCCGACATGCTGCCGCCTGCAATCGCGCGCGGTTCGGAAGACGACGACGAGGATGAAAAGCCTCGTCGCAAGCCTGCTCGCTCGCGTCGCAGGCAGACCGATGACGACGACGGCGAAGAGGCTCTCGAAGCGGTCAACTGACCACGGGCCAATGGTAAGGTAGCAGGCAGGACCGGGCAGCAATGGCCAGCGGGCTAACTATCCTCGACCGGCTGTCCACCCGCCCGCGTATTGCCGCGCCGCTGCTGGGCCTGCTGTCCGCAGCCGGTTTCCAGCCGCTGGGCCTGTGGCCACTCGCGCTGCTGGCCGTGGGCCTGTTCGCCGTGCTTGCCGCATATGCCGCCACTCCGCTGCGTGCCTTCGTGCTTGGCTGGCTGTTCGGCCTTGCGCATTTCACCTTCGGTAACAACTGGATCGCTACCGCCTTCACCTATCAGGCGGAAATGCCTGCCGTGCTGGGCTGGGTGGCGGTGCCGCTGCTGTCGCTCTACCTCGCTGTCTATCCCGCTCTGGCCGCGCTGCTGGCCCGCGCGCTGGTAAAGAGCGGGCCGGGGTGGGCCTTCGCGCTGATCTTTGCGACCGCGTGGATCGTTACCGAATGGATGCGCGGCTGGGTGTTCACCGGCTATGCCTGGAACCCCTTTGCCATGGTGCTGCTTGGCCCGTTCGACCGTCCCGGGCTGGCGGCGCTCGCGCCGGTGATGGGCACCTATGCGCTGTCGGGAATGGCGGTGCTGCTGGGCTGCGCGCTGGTTCTGCTGGCGCGTGAGCGCAACTGGATCGCTGGCGGGGCGGTGGCGATCCTGCTGGCCGCAGGCATGTATCTTCCGGTGGCCTCCCCGGCGCGCGACAGCGACCTGCTTGTCACCATCGCCCAGCCTGACATCCGGCAGGAGGTGCTGGCCGATCCGCGCTACTACGAGGATCACTTTTCCCGCCTTGCCCAGCTTTCGCCGCGCCTGGAGGAAAGCGGGACGCCGCGCGTGGTGCTGTGGCCCGAAAGCGGAATGGTGGATTACCTGCGTGAAGGCTACCCGCAGCGCTATTACGATCGCACCACCGCGCTGGGCAGCCCGCTCTATGCCCGTCGCCGCCTGGGTACGACGGTGGGCGAAGGCTCCGTGCTGCTGACCGGCGCGGTGGACCTCGAGATCGGGCGCGACGAGACCGGCTGGCTGCGTGCCGTGGGCGCTCGCAATGCGGTGACGGCGGTCAGCGCGGATGGCGAATTGCTGGGCGGCTATGCCAAGGCGCATCTCGTGCCTTACGGCGAATACCTGCCGATGCGCGAATGGCTGGAGCCACTGGGCCTATCCCGCCTCGTGGCCGGCACGATCGATTTCTGGCCCGGCCCCGGTCCGCGCACGCTGGACCTGGGCGAGCACGGCCGGGCCGGGGTGCAGATCTGCTACGAGATTGTGTTTTCCGGCCAGGTGACAGAGCCCGGAAACCGGCCCGACTACATCTTCAATCCATCCAACGACGGCTGGTTCGGCAGCTTCGGTCCGCCGCAGCACCTGGCCCAGGCCCGCATGCGCGCGATCGAGGAAGGGCTGCCCGTCTTGCGCGCCACCACCACCGGCATCAGCGCGGTGATCGATGCGCGCGGCGTGGTGCGACACCACCTGGGCAAGCGCGTGCGCGGGCGCATCGATACCGTGGTGCCGCTGGCCACCGAGCCGACACTGTTTGCGCGCCTGGGTAATATTCTTTCGCTTTGCTGGGCCGTGGCCTTGCTGGTGGCTGGGCTGGTTGCCATGCATCGGCGGGCCAGTTAGAGCCGCCCACTGAATCATTCGATTTCATACGAGAAGGCAATCTCAAACATGCGCCAATCCTACCTGTTTACGTCCGAAAGTGTTTCCGAAGGTCATCCGGACAAGGTTTCTGACCAGATTTCCGATGCTGTCGTCGACCTTTTCCTGTCGAAGGATCCCGAAGCGCGCGTCGCTTGCGAAACGCTGACCACCACCAACAACGTGGTGCTGGCTGGCGAAGTCCGCGGCAAGGGCATGATCGACCCCGAAGGCAACTGGGTGATCGGCGCCAAGGCGGAAATCGAAAAGGTCGTTCGCGAGACGGTGAAGTCCATCGGCTACGAGCAGTCGGGCTTCCACTGGGGTGACCTGACTTTCGTCAATCACCTGCACCCGCAAAGCGCCGACATCGCGCAGGGCGTCGACGCCAAGGGCAACAAGGATGAAGGCGCGGGCGACCAGGGCATCATGTTCGGCTTCGCCTGCGACGAGACGCCCGACCTGATGCCGGCCACGCTCGACTACAGCCACAAGATCCTCCAGAAAATGGCCGAGGACCGCAAGAGCGGCACTGCCCCGTTCCTCGAACCCGACAGCAAGAGCCAGATTACCTTGCGTTACGAGAACGGCAAGCCGGTGGCCTGTACTGCCGTGGTGGTCTCCACCCAGCACGCGCCCGGCTATGATGAAGGGGCGAAGAAGGATGAATTGCACGCCTATGTGAAGCAGGTGGTTACCGCAATCCTGCCCGAGGGCTTCCTTTCCGATGCAACCAGGTGGCACATCAACCCCACCGGCAAGTTCGTGATCGGCGGCCCCGACGGCGATGCCGGCCTGACCGGGCGCAAGATCATCGTCGATACCTATGGCGGCGCGGCCCCGCACGGCGGCGGCGCCTTCAGCGGCAAGGACCCGACCAAAGTGGACCGCAGCGCGGCTTATATCACCCGTCACCTCGCCAAGAACGTCGTGGCGGCCGGCCTTGCCAGCAAGTGCACGATCCAGATCGCCTATGCCATCGGCGTGTCCGAGCCGCTGTCGCTCTATGTCGATACGCATGGCACCGGCACGGTGGACGATGCGGCTATCGAAGAAGCGATCAAGGGCATTGATAAGCTGGGCGGCCTCACCCCGCGCGGCATCCGCACTTACCTTGGCCTCAACAAGCCGATCTATTCCCCCAGCGCTGCCTATGGCCACTTCGGTCGCCAGGCAGAGGGCGACCTGTTCCCGTGGGAACGTACCGACCTTGCTGCGGACCTGAAAGCCGCGCTCGCCTGAGGATGTGACGGCGTGAGCGCATCGGGCACTGCCCTGAAAGCCGCGCCTGCCGCAACGCGAAGGATACCTGCGCTCGATGCGCTGCGCGGCGTGGCGGTGATCGGCATAGCGGTGATGAACGTCATCGCCTTTGCCATGCCCGCCAATGCCTACCTCAACCCGAGGGTTTGGGGCGGCACCGATGCGCTGGAAACCATGCTGTGGGCGCTCAGCTTCGTTTTCGTGGAAGACAAGTTTCGCGCCCTGTTCGCGATGATGTTCGGTGCCGGTGTCGCGATCCTGCTGGGCAAGCATGCGGCGCATCCGCTGCGTTCGCACTATGCCCGCATGGCGGTGCTGCTGGCTATCGGCCTCACCCATTCGGTGGTGCTGGCGAACAACGACGTGCTGCGCATCTATGCCGTGTGCGGACTGCTGCTGCCGCTGGCCGCGCAGTGGCCGGCAAGGCGACTGCTGTGGGCTGCGGGGCTGCTGCTGGCCGGGCAACTCGCGGTGTCAGGCTGGTTCGCCTGGGGCTGGCTGCAGTACTGGTACCAGCATGCCAGCGGCCTGCCCGTTGACTCTGCACCGATGGACCTGGCCGAACGCACCTATGGCGGTCATCCCGATACCATCGCCGCCTCGCTGGCGCGCGGGGAAGAGGGCTTTGCCGAGCGGCTGGCGCGGCGCATGTCCGACCTGATGGTGCAGGGGCGTTTCGTCGTCGCCTCCATGCCTTCCGCCCTTGCCTCGATGCTGTTGGGCATGGCGCTATGGCGTTCCGGCCTGCTGGCGGGCGAGTGGCAGGTGCCGCGCGCCCTGCGGCTGGCGAGGACCTGCGCGCTGGCCAGCGTACCGGTGCTGCTGGCGCTGGCTGCGTGGGACTTGCTGAGCGGCTTTGACGCCATCGTCACCGCGGCCAATGCCCTGGTCTTGTCAGCGCCTTTCGATATCGTGCTGGGCGTGGGTTATGCCGCGCTGGCCATGGCGCTGTTTGGCGGGGCGTTGAAGGACCATGCGATCACCCGCCGTCTGGCCGCTGTGGGACGGTTGGCGCTGACCAACTACCTCGCCACCAGCGTGATCTTTGCCGCGCTGTTCGCCAGTTGGGGCCTCGGCCTGTTCGGTGATGTTTCGCGTGGGGGCGCGCTGCTGCTTGCGCTGATGCCGATCATCGCCATGCTGCTCTGGTCGCCCGCGTGGCTGGCGCATTTCCGGCAGGGTCCGGCAGAGTGGCTGTGGCGCAGCCTGGCGAGCTTCAGGTCACTGCGGTTCCGGCGGCAGGAGCCCTGACCGCCTGCATGTTGGCAGGCAGCTTGCGCGCCGCCAAGAAGTAATGCGCCGAAGCCCACAGGTACGCGAGACCCGTCAGGGCCATGGCCGTGGCCAGTCCGCGCGCGGCGCCCATCTCCACCGACATGCTGTCGCTCAGCCAGCCCAGCAGCGAAGGCCCCAGGCCGCCCGCCACGCCATAGACGCCGTTGAGGATCGCCGCCGCCGTCGCGCGCATGCGCGGGTGCATCAGGTTCTGCAAGGTGGCGTAGGTGATGCCAAGATAACCGAAGTTCAGGAAGGTCGCCACGCTGACAAGGCCAAGCAGAAGCGGCAACTGCTGCTGCAATATCGCGAAGGCGTAAAGCGGTCCGCCTAGCAGCAGCGATACCGCCGGAATCAGCGCATAGGCGCGCGGGTTGCCTTCGCCGAAACGGTCTCCCAGCCAGCCGCTGCCGACGACGGACAGCGCGGCGGGCAAGCTGGCGATCAGCCCGGCATAGAGCCCCGCCTCGGCCAGCCCCACTTCAAACTCACGCACCATCAGGCTGGCGAAGAAGAAGTTGAGCCCGAAGCCCAGCATCGCTGCCAGAGCAGAGCCAATCACCAGGTTGCGCGCGCTGGGCAGGGCGAACAGGCGGGATAGCACGGCAGAGACCGGCGGCACTTCGTCGCTGGCGCCCGGATCGTGCTGGCCGCGCTGCGGCTCGCCGACGAAGAACCAGGCGACGAAACCCATCACCAGCCCCGGAATGGCGGCGATCAGGAAGGTCATCCGCCAGCCGAATTCCTGTGCGATCCAGCCGCCGCCGACAAAGCCGATAAAGGCTCCCAGCGGCGGCGAGAGCAGCAGGCAGGAAATGGCGAAGCCGCGCTTGTTGGCGGGGAAATAGTCGGCCACCACCGACTGGTTGCCGGGCAGGCCGATCGCCTCGCCCAGCCCCACGCCCATGCGCGCCACCAGCAATTGTACCCAGCTGCCCGCCCAGCCGCAGGCCGCCGTCGCGACGGACCAGAAGATGGTGCCGAAGGATATCAGCGTCAGCCGCCGCACGCGCTCGGCAATGCGCGCTACCACCAGGCCGGCACCGATGTTGAGCAAGGCAAAGGCCCATGCCATCAGGCTCACCTGCGTGTCGGTCAGGCCAAACTCGGCCTTCACCGGCTCCACAAGCACGTTCACCACGATACGGTCGATAAAGCCCACCGTGGCGATCGATGCGATCACCACCAGCGCCAGCCATGGCGATTTGCTGCGTGTCTGCATGAACCCTCCCGTCCAGCCTTCTAGCACGGCGCTGGCGCAGCGGAAGGCGACAAAGTGCCCTGCGCACAAGCCGCATGATTACTGGCCCAGTTGCCGCGAAAGGCATATGATCCTTCCGGGCGGAGCGAGAGGAGACGACGATGATCGATATTCACATCACTGACGCAGGTCTTGCCGAAGTTGAGTTCGACGGCGCGCTGACGAGCGAGGATTTCGCAAAGGTTCGCACCACCATCGATGGCTACATCAACCAGCATGACCGTGTGCCCAACATCCTGATCCACCTGCACAAGCTGGCGCATTGGGACAGTCCGAAGGCTTTGCAGGACCATTTCGAGCTGGTGAAAGACCATCACCGGCTGGTGCAGAAGCTGGCGGTGGTGGGCGACAATCCGCTGCTGGCCGTGCTGCCCGAAATGGCAGATCATTTCGTGAAGGCTAAGATCCGCCGCTTCCCCGAGAGCAAGCTGGCCGACGCGCGCGCGTGGCTGCAAAGCGAAAAGGATGAGCCGGGTGAGTTCGAAGTGCTGGAAGGCTTCCCGGATGACGTGGTGGCGGTGCAGGCTAAGGGCATCATCACCGGCAAGGCCTATGCCGACAAGCTGGTGCCGCTGATCGACGCCAAGCTGGAAAAGCACGAGCGCATCAAGTGCCTGCTGGTGGTGGACGAACAGTTCATTGCCTATACCGGCGAGGCCGCGTGGAACGACATGCTGCTGGGGATCCGCCACTGGAACCGTTTTGAACGCATCGCCGTGGTGACCGACATCAACTGGCTGCGCATGTCGCTGCGCGTGTTCACGCCGTTGGTGCCCGCCGAGTTCAAGCTGTTCGACCTCGCCCAGCTGGACGAGGCGAAGAGCTGGATTAAACGCTAGGCTGATATGCAGGTGGCGGCCCTGTCATGGAGCCGCCACCTTGCCTTGAGAGGCTGGCTTAACGCTTCGTGCTGGGCACCGACACGCCAGCCGGCAGCGCCCCGTGGTTCTCGCGCACCCAGCGGCCCACCTTGCGGCCGTAGCGGGCAATCATATGCATGTTGAAGAAGTGCCAGCAGCCCAGCACCAGCACGGCGAGGCCGACCTTGGTGGCAACGAAGCGGATCGCCTCGGCCAGGGTCTGCGGCTCGCTGCCCAGGCTGATCGTCAGCAGGATGAAGCCCACGTTGACGAGGTAGAAGCCCACCACCAGCAAGTGGTTGGTGCTGCGCGCCAGCACCTCGTCGTGGCCGAAGCAGTCGACCAGGAACACCTCCCCATTGACGCTGAGCGTGCGCGCCACCCAGCCGGTGAGGGCAATGGCGATGATGAGATAGGCGAAATAGCTGAGTTCGGTCATCGGACTTCTCCTGCTTAGTGAATCATGTCGTGGAAGGGGTTGGATTGGCGATTTGCCTTGGAGTCCCCGTGCCGGGGACGTTCGGCTGGACCTGTGCCGGTCACGCCGCTTGCGAAGGCACACCACATGGCCAGCTTCAGAAAACCGGTGAGGTCTGTCGTGTCCGGCCTGCCTCGAATTTCTGTAATTGCAGAAATACCAACTCGTGGATCGGCAGTCATGGCAAGTGATCCTTTCACGTCTGGAGGAGTTAGCCGCTCGTCTGGTTGCGGGTGGGGATAAAGCGCGCGACCTTGCCGCCCAGCTTCATCAGCGAGACAAGCGTGCCCTTGGGCAGGCGGCGCACGTCGTCGAACCAGCCGGTGAGGTTGTCCATGAAATCGTGCATCCGCCCGATGCGCTCGGCGATGTGCGCGGGCACGTCTTCGCGGCCTTCGAGCTGGGCGGACAGGTCCGACAGCACCAGCAGCGTGGGGTCGATCTCGCGCTTCTTGCGCTCCACCGTGATGCGCATCAGCATTTCCCACAGGTCGGTCTCGGCCACGAAATGGTCGCGCCGGTCGCCCATCACATGCTGGCGGCGGATGATGCCATAGCCTTGCAGTTCCTTCAGCGCGGTGGAGACGTTGGAGCGGGCAAGGCCCAGCGTGTCGCAGATCTCCTCTGCATTGAGCGGCCTGTCCGACAGGTAGAGCAGCGCATGCACCTGGCTGACCGAACGGTTCACCCCCCAGTGCGAACCCATCTCCCCCCAGTGGAGGATGAAGGCTTCGGCTTCTGGGATATCGGTGACTTTCACGGGTTCCGACTCACATTCTTGAATTTCTGTAATTTCAGAAATATCCTGATCAAGCGGAAAGTCAAGCCGAGAGGTACCGCCCAACGTACTTTGCAGCGTGGGTCCTGTATCAGTTCTGCGGCTGTTCTGGCCTAGTCGCTCAAGTAATGCGCTGTCGTCTTTGCGGCCACTTCCTCTGCGGTGACGCCGGGGGCCAGTTCCACCAGCTTGAACGGGCTGTCGTGATTGGGGCGCTGGAACACGGCGAGGTCGGTGATGATCATGTCGACTACGTTCTGGCCGGTCAGCGGCAGGGTGCAGTGGGGGATGAACTTGGGATCGCCGTGCTTGCTGGTGTGCTCCATCACCACGATGATCTTCTTCACGCCTGCGACAAGGTCCATCGCGCCGCCCATGCCCTTCACCATCTTGCCCGGGATCATCCAGTTGGCGATGTCGCCGTTCTCGGCCACTTCCATGGCGCCCAGCACGGTCAGGTCGATATGCCCGCCGCGGATCATGGCAAAGCTGGTGGCGCTGTCGAAATAGGCCGAATGCGGCAGTTCGCTGATGGTCTGCTTGCCGGCGTTGATCAGGTCCGCGTCCTCTTCGCCTTCATAGGGGAAGGGGCCGATGCCGAGCATGCCGTTCTCGCTCTGCAGCGTTACCTGCATGCCTTCGGGAATGTGGTTCGCCACCAGCGTGGGGATGCCAATGCCGAGGTTGACGTAATAGCCGTCCTTGAGCTCGCGGGCGGCGCGGGCGGCCATGTCGTCACGGGTCCAGGGCATTATGCAGTCTCCCGTTCGCGGGTGGTGACGAATTCGATCTTCTTGTCGTAGGGTGCGCCCACCACCATGCGGTTGATGTAGACGCCGGGCAGGTGCACGCAGTCCGGGTCGAGCGAGCCGGCGGGCACGATCTCTTCCACCTCGGCCACGCACACCTTTCCGCAGGTGGCGGCCGGCTGGTTGAAATTGCGCGCGGTCTTGCGGAACATCAGGTTGCCGGTCGTATCGGCCTTCCAGGCCTTGACGATCGACAGGTCGGCAAAGATGCCCTTCTCGAGGATGTAGGTCTCGCCGTTGAACTCCTTGTGCTCCTTGCCCTCGGCCACCTGCGTGCCGACGCCGGTCCTGGTGTAGAAGCCGGGAATCCCTGCGCCGCCTGCACGCATGCGTTCGGCCAATGTGCCTTGCGGGCAGAACTCCACCTCCAGTTCGCCCGAGAGATACTGCCGCTCGAACTCCTTGTTCTCGCCCACGTAGCTGGAGATCATCTTCTTCACCTGCCGCGTGCGCAGCAGCATACCGATGCCTTCGTTGTCGATCCCGGCATTGTTGCTGGCGAAGGTGAGATCCTTCACCCCGCTGTCCTGGATCGCCTGCAGCAAGCGTTCGGGAATGCCGCACAGGCCAAACCCGCCAGACGCGATCAACATGCCATCGTGCAGCAGCCCCTCCAGGGCAGCTTCGGCGGAGGGATAGAGCTTGCGCATGGCGACTTTCCTGGGCTGTGAATTCGCTTAGGCAATAGAGCCATGCGGCGTTTGTGTCACCAGCCAAGCCCGAAAATGATGCACTGCACAACACCCCGCGAGAAAAACTGAATAATGATTCAATTTTCGTTAAAGGCTGACACCTATGTCAGCCGCGAAAAGGCTGAAAAAAAGGCGATAAATACATAAAGTGCAAAACATGCAACAAATGGTGCCCTTTTCGCACTTGCGAGATTGGGCAGTTCAGCGCATATGTCCTCGTGCCTTTCAGGCATCCTCTCCCAAAACTTCCAAGGCCCGGTCGGCAACGACCGGGCCTTTTTTCTTGCCCGCTTCCGATATGGCAACTGGGTGTTCGCCGCTGCTCGGCTGGCAGCTTTATCGGCACCTTCCGGCTGCTTGCAGGTTTGCAATAGTGGCGGGCGCTTCCTAGGTCCGCAGGACAACACAGGCATAACTGGACAGGACCACACATGGCCGAGGCGGATGCAGCACAGATGGAAGCGGGAACGGTAAGGCTGCAGGTGGCCGCCGCGCGGCAGGAGGAATCGGGTCGCGGCCTCGTGCGCATGCCGCGCAGCGCGTTCCAGGCCCTGGGCATTACCGAAGGCGATGCGGTGGAGATTGAAGGCAAGCGCGCCACGGTCGCCATTGCCGCGCCTGCCTATGACGAGGACGAAGCGCTCGACGTGATTCGTCTGGACGGCTTGCAGCGCGGCAATGCGGAAACCTCTTCCGGCGAGCACGTGATCGTGCGCCGGGCGCAGACCAAGCCTGCCACCCGCGTTGTGTTTGCTCCTGCCCGCCGCGAGATGCGCCTGCATGGGCCCAGCGAGGCCCTGAAGCGGGTGTTCTTCAAGCAGCCGCTGACCGCCGGAGACCTTGTCGCCACCCATGGGCAGCAGCCGGTGCAGAACGTGCCGCCCGAAGTGCGCCGCATGTTCAACGCGCCTGCCTATGCGCTCACGCAGATCCGTCTGCAGGTGGTCTCCACCGTGCCCAAGGGCTTCGTCCACATCGACGAGAATACCGAGGTGGAGCTGCGTGCCGAGTTCGAGGAACCGCGCGATGCCCGCGGCATGATCAACTACGACGACGTTGGCGGCATGGAGGAGACCATCAAGGCCTTGCGCGAGATGGTGGAACTGCCGCTACGCTACCCCGAGCTGTTCACCCGCCTTGGAGTCGATCCGCCCAAGGGCGTGCTGCTGCATGGTCCGCCCGGCACTGGCAAGACCCGGCTGGCGCAGGCGGTGGCGAACGAATCGGATGCCGAGTTCTTCACCATCAACGGCCCGGAAATCATGGGCAGCGCCTATGGCGAATCGGAAAAGCGGCTGCGCGAAGTGTTCGAAGAGGCCGAGCGCAGCCAGCCCGCCATAGTCTTCATTGACGAAATCGATTCGATCGCCCCCAAGCGCGAGAAGGTGCAGGGGGAGGCGGAAAAGCGCCTCGTTGCCCAGCTCCTCACGCTGATGGACGGCCTGCAGGCGCGCGCCAACCTGGTGGTGATCGCCGCCACCAACCGGCCTGACGCCATCGACGAGGCGCTGCGCCGCCCCGGCCGGTTCGACCGCGAGATCGTGATCGGCGTGCCTGACGAGAGCGGTCGGCGCGAGATTCTGGCCATTCACACCCGCGGTATGCCGCTGGGTGAAGGGGTAGACCTTGGCGAACTGTCGCGCTCCACCCACGGCTTTGTCGGTGCGGATATCGCCGCGCTCGCGCGCGAGGCCGCGATCGAAGCGGTGCGGCGCATCATGCCCAAGCTCGATCTCGACGCACGCGAAGTGCCAGCCGAAGTGCTGGAAGAGCTGTGC
Organism: Alteraurantiacibacter sp.; assembly: GCA_963675825.2. GTDB lineage: Bacteria > Pseudomonadota > Alphaproteobacteria > Sphingomonadales > Sphingomonadaceae > Alteraurantiacibacter. Next base: position 409,633 of record CAXXJY010000001.1, on the reverse strand, counting down.
GTCGAAAAGAACGACTTTCGCGAAGCCCTGAAGCGCGTGCAGCCAAGCGCCATGCGCGAAGTGATGGTGCAGGCGCCCAAGGTCGGCTGGCAGGACCTTGGCGGGCTCGACGATGCGATCGCCTCGCTCAAGGAAGGGGTCGAACTGCCGTTGAAGAACCCGCGCGCATTCGAGCGGCTGGGCATCCGCCCGGCCAAGGGCTTCCTGCTCTATGGCCCGCCCGGCACTGGCAAGACCTTGCTGGCGAAGGCCGTTGCGAAAGAGGCCGAGGCCAACTTCATCTCGATCAAGAGCAGCGATCTGCTGTCGAAATGGTATGGCGAAAGCGAGCAGCAGATCGCCCGCATGTTCGCGCGTGCCCGCTCGGTGGCGCCTTGCGTGATCTTCATCGACGAGATCGATTCCCTCGTGCCCGCACGCGGATCGTCAGCCAACGAACCGCAGGTGACGGCACGCGTGGTCAACACCATCCTGGCGGAAATGGATGGGATGGAGGAAATGTCCTCCATCGTCGTGATCGGCGCGACCAATCGTCCGACGCTGGTTGACCCTGCGCTGCTGCGGCCTGGCCGGTTCGACGAGCTGGTCTATGTCGGCGCACCAGACGAACCGGGCCGCGAGCACATCCTCAAGATTCACACTGCGCACATGCCGCTGGCAGAGGATGTCGACCTTGCCGCTATCGCCAAGAAGACCGACCGCTTCACCGGGGCTGACCTGGAGGATGTCGTGCGCCGCGCTGGCCTGAGCGCCATCCGCCGTACCAATGGAGAACCCGATGCCGTCGCCAGGGACGATTTCGAGGAAGCGCTGAAGGACAGCCGCGCCACGGTGACCGCGCAGATGGAAGTCGAGTACAAGAAAATGAAGGGCGAGTTGAAGAAACGTGCTGCCGAGGTGAAACCCATAGGCTTCATCACCGAAGGCATGGTGGAATCGACGCGCGATTCGAAGCACTAGTATGCATTGCGAAGCCGCCTCCACGGCTTCGTCCTCGGTGCTATTCGCTCCGTCCTTCGGAATGCGCGGCATCTGCGGGTCGCGCGTTCGTGCGCCGCCAGGTAGGGCGAAAACCAAGGACGCCGGATGGCGTCTGCCCGGCGCTTGAGGGAGCAGACAATTAGACACCGAGGACGCACCTGCGAAGGCAGGTGCGTAAAGCAAGGAACCACTCAATCCCTGCCTGAGGTCATGCCCGCCTCGCCGCCTTCCCAAAGCACCTCTGCTTCCGAAGCAACCCGCCGCACGGCAATCGCTTCGGGCATCTGTTCGCGGATGAAGGCCAGCATCCCTTCGCGGATCTGGCACCTCAGGTCGAAGGCGTCCGAGGCGTCCTTGGCGCTTACGAGCAGGCGCAATTCCATTGAATCGAGCGTGGTGTCGGTCACCTGCGCCTTCTGCACGCGCCGGTCCCACAATGGATTGGCTTCCACTTGCTGTTCGAATTCGGTGCGCAGCCGATCGACATCGGCCAGGGGGTCAAGATGCAGTAACACCGTGCCCAGCAGCTGCGAATCCTTGCGGGTCCAGTTCTGGAAGGTCTCCTCGAGGAACTTGTGGACCGGCACAACCAGCCGTCGCTCGTCCCACACGCGCACGATGACATAGGTGGTGCGGATATCCTCGATCCGTCCCCACTCACCATCGACGATCACCACATCGTCGATACGGATTGGCTCTGTCAGCGCCATTTGCAGCCCGCCGATCAGCGCTTTCAGCGCCGGCTGTGCGGCAGCGCCCACGGCCAGCGCGGCTAGGCCAGCAGAGGCCATCAGCGTCACCCCGATATCGCGCACGCCCGGGATCGACAGCAGCATCAGGCCCACGGTGATGAAGACGATCACGAAGGTACCCATACGACTGAAGATGGCCAGCCGCGTGCGGCGTCGGCGCGCCTGCAGGTTGTCGGCCACGTCAACGTCGGCGCGCAACTCCATCGCCGCCACGAAGGCGCGCATGATGGCCAACGCGATCCAGCCGACAAGCGCAGGCATGACGAAGCCGGCGATCTTCTCCCACACGCTTTCCAGCACGGGCACCTCGCGCGCGGCCAGCACCATGCCCAGCGCGACCATGGCCCACTTGGTGGGCCGCGCCAGGTGCTTGACGACGACGTTGTCCGCCACGCTGTCGCTGGCCTTGGCGACTTTCCTGAGCACGCGGAACAGGATGCGGTGGAGAACCAGCGCCACCATAACGCCAACGGCAGCCGCCAGCGCGGCGATCAGCCATGCTTCCAGGTAATCGGGCACGGTATCGCGAAGGGCGGTCAGCCAGTCATCCATGCTGCAATGCAGTAAAGATCACAGGCCAGCCTAGCAAGCTCAGTGCGCAGCATCCCAGCTTGCGCCGGTGCCGATCTCGATGCCCAGCGGCACGCTCAGTTCGACCGCAGGCAGCGCGGCTTCGGCCATCACCCGCTCGATAACGGGAGAGGCGGCGTCCACGTCGCCTTCGGGCAGTTCGAACACCAGTTCGTCGTGCACCTGCAGCAACATGCGCACGTGCCCCAGGCCTGCCCCTGCCAGTGCAGGCAACATGCGGGCCATGGCGCGTTTGATGATATCGGCGCTGGTGCCCTGGATCGGTGCGTTGATCGCTGCGCGTTCGCTGCCCTGCCGTTCGGCCTGATTCTTCGAATTGATGCGCGGGAACCACGTCTTGCGGCCGAACAGCGTTTCCGAATAGCCACGCTCGCGCACGCTCTCGAGCGTTTCGTGGATGTAGCTCTGGATTCCGGGGAAGCGCTTGAAATAGGTGTCGATCACCTCCTGCGCCTCGTCCGGCTCCACGCCCAGCCGGCCTGCAAGGCCCCAGCGTGAAATGCCGTAGAGGATGGCGAAGTTGATGGTCTTGGCGCGGGCGCGGGTGTCACGGTCAACCTCGCCGTACATTTCCTTGGCCGTGCGCGCGTGAATATCCTCGCCGCTGGCAAAGGCCTCTTTCAGTTCCGGCACGTCGGCCATGTGGGCGGCAAGGCGCAGTTCGATCTGCGAATAGTCGGCGGCCAGCAAGACGTTGCCCGCCTCGGGCACGAAGGCCTTGCGGATCTCGCGCCCGATCTCGGTGCGGATGGGAATGTTCTGCAGGTTGGGATCGGTGGATGACAAACGCCCGGTCTGCGCGCCCACCAGCGAGTACGAGGTATGCACGCGGCCCGTCTGGGGGTTGATCGCTTCCTGCAGGGCATCGGTGTAGGTCGATTTCAGCTTCGAGAGCTGGCGGTATTCCAGCACCTTGTCGGCAATGGCCGCGCCTTGTGCGCTGAGCTTTTCCAGCACCGACTGGTCGGTGGAATACTGTCCACTCTTGCCCTTGCGCCCCCCCTTGTAGCCCAGTTTGTCGAACAACACCTCGCCCAGCTGCTTGGGGCTGCCGATGGTGAATTCTCCGCCGGCTTCCGCGTGGATTTCCTTCTCGATCCGTGCGGTGGTTTCGGCGAACTGTTCGGACAGGCGCGACAGCGCGGCGCGATCGACCTTGATACCCTCGCGCTCCATGCCTGCGACGACCGGGATCAACGGACGATCGACGCGTTCGTACACACGCATCGCGCCCTCCACGGGCAGGCGGCGGTGCAGGTGCTGGTAGAGCCGCCAGGTTACGTCGGCATCCTCGGCAGCGTACTCGGTGGCCTTGTCCAAAGGCACCTGGCCGAAGGGGATCGCCTTCTTGCCCGTGCCGCAGACGTCCTTGAACTTGATGCAGGTGTGGCCAAGGTGGCGCTCAGCCAGCTCGTCCATGCCGTGGCCGCCGCCGATGCCTGCCCCTGAACCAGCAAGGTCGCGGCCGGCATCCATGGCGAAGCTGATCACCATGGTATCGTGGATCGGGGCAACCATGATGCCGTAGCGGGCGAGCACGTTGAGGTCGTACTTGATGTTCTGCCCCACCTTCAGCACCGCATCGCTTTCCAGCAGCGGCCTGATCGCGGCGAGCGCGGCTTCGCGGTCCACCTGCTCGGGCTTTTCGTCGAACATGTCGTCGCTGCCGTGGGCCAGCGGGACGTAGCAGGCATCGTTGGGCCCCAGCGCCAGGCTGAAGCCGACGAGGTCGGCTTGCATGGCATCAAGGTCGCTGGTCTCGGTGTCCACCGCCACCAGCCGCGCGGCAAAGGCGCGCTCGATCCAGTGCTCTAACCGCTCCAGCGTCTGTACGCATTCGTAGGACGAGCGATCGACGGCGGGCCATTCGGGCAGCGGCTGGCTGTTGCCTTCGGGAGAGGCGGGGGCGGAGGCGGTTTCCTGCTTGGCCGGGTGCAGCTCAGTCGCGCGGCCGGGGCTGCCGTTGCCCGCGTCCAGCCGCCGCAGCAGGCTGGTGAAGCCGTGCGCCTGGAGGAATGCGGCCAGCGGCTCGGGCGGAACGCCGTCCAGCTTGAAGTCCTCTAGCGGTTGGGGAAGCGGGCAATCCTCCTTCAGCGTGACGAGCACGCGCGACAGCTCGGCATCCTCGCGGTGCTCGATCAACCGTTCCTTCAGCTTGGACGTCTTCATGCCTTCCGCCGAATCGAGCGCGGCGGTAAGGCTGCCGTGCTCGGCGATCAGCTTACTCGCGGTCTTTGGGCCAACGCCGAAGATGCCGGGGATATTGTCGACCGAATCGCCCATCAGCGCGAGGACGTCACCCACCTTCTCGGGTGGCACGCCGAACTTCTCTTCCACCTCGGGAATGTAGATGCGCGCGTTCTTCATCGTGTCGAGCATGTCGATCCGCGCGCCGTTTTCCTCGCCCACCAGCTGCATCAGGTCCTTGTCGCTGGAAACGATGGTGACATCCCAGCCCCTGGCCTGTGCCGCGCGGGCATAGCTGGCGATGATGTCATCCGCCTCGACGTCCTCTTCCTCGATGCAGGGTAGGGAAAAGGCGCGCGTGGCGTCGCGAATCAGCGGGAACTGGGGCACCAGGTCTTCGGGCGGGGGCGGGCGGTTGGCCTTGTACTGGTCGTAGATCCCGTTGCGGAAGCTCTTGCTCGATTTGTCGAGAATCACCGCGAGGTGCGTTGGCCCTTCCGCCTTGTCGAGATCCTCTGCCAGCTTCCACAGCATGGTGGTATAGCCATAGACCGCGCCCACGGGCGTCCCATCCGGGTTGGTCAGCGGCGGAAGACGATGGTAAGCGCGGAAAATATAGGCCGAACCATCGACCAAGTAGAGATGCTGCTTTTCGGCCATTTGTGCCTGCTAGCACGCACTTTCGCTGCCTGTAAGCACCAAAGATTCTGCCTTAATTCCGCCCTCGGTTTGCCGCATTTGCGCCATAATGTGCTTGCGCGCGTCAAAATGTGGCATTATTTAGGCAGCAGAACTGGCGGGAAGGCCGGTTCCGGGACCGGCATCAGCCATTCCCATATTTATGCAATTCAAGGGGTTTATACCTATGCGTAAGATCGTTCTCGTCGCTGCCGCCGCTGGCGCTGCTCTGACCCTCGCCGCTTGCGGCGAAACCGCCACCGAAGAAGCCACCGACGCTGTGGAAGAAGTTTCGGCTGACGCGGAAGCCAACATGGAAGCGATGGAAGAGACCGCTGACGAAGCAGTCGCCGAAGCCGAAGGCGCCATGGACGAAGCTACTGACGCTGTTGAAGAAATGGCTGACGAAGCCGAAGCCACCATGGAAGAAGCTGCCGAGTAATTCTCGCAGCCTTTCAGGCTTTACAGGATTGGGGCGTGGCCAGCGATGGCCGCGCCCTTTTTCTTTGTCTGGCTGCGGTGTGACGGGGCGGTGACGAGGGCTCAGCGCGCAGCCGTGTTTGCGTATTGAGCATTGGCGAAGGCGCGGCCATCGGCTCGCTGGGCATAGCCATCGTAAAGCGCCCGGGTGATTGAAGCTATGCGTTCATCGCGCAGCCTGCGTGCTTCGGCCTTGTTCGCATTTTCGTGCGCTTGCGAGGCGCTCTGCCCGGTGACGTAGATTGCCAGGGCGATGGCGCGGCCATCGGGCATTTCTACGATACCGATATCGGCCGCCAGGCGATTGAGCGTGCCGGTCTTGTGCGCCACGTTCACACCATCGGGCAATCCTGCCCGGATCCGGCGACGTCCGGTGCGGCAGCGCTCCATGGCATCGAGGATGACGTGGCGGCTTTCCGGGCTCAGCCATTGACCTTGATAGATGCCTGCCAGCAGGCGCACCATGGTTTCGGGCGTGGCGCTGTCGCGCATGTCGATGTGATAGGTCGGGTCGAATTCGCGATCATCGCGTACCAGGGTGGCGATATCGCGGTCGATGCTGAAATCGGTCAGGCCTGCCCGATGCGCCCAGTCGGTTACCGCCTGCGGCCCACCCACGGCAGCCAGCAGGGCGTCGGTGGCGGGGTTGGAACTGCGCGTGATCATCAGGTCGATCAGTTCCAGCGCGGTCATGTATTCGCCTTCGCGCACCGGCGCAGCCGCAGTGGAGAATGGCTGCGAACGCACGGCCCACAGCAGCGGGAATTCGCTGGTCAGGCTCCAGCGGCCCTGATCCACCCCCTCCAGAAAGGTGGCGGCGATGGCGATCTTGCTGGTGGAGGCCATGGGAAAGCGCTGGTCGCCCAGCACCGAAATCTGTTCACCCGTGGCAAGGTCGATTGCGGCAACGCCGATGCGCCCGTCACTACCATCGGCCAGTTGGGCGATGCGCTGCTCCAGCGGACTGGACGGTTGTTCAAGGAACTGCGGCGGCTCGCGAACTTCGGTGCCGAAGGCGCTATCGAAGGCGCTTTCGAAATCTCCAGAAGTACCCTGAGCCTGGGCAGAGGCGCTCGCCAGCGGGGCAAGGACAAGAGCCAGAAGCGCAATGATACGTGCGATCACCGATGTATCCATATCGCGAACGTTGCCAGAAACGTGCTTATCAATTGCTTAATAGCATACTTCCTGGCGATCACCGCGCGACGAAATGCACCGAAATCTCGACGTAACGAGTCGCGAAGGGTGCGAATGGCCCAATTTTACCGAAATCCACCCTGGTCAGGCGTTGGCGAGAACCTTCTCGATCTTGTCCAGCGGTTCGTGCGCCAGCGCCTTGTCGAGCTCTGTCGCCAGCCTTTTCTGCAGCTCGGGATGATAGTGTCGCCGCATTTCGCCCAGAGTCTTGGGATCGGCGATTACCACCAGGTCCTCGAATTCACCGGCGATCGCCTTGGCATTGAGCCATTCAGCCACCGCCGCGCCATGCGCCAGTTCTTCCAGGTTGATCTTTGCCTTCCACTGGTTGGCATCGTCCTGGTCTATTACTGCAGCACTGAAGTTGCTCGGATCGAGTGCCGGTTCCTCCAGAACTGACAGCTTGGGTTCGAACATCGGCCCATCATTGCGCAGCAGCAGAAAGCGCTCTCCATCAACCAGTGCGATATGGGCCTTGTGCGGGACTTTCATTGGACTTCTCTCTTACATTTGCCTTCATGCAGTAAACGCCTGCAGGCGGTAATCGTGCCGGGAATAAGTGCTATTCCGGCTTGCGCAGCCGCCAGGCAAATTGATCGGTATTTCCGCGTATCGAGTCGTCGAAGACATTCGCTGTGCGCGGATCGTCCGGTCGGGAATAGAGATCCGATTCCGCTTCCAGTTCGAAGCCGACGGAAGTCAGCGCATCCAGCGCCAGCTGGGCATCCATCCGGTGCAATTCGTCAGCTGCCTCGGCACCGCCGCCTTCAAGCGCCAGGTGATCCACCACCACCAGCGTGCCGCCGGGTTTCAGCGAATCGTAAAGCATCCGGATCGCCGCATCCGCCGTGTCTTCGGGCATCTGCGAAATATAGAGATCGTGCAGGTTCATCACCGTGATGATGGTGTCGAGCGGTTCGGGCCAGCCGGGATCGGCAATCGGGGCGCGCAACGGGAATACCCGCACGGGATTGCCATTGTCGTCCGCATAGGGGGCGACGGCGGCATCCTGTTCCTCGGCATATTCGGGCCGGAAGGCGATGAATTCGTCGGGCTGGAAGGCATAGACCTTGCCATCGGCGCCCACCGCCATAGCCAGCAACCGGGTCATGTAGCCGCCGCCCATGATATAGTCGCCGACGACCTCGCCCTTGTCGATCTGCGCGAAGGCGAGCAGTTCGCCGGGCTGGCGCTTTTCGTCGTACTGCCGGTCGTCCATGCGAGCGATATCGTTGATCGCCTGCATGTAATCGCGTGCGGAATATGCGGTGGCCTCGGTCTCACCGGTATCGGCATCGCCGCCGCAGGCCGCCAGGCCGAGTAGCAGCGCACTTGCGAAAATGGCACCACGCATAAAGCTTCTTCTCCCCTTGTTCCTCGGCGTGAAGGCTAACCTCATGTGCGGGCCCCGGCAAGCGGCGAGGCAATACCCGTGGCCTGCCCCAAGGTCGCGGCTTGACGGATGGCCGGTTCGCAGGGCCTATAGGTGCCGATGAAACCAGTCTTCCGGGGAACCACACACATGATCAGCACCACCACTCGCCTGCGTCTTGTCACAGGTGCATCGCTTGCCGCCCTGCTGCTGGCGAGTGCGGCCAGCGCCTCGGCACAGGAGGTGACCATCGTCCAGCCCGGACCGTTAGGGGCCGCGCCGCGCACGCTGAGCGAGGAGGAGGCAATCAACCTAGCGCGCAACGGCTATTCCCCGGCGGACGTTGCCTTCATGCAAGGCATGATCGTGCACCACCAACAGGCTGTCGACATGGCGGCACTGGTGGCCGATCGCACCAACACGCCCGAGATCATTGCCATCGCCGGCCGCATCGATGCCTCGCAGGCGGACGAGATCGGCTTCATGCGCGGCTGGCTCAGCGATCGCAGCGAACCGGTGGACATGGCCGGGATGGGCCATGCCCACCATGCCGACATGCAGGGCATGGCAACGCCTGAACAGATGGAAGCGCTGGCCGACGCGCGCGGGACCAATTTCGACCGGCTGTTCCTGGAATTGATGGTGCGCCACCATCAGGGAGCAATTACCATGGTGGAGGAACTGCACGCGGCGCGAGGCACCGCAGCGGACCCGGTGATGTACGAATTTACCAGCGAGGTGGTGAACGACCAGAACGCCGAGATCGAGCGGATGAACGCTTTCCTCGCCAGCCTTTCCGATGATCCGCGCGCCACGTTGGCAGCAGGCCTGTTCGACGCGGGCGAGGCGATCCTGAACCTTCGCCACGTGGCCTTCCTGCGCAAGCCGGCAGGCTTCTTCGATCCGGAAAATCCGGGCGACCTGCGCCCCGAACTGCCTGACGAGGAAGAAGAGGAAGCGGGAGAGGCGATGGCAGGCCATGCCGATCACGCCGACCATTCGGCCCATGCCGGACACGCCGCGATGGCATCCAGCGAAGAGGCGCGCGATCCCGAGCAAGAGGAAGACGAGCGCCGCTTTGCCGAGCGCGGCGGCCTGCTGGATTTCGCCAACACCGACATAGCCTTTTCCGGCGACCTGATGGTGGCGGGCAACTACCACGGCTTCAACGCCTATCGCCTGGGCGCAGACGGTGTGCCGCAGCTCGTCAGCTCGGTGGTCTGCCCCGGCGGGCAGGGCGACGTCTCGATCTCCGGCGACCTGCTGATCATGAGCGTGGAGGAAACGCGCGGACGCACCGATTGCGGCCTGGAAGGCGTGACGGACCGGGTGAGCGAGGATCGCTTTCGCGGCCTGCGCATCTTCGACATTTCCGATATCACTCGCCCCGTGCAAGTTGGCCAGGTGCAGACCTGTCGCGGCAGCCACACCCATTCGATCGTCTCGCGCACCGATGACAGCCTGATCGTCTACAACTCGGGCACCGGCAGCGTGCGCGAGCAGGAGGAGCTGGAGTTCTGCGTGGGCGAGGTGCCGGGCGATGATCGCACTGCGCTGTTCAGCATCGACGTTATCGAGATCCCGCTTGCCAATCCGGCGGCGGCGCACATCGTTTCCAGCCCGCGCGTCTTCGCTGACCCCGAAACCGGGCGGCTGGCAGGCCTGTGGCAAGGTGGTGACCATGGCGACGATACGCAGGACACCAACCGGACAGACCAGTGTCACGACATTACCGTTTTCCCCAGCCGCAACATCGCGGCAGGCGCATGCTCGGGCAACGGGATCATCTTCGACATTTCCGATCCGCTCAACCCCACCCGCATCGACGAGGTGGTGGACGAGGGTTTTGCCTACTGGCACTCCGCCACCTTCAACAACGATGGCACCATGGTGCTGTTCACCGACGAATGGGGCGGCGGCGGGCGCCCGCGTTGCCAGGCCACCGATCCGCGCGACTGGGGCGCCAATGCCTTCTACGAAATCGTCGACGGCCAGCTTGAGAGGCGCGGCACCTTCAAGCTGCCCGCGCCGCAGGGCGACAAGGAGAACTGCGTCGCGCACAATGGCTCGATTATCCCCGTGCCGGGGCGCAACCTGTTCGTGCAGGCATGGTATCAGGGCGGCATCTCGGTGATCGATTTCACCGATCCCGCCAACCCCTTCGAGATCGCCTATTTCGACCGTGGCCCGATCAGTGACGAGCAGCTGGTGACCGGCGGCTACTGGTCGGCCTACTGGTACAATGGCCGCATCTACGGCACCGAGATCACCCGCGGCATCGACGTTTTCGCGCTGGAGCCGAGCGAGTTCCTGACTGCCGAGGAGATCGAGGCGGCAGAAGGCGCGGTGCATGCCGACGGCCTGTTCAACCCGCAGACGCAGTATCCGGTGACCTGGACCCAGGAGCAGATGGAAGCCGCCGAGCGCAGCCGTATGGGTGGGTAGAGATCAGCTAATCTGCGCTCCGGCTTCGGCTGGAGCGCCCTCGGTGCCGTCGCTTCTGTTCGACCGTGCCCCCGCTGCGCGGGGCTTGCGACGGCACCGGTCAGAACCAGAAGCGCAGGCCCGCCAGCACCGCGATGCCGTCGGGATCGCCGCCGTCAGCGCGGATGTAATCCGCCGTCCGGCCGGTAGCGGCCTCGTATTCCACGCCGATATAGGGCGCAAATTCGCGGACGATCTCGTAGCGTAGCCTGGCTCCGACGTGGATTTTCGTCAGCCCAGCGCCGATCCTGCGTTGGGAAATGTCCTGCGCGGCCAGCTCCGCCTCCACGCGCGGTTGCAGGATCAGCCGCTGGGTCAGCTTCATGTCGTGCTCGGCCTCGATCCGCGCGGTCAGGTCACCTTCGTCTGACAGGAAGGCAGCGGCATCGAAGTGGATCATGTAGGGGGCAAGCCCCGCTGCACCGACGGCCAGATGCGCGGTGGTATCCGGCTCTACGTCCACGCGCATGCCCGCTTGCAAGTCGATGAAGGGACCGATGGCGTGCCCCCACAACAGCTGCAATTCGCCGTCTTCCACCTCGCCGCTACTGCCGAATTCGCCTTCGCCCTCGGTCTTGAACACGATCTTGTCGGTAGAGGTGCCGTACCAGGCGCTGACATCCCAGAGATATGCATCGTGCCCCTCGGCCACGCGCGCTTCCAGCCGTTCGACCAGCACCGTGCCGGTGCTCATGCCGCCATGGGTGGCATGGTTGTAGGCGCGGGCGGAAGCCATCCGGCCCGGGTCGAAGTAGAGGTCGGCGGCATGCTGCGGTCCCTCGAAGGCGCGCGGCGGGGGCGGGCCCATGGGGATGTCCATCGCCGCATGGTCCATCTGGCCGTGCTGGCTGTGATCCATCTGCCCATGCTCCGAATGGTCCATCTGCGAGTGGTCCGTCACAGGCTCTTCCTGTGGGTCCATCGCGTGCTGCGCGTGGTCCATCGGCTCTTGCGCCGAAGCACCGTGCCCCGCGTGGTCAGATTGGTCCTGCGCGGCGGCGGGGGTGGCAACCAGCGCCGCAGTGGCAAGCACCAGCGCGCGCATCAGGCCTCTCCCTGTTCGGGAAAGGGGCGCACGGTCACGGTCTGCATCATGCCGGCGTGCATATGATAGAGCAGGTGGCAGTGGAAGGCCCAGTCGCCCGGCTCGTTGGCGGTGAGGTCGAAGGTCGCCGTACTGCCCGGCTGCACCACCACCGTGTGCTTCAGCGGCTGATCGGTCATGCCTGCGCCGTTCACCAGCTCGAAGAAATGGCCGTGCAGGTGGATGGGGTGCGCCATCATGGTGTCGTTCACCAGCTTCACCCGCACGCGTTCGTCATAGCCGAAGCGGATTGGATCGTCGGTTACGGCGCTGAACTGCCTGCCGTCGAACGACCACATGTAGCGTTCCATGTTGCCGGTGAGGTGAATCTCCAGCTGCCGCGTGGGCATGCGGTGGGGGTTGGGATTGGCGGCCTTCAGGTCGGTATAGCGCAGCACCCGGTGGTCTACCGTGTCGAGGCCGAGGCCGGGGAAGTCCATCCGGTCCATCGGCATCGGGCTGACCATGTCCACGCCGGGCCCGACCGCGACGCTATCGGGCAGCAGTGAAGTATCGCGCATGGAATGGTCCATGCTGCCCGAGCCGTGATCCATGCCTTCCATGCCGACATGCCCGCTGTGGTTCATGCCGCCCATGTTGCCCATGCCCATATCGACCATGCCCAGTGTCACCGGTTCGCGCAAAGGCGGCGGGGTGGCGCGATGGCCCCGGTGCGACGTCAGGCTGGCCACGCCCATGCCCGAACGGTCCATCGCCTCTGCCACGAAGGCATGGCTGCCATCGGGCGGGGTAACGATCACGTCATAGGTCTCGGCCACGCCGATCTGGAACTCGTGCACTTCCACCGGGTCTACTTCCTGCCCGTCTGCGGCAATCACCTGCATCTCCACGCCCGGGATGCGCACGTCGAAGAAGGTCATGGCCGAACCGTTGATGATGCGCAGCCGTATGCGTTCGCCGGGGTTGAACAGGAATTCCAGGTCGTCCGCCGGGCCATGGCCGTTGACGAGATAGGTGTAGGTCGCGCCGGTCACGTCCAGCACGTCGCGCGGGTTCATCCGCATCGCGCCCCACATCAGCCGGTCTTCCAGCGACATGTCTCCATCGCCCAGCGTCATCATCTGGCGGTTGAAGTAGTGCTCTCCCACCATCAGCATCCGCGCGATCTCGTGCGGGTGGCGCGGGGTGAACTCGCTCAAGAGCACGACGTAGTCGCGGTCATAGCGCGGGTCGGGCATGTGGTGGGCGTGCTCGCCCTCGATCACGAGCGGACCATAGTGGCCAGCCTGTTCCTGCAGGCCGGAGTGGCTGTGCCACCAGTAGGTGCCCGTCTGGCGGATGGGGAAGCGGTAGGTAAAGGTCTCTCCCGGTCGGATGCCGGGGAAGCTGACGCCGGGCACGCCGTCGTACTGGAACGGCAGCAGCAGCCCGTGCCAGTGGATCGAGGAGTCTTCGGAGAGGTTGTTGGTGACGTTGAGCGTCACCTCCTGCCCTTCGCGCAAGCGGATCAGCGGGCCGGGCACGGAGCCGTTGACGGCAATCGCATGGCCGCTGCGCCCGCCGGTGCTGAAGTGGTGGTTGTCGATGGTGAGGTCGATCACGTCGCCAGACAGCTCACCGAAGCCCTTGGCGGCGTGGGTCAGCGATTGCCCGCGCGCCCAGGCAGGAACGGCAAGCCCCGCAGCAGCCATCGCGCCCGAACCGGCGAGGAATTTCCTGCGAGACGTTCTCATTATGGCAAGCGATATGGGTGCGCTCGCTGACGCTGTGAAGGGGGCCCGAAGTCCAGCCTCATCCGATGTGGATAGGCTCCACGTCGCCGCCGTTCCGCCGGGCCAGCAGGTAGGCAAGGCCTCCGGCGGCAATGATGCCAAGCGTCGGCAAGGCCGCGCTCCACGGCACCTGCGCCAGCATCCACAGCTGGGAGGCGGCGGCGACCACCACGATCACGCCCCATTTCGGGCCAAGTTCGCCAGCGATCCCTCCGGAATTGCGCCGCCACATGACCGCGAAAGCCGCGATCACCGCAATGACGACCAGCGTCTCTGTCGCCACCAGCAGCGTGGCCAGCGACTGGAATGTGCCGCTGAGCGCCAGAAAGGCCACCACCAGTCCGTAAGTGGCGATGGCGAACCACGGCGTGGCAAAACGATCCGAGACGCTGGCGAAGCGGGCGGGCAGCAGGCCGCGCCGCCCCATGCCGTAAAGCAGGCGCGGCATGGTGACGAAATAGCCAAGCTGCCCGGTGCCGATAGAGAAGATCGCGGCCACGGCGATCAATATGCCGCCCCACGATCCGAACACGGCCTGTCCCGCCGCAGCAAGCGGAGAGTCGACATTCGCACCCTGCGGCGCAATCGCGACATAGGCCAGCAGCACCAGCGCATAGAGCAAGGCGACCACGGCGAGGTTGATGTACATCGACCAGAAGACAGTGCGATGCGGGTCCTTCGTCTCGCCTGCAGAAATGGTGGAGACGCCGCCGCCCGAAAAGGCATAGGCCAGCAGCAGTGCGGTCGCTTCCACTTCGCTGAATTGCGGCGGCACATAGGTGGTGGGCAAGCCGTTCACGAACAGCCCGACCAGGCACAGCAACAGGATCGGCGCGAGCTTCAGGGCGGTGCCCACCCACAGCGCGCCGATCGATCGGCGCGTGCCCGAAATCGCCAGCAGTGTGAAGATCGCGATCAGCGCTAGGATCGTCAGCATCCGCAGCACCGGATCGTCGAACACTGGAAAGATCGACGCCAGGTACGATACGATGACGTGGAAATTGGCCGCCCGCGCGGCGATGTTCGCGCCGAGCATGCACCAGCCGGCCTCGAACCCGGCGAATCGCCCGAAGGCTGTTTCGATATAGAGCTGTCCGCCACCCGACTGGTCGAACAGCGTGCTGAGCTTGCCGAATACCGCCAGGATCGATCCGGTCAGCAGCGCAAAGGCTAGGATGGCCAGCGGCGCCAGGCTACCCGCGCCGGCGTAGAGCAAGGCGGGCAAGGCGAAGATTCCCGCGCCCACCACGCCGTTGAGGTTCAGCAGCACTGCGCCGCCAAGGCCGATTACGCGGGGTGGCTTCCTACCCTGATCCATGTGTCTGCTTCCCCCTGCCGGTGAGACAAGGGGAAGCAGCGCAACTTGTCAAACGAGACTTCAGGTCGCCTGCACGCTGGCGATCCAGTTGTTCACCCGGGTTTCGAGAATGTTCAGCGGCACGGCTCCACCGCCCAGCACCGTATCGTGGAAGTCGCGGATGTCGAAATCATCGCCCAGCACCTCTTCGGCATCGGCGCGCAGTTCCTGGATGCGGATCATGCCGACCTTGTAGCTGGTGGCCTGCCCTGGCAGCACGAAATAGCGGCGCACCTCGCTGCGGGCGACAGTCTCGGGATTGGGCGAGTTCTCGAGGCAGTAGGCAACCGCCTCGTCCTCGGTCCAGCCCTTGGCGTGGATGCCGGTGTCCACCACCAGGCGAATGGCGCGCCACATCTCGCTCTGCAGGCGGCCGAATTCCGAATAGGGATCCTGATAGCCGCCCATTTCCTTGGCCAGCGCTTCGGCATAGAGGCCCCAGCCTTCGCCGAAGGCGGAGATGAACTGCCCCTGCGCGCGGAAGCGCGGAATCCCTTCCAGCTCCTGCGCGATGGAGACCTGCATGTGGTGGCCCGGGTTGCCTTCGTGATAGGCAATCGCCTCCAGCGGCGGGATGGGCATGGCCGTCATGTCGGAAAGGTGCGCGTAATAGACGCCGGGGCGCGAGCCATCGGGCGTGCCGGGGCGATAGTGCTGCGCCGCGCCGTCCTGTTCGCGGAAGGGTTCCACCCGGCGCACTTCCAGCGCCGCCTGCGGCAAGGTGCCGAAGAATTCAGGCAGGCGCGCGGTCAGCGCATCGATGTGCTGGGTGGCGCGATCGATGTACATCTGCGCGCCAGCTTCGTTGTCGGGGAAGAAGAACTGCGGATCGGTGCGGGTGAAGACGAAGAATTCCTGCAAGGTGCCGTCAAAGCCCACCTGCTCCATCACCGCTTCCATCTCGCCGCGAATGCGGGCGACCTCGGCCAGTCCCAGTTCGTGGATCTCGTCCGCGGTCAGGTCGGTAGTGGTCATCTGGTTCAGCGCATGCGTGTAATAGGCTTCGCCGTTGGGCAGGGCGGTGACACCTTGCGCCACTTCGTCGGTATTCGCGCGGTCTTCGGTGAACCAGTCGATCACCCGCTGGTAGGAAGGCGCCATCTGGTCGACCAGTGCTGTGCGGGCGTCCTCGCGCAGTTCGTCGGCGCGTTCCTGGGTAATGGTGCCATCCTCGACCAGTTGCGCCAGCCGCTGCTCGGTTCCGGCCCACAGTGAAGACGGCTCGCCATCATCGAATGGCGCACCGGAAACCATCCCCTGCGATTCTGCAATCACCGCATCGTAGGAAAAGCGCGGCGGGCGCACGCCGCCTTCGGCATTGGCCTGCGCGCGGGCCAGCAACTGGTCCATCGCCGGGCCCAGCGCGCCGAGACGGGCGATGAAGGCGACCATGTCGCTTTCGTCCGCCACGCTGTGCTGGCCGAGAATGATGCTGGGCAGCGCGACGTGCATGCCCTGCATCTGGTGGAGGATATATTCCTGGCCGAGGAATTCGCCCGAGCGGGCCGCCATTTCGGCGCGGTACTTGAACATGTCGTAGGAGAGCTGCGCCTCCTCCGACAGTTCGTCGTAGTCGAAATTGGCTTCCATTTCGGCGAGCGCCTGCTGCCACCAGGCAATCTCTTCTTCTGCCGCTGCCACGCTGAAATCATCAAGCTTGTCATAATCGGTCTTGCGGCCGAGCATGGTCTGGCGGATCGGGCTAAAACCCAGTTCCTCCTCGAACTTGTCGTCAAACCAGGCATTGATGCATTCGGTCTGGGTTTCGGTGCATTCGATGGTGGCGATATCGGCAGAGGCCATGTCGCAACCGGTCAGCGCGACGGATGCGAGCAGGAGCGCGGCAAGACGTTTCATGATTATGCGTTTCCCCGAATTGGTGATGAGGTGTCCCGCGCACACCATGGGGCGAGTAGTTACAAAAGAAAAGGGCCGGAAGGATTGCTCCCTCCGGCCCCTTGTCTGTTCGTCGGTAAGACGGTGCGCGGTGAGGCTTAGAAGCCCATGCCGCCCATGCCACCCATGCCGCCCATGTCAGGCATTGCCGGGGCCGACTTGTCTTCGGGGATCTCGGCGATCGCCGCTTCGGTGGTGATCAGCAGGCCGGCAACCGAAGCTGCATCCTGCAGGGCTGTGCGCACCACCTTGGTCGGGTCGATCACACCGGCAGCCACGAGGTTCTCGTAGGTGTCGGTGGCAGCGTTGAAGCCCATGGTTTCGTCGTTTTCGCGCAGCAGGTTGCCCGAAACAACGGCACCATCATGACCGGCGTTGGTGGCAATCTGGCGCACCGGAGCCATGATGGCCTGGCGAACGATTTCTACACCGCGGGTCTGATCATTGTTCTCGCCGGTGACGCCTTCCAGCGCCTTCGTGGCGTAGAGCAGGGCCGTGCCGCCGCCCGGAACGATGCCTTCTTCCACCGCAGCGCGGGTGGCGTGCAGAGCGTCGTCCACGCGGTCCTTGCGTTCCTTCACTTCGACTTCCGAAGCACCGCCGACCTTGATCACGGCAACACCGCCAGCCAGCTTGGCCAGGCGTTCCTGCAGCTTTTCACGGTCGTAGTCCGACGTGGTGGTTTCGATCTGCGCGCGGATCTGCTCGACGCGGGCCTTGATGGCTTCCTCGTCACCCGAGCCATCGACGATGGTGGTGTTGTCCTTGTCGATGGTGACGCGCTTTGCCTGGCCCAGCATGGACAGGCCGACGTTCTCCAGCTTGATGCCGAGGTCTTCGGAAATCATCTCGCCATTGGTCAGGATCGAGATGTCCTGCAGCATGGCCTTGCGACGATCGCCAAAGCCCGGAGCCTTCACCGCAGCAACCTTCAGGCCGCCGCGCAGCTTGTTCACCACGAGGGTGGCCAGCGCTTCGCCTTCGATGTCTTCGGCGATGATCAGCAGCGGACGACCGGCCTGCACCACGGCTTCCAGCACGGGCAGCATGGCCTGCAGGTTGGACAGCTTCTTTTCGTGGATCAGGATGTAGGGATCGTCGAGTTCGACGGTCATCTTTTCCGGGTTGGTCACGAAGTACGGCGACAGGTAGCCGCGATCGAACTGCATGCCTTCGACGGTTTCGAGCTCGAATTCGAGGCCCTTGCTCTCATCGACGGTGATCACGCCTTCCTTGCCGACCTTTTCCATGGCTTCAGCGATCTTCTCGCCGACTTCACGGTCGCCATTGGCGGAGATGATGCCGACCTGGGCGATTTCGTCGGAGCCGGACACGTCCTTCGAACGTGCCTGCAGGTCTGCGACAACCTTCGCCACGGCGAGGTCGATGCCGCGCTTCAGGTCCATCGGGTTCATGCCGGCGGCGACGGCAGTCATGCCTTCGCGCACGATGGCCTGGCCCAGCACGGTGGCGGTGGTGGTGCCGTCACCGGCTGCGTCGTTGGCCTTGCTGGCCACTTCGCGCAGCATCTGCGCGCCCATGTTCTCGAACTTGTCCTTCAGTTCGATATCCTTGGCGACGGTCACGCCGTCCTTGGTGATGCGCGGTGCGCCGAAGCTCTTGTCGAGCACGACGTTGCGGCCCTTGGGGCCCAGCGTCACCTTTACGGCGTTGGCGAGCGTATCGACGCCCTTGAGGATGCGTTCACGCGCATCGCGACCGAATTTGACGTCCTTGGCAGACATATTCGTTTCTCCTGGAAAATTCGTGTGTTCGGGTAAGCGTTATCGGAAAGGGTGGGGCGATCAGCCCAGCACGCCCATGATGTCGCTTTCCTTCATGATGATCAGGTCTTCACCGTCGATCTTCACCTCGGTGCCGGACCACTTGCCGAACAGCACGCGGTCGCCGGCCTTCACGTCGAGCGGGGTGACGGTGCCATCTTCGGCCTTGGAGCCATTGCCGACAGCGACGACTTCGCCTTCGCTGGGCTTTTCCTTGGCGCTATCGGGGATGATGATGCCACCGGCCGTCTTTTCTTCGGCTTCGAGGCGGCGGACCAGTACGCGGTCGTGCAGCGGACGGAATGCCATGTGTATGACCTCTTCCTGTGATTTAGAGTTGTGACGATTGGCACTCTCCTCTCAAGAGTGCCAGCGGCGCGCATTTGGGAGCGCGTTCATGCGGAGTCAATGGCGGGGGACGAGAAAATTTTGCCGCTTGCGGCAGGGTGAGCACTACGTGCGCTACTTCACGCCCGGCGCGGTCAGGCCCAGCGCCTCTCGCCGGTGCCAACGCCATGTGAGCAGTGCAGCGGCACATACAAGCCCTGTGGCAAGGCCAATCCACACGCCCAGGCCTTCCAGCGGGGTGTGGAAACCCAGCGCAACTGCTACGGCCATGCCCGGGACCCAGTAGGAAAAGATCGCGATCCACATCGGTACGCGGGTGTCCTTCAGGCCCCGCAAGGCACCGGCGGCGACCACCTGCAGGCCGTCGAACAGCTGGAACGCCGCACCCACAGCCAGGAAAGACAGCGCCCAGGCGACCACGACGGGTTCTTCGGGGTCCCATGGATCGATATAGATCGCCAGCAGGTAGTAGGGCGCGAACAGCAGCAGCATCGCGGTCATTGCCATAAAGCCCACGCCCATGCCGATCGCCACCGCTCCTGCGCGATGAATGCCGACACGGTCCTGTGCGCCGAAGAAGTATCCCACGCGAATGGTCGCCGCCTGGCTCACCCCGAACGGCACCTGGAACATGATCGCCACGATCTGCAATGCAATGGCGTGGGCTGCCAGCTGGTCTGCTCCCAGCAGGCCGAGCAGGAAGGGGGCCGTCGCGAAGATTCCCGCCTCGGCAAGGATGGTGAGCGCAATCGGCGTGCCGATGCGGACGATCTCGGACAGCCGCGCCCAGTCGGGCCGCCAGATGAAGCCGAACACGTGATAGCGATGCAGGCGCGGATCGAGCCTGATGGCGATGGCATAGGCGGCAAGGATCGCCAGGGTGGTGAAGATCGTCGCAATCGCCGCGCCTTGCAGCCCCAGCGCGGGCGCCCCCCAGTTGCCGAAGACGAACGCATAGTTCGCCAGGCCATTCACGCCGATGCCCAAGGCGGTAATCGCCGTGGCGAAAATCGGCCGCCCCAGAGTGGAAACGAAATTGCGCAGTACGCCTGCGGCCACCATCGGGATGGTGGAGAACAACAGCAGGTCCATGTATTCGCCCGCCAGCGCGGCAATGTGCGGTTCCTGCCCGGCAAGCAGCATGAGCTCTTCCGCCAGGGCGCACAGCACCATGGCCACTGCGCCGCATCCCACCGACAGCCACAGTGCCATGCGCACCGAGCGGCGCACAGGCCGCAGGGCAGGGCCGCGTGCGCCCAGCTCTGCCGCCATGATCGGGGAGACCGCACCGGTCAGCCCGTGGAGCGACCAGATCAGCAATCCGAAGACCGAAACGGCGAGTGAGGATGCCGCCAGCTCGTCCGCTCCCAACCGGGCGATGAACACCACGTCAATCGAGTAGATTGCCATCTGCAGCAGGTTGGCGAGCGCCAGCGGCCCCGCGAGGCGGAGCGTTTCTTGCGCCTCGGTCTTCCAGCCGGGCGTGGGAGGATGCGCAACGGGTCGCATGAGCAGCCGAACCGGATAGGCGCGCTGCGCTTCTCGCGAAAGCGCAAAGCCCGCCTGAAGTTGCTAATACAAAAAGAGTGCGGCCATGGAGTAACAAGCCTTGCCGATTGGGGTGCTTGGCTCCTAAAGGACATTGTCAAAGTCACACCGGAAGGACGTCATGCGTATTCAGCTTGCTCTTGCCACCACCGCTGCCCTTGCTCTTGCTCTTTCCGCTTGCGGCGGCTCGCCCGAAACGGACGAGGCGGACGACACCGCGAGCACCGAAGAGGTGGCAACTGTCGATACCGCTGCCGACGCCCTTGAGGGCGCGGCTTCGGAAGATGGTGATGCGACCGAGACCGATGATGCTGCCGAAGCCGGGGAGGAAGCCGCCGAGCCTGAGCCCGAGGCGAGCGCAACGCCGACTCCAACCTCCACGCCCACGCGGGCTGCCGCCGCTCCCGCCACCCCGCCGCAGGCCTTCACCACCTGCGCCGTGTGCCACTCGGTGGAACCGGGCCAGAACATGATCGGTCCGTCGCTGGCCGGTGTGGTCGGTCGCCAGGCTGGCAGCGTTGCCGGGGCAACCTACAGCCCGGCCATGCGCGAGGCGAACATCACCTGGAACGAGGCAACCCTGCGCAACTACATCGCCGATCCCCATGCCGTGGTGCCGGGCGGCACCATGCCCAACCCGGGCGTGAGCGCAGCCGATGCGCAGGCGATCGTGAACTACCTCAAGACGCTGTAGGAAGCGGCCTTGCTGGCTTACTGGCGGGCGATGATCGCGTCCGCCAGCCATTCCAGCGCCACGCGGTGGCCGCCGACCGGATCGTTCGGCGGATAGACCTCCACCGGCCATTGCGGGGCGATGCCGCGCCCTTCGTACAGGGTGCCGTCGGGCGCGCGGAATGCCTCGTTCGACAGTTCCAGATACCAGCCGTTTGGCAGCGGCTTGGCGAGCGGGGTGGAAAACGATCCGCGCGTCGCGGTTCCTGCATGGATGACGCGCGGGTTCTGGCGCAGCGCCAGCGTGGCCAGTTCGCCGCCCGACACCGTCACATCGCTGGTGAGCAGGTAGACCGGCCCGGAATAGCGCGGCGCCGGGGCCACATCGATCACATTGGGCACGGCTTCTCCGCCGCCGGCATTGGTGACGGTGTAGCCGAGATAGGCCTGCTCGGTCAGCCGTTCGGCTAGGCCCCTCGCGATCACGTCATAGCCGCCGCGATTGTTCGACAGGTCGAGGACAAGCGCCTCGGTTCCGGCAAAAGTGGCAAGCACCTCGTCAATCACGGCGTTGAATTCCGCGATCTCGGCAGCGGCCCATTCGGGTGAGCCTGCTTCGTATCCTTCCACGAAGCCACCCATGGTGAAGACCTGCAGATAGCCGATCCGGCCATCGGCCATGGTCCCGGCGATCATGCGACCATTGGCCAGCATGCGCGAACCTGGATCGAGCACTTCGCCCTGCAACTGCTCAACCAGTGCGGAAAGCCAAGCACCTTCGTCCATGCCTTCGCGCACCATTGGCAGGGTTTCGCCCAGCCCGCCCTGCGCCCGGCGGGGCTCGCCATCAAAGCTGGCGATCAGCTTGGTATGCGAATCTCCGAGCGCTTCGACCAGTCCGCCCATCACGTCGAACAGCGCCGCCTCGCCCATGCCGTCGCGCACCTGCGGGCGCGCCTCTGCCACCAATGCCTCCCAGTCGATCTCGCGCTCGGCAAAGAAGCCGAAGTGCCGGGAGACGATGCCGGCGAATAGGTCGAAGATCGCCCTCTCGCTGGTGGGAGCTTTTCCGCTGCATCGATCCGGCAGCGCGGCCAGCCGGGCAAAGCGCGTGGGGGTGTCGCCCGGGAGGTACTGGAAAATGGCCTGCTGGCCGTTCGTCAGTGGGGTGATGTAGCGATATTCGACCGCGCCCATGGTGGCGGCATTGCTGCCGCCTTGATCGGCGCGGTAGCAGGCGCCGGGGGCATCCTGCCAGCGGGCGATGCCATCGGCGTCGATGTCGAGGATCCAGCCGTTGGCGCGCGATTGCCACACGCCCCGCGCCGCCGCGATCACTTGCCCGTCTGTGCCACGGATCGACATCGCCTCGATTGGCAATCCGCGGACCTCCGGCACGCTGGTGCAGGCGGCAAGGGCAAGACAGGCGAGGGGCATCAGGGCAGCGGTGCGCATCGAGTTTCCTGCAGACAAACGAAAAGGGCGGCTCCCACATAGGGAGCCGCCCTTCGCGAAATCAATCGGTGAGGCGGACCGGAAGCCGATCCGCCTCGACGGATTACTTCAGCTCGACCGTGCCGCCAGCGGCTTCGATCTTGGCCTTGATTTCTTCGGCTTCTGCCTTGTTCACGCCTTCCTTGATAGCCTTCGGCGCGCCTTCGACCAGGGCCTTGGCTTCGGTCAGGCCGAGGCCGGTGATGCCGCGGACTTCCTTGATCACCTGGATCTTCTTGCCACCGTCGCCGGTCAGGACGACGTCGAATTCGTCCTTTTCCTCGGCGGGAGCAGCGGCGTCGCCACCACCGGCGGGGCCGGCAACAGCAACAGCAGCAGCGGCGCTAACGCCCCACTCTTCTTCCAGGGCCTTGGCGAGTTCAGCCGCTTCCATGACGGTCAGCGACGACAGTTCTTCAACAAGCTTGGCAATGTCAGCCATGATGTTTCACTCCAAATTGGGCGGGGCAAAAACGCCCCATGATGTTTCGTCTCAAATGCGAGAAGGCGTCTGTTACGCCGCGTCCTTGGCGCCATAGGCACCGAAAACACGGGCAAGCTTGGCGGCGGGCGCGTTGACGACCTGGGCAACCTTGGTTGCCGGGGCGTTGACGAGACCCACGATTTTGCCGCGCAGTTCGTCGAGGCTGGGCATGGAGGCGAGCGCCTTCACACCTGCTTCGTCGAGAACCTGCGTGCCCATAGAGCCACCGACGATTTCCAGCTTGTCGTTCGACTTGGCGAAATCGACAGCGGCCTTGGCAGCCGCGACCGGGTCTTCCGACCAGGCCAGCGCGGTCGGGCCGGAGAGATATTCCTCCAGGCCGACGTAATCGGTGTCCTTCAGGGCGAGCTTGGCCAGACGGTTCTTCGCAACCTTGTAGGTAGCCCCTGCTTCACGCATCTTGTTCCGCAGGTCGGTGGACTGTTCCACCGTCATGCCGAGGTTGCGGGTGACAACCACCACGCCGACCTCGTTGAACACAGCGTTGAGCTGGGCGACCGCTTCGGTTTTCTGCGAACGATCCATGCCGTACTCCTTCACTATGGCCGCGAACCCTTGCGGGGCCGCGACCGGCTCAAGTTGCCACACGGCTCATGCCGCATGAACGAGTCCGTTGATGGGGAAGGAGGTGCGTGAACATCACGCCAGAGGCAGGGCGCCGGGGCGGCCTGCGATAACTCTTTTCCCCGTCTAGGCTGGAAATTAAGACCGGCACATTCCGGTCACCAACTGTCTCGGACGGATGACTGCAAAAGCAGTCGGGGCGCGCAATTAGACTGCACGCCCCGAAAGTCAAGTTCTTCGTGCGGGAGCGTCAGTCCCCCGCATAGCCCAGAAGGTCCCCCGGCTGGCAGTCCAGTTCGCGGCAGATCGCCTCCAACGTGGAGAAGCGGATGGCCTTGGCCTTGCCGGTTTTCAGGATCGAGAGGTTGGCCAGCGTCAGGCCCACCCGTTCGGCCAGTTCGGTCAGGGTCATGCGGCGATCATGCAGCAGGTCGTCGAGTTTGATCACGATCTTGGTTCCTTCACTATCGGCGCCCATCACACGGTCCCTTCCAGGTCTTCGCGCATCGCAGCGCCATGGCGGAACACGCGGGCAAGAATGAACAGGATGATGACGAGCAGTACGCCTTCGATGTCCAAGCCGCCATCCACGGTGAAGTGCGAGTCTTCGAACTGGCTGGCAAAGCGGGCCAGCGCAATGCCCAGCGCGGTGGCCGGGATCAGCGCGAGCTGTACGCCGAGCATCAGCCAGCCCATCAGCGACAGCCGGTCGGCGTTTTCGGGTGCGAAGGGATCGCCCTCTCCCACAGTGGCGATGATCTTGCGCAGGGTGCCGAAGAACACGAACAGCATCACCACGATGGCAAGGCCGATCAGCATCACTCCGGCCATCTGCAGCAGCGGAAAGGCGACTTCGAGATCGCCCGCCTTGGTCGCAAGTTCCTCGAAGATCCGGTTGCGGAAGATCAGCAGGGCAGGCGTGGCGATCAGCAGCGCGATCGCGCCGATCGCCAGGGCAGCCTGCATAAAGTAGGTGATCACCTTGCCAGCCAGCAGCAGCAGGTCGTTGGGCTTGGTGTCGTTCAATGCGGTCATGGTCGGTCCTTATCCTGTGGCGCGGCTCAGGCAAGCAGCGGCGCGGCGATGGCGACGGAGTGCTGCACCGGCACGCTGGTGATGGCCGAAAGCGACGTGAGCGCCACGACGACAGCGGCGAGCGCGGCGAGCGAATTGTTGAACATACGGGTCATTTATCGATCTCCTTGATATGGGTTATTGAAAATCGATATGTCCGAGTCGAAGCTTATTGTCAATCAATAATATTGAAAAACGATACGCCCCTTATTGTTTCGCG
This sequence comes from Alteraurantiacibacter sp., assembly GCA_963675825.2. Taxonomy (GTDB): domain Bacteria; phylum Pseudomonadota; class Alphaproteobacteria; order Sphingomonadales; family Sphingomonadaceae; genus Alteraurantiacibacter. The sequence continues at coordinate 384,632 of CAXXJY010000001.1, read as the reverse complement.
TGGTGAAGGGGTGGAAGGCGCGGCTAATGTGGAACACATGGAACACAGTCCTGGGGAGAAAAAGGGCGAGCGTCATCGCCTGACGCTTTGCGGTGCGCAGTGAAATGCTCGGAAGAACGTGCATGCTTCCGACGCTGGCGCAGTGGCGGGCGTGTAGGACAGCGCGACGCCGCCGGAAGCGCTACGCATTCGAATGCATGAATCGCGATACCCCGGCGCAGCCGCGCCTGTCCTTGCCGCCAGGCTGGCTAGGCTGCCTGCCCGTGCACGTGGACATCGTGACCGGAGTGCCTGGACAGGATTGCCACGGCCCGTTCCTCGTCCGCGCCATCCCAGGTTCGCACCCACAGCAGCAGGCCGCCATGGTTCAGCTGCTCCTGGATGTGCTTTGCGTGCTGATCGCCGACCAGCTTTGCCAGTCCCGCGCCCAGTGCGCCGCCGGCCCCGCCTGCAACGGCTGCGCCCACAAGCACGGCGAGGATGGAACCTCCCGTGGCAACGATGGCGCCGATGGCTGACAGGGCGGCGAGATATAGCGGCGTTGCGATAATTGCGCCCTGCGCGTCCCCGATGGTTTCGGTGGGGACATAACAGGCGCGCGGTACCGCAGGGTCGTCTTCCAGTTCGGACACCTTCTGGTACTTGTGCCCCAGTTCCTTCTCGACGGCCTGGTCACTTGCGAGCAGGCTGATTTCCGCCCGATTGAAACCGGAGCTCAGCAATTCGTCGATGGCCGCCTCCAGATCCTTGCCGCTGTCGAAATAGGCGACGGCTTCCCTGATGTGAAATGCGCTGTCCTGATTGGCCATGACGGGTTCTCCTGCTCTAAAGATGGATGTCCTATTATTCTAAAGATGGGTGTTCTATTCGGTCGTGCCGCCGTCCCATTCCTCATCATGGTGTCGCGCCTCGGCCTCTTCCTTGGTCGCCTGGACGATGCCGTCCTTGTGTTCCGGCGGGCCATAGATGGTGTAAAGCTTGAGCGGCTTGTCGCCTGTGTTGCGGACATTGTGCCGCGCCCCGGCGGGCACGATCACGGCAAAATCATCCTCGACCGAATTGGCCACGCCATCGATGTCGACAGCGCCGCTGCCTTCCTCGATGCGGAAGAACTGGTCGCGGTCGGGATGCACTTCCTCGCCGATGTCGCAGCCGGGCGGCAGCGTCATCAGCACCAGCTGCAGGTTCTTTCCGGTGTAGAGCACCCGCCGGAAATCCTCGTTCTCGACGGTGCGTTGCTCGATGTTGTCGCAATAGCCCTTCACTCGACTCTCCTTGGTGGTGTTGCTGAGGCGCTCTGCGGTGTAGCAGGTTTTGCCACGAAGTTCAGGGCGAAGGTGTGTTGCAATGGCCGCCATTGACCCGACTCGACCAGCTACCTATATGCCTCTCCATCGCCGAAGGGCTTCGAGCAAGGTGTGCCTTACGCGGGGGCGCAACCCAGGACGGAAGTTTCGGCATCTGCGTGAGACATGACGAACCACGGCTGCAGCAGCGCCGCCCGGAAAGGGTGCGCCTGATTGCGGCCTTTGTGCGTTCCGAATGCCTCACGTTTTCCCGCTCCTGACATGAATTTTCCGGCATGGGCGCGCACGTTCATGCCTACACGCGAAGAAGAGGCCCCGGCTCGACCATGGCGAAGAAGTCTGTCCCGGTAACCACCGGCACCAAAAAGAAGCGCATCCGCAAGATTTTCGGCGACATCCACGAAGTGGTGCAGATGCCGAACCTGATCGAGGTGCAGCGCGAAAGCTACGAGCAGTTCCTGCGCTCCGATCCCGCCACGGGCTATGTCTCGGGCCTGGAAAAGACGCTGCGCAGCGTGTTCCCGATCCGCGACTTCGCCGGCACCGCCGAGCTCGACTTCGTCCACTACGAGCTGGAAGAGCCCAAGTACGACACCACCGAGTGTCGCCAGCGCGGCATCACCTATGCGGCCCCGATGAAGGTCACCTTGCGGCTGATCGTGTTCGAGGTGGACCAGGAAACCGAGACCCGCTCCGTGCTCGATATCAAGGAGCAGGACGTCTACATGGGCGACATGCCGCTCATGACCTCGAACGGCACCTTCCTCATCAACGGCACCGAACGCGTGATTGTGTCGCAGATGCACCGTTCGCCGGGCGTGCTGTTCGACCATGACCGCGGCAAGACTCACTCCTCGGGCAAGTTCCTCTTCGCTGCCCGCGTGATCCCCTACCGCGGTTCGTGGCTGGATTTCGAATTCGACGCCAAGGACATCGTCAACGTGCGTATCGACCGCAAGCGCAAGCTGCCGGTCACTGCGCTGCTTTACGCGCTGGGCCTCGATAGCGAGGACATCCTCGACTATTTCTACAACAAGGTCACCTGGAAGCGCTCGACCGGCAAGAAGGGCGAGGGTTGGGAAATCCCCTTCGTTGCCGAGGCATGGCGTGGTGCCAAGCCGACCTTCGCGCTGGTGGATGCCAAGACCGGCGAGGAAGTGTTCCCCGCCGGCCAGAAGGTGAGCCCGCGCGCTGCCAACAAGGCGGAGAAGGACGGCCTGAAGACCCTGCTGATCCCGACCGAGGAAATCTTCGGCCGCTATGCCAGCAAGGACATGATCGACGAGAAAACCGGCCGCATCTACATCGAGGCAGGCGAGGAAGTGTCGCCGGAAAACCTCGAGAAGCTGGACGCTGCCGGCATCGACCAGCTCGACCTTCTGGATATCGACCACGTCACCACCGGCCCGTGGATCCGCAACACCATGCAGGTCGACAAGGCGGAGAACCGCGAGGAAGGCCTGGAGGCGATCTACAAGGTCATGCGTCCGGGTGAACCGCCGACCAAGGAAACCGCCGAAGCGCTGTTCGAAGGCCTGTTCTTCGATGGCGAACGTTACGACCTTTCCGCCGTGGGCCGCGTGAAGCTGAACATGCGTCTCGGCCTTGACGCCGAAGACACCGTCACCACCCTGCGCAAGGAAGACATCCTCGCCGTGGTGAAGGAACTGGTCGACCTGAAGGACGGCAAGGGCGAAGTCGACGACATCGACAACCTCGGCAACCGCCGCGTGCGTTCGGTGGGCGAACTGCTGGAAAACCAGTATCGCGTCGGCCTGCTGCGCATGGAACGCGCGGTGAAGGAACGCATGAGCAGCGTCGACGTGTCGACCGTCATGCCGAACGACCTGATCAACGCCAAGCCCGCCGTGGCTGCGGTGCGTGAGTTCTTCGGCTCCAGCCAGCTCTCGCAGTTCATGGACCAGACCAACCCGCTGTCCGAAGTTACCCACAAGCGTCGCGTCTCGGCGCTGGGTCCGGGCGGCCTGACGCGTGAGCGCGCGGGCTTCGAAGTGCGCGACGTGCACCCCACGCACTATGGCCGCATCTGTCCGATCGAAACGCCGGAAGGCCCGAACATCGGCCTGATCAACTCGCTGTCCACCTTCGCCCGCGTCAACAAGTACGGCTTCATCGAGACGCCGTACCGCACGGTGAAGGACGGCAAGGTGTCGAAAGAGGTCAACTACCTCTCGGCCATGGAAGAGCAGAAGCACACTGTGGCCCAGGCATCTGCCGAAACCGACAAGGACGGCAAGTTCGTGGAAGAGCTGGTTTCGGCTCGCCAGAACGGCGAATTCGTGATGAGCCCGAACGAGAACGTCACGCTGATGGACGTCAGCCCCAAGCAGCTCGTCTCGGTCGCCGCATCGCTGATCCCGTTCCTGGAAAACGATGACGCCAACCGCGCACTGATGGGCTCGAACATGCAGCGCCAGGCAGTGCCGCTGGTGAAGGCCGAGGCGCCCTGGGTGGGCACCGGCATGGAAGAGACCGTGGCCCGCGATTCGGGCGCCGCGATCGCTGCCAAGCGTTCGGGTATCGTCGATCAGGTCGACGCTGGCCGCATTGTGATCCGCGCCTCGGGCGAAGTCGATACGACGAACCCCGGCGTGGATATCTACACGCTGCAGAAGTTCCAGCGCTCCAACCAGAACACCTGCGTCAACCAGCGACCGCTGGTGAAGGTGGGCGAAGTGGTGGAAGAAGGCGACATCATCGCCGACGGCCCCTCGACCGACCTCGGAGAACTGGCGCTGGGCAAGAATGCGCTCGTCGCCTTCATGCCGTGGAATGGCTACAACTACGAGGACTCGATCCTCATCTCCGAGCGTATCGTGAAGGACGACGTCTTCACCTCGATCCACATCGAGGAATTCGAAGTCATGGCGCGCGACACCAAGCTGGGTCCGGAAGACATCACCCGCGACATTCCCAACGTCGGCGAGGAAGCCCTGCGCAACCTCGACGAGGCGGGCATCGTCTACATCGGTGCCGAAGTGCACCCGGGCGATATCCTGGCGGGCAAGATCACGCCCAAGGGCGAGTCCCCGATGACGCCGGAAGAAAAGCTGCTGCGCGCCATCTTCGGCGAAAAGGCCAGCGACGTGCGCGACACCTCGCTTCGCCTGCCGCCGGGCGTGGCCGGCACCGTTGTCGAAGTGCGTGTGTTCAACCGTCACGGCATCGAGATCGACGACCGTACCCGTGCCATCCAGAACGAGGAAATCGAACGCCTCAAGAAGGATAGCGAGGACGAACGCAACATCCTCAACCGCGCCACCTACAACCGCCTGCGCGACATGCTGGTGGGCCAGACCGCCTCTGCCGCGCCCAAGGGCGTAAAGAAGGGTTCGGAAATCACCGACGAAATGCTTGATGAAGTCGACCGCATCGACTGGTTCAAGTTCGCCGTCGCCGACGACAACATGCAGGCCCAGCTGGAAGCGGTGAAGGGCCAGTACGACGAGGCCGTGAAGGCCATCAAGGACAAGTTCGAGGACCGCAAGGAGAAGCTCGAACGCGGTGACGAACTGGCACCGGGCGTGCTCAAGATGGTCAAGGTCTTCGTGGCGGTGAAGCGCAAGCTGCAGCCGGGCGACAAGATGGCCGGCCGTCACGGCAACAAGGGCGTGATTTCGCGCATCCTGCCGGAAGAGGACATGCCTTTCCTGGAGGACGGCACCCCCGTCGACATCGTGCTGAACCCGCTGGGCGTGCCGTCGCGCATGAACGTGGGGCAGATCTTCGAGACCCACCTGGGCTTCGCCGCGCGCGGCCTTGGCCAGCAGATCGCCCAGCAGCTGGACGAGTGGCGTGCCGCCAATCCGGACGTGACTGCGGGCAAGCCGCCGGAAGCGCTGGTGGAGAAGCTGAAGGACGTCTACGGCGAGAACTATCACGACGAGATCGACAGCCGCAGCAACGAGGAACTGGCCGAACTGGCCGAGAACCTGCGTCGCGGCGTTCCGATGGGCACACCGGTGTTCGACGGCGCGCGCGAGAGCGATGTTACCGACATGCTGCTGAAGGCCGGCTACGACAGCTCGGGCCAGTCAACGCTGTATGACGGCCGCACCGGCGAGGCGTTCGATCGCAAGGTGACCGTGGGCATCATCTATATGCTTAAGCTGCACCACCTGGTGGACGACAAGATCCACGCCCGTTCGATCGGCCCCTACTCGCTCGTCACCCAGCAGCCGCTGGGCGGCAAGGCGCAGTTCGGCGGCCAGCGCTTCGGCGAAATGGAGGTCTGGGCACTGCAGGCCTACGGCGCCGCCTACACCTTGCAGGAAATGCTGACGGTGAAATCCGACGACGTTGTCGGCCGCACCAAAGTCTACGAAGCCATCGTCAAGGGCGACGACACCTTCGAGGCCGGCATTCCCGAGAGCTTCAACGTGCTCGTCAAGGAAATGCGCTCGCTGGGCCTCAACGTCGAATTGTCCTCGCTCACCGACGGTGACGAGGACGAGGACGGCGACGGTTTCACCCAGATCGCAGCTGAATGACAGGGGTCGGCGGCCTGTAGCGGGCCGCCTCCCCGCCAACCCCTGTTAATCCCCCCAAGGGAACGTGAAAAATGAACGAACTGACCAAATTCACCAACCAGCTCGCCAAGCCGGAAACCTTCGACCAGATCCAGATCGGCATTGCCTCGCCCGAGCGCATCCGTTCCTGGTCCTTCGGCGAGATCAAGAAGCCGGAAACCATCAACTACCGCACGTTCAAGCCCGAGCGTGACGGATTGTTCTGCGCCCGCATCTTCGGCCCGGTGAAGGACTACGAGTGCCTGTGCGGCAAGTACAAGCGCATGAAGTATAAGGGCGTCGTCTGCGAAAAGTGCGGCGTCGAAGTCACCGTCACCAAGGTGCGTCGTGAGCGCATGGGCCACATCGAACTGGCCGCGCCGGTCGCGCACATCTGGTTCCTGAAGTCGCTGCCTTCGCGCATCGGCCTGCTGCTCGACATGCAATTGAAGCAGCTCGAGCGCGTGCTGTACTTCGAAAGCTACATCGTCACCGAGCCGGGCCTGACGCCGCTGGAGAAGTTCCAGCTGCTGACCGAAGACGAACTGCTCGAAGCGCAGGACGAATACGGCGAAGACGCCTTCACCGCCGGCATCGGTGCCGAAGCGGTGAAGATCATGCTGATGGACCTCGACCTCGAGCAGGAAAAAGCCGACCTTCTGGAAGAGCTGGAAACCACCAAGTCCAAGCTCAAGCCGGCCAAGATCATCAAGCGCCTGAAGGTCGTGGAAAGCTTCATCGAATCGGGCAACCGTCCCGAATGGATGATCCTCGAAGTCGTGCCGGTCATTCCGCCCGAGCTGCGCCCGCTGGTGCCGCTGGACGGTGGCCGCTTCGCGACCTCCGATCTCAACGATCTCTATCGCCGCGTCATCAACCGTAACAACCGCCTGAAGCGTCTGATGGAACTGCGCGCGCCGGACATCATCGTGCGCAACGAAAAGCGCATGCTGCAGGAATCGGTCGATGCGCTGTTCGACAACGGTCGCCGTGGCCGCGTGATCACGGGTGCCAACAAGCGTCCGCTGAAGTCGCTGTCCGACATGCTCAAGGGCAAGCAGGGCCGCTTCCGCCAGAACCTGCTCGGCAAGCGCGTCGACTATTCGGGTCGCTCGGTCATCGTCACCGGCCCTGAGCTGAAGCTGCACCAGTGCGGCCTGCCGAAGAAGATGGCGCTCGAGTTGTTCAAGCCGTTCATCTACGCCCGTCTCGACGCCAAGGGTCTGTCCATGACTCTGAAGCAGGCGAAGAAGTGGGTGGAGAAGGAGCGCAAGGAAGTCTGGGACATCCTTGACGAGGTGATCCGTGAGCACCCAGTCCTGCTGAACCGCGCGCCGACGCTTCACCGTCTTGGCATCCAGGCGTTCGAACCCGTGCTGATCGAAGGCAAGGCCATCCAGCTGCACCCGCTCGTCTGCTCGGCATTCAACGCCGACTTCGACGGTGACCAGATGGCCGTCCACGTACCGCTTTCGCTGGAAGCCCAGCTGGAAGCGCGCGTGCTGATGATGTCGACCAACAACATCCTCTCGCCCGCCAACGGCAAGCCGATCATCGTGCCTTCGCAGGATATGGTGCTGGGCCTCTATTACCTCTCCATGGACCGCGAAGGCGAGCCGGGCGAAGGCAAGGTCCTGGGCGATATCGACGAGGTGCACCAGGCGCTCCACGTGGGTGCCGTCACCTATCACTCGAAGATCACCACCCGCGTCCCGCAGACGGACGAGCAGGGCAACACCTACATGCAGCGCGTGGACACCACCCCGGGCCGCATGCTGATCGCCGAGTGCCTGCCCAAGAGCCACAAGGTGCCCTTCGAAGTCGTCAACCGACTGCTGACGAAGAAGGACATCGGCGACGTGATCGACGAGGTCTATCGCCACACCGGCCAGAAGGACACGGTGCTGTTCGCCGACGCCATCATGAGCCTCGGCTTCCGCCACGCGTTCAAGGCCGGCATCTCGTTCGGCAAGGACGACATGATCATTCCGGACACCAAGAACGAGATGATCGAGGAGACGAAGGCGCTGGTTGCTGACTACGAGCAGCAGTACCAGGACGGCTTCATCACCCAGCAGGAAAAATACAACAAGGTGATCGACGCCTGGAGTCGTTGCGGCGACCAGGTGGCCGCGGCCATGATGGAGGAGATCAAGGCCACGCCCAAGGACGAGAATGGGCGTGAGGCGCAGATCAATTCGATCTACATGATGAGCCACTCTGGTGCGCGTGGTAGCCCCGCGCAGATGAAGCAGCTGGCCGGTATGCGCGGCCTGATGGCCAAGCCGTCGGGCGAGATCATCGAGACGCCGATCATCTCGAACTTCAAGGAAGGCCTGACCGTTCTTGAATACTTCAACTCCACCCACGGCGCCCGCAAGGGCCTGGCCGACACCGCGCTGAAGACGGCGAACTCGGGTTACCTGACCCGCCGCCTGGTCGACGTGTCGCAGGACTGCGTGATCGTAGAGGAGGACTGCAAGACCGAGAACGCGCTGGAAATGCGCGCCATCGTGCAGGGCGGCTCGGTCATCGCCTCGCTGGGCGAGCGTATCCTGGGCCGCACCGTGGCCGAGGATATCGTCAACGTCTCCACCGGCGAAGTGATCGTGAAGGCTGGCGAGATGGTCGACGAGCCCATGGCCGCCGCCATCGAGGAAGCCGAAGTGCAGCAGGCGAAGATCCGCTCGCCGCTGGTCTGTGAAGCCGAGCAGGGCGTTTGCGCCACCTGCTATGGCCGTGACCTGGCTCGCGGTACGCCGGTAAACATCGGCGAGGCTGTCGGCGTGATCGCCGCGCAGTCAATCGGTGAGCCGGGCACGCAGCTGACCATGCGTACCTTCCACATCGGCGGTGCCGCGCAGATCAACGAAACCAGCCACCTGGAAAGCATTTCCGACGGCAAGATCGTCTATCGCGACATGCCTACCATCACCGACAAGAAGGGCCGCCGCCTGTCGCTGGCCCGTTCGGGCGAGATGGTGGTGGTCGATGCCGAGGGTCGTGAACGGGCAATCCACCGCGTGCCTTACGGTACGGTGCTGATGTTCGAGGACGGCGCCAAGGTGAAGGAAGGCGATCGCTTGGCAGAGTGGGACCCGTTCACCCTGCCGATCATCACTGAAACCGCCGGTGTCGTGCGCTATCAGGACCTGGTGGAAGGCAAGACGCTGGAAGAGCGCGTGGACGAAGCCACCGGCATCGCCCAGCGCGTGGTCACCGAGTATCGCGCCGCCGGTCGTTCCAAGAAGGAAGACCTGCGTCCGCGCCTTACCCTGCTGGGCGAGGATGATGCCAAGACCGCCAAGTCCAAGAAGGACGAGGAAACCGAGGCCCAGCGCTACATGCTGGCGCCTGGCACCACGCTGTCTGTGGAGGACGGCCAGGAAGTGCAGGCCGGTGACATCCTTGCCCGTGCTTCGCGTGAAGCCGCCAAGACGCGCGACATCACCGGCGGTCTGCCGCGTGTTGCCGAGCTGTTCGAGGCGCGCGTGCCGAAGGACGCTGCCGTGATCGCCAAGATCAGCGGCCGGATGGAATTCATCCGCGACTACAAGGCCAAGCGCAAGATCGCGATCGTTCCGGAAGAGGGCGAAGCGGTGGAATACCTGGTGCCCAAGACCAAGGTGATCGACGTCCAGGAAGGCGATTTCGTCAAGAAGGGTGACACGCTGATCTCGGGCAGCCCCAACCCGCATGACATTCTGGACGTGCTCGGCGTGGAAGCGCTGGCCGAATACCTCGTGAACGAGATCCAGGAAGTCTATCGACTGCAGGGCGTGAAGATCAACGACAAGCACATCGAGGTGATCGTTCGCCAGATGCTGCAGAAGGTCGAGATCACCGATGGCGGCGACACCACGCTGTTGCCGGGCGAACAGGTCGATCGCGAGGAAATGGACGAGGCCAATGCCAAGCTGGGCAAGGGCAAGTCGCCCGCTCAGGGCACGCCGATCCTGCTGGGCATCACCAAGGCCAGCCTGCAGACGCGCTCGTTCATCTCTGCAGCATCGTTCCAGGAGACGACCCGCGTGCTGACGCAGGCAGCGGTCGAAGGGAAGAAGGACACCCTGATCGGTCTCAAGGAGAACGTGATCGTTGGTCGCCTGATCCCGGCTGGTACGGGTGCCGGCATGAACCGCCTGCGCGTCACCGCCAGTGCCCGCGATGCGGCACTGCGGGCGCAGTACAAGAAGCAGCAGGAAGCGCTGGAAGCCGAGAACGCCAGCGCTGCCGACGTCGACGAAGTCGAACCCGATGCGCCCACCAGCGAGGAAGCCATGGCTGCCGCGATGGGTGGCGGTGCGGCTCCCGCAGCGGAGAGCGAGAACGACGAAGACTGAGCCGTTTCCTGACTGCCGATGAATATGGCCCCGGTGGAGCGATCTGCCGGGGCCAATTCTTTGGCATTGTGCCTCCCCGCGCGCCGTCCCAGCATTCCCCCTCAACCGACAAGCGGGCTGGAATGATGTTTCGCGCAACAAGCCTAGCCGATTTCCGGCCCACGTGACCCGCGCAGGCTTGCGCGAAGCCCTGCGCCCCCCGCCGCTGGCCAGCCAGTTCTCCGCGCGTCTCCTGCGTGCTTGTGAGAACCGCCGGCACGGGCTAACCGCAGCGCCATGACCACGATCACCCGCTTTGCCCCGTCTCCCACGGGTCGCCTGCATGTCGGCAATATCCGCACTGCGCTGCATAACTGGATGCTGGCCCGCAAGGCAGATGGCCGTTTCCTGCTGCGCATCGACGATACCGATGCCGAGCGTAGCCGGGAGGAATACGTCGAGGCGATTCGGGCGGACCTCGACTGGCTGGGCCTGACCCCCGACGGCGAGGAGCGCCAGTCGCAGCGCATGGCGCACTATGAGGAAGCCTTCGAGACGTTGCGCGCGGCAGGCCGCATCTATCCTGCATACGAAACCCAGCAGGAACTCGAGCTGAAGCGCAAGATCCAGCTGGGGCGCGGCCTGCCACCGATCTACGACCGCGCGGCACTGCAACTGAGCGAGCAAGAACGTGCGGGCAAGGAGGCTGAAGGGATCGCCCCACATTGGCGTTTCAAGCTCGCCCATGATGAGGCGATCGCCTGGGAGGACGGCGTGCGCGGCGCGCAGAAGTTCGATCCGGCACAGCTTTCCGACCCGGTGGTTCGCCGCGCCGACGGCTCGTGGCTCTACATGCTGCCCAGCTGCGTCGACGACATCGCCATGGGTGTGACCGACGTGCTGCGCGGAGAGGATCACGTCTCCAACACTGCCGTGCAAATTCAGATGTTTACCGCGCTTGGTGCTGCGCCGCCCGCATTCGCCCATGAGGCGCTGCTGGTGGGCCGCGAGGGCAAGCTGTCGAAGCGGCTCGGCTCGCTTGGATGCGATGCCTTCCGCGAGCGCGGGATCGAGCCCGAGGCTCTGGTGGCGCTGCTGGCACGGCTTGGCACAAGCCAGCCGGTAGAGCCGATTGCTGCGCGGGAAACCCTTGTAAATACATTTGATTTGTCCACTTTCGGGCGAGCGCCGGCGAAGTTCGACGATGCCGAGCTCGATCGCATCAATGCCGCCATCGTCCACCAGCTGGACTATGCCCATGTTGCCGCTCGCCTGCCCGAAGGCATGGACGAGGGGGCATGGCATGCGATCCGCCCCAACCTGGAGAAGGTGGATGACGCGGGCGACTGGTGGCGCGTGGTCACCGGGCCGATTGAGCAGGTGCAATTCGATGACGAGACGCGCGTCTATCTGGCTGAAGCGGTCAAGGCTTTTGAACAACTAGAGTGGCGATATTCCGATCTCTACCCAGAGCTTTGGAAGACACTAACTCAAATCTTGAAGCGAGAAACAGGGCGCAAGGGCAAGGCGCTGTTCCTGCCGCTGCGCCAGGCGTTGACAGGCATGGATCACGGCCCCGACATGGGCGAACTGCTGCCGCTGATCGGCGAAGCGGAAGCCCGCGCGCGTCTTCGCGCGGCAGCCACGGCCTGACGCAATTCCGGCAGATGCTCACTTGACCTTGCTGCCGCAGCCTCTAAAAGCGCTATGATATATTGTGACACATCCTCAGTGAGCCCCCGAACCATATGCGCAAACCCCTGATTGCTTGTCTGCTGTGCGCTGCCGCATGGCCGATCCCCGCCCTTGCCCAGCAGTCTGAGCCTGACGATGCTGCAGAAGGCGAGGAGGCGGCGATGCCTCGCTCCACCGCTGATGATCTGCACAATGTCATCTACGTGACCGCCGCCGGGATCGACCGGCTGGATACGGTGGCCGGCACTTCGGTCGTCTCGGGCATCGAGCTGCAACGCGAAAGCGCCGGACAGATCGGCGATGTGCTGGCGAACCTGCCCGGCGTTACCGCCAGCGGCTTTGCGCCCGGTGCCTCGCGCCCGGTGCTGCGCGGCTTTGGCGGAGAGCGCGTGCGCGTGCTGACCGACGGGGTCGGCTCGCTCGATGCCTCCGGCGCTTCGGCGGACCATGCCGTGGCAGTCGATCCGCTGATAGCACACCGGGTGGAAGTGCTGCGCGGGCCGGCCGTGCTGCTCTACGGCAGTTCCGCCATCGGCGGCGCGGTGAACGTGATTACCAAGCGCATTCCCCCGCGGCTGCCGGACGAGCCGATCCATATCGACGGCATTGCCGCTGTCGATAGCGTTGCCAACCTGCGCGAAGGGGGCCTGTCGCTCGATGCCCCGCTGGGCGGCGGCTTCGCCTTCCACATCGACGGCTCCTATCGCAACACCGACGATATCGAGATTCCCGGCTTTGCCGCCACCCCGGCCTTGCGTGCAGACCTGCTTGCCGATGCCGCGGAAGAGGAGGCAGAAGGCCACCTCGACGTGGCCGAGGAACTGCGCGAAGGCGCCGATACCCGCGATGTATTGCCCAACAGCTGGACCGAGGCGACCTCGGTCGGCGCCGGCCTCGCCTGGTTCTCGGGCGAGAGCAACTTCGGACTATCCTTCGATTACTATGACACCGCTTACGGCATTCCCGGCCTGCCCGGCGTGGGCCACGTCCACGGCGAGGAAGAGGATCACGACGAAGACCACGACGAGGACCATGACGATCACATGGACCTCGACGAGGAAGGGCACGATCATGAGGGCCCAGTCTCGATCGGCCTGAAACGTTACCGCGTCGACCTGCGCGGCCAGCTGGACCTGGGCGACGGCTTCTTCGACCACGTGCAGACCCGCTGGGGCTGGTCGGACTATACCCACACCGAGTTCGAAGGCGACGAGACCGGCACCGTGTTCGACGTGCAGGGCATCGAGGGCCGCGTCGAATTCGTCCAGTCGCGCCGCAACAACTGGCGCGGATCGATGGGCGCGCAGTATTCGCATGTCGATTTCGAAGCGATCGGGGCAGAGGCCTTCGTGCCGCCCAGCATTACCGAGAATTTCGCCCTGTTCACGCTGCAGGAACTCGATTTCGACGCCATTGAGCTGGAAGCGGGCGGGCGTTTCGAAACAACCTCGGTTACCGAAGGCATCCTTAATCGCGATCGCAGCTTTGATACGATCTCGGGGGCGCTGGGTGCTTCCTACATCCTGTTCGACGATTTCCGCGCAGGCCTGAACGTCAGCCGTGCCGAGCGTGCGCCCAGCGCGCAGGAACTGTTCGCCGATGGCCCGCACGTCGCCACCCAGCAGTACGAGATCGGCAACGATGCGCTGGACGTGGAAGGCGCCTGGGGCGTGGAAGGCTACCTGCGCGGGGCCATCGGCGCGGTGCAGGTGAACGCCAGCGTCTATCGCAACTGGTTCGACGGCTTCATCTTCCTCTCCCCCGACGGGACCGAGGAGGATGGGCTGGAAGTCTACCGCTTCCTGCAGCAGGACGCGGATCAGTGGGGCTTCGAGGGCCAGATCAGCTTCCCGCTGCTGCACACCGGCCAATTCACCCTGCTGGGCGATCTGCGCGGCGACTATACCGAAGCGACGCTGGCCAACGGCGATCCCGTGCCGCGCATCCCGCCGCTGACGCTGGCGGGCGCACTGGAGGTGCAGACCGGCCATTTCGACGCGCGCGCCGAAGTGGAATGGCACGACAGCCACACCCGCGTGGCGCCGCTGGAAACCCCCACCGACGGCTTCACCCACGTGAACCTGTCGCTCGCCTGGCACCCCTTCGAAGGCGAAGAGAACCTTACCGTACTGGCGCAGGTGGACAATGTGTTCGACGCCGAAGGCCGCCTGGCCTCCAGCTTCACCAAGGAATTCGTCCCCCTGCCGGGGCGCAACTTCAAGCTGAGCGTACGGACGAGTTTCTAGGCTGGCGTGCCGCCGGGGAGCGTCGGCTTCCGGGCGGCGCGATGGTTTGGCCGGACGGCGGGGATTGGGTGGATTGCTGACGATCGCAAAGATAGGTTTTCCAAATGGCAACAGTCATCCGCCACCACACCAACCCCGATGATACTGAGCAGGTCATCATAACCATGCGCGATGATGGGGCTTTTACCTATCAGATGCGATGGCGCGAGGGGATAGATTGGGGTCCGCTCGGCCCAGAATGCGGGCTATATGACTCGGCATTAACCGCTGAGACTGAAGCAATGCAGAGGGTACCTTGGCTTGCCGGAAACAGGCAATAGCCCATGTCCGCAATCGGGCCGTTAGCGGACAGTCCGCATTCCAGGCCCGCCACCTACACCTCGTCGTAGTGGAACGGCGCGATCACGGCCTTGGGGTGCGCTTCGTATTCGAAGGTTTGCGGGCGATCCGGCTGCAGACCCTCGGTCGAGCGCAGCAGCGGCACGCCGCCCTTGTGCCAGCCTTCGTCGTACTCACAGTAGAAATTGATGATGCCGTGCAAGCTGGCGATCCGCCACTTGCCGCGCTCGCGGACATAGGTGTTCTCGTAGGTCGCCTCGCCCCAGCGGCCGACTTCCGCATCCATCAGGCCCACCATCATCAGCGTGCGCCAACGCCCCTTGGCCGTGCCGCCTGTGCTGTCGATATGCAGCACGGGCTGCAACTGCATGTGGTTGAAGATCACCCCGTCGCGGTACTCGGGCAGGCAATGCAGGTACTCGCGCACCCTTTCGCGGCCCACGTAGACCCCGCGCCCGGCGATCTCCAGCGTGCCCTCGTCGGCGAACAGGTCCGCCGCCCTGTCCCACAGCCCCTTGTCGACATAGTAGCCGTAGGCACCCTGCAGGTTCACAAGGTCGCGGTAGTCCTCCGCTGCCCGCGCGCGCGCTTCCAGCGCCTCGATCCGGGCAAGCAGGTCTTCGGTTGTCGGCATGATGTCCTCCCTTTGCGGGAAGGATTAGGTCACAAACGCGGCAGCGTCACCCCGCGTTGGCCCATGTACTTGCCGGCGCGGTCGGCATAGGTGACCTCGGGCCGTTCGTTGCCTTGCAGGAACAGGAACTGGCACGCGCCCTCGTTGGCGTAGATCTTTGCGGGCAGCGGGGTGGTGTTGGAAAACTCCAGCGTCACGTGGCCTTCCCAGCCCGGTTCCAGCGGCGTGACATTCACGATGATGCCGCACCGCGCATAGGTGCTCTTGCCCAGGCAGATCACCAGCACGTCTTCCGGGATGCGGAAATATTCCACCGTGCGGGCGAGCGCAAAGGAGTTGGGCGGGATCACGCAGACATCGGTCTGCCGGTCCACCAGGCTGTCGCCATCGAAGTTCTTCGGGTCCACCACGGCGGAATTGACGTTGGTGAAGATCTTGAACTCGTCCGCCACGCGCGCATCGTAGCCGAAGGAGGACAGCCCGTAGGAGATGTTCCCCTCGCGCCGCTGCGCTTCGACGAACGGCTCGATCATGCCGTTCGTCTGCGCCTGTTCCCGAATCCACTTGTCTGAAAGAATCGCCATCGCCGATGGATTCCCGAACTATGGGGCGGGAGCAAGCTGCCCGATGCGAATATCCCCTTCCTCATACGAAAACGGCGGGGCACCGGGCCCCGCCGTTTCCTTCATGTCGCGGCAATCGACCTTACGGGCGACCGTTGTTCATCACGGAAACCCAGGCGTCGACGAAGTCGTTGTAGAACTTCTCTTCTGCATCGGCAGAGGCGTAGACTTCCGCCACGGCGCGCAGTTCCGAGTTGGAACCGAAGATCAGGTCCACCGGGGTGGCCGTCCAGCGCAGTTCGCCGCTGGAATAGTCCCGCCCTTCGTAGACGCCGGGCGTCTCGCTGCGCTGCCAGCGGGTGCCCATGTCCAGCAGGTTGACGAAGAAGTCGTTCGTCAGCGTGCCGGGCGCATCGGTGAACACGCCGTGCGCCGCACCGCCGGTGTTGGCACTCAGCGAGCGCATGCCGCCCAGCAGCACCGTCATTTCCGGCACCGTCAGGCCCAGCAGCGCCGAACGGTCGACCAGCGCTTCCACCGGCGAGAGATAGGACTCTGCGCTGAAGTAGTTGCGGAAGCCGTCGGCCTTGGGCTCAAGATAGGCGAAGCTGTTGACGTCGGTCATGTCCTGCGTGGCATCGACGCGGCCCGGCGTGAAGGGCACCTCCACCGGGTGACCGGCAGCAGCGGCGGCCTGTTCGATGCCAACCGCACCGCCCAGCACCACCATGTCAGCCAGCGAGATCGCCTTGCTGCCCGAAGCAGACGCATTGAAGGCCTGGCGCATCTCGTCGAGGCGACCCAGCACCATCTGCAGCTCGGTCGGGTCGTTCACGTCCCATTCGGTCTGCGGAGCCAGCGCCACGCGGCCACCGTTGGTGCCACCGCGCATGTCGCTGTCGCGGTAGCTTGCTGCCGAAGCCCATGCGGCGCGCACCAGCTGCGGGACAGTAAGGCCCGACTGGGCGACCTGCGACTTCAGCGCGGAAATGTCAGCCGCATCGACCAGCGCATAATCGCGATCGGGTAGGGGGTCCTGCCAGATCAGCTGCTCCGCCGGCACTTCGTCGCCGAGGTAACGCCATTCCGGGCCCATGTCGCGGTGCGTCAGCTTGTACCATGCGCGGGCGAAGGCATCGGCGAACAGTCCCGGATCGTTAAGGAAACGCTCCGACACCACGCGGAATTCCGGATCCTCGCGCAGGGCAAGGTCGGTGGTGAACATGATCGGCGCGTGACGCACGTTGGGGTCATGCGCATCGGGCACCAGGTTGCGCGCGGCAGGATCGGTGGGCACCCACTGCACGGCGCCGGCCGGACTGCGTTCCTGCTGCCATTCGTAGCCGAACAGGTTCTGGAAGTACTGGTGCGTCCAGGCGATCGGGTTGACCGACCATGCGCCTTCCAGCCCGCTGGTCACCGTATCGGCGCCGTTGCCGGTGCCGCAGCGGCTCTGCCAGCCCAGCCCCTGTGCCTCGATCGGCGCGCCAGCGGGCGCTTCGCCCAGGCAGTCCGCCGGGCGTGCGCCGTGGGCCTTGCCGAAGGTGTGGCCACCGGCGATCAGGGCGATGGTTTCCTCGTCGGTCATGCCCATGTTGCGGAAAGCCAGGCGAATGCGATCGGCTGCTGCCAGCGGATCGTGGTTGGAGTTCGGCCCTTCGGGGTTCACGTAGATCAGGCCCATCTGCGTTGCAGCCAGCGGGCCAGCCAGCCGCTCGCCACCAGTATCGCGCGAACCGCCGCTGTGGAAACGGTCGGAACCCAGCCATTCGCCTTCGGGACCCCAGAAGGTCTCGTCTGCTTCCCAGTCGTCCTCGCGGCCACCGGCGAAGCCGAAGGTCTCGAAGCCCATGGATTCCAGCGCGACATTGCCGGTCAGTACCATCAGGTCCGCCCACGACAGCGCGCGGCCATACTTCTGCTTGACCGGCCACAGCAGGCGGCGGGCACGGTCGAGGTTGACGTTGTCGGGCCAGCTGTTGAGCGGTTCGAACCGCTGCTGGCCACCGGCGGCACCGCCGCGCCCGTCACCCAGGCGATAGGTGCCGGCGCTGTGCCAGGCCATGCGGATGAAGAACGGGCCGTAGTGGCCATAGTCGGCCGGCCACCATTCCTGGCTGTCGGTCATCAGGGCTTCGATATCGGCCTTGACCTGATCGAGATCGAGCTGTGCAAATTCGGCGGCATAGTCGAAGTCCGGGCCGTAAGGATGCGATTCCGCGCCGTGCTGGCGCAGCGGCGTCAGGTCGAGGCGCTCGGGCCACCAGTCCTCGTTGGTCATGGCCTCGGCGTCGCCGGTCGCTTCGGTCGTATTGCCGTCGCCCTGTGCCTGCGCGGACACGGAAAGCGCGAGCGGCGAGAGCGTCACCGCCAGCGCGGTGAGCATCGATACAGAATGTTTCTTCATGGTCTCCCTTTCTGACCTCCAATGGGTGTCGGCTCTCTTTCACGAGCCCGCTGGCCAGAAAAGGTGATCTTTTGGATCAATTTGATCGAAAACCCCGATGCAACGACCGGAGAAGCTAACCTTCGGCCAGCAAGCTCGCGTTCCCGCCAGCCGCGGTCGTGTCGATCGTCGTCACCCGCTCTGTGGCGAAGCGCGTCACGTAGTGCGGGCCGCCGGCCTTGGGGCCGGTGCCCGACAGGCCTTCGCCGCCAAACGGCTGGCTGCCGACCACTGCACCGATCTGGTTGCGGTTGACGTAGAAGTTGCCCACCCGGGCATTGGCTTCGACGAAGCGGCGGGTCTCGTCGATGCGGCTGTGCAGGCCCAGCGTCAGGCCGTAGCCGGTGGCGTTGATGTCATCCAGCACCTTGCCCAGCCCGCCCGAGGGATAGCGTGCAACGTGCAGCACGGGGCCGAAGTGTTCCTCGTCGAGATCGAGGATCGAGCTGATCTCGATGATCGTCGGGGCGACGAAGTGACCGTTCGCGCATTCGGGCGGCAGTTCGCGGCGCCAGACGGGGAAGCCATGGTCTTCCATCTCCTGCACGTGGGCTTCCAGCTTGGCCTGGGCTTCCTCGTCGATTACCGGGCCAACATCGGTTTCGAGATGTGCCGGATCGCCGATCACCAGCGCTTCGAACGCGCCCTTGATCATCTGCAGCATCTCGTCCGCCACGTCGTCCTGCAAATAGAGCACGCGGAGCGCTGAGCAGCGCTGCCCGGCGCTCTGAAAGGCAGAGGCGACAACATCGCGTGTCACCTGTTCGGGCAAGGCGCTGGAATCGACGATCATGGCGTTCTGTCCGCCGGTTTCGGCAATCAGAGTGCCGATGGGGCCGGGGCGTTCGGCCAGCGAGCGGTTGATGGCATGGGCCGTGCCGGTGGAGCCGGTAAAGGCCACGCCCGCCACGCGCGGATCACTGGTGAGCGCCGCGCCCACCCGGCCATCGCCGGGCACCAGTTGCAGCACGTCCTTGGGGATGCCGGCCTGGTGGCACAGGTCTATCGCCAGTGCCGCGATCAGCGGAGTCTGCTCGGCCGGCTTGGCCAGCACGGTGTTGCCTGCGGCAAGCGCCGCTGCGGCGGGGCCCATGAAGATTGCCAATGGGAAGTTCCAAGGGCTGATCGTGGCAAAGACGCCGCGCCCGTGCAGGCGCAGCAGGTTCTGCTCGCCCGTGGGGCCGGGCAAGGGCTGCGGCGCGCCGAACAGCATGCGTGCCTCGCAGGCGTAATAGCGCAGGAAATCCACCGCCTCGCGCACTTCCAGCACGCCATCGAGCATGGTCTTGCCCGCTTCGCGGCGGCACAGGTCCATCAGGCGGGGGGTGTTCTCCTCCAGCAAGTCGGAGGCGCGGATCAGCAGCCTGGCGCGTTCTTCGCCGCCCAGTGCATCCCACATCGGCTGCGCGGCGACCGCGCGGGCCAGCGCCAGGTCGATATCGCGCTCACTTGCCATTACCTGTGCGCCCACGACCTTGCCCGATTGCGGCGCGCGCACTTCCACCTCCTCGGCTTCGAGGTCTGCCTGCAGGGTGGGGCGCGCGACCGGATGGTCCTTGCGCCAAACAGCCAGGCACTTGCGCAGTTCTTCCATCTCGGGTGGATGGGCCAGGTCGACCCCGGCGGAATTGCGGCGGTTGGGATATATATGCGCGGGCAGCGGAATCAGCGGGTTGCGGTAGGGCTGCAAGGCGGCAAGGTCTGCCACCGGATTGGTGACCAGCTCTTTCACCGGCACTTCAGCATCGGCCATACGGTTGACGAAGCTGGAATTGGCGCCGTTCTCCAACAGGCGGCGCACGAGGTAGGCTAGCAGTTCCTTGTGTCCGCCCACTGGGGCATAGACGCGCACCGGCGTGCGCTGATCACCCTCGATCCGGCCCAGCGCGCCGTAGATATCCTCGCCCATGCCGTGCAGCCGCTGGAATTCGAAGGCGGTATCGCCAGCCAGGGCCTTGATCGCGCCGATGGTGTAGGCGTTGTGGGTGGCGAAGGCGGGGTAGATCGAATCCTCTGCCTTCAGCAGTTCCGCCGCGCAGGCGAGGTAGGATACGTCGGTGCCGATCTTGCGGGTGAAGACGGGGTAGTCGACATGCCCGCCTACCTGGCTCAGCTTGATCTCGGCATCCCAGTAGGCGCCCTTCACCAGCCGCACGAACAGGCGGCGCTCATGCTTGCGCGCCAGCTTGGCCACCCATTTGCACAGCGGCAGGCCGCGCTTCTGGTAAGCCTGGATGGCCATGCCGAAGCCGGTCCAGCCCGCTTCGGTGCCGTTATCGAACAGCGCATCGTCGGCCACCAGCGCTTCGATGATGTCGAGGCTCAGCTCCAGCCGCTCGGCCTCTTCGGCATCCACGGTGAAGTGGATATTTGCCTCGCGCGCCTGCAGCGCGAGGTCGCGGACCATCGGAATGATGGCGGCCCGCGCCGCCTCGGCGTGGAAGAAATCGTACTTGGGATAGAACGCCGACAGCTTCACCGAGATGCCAGGGCCGGTGTGCACGTCGCCCGGTTCCCTAGCCAGCCGCGCAATGGCATCGGCATAGGCCTGGCGATACTTCTCGGCATCCTCGAAAGTCATCGCCGCTTCGCCCAGCATATCGAAACTGTGGGTCAGCCCGCGCTTCTTCTCGGGCGCGGCGCGCTTCATCGCCTCGTCGATGGTGCGGGCATAGACGAACTGCCCGCCGATGATGCGCATGGCCTGCGCGGTGGCGTTGCGGATCACCGGCTCGCCCATGCGGCCTGTCGCGCGGCGCAGCGCGTTGGCAAGGCCCTTTTCCTGCCGCTTGCCGCCTTTCAGCACTTCGCCGGTCAGCATCAGCGAGAAGGTGGCAGCATTGACGAAAACGCTGGTGCTTTCGCCGAGGTGCTCGCCCCAGTCCTGCGTTGCCAGCTTGTCGCGGATCAGCGCATCGCGCGTCTGCTCGTCGGGCACGCGCAGCAGCGCTTCGGCCAGGCACATCAGCGCAATCCCTTCGTCGGTGTTCAGGCCATAGGTGTGCAAGAAGGCATCCAGCCCGCTGCTTTCCCGCTCGCGCGCGTCCTCGATCAGGCGGGCGGCCAGCGCGGCGGCCCTGTCGTGAACCTGCGTAATGGCAGAGGCCTGCTCCAGCCGCTGCGCAAGGCAAGCGTCTTCATCGAGTCGGTAAGCGTCTCTCAGTGCGGTTCTGTCTAGTGCCATGAGACGGCACATGGACATGGTTTCGGCGGTAATCAACTCTTGTGAAAGTCGGCGCCGTCAAATCGTTCTCAGCCAGCGATCCACTGGTAGCGATAGGCCTCGCCGTCGGTCTGCACCTGCCCGGCGCTGGTGCCGCGGAAATGCGCCGGGAAACACAGCAGGTCCTGCTCCGCTGCGCGTTTCATCACTCGCTGGCGGGTAGCGCTGGCAGCGGTGGGATCGGCGTCGAAGGCAAAGGCCAGGTCCGGGCGGACCAGCTGCACCGGATGGTGGATCACATCGCCCCAGAACAGCGCCTCGCGGCCATCGGCCTGCCCATGCACGGTGCAGCACCCCGGCGAATGGCCGAAGGCGGGTTCCATCCACACCCCGTCACCGATTTCACGGTGCGCCACGTGGTTCTCATCGACGATAATGCCCTGGCCCGCCTCCATCACCGGCACGATGGAATCGAGAAAGCTCTCGTGATGTGCCTCCTCCCCTGCGGGACTGTGCTGGAAATACTCGTAGTCGCGCCGCCCGAACAGGTAGCGGGCGTTGGCGAAGGTGGGCACCCATTTGCCGTTCTCCAGCCGGGTGTTCCAGCCGACATGATCGAAATGCAGGTGGGTGCACATCACCAGATCGATATCCTCAGGCGCGAAGCCTGCGCGATTGAGGTTGCCCAGGTAATCGGTGTTGAGCTGGTTCACCTCGGGCACCGGACGGTTCTTGTGGTTGCCGTCGCAGGTGTCGATCAGGATCGTCTGTCCGTCGACTTCGATGATCCACGAATGCACCGAGAAGGTCATCCGCGAGCTTTCGGCATCGGCGCCGATCTCGTCGTCTCCCGGCTGGTACCACTGGCGAAGCTGTTGCAGGTCCTGCGGCGTGACGCCGGGCAGGTTGGCCACCATCGGCGTTGGCGATTCCATCTCGAACACCTTGTGGATGCGCATCCGGCCAAGCGTGATTGGCTGCATTGTCGTCTCTCCCTTGGGCTTGAGCCTAGCTAGTGCAGAGCCATGACGCTAGGCACCTTGGGCATGAAGATCGTGCTGAGCCGCAAGGGTTTTGACAGTTCTGCCGGAGGAGGACCTTCGCCGATTGTCGATGGCCGCCCGGTTAGCTTGCCGATTCCTGCAAATGGCGCACTTTCGCGTACAAGCTACGGCGACCTGGGATTGGGCGCGCTGGCGACAGCGGCGAGCAGAGGAAAGTTTGGCGCGCGGGACCTGTGTCATCACGATCCGATGTTTTTGCCGGGCGGGCGCGCCGTGCTGGGCCAGTGCGGCGCGGCGCAGACGCATCTGGCGCGGCAGGGCGTGGGCGTGGGCGATTGCTTCGTCTTCTTCGGCCTCTTCCAGGAGGCAGGCGGCAAACCCCATCACCGGATCTTCGCCTACTTGCAGATAGAGGACATGCTGGCGCTGCCTGATGCACCTTCGCAGCAGATGGAGGAACTCGCCGCCCTGGGTGTACCACATGCCATCGGTCTGCATGCGGCGAACGATACCGCCTATCTTGGCACCGGAAGCACGGCGAATAGTGCCAGCGATGCCTTGCGCCTGACCGTGCCCGAAGGCCCGCCCAGCATGTGGCGGGTTCCGCCATGGCTGCACGAAACCGGGCTGAGCTATCATCACCGCGCCGATCGCTGGCACGAGAATGGCCGCTTGCAGAGCGTCGCGCGGGGGCAGGAATTCGTTGCCGATGCAGGAGATCGCACGGATGCGCGCGACTGGCTGGCGAGCGTGATCGCTGCGATCGAGGGCTAGTCCTGGGCGATGGCGGCATCGCCATTCAGCGCATTCATCGCTGCCAGCGTACGCGCTTCGATTTCCTCGCGCGGCAGGCCCGGTTCGATCGCTTCGCCGAAATGCACAGTGATGGTGCCCGGCCGTTTCCAGAAGCGCTGGTAGAGCGGACCGCTGTCCACCGCCACCGGCACCACGGGCAGGCCCATCAGCTTGTACAGCGCGGCAAAGCCCGCCCCCAACGGCCGTTGACTGCCGTGCGGCACGCGTGTGCCTTCGGGAAAGATCACGATCGGGCGTCCGGCGTCGAGGAAGCGATTGGCCTCGCGGATCATCACCCGCAGCGCCTTCGCCCCTTCCTCACGCGCCACCGGGATGGCGCCGTACCGGCGCGCGGCAAGACCCCAGCCGGGGATGTCGAACAACTCCTGCTTGGCGAACAGCGCAGGGTGGTCGAAATTGTGGGGGAGGTCGATCGCTTCGAAGAAGCTCTCGTGCTTGATGGCATAGAAGGCGCGCGTCTCGGGTCGTTTGCCGGTCTCCACCACGCGGATGCCCAGCAGCTTCTCGCAGGCCCAGCGATGCAGGTGCGACCAGGCATCGCACACCGCACGCACGCGGGCGGGCGCAAACCATGCTGCCAGCACCGCCGCGATTACCAGCAGGATCGAACCGCCATAGAAGGTCAGGTAGAAAGCAAGGTTGCGAAGGTAGATCACCCCAGGACCTGCAACAGCCAGACTGCGATCAGCTTGTGATATTCCACGAACAGCGTGCCGAAGCTGGCTTCGGAGCGCACCGCGTCGCGCAAGACCTCGACATTGTCCGGCAGCTGGTCTTCCAGTTCCAACGCAGCGCGGCGCATATGCCAGTCGGCGGTGACGAGGCGCAGAGAGTTGTACTCGCGCTCCTCCAGCCACTCGGCGGTCTCGCGGGCGTTGCCCCGCGTGTCGAGCGCGGAAAAGCCCAGTGTGATGCAGCAGTCCATGATCCGCTGCGGTACGTCGAATTCGGCCACGAACTCGTCTGGCTGCACGCTGGCATCGACACCGGTCACCAGCATCTGCTCGGCTGCGCCCAGTTGCAGCATCTCCATGCCGCGCTGAATGCGGCCGCCGCTGCCGGTGGGCACCACGATCGCATCGGTTTCGGATTGCGGGGCAGGCTGCGGCAAGGTGATGGCGAACCATATGAAGCCCAGCGCCCACAGGATTAGCGGTACAGCGATGATGCGGCGCAGGGTCACAGCATTCTCCGCAAGGCAGCGACCACGGTTAAGCGCGCGGTCAGCACGGCCAGCAGCACGCCCAGCAGCGGAACGGCGCCAATGACCAGCCAATCCGTCAGTTGCAGTGCGCCGCCGGCCACCAGGCCCGAGCCAAGGCCGGCGAACTGCTGCCCCAGCACGAATATCGCGCCCACGCCCAGCGCCAGCCCGGCAGCACCGCCGAGCGCGGCGTCGATCCCGATCGAGCGCTGGAAGATGCCTGCAATCTGCCCGTCGGTGCCGCCAAGGTGGTGGATCACCTCGATCGTGTCGCGATTGGCACCCAGCGCGCTGCGCGCTGCCAGCCACACTGCGGCAACACTGGTAAAGGCCAGCAGCACGACCAGACCGATCGCCAGATATTGCAGCGAGCGGATCGCTTCGAATACCGGGCCCAGCCAGCCGGCCTGTGCGTCCAGTCGTGCGGCGGGCACTTCGGCCACCAGGTCGCGCCGCAGTTCGCGCAGCCGCAGCGCGGTGACCGGACCGGACAGACGCACGTCGATCAGCGCGGGCGTTGGCACGGCGTCCTCTACGTTGACCCCTTCGCCCAGCCACGGCTCCAGCAGGGCAGCCAGCTCCTCGTCAGGCACGCGGCGGACCGAGGCGACATCCTCACGCGCGGAGAGGAAGGCAACCGCGCGCTCGGCCTGCCGAGCCCGCTCTGCCGGTGCGCCTTCCACCACCTGCACGGTCACGCCGCCGGCAATCTCTGCCCGTGCGTTGCCGGCGACGTTGGCAAGCGCAAGGCCGGCTGCCGCTGCCATCACCGTCAGCGCAATCATGATCGCGATCACCCACGGCATGGGCCCGGTAATGCGCGCCTGCGGCATCATGCGCGCGCTTTCGCTGCCGAAACGCGGCGTGCCGCGGCGGATGAGCGCGCCAAGCGCCATCAGGCTTTCCCTTCGCGCCGGGGCGGATAGCGCAGCGCGCCGGTGGGATCGGACAGCGAACCCTTGTCCAGCCGCATGATCAGCGAATCCGGCACCTTGCGCAGCAGGTGCACATCGTGGGTGGCCACCACCACGGTGGTGCCGAGCCTGTTGAGCGCTTCGAACAGGCGCAGCAGCTTCACTGCCATTTCCGGGTCGACGTTGCCGGTCGGCTCGTCCGCCACCAGGATTTCGGGCCGAGCGATCACCGCGCGGGCGATGGCGACGCGCTGCTGTTCCCCGCCTGAAAGCGTGGCCGGGCGTGCGTCTGTCCGGTGGTCGAGGCCGACCCACGCCAGCATGTCGGCGACGGGCTTCTGGATCTCGGCTTCGCTCATGCCGGAAATGCGCAATGGGAGGGCAACGTTATCGAACGCGGTGAGGTGTGGGATCAGGCGGAAATCCTGGAACACCGTGCCGATGCGCCGCCGGAAATCGGGCAGGCTGCCACGCGGCTGGGTGATCAGGTCCTGCCCGAACATGCGGATCGCCCCACGTGTGGGCCGCTGGGCAAGGTACAGCAGCTTCAGCATCGAGGTCTTCCCGGCACCGCTGGCACCGGTGAGGAAATAGAAGCTGCCGGGATAGAGCGTGAAGGAAATGTCGCTCAGCACCTCGCGATCGGTGCCGTAGCGCAGCCCGACATTGTCGAACTGGACAATGGAATCTTCACTCCCGCTCATGGCCGGGTGCTAGTGCCTTGGAACGGCGCGGGGAAGGGCAATGCGGGCATTCCGGGCTGTTATAGGCGCTGGTGCTTGTGGAAAAAAGGCGGAACCGTGCGGATGTTGCGACAGTGCAAGCTTGCCCGCGCATACTGGCTGGGCGTAGGGGTTGACCAGTGCAATGATAATCCAGTGCCCTGCCTGCTCGACACGCTATGTCGTGCCCGATACCGCCGTTGGCGTAGAAGGCCGCACTGTGCGCTGTGCCAAGTGCCGGCATAGCTGGTTCCAGGAAGGCCCGCAGCTAGAGCGCCCGCCTGAGGCAGCACCGCCTCCGTCTCCGCCTTCGGAACCGGAGCCGGTTGCGGAACCGGAGCCGGTTTCGGAAGAATCGCAGGACGAGGTCCCGCCGCCGGTGGCAGAGGAGCCCGAGCCGGAACCTGAAGCCGCGCCAGAACCGGAGCCGGAGCCGGAGCACGATCCGCTGCCCGAACCGCCGCATGTGGAGGAGCCCGACGAAGTCGCGCCGCCGCCGGTTGTCGAAGCCCATGCCTATGGCGAAGACGAGCACTCGCCCTTCGATGCGGAGCCACCCTTCCGCCCGCGCCGCAACCCGCTGAAGATGTGGACCTGGGCCGCGGCTATCTTTGCTATGGTGGTGGCCGGCACGATCTTTGCCGTCAGCTATTGGGGGCTGCCTGACTGGGTGCCGGTGGAGCGGCCCACCTTCGCGGCTGACCAGCCGGACCTGCAGCTGGACTTCCCGCCCGAGGAGCAGGAACGCCGAACCCTGCCCAACGGCACCGAGTTCTTCGGCGCCAGCGGGCGCATTACCAATATAGGCACGCAGACGCGCACTATTCCCACCATCCTGATCGTGCTGCGAGACGGGCGCGATGCCATTGTCTACAGCTGGGAAGTGCCCCCACCGCAGCGCGAACTGGCCCCGGGTGAAACGGTCACGATCAATGAAGCCGTGACCGATATCCCGCGCCGCGCGCGCTTTGCCGAGTTCGGCTGGAAACCCCAGTAACCGCAGGCTTTCGCGGGGGTGCGAACAGGCAGCCAAGAGTCTGCTTGCAGCGCCTTTGCCTTCTTGCTAGGGGCGCGCTCCTACCAAGGCGGGCTGCGGCCCGCCTGTCTGTATTGGTGTGCGGTCGTGGCGGAACTGGTAGACGCGCAACGTTGAGGTCGTTGTGGCCGAAAGGCCGTGGAAGTTCGAGTCTTCTCGACCGCACCATCCAGTCTGGAAAATCCATTGATATTGGGTCGGCATCTAGGGCGATACCGACCGTTGTTGCGTGATCGCCATTCGAATTTCCCTGCTAACAGGAATTTTGCACGGAAATCTCCCGAAACTCGCACGCGCCTCGTCGCTGAGAACGGCGCAATACTGCGGCTCAGCGGATCTAAGGGCTGTTCCAGGCAGGGAATTTTCTCGCGATGAGCAGGGAACTTCAGCCACCTGAACAGCGAAAGCTTGTCCGGCGAAGATCTCTCTGAATAGACGATCAAATGCCGCCGAATGGGTCTCTCGAGTTCGCGCAAATTGCACAAACCGTGTATCAAGGGCGTGATACAAGTGCACGATTCATAACACATTTTTCTGTGGATTGTTGCTTCCTGCCAATTGAGGAAAACGCTCCTCTGGAGAAGCTCTGCCCCCATTCGGGAAGCCGCATGACCGACTGGCCTCCGGTTCGCCTTCCCGAACTTGGAACAGGGGTACACAAACATGAAACACGCCGATGACCTGAATATCGAGCTGAAGCCGTTTGGCTCGCTCAAACCCAACCCGCGCAATGCGCGGACATATACCGACAGACAGATCGACCTCATCGCAAAGTCGATTGCCGAGTTCGGGTTCACCAATCCGATCATCATCGACGAGGATGACAATATCCTCGCAGGGCACGCGCGCCATGCTGCCGCGACAACGCTTGAGATGACGCAGGTACCGACGATCAAGCTTGGACATATGTGCGCTGCCCAGAAGCGGGCCTATGTCCTGGCCGACAACAAGCTCGCCGAGCTTGCTGGCTGGGACTTCGACATCCTTGGCGAAGAGCTCGGACTGCTGCTCGACGAAGACATCAACTGCGACATGGAGGTGATCGGCTTCGATACGGCCGAGATCGACCAGCTCGTCTTCGGAACGACGGACAAGGCTGATGCGAAAGAACAGCACGAAGAGCCGGTCGAACTGCCCGGCGATGAACGGTGGACCACCCTGATGAGGCAGGCCACACGAGACCTTGCATCAATCATCCATATTGAACCCAAGACCGCGCAGCGTGACTCCCTGCACAAGGCAAGTAAAGACCGCTATGCTATTCTAATGATAGATTCGTCTACTGACATCAGCTTGGCCGGAACGCCTGACCAGTGGCGCGATGCGCAGGATATGGTTGACCAGCTGAGTCGCCGTGAAAAGCAGGTGTTGGACCTTATGGCACTTGGCCTCAGGAATAGAGAGATAGGCGAAGAGCTGGGTATCAGCTTCCGTACGGTCGAGATCCATCGCGGCAACGCCAAACTCAAGCTCAAGGCGAGAACGAGTGGCGAAGCTATCCGCCTCGTGATTTATGCCGCGCTTGCGCAATCGGCTAGTTGACTGGCGGGCTTCCTCTCTCTCCAGCCATTTTACCTTTTTGCGCTCATGTACCAGGATACTTGAGGCTGCCATTATGCCCGCTGCCGGTCACCCGTGTCAGGCGCTTCAGAGCACGCGTCATCCGAAGCAATCGCGGCTCGACTCTCTCCAAAATGCCGGGTGAACTCTCCACCTGAAGAAGATGGCACGTGGACTGCCATCAGAGACGATGGCACGAGCGTGGCGGTCACGCCAAGCGCACAGCTGCACAATCGACAGACAGGATAGTCGAGTGACCGTAGCGCCACTGTTTCGGCCCTTTGCTTTGTTTCCGGCGAGAGCCGCTCATGGAATAATCCGAATGGCCGCCAAAAGGTCGAAGGCGGGCAGGCTTGCTTGTCGCGCTACCGTTGCGCTGCTTGAGGCCTGTTGCGCCAAGCCGAGTTCAGGAAACTCTTGCATCCTTTTGCCGCCCGCGGCGTGATCTACCATTAATTAATATACCTGTCAGAGTGCGACAAGGGAATGCGAATGGTGCCAGCAAAGTGTGAAGCCAAAAGGACAGTTCGCGCGTTCCCTGCAATGCTGGAGAACGACGGCTCAGGCGAGGAGATGCTCGTTGCTACGCTCGATGCCGAGGAGGCTCTTGCGCGGTTTCGGGAATGGCTTGAGAGCCAATAAGCCATTTGGTCGCGCTACCTCTCCACGCCACCTTTCTGCTGAAATTCTCTCAGTACCACTATCCTGGCTGCTTCTTGACCAAAAGCATCAGCTCAAGCAGGCCAACGTGTCCGCAATTTGGGGCTCGATAGGCCGTTAGTGCAGTCCGCGCACCATGTCAGGGCAAAGTCCAAGACGTTGCGCTTCAGCCGCGGTTCTGGTCGATCTAGCGCCTACGCCGTGCGGGGCTCAGAAGTTTCCCTTTCCCGCCTCCTGCAGGATCAGCTTGTCGAGCGTCAGATCCGACACCGCCAAACGCAACCGGACGTTCGCCTTCTCAAGCTCCTTCATGCGCCGGGTCTGGTCCGTCTTCAGGCCGCAATACCCTGCGTCAGCGATAATAGGTCTGCTCCGTGACACCAATCTGGCGAGAGGCATCTGCCACACTTCCGCCCTGTGCCAGCTCCATCTCCGCTTCAAGCAGCTTGCTGATAATCTCCTCCGGCTTGTGATTCCTCGCCATCCACTTGCACCTTTGTGGCCAAATCTAAAACAGATTCTGGGCCACTCTGAAAGGGGGAAGATCATCTGATTAAACTAGCTACCTGTAATCTAGAAACCGCCCGCTGTCGCGCAGATCTATCGGGGTTCGCGTCACAACGTCTGTAACACATGTGAACAAAATATGCCTAACTGTTGATCCCGTTCGTACATATTTAAAGTTGGTTAACGGAGCGCTAGGTAAAACCTATAAAGGAATATTTAATGTCTAATGCAACTGTAGAATAAGAGTTGAGTGTCACTCTAACCCTCGAAAGGGGTTATGGATGAAGCCGACGCTCACGACCAAGCAGTACGAGACATTGGTCCTTTTGGCAGACTACCAAACTAGCAAAGAGATTGCACGGTCGCTCAAGATCTCTCCGTCTGCCGTCGACCAGCGCATAGTCAACGCTATGCGAAGGCTGGGTGTGAAAAGCAGGCGGGACGCGGCACGAATAGTGCAGAATTGCATCGTTTGTGTTGAGGAGAAGGCGGCCAAAGGCTGAGAAGCTTACGTGTCAATACGGAGCCGTCGAGGGCTGCTACTTAGGGACGGTTGCTGCCTCTTCAAGACGACAAACCGATTTCAGATGCTGGGGGGCAGCTCGTCTCCTCTGATCCAAAATACCGTTAACGGGCCATCTCAATTCGGACTCCGCATGTTGCGAGCGATTGGAGGCGTTTGCTTCCATCGATGGAGAGATAGTGCATCTGCCCAGCTTTGGGTTGGCTCATCAGCCGCCAGGCGAACAGCCGATTTTGATGCTCCTCAAGGCGCTGAGTGATCTGGATTGCGGAGAATGACTAACCGCATGTTAGATTCCAGTTAACCATTTCTTTTACTCTTGGTTGGTAATCCCCCCCCTGTTGCCGACGTGGCAACGCAAAAAGAATGGGGATCTCTATGACCTATCTAACCAACGGGTTAAGCGCTGTTGGTGTTGCTGCCATGGCTCTTTTCGGGTCCAGCGCTGCACATGCCAATACTGCGACCGGTACTTTCGATGTCCTGATCGACATTGAGGCTACGTGCGCCGTTACGGCGGGTACGGCCTCCGATATCGATCTGGGTACGCAGACTTCCGATGCGACCAACTTGAGTGGCAGCAGTACTTTTTCTGTCAATTGCTCCAAGACGGTTCCGTATTTTATCGGTCTCGCTCCTTCGAATGGTGCAACCGATGGTGCTGGTGTGATGTCGCCCGCAGGCTCGAGCACTGACACAGTGCCGTACCAATTGCGCCAGGCGTCTGGTTCGTCGGGTACGATCTGGGGTAACACCGCCACCACCACGACCGTGGGGAACGGCGTTGCTGGCACAGGCAACGGGGCTGACCAGGACCACACGGTCTACGTCACCGTGCCAAGCGCCAACTACGCGCCGGACAGCTACTCGGATACCGTGACCATTACGGTCAACTACTAATCCGGAGAACGATTGCCATGCATTTCTCATTCCGCAAGGCAGTCGCCCTGATGGCATGCGCGACCGCTCCCGCGGTTGCGCATGCCGAAGGGCTACAAGTTTCCCCGATCTCGGTCGAGATCGAGGAGCGCTCCGGCGTGCTGCGCCTCGCGAATGGTTCGGATGATCCGCTGCGGGCGCAATTGCGAGTCTATCGCTGGACTCAGGTCGAGGGCGAAGATCGACTCGTGGAAACAGATGAAATCGTGGCCAGCCCACCTTTTGTCCAGGTCGATCCAAACAGTGAACAGGTCGTTCGTCTGGTACGATTTGGTGAAGCCGCAATCTCAATGAGCGAATGCGAGCGTTCCTACCGCATCATTGTGGACGAGCTCCCCGCAGCGCCTGGCGAAGTGCAACTCGGGCTGCAATATGTCTTGCGCTATTCGGTGCCCGTATACCTGACCAATCCCGACTGTCGCGACGTTCAGCCAGTACTCTCGTGGGAGATCGAACTCGACGGCGATTCAGCGTGGCTAAACATGGTTAATTTGGGGGAAACCCGCGCACAGCTTGCAGCAGTGCGCTTTGTTTCTACCAGCGGTGAAGTCACCACTCTCACGGACGGCCTGCTCGGCTATGTCCTTCCCGGCGCAGAGCGCCGCTTCCTATTGTCTGAACCTGCGGAGACCTTTGCGCAGGGTGGTCAGATCGAGGTTACACTTAATGGCACGCAGCAACGCGAAGATGTCGCGTTGGTTCACGCAGATCGGTAGCGCGGCCCTGACTGCCTCGCTCCTGACCGCGCAAGCTGCCAGGGCCGAGGAAGACGGGACCGCTGCCGAAAGCGTCGAGCTAACCATCGACCGGGCCCGGATCGCTTCTGCGGTCACGATCGAGCGTGCCTCTTCTCCGGTTAGCGGGGTCGTGTTGTTCCTCGATGTCGAGGTGAACGGGATGGACCATGGCCTTGCCCAGTTTCGGCTCGTTGAAAATGAATTGTGGGCCACGCGTTCGGTGCTGCAGGGTCTTGGTCTTCGTCTAGATGGTGCGGAAGCGGGAGGCGATGAGCTAGTATCGCTGGCGACCACCTTCGGCGACAATCTTGCCTATGATGCAGCTTCGCAATCACTCAGCATCATGGTCGAGCCTGGCCGGTTGGCCGTCGCGACTAGCCGCCTCAACTTCTATGACGAAGACCATCCTATCGCGGAGAGCGCGACGGGAGCCTTGGTGAACTATGACATCTACGCAAACTATGCCGATGGCCAGGTAACGCTCGACGGGGTGACCGAAACTAGGGTATTCTCGGGCAATTTCCTGCTTGAAAACACCGGCCTGTTCCGGCTGGGTAATCGCGGTGCCGGTCAGGCTACACAGTTCCTGCGCTTAGACACCAGCGCAGCCATGACATTTCCCGATCGTCGCCTCACATTGCGTGTCGGTGACATTGTCACCCGGTCGACCAGCCTTTCGCGTCCAAGCAGGATCGGCGGGGTCCGCTTCGGTACCGACTTTGCCTTGCAGCCCTATCTCGTGACTGCACCAGTGCCCGCCTTTTACGGTGAAGCCACGCTGCCTTCGACCGTCGATCTGTACATTGATGGCATCCGCCGATACTCGGGCGAGGTTGCGCCTGGGCCATTCGAGATCGGGTCGGGGCCGACCCGCGTGAATGGTGCCGCCAATGCCGAGCTTGTGGTGACCGACGTGCTCGGACAAGTGACCAGGATCGATTACCCGCTATATGATACGCCGCTGCTCTTGCGCAGGGGCCTTACCGATTGGTCGGTGGAAGTGGGTGCGGTACGCCGCCACTACGGTCTGGAATCCTTCAATTACGGGCAAAGCCTTGTGGCGAGCGCTAGCCTGCGCAGGGGTCTTACAAATGCGATAACGATCGAAGGCCATGCGGAGCTTGGCGCAGAGTTCGGCAATGCAGGTGGGGGGATCGTCTGGGCAGTGCCGCAGTGGGGCGTACTGACCGCTTCGGCCGCTGCGAGCCAGGGCAACGATACGACCGGTCATAGGCTGGAAGTCGGCTATTCCTATTCGAATTCCCGTTTCAATCTTGCCGCAAGTATGCAACGCACGAGCCAATCCTATATTGACATCCCGGCCAGTGAAGGGGCGGCATTCCCCATAGAGCGCGATATTGTCAGCGTTGGCTATAACAGTGATTGGCTAGGAAGCTTCGGCGCCAGCCTGATCCGGCAGCGCTTCCCAAGCGAAGCCCGCCGGAGCTACGCCAGCGCGACGTGGAACCGTGCACTCAACGATAACTTCGCGCTGAGCTTTTCGGCGGACGTTAACTTGGCGGATACGTCCGAGCGTGGTGTCTTCGCAACGTTGACCTTCGTACCGGGCAACCGCGACCACTTTCGTGCAACCGTGCAGGCAAATGAGCGACGCACAACCGGAGCTTTCGGCTATCGACGCAGCGTACCTTACGAGGGCGGAACGGGCTGGGCAATAGACGGATCCTATGGCGGCAACCGTTTCCGTGGGTCCGCTCAGGTCGACCATCTCGGCTCCTTTGGTCAAGCGACCGCAGGTACACGAATTTTCGGCTCCAATGTATCGGGTTATCTTGGACTGTCGGGTTCGATTGTTGCGATGGACGGCGGATTTTACTCATCACGCAAGATTTTTGATGGGTTCGCCGTCGTTTCCACCTCTGGTGTGGCGGATGTTCCCGTCAATCTGAATAATCGGAAAATCGGACAGACCAATGTCAACGGTCAATTGCTGATCACTGGGCTAAACGCCTACCAGCGCAACCGCGTATCGATTGATACGACAAATCTGCCTGCCGATATCGAAGTCGCCAGTGTTGCACAGCAAGCTGTGCCATCGCTCAGAACCGGCGTTTCCGTAACCTTTGATCTGTCGCCCAGCCATGCGGTCTTGCTCACCTTGGTCGACGAGAGCGGTATTCCGATTGCAGCGGGCACCATGGCAGGCCCTGAGGGCAGTGAACCTCGCTCGCTGATGGTGGGCTTTGATGGTCAGTTGTTCATCGACAATCCGGTGCCAGGAAGCCGCATTCTTGTTGAAGCCGAGAATGGACCATGCAGAATAGAACTTCCTCCGGAATTCCCTGAAAATCGTGCTGGTCGACTGGGCCGCATGACCTGTTCGCGTATAGGATGAATGTCGATGCAACACGATCTTGTCCGATATCCCGCTAATTCGCTGCTGCAAGTAGCAATCACGCTACTGGCGGCGGTTTTCTGCGCGATGCTCTTCCCCGGCAAGGCAGAGGCGAACGTCGTTTGTCTTATGGATAATGCGGCCATGGACTTCGGCACGAGTTCGGTCGGGAGCGGAACGATCGATTACACCTGCACCAATTATTCAACCACGCCCCGCAGTTTTGCTCTTTGCGTCGATCGTGGCAGGCCTAGCTGGCCGGGGTCGCGGAGCCAGCCCGTGCTAAGATCAGGAGGCTTCTTCGTCGACTATCAGGTTTATGAGGACCCCGCCCTGAGCCAACCGTGGACGCCAGCTCAACCGCTGACGACGACGGTTGTCATACCAGGTGGGATTGGGACCTCAGTTAGTGGAAGCGTCCCGTTCTACGGAGCGATCCTGCCCAATCAGTCGCCGACGCCAGGGAGTTACACCGCGTTCTTCTACAATGCAGAGCTCGGCACACTCAACAACGGCGGCCAATGCCAGAGCAACGCGAATGTTGGATTCTCATTTTCAGGACAGAGGTTTACGCTCTCCATACTGGCCACACTTGTCAACGAATGTCAGATCATCGCGCTCGGCAATGCAGATCTCGGGGCAGTGTCGGCAGGTGCGGGGTCGGCTTCGGGGATTGCCAGTATCAGCGTCAATTGTCCGAACGGAACAGCATACAACATCGGGCTCCAACCATCCAATGGCGACGTGGCGGGCCTGGGCGAAATGACTGGCACAACCGGCAATGGCGACGTTTTGCTCTATCAGCTTAGGTCAGCAAGCCCGACAGGCCCGATTTGGGGCGACACCGCATCGGTCAGCAGCGTAGGCAACGGTGTTACAGGTACCGGTACGGGCTTCGACCAGAATTACCCGGTCCACGTTACGGTGCCCGATACGAATGTCACGCCTGATAGTTATCGCGACACGGTGCGGGTGACCGTGCATTTCTAGGTCATCTCCAAACATTCTACCCTGTTGGCAACGGCGTCACACGTCCGGAACACCTATCAATCCGTAAAATGGGGCGGGCATTGCCTGCCCGCCTGATCAGCCAGCTCCCGGTATTGTCACGGTCATGCTCGGCTCGCAATTCCACTGAATGTTCGACTTGCGTCCCAGCTAGGGTGGATAGATAGACCCGAGCATGGGAAATTGCATCTTGGGCGTCAGCAATGAGCGGTACGACGGATGCCTCTGGATCACTTGGCTCATGACATTTTGGCACGATGACGAGTCGCAGACCGAACTGTCCCTGCGCGCTCTGGGCGGCAGGGGTGCCTTGGGGTGCAATTACTAAGGCAGTAATTACAAGGCTCGTGAAGGTGCGCGCGAACAATGGCAAATCCAACTGCGATCTAGTTCAAAGTAGCAAGAAGTTGCTCTTGAGGACGGCTGAGCGCACCAGGAGATTAAGGGGCATCCTCGTGCGCCGTTAGAATCAGGCGTACTATCTCCATGAAATGCGCTTAGGTAATCTTACTTATAATTTTCTGGAAGAAGATAACATGCCGAATTTAATGGATAAAATGGCGCGCCATTTTTGAGATTGGAACTCAATAGGGGCCACTCCTTTGACAAACTGAATGGCGACAAAGATACTTCGAATATGTAGGTATTTTCGTGGCTAGGCTGAAATTCAATGCAGCGCGTATCGATGAGGATGCGTGGCGCGATATGGTCTTCAGTTGGCTGAACCTATGTGGCCAGGTGGATCAATCCTGCGACCTGATCGACTGCCTGCGCAGTGCCCTCGATTGTCTCGAGGTAGCCCCCAAAGACGTCATTGCCCTGCTTGGTGGACGGCCCGATATTGCTGAGCTCGAGCTGCTGTTGAAGTTGCGTGCCGTAGAATCGGTCGCTTCGCGCCTGGTCGCGAACGCACCCTTCGGTGCTCTGATCTCCCAAGCCTATAATGGTCCTGCCGCCTGTACGGTTTCGATGTCCGGAACATCTATTGAAATCCACTATAGCTGCCCTTCGGTAGCGTTGGTCAAATTGGGGGCGGTGCTTAAGGCGATTGCAACTCTTATGGACGATGGCAGGCCCTCAGCCATGACCGCCAAAATTGCGGCCAATTAGAGGTCTGCGCTAAAGGTGCGGGGCTCTTTCAGGTGCACACCTTGGCTTGCCGACGTTTCCCGCTCAGCCCCGACTTTGGGAACGCCCTGACGTACTCCCTGGAGTGAACGCGAGAGATAATCGGCCATCGCCGATGAACCCTTTGGTGTGAGCGAGACGAGTTGCACCCGTTTGTCACCTTCGGCTAGCTCGACTCTCACGATCCCATCGCGTTCGAGTAGCTCGAGATAGCGAAGCGCTGTGCTGTGAGGAACTCCTGATGCGCTAGTCACTGCA
Organism: Alteraurantiacibacter sp.; assembly: GCA_963675825.2. Lineage (GTDB taxonomy): Bacteria > Pseudomonadota > Alphaproteobacteria > Sphingomonadales > Sphingomonadaceae > Alteraurantiacibacter. The sequence goes on along the minus strand of CAXXJY010000001.1, from coordinate 348,016 downwards.
GTCTTATAGGCGCGCCTATCCTCACAGGCCTTGATGAACAGATAAAGCAACATATCCCATGCGGGTTCGCCGAAAAACGCGTCATTTATGCATGATTTCCGCAGTTCGCGATCTGCGAAGTGCTTGCTTGCGAGTGCAGCGAGTGCACTGGGTGAGACCGTCTGGGAAAACGGGAGTGCCGTCTGGCGCTGGGGAGTGCTTCTTTCGAGTTCATCTGCGAGGGCGAGCATTTCATGGGCCGCAGCCCGTAGGCGAGTTGCTTGCGTACGTGAGGTCTCAGAACTCATAATGCGCGCGCTTTGCCGAGACTGTAAACGCTGCTGGAACAAACGATAAGGTGGTCAATCAACCAGAGTTCCAACGCCTCAAGGATATGTGCCAAGCGTTGAGTTTCGGCAATGTCTTTGGGGCTTGGACGACAATTGCCCGAAGGATGATTGTGCGCAAGGAGTAACCCTGTTGCGTCGTTATCCAACGCTCGGTGCACGAGCTTGCGCAAGTCGAAAATGAGGTTGCCACGCCCCCCAATCGAAATCATCTCACTGTTGAGATAAAGCCCATTTGGGTCGACAAAGACGGCATAAAGCCGTTCGACGCCCGAATAAAGCAGTTGTGCCCGCAGATGTTCTTGTAGCAACGGGTCGGTCACATTGATGGGGCGGCCAACCAATTGCTCATGAATTCCAAGCCTGACGAGTGTGTTTGCCGCCGTGATTGCGTTGATCGCACTATGATTTTCGCCAAGTGTTGCCGCTAGGGCTTCGGGCGATGCGGACATGACGCGACCGACTGAACCGAAGCGGGAAATCAATCGATCAGCGACATGCTCCGCAGCCTCGCCGATGATGGCCTTGAGTTCGTTCGCCAAGGCCTGACGCGGATCCCGCGATTGACCCGGATGCGGTACGCCACGATCCCCGCGCAAAGGGCTACTAGTTGCAGGTAAGATGGCAGGCGAGTTAAGGTCCAATAGGCGAAGGGATGAATTGTCGCGAGCAGACCTCTTTCGAGGTGCATGGCTGCCGCGATTAACTGCGCTGCCAATAGCCATAACGGATAAATCCTGTTTGCACGCATTGCGAGTTGAATGAGCGTGAGAAGCATGATGGCATCAATCACCAGGTGACCGACATTCACCCGATCATATATGCCTTCTGGGAAGAGTGCGTGGTGCAGTTCATCCAAAAGGATGGCTCCCAAGAAAATCAGTGCTGCGGCCTTCTCTGGCCAATCACACTTGAGGAGCGCATAAGCTGCGAGGAGTACAAATAGCCCCGCTTGGACCAACGGACGCAAATCGACAAGCAGGGCTTCCCACATCGGATTTCCTCAGTTCAGGAAGGCCCTGGTTGTCATTCTGACATCAGGCAACTTCCCTGATGTTCGGCACTGTACCTTGGGTTGGACAGCGATCTCTGTCATCAGGAACCATTGTAATCCGCGAAAAGTCAGAACGTAGTCCCTTGTGGGCCTTTAGCAAGTCGCTCTGTAGGGCAACTGCTTTGGACTGCGCTTCCTGCACACGAACCACTGAAAGCTGGCCCTCATAGGCTGCAATGCCTGTATCGATTCGCAGGTTCATCATGCTAAGCTGCAACTGGGCAATTGCACGCTGCAGTTCGTTGGCGAGATTTTCCGCCTGCTCTAAATCATCGGCAACGCGCTTCGACGCGGTTTCGAAAGTAAGCATTTTCATTCGTACTCCTCCGCCCGATGCTCACAAATCAGGCGGTGCGATCCTAAATTGGAGGTGGCGAGCGCCTAGACCATATTCCCGAGCGCATCGGCAACCGCGAGCAGGATCAGCATCAAAATTACCAACCCTACTGCTGCGGCAACCGCATAAACCCAGCGAAATATCGTGGCGTTCTCGCCATCGAGCACCTCCGGAACGATACGCGGCTCGAGCCTGTCTTGCCACGGGGCCTTGGCGTTGAATAACGCCGAGTCCGCAAATTCGACCGCTCGCGCCGCATCGTCCTGCCCTCTTGATTGGTACTCGTTTTGCTCGCTGAGTAGCTCAAAAGATTTACCTGTAAGTTCCTTACAGGCTCCATTTGCCACAGGTTCGCCGTGCTCCCTCCAGATCCGGCCGAGTTCCTGGCGCGTTGCACCATCAAACTTGGAGCGGACCGTTTCGATACGCTGAATTACAGCTGATTCGGATATGCAAAGGGTGTTTGCGATCTCTTTCCCCGTGCGCCCTTCGCCAAGGAGGGCAAGCACCTCGCGCTGCTTGTCAGTAAGCGCTGATACAATTTCGGGGGCCCGGTCCGCAGCACTGCGCATATTTGCAGTATAGCAAACTGGCGCGAATTTTCCAGCAAACTATCGGTCAAGATTGAGGCGGTGTTGAGTGATCTGCCTCGAGCGCATCGATCGCACTTGCCAGCCTCGCTGCGGCCAGTGTTTGTTGCATGCAGTCGAGATCAGCCAGAAGCTTCTGCATTCGCATGTGCAGCGCTTCGTATTCTGTTGCCGTCAGGCTGCGTCGCACCGAGGCTGCCTGCTTCGTTGATCTTTCCGGAGTGCTCATTCATGCTCTCAAAAGCGATTTGACAGTGCCAACACAGACCCAACCAGTGATGGATGCGAAAGATCGACATAGATCAAAAGCATTTGGCGGGTATTGATAGGATAGTTGCGATTGATACCTAGTTGGATGTAGTTAACAAATCCTTAAGCACCCCATTTTTGCGCGTTGGAGCCAGCTTACAGCGGCGCCGTGGCGCACAAGCAACTTCCCTTCAAGGAACTGAGACTACAGTATCGCATGGACCAGAATGATCTTGATCTGGCCAAATCTTGCCTGCACACGCGACCGTGGATTCAACTGGTTAAATCATATTTGAAGCGACGCTCGATGCAGGGGAAGCCTCAATGTTTTTCAGGGGAAGGCTCGAACGCCGATGAAGGAATGGGAATTCCCAAGCGATCGTCGAGTCAAATCAAACGAATTGAGTATTGTTGGGTTCGCTAGGGCGATACTGCTTGGTTTCTTTTGGCTAGCGTTGCTTTTTTCGCTCTAAGGGATTGTCGCTTAGCAGAGGCTTTGATCCGCGATAAGTCAGGCCCGCTGACGTTCGGCTCAGGGCGCTCGCTCTCCGCAGCGTACCTCGCTTTTGCATGCCACATCCAGCGCCGTATGCGGCTCTTGAATTCTTCTGACTTCTCCGGGAATTGACCACCAATCCGAAACCCTACTTTCACGCTTTCGATCTTGAGAAAGCACTAAAGCTCCTGTTGTCCGGTCGCATTCAAATGACAAAGTACAAACATTGCTAGTCTTCATAGGGACGACTGGACTTCGCCTTCCAGGCAAGCATTGCTGCCCGAACTCTTACGCTCTCGGCTTTCATCAGCGCGACCTCGCGACAAGATGGCCGACGTGGCTTTGAGTGATCGGGGCGGCAAGCGGCTGTCTCAGCTCTCAGCGCGACCATCGACCTGCATCAAGCGAAGATGCTCCGTTGTGTCCAGCAAGTCTTTGATGAGCACCTGAATGCTGGCGGAGTTACCACTTCGGAGACGGTGTTGCAGGGATCGGAAAAGATGACCGGCCTTGCGCCGCGCCAAGAGTCCGGCGCCCGCAGTCATAATACATCATCCTTGGCTGCAGGCGCCAAAAGCGGTTGCCACCAGTCCTCGCGGTCGAGATACCAGCGCAGGGTCTGGCGCAGCCCCTCTTCGAAGCTGCGCTGCGGCACATAGCCGAGTTCGGCGCGCGCCTTGTTCTCGTCGATCGCATAGCGTTGATCATGTCCGGCGCGATCGGAGACGAAGGTCTTTAGCGTTACCGACTTCGCGCCGCGTGCGGCGGGAGCATCGGGATAGCGCTCGGCAAGGCCTTCGATTTCTTCGAACGCACGGTCCACCTCTGCGCAGAGCGTGTCGATCACAGTCATGTTGGGTAGTTCGGCGCCGCCGCCGATATTGTAGGTCTCGCCCGGCTTGCCCTTAGCCAGGCAGGCCTCGATGCCGCGGCAATGTTCCTCCACGTGCAGCCAGTCGCGCACGTTCATACCGTCGCCGTAGATCGGCAAGTCACGGCCATGGAGCGCGTTCAGCAGGAACAATGGGATAAGCTTCTCGGGATACTGGTAAGGTCCGTAGTTGTTCGAGCAATTGCTCGTGGTGACTTCCAGCCCGAAGGTGTGGTAATAGGCCCGTACCAGATGGTCGGATGCCGCCTTGGACGCCGCATAGGGCGAGTTCGGCTGGTATTGCGTGGTTTCGCTGAAGGCGGAATCGTCAGGGCCTAGCGAACCGTAAACCTCGTCGGTTGAGATGTGGTGGAAGCGGTGCGGCTTGCCGCTGCCTTCGTCCAGCCAAACCGCACGCGCGGCCTTCAGCAGGCTGTCGGTGCCGAGGATGTTGGTCTCGATAAAGGCATCCGGACCACTGATCGAGCGGTCGACATGACTCTCGGCGGCAAAATGGACCAGCGTTTCGATATCGCGCTCGCGCAGGAGCTTCTCGACCAGTGCGGTATCGCGGATATCGCCGACGACAAGTTCCGCCTGCTCGACCCCGGCGATGGTTGATTCGTTGCCGGCATAGGTCAGGCAATCGAGCACGATCAGGGTATCGCTAGGGTGCCTGTCCGCCCAGTAGTGGACGAAATTGCCGCCGATGAAGCCGGCGCCGCCGGTGATGAGCAGATTAAACAAGGGCTGCTTCCTCTTTTAGCATGGTGCGCAAGTTTACGCGCCAGTGGGTTTCGCTGTCTTCCAGCAGAGCTTGCGCCTTGCTGCAATCGAGCAGCGAGAAGCCCGGTCGCGCGGCGGAGATGGGATGGGCGCTGGTGGGATGGGGGGTGATCGGGATTGCGTTTCCAACAGGCCCGGCGCCAACGCCTCCTCTTGGATGGTGACGGCGAAATCGAACCAGCTAGCAACGCCCGCATCGCCATCGCAGCAGGCGTTGAGGCCGCCCTTTGCCAAAAGGCCCCAGATTACCGGCGCGCGGCATAGTGCCCGGGCGAGCGAGTACTCGTGCTCCGGAGCATAGCGCGCATCGTACTTGTAGAGGAAATCGGTGTAATCCTTGAGCGCGAGAAAGCTCTGGGCAAAGCTCGGCGGGATCCAAAGCATGCGTTTGTTCTTGGTTGAAAGCTCCACGCCCACCCAAACGCCGAACGTGGGCGACGAGCGGCGCAGGCCCACGGCCACGTCATACACCGCTCCGCTGACCGGTCCCTACCGTTCGGGTTCGGTTCGCTCATGAGCTTCGCGTGGTCAATTTGGGCAAGTGGATGCTCGCAGCAACCTCGCACAGGGAGAAGGCTGAACAGCTCGCCTCGTCTCCCGGCTCATTCAGCCTTGCGCGTGCATCATTTCCTGCTGCTCGCTTCGTTGTCTGTGGAAGGCAGTATGTCCCCTCGAAGGAACGGTTCTTAAACGATTGTCTGCCAATGGTTGACGCGGAATTAGGCAACCAGTGCCGCCGATCAAGGCGGCGCGCCCAGCGGGATGATCGATGTACATCAACCAGTCGCAGCTGAAGAATACGAAGCAGCACGCCGAGGCGAGTGACGCCCAGGCGGAACGCTTCGATGTGGCCATGATCGGCCTTGGCTATATTGGTCTGCCGACTGCGGCCATCATCGCCCGTGCGGGGCTATCCGTTCGCGGCGTCGATATTTCGGAGCGGATTGTCGATGTCGTCAATCAGGGCAGGGTGCATATCCAGGAAACCGACCTCGATGCGCTGGTTAAGAATGTCGTGACCGACGGCATGCTGACGGCCTCGACCGAGGCGCCGGTGGCCGATGTCTACCTGATCGCCGTCCCTACCCCGCTGGGCGACAACAAGTCCCCCGACGTGTCGATGGTGCTGGAAGCGGCCAGACTGATCGCACCGGTCCTGCCGACCGGGGGGTGCGTCATTCTGGAATCCACATCGCCCGTTGGCACGACGCAGCAAGTGGCAGGCATTCTTGCCGAGTTGCGACCGGACCTTGCGATCCCCGGATTCTGCGGCGACAAGCAAGCCGATGTGCATATCGCCTATTGCCCTGAGCGAGTGCTGCCCGGCCATATCATCGAGGAACTGGTGGCCAATGACCGTATCATCGGCGGCTTGACTCAAGGCTGTGCACGCCGCGCGCAGGACTTCTATCGCCAGTTCGTGCGCGGAGATTGCGTGGAAACCACAGCTGGGGTCGCAGAAATGGTCAAGCTGACGGAGAACAGCTTCCGCGATGTCAACATCGCCTTCGCCAATGAGCTATCTCTGGTCGCTGAACACTTGGATATCGATGTCTGGGAGGTGATCCGGCTGGCCAACCGCCACCCGCGCGTGAACGTGCTGCAGCCCGGTCCCGGCGTGGGCGGCCATTGCATCGCGGTGGACCCCTGGTTCCTGGTTTCCAGCGCGCCGGAACAGGCGCGGCTGATCCGCACCGCGCGCGAGGTAAACGATGCCAAACCGGATCATGTCGTTGCGCGCCTTGCAGCCATGCTCAATGCCAGTCCCGATGCGCGGATCGCGCTGCTCGGTCTCGCCTTCAAACCCAATATCGACGACTTTCGCGAAAGCCCCGCGCTGGAAATTGCCGAGCGGATCGCTCGGGACTATGGCGACAGGGTGCTGGTGGTGGAGCCTTTTACCGATGAATTGCCCGGTGCCATGGCCAAGCATGGCGCGCAGCTGGCGACTTACGAACTGGCAATGGCTCAGGCTGAACTCGTCGCCGTCCTGGTCGATCATGACCAGTTCCGTTCGGCACCACGCTATCTGAGTGCCGGCAAGATCGTCTACGATACCAGGGGTATGTGGGCGCAATAGGCGACATGAACAATCCGTACCCTCGCATCCTCGTCTGCTTCGGAACCCGGCCAGAAGCGATCAAGATGTTTCCTGTGGTCCACGCCCTGCGCGAGCATGGCGGGATGGACGTGCGCGTCGCGGTAACCGCGCAGCACCGCGAGATCCTGGACCAGGTGCTGGAGATCGCGGAAATCGTCCCCGACATCGATCTCGACCTGATGCGTCCCGACCAGACGCTCGACGCGCTTGCCGCGCGCATCCTTACCGAGTTTGGGGCGGCGCTCGACACCTGTAAACCCGACCGCGTGCTGGTTCATGGCGATACGCTGACCACGATGATGGTCACCCTCGGCAGCTATTTCCGCAAGATCCCGGTCGGCCATGTCGAGGCAGGCTTGCGCAGCGGCGACATCTATTCTCCGTGGCCCGAGGAAGTGAACCGCAAGGTCGCTGGCGCGGTCGCAGACCTGCACTTTGCGCCGACCGACGGCGCCGCCACGGCGCTGCGGCACGAAAACGTGCCCGAGAGCGCCATTCACGTTACCGGTAACACGGTGATCGATGCTCTGTTCGCTACCCGCGCCAAGGTGGAGTTGCAGCCGGAGCTGGCCGCCGGCCTTGACGCGGTGGCGGCGCGCTTTGTGGGCAGAAGGATTGTCGCCATTACGGCGCATCGCCGGGAGAATTTCGGGCAGGGCATGCAGAACATCGCGGCGGCTGTTGCGGAAATCGCCCAAAGACCGGATGTCGCGGTCATCTTTCCCGTGCATCCTAATCCCAATGTCCGCCCGGTGATGGAAGCCGTGCTTGGCGGGCGCGACAATATCGCGCTCGTCGAACCCCTCGACTACCCGCACTTCGTGCGCCTGATGGGTATGGCTGACCTGCTGCTGACCGATAGCGGAGGAGTGCAGGAAGAAGGGCCGAGCTTCGGTAAACCGGTCCTTGTCATGCGCGATACGACCGAGCGGCCCGAAGGCATCGCAGCCGGGACGGCCAGGCTGGTGGGCACCGAAAGAGAGCTGATCGTGCGCGAGGCCATCCGCCTGCTGGACGACCCCGCAGCCTATGAAACGATGGCGCGGGCGCACAATCCATATGGCGATGGCAATGCCGCGATGCGCATTGCGCAGGCGGTGGCTCAGGCGCACGCCGTGCAATTCTAGGCTTCCAGAGGCCCTTCCCGCGCCCCGCTTATTTGCTTTGCCCGGACAGGCCATCTTCTGTGCTGGACAAGCGGCGACTTTGACTTAGTCTCTCCTGCCGGAGGGAGAGGAAATTCATGAAGATTGCACGCCGTTCGCTGCTGGCGGGAGGGGCCGCTGCCGCTGCTGGTGCCATCACCGCGCCCCTGGCCGCGCAGGACACCGCCGGTTCGTCTGCCGAGCCGTGGGTGGATGACGCCCCCATCGTCGCCACGCGCGCAGAGCTGGAAGCGATCACCGATCGCTATTGCGCCGCGCTGGTGGCGGGCGATCCCTCGCGCGCGCCCTTCCACCCCGACTGCACCTTTGCCGAGAACGACCAGGTGCTGCCGCTGGGCGAGGCAGCGTGGAAGACCACCACCCGCTTTGGCAGCTACCGGCATTACTACGCTGATCCGCAGCATGGCGAAGTCGGCCTTGTCGCAAACAGCTACGAGCAGGGTGGCGGCTGCGTCTTTGTGCTGCGGCTGAAGGTGGACGAAGACCACCGGATCATCGAAGCCGAGCAGTTCATTGCCCGCGATCCCAACGGCGCGGCGGCCTACGAAGCGCTGGGCGCGCCGGACCCTGTCTGGCTGGAGCCGATCCCACCCGCCCAGCGCCAGAGCCACCAGGCGCTGCAAGCGGTCAGCTACATGTATTTCCAGGCGCTGGAGCGCAACGACGGTGCTGGCATCTATCCCTTCCGTCCCGATTGCGAGCGGATCGAACATGCGCGCAAGACCGTGGCCCAGCCGCAGGTGGAAAACTACGGCCACTCCGATGCCACCACCCGCTTCATCACCCTGCCGGCCAAGGAACAGTACGAACTGGGGCTGATGGCCTTCGTGACCAAGATCCGCGACCGCAAGACGCTGGTGGTGGACGTGGAGCGTGGCGCGGTGCTGGGCAGCGGCTTTTATGATTTTGACGGCGCGCTGGAGACGATCAATTTCGACGACGGCACCGTGTGGAACCTGCCGCCCTATTTCCGCACTCCGCGCAGCCACCATGCCAACGAAGGCTTCAAGATCATCAACGGCTCGTTCCGCTATGTCGAGATGACCTTCATCGAGGTGCCCTTCGGCACGCGTCACGTCTTCCCCGGCAGCGAAATGACGGTCAGCCTCGACTACACCCCACCAAAGCCCGCGCCGCAGCCGGTCTCGCTCGCTTCGCCTGCCGAGCATGACGCCCTGACAGACCGCATTGTCGAAGCCATGGCTCGCAATTGCCCGTGCGACCTGCCCCTTGCCGCTAACCTGCGCTACACCGAGAACGGCGTTCCGGTGAAGCCGGGCACCGGCAACTGGTGGACCTTCGACGGCGCGCGCGACTGGCAAGTCCACCTCGCCGACCCGGAGAGCGGACAGGGCGGCTGGCTGGGCACAATCGACGAGCGCGGCCTGTTCGCGCAAATGGCCCTGCGCTGGAAGCTGGAGGGTGGTCTCATCACCCAGATCGAAGCCGTCACCGGTCGCCCGCAGGCCCCCGCACAAGGCCGCGACCTGGCAGAGGCGACCTATACAATGTTCTGGCCCCCGCTGGTGCGCGACGTGCTGGCCGCAGGCTTCACCGGTAGTGCCGATGCCCTGCGCACGGCGACGCCCGCCGATCGGCTGGCGGTCATGAGCGCGGTGATGGACGCCGAAGCCACCGGGCACGACCGGGTGAACGGCCACGAGGTTGCCAATGTCGCCGCGCTGCATTCCGGCCTCGCCTACGGCGGCGTGCGCCCCTGGCTCGTCGACGAAGCGCGCGGGCTTGGTCTTGGCCTCTCCACATGGTCGAACGATGGCCGGGGCAGCTTTGCCGAGGAACACCGCGACCCGCGCTCCTCTCCCTGGACCGACCTGCACGCGCGGTTGGTGAAAATGGCGCACGGCAGCGCGGTGGCGAGCGAGGAACTGGTTGTGCGGGTGCCTTACGGACAAGGGAGTGGCTGGGACGGTTGAGAAGCACCTGAGCGCGCTTGAACCGAATCGGGCAGCTTCCTAGGTCGAAGCTTCCAACCCGAGGATTCGATCACGCCATGACCACCCACACCACCCGCATGCTCATCATCGGCTCCGGCCCTGCCGGCTATTCCGCCGCCATCTATGGCGCGCGCGCCGGGATGGAGCCGATTGTCGTGCAGGGCCTGCAGCCCGGCGGGCAGCTGACCATCACCACCGATGTGGAGAACTATCCCGGCTTTGCCGATGTCATTCAGGGCCCCTGGCTGATGCAGCAGATGCAGACGCAGGCCGAGAATGTCGGCACGCGCATGATGTGGGATACTATTGTTGAGGTGGACCTGGCTGGTGGCTCGCCGTTCAGGGCCGTGGGCGATTCCGGCGATGAATACGTGGGTGACGTGCTGGTGATCGCCACCGGCGCCCAGGCCAAGTGGCTGGGCGTGCCTGGCGAGCAGGAACTGGGTGGCAAGGGCGTTTCCGCCTGTGCCACCTGCGACGGGTTCTTCTATCGCGGCAAGAAGGTGGCGGTGATCGGCGGCGGCAACACCGCGGTCGAGGAAGCGCTCTACCTCACCAACCATTCGGACGACGTCACCCTGATCCACCGCCGCGACGAGCTGCGCAGCGAGAAGATCCTGCAGGACCGCCTGTTCGCCAACGACAAGATCTCGGTGCTGTGGAACAAGACCGTCGAACGCTTCGTGGCGGGCGAGAACGGGGCGCTGGCCAAGCTGGAACTGGTCGACACGCAGACCGGCGAAAAGAGCGAACTGGAAGTGGACGGGGCCTTCGTCGCCATCGGCCACGCGCCTGCGACCGAACTCTTCAAGGGCAAGCTGGACATGGATGCAGGCGGCTACCTTGTGGTGGAGCCCGGCACGCCCAAGACTGCAATCCCCGGCGTGTTCGCCTGCGGCGATGTGATGGACCACACCTATCGCCAGGCGGTGACGGCAGCAGGCACGGGTTGCATGGCAGCACTGGATGCCGAACGCTTCCTCGCGGCGAAGGAGCACGCGGCGAAGGACGCCGTGGCGGCGGAGTAACCTCGCCTAGAACTTCGAAAAGTCCGGTTTCCGCTTTTCCATGAAGGCGGTGAAGGCTTCGCGAGCCTCCGCGCTTTGCAGGCGCTCGGCGAACACGGCGATTTCTGCATCCATCTTTGCACCAACGGCTTGCGGATCGCGCATCAGCGCCTTGGTCGCTTGCACCGCTCCGGGCGGTAGCTGGGCGAGATGGGCCGCGGCCGTGGCGACTGCTTCGTCCAGCACATCATTGGCCACAACGGCGTTCGCCAGCCCGCACGCCAGCGCCTCGCTCGCTTCCATTGCTTCGCCCATGGCCAGCATGCCGAAGGCGCGCGCGTGGCCGATCCGCGCAGGCAGCAGCATGCTGGAGGCCGCTTCGGGCACAAGGCCAAGGCCCACGAAAGGCGTCGTCAGCCTGGCATCCTCGGCCAGCACCACGTGGTCGCAATGCAACAGCATGGTGGTGCCGATGCCTACCGCGCGGCCCTGCACGCCGGCCACCAGCGGCTTGGGGAAAGTGCCCAGCAGGCGGATGAAGCGGAACACGTTGGCCCTGGTGATATCGCCGCCGCTCGCCGCCGTCAGGAAATCGCCGATATCGTTGCCCGCGCAGAACATGTCGCCTGCGCCGCGCATCACCACCACGCGCACGGATGCATCGCCTTGCGCGCGCTCCAGCCCCTCGCGCAGCGCACCGTACATGGCATCGGTCAGCGCGTTCTTCTTGTCCGGGCGGTTCATCAGCAGGGTGAGGACCCCGCCCTCCTGAGTCGTATCGACAGTGCCGCTCATCTGCGCTCTCCTATTCGTGATCGTGACGCCCGAAATCGGGTCGCGCGTCGTCTTGCCCCTGTTCCACGATCCGGCGGCGGATTGCGCGGGTCTTGCTGAAGCGGTCGAACATGGCCTGCCCGTCGCCCTCACGGATAGCGGTACGCATCGATTCAAGGTCGCCCAGGAAGCGGTCGAGCATGTCGAGTACCGCCTCGCGATTGTTGAGAAATACATCGCGCCACATCACCGGGTCGCTTGCGGCGATGCGGGTGAAATCGCGGAAACCGCCAGCTGAATACTTGATCACCTCGCTGCGCCGTACTTCTTCCAGGTCGCTGGCCGTGCCGACGATGGTATAGGCAATGAGGTGAGGAATATGGCTGGTGACCGCAAGCACGCAGTCGTGGTGCTCCGCATCCATCACTTCGACGGTGGAGCCAAGCGCCCGCCAGAAAGCCTTGAGTGCGCTGACCTTGGCCTTGGGCGCGCCTTCGGGCGGAGTGATGATGCACCAGCGCTGGTGGAACAGACTGGCAAAGCCCGCGTCGGGCCCAGATTCCTCGGTGCCCGCCACGGGGTGTGCGGGAATGATCGTGTGGCCGGGCAGGGCGGCGGTCAGGGCTTTCAGCACGCTCTGCTTGGACGAGCCGACATCGCTAATCACCGCATCCGGATCGAGGCCCGGTGCGATTGTTCTGGCAGCCTTTTCCATCGCGCCCACCGGCACGCACAGGATGACAAGGTCGGCTCCGCGCACGGCTTCTGCCGGATCGTCGGCAATGGTCCCGGTGAGCCCGCGCTGGCGGGCGCGATCGCGCACCTTGGGGTCGGCGTCATAGCCGGTTGTCTTGACGTCAGGCAGGTGTTCCTCGACCGCGAGGCCGATCGAGCCGCCCAGCAGGCCAAGGCCGATGATGGCGACGTGGCTGAAGCTCATTGTGCGCCCTCGCAAAACTGGCGCAGCCGATCTGCGATTTCGTCCATCTGCGCTTCGCTGCCCACGGTTATGCGCAGCGCATGGGGCAGGCCCTGTCCCGGCAGGTGGCGCACGGCGTAGCCAGCCTTGGCAATACCCTGCAGCGCGGTTTCGGCAGACAGCGCACCTTCGAACAGCACCAGCAGGAAGTTCGCCTCGCTCGGCACGACGCGCAGGCCGTGGTTACCCAGCGCTTCCAGGGCTGCGGCAAAGCGGGCGCGCACCCTGGCGTTATGCGCGCGGCTGCGCTCGACAAAGTGCTGGTCGCCCAAGGCAGCGATGGCAGCGCGCTGGCCGCTGTTGGTGACATTGAACGGCCCGCGAATACGGTTGAGCGCATCGACAAGATGCGGTGCGCCGGTTCCCCAGCCGATGCGTTCGCCGGCAAGGCCATAGATCTTGGAGAAGGTGCGGGTGACGAGCACGTTCTCGCAGCCAGCGGCAAGCTCCATGCCGCCGTCGTCCATTTCGTGAGGCACATATTCGCCATAGGCCTGGTCTATCACCAGCAGCACGTCGGCGGGCAGGCCTGCATGCAGCCGGGCAATCTCTGTGCGCGGCAGGAACGTACCGGTGGGATTGTTGGGGTTGGCGATGAAGACCACGCGCGTGAGCTCGCTGACCCGCGCCAGCAGCGCGTCGACATCGGCGGTGAACTCGGCATCGTCCACTTCTACCGGCGTTGCTCCGCACCGCCTTGCAGCGATATCGTAGACTGCGAAGCTGTAGCGGCTGAACATCACCTCGTCGCCCGGCCCGGCAAAGGCTTGCGCGGCAAGGTTGAGCAGTTCGTCGGAGCCCGTGCCGCACACGATACGTGCCGGATCAATGCCATGCACCTCCCCTATCGCACTGCGCAGCGCCCTGGAGTCCGGATCGGGATAGGCGGCAGGCGATTTCACCGCGCCCAGCGCTTTCAGTGCCGCAGGCGAACAACCAAGCGGGTTCTCGTTGGCAGACAGCTTCACCAGCGGCTTGCCATCGGCGCCTGCGCTCTTGCCCGGCACATAGGCGTGGATCGCCTCGACATAGGGCTTCATCTGGGGGCGTGTGGCTTCGGGCATCGGTCAGGTCTTCAAAACTGCTGAAAGGGGCGCATAGCCGCCCTTTGCAGCGATTGACAGCCCACGATTGACAGCCCGTGATTGACAGGGGGGCGGGCCTCGCCCAAGTCCGCCAGACCACGATCATGGCTACGACAACTGCAATTACCTTCCGCACCCTGGTGCTCGGGCAGCCGCTCCCGCTGGACAGTGGGCGCGAGCTGGCGGGCGTGGAAGTGGCTTACGAGACGTTTGGCGAACTGGCGGCGGACAAGTCCAACGCCGTGCTCATCTTCCACGCGTTGACGGGCGACCAGTTCGTGGCGGGAACAAATCCCGTGACGGGCAAGCCCGGCTGGTGGGAACGCATGGTCGGCCCTGGCAAGCCGATCGATACAGACCGGTTCCATGTCATCTGCGCCAATGTGATTGGCAGCTGCCTTGGTTCCACCGGGCCAGCGAGCACGGGGCCGGACGGCAAGCCCTACGGCATGGACTTTCCCGTCATCACCATCCGCGACATGGTGCGCGCGCAGATGGCCATGCTCGATGCGCTGGGGATAGAGCGCCTGCACGCCGTCGTCGGCGGATCGATGGGCGGGATGCAGGCGCTGTCCTGCGCCGCCAATTTCCCCGAGCGAACGGACCGCGTGCTGGCGATTGCCACCACCGCGCGCCATTCGGCGCAGAACATTGCCTTCCACGAGATGGGGCGGCAGGCGATCATGGCCGATCCCAACTGGCAGGGCGGCGACTATTACCAGGGCAAAGCGCCGACCAAGGGCCTGGCCGTGGCGCGCATGGCGGCGCACATCACCTACCTTTCCGAAGAGGGACTGACCGAGAAATTCGGTCGGCGCCTGCAGGATCGCGAAGCCAAGAGCTTCGGTTTCGACGCCGATTTCCAGGTGGAAAGCTACCTGCGCTACCAGGGCATCAGCTTCACCGACCGTTTCGACGCCAACAGCTACCTCTACATCACCCGCGCGATGGATTACTTCGACCTGGCGGAAGAGGCTGGCGGACTGCTGGCCGATGCCTTCCGTGGTGCGAAGGACACCCGCTTCTGCCTCGTCAGCTTCGATACCGACTGGCTCTACACCACCGCCGACATGCGCGAAGTGGTGCACGCACTGAACGCGGTGGCGGCGCCCGTCAGCTTCGTCGAACTGTCGGCGCCCTATGGCCACGACAGCTTCCTGCTCGACGTGCCCGCGCTCGACCGGGTGGTGGAGGGGTTCCTCGGATGAGTGCGCTGCGCCCCGACCTTGCCCGGATCGCCAGCCTGGTGCCGCAAGGTGCGCGGGTGCTCGATGTCGGCTGCGGCTCGGGTGACCTGATGCAGGTGCTGGAGCAGGAACGCGGCTGCGACGCGCGCGGGATCGAGATCGACGCTGAAGAGGTGGCAAGGGCCGTCTCGCGCGGGCTCAGCGTGGTGCAAGGCGATGCCAACCGCGACTTGGCCGATTACCCTGACGGCGCCTTCGACGTCGCCGTGCTCAGCCAGACCCTGCAGACCGCCCAGCGGCCCGACTGGCTACTCGACCAGCTGCTGCGCGTTGGGCGCGAGGCCTTCGTCAGCTTCCCCAACTTCGCCTACTGGCGCATGCGCCTGTCGCTGCTGAAGGACGGCCGCATGCCGATCTCGCGCCACTTGCCCGCGCGCTGGTACGACACGGCGAACATCCACCACCTGACGATTGCCGACTTCCGCGAATTCCTGAGCGAACGCGGGGTGCAGGTGAAAGGCTGCTGGTTCTTTGCCGCAGGGCGCGAAATCGGCGGCGGGAACGCCAACTGGCGCGCGGAACACGCGGTGTTCCAGCTTAGCCGGTGAGCGATACCGACACTGGAATTCCCTCCGCGGTTCGCGAGGAGATCGACGAGCGCCTCAGTTCGATCGCCGAACAGGATGGCATCCGCTACCTGCTCGCCGTGGAGTCAGGATCTCGGGCCTGGGGCTTTCCTTCTCCCGACAGCGATTTCGACGTGCGCTTCATCTATTGTCGCAGCCGGGACGAGTACCTTTCACTGTTCCCCAAGCCGGACGTGATCGAACGTCCCATCGTCGACGAGATCGACCTTGCTGGCTGGGATTTCCGCAAGGCACTGGGCCTGCTCCTGAAGCACAACGCAGTACTGTCCGAATGGATCGATAGCCCTATCCGTTACCTTCCTGACGATCCGGTGATTGCTGATCTGGCTGGACTCTGCGCAAGGAACTTCAACCCGCGCGGCTATGCCAGGCACTATGCCAGCCTGGGGCAGAGGTCGGTTGCCCGTTGGGGCACTGGCGAAGGTGGGCTGCCGGTCAAGAAGTTGTTCTATGCGCTGCGACCGGCGCTGGCGATCCGCGCACTGCGGATCGATCCCGCCTCAAGGCCGGCGATGAACCTGCAGCGGCTTGTGGCGAATTGCGAGCTCCCTCCGGCGATCGAGGCGCAGATTGCCGCGCTGGTGGCCCAGAAGGCGAAGACAAGGGAAGCTGGTGTGGCGGATGAACTCCCTGAGATCACCGCGCTCATCCTTGACGAACTAGGACGTGCGGAAGAGGTCGTCGAACGCGACGACCATGAGGCCTTTGCTGCTGAAGCGGAAGAGCTGTTCCTGCGGCTGGTATCCTGACCCCCAGCTCACTCGCTAGGCGAATTCACGCACAGCACACTGTCATCGCGCGCCAGGCACCACAGGCTGAGGCCTGCTGCTTTCGCCCGTTCCACTGCCATCGAAGTGGGTAGCGAAATGGTGACCAGCGTGGTCGCCCCGGCACGTACGGCCTTTTCGACGATTTCGTAGGAACAGCGCGCGCTGGAGAGGATAAATCCTGCGCTGGCATCCTGCGCTGCCTGCGCCATGGCGCCGACCAGCTTGTCCATGGCATTGTGCCGCCCCACGTCCTCGCGCGCGTGAAGGATGGTGCCGTCGGGCGTGCAGAAGGCGGCCGCATGGGCGGCGCCGGTTGCCTTGGTCAGCGGCTGGTGATCGCGCAAGGCGGCGAGGGCGGTGAACACCGCCTGCGGGTCGAGCGAGTCGTGCGCCGCCACCTTGGGCAGCGGTGTGCTGACCGCCTCAAGGTTCTCGATGCCGCACAGTCCGCAGCTGCTTTCGGCAACGCGGGTGCGCACGCGCTCGGTCAGCTTTTCGATGCCGAGCCCGGTCAGCTGCGTGCGTGCGATCCAGCCGTGCTCGACTTCGACAACGGCAATGTCGGTGATGTCGGCAGGAGTCTTCGCCAGCCCTTCGGTCAGCGCGAAGCCACGGGCGAAATCTTCGAGGTCCGATGGCGTGGCCATCATCACCGCGTAGGACAGCCCATTGTATTCGAGCGCGACCGGGACTTCGGGAACCCAATCGCGCTCGACTGTTGTCATGCTGCCGTCGGCAGCGAACTGGACCGGCTTAACCGGCATCCGAATTGTGCAGGTCGCCGTGCTTGGAAAAGTCGGTGGCGCGGGTCTGCGTGCCGGGATGGCCCTTTTCCAGCAGGTGCTCGATTGCCTCTTCTGCGATCGGGTCGAGGCCCGAACGGTCGCCGGTGAAGATCGCGTTCTTCATCCGCGGGTCCCAGAAGCTCTCGATATGGTCGGCTGTTGCCAGCACCGCCTTGTCGTGGCCGATGGCGACGAAGTTCTTGGCGATCTGGTTGGCAAAGCGTACCAGCGTTGCCTGCGTGTTCTTGCTCATTCGGCCGGCTCCATCGAGTTGTCACCGGCAATGCGGCGGCTGCGCTCGGTCAGTTCCTGGTAGTCTTCCTGCCAGTCGGTGGGGCCGTTGCTGGGGGTCACCTGCACCGCCGTCACCTTGTATTCTGGACAGTTGGTAGCCCAGTCGGAGAAGTCGGTGGTGACCACGTTGGCCTGCGTCGCCGGGTGGTGGAAGGTGGTGTAGACCACCCCCGGCGCCACGCGGTCGGTTACTTTCACGCGCAGCGTCGTCTCACCCGTGCGGCTGGCGAGCTTCGCCCAGTCGCCATCCTTCAGGCCGCGGTTCTCGGCATCCACGGGGTGGACTTCAAGCAGGTCTTCCTCGTGCCACACGGTGTTGGCGGTGCGCCGCGTCTGCGCGCCGACGTTGTACTGGCTGAGGATGCGACCGGTGGTCAGCAGCAGCGGGAAGCGCGGGCCGGTCTTCTCGTCGGTGGGGACGTAGTCGGTGACGACGAACAGGCCCTTGCCGCGCACAAAACCCTCGATATGCATGACGGGCGAGCCGTCCGGGTGCTTCTCGTTTACCGGCCACTGCACGCTGCCGCGCTCGTTGAGCATTTCCCAAGAGACGCCGGCAAAGCTGCCGGTGAGACGGGCGATTTCGTCGAGGATCTCGCTCGGGTGGCTGTAGTTCCACCCTGCCCCAAGTGCATTGGCGAGCAGCTGGGTAACCTGCCAGTCCTCGTAGCCGTTGGCCGGTTCCATCACCTTGCGCACCGGCTGGATGCGGCGCTCGGCATTGGTGAAGGTGCCGTTCTTCTCCAGGAAGGTGGAGCCTGGCAGGAAGACGTGGGCGTAGTTGGCGGTCTCGTTCAGGAACAGGTCGTGCACGATGACGCAGTCCATGGCGGAAAGGCCGTCGGCCACGTGCTGGGTGTTGGGATCGGACTGCAGGATGTCCTCACCCTGGATGTAGATCGCCTTGAAGGTGCCATCCACAGCGGCATCCAGCATGTTGTTGATGCGCAGGCCCGGGTTCGGGTCGATCGACACGCCCCAGTCCTTTTCGAACATCTCGCGCGTGGCGTTGTCGGACAGGTGGCGATAGCCGGGCAGCTCGTGCGGGAAGCTGCCCATGTCGCAGGCGCCCTGCACGTTGTTCTGGCCGCGCAGCGGGTTCACACCCACGCCCTTGCGCCCGATATTGCCGGTGCACATGGCGAGGTTGGCAATCGCCATGACGGTGGACGAACCCTGCGAGTGCTCGGTTACGCCGAGGCCGTAGTAGATCGCCGCGTTGCCGCCGGTGGCATAGAGGCGCGCAGCTGCGCGCAGTTCTTCGGCGGGAACGCGGGTAACCGGCTCGAGCGTTTCGGGGCTGTGACGCTCGTCGGAAACGAAGCGGGCCCATTCCTCGTAGGCATCGACCTCGCAGCGTTCCCGAATGAACTTGTCGTTGGTCAGGCCCTCGGTGACGATCACGTGCGCTATGGCGGTGAGCACGGCCACGTTGGTGCCCGGCTGCAGCGGCAAGTGGTGCGCGGCCTCGATGTGCGGGCTGCGCACCAGGTCGATACGGCGCGGATCGATCACGATCAGCTTGGCCCCTTCGCGCAGGCGCTTCTTCAGGCGGCTGGCGAAGACCGGGTGGCCGTCGGTCGGGTTGGCACCGATCACCAGCGCCACATCGGTGTGCTGTACGCTGTCGAAATCCTGCGTGCCGGCGGATGTGCCAAAAGTCGTCTTCAGGCCATAGCCGGTGGGCGAGTGGCACACGCGCGCGCAGGTATCGGTGTTGTTGGAGCCGAACACGGCGCGGATCAGCTTCTGCACCAGGAAGGTTTCCTCGTTGGTGCAGCGGCTGGAGGTGATGCCGCCCAGCGCCATCGGACCATGTTCGGCCTTGATCGCCTTGATCTTGCTGCTGGTGAATTCCAGCGCTTCTTCCCAGCTTACCTCGCGCCAGGGATCAGTAATCTTTTCGCGCACCATCGGCTTGGTGATGCGATCCTGGTGGTTGGCATAGCCATAGGCGAAGCGGCCCTTCACGCAGCTGTGGCCGCGGTTGGCCTTCCCATCCTTGTAGGGCACCATGCGCACCAACTGCTCACCGCGCATTTCGGCGCGGAAGGTGCAGCCCACACCGCAATAGGCGCAGGTGGTGACGACGCTGCGTTCGGGCTTGCCGATCGCCTTCACGCTCTTTTCCATCAGCGCGCTGGTGGGGCAGGCCTGCACGCAGGCACCGCAGCTCACGCATTCGCTGGAGAGGAAATTGTCTTCGTCCTGTCCAGCGCTGATGACGGAAGCGAAACCGCGACCGTCCACGGTCAGCGCGAAAGTGCCCTGCACTTCGCCGCAGGCGCGCACACAGCGGCTGCACACGATGCACTTGTCGGGTGCGAACAGGAAATAGGGGTTCGAGACATCGGGTGTGGTGCCCAGGTGGTTGGCGCCTTCATAGCCATAGCGCACGTCGCGCAGGCCCACGGCGGCGGCTTCGTCCTGCAGCTCGCAATCATTGTTGGCCGAGCAGGTGAGGCAGTCCAGCGGGTGATCGGAGATGTACAGCTCCATCACGCCGCGGCGCAGCTTCTCCAGTCGCGGGGTCTGCGTTTTCACCACCATGCCTTCGGCCGCCGGGGTGGTGCAGCTGGCAGGGGTGCCGCGCGCGCCCTCGATCTCGACCAGGCACAGGCGGCACGAGCCGAAGGCCTTCACGTTGTCGGTGGCGCACAGCTTGGGGATATGCCCGCCTGATTCGCTCGCGGCGCGCATCACCGAGGTGCCGGCGGGCACGGTGACCTTGCGACCGTCGATCGTCAGCGTGACTGTCTCGTCAGACTCCACTGCCGGGGTGCCGAAATCCTTTTGGGGTTCATATCCCATGGGTTTGCTCCATCGCCGCAAGATCTGCGGGTGTGTTGATGTTTGCTGGTGCATCAGTGCATTTCACGGCCCGCGCCCTGGCGGCCTTTGCGAATGCGAGCATCGAGTGGCGTCCTTCACTCTGGAGGATGGCCGAAACGAGCGATGCGTTACTGCTCTTCCAATGCCCGATTACGGGCTGATTTTCAAGATAGGCTGGGGGCGGGGAAAGGTCTGCCAGCAGGCTGGCGGGCAGGGCGACGGAGTCCACCCCGCAGGTCAGCACGCTGTCGTAGTCCTCGTCCTCGGCATAGCGCAGGGCGGCGGCGATGCCGCCCAGCGGGCCCATGTCGGCGCGTGGCCAATCGGGGATGGTGGGGGCTGGAGCCAGTTCGCGTCCCACCACCACCACATATTCGCAAAAGCCCGACAGGGCATCCACAGCGCGCGCGATCAGCGTGCGGCCGTCCAGTTCCGCCAGCGCCTTGTCGCTGCCGAAGCGTGAGGACCTGCCGCCCGCCAGGACCGCGCCCAGGATCACGAGACGATCCTCACTCGGCAGGCTCCGACAGGGCCTTTTCGACCAGCTCGGGATTGCGGGTGAAGTCTTCCGGCCAGTGCTTGAGCGCGCTCATAACCGGGTACGGCGTGAAGCCGCCCAGTGCGCACAGCGAGCCGAACTTCATCGTCTCGCACAGGTCGGTCAGCAGGCCGATCTCGTCGCCCGTATCGCGGCCTGCATCCTTCTTGGTGTTGTGCATCTGCGGCATCAGTTCCAGCCTGTCGCGCTTGCGACCGCCGGCCTTGATTCGGTCGAGGATTTCCACCCCGCGGACCGCGCCGATGCGGCAGGGCGTGCACTTGCCGCAGCTTTCCGCCGCGCAGAATTCCATGGCGAAGCGCGCCATGCCCAGCATGTCCGCCGTGTCGTCGAACACGGTCACACCGGCATGGCCGATCAGCGCGTCAGCCTCGGTAAAGGTTTCGTAGTCGAACACGATGTCGAACTGGCCGGGGTGGATATAGGCGCCCAGCGGCCCACCAACCTGCACCGCTTTCACCGGACGGCCCGAAGCCGTGCCGCCGCCGATGGTGTTCACCAGCTCGCCCAGCGTCACGCCGAAACCGATTTCGTAGAGGCCGCCGTGCTTGATGTTGCCTGCCAGCTGGATCGGCATGGTGCCGCGCGAACGGCCAAAGCCGATATCCTTGTAGGCGGCAGCGCCGCCTTCGGTCAGGATATGCGGCACGGCTGCCAGGCTCAGCACGTTGTTGACCACGGTGGGCTTGCCGAGGAAGCCTTCAAGCGCAGGCAGCGGCGGCTTGGCGCGCACTTCGCCGCGCTTGCCTTCGAGACTGTTGAGCAGCGAGGTTTCCTCGCCGCATACATAGGCACCGGCGCCCACGCGCACTTCGCACACGAACGGCGCGATGATGTCTGCGCACAGTTCGATGGCCGCGTTCATCTTGCGGATGGCGTCAGGATATTCGCTGCGCAGGTAGACGTAGCCGCGCGTTGCGCCGACAGCTTCGCCCGCGATGGCCATGCCTTCGATCAGCGCGAAGGGATCGCCTTCCATCACCATACGATCGGCAAAGGTGCCGCTGTCGCCTTCGTCGGCATTGCAGACGATGTACTTCTGGTCCGCCTCGGCCTTGCGCACGGTGTCCCACTTGATGCCGGTGGGGAAACCCGCGCCGCCGCGACCGCGCAGGCCCGATTCCTTCACCTCTTCGACAATGGCTTCGCTGCCGATCTGGCGCGCACGCTTCAGGCCCGCCCAGCCGCCGGTGGCTTCGTAGTCTTCGAGGCTCAACGGACAGGTGCGTCCTGCGCGCGAAAAGGTGAAACGCGTCTGCCCGGCGATGAAGGGGTGCTCTGCGATCACGCCGATGGCCTTGTCGGAGGTGCCGTCGAGGATGGCGTCGACATCGTCGAGCGTGGCCGGGCCAAAGCCCTTTCCGTCCACTTCGACCAAGGGCTCCAGCCAGTGCATGCCCCAGCTCGACGTGCGTTGCACTACGCAGCCCTTGGCCTCGAAGGCGGCAGCCAGCTTGTCTGCCCCGCCTGCGCGGGCAAGGGCGTCGTCGGAAATGCGAACCGTGGTCATGCGTTCTCTACCAGCTTGGTGATGCCAGCCTCGTCGAGGCGGATGTGCAGGTCGTCACCCGTGCGCGCAGCAGGGCCAGCGCTGCACAGGCCAAGGCAGTAGACCGTCTCGATCTTTACCCGCTCTCCCGCTGCCTGTTGCGCGTTTGCGATGATCTTCTCCACACCGCGCGCCTTGCACGCTTCCGCGCGGCACACCTGCACCACCGGGCGCGGATCGGCCTTGCTCTTGTAGTCGTGATAGAAGCTGACAACGCCATGCACGTCGGCGCGGGAGAGGTTCAGCCCCTTGGCGATCAGTGCCTCGCTTTCGGCATCGACGCAGCCCAGTTCGGCCTGCACATCATGGAGGATCGGCAGCAGCGGCCCCTCGCGATGATGATGACGGGCGATGATCTCGCCCACGATTTCGCTCTTGTCGCTCATGCCTTGAGTCTTTCTGCGTGCCACTTGATATGGTCGGCGATGAAGGTGGAGACGAAGAAGTAGGAGTGGTCGTAGCCTTCCTGCATGCGGATCGTCGCCTCCATGCCAGCTTCGCGCGCGGCCTCTTCCAGCAGCCAGGTTTTCAGCTGTTCGTCGAGGAAATTGTCCGCCCGGCCCTGGTCCACCAGCAGGTTGTTCAGCCGCGCGCCGTCTTCGATCAGCGCGCAGGCATCGTATTCGCGCCAGGCATCCTTGTCGGCGCCGATATAGCCGGTCAGCGCCTTTTCGCCCCACGGGCAGTTCAGCGGGCTGACGATCGGGGAGAACGCGCTGGTGGAGCGGAAGCGGCCGGGATTGCGCAAGGATACAGTCAGCGCGCCGTGGCCGCCCATGGAATGGCCGGAAATGCCCTGGCGATCCATGTCGACGGGGAAATTCTCTGCCACCAGCGCGGGCAGTTCCTCTTCCACGTAGCGGCGCATGTGGAAGTGCTTCGCCCACGGGTCCTGCGTCGCGTTGACGTAGAACCCCGCGCCCTGGCCAAAATCATAGGCTTCGTCGTCGGGGACATCTTCCCCGCGCGGGCTGGTGTCCGGGCCGACGAGGATGATGCCGTGCTCGGCACAGGCCTGGTGATAATGGCACTTGGTCATCGCGTTTTCGTGCGTGCAGGTGAGGCCCGAAAGCCACCACAGCACCGGCAGCTTCTCGCCCTCGCGATGCTCGGGCACATAGACCGCGAAGGTCATCGGCGTGCCGGTGGCGTCGCTTTCGTGCGTGTAGACGCCCTGATTGCCGCCGAAGCACCTGGTTTCACTGACCGTTTCCATGCTCATCGTCCTCACGCCACCATGTGGTGCAGCGCGCACAGCTTGTGGCCGTCGGGATCGCGCAGGTAGGCAAGATACAGCTTGCGCCCGTTCGACACGCGCGGACCCGGCGGGTCCTCGATCGCCGTGCCCCCTGCGGCCAGCCCCGCCGCGTGCCAGGCATCGGCCTGCTCCGGGCTGTCCATGGCAAAGCCGATGGTGCCGCCGTTGGAGACGCAGGCCGGTTCGCCATTGATCGGCCTGGTGACGAGGAACAGCGAATCCTTGTGGGCGTAGATCAGCCGCCCCTTGGGGTCCATCGAGCCCTTGCGACCGCCGATCGCGGTGAACACCGCGTCATAGAAGGTCCGGGCCTTTTCGAGGTCGTTCGAGCCGACCATCATGTGGCTGTACATTGTCGCTGTCTCCCCCGAGTATACGGTGACGGCGGGCCGTCGGTTCCCCGTCGGACCGGGCTGGCCGATCCTTGCGGGGATACGACTGGCGCCGCCTATTCCTTGGGGCCCACGTTGGGCGTGTAGGCGCAGATCTTGTGGCCATCGGGATCGCGCAGGTAGGCACCATACATGTTGCCCGGCGAACTGGGACGGAAACCGGGGCCGCCGGCGTCGGTGCCGCCATTGGCGAGACCAGCCTCGTACCAGGCGTCGACCGTGGCATAGTCGGCAGCCTTGAAGCCGAAGGTGAAGCCATTCATGCAGGTTGCCGCTTCGCCGTCGGCGGGCTTGGCTGTAATGAATGAACCGTTCTCGCTGGGATAAACCGTGCCGTGCGGCAGCGGGTGGCCTTCGAAGCCCAGAACGCCCATCGTGGCGTCGTAGAACTTGCGGCTGGCTTCGATATCGTTGGTGCCGACGAACAGGTGATTGAACATGAGTCTGGTCCTCTCTTGATGGGCGCAGGGCGACGCCTCGCCGAACGCGATTCTCTTGGTTTCATCACATAGCCGAAGTTTTCAGCAATGTGAAAGAATGAATTTGGCCCGATCGGGGTGGACCTTAGTACACCACCACGCTGCGGATGCTCTCGCCCGCATGCATGAGGTCGAAGCCCTTGTTGATTTCTTCCAGGCTGAGGACGTGGGTGATCATCGGGTCGATCTGGATCTTGCCGTCCATGTACCAGTCAACGATCTTGGGCACGTCGGTACGGCCCTTGGCCCCGCCGAATGCCGTGCCGCGCCAGTTGCGGCCGGTCACCAACTGGAATGGGCGGGTGGCGATTTCCTTGCCCGCTTCGGCCACGCCGATGATGACAGAGGTGCCCCAGCCACGGTGGCAGCATTCCAGCGCGGTGCGCATCACTTCGGTGTTGCCAGTGCAATCGAAGGTGTAGTCGGCGCCGCCGTCGGTCATTTCCACGACCTTGGCGATGGTCTCATCGCGGCTCATGCCCTTGGTGTTGAGGAAATGGGTCATGCCGAACTTGCGGCCCCATTCCTCACGGTCGCCATTGATATCGATGCCGATGATCTTGTTCGCACCCGCCAGGCGCGCGCCCTGGATCACGTTCAGGCCGATGCCGCCGAGGCCGAAGACCACGACGTTGTCACCCACCTGCACCTTGGCGGTGTTGGTGACGGCGCCCACGCCCGTGGTCACGCCGCAGCCAATGTAGCAGCTGGTCTGGAAGGGCGCGTCTTCGCGAATCTTGGCAACAGCGATTTCCGGCAGCACGGTGAAGTTCGAGAAGGTCGAACAGCCCATGTAGTGGTAGATCGTCTGCCCCTTGTAGCTGAAGCGGCTGGTGCCATCGGGCATCAGGCCCTGACCCTGCGTGGCGCGGATCGCGGTGCACAGGTTGGTCTTGCCCGACAAGCACGACTTACATTGGCGGCATTCCGGCGTGTAGAGCGGGATTACGTGATCGTCGGGCTTCACGCTGGTGACGCCGGGGCCAACCTCGCGCACGATGCCCGCACCTTCGTGGCCGAGCACCGAGGGGAAGATGCCCTCGGAATCGAACCCGTCGAGGGTATAGGCATCGGTGTGACAGATGCCGGTCGCCATGATCTCGACCAGCACTTCTCCCTCCTTCGGGCCTTCGAGGTCAAGCTCGACGATCTCGAGCGGCTTCTTCGCCTCGAAGGCGACGGCGGCGCGGGTTTTCATTCCGGGATACTCCTCAATATCAGTCGAGTGGCGTGCCGGCAGGCAAGTCGGCAGCAGTGGCGATTTCGTCGCCTTCGCGTTCGGGCAGCATCAGGAACAGGATCAGCGAGATAAGCGAACCCATGGCCATGATGGTGGAGACCACCAGCAGCTCGTCATTGCCCAGCCATGCGAACAGTGCCCCGGCGATCAGCGGGCTGCCTGCCGCACCTAGGCGGCCAATGCCCAGCACAAAGCCGGTGCCGGTGGCGCGGGCATAGGCGGGGAAGCCGCGCGCGAAGGCGGCGTAGTATCCGCTGATCGCGGCATTGGTGAAGAAGCCGGTGAGGATCGTCGCCCATTGCCAGCCGTCCAGCGTATCGCGTCCGGTCCCGAAGCTGATCACTGCAGCAGAGCCGATCAGCAGCATCAGCGCGGTGGGCCACTTGATGCCCAGGCGCGCCATCACGAAACCGAACAGCGCGCTGCCGAAGAAGCCGCCGACGTTGGCGAAGGTCAGCACGGTGGCGGCATCGCTGGGCTCGTAGCCGGGCGGATAGTCGGAAACGATCTGCACCGCGAACTTCAGGATGTAATAGAAGGTGACGGTGTGGAACATGTAGCCAAAGGCCAGCAGCAGGGTGACCGGGCGCAGCTGCGGGTTCGACAGGATGTCGGTCACCTTGGGCTTGGTTGCCGAGGTGTCCACCGCAGGCAGGGCATCGATCGGCGGCTTGCCGAAGGCGGCCAGCGTCTTGTTCACGCCGGCAAGGTTGTTCTTGCTGGCCTGGTAGGCCGCGGTTTCCGGCACCACGATGAGGACCACGGGGATCAGCGCCGCGGTGACGATGGCGCCGAAATCGAACACGCCGCGCCAGCCATAGGCGTCCAGCAGCCATTCCGATGCAGCGATGCCGCCCAGGATCGCGCCCAGCGGATAGCCCGCGACGTAGACGGCGATGGCCGCCTTGCGCCACTTGTTGTTGGTGCTTTCCGCCGTCACGGCATTGGTTGCGGCCAGCATGCCGCCGATGCCGATGCCGGTAATGAAGCGGTAGACGAACATGTCGCTCACGCCGTTGGCATGACCGGCCATCCACATTCCCCCCGCCATCAGCACCAGGCAGGCGATCATCGTATTCTTGCGACCGAACTTGTCGGCCATGCCGCCAAGAAGGACCGAACCGAAGCCCATGCCCACCAGCTCGGCCGAAAGGACAATGCCCAGTTCGCTGCGTGGAATGCCCCAGTCGGCCGTGATCCCAGGCGCAGCAAAGGCGCTGGACAGCACGTCGAACCCGTCGAGAGCATTGAGCAGCACCATCAGCACCACCACCGCCCACTGACGCGCGTTCATCGGGGTTTCGTTGATCACATTGATGGGGTTCGCGCCCCCGCTTGTCGGTCCGGCCATATTGACTTTGTCCTTCTCCCTGAAGGGACCCTATTCGTGGATTCTCTCGAGCATTTCCACCAGTTTTTCGACTTCTGCGTCGGTGAAGCGGCTTTTTAGCCATGCCTCGTGCTCGGCAATACAGCTTTTGGCCTGCTCCAGCGCCGCCTCGCCCTGGGGCGTGAGGTGCAGTGCCTGCTTGCGCCCGTCGCTGCTTGATTTCTCGCGCCGCAGGTAGCCACGCGCCTGCAATCGATTGACGATCGTCATGGTCGTGGCCCGGTCCATCCGCAGGCGACCGCCAAGATCGATCTGGGCGACGCCGGGGTTCTCTCCCACCAGCCACAGCACGCTGACCTGCTTCTGCGTCAGCCCGAGTTCCGAAAACGTCTCGGTGAAATGGCGATAGACGGCGCCATGCGCCAGGCGGATGTGGAAGCCCACGATACCGTCGAGTTGACCGAATTCGGGATCGTCCCTTTCGGTTTTGTTTTCGGTCAATGCGGCTTGGGCCAAAGTCTGCGCTCTCGTCTGTCTTGCGGTTTTGTTAGTAAAGCATACAATCTTGCGCAAGGAGAGGACAAAGATGGCGCATTTCCCAGACACCCCGAACTTTACCGGTTTCAACACCCCCAGCCGGGTCGAGGCGGATATCACCGACCTTGCCTATGACGGCGAGATTCCCAAGGAGATCGACGGCGCATTCTTCCGCGTGCAGCCCGATCCGCAGTTTCCGCCGATGCTGGGCGATTCGATTGCCTTCGACGGCGACGGCATGATTACCCGCTTCCACATCCACGACGGGCAGGTGGATTTCCGCCAGCGCTGGGCCAAGACCGATCGCTGGAAGATGGAGCACGAGGCGGGCCATGCGCTGTGGGGCCACTATCGCAACCCGCTGACTGACGATCCCGTGACCAAGGGCACCTATCGCTCCACAGCCAACACCAATGCCTGGGTCTTTGCCGGCAAGCTGTGGGGGCTCAAGGAAGACAGCCCCGGACTCAAGATCGATCCGGTGACGATGGAGACCGAGGAATTCGAGACCTGGGGTGGCAAGATGAAGAGCGAGACCTTCACCGCCCACCCCAAGATCGATCCCAAGACCGGCAACATGGTTTCGCTATGCTACGCCGCATCGGGCATCTGCAGCGACGACTGCGCGCTGGTGGAAGTCAGCCCCGACAACGAGCTGGTGCGCGAGGTGTGGTTCAAGACGCCATACTACTGCATGATGCACGACTTCGCGATCACCGACGATTACCTGGTGCTGCATGTCGTGCCGTCGATCGGCAGCTGGGAACGGCTGGAACAGGGCCTGCCGCACTTCGGCTTCGACACCACCATGCCGGTCTATCTCGGCATCATTCCGCGCCGGGATGACCTGAAGCAGGAAGACATCCGCTGGTTCAAGCGCGACAACTGCTTTGCCAGCCACGTGGTCAACGCCTGGCAGGACGGCAGCAAGGTGCATTTCGTGGTGCCCGAGGCGAAGAACAACATGTTCCCCTTCTTCCCCGACGTGCACGGCGCACCCTTCAACGGCGCCGAGGCCATGAGCAAGCTCACCCGCTGGACGGTGGATATGGCGAGCAACACCGACGACTTTGACGAGATCGTGCCGCTGACGGAAACGGCCAGCGAGTTTCCGCGTATCGACGATCGCTTCACGGGCGTGAAGAACCGCTACACCTGGGGCCTGGAAATGGACATGAGCCGCCCCTGCGAGCTGAAAGGCGGCAGCGCGGGCGGCTTCCTGATGAACTGCCTGTTCCTGAAGGATCTCGACACCGGCGACGAAAAGCACTGGTGGTGCGGCCCGGTTTCCAGCCTGCAGGAACCCTGCTTCATCCCGCGCAACGCAGATGCGCCCGAAGGTGACGGCTGGATCGTGATGCTGTGTAACCGGCTGGAGAACAAGAACACCGATCTGCTGATCTTCGATGCACTGGATATCGAGAAGGGGCCGGTGGCCACGGTGCACATCCCCATCCGCTTGCGCTTCGGCCTGCACGGCAATTTCGCGCGCAGCGAGGATATCGGCCTAAAGGTGGCCGAGCCGGCGTGATCCGCTCCGCCATCGCAGCGCTGGCCGTGCTGGGGGCTACGGCCCCCGCCATGGCGCAGGACGAACCGTGGCGCGCTTGGGACGTAGCCGAGGGGTGTCGCGGTCTGGCCCCGCTGGACGCGGCACCCTCGGGTTCTGACCTCGCCTTTCGCGAGCCTTCGCCCGCGACCATTTCGATGCGGCGGCAACTGCTCAACCCGGAGGTGAATTCCTTCACCTTCCGCGAGGCGAGCGAAGTGTTCGCCAATCGCCGCGTTGCTGCGGCAGCGCAGCCGCGCGCCTGGCAGGAGGCGGACGGCTTTGCCATGCCGGGCGATTATCAGGCCTTCGCCTTTGCCACCCATACCGATGCCCTGCTGGTGGCACGCGAAGGGCGGATCGTGTTCGAGGACTATCGCAACCGCTTCGATCCGGAAGAGCGCCATATCGGCTTTTCCATGTCGAAAACGATCATCGCCATGCTGGTGGGGCAGGCACTGGCGCGCGGCGAGATTCAATCGCTGGATGATCCGGCCACCCGCTACTGGCCCGCACTCGAAGGCGGCGGCTATGACGGGGTGACGATCCGCAACCTGCTGGAAATGCGATCGGGCGCGGATATCGTGGAGCGCTACGATTTCGGCGAGAATCCCAGCCTTGCCGCTTGCATCCACGATACCGCCATCGTCCTCAATCGCGCGCGCTTTGCCGATTTCGGCATTGCCGTGGGGCGGCGCGAGGAGCCGGGTGCAAGCTTCAACTACGCCACGCTCGACACTGCCGTGCTGGGCCGCGTGCTGGAAAATGCCACGGGCATCCGACTGGCGCGCCTGATGACCGAGCGCCTCTGGCAACCCCTCGGCGCCGAGCATGACGCCTTCTGGCTGGCAGACGGGCCGCCGGGGGCCGGGCGCGCGCTTGCCGGCATGGGTTTCAACGCCGCCTTGCGCGATTTCGCCCGGCTGGGGCAGCTCATGCTCGATGATGGCATGGCAGGCGACATGCGTGTGCTTCCCGAAGGCTGGGTTGCGCAGATGACGACCATGCGCCCGCTCGACCCCGCCAGCCCGCGGCCCGGCTACGGCTTCCAGACCTGGCAACTGGGAAATGAGCCCGGAGCCTTCGCGGCCATCGGGCTGGCCGGGCAGTATATCTACGTCCACCCCGCCAGCCGCACGGTAATCGTGAAACTCAGCCACTATCCGCCAGAGGCCGACCTCGATGGCGTGGTGGCCGACTATTTTTCGCAGATTGCCAACGTACAGCAGTCCACGGAGTAGACCGATCATGTCTGACATCCCCGCGCCACCAGGACTGGAATTCGTCTATGAAGCAGGCGGTGACCTCGAGGAACCGCGCCAGATCGGCGAGACCTATGATGGCACGCGGCGGATCATCCCGATCAAGGCGGGCGGCTATGTCAGGGGGCCGAAGATCTCGGGCAAGCTGATGGGCAATTCGGCAGACTGGCAGCTGACCCGGCTTGACGGGGTGACCGTGGCCGATGCCATCTATGCCATCGAGACCGATGACGGAGAGCTGATCCAGATCCGCAACAAGGGGCTGCGCCATGGCCCGGTGAAAGTGATGCGGCGGCTGTTGGCGGGCGAACATGTCGACCCCAGCGAATACTATTTCCGCACCGTGCCGGAATTCATCGCGCCCGATGGCAAGTACGACTGGATGAACAAGTCGATCTTCATCTGCTCGGGCGCACGCTATGCCAATTCGATCAAGCTTTGGGTGTGGCGGGTGACCTGAATCGGCGGTTATCTTATTCGCAGGTCGAGCAAAGTCGGTTCCGGCGACTCAAAGCTCCAGTCGAGCGCAGCATCCAGATTTTCGACGCTATCGATCCGGCGCCCGGCAACGCCGTGGCCTTCTGCGATCTTCACGAAGTCGATGCCGGTCAGGTCGCAGCCGGGGACGTGGTTCATGCCGAATTCGCCGGAGAAACCAGTCAGCGCGGCATAGGCTGAATTGTTCATGATCACGAAGCTGACCGGCAGGCCTTCCTGGAAGGCGGTGAACAGGCCCTGGATGGTGTACATCGAGGCTCCGTCACCCAGCACGGCGATTACCTTGTCGCCTTGCCCCATGGCAACGCCCAGCGCGCCGGGCAGCGAATAGCCCAGGCCGCCGCTGGCACAGGAGTAGAACCCACCCTCGCGCACGATCGGCAGGGTGACGTGTTCCGGCCCGCGCGCGGTGGGCGATTCCTCTACCACGATCGCCCGGTCGGGGCGCAGCGCAGCGATGCGCTTGAGCACATAGGCGGCGGTCATCTCGGCAGGCGGGTCGATCCACTGGTGAGTGGGGCCGGTGTAGGCGCGGAACTTCACGCGTTCCGCCAGGGCAGCAAGACCAGCCTTCACATCGCCCAGCACCCCGCCGCCACCGGGCAGGTTCGCCAGGTGCTGCGGATCGTCGGACAAGGCCAGTAGCGTGGCATGTTCGGGCCAGTGCGGGCCGCTGCCTTCCACGTGATAGGTGAATACCGGTGCGCCGGCCACCAGCACGGCGTCGAACGGGTCGAGCGCCGTGCGGATCTGGTCGCGCCAGGCATTGAGGAAGCCCGCGAACTGCGGATGGTCCTCGGGAAAGGTCTCGCGTGCCGCATAGGGCGCGGCGAAGACGGCGCAGCCCGCCTTTTCCGCCAGGGCCACGGCATCGTTCCAGCCGCCGGCATTGGCAACGCCGGTGCCCAGCACCAGCGAGGGCCTTTCGGCCCCGTCGAGCATTCCGGCAAGGCGTTCGATCCCGGCTGGAGACGGCAGCGTGATCGTATCCACCACGGGCAGCGCGGGCATTTCGCATTCGCGCTCCCAGTCATCCACCGGGATGGAGATGAAGACCGGACCCATCGGCGGAGTGAGCGCGGTGACGAAGGCACGGATCAGCGCCAACGGCACGTCCTCGGCCCGCGCGGGTTCTACCGAATACTTGACGTAAGGCCGCGGGAATTCACTAGGCCGTTCGGCATAAAGGAACGGGTCGAAGGGCAGGATGGAGCGCGCCTGCTGCCCGGCCGTCACCACGATCGGCGCGTTGTTCTTCCACGCGGTAAACAGGTTGCCCAGCGAATGGCCAGTGCCGGCGGCGCTGTGCAGGTTCACCAGCGCGGGCTTGCCGCTGGCGCGGGCATAGCCATCGGCCATGCCCATCACCACGGCCTCGTTCAGCCCCATGACATAGGGAAAGGGCAGGCCCTTTAGCATCGGCAGCTCGGTGCTGCCGGGATTGCCGAACAATCGGTCCACCCCGAAATGCTCGAACACGGCAAAGGCTGCTTCACGTACGTTGGTCATGGCGCTCAAACCTCCTCGCCGCCGCTGCGGGCGCGATCAAGCACGCTGTCTTCGTCGCCGCGATAGCGCAGCAACACCGTCGCCAGCAGCGCAACGATCACCGGCGCCACCCAGTTGATGGTGATGATGGCGCTGGCCAGATCGCCGCCGTTCCGGTCGGATACGATGCCCACCACATAGGGGCCCAGGCCCTGGCCTAGCAGCGTCATGATGATGAGGTAGGTGGAGAAGATGATCCCGCGCATGCGCGGCAGCACCAGCCCCAGGATCAGCGTGTAGATCGGCGGCAGCCACAGCGTCAGGATCAGGCTGTAGACGATGTAGCGTAGATAGAAGTCGGTCGTGGTCTCGGCGCTGAAGGTCCAGATGCCGAAGAAGGGTGAGATCCCCAGCGACAGCAGCACCAGCCAGATCATCCCGCGCCCACCCAGTTTCTTGCCGAGGAAATCGGTAAGCGGTCCGGCCACCACCGCGCCGATGGTGGCCAGCAGGGCGGACAGCAGGCCGAACTGCACGCCTGCCTCGGCCGTCGAAAGCCCGAAATGACGGATCAGCAGCGAGGGCGTGAAGCCCATGATGCCGTAATTGATTGCCGTCTGCAGGCCGCCCACCACCATCAGCAAAATCAGCGAGGGGTTGAGCGCGACGTTGAAGGTGGCCTTGTCAGTCAGCTTGAAGCTCTGGAACAGGTTAAGCACCACGAAGGCCCCGAAGCCCACGACGCCCCATTGCAGCACATGCGGATTGAGCGAGAAGCTGCCGAAATTGAGCGGTGGGCGCGGCGAGAAGGCGCCGGTTACCTGCACCATGAAGGCACAAAAGCCGATGATCAGGGCAAGGCCGACCAGGTTGATCGTCCATTGCCGCGCACCGGCATCGCGGCGCCACAGGAAATACCAGTTGGTGCCCGGCGTCACCGCGCCCAGTACGCCGGCGCTGGCCTTGAACGGCGCAGGGTCCTCCTTGCTGGCGATGCCGTCCATTCCGCCGCGCACCGGTTCACGCAGCTTGTAGATCAGCCAGGCCAACGGAAAGCCGGGCAGGGCAGCGACGAGGAAGGCAAATTGCCAGCCCCTGAAGCCCAGCGGCGCGCCGCCGTCAGCATAGCGCAGGTCCCACCATTCGGCGACAATGCCGCCCAGCGCCATCGACAGGCCCAGGCCCAGCGCCAGTCCCACGCCAAGCCCGCCCATGGCGATGCCGCGGCGGCTCTTGGGCAGGGTGTCGAACAGGATGGAATTGGCCGCAGGCTGGGTCGCGCCTTCACCGATCCCCACGCCAATGCGCGAGATCGCCAGCAAGGTGAAGCCTTGGGCAAAGGCCGCGAGCCCGGCGAAGAAGGACCACGCCGCGAGGCAGATCGCCAGCAGCTTGGTGCGCACCCAACCATCCACCAGCCGTCCCAGCGGCAGCGAGAAAAGCGCATAGAACAGCGCGAAGACGGTGCCATAGAGCAGCCCCATCTCGGCATCGCCAATGCCCAGGTCAGTGCGGATATCCTGCGCCAGGATAGAGAGGATCTGCCGGTCGAGCAGGCTCATCATCTGCGCGCTGCTCATCAGGATGATGGCGTGCCAGCCATAGCGGCTGATGCGGTTGTCGGCCTCGGCGCTGGCGGGCGACGC
The DNA here is from genome assembly GCA_963675825.2 of Alteraurantiacibacter sp. Classification (GTDB taxonomy): domain Bacteria; phylum Pseudomonadota; class Alphaproteobacteria; order Sphingomonadales; family Sphingomonadaceae; genus Alteraurantiacibacter. The sequence goes on along the minus strand of CAXXJY010000001.1, from coordinate 313,938 downwards.
CGGGGTCAGCGGAACGCCAGGCGCGGAACCCGCAGCTGGCGGGGCGGACGAAGTGCTGTCGCTCATGGCCTTTGGCCTCTCCCTGAAATATCGCCGGTCATGCGGGCATGGCCTCGATCAGATGGTGATTGTCTGACAGCGCCAGCGTGCGTGTCAAAGCCAATCCGCCATGGGCCAGCAGATCGACGAACTGTGCGCGGGTGCGTTCGCGCCCGTCCCACAGCATCATGGTCATGTCGCCATAAAGAGCCACGGCGTGGTCGGGATCGGCCTCCACCTGCTCAGGCATCAGCTTTTCGATGATGATGACGGTGCCGCCCGATTGCCGCGCCGCTTCGCCCACGCGCTGCACGATTGTCCGGGCAGCCTCCTCCGCCCAGTCATGCAGGATATACTTGAGCACGTAGCAGTCGGTCGCTTCGGGCAGTGCATCGAAGAAGCTGGCGGTGACGAACCGCGCACGGTCGGCCACGCCCTCGGACGTGAAGTACGCCTCCGCCCCTTCGCGGGCATGGGCCATGTCGAGCACGCAGCCCCTTGCCTGGGGAGCCGCCTTGAGCAGGCCGGCCAGGACCGCGCCATAGCCGCCGCCCACGTCCATGATGGTCTCGAACCTGGTGAAGTCATAGGCGGCTGCCGCCTCGGTGACGAAGCGGCGCGAGTTGTCGACCATGGCCTGGTTGAACACGGCCGCGGCGCCCGCGTCTTCGTTAAGGTCGGCGAAGCCGTCCGGACCGTAGCGGATGTCGGCAGGCGGCTTGCCCATGCGCACGCAGTCGTGCAGCTGGGCGAAGGCGGGCATCAGCTGGGTGCCGACATGCAGGGCCATGCCCTTTAGGCTTTCGGGATGGTCGGCGCGAAGCCGCTGACCCATGGCGGTGAGTGCAAACTGTGCATCGCCATGATCCACCACCAGGCCAATCGACGCCAGTGCGCGCAGGAAGCGGGTCAATGCTTCGCTGTCTGCGCCGATCGCTTCGGCAATTGCGCTGGCAGGCCGGGGCGTGTCGCCCATCGCATCGGCCAGCCCGAGCCGTGCCGCCGCGACGGCCATCTGCGGCTGCCAGTAGGAGCCGATCAACGCCCGCAGTTCATCCTGATCGGCGCTCATATGCCAAACAGCGCCTCGGCATTGGTCTGGAAGAACTTGACCTTCTGCGCCTGCGAAATGTCCATCGCGTCCAGCAGCCGCACTTCGTCGGGCACGTACTGGTAGGGATAGTCCATCGCATAGAGCACGCGGTCCTCGCCCATCACTTCCATCATCAGCTTGATGCTGGCGGGGCTGGGCAGGCCGGAATTGGTGCCCCACACGTTGGTGCGCAGGTAATGGTGCAGACTGTGCTGGAGGGGCTTGAGCCGCTCGTATCGCTTGGAGCGCACGCCGGCGTTGAACATGTAGTCAAAGCGGTCGATCCAGAACGGCAGGCCTTCGCAGCCGTGGCCCAGCACCAGCTTGAGCGAAGGATAACGGTCGAACACGCCGGTCGTCAGCAGCCGCAGCGCGTGATAGCTGGTTTCCACTGCAAAACCGAAGATCGCACCTTCCAGGCCGGCTTCCACCATGCCGCCGATCATGCCATCGGGCGGGCCTTGCGGGTGGATGTAGAGCGGGATGTCCATGTCTGCGCAGGCGCGCAGGATCGGGTCGAACTGTGACTCGTCCAGATAGTGGCCATGGGTATGGCTGTTCACCTGCACGCCGACGAAGCCCAGCTCTTCCTTGCCGCGCTTCAGTTCCGCCGCCGACCATTCGGGATCCTGCGGGCAGATCGCGGTCATGCCCACGAACCGGTTGGGGTAACGCTCGCAGGCAGCCTTCAAATGGTCGTTGGCGCGCGTGACGATGCCCTTCGCCTCGTCGAGGTCGAACAGCGACTGCACGCCGGGGCTGGTCAGCGCCAGCACCGCCTTGTCGATCCCGGCCTCGTCCATTGCCGCGATGCGCAGCTCGCCGAGGTCGAGCAGCCGCTCGCGGATGAAGGTCGTGCGTTCGCTGGGGCTGGTGCCGTAGAAGCCCCACAGCGAGACGGTGCCCTTGTCGGCGCGTCCTTCCTTCACCAACCGCAGAATCGCCTCGAGCTGCTCCTCGGTGGCGAAAGCCTCTTCGGTGGCGATCCGCAGGTAGCCATGCTGGCCACCGGTCTTCAGTTCTGTCGTCATGCGCCTTTCACTCCCATCAAGCGCGGTGGTGCTGTCAGCCCTCGTGCACGGCTTTCAGCACCATGCAGGCCTTCACGCCTTCAGGCCCGTCTTCGCTGCCGTGGCCAGACCACTGCACGCCGCCGAACGGGGCATCTGCGCCGCCGATCATGTGGCTGTTGATGCCGACCATGCCGGCCTCGATTTCCGCCGCCAGGCGGCGCTGGCGCTGCACGTCGTTGGTCCAGCTGTAGGCCGCCAGGCCATAGGGCAGGCGGTTGGCCTCGGCGATCATATCTTCCTCGGTGCGGTAAGGATTGATCAGCGCCAGCGGGCCGAAGGGTTCCTCGGTCATCACGTCCGCATCGAGCGGAATTTCGCTGAGCACGGTGGGCTGGAAGAAATAACCCTGGTTGCCGATGCGTTCGCCGCCGGTGTTCACCTTCGCCCCCTTGTCGCGCGCATTGGCGACGAAGCGTTCCATGGCATCGGGGCGGCGCGGGTTGGCCATGGGGCCCATCTGCACACCGTCTTCCAGTCCGCCGCCCACCTTCGTGGCCGCCAGCCGCTCGGCCATGCCGTCGCGGAAGCGTTCGAACACGTTTTCCTGCACGATGAAGCGCGTGGGGGAAACGCAGACCTGCCCGGCATTGCGCGTCTTGCCCGGCGCGGCGGTGGCCAGCACGGTATCGACATCGACATCGTCGAACACCAGTACCGGGCCGTGCCCGCCCAATTCCATGGTGGTGCGGATCATGTTGTCCGCCGCCAGCTTCGCCAGGTGCTTGCCGACCACGGTGGAGCCGGTGAATGACAGCTTGCGGATGATGGGTGAGCCCAGCAGGTGGCGGCTAACCTCGTCCGGCACGCCGAACACTGCCTGCCCCACTTCCTTGGGAAGCCCGGCGTCGAGCAGGCACTGGAGCACGCCCAGCGCGGAGGCCGGGGTCTCCTCGGCACTCTTGAGGATGATCGAACAGCCCGCCGCGATTGCTGCGCCCAGCTTGCGTCCCGGATTGCCCAGCGGGAAGTTCCACGGCGCGAAGGCGGCAACCGGACCCACAGGTTCCCAGCGCACGGTGGACCGCTGGCCCACTGGACGCACCAGTTCGCGGCCATAGATGCGGAAGACCTCGCCGGCGTAGAAGTTGAACAAGCCGACGTTCATCATCAGCTCGATCTTCGCTTCGGGGAAGGGCTTGCCCTCTTCCATGGTGGCGATGCGCGCCAGATCGTCGGCGCGCTCCACCATCAGCCGAGCGGCGCCCTGCAAGACGCTGGCCCGTTCCTGCGGGGTGGAGTGGCGCCAGATGGCAAAGCCCTTCTTCGCCACCTCCAGCGCGCGGTCGAGATCGGCGGGATCGGCCAGCGGCAGCTCGGCCAGCGTCTCTCCGGTCACGGGGTTGACGACGTCGAAGGTGCGGCGGCCTCCGCCGGATACCTTTTCGCCATCGATGATCATGTGCAGGCTGGGGTATTGGGTCATGCTCTCACTCCGTCATCCCGGCGAAAGCCGGGTTCTGGTTCGGACTGGCTCGATCAAGCCGGATGGCGATCCCGGTCTTCGCCGGGATGGGGCGTGGGGCTCAGCCCCCGGCCCTGGCCTTTTCGCGCGCGATATCGCCTTCCCACCGCTCGGCCACCATTTCCTCGCCCGTGATCGGGTGCTTCATGTGGAACGGCAGCAGCTTGTGCGTGGGCCACAGCCAGTGGTCCTCGATCAGCGCATCCGGCCCGCTCGGGTCTTCGGGATAGAGCACCTTGGGGAACGGAACGTATTCCTTCTCGGTATAGGCCCAGCCCTTTTCGAAATCGGCATGCCAGTGGGGGAAGTAGTTCAGCACGTGGATACGCCACTTGCCGTCCTCACCCTTCTTGTAGGTGTTCTCGTAGAGGCCGCCCTCCCACCATTGGCGCACCTTTTCCCACGGCTCCTCACCCTGGTAATCGACATGTCGGCCAGCCTGCATGGTGCTGCGTCCGCGCAGCTTGGCGGTCTTGCCGTCGGGCTCGATGTCAATGATCGTCTGGATCTGCGGATGGTCGAGCAGGAAGCCGTCGATCGGGCCGTTGGTGTTGTGGGTGAAACGCTTGCGGAAGCGGTCGACATACAAACGCCGTACGCCTTCCTTGCCTTTCCACACGCCGCCGAAGAAGCGCACTTCGCCATCGTCGGTGAACAGGTCCACCACCTGGTCGTACATGCATTTGTCGATCAGGTAGCCGTAGAGGTACTGCAGCTTCTTCACGTCCAGCTCGTCCTCGCGGACGGTCAGGCGCTGTTCCATTTCTTCGAGCTTGGCTTCAAGCGCGGCAATGCGGTCTTCAGACATGATACGACTCTCCCAATTCGTATGTTGTGCATACAATTGTGGGAGCGCCCGGATTAAGTCAACATGCCTTGAGCGCTGCTACCTGCCTAGCGCCTCCAGCCGTTCCACTTCCGCGCCATATGGCTTGATCGCGCGCCACATGAAGAAAGTGGCCGTGGGCATGAACACGGCAGCCACCACCAGCAGCGCCTGCCACAGCTTCTGCGGATCGCCGATCACCAGATCGCTTACAGTGCCGATCACGAAGCTGCCCATGGCGCCGAAGAAGGTGAACATGAACAGGTAAAGCGCGGTCACCTGCCCGCGCATCTCGTTGGGGGCGATGCGCTGAATCGCTGCGTTTTGCGCCGGCGCACCGGCCAGCCCGAACATGGCGGTTGCCGCCATGCAGCCCAGCGCCAGTTCGGCATAGGGCATCAGCGGGGTAAGGATGGCAAAGGTGGTGGTGCAGCTGAAGATGATGGCGCAGGCACGGATATTGCCGTCCTTCCAGCGGCGGTTCATCCAGCTGACGAAAATGCCGCCCACCACGATGCCGGTCATGCTGGCAACGAAGATCAGCGGACCCAGCAGGTTGCCGATCTCGGCTTCGGTCCAGCCATAGGTGCGGCTGATGAAGGGCACGCGCCAGGCCGGCAGGCCCTGGCTCTCGATGGCCGACAGCGCAAGAGCGGCGAACAGCGGCCAGTAGGTCGCGCCGCGCATGTTGATCGCGCGAATCGCGTCAAGCCCGGTGAAGGCCATGAGCTTGCGCCCCAGCGGTGCGTCCGAAGGAACCAGCCGCGCGCTTTCCGGCGGGGAACGGCGCGGGGGTTCGCGCACCATCAGGAACAGGATCGCGGCCAGCAGGCCGGGCAGGCCGATAATGATGAGCACCAGCTGCCAGCTGAAGATGGTCAGGCCAAGGAAGCTCAGCGTCTCGGGCATGGTGTCGGTCCAGGCGATCAGCTGCCCGCCGCCCCACGTCCCGCCCGACTGGCCGAGCACGAAGCCAACCTGCACCAGCGCAAAGGCCAGCGGCACGCGTACCGGGCGGAAGGCATCGGCCAGCAGCGAGTAGGACCCCGGCCCATGCGCCGATCCTCCCGCGCCCACGAACAGCCGCGTGCCCACCAGCTGGGCGAAGTTCTGCGCAATGCCGCCCAGCGCGGTGATCATGCCCATCACCGCGATGCCTGCGGCCAGCACGAACTTGCGCGGATAGATGTCGACCAGGCGCGACAGCGGGATGCCCACGAACACGAAGGCAACAACGCTGGCCGGGCCCAGCAGGAAGCCCAGCGCGCTGTCCGACAGGCCGAAGCTGGCGCGCATCTTCTCTGCCAGCATGGCGAACACCGTCTGGTCGAAGAAGGTCAGGAACATGGTCAGCACGATCACGAACAGCGCGAACCAGCCGGCGCTCTCGCGCGGCCATTCCTGTGCCGTGTCACCGCCCTGTGCGGGTGCTGTGGGCACCTCCGCGCCAACACCTGCTGCCATGAATTATCCCATCCCGTCTTTGTTATCTGTCCCGCTTCATGGCAGGAGCATCGCGGTTTGCCATGATCGATATCAAAAATGCAGAAGGGGAGGGGACTTGACCACTTATAGCGAAGTCTACGCGCGCGACCGGGCAGAGATCGAAGACCTCATGGCCCGGTACCTGTTCGCCATGGACTGGAACGATTTCGATACCTACGCCGAGTGCTTCACCGAAGACGGCACGCTGGAATTTGCACGCGGTGCAGTGACCGGGCGCGATAATATCCGCGCCGCTGCCAAGGGCTTCAAGGAAGCGGTGGCGGGCATCTACACCGATGTCGACGGCAATCCGGCGGTGCTGCGCCACGTGCTGTGCCAGAGCGTGATCCGGGTGGAAGGCGACAAGGCCTGGCACACAGGCTTCTGGTTCGAGACTGCCAATGATGGCCCGCGCGAAGCCTCGGGACGCTTTACCCCCACGCTGGGTACTTTCGGCATCTACGAGGACGAGCTTGTGCGCGTGGATGGGGCGTGGAAATTTGCCTATCGCAATATCCGCAACGATTTCCTGCCCGGACGGGAATCGCCGCCTGAGAACCCGGTGGCGCTGATGGATCGCAAGGCGGAAGGCGCAGGTTAAGGTTGGACCCTCTATGGCCTTGTTCATGATCCGCTCCGCAATCGCTATCGCCCTGCTCGCAGCGCCCACCGTGGCGGCGGCGCAGGCCCCGGCCCCCACCCCGCAGCTCAGCCTCGATCAGCGCATGCTGCTGCGCTGTTCAGCGGCCTTTGCGATGGTTGTGAACGGTCAGGAAAACGGCAATGCCGAGGCGCTGCGCTATCCCGACCTGGCGCAGCGCGGGCGCGAGTTTTTCGTGCGCGCCTCTGCTCAGGTGATGGACGAAGCCGGGCTCGATCGCGCTCAGATTGCCGCAGCGCTGTCTGCCGAGGCACAGGACCTGTGGGACAGCGGCACGCTGGATCAGGTCATGCCCGTGTGCCTGGGCCTGTTACCCGCAGAATAATCGCTTCCGGCCCACTGGCGGCGGTGGATTTCGCGCCGCGCTTGGGGCATTAACACGCTCCAGCATGTGGCAACTCTATCACTTCCCGCTCTGTCCGTTCAGCCGCAAGGTACAGCTGGTACTTTCCGAGAAGAAAGTGCCCTTCACCCTGCAGCTGGCCTATCCGTGGGAAGATGACGACCGCTTCCATTCGCTCAACCCGGCGGGCAAGACCCCGGTGCTGCACAATGCCGAACGGCGGCTGGTGCTGATCGACAGCCAGGCGATCTGCGAATATTTCGAGGAAACCGAAGCCAAGAGCCCGCTGATCCCCGGCTCTGCCGCCGCGCGCGCGGAAGTCCGCCGCCTCACAGCGCTGTTCGACGATGGCCTGTACGGCGACGTGACAGAGCCGCTGATCTACGAGAAGATGAAGAAGCGGCTGATCCTGCGGCAATCGCCCGACAGCGGCGTGCTGCGCGCGGCGATGCGGCTGACGCACGAGCATCTCGACTACATCGACTGGCTGATCGACAACCGCCGCTGGCTGGCGGGCGCGCAGCTGAGCCTGGCCGATTTCGCCGCCGCCGCGCAGCTTTCGGTGATCGATTACCTCGGCGGCATCGACTGGTCCGGCCACGACCAGGCCCATGGCTGGTACCGGGTGATGAAGAGCCGCCCCAGCTTCGCCCCGCTGCTGAGCCTGAAGATGGAAGGCCTGCCCGCGCCGCGGCACTATGCTGATGTGAATGCCTGACTTGTTTTTCGCAGCCGCCTCCGCGGCTGCGTCCTCGGTGCAATTCGCTCCGCTTCGCTGCGCGGCACCTGCGGGCGGCCGTTCGGCCTTGCGGTTCGCTAGTCGCGAACCGATATCCCGCTCAAGCATTGATGCGATGACCAAACGGGCGCGAAGCGACCGCAAGCGCGAATGCGCGCCCGAGCTTATGCGAGGAAAGCCAAGCAGCGCGGACGCGCTGCGCCCGGCGCTTGAGGACCAAACAAACAAGGAGTCATGCAATGACCACCCACAAGGTTGAACTCAACGAAGCCGAATGGCGCGAGAAGCTTACCCCCGAGCAGTACCGTATCCTGCGCGAGGCGGGGACGGAGCGGGCCTTCACCGGCAAGTACGAGAAGAACAAGGCAGCTGGCGAATACAAGTGCGCCGGCTGCGGCCAGCCGCTGTTCGAAAGCGATGCCAAGTACGACAGTGGATCCGGCTGGCCCAGCTTCACCGCGCCCGCAGACCAGTCGGCGGTGGAGATGAACCGCGATGTCTCGCACGGCATGGTCCGTACCGAAGTGGTGTGCAGCAAGTGCGCCGGCCACCTGGGCCATGTTTTCCCCGATGGGCCGGGGCCGGATGGCCTGCGCTACTGCATCAATTCCGCCGCGCTGGAGTTCGAACCGGAGGAAAAACCGGGCGATTGAACGTGCTGGCCGTTCACGCTGGATTATGAATGCCCTATGCATGGCCTTCGTTGAAGGAATGATCAGCGCATACAACAGGCGCGCTTACGCGGGAATTTGACGGTACATGGCCAGACGGCGGGGCAGCGGCTCCAACAATAGAGGATACCGGTCGCGCCGCGCTGCCTCCCAGGCGCGTGATCGCGCGGCAACCTCGCGCGGGTGGAAGGCGAGCCTGTGGCGCTGGACCAAGCGGCTGGCAATCACCGGCGTGTTCGTTGGGCTGCTGGCGGCCATCGGCCTTGCCACCGCAGTGTTCTTCGCCTCGCGCAGCCTGCCCTCCTACGCTTCGCTGCGCGAAAGCCAGAACGGCCAGACCATCCTTGTCCGCGCCCGCGACGGTTCGCAGATCGTCGAGCTGGGGCCGAGCTACGGCCAGTGGCTGGAAGCCGATGAGATTCCCGAAGTGATGAAGCAGGCGATGGTTTCGGTAGAGGACCATCGCTTCTATTCGCATTTCGGTGTTGACCCGATGGGCCTTGCGCGGGCGGTCTACAATGCCGTGATCGAGGACCGGCAGGTTTCCGCGACCTCCACCATCACCCAACAGTTGGCGCGCAACATCTTCCTCAATTCCAACCGCACGCTCGATCGCAAGCTGCGCGAAGCGGTGCTGGCAATGGCGCTTGAATGGCGTTTCACCAAAGAGCAGATCCTCGAGCTCTACCTCAACAAGGTCTATTTCGGCGGCGGCGCCTACGGCATCGATTCCGCCTCTCGAAAGTTCTTCAGCCACTCCGCGCGCGAGCTAAGCTTGGAGGAAGCCGCGATCATCGCCGGCATGGTGAAGGCGCCCAGCCGCTATTCCCCCACCGCCGACGTGGAGGCCGCGGTGGGCCGCGCAAACGTGGTGGTGGGGCAGATGGTCCGCTACGGCGGACTGGACCCGGCGGTGGCGCGCGAGGTCGATGTCAGCGCCGTGAACCTGCGGACCATCGATGGGCAGAATTCGATCCGCTACTTCACCGACTGGGCGCTGCCGCAGCTCGACCTGCTGCTGCCTAATGGCACCTTCGAACCGATCGAGGTGTGGACCACGCTGGACGTGGGCATGCAGCGCGCGGCCACCACCGCGATCCAGGCCAACGTTCCGGATGGCACGCAAGGCGCATTGGTCAGCCTCGATCGCGACGGGGCGATTCTCGCGCTGGTGGGCGGCACCGACTATGTCACCTCCAACTACAACCGCGCGACGGACGCGATGCGCCAGCCCGGCTCATCGTGGAAGCTGTTCGTCTACCTCGCCGCGCTGGAGGCAGGCTATACCCCTGATGACCGGGTGAACGACGTGCCGGTGACGATCAACGACTGGTCACCGCGCAATTCGGGCGGCACCTATGCCGGCGAGATCGACGTGCGCACGGCCTTTGCCTATTCGAAGAATACCGTCGCCGCGCAACTGGGCAACGAGGTGGGCTTTTCCAATGTCGCCAGCATGGCGCGCCGGTTCGGCATTACCACGCCGATTTCCACCTATCCCTCGATGGTGCTGGGCACATCTGAAGTGCGGCTGATTGACATGGCGCGCGCCTTTGCCGCCGTGTCGGCGGGTGGCCGCTCGATAGAGCCCTATGGCATCCTGCGCGTCACCACCGCCGATGGCGAGGAGATCTACCGTCACCGGGAACCGCGCGCTTATACGCTGGTGCCCGACTACGTCGCCGCCGGGATTACCGACCTGCTGCAGACCGCCGTTGCCACCGGCACCGGACGCGCGGCGCAGATCGGGCGACCGGTGGCGGGCAAGACCGGCACCACCAGCACCAATCGCGATGGCTATTTCGTGGGCTTTTCCAGCGGCATCACCACCGGCGTGTGGATGGGCCGCGACGACAATGGCCAGGTGCCCGGCCTGCAGGGCGGGCGGGCGCCTGCGCAGGCCTTTGCCGCCTACATGCGCTATGCCGTGCGCGATCGACCGGTGGAGGAATTCGATACTGACCTGAAGCTGCCCGAATGGCAGCTGGAGCCGGATGACGAGTTCTACTACGGCGATGACGAGGACTACTACTTCTATATCGACGAGCAGGGCAACCTGGTCGACCCGAGCGGCAACCAGGGCAACTTTGGCGAGGCGTTCGACGTGGAAGGCGAGGGCGAGAACGTGATTCGCGACCCGCTCGACCCGCGCGGGATCGGCCAGCCCTTGCCGTCACCCGCGCCAGCCCCGCGGCGCAGCGAACCGCCGCCTGCCGCCAGCGACGATTTTCTCGAACGGGCAACGGGGCAGAGCGTGCCGGGAGACGAGCGCAAGCAGGGCGAGAGACCCCGCCAGAACGCGATCAACGAGCAGCGTTTTTAGGATAGTTTGTTTCATGCTCGCCCGTCCGGGCGAGCGTCCTCGGTGCTATTCGCTCCGATCCGACTTCGTCGGCTCTACGCGGCACCTGCGGGTCGCGCGTTCGCGCTCGGTCGGTCGCTAATCGCGACCGAGATAAGCACCAGCTACCACGGGAAGCGCAAGGATCGGCGCCTGGAAGGCGACGACAGCGCGCGAACGCGCGCCGCCCGGTAGGCCGGAAGCCAAGGACGCCGGGAGTCGCAGACGGCGCGAAGCGCCACCGCGTCCGCCCGGCGCTTGAGGGAACAACAAACATCCCCTCGAAACAAGCCAACACCCCTCGGGCCGGGACCGAGCAGCCCCAAGCCCGAGAGGCAAGCGCAATCACTCTTCGATAAACCGCACCGGAATCGACTGGGTCTGGCCCTGGCGGCTGCGCACGCGCAGCAGCACGGCTTCGCGGCCATCGGCCTGGACGGAGCCGAGCACCTCTTCCAGGTCTTCGACCGTTGCGATGGGGCGACCGTTGGCCGACAGGATCATCACCCCGCGGGAAAGGCCGCGCCGCGCCGCATCCGAATTGGGATCGACAGCGGTGATGGCAAGGCCGGTGGTGTCCGCCGGCTGGCCCAGCTGGCGGGCGATCTGCGGGGTGATTTCCACCGCCTGCACACCCAGCAGTTCCTCCATCAGCCCGCTGCCCTTTTCGGGCGTCGCGGGGGGCGGAGTCTCGTCATCGCCCTGGAACATGTTCTGCTGCAGCAGTTCTTCCTCGCTCGGGCGGCGACCCACGGTCAGGTTCACGCGGTTGCGCTGGCCATTGCGAATGTAGGTCAGCGGCACCGTGGTACCCGGTGCGATATTGGCGACGATGCGCGACAGCGTGTTGTCGGGCGTCACGTCCTCGCCGTTCACGGCAATCACCACGTCTCCAGGTTGCAGGCCTGCTGCTTCGGCGGCTTCGCCGGGCTGCACGCCCTGCACCAGCTCGCCCACGCCTTCCTCGATGCCAAGGGCTTCGGCGATATCCTCGTCCACCGGCTGGATCTGCACGCCCAGATAGCCGCGCTCGATCTCTTCACCGGCGATCAGCGCCTGCACGATGGGGGCGGCGTCTTCTGCCGGGATGGCCAGGCCAATGCCGACGCTGCCGCCAGAGGGCGAGAGGATCGCATTGTTGATGCCGATGACATTGCCCTGCATGTCGAACAGCGGACCGCCCGAATTGCCGCGGTTGATGCTGGCATCGGTCTGGATGTAGCGGTCGAACGCGCCGCCCTGGCCGGTGGTGCGCTGCAGCGCCGAGATGATGCCGCTGGTCACAGTGCCGCCAAGGCCGAAGGGGTTGCCGATGGCAATCACCCAGTCGCCCACGCGGGCACCATTGCTGTCGCCGAAATGGACGAAGGGGAAGGGCTGCGGGCGGCTGATCTTCAGCACGGCCAGGTCGCTCTGCGGATCGGTGCCGACCAGTTCTGCCTCGTATTCGGTGCCGTCGGGCAGCGTCACCGTCACCTCTTCCAGCGTGGCGCGCGCATCGGGCGAGACGACGTGATTGTTGGTGACGACATAGCCATCGGCGGACACGATGAAGCCCGAACCCAGTGATTGCGCCTCGCGCCGCTGCGGGCCGTTGTTGGGGCGATTGAAGAACTGGCCGAACGGCGTGCCCTCGAACGGGTTCTGCGCTTGCGGAATGGTGATCGACTGGCGGGTGGAGATGTTCACCACCGCCGGCTGCAGCACTTCCGTCAGGTCGGCAAAGCTGGCCGGGGCACCTGCCACCGGCACCGCGTTCTGCACCTGGATACGATCGTTCTGCGCAACCTGCGCGCCGGCGGGAAAGCCGGTGAGAAGGGAGATGGCCGCCCCGCCTGCAAGCAGGGTTGCCGTGAAAGCGTAGGAATAGCGCACTGGCTTCACGTCCTTTGTATCCTCTGTCTCATGGCGTCCTCCAACATGCTTGTGCATGGAGGCGCATTTGTTTCGGTCCCGAGGCGCGCGTTCCACTCCAACGCGGCTGAACATGCCTTTAACGACATTTGTAATCGGCCGTTCGGCGAAGGTCAGCGACCCCCGCGGAACTGGCGCAGATACTCGTTGTCCGGGCTCATGATGATCGCGCTTTCGCCTTCGCCCGTCTCGAACGTGGTGCGATAGGACTGCATCGCGCGGTAGAAATCATAGAAGTCCGGATCCTGGTTGTAGGCCTCGGCATAGATGCGCGCGGCTTCGGATTCGGCCTCTGCCCGGATGATCTGCGCATCGCGCCGACCGCCCGCACGGATCGTTTCCGCCTCTTCCTGCCGGTCAGACCGCATGCGGTTGAAGGCGGCATCCAGCGGCGTGCCCTGCGGCAGGTCGGCGCGCTTGATGCGCACGTCGATCACCTGCGCGCCGTACTGCCGCGCGGCATTGTCCAGCGCATCGCGGATGTTGCTCATGGCATTGCCGCGTTCGGGCGTCAGCAGGCTGGCGAAGGTGCGCCGGCCCAGTTCCTGCCGCAGCACCGAGGTGAGGATCGGCTCGAGCTGGTTGGTCAGCAGTTCCTCGCTGCCCGCACGCTGCACGAACAGCACCGGGTTGTAGATGCGATAGCGGGCATAGGCGTTGACCTCGAGGCGCTGCTGGTCGTTCGACAGCACGGTCTCGCCTTCCATGTCGAGGTCGAGAATGCGCCGATCGACCATCTGCACCCGGTCGATGAAGGGGATGCGGAAGCGCAGGCCCGCGCCGGTCTGGCCATAGGGCTCGTCCGGGTGGAACTGGTTGATGGTGTACAGCGGTTCGCCCGTGCGGATCACCACCGCCTGGTGCGTCTCGGGCACGATCACCGCGGAACTGAACAGGCCGACCAGCAGCACGACACCGGCGATGAGGGCGTTCTTCACGTTGATCATCCTACTGCCCCCCCTGCTGGGTGGGGCTGACGGTCAGCGTCGGCCCCTGCGCCTGGCTTTCGCGAGAACGGCGCTGCACTTCGGGCAGCGGCAGGTATGGCGTCACGCCATCGGCTTCGATGATGGTCTTGTCGGTATCGCGCAGCACGGTTTCCATGGTCTCGTAATACAGGCGTCGCCGGGTCACTTCGGGAGCGAGGCGATATTGCGAGTAGATCTCGTTGAACTCGGCCGCGCTACCTTGCGCCTGCGCCAGCAGCTGCTGTTCGTAGCGGCGCGCATCGTTGAGGTTCTGCTCGGCGTTCTGGCGCGCGGCCAGCACGTCGTTGAAGGCCTCGATCACCTGCTGCGGGGCTTCCGTCCGGGCGATTTCCACGCCTTGCACGTTGATCCCTGCGCCATAGGCATCGAGCAGCGCCTGCATCCGCGTGCGCACGCGCGTTTCCACCTGTTCACGGCCCGCACCCGACAGCACCCGGTCGAGATCGGTTTCCGCGATGGCGGCGCGCATGGCGCTTTCGGCGGCTTCGCGCAGGGTATCCTGTGGGTCGGCCAGTTCGAACTTGTAGCCGACCAGGTCCTTGATGTTCCAGCGCACCAGGTACGACAGGTCAACCAGGTTCTGGTCGCCGGTCAGGATCAGGTTTTCCGCACCGTCGCCAATGATCTCGCGGCGAATTTCGCCAACGTCTTCCACTTCCACCGTCTGGATCGGCCAAGGGAAAGTGAAGTTCAGGCCGGAATTGAGCGTTTCGGAATACTTGCCGCCAGCCCAGGTCACCACCGCCTGTTCGCGCGGGGCGATCTGGTGGATACTGGTAACGGCTAGCCAAAGGGCGGCGATGGCCGCCATGCCGATGGGGAACCAGCTGCCGCCGCCTGGGCGCTGCGGAATGCGGAAGTTCGGGCCGCCGGGGCCACCACTGCCGCGCCGACGCGGGCCTTCAGGGCCGCGGTTCTTGAACAGGTCCTCGATATTGGCGGAGCGCCTTCCGCGCCCGCTGCCATCGGAACCCGATCCGCCGCCGGGCAGCCAGGGGTTGCGCGGTCCGCGCGGAGGAGGCGTGTCGCCACCCTCGCCGCCGGCCACCGCGTCGTCACCGCCTTCGTCGCCTGAACCGGAACCGTCGTCGCCTCCGCCACCGGAGCCGCCAGGGGGCGTGCCCCAGGGATTGCGCTTGCCCGCCATTGCCAGGCCGTACCTTTCGAAAAATCCACCCAAACGTGTCATGACACTCTCTATAGGAAGGCTTGGCGCAAAAAACAGGGGGTCTTAGGGCCAATATTGCTGACCTTGTGCGCCGGACGCGCTAGCAGTCGCCTTCATGAGTAGCGAAACAGACATCCAGGCCGCCATCCCTCCCGAGCTTTCCGGCATGGTACGTTCGGTCAGATTCGCCGATGGCATTGCCACCATCATCGCCGATGCCGGCAGCCTTGGCCGCAGCGCCGCCGCGCAGTTGCAGCGCGAGCTGGAACAGGCCGTGGGCGCGGTGACAGGCGTGAATGAAGTACGCGTGGCGCTGATGGCGGATAAGGTGCAGCGCCAGATCATTGCCGTTGGCTCGGGCAAGGGCGGGGTGGGCAAGTCCACCCTCACCGCCAATCTGGCCGTGGCGCTGGCCAATCAGGGCTTGAAGGTGGGCGTGGTGGATGCCGACATCTACGGCCCCTCGCAGCCGCTGCTGCTGGGCACCGCCAATGAGAAGGTGCGCGCCGAGGGCCAGACGCTGATCCCGACGCAAAGCGAATTCGGCGTGAAGATGCTGTCGATGGGGCAGTTGATCGAACCGGGCAAGGCGATCGCCTGGCGCGGACCGATGGTGGGACAGGCGCTGGGGCAGCTGATGGAAGCCGACTGGGGCGATACCGAACTGCTGCTGATCGACCTGCCGCCGGGCACCGGCGACGTGCAGCTGACGATGCTGCAGAAATTCAAGCCTGCCGGTGCAGTGGTGATTTCCACCCCGCAGGACCTCGCTCTGATCGACGCGACGCGCGCGATCGACCTGTTCCGCCAGGCCCAGGTGCCTATCGTCGGGCTGGTGGAGAACATGGCCGGTTACCTGTGTCCCGACTGCGGCGCGGTGAGCAATCCCTTCGGCCAGGGCGGCACCGAGTCGGCCGCGCAGGCGCTGGGCGTGCCGTTTCTGGGGCGTATTCCGCTGGCGATGGAAATCCGTGTGGCCAGCGATACCGGGCAGCCGCCCGCCGCCAACGATACGCGGCACGGGCCGCATTTTTCCGGCATCGCCGAACAAGTCGCCCGGTTCCTTGGCGCAGCGAAAGGCTGACACGGCATGAAGGTCTCGCGGCGCGGATTGCTGGCAGGCGCGGCGATTGGCGGCGGGCTGTTGGTGGCGTGGAGCCTGACTCCGCGCACCTTCGACAATCCGCTGGCTCCCGGAGAGGACGAGTTCGCGGTCGATGCCTGGCTGAAGATTGCTGCCGACGGTGTCGTCACCGTGGCCGTGCCGCAGCTGGAAATGGGGCAGGGCGTTACCACCCTGCTACCGCAGATCGTCGCCATGGAGATGGGCGCGGACTGGCGGCAGGTGGCAGTAGAGCCCGCACCGGTCAGCGGGGCCTATGCCAACGTGCCGCTGGCAGCTGCCTGGGCGCCCCTGTGGCAGCCGCTGATCCCGGCGCTGGAAAACGATCCGGACGACCTACTGCTGCGTAACTGGGCGCAGGACGAACGCTTTACCGTCACTGCGGGCGGCACTGCGCTGGCCGCTTACGAGGCGGCCTGCCGCGATGCCGGCGCTGCCGCGCGGGCGATGCTGGCCAAGGCCGCCGCGGCGCGCTGGGACGTTCCGTGGGAGCAGTGCCGGGCGGAGAACGGCGTGATCTATCATGACGAACATGCCGCCAGCTTTGCCGAGCTGGCGCTGGATGCCGCGCGGTACGATCCGCCCGATCCGCCGCCGCTGCAGCCCGATCCGCCAACCGATCCGGTACTCGTGGCGGGTGTCGATGCCAATGATATTGCCCCGGCCTTCCCTCGGCTGGACCTGCCTTCCAAGGTGGATGGCAGCCACGTATTTGCCGGAGATGTGCGCCTGCCCGACATGGTCTTTGCCGCCATTCGCCAGGGGCCGCACGACAAGGCCGAGCTGCTCGATTTTAACCCTGCGCTGGCGCGAGGGCAGCGCGGGCTTATCCAGCTGGTGCGCGGCAAGCGCTGGCTGGCGGCGCTTGCCGACAACTGGTGGGCCGCGGAACAGGCGCTGCAACGCATTGCCCCGCGCTTCGGGATAGAACGCCCGGTCAACAGCGCCACCATTGTTGAGGCGCTTGAAAGCAAGCTCGAGGACGGCGCCGGCGTGGTGTTCGAAAAACGCGGCAACGGGGTGGACGGCTATTCGCCCACCGTGGCGCGCACCTACGCGGTCTCTCCCGGCGTGCATGCAACTATCGAAACCACCAGCGCCACCGCCCGGCTGATGGACGGCACGCTGGAACTGTGGCTGCCCACCCAGGCGCCGGAACAGGCGCGCAAGGCGGCAGCCAAGGCGCTGGGGATCAGCGCGGCGAGGGTGGTGCTCTATCCGGTCGCGGCGGGCGGCAGTTTCGACCGGCGGCTGGAAAACGCCGCCGCAATCCAGGTCGCCCTGCTGGCGCGCGAGGCAGGCCGGCCGGTGCAGCTGACCTGGTCGCGCTGGCAGGAAATGGCCGCCAGCTACCCGCGCGCGCCTGCGGTGGGCGTGATTGCCGCGCAGACCGATGAGGAGGGCAACATAGCCACCTTGCGCATGCGCGTCGCCAGCCCGCCCGCTATGCAGGAATTCGGCCGCCGCCTGTTCGAGAACGAGGTGAGCTGGTCCGCCATCGATGCGCTTGAGGGCGAGGCGGATCGCTTCGCTGTGTCAGGCCTGGCGGGTCCCTATGGTGTCGCCAACCTCTCAGTCGAGCACGTGCCGGTCACCATCATGTTGCCCACCGCGCCGATGCGCGGGCAGGCCGATGGCAGCAACTGCTTCATGCGCGAATGCTTCATCGACGAGCTGGCGGCAGAGTACGAGCGCGAGCCGATGAGCTATCGCATCGCCATGCTGGGGCAGGACCCGGGCATGGCCGATTGCCTGCAGCGCGCTGCGCGGCTGGCCTCGTGGGACGGGGGCAGGCCGGGCAGCGGGCAGGGCATGGCCTGCCACCGCATGGATCTGTTCGAGGCGACGGGCCGCATCGCGGTGGTGGCCGAAGCCAGCGCCGGCGAAGGCGGCGTGCGCGTGCGGCGGCTGTTCGCCTGTGTCGACATCGGCCGCGTGGTCAATCGCGACCTGGCCCTGCAGCAGATCGAGGGCGGGCTGGTGTTCGGCCTTGGCATGGCGCTGGGCTGCGCCACCGAATATACGCAGGGCCTGCCTACGCACCAGCGGCTGGCCGCGCTGGCCATGCCGACGCTGGCCGACTGTCCCGAAATCACCATCGAACTGGTGGAAAGCCAGGCAGAACCCTTCGATCCCGGCGAGATCGGCGTGCCGCCCGTCGCGCCTGCCGTGGCCAATGCCTTTGCCAGCGCAACAGGGGTTCGCCTGCGACGCCTTCCGCTGCTATCGGCAGCGCCATGACCTGGACTCAGCAACGACTTCCCGCCGATCACCCTCCTGTAAAGACAGGCCGAATCGGCGTTCTGGTGGTGAATCTCGGCACGCCCGAAGCGCCCGAGCCGGGGCCGGTGCGCCGTTACCTCGCCGAATTCCTCTCGGATCGCCGCGTAATCGAGATTCCGCCGATTGCCTGGCAGCCGATCCTGCGCGGCATCATCCTCAACACCCGCCCGAAGAAGAGCGCCGCTGCCTATCGCGAAGTGTGGACCGACAAGGGCTCGCCGCTGGCCGCGATCACTGGTGAACAGGCCGAGGGTCTGCAGGCGCGGTTGGGTGACGACGGCGTTATGGTCGAATGGGCCATGCGCTATGGCGAGCCGTCGATCCCGCGCCAGCTGGAGAAGCTGATGAGCGAAGGCTGCGAGCGAGTGCTGCTCGCCCCGCTCTATCCGCAGTACTGCGCGGCGACGACCGCCACCGTGGTCGACAAGGCGGCGGACTGGCTGCGCGCAAAGCGCTGGCAGGCGTCCTTGCGTACCCTGCCGCCCTATCACGACGACCCTGCCTATATCGAGGCGCTGGCGGCAGACCTCGGCGCGCAGCTTGATAAGCTGGATTTCACGCCCGAGGTGCTGCTGCTGAGCTTCCACGGCATGCCGCAGCGCACGCTGGACTTGGGCGATCCCTATCACTGCCACTGCCACAAGACCGCGCGCCTGCTGGAAGCAAGGATGGCGCGGAGCGATATCCGCATGGTCACCACCTTCCAGAGCCGTTTCGGTCCGGCCAAGTGGCTGGAACCCGCCACCGATGCCACGCTGGAGGAAGAGGCGAAGAAGGGCACCCGGCGTCTCGCCATTGCCGCGCCGGGCTTTTCCGCCGATTGCCTGGAGACGCTGGAAGAACTGGCGATCCGCGGCAAGGAGCAGTTCCTGGAAGCGGGCGGAGAGCAATTCGCCACGCTGTCCTGCCTCAACACCAGCGAACCCGGCATGGCCATGCTGGAGACGATCATTCGCCGCGAGCTTGGCGGGTGGATCTGACATTCGGCGCAGCTTCGGGAAGTGTCGCTCCGTACCTTGTCCTGTTCGGGGTGGTCTACGTACTCAACCTGCTTCCGGCTTTCGGGCCGCCAACCTGGTCGGTGATCGTGCTGTATGGTCTCAATACCGACATGCCGGTGCCTGCCATCGTGCTGGTCGGGGCGCTGGCGGCGGCTTCGGGCCGCTATTCGCTGGCACACGGCTTTCGCCTGCTGTCGCGCTACGTGCCGGAAAAGACCAGGCGCAACCTTGCCGCCGCGCGGGCAGCCTTCGAGCGCAGGAAGAGCCACGGCTTTGCCGCGCTGGCGCTGTTCGCGGTCTCTCCCGTGCCATCGGCCCAGCTGTTCGCCGCCGTGGGGCTGGCAGGTATCCCGATCGCCGCCTTCACCGCCGCCTTCTTCAGTGGACGGCTGGTGTCCTACTCCATCTACGCCGGTTCGGCGCAGCTGATCGCGCAGACCAGCCTGGGTGACGTGTTTCGCGATTCGATGTCGAGCCCGGTGGGCGTTGCGCTGCAGGTGATCCTGCTGATCGGGCTGGTGCTGCTGGTGCGGATAGACTGGGAAAGAATCTTCGGTCCCGCGCCGGAGCATACGGGCAAGGACCGCAGCGAAAGCTAGAAGTCGACGGCGATCCCGTCCTTCACCCAGTCGCCATAGCGCGTGGGGCTGAGCTCCTCGTCCACCTTGCCTTCCTTCGGCTGGGGCAGGGGCTCGTTGGTCCAGTGGGCGGGTTTCGTGAATCCCTGGGGGCGCTTGGTAGCTCTTTTCATGGTGCGCCATAGATGGCCGCTCTGGCGCTTCTTCGCAACTGCCCCTAGGGCCGTGGCCATGGCCACTATCCCCGGACTGCCACCGCGCCGCGCCGCACTGAAGATGCTCGATGCCGTGCTGCGTCGGGGCGAAACCCTGGAGCAGGCAGGCGGCGCGGCGAATGGCCTGCCCGGCTTTTCCGACCGGGCGCTGGCCCGCGCGATTGCCGGCGAAGTGCTGCGCTGGCTGGTCGATCTCGACGCGCTGATCGATTCCGCCACGAAGCAGGTGCTGCCGGGTGATGCCAAGGCGCGTATGGTGCTGCGCATGATGCTGGCTGGGTGGCTGCGGCTGGAAACGCCGCCGCATGCCGTGGTCGCCACCGCGCTGCCGCTGCTCGACGGCGGACCCAAGCGACTGGCGCATGGCGTCTTTGCCACGCTGACGCGGCGCGAAGCCTCCTTGCCCGAAGTACCGACCCTGCCCGAAAACGTCGCTGCGCGCTGGGGGGATCGGGCTGCTGCCATCGCCGCCGGCATCGCCGCGCCGCCACCGCTCGACCTGACGCTGCGCGACGATGATGCGGGCGCGGCGCTGGACGGCGAAAGTCTTGCCCCTCGTCATGTCCGCCTGCCGCGCGGCATTGCGGTGGAGAACTTGCCCGGCTTCGAGGAGGGGGGCTGGTGGGTGCAGGACCTTGCTGCCTCGCTCCCCGCGCGGCTGCTGGGGCAGGACGATGGGCGCCGGGTGCTGGACCTGTGCGCCGCGCCGGGCGGCAAGAGCCTGCAACTGGCGAGCAACGGCTGGCAGGTGACCTCGCTTGACAATTCCCCACGTCGCCTTGAGCGATTGCGGCAGAACCTCGAACGCACCGGGCTGGCGGCGCGGATTGTCGAGGCCGACGTGATGGGCTGGCACCCTGATGAGCAGTACGATGCCATCCTGCTCGATGCGCCATGCACCGCGACGGGCACTTGCCGCCGTAACCCGGACGTGATCCACCGCGTGGGCGAACGCCAGATCGCGGCCATGGCAGAGCTGCAGGGGCAGATGCTCGAGCGCGCGGGCAACTGGCTCGCGCCCGGCGGGCGGCTGGTCTACGCCACCTGCTCGCTGGAACGGGCGGAAGGCGAGGACATCGCTGCTGCTTGCCAACTGGTGCCTGACCCGGTCAACGCAACAGAGCTGCCCGCCGGGTTGCAGCCCACGACAGAGGGCTGGGTGCGCACCGATCCGGGCATGCTGGCAGACAAGGGCGGGCTGGACGGCTTCTTCATCGCCCGCTTCCGCGCCGATTGAGGGTCAAGGAAATTGGTTAACGCAGGTGATCGGCCCGTGGCCGGTGCCTTGGCGCAAGGCCGCAAGGGCCCTGCGCAAGGCAGGGTTAACTCAGGTACACTTGAGGTTAGATCGTAAAGCGCCCCGGAGACGTTCCGGTCCAACGCTTGAACGCGCGCGTGAAAGCTGCGGGGCCAGAGAACCCCAGTTTCCAGGCGACAACCTTTATTGGTTGCCCTTCCATGCCGATATACCGGATCGCCAGTTGGCGTCGCTTGGCATCCAGCAGCTGCTGAAAACTCGTGCCCTCATCGCGCAAGCGCCGGAAGAGCGTTTGTCGGCTGAGACCCAATTGCCGCGCAACCTGCTCTGCAGTCGCATCGCCTCTGGCCAGCAGCGGCACTATTTCATTCTCGACACGCTGGGCGAAACAATCGTCTGTCGCCGGGCTTGGCGCGATCCATCGTGTCAGTTTTTCGAGGAAGTCGCCAAACGGGTGTGCTCGACCGCCACTGTGACCGTTCTCTTCCACCAGGCTCAACGCACTCTGCCAGCGGCCTGCCGGGCAGAAGGCTTGATTGTCACACGTCGCGCATGCCCCTTCCCGCATCCGCTGAATGCAACGGGCGATCAAATCCCTGATACGCAAGATCAAGTCTCCTAGTGTTTTGCAACAGCAATACACTCGTATAGTCGGCGTGACAACCGCTTGGAGAAACTTGCAATGCATGAAACACAGAACACCAGGCCAGCCAGGCCTCATGTGCCGCTATGGAAGAGTTGGGGACTGCGTATCCTGTTCGCGCTGATGGTTGGCATCATGGGGACTTATCAATGGTCCCAAATCTTCGGCGGCACAGCCGATTGGACTGCGTGGAGAGGCGTGGGCCATACGATGCTGGCCAGTTTGGCCCTCGTATCGCTCGCAGGCGTGTTTCACCCGCTCAAGTTCCTGCCGGTGATGCTCTTTGAAATCGCCTGGAAATCGCTGTGGCTGCTGGCCATCGCATTGCCCGCCTGGCTGGACCAACGCCCGATTCCCGACATTCTCGATCTGTGGTCAACCGTGATCGGCATTCCCATCATGCTGGCGGTCGTGCCGTGGCGTTATGTGTGGTGGCTCTATTTCCAGCAGCCGGTCGAGCCGTGGCGCAGCGCTGCCTAGCTCTTCACCTTGTCGGCAAAGCTCTTGCGCAGCTTCATCAGCTTGGGCGGGATCACCGCTAGGCAATAGGGGTTTCGCTGGCCTTCGCCGTCCCAGTATTCCTGGTGGTAATCCTCCGCCGGATACCAGGTGCCGCCTTCGATCGTGGTGACAGCCGTCTGGCCTGGATGGCCATCGTTCCAGCGGGCGATGGCCGCTTCGGCCTCGGCGCGCTGGGCATCGTCCAGCGGGAACACCGCGCTGCGATACTGCGTGCCCACGTCGTTGCCTTGGCGGTTCAGCTGGGTCGGGTCGTGCGTACCCATGAACATATCGTAGATTTCGGGCAGGGTGACCGTGGCGGGATCGAAAGTGATCTTCACCCCCTCGGCATGGCCGGTACTGCCGGTGCACACCTGCTTGTAGGTGGGGTTTGCTACCGTGCCGCCGATATAGCCGCTCTCCACGCTCTCCACGCCGATCACGTCGTTGAACACCGCCTCGGTGCACCAGAAGCATCCTCCTGCGACAATTGCTGTTTCGCTCATCACGATCTCCTTCTGGCCTGCCACATGGGGGCCCTAAGTCCGCTTGTCATCTCCCCCAGCAAACGTAAATTGCGAGGCAATATCAATCTGGGAGATTTCTCGTGCGACTTGCCCCCCTATTTGCCGCTGCCGCGCTGGCGCTTGCTGCCCCGGCCATGGCTGACAATCATGCCGAAGCCGCTTCGCTGGAAGACGTGCTGGCCATGGATTCGCGCGCCGCGGATGCCGTGCGCGATCGCTATCGCCATCCGGCGGAAACCTTGCACTTCTTCGGCGTGGAGCCGACCATGCGGGTGGTGGAATTCGGCCCCGGTGGCGGCTGGTACACCCGCTTGCTGCTGCCATGGCTTGCGCCGCAGGGCGAATACATGGCGATGCAGGCCGATACCGGACCGGGCGAACCTGGCCAGCCCGGCTGGGCCGAGCGCTTCATTGCCGCCACGACCTCCAGCGGCGCGTTCGCTGCCGGCGATATCACCGCGTTCGAAAGCGACGAGATTCCCGACGAAGTGCTGGGCACGGTGGACCGCGTGCTGGTGTTCCGTTCGATCCACGGGCTGATGAACGCCAATGCCGCCGATCGCGAACTGCGCGCGATCCGCTCGCTGCTTGCCGATGATGGCATGGTGGGCGTGGTGCAGCACCGCGCGCCCGAAGATGCCGCTTACGAATATGCCAACGGTGCGAACGGCTACATGCGCCAGGCCGATGTGATCCGCCTGTTCGCCATCCACGGCTTCGAACTGGTTGCCGCGTCCGAAATCAATGCCAATCCGGATGATCCGGCAAATTGGGAGGGCGGCGTGTGGACCTTGCCCCCGGTGCTGCGTTACGGTGACCAGGATCGCGAGCGCTACGAGGCGATTGGCGAAAGCGATCGCATGACCCTGCTGTTCCGAAAGGCCAACTGATGCGCGTTCTCTCCTGTCTTGCCGCTGCCACCATGGCGGTTTCCACCCCTGCACCTGTCATGGCCCAGCAGCAGGAACAGGAGGAGCCATCCACCGGCGAACAGATACTGCGTGGCGTGCTGGATGTGCTCACCGGGCGCGACCGCACGACCGAGGCCCCGCAGGAGACCCAGTCCGACGCGCAGATGGAGCGCGCGCAGACCATGAACGAGGTGCTGATGCATCCGCGCCGCGCCGAGGATCGCGCCCGCGATGCCTGGCGCCACCCGGCAGAGACGCTGGAGTTCTTCGACATCGAACCCGGCATGACCGTGGTCGATTACATGCCCGCCACCGGCTGGTATTCGCGCGTGCTGATCCCCTACCTGGGGCGCGAGGGCAACTACATCGGCCTCAATCCCGAGCTGCATCCGGACCTGACCGGCTATTGGGACATGTATCGCAATGCCGCTTCGCGCATCCCCGCCGATGCGCGCAACTGGGTGGGCATGGACGGCGCGCGCGTGTGGGGCCTCAACACCGACGACGAACTGGAAAGCTTCGCCGGCACGGCTGACCGCGTGCTGATCTTCCGCGAGATCCACAACATGCGCCGTTTCGGCTGGCTGCATGATTCGATGATGGCGATCCGCACCCTGCTGAAGGACGACGGCCTGCTTGGGGTGGTGCAGCACCGCGCACGCGAGGATGCGCCGATCGGCTATACCTTCGGCGACAACGGCTACCAGCGGCAGGAAGACGTGATCCGGTTGATGGCGGTCTATGGCTTCGAACTGGTCGCCGCCAGCGAGATCAACGCCAATCCCAACGATCCGGCCAACTGGGAGCGCGGCGTGTGGAGCCTGCCGCCCAGTTACGCCGGCGCGTCCGAGGGCAGCGCCGAGCGCGCCCGCCGCGCCGAAATCGGTGAAAGCGACCGCATGACGCTGCTGTTCCGCAAGGTAAGCTGATGCGCGCGGCGTTCCTGCTGGCAGGCGTACTGGCGCTGACCGGCTGTTTTGGCGATTGGGCCGCAGTCGAGGAGCAGATGAACGAGGTGCAGGCGCCTGGCGACATTGAAGCGGCCATGCGCGACAGCGCCGAAGGCTGGAACGATGGCGACATGGACCGCTTCCTCGCCATCTATTCGGATTCGCCGGAAACCAGCTTTGTCGGCTCGGGTGGCCTGCTGCGCGGTGTTGCGGCGATGGAGGAGCGCTACCGCGAGGCCTATGACTGGTCGCAAGCTGACCCGGCGGAGCGCGGCGTGCTGACATTCGAGACGCAGGACGTGCGCACCTTGGGCCCAGACCACGTGCTCTATATTGGGCGTTACATCCTCACCTATCCCGACGACCGCGAAGCGGCGACGGGGTTCACCAGCCTCGTCTTCGAGGATGAGGATGGTGAGTGGAAGATCGTGGCCGATCACAGTTCGTAGACTTGGTGGCGCTGTCCGAGTAATCGGCAGGGCATGAGCACACTGAAAGTCGCCGCGCTGCAACTCGAACTCTCGCGTGAGGACGAGGCTGACAACATCGCCGCCGTTGCCGAACTTGTCGTCGAGGCGGCAGGTAAGGGCGCGCAGGTGATCCTGCCGCCCGAACTGTTCTCCGGCCCCTATTTCTGCCGCGAGGAGAAGGACGAGTTTTTCGCCCTCGCGCGGCCCACCATGGAGCACCCTTCCGTGGTGGCCATGCAGAAGCTGGCGAAACAACTGGGCGTGGCGATCCCCACCAGCTTCTTCGAGCGCGATGGGCACCACTATTACAATACCCTCGCCATGATCGACGCAGACGGCGAGGTGATGGGCACCTATCGCAAGAGCCACATTCCCGATGGGCCAGGCTACGAGGAGAAGTTCTACTTCCGCCCCGGCAACGACGGGTTCAAGGTGTGGGATGTTTTCGGCGCGCGTATCGGCATCGGCATCTGCTGGGACCAGTGGTATCCCGAAACTGCGCGTTGCCTCGCCTTGAAGGGCGCTCAGGTGTTGTTCTACCCCACCGCCATCGGCAGCGAGCCCAAGGATGCCGACATGGACACCAGCCGCATGTGGCGCCGGGCGATGATCGGCCATGCGGTGTCCAACTGCATGCCCGTGGTCGCCGCAAACCGCATCGGCCACGAGGGCAGCCAGGAAGCTGGCACCACCTTCTATGGCCACAGCTTCATCTGCGACGAATGGGGAGACATGATCGCCGCATACGGTCGCGAAGAGAGCGGCGTGCTGGTGGCCGAGCTGGACCTTGATGCCGCACGCCAGCACCGTGCAAGCTGGGGCTTCTTCCGCGATCGCCGCCCGCAGCTTTACGGCCGGATTGCCGAGGACATCTAGCGTCCGGCGAGTTCCTGCAGGATCACGTACCAGTGGTCCAGCCCGGAATAGAAGGCATCGACCCTGATACGCTCGTTCAGACCGTGGGCGAACATGTCCTCGTCGCGGCTGGCAAGGCCCGCGATGGCCATGGTGTCGTATCCCAGCCGGCGATAGTGCATGCCGTCGGTGCCGCCGCTTTCCATGTAGGGGACGATCGGGATCGACCCCGCCCCGCGCGAAGCCAGCGATGCGGCCAGCGCAGCGTGCACTTCGTCGGGCAGGGCGCTCTCGGGGCTGGCGACCGGATCGCCGAGCGTGGTGATAGTCAGCGCCGGATTGCCGATTGCCGTGGCCAGGGCAGTAGCGGTGTCTTCCACGCTTTCGCCCGGAAATACACGGCAATTCACCGTCGCCGTGGCGCGTTGCGGCAGTGCGTTTTCGGCGTGTCCGGCAGCCAGCATGGTGGCCACGCAGGTGGTCGACAGCGTGCCGGTGAATTCCGGGTTGGCACGGATCATGGCGATCGCTTCGGCATCGTCGGGGTCTTCGGCAAAGGCGCGCATCGCCGCGCCGATAGGATCGGGCAAGCGTTCGCCCATGGCGGCAAAATAGCTGCGCGTCAGCGGCGTGTCGCGCACAGGGAAACGGTAGTCTTCCACCGCCTGCAGGGCACGGGCGAGGTCGTAGATCGCATTGTCCGCGCGCGGACGGGAGGAATGGCCACCCTGGTTGGTCACTTCCAGTTCGAAGCTGACATAGGTTTTCTCGGCCAGCTGCACGCGCTGCACCAGGGGCACGAAATCCTCGCTCAGACCGATTTCTCCCGCGTCCGAATTGAGGACGTAGGCCGGGTCGATATTCTCGGCCACCCACTGGGCCTGGGCGATGGTGGAGACCATGGTGGTTTCCTCGTCGCCCGAGAATACCAGCCACAGATCGCGCGAGGGGACCCAGCCTTCGCGCCGCAGGCGGATGAAGGTGCTGGTGAGGTTGGCGATGCCATACTTGTTGTCAGTGGTCCCGCGGCCGTAGAAATAGCCATCACGTTCGGTGAGCGTGAATGGATCGAGCTCCCAGTCCTCGGGCAGCGCGTCGACCACGTCCATGTGGCCAAGCAGCACGATCGGCCTGGCCCCCGCCGAGCCGTCACCTGCGTAGCGGACCATCAGTCCCTGGGTCGGCTCACCCTCGCTGTCGTAGTCGGTGACGAGGATATCCTCCTCGGCGAAGCCCGCTTCCAGCAGGCGTGCTTTCAGGTAGGCGACCATCTCGTCCACCTGCCCGTGCCCGTGCGCGGTGCGGAACGCGATGATGTCGCGATAGAGGTCGTAGGCAGCCTGCTCGTGGCGGTCGCGCTCCTGCGCGGCAAGCGGCGTGGCAGTGGCGGCAAGCAGCGCGAGCGCCAGCGAAATCGTGCGGATCATCCAGTCCCTCCGTTGCAGATGGCAAAGGCTATCACTGGGCGCGGCGAAGCGATAGAAGAATGGGCAGCATGGCCAAGCATCGCTACCTGATCGCGCTGGGATCGAACCAGCGGCACCCGCATTTCGGCCCTCCGCGCGCGGTGCTGGCCGCCGCGATGGACATTCTCGACGAGACGCTGGGGACGGTGGTGGCGCGCTCTGCGATAATCGACAGCGCGCCAGTCGGTCCCTCGCAGCGCCGCTATGCCAATGCTGCGCTGCTGCTGGAGAGCAAGCTTGAGCCGCCTGGCCTACTGCGCTGCCTACAGGAAGCCGAGGCCGCTTTCGGACGGGAACGGCGTGGCCAGCGCTGGCGCGCCCGCACGCTCGACCTCGACATCGTGCTGTGGGACGGCGGCATTTTTGCCGCGCCTGACTTGCTCGTGCCTCACCCGCTGTTCCGCGACCGCGACTTCGTGCTGGGCCCGGCTGCAGCCATTGCGCCCGGCTGGCGCGACCCGCTGAAGGGGCTGACTCTGCGGCAATTGCATGCCCGCTTGACCCGCAGAGGCTCCGCCCCTAGGTGAGCGCGCGGTGAGTGGGCCCTTAGCTCAGTCGGTAGAGCAACTGACTTTTAATCAGTAGGTCGCTGGTTCGAGCCCAGCAGGGCTCACCACCTTTTCAGCTTTCCAGAAGCGCCAGCAGTGCGAAGCTCGCCAGCCAGTGCGAGCCCATGTAGTCGCCGTCGACTGCCTCCAGCGAGGCGGCGAAGTGGGCATTGGCAAGGCGGCGCAGGCTTTCGGCGCGCGCAGCGGGATCGAGGCGGCTGGCGATGGATCGCAGCGCCCATGCGCGGCTGAAATTGAGCCCGTCGAGATGCGCCATCTTGCCATCGGTGGGGTCAGTTACGCTGACAGGATGACAGGACGTTTCGAGCCATTCGTCTGCAGGCAGCAACCGGTCGAACCAGGTGGCAAATTCACCGCCGGGCAGCACCTTGCCCATCAGCAGTGCCACGCTGAGCACGGGCGAGAGGAACTCGTCGCCGCCCGGCTCCCAGCCGCGATATACCCCCAGGTCGCCGAATTTCGTGCGGCTGTAGGAAGTGATGATGTCGCGCAGGTCCGGATCGAATGACTCGGTCCAGTCCATCGCCAGCGTCAGCGCGAAGGCGGTGTTGAAATGGGCGCCGGTGGTGATCGGGCAGTTCAGCTTGCGGAGATAGTCGCGAAAGCCTGCCGCGAAATGGCGTGCCAACGGTTCCAGCCGCGCGGTCCATGTACAGTCCTCGTGGCGGCTCGTTTCGAGATGCAGATAGAGCAGCCATGCCCAGCCATAGGGCCGCTCGAACCCGCGCGATTCGGGGCGCTTCGCATAGGCGAGTTCGGCGGCGAGCTTGTCCCCGGTGAAAGTCTCCTCCGCCAGCGCATCGATCTGCGTGGCCTCGGGCATGGCCGGGAACAGGCGGCGCAGGGTGAGCAGGGTCCACCAGCTGTGCACGCAGCTATGCCAGTCGAAACTGCCGAAGAAGACCGGGTGCAGCGCCCGCGGCGTGCGCGCATCGCCGGGGCCACCCATCACATGGTCGAGCTTGTTGGGATATTCCTGGCCGACATGGCCCAGCGCAGTGTGGACGAAGCGGCGGGCGAGGATTTGGTCGAGCTGCGTCATGCCTTGCCATAGCCGCCGCCGCCCGGCGTGCGGATCACGATGGCATCGCCCGGCTGCATTTCCGCCGCGCCGGTGGCACCAAGGTCGATGGTCGAGCCATTGGCGCGCTCCACCCATGTTTCACCGGGCAGGGCATCGCCGCCGCCGGCAATCCCGCGCGGCGGACACTTGCGACGATTGGCGAGAATCTGCGCGTGCATAGGTTCGAGGAAGCGAATGACGCGCTCCACCCCTTCGCCGCCGTGCCATTTCCCCGTGCCGCCCGAGCCTGTGCGAATGGCAAAGCGTTCCACCCGTACAGGCAGGCGCGTTTCCAGCACTTCGGGATCGGTGAGGCGCGAATTGGTCATGTTGGTCTGCACTGCATCGGTGCCATCGTGGCCTTCCCCGGCGCCGGAACCGCCGGCGATGGTTTCGTAGTACTGTCGTCTGTCGTCGCCAAAGGTGAAGTTGTTCATCGTGCCCTGCGCCGGGGCCAGCGCCCCCAGCGCGGCGAAGATCGTATCAGTCACGACCTGGCTTGTCTCGACATTGCCCGCCACCACAGCGGCGGGGGGCTCGGGCGCGAGCATGGAACCTTCGGGCACCACGATTTCCACCGGGCGCAGGCAGCCGTCGTTCAGGGGAATATCGTCATCGATAAGGCAGCGCAGGCAATAGAGCACGGCTGCCCGCGTGATGGCGGCAGGCGCGTTGAAATTGTTCGGCAACTGGTCGCTGGTGCCGGAGAAATCGAAGCGCGCGGTGCGTGCCTGCACATCGATGCTGAC
This sequence comes from Alteraurantiacibacter sp., assembly GCA_963675825.2. GTDB lineage: Bacteria > Pseudomonadota > Alphaproteobacteria > Sphingomonadales > Sphingomonadaceae > Alteraurantiacibacter. Next base: position 283,972 of record CAXXJY010000001.1, on the reverse strand, counting down.
GGCGACCGATACTTCAGCGCCATTGTCCATGGCATAGGTGAAGCTGCCTGATTGCAGCTGCGAGACCAGCGCGCGCACGGCGGCTTCGCCATGGTCCAGCGCGTGGCCCATGTAAGCCCTCAGAACTTCGGGCGTGTGCTCCTCGGTCGCATCGGCCAGCAGGTCCGCACCGCGGGCGCAGGCGGCAAGCTGGGCCTTGAGATCGGAAACATTGCGGTCCGGATTGCGTGCAGGATAATCGCCCGCGTCCAGCAGTCCGCGCAGGTCCGCTTCGCAAAAGCGCCCTTCGTCCACCAGCAGCACGTCGTCGAGGCGCACACCTTCCTGTTCGATGAAGGTGCTGTTGGGCGGCATCGAGCCGGGAGCTATCCCGCCGATATCGGCATGGTGCCCGCGCGCGGCCACGAAGGCGTCGGGCTGCGCGCTGCTATCGGAGAGGAACACCGGAACGATCACCGTCACATCGGGCAGGTGCGTGCCCCCGGCATAGGGATCGTTGAGGCAATAGGCATCGCCGCGCCGAATGCCGCGTTCGGTTCCGCTGCGGTTTTCCACGACCCGCCGGATGCTGGCCGACATGGAGCCCAGGTGCACCGGGATATGCGGCGCATTGGCGATCAGCGATCCGTCCCCGTCGAACAGCGCGCAGGAGAAATCCAGCCGTTCCTTGATGTTCACCGAGCTGGCCGTGCTTTCCAGCACCACGCCCATTTCCTCGGCAATGGCCATGAACGTGTTGTTGAACACGGCAAGGCGGATGGGATCGACTCCCGTGCCCGCCACCGGCGCGTGCTCGCGGGGAGCAGTGCGGGTGAGCACCAGCGAGCCATCCTCGGCCAACGTGGCGCGCCAGCCCTTCTCGACAATGGTGGTGGAGCCGGGATCGGGAATCATCGCCGGTCCATCCAGGCTGTCGCCGGGTTTGAGGGGGCCACGTCCGTCGATTACGCTCTGGCTCGCCAGCCCCCCGCTCATGCCACGCCCTTCGACGCTCAGCGCTTCCAGCACGACAGGTGCGTGCTCGTCAGACCAGCCGAAGCGGCGGCGATGCTCTGCGCGGAAACGCGCGTCGGCATCCTCGCCCCAAGGCAGGTCGAGCGTGGTGTCGCTGCCTTCGAAGCGCAGGCGCAAACGGGGGATCAGCTCGATCCGGTCGGCGGCGATACCCTGCGCCATGAGGTCGTGGGTGACGGTCTGCTCCAGGTCCGCCAACGCCGCGGCGAAATCCTCGGTCAGCGGCCGCACCACGCCTGCCTCGCGCATCGAGACCACCGGGGCGAGGCCAATGCCATAGGCGGAGAGCATGCCTGCCAGCGGGTGGACCAGTACCGTCTCGATCCCTAGCTCGTCTGCCACGCGGCAGGCGAACTGCCCGCCCGCGCCGCCAAAGCAGGCCAGCGCATGGGTCGTTACGTCATGTCCGCGCGCGGTGGAGATGGTGCGGATGGCATTGGCCATCTCGTCCACGGCCAGGGTGAGGAACCCTTCGGCCAGCTCCTCCACACTCATCGGTTCGGGCAACTGCGCGGCGATTGCTTCGATCCGCGCCCGCGAGGCGTCGGGGTCCAGCGGCTGGTTGCCGTCGGGGCCGAACACCTGCGGGAATTCGGCAGGGTCGATCCGGTCCAGCACCAGGTTGCAGTCGGTCACCGTCAGCGGCCCGCCCTTGCGATAGCAGGCAGGGCCGGGATCGGCACCCGCGCTTTCCGGGCCGACGCGCAGGGATTGCCCGTCGAAACGGCAGATCGATCCGCCGCCTGCCGCCACGGTATGCACCTGCATCATCGGTGCGGCGATGCGAATGCCTGCCACCACGGAATCGCCGGTGCGCTCGTACTCGCCCGAATAGTGGCACACGTCGGTGCTGGTGCCTCCCATGTCGAAGCCGATAAGCTTGCCGTGGCCCAGCTTTTCGGCGGTCTCGACCATGCCGACGACGCCGCCTGCCGGGCCGGAGAGGACGGCATCCTTGCCGCGAAAGGCGTGGGCATCGGCCAGGCCGCCGTTCGATTGCATGAAGCGCAGCGAGCCATGGTCCGGCAAGCGCGCGGCCAGTTGCTCGACATAGGCGCGGATGACCGGCGAGAGATAGGCATCGGCGACGCTGGTATCGCCGCGGGGCACCAGCTTGATCAGCGGGCTGACTTCATGGCTGGCGCTAACCTGGGTAAAGCCCAGCTCACGCGCGATTGCGGCAATGCGCTGCTCATGCTGCTGGTAATGCCAGCCGTGCATCAGCACGATGGCGAGGGCTTCGTATCCCTCCTCGCGCAAGGCTTGCAGGTCGCGCCGTACGGTGTCCTCGTCGAGCGGCACCAGCACCTCGCCATCCGCGCCGACGCGCTCGGCGATTTCGATCGTGCGGCTCTCCAGCCGTTCGGGCTTCACGATGTGGCGGGCAAAGATGTCGGGCCGCGCCTGGTTGCCGATCTTCAGGGCATCGGCGTGCCCCTGCGTGATCGCCAGAGCCACGCGCTCGCCCCGGCGTTCCAGCAGGGCATTGGTGGCAATGGTGGTGCCGATGCGTAGTTCGGCGATCGGTGCCTCCCCATGCTCTGCCATCAGCCGCCGCACCGCCTCGCTGGCGGCATCTGGATAGTGTTCGGGGTTGCTGGACAGCAGCTTGGTGGTGACCAGCTCTCCGTCAGGCGTCTGCGCGACGACATCGGTAAAGGTGCCGCCGCGATCGATGGCGAAGCGATAGGATCCGGTCATGCCTGCCTATCTAGGAGCAGCGGCGCGCCAAGCAAATGTCAGCGTGCCGAACCGGGTGACTGAAACACCTCGATCGCCGGGAAGGCCGGGTCGCCGATGGTGCTGGTAATCAGGAACCGTTCCACCGCATCGCGGCGCGGGTCCGGCGGGGCGGGTTTGCGGAACAGCAGCATGCGCCAGTCCACCACCGGCATCAGCTGGATAACCTGCTCGCGCACTTCGGGCCGCAACAGCGGCTCGGAAAAGGAAGCGATAGCAATGCCGCGTTCCAGCATGGCTCCCATCACGTCGTAGTATTGCGAATGCCCCACCACCTTGCGCGGCCTGATATCGGCGCGGGACAATGCGGCCAGCAATTCGCGTTCCTGCTTGCTGCCGGCGTGCGGCAGGACGAAGGGCAGCAGGCTGACTTCCTCCGGCGATAGGGGCAGCTTTCGCCCTTCGGCAAACTTGCGGTGGCCGTAGATCCCACCGCGGACTGTTGCGAGCGGGATCATTGCCGGCGGTGCCTCGACATCTTCGCGAAGGTTGATGAGGGCAAAATCGAAACGCCCCGTCTGCAGAAATTTCAGCATGTCCGAAGTTGGCGGGTGGGTGTCGAATTCCAGCTCGATCAGCGGATTCTCGGCCAGAAACCCGTCCAGCTTCTGGCGAATGAAGAAGTCGAACATGCCCTGGCCCACCAGCAGGCGAAACTGGATCGCACTCTCGCGTTGGTCGCCTGCCACCTTGTGCGCGGCCAGCATCTGCGCGGCTACATAGAACTCACGCAGGTCGCTGGCGAAGGCGCGCCCTTCCGCTGTCAGCAAGGGGCTGCGTCCCGGCTTGCGGTCGAACAGGGAAAAGCCGAGCTGCTCCTCCAGCACCTTGAGCTGGCTGCTGACCGAGGCTTGCGAGATGCCCAGATCCTCGGCGCTGGCGCGAAAGCTGCCGGTCTGGGCAAGCGTCGAGAATACCTCCAGCTGACGCAGGGTGAAAGGCAGGTTTGGAATTATCATCTGAAACGAAATACATAACCTGTAAATTATGACAAGACATCACTTTGCCATGCGTTGCTTTTGCAGCATCGGCAGCGGAAATTCCCGGCCAGAGAAAAACAAGAATGTTGATGGGAGGGAATTTCATGTCTTCAGGCAAGGATGGCGCACGCGTGCGCACGGCGAAGCTTGGCTTTGCAGGCTCTGTCAGCGCGCTGGCGCTGGTGTTCTCGGCAAATCCGGCGGTGGCGCAGGACGATGGCGAGGAGGCCGCGCCTGCAGTTCCTGCAAGTGGCGAGCGCATCGTCGTGACCGGTTCGCGCATTCAGACCGATGGCATGCAGGCCCCGGTACCGGTGACTGTCGTTGGCGCGGACGAACTCGAGACGCTTTCGCCCGGCGCGCTGATCACTGGCGTTTCGCAGCTGCCGCAGTTCTACGGGAACCAGACGCCTAATAGCGGGGCTTTCTTCACCCGCGCCGGTTACGGCACGCTCAACCTGCGCGGCCTGGGCGTGAACCGCACGCTGACGCTGCTCAACGGCCGCCGCGTGCCATCCTCCAGTGCTTTTGGCGGCGTCGACATCAACCTGTTCCCCGAAGCGGCGATCCGGGCGGTGGAAACCACTACCGGCGGTGCGTCGGCGGCCTATGGGTCGGATGCGGTCGCAGGCGTCGTCAATTTCGTTCTCGACACCGATTTCACCGGACTGGAAGTGTCCGCCCAGGGCGGCATCACCGATCGCGGCGATGGCGACAACTACGAGATTTCGGGCACCTTCGGCACTAGCTTTGCCGGTGGCCGGGGGCACTTCATCGTCGCGGGTGAATACTACAACCAGGAAGGCATCTTCACCTATAACGATCGCGACTGGTACCAGGCCTATGGCACTTTCGGCAGCGGTACGGCGGCGGATCCCTATCGCTTCGTGCCGGGGACGGTTTCGGCCAATGCCAGTTTCGACGGGCGCATCTTCGCTCCCGGCACCGCGATCCACCAGCAGGTGTTCGATCGCAATGGCAATGTCTCGTCCTATGTGCCGGGCACGCTCAGCCAGTTCCCCTACGGCATTCCCCCGGCGCGCACGGCCGGCAACGGTGCGCTGGATGACCTGGGCGCGGAGGCCCCCAGCCTCTATCCCGATCTCGATCGCTATTCGGTATTCGCCTATGCCGATTTCGAAGCCAGCGACAGCCTGACGCTGTTCGCGCAGTACCTGCACGGGCGCACCAGCATCTGGCAGTACAACACCCCCCGCTCCAGCTTTGGCGGAACGCCCACGGCGCTGACGATCTTCCAGGACAACTTCTTCCTGCCCGACGACCTGCGCCAGACGATGGTCGACAACGGCATCGAAAGCTTCACCCTGCGCCGTATGGGCAGCCTCGAGGATATCGGCGGGCTGTACCTGGATGACCAGACCACGCAGCACATCGGCACCGTCGGGCTGACCTGGGATGTCGACGACAACTGGTCGATCGACGCCTTCTACCAGTATGGCCATTCCGAGCGCGACTGGCGCCAGTTCGGCCTGCGGGTGGACCGCATCTTTGCCGCCATCGACGCGGTCGACGATGGCACCGGCAACCCCGTCTGCCGTGTTTCGCTGTTCGGCGATGCCTTCCCCGGTTGCCAGCCGCTCAACCTGTTCGGTCGTGGCAATGCCACGGCAGCAGCGATCGACTATGTCACCGGGTTCGAGGCGGGTGAGAGCATTTCCACCCCGATCTTCTTTGCCGATGACGGTTTCGCTAGCGGTCGGACCTACGACTATATCTCCTCGCCGGAAAAGGTGGGCCTGACCACCTTTGAGCAGCACTTTGCCGAGGTTTCGGCTTCTGGTAACCTAGTAGACCTGTGGGCCGGACCGCTGGCAGTGGCCTTCGGTGGCTCCTACCGCCGCGACGAGATCCTGCAGCTGGTGCAGGATGCCACCAACCGCTCGGCTGACCACGAGAACGGCCACCCCGTGCTGTGTAGCGGCGAGGCACCCGGCCTGCGCGGAGTCAGCCCGCCCGACTGCGCCAACACCGTGGGCATCCAGTATTCCAAGGTTTCCAACATCAAGGGCGATTCCGAGGTCTGGGAGGCCTTTGGCGAAGTGCTGCTGCCGCTGGTCGACACCGACGGCTTCACTGCCAATGCCAACGCCGCGGTACGTTGGGCCGACTATTCCGGCTCGGGCTCGATCTGGGCTTATAAGGGCGGCCTGGAACTGGGCTTTGCCGACGACCAGGTGCGCCTGCGCGGCACCTATTCGCGCGACGTTCGCGCCGCCAACCTGTCCGAACGGTTCGACAAGACCGGTGGCGTGGCAACGGTTGACGATCCGCGCACGCCTGCGATTGAAGCGATCAACGTCACTCGTTTCTCCGGCGGCAATCCGGCAGTTCGACCGGAAGAGGCCGATACCTGGACGGCGGGCGTGGTGTTCCAGCCCGATTTCATCCCCGGCCTCTCGCTCAGCCTCGACTATTACAACATCGAGATTGCCGGGGCCATCAGCCAGGTCGGCAACCAGGAGGTGCTGCGCCGCTGCTTTGAGGATTCGGCGCAGGAATTCTGCGACCTGATCACGCTCAGCAGCGGCCCGGCCACGCCCGGTGCCACCGGCGATATCGTGCTGGTGGGCGATGTGTTCGTGAATGTGGCTGCGGCCAATGTGGAAGGCCTCGATTTCGAAGCCAGCTACAACACCGATGTCGATTTCTTCGGCGGCGATGAGACGCTTTCGGCGCGCTTCTTCAGCTCGTGGCTGTTCGAGCGGTCGGACACCGATTTCAACGGCAATGTCACCGATGTTACCGGTCAGACCGGTGCTACCCAGTCCTCCGGCGTCTACCTCCCCTATGCCGATTTCAAGGCGACCGGCAGCATCACCTATCGCAATGGCGGCTTCTCCGCGCTCGTCCAGGCGCGCCATATCGGCGAGGGTATCCAGGACGCTTCGCTGACCGAAGGCGTGGGCATCGAGGACAACACCGTCAGCGCGGTAACCTATGTTGACCTGCGGCTGGGCTACCGGTTCGAGCTGTCAGGCACCGAGGTCGAGGTTTATGGCAACGTGACCAACCTTGGCGATGCCTCGCCGCCGATCACGCCGAGCTACAGCGCCTTCCTTGGCTATTCGACGCAGACTAACCCTGCCGTCTACGACGTGCTGGGGCGGCGCTTCACGGTCGGCGTCAAGGTGCGCATGTAACTTGGTTCTTGGCGGGGCCGGGCCAGTTCCCTAGCGTCCGGTCCCGCAACCACCTCACACCATCGACTAACCGGGGGACTCTTCGTGAGCGACAGCAAGGACATCGGCAAATTCACGCGGCGCGGCGCCATGGGAGCAGCGGGTGCGGCCACACTGGCCGTCACCGTGCCGGGCCTGGCGCACACACCGGGACGCAAGCCCAACTTCCTGTTCATCATGGCGGACGATCTCGGCTACGCGGATCTCTCGTGTTACGGGCGCCGCGAATACGAGACGCCGGTGCTCGACGGGCTGGCGCAGCAGGGGCTGAAGTTCACCCACGGCTATGCCAACAGCGCCGTTTGTTCGGCCACCCGCGTGGGCCTGATTACCGGGCGTTACCAGTACCGTGTGCGGGTCGGGCTGGAAGAACCGCTGGGCAACCGCGAGCTGGGCCTCGATCCATCGCATCCGACCATGCCTTCGCTGCTGAAGGAAGCGGGCTATCACACCGGGCTGGTGGGCAAGTGGCACCTGGGCTGGCTGCCCAACTTTGGCCCGAGGCTTAGCGGATATGACGAGTTCTGGGGCATCCGCGGCGGCGGGGTGGACTATTTCACCCATAAGGTGGGCGGCAACCTGGACCTGTGGGACGGCGACGTGCAGATCGAGGAAGTCGGCTACATGACCGACCTGATGGCTGACCGCGCGATCGAGTATCTCGACGGCCGCGCGACAGAGCCGGACAAGCCGTGGCTGCTCAGCCTGCATTTCACCGCGCCGCACTGGCCGTGGCAGGCCAACAACGAGCAGGGCCGGGCGGAAAGCGCGCGGCTCGACGAATTCGGCCCTACTATCCCCGGCTCGCTCGACATCACCCATTTCGACGGTGGCGACATGGAAACCTATGCCGGCATGGTCACCAGCCTCGATGCCAACGTGGGCCGGGTGCTGGCGCGGCTGGCCCAGCTGCGGATGGAACAGGACACCGTTGTCGTTTTCACCAGCGACAACGGTGGCGAACGCTTCAGCGACAACTGGCCGTTCACCGGCATCAAGACAGAGCTGCTGGAGGGCGGCATGCGCGTGCCCTTCATCGTCAAGTGGCCGGGCCTCACCCTGCCGGGAACCGAGACCGACGTGCCCGCGCTGTCGATGGACTTCCTGCCCACCTTCCTGGCCGCGGCCGGCACCGCGCCGCATCCCGACTATCCCAGCGACGGCGTGGACCTGCGCCCGGTGCTGGCCGGCGGTGTGCTGCCCGAACGCACGTTGTTCTGGCGCTTCTGGGCGAAAGACCAGAAGGCGGCGCGGCGCGGCGACTACAAGTACCTTTCCATCGCGGGCAACGAATACCTGTTCAACGTGGTGGCCGACCCGCTGGAGCGCGCGAACCTGAAGTTCCGCCAACCGGAGATCTTCGCCGGGCTGAAAGCCGCCTTCGAGGAATGGAACGCAGGCATGCTGTCCGATCCCAACGCCTCGTCGTACCGCTTCACGCCGGAGGAACTGGCAGACCACTTCGGCTGGGACAGTTGACAAGTCCGCACCGCTTGCGCCCTATCGGCAGCAGCCGATAGGATAAGAGAAGGGTGTCGATGGCCGAGACCGGCGGGTTCCTGGCGAAGCGCAAGAAGCTCAGCTGGAAGCTTATCCTGCTGATCGTGCTGCTGCACCTGGCCGCGCTCTATGGCCTAGCCCGCGCGCTGGCGCCCGACTTCACTGCCAGCGTGATCGAGCAGGCGACCTCGCTGGTGACCGTCACCGTCTCCACCTACGAGGAAGAGCCGTCCGAGACCGAGCCGAGCATGGCTCCACCGCAGCCGAACGAAGGCGCCGCGGCTGAGGCTGGCAGGGATGCCGCGGCGCGGGAAGTGGTCGCACCGGAGCAGCCCTTGCCGCGGCCAACGCCCGCACCGCGCGCCAGCTCCACCGGTACTGCCAATGCTTCCGGTGCGACCGACAGCGGCGAAGGCACGGGTGCTGGCGGCCAGGGCGCTGGCACCGGCAGCGGGCGCAGCGGAACGGGGCGGGGCGGGGCAGTGGCCGTGGGCCCCTCGGTGCGTTCGGGCGAGCTGAACGAGGCGCGCGACTTTCCCGTGCCCGAAGGCGGGCGAGCGGCACGGTTCGGCAAGTCGGTGACCGTGCATTTCACCGTCACCACCGATGGCCGCGCCCGCGATTGCTCAGTCGCCAGTTCCAATGTTGATGCCGCCACCACGGCAGCTGTGTGTCCGCTGGTGATCGAGCGCATTCGCTTCAACCCCGCCACCACGCGCGAAGGCACGCCTGTGGAGGCGCGCTATGGCTATCGCGTTGATTTTCGTGCGCGCAGCTAGGTTAAGCCTTGCACTGTCGCTTTGAATTTCGGAGTGCTGGCGCATGAGCAAGATCCACCCGGTTATCCTGTGCGGCGGCAGCGGCACGCGCCTGTGGCCGCGCAGCCGCAAGTCCAAGCCCAAGCCCTTCCTGCCGCTGGTCGGCAAGCAGACCTTGTTCGAGGCAACGCTGGCCCGCGCGGCTGATCCGGCGCTGTTCGCCGCTCCCACCGTGGTGACGGGCACGGACCATCTCGCGCATGTCGAGGCGCAACTTGCTGACGGCAACGGGGCGACGATCGTGGTCGAGCCGGAGGCGAAGAACACCGCCGCTGCCATCGCCCTGGCCGCCGCGCGCCTGCCGCAAGACGCGGTGATGCTGGTCTGCCCCAGCGACCACTACATTGCCGACGTGCCCGCCTTCCACGCCGCTGCGCAGGCTGCTGCCGGGCTGGCACGGCAGGACTACATGGTCGCCTTCGGTATCACGCCAACCGCGCCCGAAACCGGCTTTGGCTACATTCGCCGGGGCGATCCGATCGAAGGCGGCTTTGCCGTCGCGCAATTCGTGGAAAAGCCCGACCTCGAGCGCGCCATGCAGTTCCTTGCCTCCGGCGACTACAGCTGGAATGGCGGCATCTTCGCCTTCCGCGCGGGTGCCTTCATGGCCGAGCTGGCGCAGCATCGTCCGGCTATCGCCGATGCCGTTACCCGTGCGGTCAAGCAGGGCAGCGCCGATGACGCCCGCTTCCATCCCGAGCCGCACGCCTTTGCCCGGATCGAAGCCGAATCGGTCGACTATGCCGTGATGGAAGAGACATCCCGCGCGGCCATGGTGCCTGTGGCCATGGGCTGGTCCGATATCGGCAATTGGCAGGCGCTGCGCGATGCGCGCGAGGGCGATGCCCAGGGCAACCGCACGCAGGGGCCGGTCGAACTGATCGATTGCCGGGGCGTGCTGGCCGATAGCGATGGTCCGCGCATCAATGCCATCGGGCTCCGCGACATTGCCATCGTGGTGGACGGCGACGAGGTGCTGGTCACCACCATGGAAGGCGCGCAGAACGTGGGCAAGCTGAGCGGCGCGGCCAACCAGTAGCAGGGGGACAGCCATGGACGGCATGATCGCACAAACCATCCAGCTGGCGCTGGCCCCGGTGTTCGTGCTGGTGGCGATTGCCAGCATCATGAACCCGCTTTCCACCCGGCTGGGCCGCGTGGTCGATCGCAGCCGTGAATTGCAGCGCCTCCATCCGCAGACCGAGGGTGAGGAGCACGACGATATCGTGCGCGAGGCCCGTTCGCTCGACCTGCGCATCGCCATCATCGGGCGGGCGTTCCTGCTGCTGGTGCTCTCCGGCCTGTTCGTCGGCCTGACCGTGGTGCTGCTGTTCCTCGAGGAATTCGCCCATGTCGGCGTGACCGGGATCGCGGCCGGATCGTTCATCGTGGCGGTGGCGTTGCTGATGGGCGCGCTGCTGCTGTTCCTGCGCGAGACGCAGGAGGCCACCAAGTCGCTGCGCATTCCCGAGATGTATCTGGAAAAAGAGCGCGAACTCTAGCGCGCGTCGGTCAGTCCTTCGGCGGTTCCAGCATGCGCTCGCCCTGATCGCGGATCGCGCCTTCGATCATCGGCCGCAGGAAGCCCAGCGCTGCCGGCAGGTCCATGTGGAACACCACCCGTGCCTCTTCCACGTCGATATGGCCTTGCAGCACCTGGCCCATGGCACTTATCGCCATGGCCATGCGGTTCTCGCTCGGCCAGCTGGTTTCCACTGCGGCCAGGCCGCCTGGAATGCTCTCGCCGATCCGGTGGCTATTGTCGGCCAGGCGGCGGCGCACTTCCTCGCGGCCCAGATTGTGCGGGATCTCGATATCCATCAGCTATTCCCGGAAGGTGGGGGAAGCGAGGTGTCCTCGCCGCCATACTTGTAGTCGAGATAGCGGTTCTTGATCGCCAGGTCGTCCAGCGAGCCTTCGGCCAGCTGGCGGGTGACGTGGTCGATTTCCTTGCTGATCTTGCTCAGGCTGTCGACCAGCTGCGCATCGGGGGTGGAGCCCGCTCGCTCCTCGCGTCGCAAGGTCTCCGGGATCTTTCGGTAGGAATCGATGGTTTCGGGCAGGTATTCGCCAACCAGCTTGCGCGTTTCCTGCGCAGCCGGGTGGGCCGGATCGACGTGCGCCAGCTGCTTGCCCAGCGCATCCAGTTGCAGCCCAAGGTCGTCCACCAGCCGCATGGCAGGTGGCGGCAGGGCAGGCCGCTGGCTCTCCAGCCAGATCTCGGTCCGCTCCACCAGCCGTTTTGCGTCCTGTGTGCGCGAAAGGTCCGCGCGGTCAGGAATGCGTACCTTGGGATAGTTGGCGAAGATGAAGCCGGCGGCGACTATGGCGAAGAAGGCCACCATGACACCAGCAAAACCAATGCCGTTCAGGATCATGCCCGCGACGCTTGCCACGACGAAGATGGCCAGCACAGCCGCGCCGAAATAGCCGGCGCGCTTGAGCAGGTTCTTCAGCTTCACCTGCCTGGAGGCGCGCCCGATCGACGGGCCGGACAGGCGGTGCCGCCCGCCCTGCTGGTTGTCGCGCACCAGCGCGCGGCCTTCCTGCAGCAGGCGGTCGCTCTGGCGAGTGAGGTCTTCAGCCATCAGCGCGTCCCGATCAGCCTTCCAGGCTCAGCAGGCCACTGTCCTGCACCTGCGCGGCGGCCTGCGCCTGGCCTTCGGCGCGGGCGATGTAGCCACGCGATTTCTCGACTTCGACCGTCAGCGTTTCCACCGTTTGCTTCATCGAATCGAGTGCCCGCAGCTTGAACGAATCGACTTCGTCCATGGTGTCGTAGATGTTCTGGAAGGCGCGCTGCAGCGTTTCCATGGGAATGGTGCTGCTGGCGGCCTGTTCGTGGATCTGCGCGGTGTTCTCGCGCAGCATCTGGCCGGTGGAATCGATGATGCCGGCGGTGGTCTGGTTGAGCGCGGTGATCTGGCCCAGCACCAGCTTCTGGTTGGTCATCGCCTGCGCCACGGTAACGGCGGTGCGCAGCGCGCCCACGGTGGTGGTGCTGGCGCGGTCCACGCCCTTCACGAGTTCCACGTTGTTCTTCTTCACCAGGTCCAGCGCAAGGTAGCCCTGCACTGACACCGCCATCTGCGTCAGCAGGTCCTGCGTGCGCTGGCGGACATAGAACAGCGCGGTCTCGCGAATGGCCTTGGCCTTTTCGGGATCGGTTGCGTCCAGTTCGTTGGCCTTTTCCTCCAGGTCGCCGTCCAGCGCCCTGGCGATGTGGATCATCTGTTCCAGGTTGCCCATGGCTTCCCACAGCTTCTGCCGCTCCACGTCGATCGCGGCATTGTCCATCAGCAATTCGTCCTTGCCGCTGGAAAGCCGGGCGAGGATCGACTGGATGTGGCCCTGCGAGGACGTGTAGCTGTCGAAGTAGTTCTTCAGCTTGTTGCCGAAGGGAATGATGCCCAGAAACTTGCGCCCGGTCATCTTGCCGCGGCGACCGGGGTCCAGTTCTTCCACCGTGCGGCGCAGTTCGGTAAGGTCGGCGCCTACGCCGTTGTCGGCATCCATCGCGCGCACCGGGCGATCGAGGAAGCGATTGGACATCTGGCTGGCCGCCATGATTTCCTTGCGGCCCATATTGGTGATCTGGTCCACCTTCTTGCCGAATTCCGGCGACTTGGCGTCCAGCGCCACCAGTTCGGAAACGAAGCCATCGACCTTTTCCTGCAGCGCGGATTTCTTTTCCTCGCTCACCGGCACCAGGCCAGCTGCCTTGTCCGGCTTCACCTCGGGCACGGGATCGGGCGGCGTCAGCTCGAAATCGGTGGCCGTCGCGGTGGTGGTTTCGGTGTTGCTCGCCATGCGCCTTTTCTTCCCTCTTTGCCTGTTCTTGGCTCCTGCCTACTGTATTAGGCATGCAAGACACGCGTTTCAAGTTTTGCTGCGCGGGAGTTTCCGCGATAATGGAATGCAATGCAATCAGAACCCTCTGACCGGCGACCGCCGAGTCCGTCCATCGCCGCTGCCAATCCCGCGTCGGGCTTTCGCGACGTGTTGCGCAGCTTTCGCGGCTGGTGGGGATCGGATGTTACCGGCACGGTAGACCAGGTTGCGGTGATCGAGAAACGCCGCTCCGAATGCCAACTTTCCGCCCGCTACCTGCTGATGGTCTCCATGTCGGCGGGTATCGCGATCCTTGGCCTGCTGCTGTCCTCGCCTGCGGTGGTGATCGGCGCCATGCTGCTGTCGCCGCTGATGGACCCGATCATGGGCGTGGGCTTTGCCCTGGCCGTGGGCGATTTCAAATGGCTGCGGCAAGCAGGCAAGTCGCTGGCGATTGGCACGCTGTTTGCCATCCTGTTCTGCGCCTTCATCGTGCTGATGTCACCGATGCAGGAAGTGACCAGCGAGATCGCCGCGCGCACCCGGCCCAACCTGTTCGACCTGGCAGTGGCCTTTTTCTCTGCCGTCGCTGGGGCCTATGCCATGATCCGCGGGCGCGAAGGCACGATCGTGGGCGTGGCCATCGCCACCGCCTTGATGCCGCCGCTGGCGGTGGTCGGCTTTGGCCTGGCGACCGCCAATGGCACGGTGTTCTGGGGCTCGCTGTTCCTGTTCATCACCAACCTTACCGCTATCGCCCTGACGGCTACGGCCATGGCGCGCCTGTATGGCTTCTCCACCAGCCTTTCGGAAAAGCAGACGCAGTTGCAGGCGCTGCTGATCTTCGGGGCCTTCGTGGCGCTGGCGATCCCGCTGTTCCTGTCGCTACGGCAGATCGTTTGGGAAACGCAGGCAACCCGCGAAGCGCGTAGTACGGTGGTGGAAGTGTTCGGCGGACGCGCCACCGTCTCGCAGCTGGAGCCGAGATTCGACAGCACTCCCATGCAGGTGAGCGCCACCGTGCTGACGCCCGAACTGATCGTAGATGCCGAAGGGCGGGCAGCGTCCCTGCTCTCGCGTCAGCTGGGGCGCGAGGTGGAGGTCTCGCTGACCCAGCTGCGTATCGGCACCAGCTCGCAGGCCGCCGAGGAAGCACAGCTGGCGCAGGCCCGCGCGCAGGAACGGGCGGCGATCGAGCAAGCAGAGGACATTGCCGATCGGCTTGCCCTGCTGGCCGGCGTGCCGGGGGAGCAGGTGACGGTGGACCGCGAGCGACGCCGCGCGCTGGTGACCGCGCGCCCGCTCGATGGCACAACCCTGACTGGCTATGCTGAGCTGGAACGTCGTATCGATGCGGTGGAGCCGGAGTGGGACATCCGCATCAGGCCGCCGATGCGCGCGCTGCCGCAGATCACCTTCGACCTTGTGCCGGGCGAAGAAGGGGAGCCTGATACATACCAGCTGAGCGAGCAGGGCACGCAGGCCGTGGCGCTGATCGCCTGGGCGCAAAGCCGCGTTGGCGTGCCGGTGGTGGTCACCGGTCCTGCGGATGCCGCTGCCGCTGCACGCTATGCCTTCTCGCTCCACAATATTGCCGTCGCGGCGCGCGCCGAGGGTGAAGGCTATGGCACGGTGACGGCAGCCTGGGATACGGGGAGCGGTACCTGATGCCAGCAGAACTCATCGTCCTCGCGTTGTCCGGCCTGCTGCTGTTGGTGCACGTGTTCGCCGCCATCCACGTCAAGACCAAGCAATATGGCGTGGACTGGAACATGGGGGCGCGGGACGAAGAGCTGCCGTCGCCAGGCCCGCTGGCCGCCCGGCTGGAGCGGGCGCGCGACAACTTCCTCGAAACCCTGCCGCTGGCGATCATCGCGCTGGGCGGCGTGGTGGTGGCCGGCAAGGCGAGCGAGCTGACCGCGATTGCCGGATGGGTGTGGCTGGGCGCGCGGGTAGCCTACCTGCCACTGTACGCAGCCGGCGTGCCGAAGGTGCGCACCTATGTCTGGGCCGTGGCCCTGCTGGCGCTGCTCTACGTGCTCAGCGTTCTGTTGCTGGGCTGAGGTCGACCTGCCGACGCTCAGGCCGCGATCTTTATCGGCTCGATCTCGCCCGACAGGTAAAGCTTCTTTGCCTTCGCCCGGCTGAGCTTGCCCGAAGACGTGCGCGGCAGCGTGCGCGGGGGCACCAGTTCCACCACGCAGTTCATGCCGGTGACGGAGCGCACCTTGTCGGCAATCTGGTCGCGCAGTTTCACGCGCTCGTCCGGGTCGGACACGCGGCAGTGCACCAGCACGGCGGGTGCTTCCTCGCCATTCTCGGTCTCGATCGAGAAGGCGGCGATATCGCCATGGTTGAAGCCCGCCAGCTGTTCCACCGCCCATTCGATATCCTGCGGCCAGTGGTTCTTGCCGTTGATGATGATCATGTCCTTGGCGCGGCCGACGATGAACAGGTAGCCATCGGCAAGATAGCCCATGTCGCCGGTATCCAGCCATCCGTCGACAAGGCACTCGTTGGTCGCTTCCTCGTTGCGGAAGTAGCTGTGCATCACGCTGGGGCCGCGGCACCAGACCTTGCCGATCTGGTGATCGCCCTTCACCTCGCCGTTCTCGCCGCGGATTTCCACGTCCATGTCCTTCAGCGGCTTGCCGCAATTGACGATGGCGCGGTAGCGGGCCGGGCGGGTCAGGTCGCGGCGGCTGCCGGACAGGCGTTCCTCCTCCACCAGTTCCACGCGGATACCTTCGCCCGGCGGCATCACGGTGACGGCCAGCGTCGCTTCGGCCAGGCCATAGCTAGGGGTGAAGGCGCTGGCCTTGAACCCGGCATCGGCAAAGGCGTTGACGAAGTTCTGCATCACGTCGGGCCGGATCATGTCGGCGCCGTTGCCTGCCAGCCGCCAGCGCGACAGGTCGAACCGTTCGGCGACATTGGTCTGGCTGGACACGCGCCGGGCGCAGATGTCGTAGCCGAAGGTGGGCGAATAGCTGAGTGTTGCGCCCTTGTTGCGGCTGATCAGGTCAAGCCAGGCTAGCGGGCGACGGGCGAAATGCTCGGTCTTCAGGTAGTCGACGCTGACCTGATTGGCGATCAGCGACAGGAAGCAGCCGACCAGACCCATGTCGTGATACCATGGCAGCCAGCTGACGACGCGGTCGTTGTAGCCGATATCCATCGAATCGGCGTGGCCGAACAGGTTGTGCAGCAGCGCCTGGTGAGTCACGGCGACGCCGGTGGGGAAGCGGGTGGAGCCGCTGGAATACTGCAGGTAGCAGATGTCGTCGGGCTGGGCCTCGGGCAGGTCGACCTGCGGTGCTTCCAGTCCGTGGAAACTGGCCCAGTCCATGCCCTGGCAGCCCTGCCGCTCGGCAGCGGCAGCGGCCATCTCGAAAATCTCGGGCGGATAGAGCAGGATCTTCGGATCAGAGCTCTGCAACTGCACCGAAAGCTGGTCGATATAGCTTTCCTTGCCGCCGAAGGTGGTGGGCAGCGGCAGTGGTACCGGCCATGCGCCGGCATAGACGCAGGCACAGAACAGGGCGGCGAATTCGGGGCCGGTTTCGGCCACCAGCGCCACGCGGTCGTCCTTGCCGATGCCCATCGCGATCAGGCGGTGGGCATCGGCCAGCGCGTCCTCGCGCATTTCCGCATAGGGATAGACGCGTTCCAGCGTTCCGCGCATGTCGTGGAAATTCATGCCCTTTTCGCTGCGGGCCGCATAGTCGATGGCTTCGTTGAAGGTGGCGAAATCCGATCGACGGCGCGGCAGCGGGCAGTCGTTGGGCGTAGGTGTCATATCGGTCATAAGTGCTTTGGGTTACCCCTTCTCGCGCGCGCTTGGGCGCCTCCCGAATAGCATTGGCGGCGCCGAAAGATCCCACCGGCACCGCGTCAATCTTTCCCATTTGACAGGAAGTGTGGCACGAATAAGGCCAATGCAACCCTATCGACAAGAGCGTAAACGCGGTGACAGACGAAGAAGGCCACTCGACGCGGCCAGTTTCGAGGAAATGGCGCTTGCCTACGTCGCCCGATTTGCCACCAGCGCAGCGAAGCTGGAACGCTACCTGAAGCGCAAGTTGCGCGAGCGCGGGTGGGGCGGTGAGGAGGAACCGGACATAGCCGCTATGGTCGCCCGTTATGTCGAAAAGGGTTATGTCGACGATGCGGTCTATGCCCGGGCCAAGGCGAACGACCTGCTGCGCCGCGGCTATGGCGGCAGGCGGGTGAAGCAGGCGCTGGGGCAGGCGGGAATCGGTGACGGCGTGGCGGAAGAGGTCGCTCCTGAAGAGCATACCGCTCGCGCCGCTGCGCTGCATCTGGCGAGGAAGCGCGGCTTCGGCCCCTTCGCCACCAGTCCGCCAGACCGGGAAGGGCGCGAGAAACAGATTGCGGCGATGCTGCGGGCAGGCCACATGTTCGATCACGTGCTCTCCGTGCTCGATGCAGCGGACGAGACCGCCGCCATGGAATGGGCCGAAGAGGCTCGCGAGGAAACCGGAGGATGGGACGCATGATAGGTTCGCGTGGGATGCTGGGCGGCCTTGCCGCAATCGCTGCGGGGCTGCTGGCCGCCTGTTCGCCGCAAGCTGCCGACCAGGTGCCCGAGCCGACCAGCGCTGTGCCTTCCGTTCATCCCGAATCGGGGCTGGAGGTGATCCCGGTGACGGTCACCACCGATGCCGGCACCCATGTGTTCTTGGCCGAAGTCGCCGCCAGCCAGACGGAACAGGCGCGCGGCCTGATGTTCCGCACCGAAATGGGCGCGGACGAGGGGATGATCTTCCCCTACGAAACGCCCGAGCCGCTGAGCTTCTGGATGCGCAACACCGTGCTGCCGCTCGACATCATCTTCATCGGCACCGACAACCGCGTGCTCAACATCGCCGAGGGCGTGCCCTACAACGAGACCAGCGTCTATTCGGATGGGCTCGCGATCGGCGTGCTGGAACTGAACCGGGGCCGGGCGGAAGAGCTGGGCATCGGGCCGGGTGATCTGGTCGAGTGGTAAAGCTTGGCGGGGAGCGAGAGAATCGCTAATGGCGCGCACATGAATTTTCTCGGCAAGATATTCACCTGGTGGGATGGTGCCACCATCGGCACCTCGCTGTGGTCGGCGCGCAATGGCGAACACGTCGGCACCGATGCGCAGGGCAACAAATACTACCGCTCGAAGCGGGTGAAGCAGGGCCAGCAGGAACGGCGCTGGGTGATCTATGCCGGGGCCAACGATGCCAGCCGCGTGCCGAGCGAATGGCATGGCTGGTTGCACCACTCCTATGACGAGCTGCCCGAAAGCCATCTGGCGCCGCCCAAGATCTGGGAAGCCGATTACACTCCCAATTCCACCGGCACGGCTGGCCGCTACCTGCCCGCCGGCGCGCTGGAACGCGGTGGCAAGCGCGCGGCGGCCACCGGCGACTACGAAGCCTGGACGCCTGACGCGTGAGCATTGTGCGCGCCGCCCTTGCCGGCGCTGCGCTGCTGGCACTTGCTGCCTGTAACGGCGGTGCGCCCGAACCCGACGCCGAGGAAACCGACGTCCCCGAGGAACTGGCCAGCGATCCGCTGCCCGACCTTGGCGATATCGAAGCGATCGGCACGCCCATGGAAGAGCGCGTTGCCACGCTGGGGCTGATCAACAAGCGCAACAACCTGTCGCGGGATATTGAATTGAGTCCGGGCGAATCGCGCCGGGTGGACGATGTCGTCATCCGCCTGTCAGCCTGCGAACGCACCGCGCCATGGGAAAGCCCTGCCGAAGTCGGCGCTTTCGTCCAGGTGTTCGTGAACGAGGAGCGCGATCCCGAGGCGGAGCCCGAATTCCAGCGCATTTTTTCCGGCTGGCTGTTCAAGAACTCGCCCAGCCTCAACGTCGTGGAACACCCGATCTATGATGTCTGGGTGAAGGACTGCGCGATGAGCTTTCCGGGCGAAGAGGATTGAGACAGCGCCCTGTTGATCAGCGCATGGTGCGCCTGTGGCAGGCTGCATAGCGGCTGCCCCTCGCAGGCTTTTGCCAGCATCTGCTGATATTCGTCGCAACTGATCTCCACCGCGCCCAGTGAGGCGAGGTGGCCGGTCATGAACTGGCAATCCAGCAGCATGAAACCGGCATGCTTCATCATCGCCACCAGCCAGGCGAGCGCCACCTTGCTGGCGTTGTCGGCGCGGCTGAACATGGATTCGCCGCAGAACACGCGGTCGAAGGAGACGCCGTAGAGGCCGCCCACCAGGTCATCCCCCTGCCAGCATTCCACCGAATGGGCATGGCCGAGCGCGTGCAGGTTGCGATAGCTGGCGGAGATGGAGTGGCTGATCCAGGTGCCGCTTGTCACGCCCTGTTCGGGGTCGGGGCGCGGCTGTGCGCAGGCGTCCACAACGGCGGCGAAATCGGCATCCACCGTCACCCGGTAGCGATCCTGTTTCAGCACCTTTGCCAGCGAGCGCGAGCAGTGGAAGCCATCCAGCGGCAGGATCGCGCGTCGGCGTGGCTCCACCCAGAACACCTCGTCGTCCTCGCGCGAATCGGCCATGGGAAACACGCCGCTGCGATAGGCCAGCAGCAGCACTTCGGTCGGGATCAATCTGGGTGCGCGGACGTGCATCGCAGACACCTTAGCAAAGTCCCTGCATCAGGTCGCTTGCGTTCATGGGCGCACGGGTTTAGAGGGCCCACTCCCAATGCAGGGGTGTAGCTCAGCTGGTAGAGCATCGGTCTCCAAAACCGAGGGCCACGGGTTCGAATCCTGTCACCCCTGCCACTTCTTCTCATGAAGCCGCCTCGGCGGTTTCGTCCTCCCCGGCAATTCCTTTCACTTGGCTCCGCCTTCGTTGCAGGGCCGGTCCGGGCACGCGTTCGCGCTTGCGGTGCGCTGGTCGCGCACCGAGGAATTCTCCGCTTCGTGCTTTCCACAGATTCTCTGCCACGCGCATTTCGCGGGACTCGCAGCCTTGCCGCATGAATTCATGATTGCGGCGAAGTCCAGGATAGGGGAATCGCAGCAGGGGAAAGGAGAGGGGCATGGCCAGAATCTTTCGCAGCAGCAGGCCTGACGGCTGGAGCAGTCCGCGCTTTCACAGCGATGAGACCTTTCGCGAAATCGCGCAGGGCAAGATCCTGCCGATGGAAGAGCCGGGCTTCCTCGCGCGCCTGTTCGGGCGACGCCGACGCTTCAGCCAGGGCATTAAAAAGGGCCGGAGAGTTCGCGCTCTCCGGCCCTTTTTCTGTTCCCGTGGGTATTCTCTACCCTATCAATACTCTTCAGGCTCTTCCGGTGTATCGGCATGGTGATCGGGGCCGGCATCCTTGATCCCGCGTGCCAGCTTGAAGATCACGCCGGACAGCAGCGCCAGCGCCAGGATGTTGGGCAGCAGCATCGCCGCGTTTGAAATGTCGCCCAGTCGCCACACCAGTTCGCTCGGCTGCGCGGCGCCCACGAAGATCACGATGCACCACAGCACGCGCCAGGCCATGTGCAGCTTCTTCTCGCCTGCGCGGTTTGAACCCTTGAAGCGGTCGTAGATGAAGGTGATCGCCCGTTCGCCGTAATAGCTCCACGTCAGCAGCGTGGTGAAGACGAACAGGATCAGCGCGGTGCTGGCGATCAGCGTGCCAATGGGAATGCTGCCCAGAGCGAAGGGGAAGGCCGCGGCAAAGGCGCCGCTGGTCATCTCGAAGCCCACGCGGTCGCTCTGCCAAGCGTGCAGCACGGCCTCACCCCCGGCTGTGAAATCGCCGCGCACGGTCAGGATCACCAGCGCCGTCATGGTGCAGATCACGATGGTATCGATGAAAGTGCCCAGCATGGCCATGCGGCCCTGCTGTTCGGGATCGTTGGTCTGCGCCACGGCGTGGGCAATCGGGGTGGAACCCTGGCCTGCCTCGTTCGAGAACAGCCCGCGCGCTACGCCCGCGCGGATCGCCATGATGATCGCCGCGCCGGTGAAGCCGCCCACCGCGCTTTGCGGGTTGAAGGCGCCGTGGAAGATCAATCCGAAGGTTTCGCCCAGGTCCTGGAAATTGAGGATCAGCGCGATCACCGCCATCACGATGTAGGCGGCGGCCATGAAGGGCACCACTTTTTCTGCCACGTTGCCGATCGACTTGATGCCGCCGATGATTACGATGAACACCAGGATGGCCACGATCAGGCCGCCCAGCCATTCCTCGATGCCGAACAGTTCCTGCAGGCCATCGGCCACGGCATTGGCCTGGATGGAATTGCCCGTCACCAGCGCGGAAAACAGCGTGCCGAGGCAGAAGATCACCGCCAGCCAGGTGAATTTCGGACCCAGGCCGATCATGATGTAGCTCATCGGACCGCCGCGATAGACGCCGTCACTGGTCTTTTCGCGATAGCGGATCGCCAGCGAGCCTTCGGCAAAGGCCAGCGCCATGCCGAACAGGGCGGTGATCCACATCCAGAAGATCGCGCCCGGCCCGCCCAGTGCGATGGCCGTGGCGACGCCCGCCAGGTTGCCCGTGCCGACCTGCCCCGAAAGCGCCGTGGAAAGCGCCGCGAAGGGGCTGATTTCACCACTGCCCGAACCCTTGCGCCCTGCGAACAGGCCCTTGATCGCGCTGCCCAGCTTCACGATCGGGTAGAACCGCAGGCCGATCATGAACCACACGCCGGCCCCCAGCAGGATCAGCGCCAGCGGCGGGAAGGGGATTACCGTCGCGCCTTCCCAGGTGCCGCCCCACAACAGGTCGGAGAAATTGGTGATCGGCGCGACAAGTCGCTCGCCCAGCGGTAGTTCGGTTCCGGCAGCCATGTGTGTGCTCTAACCCCTCATGCGTCCCATAGGTTCGCGCACCTTGCTATCGGTGCACCGCGCCGCTGCCTAGCCCCCACGTTGCATTTGTAACCGATTGCGCGGCACATGCGCACCAAGCCTTGCCAAGCCAGACCCCCACGCCTAAATAGCCAGCCGTCTTCCGACATTGGAAACCTTGAAAGCCCCTCCCGGACCTAGCCCGGGGCGGCGAGGAGCCCTACCCGGAAGAGACGAAACGCGTTTTACTCTAGCAAGCGACGGACCGACCATGGCCGAAGAACCGAAGAAAGCCGCGACCCCCGCCAAGTCGAAGACGACGCCGGGTGAATTCATCCGCCAGGTGCGTTCGGAAACCTCCAAGGTGGTGTGGCCCAGCCGCGAAGAGACGGTGCGCACCGCGATCTTCGTGTTCATCCTGGTGGTGATCCTGTCGCTGTTCTTCCTTGGTGTCGATTCGCTGTTCGGCTGGGTCGTGCAGCAGCTGCTTGCGCTGCTCTGACGCGTCCACGCGCCCACAGGTTCAGGTTTAGAAAAGAGAATTAAATGGCTGCCCGCTGGTATATCATCCACGCCTATTCCGGTTTCGAGAACAAGGTCCGCGATTCGATCCTTGCCGAAGCCGAACGTCTCGGCCTGTCCGAAGGCGTCGAGGAGGTCGAAGTACCGACCGAGACCGTGACCGAGATCAAGCGCGGCAAGAAGGTGCAGGTCGAACGCAAGTTCATGCCCGGCTACGTGCTGGCCAAGCTGAACATGACCGACGACATTTACCACCTCGTCAAGAACACCCCGAAGGTGACCGGCTTCCTCGGCACCAACAACAAGCCGCAGCCGATCTCCGAAAAGGAAGCCGCGCGCTATTTCGGCGGTGTCGAGGAAGCCAAGGCCGCGCCCAAGAAGGACATCAGCGTCGATTACGAGATCGGCGACCAGGTCAAGGTGCTGGAAGGCCCCTTCGCCAGCTTCAACGGCGTGGTGGAAGAGCTCGATTTCGACAAGGCCAAGGTCAAGGTCAGCGTGTCGATCTTCGGCCGCGCGACCCCGGTGGAACTGGACTTCGAGCAGGTCGAACTGGTCAAGTAAGGCCGGTCAGCCAAGGCCAGACGCGACTGCACCCTCCCGGATCAGTCCTGCGAGGCGGCAACCCGTTCGATCTCGTGCTGAACATAGTCGCGCAGGCGCAGTGCCGGCGATGACAGGTGCTGCTGTGTGACCAGCGCGATTTCCGTGTCCGACAGCGAGGGCAGCGCATGGCGCTGCTCGTCCACCACCAGCATGTCATGCGGCACCATGTCGCGCGGCAGGACAGCCAGCCCCAACCCGGCGCGCAGGGCTGCCAGATTGCCGGCCAGCGAGCCGCAGCTGTAGGCAACGCGCCAGCGCCGCCCCACGGCATCCAGCGCACTGGTGGCGCGGTGGCGATAGACGCAAGGCTTGGGCGAGCAGACCAGCGGCAGCGCCTCTTCCTCCAGCAAGGCCTCGCGCTCCGACCCGCAGGCCCACACCAGCTTTTCCCGCCACACCGGGCTGCCGTCGACGTCGACCGACGGTTCGCGCTTGAGCAGTGCCATGTCCAGTTCGCCCGCATGGAAGCGATCGAGCAGGTCGAGCGTCAGTTCGCAAACCACTTCCAGCGCCACGCGCGGGTAGGATTCGCGGAATTCGGCAAGGATCCGCGGCAGGCGCGTGGTGGCGAAATCCTCCGGCGCGCCGATCCGCACGAGGCCTGCCAGTTCGGGCTCGCGCGCGCGGTTCAGCAGCTGTTCGTTGAGGCGCAGCAGCGTGCGGGCGTGGCCCAGCACCATCTCTCCCTCTGCCGTCAGCGCCACCCGCCGGCTGGTGCGGTTCAGCAGCCGCGTATCGAGCTGCTCCTCCAGCCGCTTGATCTGCAGCGACACCGCCGATTGCCCGCGCAGCAGGCGCCTGGCCGCCGCACTGAAACTGCCAGTGTCGACCACCGCCACGAAAGCGCGCAGCAATTCGGGATCGATGGTGCGGGCAAGGCTCATATATTGCAAATAGCAATAAATAAGATTTGAACAATCAATTTTCCTAACAAGGGTGTCGTCCCTATCTGCGCCTCTGGAAAAGGAGATTGCCCCGATGAACGAACATTCCACCACCGCCTTCAAGCGCGCATCTGCTGCCGAAACTGTTGCACCCGCTCGTATCAGCGTGGCGCGCGGTGACGGCATCGGTCCCGAGATCATGGACGCCAGCTTGCGGGTGCTCGAGGCTGCGGGCGCGAAGCTGGAAATCGAGGAGGTGGAACTGGGCGAGAAGCTGTTCCACGCCGGTCACAGCGCCGGCATCGCGCCCGCAGGCTGGGAGAGCCTGCGCCGCACCCGCATAGTGTTCAAGGCGCCGATCACGACCCCGCAGGGTGGCGGGGTGAAGAGCCTCAACGTCACGCTGCGCAAGTCCTTCGGCCTGTTCGCCAACGTCCGCCCCTGCGTGGCCTATGCCCCGGCGGTCGCCACCCGCCATCCTGGCATGGACGTGGTGATCGTGCGCGAGAACGAGGAGGATCTCTACGCCGGCATCGAGCATCGCCAGACCGACGAAGTGGTGCAGTGCCTGAAGCTGATCTCCCGCCCGGGGTGCGAGCGCATCGTGCGCTACGCTTTTGAATATGCCCGCGCCAACGGTCGCCGCAAGGTGACCTGCATGGCCAAAGACAACATCATGAAACTGACCGACGGGCTTTTCCGCCGCGTCTTCGACGAGATCGGCGAGGAATATCCCGAGATCGAGAAGGAATACATGATCGTCGACATCGGCGCCGCGCGGCTGGCCGACAGCCCCGAGCACTTCGACGTGGTGGTGACGCCCAACCTCTATGGCGACATCCTGTCCGACATCGCGGCGCAGATCACCGGCTCGGTGGGGCTGGGTGCCTCGGCCAATATCGGCACCGAATGCGCGATGTTCGAAGCCATTCACGGCTCCGCGCCCGATATCGCCGGCAAGGGGATCGCCAACCCCTCCGGCCTGCTGCTGGCCGGCGTGATGATGCTGGTGCACCTGGGCCAGGGCGACGTGGCCCGGCGCGTGCACAACGCCTGGCTGCGCACGATCGAGGATGGCGTACACACCGGCGATATCGCCGACCCCGAGCGCACCAAGCGCAAGGTGGGCACGCAGGACTTCGCCGAGGCCGTGATCGAGCGGCTGGGCCAGGAGCCGCAACACCTGCCGCCTGTCGACTATGCCGACCATGCCGCCGTTCCCGTGCTGCAGGCGGAAGAGCGCAAGCCGCAGCAGCGCGAACTGGTGGGCATGGACGTGTTCGCCTGCCATGCCGGCGCGGTGGAGCCGCTGGTCGACCTGCTCAAGCAGGGCGAGGACGATGCGCTGGAACTGCTGATGGTGAGCAATCGCGGGGTGAAGGTGTGGCCGGGTGGCCTGCCGGAAACCTTCTGCACCGATCACTGGCGCTGCCGCTTCCAGCCGCGCGCCGACGCACAGGTGGATGCCGCCGCGCTGATCGCGCTGCTGGGCCGCCTGCACGATGCCGGGGTGGACGTGATCAAGACCGAGAACCTTTACACCTTCGACGGCATGCCGGGGTATTCGCTGGGGCAGGGGCAATAGCCCCGCCCCGGAACGGGCCTGTCAGCTGCTGTACCAGCCTAGGGAGTCGGCATAGGCGAGGCTCATCATCACCGTGTCGACCGCGGCGTGGGCCAGGATCGCCGCCCACAGGTTGCCGCGCTGGCGGTTGCGGATCCAGCCCAGCAGCAGGCCGACCATGGCAGTCACCACCATGCCGCCCAAGCCCTGGTAGGCATGCGGCAGGCCGAACAGCACCGCCTGGATGACGAGCACGAGCCACGCGCGGCCGCGCAGTCCGGCAAGGCGTTCCAGCCGGTCCATCAGGAAGCCGCGATAGAGCACTTCCTCTCCGAAACCGGCCGCAAACCATGCCACGGCGACGACCCACAGCGCGAACATCTGCGGGCTTTCGGTGACCAAGGCGAGCACGAAGCTCGGGTCGGGTGTGCCCAGTCCCAATGCCTGCGTCAGCTGTGCGCCGAAGATGAAGATCAGGATCGTCCCCACGGTGCCGCCCGCGGCCCACAGCAGCGTGCGTGGCCAGCTTGCCGGGGCCTGCAGCCGGATTGCCTCCCACAGGCGCCGCTCGCGCCGCAGCCACAGCCACACCACCAGCATGGCCGCCACCGCGCTGGAAACGACAGTGGAGGCGACCAGCGCCGATCCTAACTGCAGCTCTGCCGGTGGTATCGCCGGGTTCTGCACGGCATCAAGCACGAGGCCGATCAGCGCGGGCAGGGTGGGCAGGATACTGGCCACGAAATAGGCCCCGGCCACGCTGATGAACTGCACCAGGAACAGAAACCAGCCGAGCGGTTGCCGGGCAGGTGGGTCGGGCTGCACGGCGCCTGGCGCCGGATGTTGCAGGCTATTCGTCATCGCCTCACCTTGCCTGCATCGGGCAAGGCGTGCCAGCGAAACCTCTTCCCCTTGCTTTTTGGCCGGAATCGGCTATTGGCGCGCCTTCCCAGCTGACAGCTTGGAAATCCGCGCGGGAGCCGGTCTTCGGATCGGCGCTGGACCGCTTAACATGAGCTTCGGTGTCACCGCCGGGGCAACAGTGAGAAAAGGAGGCCACCATGGCCAAGAAGATCGAAGGTTACATCAACCTTCAGGTGCCCGCCGGCACCGCCAACCCATCCCCCCCGATCGGCCCGGCGCTGGGTCAGCGCGGCGTGAACATCATGGAATTCTGCAAGGCCTTCAATGCCGCCACGCAGGATCTGGAAAAAGGCGCCCCGATCCCTACCAAGATCACCGTCTATGCCGACCGTTCGTTCACCTTCGTCACCAAGTCGCCGCCGGCCAGCTTCCTCATCAAGAAGGCGATGAAGATCAAGTCGGGCTCCAAGGAACCGGGCAAGGACATCATTGGCTCGATCAAGAAGTCGCAGCTGGCCGAGATCGCCGAAGTGAAGATGGCTGATCTGAACGCCAACGATATCGACCAGGCCGTGAAGATCATTGCCGGTTCCGCCCGTTCGATGGGCATCGAAGTGGTGGAGGGCTAAGACCATGGCAACGCTTACCAAGAAGCAGAAGACGCTGGCCGAGCTGGACAGCGAAAAGCTCTACACCGTCGATGAAGCCCTCGCCACGCTGCGCGAGCACAAGGCGAAGTTCGACGAGACCGTGGAAGTCGCCATGAACCTGGGCGTCGACCCGCGTCATGCTGACCAGATGGTGCGCGGCATGGTGTCGCTGCCGGGCGGCACCGGCAAGGACGTGAAGGTTGCCGTGTTCGCGCGCGGCGAAAATGCCGACAAGGCGCTGGCCGCCGGTGCCGACAAGGTCGGTGCCGAAGACCTGATGGAAGACATGCAGGCCGGCAACCTCGACTACGACCGCGTGATCGCCACGCCCGACATGATGGGCGTCGTGGGTCGTTTGGGCAAGGTACTGGGCCCCAAGGGCCTGATGCCGAACCCGAAGCTGGGCACCGTCACCCCCAACGTGGAACAGGCCGTGAAGGATGCCAAGGGCGGCCAGATTGAATTCCGTGTCGAGAAGATGGGCATCATCCATTCCGGCATTGGCAAGCTGTCGTTCAAGGACGAAGACCTGAAGGCCAATTTCAAGGCCATGACCGACGCCATCGTCAAGGCGAAGCCGTCGGGAGCCAAGGGCAAGTACGTGAAGAAGGTATCGCTGACCTCGACCATGGGTCCGGGCCTGAAGATCGACCTTGCTGAGATCGAGGGCGCTTGATCCAGCGCCCTGGTAGCGAAGCGGTAGCGCTGCACAGACGCCGCTGTCCTGCATGATCACAGATTACCGAAAGGGCCGGAGAAGCGATTCTCCGGCCCTTTTGTCGTTCAGCCGCGCAGCAGCCTGCGTGCCATGGAATTTCCTCCCACTTTGGCGACCAGCATCCGCGCTGCCGCGACCCCTGCGTCAAACGCCGCGAGCGAGCCGAGCAACAGGCGGTTCGGCAGGTTCGGGCGAAGCAGGACGAAGGAAGAGCAGTCGATGCTGTGGGTGCCGAACTTCGCCTTGTGCGCGCCGTCCCCTTCGGTGAAGTCGAAGTAGCGGAACCGGCCCTCGGCGAAGAGCTGCTCCAAAGCGGCCAGCTGGAGGACGGTGCCGGGTGAGAGGTGCGCGTGCTCAGGCGAATAGCCGAGGTAGAGATACAGCAGCGTCTCGTCCCTTGCCGGCAGGTAGAGATAGGCAACCGGCTGATCGTGCAGGAACAGCAGGAAGGCGCGCAGCGCATCCTGCCGCGCCAGTTCGATCGCCTCGCGCTCGGCCTCCTCGTCCGTGGGCAAGCCAACGCCGAGCAGGCGGGTCTGGTAGGTGCTCTCGTTGAGCGGTCGCACCAGGCGCATGAACTCCGCCAGCTCCGCAGGCGTGCGGTAGCTGCGCACGTCGAGCGTGCCGCCATCGGCATCGGCGAACTTGCGCGACTTGCGCCGCAAGGTTGATCGGGTCTTGCTGGAAAACTGCGCGAGATAATTCTCGAAACCGCCATCCAGGCAGATGTAGTGCCGGGCAAAGTCGCTGCGCGCGCCAATCAGCCAGCCTGGATGTTGCGAAAGGATTTCCCCGACCGCAGCGGCGGGCGGCGAACTCAGCTGGTAGCCATCGGCCTCTCCGCACGCGGGAACGGTGGACGTGGGTTGTTCGATCAGGTCTTCGAGCGTCCAGATGACCGGGATCAGTTGCCGCGCCACCCCGAACAGCCTGCGCGATCCGACGATGAAGCGGATATGGTAGGTATGGGTGGAGGTCATAGGAAAGGCCGCCCCTCGTACTGGTGCGCATTCGCCGTCATCGGCTCAACTTCAAGCCAACGCCCCGGCGCTCGCGCACTTTCTGTCAGCTGTGGTTCGCCAGGGCGTTCTAGCGCACGAGGGTTAATGCGCAGTTTGCCTTTGCTTGCCGGATTGCGCGGGCAGGCAGTTCTTGGCACTCTGGGCGCCATCGAAAGGGAGGGAGAAGAACCATGAGCATTCAAGGCTATCGGAAAGTGCTGGCAATGGCCGGGCTGGCCCTTGCAGCCATGCCCGGAACGGCTGCCCAGGCGCAGGACCTGTCGCCGGAGACCATCTGGCAGGAACAGTATCGGGGCCTGCGCGATTCGATCTGTCCGGCGCCGGAACACGTGGGCATGAGCTATGCCGAGATGAGCGATACCGCGCGCCACGCGATCGAGCCGGTGCAGGTGTTTGACAATCTCTACATGCTGGGCATGTCGACCATTTCGGCCTGGGCGCTGACCACGCCGGACGGCATCATCCTGTTCGACGCGATGCAGCATCACAATGTCGAACAGACGATTGAACAGGGGCTGGTGCGGCTGGGGCTCGATCCCGCCGATATCAAGTATGTGGTGATTTCCCACGCGCACAACGACCACTTCGGCGGCGCGCGCTATCTGCAGGAAAAATATGGCGCCATCGTGGTGATGATGGAGGCCGACTGGTCGCACATCCACACCTGGCCGCAACTGGGTCCGCCAGCACCCTATCCGCTGCATGACATGGCGGTGCGGGACGGTTCCACGCTCACGCTGGGCGGCACGACGGTGCGCTTCGTGGCGACGCCGGGGCACACGCCAGGCACCTTGTCGCCGATCTTCCCGGTCCAGGACGGGGAGGAGACACACCATGTCGGCTACTGGGGCGCCTCGGCCGTCAGTTTCCTCGAACCGGTCGGCATCGCCCAGTACATGGCCTCAGCAGACTATTTCATGCGTATCGACCCGCGGGTGGATGTGGCGCTGACCAATCATCCCGGCATCGACGCCTCGCTTTTGCGGGTGCAGGCGCTGGCCCGGCGCGAAGCCGGCGATGCCCACCCCTTCGTGATCGGCAATGACGGCTTCCGTCAGTGGATGCAGGCCATCCACGACTGCGCGGGCGAGGTGCTGGACGGTAAGATCGCGGCCACAAGCGGGGAATGATGGGCCGCGTCCGCTAGATTCCTCCGGGCGTGAAATCGCGGCCGGCCTCGGCCAGCGCTTCGCACAGGGTATCGACCGCGCTTTCCAGCACGTCGCAGCTGGTGGAGCGGATCACGAAGTTCGCCCCGATCTTGCCTTCGCGGAAGAAGGGGTAGCTGCCGATCTGGCAATTCTCGTGGGCCTTCTCGACCTCGCGCAGGATGTCTGCCACTTCGCTTTCGGCGGTCCAGCAGCCGACCGTTTCGGTAAGCAGCGGCGCGCCGCCTTCCAGCTGGCCGGTCAGCCCGTCGAGCATCTGCGCGGTGATGTGCGGCACGCCTGCCATCAGGAACAGGTTGCCATGGCGAATGCCGGGCGCGCCCGACATGCGGTTGGGGATCAGGTCGGCCCCCTCGGGTACGCGCGCCATGCGCAGGCGTGCATCGTTCAGGCCGCCGGGCTTGTCCTTGTAGTAATCCTGCAGCATCGCGCGGGCTTCGGGGTGGATCACCACCTGCACGCCCAGCGCCGCGGCGACGGCATCGACGGTGATATCGTCGTGCGTGGGGCCGATACCGCCGGTGGTGAAGACATAATCGTAAGCCGCGCGCAGGGCGTTCACGGCCTCGGCGATCGCCCGCATGTCGTCCGCCACCACGCGCACTTCGGTCAGGCGGATGCCCTGCACCTGCAGCCAGGCCGCGACCTGGGCGATGTTCTTGTCATGCGTGCGGCCCGAGAGGATCTCGTCACCGATCACCACCATCCCGGCAGTCCACACCTTGTCGCTGGTCTCGCTCATTCGGCGGCAATCTTCTCGTGGTCGGGCACATGCTCGTCCTGCGAGGCGGCGGGTGCCTTGTGGAAGTGCAGCACGCCGTCAGCCACCGGGCGGCTGCGGAAATCGCGGCGGTCCTCGAGATAGTTGTGCGCCAGCGTCCACGGCCGCTCGGCGCTGACCTTGGGCATCAGGCCCTTGGCACGGTTGAGATAGCCCGAAGTGTAGTCCCACGGTTCAACCGCTTCGGGCTCGTCCTCCGGAGCCAGTTCGGCCACCGCCACGTCCATGCCGCGCTCGCCCATTTCCTTCAGCACCTCGCAGGCATAGCGGGCGTTACAATCGGCGCGCAGCGTCCAGCTGGCGTTGAGATAGCCGAACACGAAGGAAAGGTTGGGAAGGTTGGAGAACATGGTGCCACGGTAAAAGAAGTGCTGCGTCCAGTCGACCGGCTCGCCATCCTTCGAGACTTCCACCTTGCCTGCCAATACCAGCCGCAGCCCGGTGGCGGTGATGACGACATCGGCGGGCAGGTGCTCGCCCGATTCCAGCTTGATCCCGGTCACATCGAACCCGGCGATGTGATCGGTGACGACGCGCGCCTTGTCCGATTTCACCGCTTCGAAGAGGTCGCCGTCGGGCACCAGGCACAGGCGCTGCTGCCACGGGTTGTAGGGCGGTTCGAAATGCTTCGGATCGTATTTCTCGCCCAGGTGCTGCTTCAGCATGTTGCGCAGCATCCCCGCCAGCTTCTGCGGCTTGCGGCGTGAGAGATTGAAGAAATAGCTGCGCAGCGCGATGTTCTTCCAGCGGGTAAGACGGTAGGCGAAGCTGTCCGGGAACCAGCGCTGGAAACGCTTGTTCCACCTGTCCTGCCTTGGCCCCGCGCCCATCCACGTGGGCGTGCGCTGGAGCATGGTGACGCGCCTCGCCTTGTCGGTCATCGCGGGCACCAGCGTGACGGCCGTCGCGCCCGAGCCGATCACCACCACTTCCTTGTCCGAATAGTCGTAGTCCTCGGGCCAGAACTGCGGGTGGATCACGTCGCCGCCGAACTGCTCGATGCCGGGAATCTGGGCATCGTGCGGATTGTCGTAATCGTAGTAGCCACTGGCGAAATAGAGCCAGCGCGCGGTGGTTACGCTTTGCTTGCCATCGGCCGCGCGCGCGGTGATTGTCCAGCGCGCGGTCATCGAATCCCAGTCCGCAGAAAGCACTTCCTGCCCGAAGCGGATATGTTCGCGAATGCCGCGTTCGTCAGCGATGCGGTTGAGGTATTCGAGGATGTTCGGCCCGTCGGCGATGGCATCCTCGTGCCGCCACGGCTCGAACGCGAAGCCCAGCGTGTGCATGTCCGAATCCGACCGCACGCCGGGATAACGGAACAGGTCCCAGGTCCCGCCGATCTGCTCGCGCCGCTCCAGGATAGTGTAGCTGCGATCGGGACAGATCATCCCGATATGCGCCGCCATGGAAATGCCCGAAATGCCTGCCCCGATGATGAGAACGTCTGTATCGGGCTGGGTCATGGCGGTTACTCTTTAGTTCGGTGTGGATCCTGATCCGGTGAACATAGAGCGTGAAGGCGCATCGGCATAGTCACTGCCGTCATCGCCGTTTCCCACCAGCAGTCTGCTGGCCGCCTGCACGGTGTTGGCCAGCAGGCAGGCGATGGTCATCGGGCCTACGCCGCCGGGCACCGGGGTGATGGCCTTGGCGTGCTGGCATTCATCAAAGGCGACGTCGCCTACCAGCTTGGTCTTGCCGTCTTCGGTTTCCCGGCGGGTGATCCCCACGTCGATGATGACCGCGCCGTCCTTCACCCAGTCGCCCTTCACCAGTTCGGGCGCACCGGCAGCGGCCACGATCACGTCTGCCTTGCGACAGATGTCGGGCAGGCCGTGGGTATAGATGTGGGTGACGGTAACGGTGGCCTCGGCATCCAGCAGCAGGTTGGCCACCGGCTTGCCGACGATGTTGGACTTGCCGATCACCACCGCGTCCATGCCGGTCAGGTCCGGGATTACGGTGTGGATCAGCATCATCACCCCCAGCGGGGTGCAAGGCACGATGCCACCGGTGCCGGTGGACAGGCGGCCGACGTTGACCGGGTGGAAGCCGTCGACATCCTTGTCCGGCGTGATCGAGCGCAGCACCAGGCGGGTGTCGATATGATCAGGCAGCGGCACCTGGCACAGGATGCCGTGGACTTGCGGGTCCTTGTTGAGCTGGTCGATCAGCGCCAACAGGTCGTCCTGGCTGGTATCGGCGGGCAGGCGATGCTCGGTGGACTTGATGCCGACCTTTTCGCAGGCTTTGATCTTGCGGCGGACATAGACCTCGCTGGCGGGGTCCTCGCCCACCAGGATCACCGTCAGGCCGGGGGCGGGGTAGCCGGCTGCCACCAGTTCCTCGACCTGGGTCTTGGTCTTTTCATCCAGCTGGCGCGCGATCGCGCGGCCATCGATAATGTCTGCCATCGCGGCAAAGCTCCTGTCTGGTGTCGCAGGCAAGCCGATGGGCTCGCCCTACGCTTGGTCAGCGTCAGTCCGAAGTACGGCTCAGGAATGACGTGCGTGGTAGTCGTTGATCCATTCGGCAGAGGCTTTCAGCGCGCCGAAGGGATAGAAGTGCAGGCGCACGCGGCCGTGGCGCTCGGTCAGCTTCTTTTCCAGGTTGCCGACCAGCTTGTCCGGTCCGGCGCTGCCGATGAGGTTGGTCAGCGACACGCCGTACTTCTTCATCACGCTGGCCGATGCGCCCACGCCGCAACGCTTGGCAAAGCCCAGCAGGCGCTTGATGCCGGCGGGGCCGGGCACGCCGAGGCGCACGGGTACGTCGATGTTGCGTTCGCGCATTTCCGCCAGCCATTCGACGATCGCGTCATCGTCGAAGGCGAACTGGGTGACCACCAGCGGGGTCATGCCGTGGGCGCGCACCGCATCGATCTTCTTCTGCATCCACACCCACAGGTCGTCCTTGGAGACATTGGGGTGGCCTTCCGGGTGGCCGCCGACGCCGACGATCTCGATGCCGTGCTTTTCCAGCAGGCCGGTCTCGATGATCTGCAGGCTGTCTTCGTAGGGGCCTTCGGGCTCGGGCGGGTCGCCGGCGATGATGAAGACGCGCTTCACGCCGGCCTTCTGGGTGATTTCGCCCAGGTACCAGTCGAGCTGCTCTTCCGATTCGATGCGGCGGGCGGAGAGGTGGACGATCGGCTCGAAGCCCAGTTCGCGCACCAGCACGGCGGCGGCAACGCGCTGTTCCAGTTCCTCGCCGGGCAGGAATGTAACGGCGACCTGCGTGTCCTTGCGGATCAGCGGCGCGGCTTCCTTCAGGCCTTCGATTTCCTTGGCGGTCATCTCCAGCGAATAGCCGTCGACCATGTTGTCCATCGGCTTTTCCCAGTTCGGGTGGATCGCGGCATAGGACATTTCTGCTCTCCTCTGTGGCCTGCAGGCCCTCTCTTCGCGGACCCGTTTAGGCTGTGCGTGTTGTTTCACAAACCCCCTAGCGCATGGCTGGAAATTCGTATAGATGAAATTTTCAAGAACGCGAATAAAGTGAGCGAGAGCGCCCGAAATGCTGATGTTCCTGCCAGGCTTGATCTGCGATTCGCGCATCTATGCGCCGCAGCAAGCCGCCTTTCCGGAAGGATTGGTGGTGGATGGCTATGGCATGGCCGACTCGCTGGCGGAGATGGCGCGAATCGCTCTGGCCCATGCTGGCGAGCGGGGAGCGGAAAAGCTCGACGTCTTCGGTCATTCCATGGGCGGGCGCGTGGCCATGGAAGTGTTCCGTCTGGCCCCGCACCGCGTGCGGCGGCTGGCGCTGGTTTCCACCGGCATCCATCCGGTAGCCCCGAACGAACCGGCGAAGCGCGCGGAGCTGCAGCAGGTCGGCTATGACAAGGGGTTCGAAGCGCTAGTGGACACCTGGCTGCCGCCGATGGTTGCGGATGCCAATCGCGATACCCCCGAATACCAGACCATGCGCGACATGTGCTTGTCCAAGGGGCAGGCCATGTTCGACGCGCAAATCAAGGCGCTGCTGGCCCGCCCGCCGTTCGACGACCTGCTGGCACAGGTGCGCTGCCCCACGCTGGTGATGACCGGCGAGCTGGATGCCTGGGCTCCGCCTTCGCAGCACGAGGAGATTGCTGCCGCCATTCCCGGATCGAAGCTGGTGGTGGTGCCGGGAGCCGGTCACATGATCCAGCTGGAAGCGCCCGATGCGGTCAATGCCGCGATCGCGAACTGGCTTGCCCAACCCGCCGACGACTGA
Organism: Alteraurantiacibacter sp.; assembly: GCA_963675825.2. Taxonomy (GTDB): domain Bacteria; phylum Pseudomonadota; class Alphaproteobacteria; order Sphingomonadales; family Sphingomonadaceae; genus Alteraurantiacibacter. The sequence continues at coordinate 249,107 of CAXXJY010000001.1, read as the reverse complement.
TTTCGAATACCTTTTACCTATCGCAACCTTCCCCAAGGAGAGGACCTGAAAATGAGTGATCAGAACCTGCAACAGAAGCTGGACGCGCAGTCCGACGTTGTCGACTTCCTGCGCAACCAGCAGGTTGGCCCCAACGTCTATCCCGGCGTTCCCGCCGAATATTCCAACTGGCGCAAGGAACAGAAGGGCTGGGCCGAAACCTGCGTGCTCTTCAACCAGAGCTATCACATGGTGGAACTCTACGTGCGCGGGCCCGAAGCCATGGCGCTGTTGGAATACACCGCCATCAACAGCTTCAAGAACTTCGCCGTCAACAAGGCCAAGCAGTACGTGCCGGTCACCCCGGACGGCTATGTCATCGGCGACGTGATCCTGTTCTACCTCGACGAAAACGAGTTCTCGCTGGTGGGCCGTGCCCCGGCCATCGAATGGGTGGAATTCCACGCCCAGTATCCCAAGCCCGACGGCAGCAAGTGGGACGTGACGGTGGAGCGTGACGAGCGCACCGCCATGCGTTCGGACGGCGTGCGCAAGAACTACCGCTTCCAGCTGCAAGGCCCCAACGCCATGAAGACGCTGGAAAAGGCCATGGGCCAGACTCCGCCGGACCTGAAGTTCTTCAACATGGCCCACATCGACATCAACGGTAAGGACGTTATCGCGCTGCGCCACGGCATGGCGGGTCAGCCGGGTTACGAACTGTTCGGCCCCTGGGAAGACTATCAGGCCGTGCACTCCGCGCTGGTGGAAGCGGGCAAGGACTTCGGCCTCGAGCTGGTCGGTGGTCGCGCCTATTCGTCGAACACGCTGGAATCGGGCTGGCTGCCTTCGCCGCTGCCCGCCTTCTACACCGGCGATTCGCAGATGATGAAGGATTTCCGCGCCTGGGCCAGCGGCAAGAGTTATGCCGGCATGTGCTCGATCGGCGGCAGCTATGTGCCCGACAGCATCGAGGGCTATTACCTCACGCCGTGGGACATCGGCTATGGCCACATCGTGAAGTTCGACCACGACTTCGTGGGCCGCGAAGCGCTGGAGAAGATGAAGGACCAGAAGCACAAGCAGAAGGTCACGCTGGCGCTGGACGACGAGGAAGTCACCCGCACCATGTCCTCCCTGTTCGCGCAGGGCGACCGCGCCAAGTACTTCGAATTCCCGAGCGCCGTGTACTCGATGCACCCGTTCGACGAAGTGAAGAACGCCGATGGCAAGGTGATCGGTGTCTCCACCTGGATCGGCTACTCTTCCAATGAGGGCAAGATGCTCTCGCTCGCCATGATCGATCCGGACGAGGTCGAAATGGGCAAGGAAGTCACGCTGGTGTGGGGTGAGCCCAACGGCGGCACCTCCAAGCCCACGGTCGAGCCGCACGTGCAGACTGAGATCAAGGCGGTCATTTCGCCGGTTCCCTACTCCAACGTCGCTCGCACGGCCTATGCCGACAGCTGGCGCGCTGCGGGTGTCGGCAAGAACGCCTGATCACGATCAGCGATCGAACACACGAAAGGGGCGGCCTGGCGACAGGTCGCCCCTTTTGCTTGCGGGACCGGGCCCGCTTGCGCCATGCTGCCATACATGGTGCTGCGTATCCTCCTCATCCTTGCTGCCCTGCTGCTGCCCGCCCGGGCGCTGGCCAACGACCACGAGGCCGGCCTTTCCGGCCACTGGGCCTTCCGCATCGACGATGCGACGATTTTCGTCTTCACGCTGGAACAACTGGACAGCGGTGCCTGGGAAGGCGCCTGGACTCGTCCGCAGGAGATCGACAGCAACGGCGCGGTATTCCGCCGGATGAGCGGGCAGGAGACCGTCCGACCGCTGGCAGCGCTGGAACGGCGCGGCGTGGTGCAGCTGACCTTCACCGGGCCGCAGGCCAATGGCAGGCGCGACGTGCTGCAATTCAGCCAGCAGGACGAGAACCGCGCACAGCTGAACTATGTCGGTATTCCCGGTGATCCCTACCCGCTGGTGCGCGTGGCCGCCGACACCCCGCTGGGCCCCTTCGACGAGGTGCGGATCTACGATCGCGACAATGCCGTGATCGAAGCAGACTATGTCGAACTGGCTCAGCCGCTGGAGCCGCTTGAGGGGGTTGACCTGGCCGAGAGCGAAGGCGCCGCTGCGACGGAAGAAGACGAAATGCCTCGCATCACCGCCGACTTCCTCGACGGGCTGTAGGCGTCAGCCGCCTTCGAGCAGCGCCGCGGTCTTGTTCAGCAGATCGCGCACGCGTGCTTCGGTGGCTTCGTCAACGCGGACCTTGGGAACGGCTACTGAAATCGAGCCAACCGGATTGCCGTCGATCTTCACCACCCGCGCAATGCCCTCGATCCCGCGCGAGAATTCCTCGTTGGTGGTGGCAAAGCCGGTTTCCCGCGATTCGGCAATCTGCGCGCGCAGCGTCGCCTCGTCGGTTACCGTCAGGGGTGTGAAGCTTTCGCGCACCGTTTCGGCGAAATAGCGCTCAAGGTCTTCTTCGGGCAGGGCCGCCAGCAGTACCTTGCCAGCGGCCAGCGCGTGCATCGGCAGGCGCTGCCCGCTGGGCACAGAATAGCGCAGGGCCTGTTCGCTGCTTTCGGTCACTATGGCCTCAATCTCCCAGCCTTCGCGCACGAAGAAGCTGGTGGTCTCGTCCAGCTGCATGCGCAAGGTGCGCACCAGCGGCGCGGCGCGGTCGCGCAGCGTGTAATTGCCGCTCGAGGTCTGCAGCCGGGCAAGGCCGGGCCCTGCGGAATAGCGGCGGCCCTGCCGCTCGAGATACTGCCGTTCGACTAGGGTTGAGAGCAGGTACGACAGGCTGGACACCGGGATGCCCAGCGCGGTTGCAATCTCCTGCGCCACCAGCGGTCGATCGTGCGCCACGACATATTCGATAATGTCGAGCGTGCGGGTCGCTGATTTTACCTGACTGTTCTGCGCAGGCGCTTTGGTGGTCGCTTCGGCCATGCCAAAGCTATTTCATATATACGAAAACTACGCAAGAGTGAAAAGTTTAGTTCTACCCCAATCTTTCATCCGCGATATCCGCTCCTTCGCGCAAGGCGCGCAGCTTGGCCCAGGCGACCTTGGGATCGATCTTGCCATAGCCTGCGAAAGTGCCAAAGCCGCAATCGGTGCTGGCGATCACGCGGTCCTTGCCCACGATATCGGCAAAGCGTTCGATCCGCTGGGCGATAAGTTCGCCCGTCTCGACATAGTTGGAGCACGTGTCCACCAGCCCGGGAGCGAGAACCTTCTCCTCCGGCAGGTCAGCCTTGGCCCAGACGGCCCATTCGTGCTCGTGCCGGGGATTGGCGGCTTCGAACAGGATCGTGGCGGGACGGGCGGAAAGGACTACGTCGAGGATCGTCTCCAGCGGGATGTCGTAGGTATGCGGGCCTTCGTAATTGCCCCAGCATACGTGCATGCGCATCTGTTCGGGCGCGATGTTCGCGGTGGCCTCGTTCAGCGCATCCACGTTGGCGCGGATGGTAGCGAGGAACTGTGCTTCGTCCATGTCCTGATAGCCGGTGTGGCGGCTCATCGCCAGGTCGGGGCAATCGAGCTGCAACTGGAAACCAGCCTCGACGATCGCTTCGTATTCGGGCCGCATCGCTGTGGCGAGATCAGCCAGGTAAGCCTCGTGGCTGGGATAGTACTGGTTGGGCTGGAAGGCGGTGATCAGGCCCGGCGAGGCCGAGTTCATGAAGGCTTCCACCCCTTCTCCCGCGGCATCCAGCGCCTTGCGGAAGCGGCGAATATCGTCGTGCAGCGGTTGCAGGTTCACCAGTTCCACCTTGTCGATGGCAGAAGCGCGGGTGAATTCCTGGGCACCCATGATGTGCGCCAGCTTCTTGGCCAGCTCGGGCACTTCGGCCAGATCCTTCGCGGGCTTCCTCGGCGTGTGCCCGCCAAAGCCCGAAAGCCGCTCGATGATGTAGGTGGAATAGCCGACCTTGCCGAGCTCGCCATCGCTGACGACGGAGACGCCCGCCGCCACCTGCTGGCGCACGGCTTCGGTCACGGCCTGCTGCACGACGCGGTCGAACTCCTCGGCATCGTAGGGCTCGCCATGGTCGCGGGCGAGCAACAGCGGCACGAGCTGTTCGCCGCGCGGAAGGCTGCCGACATGACTGGTCTTGATCACAGGTAAGTCTCCTCAGGGCACGATGGCGCAGCCGACGCCGGCAATCTTTCCATCGCGCAGGTGGTAATGAATGTACTGGCGCATTTCCTGCACCTCGCCAGCCGTGATGGGGAAGAACTGGTCAAGCCCGCGCGCGTCCAGCTCTTCGCGGGTCAGGTCCTTGATGCCTTCCACCCGGATCACGCCTTCGACGGCGGCAAGGTCGTCCGACGCGGCGAACTTTTCCACCGTGATGGTTTCGCGCACATAGGTGTGCAGGAAGGTGTAGAACGCGCGCAATTGCTCGCGCGTGCGGATCTCCACGCCGAAAAAGGCCAGCTGCGGATCCTCAGCATAGAAATCGAACACCGCGTCATAGTCGCGCGCGTTGAAGGCTGCGACATAGCGGTCGTAATCGTCTCGGTTCACCCTTGCTCTCCTTCCCCGTTGCCGCCAATCGTAACGCGCGTTAGCATCAGTGCAACACAAGGGGAGAGGAAAGTGAGCCGTACGCCCGAAGAAGAGGCGAATCTGCGCCTTGTGGTGGAGATGTTCGAGAACGTGCTGGTGCCGCTCGATAGCGGTCGCGTGGATGAATACATCTCCCCCGACTACATCCAGCATCACCAGAACGTGGAGCCAGGGCGCGAGGCGCTGAAAAGCTTTCTCGACTGGGCAAAAGGCCAACCAGGCGAGGCGGAACAGATTCTCCACCGCGCTTTCGTCGATGGCGACCACGTGATGCTGCACTACCACGTGATCCGGCACGAGGGCGATCCGGGCTTTGCGGTGATGGACATCTTTCGCGTGGAGGACGGCATGATCGCCGAGCACTGGGATGTGATGCAGGACGTCGATCCCGACCGGCTCAACCCGCTTTCACCCTTCTGAGGAGCTTTCAGGTGCGTTTCAAAGACAAGATCGTCCTCGTCCTCGGCGGCAACTCGGGGCTGGGGCTCGCCGCGGCGCAGGCCTTTGCCGCGGAAGGCGCAAAGGTCCACCTGACCGGCCGCGACCAGGCCACCATTGATGTGGCGGTGCAGGGCATTCCCGGCGCCACCGGCTACCAGTCCGACATTGCCGATCCCGCCGCCACCGAGGCGGTGGTGAAGGCGATCGAGGAGGCCGATGGGCGGATCGACGTGCTCTACATCAACGCGGGCGTGGGCGGTTTCGCGCCGTTGCGCGAGATTACCGAAGAGGCGTGGGACCACACCCATGCGATCAACCTGCGTGGCTGCGTCTTCGCCTTGCAGAAGGCGGTGCGGATCATGGGCAGGGGCGCCAGCGTGGTCGTTACCGGCAGCATCGGGGCACATGGGGCGCTGGAGGGCAACGGCACCTACGCCGCTGCCAAGGCCGGGCTGTTCATGGCAATGAAGGTCTTCGCCAAGGAGCTGGTTGCCGAAGGTATTCGCGTGAACGTGGTCAGCCCCGGGCCGATCGAGACGCCGCTGCTCTACCGCAACCCCGGGATGACCGAGGAACAGGTGGCGGGCCTGCGGGAAATGATGATCCAGAACATCCCGATGAAGCGCATGGGCGAGCCGGAAGACGTCGCGAAAGCCGTGCTCTTCCTCGCCAGCGAGGATGCCAGCTTCATTTCGGGCGCCAACCTGTTCGTCGACGGCGGACTGATCGAACTGGGATAGACATGACAGAATTTTCCGACACCACGCCCTTCACCGCGCCGTTCTCGGCCTTCGACCAGCCGCGGCTGGAGCCGGTGATGACGGTGCAGCTGAAATTCCCCGAAGCCTATGCCATGGCGCCGATGCCGGGCGGCGGGATGCGTACCGCCGTGCTGGTGCAGGAAGGCTCTTTCGAAGGCCCCCTGCTGAAAGGGCGCGCGGTGCCCGGTTCCGGCGGCGACTATGCCTGGTGGCGCGAGGACGAGGTGGCCTGCCTCGACGCGCGCTACCTGCTGGAGGAAGAGGACGGCACCATCATCATGCTGCAGAACCGCGGCTTCCTGTGGGGCCGGAAGCCTGACACCATGGCACGTCTACGCGAATGGGCCTTTAACGGTGGCGAGCCGGTACCGCACGAAGATTACTACCTGCGCAGCCAGACCACTTTCGAATGCGCCAAGGGCAAGCACGACTGGCTGACCAAGCACGTCTTCATCGGCGTGGGCGAGCGCCGCAGCGACGGCAACCGCCTGCGCTACTACGCGCTGACCTGAGCGCTCACGGGTTGAGGTCGTCCACCGCGAAATCGCTGCGTGGCGTGTAGTTGGGATACTGGCCTTCCGGCAGGCCGCTGTCGGCGATCACCACGCGGTGGGCGAACTTCCATTCACCATCGACCTTCACCAGTCGATCGAACTCGCGGCCCTGCTCCAGCAGTTCAGGCGGCGCGTCGATTGCCGGGTTGCCCACACCGGTCCAGATGAAGCTGGCGGTCGCGGTGTCGCCATCGACATGGATGACCGGGTTCGAAAGCAGCATGCGGAACGGCCCCCCCTGGTTCGATGCGCTTGAGGGGTCTTCCCCGATCGAGCCGTAGAGCGCCTCGATCTCCTCGCGCCCTGTGGCGACATTGCCGTTCACGTCGAACACGGCGTCCTCGGTGAAATAGTCGTCGAAGGCCCCGGCATCACCGCCGCCGAGGTGAGCGTAGTATTCCACCACCATGTCCTCGATCGCCACGCGGTCGATGGCTTCCTGCACCGCCGGACCGGGCGCGTCGGTGCTATCGGCGGAATTGCAGGCGGCCAGCATCAGGCAGGCAAGGCCCGCTGGCAAAGTGGCTTTGCGGTTCATGAGTTCCTCCCTCTCGATTTACCGCCAGATTGCGCCTGTCCGGCCGCGCTGACAAGTCCACAGGGCAAAAGCCCTCCTATGGACTATTTCGCAATTTGACTTAGTCTCCCGTGCCAGCAGTCCGCGAAGAGGCTGCACCTTGGAGAGGGGAACAACAATGACCGCATATCTTGCGCTCGCCTTTTCGGTGGGCCTGCTTGCCATACTCGACACCTGGCTGTTCGGCGTGCCGCTGGCGGCCTTCCTGCCTGGCCTCGTCTGGATCAGCTTCATCGCATGGGGCTGTCACTTCCATTCGGGCGGTGGCGTGAAAGGCATGACCACCGCCGCTGTCGGCATGAGCTTCGGCGCCGTCGTCGGCTCGGCGGCGATCTGGGCGCTGATGGGGCCGCTGGCCGGCCTTGGCGACTGGGCTGGTCCGGTGGCCGTTGGGCTGGGCGCTTTCGTGATCTGCCTTGCCAGCAAGGTGCCGCTGCTGGCGACGATTCCGGCCAGCGTCTACGGGTTTGCTGCCGTGGCTGGGGCAACCTTCCTGATGGCAGGCGAAGAGGGCATGGACCCGGTCGGCGCATGGGTGCCGACGGTGGTCTCGGTCGTCATCGGCGCCATTTTCGGCATCGTGTCGGAAAAGTTGGCTGATGCGCTGACCAAGAAGGATGCGGCTGCCGGATAAGAGGCTGGCCAAGTCGCAGACATGGGGCGGGGGCGCGCGGCGCTTCCGCCCCTTTTCGTATCAATCCTCGAATACGTGCGGGCTTTCGTAGGGCATTACGATGCCCAGCGCCTCGATCTCGTGGATCGCGCCGCCCCATACCTTGTAGATGTGGATCGCGGGCATATCGAACGGGTTGAACTGCGACAGGTCACGGCTTTCGGCCCAGGGCACGCCCACCAGCGGGAACACGTCCTTGTCGAAATCATGCTCGAAATGGCTCACGCCCCACACCAGGCCCGTCACCGGATCGGCAATCTCCACCCGCCGGTTCTCGATGCGGGTGATGTATTCCCACATGTTGGTATCCATCTGCGCGGCGCAGCCAAGGCCACCGAGATAGGCGAAGATCGGATCGTTCTGGCCATTGCCATTGGGATTGTCGCGCACCATCGGGTTGCGCGCGGTCTGGAAGCCGTTTTCGCGCCGCTCGCAATCGTCGGCCATGTTGGAGTGCAGCGAATTGTTGTTGTCGAGCGCATCGTAATAGCTTTCGCCCAGCCAGATCATCCGCGCGCGGCTATCCATGTAGGCCTCGGGCACCGGCTCCATCAGGCGCGGCCGCTCGTCCTGCAGATTGGCAAGCTGCACAGACGAGAGATCGCGGGCGACGAGGTGTTCGGCCTCGGCCACCCGGCCGTCTGCGTCCAGTTGCAGGCGAATGCCCACGAACACCGGCGCATCGTCTTCGTTCATCATGGTGAGCAGGCCGACCTGCTGGCTGACCGGATCGGCGACATGGATCACGTAGTCCGTCGCCGGGCCTGATGTGACGGTATCGAAGATCCCTTCACCTGCAGCGATTGCCGACAGGTTCTCCACCACCACGGCATCGTCGGCCCAGCGCACTGCTCCCGGATCGTCTGCCACCACACCAGAAGCATAGGCATCGGCTAGCGCGATCAGGCAGTCGCGGTCGCAGTCAGGCTGCGCATGGTTGTCCGCCCGCGCGGGCGAGGCAACGGCGCTGGCGGCAAGCAGCGCGAGAGCAAGTGGTCTGGTCATTTGGCTTCCCCTGGTGAGAGCGAATAGTCCGGCGTGCCCTGCCAGCCGAACAGTGGATAGAGGTAATGCCGCCAGGGCCACGCCAGCACCACGTTGAACACGATTGTCAGCGCGCCGAAGACATATTCGATCACGCCTTCGTCGAGCACGAAGTTCCAGTAGACGATCACGAAGTTGATCGGCGCGATGGCGATCACGGCCAGCGGCATCAGGCGATTGGCCAGGATCAGCAGGCCCAGCACGATTTCTGCCACCTTGACCCAGGTCATCAGGCCGGAATCGATCATCGCGAGCGAGAAGTCGATAGCCGCCTGTTCCTGCCCAAGCGGCTGCCACGCCGGATCGATGAACGGCATCGTGCCCGAGTAGACCCACCAGCCGCCGAAGATCAGGCGGCTGATGTGATAGAGCCATTTCATCGCCCCGTTCACCTCACCGGCACTCCCTCGCCCGGTTCCTCGCCCTGTTCGATCCAGGCGGCCGCGCGTTCGTCTGCAAAGCGCGGACTGGTGGCGGTGATGTATCCGCGGATCTGCACGTTGCCTTCGTGGCAGGCGTATTCGAACATGCCGTAGCCGTCCTCGCGCAGCCACGGCAGGTCGAGCTTGTAGTGCCCTTCCATCACCAGCGGATCGCGCACCCAGGCCTCGTAGTGGATCTGGTTGTCGTTCATTAGCGTCAGGTGCTCGACCACGTGGAGCTGGTCGGAATTGGGTGCCGGGCCCATCGACATCCCCGGGCGGAAATTGGTGGTCTCGATCACCAGCGTGTCGCCTTCCCAGTGGCCGAGCGAGAAGCCGAGATCGTACTGCACGTCAGGCGCGGGGCGCTCGCGCCCGTCAAGGTAGACGAGGCGGGTTTCGTGAATCATCTCCAGGCTGATGGCGACGAGGCCGGGCGCCTGGAAGATCTCGATCCCGCCGTTGTAGGCGCCGGGCAGCATGGAGCCGGGCATGCCGCGCGTCAGGCAGCGGTCAAAGATGCCGAAATCGTCCATGCTCTCGAACACGTAGGTGTTCCAGCTGGTGCGCTCGCTCGCCTTCCACTCCTGCCCCAGCGGGGTGAGCGGCGGGTAGCGGCCATTGGCAGGCTCGACGATCATCGAGCTTTGCCGCAGCGGGTGGCCGAATTCCGCCCAGTGGCCCATGGCCATCAGACCTGCACGGTCTTCCTCGTCGTAGCGGTCGAGATCACCCTGCGCGCGGGCAAATGCGCGCTCGTATTCCTCTTGCGTGAGGAAGGCGCGCTCGCCCAGCGCCGGGCTGCGTTCGCGCGGGGTGCGGCCAAGGTAGTCGACCGGCCACTTGCCGCGCAGGTCGGGATCGCCCCATTGCGTGCGGGGCATTTCCCACTCCGGCGGCGGCGGCTCGAACCGCGCGGCCATCTGCTCCTCGAAAGTGGGCTCCTGCGCGGCCAAAGGCACGGCAACAAGTGCCAGCGCGGCAAATATGGCTGTCCTCATGCTCCTCTCCCCACCGGGGACTATGCCGCGAGCCCCGCAGGCCCGCAAGCACCTTGGATCAGCCCTTGCGCGCGCTGGCGTCCAGCTTTTCGCGGGCAACCCATGTGCCGTGGACCTGGCTGCGCAGCGCCTTGCCGGTTTTCACCTTGGCAATCGGGCCCTTCTCGATGGCGTCGGCCTCGACTACCCACAGCTCGCTGGAATAGTCGGACGGATCGCCAGCACCAGGAGGGCCGTTGGGAATGTCGATCACGGTAAGCAGCCAGCCGCCATGACCTTCCTCTGGCGAGACCACGTGGGCAGGCTCGCTGATGGCGGCACCGGGAGGCGTCTCCATCAGCGCCAGCTGGCCGGTCTGGGGGTTGATGCGCAGCATGCAGTTGAAGTTTGCCCCCACCGGGCCGCCCAGCATCGGCGGGCCCTTGGCTTGCGGATTCATGCTGAGATACCAGGCGCGGTCATAGGGACGGCCCTGCACCGCGTCTTCCACCCGGCAAAGGTCTCCCGGAGGGCCGAGCGGGCGCTCGGCGATAGCCAGTTCGTCGGCGCTCATGTCCACGCTCCAGCGAGTCAGTGCGCCCTGGATATCCTGCTGGTCGATGTGCACGCCGCCCGCCTCGCGCATGAACTGGAAGGCGTTGGTGTTGGTCAGGCAGAGGTCCACATGCACCGTGTCGCCGTCCTCGAAGGCGTTCACCTCGTGGAAGCAGGAGACGCCGATCGGCCCCTTGATCCACTTCATCTCCGACACGTCGCCATAGCGCGGCATCACGCCCAGATAGCTGGGCAGGTCCTGGTGGTGCGCCCAGTGCGCGCCCCCGGCCTTGATCCGGTCAAGGTCAGCCAGCGTCGGGAACAGCGGGAAAATCGCGTAGTTCTCGGTAATCACGAAATCATGGATGGTGGAGCAATAGGGCTGGTCGAACCACTGCTCCTTCACCAGGTTGCCGTCCGCATCGGCGATGCAATAGGCGACATCGAGGCTGCACAGGCCGCCAGCCTCGTAACCAAAGAAGAACATCTCGCCCGTCTGCGCATCGATGCGCGGGTGGGCGGTGAAGGTCTCGGACTTCAGCTTGCCGTCGTAATCCCAGCGGCCCTCGGTCGCGAGGGTGTGCGGATTGACCTCGTAGCCGCGCCCGTCCTCCTTGGTCATGAACAGGCGGTGGCCGTGCCACACCGGAGTGGTGTTGGCGACGGTGCGATCCTTGCCCGCGACGCTGGGATCGTCGGTAAAGGGATTGCGATAGCGTCCGAACAGTGCGCGGCCTGCTTCCTTTTCCAGCAGGTAACGCTCGGTTTCGACATACCTGATCGCGAAATCGACCTTGCCGCCATCGATGGTGAAGGCCGAGATCATGCCGTCGTGGTTGAGCGCGATGTCGTCCTCGAACATCGGCTCGTGCGCGTTGTCAGGCACCGCGCGGAAGAACTTGCCCTTGATCGCGGCGGGAATTTCTCCCTCCACCTCAAGCCCTTCGAGCGCATATTCCTGCTGCCGCGGCGTGTTCGTGCCGATGAAATGAATGGTCTGCGGAAAACCCATGACCAAGATCCTCTCTTCCCGTGATTCTTGCGATAACGCTAACGTTTGTTACAATCGGCGCAAGGCCGCATCGCAGGTGACGACCTAAAGGGGAGGTGGAGGATGAACGGGGAAACCGGCGCCGCGCTGGAAGTCGGGGTCAGCGTGCACATGAACGAAAAGGGCGAGGTGGTGCTGCTGCACCGTCTGCTGAAGCTGACCAACCGGCTGATGGCGCCGTTCTCCATCCACCTGTCGCATCGCTACAAGATCAGCATCAACGAATTCCGCCTGCTGATGACGATCGGCGCACTGGGCCGCACCGCCAGCCACGAGGTGGCCGAACTGACCGGGGTCAACGCCATGAGCATCAGCCGTGCGGTGGCCGCGCTGCAAAAGCATGGCCGCGTGGTAGTGGAGCGGGACGAGAACAACAAGCGCCGCAAGTGGCTGAGCCTTTCCGAGGAAGGGCAGCGCCTTTACGAGATCATGCGTCCGCAGACCGAAACGGTGGCGCACTACCTGTTCAGCGAGCTGGACCAGGCCGAAGTGGCGGGCTTTGCCAGCACGGTTGAGCGGCTGATCGAACGGCTCGACGCGACCGACGCGGCTGGCAATTCGCTGTTCCTCGAGCGCACCAAGCCGGAAGAGTGACCATGACCGAAGAGCAGCGCCGCGCGATCGAGGCCGATGTGACGCGGCTGATCCACGAATATGTCTGGGCGAACGATGCGCAGGACTGGGAAACATGCGCTTCGCTCTACACCCATGATGCGGTGTTTCGGCGGCCCAGCGGCGGCGATGCACTGGTGGGGCGCGAGGCCATCCTCGCCAGCTTCACCGCCCGCCCGCCGCGCGCGCAGCGCCACGTCATGGCAAATACGCTGGTCGAGGTGGTGAGCGAGACCGAGGCGAGAGTGAAAAGCGTGATCGTGCTCTACATGGGCGATGCGGCGGAAAAGGGCCTGCCGGTGCAGGACCCGAAATCGCCACTGATCGGCACCTTCGAGGACCGCGTGGTCAGGACCGCCGAGGGCTGGCGCTTCGCCGAACGTCGCGGCGGGCTGGATTTCCGCCCCTAGGCTGCCACCGGTTCGCGGCTTTCCTCGCGCTCCTTCACCCCCAGCCCCAGCGGCACCAGGAAAGCCACGCCTGCACAGATCGCGGCGGGAATCGCGGCGACCATGAAGAAGAACTGCGGCCCGGCATCGGCATCCAGCACCGCCTGGCCGATCAGCGGCCCGGCAAAGGCGCCCAGTCGTGCCACCATCACGCCCATGCCGATGGCGGTGGACAGCAGGCGCGAGGCGAACAGGTAGACACACAGCCCCGGCAGCACCATTCCGCCCGCGCTCGCCCCTCCTACACCCACGCACAGCAGCAGCGTCCACAGCGTGCGATCCGGCGGTGTCATGCTGACGGCGAAGAAGCACACGGCCATGGCGCCGAACATCAGCGCCAGCGTGAGCGTCCTGTTCCAGCGATCGATGCCGAAGCTGGCAGCCACGCCGATGCCGATCCCGGCAAATTGCACGATGCCCGAGACGCGGTCCGCCAGGTCCTGTTCGAACCCGGCCTGCGGCAGCACCGTCGGCAGCCAGGAGTTGAGCAGGTAGAGGTTCATCGCATTGAAGGCGAGCATGGCGGCGAAAATGGCGAAGGGTACGATCCACGGCTGGCGGAACAGCAGGATCTGCGGGGCCTTGGTCTCGGCTTCACCCTTGCTCGCCTCCGGCACGCCGCCATTGAGCAGCGCCCATAACCCTGCCGCCAGCAACAGGGCGAGCAATCCCGGTATGTAGAACAATCCCTGCCATCCGAACGCGCCGACGACATTGGGCGAAAGCACCCCGGCAATGGCGATGCCCAGCGGAATGCCGGCAGAAACGACAGCCATCACCGTGGCGCGCAGCCTTGCGGGCGCAAGTTCGGCGGATAGTGCGCTGACATTGGGCAATGCCGCGCCAAGGGCAATGCCGGTAAGCCCGCGCCAGACGAGGAATTCGGTTACGCTGTCTGCCGTGCTGGTGGCCAGCGTGAACACGCCTGTCGCCACGGCGCCGGCCACGATCAGCGCGCGCCTCCCGAAACGGTCGCCATAGGGTGCCAGCAGCGCGCCGCCCACGCCGATGCCGACAAGCAGCGCGGTAAAGACCAGGCCGAAGCTGGTCGGCTCCAGCCCCAGCGCGTCGCCCAGCCGCGGCACGGCCAGGCCCATGGCAGCAATGTCATAGCCCTCCATCACGAAGATGCCTGCAAGCAGGACCAGCGAAGCAATGGTGCGATTGTTCATGCAGCTTCTCCGCGCCCGTCCCACGGGCTGGGCATGCGATAGGGCACGGTCAGGAAATCCGCCTCCACCTGTTCGATCGCGCCGTCGCGGATGCGGAAGGCTTCGGCGAGGTAATAGGAGTGCGGACGGCGCACCGGGCTGCTGGCCATGGTGCCGTCGGTCAGCTGGTATTCGCCCAGCTTGCCCGAATGGTCGATAAAGCCATAGGCCAGCACGATCCCGCGCTCGATGTCTACCAGCGGGAAGCGGCGGGCGCGCAGGTCGTCGTCATAGCGATACCAGCCCAGCGCGAACTGCTCCTCGCAGCCCATGCGCGCGACGGGCAGGGGGAAATCGGCATTGTTGGTGGTTTGCACGCCGTTCTCGACGCGGTTGCAGTGCGGCCAGAACTTCGTTGCGATCGTGCCGTCGTTGCGTTCGATGGTCTCGAAATATCCGTTGGCCACGCGCACCAGTTCTTCGCGGCTGGCACGCTCGGCCTCGGGGATCAGCGCTTCCATCACCGGCTTGCGCTCGAAATGCTGCGGGCCGAAGGGGAAGCCTTCGTCCTTGTTGCGAGCCACCACCGTCTCGATACCGGTGATCTGGCCGCCTGCCACTTCCAGTCGCACGCAGCACGGGTTCAGCGCGTCGGTTTCCTCGACCGCGGTGAACACGGCCACCTGCCCTTGCGCGGCCTCGGCAAAGCGCAGGTCGTACTCGTGCTTCGCGGTGATCGTGTTCCACAGCCCGTCGCCCACCTCCAGGCGCACGTTGTTCTCGGTGATGAAGGCATCGGGGGCAATCGGCGCGAGCGACGGATCGCGCGCTGCCAATGCGGTCAGGTAGGCGTCGAGCACGCCGTACAAATCCTCACGAGACGCCAAGACCCTCTCCCTGTCGCTTGACTCGTGGCCGTGCTAGCTGAAAAGTAACGAACGTTAAAGTCGCGTCGGATACGCGCTTGGGGAGAGGGACGGAGCATTATGGCGGATTCACCGCTGCCACCCGGAATGTCGGCCATGCGGCTGGGCGAGGCGCGCCGTGCGCTGGAAGCCGCGCTGGGCGCGGACAAGGTCTTTTTCGAGGCACTCGACCAGCGCAGCTACCAGGACAAGTTCGCGGTGGACGATGCCGCGCACCACCCGGCAGGCGCAGTGGCGCCCGACACCGTGGAGGAAATCCAGGCGGTGGTGCGGATCGCCAATGAATACCGCCTGCCACTGTTCCCCATCGCGCGGGGCAAGAACCTGGGATACGGCGGCAGCGCCCCGGTGCTGGCGGGCAGCGTGGTGCTGGACCTGTCGCGCATGAAGCGGATCGAATTCGACGAGGAGCTGGGCACCGTGCTGCTGGAGCCGGGCGTCAGCTTCTACGACCTGTACGATTACGTGCAGCGCAACAGGCTGCCCTACTGGCTCTCCACCCCCGGCAACTCGTGGGGCTCGGTCATGGGTAACGCGCTGGATCGCGGCGTCGGTTACACCCCCTATGGCGAGCACACCAAGAACATCTGCGGCCTCGAGGTGGTGCTGGCGAGTGGCGAGGTGGTGCGCACCGGCATGGGAGCCTTCGCAGGCGCGCCGACCTGGCAAGCCTACCCCTTCGGCTTCGGCCCCGGCTGGGACCAGATGTTCGTGCAATCGAACTTCGGCATCGTGACGAAGATGGGCATGTGGATGATGCCCGAACCCGAAAGCCTGATGGGCATGGACGTCGAGTTCGACCGCCCGGAAGACCTGAAGGTGATGGTCGACACCATCGCGCCCTTGCGCCGCGAACGGCTGCTGACCCAGTCACCCTCCATCGGCAACTGGATGCGCGCGGCTGCCGTGCTGACCACGCGCGACCAGTGGACCGACGAGCCGGGCGCGCTGTCCGACAGCGTGATCGATGCCATCCGCCGCCAGTTCAACATCGGCTGGTGGGGCGTTTCCCTGCGCCTCTATGGCCGCGAGGACGTGAACCGAGCGGCCTACCGCGTGCTGGAAGAGGCAATCGGCAATGCCGGCCCCATGCTGATCAAGCCGACAAGCTGGCGCCGGGGCGAGCCGCTGGAATACACCGGCTGGACCGGCACGCCGATGACCTTCCCGATGCAGAACGTGAACTGGTACGGCGGGCGCGGCGGGCACATCGGTTTCAGTCCGATCATCCCGCAGGACGGCGATGCCGCGCTGGCGCAGTTCCGCCGCACCTATGCCCGCTATCAGGAATACGGCATGGACTACCAGGGCAGCTTCGCCTTTGGCGAACGCCACCTGACCAATGTCAACGCGATGATCTTCAACAAGGACGATCCGGCGATGATGGCCAAGGTAGATCCCTTCTTCCGCACGCTGGTTTCCGACGCGAAGGAGCAGGGCTACGGCGAATACCGCACGCACCTGGATTACATGGACCTTGTTGCGGGGACCTATGACTTCAACGACGGCGCGCTGCTCAGGATGAACGAGGCGGTCAAGGACGCGCTCGACCCCAACGGTATCATCGCGCCGGGCAAGAGCGGTATCTGGGGAAGCGCCTACGGGCAGGAGCGGCAGGCATGAAACGCATTGGACTGATCGCAGCCGCCGTGGCGCTGACAGGATGTGCCGGCGTTGCCATTGCGCAGGATGCCGAAGGCGAAACGCAAGCCGGACCGCCGCCCCAACCGGCGCAAGCCGGACCGCCGCCCATGCCACAACCGGTGACGATGGCGCAGCGGTCGAACGCCACTGGCGGCGAGGCGCTGTACGTCGAATATTGCGCCATGTGCCACGCCGCCAACGGCATGGGCACCGGCCTGCTGGCCCGCCGCCGCGACGATCCGCTGCTGGAACAGCGCGGCGATCTGGCCGCCGCCTTCGTCGTGATCGCGGCGCGGGGCGGCATCGGCAACATGCCCGCCATCCCGCGCGGCGAGGTGTCGGACGAGGACCTGCAGGCAATCGCGGAATATCTTGCCGCCGGGCCGCATGGAGAGGCGCAATGAAGCTGACCCGTCGCAACCTGATGGCAGGTGCCATGGCCGTGCCTGCGCTGGCGGCGCTGGGCGATGTTGCCCGGGCGCAGACTCGCCCGCTTGCCGCGGTCTACGATCCAGACCTGCCCGCCGGCCAGCGCCTTGCCAGCCTGCTGCGCGATGCCGGACATGGCGCGCGAGTGGTGGAGGGCGACCGCATCCGCCTTGCGCGCGAGGTGCTTGGCCAGCGCCTGCCGCTGCTGGCGGGCGTCACCCGCTCTGCCGATGCGCTGCTGTTCGCTGAAGTCGCTGCGGAAGAGGGTTATGATAGGGTGCTGGAACTGCGCGGCAATCGCCACGGCTGCTCCGGCTTTACCTGTAACCCGGACTGGAACCCGCTCAACCGCAATATCGTGGAGGCCGGTCAGGACTGGCTTGGCGCTTTCGCGAGTTTTGTCGCCAACCCAGTTGCGCCCGCCACCGCTGCGGGCCGCGTGGATGACGACACGATGGCCATGGCCTGGCTGCTGGTGCGCAAGGTCTGAAGCGGCCTATTCGAACGCACAGCTGAAGCTGCTGGCAACGCCCGGATCGCCAGCGCCATCATATACTGCGACCAGCGGGTAGGGGCACAGCGGGCGTTCCATCGGCTCACGCGGGGGCATGGGGGGCTGTCCCGGCATCCCTCCAGCCTGCACCGGCCTGGTGGCGACAAGTCGTTCGGGTGCCACTCCCGTTGTCGCCCAGGCGTCGATCGTGCCCAGCGTATCGAACTCGCTCGGCCCCTCGCCGCCCGCGCAATGGTCCATTCCCGGCGCCATGAACAACCGCATCTGGTTGTCGCGCTGCGCTGCCGGGGTGGCGTTGTAGAGGCCGTGGTAGAAGGCCAGCGTGTTGCTGGCGGGGATCAGGCCGTCGTTCCAGCCGTGGCTCATCAGCAGCTTGCCGCCCCGCGCGAAGAAGGCATCAAGTCCGGTAGGCGGCACGTCCAGGATACCGGCGCCATAGGCCCGCGCGGCCGACAGGTAATCCCCGTAGGCTGTTGCGCGCCAGTCCCAGTCGGCATCCTGCCCGAATACCAGATTGCGGAAATAGCTGGTCGCCACCGGGAACGGTTCCGGGCCCATGGTCAGGATCATCAGCTGCATTTCCGACCCGCGCGGCCAGCCCGGCAGCAGGGCAGTGCCGCCGTCGGCGCGCACCCCGTCGTAGAAGGCTTCGAAGGCGCGCACCTTGCCGGGTGACAGGCAACCCTCGCTCTGGCCTGCGCGGCACTGCAGGCTGGCCGGCTGGAAGCCGCATTGTAGCGGGCGACCGATCACGCCGTCGGCCAGCCCGTCCAGCGCATCGCACTGCTCCAGCACCGCGCCGTGAACCATGGCGAAATCCGCCGGAGAGAGGGAAACGCCGAAACGCTGCGCCTGCCATCCTGCCCACATGCTCTGCACCATCAGGTCAGTCATGGGATTGGCCGGTGCCATGGCGCTGATGGCGTCGAAATCATCGGGATAACGATGCGCGGCCATCAGGCCTTGCCGTCCCCCGGTGGAGCATGAATTCCACAATGAATATTCCGGTGGGCGACCATAAAAGGCCTCGACCACGGCCTTGGCCGCGACAGTGGTGACATGCACCGCCCGGTAGCCGAAATCGACCAGCTTTTCAGGATGACCGACTGCCCATTCGGCGGTCATGCCGTTGCCGACATGTCCTGTGTCCGTGGCGGCGGTGGCATAGCTGCGGGAAAGGTTTCGGCCCATCTCGGCATAGGACAGCGAGCCGGCCCAGATACCGTTGCCAACGCCGACATAGCGGTTGTTCCAGCTTTCCAGCGGCAGCCATACTTCACTGCGGATGTCGGAATCGTCGCTTGGGCGCAGCGTCATCTGCACCCGGCAGAAGCCAGGCAGGCCATCGTAGGACATGCCGGCAACGCCGGGCGGCGGGCCCATCCCGGCAGGTGGGGCGAATTCCCCGGCGGAGACCACGCTGGCCGAGGTGACTTCGCCCGCATCCAGCTGCAGCGCCTCGAGTTCCTCGCAGGCGGCAAGCGCCGGCGACGCGAAAGCCAGCGCAGCGAGCGAAGCCGCAGTGGCGAAACATGTTCTTGCACGCATTCCCAATCTCCTCCCCCTGAACGGTAGCGTTGTTGGTAACCTACTTGCGGATAATCAGCGAATCCGGGCGCTTGCGCGGCTTCCAGTTGCCGTGGCCGGGAAAGCGTTCCAGCACCTGGCCGTCCCACAGCCGCACCACACGGGTCTTGAAGCGCCACTTGCCATCCTCGCCCTTCACGGCGTGGTCGTCGTACCAGCCGCAGAAGCGCAGCTCGTAGGGTGGCTCGTCATGGCATTCGGTGACGAAGGCGAAGCCGCGCATCTTCACGCTGCCGTCACCTTGGGGGAAGTACTGCACCTGGGTGACGTGGTGCTGACGGCCGGGAAAACCGGGCGCGCCCGCATAGTGCGCCATCAGCCCGCGAATCCCCTCGTGCCCCAGCCAGATGTCCGGGCCCTCGAACACTTCCTCGCGCATTTCGCAATCGGCTGTGAAGCATTCCACCAGCCCATCGGTATCGCCTGTATCGAGCGCCCAGCTGTAGGCGGCGATCAGGTCCTGCAGGCCCAGCCGGTCTTCGATCGAAACGCTCATGCACCCTCTCCCCTCTTTGTTGCGCCAATCGTAACAATCGTTATGGTTGACGCAAGCAGTCAGCGTTCGAAATCTGCTGCCAAGGGAGAGTTGAGTGGCAAGAATTATCGTTTCCGGCGCGTCCGGCCAGTTCGGCCATGCCGCGGCCTCGCAATTGCTGGACATGGGATGCGAGGTGATCGCCCTGTCGCGCAATGTCGACAAGCTTGCCGATCTTGCCGAGCGTGGCGCCGAGGTGCGCGCGGCCGATTTCGACAGTCCGGAAGGGCTGGAAGAAGCCATGGCAGGCGGCGACAAGCTGCTGCTCATTTCCACCACCATGGTCGGCCAGCGCCCGCGTCAGCACGGCAATGCCATTAACGCCGCCAAGGCCGCCGGGGTGAAGCACGTGGTCTACACCTCCGTCACCGATGGCGGGAACCCGGATCATCCTGCGGTGGAACAGCACGATCACTACGCTACCGAACAGCTGCTGAAAGAGAGCGGCCTCGCCTACACGATCCTGCGCAACAGCCAGTATTCCGAGGCGATTGCCACGGCCATGGCGATCCCCGCGCTGACGGCCGGATCGAAGCCCGACAACTGCGGCGACGGCAAGATCGCCTTCGTTAGCCGCGACGATTGCGTGGCCACTGCCGTCGGCGTGCTGACGCAGGGCGGGCATGAGAACAAGGTCTACAATGTCACCGGTCCGGAACTGCTTTCGGTGCCCGAGGCCATGGCCATGGTATCCGAAATGGCGGGAAAGCCGATCGAGTTGATCCAGGTCAGCGACGAGGAAATGTACGAATACTTCGATTCGCTTGGCGTGGCGCGCAAACCGAAAGACGTTGATTTCAACGGTCCGATCCCGTGGGCGAGCGAAGGCATGGTGACGTTCGGGCAGGCTATTCGCGAGGGCAATTTCGCCGTGATTTCCGACGATGTTGAGCGCATTACCGGCAAAAAGCCGCGCAGCCTGCGCAGCGTGTTCGAACAATATCAGGGAGCCTGGCCGCAATGATCCGCCGTCTTTCCGTCGTGCTCGCGGCCAGCCTTGCGCTCGCTGGCTGTGGCGACAGCTTCGATCCCTCCAGCATCGACACCAGCACTTATGGCGCGGGCGAGAACTGGGACAATCCCGGCGGCGACTGGGCCGAAAGCCATTTCTCCCGGCTGGAGACGATCAATCCGGAGAACGTGGCCGAACTGGGCCTGGCCTGGGAACATGATCTTGGCACGGCCCGCGTGCAGGAAGCCACGCCGGTGGTGATCGACGGGGTGATGTACACCTCGGGCAACCTGGGACGGGTCTATGCGCTCAACGCCGCCACGGGCGAGGAACTGTGGACCTTCACGCCCGAGCTGGATATGCAGGTGAACCGTTCCGCCTGCTGCGACCAGGCCAACCGTGGCGTGGCTGTGGCCGATGGAAAGGTGATGGTCGGCGCGCTCGACGGCATGCTTTACGCGCTCAACGCCGAAACCGGCGCGGTCGAATGGAGCGTCGACACCATCGTCGACCACGATCGCGGCTATACCTCCACCGGCGCGCCCGAAGTGGCGGGCGACCTGGTGGTGATCGGCAATGCCGGCAGCGAATACGATGCGCGCGGCTATGTCACCGCCTACAATATCTCCGATGGTTCGCAGGCCTGGCGCTTCTTCACTATTCCGCGCGATCCCGAAACGGGCGAGCAGGAGAACCCCGAGCTCGACGCCGCGCTGGAAACCTGGAGCGAGGACACCCGCTGGGACATCGGCGGTGGCGGCACCGCCTGGGATGCCATCGTCTACGACCCCGAATTCGACCAGGTCATCGTGGGCACCGGCAATGGCGGTCCCTATCCGCAGGCGATCCGTTCGCCCGGCGGCGGTGACAACCTCTACCTCAATTCGCTGGTAGCGCTCGACCGCGAGAGCGGGCGGATGAACTGGCATTTCCAGGAAACCCCGCAGGACAACTGGGACCTTACCGCCACCCAGCCGATGCTGCTGGCCAGCATGGACATGGGCGGCGAGCAGCGCCCGGTTATCCTGCACACGCCCAAGAACGGCTTCTTCTTCGTGGTCGACCGCGAAACCGGCCGCGCCCATGCCGCCAACCCCATCGTGCGCACCAACTGGGCCGAGAGTTTCGATCTCGAATCGCAAAGCTTCAACATGACGATGGAGCAGGCGGATTATTCCAACGGTCCGAAGATCGTTTTCCCTGGCTCGCCCGGCGCGCGCAACTGGTATCCCGCCGCCTATGATCCCACGCGCGGCACCTATTTCGCGCACGTGCTCGACATGGGTAACCTGATGTGGCTCCCTGGCCCGGTGGACAATGTGCAGCGGCAGGAAAAATTCCTCAACGCTGGCGCCGCCATCATCTTCACCAGCGACCTGCAGGCCGCCGCCGAAACCCTGCCGCCGCCGCTGCGCGAGGCAGTGCAGGCAGAGGAAAGCTGGCAATGGGTGGTGGACCAGCCGTTCTCCAGCCAGCTGCGGGCGATGGACCCGCTGACAGGTGAGACAAGGTGGGCGGTGGAAAGCCTCGGCTGGCAGGATCGGCACGGCGTGCTGGCCACGCAAAGCGGGCTGATCTTCCACGGTAACGTGGGCGGCACACTGTTCGCGCGCGACAGTGAGACGGGCGAGGCATTGTGGAGCGTCGAGACCGGCACCTCGATCATGGGCGCGCCGATGACCTACAGCGTGGACGGTGTGCAATATGTCGCCGTGCAGGCAGGCTGGGGCGGCGGCGGCTGGAGCTTCGTGCCCGGCTATTCGGCGGCCTACAACAAGGGCAATGCCAACCGCCTGCTGGTGTTCCGCCTAGGCGGCGGCGAAGTGCCCGTGCCTGACGACCTGCCCCCGCTGGAACCTGCCCCTGCGCCGCCCGAGCAACTGGAGGGCGTGACCCCGGAAATGCTCGCCATGGGCAACGCGCTGTTCACCGCGAACTGCTCGATCTGCCATTCCAACCAGCCGCGCGCGCCGCTGCCGGACTTGCGCCGGATGCAGCCCAATATCCATGCCGGCTTCGAGCAGATCGTGCTGCAGGGCCTGTTCCTGCCGCAAGGGATGCCTCGCTTCGACGACAGGCTGACGCCCGAACAAGTCCGCGCGATCCATGCCTGGCTGATCTCGGTGCAGGGCCCGCTGCGCGAACGCGAGCTGGAATTGCAGCGCCGCGGCCTGCCGCTCGACAGCCAGTCGCTGACCATCCTCTCGAATTTCTGATCGCAGGAGACCGACACATGACCCCTGAAGGCGTGAACATCCAGCACCCCGACAAGCTGTTTATCGGCGGCGAATGGGTGCGCCCGATCTCCAACGGCACGATCGAGGTGGTGAACCCGGCCAGCGAGGAAGTGGTGGCGCGCACCGCTGCTGCGGGCAACCGCGACATGGACGCCGCCGTCGCCGCCGCGCGCGAGGCTTTCGACAACGGTCCCTGGCCCACCACCCCGCCGCTGGAACGCCAGGCGAAGCTGATGGCAATGGTCGACTATCTCGAGGGCCGCGTGCCCGAACTGGCCGCTGCATGGACGGCGCAGGTTGGCGGGCTCGCCAGTTTTGCCCCCATGATGCACGGCGGTGCGGTCGCGGGCCTGCGCGGTCTGGCGGCGCTGGGCGAGAACTTTGAATGGGAAACCCGGCGCAAGGGCGATGCGGTCGATAGCGTGCTGATCCGGCGTGAACCCGTGGGCGTCGTGGTCGGCATCGCGCCGTGGAACGGCCCCTTCGGCATCATGGCCAACAAGGTGTTCTATTCGCTGATCTCGGGCAGCGTCATCATCATGAAGCCTTCGCCCGAGACGCCCCTGGAAGCTTATATCCTGGCCGAGGCCGCCGAAGCCGTCGGCATGCCCAAGGGTACGGTGAACCTCGTGCCGGCGGATCGCGAAGCGTCCGACCACCTGATCCATTCGAAGAAGATCGACAAGGTCAGCTTCACCGGCTCCAGCGCGGCGGGCGCGCATATTGCCAGCGTGTGTGGCGGCAACATGACCCGCTTCACCATGGAACTGGGCGGCAAGAGCGCGGCGATCATCCGCGACGATTTCCCCATCGAGGCAGCGGCCAATATCCTTGGCAACACCATTACCGTGATGAGCGGGCAGGTCTGCGCCATGCTCAGCCGCGCCATCGTGCCAAAAGCGCGGCACGATGAATTGGCGCAGGCCATTGCGGGCGTGATGCAGGGTATCAGGATCGGCGATCCGGAAGATCCCGAAACCCAGCTTGGCCCGCTCGCCATGCGGCGCCAACTGGAACGCGTGGAAATGTATATCGAGGCAGGCAAGGCGAGCGGAGCGGACCTTGTCACCGGCGGTCACCGTCCGGCGCACATGAACAAGGGATATTACATCGAGCCCACGCTGTTCGCCAACGTCGACAACAAGAGCAAGATTGCGCAGGAGGAAATCTTCGGCCCGGTCCTGTGCCTGATCCCGGCGGAAGACGAGGAAGACGCCATCCGCATTGCCAACGAAAGCAATTTCGGCCTCAATGGCAGCGTCTTCACCAATGATGCAGAGGCCGCCTACGACATCGCCAAGCGCATCCGCACTGGCGTGGTCGGCCAGAACGGCATGCGCATGGAATGGACCGCGCCTTTTGGCGGCTACAAGCAGTCGGGCATTGGCCGCGAAGGCGGTGAGGAAGGCCTGTGGGCCTATGTCGAGACCAAGAGCGTGCTGCTCGACGCGATGCCGGGGTGAACCCGGCATCGCCGATGCTCACGCCCGCCGGAAGGCGCACCAGGTGAAGGCCTGGGAGCTGCCCCAGGGCGTGACGTGGTCTTGCTGCCAGCTCTCCAGCAGTTGCAGCGAAGGCCCAAGTTCGCGTGCCAGGCTCTCCGCGTCATAACGCCGGACAGGAAGCCCGCTGCATTTCTCCGGCCCATCAGGCGCGAAGGTGGCCATGATCACCAGGCCTCCCGGCGCCAGCGCCTGATCGAGCACCGACCGATAGGCTTCGCGCTGTGCAGGTCCGGTCAGGAAGTGAAAGACGGCGCGATCGTGCCAGACATCGTACTGGCGGCCCGGAGTCCAGCGCGTGATGTCCGCAACTTGCCAGTCAACCTGCGCTGCCTGCGGGCCAAGGCGCGCCTTCACCGCAGCGATCGCCGACGGGGCAATGTCGAGCACGGTCAGATTCCGCCAGCCCCGCTGCAACAGCGCATCGACAAGACTGGAAGAACCCGCGCCGACATCGACTAGGGCATCCTCCGGTCCGGCGCCAAGGCGTTGCAGGGCCTGTAGCGAAGGTTCCGGCGAAGCCTGATACCAGCTCAGCTCGGCTTCGGTCTTGTCGCGATAGACCCGGCTCCAGTGCTCTTGCCTTGCGTCTGGCATCCAAGGAAACTCCCTGTTGGGGACTTCTGGCCGTCACTCGATCCCGATGGCCGCCAGCAACGCCTCATCCGGGTCGAGCGGTTGGTCGCCTGCCGGATAGCCGTTTTCGCGCAGCAGGTATGCCACCAGCGCCAGGTACTGCGTGTCGCTCAGCGAGCTCGTGTCGCCCGGCGGCATTGCGGTGCGCAAGTAGCCGAACAGTTCGGCCAGGCTACGCCCGCGCCATTGGCGAGAGAAGGCCCCGCCGCGCACGGCAGGAACGCCCCCTGCACCTTGCAGGCTGGTGCCGTGGCACGCCGCGCAATCGCTCTGGTAGACCGCAAGGCCCGCCTCGGCCTGCGCTGCCGTGAACACGCCATCGGATGCCGCGCGCGAGAAGCCGCCGATATTGCCGCCCGGCTGCGGGGGATCGGCCGAGCCGAGCGCGCCCGCCGGATTGATCTGCGCCCGCTCCGGCCCGCGATGGCCGATGCCTGCCTCGGGCAGGGCGAAGACGAACAGCGTGTTCTGCCGCCCGTGCAGCAATTCGGGAGTGAAGTTGTCGCTCAGCCAGAAGCCCGTCGACACCGCCACGTATTGCTGTCCATCCACGGTAAAGGTGGCGGGATAACCCGTGACCGAGGAACCGAGGTTCATCGACCACAGCACCCGCCCGTCGCGCTGGTCCATCGCCAGCAGGAAGCCCTCGGCATCGCCGGCGAACAGCAATCCGCCGCCGGTGGTGAGCAGCGACTGCGTGCCCGCCCGCTGCAGGTGCGTCCATTCGCTGCGCCCTGTCACCGCGTTTACCGCGTGGATCGCGCCCAGCATCCCGTCGACGCCCGGCGCCATGTAGGCGCGACTGGCAACGCCGTAGACGCCTGTGTCGCCTTCCGCAGGATCGAGCGCGGACATTTCCGCGCAGGTGTTGACCACGGGGAAATACATCGTCTGCGTCAGCGGGCTGTAGGCAGGCGCGGGATAGTTCGCCCCGCCCGAGGGGGAGGGGCAGATCTCGATCGAGGTGCCGTATTCGGTCGGCACTGTTTCCGGGTTGGCGGTGACGCGCCCGGTCGCCCCGTCGATGGACTGGACAAGGTTTTGCCGCAGCGTGGGCCGCGCCCACAGGAAGCGCCCGGTTTCGCGATCCAGCGTGTAGACCACCCCCGTCTTGCCCGGCACCCCCGACAGCGTGCGGTAAGTACGGCCCGCTTCGATATCGGGCGCCATCCATTCGACCTCTGCGGGGTCGGGTGCCACCTGCTGGTCGATCAGCATGCGCGGGAAGGTGTGGTCCATGTCCCACTGGTCCACCAGGTGCTGGTAATGCCAGACGATCTCGCCCGTCTCCACGTCCAGCGCCAGCGTGGAATTGTGGAAGAGGTAGGTGAAATCGTTGCCCGCCAGCCGGATCTTCGGCGTCGGCGCGCTGACCGATGTGCCCATGTAGACAAGACCCAGTTCGGCATCGAAGCTGGGGATCATCCACGCGCCCACCTGCAAGCGGTCTTCCAGCGGCACGCCGCCCCAGGTGGCATCGTTGGGATCGTCACCCTGGGCGATGATCGGCGTGCGCCACACTTCTTCGCCGGTTTCTGCATCGTGCGCGGTGATGACGCAGGCGGCGGGGCCGCCTTCGGGTTCGCAAGAGCGCCCGGTGATGGCGAGGCCATTGGCGATGATCGGGCCGGAGCTTTGCTTGGCCCCCCGGCGGTAGTCGAGGATCTGCGTTTCCCACACCAGTTCCCCGGTGCGGGCATCCAGCGCGTAGAGATAGTCGTCCGCCGAATTGCCGATGATGAGGTGGCCGTAAAGCGCCACGTTGCGGGTGGTGTCGTAGACCGGCAGGTAGTCGCCGATATCCTCTGGCAGCTGGCGCTGGTAGCGCCACAACAGCTGGCCGCTGCGCGCATCGATGGCGTGGATCGTGTCAGCCGGGCCGGGGAAATACATGATCCCGTCGCGCACCAGCGGCGTGCCTTCCTGGTGCCCGGAGTTGAGCGGCATGGCCCAGACCAGGCGCAGGTTTTGCACGTTCTGTGTGTTGATCTGGTCGAGCGGAGAATAACCCCAGCTATCCAGCGTGCGCCGCCAGCTGAGCCAGTCGGCAGGATCGGGGTTCTGGATCTCGGCGTCGGTTACCGCCGGGAAATCGGGCACGGTCTGGGCCGTCACCTGCGTGACCGCCAGCGCGGCAAGCGCCGTGCCGAGGGCGAGTTTCCTGACGCGCATCATGTCAGCCGTCCACCCGCTGCGAATTGGGATCGATCTGCTCGTCAGTCTTCAGCATCGGGTCCCAGTGCTCGGCGATCAGTCCGTCCTCGATGCGGTAGAGGTCGAACCAGGTGGAATAGTAGCCATTGCCTTCGGCGTCTTCATGCAGGCGCAGGAAGGCGGTGGTGACATAGTCGCCTTCAGCCATGATGTGGATCAGCGGCAGTTCCAGGCGATCCTCTATGGCGCGCTCGGGCCGGGTGCGGCGAACATAGTCCTGCAAGCCGGACAGGCCCTGCTGGGCATTGGGGTTATGCTGGATATAGTCTTCGGCGATGAACTCGCCCGCGCGGTCCGCCAGGCCCGCTTGCAGCACGATCCGGTACATGTCGTAGACCAGCCGCTTGTTGGCCTCCAGTTGCGGGTCCTCGCTGGCGAGCAAGGTTTCGTGATCGCGCGGCAATTCGGGTGGGGCGGGCGGTATGGTGGCGGTTGGAGCGGCTGCCTGTTCGGTTGGCTCGCTGCCGCAAGCTGTCAGCAAGATGGCAGCAAAAGCCGCAATATACGCGCGCATGAATCCCTCTCCCTCGGTCTCTCCAAGCCCCTGTTTGCCAAAGGCGGGGTGACGCGGCAAGAAATGCTCGCTAGAGAGCCGGACAAAATCAATCTCACAAGGTTGCACCCATGAAGTTCCCCCTGTTGGCAAGCACGGCTTGCCTGTTCATCGCCTTTCCCGTTCACGCTCAGACCGACGATGCGGAGGATGCCGAGCAGAGCGAGATCGTCGTGCTTGGCGAAGGCCTGCCCGATACGCCTTCCGTGCCTGCCTATTCGGTGATCGAGCTCGACCGCGAGGCGATCACCTCCACCGGCTCCGGCACTTTCGAGGATGCGCTGCGCGATGTCGCGGGGTTCCAGCAGTTTCGCCGTTCCGACAGCCGCAATTCCAACCCCACCGCGCAGGGCGCCACGCTGCGCGCGCTGGGCGGGAACGCGTCGAGCCGCGCCCTGGTGTTGCTTGACGGCGTGCCGATGGTGGACCCGTTCTTCGGCTACGTGCCGTTCAATGCCATTGCGCCCGAACGGCTTTCCTCGATCCGCGTGACGCGCGGCGGCGGCTCCGGCCCGTTCGGCGCAGGCGCGCTGGCGGGCACGATCGAGCTGACCAGTGCTGACGCGCAGATAATGGGCCTTGTCAGCGGTCAGGCCATGCTCAACAATCGCGGCGAGACGCAGACCTCGCTCACCGCCGCGCCTTCATGGGATGATGGCTATGCGATCGTCAGCGGGCGCTGGGATCGCGGCAAGGGCTTCTACACCACGCCCGAGGCAGACCGCGTTCCCGCCACTTCGCGCGCGGCTTATGAAAGCTGGTCTGCCAGCGGGCGCGTGGTGCAGCAGCTGGGCGAAGACCTGGAACTGCAGGTGCGTGGCCTCGCCTTCGAAGACAACCGCACGCTGCGTTTCGACGGTGCCGACAACATGGTTCGCGGCGAGGACGTATCCGTCCGGCTGGTGACGCGCGGCGACTGGCAGCTGGATGTCATCGGCTATGCCCAGTGGCGCAATTTCAGCAACGTCATCATCTCCTCCACCCGTTTCGTGCGCGTGCTGGACCAGAAGGATACGCCCGCCAGCGGCCTTGGCGGCAAGATCGAACTGCGCCCGCCGTTGGGCGATTTCCAGAACCTGCGGCTGGGCGTCGACTTTCGGCGCAGCGAAGGCGACCTGTTCGAGGATGCCTATTCCGCCTTCAGCGGCAACCTGACCGAGGAACGCTTTGCCGGCGGGGTGAACACCGATCTTGGCTTCTACATCGACCATGACGTGTCGCTCGGCCCGATCACGCTGACGGGAGGCCTGCGCGCGGACCGCTACACCATCAACGACGGCTATTACCGCGCAGTGGACGGCAGCGGGGCGCTGGTGCGCGATGATGTCTATCCCGATCGCTCCGACTGGGAAGTGACCTGGCGCGGCGGTCTGCGCTTGCAGGTGAACGAGGCGCTCACCCTGCGCGCGGCAGCCTACAGCGGCTTCCGCCTGCCCACGCTCAATGAACTCTATCGCCCCTTCGTGGTCTTTCCCGTGGTGACCGAGGCGAACCCCGATCTCGAGCCCGAGCGGCTGGAAGGCTGGGAATTCGGCTTCGACCTGGCCGCCGCCGATTTCCTTGCCCTGTCCGCCACCTTCTTCGACAACCGGGTGAAGGACGCCATCGCCAACGTCACGATCGGCACCAACCTGCGCCAGCGCCGCAACCTCGACGCCATCGACGCGCAGGGCATTGAAGTGGCCGCCGCGCTGACGCTGGGGGACTTCGGCTTCGACGGCACGCTGGTCTACGTCTCGCCCGAGATCGAAGGCACCGGGCCTGCCGGCGTGCTTGACGGCAACCTGCCGCCGCAAACGCCCAACTTCGCGGCCAGCGCCACCGCCAGCTGGCGTCCGGCGGACGGCGCGCTGCTGGCCGCCACGCTGCGCCACGTGGGACGTCAGTACGAAAGCGATCAGGAAAGCGAACCGCTGCCCGCAGCCACCACGGTAGACCTGTTCGCCCAGGTGCCGCTGGTTGGCCAGCTGTCAGGCGTGGCCCGAGTGGAAAACCTGTTCGACGAGGTGATCGTCACCCGCAACAGCGGCGGCTCGATCGATGTGGGCGCACCGCAGACCTTCTGGATCGGTCTGCGCTACGGGTTCTGATAGGCAGCGCACGCAAATCATCATAGGCTGGCCATCGAAGGGGAGAGATTGATGGGCGCTTGGTGGAACGCGATAAGGGGAAATCTCTCGCGCCTGCTGCAGTTCAGCGGGCGCGAGGCGAAGGGCTCGTTCTGGCTGTACGTCGGCGGCGTCGCCCTGTTCGTCATCGGACTGGGCGCGATTCACATGTCATCGTTGATGGCGGAAACGATGGGCGCGATGCAGGAGTTTGCCGAAGCAAACCCCGACAAGGCGACGATCACGAGCGGGCCCGGCCATTATTCGATTTCGATCGAGGGGCATCACCCCGAGCTGTTTCCCGATACGGGCGAGATGATGGTGGGTCTCATCACCTTCTTCGCGCTTTCCATCATCTTGCTGGCTGCGGCCGTCACCCGCCGCCTGCATGATTTCAACATGCGCGGGGCCTGGGGTCTGCTACCGTTGCCCTTCATAGTCTTCTCCACCCTCGCGATGCCGCGCATCTTCGCCGCGCCCGAGCCGGAGATGACTTCGTTCTTCCTGATCTTCGTCAGCAACCTGCTTTATCTCGCCTCGCTCGCGGTCTTGTGTATCCTGCTGGCAAGAGACGGCGATCCGGAAGCAAACAGGTTTGGTGAGCCGCCGGGCAACTGACCTGCAGCGAGGGAGAGATTGATGGGCAAGCTCGAAGTCATAAACCCGCGCACCGGGCAGGCCGATCACGCGATCGTGCCTGCCAGCCGTGGCGAGGTCGCCGCCAGGGCTGCGGCCCTACGCAAGGCGCAGCCCGCGTGGGAAGCGATGGGCGTTGCCGGGCGTTGCGGCGTGATGGCGCGCTGGTTGCAGGCAGTAAAGGCGCGCGCGGTCGATATTGGCGAAGCCGATGCGCACGATACCGGCGGCTGCCACACCAGCTACCTGCAGGGCTTCATCACCATGGGCAATGTGGGCGGCTGGCTGGAGGACGCGCCAAAGGCCTTCGCCTCGCTGGAATACGACGCGATGAGCCCGTCGATGCCGACGGTGCGCGTGCAAAGCCAAGTGGTTGCCTATCCGCTGGTGGGCGTGATCAGCCCGTGGAACGCGCCGCTGATGCTGGCGCTGCTCGATGCCGTGCCGGCGCTGTTCGCGGGCTGCGCCGTGCTACTGAAACCCTCCGAGATCACCCCCCGCGTGATCGAGGTGCTGTTCGAGACCGTGCGCGACACTCCGGAACTCGCTGCCGTGTTCGACTATGTCACCGGCCCTGGCGATGTCGGACAGGCGGTGATCGGGGAAGCCGATACGATCTGCTTTACCGGCAGCGTGCCCACCGGACGCAAGGTCGCGGTCGCCTGCGCCGAGCGGCTGATCCCCTGCCATCTCGAACTGGGGGGGAAGGACCCGTGCATTGTCACCCAGACCGCCGACCTCGAACGCGCCGCCACCGCATGCTTGCGCGGCGCGGTCTATGCCACGGGGCAGGTCTGCTATTCGGTCGAGCGGGTTTATGTGCACGAGAGCATTCATGATGCCTTCGTCGCCAGGTTGGTGGAGAAGGCTGGGGAGGTCCGTCTCAATGTCGAGAACCCACGCGCCGGGCACATCGGCCCGTTCACCCATAGTCCGCAGGCCGATATCGTCGCCGCGCATATCGCCGATTCCGTGGCCAGGGGTGCGAAGGTGGAATGCGGCGGCGAGGTTGAGGTGATCGACGGCGGGCGCTACCTGCGCCCGACGGTGCTGACCGGCGTGACCCACGACATGGCGATCATGCAGGACGAGACCTTCGGCCCCACGATCCCGGTGATGGCCTACGACACCACCGAAGACGCTATCCGCCTGGCCAACGATACGCAGTTCGGCCTGACCGCCAGCGTGATCGCCGGGACCGCGGAAGAGGCCGAAGCCATCGGGCGGCGGCTCAACGCGGGCGGGATCTTCCTGCAGGATACCTTCCTCACCTTCGCCAAGATGCGCACCTTCGGCAGCGACAGCTTCGGCTGGTCCGGCCACGGCGCGCCACGGATCGGCCCTGAAAGCCTGCGCCGCTTCCTCAGGCGCAAGAGCCTGCTGACGCAGACCGGCGAGGTCGCCGATATCCGCAATGACCACCATCTGGGCGAGGGGGGATGAGCTTCCCTACAGCGCCTGGTGCAGGGCATGGTGTGTGCATGCCCCGTCATGCAGACCTGCCATTTCAGCCCGGTGCTACGGGCGCAATCCGGTCCGGCACATTTTGCCTCCAGGACAGTGTTCCATGTGTTCCATATTACACGGGCGCTTTCGCCAATTCGGGAGCAAGATCATGAAGATAACCGCAGCCGTTTCCGGTCGGGGCGGAGACGCGCCCGAACTGGTCGAACTGGAGCAGGAATCACCCCGCGCGGGTGAAATGCGCATCCGTCTGGTCGCCACGGGCATCTGCCACACTGACCTCCACGAACACCCCGGCAGGCATAGCCCGCAGCCCATCGTGCTCGGCCACGAAGGCGCTGGCGTGGTGGAGGAACTGGGCGAGGGCGTAACCGGCTTTGCTGTGGGCGACCATGTGATCCTGTCGGGCAACTCCTGCGGCACCTGCCCGTCCTGTCTTGCCGGGCGGCCCACCTATTGCGACCTGGCCATGCCGCTGTGCTTTGGCGGCAAGCGGCTGGATGGCTCGACGGCGCTGAGAGATGGTGACACCTGCGTGCACTCGCACTTCTTCGGCCAGTCCAGCTTCGCCAGCCACGCGATCGTGCCGCAGCGCACGGCGGTGAAGATGGACAAGGACCTGCCGCTGGAGAAACTCGGACCGCTCGGCTGCGGCGTGGTGACCGGTGCGGGCGGCGTGATCGAGGCACTGAAGGTGGGTTTTGGCGACACCATCGCCGTGCTGGGAACCGGCGGCGTTGGTCTGTCTGCGGTGATGGCCGCGAAACTGGTCGGCGCCAGGCACGTGGTGGCGGTGGACCTGTCGGACGAGCGGCTGGAACTGGCGCGGGAGCTGGGCGCGACGCACTGCTTTCGCGGTGACCAGGAGAACCTTGCCGATGCCGTGCGCAAGGTGACCGGGCGCGGCATGCAGTTCACCTTCAACACCACGAATGCGCCGAGCGTCCACACGCTGGCGCTGGACGTGCTGGCGATGAACGGCACCGCCGGTTTCGTCGCGGCACCGCTGCCAGATGCGACTGGACCGTGGACGCCGCAGATGTTCGCCATGCTGGCAGGCGGCAGGCAATTGCGCGGTATCCTTGGCGGCGATGCCAACCCGCGCACCTTCCTGCCGCAGCTGGCCGATTACTGGCGGCAAGGCCGTCTGCCGTTCGACCGCATGCTGACATTCTACCCCTTCGCCGAGCTCGACCGCGCCTGGGCCGATGCCAAGAGCGGCGCGGCGATCAAGCCTGTTCTGTTGATGGAGACCACCGATGACGCCTGACCTTCGCGCCAAGCTGGAAGCGCTTGGACATGACCTGTCGCCTGACATGCTGGGCGGCACGCAGGCGATGATGGCGGAACGGAACAACGGCCTCGCTCCGGAAACGCGGGTGACGCGCGACCTTGCCTACGGTCCTGACGAGCGCCACCGGTTGGATGTGTTCACGCAAGGAGTGCCAGAAGGCGCGCCGGTGCTGGTCTATGTCCATGGCGGCGGATTCATGATGGGCGACAAGCACACCGAGGGATCGCCCTTCTATTCCAACGTGGGCGACTTTGCCGCGCGCATGGGCTGGGTGGGCGTCACCATGACCTATCGCCTCGCCCCTGCACACAAGTTCCCCAGCGGGGTGGAGGACATGCGGCTGTTCGTCGACTGGCTGCGCGCGAATGTGGCGGCGCATGGAGGCGATCCGGGCAGGATCGTCCTGATGGGCCAGAGCGCCGGTGCCGCGCACGTCGCCAACTACCTGGCCCACGCGCGCGACCATGCTGAAGGGATTGCAGGCGCCTGCTTCCTCAGCGGCATCTACGACACCTTCACCGCCGAGGATAATCCCTTCGGTCGTGCCTATTATGGCGAGGATCGCAAGGGCTGGGGCCCCGCTTCGGCCCTTGCGGGCCTGCTGGCCTCAGAGGTGCCAATGCAGTTCAGCGTCGCTGAGTTTGACCCCGACGACTTCCAGAAACAGGCAGCCCAACTGGTCTCGCAGTGGACCGCCACCAAGGGCCGCCTGCCCGAAATGCACTACCTTTCCGGCCACAATCACCTGACGCCCGGCCTCTCGATCGGCAGCGACCTGAAAGAGACCGAGCGCATGGTGGCCGGTTTTGTGCGCAGGGTGACCGGCTAGGTTCGGCCTTTCCTACGAGGCTGGGGCCTGCCTAGCCCTTCTTCGCGCAGTTGATGCACAAGGCAGCTTCGGGGCGGGCGTCCAGCCGACCTTCGGAGATCTGCTCGCCGCATTCGACGCAGTAGCCGTATTCGCCCTTTTCGAGCCGCTCGAGCGCGCGATCAGTCGAGGCAATTTCGCGGGTGACGAGGCGAGCTTGTGCTTCCAGGCTATCGTCGTCCTCCATTTGCACGGCGCGTTCGCTGGAGTCGGGGTCATGCGGTTCGTCAAGGTCGCGCTCGAGGTGGCTGAGTCGCTCTTTCAGCTCCTTCAGCTGGGCTTCGAGGCGGGTCCTGGCAGTAGCGGTATCGGTCATTCAGGTGTTCTCCAAAGGAACCCAGCAGCCGTGAAAGGCCATGGGCATGGCAAAAGGAAGCTTGATGGTGGCAATCGGTGGTCGGCTGACATCTTTACCGTCAAGGATCAACAGGTCAGCGCGCTTTTCCTCGAAACGGTCGACCACGGTGAGGATGAAGCCGTCGCCCTCGGGCGCATCGGCGCTGCGCGGCACGAATACTGGTTCCTGCGCGGCAGCACCAGCCAGATCGTGGACGCGCAATTCTCCCGTATCCCACATAATCTGGCCCACCCCCATCTGCGGAAAATCGCGCAGGGCGAAATAGCCGATCGTGTGTTTCGCCATGGCAAAGCGATCGTCGATCTTCGGCATGTCTCCCAGCGCGCCTTCCACCGGGTGCAGGCTGACCGCTTCGCCATCCGGCTTCGTCAGGTCGAAGACGATGCGGGTGATCTGGGTGATCGTTTCCGGCATGGCGGGCAAGCGCCCATTCTTGTCGGCGAAGAAGCAGAAGCAGTTGCCCGGCGAGGCAGGCGTGTCGAGGATGACCTTGTCGCCTTCGGTATAGGCATTCATCACGTGGCCCATCACCAGGCCGGGAATGTCGAACCAGCGCATGTCGCGTGCCGGATCACCAGCGCGCGGCATCACGCCCCATTTGCTCGGCAGGTCGGGATCGTATTCGTAATAGGCCCCGCCCGCACGCAGCCGCGCCTCGTCGGCAGTGAGCGGCATGATGGGGAAGACAAGGTGTTCGCGCGTCACGCCCCAGTCGTGACTGAGGCCGGGGTAGGGCGTGTTGAACATCTGCTCGCGGACGAGGTTCCCGTCCTTGTCGAACACATGCAGGCTGGCCATGGTGCTCGGCTCGCCATCGGCAAAGACGCCGTAGCTCCACCATTCGCCGGTAACGGGGTCGATCTTTGGGTGCGCGGTAAGCGCGGTGGACTTGAGATCGCCAAAATCACCAGGGCCCACCGTCTCCAGCGTATCCATGTCGATCTCGTAGGGACGGCTGTCCTCGCGCAGCGCATAGAGCCTGCCGTGATGCGCAAAAGCATAGGTGTTACCGGTGTTGTCGCGCTGCGGCAGGTTCGAGACGCTGGGATCGTCGGTATACTTGTTGCGATAGTGGCCATAGAGCCGCCGCCGCGCTGCTCGCTCCGCCTTCAGCCGCTCGGTCTGCACATAGCGGCTGCGGAAGGAGACGTGGCCGTCCTCGAAATGGAAGGCGGAAACCATGCCGTCACCATTCAGGATGATGTCGTCCTCCAGGCTGGGGTACTGCCGGTCGCCGCCGCTGCGGAAATAGGAGCCTTGCAACTGTGGCGGGATTTCGCCTTCCACTTCGCATTCGAAAACGTCGGCCTCGAACCGCATGGGCTTGCGTTCCTGCAGCCCGAAACTGGCGAAGGGGTGAAATACTTCCGGCATTGCTCTCTCCCGTGTTACGCCAATTCAAGTAGCAATAGCACCGCTTGGCAAGCGGGCATTTGATGGGAGACAAAGGAAATGACCGATTGCTGGCCCGAAGGAGTGCCGCAAGTGATGCCGGCGCAGGATCGCGGGGAGATCGAGGAGCTCTACGCCCGCTATGCCTGGGGCATCGATCTGGCCGACGAGGAGCAGGCAATCGCCACTTTCGCGCGCGATGCCGAATTCGACCACTTGTGGCAGGGCAAGGTGCAGGGCCACGACGCCATTCGCGCGAACCTTCGCAGCCTGTGGTACGATCGCCAGCATTGGTGGTATGGCCGCCAGCACCTGATGAACCAGTTCATCATGGACCCGCACCCCGAAGGCGCGCGGGTGCGGTGCTTTTTCCAGATCGTGCAGTGGAATGCCGATTACCGCACCAATTTCCTCTTCGGCATCGGCACGCGCGACGATCGGCTGGTGAAGGAGGATGGCCGCTGGAAGTTCTGGCGGCTTACGGTGAACGCCTGGACCGAGGTCGACCAGGTGCCGTGGAAGGGCGAGCGCACACTGCCGCAGCGTCCGCCCTATCGCAGCGCGCCTGCCGATACGCGGCCCTTCGACGAGCAGTCGCAGGACCCGTTCGACGCGGAAGGATAACGCTTCCCCCTGCACGCACGCATGGTGCGACTCGAAGGGCTGGGCGCGAGCCTACTTGCCCTTCTTTTGTCCCGGAATCTTGGCCAGCTTCTTGTTCTTCTTCTGCTTCGGCTTGGCGGCCTTTTTCGCCTTCTTGCGCGCTGTCTTTACCTCGTCCTGCAAGGCCAGTACGCCTTCGGCTAGGCGGCGCACGGTTGATGCGCGCGCACGGAATTCGCGCGCCAGCACGCCCCTTGCCAGCGCATTCAGCGCCAGCGCGTCCTGGTCGGCGGGAGTGCTCTCGTTCGCCGGTTGGTCCGGCGTGTTCGACTGGTCTTTGGCCATGGCATTGTTTTCCATTGCAGAGACAGATGCAGTCTACACTGCCACGAAGCAAGCAGGCGACCCGTTTGTCACAAAAATGTCAAAAAAGGCTAGGCTTCGACAATGCCCTCGCAGCCAAGCCAGGCGGCAAGGCGGGCCAGTTCAATCTCCACCTGCTCGGATACCAGCTGCGCGCGACCAGGTTCCAGCCACAACCGCAGCACGTCGCCTTCGCGGCTCAGCTTGCTCGACATCAGCGACACGCGCGAGCCCGCGCCAAGGCGGCGGCACAGGCGGAACGCGAGGCCCCACGCAGCGGCTTCGTGCAAGGCCTCGTCGCTGGCGAGCACTTGCAGGTCGGGCGTCGGTTCGGGCTTGCCGTTGGCGCCGCGCAGGGCGGCGGCGATCATCGCGCGGCCCTTGTGCGTCAGCCCCAGCCAGCGTTTGTCCAGCGCCCAGTCGATCGAGTGCTTGAGGCGCATGTTCGGCTCCAGCCGCCATTGCGCCAGGCTGAGCATGATCGCTGCCAGCCGCAAGCGCTCGCTGCCATTGCCGCTGCTGCGCGCGGCTTCGGATGTCCATGCCGCGATCTGCGTGGCCATGGTCTGCGAGGCGCCGCGTGGTTCGGTGAAATGCGACACCGCCGCCAGCAGCGGATCGAGCCGCTGCGCGCCATCCGAAAGATCGCGGTAGAGCAGCCCTTCGCGCAGGCCCCACGAGGAGAACACCAGCCCGTCGGGCTCCAGCGCGGCCAGCACGGGACGCAACATGGCAGCTGCATCGGGCAGGGCAGCCGCGCGGGCAGAGGAAATGCCGCCGATCGCCGCCAGCTTGTCAGGTTCCATGCGGGAGACCTTCTTGGCGATCTTGTCCGCTTCTTCCAGCGTCATGGTGAATGCTTGCGGATCGGTGAGCGGATAGCCCGCCTTGTGCATGGCGAAATTCGCCAGCGCGCGCCATGTACCGCCCACCATGTAGAGCGGGCCGGGATGGGCGCTAGCCCAGTCGGCCTTGGACAGTTCCGCCTTCACCGCCTTGTTGAACGCCTTGGTACCCTTTGTGCGCATGGCCGGCAGGCGCAAGGTTCCCAGCGGCAGGCTGACGCCGTGCGAAGCCTCGCCGTGGCCGATGGCCACCAGTTCCAGGCTTCCCCCGCCAAGGTCTGCCACCACGCCCCGCGCGCCGGGAAAGCCGCCAATCACGCCATAGGCGGAAGTAACGGCCTCTTCCTCGCCGGAAAGCACGTCCACATCCAGCCCCAGCGCGCGAACCTGGTCCACGAACTCGGGCCCGTTCGCTGCATCGCGCACCGCCGCCGTGGCGACGGCGCGCACGTCGGTGACTGCGATATCCTTCAGGATGCAGGCAAAGCGCGCGAGACCCCGCATGGCGATGGCGATGGCTTCGTCCGGCATACGCCCGGTAGTGGCAAGATCGCGGCCCAGCTTGGCCGTCACCTTTTCGTTTAGCCAGACGTCGGGTGCGCGCTGCGGCCCGTAGTAGACCACCAGGCGCACGGTGTTGGAGCCGATATCGATGACTGCGCGCTGCGGACGGACGGCGTTCTTCGCCCGCTGGCTGGCGAAGGTCGCCGTCATGCCGCTCCCTTGCGCAGCGACAGCTTGGGCACGCGGTCTTCCTTCAGCGCGCCGCCGCGACCTGAGAGGGAGGGGTTGGTCATGAAGTAATCGTGGCAGTTGAAGCCGTCCCCGTCACTTTCGACCCGCTCGTATTCCCCGGTTTCGCCGTCGAGCAGCCAGCTCTGCTCGGTATCGAGCAGGTTGGCGAGCAGCACCTGCTCCAGGATCTGGTCGTGAACCGTGTCATTGGTGATTGGCACCAGCGCTTCCACCCGGCGATAGAGGTTGCGGTCCATCACGTCGGCGCTGGAGATGTAGACCTTGGCCTTGTCGCTGGGCAGCGCCTCGCCATTGCCGAAGGCATAGATGCGGCTGTGTTCCAGGAAGCGGCCGATGATCGACTTAACGGTGATATTGTCGGACAGGCCGGGTACGCCGGGGCGCAGGCAGCAGATGCCGCGGCACACCAGCACTACCTGCACGCCCGCCTGGCTGGCCTCGTAAAGCTTGTCGATCACGCGCTTCTCGGTGATCTGGTTCATCTTCATCCAGATCGTGGCGGGCTTGCCCTGGCGGGCGAACTCTATTTCCGCCTCGATATCGGCCAGCAGCCTCTCCAGCAGGTCGAGCGGCGAGATCGCCAGCTGTTCCATCTGCTGCGGCTCGACATAGCCGGTGATGAAGTTGAACAGCTTGGCGGCATCGCGGCCCAGCGCCGGGTCAGCCGTGAAATAGCTGAGGTCGGTATAGATCTTGGTGGTGACCGGGTGATAGTTGCCGGTGCCGAAATGGCAGTAGGTGCGATAGCCGCCGTCTTCCTGCCGCACGACCATGGAGATCTTGGCGTGGGTCTTCCAGTCGATGAAGCCGTAGATCACCTGCACCCCGGCGCGTTCCAGCTCGCCTGCCCATTTCAGGTTCTGCTCTTCGTCGAAACGCGCCTTCAGCTCCACCACGGCGGTGACCGACTTGCCGTTCTCCGCAGCTGCCGTCAGCGCATTGATCACCGGCGATTGCTGGCCCGCTCGGTACAGTGCCTGCTTGATCGAGACGACATTGGGATCGTTTGCTGCCTGGCGCAGGAAATCCACCACCACCTCGAAGCTCTCGTAGGGGTGGTGGATCACGATATCCTTCTCGTGCACGGCGGCGAAAACGTCGCCGTCGTGTTCCATCACCCGTTCGGGATAGCGCGGCGAATAGGGGGTGAATTTCAGGTCAGGCCGATCTTCCTTCACCACTTCGGCCAGCCCGGCGATGCCCAGCATGCCTTCGGTCTTGGTGATGAAGGCCTGTTCCAGCTCCAGCTTGTCGCGCAGTAATTCCTCCGCCTGCGCATCGAAGCTTTCGTCGATTTCCAGCATGATGACCTGGCCGCGGCGGCGGCGCTGGATGGCGCTGCGGAAATAGCGCACGAGATCCTCGGCCTCTTCCTCGATCTCGATATCGCTGTCGCGCAGCACGCGGAACACGCCGTCGCCAGTGATCTCGAAGCCGGGGAACAGCAAGTCGGCATAGCGCACCACGAGGCGTTCGATGGCGACATAGATCGCCTCTTCACCGGGAATGCGGATGAAGCGCGGCAGGGCGCTGGGGATCAGCACCATTTCCACCAGTTGGCTGCCGTCTTCGCGCCGCGTCAGGTTGAA
Organism: Alteraurantiacibacter sp.; assembly: GCA_963675825.2. Taxonomy (GTDB): domain Bacteria; phylum Pseudomonadota; class Alphaproteobacteria; order Sphingomonadales; family Sphingomonadaceae; genus Alteraurantiacibacter. The sequence continues at coordinate 209,256 of CAXXJY010000001.1, read as the reverse complement.
CAGCGCGCCGATGCCTAGGTTGGCGACGAAGGGGAAGGGGTGCGCCGGGTCTATCGCCTGCGGGGTCAGCACGGGCATGATGTGGTCGAGGAAATACTGCCGCAGCCAGCCCTCCGCCTCGTCGTCGAGCGGATCCTTGCCACGGTTGACGTGTATGCCCTGCGCCGCCAGCAGCGGGCGCAGCTCTGTCAGGATCGCTTGCTGCAGCTCTTCCAGCTCGCGGTATTTCTCGGCGATCAGGGTGAGCTGCTGCCTGGGCGTGCGCGCGTCGAGCGACATTTCCGCCACGCCGCTGCGCACCTGTCCGGCCAGACCCGCAACGCGGATCATCATGAACTCGTCAAGGTTGTTCCCCGAAATGGACAGGAACCGCAGCCGCTCCAGCAGCGGATAGGAACTGCGGCTGGCTTCGGCCAGCACACGCTCGTTGAAGGACAGCCACGAAAGTTCGCGGTTGAAGTAGAGTTCCTCGGGCGAGAGCAGGGCGGGGTCCACCCCATCGGGTCGCGCAGTATCAGGAGTGTCGGGAACGGTGCTCATCGGGCCTCGAATTCAACAAGTCCGGGCAAGCGAAGAGAATCAGCGCCTGCTGGTCAGTTCCACGTTTCCACCAGATCGCTGGCGCGTGCAATGGCGGCGATGCCGCGCTTGCCTTCGGCGCGCTTGAGCTGGACGATCACGTCGATCACGCTGGCGGCATAAGCGATGGTGTCGGAGCGCGAGAGGCCGATGCCGGTCTGCATCACCATCAGGCTCAATTGCTCCAGCGCGCCGCGCAGGGAATTGGCGTGGATGGTGGAGAAGCTGCCCGGATGGCCAGTGTTGATCGCGCGCAGGAAGCTGACGCTTTCCGCGCCGCGCAGTTCGCCCAGCACGATGCGATCAGGCCGCAGGCGCAGCGCCGATTGCAGCAGTTCGTTGGCGGTCACCTTGGCCTCGCCTAGCTCGCCCTTCACTGCGACTAGCCCCACGGCATTGGCGCCAGGGAATTTCAGCTCGGGCGTATCTTCCACCAGCACCACGCGCTCATCGCGCGGGATCTCGCCCAGCATGGCGTTGAGGAAGGTGGTCTTGCCGGTGCTGGTGCCGCCAGAAATCAGCACGGTCTTCTTCGCCCGGATCGCGGCGCGCAGGTATCCGATGGGTTGCTCTTGCGGGTCTGGCATGTCGGCCTCGCTCGGCTGCGACAGCGGGCCGGCGTCATAGGCATCCAGCGGGAGGTCCAGCCGCCGATGGCGGCGCACGGCCATGGCCCAGTGCTTGCGCGTGGCGGGCGGGCCGCAGAACTGGATGCGCGCGCCGTCTGGCAGCGTGGCGCCCAGCAGCGGATGTTCGCGGTTGATGCCCTGGTGGCTGATGCGCGCGACCTGTTCGGCCAGCCTTTGGATCAGCTTGTCGTCGATGGAGTCGAGCTCGATGCGCTGCATGCCGGGGCTGGCAGCATCCTCCACCCACATCTCGCCGGGGCGATTGACGAGGATCTCCGTCACCGTGTCGCGCTCCAGCCAGTCGCGGAACGGCGCGAGATAGGCGTCGAGGTAGACCGAGCCGCTGGGCACCTGCGGGGCATCGGCGGGTGGCCCGGCGATGGGCGAGGGCGCCTCTTCGCTGCATTCGGGCTGGTCACCCAGGCGATGGATCTCGGCGGACACGATGGCCTCAGTCGATCTGGGGTGCGCGGCTGAAATCCAGGTCGCGCGCGGTGTAGACGCGGATCGGCTCACCCATGCGCACACGCACGGTGGGCGGGCGCTGGCCGTCCTGCTGCAAGGCCGTGCTCGCCGCGCTCTGCCCGCCGCCCAGCACCACCGAGGTGCCGCCGCTGGCCAGCGTGGTCAGCCCGCCGATCACCGACAGCAGCATCGCGCTGCCGAAACGGCTGAAGAAATGGCTCTCCACCTCGCCTTCGAGGCCAGCCGTGCCGTCGAAGCTGGTGGCCGGGCTCTGGATGGACACGGTCACGCCGTCGGGGCGGATCACCCTCTGCCAGATTACGTAGGCGCGGCGCTGGCCCGCTTGCAGGCCAGACTGGTACTGGCCGACAAGGCGGCTGGAGCGCGGGATAAGCACCCGGCTGCCGTCGAAGCTGCGCACGTCCTGGCTCACCACCGCGCGCACGAAGCCGGGCACGTCGGTGTTGATCGCCGTTTCCAGGATGGCGGGGATCATCGTGCCCTGCGTCACCGTGGTGGCGGGGTTGACGTCCTGCATGGCAAGGGCCGGGCCGCCGCCCACGCCGCCGATGCGGGCAGCGAATTCGTTTGCCGGCCCGCCACCCGGAATGACCGAGCCGCTGGGGGCAGAGGCTGCGGCAGCTTCAGCCGCAGCGGCATTGGCTGCCGCGGTGGCGGGCGCAATGCCGCCATCGAACACGAGCGTGGGCGAGGCATAGGGATTGTTCACCGGACCGGGGGCGACCGTGCCATCGGGAGCACGGGCCAGCACCGGCGCCGGGGCTGGATCGGCCTGCGGTGGTGCCTCGGCGGGAACTGGCACTTCCTCGGCAGGGACGGCGAGGTCAGTCGGCGCGGGCTGGGCCGGCGCGGCGGCGGTTTCGCTGGCCTGCTGGTTGTCTGTGCGGCTGGCGTTCAGCCCCCACAGCGTGGCCGCGCCCAGCAGGGCGACAAATCCGACACCCGCCAGCAGGCCGAGCGCATCGCGGTTGCCCTTGCGGTTGGCCACTGCGGGGTAGGAGGTGCGGCTGGCAAGGTCGATGACCTCGGTCGTCTCCGCATCGCGCGGATCGGCGTCATTGGCGATCCCGGAATTCTTCTCGGGCAGGCGCATGGCAAGTTTCATGATCCGTTACTCCAAATTCGCCGTTCAGGCACCCTGCTGGGCCGTGCCATCGGCGTTCACCGCGCCGACCGGGCCTTCGTTTACCAGCATAGCAGCATTGTCGCCCGATCGCAGGATGATCTCGCTGGGCACGACGTCCAGCACGATGGTCTCGCCGCGCACGGCAAAATTCACCGGGCCTTCGGTACCCTCATGATCTTTCACCAATATGGCAGGCATCGGCGTGCCTTCCGGCCAGGCGAGGAAAGTGGCGCTGCCATCGTCATAGACGCGTTCGGGCAACAGCGCGGCATCGCCGCTGGCGGCCCATTCGAAATTCAGCCGGGTGGGATCGAGCACGGCATAGTCGTCGTTCGCCGCTGCCAGTTCCAGCGCATTGGGCTGGACGCCTGGATTGGCAGCGGCAACGTCGGTCTCTTCCACTGGCTCCACTTCCACCGGGTAGGTGAAGCTGAGCACATACATCGGCGCGCGGACACTGGGGCTTGCCACCAGGTCGAACAGGTAGGTGTGGCGGTTGGTTACCACGGTCATGTTGGTGGAGGCGCGTGCGGCCAGCGGCTTCACGAACAGCAGGTTCGCCCGCCGGTTGGGGGTAACCTGCCAGCTGGTGGAATCGCCGATGGCGACGTTCTCGATCACTTCGCCTTCGCCGAACTGGATGGTCGACTGGACGTTTACCTTGCCTTCGATCTCCACCACCTGGGTGGGATCATAGAGACGCTCGACCAGACGGGGGTCCTGCGCGGCGGCAGGGGTGGCCAGAAGGGTTGAAGCCAGCAGCAACAAGGCCAGGCTTTCGCGGATCATGTCATTTTCTCCGAGGAACGAACGGGTGCGGACTTGAAGCGGCTGCCAATGCCGCGCGCACGGGAAGGGGAGGCAGAGCCGCTGCGGCCCTGATCGGTAGCCATGGCGCCCAGCACCACGCGCGTTTCGCGCACGGTGGTGGAGCCGCCGGTGTCGTTGGCTGCGGCCGGCGTGGCGGCGCTCACCCTGATATCGCGGGCGGGCGGCGGTGTGGACTGCGCCGCGCGCTCACGGGCAGTGGTGCCGGTAAGCGCCGGTGCCAGCACCGAGGCGGCAGGCGCGTTTCTGGCTGTGCTGAAGCCGCCGCGCTCGTCCGCCCGGTCGCTGCGCGACAGGCCGAACACGCTCCAGCCGCTGACCATGGTGGTGGCAACCTTCAACACCATGGCCATCAGCGCCAGGTGCACGGCACCGATCATGAAGAAGGCCATGGCCGGGCGCACGTCGATTTCGCCCGGTGCGGACAGCAGGCTGGACAGCACCGGCACCGCCAGTTCCAGCATCAGCGATCCGCCCAGCACCGCGAACAGCGGCGCAAGCGCCATTAGAACCACGCCCTTGAGCCAGCCGACGAACAGTCCGCGCGTGGCATCGAACAGCGCGAGCAGGATGAAGATCGGGCCAAGGCCCATCAGGATGGCGAGCGCGATCTTGCAGGTGGCCAGCACGCCGACCGTGCCCAGCAACAGCATGGTGCCGCCTGACCACAGCAGGCCCGGTGGCGAGAAGATCGAGGTATTGGCATCCATCGCATCGCCGCCCGATGCCTCCATCAGCGACAGCATGACGACGTCCAGCTTGTCGGCGAAGATCACCGTAGCCGAGCCATTGGTGCCCATGATCTTGGTCGCGATCCAGTCCGGCGTGAGAACCGCGAAATTCCAGAACACCGCCGAAAAGGCGAGCCAGCTGGTGGCAAAGGTGGCCACCAGCGCCACGGTTACCATCTTGGGTGTAAGCGAGGACAGGCCCAGCCGCGTGCGTCCGGTGATGAGGCCAAAGCCGAGCAGGGCAACGAACAGCGTCATCGCCAGCGTCAGCGTGGTGCCCATGGCGCCATTGGCGAACAGGTTGTTGAACGCAGCCTGCGCCATGGCGTTGGCGGCACAGTCGACGCCGCGCAGGCTTGCGCCGATGCCGGCGCCCACGCCTTCCATGGCGCGCATGCATTCCACGCCCACGTCACCGATGGCGGTAGGAGCGCTCACTCGGCGGCCTCCCAGTTGAAACCATCTTCCTCCAGCGGGGCCTGGCCGCTTCCCGGCCATGGCCGGTTGGTCAGCGCGGGATACCACTGCGCGGGATCGTTCCCCACCGCCTCGCGCAGCAGGTCAAGCCGGCGCACAGTGCTTTCGCGGCCGGAAAGGATCGTCAGCACTTCGGGCGCGCCGGACAGGTCCAGTCGCACCACCACGCTGGCATCGGGCTGGCGCACCAGGAAGCAGCGCGAATGGGCGGGCAGGCTCTTGATCAGCGCCAGTTCGTGCTCGGTCAGGCCGAAGCCTTCGCAATAATCTTCTGCCCGGGCGCGGGCATTGGGCATGAACACCATGGTGGCAGTCTGTTCCACCAGCGCTGTGGAGATCTTGCTGTCCAGCGCGTCGCGCGCCGACTGCGTGGCGAAACCGACCAGCGCGTTGCGCTTGCGCAGCGTCTTCAGCCAGTCGCGGATGCGCGCGGCGAACACCTCGTCGTCCAGCGCCTTCCATCCCTCGTCGATCAGCACCATGGTGGGCTGCCCGTCCAGCCGCTCGTCGATGCGGTGGAAAAGGTACATCATCACCGGCGTGCGCAGCTTGGGATTTTCCAGCAGCGCCGTCATGTCGAAGCCCATCACGCGCGTGGACAGGTCCAGCTGGTCCGCCTCGTTGTCGAACAGCCAGCCGTGCTCACCATCCTCGATCCAGGCCGAGAGGCGATCCGCCAGATCACCCGGCTGCGGACGGCGCGCGCCGGAAACCAGTTCCCTGAAATAGCGCAGGCGGCGCAACGACGAATCGTTGGCATAGGCCGCGTCCACGGCCGCTGCGATAGTGGCGCTTTCCTCCGGACCCTCGGCCTGCAGCAGCACGGACAGCCAGTCGCGCAGGAAGCCGCGGTTGGCAGGCGTATCGGGCAGGGCCAGCGGGTTGAAGCCGGTCGGCTCGCCCGCACGGATGCGGTCGTAGGTGCCGCCGATGCCACGAATGAACAGTTCCGCGCCGCGATCCTTGTCGAACAGGATGGTGCGCGGGCTGAACTTTTGCGCCTGCGCAGCCAGGAAATTCATCACCACGGTCTTGCCCGAGCCCGATGGCCCGATCACCGAGAAATTGCCGAGATCGCCGTTGTGGAAGTTGAAGAAGAATGGCGTGGAACTGGTGGTCTGCAGCAGCGTGACCGCTTCGCCCCAGTGGTTGCCCTCGGCTTGCCCCAGCGCCATGCCGTGGAAGCTGCCGAAACTCGCCATGTTGGCGGTGGAGATCATTGCCCGGCGGACGAGATATTGCTCGTTGCCAGGGAACTGACCCCAGAAGGCAGGTTCCAGATTGGTGTCCTCGCGCACGGCGATGGCGCCGGTGTCGGCCAGGCTGGCAGCAACGGCGGCAGTAGCATCGTCGAGCCGTTCAAGATCGCGCTCGCGCACCAGAACTGAGAGGTGATGGTCGCCAAAGGCCACCGATCCCGCCCCCAGCTCGTCGCGCGCGGCCATCATCTCGGCGCGCTCGGTCTGGGCTTCCTCGTCAGCCGATCGCAGGCGACGGATGGCAAGGTCGATCTTCTCGCGCGCAGTCTGCCGCTCTTCGGGAGCAAAGCTCTCGGTCACGATCATCTCGTAAGGTAGCCGCAGCATGGCATCGAGCAGGCCTGGGCTGGTGGCGTCAGGATAATCCTTGAGGCTGAGGATGGAGGCGAAATCAGCGCCGCCGCTGCCGCGCAGTTCCATCGCGTCAAGGCCGAAGCTGGCGCGGCGATAGGGCAGCATGTGGCCCACGTCGGTCTCGATGTCGGGCTTGCGCACCGGGCGCATTTCGCCGTTGTAAAGCGCGCTGAGCAGTTCCAGCACTTCGTTGTTGGTCTGGCCCGAAGGGCCGGTGTAGTCGCCCAGCGGCTGCGCGCCATAATCGGCAAGGCTGGCGGTGAGGGCCTGCATCGCTGCACGCAAGCTCCGCAGGTCCTTGGGATCGACCGGCTCTTCCTCGTTGCGGCGCTTGAACAGCTTGCCCATGCGCTCAGCCAGGCCCGCCTTGCCGCGCGCTGGGCGGCGTACGAGCGTCACGAACTGGTCGTTCACGAACAGCGATCCACTGGACAGCTTTTCGCGCCAGCGGCGGTCGATATGGGCGGAAAGCGGATCAGGGAAGCTCGCATCCAGCTCCACGCTCACCCGGCGACGGATGACGTGGTGATAAAGCACGAACCGCGCATCCAGGTTTGAACGCAGCATCACCTCGCGCGTCTGCGCATGGGCATTGAGCGCGTCGGTATCCTCAGTCTCGAACAGCAGGCCGGGCACCTGCAACGCGGCCATCAGCGATCCGTCGCGCAGTTGCAGCACGTTCTGGTCTACCAGGTGCGCGTAGGGCAGGCGATCGCCGGCCTGCGCTTCCTTGGCGCTCCAGGCGGCGGCTCCGAGCCACTTGTTACCCATTACACTCGCTCCTCGCCGCCGATCAGGCGGCGTAGCTGTTGCAGCCCCAACGGCTGTAGTTCCTGACCCGTGGGCACTTGCTGACCTTGGTCAGCCACAGGTCGAAAATGCGCGGTTCGCGCAGGCAGGCGAAATAGCCGAACACGTGCAGGATGATCGGTATCGGCACGATCAACCAGCTCTTCGTGATGAGGAATGCCTCCATCGTCACGATCGCATTGATCACGAAGAAATTGAAAGTCACGCCCATGAACATCTGAGGGCGGGTAAGCGCGCGATGGACGGGGTGGCGGACGAGCGGCATCGGAACGGCCCTAACCTGCTGCGCCTTGGATACCGGCCACGATGCTGGCGGCACCGAAAATAATGAAGCAGCCCAGGATCACGGTGGCGCCGAAACGCCAGTTCATCCGGCCGGTCAGCATCATGAAGCCGACAGCGGCAACGGCCATCACCGCAACGGCGGTGGCAACGCTGCCCAGGAGCGTGTTCTGCATCCATGCCAGCGCATTGTTGATCGGGCCGGACCCGGCAGGGTCCTGCGCGTAAGCGGCGGAAGGGGCCAGCAGCACCGCGACAGCAGCGGCGAGGCGATAAAGTGCATTCATTGTCAGTCGGAACTCCGGGAATGGTCGGACAGGCGGCCCATTATCGATGCGACATAGGCTTGTGTTTCACGGATGCGCGGAATGCCACCCGAACGGATCACCCGTCCGGGGCCGGCGTTGTAGGCGGCCAGCGCCTTCTCCAGGTCGCCGTCGAAACGGTCGAGCTGTTCGCGCAGGTAACGCGCACCGCCTTCCAGGTTGGCGAGCGGATCGTCGGGATTCACGCCCAGGTAGCGGGCCGTGCCAGGCATCAGCTGCGCAAGGCCGCGCGCTCCTGCGGGAGAGACGGCATCTGCGCGCCAGCGGCTTTCCTGCCACACCACCGCTTCCAGCAAGGCGGGCGAGAGGTCGAAGCGTTCGGCCAGCGCGGCAATATGGGCGGCGTAGGCCTGTGGCACCGCAGTGGAATGGTCGCGCGTATCGGCAACCGCATTTTCGGGTACCAGCGCGGTTGCCTGTTCCGGAACTTCCGCCAGCGGCGTGTCGGAAAGGGCGGCATTCATCTCCACGCGCTGCATGGGGCCGGCGACCCATTGCGCTTCGCCGTCAGCAGAGATTTCCAGCACATCGGCCTGCGCGGGGAAAGCGCAGAAGCCGGCCAGCGCAAGCGCAGCCGTGGATGTGCAGACACGCAGAATCATTCGGGGCCTCCAAAGTCGCCCCAATGCTTACAACAAATGACAACGCCATGACAGTCCGGCCTAATTCTCCCATCCCGCCATTGCGCAAACAACGGCCCGGAAAGCGGTGCTGTCCGGGCCAAGGTGGAGCTGGTCGAGCGCAAATGCCCGGCCAGCCCATATTATAAGGTGTAGCCCTCCGCTCAGTTGGCGGCCTGTTCCAGCGACAGTAGGGCCATGCGCGCGGCGCGGCGCGAATCGATCCAGTCACCGTTGGCCAGTTCCAGCTCGTAGCGGTCTTCGCTGGCGATGGCATCGCGATAGGCCTGCTGCGCCAGGTCATATTCGCCAACGGCGGCATAGGCGGCGCCAAGGTTGATCAGCAGCGCCGGATCGTCGGGATTTTCCGCCCGGGCGGCTTCCAGCTGGGCAATGGCATTGCGCGCTTCGCCCGAAGCTATGGTGTCGTAGCCGACATCGTGCGTCTCCACGCCCGTCGTTTCGATCGGCGTTGCGGTGCTGGCCTGCGTGACCATCAAGACGGCCAAGGTGGCGGTGGCAAACATGGTGGGTCTCCCAAGATATCTGCCTACACCCTGCGCCCAACATGACGAAACTGCAACAAAACCGTCATAATGTCACAAAAGTGCAATACGTCTATTTGTGGAGAAGTTTTTTCCTTTAACAATCAGGAATTTGGCCGAAATATGACAAACTGTCACGGAAATCCGTAACACGGTCGCCAAAGTGTCATTTGGCAAGCCTAGCCGTCCCCTCGCGACATCGCATTTCGCTTTTTTTCTGATTCTCGGTTTTTTTGAGGGGACCGTTCGCTGTGACTAAACTTTCTCGCTCACTCGTCATTGGCTGCTCGATCGTGGCACTCGCTGCCTGCGGCCCCGAAGATCTCGGTTCGCCGGGCGCCAATGGTGACATCAACATCGGTGACATCGACAATTCGATCAACAACACCGCGCCCACGCCCACGCCGACTTCCGGCAGTGGTGGCGTGACCCCGGCTGCCGGCTGCCCCACCATCGGCGTTGATCCGCTGCTCGATTCGGGCACGATCAGCGGCCCCGAAGGCGAATGGCGCGTCTGCACGCTGCCGTCGGTCTTCACCGCCGATGCGAATCTGCCGCAGGTCCCCGGCCTGCTTTACGCCATGAACGGCCGTGTCGATGTTGGCACCGACGATGGTCCCGCAGCTGACGCCAGCGACGGCGTGACCGGCACCAGGGTCAACCTCAGCATCGATCCGGGCGTGATCATTTACGGGGCGACGGGCCGTTCGTACCTCGTTGTGCAGCGTGGCAGCACCATCGATGCTGTCGGCACCCCCACCCGTCCGATCATCTTCACCAGCAGCGACAACGTACGCGGCCTCAACAACAACGCTTCCTCGCAGCAGTGGGGCGGCGTGGTGCTGCTGGGCCGTGCGCCGGTTTCCGACTGTCTGGTCGGCGCCAACCCGGCCAACCAGATCGACTGCGAACAGCGCCTGGAAGGCGCGCTGAACCCGCCGAGCTTCGGCGGCATCACCAGCAACGACGACTCGGGCGACCTCGCCTACGTGCAGATCCGCTTTTCGGGCTTCACCCTGAACTCGGGCAGCGAACTGCAGTCGCTGACCACCGGCGGCGTCGGCAGCGGCACGCGCATCAGCTACATCCAGTCGTTCAACAGCTCGGATGACGGCGTGGAACTGTTTGGCGGTGCGCCGAAGCTCGACCACTTCATCGTGGTCGGCGCGGAAGACGATTCCTTCGACATCGACACCGGTGCCAAGGCCGACATCCAGTACGCTATCGTCGCGCAGCGCGCTGGCGCTGGCGACAATGCGCTGGAACTCGATTCGCCCGATGGCGACTTCGACTTCACCGCCCTGCCGCGTACCAATGCGCAGTTCAGCAACTTCACCTTCATCGCCCAGGGGTCGGGCAGCCAGGCGCTGCGCGTGCGTGGCCAGGCAGACCTGACCATGGTCAACGGCATTGTCGTGAAGCCGGGTGCGCCCTGCCTACGGATCGACGAGGAAGACGGTGCTGCCGCCGGGTCGCGTACCGACGAAGCAGGCCCGCCGGAGTTCAACTCGGTACTGTTCGATTGCACGACCACCAGCAATGGTGATCGCAACGACATCAACCCGTTTCTGGGTACGGGCAATGATCTGGCCTACACCGCGGCGCTGACGGGCCTGGTGTTCAACACGGCGACCGAAGATGGCTACACCCCGATCTTCGACGCCACGAGCCTGTCGAGCTTCTTCACCAGCCCGCAGCCGCAATATGTCGGTGCGTTGCCTGCCGGGGCCACTTGGGCGCAGGGTTGGACCTGCGATTCGGACACGGTGAGCTTCAATAGCGGCGCATCCTGCCTCGACATCCCGGTCTTCAACTAAGCCGGACATGCAATCGGGGGAGGGGCACGCCGTGCGCGCGCTCCTCCCCCTTTGCCTCTGGCAAGCCCGCCCGAGGCACGTGAATTTGATACAAGGACGAGGGGCTCACCTATCATGACCACTGGCAAACGGCTGGCGGGACTGCTTCTGCTCACCACCGCGCTTTCCATGCCCGGTATCGCTTTTGCCCAGGACGTGCAGGAGGAGGAGACTCCGACTGTGCCCGAGGACGAGCAGTACGACGAACCCGAGGTTTCCATTCCGGGTGGCTCCATTATCGTGACAGGGCGCATCAACCGCGACCCTGAACGCTCGTCGACGCAGGTGGTCAACGTGCTCTCGTCCGAGCAGATTGCCCGCACCGGCGAAGGCGACATTGCCGGCGCTTTGAGCCGCGTCACCGGCCTGTCGGTGGTCGGCAATGGCCTGGTCTACGTGCGCGGCCTGGGCGACCGCTACTCGCTCGCCTTGCTCAACGGCCTGCCGCTGCCCAGCCCCGAACCATTGAGCCGTGTGGTCCCGCTCGACATCTTCCCCACCAACGTGGTGGCCTCATCCTTGGTGCAGAAGACCTATTCGCCCAACTTCCCCGGCGAATTTGGCGGCGGCGTGATCAACCTCACCACCCGCGCCGTTCCCGACGAAACCTTCATCAAGATCAGCGGCGGCATCAGCGGCGACACTGAAACCACCTTCCAGAACGGTTACGCCTACTACGGCAGCGAGATGGACTGGACCGGTTTCGACAGCGGCATTCGCGACATTCCGCCCAACGTGCAGGCCTTCCTCGACGATTCCTTCGCTAACGGCACGCAGATCGAACTGCTGCCGCAGTCCGAGGTCGAGGATATCGCGCGTTTCCTGACGCCGCCGCGGTTCGCGACCCTGCAGATCCTTGGCGATGTGCGCGCAAACTTCTCCACCGGCCTGACGGCGGGTACAGCCTTCGACGTGGGTGACGACGGCCGTCTGGGCATCATCGTCACCGGCAGCCTCAGCAATTCATGGCGTAACCGCGTGATCAGCCGCGAGGATGCTGGCCCCAACTCCACCGACCTCACGACCATCGAATCCGAATTCAACACGGATAACCAGATACTGGTGAACGCGATGGTGGGTCTGGGGCTGGAGCTTGGCGACCATACATTCCGCCTCACCAACCTGTTCATCCGCGACACCATCAAGCAGGCGAGCCTGAACGCCTACACCCGCCCGCTGGAATTCCCGACCTTCGATTTCCTCGAGCAGAACACCGCCTGGTACGAACGCCAGCTGATCGACAGCCAGCTGGTTGCCGAGCTGGAATTTGATCGTCTGTCGGTCGACCTGCGCGCCGGCTTTGCCCGCACCGATCGCGAGGCGCCGTTCAATATGACCTATGTCTACGGCCGCGATGTCGGCGGCACCAATCCGCTGTTCGGCGACCTGGTTGGCGAATACAGCGTCGACCTCGGCCAGCAGGTGGGCAGCGGTTTCCAGGAAACCGGCGTCGACGTGGTCTTCTCCGACCTCAATGAAGAGCTGTGGTTCGCCGGGCTCGATCTGAGCTACGAGATTAGCGACTTCTTTTCGCTCACCACCGGTTATGCCTACAGTGACACCGATCGCTTCTCGACGCGCCGCGCCTTCACCTTCGATGTCGATGTCGATCCGGGCTTCCTGAACGATCCGGACCTGGTGTTCGGCGGCAACGGCAATCCCAATGCCATTACCAGTCTGCAGCAGATCCTGTTCGCGGCGGGCCTGCGTTCGCCGGCCAACCTGCTCAATGCGGCGACATACAATCTGTTTGACGTCGGCCTGATCGACCAGAACCTGCAGGACCCGGCCTTCACCGCTGAACTCACGATCCACGCAGGCTACATCCAGGGGCAGCTGCTGGCGCTGGACGACACGCTGACCGTGCAGGGCGGCGTACGTTACGAGACGGCTGACCAGAGCACCACGCCGCTGGGTGCAGCCAACCCCAGCAACGGGCAGACGATCCTGAAGTCGGACGACTACTGGCTGCCCGCGCTCACCGTCACCTGGCAGGCGATGGACGACCTGCAACTGCGCGCCAACGCTTCGCGCACCATTGCCCGTCCGCAGTTCCGCGAACTGGTGCAGCAGCGCTATTTCGATCCGGAAACCAACCGCCAGTATTCGGGCAACCCGTTCCTGACGGACAGCGAACTGACCAATGCCGAGCTGCGGCTGGAGTATTACCTCGGCGGGCAGAGCAACGTGTCCGTCGCCGGCTTCTACAAGGATATCTCCAATCCGATCGAGGTGTACATCACGCCCGAAGTCGGCTCGAACTTCATCAACTACGCCAATGCCCCGGGCGCTACGCTGTATGGCGCAGAGGTGGAAGCGCAGTACGTGTTCGACCTGTATGACTGGGGTGGCTTCTTTGAGACGAAGGAGTTGGTGCTGCTTGCCAACTACACCTACACCCAGTCGGAAATCAGCGTTACCGACACCGATCTGATCGCCATCGCCAATTCCGACGGCACGGTGAACGACTCCGAACTGGCGATCAACTACTTCAGCGACGGCGATCCGCTGGTCGGCCAGTCGGACCATATCGTCAACTTCCAGGTCGGCCTGGAAGACGTTGATCGCTTGCAGCAGTTCACGGTGCTGGTCACCTACGCCAGCGATCGTGTGACGCTGCGTGGCTCGAACGGCTTGTCGGATGTGGTCGAGGAACCGGGCCTCAACCTCGACCTGGTCTATCGCCAGGGCTTTGACCTGTTCGGCACCGATGTCGAACTGAAGCTGGAAGCGCGCAACATCCTCGGCACCGATCACAAGGAAACGCAGACCAACAACGCTGGCCTCGTGCTGCAGAACAACAGCTATGACGTTGGCCAATCGTTCAGCGCCTCGCTGTCGGTCGAATTCTGATTACACTTTTCTGGTAAGAGCAATGGCCCTTTCCACCCACCCGGTGGGAGGGGCCTTCTTTTTGTGGGGCGCCAGGCTCAGATCAGGTCGAGGACGTAGCCGCGGCCGTGCACCGTGCGCAGCAGGTGCCCGGCGCCGGCATTGCGCATCCCCTGTCGCAGCCGCTTGATCCACACATCGACGGTGCGCAGGTAATCGGGGTCGCCGTCCTTGCCCAGCGCCTCGATCAGTTCCTGCCGCGAAAACACCCGGTTCGGGTTCTCCGCCAGAAAGCGCAGCAGGCGGAATTCGTTGGGGCGCAGCACGATCAGCTCGTCCTGCCAACGGGCCTGCTGCCCGGCCACGTTGACCTGAAGGTCGCCCAGATCGAGCACTTGCCCGGTGCAGCCGTTCGAGCGCCCCTCGGCAAACAGTGAGAGCACGCGATCGAGCATGGCCTGCCGGTCGAGCGGACCCACGGCATAGTCATCCGCGCCTGCCTTCAGCGCGCGGCGGCGGTCCTCGGGATCGTCTTCCTCCAGCACCATGGTGATGTGGGCATCGCGCATGCGCGGATCGGCGCGCAGGCGGCGCACCAGCTCAAGGCCGGAAAGGTCGTCCATCAGCCAGTCGACGAACACCCAGGCGCGTCCGTCCACCAGCGCGCGCGGGCCATCGGGCGTAAGCCGGGTGAAGATGAAGACCGCTTCGCCTTGCGTGAAATCGGCAAATTGCGCCGCTTCGCTGTCAGTGGTGAAGATGCTGATGCGGTCCATTGCCCCATGCCCGGTTGTTTCCAGGCAAACACCTGCCAAGCCTGCATGACCGGTCTATGACAGCCAGGCGGCAATTCGACATGTCGCGCGTCGGATCTACCGGATCGGCGGAGCGGGGCAGTACTTGGCCAGATATTCGCCATGCCCGGGCATGTGCTGAACGAAATAGCGGATGGATTTCTCGATCTCGTCCAGTTCATGCTTAGTCTTGGCCTGGTCCAGCGAGGCGGCCATGGCATTGTGGCTCTGCATGGGAATTCCCTGGCCCATCATGACCGCGGCCCAGCTGGTCTCGGTGAACAGCTCGTCTTCTTCGCGGAAGATCTGTCCGGTGGTCTGGAACAGTTCGACTTTCTCGGTCAGGCTGTCGGGCACGCTCATCGTGCGGCAGTAGTTCCAGAACTCGGTATCGTCGCGGCTTGTGGCATTGTAATGCAGGATCAGGAAATCGCGGATCCGCGCATATTCCTTGTCCGTCAGGCGGTTGAAGGTGTTGCGTGCAGCATCGCTGATATCGTCCAGCGTCAGCAGCGCGATAAGCTTGTTGATGCCGGTGTTGATGAGGTGGATCGAGGTGGATTCCAGCGGTTCCATGAAACCGGCCGAAAGCCCCAGCGCCACCACGTTGCGGTTCCAGAACTTCTTCCGGCGACCGGTCACGAACCGCAGGTGGTTGGGTTCGGCCGTCGGCTTGCCAGCCATGTTCTTCACCAGGATGTCTGTCGCTTCCTCGGCAGACATGAAGGCATCGCAATAGACATGGCCGTTGCCATTGCGGTGTTGCAGCGGAACTTGCCACTGCCAACCGGCACCATGGGCGGTCGCCTTGGTAAAGGGCGGCGGCGGAGACCCGTCGTCGCGATTGCAGGGCAGGGCGACGGCGCGGTTGCAGGGCAGCCAGTGGGTCCAGTCCTCGTAGCCTGTTTCCAGTGTCTGCTCGATCAGCAGGCCGCGAAAGCCGGAACAGTCGATGAACAGGTCGCCCTCGATCACCGTTCCGTCCTCCAGCTTGATCGATGTCACATCGCCGCTCTCGCCATCGAGCTGGACATCGCAGACTCTGCCCTCCTTTCGCACAACGCCGCGGCTTTCGGCGTATTTGCGCAGGAATCTGGCGTACTGGCCGGCATCGAGGTGGTAGGCGTAGTTGACCGGCGGCAGGTCGTCGCGCTTCACATCCGCAGAGCGCATGAAGCGCCCGAAATAGGCTGCCATCGTCTCCACATTGAAGACCTGTATCGGACGTTCGTCGCCGGCCATCTTCATGTGATGCCAGACCTGGTGGAATGACAGGCCACCAATGGTGTAGCCGTAATTGCCAAAGGGGTGGATGTAGCTGTCGCCCTTCGCCCCCCAGTTCTCGAACTGGATGCCCAGCTTGAAGGTGCCCTGCACGGCGCTGAGCATTTCGCGGTCGCTGATTTCCAGCGCCTGGTTGAACTCGCGAAATGGCGGGATCGTGGCCTCGCCAACACCGACGGTGCCGATGGCTTCGGATTCGACCAGTGTGACCGACAAGTCGCGCCCGGTTTTCAGGCGCGAGAGTGGGGCCGCGGCCATCCACCCGGCGGTGCCGCCGCCAACAATCACGATTTTCTCGATAGCCATAGCCTTGTTCGCCCTGTCCTCTCTCCACCGGCGTAGCGGGTCTTGTATCCCTGTGCAAAACCGGACGAAAGTCTGTGCTGCCTGGGTTCCGACCGCCCGCTATTGCAAATGAGTTACACCATACTGCGCAAAATGTGAACGTTCATTTTTCTGGTTGTGAACGCTCACATCTTTGCTATGCAGAGCATGAAGCGTCGTCCCGACGTGGTATAAAATTGATGATATCACCCGGAAAACACGGGCGAATCAAAGGGGAGGCAGTCAAGTGTCAGCTCGAATCGATAGTCGCAATCTTACCTTCGGCAGTCGCAGCCGGGCGCTGGCTGGCGTGTCTGGCCTGGCGCTGTGCATGGCGGCGAGCAACGTGGCTTTCGCGCAGGAAACGCAGGCAGAAGAGCAGGACGAAGCGACCGGCGATGAGCAGTCGCTGGATGGCAACGTCATCTATGTCAGCGGTTTCCGTGCTTCGCTCGAAAGCGCGCAGGGAATCAAGGAAAACGCCGACACCTTCGTTGACGTGATAACGGCCGAAGACATTGGCGCTCTGCCCGATCGTTCGGTCACCGAGGCGCTGCAGCGTGTTCCCGGCGTCAACATCGGTCGGTTCGAGAAGACCTCCGACCCGGATCGCTTCTCGGTCGAAGGTACCGGGGTCATCATCCGCGGTCTTCCCTATGTGCGCTCGGAACTGAACGGTCGTGAGATCTTCTCTGCCACTGGCGGCCGTGTGCTCAGCTTTGAAGATGTCTCGCCCGAACTGCTCGGCCGCGTTGAAGTGTTCAAGAACGTCACCGCTGACATGATCGAAGGGGCGATCGCGGGGCAGGTCAACCTGGTTACCCGCAAGCCACTGAACGATCCCGGCCTGAATATCGCCGGCTCGGTTGAAATGAACTATGGCGACCTGCGCGAAGAGTGGTCGCCGACTTTCAATATTCTCGCTTCCAACACCTTCGACACCGGGATCGGCACCTTCGGTCTCCAGGCCGCCTATTCCAATTCGGAGCTGCGTAGCCGCACCGACGCGTCGCAGGTTGCCGATCCCTGCTACCGCAATGCCGATCTCAGCGGCGGCTGTATCCGTGCAGTCTTCGTCAACTCCGGCGGCTTCGGAGACAGCAATTTCGATGCCAGCAATTTCCCCCCGGCCGACACCGTGCTTGTGCCGCAGTACGCCGGCGTGCGCACTACCGATCTTGATCGCGAGCGTGAGGCAATCTCGTTTGTCGGGCAGTTTGAAAGTCTGGACGGGGCATTCCTCGTTACCGCCGAATACCTGCGCTCCGAGACCACGTTCTCGACTGAGGAATTCGCGCTGCTCGGCCGCATCGATGATGGCGTTTCCTCGCCCGATCCGCGCGCAGGCAGCACCTGGCAATTCGACGAGAACGGCGTTTTCGAAAGTGGCATCCTGACCGACAACGTTGGCAACATCTTCGCCAACCCCTTCGGTCGTGGCGGCATCCCGGTCGATTCCCTGCGCTTCCTGCGTGACACGCGTGCGGTCACCGAGGACTTCTCGCTCGACGTCGACATGGAGTTTTCCGACCGCTTCCGCGCCAACTTCGAGGGGCAGTATATCACCTCGAACCTGCGTCGCGATTCCGTGTTCGGCGCCATGAGCACCTGGGCTGACATCGATCTCGACCTGCGCGGCAAGACGCCGAACGTCCAGTTCCTCGCGCCTCCGGGAAGTCCCGATGACTACTTCTCGAGCGGCTTCTACACCTACTACTGGTTCGGCCTCGACAGCCGCGAGCAGAACGACGGTGAACTCTACACCCTGCGCGGCGATTTCGAGTACGATCTGAGCGACGATGGTTTCTTCCGCTCTGTGCGGTTCGGCGGTCGCTGGTCGAACCGCGATCGTACGACGCGCAACACCGACTTCAGCACCTGGGGCAACCTCTCGGCACCCTGGGCCGGACGTGGCGGCTGTACGCCGTGGGGCGAAGGGCCGGGATGCAACCCTGGTGCTCCCGGAACGGTGGTGCAGGACTGGAACGGCAACGGCGTTGTCGACGGTGACGATGGCTTCGTAGGCTACACGCCGGGGCGCTTCTATGTGGGCGGCACCTACCCGGACACCGATTTCCTTGTGCCGGGCAACATCGACGGCATCGGCGGTGGTGCCTATACCGACGAGTTCCCCGATTACACCAACCTGCGCGATCCGTTTGCCAATGGCTTCCAGCGCGGCAACGTCTCTACGCCGGTTCCCGGTGGGCAGGCGTGGTTCTATGGCGGCGACGATTTCCTGGGTGAATACCTGGCGGGTGTCACCGATGCCCAGTGGGATGAGATATCCACTTTCGGGCAGAGCCCCGAGCGCTTCAACCTCGGCGTGAACGGCCGCTCCTACACGAACCCGGTTACCGGTGCGGTTACGGCTTGCGATCCGTTCTGCCCGTTCGAGGTTTCGGAAGTCGCCGAAATCACCATGGCCGCCTATGCGCGCGTCGATTACGTCCACGACTTCTCCAACGGCTGGTCGCTCGAAGGCAACTTCGGCCTCCGCTACGTCGAGACGACGGTCGAGACCCTTGGTGAAATCGGGTTCCCCAACCCGATCCGCTTCGACGATCCGGCTGGCAGCGGCAACGGTGACGGCATCGTCACGGTCGATGAGATTCAGGCCAGCTGCCAGACTCCGGGCGCTCCCGGTGCGCAGCGAGGTTTCTGTGATCCGGCGTTCGCCTCGCGACTTGCCGAGTTTGCGGCTGCCTACACCGGGGAAGTGATCAACGACGATCGCGACATCACGTTCGACCACTGGCTGCCCAGTTTCAATGCGCGGCTCGATTTCGGCAACGGCTTCCTGATCCGTGCAGCGGTTTCAAAGGGCATCTCGCGACCAGACCTGCAGTTGTTCCGCGCTGGCGGGGTGATTGGCGACAACACCGGCAACCTGCTGCAAAGCGGCACGCTGGCGACAGGACCGTTGTTCACCATCCGCACCGGCAACCGCAACCTGCTGCCGGTGGAATCGTGGAATTACGACCTTTCCGCCGAATGGTATTTCGATGCTGTCGGCTCGCTCACGGCCTCGCTTTTCCTGAAGGATATTTCAGGCATCGTGAACACCGGCCAGGGTATCGTGAACTACACCAGCCCGAGCGGCGTCTCGCAGGATGTGCTGATTGAAGGTCCGGCAAACGACCAGAGCGGCCAGCTGAAGGGCTTCGAAATCGCCTACCAGCAGGTCTATGATTTCCTGCCCGGCTTCCTTGACGGCCTCGGTTCGCAATTCACCTACACCTATATCGATGGTGGTGATTTCACGAACCCCAATCTCGCCAATCCGGGTGAGGCTTCGGTCACTACCAACGGCCAGCCTCTGAATGGCGGTGCTTTCGCTTTCCTGCAGCCGCTGGCCGGTATTTCCGAGCATACGCTCAACGCCACGATCTTCTACGAGAGAGGGCCGCTGGCTCTGCGCGCAGCCTACAACTGGCGCTCGGAATTCCTGATCACGCCGCGCGACGACATCTTCCCGTTCTCGCCGATCTGGCAGGAATCAACCGGACAGCTTGATGCCTCGATCTTCTATGAGCTGACCGACAACATCAAGCTGGGCGTGCAAGCGGTGAACCTGCTGGATGAGGTGACCGAAACCAGCCAGGTTGTCGATTTCGACGGCACCCGCGTGACCCGCTCGGCCTTCCGCAACGATCGTCGCTATACCTTCCTCGTCCGTTTCGACTTCTGAAGTCGGAGCTCCTCCGGACGAGACGACCAGATGGGCTCCTGCGTACTCCCACGCGGGGGCCCATTTCTTCCCGGCCCCTTGCGGCGGGCATGGTAAGCCCCGCCGCAAGGGAGCCCAACGAGGCCAGACCATGTTCGACCATGCGCCAGCCGTGTGCGCGTCAGCCGCTTGCCTGATTCCCTTCACCGCGCTGGCTGCCTGCCGCGCGGACGGCTCGACCATGCTGACTACGCAGAGGCTGGTCAGCAGGACCCGTGGCCGCTTCGAAATCCGCGACTGGCAATGCGGCGAAGAGGCGGCTACCCAACAGGCCTGCACCGGTTCGGGCATGACGGGGAACTGATCGCAATGGCGCGTCGCCGACAATCCGTAACGATCAAGCATGTGGCCGCCGATGCGGGCGTTTCGCTGCAGACGGTCAGCCGTGTCATCAACAACGAGGCCAATGTCCGCCCCGAGATGAAGGAACGGGTCCAGGCCTCGATCGACAAGCTGGGCTATGTACCTTCCATCGCGGCGCAGCGCATGAGCGGGTCGCGCAGCTACCTGATCCTGGCGCTCAACGATCGCGAGCGCACGATTGCCGACTGGCGCGCCCGTGAAGGGGGCGACTGGGTCGACCAGATGCTGCTGGGCGGTATGCTGAAATGCGCCGAATACGGCTATCGCCTGATCTTTGAGCTGGTCGATACGCGCAGCGATCAGGTCGAGCGCGAGTTGAAAGGGGCGATTGCCGCATTGCAGCCTGATGGTGTGATCCTGACCCCGCCGCACGGCGATAACCTGTTGATCACCGGCCTGCTCGACAAGCACAAGATCCCCTATGTTCGCATCGGCTCGCGCGAGAATGGCGGTCTGTCGATCACCATGGGCGACGATCAGCTGGCGCGCATGGCGACAGAGCACCTGATCGCCAAGGGCCACACACGCGTGGGTTTTATCGCTGGATCGCGCGAATACGCGCTGAGCCAGTGGCGCAAGGACGGCTGGCTGGCAACGATGCGCGAACATGGCCTAGATACCGAGGGGCTGTGCGAACGTGGCGATTTCAGCTTCGCTTCGGGTGAGGAGGCGGCGCGCGTGCTGCTGGGGCGCCCGAACCGTCCGACGGCGATCATTGCCGGTAATGACCAGATGGCCATGGCCACCAACAAGGTGGCGCATGAAATGGGCCTGAAGGTTCCGGGCGATCTCTCGCTGATCAGCTTCGACAACACTCCGGTCGTGCGCTTCGTCCAGCCGCCCTTGACGGCGATCGACCAGCCGGTGGCCGAAACCGTCTCGCGCGCGGTGGAGCTGCTGATCAAGGCGCAGCGCGGCGAAGACCTGCCGCCCGTGCCGGTGGTGGTGGAAGGCAGTCTCGTGGAACGCGACTCCGTCGCCGCGCCGCCGAAATCCAAATGAACGAGGCCCGCGCCGCTGCCGGTGGTGGCGAGCGCCAGCATCTGCGCTTCATGCTGCTTTACGCGCTGGCTGCAGCGGGCGGGGCGATGGCCTACGTGCCGTTGCTCACGATTCTGCTGCCGGTGCGGGTGGAGGCCATGGCAGGCGGCGAGCACGTCAGCTGGCTGGCCTATTGCGCCTTTGCCGGAGCCGTGGCGGCAAGCCTTTCCAATATCGCTTTTGGCTGGCTGTCCGATCGCACGGGCAATCGTAGCGGCTGGGTCGCCGTTGGCCTGTTGCTCAGCTGCACCTTGCTGGTGTCCATGGCGCTGGCGCAGGGACTGGTGACGCTGCTGCTGTTGCTGGTGGCATGGCAGGTGGCGCTCAACATGATGCTGGCGCCGCTGACCGCGATGGCAGGCGATTTCGTGCCGGATCGGCAGAAGGGACTGCTGGGAGGCCTGCTCTCCTTTGCCCCGGCGCTGGGCGCGGCATCGGGCGCGCTGGTGACCATTCCAGACTTGGCGGCGGCAGACATGCGGCTGGTTATCGTCGCCTCGCTGGTGGCGCTGTGCGTATTGCCGGTGCTGCTGTTGGGCCGTCCCCGCGCCTTCCCCGCCCTGATGGCCCCCGTGGCAAAGGCACAAGGCCCGCGCGATCCGCGCCCGCGCAAGCTGGTGCTGCGCATGTGGTTTGCCCGGCTGCTGGTGCAGGTCGCCGAGGCGGCGCTGTTCGCCTATCTCTACATCTGGCTGCGCAGTGTCTCTGAGCATATCAGCGACAATGATGCCGCCCGCGTGTTCGGCATCGTGCTGTTCATTGCCGTGCCCGCCACGCTGCTGGTGGGGCGCTGGGCGGATCGCCACAATCGCCCGATCCTGCCGCTGGCGATCTGCGCCGCAGGAACGGCTGTCGCGCTGCTGCTGATGGCCAGTGCCGCTGCCTTGCCGCTGGCGCTGGCGGGATATGGCCTGTTCGGTCTTGCCTCCTCAATCTTCCTGGCGCTGCATTCGGCGCAGACCCTGCGCGTGCTGCCGCGCCCGCAGCATCGCGGCCGGGACCTGGGGTTCTTCAACCTTACCAACACCGTACCCTCACTGGTGATGCCAGGGCTGACTCTGGCCATGGTGCCGGTTTTCGGCTTCTCCGGCCTGTTCGTGCTGCTGGCGGTACTGGTCGTGCTGGCCGCGTTCCTGCTCGCTACTGTGCCGCGCCCCGAATAGGCGCTTGCCATGCCCGGGCAAGCGTGTAAAACCCATATTGTGAACGTTCCCAATGAGAGAGAGGACAGCAATGCGGGCGGGGAAGATCTTGCGGGCAGGTGCGGCAGCGCTGGCGCTTAGTCTGGGCATGGCCGCATGTAGTGGATTGCCCTTCGGCGCGAACGTTACGGTGGCCGAATCTGCTGTCCCTTACGAAGACGAGGATGCCTTCATTGCCGATCTCGTTTCGCGCATGTCGCTGGAGCGCAAGATCGGTCAGCTGATCCAACCGCAGATCAACTCCTTTACGCCCGAGGACATGGAGCGCTATCGCTTCGGCAGCTATCTGAACGGCGGCAACGGCGGCCCCTATGGCGATGAATATGCGCCTGCATCGGAATGGTTGCGCTACGCCGACGAGATGTACGAAGCTTCGATCCAGCCGCTGCCGGACGGCGAGCCCGTGATCCCGACCATGTGGGGTACGGACGCCGTGCATGGGCACACCAATGTAGTGGGGGCCACGATCTTCCCGCACAATATCGCGCTGGGCGCTGCGGGTGATGAGGATCTCGTGCGCCGCGTCGGCCAGGCGACGGCGGTGGAGATCGAAGTCACCGGCATCGATTGGAACTTTTCGCCCACCGTGGCCGTGGCGCAGGACGATCGCTGGGGTCGCACCTACGAAAGCTATTCGGAAGATCCTGAACTTGTCGCGCGCCTTGGCGCAGCACTGGTCGAAGGGCTGCAAGGCACGCCCGGCAGCGAGGATTTCCTCGGCACCGGCCGGGTGATCGCCACGGCCAAGCACTTCTTCGGCGATGGCGGCACCGATAATGGCGTGGACCAGGGCGAGGTTACCGGCGATCTCGACGCGCTGATGGAAATCCATGCGAGGCCTTATCCTGCCGCCATCGACGCCGGTGTCGAGGCAGTGATGGCCAGCTTCAATTCCATCAATGGCCGCAAGATGCACGGGAACGAAGAACTGCTCACCGGCGTCCTGCGTCAGCAGATGGGCTTTGACGGGCTGGTCGTCGGTGACTGGAACGGCCACGGCCAGGTGGCCGGATGCACTGTTACCGATTGCCCGCAGTCGCTGCTTGCGGGTCTCGATATCTACATGGTGCCCGACGACTGGCAGGGCCTGATGGAAACGCTGATCGCGCAGGTTCAGGACGGCACCATCCCGATGGCAAGGATCGACGAAGCGGTCACCCGCGTGCTGCGCGTGAAATATCGTGCCGGCCTGCTCGCGCCCGAGCCGATGTTACCGTCCGAGCGCGGTGTGGGCGGCCAGTTTGAATTGTTGGCATCCCCTGAGCACCGCGCTATCGCCCGCGAGGCCGTGGCGCGTTCGCAGGTGATCCTCAAGAATGACGGCGTGCTGCCGCTGGCACCGGGCGCCAACGTGCTGGTGGCAGGCAGCGCGGCCGACAACATCGGCCAGGCTGCCGGCGGCTGGACGCTGACCTGGCAGGGTGGGCGCGAACTGGAGCGCGAGCTGTTCCCCAACGCCACCTCGATCTGGGAAGGCCTGGAAGCTGCTGTCGAGGAAGCGGGCGGCACGGCCACCCTTTCCGAAGACGGATCCTACAGCGAGCGGCCGGACGTGGCCGTGGTGGTCTTTGGTGAAGCGCCGTATGCTGAATTCGCCGGCGACCGCCCTGATCTCGTGCTGCGCGACGAGGAAGGGCTCGAGCTGCTGCGGGCTTTCCGCGAGGATGGTATCCCCACGGTCGCGGTGTTCCTTTCGGGACGTCCGCTGTGGATGAACCGCGAGCTCAACGCCGCCAACGCCTTCGTCGCATCCTGGCTGCCGGGCAGCGAGGGCGCGGGCATTGCCGACGTGCTCACCGGCGCGCGTGAGGCGACGGGTCGGTTGTCGTTCAGCTGGCCTGCCGATTGCGCGGGCCTGCCGCTCAACAGCCCCGAAGGTGCCCTGTTCGCGCTTGGTTATGGCCGCGCGCTGGCCGACACCACGCCGCTACCCCGGCTGAGCGAGGACTGTGCCGCGCTGGCGAACAACGTAAGCTCCGAATTGTTTGGTTCCGGTCGGCTTGCCGAAGGTGTTACCGCCACGGCGGGCAACGGCGAGCTCCTGCCGCTGCTGCGCGGCAGGGCGGGCGGCGTTACCGCGCGCGGCTATGACCGCAATGCACAGGAAGATGCACGCGAGATAGCCATGGCCGCCGGATCGCGCCTCACGCTGGCGCAGGAAGAGGACAGCGGCGGCGCCTATCGCATCACCTACGAAGTGCTGGCGCGCCCGACCGCGCCTGTCACGCTGTATCTGGGCGAGACTGGCGAAGTCGACCTGACGCCGCATTTTGCCCATGCCTTCGAGAAGGGCTGGCGCGAAATGGTGATCACCCCGGCCTGCGCCGGCAGCCTTGCCCAGAGCATCAGCTTTGCCACCGAAGGCACGATCAGTTTCCGCATTGTCGAGATCGCCCGCGAGGCTTTGCCGGAAGGCACTGCATGCACCTTCTGATTCTCTGGTCTGCTGTGTCCTTGGCGATTGCGGGCGGACCCGTGGCAGACCATAGATGATCGAATTTCGCGGACCCGGCCGGGAAAGGCGGGCCGCCATCAGGGAGAGTACCATGGCCATAGCGCCCGATGTTACCAGCAGCACAGATCCCAATCCGCTGACCGACGATGCGCCCCCGGTCGATGCGCCGGGCCTGCAGTATTTCGTCTTCGGCCTGTTCTTCATCTTCGGCGGGATCACTTCGCTCAACGATGTGATCATCCCCAAGCTCAAGGAACTGTTCACGCTCTCCTATACCGAGGCGATGCTGGTGCAGTTCTGCTTCTTCGCAGCCTATGCCATCATCGGCATTCCCGGCGCGAAACTGGTGAAGAAGATCGGCTACATGCGCGGCGCGGCGGCCGGCCTTGTCACCATGATGGCAGGCTGCCTGCTGTTCATTCCCGCCAGCCAGACCGCGACCTATGCGATCTTCCTGTTCGCCCTCTTCGTGCTGGCGAGCGGCGTGGTGATCGTGCAGGTCGTGGCCAATCCGCTAATCAGCCTGCTGGGGCCACCCAAAACGGCGCACAGCCGCCTTACCTTCGCGCAGGCCTTCAACTCGTTGGGCACCACCATCTTCCCGATCGTCGGCGCCGCGCTGATCCTTGGCAGCCTCGCCACGATGAGCGCTGACCAGCTCTCGGGCGCGGAACTACAGGCTTACCGCCAGGCCGAAAGCGAGGCGATCTGGCAGGGCTATCTCGGTCTTGCCGCGCTGATCGGCATCGTCGCGCTTGCAGTGTGGATGTTCCGCGATCGGCTGAAGGGCGAAAAGCACGAGGCTTCCGAGGGCCTTGCCGGGCTCGACCTGCTCAAGCGCGGTCGTTTCGGCTATGGTGCGCTGTGTATCTTCCTCTACGTGGGGGCGGAAGTCTCCATCGGCTCGATCATCATCAACTATCTCTCGACCGAGCGCGTGCTGGGTGAGCCGGAAAGCGTGATCGGCTGGATGATCGGGCTCTATTGGGGCGGCGCGATGGTGGGCCGTTTCATCGGCTCTGCCTTCCTGCGCATCATCAGTCCCGGCAAGATCCTTGCCTTCAACGCGGCAGGCGCGATGCTGTTGATCCTTATTTCGGCCAACAGCGGCGGCGAAGTGGCGGCCTATTCGCTGCTGGCGGTCGGCCTGATGAACTCGATCATGTTCCCCACCATCTTCTCGCTTGCCTGCGAGAAACTGGGGCCGCGCGCGGCGGATGGATCGGGCATCATCAATGTCGCCATCTGCGGCGGCGCCATCGTGCCGCTGCTTTACGGCGTGGTGGCCGATGCCACTGGCGGCAACCTGGCGCTGGCCATGGTGATCCCCGTCGCCTGCTATGCGATCATCGCCGGGTTTGGCATTTTCGCGCGCAAGCCAGCATAAGCGGCCATGGCACACGCAAAAACGGGCGGCGGGTCATCGTGACCCGCCGCCCGTTTCGATTGCTTGAGGATCAGTTGCGGCGGGCGAGCGCCGTGGGGGCAGCACTGCCGAAGTTCATCAATACCTGCTGAAACGGCATACCATCGCCGCCGCGATCGATCACCAGGTGCTGGAAGCTGGGCACCTCGTGGTCGCGGAAATCCTCGGCATCGGTTTCCAGCGGCTCGGCCAGCACCATGCGGTAGAACTCGCGGCGCATGAATTCGGACAGCTCGCCCGCCTCGACCGCGCCATCGCCGTTCATGTCCGCTCCGCCTTCCAGCGCTTCCAAGAAGATATGGCTGATATAGCCGCCGGACTTCTCGCCCTGGGCAACAAGGCTCAGCGTATCGGCGTCGGAGCTGAAGATGCCCATGCGCTCGTCCTTCTGGTCGATCACCTGGTCGAACCCGCCGGCAAAGCAGGCATCGATCACCAGCAGGGTGCGGGCATCGACGCCTTCCATCATCTCGGCCAGTTCGTAATCGAACAGCGCATCGTCGAACAGCTCGATGGTCTCCGCGCTGCCGTCGCGCTCGGTGCTCATGTTCTCCACCTTCTCGCCGTGGCCGGAAAAGAAGATCAGCAGCGTGTCGTCGGGCCCGACCTGCGAAGCGAGGTCAGCCAGCGCCGCGCGGAAATTGGCGCGGGTGGCGCGGGCATCTGTCAGCGTCACGCTTTCGGGCGCCAGCACGCCCGCCTGCCGCAAGGCATAGGTGACGCGTTCGGCGTCCTCGTCGGTGCGGTTCAAGGGGCTGATCCGCTCGTAATTCGCCACGCCAACGCTGAGCGCATAGACCTGCGCATTGCCGCTGGCCGGGCGCACGGTGCGGATATCGGCAGGAGCCTGTGACACGCGCACAGTGTATTCGCCGCTCTCGCCATGGGCAAAGCTGCTGGCCCCTAGCGTATAGGTGCCATCAACCGGCAAGGTGATCGAAAGGGTGGAATTGGTATCCTCCAGCCCGCGCCGATCGTCGTTCTCCTCGCTCCGGCCATCAGGCAGATAAAGCGTCAGGTAGGTGTCGATCTGGTCGGATTCGACATCGAAGGTGAGGCGCTGGCCTTGCCGCCCGTCGAGACGGAAATAGTCGACGTTCTCGCCGGTCAGCCGCCTTGGGTCGCTCTGCACCAGCATGCCGGTAAGCGCCTGGCCCATGTCGATCGTGCGTGCCTCGACGCCAGCGGGCACGGGATTAGACGGGTCCAGTGTGGCCAGGCGATAGCTGCCGCTACCGCTGTTCTGGTAGCTGGAGACGGTGACGCGGTAAGTGCCGTCAGCGGGCAGCTGGGTGTCGATCAGGCTGTTGAGCGTGCCGTCGGGGCCGTCGTCGTTCTCCGCGCTGAAGCCGCCGGGGCCGGTAATGCTGAGCACGGTATCGAAATCGTCGGAAGACAGCGCGATCTGCAGGCGCTGCCCGGCACGCGCTTCCAGCGTGTAGCTGTTCTGCCCGTGCTGCAACTGCCCGGCGCGCACTTCGCCAAGCGCAAGCGGGCTGCCACTGCTGCTGACGGGCTTGCGCGCCTGCTTGGCCTTTTCCTTGGCCAGCGCCAGCGCGGGATCATCGCTATCCCCGCCGGCAGGGACCGTCAGTCCGCTTGCCGAAAGCCCCGTTGCCGCCAGTGCCAGCGCTGCAATGCCCACGCTGCCCATCAAAAATCGCTTCATCGTCAAAGCCCCTGACTTCTGTTCATGCCCAGACCCCTGTGCATGAACAATCATGAACGGAGCCATAATCTGCCTGTAAGACAAGGCTAAGTGTTTTCAAGCTCCGGATAGGCGAGCACTGGCCTGCGCGCGGCCTGAGCCTCGTCCAGCCGCGCACGCGGGGCGTGGTGGGGCGCGCTCTTCAGGTCCTCGTCACCTGCCTTCGCCCGCTCGGCCAGCGAGCGCAGGGCGCCGATGAACTGGTCGAGCGTGGCCTTGCTCTCGGTCTCGGTCGGCTCCACCAGCATGGCGCCGTGGACCACCAGCGGGAAATACATGGTCATCGGGTGGAAGCCTTCGTCGATCAGTCCCTTGGCCACGTCCAGCGTGGTCACCCCCTCGGCAAAGCCGTGGTCGCTGAACAGTGCCTCGTGCATGCAGGGGCCTGCCTTGCCGAAGGGCGCATCGAGCACGTCGTCAAGGCTGCGCAGCAGGTAGTTGGCGTTCAGTACGGCATCGCCCGATGCCTGGCGCAGGCCATCAGCCCCGTGGCTGAGGATATAGGCCAGAGCGCGGGTGAACATGCCCATCTGCCCGTGGAAGGCTGCCATCCGGCCAAAGCTGTGCGTGTGGCCAAACTGGTCTGCGTTCTCCTCTTCCACCAATTCGATCGAGCCATCGCGTATACGGGCGGTGAAGGGCAGCGGACCATAGGGGCTCAGCGCTTCCGACAGCACAACGGGGCCTGAGCCGGGTCCACCGCCGCCGTGCGGGGTGGAGAAGGTCTTGTGGAGGTTGATGTGCATGGCATCCACGCCAAGATCACCCGGCCGCACGCGCCCCATGATGGCGTTGAAGTTCGCCCCGTCGCAATAGACGAAACCGCCGGCTGCATGCACCGCATCGGAGATCGCCTTCATGTCGCGTTCGAACAGGCCGCAGGTGTTGGGATTGGTGATCATCACCGCCGCCACATCCGGTCCAAGGCGGGCCTTGAGCGCCGCCAGATCGACGCGGCCATCTTCTGCTGCGGGAATATCCTCCACCTCGTAGCCGGCGAAGGCAGCGGTGGCGGGATTGGTGCCGTGCGCGCTTTCGGGCACCAGCACCACCCGGCGGGCATCGCCGCGTGCTTCCAGCGCCGCGCGGATGCACAGCATGCCGCACAATTCGCCATGCGCGCCCGCCTTGGGGCTCATGGCAACGCCGTGCATGCCGGTGAGTTCGATCAGCCAGTGCGCCAGTTCGTTGATGACGCCCAGCGCGCCGCGCACCGTATCGACCGGCTGCAAGGGGTGCACGTCGGCAAAGCCCGGCATGCGCGCCACCTTCTCGTTCAGGCGCGGGTTGTGCTTCATGGTGCAACTGCCGAGCGGGAACAGGCCAAGGTCGATGGCATAGTTCTGGCGGCTGAGGCGGGTGTAGTGGCGCACCGTCTCGGGCTCGGAGAGACCGGGCAGGCCGATGGCGGACTTGCGTGCCAGCGGGCCGAGGCGGTTGGCAGCCTGCGCGTCCGGCTCGGGCAAGTCGACGCCGCAGGTCTCGCTGGTGCCCAGTTCGAACAGCAGGGGCTCCTCCAGCATCAGCGCCCTGTTGCCGGTGGCTGTGGGATGGTCGCCGCCGCGATCGGTGGGGACAGGCGTGCCGGGCTTCCACCCGCTCTGGTTGATCTGGTTCATGCGAGCGCCTCCTCCAACGCGGCGGCAAGGGCTTCGATATCCTCCTCGCTCGTCGTTTCGGTAAGCGTGACGAGCAGGCCGTTCTCGCGCCCCTCGCCATCGGGGAACAGGCGCCCGAGCGAGACGCCTGCGAGGATCCCCTTCGCGGCCAGCTCGCGCACCAGCGGGCGGGTTTCCTTGCTCAGCACCAGGGTGAATTCGTTGAAGAAGCTCTCGTTGAGCACGCTGACGCCGGGGACCTTTCCCAGCCGGTCTGCGGCCAGCCCGGCAAGGCGATGGTTCTCTGCCGCCAGCGCCGTGAGGCCCTTTTCACCCAGCAAGGTCATGTGCACCGAGAATGCCAGCGCACACAGCCCGGAATTGGTGCAGATGTTGCTGGTCGCCTTCTCGCGGCGGATGTGCTGCTCGCGCGTGGAAAGCGTGAGCACGAAGCCGCGCTTGCCATCGGCATCCGCCGTCTCGCCGCACAGCCTGCCCGGCATCTGCCGCACGTGTTTGGGATTGGTGATGGCGAACAGGCCCAGGTACGGTCCGCCGAACTGCAGGCCCACGCCCAGCGCCTGGCCTTCGCCGACAACGATATCCGCGCCCAGTTTGCCCGGAGCCTCCAGCGCGCCCAGCGCCACGGGCTCTGTGTTCACCACGATCAGCAGCGCTCCCGCCGCATGGGCAGCCTCGGCGATCCTGGGCAGGTCGGGAATGCGGCCCATCACGTCCGGGTACTGCACCACCACGCAGCTGGTTTCCTCGTCGATCCGCGCGATCAGCTTGTCGTCGCCGGGGCTGGAGCAGAGCACGGGCAGCTCGTAGTCGACATGCCCCGGCGTGAAATGCGCCATCGTCTGCGCCACCGAGACGTAATGCGGATGTACCCCGCCGCTCATCAGCACGCGGTGTCGCTTGGTCAGTCGCGCGGCCATGACGATCGCTTCCCAGCAGGCGGTGGAGCCATCGTACATCGAGGCATTGGCGACCGCGCAGCCATAGAGCCGCGCCACCTGCGTCTGGAATTCGAACAGCATCTGCAACGTGCCCTGCGCGATTTCCGGCTGGTAGGGCGTATAGGCGGTCAGGAACTCGCCGCGCTGGATGATATGGTCGACCGTGGCGGGCACATGGTGGCGATAGGCGCCAGCGCCCAGGAAGAACGGGGCATCGGCAGCGGCAAGGTTCTGCTTCGAGAGAGCCCGCATATGCCGTTCCACAGCCATTTCGCTGGCGTGGAGCGGCAGGCCTTCGATGGGCCCGTCGAGGTAATGTTCAGGTGGGACATCGGCGAACAGCGTATCGATGCTGAGCGCGCCGATCTTTTTCGGCATGGCCCGGCGATCGGTTTCGGTCAGGGGGAGGTAACGCATGGGAATCAGTCCAGCCCTTCGCAGAACGCCTTGTAGGCGGCCTCGTCCATCAGGCCTTCGAGTTCGGCCGCATCGGCGACGGTCAGGCGGAAGAACCAGCCGTCTTCCTCGGGACTGGAGTTCACCAGTTCGGGCTCGTCTTCCAGCGTGGCGTTGCCTTCGGTCACCGTGCCCGAAATCGGTGCATAGACCTCGCTGGCCGCCTTCACGCTTTCGACCACCGCCGCTTCAGCGCCCTTGCCCAGCTGCGTGCCTGCCTGCGGGGTCTCGACGAAAACGACGTCGCCCAGCTGGCCTTGCGCATAATCGGTAATGCCGATGGTGGCGCTGTCGCCATCGACGTCGATCCATTCATGTTCTTCGGTGAAATAACGCGGCATCAGGAGGCTCCTTTGCGGACATATTTGTGGGGAACAAAGGGCAGGGACACGACCTTGGCGGGCAGGCGCTTGCCGCGCACTTCCAGTTCAAGCCTCGTGCCCTCGCCGACATATTCGGTTTCGACATAGGCCATGGCCACGGGGTGGCCGAACGTGGGGGAGAAGCCGCCACTGGTGACTTCGCCCACCAGCGCATCGCCAGCGAAGACCTGCGCGCCCTCGCGTGCGGGCTGGCGTCCTTCGAGCGACAGGCCGATGCGCTGCTGTGCGATGCCGCCGCCCTCCAGCCGCGCCATGCAGGCAGCGTGGCCTATGAAACCGCCGGTCTCGCGGCGCGACTTGCCCAGCGCGAAGGCGAGGCCCGCGCTGACCGGGTCGGTCTCTTCGGAAAGGTCGTGGCCGTAGAGCGGCAGTCCGGCTTCCAGCCGCAGGCTGTCGCGCGCGCCGAGGCCGGCGGGCTTCACCCGCGCGTCCGCCACCAGCGCATCGGCCAGACCGGCGACATGCTCCTCGTGGATGGCAATCTCGAAGCCGTCCTCGCCGGTATAGCCTGCGCGGCTGACCCAGATGTGCTGGCCGTTCCACGGAAACAGCCCTGCGCGCATGAATGACAGGTCGGCCACGCCCGGCACCAGCGATTCCAGTACCGCGGCCGCTTCTGGCCCCTGCAAGGCGAGCAGCGCGAAATCGTCGTGATGGGTGAGAGTGACATCGTCATCGAGATGCTCACGCAGGTGGGCAATGTCGTCCCACTTGCAGGCGCCGTTCACCACCAGCGCGAAATGCGGACCGGTGTTGGTCACGATCAGGTCGTCGATGATCCCGCCGCTTTCGTTCAGGAGCAGCGAGTAGCGCATCTGGCCTTCGGGCAGGGTGGTTATGGCCGCGGGAAGCAGCTTTTCCAGCTCGTGCGCGGCCTTTTCGCCCGAGACCGCCAGCTGACCCATGTGGCTGACATCGAACAGGCTCGCACTTTGCCGTGTCCATTCATGCTCGGCTACGATCCCTGCATACTGGATCGGCATCTCGCAGCCTGCGAACACCACCATGCGCGCGCCGTGCTCTCGGTGCCATGCATCCAGGGGCAGTTTCTCCGGCGGCAGGTCTACAATATCTTCGTTGTCGCTCATCGACAGGTCCCGGCACGGCTCGGCAGCGCCCGGAAATCGGGCCCTTCCACCATGCCCCCTCTGTCGTCAGACCTGAGAGACACGCACCGGCTTGCGACGCTTACCCCTTCGGTGGCCTGCCGCAGCATACGGCAAGCGCTTTCCAGAGTGCCTGAACTGGTCGCGCGGTCCTTCTGCCTGAGAGTTTCCGAGGCGGTTGCTCCTTCGGCCTCCCCGGCCAGGCCGGGGATGTCTCCCGCGCGCCCAGCCGATTTCACATATGCGAATCGACAGGCGAATTTCCCCCTTGGTGCAAGCCGCCCGCGCGGTCAATCGGCAAAGCAGCGAAAAGCGGTGGATTTGCGATGATTTGCGCCGAACCCGCTCTGCGAATATCATGGTGGGATCGGGCGCAAGGCGGTCTTTTCACTGCTGGGTCTCAACAGCGGGCGGCGCGAGGTTGACGCTGGGTCGAAACAATTGGCCGTGGCTGCGGAACTGGCACGCCGTGTTGTAGCAGGCATGGCCGTGACAATTACAACTAGGGGGTTTTACTGAGCGCGCAGCGGGGTTAGGGACAGCGATGAAACAAGGAGTGGAAACGTCTTGAACGGAAAGAACATCGTAAGGGGCACGGCTCTCCTCGTCGCTTCGCTGGCGCTGGGCGCCTGTGCATCCGTGGATCGCAGCTATGGCGCGGCATCGGATATTACCGTTACGTCGCTGACGGAACTGCCAGCCCCGGCTTCCACGTTGCCGCGCTTCTCGCCGATGAGCATAGTCGAAATTACCGTGGCACAGGACGAGAGCCTGAGCGGCACCTATGCAGTCGATGAGAACGGCATACTCGACTTCCCGCTGATCGGCAGCGTGGCCGCACTGGGCCTGTCGCCCACGCAACTGGCGGCGGTCATCTCCAGCCGCCTGGCGGGCGAATACGTGCTCAATCCCGTTGTAACGGTGAACCCCGTCAACGCCACACCGCCGACCGTTTCGATCGGTGGACAGGTAAACGAACCGGGCAACTATCCGATGGCCCATGCCACCACGTTGATGCGTGCCATCAACACGGCCGGCGGCCTTGGCGAATATGCCCGCGGAACCGACGTGCTGGTGTTCCGCGAGGTTTCCGGCGAGCGCTATATCGGCCTTTACAATCTTTCCGCGATCATGCGTGGCAACCTTGACGACCCGCCGCTGTTCGAAGGCGATATCGTGATGGTTGGCGACAATCCTGGCGAGCGTCGGCTTGACCGGATCCTGCAGATCATGCCGGCGGTCACGTCCAGCCTCGTGTTGATCGATCGCATCGGCGAATGATCCGGACAGCCAGAGGCAGCGCGGCTGTTTCCGGCGAGTTCATCGACGTCAACATCATCTAGCTCCCGGCGGCGTCAGCCTGTCGCGAGGCTGCGCTGTTCGGCCATGCCCATCGCCACCAGCAGCGGCTGCTCATGTTGCCGCGCGCGGAAGTCGGCCTTGCTGGCCATGCCTCGCCAGTTGGCGGTGATCAGCGACTGCGCGACTGCTCCGCCGAGCGTGGTGCCGGGGCCGGCGATGATGAACAGGTCCGGTGCGAACTCGCGCGCGGCGACGGTCAGCGCGCGCGTCAGGCTGTAGCTTTGCGTAACCTGTGCGCCGAGCGTGTAGTCGTACAGCGCAGCCGTGTCGCTGGCGCCCGGCCACCAGATGCGGCCATGCCCGTCGACCAGCGGCAGCGCCGGCTGCCCGAACAACTCGCGCGGCAAGGCGGCACGGCCCTGCGCGGCGACCGGTTCCTGCATGGGCGTGTGGAAGGCGGCGTGGTTGCCCAGCCGCATGGGAAAGCGCCCCTGGACAGGCTCTACCCGTTCTTCAAACGCCTTGAGGCCGGTCTCGTCGCCCGCCACCACCAGCATGCCGCCAAGGTCGATGGAGAGGTACAGCTCGGCTTCCTCGCGCGCGCCGATCTCGGCGATCAGCGCCAGCAGTTCTGCCTTGCGCGCCATGTCTGCCACCCAATCCTCGCCCATCCACGGGTAGATCGCCTGGCCGCCGATCAGCGCGGCCTGCATCAGCGTGCCCATGGTGTTGGCCACGCGGAAGCCGTCCTCTGCCGACAGCGCCCCGCCGCAGGCCAGCGTGGTGTACCAGCCCATCGAATTGCCGGTGACGGCGACAACCTCGATTCCCTCGCTGTCAATGCTGAGGAAGTCGCCGTAGCTTGCCGCGAAGATCAGGCCAGAGGCATTGTCGCCGCGCGTGTGCTTGCCCATCGCAAAGCGCTCCGCCCCATCGAGCGCGGTGAGCGTGTCCTGTCCCGCCGCTTCGCGCTGGGCGTCAAAGTCGGCGAGCAGAGCCGCATCGGGGAAGTGCCGCGACAGGTAACCCAGCTCGGCAGCGTTGTAGGTTCCGCGACCGGGGCAGATGACGACAGCGGTGGTCATTTCGCGCCTCCCGCCAGCGTCAGTGCAGCGTCGACGATGGAATCGCGCGAAGGCATGGTGGCGGCATAGGCCGGGCCGGTGGGAATGAAGCTGTCCTCCGCCGTCAGCCGTGCGTGCGGCAGGTCCGTATTCTCTTCCAGCAAGGCCATCAGCGCTTCGGCCACCCCGCCTGTGCGGCGCGTCTCGTCTACGACCAGCGCCGCCTTGCAGCTCTTCAGCGCGGCCACGATCCCCTCGGTCGGCAGCGGGGAAAGCCAGCGAATGTCGATCACGCGGGCATTCACGCCCTTTTCCGCCAGCAGCGGCAGGGCCTGACTGGCAAGATAGGCCCCATTGGCGAATGTGACGATCGCCAGGTCTTCGCCGTCGCCGGCCACGCCCACTTCGCCCAGCGCAATGGTCTCGCCCGGCGCGGGGTAGGTGGTCATCCAGCCGCCATCGCCCGCTTCGTGCAGGTCGCGCATCGGGTAGAGCGCGATGGGTTCGAGGAACACCACCAGCCGCTGCTCCTCGCGCGCCAGCCGTACGCATTCGCGCAGCATCATGGCCGCATCGCGCCCGTTGGATGGGCAAGCGAGGATCAGGCCGGGAATGTCGCGCAGCACTGCTATCGAGTTGTCGTTGTGGAAGTGCCCGCCAAAGCCCTTCTGGTAACCAAGCCCGGAAATACGCACGACCATGGGGTTGGTGAACTGCCCGTCGGAGAAG
This sequence comes from Alteraurantiacibacter sp., assembly GCA_963675825.2. Classification (GTDB taxonomy): domain Bacteria; phylum Pseudomonadota; class Alphaproteobacteria; order Sphingomonadales; family Sphingomonadaceae; genus Alteraurantiacibacter. The sequence goes on along the minus strand of CAXXJY010000001.1, from coordinate 173,589 downwards.
AACGGCAGCGTCGCCGCCTCGCCGCGCAACTGGTCCTCGGCATTGTGCAGGTAGGCGAGGAACTGGATTTCGGGCAGCGGGATGAAGCCGTTCTGCGCCATGCCGATGGCAAGGCCCAGGATCGCCTGTTCGTCCAGCAGCGTGTCGATCACCCGCGCGCGCCCGAAGCGCGAAGAGAGGCGCTGGGTAATGCCGTAGTTGCCACCCTTCCTGCCGATATCCTCGCCCATCATCACGATCTCTTCGTGGTCCAGCATCAGGTCGGTCAGCGCCATGTTGATGATCTTGCCCATGGGCTGGGGCTTTTCCATCGCTTTCATGTCCGGCCCGAACACCTCTGCGCGAGTTGCCGGATCGGGGCCGTTGGTCGGCGCGCATTCACGCGGCGGCGGCACCAGGCTGGCCATCACCTGCTGCGCGTTTTCCAGCCGGGGGCGGGTGACGGCCTCTTGCGCGATCCGCTCAACGCGCTGCGCCTCGCCATCGTAGATCGCCAGGGCCTCCGCCGGCTCCAGCACTTCGGCCTCAGCCAGCTGGCGCGCCATGTGCAGCAGCGGGTCCTGCGCTTCCTCTGCCTCCACTTCCTGCCGCGGCAGGTAGGCCAGCGCCACGTCTGCCCCGGCGTGGCCGTACAGCCGAATCGTGCGCACGTGCAGGAAGGCCGGCTTGCGCCGCGTGCGCACATATTCGGCAGCCTCCTGCGCGACGCGGAAGGTATCGTAGATGTCCAGCCCGTCGCATTCGAAGTATTTCAGGCCGGGCCGGTGCTCGAAGCTGGCCTTCACCCAGCCGCGCGGGGTCTTGGTGGAGATGCCGATACCGTTGTCCTCGCACACGAACAGCAGCGGCAGCGGCACGTGCTGGTAGCTCGTCCACTGCGCCGTGTTGAACGCCCCTTGCGCGGTCGAATGGTTCACCGAGGCATCGCCGAACGAACAGTAGACGATGGCATCGTCGGGCATGGCCTTGTGCTCGGGCGGGCAGCGCTTCGCGAGGCCCAGAGAATAGGCAGCCCCCACCGCCTTGGGCAGGTGGCTGGCAATGGTGGAGGTCTGCGGCGGGATGCTCAGCGCCTTCGATCCCAGCACCTTGTGCCGGCCGCCCGATATCGGGTCTTCGCTGGAGCAGGCATAGGACAGCAGCATGTCCCACGCCGCGGTCTGTCCCGGAACCTGCTCGGCGCGCTGCAACTGGAAGGCAGCATCGCGGTAGTGCAGGAAGGCCGGATCGCTCGGGCGCAGCGCGGCAGCCACGGCAGCCATGCCTTCGTGTCCCGACGGGCCGATGGTGTAATAGCCCTGGCCAGCCGCCTGCATTCTGCGGCTTTCGCGGTCCATCGCCCGGGTTAGGCAGGCGGTGCGGAACACGGAAGCGGCGGTGACATCGTCCAGCGGGCCGGAAGGCGGTGCGCCTTGCGGGAAATCCTGTGCGGCAACCCGGCGGCGGAAGTTCTCGTGAACGATGGTGACGCGGTCGTTTGCCATGGTCCTTGCCTTATCCCCGGCAGCGCCTGCTGTAACGTATCATTTGAAACATTCGCACCGCTGACCATGGGTGGCAGGCGAAAGACAAGCCATCGGTGGCATTTGTCCCCCGCTGTAGGCAAGGACGGGGCGCGGTTCGGGGCCAGCGGATTTTGCGGAAGGCCGGTGGCGGAGACGGAGGGAGTTAAACTAGCTATGTAAGGATTTGATATAATGCCAATTAATTAGATCTAATTCGCCTGTAAGAATTTGTCCCACCATTTGTTCCACCATATTGGTCTAACGTCCCGAGGGAGGTCTACTGCGGGGCCGTCTGCTTTCGGGTGACCGCCAATCGTGCTTCCATGTCTGGAAGTGGGTGGAAAGCAGTCATTAGAGAACCGGCGTGGCTAACGCTGTTTGCAACTATTGCTGATCCTTTGATAGGGTGTTGCTCACGATCGGATAGGAGCGAACTGAATGCGACGCATTGGAATTGTGCTCGTGAGTTCTTCGCTGGCTTTTGCTGGGTTGGCCAGCGCACAGGCCGAAGATCCCAACCGTGCATACACCGGCCCGGTCATTGACGTTCACCTTCATGCCTCGGGCGCTGAGGATAACGGTCCGGCCCCCAACGCGGTTTGTCCCGGCATAGCCGCCGACTTGCGATACACCGGTGATCCGCCTTGGCCGGCCGCGATGGTGGAAATCATGATGAACCCGCAATGCGAGGAACCAATTCGCGGACCAGCAACCGATGCTGAGGTCATGAACCAGACGATTGCGGAAATGGAACGCCGCAATGTCATCGGCATCCTGAGTTCGAATATGGCGGAATTCGTTACATGGTCTTCGGCTGCACCTGACCGTTTCCTTCGGGGCCAGGAACTTAACATCCGGCGGGACGCACCGATCACTGCACAGGATCTCGCTACCAGCTACGAGGCAGACGAGTTTGCGGTTTTAGCGGAGGTCTCAAACCAGTATTCCGGCATCCTTGCCGATGATCCCGAATTTGCTTCCTTCTGGGCGATGGCCGAACAGCATGGCATCCCGGTAGGTATCCATATCGGCAATGGACCACCGGGCTCCCATGCGCTCTATCCAGATTACCGCATCCAATCGCCGCTTGCATTGGAGGAGGTGCTGCGAGCCCATCCGAGGCTGCGCGTTTACGTCATGCACGCGGGTTATCCCTTCAGCGACGACATGAAGGCACTGCTCTACTATTTCCCGCAAGTCATGGTCGACGTGGCCGTGCTTCAATTAGCGCTGACACGAGAAGAGTATTACAATTATCTGCAAGACCTTACTGAGGCCGGCTTTACTGATCGCATCATGTTTGGGTCGGACCAGATGAACTGGCCGGGCATGATCGGCGAAGGCATCGACGCCATCAATGAAGCGCCCTTCCTGACCTATGAACAAAAACGAGCCATTCTGCATGATAATGCTGCGCGTTTTTTCGCGCCGGAGCTAGCGGAGTTCACTTTCACCTCTGAGTGACCAATTCGAAGGATTGATGGGCTGGCGAGTATCCCCTTCTGGGGGGAAGTAGACGTATTGCGATCTGTAAATTGGCGAATGAAAGCCTTGGGCGCTTTGGTCAGAACGCGTTATTCTGCCTTAAAACCGCGAGGATATGGCGATGGATCAGAGATTTGGTGGCATCTTTCTGTTACTTGGGGCAGGCGCACTTCCATTCATAGCTATCGAATACGTCCTCATCTCGCAGCACTTTCCTGGCCTTACTGCGAGCACATCGGAGCTGCACTCTTACTACCAACAATATTATCCAGACCTCTCCCGGGGCTGGCGATTTGAAATGATTGCAGTGGCACTGCTCGGCGCAGGTGCACTGGTTCAAATGAAAGACATTAACCGCTCCGGTTGGGCACTAACAGCGATCGGTGTTGCGCTTGTGCTACCAATGTATGCTGCCATGATCGGTGGTTACGGGGCACTTGTGAGCCAAGAACAATTCGACTTGGCCGGTTACCTCACGATAGTTGGATTTGCGACGAGCGTTTTCGACGGAGGCAACTTTGTCTTCAGTCTCGGAATGGCTGTGGCACTCTTTCAAGAGGCCAAACTTAGCCGAACTAGAATGCCCGGTTGGTTGATTATTTCCGGTTCATTGGCACAGTTCGCAGCAAGTGTCGGCTTCGCATTTAGGCACTTCGGTGGTGAACTTCCCCTTCCGTTAATGGGGATTCCGGCTCTTCTCGGTTTCGTAGTCGTTGCTGTCTTTGGGGCCTACTTGGCCTTTGGAAATCGTCAAGCTCAAGCGTGAGCAAAACGTCCGCTTTCGGGTCGTTAGCGGACTGTCTGTTCTTGAAAATTGCAGGGGGAAGGCGGACGCAACATGCTAACTTACGGGACCACAAGACCCTGACTTGCGAGTCTTGAACACCCTAGCGCAGCCCTTCACAGTGATACTCGTCCTCATATTGTGCTTCATAGGCCTCGGCAAACTCGACACATGCAGCGTAGTTGTCTCCATACTCAAAGAACACAGCGGTTCTGTCATTAGCTGCCAAGGAAGATGTCTTAACCAGCCAGACTGCCTCGGATCCAAGGACGCTCACATTTCGATTGTCTTCTAAAGCTGCCTCGATCCTGGCCTCGCGATCTTCGAACTTGTCGCTTTCGGCGCATGCCGAAAGGAGGAGCAGAACTGCCCCTAAGCTACAAGCCACCATTGTTTTCATTCTCTGGCCGTCCCATTCTCAACATCTGGCCTAAAGAGCCCCCAACGTCATACATCAACGAACGGGCGTAAAGCGATTCTAAGGGATTAGTCTCATAAACACTGCTCCGTCGGAGGATGCGATGGCATTTACAGAAGAAGAAGGGCGAGCGTGGCATGCGGCTTGAGCACGACGTCGTGACTTCGACGTTCGAGAAGTCAGTGTTTCATGCGCTCATTGTGGGGCGGAAGAACCGGACAGTGAGTTGGGATCCCAGTTTCCGCTCTGCATCACTTGCGACGACTAGAGCCGGATCAACATAGCGCCTGGACGGTTCAGCCAGAGCCAATCTTTGAGAGCTTGACTTGAAGCGAGCTCTCTATTCCGCCTCAGTGCCGTCTGTCGTTTCTTCTGATCGCGGCGGTGCCAACTTTATGGCCAGTGCACCCAATCTGATTTCATTCTCTCCTGCATAAGCTCTCACTTTGATTTGACAATCTTCGGAGATCTCAAGAGGAGAAATCTTTGCAGTGAAGCCGAGTTCAACAAAGTTGTGCGTATCCTCTTCTAACGAGTCGGGAAACTCGAACTCTGTCGGCGGTGGAGGGATGTCTGTGGAAGCCTCCATAAGTACGGTTCTGCTATCAGGCGTGATCTTTATCACTTCAAATCTAACCAGCTGAGGCAAGTGCTCTGGGTTCTCACGATAGCGAACCACGGCGCACAACATCGGTACGACTGCCGGCGCCGTGCCGAAGACCGTCATTTCTCCACCGTACATTCCAACAAGCGTGTGCTTTCCTGAGACTTCTTGACGCACATCGTCACAAAAGATCACATAGCCGCTCGGCGTGGTTGGCTGGATGATCATGCGTGTATCTCGAACATTTCCATGCCTGTCGGCACTCGAGTAGGGGCCGTTGAAGTCTCTATCCGTGGCCGAGAAATGGTGTTCCAAGACTGAAGAGGTCTAAACGTGTCCTGCGTCGAAGTAGACACTTTCGGCCTTGCTCCTGCTGAAGAGTAAACCTTGCCACTATTACGATCTCTGGCAACCACTTCGAGGTCAACATCTAGCGCGCTTGCTATATCCGCTACTGTATTCGCCTCCCAGTTTGGAAGGTCATTGAACCACCGCGAAACTTGCGCCTTGTCCACCGACAGAAGTTCAGAGAGCTTCTTCAGCGTGAAACCTTTAGGGGACTTCTTCCGCTCCATGATTATTCCCCAGAACAGACTCACAAGCTCAGAGCGATAAAGCGCTCGGTCGTATTCTCGTTCAGGAGAAATGTTTCCGCGCTTAGTCTTCATCATCCATAATCCTATAAACGTGACCAAAACAGTTGCTTGGATTAGAAGCAGACATCGGAGCCATAGGTCCTAGCAACTTCTCCCAGTGCGCGACGACATCCTGACCACAGTTGGTGTAGTTCGAACCAGCAAGATCACCTCTCTGATACAATCCCAAACCTACGAATACATCTTTGGCCAAAAATCGCCCCAATAGCCTTCGTTGAGAGCTTCTTGGTTTGCGGAAAGCCAAGATCCATACGTCCTCGACCTCTTCCATAAGTTTGAAATCTGCACTTACTGAACGATCCTTTGTCACACTCACCAAGTGGCCCTTGAGGTAAGTATCCAGAACCAAGTGCGCCGAAACTGAGTTCCGCCCAAACTCCTTAAGAGCATCGTCAACGTGGCGTGGAAGCAGCACAGTGCGCTTCTTCTCCCGGCTATGGTCTCGGAGAAACGTCCGCTCTACGAGACCGGAGCGCTTCGCCATCTCGATACGTAGGAGAGTTGAGTTAAAAGTCAACTAAGAGGGTTCCTCGTGACTGAAGACCTTGATTGGTATACGTTTTGAGGGCGACCACAAATGGCAAACAGCTTTTTTTCCTCGACATTTTTGACTCAGGAAGGCGAAAAAAGCAGGGCGGAAGACGAGAACAAAGAGCCTCATGCTGCAATCGTAAGCCGCTGAAGCAGATTTCGGACTGTCGAAGCATCCCACTTGCCGCCCCTTGCGGTCCTCATGTGGCGCGCGTTCAGCTCTGCGGCGATCCCGGCAGGCTGATGGCCCCGTCCCGGCGGATCGCTTCTACAGTCTCCCGCAGGCCCTTCGCGAACCTGTCGTCGTTGCTCTTGATCGCCTCTACTGACGCCCCGTTGCCCCAATCAAGCCCTACCCATTAGCCAACTCCAGCTGCGGAAACGCCTTCACCAGCCGCACAGCATCATTAGGATTAGCCAGATGCACGGCCACGGCGCTGCCCCCGGTCATGCTGGCGCTGTGGATGGCAAACTTGTCTTTCCCGACGTTGTCGCGGAGCCATTCGTGAAGGCGATCGGCGTCGGGACCCAATCCACGCGACGGCACGGCGAATTTAACCCGCATGGCAAAGCGCAAGTCGTCTGTTCTTGCCGATGATGTTGAGCGGCGCGTCATGCATAGCGGGATAGGCTGCTTGCCATGAACGCGCTACGTTTCAGGGCTATCCAAATTCGGTCTTTTCGAAAATCTCACACATCCGAGCGATCGGGGCGCGAACAACCCGTTTGCCTAATCCGTCAGAAGGACCCGCTAGTGTCGGCTTCTGGGCCGCTTGCGGACAGGCAGCTATCGGCACACAAACCGCGATAGCGGACTGCCGCCTTCAGGAGCGGCGAAGCAGCGCACCAATGACTGCAATGTCGGCGACGCAAATTTTTTACATTGTGCATGCGACCAACGGGCTAAAATCAAGCAACAATTCTTCCATCCAGCAATTCGATGCGGCGCGGGCATTGGGCAGCAATATTCTCGTCGTGGGTGGAGATTAGGAAACTCGTACTCGTCACCTGGTTTATGCGGCGAATCAACTCCATCACCTTTTCAGCCGACTCGTGATCGAGATTTCCGGTTGGTTCGTCGGCAAGAACTAGAACCGGTTCGTTGATCAGGGACCTCGCTACCGCGACACGTTGACGTTGTCCCCCGGACAATGCTTTGGGACGATAATCCCTGCGGTCAGCCAGACCCACAGCATCCAGCAATTCGGCAGCTTTATGGCGCATCGTCGAGGTCTCGCGTCCAGCAGCAGAAGCCGCTGGCATCATGACGTTCTCTAATGCGGTAAGATCGGGCAGCAGATGGTGGAACTGGAATACGAAACCAAGGTGACGGCTCCGAAATTCGGTGCGTTGCTTCTCGCTGGCATTCATTAGGTCGATTCCCAGCATCTCATGGCTCCCGCCACTTGCGCGCATGAGCGTGCCAAGGATGGTCAGCAGCGTGCTCTTGCCGGAACCAGATGGGCCAAGCAGCGCTGCCATTTCTCCATAGTCGATCGCGAGATCGATGCCCTTCAGCACTCTGGCCATGACATCGCCCTCACCAAAGTTCTTGGTAAGAGCTTTCACTTCGAGGAGGGCGACTTCCCTCACGAGCCGATTGCTTCCACTGGATCGATCCGGGAAGCGCGCCGGGCAGGCAGGACTGACGCAAGCGCTGCAGCGACGGTTGTCAGGAGTATCGCCAAGAGGAAATCGCCCTGAGCCTGATCGATGGGGAGGCCTCCGCTCTGGACTTGGCTAACCGGCGGCAAGGGCGCGAGGGCAAGCCACGCGAGGGCAGCTCCCGCGATGGCGCCAGCCAGACCGATCAATGTACCCTCCAGCACGAAGATAGAAACCACCAGTGTCTTGCTCGCCCCCATGGCCCGCATGATTCCAATTTCGGATTGCCGCCTGACAATGGAAAGCAGCATGGCACTGGCAATCCCGATCACGATCGTGATGAGGGCAAAGACCTTGATGATAGTTCCCGTGCGTGCCTGTGCGTCCAGACCTTCGAACAATTGCGCATTATCTTCGGTCCATGCAGTTGCCTTGAGCCCTGTGGAACGACGCAGTTCAGCGGCGATATTCGGCGCGTCTACGGCTGGTTCGACCTTGATCTCGATCCTGGAAATTCCGGTCGGAAGATCGAACAGCGCCCTTGCGGTAGTGAAGTTCATATAGACGGCCTGTTGATCGGCGCTGGCAATGCCGAGTTCAAAGATTCCTTCGATCCTGAAACTGCGAACGCGCCCTCGATCTGAACTGAGCCGCACGACCTGCCCGACAACGAGGCCCAGATCCCTGGCCAGCCGACTGCCTATGAGGATACCATCAGGCGGCAGGCTGCTGCTTCCGCCGATAATGGCGCCGTCGATATCCGCGATCGCCGAGAGCTTGCCCGGCTCGACGCCGATGATCCCGACAGATGCGATGGCTTGTCCGCGCTCCAGAAAAGCCGCTCCCCTGATCTGCGGCGAAAATGCCGTGACGCCGGGCGTCTGGTCGATGATAGGTATCGCCGGCTGCCAGATTGCAATCTGCTCTCTCCGGCTAAGGTCCTTCTGGGTGATCACCTGGACGTTCTCGGCCTCTGACAGGATCGCCGGATCCCGATCTGGTCTTTCCAAGACGATGTGTGGAATACTGCCAACCGTGCGCAGTGTCAGCAGGGATGCCAGTCCTCCGATAAGCGCGCTCATGAAAATGAAGACCGTTACGCCCAGTGTCACTCCTGTAATCAGCAGTGCGGTCTGTCCCGGATGCGAAAGCAGGTGGCGAAATGCCAACTTGACGGCATATGGGGACATCTAGTCGGCGATCCTGACGGTTTCGCCCGGCAATGCTGCCTCCGGATCGAGGAGGATGTGGTCACCAGCTTCAAGGCCATCCACCACGATCACCTGTTCGGCGGGCCAGTCCACGAACGAGATCGCCTGTTCGCCTACGATCCCATCGGAATCGACTACGCGCACCACCTGGCTGCCATTGACGTCGAGGATCAATCGGCGCGGTATGCTGATGGCCTGGTCAAGTTCTTCGATCACCAGATTGACCGTGACCGTGAGGCCTGAGGGAATGCCGTTGCCGGCGCTGTCGATGGCGATGCGGACATCGCGCGCGCCAGTTGCAGGATCGACCAGAGGTTCGATGTGGACTACTTCGCCCCTGACAGATTCTTGCAGGCCCGGCAGGCTGACAAGTGCCGCCATTCCCGGTCGGATCTCGGTCGCGTAAATCTCGTCAACTTCCGCGCTGACCTCGGGGCTGGACAGATCGGCCAGCCGGTAGATGACACTGTCAGGGCTTACAGTCTGACCCGGATCCACCGGACGATCCAGGATCACTCCCGAGAAAGGGGCCCGCAAGACGCGGCGGTCGCGCAACTCCCTGGCCTGTCTGACATTTGCCTCGCGACGATTGAGCTCTCTTGCACCTTCTTCAACCGCGAGACGGCGCTGCTCCAAGTCTGCCCGGCTCACAAATTCGCCAAGCGCTTCGAACCGGGCAAGATCGCGCCGCGCCTGCTCGAGCACTGCCTGCTGCGCCTGAACGGCAGCATTGGCTTCTGCAATGGCTGCAATTTCGGGAGCATCGTCGATCTTGGCGAGGATCGTTCCCTGCGCAATCTGATCGCCTACATCATACGGCAAGGATACAAGTTCACCGCCAAGCGAGGGGCGGATATCGACCTGCAGCCGAGGACGGATACGGCCATTTACCGCAAGCACACGCTCCGCAGGGGCAATCGCTGCGGTCAACACTTCCACTTCCTCGTCCTCGGGGGCGAAAAGGAGGTAACTGGCGCCTGCGAGGATCGCTAGCAACGTAGCATAAAGCAGGTTCTTATGAGCCTTTTTCAACATTGCATTGGATGCCGATGAAACCCCAGATAGACTTCCGTCCTTAGGTTCTCGCTGAACTTTCGACCACAGGCAATCGGGATGATTTGTAACCGGAGTCGGGGAAGTCGCGCCAAGGAACAAACTTTGCCAGCACCATCACGTTTGCCCGCCAAGAACATCTTGCTCCCAAGCGTCTGATAAAAACTTGGAGCCTTTGAAGTGGATGCGGATAGGCACTCTCAAAAAATAGCGGACATTCAGCCTTAGTCCTGTCGCTATGTCAGCTATTGGGCCGTCTTGAGCAGGCTCTGAATGTCCGGGATTGGGGCGCATAGCGGCCATGCGCTTAAAGGTCCGCTTTTTGGGTCGTAAGCTGAACCAAGCGAAGTTGAGAGGACCAGCGAAGAATCGCTTTCCTAAATTTCGAGACCTTTCCCCACTTTGGGGGAAGAGGACATGGCGCGGTTGAGCAGTGATGGTGCGAGAGGGGCCGTCCAAAGCGCCCAAAGGAAGTCCTCCGATGCTACCTAGACCATGTCATGGCAGAGAAGCGCCGCCACCATGAGCGGCATCGTACCTCCAAGCTTTTGAAAGCGTCGCATGACATCGAGACACTGTCATGGGAAGGCATCCCGACCAGTAGCTCTTTGTTCAAGCAATGGTCATGATCGTCACCGCCAGAGCAATCAGCCAGATTTCCGAGTGTCCGGGATTGTCCCTCGTGCGCGTGGCATGGAAGCGTGCCTATATAATAAGGAAAAAATCTCTATTTCTATTTCTATATACACACACGAGGGACGTTCCCGGACAAAATCAGACTAAACTTGTCCGGGATTGTCCGGCTTGTCCTGGATTGTCCCTCGCGCGCGCGACCTGTCATTTTCAGTCGAACGAGAGGTCCGTGTTGCCTGTAAACACCTCATGGATGACCCTGCGCAGCTCTGCCCTGCGCTCCTTCTCTTCCTCAGCCTTGGCGTTGAAGACATCATGGACGCGCGGGTTGACGGAGTAGGCGATGACATCCGAGGCTCCCTTCGCTGGTGGCTCCAGCCACCCCAGCGCGAGGAGTTGCTCGCAGATCGGCTGGATGTTCCACTTGGTCAGTTTCCGCATCTTCGTTGAGCCGCGAGCGAAGGTTCGTGCAGTGACCCGCTCAATATTGTTGGCGATGATGTATCCGCCGACCTCTTCAAGGATCTCCTGATCCGGCGACATGCCGAGCAGGCCGTTGTAGAAAGCCTTGGCGTGGCCGAAGACGTAGTTGTGCAGGAACCTGGCGGCGCGCTTGGCGGTGTCCGCGCTGATCTCCCGTGGCAGGACATCGACGTTGGCGTTCTCGATGCAGTGGAAGGTCAGCGCGAGACGGGCGAACATGCCGTTGTACTTGCCGACATGGGCCGCGAACCGCATGGACACATCCTCAAGGTCAGTTGCGAGTTCGAAGTGGATCTGCATCAATTCATCCACGACCTCGCTGGCCTCGTCACTGAACCGCAGCGGCTTGAAGCCAGTTTCGTAGAAGCTTCCCTCGCCCTTGATGGCCCGCAGCCGCTCGACGAGCGCATCGTAATCGTTCTGGATCTCTCCTGCGCTCACATCGACCGACATGACCGCCCTTGGCAGCATGACGGGCATGAAACGCTGGATCAGGCCATCGTCGGTCGCGTCCTCGCAGATCTTGCGCATGACATCGGGCTGGATGCCGCCGAGGATGGAGATGGACAGGTTCTGGATTTCGAAACTCTCGCGCCCGATGCGATCAACCGAGTACTTGCCGCCGTTGTAGGCTTGGAGCCAGAACGCGCGGTCCTTGGCAGCACCCTTGGCGCTGCCATACTTCTCGATGCCGCCGAACCAGCCTGACAGTTCGTCCTGAATGGCGAGGATGCCGAGCGGGGATGTCTTGATGACCTCCTGCGCCGCTTCCGTGGTGACATCCTCGATGCGGATCCGTGTCTGGACAGGCTTCTCGTAGACATTGCCGTCGAGCTTGTCCTGCTGCCACTTGCCAAGCGCCTGCCGGAACTCAGCGAGCAGTTCGCTGTCCATGTCCCTCAAGCGGGAGACAGCCGCGCGCATCATGGGCGACTTCATCGTTGAGGGCCTGCCGATCAACGCCACCCACAGGCGGGCGTTCTCGTACCATGTGTCGCCTTCCTTGACCTTGACCTTGATCGTGTCGGGAATGGCCGCGGCACAGACAGCAAGGCCCGCCATGGCCAGCCCACCAGCATCGCAGCCCATCTGCTTGGCCCTGAGACCCGCCCAGCGTTCGATCAGCGGGGGCAGGAGGCCCGTGGGCAGGAACGGCGGGTCGTACCGTGTCCAGATGTCGATGGGATCCGTTTCGTCATTGGCCGGGGCGGAAAATCCTGTAGCAGGTTTTTCCAGCGGTTCCGTATTGACAACCGGATCGCCGCGCAAACAGGCCTTCACCGCATCATGCCCTTCGGCCACGGCATAGTCGTTGAAATCATCGTAAGGGGCAGGGGGGACAAAAACTGACACCCCCAGTTCCTCGCCCAGTTCGATGTAGTCGGCGAGGCCCGTGCGATCTGCGGCAATCACGACATCGACGCCAAGGGCATGAAGCTCGCGGACCCTTTCCTTCACGCCAGCCGACGAGAACGCGACCGTGACACGATCAGGGATGCTCTCGTAGATCGAGGCACCCGTGGCGAAGCCTTCGCAGACGATGGTGCGCCCGATGGCGATCCCGAAATGGTAGCGCCCGCCTGCCATGGGAGCGTCCTTCAGGAACCTCTTTTCGCCGTCAGGGCCGATGCGCTGGATCGATTGGATGTTCCCTTCGCCATCGCGCACGGGGATAATGAGCGCATTGCCTTCCTGCCTGGCGGTATGCGCCCCGATCTTCTTCTTCTGGAGATAGGGATGGGCCTCGCTGGCCTCTTCCGCCCTCTCCCAGATCGCGTTGGCTTCGCGGATGGCCTTTGCGCGGGCCTCGTCCTGTTGCTGCTGGCGCTGGGTGATGATCTTGCTGGTGTGCTTGTCCATGGCGACTTCCCCCGCCCCGAGCTTCCTGATGGCCTCTGCTGCATCGCAGTTGTCGATGCCCATGACGAAATCGACGACATCGCCGTGCCAGCCGCAGCCGTAGCAATGGGCGTGGTCGTCATAGACCGTGAACGAAGGCGTCTTTTCGTGATGAAACGGGCAGCAGCCCTTGAGCAGGCCCGCCTGCTTCTTGAGCGGCACTGCGGCCCCGATGACGCTGGCGATGTCTGTCTTCGCCTTGATGGCTTTCCAGTCGATCATCACCGCGCCTCCCCCAGAAGCGCCTCAATGCTCTCCATGGTGACAAGGGTGCGGGTGCCGATCTTGATCGTGTGCAGTGTGCCCGCGTTGATCAGCTTGTAGATGCTTGACCGGCTAAGGCTGAGAGCCTGCGCTGTGTCTTGAACTGATAGAAATAGAGTTTGCATTTCAACCTCGTGTTGGTTGCCAATGCTTCCCCATCATGCGCACGAAATTGACCCGAGCAATAGTCCCGTCCGGGGCAATTGCGCTTTTCAGTTCCATTATTTTTGTATCTTATATACAGTCAGTTAGTGGTCGATTTGACCCGTCTTTTCCTGCCAGATTTTCTTGGCCCCAAGATCTCCCCGAGCAAATCTTCAATCTGCTTACGGGTGACAAACTTCTTTGGCGCGAAATGAGCCTTGGCTGCACCCCAAACCTTCACAATCGTTAGTTCACGCTCGGGAACTTGCGTGCGGTGATGCTTGAACCAACGACGGAGCTTCGCCTCCGACACACGCATAGGCGTGCTAGGGTCAGCCTCTACATTCACAGCCACTGTGTCGGGTATGGTGACAGCCAGCAGACGCTGCTCGACTTCTACTCCTTGGACCTGCCAAAATTCAGAGCGCCCATCATTGGAGCGCAAATGCCGGACAAATGAACCTGCTTTCCATTGCGCACCAAACTGTTCTTCAGCGTCAGAACCGGGCGGGAGAAATGGGCCGTCTATGAAGCCCAGATGCCAAAACGTCTCTGGTATGAGGTAGTCGATTTCCCGCTCATCGATGAGCAGGTCTTGCCCCCGCCACTTTCGATGTGTCCACTGGGTAGCGCGAGCTGGCACTTCACCTAGACGCAGCCTCGCCAACATCTGCTTCCTGGGATCGCCAAACTTTTCCGCTTCGCTCTGGCTCAACTTATCCCGGTACTCAGCCAGCTTGTCGAGTGCGATGGACAGGTCAATCCAATCAGCCATCGCCGCCTCCCAAGAAGACCGCCCAATCTTCCATGACTGCCTTGCGCTTCTCCAACAGATCGCCACGCCGATAGGCAGCCTCGACCTTGTTGCCGATGGTATGGGCCAGCGCCATCTCGACCGCTTCGCTCGAATGATCGGTCGTCTCTGCAGCCCAGTCGCGGAAGGTCGAACGGAACCCGTGAACGGTGTATCGCTCGAGATCCATTCGCTTGAGCACAGCGGCCAGCGTCATGTCCGAAAGGGGCTTCTTGCGCTGCCCTGGAAACACCAGCGGACTGTTTGCCAGCCGAGGAAGGCTATTCAGCAGTTCGACGGCTTGCTTGCTCAACGGAACGCGATGTTCCTTTCGCGCCTTCATTCGTTCGGCTGGAACGGTCCACAGCGCCGCATCAAGATCAATCTCGTCCCATGTCGCTTGGCGGACCTCACCGGAGCGCGCAGCTGTCAGGATGCAGAACTGCAAGGCAAGCGCGCCCATGCTCGGTTTGTCGCGCAGCTTCGCCATGAACGAAGGCGCATCCTTATAGGGCATGGCAGGGTGGTGCCTGACCTTCCTCACCTTGCTGATCGGGGGCAGCACAGCTTCGAGGCCACCCTTGTAGACTGCCGGGTTCTCACCTTCGCGCCAGCCCATCAGCTTCGCAGCATTGAGGACCGCTTCGATCCGCATACGCACGCGGCTGGCTGTTTCCGACTTCGTGCTCCAGATGGGCTTCAGGATCTCGACAACGTGTTCTGCCGTAACATCGGCAACCGGCAGGTCGCCAATGACCGGGTAGGCATGGGCCTTGAGCGTGTTCTCCCATTGCTGGGCATGCTTGGCATTGCTCCAGCTGGACTTGCGGTTTTCGATGTAGTGCTCGGCAGCCTTGCGAAAGGTCATCTCCGAACGCTTGCGCTCGACCTCGGCTGACTTGCGTTCGGCGATAGCGGCTTGCTTCTCCGCCTTGCGCTGGTCGATGGGGTCGATGCCAGCCGAGACCAACTTTTTCAGGTTCGCTGCCTCTGCACGGGCTTCAACAGGCTTTACGACCTGCAGCGAGCCAAGACCCATCTCCCTGCGTTTTCCGTCCAGTTGGAAGCGATAGACCCAGCTTTTCGACCCGCTGGGCTTCACGCACAGATACAAGCCACCCCCATCTGGATGCATGCCAGCCGGTGCATTCTTGATCTGAAGAGCCGTCAGTCCCACCAGTTGTCCCACCACAATCTCGGTAACTGTGTGGCGACACCAGAACACACGGAGCGACGTGTGTAAACAGAGGTTACTGGTAAGGCTTGGAATTCAAGGCCTGTTTTCGATATCCAGCGACATCAGAAAACAGGAGGGTGGCGGAGACGGAGGGATTCGAACCCTCGATACCCCGATAGAGGTATGGTTCCTTAGCAGGGAACTGGTTTCAGCCACTCACCCACGTCTCCGGACCCAAGCGGCAAGGCCCGCGCTATAACGAGGGGGCTTGGTGGCTTCAAGGGCGCTTTTCTCCTTTCTCGCGAAAGCTTCGTGCCGGCACGGGTTCGATTCGGTTCATCGCGATTTCGATTCGACTCGCCGCCTATTCATTGTCGCTTCAGGCGCAGGGGACTCAAAGCGAGGCTGACGTGGTTCGCTTGTTGTCAAGGCGTGCGAAATCAGGAGGAAAACATGTTCCGGGTCCGTAAAGCCATCGCTGCTATCGCGCTGCCAGCCCTTGCCGCGCTGTCGCTGCCTGCCGCGGCACAGCAGATCGAAACGGTCGATCCGGATGCCATGATCGATGGCGACCTGGTGGACCCGCCAGCCACCGCAACCACCGCCGCGCCGATCGAGACCGCGGCGGCAGAGCCGGGCTTCGAGGGCACCTACGAGATCTCCGAGGCCACGCCGCGTTACGACAATAGCCCAACGTTGGACCTGCCGCCCGAACAGGCGCCGGTCGCAGGCACCACGGTGGACGTGGCCGAGGCGGCACCTGCGCAGAACCCCAACGGCACCTATGCCGAAGACGACTTGATCGGCGCTGCCGAAGGGCTGTTCGGTCGCGGTGCGGAAGGGCTGGCGCGGCTGATCCAGGATATCCTCGCCGACCAGGGCGAACCCAACGGCTACATCGTCGGGCGCGAAGGCGGCGGTGCCTTCGTGCTGGGCGTGCGCTATGGCTCGGGCACGCTGCACCATGCGGTCGAAGGCAACATGCCGGTCTACTGGACCGGGCCGTCGGTGGGCATCGATGCCGGCGCCAATGCCGGCAACACCTTCGTGCTGGTCTACAACCTCTACGATACCGAGGAACTGTACGAGCGATTCCCGGCAGGCGAGGGGCAGGCCTATTTCGTCGGCGGGTTCACGGCCAGCTATGTGCGCAAGGGCGATATCGTGCTGATCCCGATCCGCGTGGGGGCCGGGCTGCGGTTGGGCGTGAATGCCGGATACCTGCGCTTCTCGCGCAACCAGCGCTGGCTGCCGTTCTAGGCCGCAAGCGGCACCTTTGCTGCAAGTTTGATCTGCACCCTTGCAGATCACACGCAGTGGCGGCATTGAGCCGCCATCATGCTCGACAGACTCGACCAACAGCCGCCTGACGCCCTCCTTGCCCTCATCAAGCTGTATGAGGCGGACCCGCGTCCCACCAAGATCGACCTTGGCGTGGGGGTCTACCGCACGTCCGACGGTAACACGCCGGTGTTCCGCGCCATCAAGGCCGCCGAACAGCGGCTGCTGGAGACGCAGGGCACCAAGGCCTATCTCGGCCCCGAGGGCGACATGGGCTTCGTGCGCGGCCTGGTCCCCCACGTGTTCGGCGCAGCGGGCGACCATGGCGGGCGGATCGACGGGATGCAGACCCCCGGCGGCACCGGCGCGGTGCGCCTGGCCGTGGCGCTGGCGAAGAAGAGCGGCGTGGCGCAGGTGTGGATGGGCACGCCCAGCTGGCCCAACCATGCGCAGATCCTGGCCGATTGCGGCATGCCCGCGGCCACCTTCAACCACGCCACCGCCGATGGCGCCGCAGACATGGATGCACTGCGCGAAGCCATCGCCAGTGCCGGCAAGGACGATGCCCTGCTGCTGCACGGCGCCTGCCACAACCCCACCGGGGTGGATTACACGAATGAAGAGTGGGACGAGATCGCCGCGCTGGTGAAGGACAAGGGTATCCTGCCGATCATCGACCTTGCCTACCAGGGGCTGGGCGACGGCATGGAAGCCGATGCCTATGGCCTGCGCGCGGTGCTGGCCGCCGTGCCCGAAGCGCTGGTGGCCTACAGCTGCGACAAGAACTTCGGCGTCTATCGCGACCGCGTGGGCGCCTTTTTCGCCATGGGTGCCAATGCGGACGATACCGCCCGCATCATGTCCAACGGCGCGGCGCTGGCGCGCGCCAACTGGTCGATGCCGCCCGACCATGGCGGCGCAACCGTGCGCGTGATCCTGGAGGACGAAGCGCTGACAGCCGACTGGCTGGCCGAAGTCGAGGACATGCGCCAGCGCATCGGCCAGGTGCGCGCCAAGCTGGCCGCTAGCAGCAATGCCGGCGGCGTGGACCTTACTCCGCTGGGGCGGCAGAAGGGCATGTTCGCCATGCTGCCCGTTTCCAAGGAACAGGTGCAGCAGCTGCGCGAGAAGCACGGCGTCTACATGGCAGGATCGGGCCGCATCAACGTGGCCGGGCTGACCATGGGCAACATCGATGCCTTCGTCGCCGCGCTGGCCGACGTGACAGGCTGACGCGCCGCTATCGTGGAACGCCCAAAGGGGTGTTTTGAAAAAGTTCTGCGTCATCGCGCCGGGCCTTCGGCTTCGGGCCGCTCGCTGGCGTTGTCCAGCCGCCTGAGCAGCCGCAGAAGCGCGGAATTGTCGGCTTTCCGGCGCACGCCCATGATGCGGCGACGGTGGATCAGTGGCGTGACCAGCCCCATGTCGACGCGGCGAGACAGCTCTTCAACTGTAACCTTTCGCCAATCGACCTGGCTTGCGATGCGGCCCTTGCCAGGCGGGGTAAGCACCACGTCCCAGGCATGGGCGAAGCTGGCCGCATCGGAACGCCGACGCAGGCGATAGGCGCTCATCCGGCTCATCCCCACCGCGCGCGCAGCGGCGCTGACGCTGCCGGTCAGGTACAGATGGCCGAGGAAGGCGCACTGGCGCGCGGGCGTCCACCCATCGCGGCGGGATCGCAACGGTACGGGGTGGAAGAACGGCGGGCGGCGGCGGTGCCTGTGCGCAGGAATTCTCGGCATGGGGCCGAGGGTGAGGCGGCTGGTGCGTTGTAGGAAAGTGTTTGAGCTATGTCCGAAAGTGGGTGGAAAGCGGACATTGGCCAGCTGTCCTCCGAACTAGCTCGCAAGCAACTTGCTTCATATGGAGCTCGCAACTATCCTGATCGTCGAAAATCGAGGGGAAAATACATGAAGAAGCTTATTGCGCTTTCCTGTTTCGCATCTCTGGCAGGCTGTTCGGGGTCTGAAGAGGCACCCGAGCCCATGCCTGAAGAAGAAGTAGCCGCTGAAGAAGCGGTTTTCGATCCATTGACTTTAGCTACACCCGAGGAATCCGCGGGAACCTATGATGTGGCTTACCCTGACGGTTCGATGGGGACTATCACTCTGGCAGCAGACGGTACTTTCACTTTCACTTCGGGTGAAGAGACATCGACTGGCACCTTCGAGATGCCAGAGGCCGGCCGTTATTGCTACACAGTCGAAACCGGCAATGTGACTGGCGGATGCTACGCAAACGGTCCGCTTGCCGAGGATGGCACCTGGACATCGACTAGTGAGGATACAGGTGAAGTCGCGACAGTTTCAGTTAGCGAAGGCTAGAAATTCTGATCATTGAAATCGAAAGGCCCGCAAGGTTTCTTCCCTGCGGGCCTTTTTTCAGCCAAATCTAAGAGCCTGACCACCAAGTCTGCTTTCGGGTCGTTAGCGGACGTTCGCGACGGCGAACCTTCACCCCGCCCCGCAGCGCCTGCATCCGGTGCAGGTAACGCGCAATCGTATCGACTTCCAGGTTCACTTCGGCATCCTGCGCCAGTTCGCCCAGCGTGGTGACATCGGCGGTGTGCGGGATGATGTTCAGCCCGAAATGCACCAGGCCATCCTTGCGGTCTTCCACCGAGTTCACTGTCAGCGAAACGCCGTTGACCGTGATCGATCCCTTGGGCGCGATGAAGGGGGCGAGGTCGCCCGGCGCGGCAATGGTGAGGCGCATCGAATCGCCTTCTGGCTGCCAGTCGGCCACGCGGCCCACGGCATCGACATGGCCGGTCACGATATGGCCGCCCAGTTCGTCGCCCAGCCGCAGCGAGGGTTCGAGGTTCAGCTTCGCGCCTTCGCGCCACATCTGCGCCGCCGTGCAGCTGGTGGTTTCCGCCGACACATCGACCACGAAATGCGCATCGCCCTTGCGGCCGCCGCGATCGACCACGGTCAGGCACACGCCCGAACAGGCGATGGAGGCGCCGATATCGATCGTGGCCGGGTCCAGCGGGCAGGCGATGGTCAGGCGCAGGTCGCCGCGCTGTTCGATGGTTTCGATGGTGCCGATGGCGGTGACGATGCCGGTGAACATGGGGGCCCCTTTTCCAGTCAGCCGCGCTGATAGACTTCCAGTGTGTCGCTGCCAAGCTGCCTGCGTTCCTGCAGCACCAGCTTGTCGGCAAAGGCCGCCTCCAGCGTGTCGTGGCCGATATTGCCCACGGCAGGGGTGCCACCGCCCAGCAGCACCGGGGCGCGATAGACCAGCAGGCGGTCGACAAGGCCAGCGGCAAGGAAGGCCGAAGCGGTCTGCGCGCCGCCTTCCACCATCAGGTAGCGCACGCCTTCCAGCCTGCCGATTTCCCGCGGCGCGCGGATCGCCTGCCAGCCTTGCGGCACCTCGCCGGAGGTCAGCGCCACGCGCCGGGGCGAGCGGGCTTCGAGGCCGGGCAGGCGCACGTCGAGGCGCGGATTATCGGCGCGCAGGGTGCCGCCGCCCACCAGTATGGCATCGGCCCGCGCGCGTTCGCGGTGGCCATGCGCGCGCGCTGCGGCGCCGGTGATCCACTGGCTTTCGTCGGTGGAAGTGGCGATGCAGCCATCCAGCGACATGGCAAGCTTCAGCGTCACGTGCGGGCGGCCCTTGGCGAGCCATGTGGCATGGCCCGAAAGGCCCAGCGCCGCCGCTTCCCAGCCGAGAACGGTAACCTCGGCGCCTGCTGCCTCCAACCGGGCGATGCCGTCGCCCGCGGTGCGCGGATCGGGATCGCGCATGCCGATGACCACGCGGGCAAGGCCGGCCTCGGCGACAAGGTCGGCACAGGCGGGGCCGCGCGGCGAGACGTGGGCGCACGGTTCCAGCGTGACGTAAAGCGTGGCGCCGCGCGCGGCCTCTCCCGCAGCCTCCAGCGCCACGGCTTCTGCATGCGGGCGACCGCCGGGCATGGTCCAGCCGCGCCCCAGAACCACGCCGTCCTTCACGACCAGCGCGCCGACACCGGGGTTGAGGCTGGCCAGCGGCCTGGCCCTTTCCGCCAGCGCGGCGGCGGCGGCCATCCAGCGTTGATCTTCAGCTGGCTGCGGCACTGTCTTGGCCTGCGGCGCTGGCGCAATATTCCTCGACCGAAAGGGCTACTTCCTCTGCCGTCGGGCCGGCTTCGTCGGGGGCCTCGGCTGCGCGTTCGGCCTCGATTTCAGCCTCGATCGCATCGACATCGATGAAGGTCGCGCGGCCCAGCGCCCGGTACAGCTCGCGCTTGCGTTCCTCGCTCGCGTCGATCAGCGCCTGCAATTCGTCCTTCAGTTGCTGGTTGGCGCAGTTCGAAGCGATGATCTCGGCCTCGCTGCGATCATCATCGAAGGTAGAGATATAGATGACGTCAGGCTGTTCCGGCGGCAGGCGCCGGCTTTCCGGAATGAACAGCATGAACACCGCGAAGGTGGCAGCCATGGCCACGCCAAGGATCTGCCAGCGATGCGGCGTTGGCTGCTTCCACTGGTCATGGAAGTCGGTGACCGCACGGCGCGGGGATACTCGGCGGAAAAAACCCTTCATGCGCCCATGAATAGGGATGCGGCACGGGTTTCGCCAGTAAATGCTGAACGGCACTTGCTCAGCCGAAAGCGGCGTAAAGCGAGCGGCCTTCGCGTTTCAGCCAGCCATCGGCTTCGGCCAAATGGCCCTCGAACAGGTCGCCCAGCAGCGCATGGAAGGCTGGCGAATGGTCGAAATGGACAAGATGCGCGACTTCATGCGCCACGACCGAGCGGCGCACATGGTCCGGTGCCATCACCAGGCGCCAGTTGATGCGGATGCAGCGACCGGAGCGATTATTGCCCGAGCACGATCCCCAGCGCCGCTGCGCGCGCGACAGGCGCAGGTCAGGCCGGGGCAAGTCGCCGCGCTGGCAATAGATGGCGAGATCATCGGCGCACAGGCGCAGGGCCTCGGCTTCCAGCCAGCGGCGCACGCGGGCTTCCAGCCCTTGGACGGGGCCGCCCACGTGCAAGGCGGCGTCGGCTGCAACAGGCTTGCGTCCGGCCTTGGCATCCCACCGGATCCGCAGTGGCGATCCGCGATAGGCAATCTGCGCGCCGTCCGTCACGGCGACGCGGGCGGGCACCTTGTCCATCTGCCGCGCAATCCACTCGCTGCGCGCCTTGGCAAAGGCCAGCGCATCGCGGGTGCGGCCCCATGTGGGCAAGGTGATGCGCACTTCGCTGCCATCGGGCGCAAGGCGCATGGTCAGTCGGCGGGCGCGGGCATGGCGACGGATGGCTATAGGAAGCGTCCGTCCGCCCACTTCGATGGCAGGGTGCTGGTGATCGTCGCGCAGCCAGTCGATCATCGCCGTTCGCTTTCCCAGTCGATGACGTGGTGTTCCAGCGGCCCGGCCACGGTCTCGCTGATGCAGCGCCCGGCCACGCTGGCGCCGGCTTCCATCATCGCATCGCGGCTGCCGGTCAGCAGGGGATGCCAGCGTGGCAGCGGCTTGCCTTCGGCGCGGAGGACATAGGCACAGGTGGGCGGCAGCCATGGCACCTGTTTCACCAGCCGAGGCGTCAGCCGCAGGCAATCGGGCACGAAAGCCTTGCGGTGGCGATAGTCACGGCATTGCGCAGTGCCGGTATCCAGCAACTTGCAGGCGACATTGGTCTCGACGATCTCGCCGGTGTCTTCATTTTCCAGCTTGTGCAGGCAGCAGCGCCCGCAGCCATCGCACAGCGCTTCCCATTCGGCGCGCGAGAGCGCGTCGAGCTCAAGCTCCCAGAAGCGCTCTCTCAGCGCACCCACTTTTCCAGTTCCGCTGCCACGGCTTCGCGCGATTGTTCGACCGGGATCAGCGCCATCGGCTGGCCCTCGCGGTCGACCAGGTAACCCACGCTGGGATGCTGGATATCGTATTCGCCGCCTTCCTCCACGGGGTCGATGCGGTAGTAGGAGAAGAAGAAGGCCTCGGCTGCCGCCTCGATCTGTTCGGGGCTGCCGGTCAGGCCGATCAGCTTGTCGGAAAAGGCGGCGGCATATTCGCCCACCCGCTCGGGCGTATCGCGCTCGGGATCGACGGTGATGAAGATCGGCTGCACGTCCTCGGCCAGGTCAGGATGTTCCCCGGCAAACATCCGGTAGCCGGCAATCATCCGCGTCATGTCGAACGGGCACACGTTGGGGCAATAGGCATAGCCGAAGTAGATCAACTGGTAGCGCCCGGCAAAATCGGTGTTGCTGACTGGATCGCCATTCGAATCGACCAGGTTGAACTCACCCGTCAGCGCGCTGCCGTAAAGCGGCGCGTCGCTGACGGGCGGCTGCTGTACGCCGCCGTCGCAAGCGGCAAGCGAAAGGGCAAGCAGGATGGAGGTGACTACCGGAATACGTGCAGACATGACGAAGCGTTCATGCTCTGCTAACGCGCTCTGCGCAAGCTGAGTCCCACTCATTCACGGGGCTTTTGCGCACAAAGTTGGACAGGAGAAACGAAAGTGGCTCGCGCCCCCTTTCGACAGATTACCATTGCACTCGCGGCCCTTGCCGCGCTGGGCCTTGCCATGCCGGCAGGCGCGCAGCTCTATTCCGAGGGTTACCAGTTCCTGCAGGCCGTGAAGAACCGCGAGGGTGACGAGGCGACCGAGCTGCTCAACGCGCCGGGGTCCACCGTGGTCAACGCGCGCGACCTTGCCTCGGGCGAAACCGGGCTGCATATCACCGTGGAACGGCGCGACCTGACCTGGACCCAGTTCCTGCTGCAGGAAGGCGCCAACCCCAACATCGCCGACAATCAGGGCCGCACCCCGCTGATCGCCGCTGCGCAGATCGGCTGGATCGAAGGCGTGCAGGCGCTGGTGGATGCAGGCGCGCGCACCGATATCGCCAACGAAACCGGCGAGACCCCGCTGATTGCCGCCGTACATGCCCGCAATGTCGAGCTGATCGGCGTGCTGGTGGCAGCCGGCGCCGACCCTGACCGGGCGGATAATGCCGGTCGCACCGCGCGCGACTATGCCTCGATGCCGGGTGTTTCCGCACGGGTACTGAGTGCCATCGAGAGCAACGAGCCCGACGCGAGCGAGGGCGAGGCCCGCATCTACGGCCCAGTCTTCTGATGGCCGACGTTGACCTGAACGACGCCACGCTCGACGAGCTGCGCCTCGCGCTGGCACCGGAAATCGCCGTGGCGGCCATGTTCGATGGCTGGAGCGATGCCGCGCTGGTTGCGGCAGCAGAGGTCGCCGGCGTCGATCCGGCTGTGGTCCGGTTCGCCTTCAAGGCCAAAGGAGCCAATGGGCGCGCGATGGACATGATCGATGCCTGGGTGGCCTCGGTCGATGCGAAGATGGAAGCGCATTTTGCCGACGGGCGGCTGGACAACATGCCGATCCGCGAGAAAATCGCCGCGCTGGTGTGGTTCCGGCTGCAAGCGATCGAGGGGCTGGAGGAAGCCGTGCGCCGCGCAGCTGCCATCCAGGCCATGCCGCGCAACGCCGCCCGCGCGCTGAAGCAGGGCTGGTCCAGCGCCGACAGGATGTGGCGGCTGGCTGGCGATACGGCCACCGACTACAACCACTACACCAAGCGCGCGATCCTCGCGTCGATCTATGGCGCCACGCTGGCGGTGTTCGTCAATGACGAGAGCGAGGACAAGGCCGAGACCCGCGCCTTCCTCGATCGCCGCATTGCCGGGGTAATGAAGTTCGAGAAGGCCAAGGCCCAGCTGTTGGGCGGGGATCGCGAGCATTTCGATGTCGCCCGCTTCCTTGGCCGGTTGCGCTATCCGCAGAATTGACGGAACCACTTGCCGCCATTCTCTATTGATAATCAGTTGCAATTAGCACGTCGCTCTGGCACCGGACCTCTCGTGGACAACAACCTTACCCTTGATGCGCTTGCCCCACTCGAGCGCGCCGAAATCACCAGCGTCGACTGGAACGCGCTGGCGCCAGACGAAGCCAAGCGCCTGCGCGCGCTAGGCATCGATGTGGGCGCGCGCGTTGCCATTGCCCATCGTGGCATTTTTGCAGGGCGCGATCCAATCGCGCTGATGGTGGGCCGCATGAATGTGGCGATCCGCCGCGTCCACGCCCGCGCCATGTCGGTGAAGCTGGTATGAGCAGGCTGCGCACGGCAGCCCTGGTCGGCAACCCCAACGCGGGCAAGAGCGCGCTGTTCAACGCGCTGACCGGTGCCCGCCAGAAGATCGCCAACTATCCCGGCGTCACCGTGGAGCGCAAGGCAGGTCGCATGTTCCTGGCCACGGGTGAACCGGTCGAGCTGATCGACCTGCCGGGCTCCTATTCGCTCGACGCCGCCAGCCCAGACGAGGAAGTCACCCGGCAGGTTGTCGAAGGCGAGTTTCCGGGCGAAGCCGTGCCGGACGTGCTCGTCATCGTGATCGATGCCGCCAACCTCGAACAGCACCTGGTCTTCGCGCAGGAGCTGATCGGGCTGGGCCGTCCCACCGTGGTGGCGCTCAACATGGTCGACCTGGCCGAGCGTGACGGGCTGGCGATCGATGCCGATGCGCTGTCTGACGCGCTGGGCGTGCCGGTGGTTTCCACCGTCGCCGTGCGCAAGCGCGGGCTGGATGCCCTGGTGCAGGCGGTAAGCGAGGCCGAAGAGCAGGACATGTCGCAGCGGCACGAGGTTGCTGGGCAGACTCTGCCCGAACGGCGGCTGGCGGCGCGCAACATGGCCAAGGGTGCGATCATCTCCGAAAGCGGGCAGCACCGCCTGCACGCCCATCTCGACAAGGTGCTGCTGCACCCCTGGCTCGGCCCGCCGATCCTGTTCGCGCTGCTGTTCGTCATCTTCCAGGCGGTGTTCGCCTGGGCAACGCCGTTTGCCGATGCGCTGGACGGGGCGATCAGCGCGGTGATCGGGCTGGTCGAGGGCAGCATGGCGCCCGGCATCGTGCGCGATTTCCTGACCGAGGGCGTGTTGACCGGCGTCGGCTCTGTCGTGGTGTTCCTGCCGCAGATCGTGATCCTGTTCGCCTTCATCCTGGCGATGGAGCAATCCGGCTACATGGCCCGCGCGGCCTTCATCATGGACCGGCTGATGGCCTATGTCGGCCTGTCCGGGCGCAGCTTCATCCCGCTGCTGTCCAGTTTTGCCTGCGCCATTCCCGGCATCATGGCAACGCGTGCGATTGCCGATCCGAAGGACCGCCTGACGACCATCCTCGTCGCGCCGCTGATGACCTGTTCGGCGCGCCTGCCGGTCTATGCCGTCATCATCGCCGCGTTCATTCCAGCGGAAAGCGTGGGGCCGGGCATTGGTCTGCAGGGGCTTGTGCTGTTTGCGCTCTATGTTGCGGGTATCATTGGCGCGATGGTGGTGGCTCTCGTGCTGCGCCGCACGGTGACCAAGGGAGGGGCAAGCGGCTTCATCATGGAACTGCCGCGCTACCAGCTGCCGCCACTGCGCGACCTGCTGATCGGGCTGTGGCAGCGTGCCTGGGTGTTCCTGCGCCGCGCCGGCACGATCATCTTCATGGCTACCATCGCGCTGTGGGTGCTGCTCAGCTTTCCCAAGGCCGAACCTGGCGAGAGCCAGCTGGATGCCAGCATCGCCGGCCATGTGGCGGACGGGCTGCACGTCGTGCTGGAACCGATCGGCTTCAACCGCGAGATCAGCCTGGCGATCGTTCCCGCCATGGCCGCGCGCGAAGTGGCGGTTTCCGCCCTGGCGACCACCTATGCGGTGAATGCCGAGGACGAGGAGGAAGAAGCCGCCGGCCTGATTCCGCGCCTGCAGGGCGGCTGGAGCCTGCCGACCGCGCTGGCCTTCCTCGCCTGGTTCATCTTCGCGCCGCAGTGCATCTCCACCATCGCTGTGGCCAAGCGCGAGACCAACGGCTGGAAATGGCCCGCCTTCATGGTCGCCTACCTGTTCGGCCTGGCCTACCTGGCGGCGGGCGCAACCTACTGGGGCGCGGTGGCACTGGGGCTGTAGCGCCGCTGCCTGGGCAATAACCCGACCCATTGTGGAGATAACTCTGGCCCAAGGGGTGGCGACTCGCTGACCCCTTCGATAAGCCTTTCCTCGTAACGAAAAAGGAAAGTGATTCATGGCGGGTAGTCTCAACAAGGTGATGCTGATCGGGAACCTGGGCAAGGACCCGGAAATCCGCAGCTTCCAGAACGGCGGGCGTGTCGCCAATTTCCCTCTGGCAACCAGCGAGCGCTACAAGGACCGGGACGGCAATATGCAGGAGAAGACCGAGTGGCATAATGTCGCGATCTTTTCCGACGGGCTGGTCGGCGTGGTCGAACGCTTCCTCAAGAAGGGCTCCAAGGTCTATGTCGAAGGCCAGTTGCAGACTCGCAAGTGGCAGGACCAGAACGGTCAGGATCGCTATACGACCGAAGTCGTGCTGCGCGGCTTCAACGGCACGCTGACCATGCTCGACGGCCGCAGCGAAGGTGGCGGCGGAGGGGGCGGCTATGGCGGTAGCGGCGGCCAAAGTGGTGGCGGCTATGGCGGTGGCGCTGGCGGCGGCTTTGGCGGCGGCAATCAGGGCGGCGGCAGCCAGCCCGCCGGTGGCGGCTCCAACTACGACGACCTCGACGACGATATCCCGTTCTGATCGCTTGCCGGTCCCCGGGGCCTTTCCGGACCATGTGAGCAACACGATCCCGTCCTCTACCTGGCGTGGAGCGGGATCGCTTGCCCGTTCATCGCGGAAATTTGTCCCATCGCAAAGACACGCGCTCCACCTCGTGTATAAGAAAAGCCGTTCTGCTGGCCGAAGACGCCGATGGGTTCGAGCATGGCCGTTTTCTGATCCGACCCCAATCCGGCGCCACCTGGCAGTAGCTGCTGGAGGTCTGGATGTCGCTACACCAACCAATCGCCAGGGTGCTCGAGGAGCTTCCCGCGACGCTGCGCCACCATGCCGAAGTGCTGCCCAGTCCTGATAGGCAGGACTTCGCCGAGAGCTTCGACCGCTTTGCCGATGCGCGCATCGTACTGCTGGGCGAGGCGACGCACGGCACGCATGAATTCTATCAGGCGCGCGCGCAGATCACCCGCCGCCTGATCGAGCGGCACGGCTTCAACATCGTGGCGGTGGAAGGCGACTGGCCGGATCTCGCGCGGATCGACGATTACGTGCGCCACGGCGCCGCGCGCCCGCGCAGTGGCGAGCCGTTTGCCCGCTTTCCCACCTGGATGTGGCGCAACCAGGAAGTGCTCGCCTTTGCCGACTGGCTGCGCGGCCACAACGCCGAGCGCCCCGAAGAGCAGCGCACAAGCATGCGCGGGCTCGATGTCTACAGCCTGCGCGAATCGATCCACGCCGTGCTCGCTTACCTCGAGCAGCACTGCCCCGAGGAGGCCGATACGGCCCGCCATCGCTACGGCTGCCTGACCCCCTGGCAGGATGAGCCGCAGCGCTATGGCCGCGCGGTGCTGCAAGGCAGCCTTGCCAAGTGCGAGGAACCCATGGTGGCGCAACTGGGAGACCTGTTGACGCAGCGGATGCAATTGATCGCGCAAGATCGTGGCGGCGATGGCGAGGCCTTCTTCGATGCCGAACAGAACGCCCGCATCGTGCGCGCGGCGGAGCAGTATTACCGCTCCATGTATCGTGGGGCGGTGGAAAGCTGGAACCTGCGCGATCGGCACATGTTCGATACGCTGCAACGCCTGATGGCCCATACGAAAGAGGCGCGCGCCGTCGTCTGGGCGCACAATTCGCACGTCGGCAATGCCTCGGCGACGGCCATGGGCTGGCAGGGTGAATTCAACATCGGCGAACTGGTGCGGGGTGCCTATGGTGAGGATGCCGTGCTGATCGGCTTCGGCACGGACCGGGGCACGGTGGCTGCAGCTTCCGACTGGGGCGCGACAATGGAGGTGATGCAGGTGCGCCCGGCGCGCGATGACAGCTGGGAGGGGATGTTCCGCAAGACCGGCCTCGCCCGCTCGCTGACCGATTGGCGCGGGCGCAGGAAAGACGAGCTGACAACCGCGCTGTCGCATTCCCTGCTGGAGCGCGCGATCGGCGTGGTCTACCGGCCCCAGAGCGAGCTGACGAGCCACTATTTCGAATCCGTGCTGGCCGACCAGTTCGATGCCTGGGTGTGGTTCGAGGAGAGCCGCGCCGTCACCCCGCTTGGTCCCGAGCGTCCGCATGGCGTTCCTGAAACCTGGCCGTTCGGGCTGTGAGCATGACCCTGCCTCCGCCGGGTTGCCGCGAAGTGACGCTTGGCGGGGCACTGGCGCTGCGCGCCTTTCTCGGCGTGCCGGAGCAGGCGCGCGGGATTGTGGTCTTTGCCCACGGCAGCGGCAGCGGTCGGATGAGCCCGCGCAACAACCATGTGGCCTCGCGTCTGCGCGAAGCTGGCCTTGCCACGCTGCTGCTGGACCTGCTGACCCCTGCCGAAGAGCAGGATCGCCGCAACGTGTTCGACATAGACCTGCTCGCCACGCGGCTGCGGTTGGCGGTCGACTGGCTGGCGGCCGAGCCGGAGACCGCACACCTTCGCCCCGGCTATTTCGGTGCCAGCACCGGAGGCGGCGCGGCCATTCGCGCTGCTGTTGCCGACCCGCGGATCTTCGCCATCGTGTCGCGCGGGGGGAGACCCGATCTTGCCGGGCTCGACGCGTTGAGCCGGGTGGCGGCACCCACCTTGCTGATCGTCGGCGGTAACGATGGCCCCGTGATCGACCTCAACCGCGCCGCGGCCGCAGCCATGACCTGTCCGCGCGAACTTACGATCGTGCCGGGCGCGGGCCACCTGTTCGAGGAACCGGGCACGCTCGACCAGGTCGTGCAACTGGCCACTTCCTGGTTCCTCCAGCACTTGCAGGACGCAGCATCATGAATAGCACGCCTACCCGTTTCGCCGATCGCCGCAGCGCCGGACGCGCGCTTGCCGAAGAGCTCGTCGGGCTTGGCCTGGCCGATCCGCTGGTGCTGGCGCTTCCGCGCGGGGGCGTGCCGGTCGGCTATGAGGTAGCGCGTCGGCTCGACGCGCCGCTGGATATCCTGCTGGTGCGCAAGATCGGCGCGCCGGGGCACGAGGAGTATGGCATCGGCGCCCTGGTTGACGGGGCAAACCCGCAGATCGTGATCGACGAGGCGACTGCCCGGATGGTGGGCGCAACCCCTGACTATATCGACCGCGAGGTGCAGCGGCAGTTGCAGGAGCTGGAGCGCCGCCGTGCGGCCTACAGTTCCGGTCAGCCGGTGTCGCCCAAAGGGCGCAACGTGATCCTGGTGGACGATGGGATCGCCACCGGGGGCACGGTAAAGGTGGCCTTGCAGGCCTTGCAAAAGTCCGCTGCGGCACGGATCGTGCTGGCAGTCCCCGTGGCCCCCGCGTCCGCCCTTCGGGACCTGCAAGAGCAGTGCGACCAGATCGTCTGTCTGCTCACGCCCGAACCGTTCCATGCGGTGGGCGCGCATTACGACAATTTCGACCAGACGAGCGATGCCGAAGTGATAGAGCTGCTGGATGCCGCCAACCGGTGAAAGGCGCTACTAGAAGAACGCCTGCGCAAACGCGGCCCAGGCCTCGCTGCCGCCCAGCGCCATGCGCAGCGCGAAGCACGTCATGAACAGCACGAGCCCGAACACGCTTGCCCAATGCGGCTTGCCGCGGGTGCGCCAATCGTAGATCGGGAAGGCCAGCAGCACCACCAGTTCGATCAGCAGCGCAGCAGGCGGTGCACCCAGCAGGATGATCGCGGTGCGCGCGACTGCCGGATCCATCATCATCACGCCTGCCAGCACCATCAGCCGCTTGTGCGCCGGGGCGTTCTTGCGGTTGGCGATTCCCAGCGCGTAGACGATCATGAAGGTGACAATGTCGAAGAAGGGGAACACCGCCGAGCCGACATTGTCGAAACCCGCGATAGACCATGCGGGGTTGCGGATCGTGTGCATTACCGTGAGATAGCCCAGAACCACGATGGCCAGTGCCAGCGCTATGCTGGCCCATCCCAATGTCTTGTGCAGGGTGAAATTGGCGCGGCGGATCAGCAGGGCCTGCACCAGCGTGAGCGCGAACCAAGCCAGAGTTACCGCGCCATGCAGCACCAGGGCTGGCGGCGGCGGAAAGCCGGCCAGGCCGAAGCCGGTGGTAAAGCCCGCGCCGAATCCCGTGAAAATGAACACGAGCACGACCAGTGTCATGATCGGGAAGAACGCTTGCGCCCGTGCGTATGTCGCCATCGAAATCCCCCCGTAAGCCGACCCCGGTCCCAGTGTTTCAGCTTTGCGCTGCCGGGGCAAGGGGAGGGCGGGGATCAGTCCTTCTTCAGGCTCCTTAACGCCTCGGCCAGCGGCCCGTCCGCCTCGCCTTCCTCCACCAGCCCATGGCGGCGGCGGGCGTCGTCGGCACTCGGCCCCTCGGCATAGGGATCGATGACCAGGGCCAGGCTCTGCGCCACAGCTTCTCCCAAATCGAACGACGTCCCTTCGTAGCCGATCTCGTCAAGCTCGTCCGCATCCAGTTCGATTTCCTCGTCTTCTTCGGCCGCTTCCAGCGTGGCGAGTGGCACGAAGTGCAAGGTGATCTCTTCTTCGATCTGCATCGGCAGGTCATCGCCTGACACCGCGCAGCTCTGCACCCATGCGGCGCATAGCGTGCCTTTTGCGGTGACTTTGTCCCCTTCGGTGTCCAGCGACAGCGTGGCGGCCAGCCTGTTCACCCCGATCAGGCCGAAACGCTTTGCCAGCGCGGCGCGTTCGGCCTCGTCGGCTTCCAGCGTCACCGGACCTGCGGTGATGCCGCGAATGTCGACTGGGCGGGAGAATTCGGGGTGCTCGCTCATGCGCGCAAGGCTCCCGTCAGCAGTCTGGCATCGTCCAGCGCGGCCAGTTCATTGTGCAAGGCGCGCAGCCGCACGGCGAGGGCGTAGGGCTTCTTCTCCTCCTCCGCCAAGGCAACGTTGCGGGTCAGGATTTCGGCCATTTTCGCATCGCTTTCGATCATTGCCTCGCGGAGCGCGCCGATGCGGCCGCCTACCACGCTCATAAGCTTGCCCATGTGCTTGCCCACCATCAGGTCGCCCACGCCGGTGTCGCGCAGCTGCCGGTCCATGTCAGCCACGAACAACTCGGTCAGCAGGCCGGTTTTCGGGCCCAGGTCCTGGCTGTCTTCCATCCGCAGCAGCACCAGCGCCAGCACCAGCGTGATCATGTCGAAGCGGCCTTCCACCGAATCCCTCACCCCGCAGTCGGCATACCACTCGCGCTCACGGCTGGTGGCGACCACGCCGTGCCACAGCGGGCGCAGTTCCTCGCGCGGGTCCTTGCCCAGGCCAAGGAAGCGGGAAATGAAGGACATGGCAGCCGAGCCTTTTTATTAAGCGATTGTTCAAAGCAGCAAGGACAAGCACGCTCCCACGTTGCACAGGCGCGCGCGCTGCCCTAAGGCTTGGCCGCATATAGGAGCGACACGGGCGCTGCGCAAAGAGGCACTTTGGGCGGCACCATGGCCTGCCGTTGACGATTAGAAGGATTTTTCGATGGGTTTGATTGCGCCTCGGCGTTGGCTTCAGGGCTCTGCAATTGCTGCACTGGGTTTGGTGCTGGCCGGTTGCTCGTCGATCGACAATCACCGCGGCTACATCAACGACGAGGTGCTGATTGCGGCGATCGAGCCGGGGCTGGATAACCAGCAGTCGGTGCGCGGCACTCTGGGCCAGCCGACCATGGTCAGCCAGTTCGGCGAGCCAGTGTGGTACTACGTTTCCAGCCGGACGGAGCAGACCCCCTTCCGCCAGCCCAAGATCCGCCAGCATTCGGTGCTGTCGATCAGGTTTGACGAGGCGGGCAATGTCCTTTCCACCAATCGCACCGGCATGGAACAGGTCGCGCGCATCACCCCCGATGGCGACGAAACGCCAACGCTGGGCCGCGAGCGTGGCTTCCTCGAAGACCTGTTGGGCAATATCGGCTCGGTCGGCACGGGTGCGCCCGGAGGGGCAGGTCCGGGCGTCTGACACCCTCCGCTCCGCTTGAACCCTGGCGCACAGGCGCCCATATGCCGCGACATGCATGACGAGAAGGCAAGCCACGGCCTGACCCAGTGGCACGGCACCACCATTATCGGCGTGAAGCGGGGGACAAGCACCGTGATCGCTGGCGATGGCCAGGTATCGATGGGCAATACCGTGATGAAACCCAATGCGCGCAAGGTCCGCCGCATTGGCGAGGGCAAGGTGGTGGCAGGCTTTGCCGGCGCGACTGCCGACGCCTTTACCCTGTTCGAACGGCTGGAACGCAAGCTGGAGCAATATTCCGGCCAGTTGCTGCGCGCCGCAGTGGAACTGGCCAAGGACTGGCGCACCGACAAGTACCTGCGCAACCTCGAGGCGCTGATGATCGTGGCCGATTCCGAGGTGCTGCTGGTGTTGACCGGCAATGGCGACGTGCTGGAGCCCGAAGGCGGCATCGCCGCAATCGGCTCTGGCGGCAACTATGCGCTGGCCGCCGCCCGCGCGCTGGCTGATTACGAAGACGATGCCGAGACCATTGCGACAAAGGCGATGCAGGTGGCAGCGGAAATCTGCGTCTTCACCAATGGCAACGTGACCCTGGAAACCGTCTGAGCGGCGGGTCTGAGAGATTTCATGGAAAACCTGACTCCAAAGGCGATTGTCGCCGCCCTTGACGAACACATCATCGGCCAGCGCGAAGCCAAGCGCGCCGTGGCCGTGGCGCTACGCAATCGTTGGCGTCGCCAGCGCCTTTCGCCTGACCTGCGCGACGAGGTGACGCCCAAGAACATCCTGATGATCGGCCCCACCGGCTGCGGCAAGACCGAGATCAGCCGCCGCCTTGCCAAGCTTGCCGAAGCGCCTTTTGTGAAGGTGGAAGCCACCAAGTTCACCGAAGTTGGCTACGTCGGCCGCGACGTGGAGCAGATCGCGCGCGATCTGGTGGAAGAAGCGATCCGGCTGGAGAAGGACCGCCGCCGCGAAGCTGTGCGCGAGGCCGCCAGCGAAGCGGCGATGCAGCGCCTCCTCGATGCACTGGTCGGCACCAGCGCCAGCGAGGCCACGCGGCAGAGCTTCCGCCAGCGCATCATCGACAATTCGATGAATGATACCGAGGTCGAGATCGAAGTCGCCGAAGCTGGCGGGATGCAGATGGACATCCCCGGCATGGGCGGGGGTGCGACCATGATCAACCTCTCGGAAATGATGGGTAAGGCCTTTGGCGGCCCGCCGAAGAAGAAGCGCAAGCTCAAGGTGCCCGATGCCTGGGACAAGCTGGTCGACGAGGAAGCCGAAAAGCGCATGGACCAGGACGACGTCGCCCGCGTCGCGCTTGCCAATGCAGAGACCAACGGCATCGTCTTCCTTGACGAGGTGGACAAGATTGCCGTGTCCGACGTGCGCGGCGGTTCGGTCTCCCGCGAAGGCGTGCAGCGCGACCTGCTGCCGCTGATTGAAGGCACCACGGTGGCCACCAAGTACGGCCCGATGAAGACCGACCACGTGCTGTTCATCGCCTCGGGCGCGTTCCACGTGGCCAAGCCTTCGGACATGCTGCCCGAACTGCAGGGCCGTCTGCCGATCCGTGTGGAACTGCGCAGTCTGACCGAGGAAGACTTCGTGCGCATCCTTTCCGAAACCCGCGCCAACCTTGTCAGCCAGTACAAGGCGCTGCTCGGCACCGAGAAGCTGGATGTCGAGATGACCGACGACGCCGTGGCCGAAGTCGCCAAGATCGCCGCCCAGGTGAACGAAGGGGTCGAGAATATCGGCGCCCGCCGCTTGCAGACGGTGATGGAAAAGCTGTTTGAGGAACTGAGTTTCGAGGCAGAGGAAATGGCTGGCCAGAGCGTGACGGTGGACGCAGCCTATGTGCGCGAGAAGCTGGGCGAGCTTGCCGCCGATACCGACCTGTCGAAATACGTGCTGTAAGGAGCCTGCGTCATGTCCACCTCTCCACCGGAGGGCAAGCTGCGCTATCGCCTGCTGACCGGCATGGACGATCGGGCCTTCTGCGAACGCGTATCCGAAGCGCTGGAACAGGGCTGGGTGCTCTACGGCGAGCCGCGCATGACTTATGATTGGTGGCGGGGCAGCATGAAGGTGGCGCAGGCCGTGGTCTGGCCAACCTTCACACCGAAGGACTGACGCAACAGGACGCGCTCCACCCTCGCCAGCCTTATCGCCGACACGGGGCAGCCCGGTGGCCTTGCCATCTTGTCAGTCAACTTTCGCCAACGCGGCGGTGTCGCACTAGCCGACCTGGTGGGCACCAATCACCTTGATCACATCATCCGTCGTTTGGCTGGCAAGATCCTTGGCGATCTCTGCCACAAGGCGCTGGCTTGTCGCCTGGCCATAATGCTTGCGCAATTCGCCCAGCGTGCGCGGCGCTGCCACGACGATGACAGCGACTTCTGGGGTAGCCGCTGCCGCGCTTTCGAGGACCTTGGCGGCATGGCGGGCGAATTCGTCTTCCGACTGGGCGTGCCAGTCGGTCTCGCCATAGCTCGATCGCCTCTCGCCCACTCGCGACTGGGTCCGGCCCGGTGCCTGCGTGCCTTGCTCGTGCGCGGCGGGATTGTCGTTCTCGTCATAGGCCAGCGTTTCGAGAACGGCGTACTTTTCGTCCCCCTCGTTGCGGAACAACATCAGCTTACCGCCGTCGGCGACCATCACCAGCGTGCCGTGTTCAATCTTCATAACGCGATCCTCGAACCTCCTCGTGTTCATTTGGCGACGGCCCAACTCGCTGCGATCCGAATCCTCGCAACAGAAGAACCAGACTAGCGCCTGTAGTGTTGCGAAGGAAGCGGTGTTGCCGCATGGCGGCTGGCCGCCACACCCTTCGGCTATCGCTTAGGGATGCGGCGCGAGGCCGATCTCCACGCCGGTCTTGTCGGTCAGGGCGAACTTGTCGACCAGGTCGGCGCTGGCCTCGTTCAGGCCCACCACCTGCACGCTGCGACCGTTGCGGCGCATTCGTTCCACCACCTTGTCCAGCACGCCCACGCCCGAGATGTCCCAGAAGTGCGCTTTCGTCACGTCGATCACTACGTTGTCGGCCGGGTCGTCCATCCGGCTTTCCGGGCCGATGGCGTAGAAGAACCGGTCGACACTGGCGAAGAAGATCTGGCCGGTGATGTGGTAGGTGGCGGTATCGCCCTCGCGCACCCGCTCCACCTTGAACATGCGCTGCACCTTGCCGGTGAAGAAGATGCCTGACAGCAGCACGCCCGCCAGCACGCCCAGCGCCAGGTTGTGCGTTGCCACCACGATCACCACCGTCGTCACCATCACCACGGATGACGGCCAGGGATGGTGGCGGATGTTGGGAATGGAGTTCCAGCTGAAGGTGCCGATGGAGACCATGATCATCACCGCCACCAGCGCAGCCATGGGGATCTGGCCGACGATGGGGCCGAGCAGCGCCAGCAGCACCAGCAGGGTGATGCCGGCGGTGAAGGTGGACAGCCGCCCGCGCCCGCCGCTGGTGACGTTGATCACCGACTGCCCGATCATCGCGCAGCCGCCCATGCCGCCGAAGAACCCGGCCACCACGTTGGCAATGCCCTGGCCGGCGCTTTCGCGCTGCTTGTTGCTTTCGGTATGCGTCATGTCGTCCACGATCTGTGCCGTCAGCAGGCTTTCCAGCAGGCCGACGGCCGCCATGGTCAGCGAATAGGGCGCAATGATCTGGAAGGTTTCCATGGTCAGCGGCACGTCCGGCAGCACGAAATAGGGCAGGCCTTCGGGTAGGTGCCCCATGTCGGAGACGGTGTTCACGTCCCAATTGAGCCCGATCGACAGCGCGCCCAGCACGATGATCGCCACCAGTGGCGAAGGCACGGCAGTGGTCAGCTTGGGCAGCAGGTAGATGATCGCCAGGCCACCTGCGACCATGACATAGGTCAACCAGCTCACGCCATCGTTGGCAGGGTTCAGCTGCGGCACCTGCGCCATGAAGATGAGGATCGCCAGCGCGTTGACGAAGCCGGTGATGACGCTGCGCGAGACGAACTGCATCACCAGGTCCAGCCGCAACAGGGCGGCAATGCCCTGGAAAATGCCCATCAGCACCGTGGCGGCGAACAGGTATTCCACTCCGTGATCGCGCACCAGCGGCACGACCACCACGGCCACCGCGGCAGTGGCGGCGGAAATCATGCCCGGCCGCCCCCCGGTGAAGGCGATCACCATCGCGATCGAGATGGAGGCATAGAGGCCCACGCGCGGGTCTACGCCCGCGATCACGGAAAAGCCGATGGCTTCGGGGATCAGGGCCAGCGCCACCACGATGCCGGCAAGGATGTCGGCGCGCGGCTGGGCGAGCCAGTCGCGCTTCAACGCGGCTGTGTCGATCATGGAAAATGTCCGTTGTCTGGGGCGCGAAGAAGGAGCGCGCCGGTTCAGGTTTGGGAATGCCTTAGATGCTGCATTGCACAATGCAAGGCCGGATCGCTTTTTTGGGCTGGCAATCCTGCGCGCGGCGGTACACCACTTGGTGCAGTCGCTGGACAGGGGAACACCATGAGATTCGCATTTGTCGCCGCTTCGCTGATCGCCGTCTTTGCCGCGCCTGTTCTGGCGCAGGAAGCTTTCACCACCGACGACCTGTTGCGGATCGAGGACCTGTCCGACCCGGTTTTCGTGCCCGGTTCCGACACGATCCTTTACGTCGTCAATGCACCCGGCGATGGCGACACGACGCAAAGCGACCTGTGGCAGGTGAACTGGGACGGCAGCGAGGCCCATGCCATCCAGGCCACGCTGGACCGCGACGAAAGCAGCCCGCGTTTCAGCAGCGACGGGCGCGTGCTGGCCTTCCTGCGCAGCGGCAGCGACGACGAGCCGACGCAACTATGGGTGAGCGAAAACGGAGCTACCGCGCGCAAGGTCACCAGCCTGCCGGGCGGGGTGGATTTCTTTTCCCTGTCACCTGACGGGTCGCAGGCGGTGGTCGCCTCCGAAGCGGGCGTGAATGTCGGGCGCGATGACGATGGCAATCCGCCGCCGCCGATCGTGGTGGACCGGCTGCAGGTCAAGCAGGACGGGCGCGGCTGGCTGGATGACCGGCGCAGCCAGCTGTTCCGGGTGGACATGGCCAGCGGTGAGGCCGTGCAGATCACGCAGGGCGACTACGACAACTGGATGCCCAACTGGTCGCCTGATGGCCAGTGGATCGCTTTCGTCTCGCGCCGCTGCGATCGGCCCGACATGCTGCCGTGCTCGGATGTCTACGTGATCCCGCCCAGCGGTGGGGAGCCGCGCCGCATCAGCACGTCCGACAATGCCGATTCCGATCCTGGCAATGATGGCAACGGCCCGCAGTGGTCGCCCGATTCGCGTTCGCTCGTCTGGGTGCGCGCGGGCGAAGCGCAGGCAATCTGGTACACGCCTGCACAGCTCGTCACCGCCGATGTGGCGACCGGCGCCAACCGCGAAGTCGCCTGGATCGACCGCTGGTTCTACACCCCGCGCTGGTCTGCCGACGGGCAAAGCCTGCTGGCGCTGGTGGAGCAGGATCGCGACACCTGGCTGGCGCGGATCGACCCGGCTTCGGACGAGATCACTTACCTGACCAGCGGCAAGCGCTTCGCCTATGGCTATGCCGAGGCAGCGGACGGGCGCATCGCGGTGATGGATGGCGACAGCAACACGCCCACCCAGTTGCGCACACTTGAACGCAGCAGCCGGGTGCTGAGCCCGCAGAACGCCTGGGTCGCCTCGCGCGCTCTGGTCGAGACGCAGGATGTTTCCTTCGAGGTCGATGGCTGGGAAATCCACGGCCAGTTGCTGCTGCCGCCCGGTCACCAGCCGGGCCAGCGCCACCCGCTGGTGGTGCGCCTGCACGGCGGCCCGGTCTACCAGTTCAGCCACGAATTCATGGCCGACTGGCAGGTGTTCGCCGCCAATGGCTATGCCGTGCTGGGCATCAACCCGCGCGGATCGTCGGGTCGCGGCGCGGCTTTCGCTCAGGCGCAGATGGCACAGTGGGGCGGACCGGACGTGCGCGACATCATGGGCGGGATCGACCACGTGATCGAAATGGGCGTGGCTGATCCGGAGGCAATCGGCGTTGGCGGCTGGAGCTATGGTGGCCTGCTGACCGACTACATGATCGCCAGCGATCCGCGCATCAAGGCAGCCGTCAGCGGGGCGGGCATGGCCAACTTCTTCGGCGGCTACGGCGTCGATCAGTACGTCAGCGAATATACGCTGGAGCTCGGCCGTCCGTGGGAGGAAGTCGAACGCTGGATGGAACTCTCCTATCCCTTCTTCCACGCCGACCGCATCCAGACGCCTACGCTCTTCCTGTGCACCGAGGAGGACTGGAACGTGCCGTGCACCGGCAGCCAGCAGCTTTACACCGCGATCCACGATCTGGGCGTGCCCACCCGGCTGGTGGTCTATCCCGGCCAGTCGCACAGCCTGACGGTGCCCAGCTATATCCGCGACCGGATGGAGCGTTCGCTGGGCTGGTATGACTACTATTTGCGCGGGCAGGGCGAACCGCCGCTGGGGGAATAGGCTGCCCTGCGCCTAGGGCTGGTATTCCTCGGGATACCAGAACACGTCGTGGCAGGCCTTGCACTGGGGCTGCATGTCATTGACCAGCTGCGTCACCGTGGCCGCATCCTGCGCATTGGCCGCAGCCACGAGTTGTGCTGCGTGACGCGCGAAGTTCTGCGAAAAGGCACGATAGGCGGCGGTCTGGGTATCCAGCCGCATCTGGATCGCGGCAAGGTCCGTGCCTTCGGGTGCCTCGGCATAGGGACCGCCGGGATCAGCCGCGACATAGCTGTCTGCTACCGCCATCCGGTCCGCCGCTGCGGCCAGTCCGCGGGCATGGGCCTGCAACTCTGTCCAGTTCTGCGCCGTCATCAGTGCCGGATCGAAGTTGCCGAAGTCGTCCATCACCTCCACCTGCATGTTCCACATGGCTTCCATCGGCGGGTTGATCTGCTCCACCATGCCGGCGCGCAGGTAATAGGTATCGCTTGCCGCTGCGGCCTGCGGCTGTGCCGCGCCATCGGGGTTTGCGGTGCAGGCGGCAAGCAGGGCAGCCCCGGCTGAAGCGATCAGGATCGTGTGGCGCATTGATGGTTCTCCCTATTCCGCCGCTTCCCGCGTGTCGGCATCTTCGCTTTGCTGCCTGTTCCACATGTCGGCGTAAAGCCCACCCATGCGTAGCAGGTCCGCGTGATTACCTTGCTCGACGATGCGGCCCGCTTCCATGACATTGATCAAATCGGCATCGGCAATGGTGGACAGGCGGTGGGCGATGGCGATGGTAGTGCGATGTTCGCTCACCCGCCGCAGGGTGGCGAGAATATCCTGCTCGGTGCGCGAATCGAGCGCGCTGGTCGCTTCGTCCAGCAGCAGGATCGGCGGGTCTTTCAGCAGCGTGCGGGCAATCGCCACGCGCTGCTTCTCCCCGCCCGACAGCTTCAGGCCACGCTCGCCCACTTCGGTTGCGAAGCCTTGCGGCAGCGCCTCGACAAACGGCAGGATCGCGGCATCGGCAGCCGCCTGCCTTATTGCCTCGTCCGAGGGATCGTCGCGACCGTAGGCAATGTTGTAGCGGATGGTGTCGTTGAACAGCACGCTATCCTGCGGGACGATGCCGATATTGCGGCGCAGGCTTTCCTGCGTCACTTCGCTGATATCCTGCCCGTCCACGCAGATGCGCCCTTCCCACGGATCGTAGAAACGGAACAGCAGCCGCCCGATGGTGCTCTTGCCGGCACCCGAAGGCCCCACCAGCGCCACGTGTGCCCCTGCCGGCGCCTCGAAGCTGAGGCCGTGCAGGATCTGGCGGTCGCGGTCATAGCCGAAGCTGACATTCTCAAAGGTCACCATGGGCCTTTTGACCACCAGCGCGGGCGCCCCGGGCATGTCCTCCACCTCTACCGCAGTGTCCATCAGGCGGAACATGTCGGCCATGTCGATAAGGCCCTGGCGGATTGTGCGGTAGACCCAGCCGAGCATGTCGAGCGGACGGAACAACTGCATCAGGTAGGTGTTCACCAGCACCAGGTCGCCGGGGGTGAGCTCGCCCTTCGACCAGCCCCATACCGTCCACGCCATGGCGCCGCCCATCATCAGGTTGAGGATAGAGGCCTGCACGATGTTGAGCAGGCCGAGCGAATTCTCGGTCTTGATCGCGGCTTCGGCATAGGCGCTGGCGCTGCGGGAATAGCGCTGGCGCTCGCGCTCCTCCGCGCCGAAATACTTTACCGTCTCGTAATTCAGCAGGCTGTCGACTGCGCGGGCCATGGCCTGCCCGTCGAGATCGTTCATCTCCTTGCGCAGCTTCACGCGCCATTCGGTGATGGCCTGCGTGATCCAGATGAAGCTGACCACCGTGATGGCCACCGCGACGACCAGTTCCCAGCCGAACACGGTCCAGAAGATCGCGCTCACCACCACCAGTTCGATGGCGGTGGGAGCGATGTTGAACAGCAGGAAATACAGCATCGAGCTGATCGACTTGGTCCCACGCTCCACCACGCGGGTGATCTCGCCGGTGCGGCGGGAGAGGTGGAAGCGCAAGCTGAGCCGGTGGAGGCGCGCGAACACGTCCTCGGTCAGCCCCAGCACCGCGTCCTGTCCCACGCGGTTGAAGGTGATATTGCGCAGCTGGTCGAACAGCACGGTGCCAAAGCGCCCGGCGGCATAGGCAATCACAAGTGCCATGGCGACCCATAGGGCGGGATCGCCCCCACCGTTTTCGGCGCCGCTCATGGTGTCGACCGCGCGGGCATAGGCAAAGGGCAGGGTGAGCACGACCACCTTGGCCAGCAGCACGAACAGGCCTGCGCCAAGAATGCGGCGCTTCAGCTCCGGGCGTCCCTTGGGCCAGAGGTAGGGAAGGAACCGGCGCATGGTCGCCCAGTCGGCGCTTTCGCCGGTTCCCGTCCTGTCGCCGAAATCTCTCACTGCACCAAGGTGGGGCCTCGTGCGCGCAAGGGCAAGCGCCCGAAAGCGCCTGGGCCTAGTTACGCATGCGCGTGGCCCGCCGGTTGAAGTACCACGCCTGGTCCAGCGGTACGTCTCCGGGCAGGTCGAACAGGACGCGGCGCGAGCGGAAATCGATGGCCACGCGCTTGAACAGCCGCAATTCGCTCATGCCCAGGATCAGCGCCGGGCGATCCACCAGGTCCAGTGCATGGAACGTGGGCGAATCGGCGAAGGAAACGACCACGTTGTTGACCTGGGCCGTGCCCATTTGCAGCTGCCGCGCCACCCGCGTCTCGCCACTGATCTGCACGCCGTTGACGTCGGTCATCACCGCGTCGTCCAGCTGGCGGCGGCGGCGCAGGCGTTCCTGCAGGGCCATGTTGCCGACTGACCCTTGCGCGCCGGTATCGACGATCACGTCCACGTTCACGCCGTCGATTTCGGCACGGTGGATGATCAGCTGGCCCAGCCGCTCCTGCGCGCGCACGATGATGTCGTACCCGCCCCGGCCACCGCTGCCGAGCGAATCCGAAACGCTCATCTGGCCATCGGCGAAGTCCAGCAGCACGCGCTGGCCTTGCAGCGAATCGAGGCCGAGGATGCCGTCGGCGCCGCCGATGTTCTGGCCTTCCACCAGCGCTGCAGTGCGGATGGTCATGCTGCGCTCGCCCAGCGTGAAGTCGGGCACCATGGTGGTTTCCACCGCGCGGCGGCTGGCCATGCCCACCAGCGTGGCCTGTTCGCGATCATGCAATTGCAGCTGGTCCGCCAGGTCGCGCGAGAGCACGGTCGCCTGCGCGCCGGTATCGACCATGAAATCGAACGGCCCTTCGCCCATGATGGTGACCGGGACGGTCATCCGGCGATAGCGTTCGATCTCCATGGCGATGGTGTCGATGACGATCGCCTGGGTCTCCGCCACTTCACCGGGAATGGCACCCGCAGGGGCCTGCTGTCCAGGTTCTGCCGTTTCCGCTGCAGCTGCGGTTGCAAGCAGGGCCAGTGCGCCTGCCACGGCGATCCATTGCATAGTCTCTCTCCCGCTCGCCAGACGTGTCCCATCGGCGGCGAGCATTGCGGGAGAATACCACGGGGCGGGCCGTGGCCCAAATCCGCTCAGCGCGGGGAGGGAACCAGGCCGCTCCAGCCGAAACGGCCCAGCGCCTGGGTGGCGAAATGGTGGATCTCGAAATAGGCCGGGTGGCGAATCTGGCGCAGCGTCACCAGCCACAAGGCCACGCCCACCATGGCGGCGCCGGCAACCTGCACGAAGCCTGCCTCCAGCGCGGGCGCGATCCAGACATAGGATAGCCACACCGGCAGCACGGCAACGCCGGTCACCAGTGCCGATTGCAGCCAGATGCGGCTGAGGGCGCCCCAGCGGAAGCCGGCGACGGAGTGCATGAAGGGCGCATGGATCGCCAGCCAGGCAAAGCCATAGGCCACACGGCTGGCAGCGGCTGCCTCCAGCGAGAACCACGCGCCGATCGCCAGCAGCACCACCGATGCGGTAGTATCGAGGCCGAAACGCCACAGCAGCGGGCGCGTGCGTTTCAAGAGGATCGGCAGTTCGACGTGCAGCGGCAGGGCGATCATCAGCACCTGTGCCATGGCAATCCATTCCAGAGGCCGCGCCGCGCCCAGCCAGCGCTCGCCATACAGGATGTTGACCACCGGGACGGCGCAGGCGGCAAGGCCGGCCATGGTCGGCCAGGTCAGTGCGGTGAAGCTGGCGGTGACGCGTTCGTAATGCGGACCCAGCGGGTCGCCGCGGTCGCGAAAGCGGGCGAAAGCGGGGTAGAACACCGTGGTCATCCCCCCGCTCACCAGCCAGCGCAATTGCCAGGCCAGGCCATAGCCGCGGGCGAACAGGCCCACCGCCACGGTATCGAGCAGCCGCCCAATCAGCAGCTCGGGCAAGCGCGATCCCAGTTGCGACAGGCCGTTGAGCACGGTGGAGAAGCCGCCGAAACGCAGCACCGGCATGGCACCTTCAAAGCGCAGCGGGATCGGCAAGCGACCACCCACGCGCCACTGGGCAATGGCCGCGCGCGCCACCTGTTGGGCGAAGGCGCCCCAGGCCAGGGCAATCGCGCCGTACCCCTGCCAGGCCAGCGAGATGGCCACAGCGGCATTGGCCAGCACCACGCCGATCTCGATCATGGTGTTGGACCTGAAATCCATCGCCCGGTGCAGCAGCGCCATGGGCACTGTAGCCAACGGCACGAAGAAATAGCTGGCGGCCACCACCAACAGCAGCGGCAACAGTCCGGGCAGATCATAGAAGGCCGCGGCGGGCCAACTCAGCACCACGCACAGCAGCGCGATTGCCCAGCTGATCGCCAGCGACACGCTGAAGGCGGTGCGGATGCCCTCCTCGTCAAGGTCCGGTTCGCCCGCAACATAGCGGTTGATGCCGAATTCCTGCAGCACCGCCAGCAGCGAGACGAAGGAAAAGGCGATGGTGAACAGGCCCAGCTCGTCAGGGTCGATGAACCAGCGCGCCAGCACCACGCTGGCGGCGAACTGGATGATGAAAGCCCCCATCTGCGAAGCCATCGCCAGCAGGGCTGCGCCCCGGACACTCATGGCCTCTCTCATGCCGGCAATGCCTTGCGCGCGGTGGCGGCCTCGATGTCGGGCGCGCCGGCCCCGCGCGCGTTGCGACGGCGGCGAACGGCCAGCATTGGGCCAGCCAGCGGCGGGACGAGCGACCACAGCGCAAAATAGAATCGCCACATCGGGCCAAGCTCGG
Organism: Alteraurantiacibacter sp.; assembly: GCA_963675825.2. GTDB lineage: Bacteria > Pseudomonadota > Alphaproteobacteria > Sphingomonadales > Sphingomonadaceae > Alteraurantiacibacter. The sequence goes on along the minus strand of CAXXJY010000001.1, from coordinate 129,408 downwards.
GCCCGGCGCTGTCCTTCATCTCGGCCAGGGCTGTGCTGTCGCCGTCGATCACCCGGTCGACCGCCAGGGTAAAGCGCAGCTGGCGACTGTTCTCGGCAATCATCGCCTGCGCAACCTGCGCCTCTGGCGTATTGGCGGGCAGCACGTCCAGCGCCTTTTCGAAGGTGCGGATATTGCCCTTGAGCATTTTCAGCTCGGCTGCCGAGGCAGAGACGCTGCGCACGCGGTAGTCTCCCAGCACCTCGTCAACATAGAGTGCATGGCCGCCGAGCAGCATCAGCCGCACCCACAGGTCGAAATCCTCGGCATGGGTCATGCCAGTGTCGAACCCGCCGATCGCATCGAAGTCGGTGCGGCGGAAGGTGGAGCCAATGTAGACGCCGAAGCTGCGGTCGAGCACGTCAGACAGCGATCCGTGCACCCCGTCGCCACCGCCCTGCTTACCGGCAAAGCACAGCCGTTCGTGTGGGACGGCGCCGAAGATGCGGGCGTTGACGGTGACGAGTCGGGCTAGGCTGTCGGCCTCCAGCGCGGCGCAGGTGCGGGCCAGGTAGTCCGGGCGCAGCATGTCGTCGCCGTCGAGCAGCGCGATCAGCGGCGCGGCCGTCTGGGCGATGGCGCGGTTGCGCGCGGCGGAGACGCCGCCGTTCTCGGTTTCGAGCAGCGTGATTCGCTGATCGGCCAGGAACGGCTTGACGGCGCTGGCGACGTCATCGGGTGCGCCATCGTCCACCACCACGCATTCCCAGTCGGTCATGGTCTGCGCCTGCAGCGATTCGAGCGCCTCGCCCACCAGGTGAGCCACCCCATAGGCAGGCACGATCACCGCGACGCGCGCGGGCGCACGCGTAGGGGAAGAGATGGGGGAAGGGCTGTCAGGGCTGCTCATCGCGCCGCCGCATTAACCGCGCGGGCGTAAAGATTGCCTCAATGACCGGGCGAAATGGGATTCCCGCGTTAATGACGCTGGCGGAGCGGGTGATTCAACGCCCCATGGGGTGAGATTCACGCGATCATGCAGGGTGAATCGGCCAGATTCCCCGCCTAGGGGGCACCCGAACCCATGGGCACGCTGGAATCTCACTGTTGCCGGTTGAAAATAAATCCCGTTTTTTCAGTACCTAAGAGCATCTCACGCAATTTTTGAAAGAAAAATGCAAAAAGCCGTTGACCGAATCCGACGTCGCGCCTAGATGGGCTCCACCGACGCGGCGCTGACGGTTTTGCCGCTCACAACTGCGTTGGTCGCCAACATTGATCGGACAGTTCGTCCCCCGGACCATACTTCGGGGAACCTTCACTGTCCGCTTATTTCTGTCGGTGGCTCTTTGACATAGTCGGTTTTTGATGAAGGGACATGTGGGCGACGGCGCCCCGTCTGCGAAGCTCAAGGTCGCAGTAACGGGTAACCAAGCCGACGCCACATCCTCGGAAAGCTCCACGTTTTCCGTGTGATGATGCATGTTCATTCGTATCCATTACGTTTGACAGTGCAGGTATCGGCTCCTTGAAGCTCTTGCCTGGTCGGTTGGCGATCCTTGTGATCGTGCCGGTCAAGTGAGTGACACAAACTTGAGAGTTTGATCCTGGCTCAGAACGAACGCTGGCGGCATGCCTAACACATGCAAGTCGAACGAACCCTTCGGGGTGAGTGGCGCACGGGTGCGTAACGCGTGGGAACCTGCCCTTAGGTTTGGAATAACAGTGAGAAATCGCTGCTAATACCAAATAATGTCTTCGGACCAAAGATTTATCGCCTTAGGATGGGCCCGCGTAGGATTAGCTAGTTGGTGAGGTAAAGGCTCACCAAGGCGACGATCCTTAGCTGGTCTTAGAGGATGATCAGCCACACTGGGACTGAGACACGGCCCAGACTCCTACGGGAGGCAGCAGTGGGGAATATTGGACAATGGGCGAAAGCCTGATCCAGCAATGCCGCGTGAGTGATGAAGGCCTTAGGGTTGTAAAGCTCTTTTACCAGGGATGATAATGACAGTACCTGGAGAATAAGCTCCGGCTAACTCCGTGCCAGCAGCCGCGGTAATACGGAGGGAGCTAGCGTTGTTCGGAAATACTGGGCGTAAAGCGCACGTAGGCGGCTTTCCAAGTCAGGGGTGAAATCCCGGGGCTCAACCCCGGAACTGCCCTTGAAACTGGATCGCTAGAATACTGGAGAGGCAAGTGGAATTCCGAGTGTAGAGGTGAAATTCGTAGATATTCGGAAGAACACCAGTGGCGAAGGCGACTTGCTGGACAGTGATTGACGCTGAGGTGCGAAAGCGTGGGGAGCAAACAGGATTAGATACCCTGGTAGTCCACGCCGTAAACGATGATAACTAGCTGTCCGGGTTCACAGAACTTGGGTGGCGCAGCTAACGCATTAAGTTATCCGCCTGGGGAGTACGGTCGCAAGATTAAAACTCAAAGGAATTGACGGGGGCCTGCACAAGCGGTGGAGCATGTGGTTTAATTCGAAGCAACGCGCAGAACCTTACCAGCCTTTGACATCCTCGGACGACTACCAGAGATGGTTTTCTTCCTTCGGGACCGAGTGACAGGTGCTGCATGGCTGTCGTCAGCTCGTGTCGTGAGATGTTGGGTTAAGTCCCGCAACGAGCGCAACCCTCATCCTTAGTTGCCATCATTTAGTTGGGCACTTTAAGGAAACTGCCGGTGATAAGCCGGAGGAAGGTGGGGATGACGTCAAGTCCTCATGGCCCTTACAGGCTGGGCTACACACGTGCTACAATGGCATCTACAGTGAGCAGCGATCCCGCGAGGGTTAGCTAATCTCCAAAAGATGTCTCAGTTCGGATTGTTCTCTGCAACTCGAGAGCATGAAGGCGGAATCGCTAGTAATCGCGGATCAGCATGCCGCGGTGAATACGTTCCCAGGCCTTGTACACACCGCCCGTCACGCCATGGGAGTTGGTTTCACCCGAAGATGGTGCGCTAACCTTTTAGGAGGCAGCCAGCCACGGTGGGATCAGCGACTGGGGTGAAGTCGTAACAAGGTAGCCGTAGGGGAACCTGCGGCTGGATCACCTCCTTTCTAAGGATTTTGGCGGAAAGCGCCCGGCCTCGAGCCAGGAAGTGCTTCCTCCATTTCCAAAGAACATTGCCGTCGTCCTCATGTCCTTTCATCACTGGAGAAACACACAGGCGCTTGTCTGTCGTGTTTGCGCCTGAGCTGGCTCACGCCGCCCGCGGCCCATTGGCCAGCGTTGGCACGTGTGGGCCTGTAGCTCAGTTGGTTAGAGCGCACCCCTGATAAGGGTGAGGTCAGAGGTTCAAATCCTCTCAGGCCCACCATTTTCTCTTGTCTAACGGGGCCTTAGCTCAGCTGGGAGAGCACCTGCTTTGCAAGCAGGGGGTCATCGGTTCGATCCCGATAGGCTCCACCAGACAACACTCCAGTGAATGAAACGAACGCGGATCTCGCTTCGGCGAGTAGGCGGTTTCGACCGCTGTCTTTGACATTGTGAATGGGTTTTTAAATCGATGCCGTGAGGTGTCGTCGTGCTGGCAAGGCCTTGGTCTGGTCCAGTCGATGGCAAATCACAAATCAATCAAATTGATTATCTGGCTGAGATAATTCCTCCGCATCATCGCAAGACGATAGCTTTTATGCAGGCTTGTCGTTGATGGTGTGGATTCTCAAGCGTGAGGTAAGAGCATTTGGTGGATGCCTTGGCATGTACAGGCGATGAAGGACGTGGCACGCTGCGATAAGCGTCGGGGAGCTGTGAGCAAGCTTTGATCCGGCGATTTCCGAATGGGGAAACCCACCTTCACCATTTCTTCTTCGTTCCCTTCGGGGAATTAAGGAGAGGTGGATAAGGTATCACCGAGCTGAATATATAGGCTTGGTGAAGCGAACCCGGGGAACTGAAACATCTCAGTACCTGGAGGAAAAGACATCAACCGAGATTCCGTTAGTAGTGGCGAGCGAACGCGGACCAGGCCAGTGCCTTCATTTCAACTAGCAAAACACTTTGGAAAGAGTGGCCATAGTGGGTGACAGCCCCGTATGCGAAAGTGATGATGAAGGACTTGAGTAGGGCGGGACACGTGAAATCCTGTCTGAACATGGGGGGACCACCCTCCAAGCCTAAATACTCGTACATGACCGATAGCGAACACAGTACCGTGAGGGAAAGGTGAAAAGCACCCCGATTAGGGGAGTGAAACAGTACCTGAAACCGAATGCTTACAATCAGTTGGAGCCCCATAGGGGGTGACAGCGTACCTCTTGCATAATGGGTCAGTGACTTAATCTAGCAAGCAAGCTTAAGCCGTTAGGTGTAGGCGCAGCGAAAGCGAGTCTGAATAGGGCGACAGAGTTTGTTGGATTAGACCCGAACCCCGGCGATCTAGGCATGACCAGGCTGAAGGTGCGGTAACACGC
>CAXXJY010000001.1:0-122500 GCA_963675825.2 Alteraurantiacibacter sp. | reverse complement strand
ACAAACGGTGCCGCGGGATGGAGCAGTCCGGTAGCTCGTCAGGCTCATAACCTGAAGGTCGTTGGTTCAAATCCAACTCCCGCAACCACCGTCGGCCAGCATCATCAAGACGACACGACAGCCCTGCTTCGCGCAGGGTTTTTTTGTGCCTTGCGTCGGCGGCGCCGCCGGCGGGATCGCCTCATCCTGAGCCGTCACGCCACATATTCTCGCGTACGGAAAAGGCTTTATACGTCATGTTCATCTGGCATACTCGTCCCGGATGAGCGAAGAGTTGGACATCACCGGGCTGCTTCGCGTCTGGCGCGAGGGTGAGATCGCAGCAGGCGAGAAGCTCGCGCCACTGGTCTATGATGACTTGTACGAGCGTGCCGCAGCCATCTTCCACGGTGAGGCGGAGGGGCATACCTTGCAGCCGACAGCACTGGTCCATGAAGCCTTTGCCCGCCTGGTGAAGGTTGATGTCGAGTGGCAGAGCCGCGCGCACTTCTTTGCCTTGTCGGCGCGCATGATGCGCCGCCTGTTGATCAACCATGCCAATTCACGCAGGGCCGTACGGCGCGGAGGCGGTGCCGTGCATCTTCCCCTGCAGGACGAGCTTCACGCAGACGATGTCGAAACACGCGGCCTGGTCGAGTTGATGGATGCCTTGCAGGCACTTGAGGAGCTTGATCCGCGCAAGGCCAGCCTCATCGAGATGCAGTACTTCGGTGGAATGTCTCATGCGGAGATGGCGGAGGTCGCGGGACTGTCGGTCGCCACGGTGGGGCGTGAGCTGCGTTTTGCCCGCGCATGGTTGCGCAAGGAAATGGCTGGCGGGGAATGATCGAAAGCGGCGTCTTTTGCTGCTTTTGAGGAAACAGGGGGGATTGCCATGTCGCCAACCGAATTTGAAATTCTGGAGAACGCCTTTGCCGACGTAGAGGCGCTGGAGGGAGAGGCCCGCGCAGCCTACCTGGCTCGTTTCGCACAGAATCATCCTGAACTTGTGGATGAGCTGGGCGCTTTGATGGCGGCGGACGATGCGCCCGAATCCGAGCTGACGGCAATGGTCAGCCAGTCGATTGCCGAAGCCGCGCGTGATCAGCCCGATCCGTGGATCGGCAGGCAGATCGGCAGTTGGACGATCAGTGCTCGCCTGGGGCAGGGCGGCATGGGCGCTGTGTTCAAGGCCCATCGCGGCGATGGTGAATACGACCAGACGGCGGCGTTGAAGGTCATCAACCTGCGGAACATGAACGCAAGGACGATCGCGCGCTTTCTTACCGAACGCCAGATCCTTGCCAACCTTCGCCATCCCAACATCGCCCGGCTGATCGATGGCGGCACCGAGCATGGGGATCTGCCCTATCTGGTGATGGAATATATCGCCGGGGAAAGGATAGATCGCCATTGCGACGAACGGCAACTGGGCGTTTCCGCGCGGCTGCAACTGTTCCGCAAGGTCTGCGATACTGTCGACTTCGCTCATCGCCACCTGGTGGTTCACCGCGATATCAAGCCCAGCAACATCCTGATCGACGAGAACGGTGAGCCGCAATTGCTCGACTTCGGCATCGCCAAGCTGCTCGAACCCGAAGAGCAGGAAGGCGCTCCGCAGCAGACGACCGAAGCTGCGCAGGCGCTTACGCCCGAATATGCCAGCCCGGAACAGGTGCGCGGCGAGCCGGTGACGATCGCCTCGGATATCTATGCGCTGGGGGTGTTGCTCTATCGCCTGCTCTCGGGCTGCTCGCCCTATGGCGAAGCAGGAAAAAGCGCCTACGAGCTGCAAACCGCTATTCTCGATCGCGATCCTTCGCGCCCCAGCGCGGCCCTGAGCTCGATGGACACCGTGGCGCATGATGGCTTGCCCGATGCCATCGCCAGCCAGCGCGGGCTGACAGCGGCCGAACTGCGCACCAGGTTGAAGGGTGATCTCGACAATATCGTTCTGAAATGCCTGCAGAAGGATCCGGAGCGCCGCTATGCCTCGGCACGCGACCTGGAACGCGATGTCGAACGCTACCTGCATGACCAGCCGGTGACCGCGGGTGGCGACGACCTCGCCTACCGGGCGCGCAAGTTTGCCAAGCGCAATCGCGGTCCGTTGATCGCGGCCAGCCTGGCGGTGCTCGGCCTGGTCGGGCTGGTCAGCTTCTACACCGCGCGGCTTGCCGATGAACGCGACCGCGCCGAGCTGGAGGCGATGCGGTCGCGCGAAGTTGCCGATTTTCTTGTCGGCATTTTCGACAGCGCCGATCCCGCAGCGGCGCCCGGCGAGACGGTTACGGCGCAGATGCTGCTCGATGCCGGTGTCGCGGACGTGGACGCTATCGTCGATCCCGCCATTCGGGGTGCCTTGCTGCGGGCCATGGGGCAAAGTTACGGCGCACTGGGACAGTACGATCAGGCGACGGACCTGCTGGATCGCTCCATCGCGCTGTTTCGCGAGCCCGGCAACGGCACGCGGCTGGACCTTGCGCGCAGCCTCAGCGCGCGGGCCACCGTCTACAACGAGCTGGATCGTTTCGAGGAACGCCACGCCGATGCCGAAGAAGCCGTGGCGCTGGCACGCGCATCCTATCCGGAAGGCGACGGCAGGCTGGCACCCTATCTCGGCGATCTGGCCAGCGCAAAGAGCGATATCTTCGATCAGGAAGGAGCGATGGCCACGTGGAACGAAGCCATCGCCGTGCAGCGCGGCGCTGGCACCTATGGCGACAGCCTGACCAGCGACATGCTGGGCGACCTTGCCGTGGCCTATGACAATGCTGGCCGCTACGAGGAATCCATCGCCACGGGCAAGGAAGCCCTGCGCCTGTCCGACGAGACGCTGGGGCGGCTCGATGCCAATGGCATCATCATCCTCAACAACCTTGCGCTGGTGCATTATCGCATGGGCCTGTTCGACGAAGGCGTGGAATTCGCACGCGACGCGCTTTCGCGGGCGCTGCAATTCTGGCCGGGCGATCACCCGCAGATCCCCGGCATCCGGATGAATGTTGGTCTGGCCGATACCCGCCTTGGCAACTTTGCCGAGGCGGAGACGCAATACGACCTTGCGGCAGAGGAACTGCTGGCTGCCGAGGGCGCAGGCAGCGTCGCCTATGGCTGGTTCCTCTACATGCGCGGCGCGCACGATATCCGCATCGGCAGGGCGGATGAGGTGCGGCGCCTTTCGCAAGAAGGGATGGCGATTGCCCGCGCTGTGCTGGACGAAGACAGCGAACTGTTCCTGATGCACCGGATGATGGAAGCGGTGGCGGAACGAGACCTTGGCAACGCAGCGCGATCCGAAACCATCCTGCGCGACCTGTTGGCCAAACGCGAGCTGTTGCGGGCCGCCGATCAGGCGGCGCTGGATCTGTATCTTGGCCAGGCCCTGACCGACCTTGGCGAATTCGCCGAGGCCGCCCGGCTGCTGGAAAGCGCCTTTGCGGCCTTCGAGGAGAGGTCCGGTCCGGATTCGGTCTCCATCCTGTCCCCGCTCAACGCGCGTTCGCAGCTGGAGCGGGCGCGGGGCAATCCGCAGGCAGCCGTCACGCTTGCCGCGCGTGCGGAGCGGATCGCCGACCAATCTTTGCCCGAGGGCAACTGGCTGATCGCAACGGTGCGCGGCGAGCATGGCCGCGCCCTGGCAGAGGCGGGCCGCACGGCACAAGGGCTGCAACGCATGCGGTCGGCGCGGGCTGACCTGGTGCGCGCTTTCGGTACGAGTGACAGCCGCGTGCGCGAACTTGATGCGGCCATCGCCGCTGCCGGAGGATAACTTTTTCGACCTCTTTGCGCCGCAGCGTGATCGTTTGCGCCGCTTTTCGCTGCTTATTCCTGTGAGCGTCCGAGCATCCACCGCGTCGGGCCGAAGGGGAGTAGCACCATGTCCAATGTCGCAGCCGAAACCGACTTTCACGCCGGAAACAATACAGTTGGGGGCAAGCGCAGGGGCTGGCGCTGGATGGTCGGCACCAGCGCGCTGAGCATTCGCTGCACCGTCGCTGCTGCCGCGGCGCTGACCCTGGTGGCTCCGGCGGTTTCCTGGGCGCAGGAGGATATCGGCCCTGCCGTGGGCGACAGCATAACCGAACCGAAAACCGGCGAAGTGCTGACGATTGTGGCGGTGTTCGAAGGGGCGGTGCTTACCGAAGACAATCGTCTGGTGCTGGTGGATCCCCGGATCGGTGGCGAGGTGCCGGACCCTGACAATGCGGCGAATTTCGTGACGGTTACCGATAGTGCCACCAATGCGGGCACCGGGCTGATCGAACAGGTCACGCTGGCAGATGGCCGCGTGATCGATGTGTCGCGCGATGTGACGGCGCAGATGCTCGCGCGCGCGGGTGACGATCCGCTGGCCGGTTTCGACCCGCTCCCGCCTGCCGATGAAAACCGCAACACAGTATCGTCCACCTCGCTCAACGGTTCGGATGGTGACGATGGCGATGCCAATATTCTCACATCGCAGCCGAAAGATGGCGATAACGGCGGCACGAGGGGTGGGTTTTCCGCCACCTATGCGCTTGACATAGAAGCCGTAGGCACGGTGATTACCACGTCTATTGGAACTTTCGGGTTGCCTGTCGAAGGCATCGATATCCGTGGTCGGGGTGGCAATGGCGGCGATGGCGCCAACGGCACGGCGGTTATCGGCACGACGGGCGGCGATGGCGGAAACGGCGGCACGGGCACGCGGTTGACCGTTGCCAACAGCGGCACGATCTCAACCAACGAGCCAGTCGGCACATATGGCATCTATGTCCGCAGCACCGGCGGCGCCGGCGGCGACGGGGGTAATGGGGCCCTTGGCGTGATTTCCAATGGCGGTGACGCCGGCAACGGCGGCAGCGGTGGTTCGGTCACCGTTACCAACAACGCCTCCGGCAATATCACCACCCGGCGCGAGAGTGCCCATGGCATCTATGGCATCAGCCTTGGCGCATCCGGCGGCGATGGCGGCGATGGCGGCGTGGGCATCGGATCGAGCGCCGGCACAGCCGGAAGTGCCGGCAATGGTGGCGCGGTCACCATCACCAACCGCGGCAAGGTTCACACCCTGGGCGATTCCGCCCACGGCCTGCTTGGCCAATCGATCGGCGGATCGGGCGGCGATGGCGGCGATGCGACCGGTTTCTTCGCCTATTCCAGCGGCGGCAACAGGGGCGGGCAGGCCGGTACGGTCTCCCTTTCCAACGAAGGCTTTCTCTACACCGGCGGTGACGATGCCCATGGCATTGTCGCGCAGGGTGTTGGTGGCGGCGGTGGCGCGTCGGGCTCCAGCGTCGGCGTGGTGGCCGTCGGCGGCAGCGCCGGGTCCGGCAACTCCGGCGGCAACGTGGATGTTGAAAACACGGCCAGCGGCACCATCGTCACCGAAGGCGCGCGTGCGTTCGGCATGCTGGCGCAGAGCATTGGTGGCGGTGGGGGCACTGCGGGCATTTCCGCAGGTCTCGTCGCAGTTGGTGGCAGTGGCGGCACGGGCGGCAATGGCCTTTCTGCCGAGGCTGATAATGTCGGCCTGATCGCCACCTTTGGCGACGGCAGCCATGGCATCGTTACCCAGTCAATCGGCGGCGGCGGCGGGGCCGGCGCGCGGCTGACTGCCGGCCTCATTGTCGCCGTTGGCGGCAGAGGCGGCGTGGGCGGCAATGGCAGCTCAAGCTATATCGACAACGATGGCACGATCCTGACCCATGGCAGCGCTGCGCACGGTGCGCTGGTGCAATCCATCGGCGGCGGCGGCGGCAATGCCGGGTTGACGCTGGCCGGGGTGGCTATTGGCGGCAGCGGCTCGAGCGGGGGCAGCGCCGGCAAGGCGCGCTTCGACAATTCCGGCCTGGTGCAGACCAGCGGCCTCGGCGCGCTGGGCGTGCTGGCGCAGTCCATTGGTGGTGGCGGCGGCAACGGCGCGACAACCGGCGGCCTGATCGCCGTGGGCGGTTCAGGCTCCGGCGGCGGCAACGCGGGCGAAGTGGAAATCAACAATTCTGGCAATATCGTCACTTTCGGCGATCTTGCGCACGCGATTGTCGCACAAAGCGTGGGCGGCGGCGGTGGCAACGGCGGCCTCGCTGCCAGCGCATCCGCCTTTGTCGGCGTGGCCGTGGGCGGCAAGGGAGGCACGGGTGGCAATGGCGGCCTGGTCGATATCAATTTCAGCAACCGCAGCGAGACTATCGACGGCGTGGCGCGCTCGCTGCTGCCGGTGATCTCGACAGCTGGCACAGCGGCGCATGGCGTGGTGGCGCAAAGCGTGGGCGGCGGCGGTGGCAATGGTGGCACCGCCCTGCAGGCCACAGGCGGCCTGTTCGGCGCGGTTTCCGTGGCCATTGGCGGTGCGGGCAATGCCGGTGGCCGTGGCGGCACGGTGGATATCGATGGCAATGCCGTACTGCTGACCGATGGGGACTTCTCGCACGGCTTGCTGGCGCAAAGCGTGGGCGGCGGCGGCGGCAACGGCGGCGGCGTGGTTTCCATCGCGGCCTCTGCTGGTGCAGGCGTCTCGGGCAGCGTGGCCGTCGGCGTTGGTGGCAGCGGCGGCGCGGGTGGCGACGGCGGCCAAGTGGTCCTGGACAGCGGCGGCTTTGCCGGTACGTCCGGCGATTATTCGCATGCCCTGCTGGTGCAGAGCGTTGGCGGCGGCGGCGGCAATGGCGGTTTTGCCGTCACCGGTGCTGGCGCGGCCACGGCGGGCTTCGGCGTGGCGATCCCGGTTGGCGTAGGCGGCAGCGGCGGCGCGGGGGGCAGCGGCAACCTGGTGCGGATCGCCTATGCCGGCGACCTGCTGACCCAGGGCGATCATTCGCACGGCCTGCTGGCCCAAAGCGTCGGCGGCGCAGGCGGCAACGGCGGCTTCAACATCGCTGCGGGCGTCTCCGGTGGTGCCGGCGTGACCGGCGCCGTTGCGATCGGCGTTGGCGGATCGGGCGGCAACGGTGGCAACGGCGGCAGCGCGGTCGATGGCGCGGTGGACGCCAATGTCACCGGAAACATCATGACGATGGGCGACTATTCCAGCGGCTTCGTTGCGCAGTCGGTTGGCGGATCGGGCGGCAATGGTGGCTACAATGTCAGCAGCGCGCTGTCGTTGACGGCAGGCGGTGGCGGCAATGTCGCGGTTGGCGTGGGCGGCGCGGGTGGCGGTGCAGGCGCAGGACGCCTCGTTACCGCAGCGGTCACCGGCGATATCGTCACGCTGGGTGACGATGCCGATGCCTTCATCGCCCAGAGCCTTGGCGGGGGCGGTGGCAATGGCGGCGTGAACGTAACCGGCGCGGTTACCCTTACCCCCGGTGCGGGTGGCAATATCGCCGTGGGCGTGGGCGGCGCGGGCGGCGGCGGCGGTGCCGGTGGCGAGGTAGAGGCATCGCTCGATGGCACGGTGCTGACGCAGGGCAGCGGTTCCCAAGCAATCCTGGTCCAGAGCCTTGGCGGCGGCGGCGGCAATGGTGCGGTGAATGTCACCGCCAGCCTCACGGCAACTGCGGCGGGCGGCAATATCGGCGTTGGCGTGGGCGGCTCCGGCGGCGGCGCGGGCGCGGGCAATAATGCCACGCTGGTGCGCGCCGGCGACACCGCAACGCAAGGCGAGGACGCCTCGGCCATCGTCGTCCAGAGCCTTGGCGGCGGCGGCGGCAATGGCGGCGTGAACGTGACTGCGGGTGCCACGCTGTCCGCAGGGGCGGGCGCCACCATCGGTGTTGGCGTAGGCGGTGTTGGTGGCAGCGGCGGCAGTGCCGCGCTGGCCTATGCCGAGATCGCCGGCGCGATTGAGACCGGCGGCAGCAATTCCGGCGGCGTGCTGGTGCAGAGCCTTGGCGGCGGCGGCGGCAATGGCGGCGTGAATGTGACGGCCGGCCTCACCCTTTCGGGTGGCGCTTCGGGCACAGTCGGCTTTGGCCTTGGTGGCTTTGGCGGCAACGGCGGCAATGGCGGAGAAGCGCGTCTGGATTATGCCGGCGACGTGCTGACACGCGGTGCCGATTCAGTCGGCATTGTATCGCAGAGCTTGGGTGGTGGTGGCGGCAACGGCGGTCTGAATGTGACGGGCGGGGTCAACCTCAGCAGCGGCGCCGGCGGCGCGCTGTCGGTGGGCATCGGCGGTGCAGGCGGCAATGGTGGCGGAGCCGATCTTGCCAGCGCGAATGTGCGCGGCGAAATCGCCACGCAGGGGGCGAATTCCAGCGGCGTGCTGGTGCAAAGCCTTGGCGGCGGCGGCGGCAATGGCGGCATCAACATCGGTGGCGGCGTGGCCTTCAGCGGCGGCACTTCCGGTTCGCTGGGAGTGGGCATCGGCGGCTTTGGCGGCAACGGCGGAGCCAGCAGTCTGGCCTCGCTGCTGATGGACGGCACCGTATCTACCGCTGGCGCGGATTCCACTGCCATCACCGTGCAAAGCCTTGGCGGCGGCGGCGGCAATGGTGCACTCAATATCGCGGGTGGGCTGACCGGGGCCGGCGGTTCCGCGTTCGGCTTCGGCGTTGGCATTGGCGGCTTCGGCGGAGCTGGCGGCTCGGCGGAGCTTGCAACGGCCACCATCAACGGCGCCGTGGCCACTACGGGCGCGAATTCCGGCGGCGTGCTGGTGCAGAGCCTTGGCGGCGGCGGCGGCAATGGCGGCGTGAACATCGCGGGCGGTATCGCCTTCTCCTCCGCCAGTTCGTTTGGCGGATCCTTTGGCCTTGGTGGGTTTGGCGGCGGCGCTGCCAACGGCGACACCGCGCAATTGCGCCTGGATGCCGCAGTTTCGACCAGCGGCAGCAATGCCGATGCCGTGGTGGTGCAGAGTATTGGCGGCGGCGGTGGCCGTGGTGGTTTCAATGTTGCTTCCGGCCTGACTGTCTCTGGCACCGGCAGCGCAATTGCGGGCGCGGTCGGCGTCGGCGGCTTCGGCGGCGAGGGCGGCAATGGCGGCCAGGTGGATGCGACTGTTTCACAGGATGTCGCTGCCACCGGGCTGGAAAGCGACACGATCGTCCAGACCGAAGATGGCTTCGCCCTGCGCGAACGGCTGGGCGGATCACATGGCGTGGTTGCGCAGAGCATCGGTGGCGGCGGCGGTACCGGGGGCACCAACATCAGCGGTGGCCTGTCATTCTCGGCAAATGCCGATGGGGGCGCAGCGCTGTCGTTGGGTGTAGGCGGCTTTGGCGGCGAAGGTGGCAATGGCGGCCTTGTGCTGCTGAGCACCACGTCAGACAGCATCACGTCGGTGGGCGACGGCAAGTCGGCCGTGCTGGCGCAGTCCATCGGCGGCGGTGGCGGCGATGGCGGCACCAATATTACCGGCGGCGTGGCCGTGGACGGCACGCTGACCGTGGGCATTGGCGGTTTTGGCGCGGCAGGCGGCCTTGGCGGCGCGACAGTGGCCAATATTGCAGGCGACCTGTTCGCTTCGGGTGCGAATGCCACCGGGCTGCTGGCACAGAGCATCGGCGGCGGCGGCGGCAACGGCGGCGTGAACATCGCCGGCGGCATCTCGGCGGGCAACGGCCAGTCGCTGCCCGCGCTCAATTTCGCCATCGGCGGCTTTGGCGCAGCGGGAAGTTCCGCCGCAGCAGTAACCGCCGATGTCGACGGCGACACCTTTGTCAGCGGCGTAGGCAGTAGCGGTCTTGTCGCGCAGTCCATCGGTGGCGGCGGCGGCAAGGGTGGCCTCACATTCGCCCTTGCCGCAAGCACATCGGACGATCTGGCCCTCAGCGCGGCGCTGGGCGGCTTTGGTGGCGAAGGCGCCAATGGCGGGCAGGTGCTGCTGAACAGCGATGGCCAGATCCTGGTCGACGCGCGCGGCGAATTCGATGGCGAAGGCGTGGAAAGCCAGGTGCGCGGCAACGGCACCGGCATCCTGGCGCAGTCGATCGGCGGTGGCGGCGGGCAGGCCGGCTACAACTTCGTGGGCACGGCCACCAATGAAGGTGTGCCGCTCACCATCGGCATCGGTGGGCGCGGCGGCGCAGGCGGCGCGGCCGATAGCGTTACCGTGCAGCGCGGCCAGACCGGCGCCAGCCTGATCCAGGTGCTGGGCGATCATGCCATTGGCCTGCTGGCACAGAGCATCGGCGGCGGCGGCGGACTGGGCGGTGGCAATGCGGTGTTCTCCTACAGCTCCCGCGCGAAGTACGAGGCGCAGCTGAATGTCGGCGGTGCCGGGGGCGACGGCGCGGATGGCGCTGCGGTCACCGTCCAGCACACCGGCACGATCCTCGTCACTGGCGAGCACAGCCACGCGCTGGTGGCACAAAGCATCGGCGGCGGGGGTGGCAATGCCGGCACCAATTACAACGTTTCCATCTTCGGCGACCAGGAACGCGGCAAGGACGACAAGGGCACCATCGCCTTTGACCTGACCGTGGGCGGCGGCACGGGCGATGGCAGCGATGCCGGCGCGGTGAATGTCGAGCATGACGGCACGCTGGCCACATTCGGCGGCGAATCCACGGCCCTGCTTGCCCAGAGCATCGGCGGTGGCGGCGGCAATGCCGGCAGCGCCTTCTCCACCAATTTCCAGGATGACATGGCCTTCAGCCTTGCCATTGGCCGCATCGGCGGCACCGGCGGCCTTGGCGGCACGGTGGATATCGCGACCACCGGCACCATCAGTACCCGCGGTGAACGCAGCCATGGCGTGCATGCGCAAAGCATTGGCGGTGGCGGCGGCAACAGCTCCACCACCGCGTTCAATGCCGAGGGTGAAGGCGAATCCGACGGGCGCAACGTCAACCTGTCGCTGGAACTGGCGCTGGGGCTGGAGGGCGGCGCGGGTTCGCGCGCCGACGATGTGAGTGTGGCGAACGCGGCCAGCATCACCACGGCTGGTCGCGAGGCGCATGGCCTCTACGCGCAGTCGATCGGCGGCGGCGGCGGTTCAGGCGGTGCGGCGGTTATCGACCTGCGGCAGGAAGTGCTCGGACAGCTGGAACCCTCTGCCGACGATGCCGAGCTGAGCCTGGCCCTGGCCGTTCAGCAGGGAGGGCTTGGCGGCACGGGCGCGGAAGGGCGCGCGGTCAGCGTGACCAACACCGGTGTGGTGGCAACCTCCGGCGAAGGTGCCAATGCCGTGCGGGCGCAGTCCATCGGCGGCGGCGGCGGCGATGGCGGGGCGGTGTTCAACATCGCTTCACCCGGAAAGAAGGATGCTTTCGGCATCGAGGTGGCCTCTGGCGGCGACGGCGGCACCGGGGCCACGGGCGGGCTGGTTACGGCCACCAACCTCGGCACGCTTTCCACCACTGGCGATGATGCAGCGGCACTGTTTGCGCAGTCCATCGGCGGCGGCGGCGGCAATGGCGGCCTGGCGGGCAACCTTTCGATCCTGCGCGCAGAGGAAGGCAGCACCCAGATAACACTGGGCTTCAACAAGGGCGGCACGGGCGGCTTTGGCGGTGCGGCGGGCGACGTGATCGTGGCCAATGGTTCGGCACAGGACAATGCGGCCCTGATCGCGACCACGGGCCAGCGTTCCTACGGCATCCACGCGCAGTCGATCGGCGGCGGCGGCGGCAATGGCGGCATGGCCCTTTCCGGCAACTACGCATCCGGCCTGAACAACGTGCAGCTGGGGCTGTCCCTCGGCGGCAGCGGTGAAACCGGCGGCCTTGGCGGCAATGTGACGGTCGACAACTTCGGCAATATCGAAACCTCGGGCGACGAGGCGCACGGCATCTTCGCGCAGAGCATCGGCGGGGGCGGTGGCAACGGCGCACTGTCGCTGGTGGGCAGCGTGACGCGGTCCAACCCCTTCGCGCCCAACCAGGCCATGTTCGCCATGGGCGGCAGTGGCGGCGAAGGCAATGATGCCGGCAGCGTGCTGGTGAACAACTTTGGTTCCATCATCGCCACTGGCGATGACGCCTATGGCATCCTGGCGCAAAGCCTTGGTGGTGGCGGCGGCGATTTTAGCCTCGGCATCACCGCCACGCGCAGCAAGCCGGTGAATTACATCGCCGGGACGGCGGCTGCCGTGCTGGGCTGGGCCAATGGGCGCGGCGGCGGTGGCGAGGGCGGTGATGTCACCGTCAACCACACCGGCAATATCGTGGTCAGCGGCGATTCCTCCTTCGGTGCGATGGGGCAGAGCGTCAACGGCGGCGGCGGCGGCCTGTCGCTGGCGATCAACAGCCTTGCCGGGTTCCTGACCGGTTCGCTGATCCCCGGCGATTTCGTGCCTGACGACACTGAAGGAGACCTGGCCGATTTTGCTGCCGGTATCCCCACGCTCTCGATCCTTGCGGGTGGTGCGGGCGGCGGCGATGCCAATGCCGACAGGGTGACGATGAATCTCACCGGCTCGATTGGCGTGGTCGGCAACTATGGCGTGGCCTTCAGCCAGCAGGGCATCGGCGGCGGTGGCGGCCAGATCGATCTGGACCTGAACTTTGCCGACATGGCGGCAGGCGCAGGCAGCCCGATGGGGCTGGCCATGCAACTGGGCGGGTCTGAAGGCAGCGGCAATAACGGCAGCGCGCTGGAAAGCACGCTGACCGGCGACCTGGTGACGCAGGGGCAGCGCACGCCGGGCGTCCTGCTGCAATCCATCGGCGGTGGTGGGGCGCGGTCTGTCGCGCTGCTTTCCGGCGATGCCGGGCGGCTGGGCGAACTTTCGCTGGTGCTGGGCGGTATCGACCAGACGGCATCGGCGGGCGGAACCATCGCCTACAGCCAGACCGGCTCGATCGCCACGACCGGTGCTGGTTCGGCAGGGGCGATCGTGCAGAATATCGGCGGCGGCGGCGGCCTGATGACCTTTGCCTGGCTGGAAGAGCAGGCGGATGGCGATAGCGATGCCAACCTGCGCACCACGGCGGCAGTCACACCCACGCCCGCAATGCCGCTGGACGGCACGCTGACGCTGGGCGCGAACGGTGGCTCGGGCCTCAATGGCGGCGATGTCGATTACGCCATGACGGGCGATGTCGTGACCACGGGCGATCAGTCCATCGGGCTGGTTCTGCAATCCGTGGGAGCAGGCGGCGGTTATGTCGATCTGGGAAATATCGCCGGTATCGATATCACGCTTGGCGGATCGGGCGGTGCCGCTGGAGACGGCGGCAATATCGCGCTGACCATGGATGGCGCGGTGATGACCGCCGGCGCCGCATCGCATGGCTTGGTGCTGCAATCCATCGGCGGCGGTGGCGGCATCGTGATCGGCGATGCGCTGACCGGCTCTGCCACCCTTTCGGGCGGGAATGCCGGATCGGGTGGAGCCATTTCCCTGACCCTTGCCGACATGGTGGTGACACAGGGCGAGGGCGCTCATGCCATCGTGGCGCAGAGCCTTGGCGGCGGCGGTGGTATCGTCGGCACGCAGGTGTTCGGCCCGGCTGGCGGCGCGGGTTCCGGCGGCGCGATCACGCTTGATATCGATGCGGACGTCTATGCCTTTGGGGACGGTGCGAATGCCGTGTTCGCCCAGAGCGAGGGCGGCAATGGCGGCGCCGATATCGTGATTGATATCGCCCAGGGTGTCTTAGTCATGGCGGATGGCCCGGACGCGGCCATCGCCATTCTTGGCGGGGCAAACAATGCCATCACGAACAACGGCACGCTGATGGCGATGACTGGCCTTGCCGGAACCGCCATCACCGGCACTTCCGGCAATGATGTGCTGGTCAACAATGGCCTGCTGGCGGGCAATATCGATCTTGGTGGCGGCGCGAACAGCCTGGCCAACACGCTTGATGCACGGTTCCTCAGTGCCGAAACGCTCAACCTTGGCGCAGCCGGAAATACCTTCACCAATGCCGGTTTGCTGGCGCCGGGCGATACCTCCTCGGTCGTCAACACCGCGCTTTCGGGAAGCTTCATGCAGACCGCCAGCGGCGCGACCTTTGCCGAAGTGGATCTGGCTACGCAGGCCTTTGATGCCATCACTGCCACCGGCACGGTGGAGGTTTCGGGTGCGCTTGACGTCACCCTGCTGAACCCCACGCAGTTCACGCCGGGCATGGTCTCCATCCCGGTGTTCAGCGGCGCGGGCGGGGCGACGCTGGGCGATCTGGACATGCGAGCGGACAGCTCCGTCGTCCTGAACCTGCTGGGGCTGGCACAGGAAGGCAATGCCGTGGTGGTCAACTATGACCTCACCTTCGCCCCGGCAGAGGCGCTGGGCAACCGCGCAGAGCTGGGCCACTATCTTGACCGCGTGCAGGCCGATGGCGTGGCGGCACCCTTGCTGCCGACCTTCGAACAGCTGATCTTCGTGCTGGATGCGGGCGAATACATCGATCTGCTGACCCAGCTCAGCGGCGACATCTATGCCGAGCAGAACGTAGCCGTGCTGCAAGCCAGCGCTGCCTTTATCGAACGCATGACCGATTGCGGATCGCGCTTCGGCGACATCCTGAGCGAGAACAGCCGCACCTGCGTCTGGGCGGAGGGCAACCTCGCCGAATCCGATCTCGATGCGGTGAATGGCACGCCCGCCATGAACAGCGAGACCGTTTCGAGTGCGGGCGGCGTCGTCCACCAGCTGGGCAACGACTGGAGCGCTTCCCTGGCCGTGGGCTATGCCGACATGGATCTGACCGGCCATGGCGGCGCCTGGCGGGCAAGCGGCAACGGTTTCCAGCTGGGCACCGGCATCCGCCGCCACTTCGGCAGCAGCTCCATCGGGCTTTATGCCTCGTATGGCAGCTTCTCCTTCGATACGGTTCGCGACCAGCCGGACTTCGGCGGCAGCGCCGGCGGGGAGCGCTCGCTCGATGCCTTGTCGGCGCAGCTCGTAGGCGCGCATGAATTCGCCCTTGGCGGTTTCAGCATCACGCCTTCGCTGGCCGCTGGCCTTACGTCCTTCTCGGGCGGGGACAGCGTGGAAACCAGCTCCACGCCAAATGCGCTGGATATCGCGCTGGATCGCAAGACCCACGCCTGGGTGCTGCCGCAGCTCGATCTGGCCTATCACGGGCAAGTCGGCGACGGCTGGACCCTGCGTCCCTTCGCCAGCGCATCGCTGCGCTATTACCTGACCGATCCAGCGGCAGGCGTGCAGGGGCGCTTTTCCGCAGATACCTCTGGCGTCGGGCCGTTCCTGGCCACGGTGCCGCTGGGCGAGACCGAACTGGCGGGCGAACTTGGCCTGGAAATGGCGAGCGAAAGTGGCTTCACGCTGGGCGCATCCTACCGCCTGCAATCCTCGTCGGATCGCGATGGTGAAATCCTGAGCGTCAGGATCAGCTATCCGTTCTGATGCGTGTCGCCGGGCGCTGCTACTCCGCCCGGCGACATTTGCTGCAATGCGCGGGATCATGCGCCCTTGCCCCTGACAGGTGGCTTGGGGCATGTCCCTTGCGGCAAGGGAAGGGCAGCGATTGTCTGAACACTCGACAAGCGACCGGCTGCTGGCGGCAGCGGAAGGAATCCTGGTGGAGCGAGGCGTCACCGGCCTGTCGGTGCGCAAGGTGGGCGAACGCGCGGGCGTGAACCCGACGCTGGTCACTTACCATTTCAAGACCATCGAGAACCTGCTGCTGGAACTGGCGGCACGCAATCTCGCGCCGATCCTCGCGCAGTGGGATGGCATCGCACCGGGAATGCCGCTGGAGCAAGTGCTGCACCGCTGGCTGCTGCCGATGCAGGCTCCGGCCAGCTTCACCCCCGATGGCCGCGCGCTGGTGGTGCTGGACGAACTGGCCGCGCATGGCGAGGGTGCGCCGCGCAAGCGTGTGATCGCGGCCATGGAAGCTTTCGTCACCCGCCTGCGCGAGGCGGTGCAGCCGCATTGCCCGCATCTCTCCACGGGCGAACTGCGCGCGCGGCTGCGTTTCATTTCCGGCGCGGTGCTGGGACCGCCGCCACGCACTCACGGTGCGCCGAGCCTGCCCGATGGCACCGCGCTGGACGATCCCGCTTACCTGCTGGCCTTTGCCCGCGCCGCGCTGGCTGGACAGGCCGCCCGGAGTTGATTTATACAGTCGTATGAATGCGGGTGGGAGCGGACAGCACTTCATGACAACACCACCGGGGATCGATGCAGGCACATTCGCCGATGGCCTTTCCGCCATGCGCAGCGCGGTGGGCGATGAATGGGTGTTCGACCAACCGGCGGACCTCAATACCTATCGCGATTTCTATTCCGTCCTGTGGGGCGAGCCCGAAGAGAAGCTGGCCAGCGCCGCCGTTGCGCCTGCCAGCGTCGAGGAAGTGCAGGCCGTGGTGCGGATCGCGAACGAACGGCACATCCCGATCTATCCCATCTCCACCGGGCGCAACCTCGGCTACGGCGGTTCCGCCCCGGTCCTCAGCGGCAGCGTGGTGGTGGATCTGAAACGCATGGACCGCGTGCTGGAGGTGAACGAGGACAATTGTTCCGCCCTGGTCGAGCCGGGCGTTTCCTTCTTCGACATGTATCGCCACCTGCGCGAAAGCGGCTCCAAGCTGATGATGAGCGTGCCCGATCCGGGCTGGGGCTCGCTGGTGGGCAATGCGCTGGATAGCGGCGGTGGCTACACCGTCAGTGGCTATCGCGGCCATTTCGAGGCCGTCTGCGGGATCGAGGCGGTGATGGCCGACGGCGAAGTGCTGCGCACGGGCATGGGCGCGCTGCCCGGCTCCGAAACCTGGCAGCAATACCGCATGGGTATCGGCCCGTGCCTTGATGGTCTGTTCCGCCAGTCGAGCCTGGGCGTGGTCACCAAGATGGGCTTCTGGATGTTCCCCACGCCCGAGGCATGGCTTTCGGCCAGCGTCAGCGTGATGCGCTTCGAGGACCTCGACGAACTGGTACGGATCGCCAACGAGCTGGAATACGGCAACCTGTTCAACGGCATGCCGGGTTTCAGCAGCCCCGTGCTGACGCAGGACAATCCCATCGCCATGGCCATGGTTCCCGAGCCTGAAGTGATGAACCGGATGGTCGCCGAAAGCGGCAGGCCGGCCTGGAGCTTCGCCCCCAATTTCTACGGCCCCGAACGGGTGATCCGCGAACAATGGGCCTATGTGAAATCGCGCTTCGAGCACATCCCCGGCGTGCAGTTCGCCGAGACGAACTTCGTCCGGCTGCCGCTTTCGCCCGAAGATATGGAGCGCGTGCACAAGCCGCGCTTTGGCATTCCCTCGCTGGAAATTTTCTCTGTCGGTTCTCGCGGTTACGGCGATTTCAACCCCAGCGACGGGCATATCTGGTTCAGCGCCGTTATTCCGCGTTCGGGGCAGGGCATGATCGAGGCGAACCGCGTTATGCGCTCCGAGTGCGAGCGGCTGGGGCTGGACCTGTTCATGTTCGCGCCCGCCGTCACCTGCTGGACGCGCAGCTTCGTGCTGTTCGCTGCGGTGCCGGTCTACAAGGACGGACGCAACGCCCACCTGCGCGATGCCGTGCGCGAGATCATTCGTACCTGCGCCGATCACGGCTGGGGCGAATACCGCTGTCCACCTGCCTTCATGGACGACGTGATGGATGTCTACGCCTTCGGCGACCACAAGCTGCGCCGCGTGAACGAGAGCATCAAGGATGCGCTCGACCCCAACGGCATTATCTCGGCTGGGCGCTATGGCGTGTGGCCGGAGAGGTTTCGCCACCTGCGACGCGATGGAGGCGCAGCATGAGGATCGCTCTTGCAGCAGTCGCGACGGTGGCCGTGGCGGCAGGCGCTGCCACCGCCCAGCAGGCGGCACGCACCGGCCCCGCCGCGCCGGAACTGGAACATGGCAAGGCGGTCTACGCCCACTGGTGCGCACCGTGCCATGCGGATTCGATGGGGCTGGCCGGCACCAACAGCCTGACGATCAAGTACGAGGGCACCGACATTCCCGCCGCGCTGGAAGACCGCACCGACCTGACCGCGCCGGTCATCGCCTATTTCGTGCGCAATGGCGTGGCGTGGATGCCGCCGTTCCGGCCCACCGAGATTTCCGATGCCGACCTTGCGGCGCTGACCGCCTACCTCACCGCGCCGCTGGACGATCGCGGCGCACACGCGCCGCTGCTGGCGGACGAGATGGCCGCAATGGAGGCTGCCCGATGATCTCCCGCCGTGAAATGCTCAAATGGGGCGCTGTCGTCCCCGCGCTTGGCACCGGCTGGCACGGGGCCTTTGCCGCCGTGCCGCAGGGTCTGGACGCCATGCTGCTCGACACCCGTTTCCCCGGCGCGCTGGACGTGGCCGATGCTCCGGTGCCGGTGCTGCGCTTTGCCGGCGATGTGACCGGCGTGTGGTATGACGAACTGGACGCGCGCTGGCGCCAGCCCGGCTTCGTGTTGGGCGGTATTACCGGGACAGACGCGCTGTTCGTGCTGGAAACGCTGGCGACCCACCAGGGCCGCCGCGTCGTCTCGCGCATGACGCTCGACCTGCCGCGCCAGAACAATGTCGAGGCCGTGCGCTGGATCATCGTCCCGCACCACCCGAGTGTTGCCCGGTGAGCATCCTGCCGCCGGACATGGACGAGGCTGGCTTCGCGGCTTTCCTGACTGACCTGCGCGGCGCGGTGGGAGAGGACTGGGTGTGGTCTTCGGAGACCGACATGTTCCCCTATCGCGATGCCTTCTCCCCGGTGTGGAACACGCCCGAGGAAATCCAGGCCAGCAGCGCCGTCGCGCCCGCTGACGTGGCACAGGTGCAGGAAGTGGTGCGCATTGCGCGGCGTCACCGCGTGCCGCTGCACCCGATCTCCACCGGCAAGAACTTCGGCTATGGCGGTGCCTCACCCAACGTACAGGGCAGCGCCGTGCTGGACCTGAAACGGCTCGACCGCGTGATCGAGGTGAACGCAGAGCGCAATTACTGCCTCGTCGAACCGGGCGTTTCCTATTTCGACCTCTACCGCCACATCCAGGAACGCGGCCTGAAGGTGATGATCGACTGCCCCGATCCGGGCTGGGGTTCACCCGTGGGCAATGCGCTCGATCGCGGCGTGGGCTACACCATGCCGCAGTTCCGCGACCATTTCGGTGCCCATTGCGGGATGGAAGTGGTGCTGCCCGATGGCGAGCTGATGCGCACCGGCATGGGGGCGCTACCCGGCGCGGACAGCTGGCAGGAATACCCCTATGGCTTCGGGCCCGACCCTTCGGGCCTGTTCGCGCAAGGGAACTTCGGCGTGGTGACCAAGATGGGCTTCCGCCTGATGCCGCAGCCCGAGTACTATCGCACCGGCCTGATCCGCGTGCCGCGGCGGCGTGACCTGATCACGCTGGTGAGCCACGTGAATTACCTGTCGGACAGCGGCATGGTGAGCGAAGTGCGCTTCGCCAGCCCGCTATCTGCGCTGCTGGGCAATGCGGATTTCTATGCCCTGGCGACCAAGCTGGGCGGCCCTACGGATGCCGAGATGGATGCCGCAGCCTCTGCCGCAGGGCTGCACAGCTGGGCGATCGACCTGCAATTCCTTGGCCCCGCAGCGGCAACGCTGGCGCAGTGGGAATATGCCAGGGACCGCATCCTCTCCGACATTCCCGGTGCCGAGGCGCTGGACGGCGACCACTTCGCGCTGCCCGCCACCGAGGTGCAGCTGGCGAATGACACGCAGCCTTACCCCAGCGCAATCCGCCGCAAGGGCGCGCTGGGCATTCCCTCGCTCGGCATCTGGGAAATCGTGCGCGACGACGGGCATGTCGGCTTCTTCCCGGTGCTGCCGCGCGATGGCGAAGCGGTGTTCGCCATGCAGCGCGTGCTCGGCGATGCGCAGCGGCAGTTCCCGCTGCCACCCTATTTCAGTGCCGTCACCGCGCCCCTGTTCTGGCATTCCAGCACTTTCCAGATGGTTTTCGCTCCCAGCATCCGGCGCAGCGATCCGGAGCATAACGCCATGGTCCACCGGGCGATGAAGCACATGGTGGCCGTCGCCGCCGAGCACGGCTGGGGCGACTATCGTGCCGCGCCGATCTATCAGGACGATGTGGCAGCCACCTACAGCTTCAATGGGGGCAGTTTGCGCAAGTTCCTCGAGGCGATGAAGGATGCGGTCGACCCTGACGGCATTATCGCGCCGGGCCGGGGCGGTGTCTGGCCCGCTAGGTTCAGGGAGGATGGCCGCGCATGAAGTGGCTTGCCATCTCTCTGCCCCTGCCAGCTCTCGTTCTAACCGTTTCGGTTGCGGCGCAAGATGAAAACCCGCAGGTCGCCCACGGGCGGCAGGTGTTCGAACGCCATTGCGCCCCGTGCCACGGGCGCGGGCCGGGTGATGACCGCTCGCCCATGCTGTCCGGCACTGCTGCGCTGGCGGAGAAATATGACGGAGCGCGCCCGGCCGCCCTTGAGGATCGCAGCGACCTGTCCGCGCCCGTCATTACCCTGTTCGTGCGCCGCGGATCGGGGGCGATGCCCTTCTTCCGCGCGTCTGAACTGTCTGATGCTGACATAGCCGCGATTGCTGCCTATCTGGCGGAAAGTTCCGCGAGCTAGGCCCAAAGGCGTGTCATACAGATGGCGCATTTTGCGCTAGTATTGCGCGAAACGATTCGCTTGCTTGCGCAAAGGGTATGTTCGCCATGACTATTTCCCCCAACCGTCGCCATTTCCTTGCTGCCACCGGAACGGCCTTTGCCGGGCTGTATCTCAGCGCCTGCGCCCCACGGTCCGGCTCGCTGGCCAGCGCCATGGCGTCCGGCGCGGCGAACCGGGTGGGACCGCTGGTGCCCGATCCCGCAGGCGTGCTCGACCTGCCCCAAGGTTTCTCCTACCGCGTGATCTCGCGCCTGGGCGATGCCATGGACGACGGCGGCACCGTGCCCGATGCGGCGGACGGCATGGGCTGCTTCGATATCGGCGGTGGCAAGCTGGCACTGGTGCGCAACCATGAACTGTCGCCAGGTGCCGACACCGGCGGCGCGACCGGCCCGGCCTATGACACCGTCGCCCGCTCGCTGATCCCGCTGCCCGGCGGCACCACCACTATCGTGCTGGATGCCGAAACGCTGGAAGTGGAACAGCAGTACCGCAGTCTGGCCGGAACCATCCGCAACTGCGCGGGCGGCATCACGCCGTGGGGCAGCTGGCTGACCTGCGAGGAAAACACCGCCCGCGCCGATGGCCGCATCAACCGCGACCATGGCTGGGTGTTCGAAGTGCCTGCCGATGCGGGCCGCCAGGTCGATCCCGTGCCGCTGACCGCCATGGGCCGCTTCAACCACGAGGCGGCTTGCGTCGATCCCGCCACCGGCATCGTCTACATGACGGAGGATCGCGGGGATTCGCTGCTGTACCGCTTCCTGCCCACGGTGCCGGGCGACCTGGCGCAAGGCGGCACCTTGCAGGCGCTGGTGCTGGACGGCGTGGCCGATACCAGCAACGCCAATGGCGTCACCATGCCGGTGGGCGAGCCGGTGGCCGGTAGCTGGATTACGCTCGACAACGTCGAGGCACCCGAAGATGACCTGCGCATTCGTGGCGCGGCCATGGGCGCTGCCAAGTTCGTGCGCGGCGAAGGCATCTGGATGGGCGATGGCGAGATGTATTTCACCGCCACGGGCGGCGGTGCGGCCGGCGAAGGGCAGATATTCCGCCTGCGCCCCAATGCCAGCGGCGCCGACATGCTCGACCTGTTCTATGAAAGCCCGGCGCAATCGGAATACAGCTTTGGCGACAACCTGTGCGTGGCGCCCTACGGCGACCTGATCGTGTGCGAAGACCAGTACGGCGAAACGGTCGACAACTACCTGCGCGGCGTGACCGCAGCGGGAGAGGCCTATCCCTTCGCGCGCCTGCGCCTGCAGACCGAGACGGCTGGTCCCTGCTTCTCTCCCGACGGGCGCACGTTGTTCCTCAACGTCTATCACCCCACCATGACGCTGGCGATCACCGGGCCCTGGCCCGCGTGATGGGGCCAGCGTGAGCCAGACGCCGGCCATCCTGTTCGTCTGCCTCGGCAATATCTGCCGCTCGCCCATGGCCGAAGGCGCCATGCGCGTGGTGGCGGAGCAGGCGGGACTGGAGCTTACCCTCGACAGCGCGGGTACCGGCGACTGGCATGTCGGCAACCCGCCCGATCCGCGGGCCACGGCGACGGCGCGTGCCAATGGCGTGGACATATCGCACTTGCGCGCACGGCAGGTGACGCGCGAGGATTTCACCCGCTTCACCCACGTTTTTGCGCTGGATGACAAGAACCTGCGCAACCTGCGCGCGCTCGCCCCCGTCGATACGACGGCCGAACTGGCGCTGTTGCTGGACATGGTTCCGGGCCGCGAGGGGGAGCCTGTGGCGGATCCCTATTTCGGCGGCGAAGAAGGTTTCGCCGCAACCTGGCGCGATGTCACCGTGGCAGCAGAGGCGCTGGTGGCGCGGCTCAGTTCCTGATCACGAGACTTGCGGGAAGTGCGTCCATTCCTCGGCTTCGGGCAGCGGCGCGAAAATGGCATCGAGCATGGCCTCGCTCACGCCTTCAGGCGTTGCCGGATCCCATGTCGGGGCATTGTCCTTGTCCACCAGCACCGCGCGCACGCCCTCGGCAAAGTCGGGCCGCATGATCATGCGCGCGGCAATGCGGTATTCCATCGCCATGTTGGCGGCGAAATCCTTGCACTCGGCATTCTCCTCGAACTGCCGCAGCGCCACCTTGCCGGTGGTGGGGCACTTGGCTGTGACCGCAGCCAGTTCCTTGCTCGCCCATTCGCTGTCGTCACCCTTCAGCGCGGCAACGATGCCTTCAAGCGTTTCAGGTGCGAACAGCTGGTCGATCCTGCCCTTGTTGCCTTCCAGCCGGGCCTTGGGCGGCTCGCTGGAGAACTCGCGCAGCACTGTCTCGACTTCGCTCGGCGCGGCAATGATGCGCGCTTTCACTTCGGCCAGGTGCGCGCTTTCGATGTAGTGGGTGGCAAGGCCCGCCCACAGGCATTCCGCGCCGTCCAGCCGCGCGCCGGTGAGGGCGAGGAACTTGCCCACCTGTCCGCGCAGGCGCGGCAGGTAGTGGCCCGCGCCGACATCGGGGAACAGGCCGATCGCCCCTTCGGGCATGGCGAATTTCGTGTTCTCGGTCGCCACCTTGTACTTCGCCGGCTGGCTGATGCCCACGCCGCCGCCCATGGTCACTCCGTCCATGAAGGCGACGACCGGCTTGGGATAGGTGAACAGCAGGTGGTTGAGGCGGTATTCGGCGAAGAAGAATTCGCGCCCGCGCTGGCCGCCGTCCTCCTGTGCCGAATTGCGCAGCGCCGCCACGTCGCCCCCGGCGCAGAAGCCGCGCCCCTCGGCATGGTCGAGCAGCACGAGGTCGACGGCGTCGTCCTCGCGCCAGTCCAGCAGCGCGCCGGCCATGGCCTCGCACATTTCCAGCGTCAGCGCGTGGATCGCACTGGGGCGATTGAGCGAGACATGCGCCACGCGGCCATGCGTGTGGAGGTGGATCAGGTCGGTCATTGAAATCCTTAGTCCTTCAGCAGGTCGCGGCCCACGATCATGCGCATCACCTGGTTTGTGCCTTCGAGGATCGAGTGGACGCGCAGGTCGCGCCAGAAGCGTTCGATGGGGTAATCCTTCAGGTAGCCATAGCCGCCGAACAACTGCAGCGCGTTGTTTACAACATTACTACCGCTGTCGGTCGCCAGGCGCTTGGCCATGGCGGAAAAGCGCGTCTTGTCGGGCGCGCCGTCGGTCACCTTGGCAGCGGCGAGGTAGAGCAGGGCGCGGGCAGCCTCCAGTTCGGTGGCCATGTCGGCCAGCATGAACTGGGTGTTCTGGAAATCGGCCACCGGCTGGCCGAACTGCTGGCGCTCTTTCGTATAGGCAATCGCCTCGTCGAGGCAGCGCTGCGCCCCGCCCAGCGAGCAGGCGCCGATGTTGAGCCGTCCGCCGTCGAGCCCGGCCATTGCAAAGCGGAAGCCTTCGCCGTCCTCGCCCACGCGGTTGGCCACCGGCACGCGCGCATCCTCGAAAATCAGCTGCGCGGTGGGGCTGGCGTTCCAGCCAAGTTTCTTCTCGGGCGCGCCAAAGCTGACGCCGGGCGTATCCTTGTCCACCACCAGGCAGGAAATGCCGCGTGTCTTGTGCTCGCCCGTGCGCACCATCACGACGTAGACATCGTTCACCCCGCTGCCCGAGATGAACTGCTTGGTGCCGTTGAGGATGTAATGGTCGCCGTCCAGCCTTGCGCTGGTCTTGAGCGCGGCAGCGTCCGAACCCGAGGAGGGCTCCGTCAGCGCATAGCTGGCCAGCCTTTCCATGGTGACCAGATCGGGCAGGTAGCGGTCCTTCAGGTCCTGGCTGCCGAAGCTGTCGATCATCCAGGCGGCCATGTTGTGGATGGAGATGAAGGCGCTGGTGGCCGGGCAGCCATAGGCCATGGCTTCCATGATCAGCGCCGCTTCCAGCCGGCCTAGTGCAATGCCGCCCGATTCCTCGGAGACGTAGATCGCGCCAAAGCCCAGTTCACCCGTCTGCTTGATCACCTCACGCGGGAAGTGGTGCGCCTCGTCCCACTCAGCGGCGTGCGGGGTGATGTTGTCGGCCGTAAAGCGCTGCGCCATTTCCTGGATGGCGAGCTGGTCTTCGGTAAGCTGGAACTGTCCGGTCATGCGTGTCTCCTGCGCCGGTCAAGCGTTGGGGGAGCCATGTCCCAAGGCGCGTTTCGAGACAACCGGTATCTTGTGAAACTTTTCACTTTTCCGGCGGCAGTCCAGGCCCCGATGCTTACTCTTCGAAACTCTCCGGGCCGATGGGTTCGGGGGCAAACCCGCTGGGATCGGTGGGCGTGGGATCGAAACCGGAGGTATCGTCGATGGGATCGGGGTCGAAGCCTTGCGCGTTGTCCACCAGCGGTTCGGGCATGGCGTCGAAAGCCACATCGTCATCGTCCCGGCCCTCGTCGTCAAAGCCCTGCGCGGTCGCCTCTGCCGCAGGGGTACGGGTGGCGCGGCTGACTTGGGGTTGCGGCTCGCCCACAGTGATCTCCCCACCCGTCGGCTGCTGCTCCTGCACGGCGGCCTGGCGGCTTTCGAGATCGTCACCGCAAGCGGAAAGCAGCGCGACGGCGGTCACGGCAAGGCCAATGCGGGCAGGGGCAGCGCGGGCGATCATTGCAGGCTCCCGATCACGGCCTCGGCTTCGATCTCGCATTTCCATTCGGGACTGTAGAGCGCGGCCACGGCCACCAGGGTGCCGGTGGGGCGCGCATGGCCCACCGCGCGGGTGAAGGCGGCGGTAACGGCATCTGCATCGGCGATATCGGTCACGAACATGCGCACGCGCACCACATCACCCGAATGCCCGCCGAGCTGGCCGATGTAATCCAGGATCTGCTCGAAGCAGCGATCCGCCTGTCGGCCTGCATCGGGGCTGACGCTGCCGTCTTCCTCCACCCCGACATTACCAGAGACGATGATCCGGTCGCCCACGCGGATGGCGCGGGTGAAACCGGCAGCTTCCTCGAAAGGGCCGAGCGGCGGGATGCGCTGGCGGCCGTCATTGGGCTCAGCCACAGGTGATCCTTTCGATGATCATGTCGTCGTCGTAGGTTACCGTCAGGCGGTCAGGGCGGAAATCCATGGTGACAGCGGTGCGCGGTGGCACCCAGCGCAGGGTGCGCGCGCCGGTCAGCTCCAGCAGCGTGGCACCCGCCTGGGCACTGGCACGATGGCCGACATGGTCCTGCACGCCGCTGGCGTCGCATTCGCCCGTCGGCTCGCGCGCGGGGGGATTGCCGTCCTCGGCCGATGGCGGGGACACCGATGCGCAGGCAGCCAGCGCAGCGAGGGCGAGCAGGGATAGCAGGTCTTTCATGTTATCATCCTATCGTCTTGACGGCCTTTGCGCTAGCACATGCGATTACTTTGGACATTATCAACGAAGTGGAACTGGGCGGCGAATCCTGCTAGCTGACCAGCATATATTTGGAAGAGAGATGCCATGGCGTTGAAATGCGAACCCATCCTGCCGAATTTCGGCGCGGTCTGCTCCGGGCTGGACCTGACGAAGGAACTCAGCCCCGACGAAGTGAAGCAGATTACCGATGCGATGGACAAATATGGCGTCACCGTGTGGCGCAATACCGGCATGGGCGACGAGGACCACGTCAATTTCAGCCGCAATTTCGGCTATCTCGAACGCGTGCCCAAGCGACCCGACGGGCAGAAGATGCGCCTGCCCTATCGCGAGCTGTTCGATGCCTCGAACCTGAACCTGGAAGGCGAGATCACCACCGATCCCGCTGCCGTGGAATACCGCAAGGGCGACCGGCTGTGGCACACCGACAGCGCCTTTCTGGAAAAGCGCACCAGCTATTCGATCCTGCTCGCCCACATCACCCCGCCGCCCGAAGCCGGGGGAGAGACATGGTTCGCCGATGCGCGCACCGCCTATGAAGACCTGCCGCAGGAAACCAAGGACCTGATCGAGGACAAGGTCGGCATCAATTCCCTGTGGTGGAGCCGCAAGAAGGCAGGCGCCGAGATCGACGAAGCGGAAATCTACGAGCGTCCGCTGGCACGCCACAAGCTGGTCCACACCCATGCTGGCTCTGGTCGCAAGAGCCTGTTCATCGCGGCGCACACGATGGATGTGGAAGGGATGGACAAGGCCGAGGGGCGCCAGCTGATCGAAGACCTGATCGCCCACACCACCCAGCCGAAATACACCTTCAAGTGGTCGTGGCAGCCGGGTGATCTGGTGATCTGGGACAACCTGTGCACCATGCACCGCGGTGGCGATTACGATTACACCGCCTACAAGCGCGACATGCGCCGCACCACGGTGCGCGAGGGCACCGAACCGCACCTGATGGAAACCGGCGACGATCCCTACACCGCGCTGTTCGCGCAAAGCCCGAAGGCGGTGGACATCAACTCCGCGCGCGATGCGGGGCGGTAGGAAGCGTGCAGAACTGAACGTGTGCTACCCACCCGGTTGCGGGCATTGAGGACAACCTCTGCTTTGCACGCTGAGTTGGCTGCACAACGGCAGGATCGCCGAGATGCAAAATCCTCTTCTTGCTTCGGGGCAAACTGGATAAGGTGTCGGCCGGATCGAAATAACAAGTTAGCCGATGGCCGATACCCGACCGACATACCAGATCGCATCGCCGTCCATCCGGCCCTACGTGCAGTCATTGTGGCCAGGCGCACTGGCGATGCCGTTCGACACGCGCGACGAAGAAGGCCGCAGGATCAGCCTGAACGACGACCACTTGTCGGGAAACTACTTGCTTCTGGTATTCCTGAGCGACCCACACGGCGAAGACACGATACCACTGTTGCGATCACTGGCCGATCTTGAACGCCAGTTCGCTGCTACGAATGCGACGGCAATCGCCATCAGCGCATCGACTGATGCAACACGAAACAGGGAAATGAAAAGCGCGGCTGGTTTTCCCTGGCCTGTCGCCTGCGATTCCTCGGGCGCAACCTTTGCCTCTTACGGGCTTCACAAGGGAAACGACGTGGCCTCCCGACTGGTACTGGTAACACCATACCGGCAGATCCGCGCCTGGTTCGATGTAGAAAAGGACGCAAGCTCAACGCTGAAGACGATTATGGATGTACTTGAAAATACGCAGGTCGCCGAAGAATTGCGTTGGAGCCCACCGCACGCGCCGATCCTCATTGTGCCCAACGTCCTGTCGCCCGAAGAGTGCGGCAAGCTTGTGGAATCTGTCGAGACAGACACACCCTTCATGGTCAGGCCGCCGCGACCAGGAGAGATCGCCGGCAACTACAGGGTCCCGGTCTATGACCATGAGCGACAAGATCGTGTCGACCTGATAATCAAGGACAACAACACGCTGGCGTTCCTCGACGAGCGGATTTTCGGCAGGGTGACGCCAATGATCAAGAAGGCGTTCGCGTTCGATGTGACACGTCGCGAGGACCTGCACATCGCGCGCTATGTTGGCCCGCGCGAAGGGATCACGATCGGCCACAGGGACAATACGAGCCCACCCGGCGCTCATCGACGTTTCGCACTGTCGATTAGCCTCAACGACAATTACGAAGGCGGTGAAATCACGTTCAAGGAATTCGGCCCGAAGGGTTACCGGGTGCCTGCAGGTACGGCGATGGTGTTTTCGTCGTCGTTGTTGCACGAGGTGCAGGAGACGACGTCTGGCGTGCGCTACAACCTGATATCGCACTTCTTCAATTAAGCTGGACCCTCGAAGCAGGAGCTGGCGGCGCAATCCGGATTGATACAGAGATACTCCATCGCGCGAGTATGGCGGGTCTTGTCGGATCAAATGCAGATGACTGACCTCAACGTCCGCTATCCACCCACAATCGGCCCTTCAGCCACAGTGTGAAACAAGCGCCCCAACCGGTGGCGACTTTGCAGGCGAAAACGCCCGGCCCTCCATGTAGAGGACCGGGCGCTTTTCGTTCTGGCTGATCTGTGCCGATCAGAAGATGCGGCCTAGAAGATACGGCAGGCCGTTTCGGCCGGAGCGGCCAGCAGCTTTTCCAGCTCGTCGTCCAGCTTCAGCAGCGTCAGCGAGCAGCCGGCCATTTCGATGGCGGTGCAATATTCGCCGACATAGTTGCGGGCGATGGTCAGGCCGCGATCGGCGCACAGCTGGGCAGCCTTGTTGTAGAGCACGTAGAGCTCGGCCGGCGGGGTGCCGCCAAGGCCGTTGATCATCAGCGCCACGCGGTCGCCCGAGCTGTAGGGCAGGTCGTTGGCGACGGCTTCGAACAGCAGCTCGGTGATCTCGTCGGCCGGCTTGATCTTGGTGCGTTCGCGGCCCGGTTCGCCGTGGATGCCCACGCCGACTTCCATTTCGTCGTCGCCGATGTCGAAGATCGGGTCACCCTTGGCAGGCGGAATGCAGCTGGTGAGCGCGAGGCCCATGGTGCGTACGTTGTTGTTCACCTTCTCGGCCACGGCATAGACCGCGTCGAGATCGGCACCGGTCTCTGCCAGCGCGCCGCAGGCTTTCATCACGAAGAAGTTGCCCGCCACGCCGCGACGGCCAACGGTATAAAGGCTGTCCTGCACGGCCACGTCATCGTTGATGATGAACTGCTTCAGCCTGATGCCTTCGGCTTCGGCCATTTCGCATGCCATGTCCCAGGCCATGCGGTCGCCCTGGTAGTTGTTCACCAGCACCAGCACGCCGGCATCGGTGGCCACCGACTTGATCGTTTCGTAGCAGGCATCCACCGGCGGGGCGGCAAACACCGGGCCCTGGCAGGCGGCGGTCAGCATGCCGGGGCCAACGGCCATGACGTGCGCAGGCTCGTGGCCGGAGCCCGAACCCTGCACGATGGCGACCTTCGACGCATCGACGTTCTTGCGCTTGATCAGCTGGTGTTCCGGCATGGCTTCCAGCAGATCGGGGTTGGCGGCGATCACGCCGGCCATGAATTCGGGAACGAAGTTCTCCGGGTTGTTGACGAATTTCTTCATGTTCCATTCCTCTCAATCGTGAAAATTATTATGAGTTACAGGTCTTTGACGCTGGAAACCTTCAGTTCGGGCGCATTGGGCGCGTAGTCCACGCCATAGGCCTTGCACCAGTCGCGAAGGATGGTGGCCACACCCACGATGCCGGGATCGGGGGTGTTGGCGCTACGCTCGCCCACCTGGCTGGCGCGGCCGCGATGGGCGACCGAGCTGCGTGTCGCGTCGATGGCCTTGTCGGCCTCCGCAGTGATGGCAGCCAGTACGGCACCCATGTCCGACCCGTCCATTTCCTGCATCTTGTCGTGGATCGGCCACAGCGCATCCAGCAGCGTCTTGTCGCCGCGCTGCGCCCCGCCGCGCGCCACGATTCCTTCGATGGCGGAGCCGAGCATTTCGGTGAGCTGGTCGTAGGTGACTTCCTCCAAACCCTTGCTCACCATGCCGGCGCGCATGAAGCCGGTGCCCCAGATCGGGCCGGACGAGCCGCCGACGTGCTTGGAACAGATCATCGAGATCTTCAGCAGCATGGCGCCGATGGCGCTCTTGTCGATCTCGGGCAGTTCCTTCTTGATGACCTTGAAGCCGGTCGCCAGCGAGGTGCCGAAGTCACCGTCTCCAGCAAGGCCGTCGAGGTCGGAAAAGTACTTCTCGTTGGCGATCACCGTGTCGCAGGTGTGGTCGATCGCCTTTTCAACCTGGGCAAGCGTAATAGTCGACATTTCTCTCTCCCTCTGGCGCTGGGCTATGCGGTCAGCGCGGACAGGTCTGCAAGTGTAACTTCGGGGTTG
Organism: Alteraurantiacibacter sp.; assembly: GCA_963675825.2. Taxonomy (GTDB): domain Bacteria; phylum Pseudomonadota; class Alphaproteobacteria; order Sphingomonadales; family Sphingomonadaceae; genus Alteraurantiacibacter. The sequence goes on along the minus strand of CAXXJY010000001.1, from coordinate 92,472 downwards.
GGCGCATCGCCCAGTTCAGGCACGACGCGCGCGGCCTCGGCAAAATCCTCGTCCACCGTGTAGGTGCTGGTGGTGATCAGCGTAGGGTAGCCTGCGCCGGTGGCGGCGAGCAGGCCGTTGCGGCTGTCCTCGATCACCACGCAAGTCTTCGGATCGAGACCCAGCGACTGGGTCGCCAGCTCGTAGATCTCGGGATCGGGCTTCTTCTTCGACACCACGTCGCCCGCATGGACGAATTCGAAGGCGGCCTTGCGGGCAGGGCCGAACAGGTCGAGCACGGCATCGATGAACTTCGGGTTCGAGGTGGTGCACACGCCAAGGCGTACGCCGTTTGCCATCGCCTCGTCGATGATGCGCAGGATTCCCGGGCGCACCGGCAATTCGGCGACGATGTCGGAGGTGATGGCGGTCTTTTCCTTGTGCAGCGCGGCGATCAGCTCGTCCTTGCCACCGTATTCGGCCACCTTGTCCTCCGGCCAGCCGAACTCCTCGAAATAGACCTTCATCCGCTCCTTGCCGCCAGCGGTCAGCAGCAGCCTGGCGTAAAGCTCCACGCTCCATTCGGCATCGATGCCGAACTGCCTGAAAGCGCGGTTGAAGCCGACGCGGTGCGCGTCACGCTCGGTATCCACCAGTACGCCGTCGCAATCGAAAATGATCGCCTTCACCATCAGGCGGTCTCTTTCAGCGAGGCGAGAAAGGCGCTGCCCTGGCCCTTGCCGCCGAACTTCTCGATGAAGCCGCCGAACAGGTCCTTGCAGGCCTGGTACTGGGCATCGATCACGCGCAGTGGCTCGTAATCGTCGGGGTTGGCCTTGCGATAGGCCTCGAAGCTTTCGATGAAGACGTGCTTGAGGTTGGTGGAGATGTTCACCTTGGCGCTGCCGCGGGCGATGGCCTTGGCAAAGGTCTCGTCCGACAGGCCGGTGCCGCCGTGCAGCGCCATCGGCGTGCCGGTGGCCTTGTTGATCGCCTCGATCCGGTCGAAGTCGACCTTCGGCTCACCCTTGTAGAACCCGTGCGCGGTGCCCACCGCGCAGGCGAAGGCAGACAGGTCCAGCGCGTCGCAGAAGGTCTTAGCATCTGCCGGATCGGTCAGGACGCTGTCTTCCTCGGCCACCACCATGTCGTCTTCCACGCCCATGATCTGGCCCAGTTCGGCTTCCATGCCGACACCGTATTTCTCGGCGATGTCGCGCACCTTCTTTGACATCTCGAGGTTTTCCTCAAAAGGGAATTCGCTGGCGTCGATCATGATCGAGGTCCAACCCGTCCGGGCACACTTCTCGATCATCTCCAGGTTCTTGCAGTGATCGAGGTGCAGCACCACAGGCACCGGCGAATCCGCGGCCACCGTGCGCACCCAGGAAACGATTTCCTCGTGGCTGTAATAGTCGATGGTCTTGGACGAGGTCTGGCAGATCACCGGAGCGTTCAGCTCCTCGGCGGCCTTAACCATGGCCTTGGTGGTGTTGTAGTCGACAAGGTTGAACGCCGCGACGGCATAGCCATTGTCCATGGCGTGCCGCAGCAAGGGTTTCATGTTTACAAGTGGCATGCTCGTGCTCCCTACGAATAGCCGCTTCAGAACTTGTGGCACCGGTGATTGTGTCCGGGGCATACGAATCGGGTCCATAGCCGCTGGCGAGGTGGCAAACCACCCGTCTTTGGGCCATTTGCCGTGTCTGAGATTGAAAATGTCCGGAAAATTCGTCCCGCTGCGGGTCAACCCCCGGCGGGGCCCGACCTGGCATGTGTGTGCTATGCCAGCCGCGCCATCGCCTGCGTAGCTTGCACCGCGATCCCGACAGCCGGGCGACCCGGTCCGACAAGGTCGCGACAGCAAGACTGGAGAGCCCGTCGAAGAAGCTGACTGCCACGCTGGCCGGTGTCGCCATGGCCGCTGCGATGCGCGGGACTTCGTCGGCTTCAGCAATGTCGCAGATTGCCTGTCCCGCTGTCGCAGCATCGACTGGCCCCGGCCCGCGCGAACGCGATTGACGAAGGGCTGCGCGCCAGCGTAATGGCCCCTGCGCTGCGCAAGCGGGTGTAGCTCAATGGTAGAGCAGCAGCTTCCCAAGCTGACGACGAGGGTTCGATTCCCTTCACCCGCTCCAGCGCCACCTTCCCAAAACATCGCCTCTGCGCGCAGTCGCCAAAACAGGACCGGCGGCAGGCCGGTTTCCCGCCCTGCCGCCGGTGGCCAGTCTGGGTTTACAGCCTGGTGCGACCCTAGGCTTGCGCCTCGACTAGCCAGCCTTGCAGGTGTTGATGCCCAGCAGCTTGTAGGCCGGGCAGAAACCGAAAATTCCGGTCAGCAGCGGAACCAGGCCAACCCAGCCCCACGGTGTCTGGGGTCCGGTGAAGACCAGCGCGATCAGCACTAGCCCCACCACAACGCGCAGCGCGCGGTCGATCGTTCCTTCATTGCACGGCATTGCTTGTCTCCTGACGCCTTGTTACCAGGACATTATTGGAGACGCGGCTTGCCGTGTCGGTGACTTGGTCACACTTCGGCGTGAGAAATCGCTTCGAGCCCGGTCCGGTCCTGAATGACGATTGCTCCGCGCCGCGCCTCGATTAGGCCGCGACGGACAAATTCGCGCAGGGTGCGCGTGATCGCCGCGCGACCCGAACCGATCTCGCTGGCCAGTGCCTCGTGGGTGATCTCGATCTGGCCATCCTGGTCCGCGATGCGCAGCAGCAGCCGGGCAAGCCGGGCCTGCAACCCGCTCAGTGCAACATCCTCGATCAGCCGTTCCATGTCGGAAAAACGCGCCGAGACTCCGGAAAACAGCTGTGCGCGGAACTGCGCGTCTTCGACGATGCGGCGCTGGAACTCGGGTTCCGGGAGCACCTCCACCGTCAGGTCGGTTTCGGCAATTCCCTCGGCGGAATAGGGGTGGCCGCTGGTCAGGCAGCCAAAGGTCTGCAGGCAGACCTCGCCCGGATTGACCCGGTAAAGCACGATCTCCCGCCCGTTTTCCGCTGTCAGCACGACCTTGATGGTGCCACTGTGCACGGTCACGAAGCCGGGGCATTCGTCCCCGGCATGGAAAAGCCGCGTGCCTTTCGCAACAGAGGTGCTGGTCGTCGCCATTGCACGTGTTTAGCGCAGGCGCGTGGCTGGACAAGCGGGAAGCTATGCCGCCCTTTTTGGCTGCCCCAGCAACGAGCTGGCGATATCCGCCAGGTCTTCGCGCGTCATTTCCACCGCAGTGCGGTCGAAGTGCTTCTGCGCATTGGTGACGCGCGCCAGCAGCGAGCGGTAGAAGACATCCAGCGATTTCGACACCGGTTGCGCCATGTCGAGTCCGGAAAGCAGCGTCAACAGGCCCATCTGCGCGCGTTCCAGCGCCTTGCGGCGCACATCGGGGCGCTGGTTCGCATCGGCCCATAGCGCGCGATCGAGCGCGGCACCGGCATCCTCGAAACACACGCGCACCAGCCCGTCTGTATCGCTGGCCGAGACCCGTGCTTCGAAATCGACGCGCTTGTAGGCAGCGGCGGGATCAATTCGCTTCAGCATGTCAGTTGTCACGGTTGTTCCAGATGGCGACCTGCGCCTTCAGGAATTCGAGGGTGGATTGCGATGCGGCCACCCGCGCATCGGCAGCGGCGAAGTTCTTCACCATGCGTTCGCGCAGCGCCTCCTGCTGGTCGGCGATCTTCTCGCGGCGTTCCTCCAGCCGTTCGAGCTGGTCGGTATAGCGCGAGATCGATCCGCCCAGGGTGCCAGGGTCGGTGCGGCTGCCCATTGCGCGCGACAGGTCGTCGATGGTGGCGAACACGCCGAACGGCCCGGTGGTGAACATGGCGCTGGCAGCGGCGAGGTTATCGGCCAGCGTCGCGCGCAGCCGGTCGTTGTCGAGCGTGAAGCTGCCATTGCCGGAGCGCACCAGACCGAGGTCTGCCAGCGTTGATGGCTCGCCCTCGGCCGCGCTGGGCATCACTACCTGGTTGGTGAGCCCGGCCAGCGCGCGCTTCAGGGCCCGTGCGCCGGGATCGTTGCCAAGCTCCCCGCCCAGCGGCGCGGCGAGCTCTGCCAGCGAGGCCGCGATATCGTTCAGCGCGCTGGTGAAATCGCCCATCATCGCGGTGATCTGGCTGGTCTTGTCGTCGAAGGCGATCTGCGTCGGATCGCCTGGGTTGGTGTCGGTCAGGGTCAGCACCAGCCCGCTGGGCAGGCCGGTCACCTTGTTGCTGGCGCTAGTCATGGCAACGCCGTCGAACAGGAACTGGGCATCGGCGGCGGCGGCTTTCTGTTGGCCCGCATCGGCGGCCGGATTCCAGGCGAGGTAATCGATATTTCCCGCAGCAGGCAAGCCGCCGCTGGCGCTGGCCCCGCTGGCCTCGATGGTGAAGGCGCGCGTCGCCCCTTCCTCGCCTTTCACCACCAGCTTTGCGCCGCTGGCGGTATTGGCGATATAGGCGTTGAGCCCGCGCCCTGATCCGCGAATGGCGGCGGCCACGTCCTCCAGCGTGTCGGTAGCGGCAACTTCGATCACCAGCGGATCCTCGCCGCCGTCGGTGAATGTGCTGCCCGCAATGCTGCCGAAGCGCAGGGTCAGCTGGCCTTCACCGACAAGGTCGGTTCCGGCGGAATAGGCATTGCTGGCCAGCACCTGCGCGCTCGCCAGCTGGGTGACTTCCAGCGCATAGGTGCCCTTTGCACTGCTTCCTGCCAGCACCGAGACAGAGGCCACTTCGTCATTCCCGATGCTGGCGGTGGGGGCGAGGTCGCCGTTGCGGATACGGTCGCCCAGTGCGCTGGAAAGCTGGCTGAGCAGGTTCTTCAATGACGAGGCGCCCGAGATCTTCGCCTCCAGCACTTCGCTGCGGCTGTCGAGCTGCGCGACCTGGCCCAGGAAGCGGGCTTCGGCGAGGTCGCTCGCCAGCTTGACCATGTCGACGCCGCTGCCACCGCCAAGCGCGGATACGATGGAGGATGTGGTGCTGGTTTCCATGCTGCGTAGAACGGCGCTCCGCTCTCCCGATTAAGTGCTGACAGGACGCCCGTCGGTGTCGAAATGCAGTTCCAGCGGCACGCCCACCTGCGGGCGCCGGGGATGCTCGCCACGCTTCAGCGACATGACGAAGGCCAGCACGCTGGCAATGGCGGAATAGAGTTCGGCGCGGATCATCTGCTGTTCGCGCGTGGTGAAATAGACCGCGCGGGCAAGCACGGGGTATTCCAGCACCGGCACCTGCATCTCGGCTGCCAGTTCGCGCATGGCGAGCGCTTTCTCGCCGCGCCCCTTGGCCAGCACATAGGGAGCGGCGGCGACGGCGGGATCGTAGGTCAGGGCGACCGAGAAATGGGTGGGGTTGGTGAGCACGAACTGCGCCTCTTTCATCGCCGGACGCAAGGCACCCTTGGCCATGTCGCGCTGGCGCTGGCGGATCGCCTGCTTCTTTTCGGGGGAGCCTTCCTGTTCCTTGTTCTCGTCCTTCACTTCCTGCTGCGTCATCTTCAGCTTGCCGAGGCGGCGGACATACTGAATCGGCCAGTCGACCATGGCGATCAGCACCAGCCCTGCGGACAGCAGCAGCAACAGGTTGGCAATGGCATCCCAGGCGGCGGAAAGCTGCCCGGTTAGCTCGCCGCGGCCCAGCTGCAGGATCGCGAGCAGATTGCTCGACCCCCAGAACCACGCGATCGAACCCAGCAGCGCCAGCTTGGCGAGGCCCTTGCCCAGTTCGATCCAGCCTTGCGGTCCCAGCATGCGCTGGAGGCCCGAGATCGGGTTGAGCTTGCTGGGCTTGGGCTTGAGGTTGCCGATAACCCAATAGCCGCCGCCCAGCGCCAGCTGTCCGGCCATGGTGGCCAGCACCACCAGCAAGCCCAGCGTCAGCAGCGGCGGGACAATGGCAAGGACAATGTCCTGCATCATCTGGCCCGGCTGGAAATCGGTGATCGTCGAGCGGTCGAAGCGCCAGCTGCTCTCGGCGGAGGTCTCCACCGTATCGAGCAGCCACGGCCCCGACAGCTTGAGCCACAGCGCGCCCACCAGCACGGTGATGGCCGTGGCCACCTCGCGCGAGCGCAGGACGTTGCCCTTCTTGATCGCGTCCTTCTTGCGCTTCTCTGTCGGCGCAAATGACTTTTCACCGGCAGGCTGTTCGCTCATGGTGTCACCGCCATTCCGGCCTGTTCGATGGCCATCTGCGCCAGGGCGACGAAATGCTCGTTGAGCAGCGGCAGCGAGGCGATCAGCGCCGCGATCCCGGCCAGCACGCTGGCGGGCAGGCCCAGCGCGAAGAGGTTGAGCGAAGGGGCGGAACGACCGATCACCCCGGTCACCACCTGCACCAGCAGCAGCACCAGGGTGACGGGCAGGGCAATTGCCACCGCCGTTGCCAGGGCCTGGGTGAAAAAGCTGGCGACCAGCCAGCCTCTTGTCCCAAGATCCCATTCGGCGCCCGGCGGGAACAGCGTGTAGCTTTCCACCACCAGCCGCAGCCACAGCAGGTGGCCGCCCACGGCGAGGAACAGCAGGGTCAGCACCACGCTGAACATCTGCCCCAGCACGCCCGACTGCGCACCGCTGGACGGATCGACGGCCGTGGCCATGGCCATGCCCATGCCGCCGGCGATCTGTTCGCCCGCGATCATGGGCGCGGTAAAGGCGACCTGCAGCACCATGCCCAGCGTAAAGCCGATCACCGCCTCCACCAGCAGGGCAACGAAAGTGGACAGGGCCAGCATGTCCTGAGGCACCTGCACCGGCACCCAGTTGAGAATGAACACGGCCATCGCGCCTGCCAGCACGGTGCGCACCTGCGGCGGCACCATGCGCGCGCCGAAGATAGGGGCGGCCAGCACGGCAGCCCCAACGCGCACCATCACGAACACCAGTGCCCACAGGTCCGCTTCGATAGCGCCAAGGCCGAAATCGGGCAGGGTCATTGCGTGCTCATGCTGGCAATACGGGCAAAGATTTCCTCGGTGAAATCGCTGACAAGGCCGAACATGCTTGCCCCCATCAGCACCATCACCACGGCCACCATGGCCAGCTTGGGCACGAAGGTGAGGGTTTGCTCGTTCACCGAAGTCGCCGCCTGGATCACTCCCACCAGCAGGCCCACGGCCAGCGCGGATAGCAGGATGGGGGCGGCCACCAGCGCGGTGGTCCACAACATGCGGTCGGTCAGCGCGAACAGTGCGGCGCTTTCGTCCATTGGTACTCTCCCGCTATCCGAAACTCATGGCCAGGCTGCCCATCAGCAGCGCCCAGCCATCCACCAGCACGAACAGCAGCAGCTTGAACGGCAGCGATATGATTGTTGGGGATAGCATCATCATGCCAAGGCTCATCAGCACGCTGGCCACCACCAGGTCGATCACCAGGAAGGGAAGGAACAGCATGAAGCCAATCTGGAAGGCAGTCTTCAGTTCGCTGGTGACGAAGGCGGGCAGCAGGATCGAGTACGGAATGTCTTCGGTGTTCTCGAACTGCTGCTGGCCTGCCATGTCGGCAAACATGGCAAGATCGGTCTCGCGCGTCTGGCGGATCATGAACACGCGGAAGGCGTCGCCGGCGCGTTCGATGGCCTCGTCGGCCTCGATCGCTTCCGCAGCATAGGGCTCGATCGCCTGCGTGTTCACCGCTTCCAGCGTCGGCGCCATCACGAACAGCGAAAGGAACAGCGACAGGCCGATCAGCACCTGGTTGGGCGGCGATTGCTGCAGGCCCAGCGCCTGGCGCAGGATGGCCAGCACGATGATGATGCGGGTGAAGCTGGTCATCATCAGCACCAGCGCCGGCAGGATCGTGAGCAGGCCCATGATGAGCAGAACCTGCAGCGACAGCGACAGCGGCGTATCCTCGCCGCCCGCCGCGCCGTCCATGGCCCGCTCCAGCGCGCTGCCGATGCCGGGAACATCGGGGGTAGCGTGAGCCGCTTCGGGCAAGATCAGCGCCAGCATGGCCAGCGCGGCGGTAATCATCAGGCGGCGGCTCATGGGTTCGCCTCAACCACCGGACGCGCGCCTTCGGCTTCGGCCAGCCGCACAAGGCCATGCTTGCTCGCGCCGACAAGTATCTCGCGGCCGTGGAACTCGATCACCGCCAGCCGGATTCCCGGTGCAAGCATGGTGGTTTCCACCAGCCGCGCGCTTTTGGAGGCGCTGCGGGCAGCCATCGTGCCCTGCGTCTTTCTGGCTAGCCACAGGCTACCCCAAATTAACCCTGCCAGCAGCGGCAGCAGCAGCATCAGCTTGGCGACATACCAGAGCATCAGGCGTTCTCCGCCGCCGCCTGAGCCGCTTGCGCGCGGCGATCTTCGCCAGAGCGACGTTCGCCGATCATCTCGACGATGCGCAGCGCGAAACGCCCGCCTTCAGTGATGACTTCGCCCTTGGCGATGGGCTTGCCGTTCACGTAGATGTCGAGCAGCTCGTCTACCTGCCGGTCGAGCGGGACGATGGCATTCTCCACCAGTTCCAGCACGTCCTTCAGCGCCATGGTGGCGCGGCCAAGCTCGACCGTCAGCGACACGTCGACATCGCGGATCAGGTCCAGTCCGCGCAGGTTATCCGTCATTGTTCTTGTCCTTTCACAGGGGAATTCCAGGCAATCGAGGTGAGCCGCAGCGCCAGCGCGCCATCGCACGCGCCCACTTCGCCGCGCGCGATTTCGCGGTCGGCAAGACGCAGGGCGACGTTGCGGCCAAGGGCGAGCGGGATGGTGTCGCCGGGCTGCATGGCGGAGATGCGTGAGACCGGCACATTGATGCGCGCCAGCACCGCGTTGAGCGGCAAGGGCACGTCGGCAAAGGGCTTGGTATCGGGGCGACGACGGTCGCCCGCACCGTGTGGGGCAGGGGTGCTGGCCTGGCGTTCGTCGAGCAGCGCTGCGGCCTCGGCCTGCCGCCACACCAGCAGCAGGCCCCATGGCTTGCCTTCGCCCACGGCAACTTCGGCGCGCAGGGCCAGGAACGTGTCGTTGTCGCGGGCGGAAATGAACTTGCCCAGCACCTCGCTGCGCGCTGTCAGCGCCATGGCATCGGGCAGCTCGAAGGTGGCAGCAAGCGCCGCGCCCAGCACGTCGCTCACGCGGCGCAGGGTAAGGTTGGCGGAAGCGGGCAGCTTTTCCGGCTTGGCTGCGGCCCAGTCGCCCGCGCCGCCGAACACCTGATCGGTCAGCACCAGCGCACTGTGATAGTCGAGCGAGGCGAGGATCTGCGCGCCGCCGCCTGCCAGCAGGAAATTGGCGGCGACGGAATCAATGATCTTGTGCAGCTTGGGCGAGGCGGCCTTCTCCACCTTGCCGCAGGTGACCAGCGGCCGCGCGCCGCCCAGCAGGTCCGCCAGCGCATCTGCCAGCGCGCTTTCCAGCTGCGCAGCCTTGCCCGCCAGCGACTTGGCCAGCTCAGCCACCTCGGGCGGGCGCGTGGCCAGCAGTTCGCTGTGGCGCGCGAGCGGGCGCTCGGCAGTAAGGGTGCCTGCGGGTTTCACTGGACCAGGAAGGTCTGGAAGTAGACCGCGTCCACTCCACCAAACCCCTCTTCCTCTTCCAGCACGCGGTTGATCGCGGCGGTGAGGCGCTGCTTCAGGCCTTCCTTGCCATCGACGGTGAAGACGTCTTCCTCCACCGTATTGGCAAGTTCCACCAGGATGGCGGAGCGGATCGCCAGTTCGTGCAGTTCCAGCCACTGGATCACTCGCCCATCGCGGTGGGTGGAAGCGGCCAGCGTCAGCTGAACCAGGCCGGGCGAATCCTTCAGGTTGGAGGTAAAGCCTTCCTCGAAGCTGAAATAGGCAGTGCGATATTCGCTGCCGCCTTCGCCGTGGACGGGCGCGGGTTCCGAGCCGTGGCTGCCGCCGGCGGGAGCATAGGGATCGTCGTCTCCCTTGGCCACCAACTGCGGTACGTCAGGCCCCTCGTCGCCTTCCTCGCCGTGCCCCAGCAGCCCGGTAGCCACCGCACCATAGGCGCCGCCCGCACCCATGCCGAGCAGCAGCACGGCGCCGATGATGATCTTCATCTTGCCGCCCTTGGGCTTGGCTTCAGTGGTGTCGTCAGCGGGTTTCTTCTTGCTCATCTAACGGTCTCCGGTTGGTCGATCAGGCGAACAGGGCGTTGTCGCGCCGGGGATTGGTGCGGCTGGCGGTTTCGCTCTCCGGCGCCTCGGCATGTTCGCGGGGTTGGGATTGCACGGTTGCGGCGCGCGGTGCGTCGTGCTGGCGCTGATGCTGTGCATCTCCCTGCGCCGACTGGCCCAGCGTCGATTGGCCCAGCGTCGATTGGCCGAGTGTCGATTGGCCGAGTGTCGTCTGGGCGGTGGACGTGGCCTGCTGCGACGCGGTGGTCTGGCTGGAAGCATGGCCCTGCTGCTGGCCCGCCATATCCGTACGCTCGGCCAAGGCGGCCTGCACGGCGGGGGCGAAACCGGCGTGAGCGTTCGCCAGCGCCACCTTCAGCGCGCTGCCGGTGACGTCGAACTGCATCGACACCTGCCCGAATTCGCGGTGCATTACCTGCATCTCGGCGCGGCCGGGACGGGCCATCTCGCGTGCTTCGGCAAGGCGTTCGACCACCTGGCCGAAATCGTGCCGCAGCTGCGTGGGTGCGGGTGACTGCGCGGGCTCGGCAGTGGAGTGCGTGGTGGCCGGGCGCAAGGCCTCGGCGGCCACCAGCGTGGGCGTGGCGGGCTGCTGCGGCGCTGTCGACGCATTCACGGCAGGCGTGGGCACCGCGCGCTGCGGCTGGGTCTCGGGCGTGGTCTCGCTGGTGTCGGCCAGCGGTTGCGTTGCGGGTGCAGCCCTTGCGGGCGTGCGCAGCAGTTGTGCCACCGCAAACGGGCGCGTGGCTTGATCTGCAGCAATGGCCTGCGGCTGTTCGCCCTTCGCCAGCGGAGTGTCGTCAGGCAGAGTGGCGGCCGGCGTACTCCCGACATGCAGCGGCAGTTCGATCTGGAGCGCGCGCAGCGGTTGCGCAGGCGCAGGTGCAGGCGAGGGCGGAGCAGCGGTCGCGGGAGGCTCGACCTGCGGCCTGGAAGGCGGTGGCTGCATGAACAGCACCTGCCGCTCGCTCGCGCGCAGTACACCGTCATGGCGGTCGAACCGCTGCTGGGCGCAGGTCGTGGCGGGCTCATCATCGCCGCTCACCGTCTGTACCAGAGCTGTGGAGGCTTCACTAACCGGGGCCGGCACCGTGATCGCGACGGCGACCTCCGACTGCGTCGGCTGCGGGGCAGCCTCGGGCGCAACCGGCAAGGCGAGGGCGGCAAGCTCCGGCAAGATATTGCCGGTTCCCACCGGCACATCCTTGCCGTCCGGCAATTCCCTTGCCGCCAGCAAATCGGCGGCAGGAGTCTCCTCCGCCACCGGCATGGTGACGGCGAAGACATCGGAAAACTCCTCAAGAAGCGCGGTTTTCTGAGGTTTTCCGCCTCTTGCGACCGTGATGACAGCGCTGCCAGCAGCGCCCGGTGCAGCGGAAAGGAGGAGGTCGGAAAGGTTCACTTGGGCCTGGCCCTTCGCATCGTAGTTAATGGTCACGATTGCCTTTTCAATTTGCGTGCCAATTGCGCGGCATCGCGGGCGGCAAGGCGCATTTCCTCTTCGCGCTGTTGCGCGGCGAGGGTCTCCTCGGTGATCTCGTGTCGCCGCTCCGCCACGTGCAGGCGCGCCATGGCCGCGTGGCTCGACTGCTCTGCCTTGTGCGTTTCGCTGGCGGTGTGGCCGCGCAGCGCCTCGATGGAAGCGGTAAACTGCAGCTGCCGCGCCAGTTCGCTGCCGTCGCCGGCATCGCGGCGCGCGGAATAGCTGGCAGCGATTTCGCCGCTACGGTCGCGCAGCGCGGCGAGCTTGCCGTGCATGCCCTGTGCCTGCGCCAGCTTCAGCGCGGCTTGCCGCTTTTCCACTTGGCGGAGGCGCGCGACGCGTTTCAGCATGGCGATCCGGCGTTTACCCGGTTGCATCGCCCACCAGCCCGGCAAGTGCAGCGGTGGAATCGGCCAGCGACACGGTTTCGTCAGCTTGCTGCGCCAGGAAAGCCTGGATCCGGTCCTGCAATGCCATGGCGCGGTCCAGCTGCGGGTCTGCCCCGGCCTGGTAGGCGCCCATCAACAGGAAATCGCGATTGGCCTCGTGCGCCGCGACAAGTCCGCGCAGGGCATGGGCGCGGCGGCGATGGTCGGGATCGGCAACGTCGGTCATCACCCGGCTGAGCGAGGCGGGAACGTCGATCGCCGGATAGTGCCCGCGCTGGGCGATGGCGCGGCTCAGCACGATATGCCCGTCAAGGATGGCGCGCGCGGTATCGACCACCGGATCGGACTGGTCGTCGCCATCAGCCAGCACCGAATAGAGCCCGGTGACAGAGCCGCCGCTGCTGGCCGAGTTGCCCGCGCGCTCGATCAGCTTGGTGATGGTGGCAAGGGCGGAAGGAGGATAGCCCCGCGCCGCGCTCGCCTCTCCTAGCGACAGCGCGATCTCGCGCGCGGCGTGGGCAACGCGGGTCAGGCTGTCGAGCACCAGCAGCACGCGCTTGCCCTGCGAACGGAAATATTCGGCCAGCGAAGTGGCCAGCTGCGCCCCGCGCAGGCGCAGGTTGGCGGCATGGTCCGACGGCACGGCGACCACCACGATACGGCGCCGCTTGTCGCCGCGCATGTGCCGCCCGACGAAATCGGAAACCTCGCGCGCACGCTCGCCAATCAGGCCGATCACGGCAATGTCGCAGTCCGCGCCGCGCACCATGGAATCGAGTAATACGGACTTGCCGACGCCCGATCCGGCAACGATCCCGACGCGCTGGCCAACGCCCAGCGTCGTGAGCGCATTGATCGCGCGGATGCCGCAGTCGAAGGGTTCGATCACGCTCGATCGTTCGAGCGCGCTTTCGCGCTTGCCGCCCAGCAGCCAGGAATTGCGCGCCTTTATCGGCGGGCCGCCATCGATCGGCTGGCCTTGCCCGTCCACCGCGCGACCCAGGAATTCCTCGCCCACCTGCACCACGCCGGGATGCCCCTCTGCCCGCACCAGCGCGCCGGGTTGCAGGCGCACGGTGTCGCCCAGCAGCATCATCAGGCTGCGCCCGCCGCGAAAACCCACGACTTCGGCGGCTGGGGTCGGCACTCCGTCCTGCGCCTCGGCGCGGCAGAGCGTGCCGATGGGGGCATTGAGGCCGGAAACCTCGATCAGGCCGCCGTCGCAGGCTACGATCCGCCCCATGCGCACCGACGCGAAGGAGGGGGCCGCTTGCGCCAACCGTGAAAGCTCGTTCTCGATGGCGCTCAGCACAGGCCCAGCGCCTCGCGCAAGGCAGCGCGCCATTCGGCCGGGCCATCGCGCACCGCGCCATCGGCCATGTCGAACACCACGGTGCCGCGTTCCTGCTCGGGCGCGGGGACGACAGTCCACTCGGCGGCAAAGTCGGCGTCTAGCAGGACGATATCGTCGGGGTGCAGGTGCAGCGTCGCATCGGCAAGGCCGTCACCCAAGCGCGCAGCGGCAGCCAGGCAGCGGCGCTGCAAGGCCTCCGTGTCGAGCGCCAGCGGAGTCAGCGTCGCTTCGCACAGTGCGGCAACGGTTTCGGCGATGCGCTGAGCAAGCTGTTCGTGCAATTGCTCGTCCAGCCGCTGGAAGGCGAGCTTCAGCGCCCCGCGCGCGGCGCCTTCGCCGGCCATTTCGGCCAGCGCTGCTTCGCGCCCGCGCGTCTCGGCATCGGCCAGCATGTCGGCCAGCACGGCGTCGCCCTCGCTTGCTTGCGAAGTGGCCGCAGCGCCATCGGGCCTGGCGCGAAAGCGCGGATCAGGCTGGAAACCCTCTCCTCCGCCCAGCGCCTCGAACCACGGGCGGGCAGGTGGCGGCGGATCGGCCTGGGGTGCGGCGGCGGGCGCAAACCCCGCCAGCGGCTCAAACGAACTCGCCATCGTCGGCTCCCAGGCTGATCTCGCCATCGTCGGCCAGCTTGCGTGCAATCTTGATAACCGCATCCTGCGCCGCCTGCACTTCGCTCTTCTTCAGGCGACCGCGTTCCTCGATCTCGTCCTTCACACCGTCGGCGGCGCGGCTGGACATGGCGGCGAAGAACGGCTCGCGCTCGGCCTCCTCCAGGCCCTTCAGCGCATCTACCAGCACTTCGTTCTCCACTTCGCGCAGCAGGCGGCCCATGGCCATGGCATCGAGGTCGAACAGCATTTCGAAGGTGAACATCTCGGCCTCGATCGCGCGGGCCAGCTCGGCATCCTTCTGGGTGATCGCCGGCATCACCGTGCCGCTGACAGAGCGCGCCGCCATGTTGATCAGTTCAGCCGCCTCGCGTGCGCCACCCATGGCCAGCGCGCCCTTGCCGAAACGGTGGGTGATGCGCTGCGACAGCACTTCGTCGAGCATATCCATCGCGTGGCCTGAAACCTGCCGCATGCGCGCGATGCGCTCCACCAGGTCCGGCTGCAGGCGCACTGGCAGCAGCGAAAGCAGCTCGGCGGCAGGTTCGGCATCCAGCAGCAGCAGCAGTACGGCGATGGCTTGCGGGTGTTCGCCTTCCACCAGCGGGAGCAGCACCGACGGGGCCAGCCAGCGTGCAAGTTCCAGCGAAGGCGCGGGGCCTTCGGGCACGATGCGCTGCATGATCGAATCCGCCTTCACCTCGCCCAGGGCCCGGGTCATCCGCTGGCGTACCTGCGCGGGCCGGTCACGGGCGGAAAGCGTGGCGTCGTCGGCCAGTTTCACGAAGCCTTCGATGGCACCGGCAATGCGCGCAGGGTCGATATCGCCCAGCGCGATCATCTGTTCGCCCACCAGCTGCAGTTCGTCGGGATCGAGCGAGGCCAGCAGCTTGGCGGCCTCGGCATCGTCCATCAGCATCAGGATGACGGCAGCGCGTTCGGCATTGCTGGCGGTGTCGAGCATGGTCACTGGCCGGTCCCCTGTGCAGGCGTGGCCAGCATCCGGCGCAGTGCGGTCACCGCGCGTTCGGGCTGTTCGTTGGCCAGGCGGCGCGCGAGTTCGACCTGTTCACGCAGGTCGTCAGGTGCGGCAGCCCCGCGCGGGGCTGTTTGCGCGGTCAGCGGAATTGCCTCGCCACCGGGTCCTTCGACCATGGCAGGCGCACCCTCATCGCCCTCTTCGTCTGCCTGCGGGCCGCGCAGGGCCTTCATGATCGGGCGCACGCCCAGCAGCAGGCCCAGGATCACCGCGATGAGCGCGCTGCCATAGCGCAGCGCCAGTTCGAACCACGCGCTTTCGTAGAAGGCCGGCTCAACCAGTTCGACCGGCTCGAAGGCCCCTGCGATTACCGTCACCTGGTCACCGCGCTGCGGGTCTGCGCCCACGGCGGCGGAAACCAGTTGCTGCACCTGTTCGGCCGTGGCGGGCTGGATCGCTTGCAAGGCCTCTTCGCTCAGCGCCACGGCTACCGAAATACGCCGCACGGTGCCGGGGCCGGAGGAGGTGACAGCCACTTCGCGGCCCACTGCGAACACGCGCTCTGCACTGGTCTGGCCCGTCTGCGGGGTGGTGGCGAAGTTGCTCGCCTGCCCGCCCTGCGGCGCGCCTTCTTCCAGTTGCGCAGGATCGGGCGGGGTGTTGGCAGTGACGCCGGGAACGCCGCCTGCCTGCGTCTCGCCGCCACGCGTGGAAGTGGTCTCGCTTTCGGAACGGACCACGCCGTCGTCGTCATAGGATTCGCGCGCGCGGGTTTCTTCGGACAGGTCCAGTTCCACCTGCACCTGGCTGGAGAAATTGCCCTCGCCGATCATGGGCGTGAGCAATTGCGCCACCTGCAGTTGCAGTTTTTCCTCGAACTCGCGCTGCAGGTCGAGCGTGTCGGAGGGGCTGGCACTGGTGGAGGACAGCAGGCGACCGGTCTGGTCCACCACCCGCACCGATTCCGGCGACAGTGCGGGGACCGAGCCTGCCACGAGATTGACGATCGCCCGCACCTGGTCTTCCGACAGGCTGCGTCCGCGCGCGAGGCGTAGCATGACAGAGGCGCTGGGCGCGACGTTGTCCCGCACGAAGACAGAGCGTTCAGGCGAGGCGAGGTGGACGCGCGCGGACTCGACCGCGTTGATCTCCTCGATCGTGCGCACCAGCTCGCGCTCGCGCACGTTGCGCAGGCGTTCGCCTTCCAGCGTGCGACTGGAGCCAAGCGGGATGGAATCGAGCAGCTCGACGGTGTTGTCCGGGCTGGCAAGCGATCCGTCGGAGGCCACCAGCATCCGCGCGCGGTAGAGATCGTCCTCGGCGACAGAGACCATGCCCGTGGCGGGATCGATATCGTAGGCAATGCCCGCGGTGTCCAGCGACTGCACGACACCCGCACGCTCGGCATCGGAAAGGCTGTTGTAGAGCACCCGCTGCGGTCCCTCGGCCAGCGCGAGATAGAGGCCGGCGACGGCGGCCAGCGCGGTGAGGCCGCCAAGAGCAGGCAGCACGCGGCGAACGGCAGGCTGTGCCATCAGGCCGCGCGCGCGACCGAGCAGGTCAGCGCCGGCCAGCGGTGCGGGTGCACCAGTAAGGGTGGAGTCAGCCATCTATCAAACTCCCATCCGCATGATTTCCTGGTAGGCGGTCAGCAGCTTGTTGCGCACTTGCAGGGTGGCTTCGAAAGCGACTGAGCTCTCTTGCCGCGCCAGCATCACCTGTGCCACGTCCGTCACTTCTCCGCGCTCGTAGGCAGCGGTTATCGCGCCCGAGCGGGCCTGTGCCTCATTCACGGCATCGAGGGTGGAGCGCAGGGTGTCGGCAAAGCCGCCGCCTGGCGCGCCTTGTGTCTGGGTGGGCGCGGCAGCGCCGGGTTCGCCTGCCGCGCCCGCCTCGCGCAGGGTGCGCAAGGCATCGGACTGCTGCATCACCTGTTGGCGGATCGCCATCACCTGGTGCAGCGCGCCCGCGGGGTTATTGGGGCCGATGGTGCTCATCGCGCACCGCCTGCGGCCAGCATGCCGGCTTCACGCATGGAGGCGAGGCGATAGCGCAAGGTCCTTTCGGAAATGCCCAGTGCCCTGGCCGTCGCGCCGCGATTGCCGTCGTTGCTGTCGAGCGTATCGAGGATCACTTGCGCTTCGGACTGGCGCACGATGGCGGACAGCTTGCGCTCGCCCGTGTCGGTGGCAGGCAAGGGCGCGGTGGCCGTGCCTGATCCGGTTACCGGCGTGGCGGCGTTGTCGAACACGATATGGGTGGGAGTGATGACAGGCTCATCGCCCGCCAGCAGCAGCGCGCGGCGGATCACGTTCTCCAGTTCGCGCACGTTGCCCGGCCACTTGTGGTTCTCCAGTCTGGCCAGTGCCTCGTCCGCGATCCACATGCCCTTGGCAGGGTCAGGCGCGTGGCGCAGCAGCATGGCAACGGCGAGGGGGGCGATGTCCTCCACTCGCTCGCGCAGCGCAGTCAGGCGCAGAGGAAAGACGTTGAGGCGGTAATAGAGGTCTTCGCGAAAGCGGCCCTCGGCAATCTCGCGCGGCAGGTCGCGGTTGGTGGCAGCGATCACGCGCACGTCCACCTTCACCGGCTGGGTTGCGCCCAGCGGCACCACTTCTCCTTCCTGCAGCGCGCGCAGCAGCTTGGCCTGCAGGCCAAGCGGCATCTCGCCCAGCTCATCGAGCAGCAGGGTGCCGCCGTGAGCCGCGCGGAAAAAGCCTTCGCTCGCTTCGGTCGCGCCGGTGAAGGCGCCCTTGCGGTGGCCGAACAGCAGGGCTTCCAGCATGGCCTCGGGCATGGCGGCGCAATTGACCGCCACGAACGGGCCTTCGGCGCGGGCGCTGGTCTTGTGGATGAAGCGCGAGAGCACTTCCTTGCCGGTGCCCGTGGGCCCTTCGATCAGCACCGGGATGGTGCTGGCGGCCACGCGCTGGGCCAGGGTTATCAACGCCTGCGATCCGGCATCGGCCACGATAGGGTCGCCGTCCTGCGTGGCGGCTGCCACCAGCGCGGCGCGGGTCATGGCGCTGTCGGCGCAGGTGTAATCCAGGCGCAGCATGTTCGCGCCCATGCGGGTGAGGGCGGGCCGGCTGGCATGGCCCAGCGCCAGCACCCGGTCATCCCGGCGGCGTGCGGGCACGTCTGCGCCTGCCTCGCACAGCTGCAATTCACCCGACCCCGGCAGGTCGCCAAGAATTGCAGCGGCGAAAGTCGCCAGCTCGGCATGATTTTTTTCGAGCCCTTTTGTGCAGATTGCCCGTGCCATTCAATTACCCCGGTTAACGCTGTTTGCAGGGGGGAAATTGCCCTCCAACGGCCAAGGAACACTGAACTTAATCCCCCGCGCGAATACCTATGTTTTTCCGGGGCTGGTGGGCGGATTGGCGCTTAAACATCTTCGGCACAGGTCGCTCTTGGTGCTGGCAGCCGCGCCATTCCACACGAATGCAGGCTGCGGCTGAAGGACGCGGGCTTCTTGTGTTTCCCGCGATATGACCAGGAGAACTCAAATGGGTGTTATCAATACGAATATCAGCGCACTGCGCGCCACCAATGCAAGCTCGATGGCGGACCGCATGCAGAGCCAGGCCATGGAACGCCTGTCCACCGGCAAGCGCATCAACGGTGCGAAGGACGATGCCGCCGGCCTCGCCATCGCCACCACCATGACGGCTGACATCCGCGCCATGAAGCAGGGTGTGCGCAACGCCAACGACGGCATCGCCTTGGCCCAGACCGCCGAAGGCGCGCTGGACGAAGTGTCCAACATGTTGCAGCGCGTTCGCGAACTGGCCATCCAGTCGAAGACGGAAACCTATTCCGATACCGACCGTGGCTACATGGATGCAGAAGTCGACGAACTGCAGGCGCAGATCAGTGACATCCTCGCCAACACACAGTTCAACGGCGTGACGCTGTTCAGCACCACTTCGGGTTCGGACGTTTCGGTGACGGTTGCCACCGATGCCACCAACACGGTGACGCTGACCAGCGAAGCGATCGACGGCACCAACCTGTCGGCTACTGCGCTGGACGTGTCGAGCACCACGGCCGCGGCCACGACGATCACCAACGTGGATGCCGCGCTGGACGATATCAGTTCCACCCGCGCCACGCTGGGTGCTGGCCAGAACCGTCTGGAATCGGCGATCAACAACCTGAACACCAATTCCACCAACCTGTCCGACGCGCGTTCGCGGATCGTGGATACCGACTATTCGGAAGAAACGACCGCTCTCGCCAAGGCACAGATCCTGAGCCAGGCAAGCACCGCGATGCTGGCCCAGGCCAACCAGAGCCAGCAGAACGTCCTCTCGCTGCTGCGCTAATCCCGAGACCCTCCCACTCGGGTCGCAAAGAGACGGCTCGGAGCTTCACCGCTTCGGGCCGTCTTGGCGTCCCGGTCCTGCTCCTTGGCGCACGGTGTTATCGGGTGTGAGACAAGGGCCTTGCAGTTTGCATTCCCGGCCAGAATTGGCTTGAATTCGTGGCAGGCTGTTGGCAGCAAAACGCCATCATGTTCATATCAGGGGGTACACCATGAGCGGCACCGCGCGCGCCGACAAGGCATATGTCATCGATGGCCAGGAATGCTGGACATTGCGCGAACTGGTCGAAGCCATGGCGCAGCGCTGGGACCAGGCCAGCGAACATCTGACCGGCGGCTATATCGGCAAATGGATCGAGAACGCGCTGGGCGATATCGATGCCAAGATCGCGCTGGATCGCCTGCTGAAGGAAGAACTGCCGGCAGATGAAGTGCTCTATGCCTTCCTTGCCTCGCACTGGGGGGAGGGTGCTCCGCCGTTCAGGGGTGTGCCGATCACTTTCGAGCAGCTGGACAAGATTGCCCGCGACGATCTGCCCGAAGGGCTGAACAAGCGCCAGTTCGTGTGTGACCTGCACCGTCTGGAAATCCTACCCAGGGCCGCACAGGCATCGGGCGATGCAAGGCTGGCCGAAATCGATACGCGCTGGCAGGAGGAATTCCTCAACTACTGCACGACCCATGTTGAGATGCTGGCTTACGAGGAGGTGTGGAACGATCACGGCGGCGCGATGGAAATGTTCCTTTACGATCCACAGACGGAAGCGTTCGTCCTGCAGCATTTCATGAACGACCGGCGTGACGAGGCGGCGGCGCGTGTCCTGGCCGTCGGCACGAAGGTGAATCTCTTCGATGCCCTGTTCGATGCCGACTATGCAGATCGCTTTCGCTTCGACAGGAATGGCGACAGCGTTCCGTTGCTGCGCACGCGCGCCTGGTTCGCCGCGATGATGGACCGTGAGGGCGAAAGCAGTCTTGGCCGCGACATGGCGCTGACAACGGCTTCCTTCCTCGCCGCAGGCGAGCAGGGCGCACTGACGCGCCAGCTGGAAGCCAATCAGGAACAGATGGATGCGGCAGGCGAGGACTGGCCATTCAGGAAACTGGACCAGAAGGCCCATGCTATCGGCTACGGCGCGGCCATGTCGGTGGCCGCTGTCATGGGCATCTGGGATCCGTTCGGCTGGTCCTTTGACGAAAACTATCAGACCGGAACGACCGTGGCGCTGGCGGTGGCGGCCTTCTATTTCGCCACGCTCTATGGTGCAGTCGCGCAGCAGCGCAGCAATGGGGTCATGATCCTGATTGCCGTTGCCACATTTACGCTGGGGATGATCCCCATCGCCTTTCTGGCCAGCGGCGCATGGTATCTCGATGTGCTCACGTTCGGCGGGGCCTTTGCGGTGCTGGGGCTGCTACGCAAGCCCATCATCGCGGCCAAGCGCAAGGATGTGCTGAAGCTGGAGCAGAAAGGGCTGGAAGGCCGCCTGGCGGGATCCGCCAATCGGGAGGAAGACCCCGATGTGATCCTTGGCTATCTCAATTTCTGGGCCAATGGCGTGCCGCGTCACAAGATCCTGGAACATTCGCGTCGGCAGGGAATGGGTGGCATCTCCCCATCATCCTCTCCCGCGCAGGCAATCCAGCAAACGGCCAAGGCCAAGACGGCTGCCTATCAGGCCAATGGCACGTCCTATGAAGTGATGGGCATGAATGTGGGCGCGGATGGCGCTGTTACCCATGAACTGGTCGATGGCATTTCCTTCGACAACAAGGGGCGCGTGAACACGCGCGTGGTGGACGGCGTGACGCTGCACAGCGACGGCAAGGTAACCACCAATGTCACCAAGGGCGTGGACATACGTTCCGACGGGCAGGTGTCGGTCGAAATGCTCGGCTTTCGCCACAACTGGGGCGGCAAGAAGGACGACAAGAAGAAGGACAGCTGGTTCTAGTCAAAGCCATTGCGGCTGGCCGAGAAATTGGCTGTTTCAACAACAGGGAGGGCATTGAAAATGCGGAAAAATGCACTGGGTATCGCTGCTGTGCTGGCTATCATCGCTGGATGTTCGGATGCGGAGGCAAACGATGAATCCACAAGTGCCGAGGCGCAGCAGCCGGAGAAGGCCGAATCCACCGAAGCGGCGCCGACGGTGCAAGGCCCGTCCCTGGCTCCGGTGCTGGATTTCGCCAAGGCTGAAACCTGCCAGTGGAGCGAGGCGGCGGAGCGGATTTTCGAGGAAGATACCGTCTTCGGGGACGACTATGTCTCGCGCCCCGGCACGGTGACGATCCCCGGGCTTGCCGACCCGGTGACGGCGGTACTCACGCGACCGGAGCCGGAATACCCTGAATATGTACAAGTCCAGCTCGATTTCATGGGCGAATGGAACGGCCTGCAGGTAGTCGGGCTGAACGATGCATTCTTCGAGGAGAGCGGAGGCGTGTTCGCCCGCGGCATCCGCTTCGCTGCGCCGGTTGCCGAAGTGGCTTCGGCCATGGCTGCGGCAGGCTTCAACGTGAATGCCGACGGGTCAGAGCGCAGCGTGCCACTCGAAGGTGCGGATTTCTCGCGCGGTGACATGGCAATCACCTCGGTGGAAGCCGATGGTGCGGACGCGGTCTTCTACTGCAATCAGGTGTTTGAAGGCATCTGATGCGTCGATAACGTCTCGCCGGTGAGAGCAATCAGCCATTCGCGCAGACGTTCTCGCCGTGGGGCAGGACATCGCTTTGGCCGCGCGAGACCAGCGGGCGGAAGGTGCAGGCCAGCAGCAGCGGTTCGTCGAATTCGCCGTGCGGTGGCGGCACCAGCATTTCCGCCCAGGGGTCGGAGCAGTCGAGCAGGCGTTCGCCCACCAGCGCCATCGCCTCGAGATGCGGTCGGGCCGCCCATTCGCTGCGCAAGGCCTCGTGCTTGTCCGAAACGAAGTCGGTCACCGGCATGAAGGCCAGCCGTTCCAGCTCCACCCATTCGAACAGTTCGGCAAATTGTGGCGCGACGGTGAAGCGCGCCTTGCCCACCGGGATGGCGGCGGTGAAGTAACCGTCGTGCGTGGGGCTTGCCTGCACCAGGCGGCGCGAGCAGGTCTTGCCGTCGTGGAAGATCACCGGCAGCTGCAGCGGCTGGCCGGCGCAATCGCCAAAGGTGAAGGGCAGGTTGAAGCGGCGCTGCGCCAGCAGCGAGAGGCGGGTGTCCATCGCCTCGCCTTCCAGCTCGGCAGGCAGGTACATGCGTTCCGCGCCATTCATGTAGAACAGGCCGCGCTGGCGCAGTCCTTCGCGCGCCACCTTGCGGTCGAACAGCGGCACCACCTTGTCGGTGCCCAGGTTCACGTCGTGCTGGAACTGCTCGACCACCTGCAATTCGCTGGCCATCGGCAGGTACATCGATCGCATCAGCACGCTGGCGGCAGCCTCGCGCCAGGCTTGCGGCAGGTGATCGTGCGACGTGCGGATCATGCTGGCAGCCGCCCAGTGCTGGAAGGCGATGGCGCCAGCTTGCGCGGCTTCGCGCACCTGGCTCTGCCTCTGCTTGATGTCGTTTTCGCCGCGAACGGGCGTGCCGTCGGCCTCGTAGTCCTTCACCGATCCGCAGTACTTCGAACACAGCTGCTCAAGCAGCGCGACATTGGCGCACATGGCCTCCAGCAGTTCGGGCGGATATTGGCGGCCATCGATCAGGCCGGTCTTGTCGAGGCCCGGACAGTCGCGTTCGCGCAGCAGCAGGTAACGGCCCGCCACGTGCACGCCGAGGCGTTGTTCCAGCAGCGCGGCGACGCGGTTCTGCACCGTGCCGTTGTAGCCAAGGTCCACCAGCATCAGCACGTCACCTTTCGCCGGATTGCAGACCTTGCGGACGTGCGCCTCGAGCCGGTCCGCCATGGCGCGCGCCTTGCGCCGGGTGGCCTTCCGGAAGCTGCCGGTGCGGCTTTCCTTCAGCAGCGCCTTGCTGCCGTGCTGCATGTCGAGATCGCCCAGCAGACTGTCGATCCGCGCGTCCTCCATCAGCAGTTGGCGAGCCAGGGTTTGCGGGCGCAGGCCCAGTTCCTCGGTCACGAAGGCATCGAGCGCGCCGGGCGCTACGAAATGGGCAGCGGTGGCGGTGAAGCGGCTGATCTCGGCGGCGTGGGCGTGGGCGTCCGCGCCAGCTGCTTCGTGGACGCGCTGCGGCAAGTGGCCGTCGCGCATCAGGAACAGCCAGTGGACCGTGCCGCCGTGCTTCGCGCGCAGGGTCTCTGCCTCGGCGCGCAGCCACTGGTCATAGGCGTGCAGCACCGGGCCAAGCAGGCTCGCGCCCAGCCTTTGCGCCGGGCAGTCGATCTGCGCCAGGCCAAGGCCCAGCGCGGCGCGGTGCGGCTGGAACGGTCGGGCCAAGTCATGTGGCGCGGTGTGGACGAGCGCATCGACGCCCGCTTCCATGCGTTGCAGCGCCATTGCCTGCTCGTCGAACTGGTTGAGGTGGACGGCCTGCACTCCCAGCGGCGCGACCCCGCCGACATCGGCGTTGAAGTTGTCGCCGAGGTGGACGATCGCTTGCGGAGCGTGGGACAGTTTCTTCAGCACGTGGCTGTAGAGCCCGCCCGCCTTGGGCAGGCCATATGTGCTGGAGGCGAATACCGCGTCGATCATCCCGGCCACGTCCTCGCCTGCCGCGCTGGCGATCAGGCCGCGGAGCTGGCTTTCGTCGAAATAGGTGTCGGAGACGATGATGACCTGCATGCCGCGTGCCTTGGCATTGCGCATCAGCTCCACCGTGGGGGCGAAGGCATAGCAATGCCGCGCTTCGGCCTTTAGCTCTTCGGCAATCGCCGCCGCGCGGTCTGCCTCCGAGGCGTTCGGCATCAATTGCGCATAGATCTGCCCGGCGGTGACTTCGCTGCCGCGTCCGGCCAGCTTCAGAGCCTTGCGTGCGCGGCGTTCGGCATCGGCGCGCTGGCCCCTGGTGACGCCCGGCAGCGCCGCGAACAGGTCTGCCGGCGTGCGGCAGTCGCGCCACAGTAGCGTGTCGAAGCAGTCGAGTGAAAGGCAGGCTGCTTGCGGAAAGCGATCAAGAAGGGTCGCAATTTCGTGCGGATGGATGGCAATGGTCACGTTTCTTGTCCCCGGTCCTGCGGATGTCAGCACCAGGGCGTAGGCAAACGTGGTTAAGCGCGCTGTCGTGCAAGCCTAGGGAGGAGCACCTAGGGGGTGATCATCGATCCAGCAGCAGGATCGAGATCCGCCGGTTGCGCGGGTCTGCGGGATTGTCGCGGATCAGCAGCTCGCGGTCGGCCACGCCCTCAATCCGGGCGAACCGGCTTTCGGGCATTCCGGCGCGGAGCATTTCCTGTCGCGTTGCCTCGGCTCGGCCGGTGGATAGCGACCAGTTGTTGGCCGCCACGCCTTCTCGCCAGGGCAGGGCATCGGTGTGGCCGCGAACGACCAGCTCGCCGCTCTGCTCGCCCACCGCATCGGCGATGATGCCCAGCAGCTGCCGCGCTTCAGGGGTCAGCACGGTGGAGGAAAGGTGGAACATCGAGAAATCGGCATCATCGACCAGGTCGATGCGGATGCCTTCGGGCGTGTTCAACACACGCACCTGCCGTACCAGGCGGCGCAGGCGCATGACTTCGAGCATGTCCTGCTCGATCTGTTCCTGGATCTGCATCCGCCGTCGCTCGGCCTCGTCTGCTCCACCTTCCATCGGCCCGCCTTGCGCATCGCGCGGGATGGTGATGGCATCGGTGCCGGTCTGCCCCATGGCGTGAGGGTAATTGTCGACATCGGTCAGCGAAGAGCCGCCCAGTAACCCGTCGGACCCCGCCGATTGCTCGCGCACGTGTACCAGTGTGGGGGTGAAATAGTCGGCCAGCCCCTTGCGCTGGTCCTCGGTGGTGGAGCCCAGCAGCCACAGCAGCAGGAAGAAGGCCATCATGGCGGTGACGAAGTCGGCATAGGCCACCTTCCACGCGCCGCCATGGTGGCCGTCTCCGCCCGATACGATAACCTTCTTGACGATGATCGGGGCGGGGATTTCGTCTGGCAGAGGGGCGTCCTCGACAGGTTTCAGCGCAGCACTGGCCATCCTACTTGCCCCGCAAGGTGTCGAGCAGGTCTGTCAGGGCAGGGCGATGGGCAGGCGGCAGGCCGGAACGCGCGCTTTCCACCACCAGCGGTTGCGGATAGCCGTGCAGCGAGGCGATCAGCACCTGCTTGATCGAATGGAAGATCTGCGCATCGTGCGCGTTCACCTGCTTCAACCGGCCCGCCATGGGGCCGACCAGGCCATAGGCCAGCAGCACGCCGAGAAACGTCCCCACCAGGGCAGAACCGATCATGCCGCCCAGCACGCTGGGAGGTTCATCGATGCTGCCCATGGTCTTGATCACGCCCAGCACTGCGGCAACGATGCCCAGCGCGGGCAGGGCATCGGCCAGCGATTGCAGCGCGTGCTGCGGCTCTTCCATCTCGTGCAGGTGGCTCTTGATGGCATTGTCCATCACGTCTTCCACCGCGTGGGTATCGAGCGAGCCGGAGGAGACCACGATCAGCGTCAGCGTGTCGCAGATCAGGCCGCTCAGCGCGTCGTCCGCCAACAGTGCGGGATATTCGGCGAAAATGGTCGATTCCCTGGGGTTGGTGACATGGCTTTCCAGCGCCACCGGCCCTTCGGTCTTCATCATCTTCATCAGCTTGGCTGTCAGCGCGATAGCATCGATGTGGTCCTGGTCCGAATAGCGCGGTCCACCGAAGACCTTCTTCAGTCCGCCACCGAGCAGCTTGAGCTCGTGCATGGAATTGCCGATCACCGTCGCGCCGATGGCGGCGCCGCCGATGATCATCATTTCCAGCGGCAGCGCGGCGAGCACTGGCCCCAGCGAACCGCCGGCGATCACGAAGCCGCCGAACACCATGAGAAGCAGGATCACGATCCCGATGGCTGCAAACATGTCTGGTCCCCGTTGGCCTCTTGCAAGGCGTGTTAGATCTGGTTGAACAGGCTGAGGTTGGACAGCCGCGAGAAGCTTGCCTGGCTGGCCTCCAGCACGGTGAGAAGCTGCTGCAATTCGGCTATCGTGGAGGCGAATGCGACGCCGCCGGTATCGGCGATCTGCTCGGACCGGGTGAACGACTGGTCGATCTGCCGATCCTGCACCCCATCCAGCCAGGCCACGCGCGCACCGGTGACGGTCTGCCCGCGGGTGACGGTGTCGAGCGCGGTGTCGAGCCCTCCCAATGCATCGCGCGCCGCCTGCGCCGGGTCCGCCGCGCCGCCGCGCAGGGCGAGCGAAAGCGCGGCAAGCTCGGCGAACACGTCGGTTGGCCCGCTGGTGCCGGTGAAGTTGAACACTTCCGGCCCGGTAAGCCCGCGCACCACGCTCTGGCCCTGGCCAAGGTCGATGCTGCCGCTGCTGGCGGTGCCGACGTAGGTGATCGTGCCCGAGCCGTCGATTTCATAGGCCGCGCCGCTGCTCTCGCCGCCCAGCAGCGCGTTGCCGCTACTGTCGGTGGCATTGGCGGCGGACATGATGCTGAGGCGCAATGCGTCGATCTCGGTCGCAATGGCTTCGCGCTGGCTGTCGCCCAACGTGTCGCTGCCTGCATAGACTGCCAGCTCGCGCACGCGGATCAGGTCCGAGGCGATACTGTCGAGCGCACCGCCCGTTGCCTGCAGATCCTGGCTGGCGCGCGCGGCGTTGGCCATGTCGACTTCTCCCAGCTGCTCGGCGCGTTGCAGCGCGCGTAGCTGCGAGGCTGCCAGCGGATCGTCGGAAGAGCGCGACAGGCGCTCGCCGGTGGCAAGCTGGCCCTGCAGGCTTTCTGCCATTTCGCGCAAGGAGCCCATCTGCCCCTGCGAGCGGCGATAGAAGGCGAGGGTGGAGTTGGAGACGATGCTCATCAGCCCAGCCCCAGGATCGTGTCGAAAATGTCAGCCGCGGTCTGGATCACCTTGCCGTTGGCCTGGAAGGCCTGCTGGTAGCGCAGCAGGTTGGTCGCTTCCTGGTCCAGGTCGACACCGGTCTCGGCCTGCAAGGCGGCACCGGCGCTGTCGGCTATGGTGCGCAAGGCGTCGCGTGTCACCGAGCGCGCATCGATGGCGCTGGAGAGGCCGAACAGCAGGCTGTCAGCAGTCTGCGCGGGGCCACCGTTGGCAAGCGCATCGCGCAGGGCCTGCAGGTTGGAGGTGTCGCGGCTGTTTGCCGGAGAGCCTGCCGGAGCCGTGGCGATCTGCGCGCCATCGGTCAGGGCCAGCGCGATATCGGCTGCGCCGGCGCCGGCAAAGAACGGCTGGCCTGCCGAGCCATCCAGCGCCGCGCCACTGGCCTGCGCGGTGTTGGTCAGGGTTATGACCTGTGCGGCAAGATCGTCCAGCTGGGTGCGAAGGCCGCCCACGGCCTGCAAGGCCTGCGAGTGGCCGAGCAGGCTGCCTGACGTCAGCGAAGCGGCATTGCCGCCCACGCTGAAGGCCAGGCTGCCATCGGGGTTGGCGCTGCTGGCGAACATGTTTGCCTGCGTGCCGGTCACCAGCACCTCGCCCCCAAGGGTCAGCGTGGCGCGGCCCTTGTCGTCGAAGGTGGCCGTGCCGCCGGTCAGGTCGGTCAGGTCGCGCAGCAGCGCATCGCGCTGGTCATACAGCGCGGCCATGTCGCTCGATCCGTCGCGTGCGCGGGCGATGCCGCTGTTGGTGCGCGCCAGTTCGGCGGCCAGCAGGTTGACCCGGTCGACGCCTGCGTCCGCGCTCAGCTGCGCGCCTTGCTCCACCGCATCGAGACCGTCGGTTGCGACCGAGAAGCTCTGCGCCAGCTGCCTTCCGTCTTCCAGTGCGGCGGTGCGCAGGGCGCTGCCCAGCGGATCGGCCTGCAACCGTGCAAGGCTGGCTTCGAAATCGACAATCGCGCCGTAGATGCCGGCCTGCTCGATCGCGTTCTCGGCATTCGACAAGCCCGCCAGCTCGGCATCGGCGCGCGACAGGTCGCTGCCGGTGCGCCGCGCTTCGTTCTGCAGGAAGATGGAATCGGAACGCATCACGCGGTCAGGCCGCACGCCCGAAAGCATGTTGCCCGGTTCCAGCCCGATGCCGCTCTTGGAGGCGACTTCGGCCATGGACAGCGTGCGCCGGGCATAGTCCGGATTGCCGGCATTGGCGATGTTCTGCGCCGTCAGGTCCAGCGCCCGGCGGGCGGCCATGGCGCCGCTGGCGCCGATATTGAGGAGGTTCGAGGTCATGGCTTAGGTGCTTCCTTGATCGACAAAAGCCGCCAGCTGGCGTTCGATCGCTTCGGCGAGGCCGAATGTCCCTTGCGTGGAGGCGATGTCGGCGAAATGCTCGTCGCGCATGGCGGTAAACTGTTCGAGGCCAGGGCCGCCGAACAGTTCGTTCCCGCCAAAGTCGCTGGCGCGCGCCGAGGCCAGCAACTGCCGCAGGAAAATCGCCTCGAACGCCTGCGCCGCTTCGCGCAAGTCCTCGCGCGGGCCGACAGGTGTCGCAAACGACCCGGCCTGCATCGGAGTAGTGGGGAGGATTGCGGTCACAATATCACCATCTCGGCTTGCAGCGCGCCCGCTTGTTTCAGCGCTTCGAGGATTACCACCAGGTCCGCCGCGCCCACGCCCAGCATGTTGAGGGCATCCACCACTTCGGAAAGGTTCGCCCCGCCGTTCAGCATGGCCAGGCGGGTTTCCTCGGTCTCGAAGGTCACCTCGCTCGCCTGCTCCACCGCGGTCACGCCGCGGCTGAACGGTTCGGGCTGGATGACGCGCGGCTCCTCCTGGATGCGCACCACCAGCCGCCCGTGGCTGATCGCGGCTGGCGACAGGCGCACGGCGGAATTGATCACCACTGTGCCGGTGCGGCTGTTGACGATCACGCGGGCAGGCGTTTCCGCCGGGGTCACGTCGATCATCTCGATCGCGGCGATCATCTCGCTGCGGGCGTCCGAGCCCAGCGGCATGACGATGGCCAGCGTCACCCCGTCCACCACGCGGGTGGAGCCGGGGAAGTTCCGGTTGATCGCATCGCGCATGCGGCTGGCGGTCTGGAAATCGGCATTGTGCAGGTTGAAGCGCAGCTCGCCCTGGCTGTCGAAGCCGGTGGCAACGCTGCGCTCCACCGTTGCGCCATCGGCGATGCGACCTACGGTGGGCACGTTGACGGTGACTTGCGAGCCGTCGCGGCCAGATACGCCCAGCCCGCCCACGGCAAGGTTGCCCTGCGCCATGGCATAGACCTGCCCGTCCGCGCCATAGAGCGGGGACAGCACCAGTGATCCGCCGCGCAGGGAATCCGCGCGGCCGATGGTGGAAATGGTCACGTCGATGGTCTGCCCCGGCTTGGCGAAGGCGGGCAGTTCGGCGGTGATGATGACGGCGGCGGCATTCTTCAGCCCCGGCGAGACACCCGGCGGCAGGGTCAGTCCCAGCCGCCCGGACACGCCGCGCATGGCCTGTGTCACATATTCGAAATTGTCATCGCCGGTGCCATCGAGGCCCACGACGATGCCGTAGCCGGTCAACTGGTTGGGGCGCACGCCGTCGAAGGTGCCAAGGTCGCGGACGCGTTCGGCATGAGCGGGGGCGGCGACCAGCATGGTCAGCGCCATCACGATGAGGGAAAGGATTCGCATGGCTCGTCTCCCTCCTCAGAACGGGCTGATCATGTTGAAGAAACGGCCCAGCCATCCGGGCCTGCTGGCCTGCTGGATCGCGCCCTGGCCGCCATAGATGATCTGCGCATCGGCGATGCGGGTGGAGAGCACGCGATTGTCGACGTCGATGTCGGCCAACCGCAGGATTCCTGCGAACTGCACCCATTCATCGCCCTGGCTCAATCGCATGTGCCGTTCTCCAACTACCAGTGCGGTGCCGTTGGGGCGCACCTCGGAAATCGTTACCGAGATCGCGCCGTTCAGCTGGCTGCGCTGGCTTGCCGTGCCCGATCCATTGAACGACGATTGCGAGGCAGCATTAAGGGCATCGGGGTTGAGAAAGTCGAGCGGGCCTGCGCTGGGCGGGGTGATCGAGGCCGATCCGTTGCGCCCGGTCGTGGCGCTGGTGGTCTTGTTGGTGCTGACGCTTTCCACCAGCACCACGGTGACCAGGTCGCCCACTCGCCGCGCCCGGGTGCCTTCGTGCAGCGCGGCATAGCCGTTGGCGGCCTGGTAGATCGCGCCGTTCTGCGGACTGGCGACCGGCATGGGTGGCGGCAGCGTAGCGGCAAAGCCGGGACGCGGACTGCCGCCTTCCATGCCGCAGGCGGAAAGCGAAAGGGCGATGAGGCCCGTTGCGATGAAGCGGTTCATGGGGCAGGTCCTCACAGCGTCTGGTTGGCGTTGCGCAGCATTTCGTCGACCGCGCTGATCATCTTGGAATTGATCTCGTAGGCGCGCTGCGCCTCGATCATCTCCACCAGTTCCTCCACCACGTTGACGTTGGAGGCTTCCAGCATCCCCTGGCGGATCTGCCCGCGCCCGTTCTGCCCCGGCGCGCCGGTGTCGGCGGCGCCGCTGGCGCCTGTCTCCAGCAGCAGGTTGTCGCCCGTGGCTTGCAGCCCGGCAGGATTGACGAAACTGGCGAGGGTGATCTGGCCCAGCTCGGCAGGCGCACTATCTCCCGGCACCATCGCGGTGACGGTGCCGTCCGGCCCGACCGAGATCGATTGCGCGCCCTCGGGCACCTGGATCGCAGGTTGCAGGGCATAGCCCTGCGCGGTGACGAGATTGCCGTCCGCCGACAGGGTGAAGTTGCCCGCGCGGGTATAGGCGGTCTGCCCGCCGGGCATCTCGACCACGAAGAACCCGTCGCCATCCAGCGCTAGGTCGAGCGAGTTGCCCGTCGTCGTCATGGTGCCCTGCGTGTCGATGCGGGTGGTGCCCTGCACGGATACGCCGGTGCCCAGATTCAGGCCGATGGCATAGGCGGTCTCGCCGGTGGAGCGCTGCCCGGCCACGCGGGCATCGTCATAGGCGAGCGTTTCGAAGTTGGCGCGGTCGCGCTTGAAACCGGTGGTGCCGATATTGGCGAGGTTGTTGGCAATCACCCGCATGCGGGTGTCCTGCGCCTCCAGCCCGGTGCGGGCGACGTGCAATGCGGATGTAGGCATTTTGAGTCCTTTCCGTGTATCTCTGGATCAGCGCAGCGACATCAGGCTGGCGCTAGACTGGTCGAGCTGTTCGGCGGTGGAGATAATCTGCACGCGGCGCTCGAAACTGCGCTGTGCCTCGATCATCTGCACCAGCGTTCCGGCGCTATCGACATTGCTGCCCTCCAGCGCGCCGGTGATCAGCCGCGCCGTGGGGTCGTTCGGCAGCACGCCGCCGCCGCGCACTCGCAACTGGTTGTCGAGGTCTTTTACCACTGCGCTGCCAGTCGGGCTGACGAGGTTGAGCCGCGCCACTTCCTCGGGGGGTGCATCAGGCGCGGCGGGATCGGCAGCGAAGACGGTGCCATCACTGCCGAAGCTGATTCGCCAGCCGGGCGGTACCGTGATCGGGCCGTTCTGCCCCATTGCCTGCAGGCCCTCGCCATTGATGAGTCGGCCCGTGGAATCCACTTCCATGTCGCCGCGGCGGGAATAGACTTCCTCGCCCGCAGGCGACTGGAAGGCGATCAGCGCCGCGCCATTCACTGCGATATCGAGGTCGCGCCCGGTGCGGTTGACAGTGCCTTGCGAAAGGTCTGCCCCGCGCACCGCCCCTTGCGCATAGCCGCGCACGTCGAAGCTTTCCGCCTGCAGGTGCCAGGGCATGGTGGCAAAGGTCTCCGCCCGGAAGCCCGGCGTGTTGGCATTGGCCAGGTTGCTGGCGATGGCGCGCTGGCGCGTCATGCTTGCATCCATGCCGGTCAGCGCGGTGTAGATCATGCGGTCCATGGCGGGGTGCTCCTGTCACTCAAGGATCAGCTGCGCAGGTTGATGATGGTCTGCGAGAACTGGGTGGCGGTATCGATTGCCTTGGCATTGGCCTGGAAATTGCGCTGGGCGGTGATCAGCCCCACCATTTCCTCGGCCAGGTCGACATTGCTCTTCTCCAGCATGCCCGACAGCAGCTGGCCGGTGCGGCCATTGGCGGGGACTTCGAACGACGGCGTGCCGGAAAAGCCGGTGGCTTCCCAATTGGTGGAGCCGACTGCCCGCAGTCCGGTGGGGGCGGCGAAGCTGGCCAGCGCCATGCGGCCCACCGGCTCGGTCGTGCCGTCGGTGTAGGCAGCGTAAATCAACCCGTTGCCCTCGATGGTGATGCTGGAAAGGTCCGCGCCGCCCCCGTTGATGATGGGGACGACAGCATCGATGGTGGTGCCCGGATTGATGACCGTGCCGGTGGCGTCCACTTCGAAGACCTGCAGGTTCTTGCCGGAAAAATCGGTCACTGCGCCGGAGCCGTCGATCTGGAAGTTGCCGTTGCGGGTGAACAGGATCTGCCCGCTTTCCGGGTTGCGGGTGGCAAAGAAGCCGTCGCCGTCGATGGCGACGTCCAGGCTGCGCCCGGTCTGCTCGATCGCACCCAGGCTGAAGTTCTGGTTGATGCCCGCCACGGTGGCGCCAAGCCCCTGCGACAGGCGCGGGTTGGCGGCAGAGCCGTTGGCGACAAGGTCGGCAAATTCGACGCTGCTCTTCTTGAAGCCGGTGGTTTCGGCATTGGCGATATTATGGGCGATGGTGCCGAGATCGGTCTGCGAGTTCTTCAGGCCGTTCAGCGAGGTGTAGAAGGAAGTCATTGTCTGGGTGCTCCTCAGGTATTGGCAGGATTGTCGGTTGCAGGAATGGCGGCGCGCTGGGCTTCGATCAGCGCATCGAGCTTGGCCGAGATGTCAGCCAGCGTGGCGTTGGCTTGGGTGGATCCGGCGAGCGCGGAGAACTGCGCCATCTGTGCCAGCATGTCCTTGTTATCGACCGGTTCGAGCGGGTCCTGCTGCTGCAACTGCGTGGTCAGCAGGCGCAGGAAATCGCCCTGGTCCAGCGTGCTTGCGCCGCTCGCCTTGGCAGCGGCGGCCTGAGCGATCGCGGTGTCGGTGCCGTTGATGTCCTTCAGGTTCGCGGGCAGCGCGCCGGTGGCGGAAATCGTGTTCATCACTTGCTCCTGATGGTGTCGAGCATCAGCTGCTTGGCAGTCTGCATGGCTTCGACGAGGTTCTGGTACTGGCGCGCGCTTTCCATGATCTCGACCATCTCGGCGCTTTCATCGACGCCGGCTTCCCACACGTCGCCGTTTGCATCGGCCAGCGGGTGATCGGGGTCGTGGCGGCGGATCGCGGACACGTCGGCCTGGCGCACTTCGCTCACGCGCACGCTGGACAGGCCGCTGGCCTCGTCCAGTTCCTGCTGGAACACCGCGCGCACGGGGCGATAGGCTTCGGCCTCGCTGCCAGCGACGGTGCCGGAATTGGCGATATTGGAGGCGGCAGCGTTCATGCGCACCATCTGCGCGGACATGCCGCGCTGCACGATCTGGAACAGGGTGGCGGGATTGCTCATCGTGTCTGTCCGATCGGTTCTGCCTTCGGCAGTGCTGCGCGCCCGCTACTTGAGGACATGGCTCATTCTCCCTTCAGCGCGCGCTTCACCGTCTCCACCCGACCGGTGAGGAAGGTAAGCGTGGCGGAATAGGCGACGGCATTCTCGGCGAAGGCCATCTGTTCGTTGGCCAGTTCGACGGTGTTGCCGTCCATCGATGCCATGGTGGGCACGCGGTAGTGGGTGGCGGCATCCAGCGTGACTTCGCGCGAGGCGCCGCCAAGGCGGGCCTCCAGCGCGGAGGAAAAGTCGATATCGCGCGCCTGGTATCCCGGCGTCGCGGCATTGGCGATGTTCGAGGTGAGCAGCCCCAGGCGGTGCGAGCGTAGTTCCAGCGCCGCGCCGTGAATGCCGAAAAGCCTGTCGCTCATCATTCATTTCCTCATCTGGCGGACGGGCGGGCCGTCCTTGCGTGAACCTGTTTAGCAAGGGCTGTGCCAAATGCCGTGCTTGCCGGGGTTTACGGATGCGGGCGCAGGGCGGACGGCAAGTGCTTGCCGGTGGCGGCAATTTTGCGCCGCCCTAAATCTGGGGGCTTGCCGGTCGTCCTGTTGCTTGCAGGAAGGAACGGCAGCATGGATTTCTCGGCATTGTGGGACGCAGGCGGCGCAGCCATCGTGCTGGGCGGCACGGCGCTGGCGACATTGCTGGCCAGCGGCAGGCACGAACTGGGCGCGGCGCTGGGAGCCATCGGCGGCCTGTTCAGGCGGCCTTTTGACTACGAGACAGCCCGCGCCGAGATCGCCCGCGACGTGGAGGCCATGCGTCACGACGGCGTGCTGCGCGCCCGCTCGCCGCACACATCCGACCGCGAAATCGCGCTGGTCACCGATGCGCTCATCCACGATCGCTCCTTGCGCTCGCTGATCGCCGCGCACGAGGTCTGCCAGGCACAGCGCGTCCGTATTCGTGAAGCCGCGCTGTCCCCGATGCGCCAGGCTGCCGAGATGGCACCCGTCTTCGGCATGGCGGGCACGTTGTTCGCGCTCTCTCAAATGCAGTTGGGAGAGGCGGCGGACATGCAATTGCTGGCCAGCATTGCCATGGCCATCCTCACCACGCTGTACGGCATTCTCCTCGCCAACCTCGTGTTCACGCCGCTGGCCCGACTGGTGGAGCGGCGTATGCTGGCGGAAGAAGCGGACCGGCAGCGGCTGATCGACTGGCTGGCGGCGCAACTGGCGCAAAGCTGTCCGCCTTCGCCTGCGCCAAGGCGGAAACAGGCGGGATGATGCGCGAGACTTCCGGCAGCTGGCTGGTCCCCCTGGCGGACCTTTCGCTGATCCTGTTCATCGTCACTGGCGGCGCGCTGACATCCAGCCTCGGGCGCGAGGAAGACGTCGCGCCTGCCGAAGGCGTGGCGGCTGCGCTCTTCGTCGATGGCCCCGGCGCGCCGCCGCTCGTCGACATGCTGCACGCGCACGAGGCTTCGCAAGGGGAACAGCTGACCGTGCAGGGCTACTACGCTTCCGGCGAGCGGGAGACGGTTGTCCGGCGAACCGAAACGCTGGCGCAGCAGGCGATTGCGGCCGGGGTGGAGCCGCGCGTGATCCTGCAACCTGCGCGCGAAACGCTGGTGATTGCCCGCTTTGCCCATGATGCGGAGCCCTAACTGGCACGCGGCTTGCAGCTTCAGGTGTATTTGCAACCCGTTGGAGCCAAGGTCCATGAAACGCCAGACCACTATTGCCATCGCCGCTGCCATGCTCGCCGTGCCTGCCCTGGCGCAGCAGGGGCAATTCGCCGATCCTGCTGCCATCGATGCCGAAGTCGCCGCCTTTACCGGCGCCGCCAGCGGCACGCCGGGCGGGGCGCGCCAACCGGTCGATCGCCGCCTGAGGCTGGCCCAGTGCCTGCAGCCGCTAGCGCTGGCCTGGCACGGGCGTGGGGCGGACATGGTGCGGGTCGAGTGCCCATCGGGCGCGGGCTGGCGGGTGTTCGTGCCGGTCAATCGCGGCAGCACCACTGCGCCCGCAGCCGCCATGCAGGCCGAACCGCAGGTGGTGGTGGAGCGCGGACAGGTGATGACCATCATCGTCGAAGGGCGGGGCTTTGCCGTCAGCCAGCAGGGCGAAGCGCTGGAAGACGGCGCCATCGGCGCCTGGATCCGTATTCGCCCCGAGGGCAATCGCGAAGTGATCCGCGCACAGGTGCGCACGCCGCAGCGCGCAGTGATCCCGCTCGGGTGAAAAAATACTCAAGGAACCCTTAAGCCCGTCATCCGGCAGCCGTTCTGGGTCTCAGGAAACACAAAGGGAGCGACGACAATGTCCCTCTATGACGTATCGAAACTGAGCGCGGTCGGCCCCTTGCGCGGGGTCGGGCGCGAGTTGTCGGGCGAAAAGCCTGCCGCCCGCACCGAGCGCGCGAACGGCGCTGCCGACCAGGGCGTGAGCGTGCAGACCGGCGCGAAAGTGAGCGCGGGCGCCGCGCCGGTAGATGCCGAGCGTGTGGCCGAAATCCGCCAGGCGCTGCGCGATGGCAGCTATCCGCTGGTGCCCTCGAAGATCACCGACGCGATTATCGCCGCGCGCCACATGCTGAGTGACGCGAGATGAGCGGCGGCCGGAGGCTGGCAGACCAGCTGCGGCAAATGCTTGCCGTGCTGGAAAGCGAGCGGCAGGCGCTTGCCGCCCTCGACGTAGACGCGCTGACGCTGTCCACCCAGGACAAGCATACGCTGTGCGCCGTACTGGAAGCGCGCGGCCCTGATGGTCTCGATGCCGAATGTCGCACGCTGGTGGAAGCCGCGCGGCGCAAGAACGAGGTCAACCGCAAGGTGCGCAACCTGCTGGCGGCCAATGTCGCTGCCCGGCTGGACGCGTTGACCTCGTCGCCTGGCACCTATGCCGCCCCGCAGGCGCAACGCATATAGGTAGAAATACCTAACTGTCTGAAATGGCACGCTCCTTGCTGGTTTGTCCGCGAGAGAAACCGGCAAGGATACCCGAGCGGATGACCGACCGCATTTTTGCAGCGACAGCCCCGGCCACCAGGCCGCAGGCGCGCCCGCATCTGATCCGCGACCCGCGCGATGCCATTGCGCAGGCCGCTCAGCGCACGGGTGTCGATTTCAACTACCTTATGGCGCAGGCGCAGATCGAAAGCGGTATGAACCCGCAGGCAGAGGCCCGCACCTCCAGTGCCAGCGGGCTGTATCAGTTCATCGACCAGACCTGGCTCGCCACGCTCGATCGCCACGGCGAGGCTCTGGGCTATGGCGACATGGCTCGCGCGATCGAGACGCGCGGCGGCCAGGCCCGCGTCACCGACCCTGCGATGCGCGATGCGATCCTGAACCTGCGCTTCGATGCGCAGGCAAGCTCGCTGATGGCAGGCGCCCTGGCGACCGATAATCGCGCGGCCTTGCAGGGCGTGCTGGGCCGCGATCCCGATGCCAGCGAGCTTTACCTCGCGCATTTCCTGGGCGCGGGCGATGCTGCGCGCTTCCTGTCTGTCCTGACGACTGACCCCGATAGCTCTGCTGCCGCCCTGCTGCCGCGCGCGGCGGCATCGAACCGGGCGATCTTCCGCGAGCCCTCGGGCAGCCCACGCTCTGTGGGCGAGGTGATGGCGGTGATTCGGGGGCGGGTGGAAAGCGCCATGGCGCGCGGCGAAACCATGCCGTTCGCCTCTACCCCAGCGCCCGCAGCGCCGCCGGCCACAAGGCCCGATCTCGGCGCGCCGGTATATCCTGCCGCGCCAGTCCCTGCGCGCATCGCACCCCCGGCGCGTGCTTCGATGGCAGAGACCCTGCGCGGTACCTTCGCGCTGGCGGCCGAGGCGCCTGACGCGCCCGGCCTTGCCCATATCCGCAATGCCTATGCCCGGCTGGAGGCCTTTGGCCTGTGACTTTCAAGCTTCCTGTCAACGCCGCCGCCCTGACGCTGCCCGCAGGTATTCTGGCGCTGATCGCGATGATGGTGCTGCCGATCCCCATCGTGATGCTGGACATGTTCTTCGTGTTCAACATCGCGCTGTCGATCGGCGTGCTGATGGCTGCGCTCAACGCCACGAAACCGCTCGACTTCTCCGCCTTCCCCACCGTGCTGCTGTTTGCGACCTTGCTGCGCCTCGCGCTCAATGTCGCCTCCACCCGCATCGTGCTGGTGAACGGGCACGAGGGTGAGGGCGCTGCCGGGCAGGTGATCGAAAGTTTCGGCGCCTTCCTTGTCGGCGGCAACTTCGCCGTCGGCCTGTTCGTCTTCATCATCCTGTTGATCATCAACCTGGTGGTCATCACCAAGGGTGCAGGCCGCGTCTCCGAAGTCTCGGCGCGGTTCACGCTGGATGCCCTGCCCGGCAAGCAGATGGCCATCGATGCCGATATCGCCGCCGGACTGATGACCGCCGAGGAGGCCAAGGCCCGCCGCGTCGAGGTTTCCACCGAGGCCGATTTCTACGGCGCCATGGATGGTGCATCGAAGTTCGTGAAGGGCGATGCCATCGCTGCCATGCTGATCCTTGCGGTCAACGTGATCGCGGGCGTTGGCCTCGGCATGATCGGTTATGACATGAGCGCAGCCGAGGCCGCGCAAACCTTCATCACCCTGGCCGTGGGCGATGCGCTGGTGGCGCAGGTGCCGGCGCTGCTGCTGTCCATCGCCGCCGCCGCCATCGTTACCCGTGTGACCGACAGCAGCGACCTTGTCGGCCAGATCGGACGCCAGTTTTCCAACCCCGCCAGCTGGCTGCCCGTGGCGCTGGTGCTGGGCGCGATCGGGCTGATTCCGGCGATGCCGCAGATGGTGTTCTTGCCCGCCGCTGGCCTCGCCTTCTGGCTTTACCGCACGCTCAAGCGGAAGCTCGATGCGCCCGTGGTCGAAGCGGTCGAGGTGGTGTCCGAAGAGCCGCAGGCCATCGCCATCGGCGATGTCAGCGACCAAACGCTGGTGACGCTGGAAATGGGCTATGGCCTTGTCCACCTGGTGGACGAGGCGAAGGGCGCGCCGCTGGTCACCCGCGTGACCGGTGTGCGCAAGCAGCTGAGCCAGATGTTCGGTTTCGTCGTGCCGCAATTCCGCATCAGAGATTCGCTGGACCTGCCTGCCAACGAATACCGCGTGATGCTGGGCGGCGTGGAGCTGGCGCGAGCCGAAGCGCGGCCTGACATGGTGCTCGCCATCGACACCGGCGAGGTTGCCAGGGATCATGGCCTCTCCGGCCAGCCCACCGTGGACCCCAGCTTCGGCTGCCCCGCGCTGTGGATTGCGCCTGCCGAGAAAGACCATGCCGTGGCCGAGGGTTTTCTCGCCGTCTCTGCCGACACCGTCATTGCCACCCATCTGAACCAGTTGTTGCAGGAACGCGGGCAGGAACTGCTTGGCCCCGAGGAAGTGCGCGCCATGCTCGATGCCGTGAAGGAGCGCGCAGCCGGCCTGGTCGAGGCGATCCATCCCGACCCGCTATCGCTCGCCGCCATCACCCGCATGCTGCGTGCGCTGCTGGCGGACGGGATAAGCCTGGCGCATCCGGTGCCGATCCTTTCCAGCCTGGCGCTGGGCCTGCAGGTCACCAAGGATTTCGACGCATTGGTGGACCATATCCGCGCCGACCTTGGCGGCTGGCTGGTGGGGCAGGTGTGTCCGCCCACACAGGCGCTCGGCGTGCTGACGCTCGATGCCGAGCTGGAAAGCGCCATCCTTGGCGGGATGAAGGACCCGGCAACGGGCCAGCCGGTGGTCGAGCCCGATTGCGCGCGGATGATCGGCGAGGCCGTGTCCGCCCACATCGCCGAACATCGCGAGCGGGGCCTGGCGCTGATCGTGCAACCGCCGGCGCGCCGTGCGCTGGCCGCGCTGCTGCGCCAGCGGGCGCCGTCCTGCCTCGTGCTCTCCATCGCCGAACTGCCCCCCAGCCAGCCGGTGGAGGTGATCGGCGTGATCGGCGGCCAGTCCGCCGCGCCGCCCCAGCCCCCGGCACTCCCCCCGCAATTGCCTGATGCATCGCCAGAAGAGGTGCTTGCCGCATGAAACATGACCAATCCGCCTTTGCCGCCGCTGCCGCCTACCAGAGCGCCGACGTGGTGAGTGACCGTGTCAAGCGCTTCGTGCCGATGGTGCGCAAGGCCGCCTGGCACATCAACGGCGCTGGCCGCGACGGAATCGAGATCGAGGATCTGATGCAGGCCGGCTTCATCGCCCTGACCGAAGCTGCGCGCAATCACGAGGGACCGGGCGAAGACGGCTTTGCCGCCTATGCCAAGCTGCGCGTGCGCGGGGCCATGTTTGACCTGATCCGCAAGGCAATGCCGATCAGCCGCAGCGCGGTGAAGCGCAGGCGAGAAATCGAGGAAGCGCGGCGCGAGTTTTCGCAGCTTTCAGGGCGGGCACCCACGCATGACGAGCTGGCCGCATTGGTTGACATGACGCCTGCCGAACTGGCGCAGCACATGGGGGATGACGTGCAGCTGGTCTCGATGGATGCTGCCTATGACGATGCCAGTGACGCCTTTGCGTCCGGCCTGCCCGATCCCTTCGCGCTGGTGTGCGAAATGCAGGACAACGAACGGCTGGGAGAGGCCATGGTCAAGCTGCCGGACCGGCTGAAACTGGTCCTGCAACTCTACTTCGTCGAGGAACTGAACCTCACCGAAATCGCTCAGGTGCTGGAAGTGAGCGTTCCCCGCGTGCACCAGCTGAAGGCGCAGGCGCTGGTGAAGATCCGCCAGCTGATGGAGCAGGACGAGTAGCGCCTTAACGCCTCGCTGGTATAGCAGGGGCCATGCCGGCCTTTTTCCTCTCCTTCGTCGCTGTGGCCTTCGCCATGCTGGCAGGCCGCGATGCCGTGCGCGTGGCGCGGCTGCGCGCGAGCCTGGGCTGGGGCGGGCCGCTGGTGGTTACCGTGCTGCTGGCCGCGCTGGCAGGCGCTGCGCTGGCCGCCTGGATTGCAGGCGAGCTTGCCCCGCTGATCCCGCCCGATTTCAAGCCAGTCGTCGTGGCCGTGGCACTGGGGCTGGCGGGCCTTGAAGTGCTGCTGCGCGCAGCCCCGGCAGAGGCGAAGGAGCCGACCCGTTCGATGGGCGCTATCACGCTGGTGTTGCTGTTGGGCATGGTGACGGACGCCAGCGGTTTCACCATCCTCTCGCTGGCCATCGCCACGGGAGAACCGCTGCTGGCTGCCGTGGGCGGCGCGCTGGGGGCGCTGGTGGTGCTGGTGGGCGCCATCGTCGCCGGCGAAGACTGGCAGGCCCTGCCGCTCAAGGCCTTGCGCATGGTCGTTGGGTTCGGGCTGTTGCTTGCCGCGATCGCAACGTTCCTGTTTGCGTAATAATCGTGCAGTTGATCGTTTTTTTCGATCACGCTAACCGGCCTAAGTCCTGAAACGGAATGGCCTTCTCACCCGTTGATAAAATGAAGAGACATTCGAAAGGACGATTGACATGACAACTGTTGGAGACAATTCGAAAACCGCGCTGGTCGAAGGCCTTAATGGGCTGCTGGCAGATCACCTTGCGCTCTATTTCAAGACCAAGAACTTCCACTGGCACGTGAAGGGGCCGCGCTTTCGCGACCTGCACCTGCTGTTCGATGAGCAGGCGCTGGAAATTCAGGGTCAGATAGACGCCATCGGCGAACGCGTGCGCAAGAACGGCGCGATGACACTCACCTCGATCGGTTCGGTCGCGGCGAATACGCAAATCGCCGACCAGGACGATAGCTCGCTGGCAGCCGAAGACATGGTGCGCGAACTGCGCGACGACAACCAGAAGCTGCTCGGGCGCATCAAGGCGCTGAAGGAACACGCCGCGAAGGCTGGCGACAACGCCACCGACGGCATGCTGGATGACTGGACCGACATCGCCGAGGAACGCGTTTGGTTCCTGACCTCCACGTTGCAGTAACCTCGCCAGCCACAGGCAGAACCCGCCGCGTCGACCCTCGCGTCGCGGCGGTTTTGCGTCTAGTTCCGAGACATGGCCGAGATCGACATCATCGAGCAAGCATCGGACGGCGAAATCGCGTCCTTCATCGAAGCTGCCCTTCGTACGGCACTGGCCGATAGCGACGAACCTGTCGAAATCAGCGTGCCGGGCGGTTCCACCCCGTTTCCGATCATGCAGTTGTTGGTGCAGGCCGATCTCGACTGGTCGCGCATTACCGTGTGGCCGGGGGATGACCGCGTGGTGCCGGAGGACCATGAGGCGAGCAACACCGGCAAGATCCGTGCGCTGTTCGAACCGGTCGGCGCGCACGTCGCCACGCTCACCGAAATGGAGCAGGTGCCGCATTTCGCGCTTGTGTGGCTGGGCATGGGCGCCGATGGCCACATCGCCAGCCTGTTCCCCAACACCGATCCGCAGGTGGACGATCGCGAACCGATCCGTCGCCTTACCCCCGATCCGCTGCCACCCGAAGCGCCCTTTGACCGGG
Source organism: Alteraurantiacibacter sp. (assembly GCA_963675825.2). Taxonomy (GTDB): domain Bacteria; phylum Pseudomonadota; class Alphaproteobacteria; order Sphingomonadales; family Sphingomonadaceae; genus Alteraurantiacibacter. Next base: position 50,401 of record CAXXJY010000001.1, on the reverse strand, counting down.
TCACGCTGACCATCCCCTCGCTGCTCGCCAGCGACGCGCTGATGTTCGTGATCCGTGGAGACGACAAGCGCGCCGTGTTCGATGCCGCAGTTGCGGGCGCAAGCGACCTGCCCGTGGCGCGGCTGCTGGGGGCTGCCCGCCAGAAAGTGACATGCTTCACCTGATCCCCGCGCCGTTGCACCGCGCGGTGCTGCCCTTGGGCCACGTGGTGCGCAAATACTACCTGCGTCTGTTCAGACCGCGCATCGCCGGGGTGGCGGTGTTCATCCGCGACGAACAGGATCGCGTGCTGCTGATCCGCCAATCCTATGGCACACGCGGCTGGACCACGCCTGCGGGGGGCGCCAGCCTCAGCGAAGACCCTGAAACGGCCATCCGCCGCGAAGTGCGCGAGGAACTGGCCTGCGAGTTGTGCGAACTGGTGCTGCTGCACGAGGCGGAAGACACCATGCACGGCGCGCCGCAGCGCAACTGGATCTTCCAGGCGCGCGTGGAAAGCGAGCCCCGGCCCGACCAGCGCGAAGTGATCGAGGCCAGGTGGTTCGCGATGGATGCGCTGCCGGAACCCCTCACTGGCCCGACGCAGCGACGGCTGGAATTCCTACAGTAGCGATAGCTGCGCGTCGTCGCGCGGCGGCCCGCGATCGTCTTCCTGATCAAGGTTGCTAAGCGTCAGCCCCATCAGCCGGATCGGCATGGGCAGCGGCAGCTCGTCTTCCAGGATGGCACGCGCAATCACGGCAAACTGCGGCTTGTCCGCCACCGCGTGCGGCTGGCTGCGCGAACGGGTAGCGATCCGGAAGTCGGTGAACTTCAGTTTCAGCGTCACCGTGCGGCCCTTCGCCTGCTTTTCGGCGATGCGATCCCAGACCACGGCGATGATCCGTTCCAGCGTGTCGCGCAGTTCGTCTTCGGCCGAGATATCCTCGCTGAAGGTGCGCTCGCCACCGATGGACTTGCGCAGCCGGTTGGCGCGCACGGGGCGCAGGTCGATCCCGCGCGCCGCGCGATAGAGGTAGTCGCCAAAGCTGCCGAAATGCTGCGCCAGCCACGCACGGTCCTTCTCCGCCAGGTCCGCGCCGGTTGCGATCCCCAGCCGCGCCATTTTCTCCGCACCCTTTGGTCCCACGCCGTGGAAGCGGCGTATCGGCAGTGATTGGACGAACTGCGCGCCTTCGCCGGGGCGGATCACGCACAACCCATCGGGCTTGTTCTGGTCGCTTGCCAGCTTGGCGAGGAACTTGTTGTAGGAAACTCCCGCGCTGGCGGTCAGCTGCGTTTCTGCGTGAATACGCTTGCGGATCGCCTGGGCGATGGCCGTGGCGCTGCCGAGCCCATGGCGGTCCTCGGTCACGTCGAGATAGGCCTCGTCGAGGCTGAGCGGCTCCACGTGCGGGGTGTAGTGGTGGAAGATCGTGCGGATCTGCTGCGAGACTTCGCGATAGACCTCGAACCGGTGCTTCACGAACACCAGGTCCGGACATTTGCGCTTCGCCGTCACCGAAGGCATGGCGCTGCGCACGCCGAACCGCCTCGCTTCATAGCTTGCCGCTGCCACCACGCCGCGCCCGCCAGGTCCGCCCACGGCCACGGGCTTGCCGCGCAACTCCGGATTGTCGCGCTGTTCCACGCTGGCGAAGAAGGCATCCATGTCGACGTGGATGATCTTGCGCAGGCCCGCCAATTCGGGCGGCAATTCGTCGCCTTCATCCTGCGCCGTGGCAGGTTCGCCGTGATCGGGATTCGCCATTGCCTGCCCAGCATAGCCTTTTGGCACGAAATTGACTTATTCCTTTTCTCGCATGGCAGCCGGGGTTAGGGCGGTTCATCTATGGCCACCACTGCCAAACCCCTCGACTCCCTGCCGCTGGGCAAGCGCGAGCTGATCGTGCTGCTGGCGTTGCTGATGAGCCTGAACGCGCTGGGCATCGATTCCATGCTGCCTGCGCTGGATGACATGGGGCGGGATCTGGGCGCTGGTGACGGCAATGAACGTCAGCTGATCATCGCCGTCTACACCATCATGATGGGCGTAGGCTGCCTGGTGCCGGGCAGCTATGCCGACCGTTACGGCAGGCGGCCGATCATCTTCCTCGGTCTCATGGCCTTTGCGGTCCTCACCTTCGTGACAGCCATGTTGACCGATTTTACCAGCATGATCGCGCTGCGGGCGATTACCGGCCTACTGGGCGCTGCGCTGCTGGTGGTGCCCATGGCCATCGTGCGCGACCTTTACGAAGGCGATCACATGGCCCGCCTGATGTCCACCATCGCCGCGGTATTCATCTCGGTGCCGGTGTTCGCGCCGAGCATCGGACAGGCCCTCTTGCTGGTGGGCAGCTGGCGGCTGATCTTCGTGGTGCTGTCGCTGATAGCCGTGGGCACGGCGGTGTGGGTTTTTTTCCGCCTGCCCGAAACAATGGCGAAGGAAAACCGGCAGGAAGTCAATCTGCCGGTAATCGCCCGCAACATGGCCACCGCACTGATCAATCGGCAGGCAATCGGCTATGTGCTCGGCGCGGCGCTGGTGATGGGCGGGGTGTTCGGCTACGTCAATTCCGGTCAGCAGATCTACCAGGATGCGTTCGGCATCAGCGATGCGGCCTTTCCCATCCTGTTCGGCGGCACGGCGGCGATGATGAGCTTCACCAACCTCGTCAATTCGCGCATCGTCATGCGCTTTGGTGCACGCCGTGTCTCGCATATCGGCGTGCTGATGTTCATGGCCGTCAGCGCGGTGCAGGTATGGTCGTCCTACGCCCACCCCGGGGATTTCTACTGGTTCCTGCCGCTGATGAGCGTGAACCTCGCGCTGCTCGGGTTTCTCGGTGCCAATTTCGGCGCCATCGCCATGCAACCCTTCGCCCATATCGCAGGCTCGGCCAGCAGCGTGCAGACTTTTTTCCGCATGTTCGGGGCTGCCTTGGTGGGCATGGTCATCGGGCAGCAGTACAACGGCACGCCCATTCCCTTTGCCTGGGCGCTGCTGCTGTGTTCCAGCTGCGCCTTCCTGCTGATACTCTTCAGCGAGAAGGGGCGGCTGTTCCGCCGCCTCAACAGTGGCCCTCCCAAGGAGCACATCGTGCCATGAGCGAGCTGTTTGACCTCATCGTGATCGGCGGCGGGGTGAACGGCGCGGGCGTGGCGCGCGATGCTGCAGGGCGCGGGGCGAAAGTGCTGCTGCTGGAAAAGCACGACCTTGCCAGCGGCACCTCGTCCAAGAGCACCAAGCTGGTTCATGGCGGCCTGCGCTACCTCGAATACTACGAATTCGCCCTTGTGCGTGAAGCGCTGACCGAGCGGGAGACGCTGTGGCAGATCGCTCCGCACATCATCTGGCCGATGCGCTTCGTGCTGCCGGTGACCAGGTCCATGCGGCCCAGGTGGATGCTGCGCACCGGGCTGTTCCTGTATGACCATATCGGCGGCAAGGGTGGCTTGAAGAAGACCCGCAGCGTCAACCTCAAGAAGCACCGCGCGGGCGGCCCGCTGGAGCCGCAGTACACCAGCGGCTTCGAGTATTCGGACGGCTGGGTGGACGATGCCCGGCTGGTGGTGCTGAACGCGCTCGACGCTGCCGAACACGGTGCCGAGATCCGTACCCGCACGCCTGTCACCGCTGCACGGCGCGAAGGCGACGTGTGGCATGTCGAAGCGGGCGGGGAGAGCTTTTCAACCCGCGCGCTGGTCAACGCTGCCGGCCCCGGCGCGGACGACCTGGCGCGGCTGGTGGGCGAACATCCCGCCTATGGCATCCGCCGCGTGCGCGGATCGCACATCGTGGTGCCCAGGCTGTTCGACCACGATTGTGCCTATATCCTGCAGCAGCCCGATACGCGCATCTGCTTCGCCATTCCGTGGGAAGGCGACTACACGCTGGTGGGCACCACCGATGCCGACCATCCCGGCTCGCTGGACGACGTGGAGGCCAGCGCCGAGGAGATCCGCTACCTGTGCGACGCGGTGAACCGCTATTTCGAACACGACGTTACGCCCGATGACGTGGTGTGGACCTATGCCGGCGTGCGCGCGCTGGTGGACGATGGCTCGGGCCGCCCGGAAGCGGCGACGCGCGGCTACCGGCTGGCCTTGAGCGACGAAGGGCGCGGTGCGCCGATCCTGGGCATCTACGGCGGTAAGATCACATCATACCGCCACGTGGCGGAAGAGGCGGTGGACAAGCTGGCCAGCCGTGTGCCGACGCTGATCGGCCAGCCGTGGACCGGCACGGCCCCGCTGCCTGGCGGCGACATAGACCGCCACGCACAGCCCTTCCTGCTGGAAGTGCTGGGCGAGGAATATCCCTTCCTTGCGCCCCGCGACGTGCAACGCATCGGCCGCGCCTATGGCACGCGCGCGGTGGACTGGCTGGGCGAAGCGAAGTCGTGGGACGACCTTGGCCGCAATTTCGGCGCGGGGCTTTCGGAAGCCGAAGTCACCTACTTGCGCGTAAAGGAATGGGCGCAGACGGCAGACGATATCCTGTGGCGCCGCACCAAGCTGGGCGTGCACATGAGCGAGGCCGAGATGGCTGCCTTGCGCGAGTTCATGGGCGGCTAGTCTTCCGCCGCTTCCACCACGGCCAGCACGGCTTCCACCTGCACCTGGGCGCCCTCGCTGGCGGAAAGGTGTGTCACCGTGCCATCGAACGGCGCGGTGAGCGCGTGCTCCATCTTCATCGCCTCGAGCACCATCAGCCGCTGGCCGGCGGTGACCGCATCGCCCTCGGCCACGTCGAGCGCGATGACCTTGCCCGGCATGGGTGCAAGGATCGCGCCGTCATGGGCGTGGGCGGCGCCAGCGGTCTCGTTCCCGCGAACGGAGAAGCTGTAGGTCTGGCCGCGATCGGTAACGAAAATATCGTCTTCGCTGAGCATGGTTGCAGGAATGCCGGAGCTCTCCTCGTGACCGCTGCTGTCGCCTTGCACGGCGCCACTGGCAGTATGCAGGACAACGCGCTTACTGGGCGCCGCGTTCAGCCGAAAGCCGAACAAGGCACTGCGCAGCCTTGCTTGAGGGGAGCCCGCGCCTGACCAGTCGAGGTGATCCCTGCGATAGCGCCGCGCGGCGGCATCAATCACGTGCTGCCCCGGCTGAGCCGGTGGCAGCAGCGCGTCGCCCTTGCGCTCGATCAGGCCGGTGTCCAGATCAGCATCAGCAAATTCCGGGAGCGCAGTACACTCGAACAGGAACCCCTGATTGGTCTGCAACGGAGAGACGTAGCTGTTGCCCAGCGCATCCAGCATGGCCCTTCTGGCCTTGTCCCGGTCAGAGCCGTGGACCACGATCTTGGCGATCATCGGGTCGTAAAACGGGCTGACCACGTCGCCTTCTTCAACACCTGTCTCGATCCGCGAGCGATGATCGAGGAACATGTGCTCGATCCTGCCGGGGCTCGGTAGGAACCCCTTGGCCGGGTCTTCAGCATAGAGCCGCGCCTCGATGGCGTGGCCGCTAATGTACAGGTCTTCCTGCTGCAGCGGGATCGGCTGCCCGCTGGCCACGCGTAGTTGCCATTCCACCAGGTCCACCCCGGTGATCTCCTCGGTCACCGGATGTTCCACCTGAAGGCGGGTGTTCATCTCAATGAAGAAGATGCGGTCCGCGCGCAGGCCTTCGCTGGCGTCGGCGATGAATTCGATGGTGCCCGCGCCTTCGTAGTCGACTGCCCTGGCCGCGCGCACGGCGGCCATGCAGATGGCCTCGCGGGTGTCCTCGTCCATGCCGGGGGCGGGGGCTTCCTCGATTACCTTCTGGTGGCGGCGTTGCAGCGAGCAGTCGCGCTCGAACAGGTGGACGACGTTGCCGTGGGCATCGCCGAACACCTGCACCTCGATATGGCGGGGCGAGGTGATCCACTTTTCCAGCAGCACCTCGTCGTTGCCGAAGCTGGCCTTGGCCTCGCGCTTGCAGCTTTCCAGCGCGGCTTCGAAATCGCCCGCGCTATCCACCTTGCGCATCCCCTTGCCGCCGCCGCCCGCCACGGCCTTGATGAGCACCGGATAGCCGATGGCCTCTGCCTCCTTGGTCAGGCGCTCGACCGACTGGTCCTCGCCCTCGTAGCCGGGCGTGACGGGCACGCCCGCTGCGCGCATCAGCTTCTTGGCCGCGTCCTTCAGCCCCATCGCCTCGATGGAAGAGGGCTTGGGCCCGACCCACACCAGCCCGGCGTCGATCACGGCGCGGGCGAAGGCAGCGTTCTCCGACAGGAAGCCGTAGCCGGGATGGATCGCTTCCGCCCCGGTCTGCTTCGCTGCGGCGATGATCTTCTCGCCCACCAGGTAGCTTTCGGCTGCGGGCGAGGGGCCGATATGCACCGCCTCGTCCGCTTGGCGCACGTGCAGCGCTTTCGCATCGGCATCGGAATAGACCGCCACCGTGGCCACCCCCATTTCGCGCGCGGTGCGGATGATGCGGCAGGCAATCTCGCCGCGATTGGCAATCAGAAGCTTTGCAATCATGCCCTGTGCTTCTCCGCATTTCGTTGCAAATGCAACCTTTGAGCTGGCGCGATCAGTCTTCCTTCTTGCGCACGCCCTCGTCACGCAACGGCGTGTTGGGCACGCCCGGCACCGGCCCCGCCATGCGCGCCATTACCATCAGCTGGCCGCGCGTCCACGTGGGCTTTTCCTCCGGCTCGTACGATCCAGCGACGCTTTCCTTCAGCGCGCTGGCGACGTGGCCGAGCTTTTGCGCGGTGCTGGTGTGCACGCGGTGATCCCACGCGGCTTCGCCCAGCCGGGCAACCTCTTCGCCGATGGCGCCGTAGATGTTGGCTGCCGACAGCACGGCCCATCGCTGGCGGAACTTCAGCCGCCCCGCGCCGATACGGGCAGAGGCATCGTGGACGCGGGCCAGCGCGACAAGGCGGCTCGCCAGCTCCACCAGCTGCGCGCGGTAGGCAGGCTTCATCAGCTGGCCGGGCGGAATGTCCATCTCCGCCAGCCATTCCTCGGGGATGTAGCAGCGCCCGGCAGCGTCATCGTCCGAGATGTCGCGCGCGATGTTGTTGAGCTGGAAAGCTAGCCCCAGGTCGCAGGCGCGATCCAGCGTGTCCTGCGCATCACCGGGAACGCCCATCACCCTGGCCATCATAACGCCGACCGCGCCTGCCACGTGATAGCAATAACGCATCAGGTCGCCTTCGGTGCGCGGACGCCAGCCTTCGGCATCGAGCGCAAAGCCGTCGATCACGTCGTCGCACATCTCGCGGGTGATACCGGTTTCCATGGCCACCTGCCCCAACGCGTCGAAATGGATATCGGCGGTGGGCTGCCCGTCCAGCGCGCGGTGAGTGAGAATGCGGATCGCCTCGACCCGGTCCCGCGCATTGGCCTCGTCCGGTTCCACCGGGCGGTCGCCGTCGCGAAAGCCGTATTCCTGCCCGTCGGCGATGTCGTCGCAGCGACGGCACCAGGCATAGAGCAGGTGCGCGCGCTCGCGCGTGGCCCGATCGAACAGCCAGCTGGCGACGGTGAAGCTCTTGGAGCCGACAGCGATGCTCTCGCGCGCCTTGGCCACCAGCGCTGCGCGCATGCGGCCACCACCGTGCTGGCGCGGCGTCGCCTTGACCAGCTGGCTGGCGACCAGCGGCCGCGGTCTGACCCGCTGCGGCTTCACAGATCCTCTGCGCGCATCTGTACGATGGTCTGGATAGGTTCGTAGGCGGCCATCTTTTCCAGCAATTGCTCCAGCGTTTCACCGGCGATCAGGATATCGCGATGCGCGGCCCGGACAAAGCCGGTTTCCGCCATTTGCCGGTTGAACGCCAGCAGGCCGTCATAGTATCCGAAGGCATTGAGCAGGCCGACCGGGCTCTGGTGATAGCCCAGCTGTGCCCAGCTGACCGCTTCCCACAGTTCGTCCAGCGTGCCGACGCCGCCGGGCAGGGTGACGAAGCCGTCCGACAGGTCGGTGAAGAACTGCTTGCGCTGGTGCATGGTGTCCACCACGTGCAGCTGCGTGCAATCGGGGTTGGCCACTTCCATGTCGACCAGCGCCTGCGGGATCACCCCGATCACTTCGCCGCCCGCTTCCAGCGCGGCATAGGCCACCGCGCCCATGAGCCCCGCCTTGCCGCCGCCATAGACAACACCGATGCCCTGCCGGGCCAGCGTTTCGCCCACCTGGCGGGCAAGCTCGATGTAGCGCGGGTCTGCAGGCGTGGCGGAGCCGCAATAGACGGCGAGGCGTTTGAAGGTGCTGGACATATGCTCTGCCCTATCCCGACCGCTCAGGATGACAAGTCCTCGATCATCAACCCTGCCGTCGCCTTGGCGCTGCCGACCACGCCGGGGATGCCTGCGCCCGGATGGGTGCCCGCGCCGACGAGGTAGAAGTTCTCGATCACGTCGTCGCGGTTGTGGCCGCGGAACCAGGCGCTTTGCCAAAGCACCGGTTCGAGGCTGAAGGCGCTGCCCATGTGGGCGTTGAGATCGGCGGAAAAGTCCTTCGGCGCATAGTGGAACTTGGTCACGATGCGATCGTGGATATCGGGGATCAGGCGGCGGCCCACTTCGTCCAGCACGCGCTTTTCCAGTTCCGGCCCCACCTTGTCCCAGTCGATCGGCATCTTGCCCAGGTGCGCGACGGGCACCAGCGCGTAGAACGTGCTCTTGCCCTCGGGCGCCATGCTGGGATCGGTCACGGTGGGGTGGTGGAGGTAGATCGAGAAGTCCGCCGGCAGCACACCTTTCGAGTAAATGTCCTCCAGCAGACCGTGATAGCGCGGGCCGAACAGGATCATGTGGTGCGGGATGCCCGGCCAGGTGCCCTCGATGCCGAAATGTACGACGAACAGCGACGGCGAAAAGCTCTTTTTCGTCAGCGCCTTGCCGTGGCTCTTGCCGCGATGGCTGTCGCCCAGCAGATCCTTGTACGAATGCACGATATCGGCGTTGCTGGCGACGGCGTCGAAGGTCTGGCTCCAGCCGCTGGCGGTGTGCACGGCCCTGGCGCGCTTACCTTCGGTCTCCACGCGGGTAACGGCATCGCCCACGCGCATGGTGCCGCCCAGCCGCTCGAAATGGCGCACCATCCCGGCGATCAGGCGATTGGTGCCGCCACGCGTCCACCACACGCCGCCATCCTTCTCCAGCTTGTGGATCAGGGCATAGATGCTGGAGGTTTTCATCGGGCTGCCACCCACCAGCAACGTGTGGAAACTCAGCGCCTCGCGCAGCTTCTCGTTCTTTATGTACTTTGCCACCATCGAATAGACGCTGCGCCAGGCCTGCTTCTTCATCAGCGCGGGCGCGGCCTTGATCATGCTGGAGAACTTGAGGAACGGCACCGTGCCGAGCTTGACGTAGCCTTCCTCGTAGACCCCTGCGGCATAGTCCAGGAAGCGGTCGTATCCAGCCACGTCGGCAGGCTCCAGCTTCATGATCTCCTTGCGCAGGTTCTCTTCGTCGTTGGAATAGTCGAAGTTGGTGCCGTCGGGCCAGTTGAGCCGGTAGAAGGGCATGACCTTCATCAGCTCCAGGTCCTCGTCCATGTCGTGGCCGGTCAGTTCCCACAATTCGCGCAGGCAATCGGGATCGGTGACGACGGTGGGGCCGGCATCGAAGGTGAAGCCGTCCTTTTCCCAGAAATAGGCGCGGCCGCCGGGCTTGTCGCGGCTTTCGACAACGGTGGTGGCGATGCCGGCGCTTTGCAGGCGGATGGCCAGTGCCATGCCGCCGAAACCGGCGCCGATCACGCATGCGGTTCTGCCTTCAGGAGTGCTCATGGGGGGCCTTTCGGGAGGGATCTGTGAGGGGAGGGGAAGACGATAGCAGCGCGCCCACGGCGCGGGTGACGGGAACGGGCGGCTTGCCCACCAGCACCCGCGCTTTCTCGAACAGGGAGGATCGCCCGGCATAGAAGCGTTCGATAAGGCGTTCGGGCAGGCGGTAGAAGCGCTGGAACACGCGGTAGCGTTTGTCAGGCTCCGCTGCCCCGAACAGCATCGAGCCGAGGAAGCGATAATAGCCCATCGAGGCCCAGTGACGCCGCGCTGCCGCATCCAGCTTGGCCGCCATCTGCTCGCCCGGCAGGTCTGCATCCGCAGCAATCGACAGCGCCAGGTCCACCGCGATGGGCAGGGTATAGCTGGTGAGCGGGTGGACAAAGCCGCCGCGCGCACCCGCCAGCGCCACGCCCTCGACACGCTGCGACTGCTGGTAGGCGCGGAAATTGCCACCGGTGATCACCGGCAGCACGCCGGTCTCGTAACCGATGGGTTCGCCGGTCCAGCCCATTTGCCGCTGGTACTGGTCGATCCGGGCCGACAGGGCCGAGCGGTCGAGCAGCGGGCTGTCGGCGTAATAGGTATCCTCGATAAACAGCTCGTGGCTGCCCAGCGGCAGGACGTAGACGAAGCGGTAGGCGCCACCGTTGCCGTGCGGGGCCAGCTGGTCGACGTGGGCATCCATGATGATCGGGCGCGCCAGCCCGTGCGGCTCGGGTGTCCGCAGGTGGCGGCCCATGAACACCTGCCAGCCGCCTTGCAGGGCGGGCGCGGGGGAAAAGCCGCGACAGTCGATCACCGTGCGTGCGCTGATGCGGGTGCCGTCCGCCAGGTCGACGCCGCCAGCATCCAGTCCGGTCACTTCGCGATTGGTGAGGATGGACCCTTCGGGCAGGTCGCGCTCCAGCCGCGCGGCAAAATCGCTGCTGGCAAGCGAGCGGTAGGGCGTGTGCAGCTGCCGGCGATAGTCGGGGAAGCGGACATGGTAGCCGTCGTCCCACTCGGCCTTGCGGAAGCCTGCCATCAGCTCTTCACCGGCGGGCGACAGGTCGCTGGCAAACCAGCTCCAGCGATGGTTGCCGCCCACTGTCGGCCCGGCCTCGATCAGGCGAAACGAGGTTTCCGGCCGCAAGCGCGCCAGCGCCAGCGCGATCAACCCGCCGGAAAGGCCGCCACCGATGATGGCAATATCGCAATCGCGCCCAGTCATTGCAGAAAGCGCCTTAGCCGATTGTAGGCCTTGCGCAATCACCGCCCTTGGTCGAGTATTGAAATGCAACGGGCAATCGGAACCGGGTACAGGCCGGTCCGTTCTTGAGGTATTGCAGACGGGAATTTCCATGCCGAAATGCCATTTTACGCCTTCCGCCTTCGCGCTGGGCGCGATCCTTGCCGCTGTCGCTGCCAGCCCCGCACTGGCGCAGGATGGCTCCGCCGAACAGGGGCTGCCGCCTGCCATCGACATGCAGGACACGGTGTTCGCCGGCGATTACCTGTCGGTGGGTGTCGGGGTCGCACTCAGCCCGTCCTACGATGGTTCGGACGACTATGTCTTCAACGTGCTGCCGATCGTGCAGGGCTCGCTGGGCGGGGTCGATATTTCCCCGCGCGCGGCTGGGCTCAAGCTCGATTTCGTGCCGGACCCTGACGATGGCGTTGGCCTCGACCTGGGCCTGGCAGCGCGCTTGCGCAGCGACCGGGCCCAGCAGATCGAGGACGAAGTGGTGCTGCTGTTCCCCGAGCTCGACCGCGCCGTGGAAGTGGGGCCCAGCGTGGGGGTGAAGTTCCCACAGCTTCTCAATCCCTTCGACAGCCTTACCGTTAGCACCGACGTGATGTGGGATGTGGCGGGTGCGCACGATGGCATGGTGGTGGCGCCGACCCTCACCTATTTCACTCCGCTCAGTCGCTCGATGGTGGCCAGCCTGTCCTTCTCCACCGAATGGGCGGACGCGGACTTCCACGATTATTATTTCCGCGTCGATCCCGCCCAATATGCCGGACCCGGCGCGTCGCCGCTGCCCGCGTTCGAGCCGCGGGGTGGCGGCTTCACCAGTGCCGGGGCGACCCTTCTGCTGGGCGTCGACCTTGATGGTGACGTGACCAACGGCGGACTGGGGCTGGTGGTGATCACCGGCTATTCGCGGGTGCTGGGCGATGCGGCGGATACGCCTTTCACCAGCATCCGCGGCACGAGGAACCAGTTCCTGGGGGCAGTGGGCGCGGGGTTTACCTTCTAGTCATTGGCGCCCGCTGCGGGCGGTCAGTCACCCTGACGGTCGGTCGGGCACCGACCGGGTATTGCCTCCTCCCCGGGTTTGACCGCGGGGAGGATAACAACCTCAGTCTTCCTCGTTCATCAGATCCGGACGGCTCGGCGGCAGCGGGGCATCGCGGTCGCCGGTCATCAGGTAGGTGTCGAACCAGCGCATCATGCGCAGGTTGTAGTCATAGCGGGAAGCCGCCATCGAATTGCCGTGGCCTTCGCCGGGATAGCGCACCAGCCGCAGCGGCGTGTCGGGCCGACGCAGGCGGATGTAGCGATAGAGCTCCAGGCTCTGGCCCGGATCGACGCGAGTGTCCGCCGTGCCGCCCATGATCAGCAGCGGCGTATCGGCGCGGTCGGTGTAGGTGATCGGGCTGACTTCGAGGAAGTGCTGCCAATCCTCCCACGGCCACTGCAACGCATGGACAAGGTACATCTCGTTGGGAATGTCGCCCGTTCCCACCTTGCTGATCTGGTTCGAGATCCCGACGAACATCACGCCGGCGGCAAATTCCTGCGAATTGTAGGTGGAGGACCATGCCGTGGCATAGCCGCCATAGGAGCCACCGGTGATGCCCACCCGGTCGGGATCGGCAATGCCCATTTCCACCAGCGCATATTTGGCATCTACCAGGTCGCGGAACTCGGGATCGGTGTAGTTGCCCGAATGGGCCTTGGAAAAGGCGGTGCCATAGGCGGTGGAGCCGCGATAGTTGGGCAGAAACACGGCATACCCTTGCCCTGCGGCCACCTGACCCGGACCGCTGTAATTGGTTACCCAGCCGTTGCTCTCATGCGCTTCCGGCCCGCCATGTACATCCAGGATAAGCGGCGCGCCGCCATCCGGCACACCGCCCACGGGCAGGATCAGCACGCCTTCGATTGCGGTGCCGTCGGTGGCTTCGTAGGTGAAGGTGCGCTGCTCGCCGAAGTCGATCTCGGCCAGCCATGGGTTGTGGTCGGTCCAGCGGGTGAAATCGCCGCTGTTGAAGGCGAACAGTTCGTTCGGGTGTGTGGGCGAAGTGGCTTCCACCATCAGGCGATTGCCGCCCTGTTCCAGGCTGGTGAGGATCAGCTCGCCCGGATCGTATTCGCGCAGTTCCTGCCCCTGCTCGTCATAGAAGCGCAGCACGCTCTGCGCGCCCACGTGCACCACCGCGGCAAGGCGGCCGTCGGCCATCCATTCGGTATCCACCACGGCTTCCGCCACGCCTTCGTTGACGGCGAAATAGCTGCCCGTCTGCGCATCGACGATGTGCAGGGTGGTGGCGGCGGGATCGTGTTCGTCCACGCCTGCGACCATCGAAAGAGACATGGAATCGGGCGAGAATTCCACATCGCCCAGCTTGCCCGGCGTTTCCACCACGGTGACATCGCCCGTGGCAAGGTTCAGCAGGTTTACCCGCTGCGAGGTGAGCGAATCGTCCACCAGCGGGGTAGGCGCGGTGACAATCATCGCGGTCTCGCCGTTCGGGGCGATGTCGAACGAGCTGACATGGCCGGGAATGTCGATTTCGCGCGGTTCAGCGCCAACATATGCGCCCACCGCAGCCACGAACATGCGGTTGAAGCGGAATTCCTCTTCGTAGACCTCGGAATTGAAACCAGCGTCTTCTTCGCTCTCGCGTTCCTCGTCAGGTGCGGCGGCGGTAAGCAGGTAGACCTGCGTGCCATCCGGCGAGAAGGCATAGTCGCGCACCGCGGCATCTTCGACCGCGGCGATCTTGCGGTAGGCGCCGCCGTCCACCGGCACGCCCCACAGCGCGCGGTCTTCGCCCGATGCGGTGTAGAGGAAGGTGATCAGCGAGCCATCGGGATTGAAGCCGATGGAGGAGACGTTCATGTCTTCGGGCAGGTAGGCGCGCAGATCGAAGGCACCATCGGCCAGAAACAGCTGCTGGCGGGCACCGCCGTTCTCCTCGCCGCGTGTCACGTCGGGATAGCGCACTGTCGTATAGGCGACATGGTTGCCATCCTGCGAGACCGCGACGGTACCGGTATATTCGATCCGCGCCACGTCTTCGGGCGTCATTTCGCGGGCGATGGCGGCGGTGGCAGGCAGGGTCAGCACTGTTGCAAGCAGGGCAGAACGAAGCAGGGTCATGGGTATGATGCGTCCTCTGATGGTCTGTTTCAGCTGTAACCGCTCATAGCGCCTGCACGCCGCAGCGCAAATGCCTGCCAAAGGGCAGCAAGCCCTTGGCAATGTGGCGGAACGTTCGCGTTCGCAAGCTTGCCCGCTGCTGCAAGCTTGCGGCCCGGCGATTTGCAGCGCAGGATAGTCTGCGGGACTAGGAAGAGGCAGCACCGATGCACACCGTGATCGTCAAATACCCGCTGGCCGAGGCCCGTTCGCGTGACCAGATGTTGGCGGCTTTCAGGGCAGCCGAAGGGCAGTTCGCAAGCTTGCCGGGGCTGGTGCGCAAGTACTTCGCCTATGACGAGGCGGCGCATTGCGGACACAGTGTCTATCTGTTCACCGACGAGGCATCGGCCTCGGCATTTTTCGGACCGCAGTTCGCCGCGACAATGAAGGAAAAGTTCGGCGCCGTACCGGAAGTGTTCGGCGTGGACACTTTGCTGGTGGTGGACGGACCGGACGCCTGAGGAGAGGAAAAGCATGGCTGAAACACAGGATATCCCCGCATGGATCGCGCTGTTCATGGGGCTTTACGCACTGGGCGCGTCGATCGGCGAACTGCGCTCTCCGGGAAGCTGGGCGGCCATGCTGGAAGACTTCGAAAAGCACGAAGGGCTGCGCTTCCTCACCGGCATCGTGGTGCTGTCGCTGGGGGCGACGATCTACCTCGTCAATCCGTGGCAGCCTGACGACTGGCTGTCGGTCGTGGTCAGCGTGATAGGCGGCGGCATGGTGGTGGAAGGCGTGGTGATCCTCGGCTTCGGGCGGCCCTTCCTGCATTTCGCCTCGCAAATGCTGGGCGTGGTGAACCGCCTGTGGGCGCTGCTTGCAGGTACGTTGGGCATCGTACTGGTGTGCGTGGCGATGCTGCGGTTCTGAACTAGCGTTCCAGTTCGCGCATCAGGCTGGATGAATAGGGCTGCAACAGCGCGCTCGCCTTGTCCCAGCCGCCGTGCAGCCAGGTTGTCCACGCGCCCCGGTCGGGCGGCAGGATTACCGGCATCGCATCGCGTCCGGCGCGCTTCACTTCGGCATTGGGTGGACAGGTTAGCAGGGCGAAGCCGGGCACTTCGGCATCCTTCCACACGCCGGCCATGGCGAACAGCGGCTGGTCGGCGCAAGCAAACCAGTGCTGGCGGCGCTTGCCGTCAGGCCCGATGCGTCCCCATTCCATGAAGGCGGTGGCAGGCACCAGGCAGCGGAATTCCGGGTTGCGCAGGTTGCCGATCCAGAACGCGCTGTCCACATTGCGCACGCTCAGCACCGGGCGCGCGGCGTCGTTTGTGGAAGGCGGGGGCGGGACACCCCACAGGCGCGGCACCATGCGCCACGGCTGGCGCGCTGCTCCTGGCCCGGCGATAAACTCGCGTCCGGCGGTGATTACCGGGGCAAAGCTGCCCGGTGCGACATGGCCGCCTGCCCACGGATCAACGCCCGCCGTCACGCCAAAGGCCCGGCCGATCGCCGCGGCCTTGGCATCGAGGCGGTAGAGCAGGGGCATCCGCGCGCCGTCGTTCAGGGCGTGTAATAAGTGGGCGAGCCCGGCCCCACCGGCAGCCCGAACACAAAAGTCCACAGGTAGAAGAACAGGCTCCACGCGCTGATGAAGAAGATGGTGTAGGGCAGCATCATCGCGATCAGCGTGCCCACGCCCAGGTCCTTCTGGTAGCGCGTGGCCCAGGCCAGGATCAGGCCGAAATAGCTCATCATCGGGGTGATGATGTTGGTGGTGGAATCGCCGATGCGATAGGCCGCCTGGATCGCCTCGGGCGAATAGCCGATCAGCATCAGCATGGGCACGAAGATCGGCGCGGTTACCGCCCATTGCGCGCTGGCCGAGCCGAGCGAGAGGTTGATCAGGGCGCAGATCAGGATGAAGGCGAAGAACACCGCTGGGCCGGTCAGGCCGGTTTCGACGAGGAAGTTGGCGCCGGTGACGGCGGTGATCGCGCCAAGGTTGGTCCAGCCGAAGAAGGCCACGAACTGTGCGGCGAAGAACACCAGCACGATGTACAACCCCAGCGCCGAAAGCGCGGCGGCCATGGCGTCGATCACATCGCGATCGCTCTTCATCGTGCCGGTAGCGCGGCCATAGGCATAGCCAATGGTGACGAAGAAGATGAAGATCCACACCACGAAGCCATCGAAGAACGGTGAATCCATGCGGTCACCCGTTTCCGCATTGCGCAGTACGCCCCAGTCCGGAACCAGCGTCAGCGCCATCAGCCCCAGCACGCCCAGCAGCGCCAGCCCCGCCCAGCGCAGCCCCTTGCGCTCGTCCGGCGCCAGCGGCTGCATCATGCCATCATCCAGGATCGAGGGGTCCGCCTTGGCGGCGTCGTAGGGGCCAAGCTTGGGTTCGACGATATAGATCGACACCAGCGAGCCGATGATCGCGACCAGGAAGGTGGAGGCGAACATGAAGTACCAGTTGGCCGTGGCCAGCACGGTGTAGTCGGGGTCGATCAGCTGGGCCGCTTCCTGCGTGATGCCGGCCAGCAGCGGGTCGATCGTGCCGATCAGCAGGTTGGCGCTGTAGCCGCCCGAAACCCCGGCAAAGGCTGCCGCCATGCCCGCCAGCGGATGCCGCCCCAGCGCGTAGTAGATCGCCCCTGCCAGCGGGATCAGCACCACGTAGCCCACTTCGCTGGCGGTGTTGGACACGATCCCGGCAAACACGATCGCCACCGTCACCAGCTTGGGCGGCGCGCCCAGCACCAGCGAGCGTACGGCGGCGGAGAGCAGGCCCGATTTCTCCGCCACGCCCACGCCCAGCATGGCCACCAGCACCACGCCCAGCGGCGCGAAGCCGGTGAAGTTGTCCACCAGCCCGGTGAAGATACGCCGCAGGCCGTCGCCATCCATCAGGCTGACCGCGCGGATCATCCCGTCCTCTGCCACGCCCGGCGCCCCGGCGGGGCGCGGATCTGCCACCGCCACGCCCAGCCAGCCCATCAGGCCGGAGACAAGCACGATGCCCAGCGCCAGCAGCGCAAACAGCGTAACCGGGTGCGGCAGCAGGTTGCCCAGCCATTCGACCGTGTCGAGAAAGCGGGTGAAGGCGTTGCGTTTCGGCTGCTCAGACGTGGGGGCGTCCTGGCCGGCGGGTGGCGGGAATTCTGTCATGGGTGGGCGTGCTCCGGTAACGTGGCGATGCTGCCTGCCTAGCAACTCATGCGCGCGGCTCAAGGCAGCCAAAAGGGAAAACGCATTGCGGCTGAACCCTTCCCAAACGGGCGCGATTGGCCTATCCCGATTCCATCCCCGGGGAGCCAGTGCAGGCTGAGAGGGGCGCGTCACGGCGTCCGACCCGTTGAACCTGAACCCGTTAGCACGGGCGGAGGGAAGGGCTGCACACCGCGCCCGGAAACCCCTTCGCCAGCCAGAGAGGACTTTCCATGGCCGACATCAATTCGCAGTTCGAAATCGGCGTTACCACCGGCCTCATCCGTGGCAGCCGCAAGATCCATGTCGGGCCGCTCAAGGTCGCCATGCGCGAGATCGACCTCGAACCCTCCAGCGGCGAACCGCCGGTGCGCGTCTACGACACCTCCGGCCCCTACACCGATCCCGAGGCGAAGATCGATATCGCCACCGGCCTGCCGCTGCTGCGCCGCCAGTGGCAGCTCGATCGCGGCGACGTGGAAGAATACGAAGCGCGTGAAGTGAAGCCGGAGGACAATGGCCAGCTGGGGCCGGACCGTTCGGGCGGCGTGCCCGCCTATCCCAATGTCGCGAAGAAGGTCTTCCGCGCAAAGCCGGGCAAGAACCTTTCCCAGATGCACTATGCCCGGCAGGGGATCATCACGCCGGAAATGGAATATGTCGCCGAGCGCGAGAACCTCGGCCGCGCGCGGCTGAAGGAATACGACCGTGACGGCGGCCAGTCGTGGGGCGCGGAGATCCCCGACTACGTGACGCCCGAATTCGTGCGCGACGAGGTGGCGCGTGGGCGGGCGATCATCCCCAGCAACGTCAACCACCCGGAGGCCGAGCCGATGGCCATCGGCCGCAACTTCCTGGTGAAGATCAACGCCAACATCGGCAATTCCGCCGTGGCATCCGACGTGGCGCAGGAAGTGGACAAGATGGTGTGGGCCATCCGCTGGGGCGCGGACACGGTGATGGACCTTTCCACCGGCCGCAACATCCACGACACGCGCGAATGGATCATCCGCAACAGCCCCGTGCCCATCGGCACCGTGCCGATTTACCAAGCGCTGGAAAAGGTCGGCGGCATTGCCGAGGACCTCTCGTGGGAAGTGTTCCGCGACACGCTGATCGAACAGGCCGAGCAAGGCGTCGACTACTTCACCATCCATGCCGGCGTGCGCCTGCCCTATGTGCCTTTGGCGGCCAAGCGGGTGACCGGCATCGTCAGCCGTGGCGGATCGATCATGGCGAAATGGTGCCTAGCCCACCACAAGGAGAGCTTCCTCTACGAGAAGTTCGACGAGATCACCGAGATCATGAAGGCCTATGACGTTGCCTATTCGCTGGGTGACGGCCTGCGCCCCGGCTCCATCGCCGATGCCAACGACGAGGCGCAGTTTGCCGAGCTCTACACGCTGGGCGAGTTGACCAAGCGCGCCTGGGAGCAGGACGTGCAGGTGATGATCGAAGGGCCGGGCCACGTGCCCATGCACAAGATCAAGGAGAACATGGATAAGCAGCTGGAAGCCTGCGGCGAAGCCCCGTTCTACACGCTTGGCCCGCTGGTGACCGACATTGCGCCCGGCTACGATCACATCACCAGCGGCATCGGCGCGGCGCAGATCGGCTGGTACGGCACGGCCATGCTCTGCTACGTCACGCCCAAGGAGCACCTGGGCCTGCCCGACCGCGACGATGTGAAGGTGGGCGTCGTCACCTACAAGCTGGCCGCCCACGCGGCGGACCTGGCAAAAGGCCACCCGGCGGCCAAGGTGCGCGACGACGCGCTGTCAAAAGCCCGCTTCGAATTCCGCTGGCGCGACCAGTTCAACCTCTCGCTCGACCCCGACACCGCCGAGCAATACCACGACCAGACGCTCCCTGCGGAGGGCGCCAAGACCGCGCACTTCTGCTCGATGTGCGGACCGAAGTTCTGCTCGATGAAGATTTCGCAAGAAGTGCGGGAGTTCGCGGCGAAGCAGAATGCGCCTGCGGACGAATTCGTGGCGGCTGACGAGGCCGAGAAGGGCATGGAGGAGATGGCCGAGAAGTACCGCGAGGGCGGGGATTTGTATGTGAAGGCAAAGGAACCTGATCCAGCGGAGTAACCCCCAGCAATCTAGCAGTATGATTGTCCGCGCAGCGTTTTTTTGAGGCTGCGCGGGATATCTGGCCCCTAAAGGCTTCCGGGGATCATGACGCGGCTGGCACCAACTTCTCCACCAGCGCCCGCAACTCGCTTGGCGTCGTATGTCCTGCCACGATCTCGTGATAGCCGATTTCGGCTTTGCGCAGCGCTTCCTTCTTCACCGCGTCGCGGGCGGCTGCTGATGGGGCGAGGTGGTGGCCATTGCCCTGGTATTCCAGCGCGTGGACTACGCGGCAGGTCTCATCCATCAGCGCGAAATCGACGCGTTTGGAATTGACGGCGAAGTAGGCTTCCTTGTCGGGGCTGGCGAGGAATTCGCCCAACGAAACCTGCGCCATCACCTGCCAGCCGGGATTGCGCGCGATCACCGCCTTGTCGAGCGCCTCGAATACCTTGGCTTCCGACTTGTTGAGCAGGCTGCGCGAGGTGAACGTGGCTTTGCACACCACCTTTAGCTGGTCAGCGGCAAAATCCGCGGCCTTCGCTCCCTGGTTGATTGAAACGACTTTGCCAGGCTGGCCTTTCACGGCATTGCGGCCCCGCCAATAGGCCTTGCGCCTTTCCCGATCACCATGGGTTGCAATCCGCTCGACCGCGATGCCGATCGCTGCCCCGATCGCCAGAACGACGAAGAGCGAAATCGGGCGGGCCAGCAAAAAGTCCAGCGTTTCCATATGCTCACCATGCCTTCAAGAATTTGAAATTTGGTGAAAACACCTTTCCCTTCCCTACACCCTCATCCCCATGCTCCGCTCACGGGCATCAACCCGCCCTGTGGCTGCGCGAGCGATCCGCTTGCGACAACGGCGCTTGGTGAAAAGGCGTTGGATCGGCCGGTCGTCCTCCCCATATTGGTAAGGCACACAATCGCAAGCGAGAGGAGCATCCCCAATGCAGGTCCAGTTCAATTCCGATTCGTCCGTGATGGGCACCGCAAACGTTGCCGAGCGGATCGAGGCGCATGTGCGCGAGCGGCTTGCGCGGTTTGCAGATCGGCTCACCCGGCTGGAAATCCACGTGCGCGACGAGAACGGTCCCAAGGGCGGGGGCGACGACAAGGCCTGCACCATCGAGGCGCGGCCGCGCAGTGGCAGGGCCATCGGCGTCACGGCCCATGCCGCCGATGTCGATACTGCTGCCAGCAAGGCGGCCAATACGCTCGCCCAGCGGCTCGACAGCCACTTCGGCAAGGCCGAGCGGCACAGTCATGACCCGCGCCCCGACAAGGCATTCTGAGGCTTGCCGCCGGGGCACGCCCATCGGGCCGGGCGTGCTCCCTGCGGTTCCTCGCGGTCTGTCCGGCTAGCGGGCGAGCCTTGTCAAAACCCGGTCCAGCGCCTGCAGGAAGCGCGAGCGGTCGGCCTTGCTGAACGGCGGCGGACCGCCGAGATTGGCGGTGCCGGGGCCATCCATACCGGCGCGCAGGTCCGCCATGATCGCACGCGTCGCCACCGCTGTGCCGATGCTGGCGGCATCGAACTCGCTGCCGTCGTGTTTCAGCACCACCGCACCCGCTTTTAGGCAGCGTTCGGCCAGCAGGATATCGCCGGTAACCACCACGCTACGCGGGCTGGCGTTCTCGGCAATCCAGTCGTCCGCCGCGTCGAAGCCGTCGGACACCACCACGCGCTTCACCCGCTCGCTCACCGGCACGCGGAAAGGGCTGTTGCTCACCACGCGGACCTGCGCCTTGAAGCGTGTCGCGACGCGGTAGACTTCCTCCTTCACCGGGCAGGCGTCGGCATCGACGAGGATGGTAAGGAGATGAGTATCGGGCGGGGCTGGGGACATCGGCATGCAGTGTAGCACCTGGTGCCCCCAGGTTGTCACCCGTTGTGGCTAGCTGTTCTTCATGTTTTCCAGCCCCTTGATCGCGCCGGGCTTCAGGCTGGGTTGGCTGGCGTTGGTCTTTGGCCCCTTGTCCGCCTTCGGCTTGCGGTCTTCGCGGCTCTTCTTGCGTTGGCCCTTGGCCATGGTCTCTTCCAATCGGGGCGGAATGCCCCGGCGCAAATCATACGCCTGTTGCGGAGACAATGCGCGCGAATTCGGCCCGCGCCTCCAGCACACTCACCGCGCCCGCGGAGGCGCAATTGCGCTTCGACCGTTTTAGGTATATACAACACCCAGCTACCAGTCGCGATTGACGGTGTCGAGCGCTCTGCAGAAGCGCCGCCATTCCCTCCGTTTCGTCTCTTAGCCCGCGCCGCAGCGGCCCGTTCCGGCCGGCGCGTTGTGCGCCATACCAAGGACGATCACGATGGACCTCAACCAGTTGCTCTACAACCACCAGCGCGCGCTCATGAACCAGCACTCGGCGCAGACGCTGGCTGACCGGGAAACCTATTTCGACCTGGTCGGCTATTATGCCGAGCGTATCCGCAAGCAGCGCCTGGCCGTCGGCCTGCCGCGCTATCGCTGGACCGACGATCCGGCACCGCCCTGCGAACAGGCCTGAAGCGAATAAGCTGGCCAAACTGCGCGCGGCACCCTATATGCTCTCCCGCATACGTCGATAATTGCGACGGACTTCTAGATTTGCCGACCGCCGCCTGCCCTTCCACGGGCCCCGGCGTAAACCAGACTACGACTTCCTTTTCGATGACGATACGCACCACCACACGGCATGTTTCCGCGTGGCAATCATCTGTTCTCGAAAGGAACATCACATGGCCAAGACTGGCACCGTAAAATTCTTCAACGCAGACAAGGGCTATGGCTTTATCCAGCCCGACGACGGCTCTGCCGACAGCTTCGTGCATGTCAGCGCTGTGCAGGCCGCCGGCATGCAGACGCTCGATAAGGAGCAGCGCCTCAACTACGACGTGGAAATGGGCCGCAACGGCAAGGAAAGCGCCGTGAACCTCTCTGCCGCTGACTAAAATGTCCGGCTCCCTCCGCTCTTCCGGGGGGAGGGAGCGGAAGAGAAGGCGGGGACGGCGAAACCGGTCGTTCCCGCCTTTTGCGTTTCACGAACCAGCGAGGCCACCGATGTCGCAGAACTACCGATTTTACGAGGAGCGTGCCGAGGAGGCCGCCGCAGACGCCAAGGCATCCACGTTGGAAAATGTCCGCGAACGTCACGAACGGGCCGAGAAAACCTGGCGCGGGCTCGCCGAACAAGCAAGGAAGGTGGAGGATGATCGCGTGAAGGCGAAGGAGGAACGACGTCTGCGGATCGAGGCCGAAGAAGCCGAGGCTGAGGCGCAGGCTGCGAAGCAAGTCCTGGAAGACTAGGCGCTTCCCCTACAAGTCTT
The DNA here is from genome assembly GCA_963675825.2 of Alteraurantiacibacter sp. Taxonomy (GTDB): domain Bacteria; phylum Pseudomonadota; class Alphaproteobacteria; order Sphingomonadales; family Sphingomonadaceae; genus Alteraurantiacibacter. Next base: position 27,709 of record CAXXJY010000001.1, on the reverse strand, counting down.
CCGCCACGCTGCTCTTGCGGGCATGCCCTGGCACCAGCTGGCCGTCGACACCTGTCACCCCCGAATGCGTCCCGCGGGATTTTTCCGCCAGGACACCATCACAGATTTCCCCCTTCGCCTGGTTGTGTGCCTTGGGAAGTGGCCTCTGCCGCTTCATCGCTGGTGCTGGGCCCTAGACGCCGCGTCCCCGTCCAACCGGGTCTGCATACTGGCCCACGTCGCTGTCGGAGAAGCCGCGTCCGCGTCCGTTGCCAGCCGGATCGGCGTAGCTGCCGGTGTCGCTGTCAGTCACGCCTGAGCGGTAGGAACCGCCGCGTCCGCGTCCCGCCGGGTCCGCGTTGCGGCCGGAATCGCTGTCGGTAATGCCGCTGCCCCGGCCGCGACCGGCCGGATCGCGGTTGGCGCCGGTATCGCTGTCGGTCACGCCGGTGCGCCCGCGTCCGTTGCCCGCCGGGTCGGCATACTGGCCGCTGTCGCTGTCGGTGTAGCCGCTGCCGCGCCCGCGGCCGGCCGGATCGCGGTTGGCGCCGGTATCGCTGTCGGTAATCCCGCGCCCGCGGCCATTGCCTGCGGGATCGGCGTAGGCTCCGCTGTCGCTGTCGGTTATCCCAGAGTTATAGCCGCCGCGCCCGCTGCCTGCCGGATCGGCATAGGTGCCGGAGTCGCTGTCGGTAATGCCGCTGCCACGTCCGCGCCCGGCGGGGTCGGCATAGCGGCCGCTGTCGGCGTCGGTCACCTGCGCTCGCGCAGCGGAGGCGAACAGGCCGGTGCTGCCTGCTGCTGCCGCAGCGCCGACGACGCGCGCGATGAAAGAACGACGGGTGGTGCGTTTGATACGTTTCATGGCCGGTTCCCCCCCCCTGTGTCAGGTCGGTCTCGATGAACTGCCAAGCATCCTTGCACGGAAAAGCTGAACATGCCCCAAACGCACCGTGCGCGCTCCCGTTCAGGTTGTTGACGGCTGTCAATGCACGCGGCCAGGCAGGCGCTAGGCAAGGTCTCGCTACAAGCGGGAGATCAGGAAAGTCATGAACCTTGCCCCTCTGCTGGTGCTGGCTGCCACGGCCTGCGTGCAGGACGGTGCCGAGCCGCCCGAGCCGATCCCAGGCCTCTCCACCGAGCGAGCCTGTTTCTTCGTGCGGCAGATGAACGGCTATGCCGAAGCGCCTGACGGTCCGCGTGGAGAGCGGCTCTACGTCAATGTCGGTGTCCGCGACCGCTACCTGCTGGAAACGCTGGGCGGTTGCCCCGAACTCGATTGGTCGCTGCAGATCGGCATCGATCCGGATCACATGTCCAGTATCTGCACCGGCGACACGTTGACGCTGGTGATCCCGCAAGGCCTTGGCGGACGGCCCGATCGCTGCATGGCGCGCCTGCTCGGCAAGATGGAGGAAGAGTAGCGCCCGCGATGCGCGCGGCCTGACCCCGAAAAGGGGTTGAGGCACGGCATTTCGATCCGGATAGTCTGTCCGACTGTTCAAGGAGAGCCGCCATGATCCGCCCCTTGCCACTGCTTGCTTTCCCGCTTGCGCTGGCTGCCTGCAACGAGACAGAAACGCCCGCGGTGCCCGAAGTATCGCCGCCGCTGGACGAGGCTGCCGTCGCCGCCGCCTCGCTACCCGTCGCGCAGGAATTCGGCATGGCACTGCAAGGGCAGCTCGCCGCCGCGATTGCCGAGGGTGGGCCAATGCAGGGGGTGGAAGTATGCCACGCGGTAGCCCCGCAGATCGCGGCAGAGCAGTCGGCGGCTAGCGGGGCGCAGGTTAGCCGGGTGTCCGATCGCAACCGCAATCCCGATGGCGGCGTAACCGACGACCTGGCGCCGCACTATGCCGAGTTGGCCGCGCAGCCAATGGTGGATGGCCAGCCCGCTGCCCGCGTTTGGCGCAGCGTCGAGGGCGATCTGGCGCGGGTGAACTATCTGCGCGCGATCCCGATGCAGGAGCAGCCGTGCTCGGTTTGCCACGGCAGTGATATCGACCCCGCGCTGGCCGAGCGGATTGCGCAGCTCTACCCGGCAGACCTTGCCACCGGCTTCGAGCCGGGCGAACTGCGCGGCGCACTGCTGGTGAGCTGGCCGGCAGAACGGTTCGATACGCAGGAGGGCACATGAGCGACGCCACCGACACCAACCGCGCGCTGCTGACGGAGGCTTTTGCCAGGTTGGAACATGGCGACCCCAGCGCCTTCCTTCCGCTGTTCGACGAAAGCATCACCTGGCGGGTGATGGGCACGTCCAACTGGTCGAAGGAGGTCTCCGGCCTCGCCAATGTCGAGGCCGAACTGATGGGGCCGCTGTTCGCCAGGTTTGTCGGCCCCTATCGCAACATCCCCGATCTGGTGCTGGCCGATGGCGAGCACGTGGTGGTGCTGGCGCGGGGTCACGCCAACACGGTGGACGGCAAGGTCTACGCCAACGAATACTGTTTCGTCTTCCGGCTGGCAGGCGGCAGGATCGTGCAAGTGCGCGAGTATCTCGATACCAAGCTGGTGGACGCGGTGCTGGGCTGACCCCTTTCCAAACGAGGATCGCACCAACGCCGCCGGGGTGCTGGTGCGATCTACCGCCATGCCTGGCGTTACCCGCTGTCCGGCGGGCTCGAGGACCGGGGGCAGGGTGGCTTCGCCGGTCCGTTGCATTGCTGCATGATCGCGTCTGCTCCGCGGCCTTAACCCTGTCCAGCACCTTGGTGCAGGGCGTGTCAGGCTTGCGACAGGATGTCGTGGCAGGGGAACCATGGGGGCAGGCTCGCCGTTTGCAAAGAAGAGGAGAGAGAGCATGACCCGGATTGTCCAAAAGCCCGCAATCGCCAGAGGTGCGCTGGTTGCGGCTGCGCTGGGTCTTGCCGCCTGCGCGCCGATGGAGGCGCCTGAGGCGGACGAGTATGACGCCACGCTGGCCAATATCGACACCAGCCGCGCGTGCTTCTTCACCCGCGAGATCAACGGCTATTCCAACGCGCCCGACGGCCCGCGTGGGCGAGAGCGGTTGTATGTCCGCACCGGCGTGCGCGAGGAATGGCTGCTGGAGACCGTGGGCTCCTGCCCTGAACTCGATTTCAGCCACCAGATTGCGCTCGATACGCGCGGTCGCACCTCGGTGTGCACCGGCTATATGGAAACGCTGCTGGTGCCCGATAGCTTCGGTGACCGCATCGATCGCTGCCAGGTCCGCGTGCTGGGCCGGGTGATCCAGCAGGAAGAGGGCGAATAGTGACGCGTCGGCTAGCGCTTTTTCACGTACTCCGCGCGTAGCACCAGGCCCTTGATGCCGGGATACTTGCAGTCGATTTCCTGCGCATCGCCGGTCAGCCGGATGGACTTGATCAGCGTGCCCTGCTTCAGCGTCTGGCCCGCGCCCTTGACCTCCAGGTCCTTGACCAGCGTGACCTGGTCGCCATCGGTCAGCAGGTTACCGACGGCGTCGCGCACCTCGACACGCTCAGCCGCGGCTTGTTTTGCGGCCAGTTCTGAAGCGGGCATCCATTCGCCGCTGTCCTCGTCGTACACATAGTCTTCGTCGCCGGGTGCCATCGCCCTGTCTCCTTCGCCCTGCGCCATGGCAGCGGCAAGGCGGGGCGACAAGCACTTGCTGGCGTCGTGCATCGATCCGGGTGATCGCGGCGCGGGACTACGTGCTTTCGTCCATGAACGGAACAATCGCCCTGTGACAGCGATTGCAGCGGTGAACGGATGGACCAGGGGGCAGCTTGCCGGCCAGCTATCCGATCAACACCAATGCAAGGATTCCGACATGAAAACCCCTCATATTCTCATCGCTTCCGCCGCCGCTCTGGCCCTGGCCGCATGCAGCGGCGATGCCGACGAGGCGACGATGGAAGACGATGCCGCGATGGCTGACGAGATGGTCAATGCCGATGCCGCTGCACCCGGCACCATTGTTGAAGTGGCGCAGGGCAATCCTGACTTCTCCACCCTGGTCACCGCGGTGACCGCAGCAGGCCTGGGCGAGACGCTGTCGGGCGAGGGCCCGTTCACCGTTTTTGCGCCGACGAACGAAGCGTTCGCCGCCCTGCCGGAAGGCACTGTGGAAACGCTGACCACCGACAATACCGAGCAGCTCGGCAGCATCCTCACCTACCACGTGGTGTCTGGCGAGGTGATGGCAGCAGACCTGGTCTCCGCCATCGAAGGTGCGGGCGAGGGCGGCTTCACCGTCGAAACCGTCAATGGCGGCACGCTCACCGCGATGGTTGACGGTGGCACGGTCACGCTCACCGATGCCCAGGGCAATACGGCCACGATCACCGCGACCGATGTCGATGCCTCGAACGGCGTGATCCACGTGATCGATACGGTGCTGATGCCGTAAGGCGCGCTGTACAAGCACAAGCACGAAAGGGCGGGCCTGTGCGGGCCCGCCCTTTTTTCGCGCTGGTCCCAAGGGGTTGGCCTCTCTGCGAACCCGGCATAGAGTGGCCGGACGCTGCAAGAGGGAGCACGTGCGATGCCGGACAATCACCACAACCGCCGCCAGGTTATCACCGGTATCGGGGCAGGCGCGTTGGCGCTGGCCATGCCGGGCGCTGCGCGGGCGCAGAACATCGGCGGTCTGCTGGGGCTGGGCGACTTGCTGGGACGGGCGAGCGACAATGCGCTGGATCAGCTTTCGCAACCGGGCGCCTTCTACGATGACGAGGATATCCGCATCGGCCTGCCGCTGGTGGGGAACGGTTCCCGCCGCACCGGCCTGCTGGGGCGGCTGGCGGGCGCGGCCAGCGACGTGGGCGTGCTCGACGGGTTGACCCGCACGCTGAACGATGCCGCCGGGATCGCGGCGGGAGAAGCCAAGCCGATCTTCCGCGCGGCGATCGACAACCTGCAACTGTCCGATGTGCCGGGCATCATGCGCGAGCATACCGGCGCCACGCAGTACCTGCGCCGCAGTTCCAACGATCACCTGCATAGCCGGCTGATGCCGCTGGTCGATGGTGCGCTGTCGCAGTTGGGTGCCTATCAGACGCTGGAGCGGCTGGAGGGCGATCATTCGTGGCTCGCCGCGTTGGGGATTAGCCGCCAGGGACTGAACGAGACGGTGACCGACCAGGGGCTGGACGGAATCTTTGCCTACATCGGCAATGAAGAGCGGAACTTGCGCGCCAATCCGCTGGATGCGGCGGGCGGCCTGCTGAACGGTCTGGGATTGTGACTGGCAGGCCGCGCGCTTGATCTTTGACCAGATGCTGGCAAAATATTGATAGGTAGATCAAATATCGGGGGAAATGGAATGAGGATCGCAGCAGCATACGGGGTGGCGGCACTGGGCCTGGCAGGCCTTGCCGGTGTGGCCTATGCGCAGGAATACCAGCGTGGCGGGCGCGCCTGCCTTGACGGTCTGTGCCTTGGTGACGGGATCGATGCGCTGGAGGGCATCACCTGGGATACCGCGATGAGCACTTCGGGCGATGGAGCCTCGCGCACCCGTTCGGTGGGCCGGGGCGAGACGAACCGCATCAACAATCGCTATCGCGGCAGTTTCAGCGGCATCATCGGCTACCTTGCCGATGGGCGGTTCGACAACGGCGCGCTGGCCGGCATGCGCGGCGTGACGGCGGCGTGCGAGACGCAATCGATGCAGGGCACCTATACCTCGGCCAGCGGCAATCCCACCACCGTGTTGGTGTCGATGGTGTCTGATCCCGCCAATCCGAACAGCCACCGCTGGGAGATCCGGCGGATCACGCGGCGGGTGCCGGGCGCCACGGGCGCTGCGGTGCAGGCGGCGGAGGACCAGTTGGAACAGCGCTACAGCATGTTCACCTCGCGCAACCGCGCGCCGGGCGGAGACATGCTGCAGTTCAACAATTTCTCCGGCTTCCAGTACACGCTGTCCGCCCCTGCCGTGCCCAATGAACAGGCGGTGCTGCGCCAGCATACCGCCTGCGGTGGCAATGGTGGTGGCCCGGTGAGCATCGACTGACGCGGCATCTGCACCGGGCATCATACCGCCCAAGGGCGACGATGGATTTTTGCCGCGCAGGTCGTTAGCACGCGCAGGCATGAGTTCCATCCCTGCCTCCCCCCGCAACCTCGGCTTTGCCGGACTGCTGCCGCAATTCGCCTGCCTTGCCGCGGCATGGGCAGGCCCGCCCGAATGGCGCTGGAGCGCGCTGGCCATCGGCTGGGCCTATGCTGCGCTGATCTTCAGCTTCCTGGGCGGCCTGTGGTGGGGGCTGGCAGCAGCTTCCCCGGACGAGGCGCGCCGCGCGCCGCAATGGCTGTGGGTGGCCGCCGTCACGCCCAGCCTGCTCGCGCTGGCAACCTTCCTGCCGTGGGTGTTCGGAGCGGTTTGGCCAGGACCTTCGCTGCTGGTACTGGGCGCGGCGATCCTGGTCAGCTTCCTGGTCGATGCCCGGCTGGTGACCATCAGGCCCACCTGGTGGATGGTGCTGCGCGTGCCGCTGTCGCTGGGGCTGGGGACGGCAACGGTGCTGCTGGGCCTCGCGGCGCAGATGGCCGGATGAAGGACAAGGGATGGTGATGCGATTGCGTGCGACAGTCCTGGCGCTTCCGCTCATGCTGCTGGCAGCCTGCGGGCAGGGCGGCGCTGCCAACGTGCCGGGCGATACCGGCGATGAAAGCGCCTATGCCGGCATTGCCGATGATGCCGTGATCCATCTCACCGGGGCCGAACCTTTCTGGGGCGGCATGGTGGAAGGCGGCTGGCTGACCTACACCACGCCAGAGGACATCGAGGGCCGGCGCCTCTCGGTTACCCGCTTCGCCGGGCGCGGCGGATTGTCGTTCAGCGGGGTGCTGCAAGGCCAGCCGCTCGACCTTGCGGTGACGCCGGGGACTTGTTCCGACGGCATGAGCGAGCGCACCTATCCCTATGTCGCCACCTTGCAGATCGGCAGCGAGCAGCGTTTCGGCTGTGCTTGGCTGGACGGGGCCCAGTTGGGCGAGCCCTGAGAGCTCGCCCGTTCACGCGCCCTAGTAGACGCCCGGCGCCTCGTGCTCGATCACCGAAGTCGGGCGTTCGGGCGTCAGCAGGGTGCGACCAATCGCCTGTGTGGTGGCAGGGCCGCCCGCAATCGCCGTGCAGGTGCCGCGCCCGGCAAGGAAATCCAGCGCGGTGGCCAGCATGTCCTCCTGCGGGTCGCCGAAATCGCGGGAGATATCGTCGGTGGCGCGGCAGCTATTGGGCACCGTATCGGCAAGTCCGGTGAAGTATTCGCCCAGCCCGTCGGCATTCTCCAGCTTGATGGTGACCACGCGCAGGCGATCGTCGCAGGCAGTAAGGTCGAAGGCTGACTGGCCCACCGGCTTGCCGAAGGTGTTCTCCCCGATCAGCGCCATGCTGGTGCCGAGATATGGCTGCATGCCGTTGATCAGCGCCTCGCTGGCCGAAGCCGAGCCGCTGGTGGTGATGAAGGCAATGCGCGTGGGCGCGATCGACTGCGCGCGAGCGATGAAGCGATAGGTATCGTTGTTGGCAGACTTGCTGTCGCGGAAGGCGATCGTCTCGAACACCTGGCCATTGGTGTCGGCCCCCAGCATGTCGGCGAAGTGTTCGAGCACGTTGATGCCGCCGCCGCCGTTGTAGCGCAGGTCAATCACCAATTCGGTAACGCCCGCCGCCCTGAAATCGGCAAACGCATCGGTCAGCTCGTCGATGGCGACATTGATGAAGTTGGTAAGGCGCAGGTAGCCCACCTGCCGCCCGCCATCGTTGATGATCTGCGCGCCGTAGCGCGGCACCGGATCGAGCGCGTATTCGGCCTTGGTGACGCTCACCTCGCGCCGCACATTGCTGGCATCGATCACGTCGAGCACGCGGGTAACGCCCGGATTGGACGGGCCAAGTGCATCGATCACCGCTTGCGGGCCGCCATTGGCCATCAGGCTGTTGACCGTCTGGAGATTGCCGGAACTGGTGCCGATGGCGATGATTTCCGTGCCGCGTTCGAGATTGGCTCCCAGCGCAGGGGTATTGTCGAAAGTCTCGGCCAGGAACACGCGGCGAGCGCTGGTGTCGTAGGTCAGGCGGAAGCCGAAGCCCGCGCTGGAGCCGCTGTTGAAGAAGGCTTCTTCCTCCGCGATCGAGGTGATGTAGCTGAAGAAGCGATCCTTGCTTTCGGCCCGCGCGGGGGCGACCAGCGCATCGATATAGCTTTGCACGTCGTTGAAGTTGGCCGGATTCACGTTGGCAGCGAGCAGGGTGGGGAAGAGATACCATTCGTCGAGCACGTCTGCTGCGAACTGCTGGCGATTTTCCAGCGAACAGGTGGAGGTGGTGGGCGTGGGTGATGGGCTTGGCGTGGGCGTGGGAGCGACCGAGGCGGTGGGCGTAGGGGTTCCGCCGCCGCCGCAGGAAACCACCATGCCCAGGCAAGCGAGGGAAAGTGCGATTTTCGATGTGCGCATGAAAATGACCCGGAATCTTAAGCGATTGGTGCGTGAACACCACTGTGAAGAAGGGCTAACGCGCGGGCCCGCGCGAGGCAAGACAGGGCGTGCGATGCCTGTAGAAAAAGTGATTAGTCGGCAGGGCTGGGCAAATCCTTCAACAGGCTGAACAGGGCAGGGCCTTGAAATGCCCCCCTTGAAATGCTGGGGCGCTTTCTGCACATCGCGCCCTTCGCCCGAAAGCAGCAGAGCAACCGCAGGACCCAAGACCCATGGCAGACACGACACCCGACTGGCTGGCATCGGCTCTCGGCAAGGCAGGTACGGCGCATGGCGGGCTGATGGCCGCGCGGCTGGGCTCGCAGGCCATCCTGGGCAAGGCGGGTTTCGCCCTGACCTCCGCCGCCTTCGACAATGGCGAGGAACTGGATCCCAGCTTCACCGCTGATGAGGAAGATTCGGTTGCGCCGCCGCTGGAGTGGACTTCTCCTCCTCCGGGAACGCAGGAACTGGTGCTGGTGGTGGAAGACCCCGATGCACCGGGCGACACGCCGTTCTGCCACTGGCTGGTCTGGGGACTGCCCGGCCAGAAGGGCAAGCTGCTGGAAGGCGAGGTACCGCCGCGCGTGGGCAAGAACAGCTTCGGCAATTCCGAATGGCTGCTGCCCGATCCGCCCACGGGTGCCGACCCGCATGATTACGTGTTTCAGCTGTTCGCGCTTGACCTGCCGTTGGTTCTAATGCCCGGCGCCTCGCGCGAGGAGATGGAGGATGCGATGCAGGGCCACGTGATCGGCCTTGCCTTGTTAAGAGCAACCTATGCCCGCGAAGAAGGCGGGGATTACGACTGGGATGATGAAGACGAAGCCGAATAAGGGGTGCTAGACCCATTCGGCTATTTTTTGACTGAAAGGACCTAAGAAAATGGCTGCCAAGAACAACGCGCTGAACAAGCCGGTGAACCTCTCGTCCGAGCTGGAAGCCGTGGTCGGCAAGGGCCCGATGACCCGTGCCGAGGTGACCAAGAAGGTGTGGGATCACATCAAGGCCAACGGCCTGCAGGATTCCAAGGACAAGCGCATGATCAACCCCGATGCCAAGCTGGGCGCGGTGATCGGCAATGCGCAGATCTCCATGTTCAAGATGACCGGTGCCGTCTCCAAGCACATGAGCTGATCGAGACCACTGAATTCTCAATGTAAAAGGCGGGCGCGTGGCGAAAGCTGCGCGCCCGTCTTGTTCGTATTGTTTGTTTTTCGCTCTCACCTCCGTCGGAGCGTCCTCGCTAGGTGCGCAGGCAAGCTGCGCCTGCTGCGGGCGGGGCAGTTGGCCTTTGGCCACCTTCGCCTTCGGCTCCGATAACGCCCCTGCGGTCCGCTAGTTGCCGACCGAGCGCGAATGCGCGCCCCGCAGCTGCCGCGCAGTCCGAAGGGCGGAACGAACAGCACCGAGGACGAACCCGCGGAGGCGGTTTCATGAAACAAATGGAAATTCACATATCCGAACGCTTCGCATTTCCGGACAATTGACTTGCCGGAGGGCGCTCCCACATGGCATGGGATACGCAATTGAGAGCGGTTCGCAGGTGATGGGCCGCCACAGAGGAAAGGTTTATTCTACCATGGCCACTATCGTCGGCGGCGTTGCCACTTCGCACACTCCCACCATCGCTTTCGCCAAGGATGGCGGTAAACAGGACGATCCGGTGTGGAAGCCGATCTTCGAAGGCTATGAGCCGGTGCAGCAGTGGTTTCGCGAAAAGAAGCCCGATGTGCTGGTCTATATCTACAACGACCACATGACCTCGTTCTTCGACCACTACAGCCATTTCGCGCTGGGCGTGGGCGAGGAGTTCAAGGCGGCCGACGAAGGCGGCGGCCCGCGCGATATCCCGGCGATCAAGGGCGACCCCAAATTTGCCGAGCACGTGGCCCGCGTGATGGTCGCCAACGAATTCGACCTGTCCTATTTCCAGGGCAAGGGGCTGGACCACGGCGCCTTCTCGCCGCTGTCGGTGATGGTCGACTATGACGACGACGGCTGGGCCTGCAAGCTGCTGCCGGTGGTCTGCGGCGTGCTGACCGTGCCGCTGCCCAGCGCGCGCCGTTTCTACAAGTTCGGCAAGAGCCTGCGCCAGGCGATCCTTTCCTATCCAGAAGACATCAAGGTTGCCATCGCCGGCACCGGCGGCCTGTCGCACCAGGTCCACGGCGAAGGCTGCGGTTTCAACAATCCCGAATGGGATGCCGAGTTTATGGAGCGGCTGGAGAAGGACCCCGAAAGCCTGCTCGATATGACCATTGCCGAGCTGGCCAGGCTGGGCGGCTGGGAAGGCGCGGAAGTGGTGATGTGGCTGATGATGCGCGGCGCGCTGGCGGCCGAGGTGGAATGCACCCACAAGACCTATTTCCTGCCCTCCATGTGCCCCATCGCCACCATGATCCTGGAAGAGAAGTCGGGTGGCGAACCAGTGGAAGATCCGCAAGTCACCCGCCAGCGTGCAGACCGCGACTATGTCGGCGCAGAAGCGATGGAAGGCACCTATCCCTTCACCATCGAGCGATCGGTCAAGGGTTTCCGCCTCAACCACTTCCTGCATTCGTTGACCGAACCTGAAATGCGCAAGCTGTTTCGCGAAGACGAGGAAGCCGCTTACGAGAAAGGCGGGCTGACCGAAGAGGAGAAGGACCTTGTACGTCGCCGCGACTGGATCGGCATGATCCATTACGGCGTGATTTTCTTCATGCTGGAGAAGCTGGGTGCGGTCACCGGCATCGGCAATATCGATATCTATGCCGCGATGAAGGGCATGAGCGTGCCGGAATTCCAGAAGACCCGGAACGCGCAGATCAACTACGGCGTGGCCGGCAAGGAAGATTGACGAGCGGCGCGCTGCCTAAAGCGGCGGCGCACCGTTTGCCACCCACAGGGATAGTGCCGCGCCCACGGCCAGGCAGGCGAAGGCCCGCCATCCGGGCACCGGCTCCATGGCCGCGGTGCCGCTGGCAAGAGCCCGCGAGCCGGTGACCATGGGGCGCACGATATTGTCGCGCTTCACGGTCACATAGAACAGCACCGCCAGCAGGTGCAGCGCTACCAGCGCTACGATCACGTTGAAGGTGAGTTCGTGCACTTCGGTCAGCGTGTCTGCCGTCATGGTGCGCACCAGGTCGTTCAGCGGCCCGGTGGATCCGTCATAGGGATCGCCGGCGAAAAGGCCGGTCGTCACCTGTACCGCCATGGCCAGCAGCAGCGCGACGACGCTCCAGCCCCCGGCCGGATTGTGGCCAAGGCCCGCGTGCGATGTCGTGCCGCGGAAATGGGCGAGCACCGCGCCCGGCCCCTTCACGAACGAGGCGAAACGCGCGGTGGAGCTACCGACGAAGCCCCACGCGATGCGGAACACCAGCAGCGCCAGCAGCAGCAGGCCCAGCCGCTTGTGCCAGCCCATCTCGCTGTTCTCTGCCGTCCACCACAAGGCAGGCAGCAGCAGAACGAAGCTCCAGTGGCAGATGCGCACCGGCAGGTCCCAGACCCGCGCCGTATTGTTACCCGTGGCCATTGCTCAACGGACCGGCAGAAACGCGATCACTCGTCGTCGAGACGGAAGGTGTCGTGGCAGTTCTTGCAGGAATTGCCAAGTTCACCGATCGCCGGCCCCATGCCAGCCACTTCACCGGCTTGGGCTGCGGCCACCAGGCCTGCAGCGGCGGCTGAAAGCCGTTCGTGCGCGGCGGCAAACTCCTCGGGTTGCTCCCAGATGGTGGCGAGCGCTTCGGTGTCGGCGCCCGAATCCACGCCGGTGCCGACGGGGAAGAAATCCGCGATCTTCGCCGCATCGACCTCGATCGTCTCCGCCGCATCAAGGATCACCGCGAAATCCGGTTCGCCGCCTTCCATCTGGTCGCGGATCGTCTTGAAGGAATCGCCGATCTCCTCGAAATTGGCCTGCCGCTGCTCGATCACGGCCACATCTTCCTCAGCAAGGGTTTCGGCACCTTCTCCGACTACCGCTTCGTCGACATCGGCATCCCCGCAAGCGGCGAGACTTCCCGCTGCCAAAAGGCCGACGACAAGGGAGGTGAAGGGATGCTTGGATAACATGGCGATTTCCTTCCTGCTGCATTTGCATGGTAAGCTTGCACTTGTGGCGAAGACTAGCGGGGGCATCGCATCTGTCAAAGTGAAGATGAACGCCTGAGCGGGCCGATTGATGCAGCGCAAAGACCGTAAGCAACGCTTACAATAGCCTGAACTTTATCAAACAAGGCCTGAGTCGCCGATACAGCGGCTCCACCGGGAGAGAAGTCATGGCCCAGATCGTTGGCGGTTTCGCCGTTTCGCACACCCCCACCATTGCCTTTGCGCAGGACGCGGGAAAGCAGGATGATCCTGTTTGGAAGCCCATCTTCGACGGGTTTGAACCGGTCAAGCAATGGCTGGCCGACACCAAGCCGGACGTGATCATCTACGTCTACAACGATCACATGACCTCGTTCTGGATGCGCCACTATTCGCATTTCGCCATCGGCATCGGCGAGGAATATGCTGCGGCAGACGAAGGTGGCGGCCCGCGCAAGATCCCGCCGATCAAGGGTGATCCGCAGCTGGCCGAGCACCTCGCCTTCGGCATGGTCGCCGACGATTTCGACCTGTCATACTGGCAGGGCATGGGTCTGGATCACGGTGCCTTCTCGCCGCTGTCCGTCCTGCTGCCGCATTCGGACGAGGAAGGCTGGCCGTGCAAGATCGTGCCGCTGCAATGTGGCGTGCTGGAACTGCCGATCCCGAAAGCGAAGCGCTTCTGGAACTTCGGTCGCAGCTTGCGGCGTGCGATCCAGAACTATCCCGCCGATATCAAGGTGGCGATTGCTGGCACCGGTGGCCTGTCGCACCAGGTGCACGGCGAACGCTGCGGTTTCAACAATGTCGAGTGGGACCATGAATTCATGGATCGCCTTGCCAACGACCCGGAAAGCCTGATCGACATCCCGGTGGGCGAACTGGTGAAGCTCGGTGGCATGGAAGGTGCCGAAATCGTGATGTGGATGCTGATGCGCGGCGCGCTGGCTCCCAGGGTAAACGAGTTGCACCGCAGTTTCTTCCTGCCTTCGATGACCAGCATCGCGAGCATGGTGTTCGAGGATGCCGAGCCCGATCCCTCGCCGGAGACGAAGGAGGAATATGCCGAGCGCATCTATGCCGACGTTGCGCCAGCGCTGGGGCTGGAGGGCACCTATCCCTTCACCATCACCCGCAGCGCCAAGGCCTGGCGGATCAACAACTTCCTCCACTCGATCGTGGAACCTGCGTTCCGCGAGCGGTTCAAGACCGATTTCGAAGCGCTGGCCGAGGAATACGAACTGACCGAAGAAGAGAAGACCATGATCCGCGATCTCGATTGGATCGGCATGATCCATTACGGCGTGATCTTCTTCAACCTCGAGAAGCTGGCACCTGTCGTGGGGCTGGGCAATATCGATGTCTACGCCGCGATGAAGGGCATGAGCGTCGAGGACTTCCAGAAGACCCGCAATGCCGCGATCAACTACTCGGTCGAGGCTGAGCCCGCGCAGTAGGGTGTGCAAGGGTGGTCAGGCGCGGCTCTTGAAGGGCCAGTCCACCACCCGCCCGCACCACAGCGCCAGCCAGATGATCAGCGGCTGCGCCAGCATCCGCGGCACGTGGTAGGCCAGGCCCCAGCCGCCGTCAGGCTGCGCCATATCCATCAGCATGTGATTGATGTTCGCTGGCCAGACGCACAGCGCATAGAGCGCAAGGCCGATCCCGCCCGCCTGACGCAGCCTTGGTGACCACGGTTGGGCCAGTGCAATCGCGCCCGCGATCTCCGCGATCCCGGTCCACAGGATGACGGCCTCGGGGAAAGGCACCCAGGCCGGCGTGATCGACAGGAACGGTTCCGGCCCCGCGATGTGGCGATAGCCGGCAAAGGCGTAAAACGCTGCCAGCGCATAGGTAAGCGCAGTGCGGATCATGGCAGCAGGTCGCCTGGCCGCCAGTCCGGCGGGGCAAGGGTGAAGCCCGAAAATTCGAAGGCGGGGGAGACGATGCAGGATACCAGCGTGTAGTCGTGTTCACCGGACAGGGGGCGCGCGGCTTGCCATTCGCCGGGGCGGATCACCTGCTGCACGCGCTGGCCGCCCGCTATGTCCGGGCCCAGCCGCACTTCGGCCCGGTGTTCTCCGCTCGGGTCAGCCAGTGCCAGTTCCAGCGGATTGCCCGCGTGCCACAGCCAGATCTCCGTCGCGTCGACCGTGTGCCAGTGCGAGCTTTGGCCGGTTTCCAGCAGGAAATGGATCGCGGTGGCGCTGGCGCGTTCGCCTTCGGGTGCATCGGCGCGCCATGTCTCGCGAAACCAGCCACCTTCGGGGTGGGGTTCCAGCCGCAGCTTGTCGATCAGTTCCCTGGCTTTGGTCATAACTGCTCCCGCGCTTGCCTGTCCCCCGGAAAAGCGCATAGTCGCCTGCATGACAAGGACCATGATCGCTGCCAGCCTGCTGGCCACCGCCGCTTTATCCACTTCCATTCCCGCTGCCGCGCAAACCACCCCGGAAGAGGTAGCGCGCGCCGCGCTGGACGCCGCGCCCGTGTGGGACGGACACAACGACGTACCCTACCAGCTGCGGATGCGGCTGGATAATGTCATCGGCGATTTCGACTTTGACGATACGCTGGAAGGCGATCACTGGACGCCGGGGGAAATGCACACCGACTTGCAGCGCGCGCACGAAGGTATGCTGGGTGCGCAGTTCTGGTCGGTCTATGTCAGCGCCAGCCTGCCCGAGCCCGAGGCGGTGCAGGCGACAATCGAGCAGATCGACGTCACCAAGCGGCTGATCGCGGCCAATCCCGACAGCTTGGTACTGGCGCTGACTGCCGACGATGTCGAGACCGCAGTCGCCCAAGGGCGCATCGCTTCGCTGATGGGCATGGAGGGCGGCCATTCGATCGGCTCCAGCCTTGGCGTGCTGCGGCAGATGTACGACCTTGGCGCGCGCTACATGACGATCACCCATTCGGCGAACACGCCCTGGGCCGACAGCGCCACCGACGATCCCGAGCATGGCGGGCTAACCGAATTCGGGCAGCAGGTGGTGCGCGAAATGGCGCGTATCGGGATGCTGGTCGATCTCAGCCACGTCTCTGCCGAGACCATGCACGATGCGCTCGACGTGGTTGGCGCGCCGGTAATTTTCAGCCACTCGGGTGCGCGCGGCGTGAACGGTCATGCGCGCAACGTGCCTGACGACGTGCTGGCGCGGATGCCCGAAAACGGCGGTATCGTGATGGTGGTGGGCCTGCCCGGTTATCTGAGCGAGGCGCAGCGCGTGTGGTACGCCGAACGGCAGGCGGAGCGGGCGCGGCTGGAGGCCTGGTGGCAGGGTCGGCCTGACTTGGTGGAGGCGGGGCTGGCCGAATGGGACGAAGACAACCCCACGCCGGAGGCCACCGTCTCCGACATGGCTGACCATATCGATTACGTCCGCGAGATTGCCGGGATCGACCATATCGGCATCGGCGGCGACTATGATGGTATGCCCAGCGGCCCTGTCGGGATGGAGGACGTAACCGGCTATCCCGCGCTGTTCACTGAGCTGGCGCGGCGCGGCTACAGCCGGGTAGATCTCGAGAAGATCGCCTACCGCAACATGCTGCGCGTGCTGCGCGCGGCAGAGGCCTATGCCGCGGCCCATGTGGATGAGCCGCCGATCGAGACGCCGGTAAGCTAGGCAAGCCCGCTACAGCCGGTCCAGCGTCGCCTGATCGCGCTCGCCGTCGCACAGCTGGTCCAGCGCGGCGGCGAAGGGCGTGGGGTCGTCGGCTACCTCTTCGAACAGCGTCATCGAGCTGCGGAATTTCAGTGCGTCGACCGGGCCGAGGATATCCTGCGGAGCAAGCTTGCCTGCGTGCGACAGAATCGCCTCCATGCATTCCAGCAGGCGCGGGCCAAGCGTGTCGTGCATCAGATAGGCGAGCGCCTCGTCGCGCCCGCGAATGGCATAGAACCGAGCCGTAGGGCTGCGGCCTAACCCCTCGATCTGCGGGAACACGAACCACATCCAGTGGCTGCGTTTGACCCCTGCGCGCAGCTCTGCCAGCGCCTCTGGATAGACCTTGGCCTGCGCTTCAACGAAGCGGTCGAGGCCGGACACGGGGCTATTCGCTGTAGGTGGCGTAATCCTGCGCGTCGTCGTCCTGCATCACCGCGCCGGAAATCCAGATGATTGACATGATGAGGATGGCCGACAGCAGGCTGATCAGCAGCACCCAGCGCACCACGCCAGGCTTGGATCCGGCAGAGGCGTCCTGCGCGTCGATATGGATCTGGCCGTTGTTCTCTTCACTCATGGTCAAGCCCCTTCTCTCTTGTTAGCTTCTTGTGCGACTTACGGACGTGAAGCGCAAGAGTTCCGCCCTGGCCTGCCGGGCGGACCAAAGCAGGTATCGGGCGCAACGGTTGCGATCAGTCGCGCAGCAGCTCGTTGATGCCGGTCTTGGAACGGGTCTGCGCGTCCACCGTCTTCACGATCACCGCGCAATAGAGGCTGGGGCCGGGCGTGCCATCGGGCAGCGGCTTGCCGGGCAGCGCGCCGGGCACCACCACCGAATAGGGCGGCACTTCGCCGCGATGCACTTCGCCGGTTTCGCGGTTCACGATCTTGGTGGAGGCGCCGAGGTAGACGCCCATCGACAGCACCGCGCCTTCGCCCACGCGCACGCCTTCGGCAACTTCCGCACGCGCGCCGATGAAGCAGTTGTCCTCGATCACCACCGGGCCCGCCTGCAAGGGCTCCAGCACGCCGCCAATGCCCGCGCCGCCCGAGATATGCACGTTCTTGCCGATCTGCGCGCAGGAGCCGACCGTGGCCCAGGTATCCACCATGGTGCCTTCATCGACATAGGCACCGATATTGACGAAGCTGGGCATCAGCACGGTGTTGCGCCCGATGAAGCTGCCACGCCGCACGATCGCGCCGGGCACGACGCGGAAGCCCGCCTCTGCAAAGCGAGCTTCTCCCCAGCCGGCAAACTTGCTGGGCACCTTGTCCCAGGCGTCGGTTCCGGCAGAGCCACCCTTCATCACCCGGTTGTCGTTCAGGCGGAAGGACAGCAGCACCGCCTTCTTCAGCCACTGGTTCACCTGCCAGCCGCCATTGCCATCGGGCTGGGCCACGCGCGCTTCGCCCGAATCGAGCATCTGCAGCGCCTGCTCTACGGGAGCGCGCACATCGCTGCTGGCGGGCGTGACTTGGGCGCGGTTTTCCCAAGCCTGTTCGATGGTGGCAATCAGTTCGGCGGACATGAACACAGGCTCCCTGCAGGTTTTTCTTAACGATAGGGCGGCTAGCCCCTTGGCGCTGCGGGCACAAGCATCGAAGGCCGCTACCGCGGCGAATGGACAGCGCGCCGCTTTCAGGGCAGGTTGCGGCGCGGCCAGTGAGAAAGTGTCAGTGAACAAGGACATAGCGTGGAACAGAACCGAAAACTGATCGGCTGTAAGAGTTGGCATGGCGCAGGGGTGGTGGCAGTCGTGGCGCTGCTGTCTGCCTGCGGCGGGGGCGGCACGCCGCCGCCGGTGGTCAGCCCGCCACCGGTCACTTCGACGCCCACGCCTACGCCGACCCCAACGCCCACGCCTACGCCTACGCCTACGCCTACGCCTACGCCGACCCCAACGCCCACGCCGACGCCTTCACCTACACCTACACCTACACCTACACCTACACCCACGCCTACGCCTACGCCCACATCGGGCTTCCCGGTCGTGCCGGTGCCCACGCAGTTCAATACCGCCGAGTTTCGCCTTTCCGAAGGGCCGGGCCAGCACAATGCCGCCAGCGCCTGGGCCGATGGCTTCGCGGGTGCCGGGGTCACCATTGCCGTCATCGATACCGGCATCGATCCCGACAGTCCCGAATTTGCCGGGCGCCTCTCGCCTGATTCGATCGATATCTACGGCACCCGCACCGTCGACGGGAGCGATGACCATGGCACGCTGGTGGCCATGGTGGCGGGCGCGGCCCGTGACGGCACGGGGATCCTCGGAATGGCGTGGGATGCCACCATCCTTGCCATTCGCGCGGACGAACCGGGAAGCTGCGCCGGCGACAATCCGCAAAATCCCAACACCGACTGCGGCTTTACCGATACCGCCATTGCCGATTCCGTCGACTATGCCGTCGCCAACGACGCGCGGGTCATCAACATCTCGCTGGGCGGCGGCGGCGGCGTGGCCCCGGCGCTGGTTTCGGCGATCGAGGATGCTGTGAATGCCGGCGTGCTGGTGGTGTTGGCTGCAGGCAACGAAGGACGCAGCGAACTGTCGGATTTCGCCCAACTGATGGGCGCCGCCGGTAATGGCGGCGTGATCGTGGTCGGATCAGTCGATGAAGACTACGGGATATCGGATTTCAGCAACCGTGCCGGGTCCAGTGCCGACTTCTTTATCGCGGCGCGCGGCGGGGAGCTCTGCTGCGTTTATGAAAATGGTGAGGTCTTCGTCGATGATGAAGGCTTCGTCTATCTGTTCTCGGGCACCAGCTTTGCCGCGCCGCAAGTATCGGGTGCCGCTGCGCTGCTGGCGCAGGCCTTTCCGCACCTGACCGGTACCGAGATCGCCGAGATCCTGTTGGCGAGCGCCTTCGACGCAGGCGCAATGGGGCCGGACGGGATCTACGGGCAGGGCATCCTCGATATCGCTGCTGCCTTCCAGCCCATCGGAACGACCCAACTGGCAGGCGAGGCCACGGCCATGGCGCTGGGAGACAGCACGGCGATTGCCTCGCCAGCCATGGGCGATGCCTTTACCACCGCATCGCTGCCCACGCTGATTACCGATCGCTACGAGCGTGCCTTTTCCACCGACCTTGCCAAGACGCTGCGCGGGGCCGACGTGCCCGAGCGGCTGCATGGTGCGGTGGGGCAGGGTGCGCGCCATGTTTCGGCAAGTTCGAGCAAGGCGAGCGTCGCCTTCTCCATCGATGCGACCGGCCGCCAGCCGCCGCGCGCTGAGGTGCTGCGCCTGCATACCGAGGATGCCGAACAGGCCCGCGTGCTCGCGGCGCGCGTGGTGACGCAGATCGCTCCCGACATGCAGCTCGGCTTTGCCTACCGCCAGTCGGCGGACGGCCTTGTCGCGGGCTTGCAGCAGCGTGACAGGCCTGCCTTCATGATCGCATCAAGCGGCACGGGCGATGCCGGGATGCTGCAGCAGACCGACAGCGCAATTGCCCTGCGCCGTCAGCTGGGTGCCTGGGGCCTGACGGTGAGCGCGCAGAGCGGCTCCACCATCACCGCCGCCAGCCAGCGGCGTGAGGCGGAAATGCGCGGGCGGCGGGTGGAGGAAGACCTCGCCAGCCTTGCCCTGACGCTGGATCGCCGTTTCGGCGCGCTCGACACCGCGCTGGGCATGACCTGGACGATGGAAGACCGGACCGTCCTGGGCGCGCGTTTCCACGAGGGGTTTGGCCTTGCCGGCAGTGACACGCTCTTCCTCGATGCCGACCTTGGCTGGCGCCTGGGTGACCTGTGGCGCCTGGGGGCCGCCTATCGTCAGGGCTTCACCCGCATGCGCAGCGCGCCGCTGCTGGCGGACGGCTCGCGCCTGTCCAGCAATGCCTGGTCGATCGACCTGCAACGCTCTGCCCTGTTTGCCGACCATGACCGGCTGGCTCTGCGCCTGTCGCAGCCGTTGCGCGTCACCTCGGGTGGGTTGAACCTCAACCTGCCGGTGGACTTCAGCTACGAGACGCTCAGCCCGGATTACGGCGTGCGAAGGCTTTCACTTGCTCCTCAGGGGCGCGAGCTGACCGGCGAACTGGCGTGGGTCGGGGCCTTGTGGGGCGGCAGTGCCGGGGCCAGCCTCTTTGTGCGGCGAGAGCCGGGGCACTATGCCGATGCACCTGATGACCTGGGCGCAGCGATCCGCTGGTCGCGGCGGTTCTAGAGGGGGCTGCTAGCCCTTCAGGCTGCGGGTGAAATCAATCAGGCCGGTCTGGCGCGAGCGTTTCAGCCGCTCGGCGTGCAGCACCGTGCGCACCTTGTTGAAGCAGTCTTCCAGGTCGTGGTTGATCACCACGTAGTCGTAGGCGTCCCAGTGGCTGATCTCGTCCCCGGCGCGCGCCATGCGGCTGGTGATGACTGATTCGTCGTCCGTGGCGCGGCTGCGCAGGCGGTGTTCCAGTTCCTCCATCGATGGCGGCAGCAGGAAGACCGAGACCACGTCCTCGCGCGCACGCTGTGAAAGTTGCTGCGCGCCCTGCCAGTCGACGTCGAACAGGAAGTCCTGTCCTTTCTCCAGCCCGGCGACGATCTGCGCACGCGGCGTGCCGTAGCAATTGCCGAACACTTCCGCCCATTCGAGGAAAGCCTCGTC
Source organism: Alteraurantiacibacter sp. (assembly GCA_963675825.2). Lineage (GTDB taxonomy): Bacteria > Pseudomonadota > Alphaproteobacteria > Sphingomonadales > Sphingomonadaceae > Alteraurantiacibacter. Next base: position 6,939 of record CAXXJY010000001.1, on the reverse strand, counting down.
GGCCACCATCGCGTCGTATTCATCGCGGGTCTTGAAGAGATAGTCGCGCCCTTCGACTTCGCCTTCGCGCATCGGGCGGGTGGTGACCGAAACCGACATGGCGAGGTTTTCCTCCACCGCCAGCAGCTTTCGGGCAATGGTGGTCTTCCCCGCGCCGGAGGGGGAGGAGAGGATGAACATCAGGCCGCGGCGGGGCAGGTTGAAGGATTCGAACATGGCCACGCTATTGCGCGCGGGCGCTGGCCGGATCAAGTCTCGGGATCGTTGCTGTCGTCAGCTGACTGGGCCGTCAGCTGCGCGGTCTTTGCCTGCTGCTTCTTGCGGCGTGCCTTGGAATGGTCGAACAGCACCTTGCCGAGGATGCCCGTGCCCACGATCACCGCGCCGGGCAGCGAGCGGGTTGCGAACTTGGCGAGGCCGAACGCCGCCAGTGCCCGCATGCCCGACCGGTTGTCGACCGCGTCGCGCGCCGTATCGGCATCATAGCGCTGTTTGAGGAAGGCTTTCTCCACCCCGTCGCGCAGCCAGTAGGAACCGATGCGGGTGATCACATCGGCCAGCAACAGGTTTGCGGGAGGCAGGTTATCGGCAGCGGGCAGCGGTGGCTTGCCTGCACGTTCGCGCACGCGGCGCCGGATTTCCTCGCGTTCCAGCTGTTCGCTCATCGCTGCCCCCGTTCGTGGGTCGTGGAACCTACTTCTTGCGGCCGAAATCGACCGTCACGACGTTGGAGCCGTCTTCACTCTTGGCAACGTCCTCGATGCTGCGACGTTCCTCTCCGTCGGGTACATCATTCTCCGCATCGTCGTGCGCGGTGGCGTCGTCATCCTCGATCGCGGCCTGGAACTGCAGCCCGAAATCGACCGCGGGATCGACGAAGGCGGTGATGGCGGAGAAGGGGACCACCAGCTTGCTGGGAATCTGGTTGAAGCTGAGTCCCACCGAAAAACCGCGATCGGTGACTTCCAGGTCCCAGAACTTGTTCTGCAGGACGATGGTCATCTCGTCGGGAAAACGCTCTGCCAGCGCGGCGGGAATATCCACGCCGGGCGCACTGGTCTTGAAGGTGATGTAGAAGTGGTGCGTGCCCGGCAGCGTGCCGCCATCGCGCTCCACCTGCCCCAGCACGCGCCCGACCACGGCGCGCAGCGCCTCCTGCACGATCTCGTCGTACGGGATCAGACTGTCGGGTGTATCGTCGCTCATGAGGGCCTAGGTGAGCGTGCCGCAAGGCAAAATCAAGCCGGAATCGGGCGCGAATCCCCGCCAATCCGCTTGCGCAGGCGTAACAGGCGCTTATAGGCTCACCCTCATGCGTACAGGGCGAACAGAGCGGAAAACCAAGGAAACCGACATCCTCGTCGAGGTGAATCTCGATGGGTCGGGAAAATACGACATTTCCACCGGAATCGGCTTTCTCGACCACATGGTGGAGCAATTCAGCCGCCATTCGTTAATCGATGTCACCCTGAAGGTGAACGGCGACCTGCATGTCGACCAGCATCACACCACAGAGGACAGCGCCATCGCGCTGGGCCAGGCCCTGTCCGATGCGCTGGGCGACAAGGCCGGCATCGGCCGATATGGCGAAGCGCATTCGCCGATGGACGAGACCATGGCGCGCGTGGTGGTCGATATCTCGGGCCGCCCGTTCCTGGTGTGGAAGGCCCGCTTCACGCAGGAAAAGCTGGGCGAATGGGATACCGAGCTGATCGAGCACTGGTTCCACTCGGTGGCGCAGACCGCCGGGCTCACGCTGCATTGCCAGGTGCTTTACGGCAGCAACAACCACCATATCTGCGAGGCGCTGTACAAGGGCTTTGCCCGCGCCATGCGGCAGGCGGTGGAACTGGATGCGCGCAAGGGCGGCGCGGTGCCGAGCACCAAGGGGCAACTGGGTGGTTAGCGAAGCGAACACGGTGCGCAGACTGCCGCAAGGCCGAACGGCCGCCCGCACCGGGCGCAGCTCTGCTGCGCGTCTAGCGAGGACCGCGTGCCCGGACGGGCGGGCGGGAAGCAGGTAATGGCCGAGGCCATTGCACTGATCGACTACGGCGCGGGTAACCTGCACTCCGTATATAATGCGCTGAAAGCGGCGGGGGCGGAGCATGTCGCCGTGACCGCCGATCCCGAGCTGGTGCGTGGCGCCAAGCGCATCGTGCTGCCGGGCGTTGGCAGTTTCCGCGCCTGCTACGAAGGGCTGACCGGCATCCCCGGCATGGTCGATGCGCTGGAAGAGCGCGTGCTAAAGGATCGCAAGCCGTTCCTTGGCATTTGCGTGGGCATGCAACTGCTGGCAGATCGCGGCCTTGAGCACGGCGAATGTCCCGGCCTTGGCTGGATCGGCGGCGAAGTGCAGCTGATCGAGCGCACCGATCCCGCGATCCGCGTGCCGCATATGGGCTGGAACGACGTGGCCCTTACCCCCCATCACGGCGACCACGAACTGCTGGAGGAAGGCGAGGCCTATTTCCTCCACTCCTACCACTTCGTGCCGGAAGACGGGCTGGACGTGGCCGCGATGACCGATCACGGCGGCGGCATCGTTGCTGCCATTGCCCGCAACAATATCGTGGGCGTGCAGTTCCACCCGGAAAAGAGCCAGGCCTACGGCATTGACCTGCTGCGCCGCTTTCTCGAATGGAAACCCGTATGATCGTCTTTCCTGCCATCGACCTGAAAGGCGGCGAAGTGGTGCGACTTGCCGAGGGCGATATGGACCGTGCCACCGTCTATGGAGACAATCCCGCCGCCCAGGCAATGCTGTTTGCCGAGGCGGGGGCGCAGCACCTGCACGTGGTCGATCTAGACGGCAGCTTCGCCGGGCGCGCCGAGAACCGCGAAGCGGTGGAAGCCATTGTCGAGGCCTTTCCCGGCTATGTGCAGCTGGGCGGCGGCATCCGCGATGCGAAAGCGGTGGAGGGCTGGTTCAACCTGGGCGTGGCGCGCGTGGTGATGGGCTCTGCCGCGCTGAAAGACCCCGACTTCGTAAAACAGATGGCGCGCGAGTGGGAAGGTGGCATCGTCGTTGCCGTCGACGCGCGCGATGGCATGGTCGCCACCGAAGGCTGGGCCGAGGTGTCTAACGTGCCCGTGCGCGATCTTGCCCGCCGGTTCGAGGATGCCGGCGTTGCCAGCCTGCTGTTCACCGACATTGGCCGCGACGGGCTGCTGAAAGGCTGCAATGTCGATGCCACGGTGGAACTGGCGCGTAGCGTGGATATCCCGGTGATCGCCAGCGGCGGGGTGAAAGGGCTCGACGACATCCACTTGCTTTCGATCCATGCCGACGAGGGGATCGAAGGCGTGATTACGGGACGTGCGCTGTATGAAGGTCGGCTGGACCTCGCGACCGCGATTGCGATGGCGAACCGGTGATGGGTATGCGGCGATGAATTGGCCCGTATTCTTGCTTGGGGCGATTGGAGCATGGTCCGCCTTGCATGCAATCGGCCTGCTTCGTTCTGGACGCTCGTTTTGGGCCGGGTTTGAAATCGATCGCAACTCGAACCCCATGAGGTTTTGGGTATTCATCGCCTTCGATGTCTCGATACTACTGCTCAGCTTGGTATTTGCGGCGAGGTTCTCATGACCGTCCGTATCCGCGTCATCCCCTGTCTCGATGTGGCCAATGGCCGCGTGGTGAAGGGTGTCAATTTCGTTGACCTGAAGGACGCCGGCGATCCGGTGGAGCAGGCGCAGGCCTATGATGCGGCTGGCGCGGACGAGCTGTGCTTCCTCGACATTACCGCCAGCCACGAGAAGCGCGGCACGCTGCTCGATATCGTCAAGCGCACGGCGGAGGTTTGCTTCATGCCGCTGACCGTGGGCGGCGGCGTTTCCAGCGTAGAGGATGCCCGCGCGCTTCTCCTCGCAGGTGCGGACAAGGTGGCGGTCAATTCCGCCGCCGTGCGCCGCCCCGAAATCATGGCCGACATTGCTGACCGCATGGGTAGCCAGTGTGCGGTGGCCAGTGTGGATGCGCGCCGCGTCTCCGCTCCGGGAGAGCCCGGACGCTGGGAAATCTTCACCCACGGCGGGCGGCGGGAAACCGGGATCGATGCGCTGGAACACGCGGTGAAACTGGCAAAGCTGGGCGCGGGAGAACTGCTCGTCACCTCCATGGATGGTGACGGCACGCAGCAGGGCTACGATCTTGAGCTTACCCGCGCCATTGCCGATGCCGTGTCCGTTCCGGTGGTGGCGAGCGGCGGCGTGGGCACGCTCCAGCACCTTGTCGAAGGCGTGACCAAGGGGCACGCCAGCGCCGTGCTGGCGGCCAGCATCTTCCACTTTGGCACCTATACCATTGCCAATGCCCATGCGGCCCTGCGCGCAGCGGGACTGCCGGCGCGCGGATAGGGGTCCAGTTCCGGGACAGTCGAAAGGTCGTTGTTGCGGTGCAGCGCCTGGAGGCGTTTGTCGGCCGCATGCCGTCCCGACTCACATTCGCTGCCATCATGCTGCTCAGCGCCGCACCTGCCGCGGCACAAGTGGCCGTGCAGGTTTCCGAAGCGTCCAACATCACCCTGTTCGCGCTGGGCGTGGCGGGCGTGCTGCTGGGTCGCCGCCTGTCGATGCGCCGCAAGGACGACGACTAGCCTTCCGACAATGCTTGACCGAAAGGCCGCCTATCGCCCATTGCCTGTGGCGATGGATACACTCGCACGCCTCGAATCCACGATTGCCCAGCGCCGCAGCGCCTCGCCGGACAGCAGCTATGTGGCGAAGCTCAATGCCAGGGGCCTGCCCAAGATCTGCGAGAAGGTGGGCGAGGAAGCCACCGAGACGGTAATCGCCGCGCTTGCCGGCAGCCAGGCAGAGCTGACCGGCGAAGCAGCGGACCTACTGTTCCACCTGCTGGTGCTGCTGGGTGCGAAGGAGATTCCGCTGGCAGCCGTGCTGGCAGAGCTGGACCGGCGCGAGGGCACGTCCGGCCTTGAGGAAAAAGCTGCAAGGAAACCCGAGTAATGGCGATCGATCCCACCGCGCCCTACGATCCGGAAAATATCTTCGCCAGGATCCTGCGCGAGGAGATTTCCTGCCAGAAGGTCTACGAGGACGACTGGGCTTTCGCCTTCCACGACATCAACCCGCAAGCCTCGGTGCACATCCTCGTCATCCCCAAGGGCGAATATGTCAGCTGGGACGATTTCTCGGCCAAGGCATCGGCAGAGGAAATCGCCGGTTTCGTGCGCGCCGTGGGGCACGTGGCGCGCGAACAGGGGCTGGTGGTGCGCGGCTATCGCCTGCTGGGCAACGTCGGGCGTAATGGCGGGCAGGAAGTGCCGCACCTGCACGTGCACCTGTTCGGCGGCGGTCCGCTGGGGCCGATGCTGGCTCGATAGGTCGCAAGCGCGAGTCAACTCGCCGCTAATCGCTCTGTTCTTGGCCGTAGACAGGCTGTAAGCAGCCGTTCATCCAGGGAGAGTCAATTGCAGCCACCCTCCGGCAAAATCGAAGGGTCCCGCCACTTCTATCCGGTGCGGGTCTATTTCGAGGATACCGACCTGTCCGGCATCGCCTATCACGCCAATTACCTGAAGTGGTGCGAACGCGCCCGCAGCGACCTGCTGCGCGTGCTGGGCATCAACCAGCGCGAGGCGTTCGAGGCGGGAGAGGGCGTCTATGCCGTGTCCGAGGCACAGATTAAGTGGCGCCGCCCTGCCAGACTTGATGACGAGCTGGTGGTGCAGACCCGCGCCGTGGAACTGCGCGCCGCCTCTGCGCGTATGGAGCAGCGCGTGATGCGTGGGGAGGAACTGCTGGCGCAAGTGGACATCGTCGCCGCGTTCGTTACTCCCGAGGGCCGTCCGCGCCGCCAGCCTGAACACTGGCGACGCCTGTTCGAACAATTTGTCACGAAAGACGAAGAATGACCGTGCTGGACCTGCTTGCCGTTTCCGCTCCGACGCGGCTCGACCCGATCCAGCTGTTCCTCGATGCCGACATCGTGGTGCAGCTGGTGATTGTCGGCCTTGTTCTCGCCTCTGTCTGGGTGTGGACCATCATCATCGGCTTCTCCCTGCGCATGGGCAAGACGCGCCGCAATTGTGAGGTCTTCGAGGAAGATTTCTGGACGCACGAGGATGTCGACAGCCTGCTCGACGCGCGCCGTCGCAAGGACAACCCCTCTGCCCGCGTCGCCGCAGCCGGGATCGCCGAGTTCCGCCGCAGCCACAAGGCGGGGCTGAAGGACCCGGTTGCCGCGCGCGGCCGCGTGGCGCAGGCGCTGGAAGGACAGGTGGCGCACGAGACTGACAGGATCGCCAACCGCCTCAACTTCCTCGCCACCACCGGCGCCGTCGCGCCGTTCGTGGGCCTGTTCGGCACCGTCTGGGGCATCATGAACAGCTTCTTCCAGATCGGCATGCAGCAGAATTCGTCGCTTGCCGTGGTGGCACCGGGCATTGCCGAGGCTCTGTTCGCAACGGCCATCGGCCTGTTCGCGGCCATCCCTGCGGTGATCGCCTACAACCGCCTGTCAAACACGGTGAACGGGTTTGAGGCCCACCTGCAACGCTTTGCCGACCGCGTGCATGCGCAGGTCAGCCGCGAGATGGAGGGTTAGGCCCATGGCCATGGGCGTCATGTCCGCCAGCCGCCGGGGCCGCTCTTCGCGCCGCGCACCGATGGCGGAGATCAACGTCACGCCGTTTGTTGACGTGATGCTGGTGCTGCTCATCATCTTCATGGTCACCGCCCCGTTGCTCGCCACCGGCGTGCCCGTGGAACTGCCCGAAAGCCGCGCCAACCCGCTGGACCAGGACCCCGAGCAGGTGACCATCTCGCTTGACCGCGAAGGCTTCATCTACATCGATGACGTGCTGGTGGAGACCGGGGCCCTGCCGCAGGCGCTCGATGCCATTTCCGGCCCCGCAGGCGCGCCCCGACCGCTGATCAACCTGCGCGCCGATACCGCGCTGGACTATGGGCGCG